>NZ_FOCM01000019.1 GCF_900110115.1 Palleronia pelagia | reverse complement strand
CCGACAGCTTGGAAGAAGCAGGCGACCGGCTATTCACCTTCACACGGCTCGATCCGACGCAATGGAAATCCGCGCGCACGACCAACGCCATCGAACGGCTGAACGGCGAATTTCGGCGCCGCATCAAGACGCAGACCGTGCTGCCATGCGCAGAGACCGTGCCCATGCTGCTGTGGGCGCTGCTCGCCTCCGGCCAGATCCAGATGCGCAAGGTCGACGGATGGGAGACCCTCTCTCAGCCCCTCGGACCCATGTCCCTTGACCTCGCCGCCTGAGAGGCCGAACCTTCACATGCCCGGAACACGCTGCCAGGGAATTTCCACAGCATTCGAGACACGACCCGGGGCCCGGCGCGTGTCGCCGGGCCTTGCCTGACCGCCCCTGATCCGGAGCATTCCGATGGACTATACGATCGTGCTCTTGGCCATTTTCGATGGTCTCTCCTACGCGGCGCTTGTCTTCATGGTCGCGGTCGGACTGACCCTGATCTTCGGCGTGCTGCGGATCCTGAACGTCGCCCATGGCTCACTTTATGCCATCGGGGCCTACCTCACCGCTTCCATCGGTGGCGCGATCTTCGCCGCCGGCTTTGCGCCGATCCTCGCCTTTCCGCTGATGCTGATCGCCGCCGCGCTGGTCGGTATCCTGCTGGGCGGCCCCATCGAGTACCTGCTGCTGCGCCGGATCTATCACAAGCCCGAGGTGCTGCAGCTGCTGGTCACCTTCGCGGTCTTCATGATCCTCGAGGACGTGCAGCGGTTGGTCTGGGGCAATCAACCCTATTTCGAGGCCTCGGCCCTGCAGATGCTGGGCAATATCCAGGTCTTCGGCGTCTACTACACGGTCTACCAGCTGATCCTGCTACCGGTCGTCGCTGCGCTGACGCTGATCGGTTTGCGGGTCTTCCTGCGCAAGACGCTGACCGGCCGGCTGATCACCGCCGTGACCGAGGATCGCGAGGCCGCGCAATCCATCGGCATCGACGCCAACCGCGTCTACCTTCTGACCTTCGTGGTTGGCGCGGGGCTGGCCGGGCTGGGCGGTGCGCTCGCCTCGCCCACCACCTCCGTTCTGCCGGGGATCGGGGCCGAGATGATCGTCCTGAGCTTCGCGGTTGTCGCTACCGCGGGCCTGGGCCGGATCGAGGGTGCGGCCATCGCGGCGCTGCTGATCGGGCTCGGCCGCTCGGCGGCGACCTATACCTTCCCCGAACTGCAAGTGCTGGTCCCGTATCTCATAATGCTGGCCGTGCTTCTGGTTCGCCCCGAAGGCCTGTTCGGCAGCCCCGCCGCCCGCAAGATCTGAGGAGCGCACCATGACCATCAGACACATCCTGCCCGCCATCGCGCTTCTGCTGATCGCCACAATCCCCTTCACCGCGCCCGCGCTGCAGATCCTTCTGACGCTGGCGCTGGCCAAGGCCATCGCCGTCATGGGGGTGACCCTCCTGCTTCGGGCGGGGCAGGTCAGCTTCGGCCACGCGCTGTTCTTCGGCATCGCCGCCTACGCGGCCGCCTTCGTCGCCGCCTCTTCGCTGGACGATCTCGTGGTGCTGCTGATCGCGGGCACGCTGGGCGCGGCCGTGTCAGGCCTGATCGTGGGCCTCTTCGTCGTCCGTTATCGCGGGATCTTCTTCGGGATGCTGAACCTGGCATTCTCGATGATCTTCTGGTCGGTGCTCGAGAAATTCTATCACTACACCGGCGGAGCGGACGGCTTGCGCTTGCCGCGCCCCTCGGTCCTGGGTTTGTCGCTGGAGCGCGCGCCGTTCGAGCTTCTGCTGTTCTACGTCACGCTGGGCCTGACCGTCGCGCTGGGATGGTTCGTCCTGCGCTTCCTCGGCTCGCCGGTGGGGCAGCTGTTCCAGACGGTGAAGACGAACGAAACGCGGCTCGAATATCTGGGGATCTCGGCCCGGACCACGTTGCTCAAAGGCTATGTCCTGTCGGCCGCGCTTTGCGGCACCGGAGGCATCCTCGTTGCGGTGGCGCAGGGGATCGTGACGCCCAGCTATGCCTACTGGATCCGCTCGGGCGAGATGGTTTTCATCGCGGTGCTTGGGGGCGCGGGCTCGATCCCCGGGGCCGTGGTGGGCGCTGTCGCCTACGAGGTCGTGCGCGCCTATGCCGCCGCTTTCGCCGCCGATATCTGGCAACTGGTGCTGGGCGTGTTCCTGCTGGCCGTGATTCTGTTCGCGCCGGGCGGTCTGGCCGGCATCTACGAGGGGCTGGCGAACCGGCTGTCGCGCCGCGACGCCCCGTCTGCCAACCGCAAGCCTGCCGCGAAGGAGGTCCATTCATGAGCACCCATCTGCTGGAAGCCCGCGATCTGGAGATCCGCTTCGGTGGCGTTGTGGCCGCCGACGGGGTGAACCTGACCATCGACGAGGGCAAGAACCTTGCCATCATCGGACCCAACGGCGCGGGCAAGACCACGTTTCTGAACATCTGCACCGGGTGGCTGAAGCCGTCGCGCGGTCAGGTCTTCTTTCTGGGCGAAGACGTCACCCGTCTGCCACCGCGCAAGATCGTGCAACGGGGCGTGGCGCGGGCGTTCCAGATCCCGCAGCTGTTCTCGGAACATACCGCGATGGAGAACCTCTTGATCGCCGTCTCGGCCCGCGAAGGGCGCCAGTCACCATTTCTACAGATGGAAGCGCAGCCCGAGCGCGACGAGATGCGCGAGCTTCTGGACCTCGTCGGGTGCGCCGATGTGGCCGATGCCCGCGTCGACGCCCTGTCGGAAGGGCGGCGCAAGCTGGTCGACATCGCGGTGGCGCTGGCGCTGAAGCCGCGGCTTCTGCTGATGGACGAACCCACATCCGGCGTCGCGTCGTCCGAGAAGTTCGAGATCATGGACATCCTCGTGAAGGCGCTGGCGCGGGCCGACGTGACCTCGGTCTTCGTCGAGCACGACATGGGCATCGTGAAGAACTACGCGGACGAGGTCGCGGTCTGGAACGCGGGCGAGGTGCAGATGCGCGGAACCCCGGACGAGATCCTGGCCCATCCCGACGTGATCCGCGACGTGATCGGAGAGGAGGCCGCCTGATGCTGGAATTCCGTAATGCCGACGCCTTCATCGGCAAGGTGCCGATCCTGCGGGGCCTGACCCTTCGGATCGACGCGTCCGAGACCATTGCCCTGATCGGCCGCAACGGCGCGGGCAAGACCACGACCTTGCGCAGCGTCATGGGCTTTACCGACGTGCGCGGGCAGATCCTGGTCGACGGGAACGACATCACGAAGGTCGAGCCTTCGCGCCGCCCGGCGCTCGGCATCGGCTACGCGCCCGAGGACCGGCGCCTGTTCTCGGGCTTCACGGTCGAAGAGAACGTGCTGCTGCCGGGTGAGGTCGCGGGACTGTCGTCCGCGGACCGGTCCGCGCGGCTCGACAAGGTCTATCAGGTCCTGCCCGAGCTGAAGGAAATGGCCGACCGTCCCGCCGGCGCCGTTTCGGGCGGACAGCGGAAGATGGTGGCGCTGGGACGTGGGCTGATGCTGGGCACCCGGCTTTTGATGCTCGACGAGCCGTTCCAGGGGCTCGCCCCCGCGCTGGCCCATCGCTATGCCGACGCGCTGAAACGGCTGCGCGATATCGACCGCGACGTGACCGTCCTGGTCACCGAATCGAACCCCACGCTATTGAAGAGCTTCGCCGAGCGTACCTTGGTGATCGAGCGCGGGGAAATTACCGAACCGAACCGCGTCGCGGTCTGATTTTGAGGGAGTGAGTGAGATGAGATTGAAGGACAAGTGTTGCCTCGTGACCGGCGCGGCGTCGGGGTTCGGCGAGGGGATCGCCCAGAAATTCACCGATGAAGGCGCTCGTGTCGCCGTCGTCGACCTGAACGGCGAGGGCGCGCAGAAGGTCGCCGACGGGATCGGCAATGGCGCGATCGCGGTGACCTGCGATGTGTCGAAGGGCGATCAGGTCGAAGCGGCAGTGGCCCGCGTGATGGAGGAATTCGGCCGCATCGACACCATCGTCAACAACGCTGGCTGGTCCAACAAGAACGCTCCGCTGATGGAGACCGACGAGGCCACGATCCGCAAGCTCTACGACGTGAACGTCATGTCGATCTTTCATATGACCAAGGCAGTCGTACCCCTCTGGCGCCAGGCGAACCCCGGGGTGATGATCAATGTGGGCTCGACCGCGGGCATCCGCCCGCGTCCTGGCCTGACCTGGTACAACTCGTCCAAGGGCGCGGCGAACCTGATGACGAAATCGCTGGCGGTGGAGCTGGCGCCGGACAACATCCGCGTCTGTGGACTGGCCCCGGTCATGGGCGCGACCGCGCTGCTGGAGAATTTCATGGGCATGCCCGACACGCCCGAGAACCGCGCGAAGTTCATCTCGACCATCCCGCTGGGCCGCCTGTCCGAGCCGCGCGACATCGCGAACGCCGCCGCGTTCCTGGCCTCGGACGAGGCCGAGTTCCTCACCGGCGTCATTCTCGAAGTCGATGGCGGGCGCACGATCTAGCTGGACGCGCTGAGAATGCGTTCTCTGGCATGGCTTTCAACACGATCGAAAGTGGATCGTACGGTCGGGTGCGTTCAGCGTGGTTCCGCGATGAAGAGCGGGCCAGGAAAGGCGCGGGCTTCCGATTACGGCGCAACCCGCTCAAGGAAATAGACGGGACCCTCGGTGCACAGGTGCAGGCTTTCCTTGAAGGCTGCGAGGTGCGGCGTCTCCAGATGCGCGTCGAAGGCGGCGCGATCGTCGTAGACCTCGTAGAACGTGACCCTTGCAGGGCTGGTCGACCGATCCACGCAGACGTCGAATTGCCGGCATCCCGGTTCGGTTGCCACCGACTGGGTGGCGTCGGCGCGCGCGGCGGCGAGAAAGGCGTCGAGCTTGTCATCCTCGACCTCGAAGCTCGGCAGGACCACGTAGCTCATGCCGCCACCGCCGCCTTGGGGCCCATGGTGTCCGTCTGCTCTTGGCGGACCGAGACGACGTCCAGGTCGTCGACAAGGTCCACGTCGTTCAGCGTTATGATCTGGTCGCGTGGGACGTCGCGCTTGAGCCTCACCTTGTGGGCCAGCCCGATGGGAAGTGCGCCGATCCGGGTGGACTGCGTCGCCGGAATGGCCTTGGCCCAGGTGGCGAACCCGCCTTCGCCGTCGAGCCATTCGCCCGATTTCAGGTCGCCCTTCGCGGTCGCCACGGCGTCGCCGCGAAATTCGACCGAGGTTCCCGTCGGCTCGCCGCGCAGCACCGCAGACAGGACCGAAACCGACGTTTCGAGCCCGATCAGGTGGAACGGCCGCCACATCGAGCCGTACCAGCCGGACTTGTCGGTCAGAAGGCCGTACTGGTTGAAGCACTGTCGCGTATATTCGTTCGGTGCCTTGAAGGTGACGAACATGCCGTACTGGATGTTGTTCAATACCACGCGGCCATCCGGTTCGCGGCTGGCAGCGATTTCGACGATCCCGTTCTTCTCGAGACGGCCGCCCTCGCTGACTGGCTTGAAGACTTCGGCCAGATCCTGAAGGCCCGCCGGGTGGAAGGCGAGACCGTCTTCGGGACAATCGAGCCCCGTGGCGTTCGCGATCGCGGCCATCTCGATCGCCGCCTTCGTGCCATCGGTGAACGAGTTGTACATCTTGGGATTGAAGTCGCCCGATTTCACCTGCTCGGGCGTGAAATCGAAGTAATCCCACACGGTGTCGGGCGTCGAGTAGCGATAACCGGGGCAGAAGTTCATGCCCTTGCCCGAAGAGACAAGCTCGAACCCGCAGGATTTCACCCAGTCGACCAGTTCGCAGCAGAAGGCGGGCTGATCGCCATAGGCCATCGAGTAGACCACGCCCTTCTCGCGGGCCTTCTGCGCCAGGATCGGACCGCACATGACGTCGGCCTCGACATTGACCATGACGACGTGCTTGCCGGCGTCGATCGCCTTCAGCGCGTGGCGCACACCGGCCAGCGGATGGCCCGTTGCCTCGATGATGCATTCGATCCCGTCGAAGGCGCAGAGCGCCGCTGCGTCGTCGGTCACGAACGTCCGTCCGCTGTCCATGGCGTCGGAGAAGCCCGTCGCCGCATATTCGGCCTCGTCCCAGCCGGTTCTCTCGAATGATTTCCGCACCTTGCCGACATCCAGGTCGGCCACCGCGACCACGTGGTAGCCCGCGATCCTGCGGGCCTGCGCCAGGACCATCGACCCGAACTTGCCGCCGCCGATCAGACCGACGCGGATCGGCCGTCCGGATGCGTTTCGCGCCGCAAGCATCGATGACAGGCTCATGGTCAATTCCCCTTCGACGGCCTTCATCGGCCAAGCAATCCGGTGAGGGCAGGGCGCGCACCGCGCGCTCGGGCAGACCGGCGTCTCTACAAGCCGCTCCGGTGTCCGCGCTGGTCCTGCAATTCCTCCACGGACAAAGCATGCCATCGGACGTTGGGGAAAGGAAAACGAAAAATCCCCCTCATGCACGTGGAAGGCATGGGAAGGCACATATCGGGCTTGCGCGGAACAAAGCCCGCGATCGTGTCAGGATCACGGATGCGACTGCCGCTCTGGGCACGGAGCCGCATCCGTATCCCCCTGGATGGCCGTCAGGCGAACATATCGCCCAGCTCAAGCCCAATGATCAGCGGATCGTGGTCCGACGCGCCGAACAGGCTCGGCTCGTAGAACGCGGGGTCGGTAAACTCGGAGCTGTAGTTCAACAGGTCCGGCTCATCCGCGTTGATGTGCCACTCCGCGGCGCCCGTGACCTGCGAGGTCAGCGTGGACGAGGCGATCCCCTGGTCGAGCGACCCGCGTTGGCCGTCGAACACGAACGTGTAGGCGCTGTCTTGCCCGATAAAGGTGTCGACCAGGTCGTCGTAATCCGGATCGTCGGTGAAGACCTGCACCGGGTCCTCCTGCGCATAGGCGTTGAGATCGCCCAGAATGAGGTAATCGGGATCGCTGATCGCGCCGTCCGCGTAGCTGTCGACGCCCGTTCCCTCGAGCCACGCCTTCAGCTCCGTCGCCGCATCGGTCCGGACCTGGTTCCAGTAGCCCTGGCCGTTGCCCTGTTCCACGTTCGGGTCGTTGACGAAGGCGTCGTACTCGGCCTGGGTGATCTCCCCGCGCGCAAGCAGTCCGGGCGCCTCTTCGAGCAGGCTCGCAAGACCGCTGTCGCCCTTGGACTTGAAGTGGTTCGAGACGACCGTCACCCGCTCGCCGGTGCCCGTCTCCTCGAAGGTGGCGGCGACGGCGGGGCGGTTGCGCTGGCCGGGATCGTTCAGGAAACCCAAGGGCGCCGCGGCGTCCGATGTCGCGTCGTTCGAGGCCTCGGTGAAGACGATGAAATCGCTGGCGACCTCGGTCACGGCATCGTTTCGATAGATCATCGCGGTGGTGATCTGGTCGGTGCCGATGGAGGAACCGGTGCCTGTGGGATCGACCGCGGACCACACATCCGCGCCCTCGGCTTCGTTCAGGGCATCGACGAGCGTTGCCGTGGCCGAGCCCGGGCCGAAGCCGTTGTTCTCGATCTCCTGCAGGCCGACGATATCCGCGTCGAGCGCCCGGATCGCGGCGACGATCTTGGTCTCCTGCCGCTCGAAGTCGAACGTCGAGTCGGCTCCCCGCGCGCCCAGCGTGGTGAAGTAGTTCAGGACGTTGAAGCTTGCCACCGACAGGGTGCCGCCCACATCGGGTGCGGTGGCATCCCGCGCCCCGGTGTTTGTGGACTGATCGATGGGCAGCGTGCCGTCCACCACCATCTTGTAGTCGCCGTCCGCCTCGGTGAGGATCCCCAGCACCGGGCCGGTCATCTCGGAGCCCAGCCGCAGGGTCGGCCCGTCGGCGGTGAAATCGTCGCCGGCGTCGAGGTACCCGTTGTCGTTGAGGTCCTGCGCGTCGCTGACAGGAATGAAGCGGAACTCGTCCGGGTTCTGGTTCGAGATTGAACGGCTGAGCCCGTCATCGATGATGAACTGGTTGTCCGCGTTCTGCGCGATCAGCTCCTGCACCTGCGTGGTCTCGGTCTGCGCGTCGAACAACTGCGTCGGCTGGTACTGGTTGCCGGGCGCCACCACGATCTCGCCATACCGGTCGAGGTTGAAGTTGGTGACGACCGTGATCGGGTCGTCCGTTCCCGAGACCAGCTCGATCCGCATGCTCTCGAGGCTCTCGCGGATGTCGGGATCGGTCTCACCCAGTGCGTAGACCACCGCGGTGGGCAGCGCGTTGCCGGTTGACAGGGTGGTGATCCCGGTCACGCTGTCGATTTGCGTGGCGCCCGAGAATTCGTCGACCGTCCCGGCAACTTCCACCAGGTCTCCGGCCGACACGGAAGGCGTGCTGCCGGTGAAGACGAAGATCCCCTCGGACGTCGTGGCGTCGAGATCGGAGTCGCCGTCTTCCTCCTGGAGGAAGAAGCCGTTGCTTGCGAGACGGGTCACGATCGCCTGAACCCGGACCGACTCGCCCACCATCGTGCTGGTCGCGCCGGAGCCCTGGATCGTCGAGATCAGGTCGATGGTGTCGTCGTCGAGGATCGTCGCGGTGGCCGCATCGGTGTCGATCCCCGCGCCGGTTGCGTTCGACAGCGTGGCGGTCAGGGTTTCGTCGTCCTCGGCTTCCGTGTCGCCGTTGACTTCGATGGTGACGGTCCTTCGGAGCTCGCCATCCGCGAAGCTCAGCGTCTCGCCGGTCGGCAGCCCGTCCGCCAGGTCCGCGGCGTCGGCGGTGCCGGAAAAGGCGATGTCGACCGAGGCCGCGCCCTCGCCGCTGGTGCGGCTCACGGTGAACACCACGCTCGTCGTGCCTGAATTGCCCTCGATCACCTCGACCGGAGCAACCGCGATGTTGAACTCGGGATCGGACGGCGGGGCCGTGCCCGGCGTCCCCGAGATTTCGATGTTCTGGAAGACGAGGGCCTCGGATCCGCCGTCGGCCTCGGCGGTGACGCGCAGGGTGAGCGCGTCGCCGGTGCCGTCCAGCGCGGTGATGAAGGTCGCCAGGTCGTCGGTCAGGACGGTGCCGTCGAGCAGCAGCGGATCGTCCAGGGCGAAGCTCGCGCCGCCCTCGAGCGTGTAGGTGGCGCTGCCGTTCTCGTCGACGCTGAAGACGAAGGCGTCCTGGAAGGCCGCGCCGTCGATGGAGTAGGTCATCGTGAAGACGTCGCTGCTCTCGAAGTCGCCCATCGCGCCGAAATCGACGCTGAGTTCGAGGTC
>NZ_FOCM01000023.1 GCF_900110115.1 Palleronia pelagia | reverse complement strand
CCCATGTCCCTTGACCTCGCCGCCTGAGAGGCCGAACCTTCACATGCCCGGAACACGCTGCCAGGGAATTTCCACAGCATTCGAGACACGACCGAGCGCGCCCGCTGATTGTTGTCGCTGCCAGCTTCCGGAAAATCCTTCTTTCGAAAGCCGACATAGGCCCGAACAGACTCGAAGGCGTCTTCGTGACGATCCTTCAATACTTCGAGCAGCTGACGTTGCGCGCTGGACGCCTCACCGTCCCAATAATGACTAACCAACAGAGGACGCTGCCCGGAAGCGATTAGGTCAATGGCACCGATGAGGCTATCCAATCCGCCCGAGAAGAGACTCACTTGTGTGAAGTCCGTGAGATCCATTTGTTCTGGTTGTTTCGTGAAGGATGAGAGGTGATCCGGTCTATCGCGAAACCTGAAACTCCAATGATCGCCGGTCAGGAATTTAAGCATACTTGAGAGGTGGTCTTGGCGGCTCCGCCAGAGCATCGGATCTGACACGGGAACGCTCAGATCGATCATACGCGTCCAGCCATCATCGGCGTATCTGACCCGCGACACACCGGTATCAGCCGCATACACAGCCGTCGCCAAGATCATTAGATCGACCGCGGCCTCGCTTGGCCTCGCTCCCAACTTGAACAACCGGTCCAATAACTGGCCTAGTCCCCTGTCGAGATCACCAAAGTTGTCGACCATATCGATCGTGATGTCGGCGGTACTCTTTGCAGGTTCTTCGTCCTTGCCACCCAACCGTACAAAGATGCTCCGTCTCATTGCATGGTCTCCAGAACTGCGCCGAGCATGTCGAAGGTGTCGGCATAAACCTCCGATATGCTCCTATCAATTTCGGTTTGTGTCGGACGTGTTTCAGCATCGAACCTGTTACCGAGCGCGTCCCGCACCCTCCCTTGCGTAAAATCTCGCGTAATGCGTTCGGCCTCCCGGAAATCTGCATCTGACGCCGATCCGTGTAACGCGTTCGTCCCGATCTCGTTTAGAACCTTTGTCACAACGCTTCGGGTGATCACGTCACAAAGAAATGCGTCCAGTTGATCCGTTGAAAGCTCATCGAACGCGCCGGGATCATCTTCCGCAACCTCTGCGATGGCTTCGAGCATCGCGTCACGAGCGATCGACTCGTCGATCGTCCCGCCATCCGGGCAGATGACCTCAGCTACCGCTTCCAAGACCTCTGCGGCGGGACGGCCCGCGAGGTCTTGAAGGTTGAATCGGGCGAGCGCCGCCTCGGCGCCGTCGTTCGCGACCGCGCTCGCGAGCCCCGCGACGCCGGATGCGACCCGGGTTGAGTGTGGCATCCGACGCGCAGCACCGGCACCGCCGCCCGCGGCGCTGACATAGCCCTTCAGAGCACGTCCGAGCGACCTGCTCCCACCCCCGTTCGTAAACCGGGTGAACTGTGCTCGAGGATAAGTGAACTTGCCCCCAGGTGGTGCGACGGTGGGCGGAGCCTCGGGCTTGCTCCCGTCATCGTTCGGAGCCGGATTGTCAGCGTCAGAACTGTCGGCGCTTCCATCTTTGTCGCTTCCGTCGTCACCGCCCATGCCAGGGTCGACGCCGTCCACCCAGTCCGGGACAAGGCCCGATGACGGTCCACCATATGAACTCGACGTTCCCACTACCCGCCCCTCCTCTTGCGACCACCTGCGGCGAGTTGCAGCGGCTTGTTCTCGTCGAGCTTGGCCCAGCCCTCTTTGAGTTTAGCGAACTCGCGCTTGGCCTCTGTACTGGTAAAGATTTTTTCCCAACCCGTGGCAGCCCACGGACCCAACTGGCCGGTTGGAAGGTCAGCAAGGAGGCGAACCGTCGGCGTTTGAAGATTGGGAGATATTTTGCAGAGTTCCGCGAGGCCTTCGATGCCATCGGGCCGTATCTTGAGATCTGTAGAAGCCCTGATCCTAGCGGCGACGACGTCAAATATCTGCTCGACCTCTCCGGGTGTGAGCTTCGCGATTTCCACTGCCGCCGCGCGTGCACCCAAGGTGCTTCCGCAAAGTTTCTCGATCCAATCCTCTTTCAACGCGAGATTGGAACCGGCAGTGAACAAGGCTTTGCGGTCCCTCGATACGAACAGATACGGTCGCAGATCCTCATCCGCGAGCGCCGGAGCCACCAATACCCACCGCCTGATCCACTCGCTATCCAGGAGATCATCGTCCGGGGATTTCTCCTTTTTGTCCCCACCCTTCGAGGCTGCCGGCTTCTTGGCTTTTTCGGACTCCTCGTCGTCTGTCCGAAGCGCGGCTTCGAGTGCGGCGACCGTCTTCGAAGCGCCGCTAACGGCCGCCTCCGCCTCAAGCCCTTCGAAGAAGTCAGCCTTGAAACGCTCCGCGAGCATGAGTTTGGCAAGGACAGCGGGGTTCACATCCTCGCCGATGCGGCGCGCGTCCGCGATCGCGAGGCGGAGGTTGAGTGTGTTCAAAAACCTTTTGATTTGTCGCGGATTGCCTTGAGCGCCTTCAGCCAGCGGCAGCGCGAGCTGATCGGCGAGTATGAGCGCGTTCTCCAGCTCCGGTGAAACTGTCCCCAGACGCTCCTCGATCGCGCCCCGGCTGAGCCCGTTCCCATCCCAGGGCCGTCTCAACGCCTCGCGGCCAAGGTCAAGTAGCGCTTCAAATGATGGCGAACCGGTGTCGAGCGAACTGCCTGCCACCAGCAACGTCAGATAGATCTTGGTTTCGACGTATCCCAAAGGAGGTAGGCGGAATGGGACCTGGATGAGCTTTTCGAGGTAGTTCCGGGCGTAGGTCGACGGCCCAGACGACAGCGGCAAATCAGGGAAATGGGACCTGACGGCGTATTCGATCATCCCCTCGTCGGCGGCGATGACAAAGGCTGCACCCGGTACAAAAAGAAACAGCCGGATCGCCTCAAGCGTCTCGATGGCGGTCGCGGGAAGGCATCTGTCCAGATCGTCCACGACAACGACGAGACGATCAATGTCGGCCGCCGTGAGAAGCTCCTCGAATTCTGACCTGAACGCATGAATGTGGGCCGTGACCTGAGACCCGTTTCCTCCTCCAGTTTGAGGTAGAGTCCGTCCCAACCAAGGAGACGGACGGCATGAAGAGATCACGGTTCACCGAGGAGC
>NZ_FOCM01000018.1 GCF_900110115.1 Palleronia pelagia | reverse complement strand
ACGCACCTGATACAAATCTGATGCGTGATCGTCACGGCAGCCCCCTAAGCGTGCCGCACGGAAACCAGAGGGGCCTCCAATGTCTTTGAAGCCATATCTTGCCGCGTCGGTCATGGCGCTTGTCGCCACCGGTGCAATTGCGCAGGATGACCTGCCGCAAGCGTCGTCGGAATGGTTCACCGCCGGTCAAGAGGCCATCCAGGCCATCATCGACCGCCAGATGAACACAAACCCAGCCACCAACATCATCCTGATGGTCGCCGACGGAAACGGCGTCGGCACGAACTACGCCATCCATGAAGAGCGGCGAGCTTAGCGGCAGACAAGGGGCAACTCCTTCAGGTGTGCGCTTGTGTCTCCTGTGGCGAAGATCAGCGTGTCGTGATTGATGCGAGCCGAACGCACATCGCAGGTGAGTAGCCCCGCCGCGATGGCACGCAGCAAACTTGCCTCGTTGAATCCCGCTGCCTTGAAGTCGCCGTAGGGTTTTCCCGCGCCACAGAATGCCACCATCTCGGAGTCGCTCTTGGCGGGTGCTCTCGTGCAGCGAGCAGTGTTTAAGAGCCGTAGGTTCTGAACGTAGGTTTCCCCAAGGAAGACATCGTCGATGATGATGAGGCGATAGCCATAGCGCGCCAGTATCTCCGGGTAGCTGAGGATCTTTGGGTTCAGGGTGATCAACTCGCGGTGCTTGACCTCGACCAGCACTTTGGAGTTCCCCAGGCACACCTCGAAATCGGGTGTGTATTTCACTGCGCGAAACCCGTAGAGCCGCTCAGCTTGCTGAAGAGCGTCAACGCTGTGATAGTTTCGTCCCGTCGCGAGATCGAAGGTCATGGGCTGCGGACGGAGCGACCGGACCCTGGGATCGAGCCCCATGACAATAGCTCCGCTCGCCTCCAAGCGGCTCTCCAGCTGCATCAGATGCGCGCCGCCAGCAGAAGTATAATGAGCTTTCTTGAGTTGCCCACGCTTCTGAACATTCCGCGCGACCGGATGCGATTTCCGGTCCATTTTCATGCCATACACCCTGATTCGTTAGTAATACTAAACATTATCCTGCTGTTTCCGTGAGTCATTTTTGCTATCTTCCATCCATGACATCAGATCCGAGCCTTGAGGCACTCGCAAAGATCCGGAACTGGATCGGCTTCGGAAAGGCGCTCTCCGCCTCGCTGGACGACCCTTCCCGGTTTGGTTTCGAAGATCGCAGCCAGGTGCTTGCACACGTGGCAAAGCTGCGCGGCGTCGATCCCTCAAGCCTCAGGAACCCTCTTGCAGCTGTAAATTGGATGAAACGGAATGCGCCGGAAGCGCTCGAACACGAAAATCCGGACATTCCCATGACTGGCGTCCTGACACTCTCGCAGATCTCAATTCTTTCCAGTGACTTAGCCCAGAGGCTGACGCCAAGATTTTTCTCTGGCGAGGTCTCTCGCGGAGACCTTCGCAAGGCGCTTGAGCATGTGCAGGCCGCAGGGGGAGGACGGGGCGTCACGGCCCATGAGCGGGTTAAGCGTGCCCAAGCGTTCGAAGAGAAGGTCTATCGGTTCCTTCGCCAGACCCCCGCAGCGCTCGAACTCGGCAACGATGTCGAGGTAGTGAGAAGTCCAAGGGATACCTTGGTGCCGTCAGATTTCTCCGTCTTGCGTGATGGGAAGATTGCCGCGGCAATCGAGTGCAAAGCGCACCGCAGCAAGCGCCATCGTAGGTATCTCATCGAAATCCTTTCCATGGCTGCGTTGCGAGCACGCGCGCATCATCATGCCTTCCTTATCGTCCCCGACACTTGGGAGGAGTCGATCGCGGAACTGTCCGAGCTTGTTAGAGACCTCGGGTTGCAGTCAGTAGCGATCGCAGCGTTCTCGGAGGACGCGGGGAAGTATGGCGAGTTGTCCATCCATCGTCTCAGCGGTGGTTAAAAAAGCCCAGGTAGATGCTGCTGGACGTCCCAAAACGCTGGTCTGATCTTTTAGATTGGCATCAGCGCCGGAGGGATCTGCGATCGTCGACCTTCGGCCTTACAGGCACTAAAGGTTAAAGTAATCCGCTCGGGCGGTGGCCGATCAATCCTTGGCACCCGAGCCCTTCTCGGAGGGAAATTCTTGCGCAGTGCAATCCAGTTTATCGTTTTTATCCTCTCCCTCTTGCCGGGCGGCCTCGCAGCAATGGAATTTTCCATTGAACGTCTCGACCTCAGGCCGATACGAGAGCCCACCCTCCACATCACCGCAATCGGGGAGATCGTCGCCGGCGACACCGAGAAGTTGAGAACGGCTCTCGAAGCGGCCGACACCAGCGATGTCCGCGACGTGCTCTTCATGTTCGACAGCCCCGGCGGCTCTCTCATGGAAAGCCTGGAGCTCGGCGGCTTCATTGCCGACATCCCCGCGATCGTCTCCGCCCAAGTGGGCTCCTCCGATCTGCCCAACGCCGTTTGCGCAAGCGCCTGCGTCTATGCCTATCTCGCTGCCGACTATCGCTACCTCCCCGAGGGGGCGCGTATCGGCATTCATCAGTTCGGCCTATACGACAGCGATCTCGACGGTCAGCAGGGCGCGGCCCTCGGGCAGGCGCTCTCGGGCATCCTCTCGGAATATCTTCGCTCCCACCGCGTCGAACCGGATCTGTTCGAGGCGATCTCCGTAATCGAGCATGACGACATCCTGTGGGTGCCTCAACGAGATCTCGAAGCCTGGCGCGTCGTCACGAATGGCATCTACGATGAGCGCGCCGAATACATAAACGTCAACGGCGACATAGCGCTGCGCCTGAGCCAGATCGCCATCACCGGGGACAGCTTTCTCACTCTCTTCTGCACCGACGCCGGAACGGCAGGCGTGGCCGATCTCCACGAGCCGGCACTCGCCGCCTACGACGCGTTCGAGATCGCGATCGACGACACCTGGCATCCAGTTCGGTCATGGGATGTCGTCGAGCGCAGCAACATGCGCGGACGGATCGTCTTCGAAATCCCACCGCACCTCGCCGTGGCCGTCGCGACAGCGCGGGAAATTGGGGCACGTGTCGTTGCGCCGAGCGGCGACATCTTCTTCGGCTTCCAGCAGACCCTCCGCGACGAGCGGCTGGCCGAACTCGTCCGTGGATGTCCCTTCGCACAGACGCCGCAACCGGCCCGCCCGAGCATGGTCGAGCTCCCCGGCACCGACTTCCTCGGCAGCGACCTCACCACCGACGGCATCCGCGGGATCAGCTTTGCGCGCTGCAAGCAGATTTGCCTTGAATATGCCCAATGCCGCGCGGTCTCCTATGTGCAGTCCAGCTCATGGTGTTGGCCGAAAAGCCGTGCCGCCGGGCGTCGGGCCACCTCTGGCGTGATCAGCGCCTATCAGAGGTAGGCAGCAAAAACGCCGGCTCGCCTCTGTCATTCACCAATGTAATCGCACCCCATATTGTCAATGAATCAGCCTTTTCTTTTGGCAATCAGGCCTCTGGCCAATATCCATTATTCAGAGACCAGGAGGGATCATGACCGAGAACCATTTCGCCGAAGACGCCGCAGAAGATGCCGCCGCAGAAAACCGCGACAGCAAAGCTCAGGGCATCGGCGAGATCGTTCGATCCCGCATCCAGCATCTGCGGGCGCGTCTCCTCGACAGTTCGCGCCGCAATCCACTCATCCAGGTCCCGTTCCGCCAGAACTCGTCGAGTCTAATTCGCTTCGTTGACGAGTTGCCCGATGTGCTGGCCGAGCGGCTTCACAACCAGCGCCCGATGCGGCTGGTGGCCCTGCCGCCAATCGACGAGCCGCTGCCCGACGAACAGACTGACGAATTCCTCGACGCGCTCGAGATTGCCCGCGCTACCGACGAGAAGCATCTCGCGGACTCGGCCGCGCTTGATCCGACCGATTCCGACTACGCCCAGAAGGAGCTCGACCTCGAGCGGGCGCTCAAGGACCGGGTGCGGGCGGAACTTGGCCTGCCCGAAAGACAGACAGAGGAGAACCCGTCGCTGGCCGCGCATGCGCGAAACCACGGCATCTCTCCGGACTACATTCTGCCCGAGCGGAGCGAGAGCCCCGAAGACGGGCGCCACGACGACGCGGACATCCAGACACTGCTGCTGCCCGAGCGACTCGACCGGGTCGGTCGCTCGCTTCACGACCGTGGCCACGCCTTCGAGCGCGAGACCGGCGTCAACGTGCTCCACGCGGTCTTCGGTATCCTGGAATGGAATGAGCCCGGCTCATCGCGAACGCCAGCGCGCTCGCCCCTGCTTCTGCTCGAAGTCCGGATGTCCCGGCAAAAAGCGCCGGCCGGGGCCGAATATCACATCTGCGGCGAGAACGAGCTCGGCCTGAACACGACACTCGCTCAGACGCTCAGCGCGCAGTTCGGCCTGGAGCTGCCGCCCTATGAAGAGGGCTCCGTGGAGGAATACCTCGAAGCTGTGGCTGATCTCGCACCCTCGGGCTGGCACTGGTCCGTGCGCCGCGAAGCGCTGGTCGGTGTCTTCCCCTCTTCTCGCATCGCCATGTATCGCGACCTCGATCCGGACAACGGCCACGTGGTCGAGAGCCCACTGATCGAAACCATGCTCTCCTCCGTTGGAGGAGACGGTACCAGTTATGCCGAGGTCTATGACACCGACGACCCGGAGGTGGAGACGCGGGTGCCGCGCCTTGTCATGGATGCGGATGCCTCCCAGTTCTCTTCTCTCGTGGATGTCGCCAACGGGACTAACGTGGCGATCGAAGGCCCTCCCGGGTCGGGTAAGAGCCAGACCATCGTCAATCTAATCGCGTCGGCGATGGCGGACGGAAAGAAGGTCTTGTTCGTGGCCGAGAAGCTGACCGCACTCGACGTTGTGCGCAACCGCCTCGACTCTGCGGGCCTCGGCGAGTTCATCCTGCCGCTGCAAGCCGGCCGCGGTTCGCGCGACGCCGTCTTTCAGAGCCTGGAAGACCGTTTGGGGATGGAGCGGCCGCCCGCCGGGTCGGCCGAAGCGCACCGGTCCCGTCACGAGGCGCTCACGCGGCGACGCTCGGAGATGCAGGCCTATCTCGACACCCTCGCCACCAAACTCGACGCATGCGGACTGACCGTGCACGAAGCCGTTGGACGCGCGATCTCGACAGCCTCGCACATAGATGGCCTGCCGCGCGACATTCGACGCCTGCGGATTGCCGCCCCCGAGTCCCTCGACAAGGAAACCCGGACCGAGATCGACGGCGACGCCCGCATGGTCGTCGACCGGCTCGACGAGGCCGACCGGATCGCCACGCTCTGGCGGGAAGCCCGTAAGGCGCCGCTGCGCGCCGACGAGGCCGAGGACATCGCTACGGACCTCGCCGCGCTCGCGCGCGCCATCGAAGCGTTCCGCGCCGATGCCGAGGACAGCCCGCTTCGCCCCTATCTGCCCGAAGACCCGGTGCTCGCCCGTGCCGCACCGACTCGGGCAGCGCTGGCCGCTATCGTCGGAAATCCTGAAGCCGATGCCGATCTGGTCGACCGCCTCCTCGACACAGAGATGCGCCGCGCCGCCCATGATGTATGCGAGGCCCGTGATGCTGCCCAAGCCGCGGACAAGGAGCTCGCCGAGATCCTGTCCGAACCGGACGCGGATGATGTGGATGCAACCATCGCATCGGCCGCGGAGATGGCCGGGCGCCAGAAGGGGACGATCGATCCAGCCGCCATGGCTGTGGAGATCGAGCAACTCGGCGCCCAGCGCGACACGCTTGGCCACCAGCGCGATCTTGCGACCGCACTGCCCGCGCGCTGGGCGAAGATTTCCGAGGATGAGGGGCTGACATTGTCAGACCTTCGGCTCGATGCCCAACGCCTGCTCAGCGCACCACAGCCTGTGCTCGATCGCCGGCTGGCCGATGAGGCGCGCCTCGTGCCTGCGACCGCCCGTGAAGCGGCCGCCAGCCAGCGCGCCCTCGCGAGAGAGCGCGACACGATTCGCCAGCGCCTGCCGCGCGCCGGAACCCACTCACCCACCGATCTGAAAGCCGCCGCCGATGCGATCGACGCGGCCGGCCTCTTCCGGTTCCTCTCGGGGCGCTAAAGGGCCGCCTGGGCGCTTTACAGCGAGACGCTGGGTGGAGACACGAAAGCCGGGCGCCCGGCGGCCGCGTCTGCGCTGCGCGACTATGCCCGGTGGGCGGAGAAGCGCGATGCTTTGGCCGCCGACACGCGGCTCTCCACTCAGCTCGGCACATTCTTCAAAGGCGTGGACAGCGACCCCGAGCTCCTCGATGCGCTGGCAGCCTTCCACGAAACCGTGGGGCAGCTTTCGCAGGGCGACGACCGCCTGCGCTACGCGCTCGAGACCGGCCCTCTCCAGTCCCTCCGCGACCTCGTGGCCGAGGCCGACATGCCGCCCACGTCGTTGACAGGCCTCGTGGCTCAGCTATCCTCCGCGGAAGAGCAACTCGACGCGGCGCGCAGCGAGCGCGAGGTGGCCTCCACCCTCTGTCTGTCTTTCAAGGAGCGGTCCTCGCTCGACGCCGCGTTGATCGAACAGGCACGCACCGCGCGTGCACAGCGCGCCGAGGCGCACCAGGCCGCGGGCCGTTCGCGCGCCGCCGAGCTTCTCGCCGGGATCGAGTCCACCGACGCGATCCGCTCCGCCATCCTGCTGGCCGAGGCCATCGCCCAGCTGCCGCAACCGCGCGCGGGTATCAGCCTCATGCGTCGCGGCGCCGACGCGTCCCTCATCGAGGAGGCGGACCGAGTATTCGCGTGTCATGCGGAGCTCGCCAAGGAAGCTACCGCGGTCGCGGGCGAGATCGCTCTGCCCTGTTCGGAAACCGACGACGCGGAATTGGCTCTGCACGCTCTCGCCCATCGAGTGCCCGACCTCCAGGATGCCGCGCGCCGTTCCGAAGGGCTTGTCGACCAAGCGCGCCTTCTACGCGCGCTCGCCGCCCTCGAAGCCCGGGGCCTCCAACCTCTTACAGATTGGGTGCAGAGCGAGGACGGTCACTCCCATCGCGCGCACCTGCCCGAGATCGTCGAGGCGATCTACGCGCGCAGCCTCACGGACCATGTGCAGGCGCGCTTTGGACGCACGCTCGATACCTACGACGGCGCCGACCTTGATCGCCTTCGGCGCGACATCGCGCGGATCGACCGCGAACTTACGAACCTGTCGCGCCTCGCGATCCGCGAGGAGCTGATCGAGAACAGTCATCCACCCGCCGGCAACAACAAGGGCCGCGTGTCCAGCTACACCGAAATGGGGCTTATCAATCACCAGATGCAGCTGATGCGAAACCGTGTCAGCGCGCGCGACCTCACGGCCCGCGCCGGTGCCGCCCTGCTCGACCTCAAGCCCTGCTGGATGATGTCGCCGCTTGCCGTGGCCCAGTATCTGCATGGGAACTTCACCTTCGATCTCGTGGTGATCGACGAAGCCTCGCAGATGACACCGGAGAACGCGCTGGGCGCGCTCATGCGCGCCCGCCAGGTCGTGATCGTCGGCGACACCAAGCAGCTGCCGCCCACCAACTTCTTCTCGAAGGTGCTCGACGATGCCGACGAGGACGAGGATGTCCGCACCGACAGCGAGAGTATCCTCGACATGGCGAACACGACCTTCACGCCAGTGCGCCAGCTGCGCTGGCACTACCGCTCGCGCCATCCCAACCTCATCGCGATCTCCAACAAGATGGTCTATGACGGACAGCTGACGATCTTCCCGGCCGCCCGCGACGGTGATCCGGAGCTCGGCGTCGAGCTCGTCAAGGTCGAGGGCGAGTATCGCAAGGGCCGTAACATCCCCGAAGCCCGCGCCATCGTGGCCGGGGCCATCCAGCACATGCGCGATCACCCGGAGCGTTCGCTGGGTCTTGCGACCATGAACAAGGACCAGACTGAGCTCATCGTCACCGAGTTCGAGCGCGAGCGCGCCCGCAACCCGCATGTCGAAGCATATATCGAGCGCTGGGCGGAAAAGGACGACGGGCTCGAGGAGTTCTTCGTCAAGAACCTCGAGACGATCCAAGGCGACGAGCGCGACGTGATAATGATCTCGACGCTCTACGGACCCGACCCAGAGACCGGTAAGACCTACCAGCGGTTCGGCCCGGTCAACTCGGTGCACGGTCACCGCCGCCTCAATGTGCTCTTCTCGCGCGCCAAGGAGAAGATCGTCACCTACTCCTCGATGGTGCCCACCGACATCCAAGCGGACGGAAAGGCCTACGGAGTGCAGATGCTGCGCGCCTGGCTCGAGTTCTCGCGAACCGGCCAACTCGGCGACATCCAGGTCGAGCGCGGCGAAACCGACAGCCCGTTCGAGGATTTCGTGATCTCCCAGATAGAGGCGGCGGGCTACGAGGCCGTGCCACAAGTGGGTGCCTCGGGCTTCAAGATCGACATCGGCGTGCGCCACCCAGACTGGCCCTACGGCTTCATCCTCGCGGTGGAATGCGACGGCGCGCCCTATCACAGCGCGCGCTCGAGCCGCGATCGCGATCGGCTGCGCCAACAGGTCCTCGAGGGCCTCGGCTGGCACTTCCACCGGATCTGGTCGACCGATTGGTTCCGTGATCCGCGCGGGCAGATCGAAAAGCTGCGAGCCGCGCTTGACGCCGCGCTGGTGCGCGCGAAGACCGAGGAGGCGGAACGCCAGCGAGCCCGTGCCGAGGCCGTCGAGCGGGCCCGCAGGGCGGCCGAGGAGGCCGCGGCGCGCGCCGCAGAGGCGGAGGCTGCCGCAAAAGCGGAAGCGGCAGAAGAGGCTGAGGCCAAGAAGGCCGCCGCGAAAACGGACCCGGCTGACGCACGCCAAGGCCGGCTCTTCGAAGAGGCTGCGCCGACATTCACCTCCCCGGATACGGCCGAGGTCGAGAAGGGCCCCAAGGCCTCCCTGTCAGAGCAGGCCCTGGCTCGCATCGAGCAATGGCGCGAGGACCAAGCCTACGACTGCTTCAACCGCACGGCCACGACGCGCAAGCGGGGCTTCTACTGGCTCGGGTTCCTCGAAGGCGTCGCGGCCTCCGACGGGATCGAGGAGGGCGAGTCCGACGCACTCTTTGCCGAGGCCCGCGAAATAGACGCCTTCTTCGGCGATGCCGGAGAGAGCCAGGTCACGGATATGCTGGCGAAAGCCCTCGAGGACGCCGACGGCGACCTAATGACCGCGATCTCGATCCAGTGCGACGCGCTCCGCGAAAGCCTTGCCGATCCCGAACTCGCCGCCGAAAAGGACGTCATCAACACCTTCCTCGGGTTCTGCTCCGGCATCATCTGCGACGGCCGGATCACTTCCACGGAAGCCCGCAAGATCCATGCGCGCTTCCATTCCGACCCGACACTCGCACAGTCACCAATCTTTGCGCACCTGCGCTGGGCGGTGGACAAGGCCCTCGCTGATGCCGTGCTCGACGAGGAGGAGGCCGAGGAGATCCGCGAGTGGATTGCTGAGCTGGTGACCGACGGGCATGCAGACACGGGCATCGCCAACATCGGTGGCGTTCTCTCGCCCACCGACCCGATCACCGATTCAGGAGCGATCGACCTTGAGGGGAAAGTCTTCGTGCTCACCGGCAAGATGAGCATGGGCCCTCGCTCCCTCATCGGCGACGAGATCGCGCGCCGCGGCGGCATGCTCAAGAACACGGTGACCGACGAGACCGACTATGTGGTGGTCTCCAACACCGCATCGCGCCACTGGAAAACGACCCATTACGGCACCAAGATCGAGGCTGCGCTCAAGAAGATCGAGGCGGGACACGCGATGCGTTTCGTCGCCGAGCATGCGCTCGCAAACACACTCGTGAGGCTCGATGCATAACTCATATGTCGGACCGATATTGCCGTGAGCATCAGTTCCACGGTCAAAGTGCGTCGCTTCAGCCCGATATCCCCTTTAGAATGTTCATCATTACCGAGGTTCCGCCATGCAGCTCTTCACGTTCCGGATCAAGAACTACCGCTCCATCCAGGACAGCGGTGAAATCTCCGCATCGCGGATCACGGCCCTCTTGGGGCGAAACGAAAGTGGCAAGTCGAACCTCTTGCGCGCTCTGAGCCATGTGAACCCTGCCGGCGGCATGCAGCCGTTGAACGAGGTCAAGGATTTCCCCCGGAACAGGCGACTTGAGGAATGTAAGGGCAGCACGCCCGTTGCGATCACTACATGGCACCTCGAAACATGGGAGCAGTCGCACCTCTCGAAAATTTGGCAGCGATCGCGGCCTTCAGAACCAATCAAGGTCACGCGCCAGTATGATGCCAAGCGACTGATCGATATCCCGCGCGATGCCCTTCCGTTCGATCCGGACCAGATCGAGAAGTCGGTCCAGAAAGTTGTCGCCGCCGTGAAGGCGGCAGCCTCCAAGGTGGAGGAGGCTGAGGCAAAATCGGCCCTCGAGGCCGCCGGTGAGGCATTCAAGTCCGCGGCGAGCCCTCAAGAGGATGCTGAGGCTTGGGCGAAAGCTGCCCTGTCCGCCGTTGACACTCTCGAGACAGAACTGGCCAAGGCTGACCAGGAGCTCACCGAGACGCAGGAAGGGCATCTCTCCGCGATCCAGAAAGATGCGCGCACGATCGCCGGCGACGACGAGGCCCGTGCCAAGGCCATCCAATGGATCGAACAGAACCTTCCAGTCTTTGTCTACTTGGATGACTACCCGGAAATCCCAGGCCACCAGAACATACCGCAGTTCCTCAAGCGCAAGGCTGAGGGCTCGATGGAGCCCGCAGATGAAAACTTCGAAAAGCTCTGCAAGGTCGCTGGCTTGAAACCCGCCGAGATTCAGGAACTCCAGAACAAGGACACGGAGCAGCGCAACCAGCTGGCGAACCGCGCCAGTTCCGTTGTCTCAGCAGAGCTACAGAAGCGGTGGACCGACCGCGGGGTGAAGGTGCGCTTCAACCTCGACGGTAGCGACATCCACACCTTCGTCTCCGATACGACCCACACCTTCGACGTGGACGTGAACCTCGATGAGCGCAGCCGCGGCTTCCGCTGGTTCTTCGGATTTTACACTGCCTTCGCTGCCGACACCGATGGGGGCGACAAGGACACGGCGATCCTCCTTCTCGACGAGCCTGGCCTCTTCCTGCATGCGAAGTCGCAAGGAGATCTGCTTACCCACCTCGAGGACGACTTTGAGAACCAGATCCTCTACACGACGCATTCGCCGTTCATGGTGCCGACCAAACACTTGGACTGGGTCAGGACGGTCAACATCTCCGAAGAGGACGGGACGACCGTCACGAACGACCCTACCGGCGATCGCAGAACCCTATTCCCACTCCAGGCCGCCCTCGGATACGACTTGTCGCAGAGCCTTTTCCTGGGCGGCAGCAACCTGATCGTCGAAGGCGTGACTGACTTCTGGATTCTTTCTGCGGCATCGGAATTCCTCATTTCCAAAGGTAGGCAAGGCCTCGACCCTGGCCTGACGATCACGCCTGCGGGCGGAGCGCAGAAGATCCCGTGCATGGCGGCGCTTTTGGCCTCCGAGAACCTTAACGTGCTTGTCCTGCTCGACCACGAGAAGGACGCGGCGGCCACCAGGGACGACTTGGCGAGGTCGTGTCGCGGAGGTGGTGGAAATTCGAGGGCGGCGTAATCTCCGGGTGAACTGACACCCACCCAACCGGCGGCGGCAACCGCCAGGGAGATCACGCCATGAACCAGATTACCGACACCGCGAGCTTTGCGCTACTGGCCGAAGAGGCCGGGTTCGATCTGATCGAAGAGCGGCTTCGAGCCAACGTGCGCGCGACCATCGAAGCCGTGTTCGAAGAGGAGCTGGCCAGCTTCCTCGGCCGGCTTCGCTACCGTCGTGGGGACGGCCCGGCAAAAGGCTATCGCCACGGTCACCGGAAGCGACAGCTCACCGGCACCTTTGGCACCGAGACG
>NZ_FOCM01000021.1 GCF_900110115.1 Palleronia pelagia | reverse complement strand
GACCCATGTCCCTTGACCTCGCCGCCTGAGAGGCCGAACCTTCACATGCCCGGAACACGCTGCCAGGGAATTTCCACAGCATTCGAGACACGACCGCGCAAGCGTGGAGAGCACAGTCACGGCATAGCCGTTCCGGTCCTCGCCGACGGACGCTTGGAGAAACCGGTCGAACTCGGGCGGGTGCGGGTTGAGAACACTGGGGTCGGCCATTGCCAATCCTTTCAAGGTTTGCAGGAACGCAGATCGCCCCAGTTCCCAAAGGATACGCGCAGGGCGGGCTCCCCGCCCTTACACATGTCAGTGCGGACGACTGCGCACTCGCGAAGGTCGCATCCGGTTCGGTGCATAAGACTAACATGCGCTAGCACCAGTCGGACGATCCCGAGATACAAGAGACCAAATCGTTCGACTGGTCCGTCCCAGACTCCAAGGGACCGGCAACTGAGATGAGCGACGGACCTGCCAACATCGCCGAGACTGAAGATGAACACGCGCTCGACCAGATCGACGGTGACATTTTTGAACCCGTTCAGCTTGCCGGGATACCCTGAAGATCTGCCCGCAGGCGATTACGAGGTTCTTGTCGAAGAAGAGCTTCTCCAGGGGCTCAGCTTCGAGGCGTATCGCCGGACTGCTACCTACCTGACGGTACGCGGGAGCGGCGGTCATGTGGGACGGACAGAGATACGGGCGATATCCAAGAGTGACTTGGAAGAGGCGCTGAGCCGAGATCGGGCCGCGACCGAGAAGAACAATAATGGCGAGGCGGCGCTTTCCCCGCAGGAGGACTTGAAATGAAGACTCCCGAATGGCTCAAACCCGGCATCTATGGTGCTGTGATCGGCGCGGCTCTTGTCGGCGTGGTCGGTTTTACCTGGGGCGGCTGGGTGACCGGCGGGACGGCGAACGAGAGGGCAATGGCGATGTCCCAAGAGGATGTCGTCGCCTCGATGGTGCCGGTTTGCCTCGATATGGCCCGCTCCGACCCGTTGCGGGCAGGCAAGTTGGAATCTATCCGAGCCGCCTCGACCTACCAGCGGCGCGACGCACTCATGACAGCCGGCTGGGCGACGATGCCGGGTACAGACTTGCCGAACCGAGATATCGCGCAGGCCTGCCTGGCGGCCCTTGATGTTGACGCTTTGCCGGAGCGCCCGGAAAGCGCGGTCGATGAAGGATGAACCGCGCCATGCCGATAGCATCCCCGGAGACCACCGAGCTCGAACGGCGTGTGCTGGCTCATGAACGGATCCTGCAAGCTCTGATCGCTTACATGGCCCGCACCGAACCGCGTTTTGTGGAACACCTTCGAGAACGGTTCGTCGAGCCGATGAGTATGGCCCGGCACGAAAATGACTACCGCGAAACCGACCACTACGCGGAAGAATTCATTCGCGCCGTGATGCTCCTCGGAGAAGCACGCGCGACGAAATCGAAGAAGCCGGACATGGCCGACAAGCAGCTCGTGCCGCCCAGAAACAAAGGGGAAAAGGGGCCCGCCATGGACCGGTCGGCGCAGCAAGGTGAGGTTGAGATACGCGAAAGAAACGGGATCTGGGAGGTGCAAGTCGATGGCAATTTTTCCGGCGACTACCACCAGAAGGAGCATGCCCTTGCGGCTGCGGCCCTGCACAAGCTGTCATTGCGATGACCGATAGCACCCGCCCAACGTTACCGCACGCCCCCCCGATCGAGGTAGCCGAGAACGAAGGCATGCCGCCGGGACCAAATTTTATCGGCTTCTCGCCACCATTCGCGCAGACCCGACAGGTCACCGGTACGCTCACGCTTGCGCTTTCGAGAACACGCACGGCGACCGACGGGCTCCGGTCCGCAAAGGAAAAGCTGATGAGACATCCCGAGGAAGCACCGAAACACCCGCTGGCAAGGCTGATCGCCAGGATGGCAGTCGTGGCCGGCATGATCGCCTCTCTGGCGTTTCCGGTGCTCGCGCAGGACGGCACCGGTCCGATGCCGGAGAATGCAGAAGCCCGGAGCTATGGCGGCGGTTGGAACTGCGCGCTCGGATACCGGGTGGCGGGCGAGGAGTGTGTCACCATCGACATCCCGGAGCATGCTTATGCGACCGGCCGGTCTTACGGTTCGGGCTGGGCGTGCCGGCGCGGTTACGAGGAAGCCGGAGGGACCTCTTGCGCAGCGATCTCGGTTCCCGACAATGCGTTCCTGCGATCCTCCGGCTATGAATGGCAGTGCGATCGCGGGTACCGACGAGATCGCGAGGCTTGCGTTCCAATCGTCCTGCCTGACAACGCCTATCTCACCGACGACACCTCAGGCTTCGGATGGACCTGCGATCGCGGCTTCACGGCCAGTGCAAGCGACTGCGTTCCGATTGCGATCCCCGAGAACGGCTATCTCACCCATGCGGACTACGGTGACGAATGGGCCTGCGAAAGAGGCTTCTTCGAAATCGATGGCCGTTGCGATCCCGTTGCGCTTCCGGCGAACGCCTTTCTGGACCCGGCGTCCTACGGGCCGGGATGGCGCTGTGAGCGGGGATTTGAGACCGTCGACACGATCTGTGTTGCGATCGACCTTCCGGTAAACGCGCATCTCGATCGATCCGGAAACTCATGGCGCTGCGATCGCGGCTTTCAACTTGCGGGTGGGGAGTGTGTTCTTGGACGATAAAGCGCCCCGATCAGGCCACGGCGACGCCCCCGGCATCCGGATGCGGATCGGTTGCCGTCTGAAATACCGGCTCACCCAAAAGACACCCATCATCGCGTTGTTGAACGTGCACTTCTCGCGCTTCGGCGACCTGGAGCGGGCCGATTATCTGGTGACCTCGCCCAGTGTGCCGCTGGAAAGCTATCGCGACGGTTTCGGAAACTGGTGCACGCGAATGATTGCGCCGGCAGGCGACTTCACGTTGTCCACCGACGGAATCTTCCGGGATGGCGGATTGGCGGATCCTGTCGCTCCGGATGCGGCACAGCTGGCCGTACAGGATCTTCCCTCCGAGACGCTCGTCTATCTTCTTGGCAGCCGCTATTGCGATACGGACATCCTGTCCGACGAAGCGTGGCGCTTGTTCGAGAGCACGCCGCCAGGCTGGTCGAGGGTGCAGGCGATCTGCGACTTTGTGCACACAACCGTCTCGTTCGATTACATGCAGGCTGACGCGACGCGCACGGCCTCTCAAACGCTGGCCGGGCGGAAGGGGGTTTGCCGCGATTTTGCGCATCTGGCGATCGCGTTGTGCCGTTGCATGAATATCCCGGCCCGCTACTGCACCGGGTATCTGAGCGAGTTCGGCGAACCCGAGCCCCACGCCCCGGACGACTTCGCGGCCTGGATGGAGGTCTTTCTCGATGGCCGTTGGTGGGTGTTCGATCCGCGCAACAACTCAAGACGCATGGGACGGATCCTGATCGCCCGCGGCCGGGATGCTGTGGATGTGCCGCTGACCCAGACTTTCGGGCCGAGCACCCTGACGCAGTTCGACGTCTGGACGTGGGACGCAAGACATGGCCCAGCCGAGACGGCGCCTGTGTCTCGGAATTGAACCGGTAGCGTCCCATCGCTGGACGGAAGTGTTCGTTCGTCGTCGGCTCGCGAGGCCGGCCGCTCTGCCGGTGTTCCCGTCATGGCATCCCAAGTCACCATCCTGGAGAACCGAGATGACCAATTCGATCAAGACGACCGCCCTATTCCTGCGACCGTTCCAGCTTCCGAGCTTCAACGAGACCCTTCCGCCGGGCGAATACGAGATCGAGACCCAGTTGCTGGAACCTGTGGACTGGATCGAACCGGGCACATGGACCTCGTCCGTGCTGGTCCGGCTGCATCCGCGCGCCTCGCATCCAGGGCTCAGCCGAACGCTCACCGTGCCGCTCGCCGAACTGGAGCACGCGGTTGCCAAGGACAAGCTGACCGGCAAGGCGTTGACGGATTTCTTTCTCGAAGAGATGCTCGCTGATCCGATGATCTGTCTCATCATGCAGGCCGACAGCGTGGCGGAGCAGGACCTTCGCGCTCTCTACTCTCCCCAGTTGGACCAAATGCAGGCAGAGCAAGGCGGCCCGTCCAAGAGGGGAGGGCCCCGTCGCGGGATAAGCGGGGATGTTTCCGGCCCACGCTCAGGAAGCGTGCGCCCGGGCATCGGAGAATGACAGCCGTGTCGGGCGGATCGTTCGCCGTCCGCGGTCGGATTTACGGGATTCCGAAATGACCGATGACCCGATTGATCTCGAAGGCCGCAGGGCCTTTGCCGGACAGCGTGCGTCGACAATGCGACGGCGCCCTGCAAACGACCAGCCTTTACTAGCACTCGCAGCAACCTCACCTCAAAAGCCTCGAAGAACAGATGTTCGCGGAACCGGCGCGGACATGGGCCGAAGTCCTGAAGAAATGGCGCTTCCTTCTCGACCGTCGCGCGATGACGCCCGAGGCTGGCGATGAACGCATTCAGAAACTCATCAAGCGCGCGCTTTGCAACATGGAACGATTGGAAAAACGCGAGGAGCGGAAATGACGATCAAATCAGCGGACATCGACTTCGGGACAGTCAAGGCGGTGGCTGACGTCGCCGGCGAACGGGCCTGCCTGAGATGCAAGTCGACCTTCTGGAGCGAGGGGTTCGGCGAACGGATATGTTCCCGTTGTAAGGGATCGTCCGTCTGGCGCTCGGCAATTCATGAGGGCAGTGGACGGGGCCGGCGGCGCTCGGGCGATCGATCGTCATAGGTCTGACCGATGCCATCCGTCACGATTACTCACACGACACAGTATCAATATGGAACCGAGGTCCCTCTCGGACCGCACAGACTGATGCTCCGTCCGCGGGAAACCCGGGATCTCATCCTGACGTCCTTCGACCTCAAGATCAGTCCGGAAGCTCGCATCGACTGGTCCCACGACG
The DNA here is from genome assembly GCF_900110115.1 of Palleronia pelagia. Classification (GTDB taxonomy): domain Bacteria; phylum Pseudomonadota; class Alphaproteobacteria; order Rhodobacterales; family Rhodobacteraceae; genus Palleronia; species Palleronia pelagia. The sequence goes on along the minus strand of NZ_FOCM01000021.1, from coordinate 3,323 downwards.
TTGCCGGCAATGCGGTCGCGACGGCACGGTTCGACACCAACACGAAGATGCTTTTGATCCGGTCGTGCGCACGTGTGAACCTGCACGCCCCGGTGTGGCCAGTCTTCCCGATTGCCGCCGCCGCGGCCTCGTACCCGTTCGTGTATGCACCCGACGATTGGACCGATCTCGGCGCCCTGGCCGTGCCGCAATATGCGGACGACACGGGGCGTCTGTCGCGGTGGGTCGAGCGTTTTGTCATGGCACGGCCCACGGATACGCTTTCGCTGCTGAAAGATATCGGCAACGGCATCACCGCCGGGATTTCCTACCAGAGCCGCGAAACGGAGGGCACGCAAGGACCTCTGGAGACCCTCGACAGGGGATGGGGATCGTGCCGGGATTTCGCCGTGTTGTTCGCAGAGGCAGTCCGGACGCTTGGCTTCGGGGCCAGGCTCGTATCCGGATATCTGTTCAATCCCTCGGGAAACCAGATTGGATCGGATCATTCCGGTTCCACGCACGCCTGGGTCGAGGTCTTCGTTCCCGGAGCGGGCTGGATCCCCTTCGACCCGACAAACAGATCGGTCGGCTCCACCAATCTCATTCCCGTTGCCGTCGCGAGGAGGATCGAGCAGGTTGCGCCGATCAGCGGAAGTTTTCACGGGAAACCGTCAGACGTCTTGTCGATGGAAGTGAGCGTGGATGTCGAAGACACCGCGTGCATGCGTTCCTAAGTGACGAGGCGAGGAATCGAATTGTCTGTCGATGCTCGCAGCGACCTTCAGAACCGATGGCATCGAGGAAGGGACCCGCTGCTCCGCTGGATAAACAGCGCAACCGTTGGAGGTGTGCGACGCGAGTTGAAGGTCCGCAAATCGCGCCACAGCAGCCACGTGCGCAGATGCTGCTAATTCACACATTGTCCCGCGTAGCCGACGCTCGATGTCGTCGCGGCGAACGGCCGCTTCCCGCCCTTCCCGTCGAGCTTCAGGTTGTGCGCAGTACATCTGTATCGGCGTGTGCGCTTCACCCGGCGGCTAGCGAACGTTCGATCTCCGTTCCGTGTGGTCGAACGCGACCCCAGTCGAAGCATTCAGGTCGCGCAGAAATAAATCAATTCTTAACAGTGACTTACAAGCTATTCACCAAATCGGCGCAGTCATGAGGTCGAGAGAATATCTGGCCTGAGAGACCGCTTCCGTGCCTTCTCGCGCCTAGGGCAGTGCTCAGCCCGTCCCGCATAACCCTCGAACACAACGGAAAAATCCGGCCGCAGCCGGATCGGGAGAACGCTTTCGCGGGGGCAAGTGGCGGAGGAGAAGGGACCGGGATCGGACGTTCTCTACAACATAAGTCATTGTAATTGTATGCATTTAAGTGGTTCGAAAGGTCATTCGGATCATTCGCGACTGTCAGCGAAACGAACTGAAGAAGTTACGGACTGCTTCTTGGACGAGGGAGAAGCGGCGGAGGCCGCGGCTTCAATAGCGCGTTCGCAAGCGCGTACCTGCTTGGCCATGTCGCAAAATGTAACGGGAACTTGAAGAACGGGGCCACGTTTTTTCCATGACGGATCGTGAATGCTTCGCAAGGGAGCATTCGCGTGCAAGATAAGGAGGCACCCATGTCCTACTGGCGGTTCGCCGCGATGATTGCGACCTCGACCGTCGTCATGTTCATCCTGATGTATCTCAACACCTACGCGCTCGAGCACCTCTTCTGGTCGGAGACGCGCGCCTACATGGCCGTGCTGATGGGCGCGACGATGGCAGTCATCATGCTGGCCTACATGCTGTCGATGTATTCGTCGAAGACGATAAACACGGCGATTTTCGTGGGCTCGATCATCGTCTTCGCGGGGTCGCTCTGGCTCGTGCGCAGCCAGGAAACGGTGCAGGACCGATCGTTCATGTCCGCGATGATCCCGCACCATTCCATCGCCATCATGACGTCGAGCCGGTCGGAACTGACCGACCCGCGGGTCAAGAAGCTGTCGCACGACATCATTGCCGCGCAGAACCGCGAGATCGCCGAGATGCGCTATCTGATCGCCGATATCGACGACACCGGCGAGACGGAAGAGATCTTCCGCGATGCGCCGCCGCGAGTCGGCACCGTTGAAGACGCATTGGACAACACGCTGGTCGCCACGCTCGATCCCTCGCCGGTCGCGCTTGATGCGCTGCCCGAGGGCACCGATACCGGCGCGCTGGAATGCGGGTTCCGTCGCGTCGAGACTGAAGATCCCATTCTGCTCGCGAATGACGACGGCGCGATCACCCAGTTGAACGGCGTGATCCTGCCACTTGAGGCCGAGGCCCCACGGACCTACACCGCCCCCGGCATCACCATGACGCTGAACGATGTCGACGAAGCCGATTGGCGCGGCGGTGCCGAACTGATCTTCGCGCTCGACGAGGGGCTGACGGTCGGCTACCGAGGGTTCTACGACTGTGATCTGTGACGGCCGGCATCAGATGGGCTGGCACTGCCATCGGTGACGACGCCGATAAGCAGAAAGGGCCGCTCACATCGTCAAGCTCTTTTCTCTCGACCTTCCGGTTCACCGCTTCGCCTGGCACACACTCTTGGTCAGTCTTGCCGGGATGGCGCTACCACTTGTCTTCTATGTCGGGCTGACCCCGGGGTTCGTCGGCCTGCTCCTCGGCGGCGGGCCGGCGCTGTCGCGTTTCATGAGGCAGGTCGTGACCAATGGCGTCCTGGTGGTCTTCGCAGTCAACTACGTGGCCTTCTTCCTTTACGCGTCGGCCACCGCGCGAGACGATCCGGCCCGAAGCCCGGTTCCGGTCCTGGCTCTTGACGTCCTGGCGCGGCTTGCGACCTTCTTCGGCCTGCACATCCTGATCTACGCGCTTTCCGCCGACTGGTTCGGGTCTTTCGGAGGCAGTCGCGCAACCGCGCTTCGTGTCGTGGCACCCACTCTCGCGCGCTCGGCCTTTTTCGAAAACATCTCGGGGGTCTATCTCTACGCGACGCTGGTAGGTCGTGTCTCGAATGCTGTGGAAATTCCCTGGCAGCGTGTTCCGGGCATGTGAAGGTTCGGCCTCTCAGGCGGCGAGGTCAAGGGACATGGGTCCGAGGGGCTGAGAGAGGGTCTCCCATCCGTCGACCTTGCGCATCTGGATCTGGCCGGAGGCGAGCAGCGCCCACAGCAGCATGGGCACGGTCTCTGCGCATGGCAGCACGGTCTGCGTCTTGATGCGGCGCCGAAATTCGCCGTTCAGCCGTTCGATGGCGTTGGTCGTGCGCGCGGATTTCCATTGCGTCGGATCGAGCCGTGTGAAGGTGAATAGCCGGTCGCCTGCTTCTTCCAAGCTGTC
>NZ_FOCM01000006.1:300000-302180 GCF_900110115.1 Palleronia pelagia | reverse complement strand
AAACTCTGAACAGGGCTAACCTATAAGCGCGGACTCCAAGGAGAGCAGGTCATCGTCTCGTGGGACGCGGAGGCGGTCCTCCACATGCTGGGAATCCGTGGCAAGCTGTTGGGATTGTTAAGCTTGGCGGACAGCAAAAACGCCGCTGCCCTTTCGGGAGCGGCGTCTTCGCTAAAGTTGGTTGCGGGAGTAGGATTTGAACCTACGACCTTCAGGTTATGAGCCTGACGAGCTACCGGACTGCTCCATCCCGCGGCAATTTTCGTATCGTTTTGTCATCGTTTTGAGAGATATTTTTGAGCGAGGCTTATTAGGTTTGGCGGCGACCTACTCTCCCACGTCTTGAGACGCAGTACCATTGGCGCAACGGCACTTAACTGCCGAGTTCGGAATGGGATCGGGTGTTTTGCTCGTGCTGTGACCACCAAACCGAATAAACCTCGCGGATACATCAGTTTTCCAAGTCAAGTTCACGTGGTGTATGCTTTTGGTCCGAGTGTGACATGGTCTTGCATGTCTACTACTGGATCAAATCAAGCCTATCGGACAATTAGTACCGGTCAACTGAACGCATTGCTGCGCTTACATCTCCGGCCTATCGACGTGGTGGTCTACCACGGTCCTCAGGGATACCTTGTTTCGAGGGGGGCTTCCCGCTTAGATGCTTTCAGCGGTTATCCTTTCCGATCATAGCTACCCAGCACTGCCATTGGCATGACAACTGGTCCACCAGTGGATCGTTCACCCCGGTCCTCTCGTACTAGGGGCAACTCCTCTCAAGTATCCTACACCCACGGCAGATAGGGACCGAACTGTCTCACGACGTTCTAAACCCAGCTCACGTACCTCTTTAAACGGCGAACAGCCGTACCCTTGGGACCTGCTCCAGCCCCAGGATGAGATGAGCCGACATCGAGGTGCCAAACGGTGCCGTCGATATGGACTCTTGGGCACCATCAGCCTGTTATCCCCGGCGTACCTTTTATCCGTTGAGCGATGGCCCTTCCACGCGGGACCACCGGATCACTATGGCCGTCTTTCGACTCTGCTCGACTTGTCAGTCTCGCAGTCAGGCTGGCTTCTGCCATTGCACTCAACGAGCGATTTCCGACCGCTCTGAGCCAACCTTCGCACGCCTCCGTTACTGTTTGGGAGGCGACCGCCCCAGTCAAACTACCCGCCACACAGGGTCCCGGATCCGGATGACGGACCGCGGTTAGACATCAAGCAAAGCAAGGGTGGTATCTCAAGGATGGCTCCACCGCGACTGGCGTCACGGTTTCAAAGCCTACCACCTATCCTGCACATGCTTGGCCTGATGCCAGTGTGAAGCTGTAGTAAAGGTGCACGGGGTCTTTCCGTCTAACCGCGGGAAGCCTGCATCTTGACAGGCAATTCAATTTCGCTGAGTCGATGTTGGAGACAGCGGGGAAGTCGTTACGCCATTCGTGCAGGTCGGAACTTACCCGACAAGGAATTTCGCTACCTTAGGACCGTTATAGTTACGGCCGCCGTTTACCGGGGCTTCAATTCAAGGCTTGCACCTCTCCTTTTAACCTTCCGGCACCGGGCAGGCGTCAGACCCTATACGTCGTCTTGCGACTTCGCAGAGCCCTGTGTTTTTAGTAAACAGTCGCCACCCCCTGGTTTGTGCCCCCAGCCACTAGTTGCCTAGAAACCGGGCCTCCTTCTCGCGAACTTACGGAGGTATTTTGCCGAGTTCCTTCAACATCGTTCTCTCAAGCGCCTTGGTATTCTCTACCAGTCCACCTGTGTCGGTTTAGGGTACGATCTAACGATGGAGCTATTTCCAGGAACTGCTCAGCGGCCCCTCCAATCCGATAAGGAGGAACAACCCTTGCAATCCGTCACTTCCATCTGGCCCAGGAATATTAACCTGGTTCCCATCGACTACGCCTTTCGGCCTCGCCTTAGGGGTCGGCTTACCCTGCTCAGATTAGCTTTAAGCAGGAACCCTTGGACTTTCGGCGACAGGGTCTCTCACCCTGTTTGTCGCTACTCATGTCATCATTCTCGCTAGTGATCTCTCCACGGGATCGCTCACGCGCCCGCTTCATCGAAAGCCTCTCTCCTCCAATGATCCCGTCGGGATCGAAGGAGGAATGAGACTATGTCACACTACGCTCCGCTACCACTGCTATGCAGTCCTAAGCTTCGGC
>NZ_FOCM01000006.1:0-295000 GCF_900110115.1 Palleronia pelagia | reverse complement strand
CCGTGCGAAATCGTCCGTGCCCAGCCGGGTAAGGAAATGCGCGTCGGCCCCGGCGCGCGCGGCGGCCACCGCCTGGTTCGAGCCCTTGCCGCCGGGACCGAGCACGAAGTCACGGCCCAACACGGTTTCGCCCATGATCGGCATCCGGTCGGCATGGAAGGCGGTATCGGCGACAAAGACGCCAAGGATCACGACACTCATGCGTCCGGCCCCACGACGCCCTTGCGCAGCATGAAGCAGCCGTAGAATCGCCGCTCGCCGGTCTGGATGACGGCGTAACTGTCGCGTGCCAGGTCGTAGAAGGCGAAGCGGTCGACGGCCACCATCGGACGTGATGCGCCCTCGGCAGCGTCGATCGTGGCCAGTACTTCGCGCTGGACCTCGGGAACCGAGTCGGGATCGTCGACCACCGCCATCCGGGCGGCGAAATCATCCACGAACGTGTCGAGCGGCAGGACCGACAGGATCGCGCCGACGGCTTCGGTCGCTGTCAGGTTCTCCATCCGAAGCAATTCGCCCAACACCGTTTCGCGCGATACCGCGTCGGCCGGGAAGTTCGTGTCGGCGATGATCAGCGTGTCGCCATGCCCCATGGCGCGCAGGGCGAAGAGAACGTCGGCATTCAGCCGCGGATCGATTCCCTTCAGCATTCGTCTGCCCCCGGGACCGGAATATCGGACATGTCGCGCCTCCCTCGCCACGTGTCCCCAAGGGGTAGCGTGCGGCGCCGCGCCTGTCCACGGGAAGGCCCTGCTTCGGGCGTGCCGGGTCAGGCGTCGGAGGTCTCGGCCGTCTCGGGCACGGCGAATCCACCCTCTCGCGACAGGATCTCGATGATCGCCGCGATGCCCTCGCCCCGGCGCAGGGACGCGAACACGACTGGCCGGTCGCCGCGCATCCGGGCCGCATCGCGTGCCATGACCTCGAGCGACGCGCCCACATGGGGGGCGAGGTCGGTCTTGTTGATCACGAGCAGGTCCGACCGGGTGATGGCCGGGCCGCCCTTGCGCGGGATCTCCTCGCCCGCCGCCACGTCGATGACATAGACCGTCAGGTCCGCCAGCTCGGGCGAAAACGTGGCCGACAGGTTGTCGCCGCCCGACTCGATCAGCACGACCTCGAGATCGGGGTGCCGGTCGCGCATGCGGGCCACGGCGGCCAGGTTGATCGACGCGTCCTCGCGTATGGCGGTGTGGGGGCAGCCGCCCGTTTCGACCCCGATGATGCGGTCGCCCGGAAGCACCTGCATCCGCATCAACGCCTCGGCATCTTCCTGCGTATAGATGTCGTTGGTGATGACGCCCAGCGACAGGCCCGGGTGCAGCCGTTGGGCCAGCGCCGCGGTCAGCGTGGTCTTTCCGGCGCCCACGGGGCCGCCGATGCCGATGCGAAGGGGGCCATGACGGCTCATGTGCGGAAGATCCTCGGTTCCAGTGTTTCGTGGCGCATCGCCGCAATATCGGCGGCGAAGCTTGCGGTGGCGATATCGTCCGGCGTGGCCCCGCGCGTCTCCGCGGCGACCCGTTCGCACAGGGGCGACAGCGCGGCGATGATCCCCTGCGCCCTTGTCTGGCCCAGTGGCATCAGCCGTTGCGCCGCGGCGACGACATTGGCCACGCCCGCGTGCAGGTAGAAGGGCACGGCCCGGTCGACGTCGATACCCCGTGCGTGGCAGGCGACGCCGAACCCGACGGGGAAGGACAGCCCGTCCAGCCCGACAGCCCAGACCGCGTCCACTGTGTTGGAGAAGGCGGCGCCCATGTCGTGCAACTCGACACTGCGCCCGGCGCAGGACGCGAAGGCGCGCGCTGTCGCGTCGACCTCGGCCACTGCGTTCCGGTCCGTCGCCGCATGGGCAGCGCGGATCAGGATGGCATCGGTCCGGCCGGTGCCATCCTGGAGCGTGTCGGCCAGCCATAGTTCAAGCGTTTCAGCGTCGCCCACGACCCCGTCGGCGATTGCGGACTCCAGGCCCTGGGAATAGGCGAAACTGCCCAGCGGGAAGCCCGGCGACAGCCATTGGGCCAGCAGAAGCAGGCCGTCATCCATGGACGTGTTCACCGTGGGAATGCCCCATGGTCCGGCCATGGCCATAGGCGCCGCCTTCGGGGCGGAACGGGCCCATGAACGGGCGCAGATCGGCGCCGAGTCCCGTCAGCATCCGCTCGATCACCGGGTCGCGCTGGATTACCAGCCGGTCGGAGTGGATTTCGCAGGGGGTGTGGCGGTTGCCGATATGCCAGGCCAGACGCGGCAGGGCCTGCCCGGTAATGGCGACCAGCGGCTCGTCCGCGGCGGCGACAGCCACGATGCGACCGTCCTCAAGGCAAAGCCCGGCACCGTGGTCGAGCGAGGTGACCTGTTCGAGATCGACAAGGAATTCGAGACCGCCCTGCCCCACCAGCCGCTTGCGGCGCAAAAGCCGGGCAGCGTAGTCGAGGCGGACGGTATCGACGGGCGCGTTCCCCGCGGTGTCGAGGACGCGCGTGGCGCGGGGCGGCAGCGCGGTCATCGCGCCGCCCCGTCATTCGGTATCAGACGTAGAAGACGTCCGCGAACACGTGCCGCACGATGTCCTCGCGCTTCAGACCGCGCTCGGCCAGTTGCGCGTCCGACAGGCGGTTCAGGGCGGTCAGACGGCGATAACGGCTGGAGTTCTCGCCCATCGCGACCAGGCCGTGCCCGATCTGGGCGAACAGGTTCTTGATGCTGGACAGCGCATCCTGAGCGACGTGGGTGGGGTGAAAGCTGATATCGGCCATGGGGATCGTATCCTTCGGGGTCTGCTATTGTGCGTTGACCTTGAAGGTAGGCCTTGCTGCAGTGCAGCGTTAGACCCAATGCGGAATAGCCGCGTTGCAGCGGGCGCAACCCGGAAATCGCCCCGACCCCATGTCCAGCCTCTTGATTCAAAACAGGAAGTACCGTTGCGCCATGGGCAGGACATCGGCCGGCTGACAGGTCAGCAGCTCGCCGTCGGCGCGCACCTCGTAGGTTTCGGGATCGACCTCCATCACCGGCAGGGCATCGTTCAGGCGCAGGTTGCGCTTGCCGATGCCGCGTGTCCCCTTCACCGCGACCGTGTCCTTGGCGAGGCCCAGATGGGCCTTGATGCCGCCCGCATGAGCCGCCTCGCTGACGAACAGAACCGAACCACGCTCGGCCGCCCGACCCATGGCGCCAAACATCGGGCGCGAGTAGACAGGCTGCGGCGTCGGGATCGACGCATTCGGGTCGCCCATCTGCGCCATGGCGATCGAGCCGCCCACCAGCACCATCTCGGGCTTCACGCCGAAGAAGGCGGGATTCCACAGGCATAGATCCGCCCGCTTGCCGATTTCGATGCTGCCGATCTCGTGGCTCATGCCGTGGGCGATCGCCGGGTTGATCGTGTACTTGGCGATGTAGCGGCGCACGCGCATATTGTCGTTGTCGCCGGTCTCCTCGGGCAGGGCGCCGCGTTGCTTCTTCATCTTGTCGGCGGTCTGCCAGGTACGGATGATGACCTCGCCCACGCGGCCCATTGCCTGGCTGTCGGAAGCGATGATCGAGAACGCCCCCATGTCGTGCAGGATATCCTCGGCGGCGATGGTTTCGCGCCGGATGCGGGATTCCGCGAAGGCGATGTCCTCGGGCACGCGCTTGTCCAGGTGGTGGCACACCATGAGCATGTCCAAGTGCTCTTCGATGGTGTTCACCGTGAACGGGCGCGTCGGGTTGGTGGACGACGGCAGCACGTTCTCGTCACCGCAGATCTTGATGATATCCGGGGCGTGGCCGCCCCCCGCGCCCTCGGTGTGGAAGGCGTGGATCGTGCGGCCCGCGATAGCCTCGACCGTGCGTTCGACGAAGCCGGATTCGTTCAGGGTGTCGGTGTGGATCATCACCTGCACGTCCATGTCGTCGGCTACCCTCAGGCAGCAGTCGATGGCGGCGGGCGTGGTGCCCCAATCCTCGTGCAGCTTCAGCGCGCAGGCGCCCGCGTTGACCATCTCGACCAGCGCGGCGGGCTGGCTGGCGTTGCCCTTGCCCGAGAGGCCGAGATTGACGGGCGTGCCGTCCAGCGCCTGGAGCATGCGTCCGATATGCCAGGGCCCCGGCGTGCAGGTGGTGGCGAGCGTGCCGTGGGCCGGCCCGGTGCCGCCGCCCAGCATCGTGGTCACGCCGGAATGCAGCGCGTCCTCGATCTGCTGGGGGCAGATGAAGTGGATGTGACTGTCGAAGCCACCGGCGGTCAGGATGCGCCCCTCGCCCGCGATCACCTCGGTCCCCGGCCCGACATGGATGTCCACGCCGGACTGCACGTCCGGGTTGCCCGCCTTGCCGATATTGGCGATGCGCCCGTCGCGCAGGCCCACGTCTGCCTTGTAGATGCCCGTGTGGTCCACGATCAGCGCATTGGTGATGACCGTGTCCATCGAGCCCTGAGCGCGGCTGGCCTGCCCCTGCCCCATGCCGTCGCGGATGACCTTGCCGCCGCCGAACTTCACCTCTTCGCCATAGGTGGTCAGGTCGCGCTCGACCTCGATCAGCAGGTCGGTATCGGCCAGTCGGACCTTGTCGCCCGTGGTGGGGCCGAACATGGCGGCATAGTCGGCGCGGGCAATCTTGGTCGGCATAGCGGGGTCCCGGTCTCAGGCGGTTTTCACCGACACTGTTCCGGGCTGGTGGCGATCTGACAAGGGCGGGCGGTGAATGCCGCGCCCTTTGCCCAATATTCAGGCGCGCTGGCGCAACCCGCGCTTGCCCAACCGCCGTGCATTCGCCCGCGTGGCCTTGCCGATGGGGCCGAGCCAGGCGTTGTAAACCTGGTCGGGGCGCCCGCCGCGCATCGCCGCGGTCCAGGCCGCTGCTTGCGCGTCCAGCAGGGCCGGGCCCTTCTCGCCGATCATCACCGCGTTTTCCGTGGGGGCGACGGACCAGACACCGGCCAGCCCGGCAAGACGGTACGCGATGACCGCCTGCGCTTCGGCCACCATTTGCGCCGAGGCCATGGCAGTGCGCCACATGTCGAGAGGCAGGGTCATGAGCGTGCTCCGATCAAGCAAGGTAACCTGATTAACGCCCTCAAATTGCGACGGGTTCCATAGTGCTTAAGGATCGGTGCGCAGGTCCTCGTTGCGGCGCAGGGTCAGCCGCTCGAAGCAGGAATTGACGATCAGCGGCTGGATCGATCCGCCGGCATAGGGTGCGGCCTCGGCGGCGCAGGCCGCGTCGCGATAGGCGATCCAGGCCCGCTGTGCGTCGAGCAGGGCCTGGCCGTAACCGCCCGCGTCGGCCCGGGGCTTGGCGATGCCCCAGAGACGGTTCAGTTCGGCATCCGCGGCCAGCCAGGCGGCATAGCTGCACTGGTTCATGTCGGCCTGCGTCACCGGGTTGGCGCAGTTCGGGGCCTGTGCACCGGCCGCCAGCGGAAACACAGCGAGGGCGAGCGTCAGGGCGGCCCTCACAACGCGCCCATCACCGCGCCGTTGAAGCCGAAAACCTGCCGGCCACCGCCATAGGGGATCAGCGAAATCTCGCGCCGCTGTCCCGGCTCGAAACGCACGGCGGTGCCGGCAGCGATGTCCAGTCGCATCCCCCGCGCCGCGTCGCGGTCGAAATCCAGCGCGGCGTTGGTCTCGGCGAAGTGGTAGTGGCTGCCCACCTGGATCGGCCGGTCGCCGGTATTGGCGACCATCAGTGTGATGGCCTCGGCCCCCTCGTTCAGGGTGATGTCGCCGTCTGCGGTCAGGAATTCTCCGGGGATCATGGGCCGTCCTTTCGTGGTGCGCCGGTATCGCGTCGCGGGATCTCAGCGGATGGGGTTGTGCACGGTCACCAGCTTGGTGCCGTCGGGAAAGGTCGCCTCGACCTGCACGTCGTGGATCATCTCGGGCACGCCCTCCATGCATTGATCGCGGGTGACGACCTGCGCCCCCGCCTGCATCATGTCGGCCACGCTGCGGCCGTCGCGCGCGCCCTCGACGACCGCATCGGTGATGAGCGCGATGGCCTCGGGGTGGTTCAGTTTCACGCCGCGGGCCAACCGGGCGCGCGCCACCTGCGCGGCCATTGCGACGAGCAGCTTGTCCTTTTCGCGGGGGGTCAGGTTCATTCTTCAGGATCTCCAGACAGGGGGCAATGCGGCGCCCGACAACCGCTCGAGCAGCGGGATGAGGGCGCGGCGCAGATCGAAGGAATCGCCGGCCAGCAACCGCACGACCAGCAGGCCCGGCGCCGGCGACGAGGCGCCCGCACCGGCGGGCAGCACGGCGCGTGCGGCGGGCAGATGACGCTCGGCCTCGGGTTCAGCCAGCACGACAAGCGCCATGGCCCCTGCCCCGCCCGCGATGGCGGGTCGTGCCAGGTGCCCGGCAATGTCACCCGACAGCCGCGTTGCATCGCGGTAGAGCGGTGCGCCCGCGCGGTCGATGGCGACGCGGTCCTCGAACGCGCCACCGCGCAAGACCTCGCCCCGCGCGTGGCGGCCGAAGGCCACCGGCTCGACCATCAACAGCCGCGCATCCTCGGCCATCTCGATCCGAAGCCGCCGCCTGAGCCGCGCACCGTCGAACAGGATCGTCTCCTGCGGCAGCCAGTGCAGGGTCGCGCCCCGATCGACCGTCAGGCGCGTCGTCATACGGCCCGGCACGGCAGCTGCGGCCCGGTAGACCCGCTCGGCCGCCTGCGTCGTCAGGGTCAGGCGCGCGTCCGCGCGGGCCGTCGCCGAGATCTCGAACCGGTCCCCCCCGGCGATGCCGCCCCCGGTATTGATGCAGACCGCCGTCACACCCGCGCCGCGCGGGGTCGGGAACAGCGCCTTCAGAGCGCCCGACTGGCGAAGGTCCGACAGCGCGCTGACCCCGCCGCGCGCCGCGGCGACAACGGACAGGCCCCCCAACGAGCGGGGCTGTACCTGGGGTGATCCAAGGGTCTGCGTGTCGTTCATCCTGCGGCGATCCTAGCAAGCCGCGCGCGTTTGCACAGGGCTTGGGCGGGCGAGGCCGCCAAAACGACAGCAGCCGCCCAAATATCGGGCGGCTGCGTCTTCCACATCGTGGCCCGAAGGCCGCGCGCCGGGCTCAGTTCAGCGCGGCGTCGGTGATCTCGTGGGTCCAGGCGCCCTCGGGCTCCTTCGAGATGACCGGGTCGGACCCGCCGGCCAGCAGCGTGTCGACGGTGCGGCGGTAGTCCTCCTCCGCAAGCGCGCCGTTCGAGCCGGCGGTCAGCTTGGCGATCTCCTGCATCATGCGGATCTGGTGCGACTCGGTCTGGGCGCCGGTCTCGTCGTTGTCGAGCACGATCATCGCGGCGTCTTCGGGGTTCTCCTCGGCCCATTTCCAGCCCTTCATCGAGGCACGGACGAAGCGCTCCATCTTGTCGACGAATTCCGGGTCCTCGAGATTCTCCTCGAGCACGTAAAGCCCGTCTTCCAGCGTGGCGACGCCCTGGTCTTCGTACTTGAAGTTCACCAGTTCGTCCTCGCTGACGCCCGCGTCCAGCACCTGGCCGTATTCGTTGTATGTCATGGTCGAGATGCAGTCGGCCTGGCGCTGCAACAGCGGGTCGACGTTGAAGCCCTGCTTCAAGACGGTGATGCCGTCATCCGAGGCGTCCGTGGGGATGCCTTCCTGGCTCATCCAGCTCAGGAACGGGTATTCGTTGCCGAAGAACCAGACGCCGATGGTGCGGCCGCGGAAGTCCTCGGGTCCGGTGATGCCGGTATCCTTCCAGCACGTCAGCATCAGGCCCGAGGTCTTGAACGGCTGGGCGATGTTGACGATCGGCAGGCCCTTCTCGCGCGCCGAAAGCGCCGACGGCATCCAGTCGACCATCACGTCGGCCCCGCCGCCCGCCAGAACCTGCGGCGGCGCGATGTCGGGCCCGCCCGGAAGGATGGTCACGTCCAGGTTCTCTTCGTCATAGAACCCCTGGTCCTCGGCCACGTAGTATCCGGCGAACTGGGCCTGGGTGACCCATTTCAGCTGAAGAGTGACCTCGTCCTGCGCATACGCTGCGCCACCGGCAAATGCGGCCACAGCCGCGGCAATGATCCTGGTCTTCATGTACATGTTTCTCCTTGTTGGATCTCCCCGGGGTTCAGCCCCGGTGGGACGGGTGCCAGAAGGTCACCCGCTTCTCGATGAAGGCGATGATGCCGTAAAAGGCCGAACCCGCAAGGGCCGCGGCCACGATCTCGGCCCAGACCATGTCCAGCGCCAGCTGTCCGACACTGGTCGAGATGCGAAAGCCCATCCCGAGCGTGGGAGAGCCGAAAAATTCGGCGACTATCGCACCGATCAGCGCCAGCGTCGTGCTGATCTTCAGACCGTTGAAGATGAAGGGCATGGCCGCCGGCAGACGCAGTTTGAGCAGCGTCTGGACATAGCTGGCCCCGTAGGTGCGCATCAGGTCACGCTGCATGGCCTGCGTATCGGCCAGGCCCGCCACGGTGTTCACGAGGATCGGAAAGAACACCATGACCACGACCACGGCGGATTTCGACTCCCAGTCGAAGCCGAACCACATCACCAGGATCGGCGCGGTGCCGACGATGGGCAGCGCGGCCATGAAGTTGCCCACGGGCAGCAGGCCGCGCTTCAGGAAATCGTGGCGGTCGGCCACGATGGCGAAGGCGAACGCGGCCAGCGCGCCGATGACATAGCCAGACAGGGCGCCCTTGACGAAGGTCTGCACGAAATCGGCCCAGATCACGTCGAGCTCCCCCGCGAAGGCGGCGGCGACGGCACTGGGAGGGGGCAGGATGACGCCAGGCACCTCGAGCCCGCGGACGATCAGCTCCCACATGCCGATCAGGGTCAGGCCGAAGATCGCCGGGACGGCCAGTTGCACCGAACGGGTGTCGGCGGCCGGGCCGGTGGCCAGCCGCGCGTTCAGCGCGAAGCCCGCCGCCCAGAGGACGAGTGCGAAGATCACCAGCATCATCGCGCCAGCCCCATGCGCCGAAGCAGCACCCGTTCGATTCCGGCGATGATCGCCACCAGCACCGCGGCCAGGATCGCGGCGGCGAAAAGCGCCGACCAGATCTGCACGGTCTGACCGTAATAGCTGCCCGCCAGCAACCGTGCGCCCAGACCCCGAACCGCGCCGGTGGGCAGTTCGCCCACGATGGCGCCGATCAGAGACGCGGCCACCCCGATCTTCAGCGACGCGAAGAGATAGGGCAGCGACGCGGGCAGCCGCAGTTTCCAGAAGGTCTGCCCGCCGGTCGCACCGTAAGTGCGCAGCAGGTCCAGTTGCATGGTGTCGGGACTGCGCAGCCCCTTCACCATGCCCACGACGACCGGGAAGAAGGACAGGTAGGCGCTGATCACCGCCTTCGGCAGCAGCCCCTGCACGCCGACGGAATAAAGCACGACGATGATCATCGGTGCGATGGCGATGATGGGAATGGTCTGGCTGACGATGGCCCAGGGCATGACGCTCATGTCCATCACGCGGCTGTGCACGATCCCCACGGCCAGCAGGATGCCCAGCGCGGTGCCCACGGCGAAGCCGGCCAGCGTGGCCGACAAGGTGATCCAGCCGTGGAAGATCAGGCTGCGCTTCGAAGTCGGCCGCATGCCCGCCGTGCTGTCCCACAACTCGACCGCCACCTGGTGCGGCGCGGGCAGGACCGGTCGATCCTGCGCGAAGGCAGCCGACAGCGCGGGGCCCGGATTCCGCAGGCTGAGCGCGATGCCCCCCATGTTGCGCCGCTCGGACGCGGCCGCGGGGGTCACCTCGGCGCCGGACCGCTCCGCCAGCAGAACGGACTGATGCGCGTTCATCGGAATGCAGGCGACGTACCACAACACGATCAGCGCCGCGATCACGGTCAAGACCGGCACGATCCGCCCGCCCGCACCCCTGAGCCACAGCGCCACGCGGCCCGAGCGGCCGACCCCCGCACCCGGGGCGGAAAGCGGCGTATCGGTCATCCCGCCGCCCTCTCGGCGTGCGAGTTGCACGGGTTCGACATGAGTATTTGAGGACCAGTGATGAAGCTGATGCGCGTTCCGGTCATCACTGGTCCGAAAATACTCATGGTGCGACAGATGACAGTGACCGAGCGGCCGAAGTTAAGGAAATCTTCAGCCAGCTCCGACAACAATGAACCCACGGTACAGGCTGGAGAGCCGATGACCGTGACCAGTGATGCGGGGGGCCGCGTGCCCCTCGTATCCGCCTGTCTCATGCCTCCTCCATCCCGGCGCGCAGGCCTTCGCGTACGCGGTGGGCGATGTCGATGAAGCCGCGGCTATCGCGTATGTCGAGCGGCCGCTCCTTCGGAAGCGGGCTGTCGATCACGTCGCTGATACGCCCCGGGCGGGGGGACATCACGACGATCTTCGTGGACAGGTACACCGCCTCGGGGATCGAGTGGGTGACGAACAGCATCGTCTTGCCGGTACGCGCCCAGAGCGACAGGAGCTCCTCGTTCAGCCGGTCTCGTACGATCTCGTCCAGCGCGCCGAACGGTTCGTCCATCAACAAAAGGTCCGCGTCGAAGCTCAGCGCCCGGGCGATCGACGCGCGCTGCTGCATGCCACCGGACAACTGCCAGGGAAACTTGTTCTCGAACCCGTCCAGGTCGACCAGGGCCAGCGTCTCGCGCACGCGGCGCTTTTTCTCGTCCTCGGAAAAGCCCATGATCTCCAGCGGTAGGCGGATATTTCCACCGATGGTCCGCCAGGGATAAAGCCCCGCCGCCTGGAACACGTAGCCGTAGGCCCGCGCGCGGCGGGCGGCGTCTGGGTCCAGCCCGTTGACCGACAGGCTGCCGCCCGTAGGTGTCTCCAGCCCCGCGACACAGCGCAGGAAGGTGGTCTTGCCGCAGCCCGACGGGCCGATGAAACTGACGAACTCACCCCGCTCGACTGCGAGGTTCACGTCTTTCAGCGCGTGAACCGATCCGTCGTTGGTGTGGAAGGTCAGGTTCAGCCCCTGGGCCGCGACCACGGACCCGCCGGGCGCGCGATCCTCTGCCGTCGCCTCCATCACACCCCGCTCGCCGGGATGCCCGAGCGCTCCACCGGCCGCGGCGCGGTGATCTGCTTCCAGGACGACAGCGCCTTGTTGACCTCGCCCAGCGGCGCGCGCTTGACGAATTCGCCGTGGCCTTCCTGGCCCAGCATCTTGCCGGTATCGAACATCACGCGGCCCTTCGACAGGGTATAGCGGGGCAAACCCTTCACTTTCTTTCCTTCAAAGACGTTGTAGTCGATGGCCGACTGCTGCGCGCCGGCGGTGATGGTCTTCTCGGCCTCGGGATCCCAGACAACGATGTCGGCGTCGCTGCCCACGCGGATCGCGCCCTTGCGGGGATAGCAGTTGAGGATCTTCGCGATGTTGGCCGATGTGATCGCCACGAACTCGTTCGGGGTCAGCCGCCCGGTGCCCACCCCGTGGGTCCAGAGCATCGGCATCCGGTCCTCGAGCCCGCCGGTCCCGTTCGGGATCTTGGTGAAATCGCCGATGCCGGTGCGCTTCTGGTCGGTGGTGAAGGCACAATGGTCGGTGGCCACGACCGACAGCGAGCCCGCCTGCAGCCCGGCCCAAAGACTGTCCTGGTGCTGCTTGTTGCGGAAGGGCGGCGACATCACCCGGCGCGCGGCGTGGTCCCAGTCCTGGTTGAAGTACTCGGACTCGTCCAGCGTCAGGTGCTGGATCAGCGGCTCGCCCCAGACGCGCTTGCCCTGCTGACGCGCGCGGCGGATGGCCTCGTGGCTGTCCTCGCACGAGGTGTGCACGACGTAGAGCGGCACGCCCGCCATGTCGGCGATCATGATCGCGCGGTTCGTCGCCTCGCCCTCGACCTGGGGCGGGCGGGAATAGGCGTGGCCCTCGGGGCCGTTATTGCCCTCGGCCAGCAGCTTGGCCGACAGATCCGCCACCACGTCGCCGTTCTCGGCGTGGACCATGGCGATGGCGCCGAGTTCCGCCAACCGCTGGAACGAGGCATACATCTCGTCGTCCTGCACCATCAGCGCGCCCTTGTAGGCCATGAAGTGCTTGAAGGTGTTGATGCCGCGCTCCTTCACGACGGTCTCCATCTCGTCGAAGACCTGTTCGCCCCACCACGTCACGGCCATGTGGAAGGAATAGTCGCAATGCGCGCGCGTCGACTTGTTGTCCCACATCTTCAGCGCGTCGAGCAGCCCCTGGCCGGGGCTGGGCAGCGCGAAGTCGACAACCATCGTCGTCCCGCCAGCCAGCGCCGCGCGGGTGCCGGACTCGAAATCATCGGCAGAATAGGTGCCCATGAAGGGCATCTCGAGATGGGTATGCGGATCGATCCCGCCGGGCATGACGTAGCAGCCCGTGGCGTCGATTTCCTCGTCGCCGGTCAGCCCTTCGCCGATCTCGATGATCTTGCCGCCGTCGACCAGGACGTCCGCCTTGTAGGTCAGGTCATGGGTGACGATGGTGCCGTTCTTGATGACTTTGGTCAAAAGGTTCTCCCTGCATCCGCAATTTTTGAGTTGATTTGTGCGGCCTCATGGAACGCGCGTCCGAGAACGAGCAAGAGATTTGTAGCATCCGAATAACTCAGGCGTTCTTCGAAATGCGGGGCCGCATCACCTCGCCTGTCGACGAATAGAATGGAGTTCTCTTCCAGACCGATCCTACCGTGTGAAACCGCGTTCCTCATACTTCGAATATCTGAGCGATTGCAAAGGGTGCGCCCTGCATTAGCGAGGTCATCATCGCATTTGGCCCGCTCAAGAACCGTATCGAATAGCTCGCGTCGACGCCAAACTTCCGATGGCAGAATTAGAAGACAATAAAGTAATCCGATGAGTCGAATCTGCTTTGGGGGATAGGCGCCATCAGGAAAAACACCAAATCGAGGAGCAACTTCCGACGTCGCGTTCGAAAGTGAGA
Source organism: Palleronia pelagia (assembly GCF_900110115.1). GTDB lineage: Bacteria > Pseudomonadota > Alphaproteobacteria > Rhodobacterales > Rhodobacteraceae > Palleronia > Palleronia pelagia. The sequence continues at coordinate 282,130 of NZ_FOCM01000006.1, read as the reverse complement.
CGTCGTATTGAAGCGCGTGCTCCACGATGAAGTGGCTTATGAAGGCCGCGGTTGGGATGTCGTCAAGGCTTGTGGACGTCACCCCTCCACCCCCGCCGTCTCGACCACCGCGTGCAGCAGCACGTCGGCGCCGGCCTTGGCCCAGTCCTTGGTGATTTCCTCGGCCTCGTTGTGGCTGAGGCCGTCGACGCAGGGGCACATGACCATCGCGGTGGGGGCCACGCGGTTGATCCAGCAGGCATCGTGGCCCGCGCCCGAGACGATGTCGCGGTGCGAATAGCCCAGCCGCTCGGCTGCGTCGCGGACCGCCTTCACGCAGCCCTCGTCGAACGTCACGGGGTCGAAATGGCCGGCGGTCTCGATCTCGAAGCCCAGGCCCAGTTCCTCGGCGATCTTCGGGCCCTCTTCTTCAAGCCGCGCCTTCATGCCGTCGAGCTTGGCCTGGTCGGGCGAGCGGAAATCCACGGTGAAGACCACCTTGCCGGGGATCACGTTGCGCGAGTTCGGGTAGACGTCGATATGGCCGGCCGCGCCGACGGCGTCGGGCTGCGCCTCCATCGCGATCTCGTGCACGCGTTCGAGGATGCGCGCCATGCCGAGCCCGGCGTTCTTGCGCATGTTCATGGGGGTCGAGCCGGTGTGGCTGTCCTTGCCGGTCAGCGTGATCTGGAGCCACCACAGGCCCTGCCCGTGCGTGACCACGCCGATATCCTTGCCCTCGGCTTCGAGAATCGGGCCCTGCTCGATATGCAGCTCGAAGAAGGCGTGCATCTTGCGGGCGCCGACCTCTTCCGCGCCCTTCCAGCCGATCCGCTCCAGCTCGTCGCCGAAGCTCAGGCCCTTGGCGTCGGTCCTCGCATAGGCCCAGTCCTGTTCGTGGATGCCGGCGAAGACGCCCGAGCTGAGCATGGCGGGCGCGAAGCGGGTGCCCTCCTCGTTCGTGAAGTTCGTCACCACGATAGGGTGCTTCGTCTTCACGCCGAGGTCATTGAGGCTGCGGATGATCTCCAATCCGCCCAGCACGCCCAGCACGCCGTCGTACTTGCCACCGGTGGGCTGGGTGTCGAGGTGGCTGCCCACGTAGACCGGCAGCGCGTCGGGGTCCGTCCCCTCGCGCCGCGCGAACATGTTGCCCATCTGGTCGAGGCCCATGGTGCAGCCCGCATCCTCGCACCAGGCCTGGAACAGCGCGCGGCCCCGCGCGTCGTCATCGGTCAGCGTCTGGCGGTTGTTGCCGCCCGCGACGCCGGGCCCGATCTTGGCCATGTCCATCAAGCTGTCCCACAGCCGGTCGCCGTTGATGCGCATGTTTTCACCGGGGGCGGCTGGGGGCATGGGGCGTCCTCGCAATGATTTGACCAATCGGTAAAATGCACGCTAACAGAGGTTCGGAACCAGTCAAGGATCGCGACCATGCAGGCGGCAATTGCTCAAAAAACCGGCGGAATGCGCCCGCGACGCACGAAGCTTGGCCGTCCCGCAAATGCCTGAGACGCGCATCCAGTCCCGCAACCGGGCCGCCATTCTCGACGCCGGGCTCGAGATATTCTCGCGCTATGGCTTCCGGGGCGCAACACTGGACCAGATCGCCGGCGAGGCGGGCCTGTCGAAGCCCAATTTGCTCTATTATTTCCAGTCGAAAGAGGCGATCCACCGCGCCCTTCTGTTGCAGCTGATGGATGCCTGGCTGGAGCCGCTGCGCGATATCGACCCGGCGGGCGAGCCTCTGGACGAGATGCTGGACTACGTGCGGCGCAAGCTGGCGCTGAGCCGCGACTACCCGCGCGAAAGCCGGCTGTTCGCGAACGAGATCCTGTCGGGCGCGCCGCATATCGACGACACGCTGGCCAGCACCCTGCGCGACCTCGTCGACGGCGCCGCCGCGCTGATCGCCGACTGGGTGGCCGAAGGGCGGCTGGCGCAGGTGGACCCGCATCACACCATCATGTCGGTCTGGGCGCTGACCCAGCACTATGCCGATTTCGATGTGCAGGTGCGCGCGGTGCTGGACACCGACGACCCGCTGCGGGGGGCCGAGGCACACCTGACGCAGCTCTTCGACCGCCTGCTGCGGCCGGGCGCCTAGTCGGCGGCGCGGACGAGGATCGCGCGAAAGTCGTTCACGTTGGTGCCGGTGGGACCGGGCACGAACAGCGCATCCACAGCTTCGAACGCACCCCAGGCATCGTTGCGCCCCAACGCGCCGCCCGGATCGACACCCGTCGCGCGCAGGGCCGCCGCCGTGTCGCCTGTGGCGAACGCGCCCGCGTTGTCCTCGGACCCGTCGATGCCGTCGGTATCGGCGGCCAGCGCGGCGATGCCCGGCAGCCCGTCGATGGCCCGCGCGAAGGACAACAGGAACTCGGTGTTGCGCCCACCGCGCCCACCCTTGCCGCGCAGGCTGACCGTGGTCTCGCCCCCCGACAGGATCACGACCGGCGCGGAGAAGGGCCGCCCGCGCATGGCCACCTCGCGCGCGATCGCGGCGTGAACCTGGCCCACGTCCCGCGCCTCGCCCTCGATGGCGTCCGACAGGATCACGGCGTCGTAGCCCGCTTCGCGCGCCCGCGCCACCGCGGCTTCGAGCGAGATGCTGGCCGAGGCGACCACATGGACCTCGTTCCCCGCGAATACGTCGTCGCCCGGCGCTGGCGCGCGGGCGGCGCCGGTTTCCAGGTGGCCGCGGATGATCTCGGGCAGGTCGATCCCGTAGCTTTCGATCAGCGCGCGGGTCTCTTCCAGCGTGACAGCCGACGGTACCGTGGGCCCCGACGCGACCTCGGCCGGATCGTCGCCCGGCACGTCCGACACGACCAGCGACACGACCCGCGCCGGATGCGCGGCGGCGGCGAGGCGCCCGCCCTTGATCCGGCTGGCGTGCTTGCGGATGGCGTTCATCACGCCGATGGGCGCGCCCGAGGCCAGAAGCGCCTCGTTCAGCGCGCGTTCATCGTCGAGGTCCATCCCCTCGGGCGGCATCGGCAAAAGGGCCGACCCCCCGCCGCAGATGAGCGCGACGACCAGGTCGTCCGGACCAAGCCCTGACACCGCGTCCATCAGCGCCCGTGACGCCTCGAGACCGGCCGTGTCGGGCACGGGATGCGACGCCTCCATCACCCGGATGCGGCCTGCGTCGGTGGCGTAGCCATAGCGCGTGACGACGACGCCGGTCAGGTCGTCCTCCCACGCCGCGTCGAACGCCGCCGCCAGCTGCGCCGCGCCCTTGCCGCAGCCCACCACGACCGTGCGTCCCTTGGGCGGCGCGGGCATGGCGCGTGCGATGGCGCGGGCGGGGTCCGCCGCGGCGACGGCCGCGTCGAACAGCTCCGTCAGCAGACGGCGGTCGGCGTCATCCACCCGTCACTCCGCTGCTTGCGCCGCGGGGTTGTTCGGGTGCGTCGTCCAGTTGGCATAGTCGCCCACGGTCTTGCCGGTGCGCGGGTCGACTGCGCCCTTGGGCAGCTCTTCCATGGTGATGCAGTTCTCGACTGGGCAGACATCCACGCACAGGTTGCAGGCCACGCATTCCTCGTCGATCACGGTGAAGGTGCGGTCGGGCGACATGGCGATGGCCTGGTGGGACGTGTCCTCGCAGGCGGCGAAGCAGCGACCACACTTGATGCAGTCGTCCTGGCTGATCCGCGCCTTGGTGACGTAGTTCAGGTTCAGGTACTGCCAGTCGGTGACTTTGGGCACCGCGCGGCCCACGACCTCGGCGACCGAGGCGTAGCCCTTTTCGTCCATCCAGGCCGACAGGCCCGCTTTCATCTCTTCCACGATGCGGAAGCCATAGGTCATGGCGGCGGTACAGACCTGCACGTTGCCCGCGCCGAGGCTCATGAACTCGGCCGCGTCGCGCCAGGTGGTGATCCCGCCGATGCCGCTGATCGGAAGGCCGTGGGTTTCGGGATCACGGGCGATCTCGGCCACCATGTTCATGGCGATGGGCTTCACCGCCGGGCCGCAATAGCCGCCATGGCTGCCCTTGCCGTCGATAGAGGGCTCGGGCGACATGGTGTCGAGATTGACAGACGTGATCGAGTTGATCGTGTTGATCAGGCTGACCGCGTCCGCACCGCCGTTCTTCGCCGCCTGGGCGGGCTTGCGGATGTCGGTGATGTTGGGGGTCAGCTTCACGATCACGGGGCGGTCGTAATACTGCTTGCACCAGCGGGTGACCATTTCGATGTATTCGGGCACCTGCCCCACCGCGCTGCCCATGCCGCGTTCGGCCATGCCGTGGGGGCAGCCGAAGTTCAGCTCGATCCCGTCGGCGCCCGTTTCCATCACCCGCGGCAGGATCGCCTTCCAGGCGCTTTCCTCGCAGGGCACCATGATCGACGCGATCAGCGCGCGGTCGGGATAGTCCGACTTCACCCGCGCCATTTCCTCGAGGTTCACCTCGAGCGGGCGGTCGGTGATGAGTTCGATGTTGTTCAGTCCCAGAAGCCTGCGGTCCGCGCCCCAGATCGCGCCGTAGCGCGGGCCGTTCACGTTGACCACGGGCGGGCCCTCGGCGCCCAGCGTCTTCCACACGACACCGCCCCAGCCGGCCTCGAAGGCGCGGCGGACGTTGTATTCCTTGTCGGTGGGCGGGGCCGAGGCCAGCCAGAAGGGGTTGGGGCTCTTGATGCCCACGAAATCGGTCGTCAGATCAGCCATGTCAGGCCCTCCCGTTCATCAATTCAGAACGCGCCCCGGATCCGGGCCGCGCAGTATCACCCCCCGGTCTGGTGGTCCGGGCAGAAATAGGACGTGCGCCCACCCACCTTCGTCTTCCCGATGGCGCCGTCGCAGATCCCGCAATCGGCACCCTCGTCACGGCGGTGGATCAGCCAGTCGGCGGGCAGCTTCGAATAGACGGCATCGGTGTCCACCACGGCCTTCAGCGTGTCGCCGACGACGCCGTGCAGTTGCCCGATCCGGCCCGCGTCCAGGTCGCAGGCCCGCGCATCGGGCAGGATCCCCGCGCGATAGAGCGACTCGTCCGCCCAGAGGTTGCCGACGCCGGCCAGCTTCGATTGCGCCAGCAGGGCGGATTTGACCGCCCCGCGCGTCCCGCCGATCACGTCGGCGAACGCGTTGTCGCCGATGGTCAGCGCATCTGGGCCAAGCCCGCGTTCGGCCACGTAATCCTCGACACCCTCGACTACGACGATCTCGCCGAACTTGCGCGGATCGCGGAAGGTCAGGCGGGTGCCGCCCTCGAACGCAACCGTCAGCCGGATGTAGTCGGCGTCGACCTCGTCCGCGTCCATGACGCGGATCGATCCGGCCATGCCAAGGTGGATCATCATCCAGGGTCCGCCCTGCGTGCCCGCGAAGATGAACTTGCCGTGCCGCGTGGCGGTGGAGAATTGCGTGCCCGTGAACCGGTCCAACGCCGCGCGGTCGGGCAGGTCCATATGCGTGATGTCGTCGCCGTAGGTCACCGCCTCGATCGTGCGGTTGAGCGCGCCGCGTTCGATCCGGCGGCGCGCGGCCTCGACCTCGGGAAGTTCAGGCACGCGCCGCTTCGCCGATCACGGCGCCGGTTTCGGGCGCCGCGACGCCCATGAGCGTCGCGTGGATATCCTCGGCCGCATCGCGCCCCTCGGCCACCGCGACGACGGTCAGATCGTCGCCCGGCGTGCAGTCGCCGCCGGCCCAGACACCTTCGACCGAGGTGCGGCCGGCGCCGGTCACGGCGATCTTGCGGCCGTCGAGCGCGAGGCCCTCGAAGGTCAGCGTCTGGCCGATGGCCTTGAACACCTGGTCGGCGGGCAGGCGCAGCGTCTCGCCCGTGCCCTTGAGGCCCGATCCGTCGTCGGCGGTGTATTCCAGCTCGATCTCGGCGGCCGCGCCGTTGCCATGGATCGCCACCGGCTGCGCGTTGCAGATGATGCGCACGCCCTTCGACGTGGCCAGGTCCTGCTCGAATTCCGAGGCGCCCATGCGGTCCTTGCCGCGACGATAGGCGATGGTCACGTTCTCGGCGCCCAGCAGCTTGGACTGCACGGCGGCGTCCACCGCCGTCATGCCGCCGCCGATCACCACCACGTTGCGGCCCACGGGCAGCTTGGCCAGGTCGTCGGCCTGGCGCAGCGCGGCGATGAAGCCCACCGCGTCCTGCACACCGTCGCGCTCGGCCCCCGGCGCGTCGAGATCGTTCACCCCGCCAAGGCCCACGCCCACGAAGACGGCGTCGAACTCGGCCTTCAAACCGTCCAGCGTGATGTCGCGGCCCAGCGCGTGGCCGGGCTTCAGCTCGATCCCGCCGATCTGGCACAGCCAGCCGACTTCGCGCGCGGCGAAATCGTCGGTGGACTTGTAGGCGGCGATCCCGAACTCGTTCAGCCCGCCGGGCTTGTCCTTGGCATCGTAGAGCACGACATCATGCCCGCGCATGGCCAGCCGGTGGGCGCAGGCCAGGCCCGCAGGCCCGGCGCCGACCACCGCCACGCGCTTGCCCGTCGCGGGTGCGCGGTCGAAGGGGTGGCCTTGCCGCGCCATCACGCTGTCGGTCGCGTGGCGCTGAAGCCGGCCGATCTGCACCGGCTTGCCCTCGGCCGCCTCGCGCACGCAGGCGCCTTCGCACAGGTCCTCGGTCGGGCAGACCCGCGCGCACATGCCACCAAGGATGTTCTGGTTCAGGATGGTGCGCCCCGCGCTTTCGGGCTGGCCGTTGGCGATCTGGCGGATGAACAGCGGGATGTCGATCTCGGTCGGGCACGCGGTCACGCAGGGCGCGTCGTAGCAGAAATAGCACCGGTCGGCGGCGACGCGCGCCTCGTGCATGTCCAGCGGCGCGTGCAGGTCGGCGAAGTTCTCGGCGATCTCGTCGGCGGACAGGCGGCCTGCGGCGATACCGGGGGTCAGGGGGTTGGACATGCGCGCTCCTCAACGGCTGGTTCGGGATCGAGCTTTGCACGAAAAATTTTTTTATCAAACGGTAAATTTTGGGCAGGATGTGAACGGCCCATTGGCTAGCCCCTCCCCCGCCGCAGCATCGCCGTCGCGTGCACGGCGCCGGCCCCCAGCTCGAACGCGGCGGCCCGGCCGCGCGCGAACGGTTCGTCGTGCGAGGGCACGGGCGTCAACGGCAAGTGGGCGGGATCACGGGCGAGCAGGGCCCGCGCGGCCAGCGTGCCGAACGCGGTTCCGGGCCCGATGCCCCGGCCGGAATAGCCGAACACGGCCAGCGCCTCCGGCCCGAACGCCACGATTTTCGGAACGTGGTCGCCGGTCATCGCGATGCGCCCCGACCACGCATGGGCGAAGGGCAGGTGGGCGGCCTCGGGGAACAACGCGGCGAGCTTGCGGCGCGCCCAGGCCCGGTGAATGCGACCGCCGGGCAGCGACAGGTCGCCGATCCCGCCGAGGATCAGACGGCCCGCGCCGTCCACCCGGAAACTGCTCATCACCCGCGCGGTGTCCCAGCAGCCCTCGCCCCCGGGCAGAATCCGGTCCCGCAAGTCCTCGGGCAGCGGATCGGTGGCGAATTGCGAGTAGCCCACCGTGACGAAGCGCGGGCGCACCGGCCCGCTCAGGTCGCGGTGATAGGCGTTGGTGGCCAGAAGGACGGCCCGCGCGGTGACGGTGTGTCCGCTGACCTCGAGCCGCCAATCCTCCCCCTGGCGGGCGATGCGGCGCACCGGGCTTTGCACGTGGATCTCCGCCCCGGCGGCGGCCGCCGCGCGCGCCAGGCCGCGGGCGTAGGCCAGCGGCTGGATCGTGCCCGCCCGCGGATCGAACAGCGCCCCGGCAAGGCCGGTCGCGCCGGTGCGCCGGGCGGTCTCGTCCGAATCCAGCAGCCGCAGCGGCGCCCCCAGCCGGTTGCCCTGCGCCAGCCGGTCGCGCAGTCCGTTCAACGCCCCGGGCGCGTGGGCGCAATGAAGCGTCCCCGCCCGCCGCGCCGCGCAGTCGATGCCGTGGCGGTCGATCAGGTCGAACACCCGGTCCGGCGCGCCCGCCAGCAGGTCGACCAGCCATCCGGCCTCCTCCGCGCCGATGGCGTCGGCGATGGCGTCGGGCGGCAGCCAGAGCCCCGCGTTCACCAGCCCCACGTTGCGGCCCGATCCGCCGTCGCCGATCTCGCCCGCCTCGAACAGGGCAACCGATGCGCCCTGCCCCGCGGCCTCGAGCGCGGCGGAACAGCCGGTGAAACCGCCGCCGATCACCGCCAGGTCGACGCGCATATCGGTTTGCAACGACGTGCCCGGCGCGGGTTCGGCGCTGCTGTCGTGCCAGAGCGTGTCGGGCGGCATGGCGGGCTCCGGGGCTGCGACCGTTTGCGGCTGGCGGGCCGCGTGGTCCGGGATAGATCAGTGCCAGACCACAGGAGACCCTATGTCCGAGGATTTCAACGGCAATACCGGGCGCGCCGTGCCCGCCGACCGGCTATCGCGCCTGTTCGGCATGGGCCGCATGTCCGGTGGCATGGCGGGCCGGGCGCTGGCCTCGGGCGCGGGACAGGTGGCGCGCGGGCGGCGCCCCCGGCTGAACGACCTGTTGATGACGCCCGCGAACGCCAAGGCCCTGACGGACGAGCTGTCGCGCATGCGCGGCGCGGCGATGAAGGTGGGGCAGCTCATCTCGATGGAGACGGCGGACCTGCTGCCGCCCGAGCTGGCCGCGATCTTCGCCCGGCTGCGCGCCGACGCGGACCCGATGCCGCCGAAACAGCTACGCCGGGTGCTGGAGGACAACTGGGGGTCAGACTGGCAGAAGCGGTTCCGCCGTTTCGACGTACGGCCCATCGCGGCGGCCAGCATCGGGCAGGTGCACCGCGCGCAGACGAAAGACGGGCGCAACCTGGCGATCAAGGTGCAGTATCCCGGCGTGCGCGGCTCCATCGACAGCGACGTGCGCAATATCGGCGGGCTCATGCGGATGCCGGGCGTGGTGCCGCGACAGATGGATCTCTCGGGGCTGCTGGACGACGCGCGACGGCAGCTGCACGAAGAGGCGGATTACATCCGCGAGGCCGAGGCGCTGGAACGGTTCCACGGGCTGCTGGGCGACGATCCGGAGTTCGTCGTGCCCCGTTTGCAACCGGACCTGTCCACGCGCGACATCCTGGCGATGGACTACATCGAAAGCCAGCCGCTCGACGCGGTCGAGACGGGACCGCAGGAGACGCGCGACACGATCGCCGCGCGACTGATCGCGCTGGTTCTGCGCGAACTGTTCGACCTCGGCTACATGCAGACCGATCCGAACTTCGCCAATTACCGCTGGCAGCCCGACACCGGCCGGATCGTGCTGCTCGATTTCGGGGCGACGCAAGCGCTGTCGCCCGCGTTGGTCGCCGCGTACCGCGCGCTGATGGAGGCCGGTTTCGCTCGCGACCGTGCCGCCGAGAGCACGGCCATGCAGGCGGTGGGCATCTTCGGCGCGGATGATCCCACGCGCCACCGCGAGACCATCCTCGACATGTTCGAGACGGCATTGGAGCCGGTGCTGAGCGACCGGCCCCACGATTTCGCCGGTTCGGACCTGCTGGGCCGGCTGCGGCGCAAGGGCATGTCCATCGGCGCCGAGCGCGATTTCTGGCACGTGCCGCCCACCGAAACCCTGTTCGTGCAGCGCAAGGTGGCCGGCACCTACCTGCTGGCCGCGCGGCTGGGGGCCAACGTGGCCCTTCGGCCGATCGTCGAGCGGTTCCGCCAGGCGCAGGACCGGCGGGCCGGGAAGCCGCCCCTTTAGGTATTTCTGGAAAGATGAAGAGGGTCGGAGCCCTAGAGCCCGTCGCGCGCGATCATCCGGGCCAAATCGTCGATGACCCGGGCCTTGGCGGCGGCGATGGCCGTGGCATTGGCCGCGGCGTAGGGCGCCGACAGGTCGAAGCGGCGCGCGGTGTCGCGGCGGGTCCCGTCGGGCGAGGCCACGAAATACTGCCCCGCGATGCGGAACTGGCCGTCCGCGCCCGCCAGCGCGCGCGAGAAGCGCACCTCGACCCGGGCCGCGGGTGGTTCGTAGAACGGCCAGGGCTCGGCCGCGACGCGGGCGCGGGTCAGCCGGGCCAGGCCAAGCGCGAGGCCCTCGGTAAAGGCCCGCTCGGGGTCGTCCGCCCAAAGCAGGTTGTCGTCGCTGACCAGCGCGCCGGTCTCGTCCTCGACGAAGATCACCTCCTGGCTGGCATAGGTGGGCAGCGACACGTCGCGCACCTCGACCGATCCCGAAGACACCGCGATGCGGTCGGTCTCGGGCACCGGTGGCAGCTCGTAGCGCAACGGCGTGCCACCGCATGCGGCGAGCGTCAGGACGAGGGCAAGGGAGATACGGGTCATGTCAGCGTCCAAACAGCAGCGAGTTGGGGGAACGTTCGATCTGGCGGGCGAGCGAGTCGATGGACTGGGCCGCCTCCTGCACTTCGCGCAGGGTGGCGCGGGCCTGCGAGCCCAGCTGGCCATTGGCCTCGTAGCCCTGCAGAACCTCGCCCGACTGCACCAGCAGGCGCGACGTGGTGGTCAGCAGCGCGGGCAGCTGGTCGGCGGCGCGGCGGATCGCGTCGGCGGCCTGCTCGGCCGAGGCCATGGTCTGGTTCGCGTTCTCGATAAGCCCGCCGTCCTGGATGGTGATCAGCACGCGCTGCACCTCGTTCAGGGCATCGGCCAGGGCGCCCGGCAGCCGCTGGGTATCGTCGCTGGACACCAGCGTGTTGGCCGAGGCCACCAGCTCGGACACCTGCGCCGACAGCTCCTGCACCGGGATGGTCGCCGCCTCGGAGGACAGCGTTTCCAGGTCCTCGGCGATGCGGTTGGCCCGGTCGATCAGCTCGGGCGTCTGGTCCGTGGCGTTGGCGACCGAGGTGGCCGCGCGCTGCGCCTCGGTCAGGACCTCCTGAAATTGCAGGGTCAGGTCGGTGACCGAGGTCTCGGCGGTGGCGAGCGTCCGGGTGGCCTGTTCGAGCAGCCCCGACTCCTCGATCTGGGCCAGCGTGTCGCGCAGGACGAACAGCGTGTCGTTCACCTCGCCCGGGAGCGCCTGCACCTCGGCGCCGGCGACCAGCGTGTCGATCCGGCCCACCAGGCTTTCGGCATTGGCGACCACGTCGCCCAGGGGCATCTCGTTCACGCTGCGCACCAGGGCCGCCACTTCGGCGGCCGCGGTGTCGGCCGTGGACAGGACCTGCGGCAGGTCGGCGGTGGCCTCGGTCACGGCCGCGGCCGCACGCTCGGCCTCGGCCAGCGCGGATTGCAAATCGGCGGTCAGGTCGGTGAGCGCACCCTCGGCAGTGGCCAGCGTCTGGGTCGCCTGGGGCAGAAGCCCGCTTTCCTCGACCTGGGTGAGCGTGTCGCGCAGGACGGCAAGCGTGTCGTTCACCTCGCCCGGAAGCGCCTGCACCTCGGCGCCCGTGATCAGCGTATCGATCCGCGCGATCAGGTCGTTCACGTTGTTCACCGCCACGTCCAGCGGCAGCTCGTTCACCGACACCACCAGTGACTGGACCTCCTGCGCGACGCCATCCGCGCTCTGGACCAGTTGCGGGAAATCGGCGGTCGCGACCACGACAGCGTCGGCGGCCTCCTCGGCCGCGGCCAGCGCTTCGGTCAGTTGCTCGACCGCGCCGGCGGCCTGAAGCTCGGCCACGACGCCACGCAGGTCGGTGGCGGTTTCGTTCAGGGTGATCATCAGCTCGTTCGCCTGGTTCGGGATCGACTGGATCCCGTCCGAGGCGATCAGTCCCCGCACGGCGGCCAGAATCCGAAGGATCTCGTCCGGGGTTTCCTGCACGCCGTCATCGTTCACCAGTCGCGTGACCGACGACATGAGCGAATTCGCGTTGTCCAGAAGCTCTTCGATGGGCAGCGCATTGATGCGGTTGAACACGCCCTGCGCCGTATCGGTGAAATCCGACAGGTCGGGCGCGATCGACGGGATCTGCGGATAAGGTTCGGCGTCGAAATCAAGCTCGGCGTCGGCCTGCGACTGGGTCTCGACCAGCGCGATCTGCAAACCGCCCAGGATCGAGGCGGATTGCAGCTGCGCCCGCAGCCCGCGCGCCACGGCGAAATCGAAAAAATCGTAGACGTCGTCCTCGGTGGCGCCGCCTTCCAGGCCAAGCTTGCCGGGCCGGATCTCGATCGTCGTCAGCAGGCGGATGTCACGGTCGCCGAACCGCGCCTCGTCCACGAGACCCGTCAGCGCGGTGACCGAGCCCACGACGATGCCGCCAAAATCCACGTCGGCGCCCTGCTCCAGCCCCGGCACGCTTTCTTCGAACACGATGGACAGGTTCACCGGCTCGCCGTCCGAACTGTCGGAAAAGACCGAGCTGCGGGCGGTTTCCTCGTCGCCAAACAGGCGGAAGACCGTGTCCTCGGCCACATGCTCGCCGCCCGAGACGGGCGTGTCGAAGCTGATCCCGCCCGAGACCAGCGAAGCCAGGGACGACACGCTCAGCTGCGCGCCCTGCGCGCCGAAACTGAAGGTGAAGCCCGAGGTGTCCCAGAACCGCGTGGCGGTCGAGATCAGGCGCGACTGCGGCGCCTGCACGAACGCGTCGGCGATGACCGACGCGCCATCCTCGCTCAGACGCAGGTTGGCGATCTGCCCGACCGAGATGCCGCGGTAGTAGATCTCGGTGCCCTCCGACAGGCCCTCGACCGACTGGCCCCGCAGCTGGAACGACACGCCGTCGCGGCCGTAAGGCGCCAGCGGCGCCTGGGGGCGTCCGTCGAAGCGGGACTGCGGCGCGCCGATATCGCTGTCCCAGCTGGCCTCGATGTAGACGCCGCTCAGAACGGTATCGAGCCCCGACACGCCGCGCGCCGAGACCTCGGGCTTGACCACCCAGAACTCGGCATCCTCGTCCAGGTAGGCGGCGATTTCCTTGTCCATGCGGATCTGGGCCACGACCTGTTGCAGGTCCTCGGTGAAATCCAGCGCCTCGACCACGCCCACCGCCACGTCGCGATAGCGCACTTCGGTCTCGTCGGTGCTGATGCCCGATGCATCCTCGAAGACGACCTCGATCAGGGGGCCCCGGTCGTTGACGTTCTGCCAGACCACCAGCAGCGACACGATCAACGCCAGGATCGGCACCAGCCAGACGATCGAGACACGGTTCAGGATCGACCGCTTCGCGCGACGCATTTCGGGCTCGGCCGCACCCGGCGACTCGGGGGAATTGCTGTCACTCATCTCGCGCGGGGGTCCTCGTCGGTGTCCCAGATCATCCGGGCGTCGAAACTCTGGGCGGCCAGCATCGTGAAGATCACCGACAGCGCGAAGGTGAAGGCGGCGGGGCCAGGATTGATGGCTGCCGCTACGTTTAGCTGTACCAAGGCCGACAGAATGGCAACAACGAAGACGTCTATCATGGACCAACGGCCGATGAATTCCACGAATTCATACAATTTGTGGCGGCGATGCGGCTCCATCGTCAGGGGCTTGGCGACCGAGTAGGCCAGCCAGCCGATGGCGATGAACTTGCCAACCGGGATCATCACAGACGCGATGAAAATGATGAGCGCGATGCCCACCGCACCGTGCAGCGCAAGGTCCAGCGCGCCCTCGACGATGGTCGACTCGGTCTCGGTGAACAGCACGCGCGTGCGCAGCATCGGATAAAGGTTGGCGGGGATGTAGCAGATGATGCCCACCGTCAGCCACGCCCAGACCCGCTGGAGCGATCGGTAGTCGCGCGACCTTAAGTCGCTGCCGCACCGGCCGCAGACATCGGTGCCGGCGGGCCAGACGCGGGTGCAGCGGGTGCAGGCGACCAGCCCCGCGCGCCGGGCGCTTACGAGCTTTTCTTGTCTTCCAGCGTCTTCCATATGGTCCATCTGCACATCGATCCGTCCTGCAGCACGATCACCACCACCAGCGCCGCGAACATGAAGAAGGCCGGTCCGTAATCCACGCGGGCAAGGTCGCTGACCTTCACCAGCGCCACGGCGACCCCGATGACGAAGATCTCTGCCATGGACCACGGGCGCAGGTCCTCGGACCAGCGGAACGCGGCGCGGGCACCGGGCCACGGCTTGCGCCCGAAGGCCAGCGGCCCCAGCACGTAGATCACCAGCGCGGCCCGCAGCACAGGGATCAGCACGATCAGCGCAGCGGTGGCGAAGGACAGCGCCACCATCCAGCCGCCATCCATGAAGGCCAGGGCCGAGTCGAAAACCGACGCCGCATTGGAAAAGCCCTGCGCGTCGATCGACAGGAACGGGAAGAAGGTCGCGCCCAGCATCAGGATCATCACCGTCAGGGCCAGCGCGATGACCCGGATGAACGCCCCGTCCTTCGGGGCGATCAGCACGTGGTGGCACCGCGAGCAGGTCACCCGCTCGCCTATTCCGGGCATGCGCGCATGATAGAGCGTGTCACAGACAGGGCAGGCAATCAGCTCGTCCAGGTCTTCGGTCCGGTCTTGCGGCATGGTTCAACAGGTCCAGTCGGGCGTAGGGTGGCAAGTTGGCCGCCAATTCCGAACGTTATAACCGGCACCTGCCGAAAGGCCACCCGCGCAGCGATCACCATCCTGCACGGGCGGAATCGCCTCAGAAGGCCACTTCGTCCTGTTCCACGACGGCGATGTCACCAAGACCCAGCCTCTGCGCCACGCCCTGCAGCAACAGCGTCGCGCCCGAGCCCAGGTCGATCTCGACGCCAGCCTCTGTCAGGCGCTGGGTGTCGATATAGCTTTCCAGGCTGTTCTCGGCCTCGGCGCCAGGCGGGAAGAACAGCAGCACGAAATCCTCACCCACGGTAAAGTCGGTGACCGTGATCTGCGCGCCGGGCGCAACGTCTTCGCCACTTTCGGCCATGGCGAATACATCCAGCCCCAAGCCGCCCGTGCCGGTGTCACCGCCTTGCAGCAGCAGCAAGTCGTCGCCGCGTCCGCCCTGAAGGGTGTCGGGCGCCATGTCCTCGACGAATTGGGATCCGCCGCCCTGGTCCAGCGGAACATCAAGGTCGCCGCCGTAAAGATAGTCGTCGCCTTGCGCGCCATTGATGAAGTCGGCGCCGGCACCGCCGACCAGGAGATCTCCGTCGGTCGACCCGGTGATACGGTCGTCACCCGCGTCGCCGTTCGCGGCGAAGAATTCGCCTTCAATTCCGGCGATGGTGTCGTTGCCGTCGCCGCCGGTGACGTAGTCGAAGGGCGGATTGGGGAGAATCGCATCACCGTTCGCATCCGTCTCGAACGGCGTATCGGGCGAAGTCGGCGCGCCCGGGATCAGCAGGTCGTTGCCCTGCCCCCCGTCGATCCGGTCCCAGCCCTCGCCGCCGTCGATCCGGTCATTGCCCGGCCCGCCGAAGAGGCTGTCGTCACCGGTGCCCCCTTCGACCGTGTCGGCGCCCGCATCCGCATCGATGCGGTCGTTGCCGCCCAGACCGAGCAGAAGGTCGTTGCCGGTGCCGCCTTGCAGGACATCCGCACCGTCTGTCCCCTCCAGATCACGGTCGGCGTCGCGCGGCTCCGGGTCGTCGTCGCCATCGAAAATCGCAAAGCCAAGAACCGCCAGAAGCCCGGCGGCGAAAACAACCCCGATCATTCCAAAAATCCCCCACGGATCAACTGCTTATGCTAGTGGGCAAGTCTCGATCCACGTCAAGAGAATTCGGTGGCGGTTTCCGAAACGCCGGGCGCGCGTTTGGAAACAATCGTGCCGTCGGGCATGCCAGACAGGCAGTGCGCTCCGGGTGGCAGCCGAAACCAAGGACTTGCCCACCGGGAAAACTCTGCCATCCTTAAGGGTATCGGGGCGCGCCAGAAGGCGGGCCCCCTGAAAAAGACGTAAGCGAAACAGGGAGACACCATGTCCTATCTCAGAACAGCTGCCATCGCCGCCCTGACCGTCGGCCTGGCCGGCCCCGTGGCCGCGCAGGAAGAGACGTTCATCACCATTGGCACCGGCGGTGTGACCGGCGTCTACTATCCCACCGGCGGCGCGATCTGCCGGCTGGTGAACCGCGGCCGCGCCGACCACGGCATCCGCTGCTCGGTCGAATCGACCGGCGGCTCGGTCTTCAACGTGAACGCCATCCGCCAGGGCGAGCTGGAATTCGGCGTCGCCCAGTCGGACGTGCAGAGCCAGAGCTATAACGGCGAAGGCCAGTTCGAAGAAGCCTTTGAGGGCCTGCGCGCGGTGTTCTCGGTCCACCCCGAGCCCTTCACCGTCGTCGCCCGTGCCGGGGCCGGCATCGAGACCTTCGACGACCTGGAAGGCAAGCGGGTCAACATCGGCAACCCCGGCTCGGGCCAGCGCGCGCTGATGGAGCGCCTGATGGCCGAGAAGGGCTGGACCACCGACGACTTCGCCCTCGCCTCCGAGCTCCAGGCCGCCGAGCAGAGCCAGGCGCTGTGCGACAACAACATCGACGCGATGGTCTACTCGGTCGGTCACCCGTCCGGCTCGATCCAGGAAGCCACCACCGCCTGCGACTCGGTCCTGGTCGAAGTGGCCGGCCCCGAGGTCGAGAAGCTGGTCGAGGAAAACGGCTACTACCGTGTCGCCACCATCCCCGGCGGCATGTATCGCGGCAATGACGAGGACACGCAAACCTTCGGCGTCGGCGCGACCTTCGTCACCTCGGACGCGGTCAGCGAAGACGTGGTCTACGAGGTCGTGAAGGCGGTGTTCGAGAACATCGACCAGTTCCGCAGCCTGCACCCGGCTTTCGCCAACCTCGAGCCCCAGCAGATGGCCAATGACGGCCTGTCGGCGCCCATCCACCCGGGTGCCGCGCGCTACTACGAGGAAGCCGGCCTGGCCGAGTAAGGCGCGCCGCGACCTTCGACACTTCCTGCAAGGGGGCGACTTCGGTCGCCCCCTTTCGCGTTCCGGAGAGGCGCCCAAATAACCGGCACCGGCGAAAAACACCCGCGTCTTCCCTGTGAGCCTTGTTTTGCGGTCCCTTTTCCCTTCCGGTCACGTCTTTTGACGTTAAGCTTAACGAGTCGCGCCCAGAACGAAGGCGCGAGACAGGGAAAGAGGGACCACACATGGCCGATCAGCAGAGCAGTGACCGCCAGTTCACGGACGAGGAACTTCAGGATCTCGTCGCCTCGTCGGATGCGGGCGCGCGCACGCCCAATGCGAAGGGCGTCGCGCTTCTGATCGGGGGGCTGTCGCTGGCCTGGTCGCTGTTCCAGCTCTGGATCGCGCAGCCGCAGCTGTGGTTCGGCGGGTTCAGCTGGGTCACGGTCCTGAACTCGTCCCAGACGCGGCCGATCCACCTGGCCTTCGCGCTGATCCTCGCCTATCTCTGCTATCCCGCGTTCAAGTCCAGCCCGCGCGACCGCGTGCCGCTGGCTGACTGGGTGCTCGGCATCGTGGCGACGGCTTGTGCGCTCTACGTGTTCTGGTTCGCCGACTACCTGGCCGAGACCGCACGCTCGGGCCTGCCGACACAGACGCAGGTCATCATCGGCTCCATCGGTATCGTCCTGCTGCTCGAAGCCTCGCGCCGCGCCCTGGGCCCCGCGCTGACCATCGTCGGCGCGATCTTCCTGGCCTACGCCTATTTCGGCGAGGGCTGGCTGATTCCCGACCTCATCGCGCACGAGGGCCTGTCCTTCACCGCGCTCATCAACGCGCAATGGCTGGATACGGCGGGTGTCTTCGGCATCCCGCTGGGCGTGTCGACGGCCTTCGTGTTCCTGTTCGTGCTGTTCGGCTCGCTGCTCGACAAGGCCGGCGCCGGCAACTACTTCATCCAGCTCGCCTTCGCGGGGCTCGGCCACCTGCGCGGCGGACCGGCCAAGGCGGCGGTCGTCGGATCGGCCATGACCGGCCTGATCTCGGGCTCGTCCATCGCCAACGTGGTGACGACCGGCACGTTCACGATTCCCCTGATGAAGCGGGTGGGCTTCACCAGCGAACAGGCCGGCTCGGTCGAGGTGGCCTCGTCGGTGAACGGCCAGATCATGCCCCCGGTCATGGGCGCCGCGGCCTTCCTGATGGTGGAATTCATCGGCATTTCCTACGTGCAGGTCATCAAGCACGCCTTCATCCCTGCCGTGATCTCGTACATCGCGCTGGTCTACATCGTCCACCTCGAAGCGCTGAAGAAGGACATGAAATCGCTGGGCGAAGGCGCCTCGCTGCTGCGCATGGCGCTGAACTTCGCCATCGGCTTCGCGATCTTCGGCGCGGGCTTCACCGCCCTGATCTACCTGCTGAACGGGCTGAACGCCGTGGTGCCGTCGCTGGTCGCGCCCATCGCCATGATCGGGCTCGGCGTCGTCTATGTCTACCTGGTGTGGGTGGCCGCGCGTCAAACCGATCTCGACCCCGAAACGCTTGAAGAAAAGGGCGGCGAGATCAAGCTGCCCAAGGTGGCCGATGTCTGGAAGACCGGCCTGCACTACGTGCTGCCGATCCTTGTCCTCGTCTGGTTCCTGATGGTCGAACAGCAAAGCCCGGCCAAGTCGGCTTTCTACGCCACCGCGCTGATGCTGTTCATCATCATCACGCAGAAACCGCTGAAGGCCATGTTCCGCAAGGGCGAGTCGGTCGCGGCCGCGACCTCCGAAGGGTTCTATGACCTGATCGATGGCCTGATCGCCGGCGCGCGCAACATGATCGGCATCGGCGTCGCGACCGCCGCCGCCGGTATCATCGTGGCGACCGTGACGAAGACCCCGATCGGCACCGAACTGGCCGCGCTGGTCGAACAGCTGTCGGGCGGCGTGCTGATCATCATGCTGGTGCTCGTCGGCCTCTTCAGCCTCGTGCTGGGCATGGGCCTGCCGACGACCGCGAACTACATCGTGGTCAGCTCGCTGATGGCGGGCGTCGTCGTCAGCCTTGGCGCGCAGGAAGGGCTGATCGTGCCGCTGATCGCCGCGCACCTATTCGTGTTCTACTTCGGCATCATGGCCGACGTGACACCACCTGTGGGCCTGGCCAGTTTCGCGGCAGCCGCCGTGTCGGGGGGCGACCCGATCAAGACCGGCTTCACCGCGTTTTTCTACAGCCTGCGGACGGTCGCCCTGCCCTTCCTGTTCATCTACAACCCGACGCTGATCCTATACGGCGTCGACCTGGGCACGACGGCGGGCATCCTGCAGGCGTTGTTCGTCTTCATCGTCGCGACCTTCGCCATGCTGCTGTTCGCCGCCGCGACGCAGGGCTATTTCCTGGCCAAGTCCAACATCTTCGAGTCGATCCTGCTGCTGCTGGTGGCCTTCACCTTCTTCGTGCCGAACTTCTGGCTGAACCAGGTGAGCCCGCGCTTCGCCGACATTCCGCCCGCGCAGTTCGAGCAGGCGCTGGCCGATGCCGAACCGGGATCGCGGATCCGGGTGAGGATCTCGGGGCCGGACTTCAATACCGGCGACATGACCGAGACCACGCTGCCGATCGATGTGGCCGAGGGCGACCCCTCGACCCGCGTGCAGGAAACGGGCCTGATGCTGCGCCCGGGCGAGACCGAGGGCGCGCTGGAAGAGCCTATGTTCGGCACCAGCGTGCAGGAGCAGCTGAGCAATTTCGACTTCTACGCCGACGACCCCGTGCGCATCAGCCAGGTGCTGGCCCCGCGTGACCGGATGCCGGCGCAGATCTTCTACATCCCCGCATTGCTTGTGCTGGGCCTGGTGATCGTGTTGCAACGCCGCCGCCAGACCAAACCCGCCTTCTGATAGGGATACATCCATGTCACAGACCATCCTGCTGCCCGTCGATCTGTCCTCGTCCCCCTCGTGGGAACACGCGCTGCCCAAGGCGCTGGAGATGGCGAAGGGCGGCACGCTGCATGTCGTCACGGTCATCCCGAACTTCGGCTCGTCGATGGTGGGCGGCTATTTCTCCGACAACTTCATGGAGCAGGCCCTGCACGAGATCGGCGAGGATCTGACCAAGTGGGTCAACGCCAACATCCCGTCCGAGCAGGACGTGAACCCCCACGTAGTGCACGGCCGTATCTACGAGGAGATCATCAAGGCGGCCGAAAACCTGGACGTGGACACGATCGTCATGGGCACGCCGCCGCATCACATGACCGAGTACCTGCTGGGCCCCAACGCGGCCCGGGTCGTGCGCCACTCGAAGAAGTCGGTCTATGTCGTCCGCGGCTGACAGCGCGGTCTTCGGCCGCTCCTCCGCCACGCTGCCCACGGCGAGCCACGGCGAGGGCGTCTACCTCTACGACACCGACGGGCGGCAATACCTGGACGGGTCCGGCGGCGCGGCGGTGTCGTGTCTGGGCCATTCGGACGAGAAGGTGCGCGCGGCCATCCACGGGCAGCTGGACAAGCTGGCTTTCGCCCATACCGGATTCTTCACCTCCGAGCCGGCCGAGCGGCTGGCCCGCAAGCTGGTCGACAACGCGCCGGGCGACATCGCCCGCGCCTACCTGCTGGCCGGCGGGTCCGAGGCGGTCGAGGCCGCGCTGAAACTCGCGCGCCAGTATTTCCTGGAGATCGGCCAGTCGGGCCGCCACCGCGTCATCGCACGGCGGCAGAGCTATCATGGCAACACGCTGGGCGCGCTGGCGGCCGGCGGCAATGCCTGGCGGCGCGAGAAATACGCGCCCCTGCTGATCGAAGTGAGCCACATCGCGCCCTGCTTCGCATACCGCGAAAAGCAAGCGGACGAGAGCCTCGAAGCCTATGGCCAGCGCGCCGCGAACGAGCTCGAGGCCGAGATCCAGCGGCTGGGTCCCGACAGTGTCATGGCGTTCATCGCCGAGCCCGTGGTGGGTGCCACGTCGGGTGCGGTCGATCCCGCGCCCGGCTATTTCAAGCGCATCCGCGAGATCTGCGACACCCACGGCATCCTGCTGATCCTCGACGAGGTGATGTGCGGGATGGGGCGGACGGGCAGCCTGTTCGCCTGCGAGCAGGATGCCATCGCCCCCGATATCGTCACTATCGCCAAGGGCCTCGGCGCGGGTTACGCGCCCATCGGCGCGATGCTGGCCTCCGAGCGAATCTACCGCGCCATCGCCGACGGCTCGGGCAGTTTCCAGCACGGCCACACCTATCACGGCCACCCGCTGGCCGCCGCCGCCGGGGGCGCGGTGCTGGAACGGCTAGTGGATGACGGGCTGGTCGCAGGCGTCCACGGCAAGGGCGACCGGCTGGTTCAGGCGCTGCAGGCGCGGTTCGGTCAGCATCCCCATGTGGGCGATATCCGCGGTCGCGGCCTTTTCCGCGGGGTCGAGCTGGTCGAGAACCGCGAGACCAAGGCCCCGTTCGAGCCGAGCCGCAAGATCAACGTGAAGGTCAAGAAGGCCGCCATGGCCGAAGGCCTGATCTGTTATCCCGCGGGTGGCACGGTCGATGGCAAATCAGGCGACCACATCCTGCTGGCCCCGCCGTTCATCATCAGTGACGACCAGATCGACGAACTGACCGACAAGCTGGGCCGCGCCATCGACACCGCCATCGCCGCGGCCTGATCGCCGCCCCGCCACGGGCTTGCGCGCGGGCATGCAGGCGGTCCTCAGAGGTATTTGAAGACCAGTGATGAAAGCGACCGCCGCGCCGTTTCGGGCGGTGTTCTGCCTGCTAGCGTTGCACCGTGAGTATTTGAAGACCAGTGATGTGGAATTGCGCCTCGTCGGTCGGACAGGAGCCGCGACGGGAGCGACAGGGTCGGCCGCCGCCGGATCAGAAGGCCCGGAAGGTCAGGGTCGTCAGCGTCCGCTCGATCCCATCGATATCCAGCAGGTGATCGTTGATGTACTTGCCCACGTCCTGGCCCTTGGGGATGTAGAGCTTCATCAGCAGGTCGAAATCGCCCGAGGTCGAGTAGAGCTCGGATTGCAATTCGCGCAGGACGATCTCTTCGGCCACCTTGTAGGCCGTGCCGGGCCGGCACCGGATCTGGACGAAGACGCACTGCATCGGTTGGCTCCTTTTCCCTGGTCGCGGCATTTGACCATTCGCGCGCCGGGGTGACCAGCCCCCTTCCATGCGCCCGCGGAATGGTATTTGGTATACCAAAAGGAGGCACCAGATGATGACATTCGATTTCGAGGGACAGACAGCGGTCGTGACGGGCGGCGCGCAGGGGATCGGGCTTGCCGTGGCGCAGGTCCTGTCGAGCGCCGGCGCGAAGGTCGCCCTGTGGGACCGCGACGCCGACCTGGTGGCCGAGGTCGCCCGCAGCATGGACGGCTGCGAAGGCTTCGGCGCGGACGTGGCCGACTGGGACAGCGTGTCGGAGGCCATGGCCGCGACCGAGGACGCGCTGGGCGCAGTGTCGATCTGCGTGAACTCGGCCGGGATCGCGGGCAGCAATTCGCCGCTGGCCGATTACGATGTCGCCGAGTTCCAGCGCATCGTGAACGTGAACCTGATGGGCACCTTCCACGTCAACCGCGCCGTCGTGCCGGGCATGCGCAAGGCGGGCTACGGGCGGATCGTCAACATCGCCTCCATCGCCGGGAAAGAAGGCAACCCCAACGCCAGCGCCTATTCCTCGTCGAAGGCCGGCGTGATCGGGCTGACCAAGTCACTGGGCAAGGAGCTGGCCGACATGGACATCGCCGTGAACTGCGTGACGCCGGCCGCCGCGCGCACCCGCATCTTCGACCAGATGAGCCAGGAACATATCGACTACATGCTGTCGAAGATCCCGCGCGGCCGGTTCCTGGAGCTGCCCGAGGCGGCGCAGATGATCGGTTTCCTGTGCTCGCGCGAGAACAGCTTCACCACCGGGGCGGCGTTCGACCTGTCGGGCGGGCGGGCCACCTACTGATGACGTTCCAGCCCGATTTCGCCCCGTCGCTGTCGCGGCTGGGCACAGAATCCGCGTTCGAAGTGTTGGCCCGCGCCGCCCGCATGCAGGCCGAGGGGCACGATGTCATCAACCTTGGCATCGGTCAGCCCGATTTCCGCACGCCCGACCATATCGTCGAGGCGGGCCGCAAGGCGCTGGCGGACGGCGCCCACGGCTACACGCCCGCCAACGGCCTGCCCGCCCTGCGCGAGGCGGTGGCGGCGGATCTCGAGGCGCGGCACGGGCTGGGCGGCGACACGGCGGTTCATCCCGACAGCGTGGTGGTCCAGCCGGGCGGCAAGCCGACCATGTTCTTCGCCTGTCTCATGTTCGGACGCCCGGGGGTCGAGATCCTGTATCCAAACCCGGGCTTCCCGATCTACGAAAGCGTCATCAACTACACCGGCGCGACACCCGTCCCCATCGCCCTGAAGGAAGAGAACGGCTTCGCCTTCGACGCCGACACGGTGCTGGGCCAGATCACCGACCGCACGCGGCTGATCATCATCAACTCGCCCGCCAATCCCACGGGCGGCGTCACGCCGAAGGCCGAGATCGACAAGCTGGTCGCGGGCCTGCAGGACCACCCGCACGTGGCGCTGATGTCCGACGAGATCTATTCCCAGATGCTGTATGGCGGGCGGGCGCACGTCTCGCTTCTGAGCTACCCCGAGATCCGCGACCGGCTGATCCTGCTGGACGGCTGGTCCAAGACATACGCCATGACCGGCTGGCGGCTGGGCTTCGCGATCTGGCCCGACAGCATGGTCGATCACGTCACGCGGCTGTGCATCAACGACCATTCCTGCGTGAACGCCGCCACCCAGCACGCGGGGATCGCCGCGCTCAAGGGGCCGCAGGACGCGGCGCGGGACATGGTGGCCCAGTTCGACCGGCGCCGGACGCGCATCGTGGAATTGCTGAACGCCGTGCCGGGTATGCGCTGCGCCGATCCGGGCGGGGCCTTCTATGCCTTCCCGAATATCGAGGGCACGGGCCTGTCGGCGCGGCAGGCGCAGGACCTGTTCCTGTCCGACGCGCATGTCGCGACCGTGGCGGGCACGTCGTTCGGCGCCCATGGCGAGGGCTACCTGCGCTTCAGCTACGCGAACTCGATGGAGAACATCAAACGGGCGATCGAGCGGATCGGAACGCTGCTGGCCGACCGCTCATAGCTCCAGCTCCAGCGGGCAGTGGTCCGACACCTCGGGCGCGCGGACCACGTCGAACCGGCGCACGGCATCGGGATCGTCCACCAGCATGTAATCGGCGAATTTCCCGGGCTTCGTGTAATGCGAGGTCCGGGTGCCGTCATGCCCGCCAGCCGTCACCAGCTCGGTCACGCCGTCGGCGCGCAGGATTTCGAGCGTCTCGCTGTCCGGCAGAACGTTGAAATCCCCGCAGACCACGCGCCGGTCGCCGGGGCGCGACAGCTGGCGCGACATATCCCGCAGGCGCGCTGCCTGCGTCGCGCGTTCGGGCGTGTCCATCTTGCCGGCCAGATCGCGCAGCCCGTGCATGTGCACGACGCTCACCGACCGGCCGAGATCGCCATCATGGACTCGCACGCCGTGGGCGCTGCGCGAGCGGGGATGCTCGCCGTAGCCGTCGTGCGCGTAATCCTTGTGAACGAAGCCCTGGACCTGCCCGATGATGGGCCGCGCCCGGTGCACGAACGTGGCCAGCCCCCAGAACGACGGGATCGCCGTCTCGCCCTGCCACAGAACACCGCGCGCGGCGGGGCAGAAGACGGCTTGGTGATCCGGCAAGGCCGCGCAGAAGTCGCGAAAGAAATTCGCGCGCTGCGGCAGGACGTGATCGCCGTCCCGGTAGGTCAGCCAGTCGGCGTCGGTATCGGGCGAATGCACGACCTCCTGCAGGCACAGGATATCGGGCGGCGCCTCCGCCAGCCACGGCAAGAGGTGGTCATGCAGCGTGCCGCCCCAGCCATTGAGACAGGTGATGCGCATCGGCCGGAACGGTCCCGCGAAAGGCTCAGTCGCCCTTGCCTTCCATCGCGTCGAGCCGCGCCTTCAGCGCGGCGTTCTCTTCGCGGGCCTTCTGGGCCATGGCGCGCACGGCGTCGAACTCCTCGCGCGTCACGAAATCGCGATCGGCCAGCCAGCGGTCGATCATGCCCTTCATGGCTGTCTCGGCCTCGTCCCTCGCGCCCTGGGCCACGCCCATGGCGTTGGTCATCAGCTGGCTGAGGTCATCGAACATCTTCGAGCGGGTTTGCATGGCGGCGGTCCTTTCGCGTGCTTTCACCCGATATGGCCCCGGCCGCGCGGATTCTCAACCTTGACACTTCCCGCACCCTCGGGCTCAACACCGGCCATGGTTTTCGCGATCCCCTTCCCCGACATCTCGCCCGAGATCTTCTCGATCGACCTGGGTGGGTTCACCTTCGCGCTGCGCTGGTACGCGATGGCCTATGTGGTGGGCATCCTGTTGGGCTGGCGCTTGGCGGTGATGGCCGTGCGGCGCGATCCCCTGTGGGCCGGCGACCGCGCACCGATCGAACCGGGCCGGGTCGAGGACCTGATCACCGCCGTGATCCTCGGGATCCTGATCGGCGGGCGGCTGGGGTTCGTCCTGTTCTACCAGCCCGGATATTACCTGGCGAACCCCGCGCAGATCCCCGCGATCTGGCAGGGGGGCATGTCGTTTCACGGCGGGATGCTGGGCATGGCGGCGGGCGCCGCCTGGTTCGCCCGGCGCAACGGGATGGCGTGGATGTCGGTGCTGGACCTCCTGGCGCTCGGCACGCCGCCCGGCCTGCTGCTGGGGCGCATCGCCAACTTCATCAACGCCGAGCTGTGGGGGCGGCCCACCGACCTGCCCTGGGGCGTGATCTTCCCGGGCCCCGCCGCGCAGGATTGCCCCAGCGTCACCGGCCCTTGCGCGCGGCACCCCTCGCAGCTCTACGAGGCGGGGCTGGAGGGGATCGTCCTGGGCGGGCTGATCCTGCTGGCCGTGTTCGCGTGGCGCTGGCTGAAGCGGCCGGGCCAAGTCACGGGCCTGTTCCTCATGGGCTACGGCGCGGCGCGCATCTTCGTCGAGCTCTTCCGCCAGGCCGACGCGCAGTTCATCACCCCCGACAACCCCATGGGATACGTGGTTCAGATCGGCGCTGCGGGCCTTTCGATGGGACAGCTCCTGTCGCTGCCCATGGTGGCGCTGGGCGCGGCCTTCTGGCTGCGCGCCCGGACGCGGGCGGCCGCATGACGACACCGCTGGCCGAGCGTCTCGTCCGCCAGATCCACGCCACCGGGCCGATCACCGTGGCGGATTACATGACCGCCTGCCTGATGCACCCCGAGCATGGGTACTACACCACCCGCGATCCGCTGGGCGCCGCGGGCGATTTCGTGACCGCGCCCGAGATCAGCCAGATGTTCGGCGAGCTGGTGGGCCTCGCGCTGGCCCAAGCGTGGCTGGACCGGGGCGCCCCCGAGGCGGTGCTGGTCGAGCTCGGACCCGGGCGCGGCACGCTGATGGCGGACCTCCTGCGCGCCACGCGTGGCGTTCCCGGCTTTCGCGACCGCGTGAAGGTCTTGCTGGTCGAGGGATCCCCCCGTCTGCGCGCCGCGCAGGCCGAAACCCTGAAGGATTCACCGGTCGAGTGGGTCGATACCCTGTCAGACCTTCCACCCAAGCCGATTTTCCTCGTCGCCAACGAGCTGTTCGACGCCCTGCCCGTCCGCCAGTTCCTGCGCGACGGCGACCTGTGGCGGGAACGGCTGGTCGCGGTGCGCGGCGGCGCGCTGGCCTTCGGTCTCAGCGACCCCGCGCCCATGGCGGACCTGGCGCCCCGCCTCGACGACACGGCCGACGGCGACATGGTCGAAACCTCCGGCCCCGCCCGTGCGCTTGCGGCCGAGATCGGTGGCCACGTGGCAGACCACGGCGGCACGGCGCTGATCGTCGATTACGGGGCGGAAAGGTCGCTGGGGGACACGTTCCAGGCTCTGCGCGCGCATCGGAAGGTCGATCCGCTCGCCACCCCCGGGCAGGCCGACCTGACCGCGCATGTGGATTTCGGGGCGCTGGCGGACGCGGCCCCCTGCGCGGCGACTGCGGCGGTGCCGCAGGGCGTCTGGCTCGAGCGGCTGGGCATAACCGCCCGGGCGCAATCGCTGGCGCGCGGTCTCACCGGCGAGGCGCTCGACACCCACGTGGCCGCGCACAGGCGGTTGACCCACCCCGACGAGATGGGCACCCTTTTCAAGGTGATGGCCTTGCACGATGCTGCGGGTCCGCCTCCCGGTCTTGATCCCTTCGTGCCAGATGACGCTTGAAATCCTCACCTCCGACCTCCTGCAGCCCTTCCGCCACGGCTTTTTCACCCGGGCGGGCGGCGCGTCGTCGGGCGTGTTCCACGGGCTGAACTGCGGGTACGGCTCGTCCGACCAACACGATATCGTGCGGATCAACCGCGACCGCGTGGCCCACGCGATGGATGTGGCGCCACCGGCGCTGACAGGGGTGCACCAGGTCCATTCGCCCCGCGTCGTGCATGTGGACGAGGTCGACCCGACGGCCCCGCCCGAGGCCGACGGCATCGTCAGCACCCGCGCCGATCGGGCCATCAGCGTGCTGACCGCCGATTGCATGCCGATCCTTCTGGGCGACCCCGAGGCCAGCGTCGTCGGCGCGGCCCATGCCGGCTGGCGCGGCGCGCTGTCCGGCGTGATCGAGGCGACGCTCGACGCCATGGAGGCGGCCGGCGCCCGGCGCGAACGGATCGCCGCCGTCATCGGCCCCAGCATCAGCCAGGCATCCTACGAGGTCGGCCCCGAGATGTTCGACGACATCACCGCCGACGCCCCCGAGACGCAGCGCTTCTTCGCCGCGGGCGCGGGCGACAGGATGCAGTTCGACCTGCCGGGATACGGGCTCTGGCGGCTGCGGCGCGCAGGGGTGGGGCAGGCCGAATGGGTGCGCCACTGCACCTATGCGGACCCGGTGCGTTTCTTCTCGTATCGTCGCTCCACGCACCGGCAGGAGGCCGATTACGGCCGCCTGATCGCGGCGATCCGGGCCTGACACGGCGCACGGGACGGCACGGTCTCACCGCCGAATGGTCGCCCAGACGTCCAGAAACCGCCCCAATTGACCCGCATCTTTTCAAGGCAAACCGGCTCGATGAGCCACTTGAAAGGATGCCCCAGATGACCAAGCGCCGCTGGCTCGCCGCCGCCATCGCCGAATCCAAGAAGCCTCAGCCCACGCCCGCGTTCGCGCGCGGCGCCCGGAGCGACCGCAAGGCGGTCCCCGCCCTGCGCGCCAGCGCCTGAGGCCCGACGCGCCGCCCCGCCGGGCGGCGTTTTCATCCCGACCGTTGCCCGCGCCTGTCGCGGCGTCCGACAACAGCCAGGAGGGTTCATGGCCAGCCTCGACACCAATACGCCGCCGCACGCTTTTCCGCCCTCGAACAAGCCGTGGACGGTGCGCCGCCAGAGCGCACCAGAGCAGATCATGCCGCCGCTGACCCAGCGCTACCAGGTGGCTTGGCTCGACAGCGCGGGACAGGTCCAGGATTTCGTGCGCATGGGGCCGCAGGTGCCCTTGTTCACGCAGGCCTTCACCGCGCTGGTGCGCGGCGCGCTGCTGAACACGCCGAACGGGCCCATCGCGGTCGAGGATGCTTATCCCGGGCTCGAGATCGTGACCGAGAAAGGCGTGATGCAACTGGCCTGGGTGGGCAGCCACACCGTCCTTCCCGGCGCGCGGGGCAAGCCGCTCTACCGTCTGCCGGTGGATGCGCTTGGGGTTGGGCGCCCGACGCCCGACCTGATCCTCGGCACGGCCGCCCGGATCGTCACCCGCCGCTCGGTGCTGCAATCGCTGATCGGCGCGGACGAGGCCTTGGTCCCCATCGGGGGGCTGGTCGACGGGCAAAGCGTCATCCAGATCACGCCCCTGTCCGCGGTGCAGTGCTATCACCTTGGCTTCGCACGGCACGTGACCTTCAAGGTCAACGGGATCGAGCTGGAAAGCGTGCATCCCGGCACGCTCGACCCCGCCATGGGCCACGAGATGCAGCGCTTCTACATGTCGATGTTCCCGCACCTGAACTCGGCCCGCGATTTCGGCAAGCTCGCCATGACACGGCTCGCCGAGCACCAGGTGGCCGACCTCGTGGCCGCCTGACGCCCTGAAATCTACTCGTTTAGGGATCGAGGGCCGGCCACGCGTCGGCCCTTTGTCTTTGGGGGAACGGCCCGCCTCAGGCGGTGCGCGCCAGCCGATCTTCCAGCACGTCGAAGGGCACGCCCGGCGCGTCCTTGGCCACCCGGATGACCAGCGATGTCTTCACGCTGCCCACGTTCGGCGCGCTGGTCAGTTGCGACGTCAGGAACGCCTGGAAAGTCGACAGATCGGGCGCCACGCATTTCAGGATGAAATCGACCTCGCCGTTCAGCATGTGGCATTCGCGAACCAGCGGCCAGTCGCGGCAGCGCGCCTCGAAAGCCGACAGGTCGGCCTCAGCCTGGCTTTGCAGACCCACCATGGCGAAGACCTGCACCTCGAACCCCAGGCCCCGCGAATCGACCTTCGCGTGGTAGCCCTTGATGAAGCCCTGCTCTTCCAACGTGCGCACCCGGCGCAGGCAGGGCGGCGCGGAAATGCCCACGCGCTTGGCCAGTTCGACATTGGTCATGCGCCCGTCGGCCTGCAATTCCGCAAGGATCAGTCGGTCGATCGCGTCAAGCTTGTGCCCGGCCATGTCATCCTCGCCGCTATTTTCTGAGACTTACGTTTGCCTTACGCTCGGCGCAATATTATTTCAAGAGCGCGCAACATTATTCGGCACATTCGCGTCACCTGCCGAACGACGCCGGGGGTTTCGGCCCGACCGGTCTGCGCCTATATCCCTGTAAACCACAGATCCGCAGGAGCGTTCCGATGGCCGACACCCGCCACGTAAAAGTTCTGATCATCGGCTCGGGGCCCGCGGGCTATACCGCCGCCGTCTATGCCGCGCGCGCGATGCTGGCCCCGGTGCTGATCCAGGGCCTCCAACCGGGCGGCCAGCTGACCATCACCACCGATGTCGAAAACTGGCCGGGCGAGTCGTCGATTATGGGTCCCGACCTGATGGTCCGGATGGAAGCCCACGCCCGCGACACCGGCGCCGAGATCGTGTCGGACTACGTTACCTCGGTCGACCTGTCCAAGCGTCCCTTCACCGCCACCTGCGACAGCGGCGATATCTACACCGCCGACGCGCTGATCCTCGCCACCGGCGCGCAGGCCAAGTGGCTTGGTCTGCCGTCCGAGGACGAGTTCAAGGGCTTCGGCGTGTCGGCCTGCGCCACCTGCGATGGCTTCTTCTATCGCGGTCAGGAGGTCGCCGTTGTCGGCGGCGGCAACACCGCCGTGGAGGAGGCCCTGTTCCTCACCAACTTCGCTAGCAAGGTGACCCTGATCCATCGCCGCGACACCCTGCGGGCCGAGAAGATCCTTCAGCACCGACTGCTGAACCACCCCAAGGTCGAGGTTCTGTGGGACCACCAGCTGGACCATGTCTATGGCGCCGACAGCCCCAAGGGCGTTGAGGGCGTCGCGGCCAAGCACGTGGAAACGGGCGAGATCACCAAGGTGCCGGTCACGGGCGTCTTTATCGCCATCGGCCACGCGCCCGCGTCCGAACTGGTGGCCGACCAGCTCGAAACCCATCACGGCGGATATGTCGTCACCAAACCCGACAGCACCGAGACGTCGATTCCCGGTGTCTTCGCCGCGGGCGACCTGACCGACCATGTCTACCGCCAGGCGGTGACCAGCGCCGGCATGGGTTGCATGGCCGCGCTCGAGGCCGAGCGCTTCCTGGCCGCGCAGGGCGAGGACAGTGGCAAGGTCGAAACAAACCCGCTGGGCTATGGCGCTGAAGTTCCGGCGGAGTAACCTGGCCAGGGCCAATACGTTTTAAGACGCGCTTTGGGGGGCACGCGGACAACGCTGCCCCCTTTTTGCATCTGTCCGATGGCGGAACGATCAGCTACGCCGCCTTCGTCGGCCGCGCGAAGGGTCTCATCATCTCGGGAGGCTACAACGTCTACCCGAACGAGCTCGAGGACCTGCTCGACCTTCAGCCCGGCGTGCTGGAATCCGCCGTGGTCGGCGCACCGCATCCCGACTTCGGCGACACGCCGGTGGCCTTCCTCGTGCCCGAGGGCGACGGGCCGGACATGGCGTCGATCGAGGCGACGGTGCGCGACCGGCTGGCCCGCTACAAGCACCCGCGCGCTACGCCGTCATCGACGCCCTGCCGCGCAACACCACGGGCAAGGTTTATAAAGCGGCGTTGCGGAGTCGCGCCGCCGAGGGCTGAGCCGGAAACAATCGGACACGAGGCGCGGCACCGGTTCCTTGCGCGCGGCAGGACTCCGATGATTTCGGTCAGACTCAAGTTTGTTCTTTCGTGAACGCAAATCTTTCCGTATGCGTTCAAGTGTGAACGAACTTTGTGAGTCGCCCGTGCCCACCGCAACCAAACCCGTGATGACCGACGCCGATGCGGCGCTGTTCCAGTTGCTGCGGCAGCTGGATCTTGCCCCCGCCGCGTCCCAGCGGGCCACCGCGGCCGCGCTCGGCGTCAGTCTTGGCCGGCTCAACGCCCAGATCAAGGACGCCGTCTCACGGGGCTTCATCCGCCTTGACCAGCGCGACAGCGCCGACCGTCGCCAGCGGGTCGCTTATGGCCTGACGGCGAAAGGAGCGGCCGAAAAGTCCCGGCTCACCGATCTCTTCCTTGCCCGCAAATTCGCAGAATACGACGCGCTTCACGCCGAGCTTACGGGCGCGTCCAGCAAGCTTGTCCCGAACCTCAACAGGATATCTCCCATGCAAAGCAACCTGTCCCCCATCCCCGAGCTGTTCGTCTCCTACGACAGCGCCCAGAAGCTGAAGACCGAGGCGGGCGAGCTGACCAGCCACGACCTGAGCCCGCGCCAGATCTGCGATCTGGAACTTCTGATGAATGGCGGCTTCGCGCCGCTGAAGGGTTTCCTGGGCGAAGAGGATTATAACAGCGTCGTCGACACGATGCGGCTGGCCGACGGCACACTCTGGCCCATGCCCATCACGCTGGACGTGTCCGAGAAGTTCGCCGACGGCATCGAGCTGGGCCAGGACATCGCCCTGCGCGACCAGGAAGGCGTGATCCTCGCCACCATGACCGTCACCGACAAGTGGGTGCCCAACAAGGCCCACGAGGCCGAGAAGGTCTTCGGCGCCGATGACGACGCGCACCCCGCCGTGAACTACCTGCACAACAAGGCCGGCGCCGTCTACCTGGGCGGCCCCGTCACCGGCATCCAGCAGCCCGTGCATTACGACTTCAAGGCCCGCCGCGACACCCCGAACGAGCTGCGCGCCTATTTCCGCAAGATGGGCTGGCGCCGTGTGGTGGCGTTCCAGACGCGCAACCCGCTGCACCGCGCCCACCAGGAGCTGACCTTTCGCGCCGCGCGTGAGGCGCAGGCCAACCTGCTGATCCACCCCGTCGTGGGCATGACCAAGCCCGGCGACGTCGATCACTTCACCCGGGTGCGTTGCTACGAGGCGGTTCAGGACAAGTACCCGGCTGCCACAACGACCATGTCGCTGCTGCCACTGGCCATGCGTATGGCCGGCCCGCGCGAAGCCGTGTGGCACGGGCTGATCCGCAAGAACTATGGCTGCACCCACTTCATCGTCGGCCGCGACCACGCGGGACCCGGCAAGAACTCGGCCGGTGACGACTTCTACGGCCCCTATGATGCTCAGGACCTGTTCCGCGAGCACCAGGACGAGATGGGCATCGAGATGGTCGACTTCAAACACATGGTCTACGTGCAGGAGCGCGCCCAGTACGAGCCCGCGGACGAGATCGCGGACAAGGACAACGTCACCATCCTGAACATCTCGGGCACCGAGCTGCGCCGCCGCCTGCGCGAAGGCCTGGAAATCCCCGAATGGTTCAGCTTCCCCGAGGTGGTGAAAGAACTGCGCCGCACGTCGCCGCCCCGTTCGCAGCAGGGCTTTACCGTCTTCTTCACCGGTTTCTCGGGCAGCGGCAAATCCACCATCGCCAACGCGCTGATGGTCAAGTTGATGGAGATGGGCGGCCGCCCGGTGACGCTGCTGGACGGGGACATTGTCCGCAAGAACCTTAGCTCGGAGCTGGGCTTCTCGAAGGAGCACCGCGACCTAAACATCCGCCGCATCGGCTATGTCGCGTCCGAGATCACCAAGAACGGCGGTATCGCCATCTGCGCGCCCATCGCGCCCTATTCGGCCACCCGCCGCGCGGTGCGCGAAGATATCGAATCCTTCGGCGCCTTCGTAGAAGTCCACGTCGCCACGTCGCTGGAGGAGTGTGAGCGCCGCGACCGCAAGGGGCTCTACAAGCTGGCGCGCGAGGGCAAGATCAAGGAGTTTACCGGCATCTCGGACCCGTATGACGAGCCGAAGAACCCCGAGCTGCGGCTGGATACCGAAAGCGTGGATGTCGACAACTGCGCCCACCAGGTCCTGCTGAAGCTGGAAGCCATGGGCCTGATCGCCGCCTGAACTGGCCCTGGCCGGTGATCCCGCCGGCCCGATAAACGCTGCGGCGGCCTACGCTTCGTGGGCCGCCGCAAGCTTTTCGCGGTCGAACGTGACCCCGATGCCCGGCACGTCCGGCGCCACCGCCAGCCCGTCCTCCAGTGCCAGGGGGCGATGCGTGTAGCGGTCGATGGGAAAGCTGTGCGCCTCGAGCCAGCCCGCATTGGGCTGGGCCGAAACGAGGCTGACATGCAGTTCCTGCATCCCGTGGGAACAGGCCGGGATGCCGTGTTGCTTTGCCAGCGCGGCGACCCGCAGCCACCCGGTGATCCCGCCGCAATTACTTGCATCCGGCTGCACATAGCTCAGCCCCGCCTCGGCGAAGGCGAATTCGAACTCGTGGATCGTGTGCAGGTTTTCACCCATGGCCAGCGGCATGCCCGTCTCGGCCGCGATGCGCCCGTATCCCTTGTAGTCGTCGGGGATAGTCGGCTCCTCGAACCACATGAGATCCAGCGGCTGGAACGCGCGCGCCGCGGCAATGGCCTCCTCCACGCTCAGGGCATAGTTGGCGTCGGCCATCAGAGGACGGTCCGGCCCCAGCATCGCGCGGATGGCGGTCAGCCGCGCCAAGTCGTCTTCCAGTTTCGGGCGCCCGACCTTGATCTTGATGGCGGTGAAGCCGTGCGACAGGTAGCCCTCGGTCTGGCGCTGCAATTTCTCAAGCGTGAAATTCAGATCGATCCCGCCCGCGTAGGCATGGCAGCGGTCGGCGTGCCCGCCGGCCATCTGCAACAGCGATTGCCCGCTGCCCCGCCCCTTCGCATCCCACAGCGCGATATCCACCGCCGAGATCGCGAAGCTCGCCACCCCGCCACGCGCGACGTAATGCATGTGCCACTGCATGGCATCATGCAGCGCCTCGGGGTCGGCGCCGTCCTGCCCGACGAGCCACGGCGCGAGATCGTGCTCGATCATCGCCAGGATGGAATGGCCGCCGCGCCCGCCGGTATAGGTGTAGCCCGTCCCTTCCGAGCCGTCGTCCAGCCGCACGGCCGCGGTGACCAGGTGGAAATGGCTGTGGGCGCCGTGCTTGGCGTCCTCCAGCACCTCGTCCAGCGGGATGTTGTACAGGCGGGCGTCGACCCCGGTGATCTTCGGCATGGTGGCCTCCCTCGCGCGTTGGCCAAGCCTAGGCGCGCGGCGGCCCGCGCACCAGAGCCGTTACCGCCCCGCCGTCAGGCCGCGTCGTCCAGCCCCCTGCCCTTCAGCAGCGCGTCGACCCCGGGCATCCGCCCGCGAAACGCGACATAGGCCTCCTGCGCGTCCTGGCTGCCGCCGGCGCTGAGGATGTGACGTTCCAGCTTCTGCGCGGTCTCGGCGTCGAAGGGGCCGCCCGCTTCCTTGAAGGCGGCGAAGGCATCGGCATCCATCACCTCGGACCACATGTAGCTGTAGTAGCCGGACGAATACCCGTCGCCCGAGAAGACATGGGCGAAATGCGGCGTGGCGTGGCGCATGCCGATGGCGCGCGGCATCTCGATCCCGTCCAGCACCTCGGCCTGGAACGCCATGGGATCCTCGGGCGCCTCGCCGGCGTGGAACTCGAGATCGACCAGCGCCGAACCCACGTATTCGACGGTGCTGAAGCCCATGTCATAGGTGTTCGCGGCCAACAGCCGGTCGAGCATCTCGCGCGGCATCGCCTCGCCCGTCTCGGCGTGGGTGGCATATTTCTCGAGCACCTCGGGCACCTCCAGCCAATGCTCGTAAAGCTGGCTGGGCAGTTCGACGAAATCCCGCGCCACGCTGGTGCCGCTGATCGACTCGTAGGTCACGTCGGACAGCATCTGGTGCAAGGCATGGCCGAACTCGTGAAACAACGTACGCGCATCGTCGTAGCTCAGCAGCGCGGGTTTGCCCTTGGGCGGCTTGGCGAAGTTGCAGACATTCATCACGATGGGCCGGATGTCGCCCGCCAGCTTCTGCTGCGACCGCATGGCCGAACACCACGCACCCGACCGCTTCGACCCGCGCGCGAAATAGTCACCGAGGAAGATGGCCATGTGCCGCCCGTCGCGCGTGACCTCCCACGCGCGGACATCCGGGTGGTAAAGCGGCACGTCCACCGGCGCGAATTCCAGCCCGAACAGGCGGTTGGCGCAATCCATCGCCGCCTCGATCATCCGGTCGAGTTGCAGGTAGGGCTTCAGCGCGCTGTCATCGAGATCGTGTTCCTCCGCGCGGCGCTTTTCCGAGTAATAGCGCCAGTCCCAGGGCTCGAGCTCGCCGTTGACGCCGTCGTTGTGCATCATCGCGGACAGGCGCTGCTGGTCCTCGACCGCCTTGGCGCGCGCGGGCTCCCAGACCTTCATCAGCAGGTCGCGCACCGCTGCGGGCGTGCCCGCCATCTCGGTCTCGAGCTTGAACTCGGCGAAGCTGTCATAGCCGAGCAATCCCGCCCGTTCCTCGCGCAGGGCAAGGATCTCGGCGGCGATGTCGCGGTTGTCGGTGGAACCGCCATTGGCGCCGCGCGCTGTCCAGGCGCTATGGGCGGCCTCGCGCAGGTCGCGGCGGGACGAGAATTGCAGAAACGGCACGATCAGCGACCGCGAGAGGGTGATGACCGGACCCTTGCGGCCCTTCTCCTCGCCCGCGGCGCGCGCGGCCTCGACGAGCCACTCGGGCAGCCCGTCCAGGTCGTCGTCGCCCAGTTCCATCACCCATTCGCGTTCATCGGCCAGCAGGTTCTGGCTGAACTGGACGCCCAGCGCGCCCAGCCGTTCCATGACCTGCGCCAGTCGGTCCTTGGCGATGCCGTCCAGCTCGGCGCCGCGGCGCACGAAGGACCGGCGGGTCAGATACAGCAGGCGCGCCTGCTCGTCGGTCAGGTCCAGCGTATCGCGGTCCTGCCACAGCGTCTCGATCCGGGCGAACAGCGCCACGTTCGACGCGATTTCCGAGCCGTAGGCCGACAGCTTGGGCGAAAATGCGCGGCTCAGCGCCTCGCGCCGGTCGTTCGCGTCGGTTCCCGCCAGCGTGTAGAAAACGCCCAGCACGCGGCCCAACGTCTCGTCCGCACGCTCCAGCGCCTCGATCGTGTTGGCGAAGGTCGGGGCCGCGTCGCTGTCGGCGATGGCGGCCACGTTGGCGCGCGCCTCGTCCAGCGCGGCATCCACCGCCTCTTCGAAGTGATCGTCGGTGATGTCGCCGAAGGGCGTCATCTCGTACGGCGTGGTCCAATCTTGCAAAAGGGGGTTCGTCACGTATCGGCTCCTGATCGGGGTCTGTGACAAGAGCTATGGTGCAACGCGCCGCTTGGCTACCCCGTCAGGGCTTGCGGTTCAGTTGCCGCTCGAGCCGTCTGAGCAACAACGACAGCCCGATGGTCATGGCGAGGTACAGGAACGCCACGACGTTGTAGGTCTCGAAATAGCGGAAGTTCCCGGCGGCGGTGACCTTGCCCAGTTGCGTGATGTCCAGCACGCCCAGCACCGAGACGAGGCTGGAATCCTTGATCATCGCGATGAAGTCGTTGCCCAGCGGCGGCAGGATCGTCTTGATCGCCTGGGGCAGCACGATCAGCCGGAACCGCTGCCACGAGCTCAGCCCCAGCGCCTTGGCCGCTTCGATCTGGCCGGGATCGACGCTCAGCAATCCGGCGCGGAACACCTCGGCAATGAACGCGGAATAGCCGATCACCAGCGCGAGGATGGCCCGCCAGATCAGCGGGAAGTCACGGGTGCGCGCCTCGGGCAGGCCGATGAGGTTCCAAAGTTCGACCAGGAACGGCGCCAGCACGAAGGCCACATACAGCAGCAGCACGAGTATCGGGATGCCGCGCACGATCTCCACGTAGAAGCGCACGGCCTGCCGCACCACCATCCAGCGCGCCGTCGATCCCAGCGCCAGCAGCAGGCCCAGCAGCGACGCCAGCGCAAAGCCCACGACCGTGACGAACAGCGTGATCGCCACGCCCCGCGACAGGGTCGTCAGGACCTGCGAATACAGATCGTCCGAGACGATCCGCCACAGGAAATAAAGCCCGAGGGCAGAGGCGGCGACCAGCCACCACGGGAAGTCGCCGCGCGTTTGCACCTATTGGCCCAGGGGCGTGTCGACGAACCACTTCTGGTTCAGCGCCTCGATCGTCCCGTCCTCGCGCATGTCGGCGATGGCGGCGTTGATCGGCGCGACAAGGTCACTGCCCTTGGGGAAGATGAAGCCGAAATCCTCGGTCCCGAGCTTTTCGCCGATGATCTCGAGCGCACCGTTGGAGGCCGCGACGTAGCCCTGCCCGGCCGTGCCGTCGGTCAGAACCAGGTCGATATCGCCGATCCGCAGGGCCTGCACCGCCGCACCGAAGGTCTCGAACAGGCGCATGCGGGGGTTCTGCTCGTCCCCGTCCAGCACCTCGTAGATGCCCACGTAGAAGGGCGTGGTGCCCGGCTGGGTGCCGATCAGCAGGTCCTCGTTCGCGGCGAATTCCTCGGCCGTGGAAAACCGATCCTCGCCCGCGGCCACCAGCATCACCATTTCCGAGCGCATGTAGGGATCCGAGAAATCCACCACCTCGGCCCGGTCGTCGCGGATGGTGATCCCGGTCATTCCCATGTCGTACTGCGCGTTCGAGATGGCCGGGATCATCGCGTCCCAGCTGGTGTTCTCGTAGCTGACATCGATGTTGATGCGCTCGGCGATCTCGGCCATGGCGTCGTATTCCCAGCCCACGGCCTCGCCCGTGCTGGGCTTGATGTATTGCAGCGGCGGATAGGCGTTTTCGGTCACGACGACGACTTCGCGACCGTCGAGGTCAGGCAGGTGCGACCCGGCAAGGGCGGGGACGGCGAGCACGCCAAGGGCGGCGGCAAGAATCACGGGTTTCATGGGCGTTCTCCTGAATGGCATTGGGCGATCAGACCGCGCATGGCGGTGGGCTGCAACCCCGCCGCGCGCCGATCACGTCTTGCCGCAGACGGCGCAGTCGGCCCGGCGCGACAGGGTGATCGTCCGGTTCTCGACGTAAAGCGCGTCGTGGATCGCCATGCGCCCGCGCAGGGGCTCGCCCGCGCCGGTCAGCACCTTCACCGCCTCGGACGCCATCATCGACCCGACGATCCCCGGCAGCGGACCCAGCACGCCCGCCTCGGCGCAGGTGGCCGACTGGCCCGGCGCCGGTGCCTTGGGGAAAACGCACGCATAACAGGGCACGTCGCCGCGCCCTTCGAACACCGACACCTGCCCCTCCCACGGGGACAGCGCACCCGAGACCAAAGGCACGCCCGCCGCGACGCAGGCCGCGTTGACCGCCCGCCGCGTCCCGAAATCATCGCAGCCGTCCAAGACGAGATCGTAGTCGGCGACAAGGTCACCGGCGATGTCCGCGTCCAGGCGCCGGTGATACGGCTTCACCTCGACAAAGGGGTTCACCGCCTTCATCGCGGCCTCGGCCGAGACCACCTTGGGCATCCCGATCCGCGCGTCGGCGTGGATCACCTGGCGTTGCAGGTTGGTGGCCTCGACGCGGTCGTCGTCGATGACCCCGATGGTGCCCACGCCAGCGGCCGCGAGGTACAGCATCGCCGGGCTGCCAAGACCACCCGCGCCGACCACCAGCACCCGCGCCTGTTTCAGCCGCTTCTGTCCCGTGCCGCCGATCTCGCGCAGCACCACGTGGCGGGCGTAGCGATCCAGCTCGCCCGGGGCGAAGGTGCCGGTGGGCTGCTCTTTCGGGCGGTTCTCGGGCCGGACACGCTTGCGCAGACGGCTGAGACCCAACCCGTAAGCTGCGACCAGCGCGCCGATGCCGCCCACCACCAGCCATTCGCCGGTGGAGCCGCCCAGCAGTTGACGAAGCGGCCCGGGAATCAGCGTCAGCGCCAGCACGGTGACGTAAAGCAGGCCCAGCAGCAGAAGGCGCGGCTGCGTCGGCCATCCCTTGCGCCCGGTCCACCACCACAGCGCGCCCGCGATGATCAGGACGATGAGCATCAGTCGACCCCTGTGGATCCGAAGCCGCCCGTGCCGCGATCGGTGTCGTCGAGGCTGTTGGTCTCGGTGAACCCGGCCTGCACCACCGGCGCCACCACCGCCTGCGCGATCCGCATGCCGTGGGTGATCGTGACCGGCGTGGCCCCGAGGTTGACCATCAGCACCCCGACCTCGCCCCGGTAGTCGGCATCGACGGTGCCAGGCGTGTTCAGCAGCGTCAGGCCATGCCGCAAAGCGAGGCCCGAGCGGGGACGGATCTGCATCTCGAACCCGTCGGGCAGCGCGACGGCCAGCCCGGTGGGCACGAGCGCGCGCTCCATGGGGCCAAGGCTCAGCCCCTCGTCGCGCGCCGCGGCCGGAAAGTTGGCGCGCAGGTCGGCACCCGCTGCCCCGGCGCTGGCATAGTCTGGCAGCGCGATGGCGGGGTCGGCGGTGCCGAGCCGCCATATTCTGACGTCGATCCTGTCGGTCATTCCGCCGCCGACCCTTGCGCCTGGCCGACAGAAAGGTGGTCCGCGATGCGCTGCGCCAGCTTCCGCGCCACGGCGGCCTTGCTGTCGCGCGGCCAGGCCTCGGCGCCGTCCGCCGAGATCAGGGTCACCGCGTTCTCGGTCCCGCCCATGATCCCCGTGCCCTCGGACACGTCGTTGGCGACGATCCAGTCGCAGCCCTTGCGCAGGCGCTTGGCGGTGGCGTGTTCGATCACGTTCTCCGTCTCGGCCGCGAAGCCCACCACGAGCGCAGGTCGATCCGCGCCCTTGGCGGACACGGTGGCCAGGATGTCGGGATTCTCGGCCAGCGCCAGTTGGGGCATACCGGCGGGGCCCTTCTTCATCTTCTGCGCGGCGGCACCGGTGACGCGCCAGTCGGCCACGGCCGCGGCGAAGACGGCCGCGTCGGCGGGCAGCGCGGCCTCGACCGCGTCGAGCATCTGCTGCGCCGTTTCCACGGCGATCACGTCGACACCCTGCGGCGGCGCGGCTGTCGCGGGCCCCGTGACGAAGCTGACCCGTGCGCCCAGGTCCCGCAGCGCGGCGGCGATGGCGCTGCCCTGCGCGCCCGAGGACCGGTTGGCGATGTAGCGGACGGGGTCGATGGGCTCGTGCGTCGGGCCCGAGGTGACGATCACGTGCCGCCCAGACAGCGGCCCGCCGCCCAGGCGCGTCTCGATCGCCGCGATGATCTCGGGGACCTCGGCCATGCGACCGGGGCCGTATTCGCCGCAGGCCATGCCGCCGGCGTTCGGGCCGACGCGGGCGATGCCGTCCGAGGCCAGCGTGGCCAGGTTGCGCTGGGTGGCCGGATGCTCCCACATCCGGACATTCATGGCCGGCGCGACCAGGACCGGCGTGTCGGTGGCCAGCAGCAGGGTCGATGCCAGGTCGTCCGCGTGCCCCTGCGCCATCTTCGCCATCAGGTCGGCGGTGGCGGGCGCGACGACCACCAGGTCGGCCACGCGGCTCAGCTGGATATGCCCCATCTCGGCCTCGTCGGTGAGGTCCCACAGGTCGGAATAGACCTTGCGCCCGGCCAGCGCGCTGATCGACAGGGGCGTGACGAATTCCGCGCCCGCCCGGGTCAGCACCGGCGTGACCTCGGCGCCCCGGTCGCGCAGGCGGCGGATCAGGTCGAGCGTCTTGTAGGCGGCGATTCCGCCACCCACGATCAGGAGAATGTGCTTGCCGTCCAGCATGTCGGCGTGACCCTAGGCCGGGGGGGCGATGGCGTCCAGCCGCTCAGCGCAGCGCATCGCAGGGATCGCCGCGATGGGACAGGTCCACCGCGAAGGACAGGCGCGTGTCGAAGGGCATGGCCTCGTCATCCGGCAGGACCTGCCCGATGGCGTGCACCGTGACGTCCGGATCGGCCGCCCGCAGGTACGCGGGCACCCCCCAGTCGGTCCGCGCGTGGCCGTTGCCGGTGATGACCGCGACCGGACCGCCGGTCTCGTTCAGCGCGGTCAGCGCCGTGCGCGCCAGCACGGCGTCGCGCAGGCGCTGCACCTCCACCATGCCGGGAAGCATCTCGGGCGGCATCAGCCCGCAATGGGCGCGGTCCTGCAGATCCTCGCGCAGCGTCTGCTCTTCCAGCGGAAGGTCCAGATCCAGCAGGAAACGCTCCGCCCCGTCGCCGAAGACCGCCGCCGCCCCTTGGGACACGGCGCGCGAAAGGTCATCGCGCGGGACTTCGGCACCGTAGATGCGCGCCTCGCCAAGCGCCGTGAAGATCGGATGATAGCTCGGGAAATCGGGCCAACCCCGTTCTTCCCAAGCCAGCGCGGCGCCCAGCGCCTCGGTCTCCGCCCCGCGCATGTCCTCGGCGATTTCGGCAAGCTCGGGCGGCAGCATCTCGAAAACGACCGCCGCCGGTGCCATGCGGGTCACCCACGCGGACTGGTTTTCATGGTGCAGCGCGATATCGTGCAACTCGCCCATCACCACGATATCCGCGTCCAGCGGCACATCCGGCGCGTTCTGCGCCTGCGCCGCCGCAACGGAAAAGGCCGCCCCGAGGAACAGGGCGGCCCAAATCGAACGTGTCGCGTTCACGCGAGGAAGTGATGCACTTCGGCGGACTGGGTCTCGAGCGACTTGCGCATCTTCTGGAATGCCGCCGCTTCGAGTTGGCGAACCCGCTCCTTCGACAGGCCCAGCTCGGTGCCGAGGCTTTCCAGCGTGCGGGCCTGATCGCGCAGCTTGCGTTCGCGGACGATGAACTGCTCGCGCTCATTCAGCTGGCCCATGGCATCCACGAGCCATTCGCGCAGGGTGTCGATGTCCTTGCGGTGGCTGACAGTCTCGTCAGCCTGTGCACTATCGTCTTCCAGCGCGTCGATCCACTGGCGGCCCTCGTCCTCGGTCGACTGGGTCGCATTCAGCGAGAAGTCGGACCCGGCCAGGCGGCCTTCCATCATCTCGACGTCGTGCAGCGGCACACCGACCTCGACTGAGATCATGTGGCGCATCTGGTGGCGATCGAGCGGTTCGCCCCGGGCCGCGGCTTCGCGCTCGAGACGGGCCTGCACGCGACGCAGGTTGAAGAAGAGCGACTTTTGGCTGCTGGTCGACCCCGTCCGCACCATGGACCAGTTGCGCATCACGTAGTCCTGGATCGACGCCTTGATCCACCAGACGGCGTAGGTCGAGAAGCGCACGCCCCGGTCGGGGTCGAACTTGTCAGCGGCTTTCATGAGGCCGAGGCCGGCCTCCTGGATCAGGTCGTTCATCGGCGCGCCGTAGCGGCGGAACTTCGCGGCCATCGAAATGGCGAGGCGCATATAGGCGGTGATCAGGCGATGCAGGGCGGCTTCATCCCGCTCGTCCCGCCACGCGTAGGCGAGCTTCAGCTCGGTCTCGGCGTCCAGCAGCTCGGCTTGCATCGCGCGGCGCGAAAGTGTCTGGTCGGAAAAGCCATCGAATGCCATTCATCAATCTCCCAGTGGTCTTCGTCCTTGGCTGGGCATGTGCGAACGGTGCATTTGTTATCTTTTCACATAGCCCTATGATCTCCAGACGCCGCGTCACGAAGAAAGTTCCGTTTTTTTGTTGCCAAGACTCACTTTCATTCTAGGCGGCGCGGC
Organism: Palleronia pelagia; assembly: GCF_900110115.1. GTDB lineage: Bacteria > Pseudomonadota > Alphaproteobacteria > Rhodobacterales > Rhodobacteraceae > Palleronia > Palleronia pelagia. The sequence goes on along the minus strand of NZ_FOCM01000006.1, from coordinate 239,353 downwards.
CTCGGGTAAGTCCAACTATGCGGAAACATTGGCAAAAGGGTGCGACATTCTGCGCATCTACATGGCCACCGCGCAGGCCTTCGACGACGAGATGACCCAGAAGATCGCCCGTCACCGTGCCGCGCGCGCCGGCGACGGATGGCAGACGATCGAAGCTCCGCTGGACCTGCCCGCCGCGCTGTCCGAAACCCCGCCGGGCGCGCTGGTCCTTGTGGACTGCCTGACCCTCTGGCTGTCGAACGTCATCCTGGCCAAGCGGGACGAGGCGGCGAATTGCGACACGCTGATGGCCGCGCTGTCCGCACATCCGGGACCGCTGATCGTCGTGTCGAACGAGACCGGACAGGGCATCGTGCCCGACACCCCGCTGGGCCGCCGGTTCCGCAACGCCCAAGGCCGTCTGAACCAGCGTGTCGCGGCCGAGGCCGACCTGGCCGTCCTCGTGGCCGCCGGGCTGCCGATGGTGCTGAAGGGCGCGCTACCGTGAGCGTCCTCTGGTGGATCCGGCACGGGCCGACCCACGCCAAGGGAATGGTGGGCTGGACGGACCTGCCCGCTGACCTTTCGGACGCCAACAGGCTGAAACGGCTGGCCGAGACGCTGCCGGACGCGCCCGTGATCTCGTCCACGCTGGACCGCGCGCGCGCCACCGCCGACGCGATCCAGGGCAACCGCCCGCGCCTGCCCGACGACCCGGACCTGCGCGAGATCCATTTCGGCGACTGGGAGATGCGGACGCATGACGACGTGTCGGCCGAAGATCCCGACCGCATCCGCGCCTTCTGGGACCAGCCCGGCGACAACCGCCCGCCCGGCGGCGAAAGCTGGCACGACCTTCAGGCGCGGGTGGATGCCGCCGCCGACCGGCTGCTGGCGCGGGGCGGCGACGTGATCGTGGTGGCCCATTTCGGCGCGATCCTGACGCAGTACCAGCGTGTCGCCCGGCTGCGGACCACGGACGCGTTCGCCCAGCGGATCGAGAACCTGTCCCTGTCGCGGTTCCGCTATGCTGATCCGGCCGAGATTCAGGCGATCAATCACCACCCGTGACGCCCCCGCGCACCATTGGGAATTTGCGCGGCGCGCTCGCCCGGCCCTAAGCTCGTCCCATGACACACACGCTTTTCCTGGCCGATCCCGGCTTTTCCTCATGGTCCATGCGCGTGGGCCTTCTGGCGTTCCGCTTCGCCCTCCCGGTCGACATCCGCTGGCTCGAGATCTACGGCACCCCGCCGCTTGCGCAGCAGATCGGCCACCCCCCGGCCCGCACGGTGCCGTTCCTGCTCTGCGATGACGGGGCCGAAGTGGCCGAGTCGCTGGCCATCGCCGAGGAACTGGCGGCAAGGTTCCCCGACCAGCCCCTGTGGCCAGCGGATCCGAGACGGCGCGCGCTGGCGCGCAGCCTCGCGGCCGAGATGCACGCGGGCTTCGCCGCGTTGCGGTCGCACTGCCCGATGTGCCTGCGCACGGCCTATGCCGAGGTCGAGTTGCCCGAGAAAGTGGCCGCCGACCTCGCGCGGCTCGACGTGATCTGGTCGGACGCGCTCGCGCGCTCTGGCGGCCCTTGGCTGGCGGGCGACTATTCCATCGCGGACGCGTTCTTCGCGCCCGTCGCGGCGCGGATCGCCGGCTATAGCCTGCCCGTCGGAGAAACGGCACGCGCCTATGTCGACGCCCACCTGGCCGAGACGGCCTTCCGGCGCTGGCGGCAACTGGGGCTCGAGCGGGGCGCCGCGCTCGAAGACAGCGTCTATCGCCAAACCTGGCCGCGAATCGACTGGCCCGCGGCCTGAGCGCCCTCGGGCGTTAACCTTTCATCAACCGCCTCGCGCCATGGTTAACCTCGGTTAACGGGAAAGGGTTGAGATGGTCGCCAGCGCCTTCACGGTGGCGTTCGAAGGGATCGAGGCCCGCCTGGTCGAGGTGCAATGCGCCGTAGCGCCCGGTCTGCCCGCCTTTTCGGTCGTGGGCCTGCCCGACAAGGCCGTCTCCGAGGCGCGCGACCGGGTGCGCGCCGCGTTGGAGACCATGTCCATCGCGCTGCCGCCCAAGCGGATCGTCATCAACCTGGCCCCCGCCGACCTGCCCAAGGAAGGCAGCCATTTCGACCTGCCCATCGCGCTCGCCATCCTCGCGGCACTGGACGTTGTGCCGCGCGATACCGTGGCCGAGACCGTGGCCCTGGGCGAGCTGTCGCTGGACGGTCGCCTGACCGCCGTGGTTGGTGCGCTGCCCGCCGCCATGGCCGCGGCCGAATGCGACCGCACGCTGCTTTGCCCCGCCCCCTGCGGCGCCGAGGCGGCGTGGGTCGGCGCCACGACGGTCATCGCGCCGCCGACGCTGGCTGCCGCGATCCAGCACCTGACCGGGCAATCCCCGCTGAATCCGGCCGAGCCGGGCGAAGTCACCGACGGCCCCGCCCTGCGCGACCTGTCCGACGTGAAGGGGCAGGAACGGGCCAAGCGCGCGCTGGAAATCGCGGCCGCCGGGCGACACCACCTGATGATGGTCGGCACGCCCGGATCGGGCAAGTCGATGCTGGCCCAGCGTCTCTCGGGGATCCTGCCGCCGCTGACGCCGGCCGAGGCGCTGGAGACGTCGATGATCCATTCGCTGGCGGGCCTTATCAGCGATGGCGGCATCAGCCGCACCCGCCCCTTCATGGAGCCGCACCACACCGCGTCCATGCCCGCCATCGTGGGCGGCGGGAAGGGTGCGAAGCCCGGCCAGATCAGCCTCGCCCATAACGGGGTCCTGTTCATGGACGAGTTCCCCGAATTCGCGCGGCCCGTGCTGGAGACGCTGCGCCAGCCGATCGAGACCGGCGACGTGGTGATCGCGCGGGCCAACGCCCATATCCGCTATCCATGCAAGTTCCTGCTGGTGGCCGCCGCGAACCCCTGCAAATGCGGCTACCTGCCCGATCCGGCCCGCGCCTGCGCCCGCGTGCCCGAGTGCGGTGCGGATTACCTGGGCCGGATCTCGGGGCCGCTGATGGACCGGTTCGACCTGCGGGTCGAGGTGCCGCCGGTGGCCTTCGCCGATCTCGACGCCGCGCCCGGCGGCGAAAGCAGCGCCACGGTGGCGACGCGCGTCGCGGCGGCGCGCAAGGTGCAGGACGACCGGTTCGCCGGGCATGATGGCGTGCGCCAGAACGCCGACGCCACGGGTGCCGTGCTGGATGCGTGCTGCGCGCTGGACGCTGAGGGGCGCAAGATGATGACGGCGGCGGCGGACCGCCTGGGCCTCAGCGCACGGGGCTATCACCGTGTGCTGCGGGTGGCGCGCACCATCGCCGACCTGGACGGCGCCGACGCCATCGCGGGGCCGCACCTGGCCGAGGCGCTGTCCTTCCGCCTGACCGGCGTGGGCTGAGCGCGCTAGCCGTCCAGCGTGTGGGCCAACCCGTCGATCCAGCTGTCGGTGAAGGCGTCGAACGCTGCCCCGGGCTGCTGGCCGGTGATGCGCGGATGCATGGGGTCCGCGGCCTCGATCCCGCTGCCCGCCAGCGCGCCGATGGCCGCATGGCCGCAGAACGGCACATGCACCTCGGAATAGCCGCCCTCGTGCACCAGCACGAGCCGTCCGTCGCAGACCCGGTCGGCCAGCGCCATGGCCCGACGGGTCAGGTCCCCGAAATCGGCCGCCGACAGCATCATCCGGCCCAGCGGATCGACACCGGACGCGTCGAACCCGCAGGCGATCACGATGGCATCCGGCGCGAAGTCGGCGACCTGCTGGTCCACCAGCCGATCCCAGGCCGACAGGTAGGCGTGGCGGCCACCGCCCGGCGGCAGCGGGATGTTGCGGTTGAAGCCCTCGCCCGCGCCACGCCCGCGATCCGCCGCGTCGCCGGTGTCCAGCGGGTAGTTGCGATCCTGGTGCAGCGACACCGTCAGCACGTCGTCGCGGTCGTAGAAAATCGCCTCGGTCCCGTTGCCGTGATGCACGTCCCAGTCGATGACGGCGATGCGCTTGGCCAGCCCTGCGGCCTGCACGGATTCGATGGCGATGGCGATATTGGCCAGCAGGCAGAAACCGTTGGGCCAGTCGGGCAGGCAGTGGTGCCCCGGCGGACGCGACAGGGAATAGGCGTTGCGGATGTCGCCCTTCAGCACGTCGGTCAGCGCCGCCTTGGCCAGCCCGGCCGACAGCGACGCGATCTCGAACCCGCCGGGGCCGAAAGGTGTGCGCAGGCCCAGCTCGCCCCCGCTGGCATCCGACAGCCCCTTGAACTTCTGCAGGAACGCTTCGGGATGCACCCGCGCCAGGTCTTCCCAGGTGGCCGGCGGGGCCGATTGGCAGCGCAGCTCGGCCGCCAGGCCGGTTACATCCAGCAGCGCCTTCAGCCGACGCTTGGACTCGGGCCCCTCGGGCAGCCCGCCCGCCGCAAGCGGCTGCACCAGCCCACCCACGGGGGACAGGAAGGCGTAGTTGCCGCCGCCGTGCCAGAAGCACCGCTCGTCCCAGTAGAACCCCGTGGTCATGCTCCGGACGTCGCCTTGAGGTTCAGCCGATAGGCGCCCTCCGGCAGGTCCAGCGCGGCGGCGAGGTCGCGGACCTGCGCCAGCGACAGGGTCACCGTGCGGACCATGTCGGTGCGCGGATCGACCTGTTCCAGGGTCACGCAATCGTCGAAGGCATTCACGACCACATCCTCCTGCCGGTGGGCCGCGGCCTCGTCGACCAGGGTGATGACGGTGGCGTCGAAATCGTGCTCGATGGTAAACATGACCCCACGCTAGGACAGCGTGCCGCCGGGCGCTAGCGGGTTTGTCGACGTTTGTGCATGGCGAAGAGGATCGGCGCGAGGACCCGATTATAGACCCATCCCGCGACGGGCCGGATCACCGGCCGGTCGATCAGCCGGGCGAGCCAACGGGTCTTCGGCAGCTCGCGCCAGATCACCAGAAAGGCGTCCACGCCCGAGATCAGCTCGCCGTCCCGTACCACGTGCAGACGCTTGGCCGCCTGGTCTTCGGTCAGGTCGAACCGGCGCAGGTCCATGTGGTTGAGGTCCTCGAACCGCAGATCGGCCCCCGCCGCACGCGCCTGCCGCTGGTAGGACCGGACCTCGGGTGCGCAGATCGGGCAGGCGCCATTGTAGATGACAAGGGGTGTTTGGTTCATACTCTTACAGATAGTGGCCGTCGCTCTGCGAAAACGTGACTGGTCGCCGCAGCCGGCAGAGTTATTCTCCGCTTCATGCCTATCGTTCGCCACGCCCGCCAAGTTCTTGTCGCCGCCCTGCTCGCCCTCGCCGGGTGCGGCGAACTCGTCATCATGCAGCCCGGCCCCGAGCCGGGCGGCCCCGTCCAGGCGCCGGCGCCGCAGGCTCCGCCTTCGGGGGTCGACGCCAGCCGCGCACGGACCTTCCAGGCGGTGGTGAACCGCGTCATGCCCATCGCCCAGCAGGAATGCCGCACGCGGACGCGGGGCGTGCGCTGCGACTACGCCGTGGTCGTGGATGACCGGCCGGGCCTGCCTCCCAACGCGTTCCAGACCTTGGGTCCCGGGGGGCAACCCGTTGTCGGTTTCACCCTGCCGCTGATCCAGACCGCCGCAAACGCGGACGAGATGGCCTTCGTTCTGGGACACGAGGCCGCACACCATATCGAGGGCCACATCGCCCGCGGCCAGGCCTCGGCTGCGACGGGCGCGGTGCTGGCCGGTGCGCTCGCCACGCTTGGCGGCGGCGACGCGGTGACGATTCAGCGAGCACAGAACCTGGGGGCCTTCTACGGGTCGCGCCGGTTCTCGAAGGATTTCGAGCTCGAGGCCGACGCGCTGGGAACCATCATCACGCAACGGGCGGGCTACGACCCGGTGCGCGGCGTGGCCTATTTCAACCGGGTGCCCGATCCCGGCAACCGGTTCCTGGGCACCCACCCCCCGAACGCGGATCGCATCGCGCTGGTCCGGCGGGTTGCGGCCGGTCAGTGATGCACCGGTCATCCCCCGCGTGGTTTCCGGCTGACCTCGGGCGCGACGAGATGCTAGCAGGGGAGAGATCCCCGCCAGCATGATGGAGCCGACCATGTCCCGCCTTGCCCCCCTCGCCCTGCCCCTGCTCGCCGCCTGCGTGATGCAGCCTGCCACGCCGGTCGAGCTGCCGCTGATGGGCGGCTACCGCGATGCCGCGGACCAGTGCCGCCGCGTGGGCGAAAGCGACTACACCAACCAATTCCTGGATGACGCCGCCGACCTGGTCGCCTGCCCCGCGGGCGCCGAGAACCTGGGCGTCTTCGTGACCGAGACCGGCGCGATCGAGGTCAACCGGGTCGGTGGCTTCGTGCTCTATACCGTGCCGCGCCGCTGATCTCATACCGAAGAAAGGTCTGGCTGCGCGGCCTCACTCGGGGAGTTCCAAGGTTGTCGAAAGCGCCTTGGGCGAAACCTTGAGATCCAGCAGCGCCGGCGTCCCGGCCGCGCGGGCGGCGGCGAAGGCCTCGGCGAACGCGGCATCGGTTTGCACGGTAGCGCCGAAGGCACCGTAGGCGCGGGCCAGCGCAGCGAAATCCGGGTTGACCATGGCGGTACCCGAGGGGCGGCCGGGGTAGTGGCGGTGCTGGTGCATCCGGATCGTGCCGTAATGGCCGTTGTTGACCACCAGCACCACCACGTTCGCGCCATACTGGCATGCCGTCCCGAATTCCTGGCTGACCATCTGGAAGCACCCGTCGCCCGCAAGACAGATCACGTCGCGATCGGGCGCGTGCAGCTTGGCCGCGATCGCGGCGGGCAGGCCATATCCCATTGAGCCCGAGGTCGGCGCCAGCTGCGTGCGCCAGCCACGGAACCGGTAGTACCGGTGCAGCCATCCGGCGTAATTGCCCGCCCCGTTGGTCAGGATCGCGTCGTCGGGCAGCGTGTCGTTGAGATGGGCGATCAGCCGCTCCATCTTCAGATCGCCGGGTGTCTCGACCGGCTCCTGCCATGCCTCGTAGGCGGCGCGGGCGGCCTTCACCTGGTCGCCGCGATCCTTGTCGGGCGCACGGGCGGCCTCGGCCAGTTGCCGGATGATGGCGGCGACGTTGCCGGTCACCGCGATCTCGGGGCGGAAGACGCGCCCGATCTCGGATGGGTCGTTGTAGATATGGACCAGCCGCTGCGCGGGCACGGGCGGCACGACGCGGGAGTAGCCGCCCGACGTGATCTCGCCCAACCGTGTGCCCAGCGCGACCAGCAGGTCGGCCTCCTTCACGCTCGCCTCGAGCTTGGGATTGATGCCCAGCCCCACGTCGCCCGCGTAGTTCGGGTGGCGGTTGTCCAGGTAATCCTGGCAGCGGAAGGACGCGCCCACAGGGATCTGCGCGTGCGCCGCGAAATCGCCCAGCGCGCGTGCGGCGTCGCCGGTCCAGCCGCCCCCGCCCACGATCAGGAACGGGTTTTCGGCCGCCGCCACGGCGTCGATCACCCGCGCGACCTGGTCCTCTGGCGCGCCGCCCTGCGGCAGGATCGCGGCCGGGGTGGCCTCGGCATCGGTCTCGGCCGACAGCATGTCCTCGGGCAGGGCCAGGACCACCGGTCCGGGGCGCCCCGCCTGCGCCACGTGAAAGGCGCGCGAAACGTATTCCGGGATGCGGTCGGTCTGGTCGATCTCGGCCACCCACTTGGCCAGCGGGCCGAACATGGCGCGGTAGTCGACCTCCTGGAACGCCTCGCGGTCGCGCTGGTCGCGGGCGACCTGCCCCACGAACAGGATCATGGGCGTGCTGTCTTGCATCGCCACGTGCACGCCCGCCGAGGCATTGGTCGCGCCGGGGCCGCGCGTGACGAAGGCCACCCCCGGCGTGCCCGTCAGCTTGCCATGCGCCTCGGCCATCATCGCGGCGCCGCCTTCCTGCCGGGCCGTCACCGTGTCGATCTCGGCATCGTAGAGCCCGTCGAGCGCGGCGAGAAACGACTCGCCCGGCACGCAGAAGACGCGGCTCACGCCCTGCGCATGAAGGCAATCGACCAGCAGCTGTCCGCCGTGTTTCATGGAATGATCTCGAATTTCAGCACGTCCACCAACCCGCGGTCGGTGATCTTCAGCGACGGGATCACCGGCAGGGCGAGGAAGGCCAGTTGCAGGAAGGGTTCGTTCAGGGTGACGCCCAGCGATGTCGCGGCGGCCCGCAGATCGATCAGCCGGTCCCGCACATGCTCGAACGGTTGGTCCGACATGAGCCCGGCAATGGGCAGCGCCAGTTCGGCAAGGATCTTGTCGCCATCGGCCACGACGAAACCGCCCTCGATCTCGGCCAGCCGATTCGCGGCCAGCGCCATGGCGTCGTAATCGACCCCCACGCAGGCGATGTTGTGGTGGTCGTGGCACACGGTCGACGCGATGGCCCCGCGCGTCATCCCGAAGCCGCGCACGAAGCCGGTCGCGATGTTACCGTTCCGCCCGTGCCGCTCGATCACCGCGATACGCGCGAGGTCGCGCGCCGGGTCGGGCCGCTTGTCGCCATCGCGGACGGCCACCGCCTCGGTCAGGTGATCGGTCAGGATCTGCCCCTCGCGGATGCCGATGACGGGCGTTTCCTCGCGGTTGGCCGTCGAGCGGAAGCTTTCCGCCACCAGCCTCGGCGCCTTGACCGAACCGCGGCCGATCCCGGGCAGGCCTTCCCGCCCGTCGAAGGCACGGTCGTCCACCACCCGGCCACCGGCGATCACCAGCCGCGCGTCACACGACTCGAGCGAGCCGACCGCCACGATATCGGCGCGCTTGCCGGGGGCGATCTGGCCCCGGTCCTTCAGCCCGAACGCCTCGGCCCCCGACAGCGACGCGGCGCGGTACGCGGCCAGCGGCGAAGTGCCCAGCGCGATCAGCCGCCGGATCATGTGGTCCAGGTGTCCTTCCTCGCCGATATCCAGCGGGTTGCGGTCGTCGGTGCACAGGCACATGTAGGGTGCGGTGATGTCGGTCAGCAGCGGCTGCAAGGCCTCCAGATCCTTGCTGACCGAACCTTCGCGGATCAGCACGCGCAGGCCTTTCTGCAACTTCTCGCGCGCCTCGGCGGCGCTGGTCGCTTCGTGCTCGGTCCGGATGCCGGCGGCGGCATAGGCGTTCAGGTCGCGCCCCGACAGAAGCGGGCAGTGCCCGTCCATGTGACCGTCGGCGAACAGCCGCAGCTTGGCCATCATCCCGGGATCGCGGTGGACGACGCCGGGATAGTTCATCACCTCGGCCAGGCCGATACCGCTGGGGTCGCCCATCAATTCGGCGATATCCTCAGCCGACAGCTCGGCGCCCGCCGTTTCCATGTCGGTCGAGGGCACGCAGGACGACAGTTGCACCCGCAAATCCATCAGCGTCAGCCGCGCCGCCTGCTGGAACCAGCGGATGCCCCCGGCCCCCAACACATTGGCGATCTCGTGCGGGTCACAGATGGCGGTGGTGACGCCGCGCGGGGTCACGCAGCGGTCGAATTCCAGCGGCGTGACCAGGCTGCTTTCCACGTGCAGGTGGGTGTCGATGAAGCCCGGCACCAGCGTCAGGCCCGTCACGTCGATCACCTGCGCGGCGTCGTAGCTATCGCAGGTGCCCACGATCCGGTCACCCGCGATGGCCACGTCGCCGTCCAGCAGGTCACCGGTCACCAGGTCCAGCACCCGCCCCCCGCGCAGGACGGTGTCGGCGGGCGCGTCGCCGCGGGCCTGGGCGATGCGCGTTTCGAGGTGCGGAAGGGGATCGGTCATGGCCCCAGATGGCCCCCTTGGCGCGGGCTTGTCCAGCCCATCTCAGGGCGCCGGACGCTCGACCCCGCCGGACCGGGTCGCGCGGATCAGCGCGTCGAGCGCGGCCAGTGTCGCCAGCCCCTCGGCGCCCGAGCAGACCGGTGACGCGCGGCCCGCGATCACGTCCGCGAAATTCCGCGCCTGCGCCACCAGCGGATCGGGCGTGGCGCGCGTCAACGTCTCGCGCCGGATCGGGGTCATCCAGTCGCGGCGGCCACCGTCGTCCCACAGTTCGCCGCGCGGCAGGGCGAGCGATCCGTGGGTGCCCCCGATCCAGAGCGCGTTCTGGTCGGTCGGCGGATAGGCGGGGTTGTCGTGGCTGGTCATCTCCCAGCTCCACGGCCCGACGATGGCGTCGGAGATCTGGGCCGTGCAGATCACGCCGCTCTCGAACGTGATAAGCGCGGCAGCGTGATCCTCGTTCTCGAACCCGCGCACCCAGTTCGACGCGATTGCCCGCACGCTTCCGACCTCGCCCAGCAGGAAGCGCAACAAATCGAGATCGTGGATCAGGTTCACCAGCAGCGGCCCCGCCCCCGGCGCCCGCCGCCAGGCCGTGTCGAAATAGCCGTCGGGCTTGGCGATCCAGAACATCGCGTGGGCGGCGACGGGCGTGCCCAGCGCGCCGGCCGCGATCCGTTCCCTGGCCGCGGCAACGACGCCCTGGTGCCGCCGGTAGTGGCCGGTCAGGACCGGGACGCCCGCCGCCTGCCCGGCGGCGACGATGGCGCGCGCGTCCGCGACGGTCGCGGCCAGCGGCTTTTCCACCAGCACCGGCACGCCGGCGGCGATGCAGGCCAGCGCGCCGTCGCGGTGGTGGGTGTTCGGGGTGGACAGGATCACGCCATCCGGCCGGGTCGCGAGGGCCGCGGCAAGATCGGCGTGATGCGGCACGCCATGGCGCGCGGCGATATCGGCGGCGGACGGGTCCGGATCGATCACCGAGTGAACGGGGATGCCCGCCAGACGCAGGGCGTCCAAATGGCGCGTGCCGATCAGCCCGGCGCCGGCCACGGCGATCCGCGTCACCGGTCCGCCCTGCCGAAGTGTGTCACGCCCATTCGCCCTTGCGGAAGACCGGCACCTTGCTGCCGTCGGCACGCACGCCGTCGATATCCGTCTCGGGTCCGCCGATCATCCAGTCCACGTGGATCATCGAGCTGTTGCCGCCCGCCTTGGCGACGTCTTCCTCGCTCATGGAGTCGCCGTCGAGGAAGCACTTGGAATAGCACTGCCCCTGCGCGATGTGGCAGGCCGCGTTCTCGTCGAACAGCGTGTTGTAGAACAGCAGACCCGATTGCGAGATGGGCGAGCCGTGGGGCACCAGCGCCACTTCGCCCAGCCGCCGGGCGCCATCGTCGGTATCCAGCAGCTTCTCCAGCACCGCCTGCCCCTTGGTCGCGCTGACCTCGACGATGCGGCCCTCGCGGAAGGTGGCCTCGATCCCGTCGATCAGCGTGCCCTGGTGCGACAGCGGCTTGGTGGCGCGCACCCGGCCCTCGGTCCTGGCGGCGTGGGGCGTGGTGAAGACCTCTTCGGTGGGGATGTTGGGGTTGCAGACGACGCCGTTCTGCGCGCGCGACGCGCCGCCCATCCATTCGTGCCCGTCGGCCAGCCCCACGGTCAGGTCCAGACCCGGGCCGCTGTACTGCAAGGCGTCGAAGCGCTGGTCGTTCAGCCACGCCGTCCGCTCGGCCAGCCGGGCGTTGTGCGCCTGCCAGTTGGCGACGGCGTTCTCGTCCGACACGCGCGAGGCTGCGAAGATGGCCTCGGCCAGCTTCGTCTGCGCCGCGTCGGGGTCGAGATCGGGGAACATCCGCATGGCCCAGGCGCGGCCCGGCCACGCGAGGATCGACCAGTTGATCTTGAAGTTCGAAATGTGGCTCAGCGCGGGCTTGTAGGCGATCGAGTTCGCCTTGCCGGCGCGCGACACGCGCTCGGGGTCCTCGTCGGCGGTCAGCATCGGGTCGTCGCCGACGATGGCCATGCGCGCCGCGCCGTTGCCGAACGCCTCGGCCATCCCGCCGTAAAGCCAGTCCGGCGCGCGGTCGAAGCTGTGATCGCCCGCCTCGCGGTAGCGCGCCAGCGTCACCTCGGGGTCCGACAGCAGCGGCGTGACCAGCCCGGCGCCGGCGCGGTAGGCCGCGGCCGTCACCCGCCGCACCAGCGGCAGCGCCTCGGCGGGCGCGGTCAGGATCAGGTCCTGGCCTTCCTGCAAGTTCAGCCCGACGCGGACCGCCACGTCGGCCAGCCGGTCAAGCTGGACATCGTCGATTGCCGGATTGGACATTGGGGGCTCCTTCATGTGGGTATGGCGCATAGGTCGCGCCGGGGCGCGGTGGCGTCAAGCCCGCGCCGCGTCGCGCAGCGCCAGGATCCGCCGCGCCGCGCGCAGGTGCGGCTGGTCGATCATGCGTCCGTCCAGCTGCGCCACTCCCGCCTTTCCGTCCAGCGCGGCGACCACCCGCTCGGCCCAGTCGACCTGCGCCGCGGTCGGGGTGTAGGCCTCGTGGATCGCCGCGACCTGCGCCGGGTGGATGGCCAGCTTGCCCGCGAAGCCCAGCGTCATCGCCGCCGCAGCCTCGGCCCGCAACCCGGCGTCGTCGCGGAAATCGGTGAAGACGGTGTCGATGGCCGCGACCCCGGCGGCGCGGGCCGCGAACAGCATCGTATCGCGCGCGAGCAGGAACGGGCGCAGGAAGGCCCCGCCCTCGTCCCGGTTGGCCAGCGCGCCCAGGTCGGCCGCCAGGTCCTCGGCCCCCCACGCCATGGCGTAGAGGCTTGGATGCGACCAGTCGGCATGGGCGAGGTTGCGCACGGCGCGGGCCGTCTCGGTGGCGATGACGACGATCGGCAGATCCGTCCCGCCGCCATGGCCGTCGATCATCGCGGCCAGCGACGCGATATCCTCGGCCCCCTCGCATTTCGGCAGGACGTAGCCGTCCGGCCCGCCCCCAACGGTGGCGGCCACGTCGGCGTCCGTCCGCCCGGTGTCGAGCGCGTTCACCCGCACCCAGCGGCCGGCCCCGGTCACGGGTGCGGCCAGCGCCTCTGCCGTCCTCGCGCGGGCGGCATCCTTGGCGTCCGGCGCGACCGAGTCCTCGAGATCGAAGATCACCGCGTCGGCGCCCGAGCCCAGGGCCTTCTCCATCTTGCGCGCGCTGTCGCCGGGCGCGAAAAGCCAGGATCGGGGGCAGGTGTCGGTCATGGCTCTGGCTCCTTCCCGCGCGGCTCAGCCGATGGCGCGGGCGATGTAGTCGGCGATCATCAGGTCCATATGCGCCCCGCCGCCGTTCTTGAACACGGTGATCTCATCGTCGGCCCCACGCCGCGCCGCCCCGGGCTGCACGAGGTCGTAGAAGTCGCCCAGCACGTCCGTGGCATCGATAACGCCCGCGGCGATGGGGATCGTCAACTCGCCGATATGGCCGATCGTGGTGTCGCGGCTGTCGACGAACAGGCGTCCCTTGCGCATCAGCGCGTCGTCGGCCTCGCGCATGTCGGCGCGGAAGGCGCCGATCAGATCCACGTGGGTGCCGGGCCGCACGAACTCGCCCTTCAGGACGGGTTGGGTCGCCATGGTCGCGGTCGAGACGATGTCGGCCTCGGCCAGCGCGGCGGACAGATCTTCGGCCACCCCGGGCGGGATGGGTGCGTCCTTCATGTCGTCTGCGAGGTCTCGCGCCTGCTCGGGCCGGCGGGCCCAGAGCGTGATGCGCTCGAGCCCCGGGAAGACGGCGGCATACGCGTGGATGAGGCTTCGCGCGACGGTACCGGCCCCGACGATCAGCAGGTGCCGGCTGTCCGGGCGCGCCAAGAGGCGGGCGCCGAGGACCGAGTCGGCGGCGGTCTTGAACTCGGTCACCAGCTTGCTGTCGATCAGCGCGGTGACCGCCCCGCTGTCGGGATCGAAGACCGTCATCGCCCCCTGGACCGACGGCAAACCACGGCCCGGGTTGCCCGGCATGACGCTGACCGCCTTCACGCCGTAGCCAAGCCCGGGGATGAAGGCCGCGCGGGTCAGAAGCGTGCCGTCCGAGGGACCCAGGAAGATGTCCCCCAGGTCGGCGCGCGGCCGTTCGTGGCCCGCGCGGATCGCCTCGACCGCGTCCGGCCAGGTCAGGCGCGCGGCGGCGTCGTAGGGAATGAAGGGCGGGGCCATGGCTATTCCTTTCAGGTGGCGGGATGATCGCGGATCGTCTCGGGAAGATCATCCGCGATGATCCTCGGCAGATCGTCGGGCAGGATCCGGCGCGTCACATCCGTTTGGCGACCTCTTCCAGCATCACCTCGGTCGCGCCGCCGCCGATGGATTGCACGCGGGCGTCGCGGGCCATCCGCTCGATCGCCGTGCCGCGCATGAATCCCATGCCGCCGTGGAACTGCACGCAGTCATACATGACCTCGTTCACGAGCTCGCCCGCCAGCGCCTTGATCATCGAGACCTCGCGGGTCTGCTCTTCGCCGCCCGCCATCCGCGCGGCGGTCGCATAGACCATCTGGCGGCACGCCTCGACCCGCGCGGCCAGCATCGACAGCCGCTGCCGGATCGCCTGCTTGTCCCACAGCGGCGCGCCGAAGGCCGTGCGCTGCTTGACCTGCGCCACCGTCAGCTCCAGCGCCGCCTGCGCCTCGCCCATGGCCATGGCGCCGAGGACCAACCGTTCGTTCTGGAAGTTCTTCATGATCTCGTAGAAGCCACGCCCCCGCGCGCCGAGCATCGCATCCGCCGGCACCCGCGCGCCCGCGAAGCTCAGCTCGGCGGTGTCCGAGCTCAGCCAGCCGTGCTTGTCCAACGCGCGGGAAACGGTGAAGCCGGGCGTTCCCTTTTCCACCAGGAACATGCTGACCGACTGGCTGGGCCGCGCGTCGGGATCGGTGCGCGCCGCGACGCAGTACACGTCCGCATGGACCCCGTTGGTGATGAACAGCTTGGTGCCGTCCAGGACCCAGTGGTCGCCGTCGCGGCGCGCGGTGGTGCGGATGCCCTTCACGTCGGACCCGGCACCGGGTTCGGTCACTGCGACGGCGCTGATCGCGTCGCCCGAGATGCAGCGGGGGATCCAGTCCTGCCGCTGCGCCTCGCTTCCCGCGTTGAAGATGTGGACCGACGCCATGTCGGTATGGACCAGCGCCGTGATCGCCGCGCCCGAGAAGGTCGAGCGGCCAAGCTCCTCGGCCCAGACAACGGTGGCGCGTTCGTCCAACCCCGCGCCGCCCAGGCTATCGGGATAGCGGATGCCGAAGAAGCCGAGCTGTCCCATCCGGCGAAGCACGTCGCGTGGGACCATCCCGGCCTCTTCCCACGCGTCGCCGTGCGGCTTGATCTCGGTCTCGACGAAGCGGCGCACCTGGTCGCGCAACATGCGGTGGGTGTCGTCGAAGAAGACGGGGCTGTTATTCGCCGTCTCGAACGTGCCGTGGTCCTTGGCCATGCGCGGCCCTCCTTTGCTACAGGGCGGAGATGCCGCCGGTCACCGATATGGCCTGCCCGGTGATGCGCCGCGCGCCGGGACCGGCCAGGAACACCGCCAGGTCGGCCAGGTCCTGCGGCTCGGCCACGCCCAGGCTGGCCATGGACTCGGCCTTGGCGAACAGCTTGCCCGCGAAGGCATCGCCCATCAACCGGTCGTAAAGCGGCGTGCCCCGCACGATCGACGGCGTCAGGGTGTTGGCGCGGATGCCCGCGCGCTTGCCCTCGACGGCCAGCCCGCGGGCGAACTGGATAATCGCCGCCATGGCCGCGCCGATGGCGGTCTCGCCCGGTGTCGGGATCTTGCCCGCGTCGGACGCGACGAGGATCAGGCTCCCGCCCCCGGTCGCCGCCATGTGGTCGAAGGCCGCGCGCGCCGGCAGGATGACCGGGGCCAGCGTCCCCGTCAGGTCGCCCATGACCTCGGCCAGCGGCGTGTCGCGCTGGAGCCGGGGCATCGGGTCGCCGCCCGCCGAGGACCAGAGCGTGTCGAGCCCGCCCATGGCCGATGCCGCCTCGGCCACCATGCGCGCCGACTGCTCCGGATCCGCCGCGTCGCCCGTGACCACGTGGCAGTCCAGCGCGCGCGCCGCCTCGGTCGCGCGGTCGGGGTTGCGCCCGGCGATGGTCACCGTGGCGCCAGCCGCCCGCATCGCCCGCGCCGCGGCCAGCCCCAGCCCCGAGCTTCCGCCCACCAGCAGCGCGCGCCGTCCCGCCAGATCAGCCATCGGCGGGCCGTTTCTTCATCAGGGCCGCCCGCTCGCAGGTGCCACACAACACGTCGTCCTGGTTGAAGCACTCGTGGCGCAGCGTGACGATGCCGTCGTTCGGGCGCGACGCGCTTTCGCGTTTGCCCAGGACCGTGGTGCGGATGCGGATCGTGTCGCCCTCGAACAGGGGATGGGGGAACTTCACCTTCTCCATCCCCAGGTTGGCGACCGTGGTGTTCAGCGTGGTGTCGTTGACGCTCATCCCCACCATGCAGCCCAGCGTGAACAGCGAATTCACCAGCGGACGCCCGAACTCGGTCGCCTGTGCCGCGTGGTGATCGATATGCAGCGGTTGCGGGTTCATGGTCAGCAGCGAGAACCACTGGTTGTCGGCCTGGCTGATCGTGCGCCGCCATTCGTGATCGAAGACCTGGCCTTCCTCGAACTCGTCGAAATACTGTCCCGGCATGCGCCCCTCCCCGACTGTGCCCGGGTTGCAGCCTAACCGGGCCGGGCGGCGATGGAAGGGCCCGCGCGCGATTTTCGGGGTCGCGCAGGCGGCGCGGGCGCGGCTAGGCTCGGCGGCATGGAGCAGTCGACCGGTCCGCTGGCGGGCGTGAAAATCATCGAGATGACGGGCATCGGACCGGTGCCCTACGCCGCCATGGTGCTGGCCGACCTGGGCGCGCAGGTGATCCGCATCGACCGGCCCGGCGGGTATCCATCGCTGGGCGACGGTCTCGATTTCTCCGCGATGACGCAGGCCGCGATCTTCTACCGTTCGCGCCCCATGGTGCAGGTGGACCTGAAATCGCAGGCCGGACGCGACCTGATCCTACGGCTGGCCGGCGACGCCTCGGCGCTGATCGAGGGGTACCGCCCCGGCACGATGGAACGGCTGGGCCTGGGACCGGACGCGTGTCACGCGCGGAACCCGGCGCTGGCCTATGTGCGCGTGACCGGCTGGGGCCAGGACGGCCCCATGGCGGGAATGGCCGGACATGATCTGAACTACCTCGGGCTGTCGGGCGTGCTGTCGCTGTTCGGGCGCGACGGGGCGCCCCCGCGGGGGATGCCGCCGCTGGTGGGCGACATGGCGGGTGGGGCGCTGTTTGCCGTGATCGGGCTGCTGTCGGCGGTCATGCAGGCGCGGGCCACCGGGACGGGCCAGATGGTGGATGCCAACATCGTCGACGGCTCGGCGAACCTTGCTTCGCTTGTGACCGCACTCGGCGCGGTCGGCACGGCGGGCGCTGCGATGCCGGGCGCGGGTCCGCTGGATGGCGCGCGGCATTTCTACCGCACCTATCAATGTGCCGACGGGGAATGGCTGGTCGTGGGCGCGATCGAACCCGCCTTCCGCAAGGTCCTGCTGTCCCGCCTCGGCCTCGAATCCGAGCCGCGCATGGTGGCGGCCCGGCCCGAGGACGATGCCCATTGCGCCGACGTTCTGGCGCGGATCTTCCGGCAGAAGCCGCGCGATCACTGGGTGGCCCTGTTCGACGGCAGCGATGGCTGCGTGACGCCGGTCCTGTCGCAGTCCGAGGCGGCGGCGCATCCGGCCAACCGCGCGCGAGACGTGTTCACGCGCATCGACGGGGTGACACAGCCCGCACCCGCCCCGCGCCTGTCGCGCACCCCCGGTGCCATCGGACGGTCGCCGGCCGAGGCCGCCCGGCCGGATACGCATGCGCTGTCCGGCTGGGGGCTGTCGGAAGACGACGTGTCACGACTGCGGGAACAGGGCGCCTTCGGGTCCGCGGACGACGACGACGGGGCGGCGTGAGCGCCGTCTAGCCGCAGGCGCGGCGCGGGGACAGGTCGTCGCGTCCCCGGATCAGGCCACGATCCCTGATGGCGAAGCGGGCGCCGTCCCATGTCACCGCGCGGGCCCGCCGCCAATCGGCATCGGCCAGCAGCATCACCATGCGCCCATCGTCGCACCGGGCAATGCCGCCCGAGATCCAGTCGTCGCCGATACGGTGGTTGGTGAGGCCCGCATGGCGCGCGACCTCGACCAGGCGGTCGCCCGCGCGGCGCAGGATCACCAGGGTCTTCGCAAGGTGGGGCCGGTCGATATAGGCGATTTCGACCTGCCCATCCCCGTCGAGATCGGCGGCGCCCAGCGGGGCCAGCCAGCGGTTCCTGCGGCCGATGAAGTCGTTCGCCGCGATCAGCCCGTCCGCGCCGTAGACCGACAGGCGCGCGCCGCGGGCGATGTCGGTCTCGATCACCAGGACCTCGGACGCGCCGTCGCCGTCGAGATCGACCAGCCGCGGCGCCAGGTCCTCGAACACGCGGGTTTCGGGCAGGGTCACGGTGATCCGGCGACCGGTTTCGGTCCGCATCTCCAGCGCGCCGTATTCCACTGCGTCGCCCAGCACCGCGTGGTCATAGCGTGTCGTGGGGTCGGTGAACCGGGCCGCGGCAATCCCCTCGGCCCCGGCAGGCGCGGCAGCGGCCAGCGCAAGGGCCAGCACCGCCGCCGCGCGCCGCATCAGATCTGCTTTTCCGGCATCTGCACGACGAGACCGTCCAGCGCGTCGCTGACCTTCAACTGGCAGGTCAGGCGCGAACGGTTGGCGTCGGGCTCGTAAGCGAAATCGAGCATGTCCTCTTCCATGTCCTGGCGGGGCGGCAGCTTGTCGACCCACTCCTCGGCCACGTAGACATGGCAGGTCGAACAGGCGCAGGCGCCGCCGCAATCGGCCTCGATCCCGGGGATACCGTTGTCGCGCGCGCCTTCCATCACGGTCAGCCCGTTGGGCACGTCGACCACGTGCTCCTTTCCGCCGTGTTCGATATAGGTGATTTTCGCCATTTGCGCGGTCTTCCCATGCTGTTCCTACGGTTGCGCCATAGGTAGGCTTTCGCCCTGCCGAGGGCCAGAAGCGATTTGACGATCTTGGCGCGGCGCGCTCGATGTTCTATAATTGTTCCCATGCCCGATTTCGCCCCCCGCCCCGACGACTGGCCGCGCCCGCCGGCCTGCATCCCGCACGGCATGCTCGACCGCGCCCCCAACGGCGCGCGGGTCGCGGTGGCGGGGCTGGTCCTGGTGCGCCAGCGGCCCGGCACGGCCCACGGGGTCATCTTCATCACGCTCGAGGACGAGACGGGGACCTGCAACGTCATTGTCTGGAAAGCGCTCTACGAGACGTTCCGCCGCGCCGTCATCGCGGGGCGCTGCCTGCGGGTGACCGGGCGGCTGCAACGCGAGGGCGGCGTGACCCATGTCATCGCCGAGGTGATCGAGGATATCAGCTGGATGCTGGACGACCTGCTGCGCACGGAAGACACATCCGCCGCCGATCCCGCGCCGGTGGCCGCTGGACGCTAGGATCGGCCGGCGATCCACGCTAGCGTGCTGCCGATACGGACCCGCAAGAGGCCCGCCGAGCAGATGAGATCCTTGTTGACCCCCCTGGCCCTGTGCCTTGGCCTGTCCGCCTGCGGCGCGGGCGGGGTCGGCGTGTCGCGCTTCATCGAACCCGCGCTCGAGGCGACCGGCAGCCAGCGTATCGCCACCGACCGCCCGCGCGCCTGCCACAGCCGCGACGACACGCCCGCGGTGATCGAGACCATTACCCAGCAGACCGCCCTGCCCCCGCGCCGCCGGCCCGACGGCACGCTCGAGGACGGCCCGCGCTACCGCACCCAGACCTCGCAGCGGATCGTCAGCGACCGCAAGGAAATCTGGTTCGAGACCCCGTGCCGCGAGGAATGGACGCCCGAGTTCATCCTGTCGGTGCAGCGCGCGCTGATCGTCCGCGACCTGCTGGAGGGGCCACCCTCGGGCGAGATCGACGCGCCCACCCGCGCCGCGATCCGGCGCTTCCAGGCCAGGCAGGGCATCGACAGCGACACACTGAGCGTGGCCGCGGGCAAGCGATTGGGTCTCATCGTCTACGACCGGGCCGAGGCGCTGCGCCAGGCGCCCTGATTTTCCTCAGACCGTCGGCACCAGCGCGTCCAGCCCCAGCACGTCCACGCCCTGCATCGCCAGGAAATGGGGCATGTCGATGAAGATCCAGTTCTCGGCCAGCCTGTCGCCCGCGCGGCGATAGATATCGACGACCCGCATGTCGGCGCGCGTCACCCCGTCGCCCGGCACGCCCATGAAGGCGCCCGAATTTGTCAGCGACAGGTTGGGCCAGCCGAAGAAACCGCCATAGCTTCCTTCGGCCAGACGCGCCACGTGACCATTGAAGACGCGGTCCGACAGGTGCGTGCGGAACGGACGCTGGTGCTGCTCGATGTAGCGCGGGATGGTGTAGGTCGCGCCGATCCCCTCGGGGCCCCACCAGATCATGTCGTCGTGCCAGGTCTGCGCCAGTTCCTGTTCGGGCGTCTCGAACCGCGCGCGGGTGTTGATGTCGCCGATCATCCGCTCGATCAGGTCGAGGGTCTCTCGCCCTTCGGCCGGGTCGGCGTCGCGGTAGAGCAGCCCGTCATGGGTCAGCGGGCCGGGCTGGACCAGGTGCTGCGCCGTCTGCTGGGGCAACGGGTTCAGGCCAGCCTGCCGCGCCAGGTGCAGCAGGTCGCAGAAGAACGCGGTCTCGGTGATTCGGCCGTTCTCGACGCGGTTGAACTCGGCATAGCGCAGCATCGCGATCTTGCGGCTGGCGGGGATCGTCAGGAAGGGCTGGTCCAGCAGCCCCATGAGATGGCCCATCTGGACGACCCAGACACCGCCCGTGGCCCGGTCAGAGTGGCCCGCGAAGAAGATGTCGGGCCGCCGTTGCAGCCGCGGCATCGCGGTCAGAAGCGGCTGCCAGAGCGTCTCGGCCACGTCGCGCGCGCCGCAGCGCGATTCGAACGGGCGCACGCCGCGCCAGAGCCAGTCGGGCGCCGTTCGCTCGGACAGGATTTCGGCGACCGTCTCGGGCGTCGCCCGGGACAGGGCGTCGTAGTGATCGAGGACCAGGGCCTTTTCCGCCTGGAAGGACATCACGGAACCCTTCGCATGCGCCCACGCGCGACCGTGGGCGGTGCGACACTAGCGCGCGGCGGCGACACGATGAAGCACCGATTTCGCATGGCGGCCATGGGGATGTGTAATGGCCGCGTCGCGGCGCAGGTGCGCGGCCTCAGCCCTTCACCGCCCCCGCGGTCAGGCCGCTGACGATCTGGCGCTGGAAGAACATGATCATCACGAACAGCGGCGCGGTCACCGACACCACCGCCGCCACGGCGAACATGACGTTGCCCTTGGTCTGCGTGGTGCCGAGGAAGCTGGCGATTTTCGGCACCATGGTCTGGTTCTCCTTCGACAGGACCAGCGCGGTGATGGCGAAGTCGTTATAGGCCAGCAGGAACGAGAACAGGGCCGTGGTGATGACCCCCGGCCACATCACCGGGACGATCACGTGCCGGAACGCCTGGAACCGGGTGCAGCCGTCGACCATGGCGCTTTCGTCCAGGTCCTTGGGGATGTTGTTGAAGAAACTGTGCAGCATCCACAGCGTGAACGGCTGGTTGATCGCCACCAGCACGATAATCGCCGTGGGCAGATGCCCCCAAAGGTTCCAGTCGAAGAACACCGGAAGGTACCCCGACACCAGCGTGATCGGCGGCATGGCCCGGAAGATCAGCGCGATGATCAGGAACCAGAACGCGTAGCGGTAGGTCGACCGCGACAGCGCATAGGCGCCCAGCGTGCCGAAGGTGAGCGAGATCATCACCGTCGCCGCGCAGACGATCAGCGTGTTCAGCGCGGCGCGCCAGAATTCTTCCTGAACCCACGCGCCGTAGTAGCCCTGCCCGGTGAACAGGTCCCCGGTCTCGGCCCGGGTCCGCGTGCCGAAGATCGCGTTGGCCCAGTCGGCCTTGGAGAAGAAATCACCCTCGACCTTGAACGACCCCCAGACCGTCCAGAGGAACGGGAAGGCCGCCATCACGACCCAGACCACGAGGAAGAAGATCAGCAGCGCCTGCAGCGGAAGGGGTTTGCGAAAGGCCTTGGACGCCATGGCTTATTTCCTGGTGAAATCGCGGTAGGTGCGCACGATGACCGGCGACAGCAGGATCGCCACGCCGATGATCGTCAGAAACGACGTCGCGGCGGCCGAGCTCAGCTGCCGCGTCTCGCCCGACAGGTCGTTGTAGATCGCCCAGCTGAGCGACGTGGCATGGGCCTGCGCCGAGAAGCTGACGATGGGTTCGAACACGCGGAAATTGTCCATCAGCTGGATCAGCGCGATGAAGGTCGTGATCGGCAGCAGGTGCGGGATGACGACGTAGCGGATCCGCTCCCACCGCGAGGCACCGTCGACCATCGCGGCTTCCAGAGTGTCCTGGTTCACTGTCTGAAGCCCCGCATAGTAGACAATGAAGGCGAACGGCGCGCTGTGCCAGACGCCGTAAACCATCAGCATCGTCCACATGAGCGGCGTCGACGCCTTCACGGACAGGTCGGGATCATCCGCCAGCACTTGCATTGCCGAGCCGATGATCCCCCGCGCGTCCAGCATCCAGAACAGCACGAGGCTGCCCACCAGCGGCGTGATGATGAAGGGCAGCAGCGACACGAAGATCAGCGGCCCGCGGATCGCCCGCGCGGCCGAGTTCACCGCCACGGCGATGACGAACCCCAGCACGATGGTCAGCGGCGTGACCACGAAGGTATAGGTCAGGGTGAAGGCGATGGCCTTGTAGAACGGTAGGTTCAGCAGGCGGTCGAAGAACGCGCCCAGTCCCGCGCTTTCGCGCCAGAGTTGCGCGACCTCGGACAAGGCCAGGTGCCCGCGGTCGAAATAGACGCCAAGGCCCACGAACCGGCCCAGCGGCTCGGCCTCGCGCAGGGCGGCGGTCGCCTCCTGGTCGATGGAGGTTGTGGTCTGGCAGCCGAACGGCCCGCAGTTGCGGACCTCCTTGATGACCTGCTCGTGCTCGGTGAAGACCGATTGCAGCAGCACCGACAGGATCGGGAAGAAGATGAACAGGAGCATCGCGATGCTCGACGGCAGGACGAACCAGAAGAAGCTCTTGTGTTTCATGGCGGGTCGTCCTTGCCGGGGGTGGCGGGGCGTGCGCGTGGCCGCCCCGCCGGATCGTCCGGGGCGCGTTTAGTTCAGGAAGCCTTTTTCCTGCGCGGCGGCCGTGTAGGCGGCCTCGATGTCGGACAGCGCCTGCTCGGCCGTCTCGTTGCCCTGCAGGTAGTCGGCGATGTTGTCGCCCAGCGCGGTGTGCAGCAGTCCCTGGTAGGGCAGCATCGGGTAGGGCTGGGTGCCCATGCGGGTCGCGGCCAGCACGCCCTCGTTCACCGGCGCGGGCTCGTAGCCGTCGATCAGCCACACGGCCTCGCCCATGGTCTTGTCGTTCAGAAGCGCGGGCGACGTGGCATGGGCCAGCGCCTGGAAGGTCGCGGCCGCGTCCTCGTCGCTGATGTTCTTGGCGACGGTCCAGCCGTCCCACCACAGGGTCGAGGCCGGGATATCGCCGCCATCGACGGTCAGCGGCGGCGCCACCTTGGTGTTCTCGTAGACCTGCGGCTCCGAGCCTTCCTCGTCCATCAGCACGCCCGAGCGCGAGCCCCACATGTTCATCAGCGCGACGTTGCCCGCTTCCCACTCGGCGCTGGTCGCGTTCGAATCGTGGGTCAGGTAGTCGGGGTTCATGTACTCGCTCAGCGCCTTCAGCATCTCGAGCGTCTTGACCCCCGCCTCGTTGTTGATGGCGACCTGGGGCGTGCCCGCCTCGTAGAACTGGCCGCCATGGCCGAGATACATGTTCACGAATTCCTCGGCGAGGTTCCAGCCGGCGGCATAGGCGCCGCCCAGCGGGTTCTCCATGATCCCCTGCTCGCGGATCATCTCGGCCGCTTCCAGCACTTCTTCGTAGGTCTCGGGCACGTCCACGCCGATCTGCTCGAGCACGTCGGCGCGATAGACCAGCGTCTGCGCGTTCGCCATGAAGGCGATGGCCATGACCTGCCCGTCGATGGTGATCTTCTGGAGGTCGGGAATGTCCTGCCCGTACTCGGCGATCAGGTCGTCCAGCGGGCGGATCACGTCCTCGTTGATCAGCGCGACGATGGACGAGTTGGCGATGATGGCGCTGGTGTATTCCGCCGGGTTTCCGCTCATGCCGGCGACGTTGATCTTCTGGTGGTCGGCGGTCAGGTTGGCGCTGGCCTCGGTGCCCTCGCCCATGCACTCCTGCGCCAGGGCGGCGACGGACTGGATGGCGGGAAATTCGTTGCCCACGAGGGACAGGCGGCCCTCGGTCACGGGGCAATCGGCCAGCACGGCGGTGCCGGTCACGGCCAGCACCGATGCCAGGGCGGTGGTTTTCATGAAGCTCATGGTATCGGGTCTCCCTAGATGGTTTCGCGCCCGGTGACCCCGGGTCTTCGGTGTTTCAGCTCGGACGCGCGCGCGAGGCGCGGCAAACTTGCATACGCTTGCAAGTAAGGGCGACCGGGCGGCCACTTGGCAAGACCAAATTTCTCACGTGAGTGCGAAATTCCCCTTGGAATAGGGTTGCCGCAGTCAAATTGCCGCGGCTAAGGTGCTTGCAAACGTATGCAACACCGGGTGCGCCGTGGCCGAGATACAGCTGAAGAACGTGCACAAGCGCTGGGGCGATTTCGTCGGCGTGGCGGATTTCAACCTGACCATCGCGGACCGCGAATTCCTGGTGTTGCTGGGACCGTCGGGCTGCGGCAAGACCACGACCATGCGCATGATCGCGGGGCTCGAGGACGTGACCAGCGGCGACATCCTGGTCGACGGGCGGCGGATCAACGATCTCGACCCCAAGGACCGCGACGTGGCCATGGTGTTCCAGTCCTACGCGCTCTACCCGAACATGGATGTCTACGAGAACATCCGCTTCCCGCTGAAGGTGCGAAAGACCAACGAGGCCGACCACGACGCCGCCGTGCGCCGCGCCGCCGAGATGGTCGAGCTGACCGATTTCCTGCACCGCCGCCCCAAGGAGCTTTCGGGCGGCCAGCGCCAGCGCGTGGCCCTGGCCCGTGCCATCGTCCGCACCCCCAACGCGTTCCTGATGGACGAGCCGCTGTCGAACCTCGACGCCAAGCTGCGGGTCAGCACCCGCGCGCAGATCAAGAACCTGTCCCACGAGCTGAAGGTCACCACGATCTACGTCACCCACGACCAGATCGAGGCGATGACGCTGGCCGACCGTGTCGTCGTGATGCAGCGGGGCGTGATCCAGCAGGTGGGCACCCCGACCGAGATCTACGACAACCCGTCCAACACCTTCGTCGCGGGCTTCATCGGCAGCCCGGCCATGAACCTGATGGACGGCACCCTGAAGGACGGCACGTTCGAGGCCGACAAGGTCCGCATCCCGGGCCTGACCGGCCCCGACGGACCGGTGACGCTGGGCTTCCGGGCCGAGGACGCGACGCTGGCCGAGGACGGGCAATTACGCGCGTCGATCTACTCGCTCGAACTGCTGGGCGAGGCGACGATGGTCACCATGCGCGCGGGCGGCACGCTGGTTTCGGTCAAGGCCGACAAGGACTACCGCGCCGAGATCGGGACCGAGGTGTCGGTGTCTATCCCGCCGGGCATCTGCCACCTGTTCGACCGCGACAGCGGCGAACGGCTGGGGACGAACCGATGAGCGGGCGGGACGCGAGATCGCAGGCCACGCTCGACGCGGTGAAGCGGATGGAAGACGGGCTCGCCGCCGGCGAGAACGACATGACCCGCTATTTCCACGGGGACTTCCTGTGGCGCGGCAACCAGGGCTGCGGCACCAAGCGCGGGGTCGAGGAATTCCGCCGCAACTGGCAACTGCCGCTGCGCGCGGCCTTCACCGACCGCGACTACAGGACCGAGCATTTCATGGCCGACGGCGACTGGGCCGCCTGCTGGGGTCATATCGAGGCCACGCATTCCGGCACCTTCATGGGCATCCCCGCCACCGGCAAACGCGTGAGGATCCCGTACATGGATTTCTGGCGCGTCGAGGACGGGCGCATCGCCGACAACCCCGTCTCGGTCGATTTCGCCGCCGTTTGCGCGCAGCTGGGCCGGGACGTGTTCGACGGCCACGGCTGGGAAGCCTTCGACGAAGGCCGCGCCACACCGTCCGAGCCGGAGTAAACCGATGGAATATCTGAAGACCGCCAAGTCCCAGTCCGAGCGCGCCGATGACGACGCACAGGTGCGCGCCACGGTCGAGGCGACCCTGCGCGAGATCGAGACGCGCGGCGACGCCGCCGTGCGCGAGTTGGCCGCGAAGTTCGACAACTACACGCCCGAATCGTTCCGGCTGAGCCAGTCGGACATCGACGCCCTGATGGCCGAGCTGTCCGAGCAGGAGTTGCACGACATCAAGTTCGCGCAGGAGCAAGTGCGCAACTTCGCCCAGGCCCAGCGCGACACCATGCTGGATCTCGAGGTCGAGCCGCTGCCGGGCGTCATCCTGGGTCACAAGACCATCCCCGTGCAATCGGTGGGCTGCTACGTGCCCGGCGGCAAGTTCCCCATGGTGGCCAGCGCCCACATGTCCGTGGCCACGGCCAGCGTCGCGGGCGTGCCGCGCATCGTGGCCTGCACCCCGCCCTTCAAGGGCAAGCCCAACCCGGCCGTGATCGCCGCCATGCACTTGGGCGGCGCGCACGAGATCTACGTGCTCGGCGGCATCCAGGCGGTGGGCGCCATGGCGCTGGGGACCGAGACCATCGACCACGTCCACATGCTGGTGGGTCCCGGCAACGCGTTCGTCGCCGAGGCCAAGCGCCAGCTGTTCGGCCGTGTCGGCATCGACCTGTTCGCCGGCCCGACCGAGACGCTGGTCATCGCCGACGATACCGTCGATGCCGAGATCTGCGCCACCGACCTGCTGGGCCAGGCCGAGCATGGCTACAACTCGCCCGCCGTCCTGCTGACCACCTCGCGCAAGCTGGCCGAGGCGACGCTGGCCGAGATCGACCGCCTGCTGGCGATCCTGCCCACCGCCGACACCGCCAGCGCCTCGTGGCGCGACTACGGCGAGGTGATCGTCTGCGACGACCACGACGAGATGCTGAAGGTCGCCGACGACATTGCGTCCGAGCATGTGCAGGTCATGACCGACCGGGACGATTGGTATCTCGAGAACATGACCTGCTACGGCGCGCTGTTTTTGGGGCCGCGCACCAACGTGGCCAATGGTGACAAGGTGATCGGCACCAATCACACGCTGCCCACGAAGAAGGCCGGGCGCTATACCGGCGGTCTCTGGGTCGGCAAGTTCCTGAAGACCCACAGCTACCAGAAGATCCTGACCGACGAGGCGGCCGCGATGATCGGCGCCTACGGGTCGCGGCTGTGCATGCTGGAAGGGTTCGTCGGCCATGCCGAGCAGTGCAACCTGCGCGTCCGCCGCTATGGCGGTCGCAACGTGCCTTACGGCGAGGCCGCGGAATGAGACGCCGCCCGCGAAGTTACACCGCGCTGGAGGATCTGGGCCGCGTGCGGCTGTCGCGCCATTTCTTCCTGCGCGACTTCCTGTTCTCCGAGATCGGGTGCTTCTACGGGCAGGCCAACATCCCCGACGATCCCGACCTGCTGGTCACGGCCGGCACCCGGCTGTGCGTGGAGTTGCTCGACCCGCTGGTCGAGACCTTCGGCCCGATCCACGTGCGGTCGGGCTATCGCTCGCCCGACCTGAACCATTTCGGCGCGACCGAGGTACGGCCGCAGAAATGCTCGCGCAACGAACTGAATTACGGCGGCCACATCTGGGACCGGCGCGACGCGGACGGCGCCATGGGGGCGACCGTCTGCATCGTTGTGCCGTGGTTCGCGGATGGCTACGCGCGGGGGCGTGACTGGCGCGACCTCGCCTGGTGGATCCACGACCACCTGCCCTATTCCGAGCAGCAGTTCTTCCCCAGGCTCGCGGCCCTGAACCTCACCTGGTCCGAGCGGCCGAAGCGCAAGATCGCCAGCTACATCGCGCCGCGCGGCACGCTTCTGGCGGCGGGTGACGCACCGTCCGAACCCACGGCCGCGCGCGCGGCCCGCTATGCCGATTTCCCGCCCTTCCGGGGCATCCATTACCCGGAGGCCGCATGACCCTGCCCCGCACACCGTCCTTCCGGATCGATGGGCGCCGCGCTCTGGTGGCCGGCGCCTCCTCGGGCATCGGCGAAGGCTGCGCCGTGGCGCTGGCCGAGGCGGGCGCCGAGGTGACGCTGGTCGCCCGCTCGGCCGACAATCTCGACGCCCTGGCAACCGAGATGCGGGCCGAGGGCTGGCGGGCCGAGACTCTGCCGCTCGACATCACAGACATCGACGCGACG
The DNA here is from genome assembly GCF_900110115.1 of Palleronia pelagia. GTDB lineage: Bacteria > Pseudomonadota > Alphaproteobacteria > Rhodobacterales > Rhodobacteraceae > Palleronia > Palleronia pelagia. The sequence continues at coordinate 211,176 of NZ_FOCM01000006.1, read as the reverse complement.
GCACGGGCAGTGGTCGAACGCGGCCCCTTCGACATCCTGGTGAACTCGGCCGGGTTGGCCCGCCACAGCGCGGCCACCGACACCACGGCGCAGGATTTCGACGCTGTCAGCCAGCTGAACATCCGCGCCGCCTATTTCCTGACGCAGGCCGTGGCGAACGGCCTTCTGGCGGCGGACAAACCGGGCAGCCTCATCAATATCTCGAGCCAGATGGCCCATGTGGGCGGGATCGACCGCGCGGTCTATTGCGCCACCAAGCACGCGGTCGAGGGCTTCACCAAGTCCATGGCGATCGAATGGGGCCCCAAGGGCATCCGCGTGAACACGATCTGCCCCACCTTCATTCGCACGCCCCTGACCGAGCCCACCTTCAGCGACCCCGAGCGGGTGGCCTGGGTGCAATCCAAGATCAAGCTGGGGCGCGTCGGCAAGGTCGAGGACATCATGGGCGCCGTGGTCTACCTGGCGTCGGACGCGGGCGCGCTGGTCACCGGGACGTCGCTGCTGGTCGACGGGGGGTGGACGGCGGAATGAACAGCCAGGTCACATCGCTGGACGTGGCCCGGCTGGCCGGTGTCAGCCAGTCGGCGGTCAGCCGCGTGTTCTCGGGCGCCTCGGCCAGCGCGGCCACCGCCCAGAAGGTCCGCCGCGCGGCCGCGGAGCTGGGCTATCGCCCCAATCCCTGGGCCCGGGCGATGATCACCGGGCGGTCGGGCATCATCGGGCTGGTGGTCGCCTATTTCGACAATCCGTTCTACCCGGTCGCGCTGGAACTGCTGTCGCGCGCGCTGAAGGCCGAGGGTTACCGCATCCTCGTCTTCACCGTCGGCAACAGTCCGTCCGAGATCGAAAGCGTCATGGACGAACTGACGGCCTATCGCGTGGACGGGATCATCACCGCGTCGGTTGCGATGACCAACGACCTGACCGACCGCTGCGCGCAGGCGGGCATTCCCATCGTCCTGTTCAACCGCGGGCAGGACGGGGTCGGCCTGTCCTCGGTCACCTCGGCCAATGACGCGGGCGCGCGGCAGGTCGCGCGGTTTCTCGTCGCGGGCGGGCACCAGCGGATCGCCCACGTGGCGGGGTGGCAGCAATCCTCGACCGGGCGCGACCGCCTGCTGGGCTTCGAGGCCGGGCTGGCCGAGGCGGGGACGGCGCCGGTCGCCGTGATCGACGGTCTTTACGACCGCGACGCGGCCCGCGCGGCCACGCTGGCGATGATGGACACAGCGACGCCACCCGACGCCATCTTCGTCGGCAACGACCACATGGCCTTCGCCGTAATGGACACGCTGCGCCACGAGATGGGGCTGTCGGTGCCGGGCGACGTGTCGGTCGTCGGCTTCGACGACGTGCCCATGGCCGCCTGGCCCGCCTACGACCTCACAACCGTGCGCCAGCCGGTGCGCCGCATGGTCGATTCCACGGTCGAGACGCTGGTGGCCCAGATCGCCGAGCCCGACCGCGCCCCGCAATCGATCCGGATCGACGCCGCGCTTGTCCTGCGCGGCTCGGCCCGCTGCCCCGAAGGATGGACCGAATGAGCTATTCCGCACAGTTCGCCGATTTTCCCAGCTACATCATCGGCATCACCAAGCAGATCTGGGAAGACCGCGGGATCGAGACGCTGAACCGCTATTACAGCGACGACATCGTCGTGCGCTCGCCCATGGGGATCCAGCGCGGCAACAAGGCGGTGATCGCCTCGACCATGGCCACCGTGCACGAATTTCCGGACCGCCAGCTTTTCGGCGAGGACGTGATCTGGTCCAACGATCCCGCCCACGGGCACCTGTCGTCGCACCGGCTGATCACCACGGCGACCCATACACGCGACGGGCAGTTCGGCCCGGCCACCGGCCGCGGCTGGACCGTGCGCGTCATCGCCGACTGCGCCGCGCGGGACGAGACGATCTACGACGAATGGCTGGTGCGCGACTATGGCGGCATCGTCCGCGCCCTGGGGATGGACCCGCGCGCCTATGCGCAAGGCCTGATCGAGGCCGAGGGCGGCCCGGGCAGCGCGACCATGCCGTTCCGGCCCGAGGACGACATCGACGGCGGCTACCACGGGCGCGGCAACGACAACGCCTGGGGCGAGCGGTATGCCGCGACCCTGACCCGGATCATGGAGGCCGACTTCGCCCACATCCTCAAGGGCTATGACCGCGCGGTGATCGGCGACTACGCGGGTGGGCTGGCGACGCTGGGCCGCGAGGACGCGACCGGGTTCTGGGTCGGTCTGCGATCGTCCTTTCCCTCGGCCACCTTCACCATCCACCATCGGATCGGGATGGAGGGCGACATGCTGCCCCCGCGCGCCGCGATCCGCTGGTCGCTGGACGGGACCCACGACGGCTGGGGTGCCTTCGGCCGGCCCACCGGCGCGCGCGTCCACGTCATGGGGATGAGCCATGCCGAGTTCGGACCCTGGGGCCTTCGGCGCGAATACGGCTACTACGACGAAATCGCGATCTGGAAGCAGATCCTCCTGGCACAGGGATGACGCCATGGGGCATTTCACCGTCCACCTGACCCGGGATTTTCTCGCGCCGCCCGAGACGATCTTCGCGGGCTGGACGAACCCCGACTGGCACGCCCGGTTCGAGACGCCCGAGGGATCGGGCATGCGGCACGAAGGGTATGACACCCGCGCCGGCGGCACCGAGATCGTCGCCATCGAGCACGAGGGCACACGCATCGGAGAGATGATCGACGAGATCCGCGTCTGCGACCCACCCCATCGCCTGCTGGTCCAGGGCCGCGGCGTCTTCGGCGGCGCCTGCCGGATGACCATGCAGACGCTCGTGGAGTTCGAACCGCACGGTGACGGCACGCGGATGCACTGCACCAGCCAGATCGCCGCGCTCGACGACCAGCCCACCGAGGCGCAGGTGACCGAGGGCTGGACCACGATGCTCGACCGTTTCGAGACCCTTCTGAACGAGGACGCAACATGACCACCCCGACGACCGTCCGCTACGGCGAACTGATCCCCTGCAAGACCGCCTTCATCGACGCCCACACACCCGGGTCGGACCAGAAGGAGAACTTCACGATCATCGGCGGCGGCGTGAGCGAGGCCGCCGACCAGCACGTCCACATAAACGAACCCCACGGGTTCAATATCGGCGCAGCCGGTCAGCCGCCGCGCTGCCGAAACTCGCTCCATTCCCACCGCACGGCCGAGGTGTTCTTCGTCCTGTCGGGCCGTTGGCGGTTCTTCTGGGGCCGCTGGGGCGACGCGGGCGAGGTGCTGCTGGAACAAGGCGACATCATCAACATTCCCACCGGCATCTTCCGCGGGTTCGAGAACGTGGGCACCGATTACGGGATGATCATGGCGATCCTCGGCGGGGACGACGCGGGCGGCGGCGTCATCTGGGCCCCGCAGGTGATCGAGGACGCGCGCGACCATGGGCTGGTCCTGGGCGAAAACGGCAAGCTCTACGACACCAAGAAGGGCCAGACCCTTCCCGAGGGCGTGAAGCCCATGCCGGTCCTGACCGACGACGAGCTCGGAGCGTTCGAAGAGCTGACCCCGATGCAAGTCGTGGGCTGGGGCGTGCGCCGCTACAACGACATGGCCGCGCTGGCCAAGGACCGCGCCTGCAAGGTGATCGGCGAGAGCGGGATCATCCGCGACAAGCCGGGCTTCGACGTCGACCTGCTGACCCGGTCCTCGGCGCGCGAGGAGATGCACCAGCACGACCGGCCGTCTGTCCTGATGCCGGTGCGCGGACACTGGCGAGTAAACTGGCCCGGCGGCTCCGAGGTGATCGCCCCCGGCGACACCATGTCGGTGCCCGCCGACCTGCCCCACAACGCGCTGCCGTCCATGACGGGCGAGGCCGCGCTGTACCACGTGGTCGCCACCGACGACCCGGCGGGACCGTCGATGCGCTGATGACGGCGGCGGCGGACCTGGACAGCCTCGCGCGGCGGACGGGCGCGGTCTACGCGGCCCACGCGCACGCCTTCGACCGGGACCGGTCGCGGCACCTGGCCGAGGCCGGCTGGCTGCAACGCTTCGCCGCGCCCCTGCCGCCCCGTGCCCGCGTGCTCGACCTGGGCTGCGGCACCGGCGCGCCCGTCACCGGCTGGCTGCGCCGTCGCGGGATGCGGGTCACCGGGGTCGACATCGCGCGCCCCATGCTGGCCATCGCCCGGCGGCGCGGCCCGGTCGCGCCCCTGCGGTCGGGCGACATGCGCACGTTCGTTCCAAGACAAAAGGTCCACGGCATCCTTTCGTGGAACGGCTTCTTCCACCTGCGCCCGCTGCAGCAGGCACGGTGTTTCCGTCGCCTCGCGCGGCTGCTGCGCCCGGGTGGCCGGCTGATGCTGACCGTCGGCCCGGTGGCCGGCGAAACCACGGGCCGCGTGGCGGGAGAGGAGGTCTACCACGCCAGCCTCTCCCCCCGCACCTACCGGCGACTGTCCCGGCAGGCGGGCCTGGTGGTCGAGAGTTTGACCCTGTCGGACGCGACCTGCGGCGGGCACAGCGTGCTCCTGGCCCGCCGACGCCGGGGGCCGGCATGACCCGGCGCATGGCGGCAGACACGCGATCCGGCGGAACAATCCCGCGCGCCTGCGCGCTGGTCGGAGACTCAACGCATCCCCGACCGGAGCCCCCATATGCCCGCCTTCCTTATCGGATCGATCGGCGTACTCGCCGAAACCTCGCACCTGCAACGCGACGCCTTCAACCTCGCCTTCCGCGAGGCGGGGCTGGACTGGCACTGGAGCGAGGACGCCTATGCCGCGATGCTGACCAGATCCGGTGGGGCGCAGCGCATCCGCGACTATGCCGACAACCGCGACCAGCGCCTGGACGTGGGCCAGATCCATCGCCGCAAGACCGAGATCTTCTGCGACAAGCTGGCCGAGGGCGTGCCCCTGCGCGAGGGCGTGGCCGACACGCTGGACGAGACGCGCGCCGCCGGCTGGCGGCTGGGCTTCGTGACCACGACATCGGCGGCGAATGTGGACTGCGTTCTGGACGCGACGGGCCTGTCGCGCGGCACCTTCGACACCGTCGTGACCCGCGGCGACGTGGTCCAGTCCAAGCCGGCGCCCGATGCCTATTACCGCGCGCTGGCCGCGCTCGACTGCACCGCGGACGGATCCATCGCGATCGAGGACAATCCGGACGGCGTGACGGCGGCGAAAGACGCCGGGCTGACCTGCTTCGCCCTTCCGGGCCGGATGCACGCGCAGTCGAACTTCGCCCATGCCGACATGGTGCTGGACCGGTTGGCACCGGCGGTTGCCACACGATCAAGCTAGGCCCCGCGTGGCGGGGCGCAGGAAAAGGACCCCGACCATGACCCTTGCCACCCACGTTGGATCGCTGCCGCGCAGCCAGAAGATCGTCGACTTCATCTTCGCCCGCGAACGCGGCGAACCATATGACCCCGCCGATTTCGACGCCGCCATGGCCGAGGGCGTGGATTACGTGGTGCGCCGGCAGGTCGAGGCCGGCATCGACATCGTCAGCGACGGCGAGACCAGCAAGATCAGCTACGCCACCTACGTGAAGGACCGCTATACCGGCTTCGACGGCGACAGCCCCCGCAACGCGCCCGCGGACCTGAAGCAGTTCCCGACCTTCCTCAAGCGCCTAGCCGAAGGTGGCGGCACCCCGAAATACGCCCGTCCCATGTGCGTGGGCGAGGTGAAGTCCAAGGGCCAGGGCGAGCTCGAGAAGGACATCGCCAATCTCAAGGCCGCGATGGACGCGCACGGCGCCACCCGCGGCTTCATGAACGCGGCCAGCCCCGGCGTGATCTCGCTGTTCCTGCAGAACGCGCATTACAAGACGCGGGATGCCTACCTGGCCGCGCTGGCCGACGCGATGAAGGCGGAATACGAGACCATCGTCGGCGCAGGGCTGGACCTGCAACTCGATTGCCCCGACCTGGCGCTGTCGCGTCACATGCTGTTCAACGACCTGAGCGACGCGGACTTCGTGAAGGTAGCGCAGTCCCATGTCGAAGCGCTGGCCCACGCGCTGTCGGATGTCGACCCGGCCAAGGTGCGCGTTCACATCTGCTGGGGCAACTACGAGGGCCCCCATGTCTGCGACATCCCCATGGCCAAGATGTTCGACACGCTGATGTCGGTGCCCGCGCGCTATGTGCTGTTCGAGACGTCGAACCCCCGCCACGGCCACGAATGGTCGGTCTTCCGCGACCGCAAGGCCGACATCCCCGACGACAAGGTGCTGATCCCCGGCGTGGTCGACACCACCACCAACTTCGTCGAGCATCCCGAGCTGGTGGCCGAGCGCACCCGCCGCTTCGTCGATATCGTTGGGGCCGAACGGGTCATCGCCGGCAGCGATTGCGGGTTCGGCACCTTCGCCGGCTTCGGCGCGGTGGATCCGGAAATCGCCTGGGCCAAGCTCGCCTCGCTGGCCGAGGGCGCCCACGCGGCCTGATCGCCGGCGCCGGGTTCGCAGCCCGGCGCCGCGCCATTCAGCCGATCGCGTCCTTCAGCGCGTGATACGACGCCTTCGGGATCCGCTCCTGCGTGTCGTAATCCACGTAGACGATCCCGAACCGCTTGTCGTAGCCGAAGGACCACTCGTAGTTGTCCAGCAGCGACCAGGCGTAGTAGCCGCGCACCGGGGTGCCCTCGCCGATGGAGCGCAGGACCGATTTCAGGTGATCGTCGAAATACCGCACGCGCACCGGGTCCTTGACTGCGCCGTTGTCGAGATGGTCGTCCCCGGCCATGCCGTTCTCGGTAACGATCAGCGGCGTGTCCTGCGTGTACTCGCGCGCGATGCGGCTCAGCAGGTCGCCCAGGCCCTCGGGATAGATCTCCCATCCCATGTCGGTCTTGGGCAGCGGGCCGGGCACGTCCTCGAAGGCGGGCCAGACAGCGCCCGGCAGATCGCGCAGGGTGGTGCGGGTGTAGTAGTTCACGCCCAGCCAATCGATCGGCGCCGAGATCGCCGCCATGTCGTCCTGCCAGCCCTCGGGCATGTGCGCGCCCAGCCCCTCGAGAATATCGTCGGGGTACTGCCCCTTGGTGATCGCCTCGAGGAACCAGCGATTGTGGATCCCATCGAACCGGCGCGCGGCGTCCGTGTCGGCGTCGGTGTCCGGCTTGGGCCAGGCGAAGTTCAGAACGATGCCCGCGTCGGCCGTCGAGCCGCAATCGCGGATCGCCTTCATGCCTTCGGCGTGGGCAAGGTTGATGTGATGCATCGCGCGCGTCGCGGTGCGGATGTTGCGCACCCCCGGCGCGTGAAGCCCCAGGAAATGCGATAGCCACGCGACGCACCACGGCTCGTTGATGGTGGCCACGGCCTGCACCCGGTCGCCCAGCCGATCCATGACCGCGCGGGCGTAATCGCCGAAGGCCAGCGCGGTGTCGCGGTTCGACCAGCCGCCCCGGTCGGCAAAGACCTCGGGCAGTTCCCAGTGATAAAGCGTCAGCGACGGCTTCAGCCCGCGTGCCAGCGTCTCGTCCACCAGCTTGTCGTAGAAGGCCAGCCCCTCTTCGCTGACCGTGCGCCCGTCGGGCATCACGCGGGTCCAGGCGGACGAGAACCGGTAGGTGTCGAAATTCCCGTCCCTCACCAGGTCGAGGTCGGTGGCATAGCGGTTGTAGTGGTCGCAGGCCACATCGCCGTTCTCGCCATTCACCACGTTGCCCAGCGTCGCGGCGTAGCTGTCCCAGTGGGACCGGCCCACGGTGCCGTTCCGCGTGCCCTCGATCTGGTAGGCGGCGGTGGCGACGCCGAACTCGAAACCTTCGGGGAAGTCTTTCCGGGACATCGACAGTGGCATGGGGACCCTCCAATTTGCGGCGTGCCCCACACCTGCAGCCCGGACGCCGCTTGTCAACGCGGTCCCGCACCCCTTCATCTTTCCGAAAATACCTCCGGGGTGTGGGGGCTGGCCCCCACCGCGGCCGGGTCAGGCGACCATCTGTTCCGCCTTCTTCAGGTCGACCGAGACCAGCTGCGACACGCCCTGCTCGCCCATGGTCACGCCGAAGAGGCGGTCCATCCGCGCCATGGTCACCGCGTGGTGGGTGATGATCAGGAACCGCGTCTCGGTCTGGCGCGTCATCTCGTCCAGCATGTCGCAGAACCGCGTCACGTTGGCGTCGTCCAGCGGCGCGTCGACCTCGTCCAGCACGCAGATCGGCGCGGGGTTAGCAAGGAACACGGCAAAGATCAGCGCCATGGCCGTCAAGGTCTGCTCGCCCCCCGACAGAAGCGACAGGGTCGACAGCCGCTTGCCCGGCGGGCAGCACAGGATCTCGAGCCCGGCATCCAGCGGGTCGTCGGATTCCACCAATTCCAGCCGCGCCTCGCCGCCACCGAAAAGGTGCGTGAACAGCATGGCGAAGTTGCTGTTCACCTGTTCGAACGCCGTCAGCAGACGCTCGCGCCCCTCTCGGTTCAAACCGGCGATGCCCTTGCGCAGCTCGGCGATGGCGGCCTCGAGGTCGGCCTTCTCGTTGACCAGCGCCGCGTGCTCGGTCTCGACCTCGCGCGCGTCCTCTTCGGCCCGCAGGTTCACCGCGCCCAACCCGTCGCGCTGGCGCCGCAGCTTGGCGAGCTCTTCCTCGACCGCGTCCGCCGGGGGTAGCTCGTTCGGCCCGGTGTCGAGCGTGTCGCGCAGCTGCTCCGGCGTACGCTCAAGCACTTCCTCGATGCGGGCTTCGGCGGCCTGAACGGTTTCGCGCGCCGCGTCGCTCCGCGCCTCGGCGCTGGCGCGGGCCTCGCGCGCGGTGCCAGCGGCGCGCTCGGCGTCCCGCTCGGCCTGGGCGGCGTCGCGCAGAACCGTCTCGCCCTCGGCCAGCGCGTCGGACGACGCCGTGCGCCGCGCCTCGGCCGCCTCGATCCCGCTGGCCAGCTCGGCACGCTTGGCGGCAAGCGTCTCGGGAACGGCACGGGCCTCGGCCAGCTCGGCCTCGGTCTCGGCGTGGCGACGCTCGACCTCGGACAGGCGGGCGCCCGCGTTGTCCAGCCGGTTGCGCCAGCCGCCCAGGTCCTTGTCGATGGCGGCCAGCCGCCGGGCACGATCCTCGCCTTCGCGCTTCAGCTCGTCATGGGCGGACCGGCGCGCCATCATGGTCATGCGCGCGGCCTCGACCGTCATCTTCACGTCCTCGACGCGGGCGCGCTGCTGGGACAGGTCGGCAAGGCCCTCGAGGGCGCGCTCGGCCTCGGTCACCGCGCGCCGCGCCGCCATCGCCTCGTCATCGTGACGGGTCACGGCAAGGCGCGCGGTCTCGAGCTTGCCCTCGGCGAAGGTCCGGTCGGCCTCGGCCCGGCTCAGGCGACGGCCCAGGTCGGCCACCCGCGCGTCGGCCTCGCGCCGGGCCTGCCGGGCGTCGCGGTCGGCGGCGGTCAACTGGTCCAGCCGTTCGCGCAGGGCGTCGTGGGTCGCCTTGGCCTCGGCCGCGCGCGACTGCAGCGCCGCCAGGTCCTTGCGCAGCCCTTCCAGCCGGTTCACCTGCTGAAGCCGCAGCGCCGCCGCCGACGGCGCATCCGCCGCCGCCGTGACGTATCCGTCCCACCGCCAGAGATCACCGGCCGTGCTGACCAGCCGCTGTCCCGGCGCCAGCCGCGGCTGCAGCCGCGCCGCATCCTCGGGTGCGACGACGCCGACCTGCGCCAGCCGGCGCCGCAGCACGTTGGGCATGCGGACGTGGCCGGACAGGGGCGAAGCGCCCTCGGGCAGGGCCTGCGGCGCGGGATAGTCCGGCAGCGCGTGCCAGCCCGAGCCCTGCGACACCACCGGCGCGCGCAGGTCGTCGGCCAGCGCCGCGCCCAGCGCCGCCTCGAAACCGGGATCGACCGACAGGCTGTCCATCACCTGCCCGCCCTCGGCCGTGTCGCGGGCCACGAGCTTTTCCAGCGCGGCCGCCTCCGCGCCCAGCGCGCCCAGCTCGCCCTCGATCTCGGACCGGGCGGCGCGGGCATCGGATTCCTGCGACTGCACCTTGGCGCGGGCGTCCTCGGCTCCGGCCAGCGCGGCTTCGGCCCGTGCGGCAAGGGCCTGCGCCGCATCTTGCTCGGCGGCCGCCTCCTCCTGGGCCCCGTGGGCATTCTCCAGCGCCGCCTCGGCCTCGGAGACCGAACCGCGCGCGGCCTCGGCCCCGCGTTCGGCCCGCTCCAGCGTTTTGCGCCCGTCGGCCACCATGCGCTCGGCCGACTGGTGTCGGGCCGCCAGCCGGGCCACGTCCTCGGTCAATTGCGCCAGGGCGGCCTCGCGCTCGGACAGGACGGCACCCGCAGAACGCGCCTCCTCGGCGGCCCCGGCGAGGTCCCCCTCGAAGCCGTCCGCCGCGCGGACAAGCTCGGCGCGTTCCTGCTCCAGCTGCGCGATGCTGTCGCCCGCGTCGGCGTTCAGGGCCCGCTCCCGCTCGGCATCGCGGGACAGTTGGTCGAGCCGCTTCGACAGGGTTCCGATCGTGCTGTCGGCACGGCGGATCTGCTCGTCCAGCGTGCCACGCTCGACGCCCAGACGCTGAACCAGCGCGGCGGCGATGGCGTCCTCCTCGCGCAGCGGCGGCAGGGCGGTCTCGGCGGCCTCGCGGGCGCGGGCGGCCGCGACCGCGGCGCGTTCGGCGCGCGCGGCCTCGGTCACGTGGCCCGACAGCGCGGCCTCGGCATCGGCCCGCGCGGCGTCGGCATCGCGCCAGCGGATATAGAGAAGCAATCCCTCGGCCTGCCGCAGCCGCGCGCCGATCTCGCGGTACCGCGCAGCCTGCTTCGCCTGACGGGCCAGCTGTGCCAGCTGCGCCGCCAGGTTTTCGATCACGTCATCGACGCGGGTCAGGTTGGATTCGGCACCCTTCAGCTTCAGCTCGGCCTCGTGCCGCCGCTGGTAAAGGCCCGAAATGCCCGCCGCCTCTTCCAGAATCCGGCGGCGCGCCGTGGGCTTGGCGTTGATCAGCTCGGAAATCTGGCCCTGCCGGACCAGGGCGGGCGAATGCGCGCCGGTCGAGGCATCGGCGAACAGCATCTGCACGTCCCGCGCCCGCACGTCCTTGCCCGCCGCCTTGTAGGCCGAGCCCGCGTCGCGGGTGATGCGGCGCACGATCTCGATCTGGTCGTGCTCGTTGAAGGCGGCGGGCGCCAGCCGGTCCGCGTTGTCGATATGCAGCGAAACTTCGGCGAAATTGCGCGCCGGCCGGCTGGAGGCGCCGGCGAAGATCACGTCTTCCATCCCGCCGCCGCGCATGGCCGTCGGGCGGTTCTCGCCCATCACCCAGCGCAGCGCCTCAAGCAGGTTCGACTTGCCGCAACCATTGGGCCCGACCACGCCGGTCAGCCCGTCGTGGATGACCAGGTCGGTCGGGTCCACGAAGGATTTGAAGCCATTGAGTCGAAGTCGGGTAAATCGCATGGGAGATCCGGTCCGGCGGGAATCGGGGCCAGTGTCCGGGCCAGGGGGCTGGGCTGTCAAGCAAGAGCCCCAAAATCCGCCGAGCGTTTGCAGCTTATCCACAAGATATGGGGGCCGCGTCCAGATATGCAGGCGCCGTACCCAAGCGACGCGCCGCAAGACCGACCGCGCCCGCGAATGCTGCAATAGAAGAAAATTCACCGGGCTTAACAGATGGATAGCAAAAAGCGCTGCTCCGCCCGCCCGCCATTAAGACACGCTTAACCATCCGGCACGCACAGTCCTCGTGCAATTGACGGAGCCAGGACGGTCTTGGATTTATTCCCTTCCATCACCCCCCTCACCCCACCCCACTCCGAGGAAGAATGGCTCGACTGGCTCCGTCTCTTGCGCTCACGCCGGGTGGGCGTCAGCACCTTTTTCCGCCTCATGACCGAACACGGAAGCGCCGCCGCGGCACTGGACGCGCTGCCGGCCATCGCCACGGCCGCCGGTGTGTCGGACTATGCGCCCGTCGGCCGCGACAGCGCCGCGGACGAGCTGCGGCGCGGCCGTCTCGCCGGTGCGCGACTGATCGCCTGGGGCAGTGACGCGTATCCCCCTGCGCTGGCCGACATCCCCGACCCGCCACCCCTGCTCTGGGCACTGGGCCGACCCGCGATGATGGCACAGGCCACCGTGGCCATGGTCGGCGCGCGCAACGCGTCGTCGCTGGGGCTGCGCATGGCGCGGTCGATGGCCGACGGGCTGGGGCGCGAGGGCATCGTGACCGTTTCCGGCCTTGCCCGCGGCATCGATACCGAGGTTCACAAGGCCACGCTGGCCACCGGGACGATCGCCGTGATGGCCGGCGGGGTGGACGTGGTCTATCCGCCCGAGAACGCGGTGCTGGCACGCGAGATCGAGGAGCATGGCCTGATCCTGTCGGAACAGCCCATCGGCCTGAAGCCGCAGGCGCGGCACTTCCCGCGCCGCAACCGGTTGATCGCGGGCCTGTCGCGCGGCGTTCTGGTCGTCGAGGCGGCGGCGAAATCGGGCAGTCTCATCACCGCGCGCGACGCCCTGGACCAGGGCCGCGAGGTCTGGGCGGTGCCCGGCCACCCGTTCGACGCCCGCGCCGCCGGCTGCAACATGCTGATCCGGGACGGTGCCACGCTGGTACGCGGTCCACGTGATATTGCCGAAGCGCTGGCTGCCTTGCCCGCGCAAAGCGTCGCGGCGGCGGTACCGGCCGATGAAGACGCGCGCAGGACCACGGACCCCGTTGTGGCGGGGGCGACAGCGGTGGATCGGAACGCCCGGGCTCAGACAGAACAATCCAACACGGAGGAGGCGCCACGATCCGCATCGAATGGCTCCGGTGCCGACGAGCGCGCGACTGCGGATCCTGATCGCTCTGAACAGGCGATCTCCCCGGCAGCGACGGGAAAGGCAACATCGGAAGACACGGCACCGCGACCGGACGCCTCGCTGGGTGCTCAGCAAGCTGATCGGAAGGCGAAACACGCTCGCACCGCCGCGGAGATACCGCAAAACCGGCCGGCGCCGAGAAGCCTGTCCGAGACCGCGGCCCTCCACCAGCAGATCCTCGACCGGCTGGGGCCGTCACCCACCTCGGAGGACCAGCTCATCCGCGATCTCGGCCAATCCACGTCGCGCGTCACCGCCGAGATCGTGACCCTGGAACTCGACGGTCGCATCCTGCGGCAACCCGGCGGGCTGCTGAGCCGGGTCTGACCAACCAGATCCAAAGTGTCCGATCAGCGAAGAATGCCATCGCGGAGGAAACGAAACCGCGCAGGGCAACAGAGGCTCAGGCTGCACGGGCGCGCGAGCCGCGACGTCGTTCAGGCGATCATCGGTGTGCAGCGGGATCTGGCCGTCGTGACGGAGCAGAACTGAACGAGCGACCGAAGTAAGGCGCACACCATCGGCGTCGAGGACCTGGGCCCAGAAGACCGACTCACTGGTCCAGCGAGGCCGACCATGGACCACCTTTATTCCACCGTTCACATGCGCGCGAACCTGCGGCAGGCCACGAGGTCGCGTGGCGCGCCTCGCTGCAGGGTCCGGCCGCACCAGCAATTTGCGCCATCCCATACGCACGGACTGAAAGGCGCCAAGGACCCGCGTCCGCAGTGACAAACAGGGCCGAAAGGATGCGCTTCGCTGTAGGGTCAACAGCCTATCAGCGAGGTTGAGACGCTGGCGCCACGCTATCCGCTTCGGGCCATCCGACGCCTCCACCGCCCAGCCGCCGCACACCCGATTGCGACTTGCGCCGCGCCGCCCCCGGGCCTAGGCCGATTGACAAGCCGTGGGCCGACCCCACATTTTGCGCCGCCACATCCCGCGTCGCGTGAGCAAGGAAATTTCATGCCGGTCGTCGTCGTCGAATCGCCTGCCAAGGCCAAGACCATCAACAAGTATCTCGGTCCCGATTACACCGTGCTGGCCTCGTACGGGCACGTTCGCGACCTGCCGCCGAAGGATGGATCCGTCGACCCCGAGCACGATTTCGACATGAAGTGGGAGATCGCGAGCGACAGCAAGAAGCACGTCAAGGCGATCGCCGACGCGCTGAAGGACGACAACGCGCTGATCCTCGCCACCGACCCCGACCGCGAGGGCGAGGCGATCAGCTGGCACCTCCAGGAGGCGCTGAAGAACCGCAAGGCGATCAAGAAGGACACGCCCGTCAGCCGGGTTGTCTTCAACGCGATCACCAAGTCCGCCGTGACCGAGGCGATGAAGAACCCGCGCCAGGTGCACGAGCCGCTGGTCGAGGCGTATCTCGCGCGCCGGGCGCTCGACTATCTCGTGGGCTTCAATCTCAGCCCCGTGCTCTGGCGCAAGCTGCCCGGCGCGAAATCGGCGGGCCGGGTGCAGTCGGTCTGCCTGCGCCTGATCGTCGAGCGCGAGATGGAGATCGAGGCGTTCCGGCCGCGCGAATACTGGCAGGTGAAGGCCCTGCTCACGACGCCCCGTGGCCAGGATTTCGAAGCGCGCCTGACCACCCTTGCCGGCAACAAGCTGGACCGCTTCAGCCTCCAGAACGAGACGCAGGCCGAAATGGCCGTGCAGGCGGTGACGTCGCGCAAGCTCAAGATCGACTCGGTCGAGGCGAAGCCCACGACCCGCAACCCCGCGCCCCCCTTCATGACGTCGACCCTGCAGCAGGAAGCCAGCCGCAAGTTCGGCATGGGCGCGCGGGCCTGCATGTCGACGGCGCAGCGGCTGTACGAGGCCGGGCACATCACCTACATGCGGACCGACGGCATCGACATGGCGCCCGAGGCCGTGACCGGCGCGCGCGACGCCATCGCCCAGCGCTATGGCAAGGACTACGTGCCCGGCAGCCCGCGCATCTACAAGAACAAGGCGAAGAACGCGCAGGAAGCGCACGAATGCATCCGGCCCACCGACATGACCAAATCGGTCGACGATCTGGACATCCGCGACGGCGACCAGCGCAAGCTTTACGACCTGATCTGGAAGCGGACGCTGGCCAGCCAGATGGAAGCCGCCAAGATGGAGCGGACGACCGTCGACATCGCCGATTCCGACCGCCAGGTCGTGCTGCGCGCCACCGGCCAGGTCGTCACGTTCGACGGCTTCCTGCGCGTCTACGAGGAAGGCCGCGACGACGTCACCGACGAGGATGACAAGCGCCTGCCCCAGATCATGGAGGGCGAGACCGCCGCGTTCTCGAAGGCCGGCCTGCAAGGCGATTTCGCCAAGGCCGACAAGCGCGATGACGTGGTCGCGGACGAGGCCCCGGGCATGCGCAGGAACGGCAGCGCGGTCCTGTCCGAGAACGCCGCCGTGCTCGCGACCCAGAGCTTCACCCAGCCGCCGCCGCGCTACACCGAGGCGACGCTGGTGAAGCGGATGGAGGAGCTCGGGATCGGGCGGCCGTCGACCTATGCCTCGATCGTCACCACGATCCAGGACCGCGAGTATGTCCGCAAGGACGGCAACCGGCTGATCCCCGAGGACAAGGGCCGGCTGGTGATCGCCTTCCTCGAGAACTATTTCCGCCGCTACCTAGAATACGACTTCACCGCCGACCTCGAAGACCAGCTCGACCACGTGAGCGCGGGCGACCAGGACTGGAAGGATCTGCTGTCGCGGTTCTGGCGCGATTTCTCGGCCGCCATCGCCGAGACGTCCGAACTGCGCATCACCGATGTGCTGGAGAAGATCAACGAGGTGCTCGAGCCGCACCTGTTCCCGCCGAACCCCGATGGCAGCGACCCGCGCCTGTGCCCCAATTGCGGCGCCGGGCGGCTTTCGATGCGCACCGCGCGGTCCGGCGGGGCGTTCATCGGCTGCTCGAACTATCCGGAATGCCGCTATACCCGGCCCTTCGGCCCGCCCGACCCGGAGGCCGAGAAATCGGCGATCCCGCCCGAGGGCAAGCTGCTGGGCGAGGACCAGGGCGACGAGATCCGCGTCTTCAAGGGCCGGTTCGGCCCCTACGTCCAGCGCGGAGAGGCAACCGAAGAGAACAAGAAGCCGCCGCGGCAGTCGGTGCCGAAGGACTGGCCCCCGGAAGAGCTCGAGCTCGAGCGCGCCGTGATGCTGCTTTCGCTGCCGCGCGAGATCGGGCCGCACCCCGAGGACGGCGTGACCGTCTGGGCCAATATCGGCCGCTACGGCCCCTACCTCAAACACGCCGAAAGCACGTCGGACCGGGGCGGGACCAACGCCAACCTGGAAACGCTCGACGATGTCTGGACCGTGGGCATGAATCGCGCCGTGCAGCTTCTGGCCGAAAAGAAGGCCAGCCGCGGCGGGCGCGGCCAGGCGGCGGCGCCCCTGCGCGAGCTGGGCGAGCATCCGCAGGCCGGCGGCCCCGTGAACGTGATGAAGGGCAAATACGGCCCCTACGTGAAATGGGAGAAGATCAACGCGACCATCCCCGACACGATGGATCCCGAGGACATCACCATCGACCAGGCCGTGGTCCTGATCGAGGAACGCGCGGCCAAGTCCGGCAAGAAGGTGACCCGCGCCAAGAAGGCGGCGCCGAAGAAGTCCGCGGCGAAGAAGTCGACGGCGACCAAGAAGAAACCGGCCGCCAAGAAGACAGCGAAGAAGACGGACTAGGCGCTTCGCGCCTGGTCCTGCTCCGGATCCGGCACCCAGAGCGGATCGCCGCTCCTCCGGTGTTGACCGATCAGTTTTCGGCAGACCCGTCCCGAGGGGATCGGCCGCGCCGGCTCCATCGGTGTGGTAACGGGCAGGCGTCTTCCGATGGATGCTGCGGCAACCGGTCCGATCAGGAAGCTTTCCGTCTCGCATCCCTCGGCGACAACGATCTCGTGCCGATCGAAGAGAATGTGGAAATAGCACACGGACGTCATGCCCTTTTCCACAGCGACGCCGGGCAGCCCCGCCAGCCGGATCGCGGGAACCAGGACTTCCGCGCGCCCGGTGGCGGACATGACCAGTTGCGATCGCACCAGAATTCGATGCTGCCGCGACACCAATAGATCCCGCTCGGGGCAATCTTCCCCCAAAGCTCCGGCCCGGATCCGGATCGGCCGACGCGCGCCCTGCGCGGAGTGGTGCGATCGGCGCACCCAACGCACGGGCCGCGCTCCGTGGTCTCGGGTCAGGACGAGATCGCCGGCACGCAGATATTCGACCGGAACCGCGCCCTGCGGGGTGAGCAAACGGCTCCCTGCCGCGAAGCAGGCGACGAAGGCATCGGGTTCGGCCGCCGTGTTCAGCCCGGAAAAGGTATCCTGCAGCACCGAGTCGATGTGGATCGACCGAATGGGCGCATCATTCAACGGGTCATTCCCGGCCGATCCCGCAACGTCCGGAACGAAGAACATCCGCCCCGAGACGTCCTGAACCAGACCGATATAGGTCTGTGCAGTCGAACCATTCGTGTAGGTGATGGTGATGTTGTAGGCGGTCGTGCTGTCCAGCGTCTGGAGCACGCCATCATAGCGCAGCCCCTCACCTGCCGGGCTGTTTCCCAGATCATTGTCCGAGATCTGCCCGTTGGAATTCGAGTCGACCATGGTCAGCGAGACGAGATTGTTGTCGACCAGCGGTGCGGCGGACGATCCGAAGGTCGTGCCCACGAGGTCGGCCGCGTTCTCGGTACGGGAATTGCTTTCGGTCGGATCAAGATCCGCCCGCACCCCGAGATAAAAGGCTTCGACTATCGTGTCGGGCAATTAAGCCCCTCCGCACTGCTCAGCGCGCTTTAATCCGACAAGGTTAATAACAAGTTAAGATCTCTCGGCACGGGATTTGACACTGCGTGACCCTCAAGTCATATCCGAAGGGACCGTGCCGCTTGGGCGCGGGCCGCGCGAAAGAGGGTTTCCAGAAATGAAGAAAGTCTACGGATCGGCCAGCGAGGCGCTCGACGATCTATTGCACGACGGCATGTTCATCGCGGCGGGCGGTTTCGGTCTCTGCGGCATTCCCGAGCTTCTGCTGGCCGCCATCCGCGACGCGGGCACGAAGGATCTGACCTTCGCGTCCAACAACGCGGGCGTCGACGATTTCGGTATCGGCATCCTGCTGCAGACCAAGCAGGTCAAGAAGATGATCAGCTCGTACGTGGGCGAGAACAAGGAATTCATGCGCCAGTACCTGTCGGGCGAGCTGGAGCTCGAGTTCAACCCGCAGGGCACCCTGGCCGAGCGGATGCGCGCCGGCGGCAGCGGCATCCCGGGCTTCTACACCAAGACCGGCGTCGGCACCCAGATCGCCGAGGGGAAAGAGCACAAGGACTTCCCCACCGGCCCCGACGGCGCGGACGAGACCTACATCATGGAGCGCGGCATCGTTGCCGATTTGTCCATCGTGAAGGCGTGGAAGGCCGACGACACCGGCAACCTCGTGTTCCGCAAGACCGCGCGCAACTTCAATCCGCCCGCCGCCATGTGCGGCAAGGTCTGCGTGGCGGAAGTCGAGGAAATCGTCCCACGCGGCAGCCTCGACCCCGACACCATCCACCTGCCCGGCATCTACGTGCATCGCGTCATCCAGGGCGAGCACGAGAAGCGGATCGAACAACGCACCGTGAGGGAGAAAGCCTGATGCCCTGGGACCGCAACCAGATGGCCGCCCGCGCGGCGGACGAGCTTGAAGACGGCATGTACGTGAACCTCGGCATCGGGATCCCGACGCTGGTCGCCAACTACGTGGGCGACAAGGACATCACGCTGCAATCCGAGAACGGCATGCTGGGCATGGGCCCCTTCCCCATCGACGGTGAAGAGGACCCCGACCTGATCAACGCCGGCAAGCAGACCATCACCGAGCTGCCGCGCACCAGCTATTTCGACAGCGCCACCAGCTTCGGCATGATCCGCGGCGGCAAGATCGCGGCCGCCATCCTCGGCGCGATGGAAGTGGCCGAAAACGGCGACCTGGCGAACTGGATGATCCCCGGCAAGCTGGTCAAGGGCATGGGCGGCGCGATGGACCTAGTGGCCGGTGTCGGCAAGGTCGTCGTGGTCATGGACCACCAGAACAAGGCGGGCGAGTCGAAGCTCTTGAAGGAATGCACCCTGCCGCTGACCGGCACGGGCGTGGTCGACCGCATCATCACCAATCTCGGCGTGCTCGACGTAGTCGAGGGCGGCCTGAAGATCGTGGAATGCGCCGACGGCGTGACCGAAGAGCAGATCCGCGACGCCACCGAAGCGACCATCGTCTGATGCGTCTTGCGCCGCCGCCGGGCCCCGATCCTCGCGGGCTGGCGGCGGCGCGGCGCGTGGCCATAGGCCGGGTCGCGACATGAGCGGCTTCGACATCCGCCGCGAGGTCGAAGGCACCAAGGGCCGGTACGTCCTGCACCACCAAGGGCACGTGGCCGAGCTGACCTATTCGATCCTGTCGTCCACGCACATCATCGCCGACCATACCGGCGTGCCGGACGCGCTGCGCGGCACGGGGGCGGGCGTCGCGCTTGTCACGCGGCTGGTCGAGGATGCCCGCGCCGGCGGCGTGAAGATCACCCCGCTCTGCCCCTTCGTGAATGCACAACGGCGGCGTCATCCCGATTGGGCGGACGTCTTCGCCGTCTAAGGCGGCCAGGGATTTGCGGGTACCGTTTACTGGCGCGAAACGATTCCATAATGTCGTCTCAATTTACGCGTAAGCCGCAACCATGAGCATGGCCCGCAAGAAAGCCTTTTCCCGTGTCCGTTGGTCTAGCCGACAACGAGACCGCATCATCCTGGTAGCCTGCGTTGTCGTGGTGGCCATCGGATTGGTCGGCCTTGTGCGCGCCACCGGCTGGGAAGAGGTTCGCGCTCAGATCGCAGGGCTCAGTCCGATGCAGTTCGTCGGGCTGCTCGCGCTAAGCCTCGTGAATTACCTTTTTCGCGGGATCCGATGGCATCTCTTCGCCCGAAGGCTGGGACTGGATACCCGATTTGGACAGAACCTGCGCCACTTCCTCGGCGGCTTCGCCATGTCGGTCACGCCTGGCCGCGTCGGCGAATTGGTGCGCATGCGCTGGATCGGGCGGGAAACCGGCTGGCCCGTGGAACGGACGGCACCGCTAGTGCTGATCGACCGTGCGTCCGACTTGTCCGCGATGGGGCTTCTTCTGGCGCTGGCGCTGACCTTCTCCACCGGAGTGATCGTTGGTGCCCTGCCCGTCGCGGCGCTGGCCGTGGCCGGCGCTGTCATCGTGACGCGCCCCGCATTGCTGGCCCGCCTGGCGATCTGGGCCTACGGGGCCACAGGGGTTCTGCCGCGCCTTTTCGTACGGGTTCGCCGGGCCGCACAATCCCTCGCCCGGTTCAGCCATCCCGCCACCTTGATCTTCGCATCCATTCTTGGCCTCATCGGCTGGGTGGCCGAGGGCTTTTCCTTCTGGCTGCTGCTGGGGTGGATGGGCGCCGACATCGACATGTGGACAGCCATGGCGATCTTCATCTTCTCGACCCTTGCCGGCGGGCTGACCGGCGCGCCCGGCGGGATCGGCGGGGCCGAGGCCGCGATGATCGCGCTTCTGGTCGCGCGGGGTGTTCCGCTTGAAGTCGCGCTGCCCGCCACCGCCGTCATCCGCGTGACCACGCTGTGGTTCGCGATACTCATCGGTCTCGCCGTGTTCCCGCACGCCGAGGCCCGGTCACGAAAGGGTGCCCATGCCGTGGAAACAGGCTGACTGGTCGGGCTGGGGCCGCGCGCTGACGGCCAGCGGGCAATTGGCCCGGCCGGAGCGTCAATCGACCCTCGCCGCGCTGATGCGCGACACGCCCGCCCCCGCAATCGGAAGCTGCCGATCCTACGGCGATGCCTGCCTCAACGACGGTGGCCGGGCGGTGCGGACGACCCGGCTGGACCGCGTTTTGTCCATCGATCCCGAAGCCGCGACGGTCACGGTCGAGGCGGGCGTCACCCTGGGCGATCTCACCCGGCTGCTTGCGCCCCGGGGGCTGTTGCCCGCCGTCCTGCCCGGCACCGGCTTCGCCACGGTGGGCGGGGCCATCGCCATGGACGTGCATGGCAAGAACCACCACCACGCGGGATCCTTCGGACAGCACGTGCTGTCGCTGCGGCTGCTGACACCCGGCGGCCCGGTCGAAGTCACGCCCGGCTCGGACCTGTTCGCGGCGACTGTCGGCGGATTGGGTCAGACCGGCATCATCGCCGAGGCCACGCTGCGCGTTCTGAAGTGCAAGGGCGACGTCATGGTGGTGACCGAACGCCGCGTGCCCCGCTGGGATGATTTTCTGACGGCGCTCGACAGATCCGACGCCAGCTATTGCGTTGGCTGGATCGACGCCACCGCGACGGGCGATCGGCTGGGCCGGGGCATCCTGGAAGAGGGCGAGACCGGCGCGGGCCTGATCCCGCCACCCGGGCGCGCCCGCCGCGTCCCGTTCGACGCGCCTTCAGCCGCGCTGTCGCCCCCGGTGGTACGCGCCTTCAACGCCGCCTACTACGGCCGCGTCCCGCGCGGCGGCCGCACGGTGGTGCGCCGGATCGGCGAGTACTTCTTCCCGCTGGACCGGATCCATGACTGGAACCGCCTTTACGGCAAGCGCGGATTCCACCAGTTCCAATGCGTGGTCCCGGTCGCGGCCGCGCCCGCCCTTCGCCAGATGCTGGAACGCATCGCGCACTCGGGGCTCGCCTCGCCGCTGGCCGTGCTCAAGCGCATGGGACCGGGCCGCGCCGGTCACCTGTCCTTCCCGATGGAGGGCTACACCCTGGCCTGTGATTTCCGGAACACGCCCGACGCCGTGGCCTTGATCGAAACGCTCGAGGACGCGACGCAGGAGGCCGGCGGACGGGTCTACCTAGCCAAGGATGCCTTGGCGACGGGCGCTGCCGTGCGGTCCATGTATCCCGACCACGGCGACTGGCTGCGCGAGGTTGAGCGGGTCGATCCCGAGGGCACCATGACGACGGACCTCGTGCGCCGGCTGGGACTGAGGGACGCGGCATGAGCGAGACCTGGATCCTTCTTGGCGCGACGTCATCCATGGCCCGCGCCATGGCACGCGAACTGGCCGGCTCGGGCGCGACGCTGATCCTCGCCGGGCGCGACATGGACGACCTGCGGGCCACCGCCGCCGACTGCACCGCCCGCGGCGCCGTATCGGCCCGCGCGATGCGGTTCGACGCGCGCAACCCCGAGAGTTTTCAGCCCATCATCGACGCGACCGATGGCGACAACATTGTAAACTGCGCCGTCTTCGTGGGCTCGATGCCGCCGCAGGACAGGATCGACGCCGACCCATCGCTTATCGACGGCGTGGTGATGGACAGCTTTACCGGCCCGGCGCGGTTCCTCCAGATGCTCGCCCCGCGGATCGAGGCCAACGGAGCGGGCACCATCGTCGGCGTGGGGTCCGTCGCGGGCGACAGGGGGCGGGTCGGCAACTATGTCTACGGGGCCGCGAAAGCCGGCTTCGCCACCTACCTGTCGGGCCTGCGCAATCGCCTGACCCGCGCGGGCGGGCACGTGGTGACGGTCAAGCCGGGCTTCGTCGACACCGCGATGACCTGGGGGATCGAGGGCATGTTCCTGGTCGCCCCGCCCGAGGCCGTGGCCCGGTCCATCCTGCGCGCGGTGGATCGCAAGCGCGACGTGATCTACACGCCGTTCTTCTGGCGTTTCATCATGGCGATCATCCGCGCGATCCCCGAACGGGTGTTCAAGAAGCTGTCGATCTAGGCGCAGTTCGCGGCCTATCCCAGCCACTCGGCACACAATCCGGCGGACCAGAACATCAGGCTGGGGGTGATCAGCAGCAAACCGATGCCCGTCCGGTGACGCCGCGCGAAGACAATCGGGGCGCAATCCGTCTGACCCTGCGCGCCACTTCCACCATCCGCATGGCGAAAGCGATATGGGCGGCAGGGTCGGCCGCAAGATGCAGCGCGTCTCGCAATGCGCGGCAGGCTGGTCGCCGACCGGGTAGAGCGGGAAGACCACTACCGCATGACCGCGCCCATCCCCGCCCAGAACGACTCCAGCAACAGGTCCGTGCGCAGGTAAGTGCCGTCGATGTCCAGCACCAGCGGCGAGTCGTCAGCCGTTGCTGGCAACGCGGTTGTCGACGAAGACGCAGCCGTCGCTGACCAGCATGGGCGGCGTCAGGCACAGCCCACGGGCCACCTGGAACGCGGCCAGCACCTTGGGCACGTAGCCGCGCGTCTCGGAATAGGGCGGCACACCCGCGTGGCGCGTCACCGCGCCCTCGCCCGCGTTGTAGCCCGCCAGGACCAGCAGCGGATCGCCCTCGAACTCGCCCATCAGCCAGTCGAGATAGGCGATCCCGCCACGGATGTTGTCCTGGGCCTCGGTGCTGTCATGGACCCCGAAGCGGCGCGCGGTGTCGGGCATAAGCTGCATCAGCCCCTGCGCGCCGGCCGAACTGACGGCGTCGACCTTGCCCGACGATTCGACCGCCATGACCGCAAGCGCCAGAGCGGGCGAGACCTTGGTCCCGACGCTGGCCGCCAGGATGTCGCGCCCGTGGCGCTGCGCCAGCTTGCGCAGGTGGTCCAGCCGGTATTGCGGCGCACGCACGCCGGAGGGCGGACGCGCCAGCACGGCAAGCGCGCTGTCGACACCGGCGGCCCCTGCCCCGCCCGGCGGCACGTGGTCCCAGAACCAGGCATAGGCGCGGGTCTTGGGCGCATCCGGCGTCGATGGCGCGGCGTCGGGGGTGGTCTCGGGTTTGGCGGGTTTCTCGGGCGCCGGTGGCGGCCATTGCTCCGACGGGTCGATCTGCACGGTGATGCGCTTCTTCGTGCCCGGCGCGGGCGGCTTCATCCGCTTGAAGGTGAAATCGGGAAAGGGCGGAGGGTCACCCGCATGGGCGGGCGACACGGAAAACAGCGCCGCCATCAGCGCCGCGATCACGGGAACTCTCATGCTCGAACCTGCCAAGGTCAATTATCGTTGTTTGGCCGCCAGTCTGAAGACGACCGCCTTCCAGGAGAAGCACGGCGCGCGCAATCGGGGCCATTTTGCGCGAGGCGTCACCATTTTGCCCCAAGGCCGCGGGTCACGTCGCCGGAAACCCGCGAAACGGGTTCCCGTCGCGCCCGATCATTGTGGCAAACATTTCCAGAAATGGGCCAGCTGCCGCCAGATTCACGCCGAATTCTTCCAGCATTAACCACTTTGGACCGGACCGGCATGCGCCGTGACGGCACTCTCGCAACGTGCAACAAGTAAGGCTGTGTAACATGAAACTTTTCAAGCTCGCCAAGACCTTCCGCAATGACGAAGACGGCGCCGTGACCGTCGACTGGGTCGTGCTGACCGCCGCCATCGTCGGCCTCGGCATCGCCGTGCTGTCCTCGGTGACCAGCGGCACCAAGACGGTCACCCAAGCCGTGTCGAGCCACCTGAACGGCACCACCGTCACCACCACCTTCCCGTAAGGCGCGGACCGGTCATCCGACTGCGACGCCGAGGCAACTGGGCCGCCGGTCATCCCGATCGGCGGCCCGGTCACGTCGTGAACTGATCCAGGTCACGCGGGTGCCCTTCGCAGATTTGCCGCAAAATGCCACCGACACGGTCATATTGCTGCCCTGTGCGACAGTCATGGTGCCCCCACTCGAACAGAGCGTGATGTTCTGGTCGGGATTTCGGAACCAGAGCATCAAACAGGATCAAACCATGAAATTCTTCAAGCTCGTCAAGACCTTCCGCAACGACGAAGACGGCGCTGTGACCGTCGACTGGGTCGTGCTGACCGCCGCCATCGTCGGCCTCGGCATCGCCGTGCTGTCCTCGGTGACCAGCGGCACCAAGACGGTGACGCAAGCGGTGTCGACCCACCTGAACGGCACCACCGTCACCACGACCTTCCCGTAAGGCCGACGCCTGCCAATCCATGGCGGCGGGGTGCGCCCTTGCCGCCATGGCCGAGCTTCCGACGCCGCCGAACGGCGACCGACACCGCGCAAAGGATCAATCCCATGACGCTGTTCAAATCAATCAAGCGCTACAACGAGAACGAAGATGGCGCCGTCACCGTCGACTGGGTGGTTCTGACCGCCGCGATCGTCGGTCTCGGCGTTGCCGTGCTTGCCTCGGTGACCAGCGGAACCAAGACGGCGACACACAACGTCTCGAACAAGCTGACCAGCACCAGCGTGACCAAGGCCTTCTAAGTCCCGCACGCAAGGCACCATGCAGAAGGCCGCCCCAGGGCGGCCTTTTCCTTTTACGCAACCACCGGATGCGCCTGTCCCGCAAAGCCCTTGCAAAGGCCACGGACGCGGCGGCGTTCGGCCCCCGTTTGGACAGATTCGGTCGACAATCTCGGTAAACAGGCGACGACCGCCAAGCCAAACCCGAAAGGACCATGACATGAAATTCTTCAAGCTGACCAAGACCTTCCGCGACGACGAAGACGGCGCCGTGACCGTTGACTGGGTCGTGCTGACCGCCGCCATCGTCGGCCTCGGCATCGCCGTGCTGTCCTCGGTGACCAGCGGCACCAAGACGGTCACCCAGGCCGTATCCACGCACCTGAACGGCACCACCGTCACCACGACCTTCCCGTAAGGCGCGGCCCACGCGGCTCGCCGGCCGAACCGGGGCCGCGCCCACCAGATCGGGGGCGCGGCCCCGTCACGTTCGACGGAATCCCGAAGCAGAGCAGGAAGACGACTATGCCTCATCCATACACCACCCAATTCGCGCGCGACGAGTTCGGCGGCGCCAGCCTGGATTGGAAGGTCCTGACAGCCCTGATCTGCGGCGTCGGAATCGCCGTTGGCGCCACGGTTTACGAGGGCGCCGAAGCGCCGTCCGGCGACATCCAGGCAACGCTGTCAGACGAGAGTCTGCCCGACCAGATCTTCCCGGGCCGGGCCATCGATTGACGAAACAATCCCGTCCGAACCGCGGCAATCGCCTTAATGATGCACGAATGGCATCATTTCGCCGCAATCCCACGCGACACTAGGACAGTATTTGGGTCACCCGCCCGCAGAACCGCGCGCCGGGGGCCAGACGACGAAAAGGGGGTTTCCCATGCGACTCGTATTCGGATTGGTGCTGATGCTGGGCCTCGGCCTGGCCGGCTTCGCGGTCTACATGGCCAAGGATTACATGGCGGCGAACCAGGCCGCGTTGGACGCGCAGCGGGCGAACCAGGGCCCCGCGATTCAGACGCAGCCGGTCTTCGTCACCACGCGCGCCGTCAATTACGGCGAGCGGCTGACCCAGGAAGACATCAAGCTCGTGGCCTTCCCCCAGGAAGCGATCCCCGAAGGCGCGTTCAGCACCGCGGAAGAGATGTTTCCCCAGGGCGTGAACATCGAACGCAGCGTCCTGCGCTCCATGGAACAGGGCGAAGCCGTCCTGGCGGTCAAGGTCACCGAACCGGGTGAAGATGCGGGCGTGTCCGCCCGGCTGTCCCCCGGCAAGCGGGCCTTCGCGATCAGCGTCGATGTCTCCTCGGGCGTTTCGGGTTTCCTGCGTCCCGGCGACCGAGTCGACGTCTACTGGACCGGCACCGTGAAAAGCTCGGGTCCCGAGCGTCAGGACGTCACCAAGCTGATCCAGAGCGGCGTGAAACTGGTCGCCATCGACCAATCCTCCGATGAAGACCGCTCGGGCGCCACCGTGGCGCGCACGGTCACTGTCGAGGCCACCCCGCGCGACGTCGCGGCCCTGGCCCAGGCCCAGAGCACCGGGCGACTGTCGCTGGCCCTGCTGGGAACCGAGGACGACAGCGTGGCCGAGGCCGTCGAGATCGATCAGCGCGAACTGCTTGGCATCGTTGAAGAAAAACGGGTCGAGGTGAAGGAAGAGCAGGTCTGCACGATCCGCACCCGTCGGGGCGCCGAGGTGATCGAGATCCCGATCCCCTGCACCAACTGATCGATATGGCGGCGCCCGGCGGCGCGCATCAGACAACAGATCAAAGGCGCGGCACCCGGTCACAGGTGTTGCGCCTTTCGCACATCAAGACCTTCGCGCAAAGCCCTGATTCTTGATCGAGAATGGCTTTGCGCGCATGGTGCGTCAAAAGACGGGCAAAAAGACCTGTCCCATCCGTGACTCAGAGAGGCAGGTCACATGAGCATCAGACAAATCTGCAAGGCGGCGTGCGTCGTGGGCCTGGTGGCCCTGTCGCCGGTTCTTCTTGCCACATTCGCACACGCCCAGGCGCTGCGCGTCATGCAGGGCACGGCAGCGTCCGAGCTGCGGGTGCCCATGAACCGCGCGGTGGTGGTCGAATCGGACCGGCCCTTCGCCGAGCTCTCCATCGCGAACCCGGCCATCGCCGATATCTCGACCCTGTCGGACCGCACCATCTACGTGCTGGGCAAGGCACCGGGTCGCACCACGCTGACCCTGCTGAACGCCGAGGGTCGGCTGATCACCAATGTCGAGGTGCAGGTCATCCCCGACGTGGGCGAGTTCAAGGAGCGGCTGACCCAGATCCTGCCCAACGAACAGATCGAGGTGCGCACCGCCAATGACGGCATCGTGCTGTCGGGCACCGTGTCGTCCGTCACCGCGCTGGACCGGGCGCTGGACCTCGCCAACCGCTACGCCCCCGACCGGGTATCGAACCTGATGATGGTGGGCGGCACGCAGCAGGTCATGCTGAAGGTCCGCTTCGCCGAGATGAGCCGCTCGGTCTCGAAGGAACTGTCAAGCTCGGTCGCGCTGGGCGGTGACGTCTCGGGCGGCGACGTGGGCATCCTGGGCTCCAACGGCGTCCTAAACGACGGCAACAATGCAACCAACATCCTGACCGGCCAGGGCTTCGTCGGCGACGACAACGCCGAGGGATCGTTCGCCATCGGCTTCGGCGCGGGCAGCCTGCGGTTCGCCGTCCTGCTCGAGGCGCTGGAAAGCAAGGGCGTCGTGCGCACCCTGGCCGAACCGAATCTCGTCGCCCTCTCGGGGCAGCGGGCGTCGTTCCTGGCGGGCGGGGAATACCCGATCCCGGTGGCCAGCGGCGACAATGCCATCCGAATCGAGTACAAGCCCTTCGGCGTCGAGCTGGACTTCACCCCGCGCGTGCTGGGCAACGATGCCATCAACATCGAGCTGACGGCCGCCGTGTCGGGCCTGGACCCGACCATCGGCATCCAGCAGTCGGGCTTCTCGATCAACGGCTTCTCGCGCCGCGAGAGCAAGACCACGATCGAGCTGCGCGACGGCGAAAGCTTCGCCATCGCCGGCCTGCTGCAGGACGACTTCCGCGACCTCAAGGGCCAGGTCCCATGGCTGGGCGACGTCCCGGTTCTGGGCGCGCTGTTCCGCTCGGCCGAATACGAGCGCGAGCAGTCCGAGCTGGTGATCATCATCACCGCGCACCTCGTTACCCCGGTCCGGGGCGAGGCGCTGGCCCTGCCCACCGACCGCGTGGTGGTCCCGTCCGAGCGCGAGTTGTTCCTCTTCGGCGACGTGGTGGGCGGCAAGCGCCGCGCCAGCAATGCGCCCAAAGCCGGCCCCGCGGCCGAAGTGGCGAAACAGGACTTCTCGGGGTCCTACGGATACGTGATGGAGTGACCCCGATGACGCGCACGATCCTCCTGGCCTCGGCCGCTGCACTGACGCTCACCGCCTGCGGCGAGGTCGGCTACAAGGCCCGCACCCTCTGGGCCACGCCCGCGGGCGCGGACCTGGACGAAGGCCGTTTCGGCAACGCCGTGGTCAACAACATGGCCGTCCAGTCCGGCGACATCAGCCAGATCGAGGGGCTGAACAACCGCTTCTCGAACGAGGTCGCGTCGGTCGTGAACTTCGGTTTCGACAGCGCGACGCTGAGCCCGGAGGCCCGGGCCACCGTCGCCCGGCAGGCCGTGTGGATCCGCCAGTTCCCCGAGGTCACCTTCCGCGTTTACGGTCACACCGACCTGGTGGGATCGGACGCCTACAACAAGGCGCTCGGCCTGCGCCGCGCCCAGGCCGTCGTGCGAGAGCTCGTTCGCAATGGCGTGAACGGCGATCGGCTGGCCGCGCTTGTTTCCTTCGGGGAAACACAGCCGCTGATCGTGACCCAGGGCCGCGAGCGGGCGAACCGCCGCACGGTGACCGAGGTCTCGGGCTTCGCCGGGGGTCGGTCGACCCTCATGAACGGCAAGTATGCTGAAGTAATCTTCCGCGAATACGTGGAAAGCGCCGAGCCGGACTTCGCCTATAATGATTCCGGTCTCGAATCGATCGAGGGTGCGGGACAGTAAACAGCGCCGGGCGTCTGTTCTCGCAAGTCGGATAATTACGATATTTCCGTCTCAATGTCGCCCCACTTGAACGGCATACCCTAACCAAGGAGCCACCACGTCTTGCGGGTGGCAAAGGGCAAAGATCGGCACCCTCGCGCGCCACGGCCGCGATGGTGTCAGCCCGGATCTTGGTAAGGGACGTGAGTTCATGACGACCGCAACAGCGCAAGCCGCCGAGCCTGCCCCGATCCAGGCCTGCACCGTCTGTCGAGACGTTCAGAATTTCGACCTGCTGATCGAGGACATGGAAGCGGAACTGGGCGAGGCCTGGGGCGACCTGTCCTACGCCGACGCCGCGATATTTCTTGGCCAGCCCGAAGCGGAGCAGCTCGAGTTCATCGCCATCGCGATGGACGAGGAGGACGAGGACCAGATCGGCGCGATCGCCGATCTCGTGACCGCCGCCGCCGAGCGCGACGTGAAGGTCATCGTCATCGCCGAGGAAGTCAGCCCGATGGTCCTGCACCAGCTGCTGAAGCTCGGCGCCGCAGAATTCGTGCCCTACCCCCTGCCCGAAGGCGCGCTGCACGAGGCGATCGAGCGTCTGCGCACCCCGCCCGCGCCGCCCGCCGAGGCCGCGACGCCCGAGGCGCCGGCCGAGAACGTCACCCGCCTGAAGGCCACCGGCGACCGCGAAGGCGTCATCATGCCGGTCCAGTCGCTGGCCGGCGGCACCGGCGCGTCGACATTCGCCGTCAACCTGGCGTGGGAGCTGGCGAACGTCGACAAGGACAACGCCCCGCGCGTCTGCCTGATCGATTTCGACCTGCAGATGGGCGCCGTCGCCACCTATCTCGACCTGCCCGCACGCG
The DNA here is from genome assembly GCF_900110115.1 of Palleronia pelagia. Classification (GTDB taxonomy): domain Bacteria; phylum Pseudomonadota; class Alphaproteobacteria; order Rhodobacterales; family Rhodobacteraceae; genus Palleronia; species Palleronia pelagia. Next base: position 181,268 of record NZ_FOCM01000006.1, on the reverse strand, counting down.
AAGCCGTGTTCGAGCTGCTGCAGAACACCGAGAGCATGGACAGCGAAAGCTTCATGCAGGCGCTTCAGCCCTTCAACGACAAGCTGCACGTCCTGACCGCCCCGGCCGAGATGCTGCCGCTGGACCTGGTCACCCCCGAGGATATCGAACGCATCGTCGACGTGGCCGCGTCGAATTTCGACTACGTGATCGTCGACATGCCCTCGACCGTGGTGATGTGGACCGAAACCGTCCTGTCGAAGGCGCATGTCTATTTCGCGCTGATGGAGCTGGACATGCGTTCGGCCCAGAACGCGCTGCGCCTGATCCGGGCGCTGAAGGCCGAGGATCTGCCGGTCGAGAAGCTGCGCTTCGTCCTGAACCGCGCGCCGAAATTCACCGACCTGTCCGGCAAGAGCCGCATGAAGCGGCTGGCCGAAAGCCTGGACATCTCGTTCGAGGTGCAGCTGCCCGATGGCGGCCGCCCCGTGACCGAAGCCAACGACCAGGGAACGCCCCTGGCCGAAACGGCGAAGAAGAACCCGCTGCGCCGCGAAATCCAGAAGCTCGCGGCGTCGGCGCATGAATTGAGCCGCAGCGCGGCCACCGGAAACTGAAGGGGCTCTGACCGATGTTCTCCCGCTACAAGAAAACCCCCGCCACCAAGGTCGAAAGCGACGCGGCGCCCGCGCCGCTGGCCAAGGCCGCGACCAAGCTGGCCAAGCTCGAACCCGTGGATGCGCCCGCCGCGGCCAAGCCGCAGGCCAAGGCGACGGCCAACCGCCCCGCCAAGGCCGCCCCCGCCCGGGCCGAGCCGGTGGACAAGGAAAAGCGGCGCAAGGAACGGCTGTCGGACATCAAGGTCAGCCTCCACAAGGAGCTGTTGGACAACCTGAACCTGTCGGCGCTGGAAACCGCGTCGGACCAGGACCTGAAATCCGAGATCAACGAGATCGTCAGCGAATCGCTGAACGAGATGGGCGTCGTGCTGAACCGCGAGGAACGCACTACGCTGAACCAGGACCTGTTCGACGAGGTGAAGGGCCTCGGCCCGCTCGAGACGCTTCTGAAGGACGACTCGGTCAACGATATCCTGGTGAACGGGCCGCAGCAGATCTTCGTCGAACGAAACGGCAAGCTGCAGCTGACCGACATCACCTTCAAGGACGAACGCCACCTGCTGCGCATCATCGACAAGATCGTCAGCGCCGTGGGCCGCCGGGTGGACGAATCGAACCCCTACGTCGACGCCCGCCTGGCCGACGGGTCGCGTTTCAACGCCATGGTCCCGCCCATCGCGGTGGACGGCTCGCTGGTCTCGATCCGTAAGTTCAAGAAGGAAAAGCTGGCCATCGACGACCTGGTGAAGTTCGGCGCCTTCACCGAGGAAATGGCCCTGTATCTCGAAGCCGCGGTCAGCACCCGGCTGAACGTGATCGTGTCGGGCGGTACCGGCTCGGGTAAGACGACCACGCTGAACGCCTTGTCGTCCTTCATCGATAACTCCGAACGCATCCTGACCATCGAGGATACCGCCGAACTTCAGCTGCAACAGACCCACGTGGGCCGGATGGAAAGCCGCCCTGCGAACGTCGAGGGCAAGGGTGCGGTCAGCCAGCGCGACTGTCTGAAAAACGCGCTGCGGATGCGCCCCGACCGCATCATCGTCGGCGAGACGCGGGGCGAGGAAGTCATCGACATGCTGCAGGCCATGAACACCGGCCACGACGGGTCGATGACCACGATCCACGCGAACTCCGCCCGCGACGGCGTCAGCCGCCTTGAGAACATGATCGCCATGGCTGGGATCGAGATGCCGCTGAAGGCCGTGCGCTCGCAGATCAGCTCGGCCGTGAACCTGATCGTGCAGGCCAGCCGCCTGCAGGACGGCTCGCGCCGCATGACCTCGATCACCGAGATCACTGGCATGGAAGGCGACGTCATCTCGATGCAGGAGATCTTCCGCTTCAAGCGCGTCGGCCTGACCCCCGACAACAAGATCATCGGACATTTCACCGCGACCGGCGTGCGCTCGCATTTCTCGGATCGCTTCAAGATGTGGGGCTACAACCTGCCCCACGAGATTTTCGAGCCTTTTCAGGGATAGACAAGATGCTCAGCGCTGAACCCGTCATCTACGGCCTGATTTTCGTGGCCGTCCTCGTGCTGGTCGAAGGGATTTACCTGACCGTCTTCGGCAAGTCGATCAGCCTCAACAGCCGTGTGAACCGCCGGCTGGAAATGCTCGAGAAGGGCAAGGCCCGCGAACAGGTCCTGGACCAGCTCCGCAAGGAGATGAGCCAGCACATGCAAAGCCAGAAGGTGCCGCTGTATTCGCTGCTGGCGGTGAAGGCGCAGAAGGCCAACATCGCCTTTACGCCGACGCAGCTGGTCATGGTGATGGTGGTCCTGGCGACCGTGGCCTATGTCGGCCTGACGCAGGCGACCGAGGCCTCGACCCCCATCCGCATCGCGGTTTCCATCGCCATGGGCGTGGGCGGCGTCTTCGTCTGGGTGAACAACAAGGCCAAGAAGCGCATGGCGCTGATCGAGGAACAGCTGCCCGACGCGGTCGAGCTGATGGTTCGGTCGCTGCGCGTCGGTCACCCGTTCAGCAGCGCGCTGGCGGCGGTGGCCAAGGAAACGCCCGACCCGCTGGGGTCCGAAATGGGCGTCATCGCGGACGAATCCGCCTACGGGCGCGACGTGGGCGAGGCCCTAAAGGCCATGGCCGAACGGCTGGACATGCAGGACCTTCGCTTCCTTGCCGTGGCGGTCACCATCCAGCAGCAATCGGGCGGCAACCTGGCCGAAGTGCTCTACGGCCTGGCCAAGGTGATCCGGTCGCGCTTCAAGCTGTTCCGCCGCGTGAAGGCCATCACCGCCGAGGCCAAGTGGTCCGGCATGTTCCTGTCGGTCTTCCCGCTGGGCGCGCTGGTGATGATCAACGTGATCCAGCCCAACTACTACGACGACGTGAAGGAGACGGCGTATTTCATCCCCGCCTGCCTGGTCGTCGCCGCCTTCCTGGTCGCCAACATCTTCGTGATGAAGGCGCTCGTGAACATCAAGGTCTGAGGAACCCGCCATGGAATTCGTCATGGACATGCTGGTGCAGCGTTTCGGGCCGATGGGGCCGCTCTTCGCTGTGGGGGGGCTTGGCTTCCTGCTGATCCTGCTGACCCTGCCCTTCCTGCTGCAGAAGAAGTCCGACCCGATGGACAAGTTCCGCGACAGCGTGAAGGCGTCGAAATCGGGCGGCAAGAACGGCCCCGCGCTGCGCATCGGCGGCAAGCACGACAAGCTCGAAAAATACTCCAACTTCCTCGAACCGCAGAACGAGGAAGAATACTCGGCCATCCGGATGAAGCTGATCCGCGCCGGGTATCGCGGCAAGAACGCGGTGCGCACGTTCCACTTCGCGCAGTTCGCGCTGGGCATCGGTCTGCTGATACTGGGCGTGATCTACACCGTGGTGAACAACGGCATGGGCGCCGAGGTCACGACCCGCACGATGGTGCTGTCTACGCTGATCCCCGGCTTCGTCGGCTACTACGCGCCGAAATACTGGGTCACCAAGCGGATCCAGGAAAGGCAGGAGCAGATCGTCAACGGCTTCCCCGATAGCCTGGACATGATGCTGGTCTGCGTCGAGGCGGGACAGTCCATGGACCACTCGATCGCGCGCGTCTCCAAGGAAATCCGCGCCGGCTACCCCGCGCTGGCGGACGAGTACGCGATGGTCAGCCACGAGATCAAGGCGGGCAAGGACAAGACCACCGTGCTCAAGGACATGGGCGAACGGGCCGGCGTGTCGGACGTGTCGAACTTCGTCACGGTGCTGATCCAGTCCGCCGCCTTCGGTACGTCCGTGGCCGAGGCGCTGCGTGTCTACGCGTCCGAAATGCGCGACAAGCGGGTCATGCGGGCCGAGGAAAAGGCCAACACCCTGCCCACCAAGATGACGCTGGCCACCATGATGCTGACGGTGCCGCCGTTGCTGATCATCTTGCTTGGACCGTCGATCTATAACATTGTCGAGACGCTGGGAAAGATGAGCCTCTGAGGACGACTTGACGCGCGTATCGGCGATTTTGCCACTGATCTTCCTGGCCGCCTGTTCCGATACGGGCGGCCAGTCGCCGTTTGGCGGGCAGGTGTTTGCCCCCGATGCCGTGGACCGGTCCACCGACAGTGTCGATGGCCTCGTGGTCGGACACCGGCTGATGGCTGCCGGCGAATACGAGCTGGCCCTGAAGGCCTACCTGCGCAGCGCGGCGGACCGCGGCACCACTGTCGAAGTGCTGTCCGCCCTGGGCTCGGCCAACCTGCGGCTGGGGCGGCTGGGCCAGGCCGAGCGCCTGCTGCGCCAGGCCGTCGATCAGGACCCGACGCATGTGCCGGCCCTGAACAACCTGGGCGTGGTGCTGATGGAAACCGGCCAGGTGGCCGAGGCCAGCCAGATCTTCCGCGCCGCCTTCGCGGCCGATAGTGGCGAAAGTGACGACATCCGCGCAAATCTGACCTTGGCGCTCGCCAAAATGGAACAGTCGTCCTATTCTGCTCCGGAAAATAATGATTTCGCATTGGTGCGACGCGGTGGCGGATCCTACCGGATCATCGCGACGGACGGATAGCGGAACGGCAAGAGCAGGTAAAACAAGGACGCAGGCACCATGCGCCATCCCATTATTCTGTCGCTCTGCATCTGCGGGGCGCTGGCAGGCTGTGGCGCGCGATCGGACAAGGCCGAAGTCGAGCGCGCGCTGAAAGAAGTCAACGTCATCGACGAAAGCAACCTCAGCGACATCATGCTGACCGTGGCCGACCCGAACGAGGCGGTCGCCTATTTCCGGAAATCGGCGGGCGCGAATCCCGACCGCATCGATCTTCAGCGGGGCCTGGCCTCGTCCCTGATCCGGGCCAAGAAGCCCGACCAGGCCGCCGCCGTCTGGGCCCGCGTGGCCGAGATGAAGGGCGCCACCCACGAGGACCGGCTGTCGCTGGCCGACGCACTGATCCGCGCGGGCGACTGGGACGCGGCCGAGGCGCAGCTGAACCAGCTGCCCCCCACCGTCGAGACCTTCCGCCGCTACCGGCTGGAGGCGATGATCGCCGACGGACACAAGCAGTGGGACAAGGCCGACAGCTTCTACCAGACGGCCGTGAACCTGACGTCGAAGCCGGCGGGCGTGCTGAACAACTGGGGCTACTCCAAGCTGACCCGCGGATCCTACGGCGAGGCCGAGAAACTGTTCTCCGAGGCGCTGAGCCATGACGGCAGCCTCTTCACCGCGAAGAACAACCTGACGCTGGCCCGCGGCGCCCAACGCAAGTACGAGCTGCCGGTGGTCCAGATGAGCCAGACCGAGAAGGCCCAGCTTCTGCACACCTTGGGGCTGGCCGCGGTCAAGCAGGGCGACGTCTCGATCGGGGCGGGGCTTCTGCGCGAGGCGGTGGACACCCATCCGCAGCATTTCGACGTGGCCGCCCGCGCGCTGGCCGCGCTGGACTCGAACGTCGCCAACTAGTCCGTGAACGGGCTGGCCGACATCGCCGAGGCGCTGATGCTGCCCGACCGGGCGGCGCTGGCCTTCCTCCCCTTCGTCACGCCCATCTGCATCTGGGTGGCGTGGTCCGACATGGCGCGGATGAAGATTCCGAACAAGGCGGTGATGGCGCTGTTCCTCGTCTACCTGCTGATCGGCCCGCTGGTCCTGCCGCTCGAGCTTTACGCCTGGCAGTTCCTGCACCTAGCCGTCGTGCTGGTCGCCGGGTTCGTTCTGAACATGGGCGGCGCGCTGGGGGCGGGCGACGCGAAGTTCGCCGCCGCCGCCGCGCCCTTCGTGCTGCTGCCCGACGCGCTGACGCTGCTCTACCTGTTCGCGGCGATCACGCTGGCGGCCTTCGCCACCCATCGCCTGGCCCGCGCGACCCCCGCGATCCGGTCCCGCACACCCGAATGGGTCAGTTGGACATCGGCGAAGTTTCCCATGGGGCTCGCTCTCGCGCCGGCGTTGTTGTTCTACCTGGTGTTGGCCGCGATCTGATCGGGCTCGGCCTGCTTGTCGTAGAGGATGAACAGGTCGGTCCGGAGACGTTCGCGCAGCGTGTATCCCATCTCGTCGATGGCCGTGACGATATCCGCCCGGGTCTGCGAGTTCACGGCGCAGAGCGGGACCAGCACCATCTGCGCGTCCTCGATCCCAGGCGCCCCGCCATAGCGCCACGGCGCCCCGCCCTTCAGCGGTTGCAGGTCGTCGGAATACATCCACAGCGCGCTGAGCAGATCGGCCACCAGCACCCGCGCGTTCGGCCCGATCCCGGCTTCTTCCAGCTGCCGCGCGGCGGTATCGAACCACGCCACAAGGCCGTTATGCAGCGAGCATTCTGCGATCTCTTCGCCCCCGACGATGGTCAGATCGGGACGCTCGGCCAGTGACGCGAATTTCTCGAGGTCCTCGGACACGTCCTCACCCGCGATCTGCAGGTTCACCTGGAACACGCGGCGGGTGTCGGTGAAGAAATCGTCATGCTGGTCCGAACGCGGGAAGACGGTGGTAAAGTCCTCGGTCGTTTCCGAGAAATGGCGCAAGGGGCTGTAGGCCAGGTTGAAGAACGAGGGCAGCGACGCGACCAGCAGCGCGGCCCCGACCATGCCCAGCGACAGGCGCAGGTCCCAGCCCCACGGGTTTCGCGTTCCGGCGGCCGGCAGGGTCATCAGCACCACCAGCGCGGTGACCAGCATCCATTGCGGATCGTTTCCGAAGTTCTGGTAGGTGACATAAACGAAGCCCGGGACCAGGCACAAAAGCCCCAGCCCCAGCGCCGCGAAGCCCGATTGCCGCAGGAACACCACCGCAGCCAGCGCGACGAGGTGCCCGCCTATGAACAGCGGCCCGGTCACCACCTGGTCCAGCGCAAGGCCCGGGTTGGTCCGGATGTCGCTGCCGGCGGTGGTCAGGACATCCTGCGCGTAGGCGGGCCAGATGCCCACCCCCGCGATGCCGGTGAAGACCGCCAGCGCGGCCAGGGTCACTGCCACGCCCCAGCCCAGCGCGGCCCACTGCCCGCGCGCGATCAGCAGCACGATCAGACCGGGCGCCAGCGCGACCACGTAGGTCACCTTGATCAGCGCCAGCGCCGCCATGGGCAAGCCCAGCGCGGCGGCGTCCCACGCCACCGACCGGCGCAGCGGCGGCAGCATGCCCACGGGCAGCATGATGAAGGCCAGCGCCCAGGCCCACCGATTGTAGTGCATCGAGATCGAGATGTTCGAGATCGACTCGCCATGCACCAGCGCGAGAGCGAAGGTCATCACCAGAAGGATGTAGAGATACGCGAGCGGGCCGCGAAACCGGCTGAGCGCGACCCAGACCGCAAGCGGGGCCAGCGCCACGGCAAGCGAAAGCTGTCCCAGGTGCACCGCCATGCCGAAGCCCGCCCCCGCCTTCACGAACACCGCGATGGGCCAGAACGCCAGCATCCCGATGGGCGTCATGAAATCGAGATGCGGCCATTGCCCGTCTGCCACCCGCAGGATGATCTCGGTCAGGTGCAGCATGTCGCCTTCGTAGCGGTCCGCGAACAGGCCGCCCTTCAGCAGCGACAGCCCCGCCATCACCGCGATCAGGGCCGCGCACCACAGCGCCAGCTTTACGGTGTGTGCGCCAGTCATTCCCATCCCTCTCCCTATCTTCGCCACAATGGGCGGCGATGCTCCGTGTCGGATCCAGTCATAGCGCCCCCTATTGTCCGAAATATGGAAACGATGGGGCGGCCCCGAGAAAAGAGGCACCAGAGCCCATGAACATGACCACGCCCGGCGTGATGGCGCCCCCCGTCCCCAAGACGCTGGACGACATGCTGCTGTCGCCGGTGATGATGCGGGACATCCTGCTGAAGACCATCTTCCGCACCAACGCGGCCGAGACATCGGAAATCGCCAAGCGCATCTGCCTGCCCGTGGCCGTGACGCAGGAGCTGATCGACATCGCGCGCCGGCAGAAGCTGATCGAGGCCATGGGCAGCCTGCACGCCGGAGGCTCGGGCGAGATGGCCTACCAGCTGAGCGATGCGGGCAAGTCCCGTGCGCTCGAGGCGCTGGGCCAGTCCGAGTATTTCGGCGCCATGCCCGTGCCGCTCCAGGTTTACCGCGAACAGGTGAAGCGCCAGTCGATCCGCAATATCGCGATCACGCGTCAGCAGCTGCTGGGCGCCATGGGGCACCTGGTGCTGCCCGACGATCTGATCGACAATCTGGGCCCCGCAGTGGGTTCGGGTCGGTCGATCCTGATGTACGGCCCGCCGGGCAACGGTAAATCCTCCATCTCGAACGGCATCCGCGACGCGCTGGGCGACAAGATCTACGTGCCCCGCGCCATCGAATACGCGGGCCAGGTCATCACCGTCTACGACCCGATCGTGCACACCGCCGCAGAAGACCACGAGGACGACCCGACCTCGCTGCGCCGAAAGACGCGGTTCGACACGCGCTACGTCATGTGCGACCGCCCCACTGTCATCACCGGCGGCGAGCTGCGGCTGGACATGCTGGACCTGAACTACAACGAGGTCGCGCGCACCTACCAGGCGCCGCTGCAGCTGAAGTCGACGGGCGGCGTCTTCATCGTCGACGACCTTGGCCGTCAGGAGGATCCGCCGCAGGCGCTCATCAACCGCTGGATCGTTCCGCTGGAGGAGAACAAGGACATCCTCGCGCTTCAGTCCGGCGAGAAGTTCGAGGTCCCGTTCGACACGCTGGTGATCTTCTCGACCAACTTCCACCCCAACAAGATCTTCGACAAGGCCGCGCTGCGCCGGATCTTCTACAAGATCAAGATCGACGGACCGAACCAGAAGGACTTCCTCAAGATCTTCAGCATGGTCGCGAAGAAGCGGAAGATGCCGCTGGACGAATCCACGCTGATCCACCTGCTGAAGAACAAGTATCCCGAGATCGACAACGTCTACGCCAATTACCAGCCGATCTTCCTGATCGACCAGATGATCTCGATCTGCAATTTCGAGGGCATCCCGAACCAGATGAGCCCCGAGCTGATCGACCGGGCCTGGGCGAACATGTTCGTCGAGGAATCCGACATCCAGCACTGATCCCAGCGCGGGACGTTCTTACCGGCCCAGCGCGTCCATCGCCCGACCGACCGCGACCGGGCCATCGGTCAGCTCGATCATCTCCTTGGTCAGCCAGGGGCGGTCCAGCACGGCGTGGATCGCGCGGGCCACGTTGCCGCGCGCCACGTCGCCATAGGTGATGCAGCGTCCCGCCGTCACCTGACCGTCGCCGTCCTCGTTCTGCAGCGTGCCGGGCCGGATCAGCACCCAGTCCAGGTCCGTGGCCGTGATCGCCACGTCGGCGCGCTTCTTCTCGGCCATGTAATGCTCGAAGGTTTCGGACAGGTCGCGGTTGCGGCCCGCTTCGGGGAAGACGGACACCACGACCAGGCGCCGAACGCCCTGCGCCTCCATCGCGCTGGCCAGGACGATCGCCGCGTCGCCGTCGATGGCGGTGGCAAGGTCCTTACCCGCGCCACCGGCGCCGGCCGAGAACACGGCGGCGTCCATGCCGGTCACGAGATCGGCGAAGTCACCCGGGCCCATTTCGGTCAGGTCGCCGAAATGCGGCGTCACACCCTGCCGCTGCAACCGCTTGTCGTCGCCGTCGCTGTGCCACAGCCCGTGGACCTCATGCCCGGCCTCGATCAACATGGGCAGAAGCCGCGATCCGACGCCGCCGGTGGCGCCAATGACCAATATCTTCACCGCGTTCTCCTTTTGCCGCAGGGTGCTGCATGGCGAATGACGCGGTTCGCCCCTAGGTTCCGTTCATGACCGCCCTGCCCCCCCGTTTCACCGACTGGTTCGCCTCGCGCGGCTGGCAGATCCACCCACACCAGCAGGACATGCTGGACCGCGCCGCCGATCCCGCGCTGCTGCTGATCGCGCCGACGGGCGGCGGCAAGACGCTGGCGGGATTCCTTCCCACGCTGGTCGAGCTGTCCGAGGGCGCGCATGAGGGGTTGCACACGCTGTATGTCTCGCCGCTCAAGGCGCTCGCCACCGACATCAAGCGCAACCTGACGACCCCGGTAACCGAGATGGGCCTGCCCGTGCGGATCGAGGATCGCACCGGCGACACATCGGCCACGCGCAAGAAACGCCAGCGCGCCGACCCGCCGCATATCCTGCTGACCACGCCAGAAAGCCTGGCCCTGCTGACCAGCTACGAGGACGCGCCGCGCATGTTCGCGGGGCTGAAGCGCATCGTGGTGGACGAGATCCACGCGCTGAGCGAATCGAAGCGCGGCGACCAGCTGATGCTGGCGCTCAGCCGCCTGCAGGCCCTATGCCCCGGGCTGCGCCGCGTGGGGCTTTCCGCAACCGTGGAAGACCCCGCCGCCATCGCCAGCTTCCTGGCGCGCCACCCCGATCCGTGCGAGATCCTCTATGCCGATCCCGGCCCGGACCCCGACATCGCCATGCTGGAAACGGATGCCGCCCCGCCCTGGTCCGGCGGCGGCGGTCGCTACGCCATTCCCGCGGTGCTCGAACAGGTGCGCAAGCACAAGACCACGCTCATCTTCCACAACACCCGTGCACAGGCCGAGATCTTCTTCCACGAGCTCTGGCTGCAGAACGAGGACGCGCTGCCCATCGGCATCCACCACGGCAGCCTCTCGCGCGAGCAGCGCAACCGCGTCGAGCAGGCCATGGTCGCGGGCGAGCTGCGCGCCATCGTCTGCACCGGCTCGCTCGACCTCGGGATCGACTGGGGCGACGTGGACCTGGTCATCCAGATCGGCGCACCGAAGAACGTCAAGCGGCTGGTACAGCGGATCGGGCGGGCCAACCACCGCTACAACGCGCCGTCGAAGGCGCTGCTGGTGCCCGCCAACCGGTTCGAGGTTGTGGAATGCGTCGCTGCGTTGCAGGCGGTGAAAGAGCGCGATCTCGACGGCGACCCGCGTGGCCCCGGCCCACGCGACGTGCTGTGCCAGCACATCCTTATCCGCGCCGCGGCCGGCCCCTTTGCGGCCGACGATCTTTACGCCGAAGTGTCCAGCGCGGGGGCCTACGCAGGCCTGACCCGGGCGCAGTTCGACGCCTGTCTCGATTTCGTGGCGACCGGTGGCTATGCCCTGCGCGCCTACGACCAGTGGAAGCGGCTGAAGCAGGACGAGGATGGCCTGTGGCACCTGCGCGACCCGCGCGCGGGCCAGCGCATCCGGCAGAATATCGGCACCATCATGGACACCGACCTGCTGAAGGTTCGGCTGAAGAACCGGCGCGGCGGCACGCCCCTGGGCGAGATCGAGGAGGGCTTCGCCGCCACGCTGACCCCCGGCGACACGTTCCTCATGGGCGGGCAGATCGTCCGCTACGAGGGCCTTCGTGAAATGGTGGTCGAGGTCACCCGCCGCGCGGATCGCGAACCCAAGATCGCGACCTTCATGGGCACCAAGTTCGCCACATCGACCCAGTTGAGCGAGCGGATCCTGCGCATGTTCCGGCAGGACGACTGGCCCGAGTTGCCGAAAGACACCCGCGACTGGCTGCACCTGCAACGCGAGCGCAGCCAGCTGCCGCAGACCGACCGGATCCTGATCGAATCGTTCCCCCATGACGGACGTGAGCACACCTGCGTCTACGGTTTCGCCGGGCGCAACGCGATGCAGACGCTGGGCCTGCTGCTGACCGCACGGATGGAGCAGCAGGGCCTCCATCCCATGGGGTTCGTCGCCACCGACTACGCCACGCTGATCTGGGGGTTGGATACACTGGTGCACCCCGAGCCGCTGTTCGACCGCGACGACCTGCGCGAGACGTTCGAGACATGGCTGGCCGGCAACGCCGTGATGAAGCGTACGTTCAAGCAGTCGGCGGTGATCTCGGGGCTGATCGAGCGCACGACCCGGGGCCAGCGCAAATCCGGCAAGCAGGCCACGTTCAGCGCCGACATCCTTTACGACGTGCTGCTGAAATACGATCCCGACCACCTGCTGATGGATATCACGCGCGAAGAGGCGCTGAAGGGCCTGGTGGATTTCGGCAGGATCGAGGACATGCTCATGCGCACGGCGGGCCGCGTCGACCACGTGGTCCTGGACCGGGTGACGCCGCTGGCCGCCCCCCTTTTCCTCGAAGCGGGGCGTGTCCCGGTCGAAGGCGCCGCCACCGAACGGCTGCTGGCGGAAGAGGCCGCGCGGCTCATGGACACCGCCGGGCTCGACATGGATCCGGGGGCGGAAAAACGGCACTGGCGGGTGCCATACTGACTTGCCGCACCCGCCCCGGTTTGGCTAAGAACGAAGAATGAACTTCATCCAGATCGATCTTTGCGGGGCGCGGCTGCATGCCCACGGCTCGGGCGCGCTGCACTGGCCCGAGGAGGGGCTGCTGGTCGTGTCGGACCTGCACCTGGGCAAGTCCGAGCGGATCGCCCGCCGTGCTGGCCAGATGCTTCCCCCCTACGAGACGCGCGACACGCTCGCCCGGCTGGAAGGGGACGTGGCGCAACTGGACCCCGCCCGGGTGATCTGCCTGGGCGACTCCCTTGACGACGACGCGGCGACCGCCGGGCTCGACGCCTCCGACCGCGCCGCCATCAACCGCATGCAGGGCGGACGCGACTGGACGTGGATCGCGGGCAACCATGATCCCGCGCCCAGCGACCTTGGCGGCAACGCCGCGCAGGTGGTGCAGATAGGGCCGCTGTTGTTCCGCCATATCGCCACCCCCGCGCGGGGCGAGATCACCGGCCACTACCATCCGAAGGCGCGGCTGGGCCTGCGGGGCAAGGCCGTATCGCGGCCCTGTTTCCTGGTGGACCGGCGGCACATGATCCTTCCGGCCTATGGCACATTCACCGGCGGGCTGTGCTGGCGGACCCCGCATCTGCGCGGACTGATGGGCGCAGATGCGCGGGCTGTCCTGACCGGGCCGCACCCGGCACAGGTGCCTCTGCCCCGGATGGCCGCGTGAGCCCCGAGGACATCCGCGCCAATTTCGGCCGTCAGTCGATGATGGCGACCCTCGGCGCGGACCTGAGCGATGTCTCGCCCGGTCGCGTGACGATCACTGCGCCGATCCTGCCCGGATCCCGTCAGCAGCAGGGTTTCGGCCACGCGGGCCTGACCTTCGCCATCGGCGACTCGGCAGCCGGTTACGCGGCGCTTTCGAAGATGGAAGACGGTCAGGACGTCCTGACCACCGAGATGAAGATCAACCTGCTCCGCCCCGCACAGGGGGACCGCCTGGTCGCCGTGGGCGAGGTGGTGAAGCCGGGACGCCGCATCACCGTCGTACGGGCGACGGTCTGGGCCGAAACGGACGACCGGCGCGTCGAGATCGCGCTGCTCCAGGGAACGATGCTGCCGGTCTGACAACCCGGTCTTCGGGCATGAAAAAGGCCGCGCCCGAGGGAAAGGGAAGGCGCGGCCTTTCATTTCGGCCGCTTTCACGGCCGTTGCTGGAAATGGATCAGATGAGCGCGAAGGTCGCCAGGGTCATCCCCAGCATCATCCCGCCATAGATCGCCATGCTTACACTCGTCATTGTCTTGCTCCCGTCAGGGTCTGCACAAACAACTGCGCCGGGCGCATTCGGGTCCATCACCGAAGCGTGATTTTCCCGCCGCCCCCGCCGCAACCGTCCGGGCAGGCGTCGCAAACCCGCTGTCCGGGGCAGAAACGGCCCGCTACACCTTGGGCAGGCATTGCGCAGGGGAGGGCACGGGCCATGGCATTCACTTCGGATATCGAGATCGCGCGGGCGGCGAAGAAACGGCCCATCGGCGAAATCGGCGCCAAGCTGGGGATCGGCGCCGATGATCTCGTGCCCTACGGCCACGACAAGGCCAAGATCGCGCAGCCCTTCATCGACAGCCTCGCCGACCGGCCGAACGGCAAGCTGATCCTCGTGACCGCCGTGAACCCGACCCCCGCCGGTGAGGGCAAGACGACGACCACCGTGGGCCTGGGGGACGGGCTTAACGCCATCGGGAAGAAGGCCGCGATCTGCATCCGCGAGGCGTCGCTCGGGCCATGCTTCGGGATGAAGGGCGGCGCAGCCGGAGGCGGCTATGCGCAGGTGGTCCCGATGGAGGACATGAACCTGCATTTCACCGGCGATTTCCACGCCATCACCAGCGCCCACAACCTGCTGTCGGCGATGATCGACAATCACATCTACTGGGGCAACGAGCTCGGGATCGATACCCGCCGCGTGACCTGGCGGCGGGTGATGGACATGAACGACCGCGCGCTGCGCCAGATCACCACGTCGCTGGGCGGCGTCGCCAACGGCTTCCCGCGCGAGGCCGGGTTCGACATCACAGTGGCGTCCGAGGTCATGGCCTGCCTGTGCCTTGCCTCGTCCCTGGCGGACCTGCAGGATCGGCTGGGCGCGATCATCGTGGCCTATACCCGCGACCGCACGCCGATCTACGCGCGCGACATCAAGGCCGACGGCGCCATGACGGTGCTGCTGAAGGACGCGATGCAGCCCAACCTGGTGCAGACGCTGGAGAACAATCCCGCCTTCGTCCACGGCGGCCCCTTCGCCAACATCGCTCATGGCTGCAACTCGGTCATCGCCACCACCACGGCGCTGAAGCTGGCCGATTACGTGGTGACCGAGGCCGGGTTCGGCGCCGACCTGGGCGCCGAGAAGTTCATGAACATCAAGTGCCGCAAGGCCGGTCTTGCCCCCGATTGCGTCGTGCTGGTCGCCACGGTGCGCGCGATGAAGATGAACGGCGGCGTGAAGAAGGCCGACCTGGGGGCCGAGAACGTTGACGCCGTGCAGGCGGGCTGTGCCAACCTGGGCCGCCACCTGGAAAACCTGCGCGGCTTCGGCGTGCCAGTGGTCGTGGCGATCAACCACTTCGCCGGCGACACCGAGGCCGAGATCGCGGCGGTGCAGGATTTCATCGCCGGACAGGGCGCCGAGGCCATCCTGTGCAAGCACTGGGCCAAAGGCTCGGACGGGACGCGCGACCTGGCCTCGAAGGTGGTCGCCACCATCGAGGCGGGCGGGGCGGATTTCGCGCCGCTCTATCCCGACGAGATGGGCTTGGCCGACAAGATCGACACGATCTGTCGCCGCATCTACCGCGCGGACGGAGCCCAGATGGACGGCAAGATCCGCGCCCAGCTGAAGCAGTGGGAAGACCAGGGCCACGGCCACCTTCCGGTCTGCATGGCCAAGACCCAGTACAGCTTTTCCACCGACCCCGAGGCCCGCGGCGCGCCCACCGGGTTCACGATCCCCGTGCGCGAGGTGCGGCTGTCGGCCGGCGCGGGGTTCGTCGTCGCCATCTGCGGCGAGATCATGACCATGCCCGGCCTGCCCCGCGTGCCCTCGGCCGAGGCGATCGGCCTGAACGACGCAGGCGATATCGAAGGCTTGTTCTAGGCGGCGGGCGGGATTACCCCGACGCCGCACGCCCCCGCAAGGAGACCACGCCATGACCGCACAGATCATCGATGGCAAGAATTTCGCCGCCCGTATCCGCGGCCGCGTGGCCGACCACGTGGCGCGGCTGCGCGACGAACGGGGCGTCACGCCCGGGCTGGCCGTGGTGCTGGTCGGCGATGACCCCGCCAGCCAGGTCTATGTCCGCTCCAAGGGCAAGATGACCAAGGAATGCGGGATGGAATCGTTCGAGTATCGTCTGCCCGAAACCACCAGCGAGGCCGAGCTGCTAGCGCTGATCGCCAAGCTGAATGCCGACGGGGCGGTGCACGGCATCCTTGTGCAGCTGCCCCTGCCCGCGCAGATCGACGCCGAGCTTGTCATCAACTCGATCGACCCATCCAAGGATGTCGACGGGTTCCACGTCTCGAATGTGGGGCGGCTGGCGACCGGGCAACGCTCCATGGTGCCCTGCACGCCCCTGGGCTGCCTGCTGATGCTGCGCGAACATTGCGGATCGCTGTCGGGGCTGAACGCCGTGGTTCTGGGACGCTCGAACATCGTGGGTAAGCCCATGGCGCAACTGCTGCTCAGCGAAAGCTGCACGGTCACCATCGCCCATTCGCGGACCCGCGATCTGCAGGACGTGGCGCGCCGCGCCGATATCCTGGTGGCGGCCGTGGGCCGGCCCGAGATGGTGACGGGCGATTACCTGAAGGCCGGGGCCACCGTGATCGACGTGGGCATCAACCGGGTCGAGCGGGACGGCAAGAACCGCCTCGTGGGCGATTGCCATTTCGAAAGCTGCGCGTCGGTGGCCGGCGCCATCACGCCGGTGCCGGGCGGGGTCGGCCCCATGACCATCGCCTGCCTGCTGGCCAACACGGTCACGGCCTATTGCCGTGCCCACGACCTGCCCGAGCCCGAGGGCCTGACCGCCTGAGCGTCAGCCCGCTGCGCGCGTGGCGGGTTCCGCCTGCCGGCCGCCGCGCCAGGCCCGCTGGCCGGGAACGAACAGCCGCAGCGTATCGCCCAACCGCAGGGTGCCCGGACGCTCGACCCAGGCGGTGACGCCCCGGCGCAAGTCGGCGGCTTGCTTGAAAGTCTTGCCCACATCGCCCCTGGCCTCGGTGATGGACATGGCCGGGAACTGGCAAGGCTGGTTCAGCATGTCGATGACCAGGGTGGCGCCATCCGCCCCCTGCAACCGCGACGATGGCGGCAGGTGGGTGAAATCGTCGATCCCCTTCACCACCAGCGACGCGCCCAGCCAGGCGGGGTCCAGCGGCGCGGTGCCCATGTCGGCGGCGATTGCGTCGAGCTCTTCCTGCGACAGGATCGACAGCTGCCGCACGTTGGCGATCTCGGTGCCCTTGGGATGCAGCGCGGTGACCCGTGAGCAAGACGCGCGCGTCACGCCCGCGTGGTGCTCGCCCGCCATGCCGCCGAAGTCCAGCGGCATGATGTCCACCGGGGCGCCGTCCACGGCGGGCCGGTCGCGATGGGCCACGCGGCCCAGCCAGACGACGGTGCAGGTGTGATCGGTGGGTTCCAGCACGGGCATTCTCAGGTCTCCCTCGGGCGCGACAGCCCGACCACGGCGATCAGGCACAGCGCGAAGATCAGCTCGAAGCTCTCCTCGACCCGGCCGCTGAAGCGGGCCAGATCGTTAGAAACGTCGATACCAAGCGGTGCCAGCTTGCGGGCGATCCCGTCAAGCGATTTGGCCACGACCACGAGGACACCGGCCAGCGTGAAGGTCCACGCCCACCCATCGCCGGCCCACAGGCCGCGGAGCCACGGCACCAGTTGGTAGCGCGCCAGGCGAAAGAGCACGACCAAGGCCAGCAGCACAACGGCGCCGCCGATCACCTTTTCCGGCCAGGGCGCGGGGTCGGTATAGAGGTTGCTTTGCAGGATGCCCTCGGTCGTGAAGGCCTTGTCGGCGTCAAGCTCGCGCAGCGACAGCAGCAGCAAACCCACCGGGACGTGCCAGTCGCGGCGCAAGTTGTGCAGACGCGCGTGGGCCACGGCCGCCATGGCCAGCAGCACCGCGCTGACCGTCTCGATGCTGCCCCCTTCTCGCAGCAGCCAGTCGGCGCTGTCGCTGACCAGCAAGTCCAGGAAGACGAACGCCAGGATCACCGCCTGTGCCCAGACGACCAGGCGCAGGGTGGTATGGCGATGGGTGGCTGTCGTTCGGGGCATGTGTTCGGCACCGTGTCCGGGGATGAAAGACAAGGGCCGCGCCAACTGCTTGGCACGGCCCGGATTTAACGCTTTGGGCGGATCAAGGGTCCCCGCCCCGCGTGACCGCTGAGGCTCAGGTCGACGGTTCGGGCTCCAGACCCGGGTCGGACTTGGGCTTCGGCTTGGTCTTGGGGATCGACGTGACCGAGGGCGTGTTGCCCTGGTCGGGCCGGTCGTCGTCATCCCCGCGGCTCAGCGGCTCGCCGTTGATCACCTTCTGGATCTCGGGGCCGGTCAGCGTCTCGTATTCCAGCAGGCCCTGTGCCAGCCGCTCGAGGTCTTCGCGCTTCTCGGTCAGGATTCGCTTGGCCGTGTTGTAGCCTTCGTCGATGATTTCCCTGACCTTGTCGTCGATCACCTTCTGCGTCGCGGCCGAGTGGCTGGTCCCGCCCGACATGCCGCCGAGATAGGATTGCTGCTCGTTCGCGTAATCGACGTAGCCCAATTCCTCGGCAAAGCCGAACTGCGTGACCATGGCGCGGGCGATCTTGGACACCTGCTGGATGTCCGACGCCGCGCCCGAGGTGACGTTCTCCTTGCCGAAGATAAGTTCCTCGGCAACGCGGCCGCCCATCGCCATGGCGATCTTCGAGGTGTATTTCGTCAGGCTGACGCTCAGCTGGTCCCGTTCGGGCAGCGACAGCACGAGACCCAGCGCACGACCACGCGGAATGATCGTCGCCTTGTGGATCGGGTCGTGCTGCGGAACGTTCAGGCCAACGATGGCGTGTCCGGCCTCGTGGTATGCGGTCAGCTTCTTCTCGTCCTCGGTCATGACCATCGAGCGGCGTTCGCTGCCCATCATGACCTTGTCCTTGGCGTTCTCGAAATCCTCCATGGTCACGAAACGCCGACCGACACGGGCGGCCATCAGCGCCGATTCGTTCACGAGGTTCGCCAGGTCGGCACCCGAGAAGCCGGGCGTGCCGCGCGCGATGATGCGCAGATCCACATTGGGACCCAGCGGCACCTTG
This sequence comes from Palleronia pelagia, assembly GCF_900110115.1. GTDB lineage: Bacteria > Pseudomonadota > Alphaproteobacteria > Rhodobacterales > Rhodobacteraceae > Palleronia > Palleronia pelagia. The sequence goes on along the minus strand of NZ_FOCM01000006.1, from coordinate 162,630 downwards.
CGGGCGTGAACGCCGAGGATCTTCTCGCGGCCCTTGATGTCGGGGTTGGGCACCTGCACCTGACGGTCGAAGCGGCCGGGACGCAGAAGCGCGGGGTCGAGGACGTCGGGGCGGTTGGTGGCCGCCACGATGATGATGCCCTCGTTCGCCTCGAAGCCGTCCATCTCGACCAGCAGCTGGTTCAGCGTCTGCTCACGCTCGTCGTTGCCGCCGCCGTAGCCCGCGCCACGCGACCGGCCCACGGCGTCGATCTCGTCGATGAAGACGATGCAGGGCGCGTTCTTCTTGGCCTGCTCGAACATGTCGCGCACGCGGCTGGCGCCGACGCCCACGAACATCTCGACGAAGTCCGAACCCGAGATGGTGAAGAACGGCACGCCGGCTTCGCCAGCGATGGCGCGGGCCAGCAGCGTCTTACCGGTGCCCGGAGGCCCCACCAGCAGTGCGCCCTTGGGGATTTTGCCGCCCAGGCGCGAGAACTTCTGCGGGTTGCGCAGGAATTCGACGATCTCTTCCAGCTCTTCCTTGGCCTCGTCGATGCCGGCGACATCGTCGAAGGTGACGCGCCCGTGCTTCTCGGTCAGCAGCTTGGCGCGCGACTTGCCAAAGCCCATGGCACCGCCTTTGCCGCCACCCTGCATCCGGTTCATGAAATAGATCCAGACGCCGATCAGCAGCAGGAAGGGCAGGAACGTCATCAGCACGGTGGTAAAGCCGGACTGTTCCTGCGGGCGGGCGTTCACGGTGACGTTGTTGTCGATCAGCCGCTCGGTCAGCCGGTCGCCGGTATCGGGGCGGACGGTTGTATAGTCCTGCCCGTCGGCGCCGCGGAAGATGACCTGCTCACCGTCCAGCGTGACGGACGAGATTTCGCCCTGCTCGACGCGCTCGATGAACTCGGAATAGCTGAGCGTGCGGGACGACATGGTCGACGAGCCGCCCGAGAAAAGGTTGAAGAGCGCCAGCAGCAGGAAGAAAAGCACCAGCCAGAAGGCGATGTTGCGCGCGTTGCCCAAGGAAATCTCCCTATTCGTGGGTTCGTCCGGCTTCGCCGGCATGGTTTGCACATAGGTATCAGGCCAGCGTCTTCAATGCGAGGCAAGCCATGCGGGAAAATCGTCGCGGGCGAATTTTGCGGCAAATGGACCATCCGGCAGCAGTTCCGGCGCCGCGATCAGGGTCTCGCCCCGCCAGACTCCGGGCCCGGACATCGCCTGCGCGCGCGGCAGGCCGGCCTCACGCCAGTTCCCGAGCTGGGAGAGCCCGGCCGCACCGACGGCTTTCACGCTCATCCCGCTTTCCCCGGGGCCGGTCACGATCCAGCGATCGTCCCAGGTGGCGCCCAGCGGAACCGGCACGCTTGCCTCGGCCATCGCGGGTTCGCGCAGGACCGCGATTCCCGTTCGGTCGCGCGTCACGAGACAGCCGTGCAACGTCGCGCGGGTATCGCCCGAACGCAAAGCGGCCAGCAAGCGCGACAGGTCGGCGGCCCGGGGCGGATGGGCCGCACCGGTGACATGGCGCAAGGCCCCGCCAAGAACCCGCAGCGTCGGGTCGGACGGCAGGTCGAACAGGGCCGGTGCGTCGATCAGGGTCGCCCCCCGGTGCGTCCGGGCGTGGCGGGTCGCCCAATCCGACAACAAATGCTGCAACCCGATTTCCGCCGCCCGGAGGTGGGTGGCGGCCGCCGCGATGTCGTCCGGGTCCAGGCCGGCCGCCGACAGGTGCCGCAACGCGTGCCTTGCCCGCGCTCGGTCATAGCGGAGGTCATGGTTGCTGGGGTCCTCGATCCAGTGCAGGCCTGCCGCGGACAGGTGGTCGCGCAGCGCTGCGCGCCGCTCGTCGAGCGCGGGGCGGTGAAACGGGACACCGTGAAAATGCGTGACCGGCGCCATTGCCGCCAACCCCTTCAGCCCCGCGCGCCGGCCAAGGCGCATGACGAAGGTCTCGGCCACGTCATCCGCCGTGTGCCCCAGCAGGACCCCAATCAACCTCCGCTCGCGCGCCCAGTCGGCCATCAGGCGATAGCGTGCCTCGCGCGCCCGCTCGGACAGGTTGCCGGAGGTCTCGCGGGCGGAGGGACCATCCGTCCAGCTCAGGATATCCTGGGACACGCCAAGTCCGGCGGCGACCCGGGCAACCGTCCGCGCCTCGTCCGCCGCCTCGGGCCGCAGGCGGTGATCGACGGTCACGGCGCACAGGCGGGCGGGGCCCAGCGTCTCGGCGGCCACGTGCAGAAGCGCCATGGAATCGCTGCCGCCGGACACGGCGACACCGAATCGACCCTGCGGCAGATCCGTCAGGCGCTGACGAAGTCCTTCGAGCGCCATATTCCCGGCAGGTCGGTCGCGGCGGGCATCAGCCGCAGCCGATGGATCCGCGCGATGTCTGCGCGGCGATCGAGGCGGGGCTGTCGGGGAACCGGACCGTCACCTCGTTCAGGGTGGCGCAGGCATCCTCGCGCTGACCCAACTCGTTCAGCATGACGCCAAGGTTCAGCAGCGCGTCGGGCGCGATCGGCCCCTGCGGCGCGCCCGAGAACGCTTCGAGATAGGCGCGGGCAGCCTCGGCCTGGTTGCCGAGCTGCTGCAGCGCCTGGGCGCGCTGGTAATGCGCGCGGGTGGTCAACGGCCCCGAGGTGTAGGTCTGGGCGAATTGCTGGAACAGGTCGGCGGCTTCTTGCGTGTTGCCCGCGTCAAGCGCCTGTTGCGCCGCATCGAACGCGGCCTGCTCGCCCACCGCAAGCTCGGCACCGCCGCCGCCCGTCGCGGGACGCGGGGCGGGCGCGATGCGCGGCGGGGGCGCGGCCCCGCTGTCGCCGCCCAGCGTCGGCGTCTCGCCCAAGCTGCCGATGTCGCAGGACTCTTCCAGCTCGCACAGGCGGAATTCCAGGTCACCCACCCGGTTGGTGCCGTCGGCAACCACGCGGTTGATGCGGAATTCCAGCTCTTCGGTCAGGCTGGTCAGGCGGCGCAGCTCGGCCTCCATCGCGTCCACCCGTTCGAGCGCCGAGGTGCCGGACAGGTCGACGCCCGTCGCACCGGTGGTCTGCAGTTCGGACCGCAGGCCCTCGACCTCGGTGAACAGCGCCGAAAGCTGCTGGCGAATGTCGGCCAGCGTCTCGGTGTCCTGCGCGGTGGCGAATTGCGGCAGCGCAAGGCCAGCGGCCAGGATCAGCGGCAGAAGGCGGCGCATGTCAGCTGACCGCCGCGCCTGCCGCGATCACCGTGACCGCCCGGCGGTTCTGGGCATAGCAGGCCTCGGTCGAGCAGACCTCGATCGGGCGTTCCTTGCCGTAGGTCACCGTGCGCAGCCGGCTTGCCGCCACGCCTTGCGCGACAAGGTAGTCGCGGGCCGAGGCCGCGCGTCGTGCGCCCAGCGCGAGGTTATATTCGCGGGTACCCTGCTCGTCCGCGTGGCCTTCGACGATGGCGGTGTAGCCGGGGTTGGACATCAACCACTGCGCCTGGGCCGACAGGGCGCGGCGCGCCTCGTCGTTCAGCGTGGACTGGTCCACGGCGAACAGCACGCGGTCACCGACGGTCTGACTGAAATACTCGGGCGAGGCGGGATCCAGCGGGCCGCTGGTCACGCCGTCGGCGCCCGAGCCGAAACCACCGCCCGCGCTGAGCGGGGCGCCATCGGCGCCGGGGCCGCCCGCGCCGAAGCGCGCCGGGCTGGAACAGGCCGCAAGGCCAAGGGCAAGGCTCAGCAGCAGGGCTGCGCGGGGAAGGGTCATGGCTCAATCCTCGAATGGGCGAACGCCCGCTGAAGCGGGTCTGGCTGTGGCGATTCTAGCAGGGGGCACGCCCCAAGGAAACACGTCATCCTCACGGCAGCAGCGGCGACCATGCCGGGTCCGATGCCGCGTTGGGCGTGGGCACCTGCTTCAGGTTGCGCCCGGACACGTCGACCGAGAACAGCCCGGGCTGCCCGCCCGCGCCCGCGCTTTCGCGGGTGAACATGATGACTCGGCCGTTGGGCGCCCAGGTGGGGCCCTCGTCCAGGAAGGACGCGGTCAGCAGGCGCTCCTCGCTGCCATCGGTGCGCATGACCCCGATATGGAAGCGGCCCGCGTTCTGTTTAGTGAAAGCGATCAGGTCGCCGCGTGGACTCCAGACCGGGGTGCCATAGCGTCCTTCGCCGAAGCTGATGCGCCGCGGCTCGCCCCCGCCCGCGGGCATCACGTAGAGCTGCGGGCTGCCGGACCGGTCGGACTCGAACACGATCTGGCTGCCGTCGGGGCTGTAGGACGGCGCGGTCTCGATCGACGGCGCGTTGGTCAGCTGTCGCGGCGCGGACCCGGGCACGAGCGAATAGATATCGGTGTTGCCGTTGATGGCGGCCGAGAACACGATGGTGCGCCCATCAGGCGCGTAGCGCGGCGCGAAGGTCATCGATTCGGCCGGAACGGGCAGCTGGGTGCGGCTGACCGAGCCGACGTTCAACTCGTAGATCTGGGGGAAGCCGGTTTCGTAGCTGGTATAAAGAACGCGGTCACCGGTGGGCGAGAACCGCGGCGCCAGCACCAGCGACCCGCTGTCGGTGAGGTACTGCACGTTGGCACCGTCGTAATCCATGACCGCCAAACGCTTCTGCCGGGCGTTCTTCGGTCCCTGCTCGCTGACAAAGACCACGCGGCTGTCGAAATAGCCCGTCTCGCCGGTGATGCGGGAATAGACCGCGTCGCTGACCTTGTGGGCCAGGCGGCGCCAGGATTGCTCGGTCCCGCCGAATTGCAGGCCCTCGCCCAGCGGCGCCTCCGAGAACACGTCGAACAGGCGGAACTTCACGCTGATCTGGCCGCCGGTGACGCTGACGGCGCCGGTGATCAGGGCCTGCGCGTTGATCGCCTTCCAGTTGGCATAGGTGACGCTGGGCGTGAACTGGGTCACCTGGGTCACGAAGGCGTCGGACGGGATTCGCCGGAACAGCCCCGTGCCGGTCAGGTCGGCGGCCACAACGTCGGTGATGCGCTGTGCCCAACTCTGCGCCTCGGGTGTCTCGGCGATGAAGGTCGGCAGGGCGAAGGGCAGTGGCTCGATCACGCCCTCGGTGATCTCGATGCGCAGCGGGCCGTCCTGCGCCCGCGCGGGCGCGGTCACTTGGGCAAAAGCCGCGGTGGCCAGGATGGCCGCGATCAGGAAACGCAGAAGGGTCATGGGAAATCCGATGGTTGCTTTCAGCGATGGATGGTCAATGGCGGCGGCGCGCCGGGGTTCCCGTGCGCTGGCGCCCGTGGATATGCAATAACACAGGCTCATCTCAGCCGCATGCCTTCGGGGTTGAAGGTCACCTCGACCTCCTGCCACTGGCCGTATTTCTCGGGCGGCAGCTTGTAGCCGCCCTGCTGCGCGGCACAGCGCAGGATGGCCCGGCGCCCGGCGTCGAAGGCCGAGCGGATGGCCGCGTCGGATCCGCCCGACGCGCCGGTCTGGCGCAGGGTGTCCGCCTGCACGCTGCCGTCGCGGTTCAGGCCGAAGCGGATCGAGACGGTGACGTTGGCGGCCTCGGACCCGGTATCCACGATCCAGCACTGGCGCACAGACAGGCGGAACGCCTCCTTCTCGCCATCGGTCAGCGGCGGGCCGGCCGGAATGCCTTCCTGCGGGGCCTGGTCGATCAACTGCTCGAGCCCGGCCAGCGTGTCCTGCACGGCGCTGTTCACGTCGTCGGACGCCGCCGTCTGGGTGTCGGCCTCGGTGCGGGGTGCCTCGGTCGGCGCGGGCTGATCCTGCGCGGTTTCGGTCTGCGGCGCGGGGGCCGGACGCTCGGGGCGGCCGCGCGGGCGCGGCGTGCCCAGCGGCGCGGCGTTGGTCAGCTGCGACGGGCGCTCGGCCTCGGTGACGATCTGGTCCGCGGTCTCGGGCGGTGCGGTCGGTGTCTGGTCCTCGACAACCTCGACGGGCTCTTCCGGCTCGGGCTCGGGCGCGGGGGCCTCGACCACCTCGGGCGCCTGCTCGGCCTCGGGCGGGGGCGGCGGGGTCGCCTCGGTCGAGACGCGGGGCGCGGGGCGCGGCACGTCCTGCGGCGCCACGGGCCGGTCGTCGCGCACCTGCGGGGTAGGCGGCGCCGGCGGGGCCTCGGGCGCCGGGTCGGGTTCGGGCGCGGGCGGTGCCGGCTCGGGCGCGGGGGCCGGTTCGGGCTCGGGTGTGGGTTCCGGGGCCGGTGCGGGCTCGGGGGCCGGTGCGGGCTCGGGGGCCGGTGCGGGCTCGGGGATCTCCAGCGCGGCGGTGGGCGGCTCGGTCTCGGCCTGCTGCTCGCCCACCTCGGGGCGCGTCAGGGCGGCGAATTCCTCTTCGCTCAGAACGCTGACCTGGGCCACGTCGGGGGGCGGCAGCGGATCACGCTCGAACAGCCCGCCGAACAGGGCGAACAGGATCAGAAGCGTGTGTGCCACGCCCGATATGATGGTCCCGGGCTGCATGGATGCGCTCAGCCGTCCGACCCGTCGAGACGCGGGCCGCCCGAGTCGGTCACCAGGCCGATATCGTTGAAGCCCGCGGCGTTCAGCGCGCCCATCACGCGCACCACGTCGGCATAGGGGATCGCCCCGTCCGCGCGCACGTAGACCTTGCGGCTCTCGCGTTCGGCGGCGATGGCGCGCAGCTGCGCGATCAGGTCGGCGCTTTCCGTCTCGTTATCCATCAGCAGGGTGCGGCCGTCGGCGGTCAACGTGATCGACAGCGGTTCTTCCTGCTCGGTGGGCAGCGCCTCGGCCGCCGTTTCGGGCAGCTGCACGGGCACGCCCACGGTCAGCAGCGGCGCGGCCACCATGAACACGATCAGCAGCACCAGCATCACGTCGACGAAGGGCGTGACGTTGATCTCGGCCATGGGGCGCGCGCGGCCCCGGCGCCGGCCCCGTCGCCCACCGCTGGATTTCTGGATGACGTTCGCGCCCATGGCTCAGGCGTCCAGCTGGCGCGACAGGATGGTATTGAACTCGTCCGCGAAGGCCTCGTAGCCGCCGACGATGCGGTTCGCATCGGTCGACAGCTTGTTGTAGAAGATGACGGCCGGGATGGCGGCGAGAAGGCCAAGGCCGGTGGCCAGCAGCGCCTCGGCGATGCCGGGGGCCACGACGGCCAGGTTGGTGTTCTGCTGCGCCGCGATCTCGATGAAGGCGTTCATGATGCCCCAGACCGTGCCGAACAGCCCGATGAAGGGCGCGGTCGCGCCCACGGTGGCGAGGAAGGGCAGGCCACGCTCGAGATCCTCGGCCTCGCGCTGGATCGCCACGTCCATGGAGCGGTCGATGCGGGACTGCGCCCCGGGGATCATCGCGCCGTCGTCGCGGTGCGAGCGCTGCCATTCGGCCATCCCGGCGGCGAACACCCTGGCGGCGTGGCCGTCGGGGTCGGGCCCCAGCGTGCGGTAAAGATCATCCAGCGGCTCGCCCGACCAGAACTGCGCGTCGAAGCGGGCCGCCTCGCGCCGCGCGGCGCGGAAGGCGATGGCTTTCTGGATGATGATCGCCCAGGCCCAGAAGGACGCGAGGATCAGCATCAGCATCACCAGCTTCACGGTGATCGTGGCGCGGGCGTAGAGTCCCCACAGGGAGAAATCCATCTGCGACGCGGCCGCCAGGGTCTCGGTTTCCATAAGACTGCTCTTTCATGCCTCGGTCGGGCCGCTTTCCGGGCCTCGTTGCGTCTTATTTACCTGATTGCGGCCGCAAAAGCCACCACTGCCGCACGATGCGGTGAGCACTGCGCTATCGGCGCAATTCCGCCGGAAGCCGCACGGGCCGCCCGTTCGCCGTCGCAAGCGCCGCAAGCTCGACCCGCGCGGTAAAAAGAACCGTTTCGCCGCGCGTCACGGCCTGCGCCAGCGTCAGCCGCGCCCGGCCGCTTTCGGCCAGTTCGGTCGTCACCTCCAGCCGGTCGTCCAGCCGCGCGGGTGCGCGAAAATCCGCCTCGATCCGCCGCACGGCGAACACGACGCCGGCGTCGCGCAGGGCGTTCTGGTCGACGCCCAGCCCGCGCACCCAGTCCGACCGCGCCCGCTCGATGAATTTCAGGTAATTCGCGTGGTACACGATTCCGCCCATGTCGGTGTCTTCGTAGTAGACGGTGACGGGGAAGCTGTGGGTCACTGCGCCTGCCCGACCCGTGCGGCGAGGCGCAGGGCGTGGCTGGGGTCGTCGGCGCAGGCGGGCATCACCGGATCGTAGGCCGCGCGGACCAGCGCGCCGATCTCGGGGCGCAGCACCGTCGCGCCGCCGGGCGTGACGGCCAGGGGCGAGCGGTCGGTGAAGGCGGTGTCGGACCACAGCAGCATCGACTGCACCACCTGGCTCAGCGCCAGCGTATCGGCGGGCACCGCCGACAGGTGGTCATCCATCCGCAGGAAGACGAAGCACGCCCGGATCGCCCCGCTCTCGTCGAAGCGGAAGACGCGGTACTGGTTGGCGTCCGCCGCCGCGAGCCGCTCCACCAGAGGCACGAGGTCGGGGATCAGCCGGTCCAGGTCGGGGACGTGGCGCAGCTCGTCCCAGTTTCGAAAGAAGAAGACCATGAAGTTGACGCCCAACTCGGGGTCGGTCTCGGCCATCGTGTGCCCGGCCATCTGGCACACGGCCTCGAGCGCGCCCTTCACCACCCCCAGCGTCGCGTCCTCGACGCCGAAGACGACGGGCGCGATGGGGCGGCCCCAGCGGGCGAAGGCGTAGCTGCCATCCGACCGGGTGAAGAGTTCGGTGATCTCGTCGGGTGTCATGCCGCCTCGCTATCCGATGGGCGGGCGGCAGGGCAAGGTTGCAATCGGGTCGCGTGCGGCGGCTAGAGCACGCTTGGCAGCCAGAGCGCGATCTGCGGGAAGGCGATCAGCAGCGCCGACATCAGCAGCATGACCACCACGAAGGGCACCGCCCCCAGCATCACGTCGGTCATGCTGCCACTGCGGCGCGCGCCCTGCACGACGTAGAGATTCAGCCCCACGGGCGGCGTGATCAGGGCCATCTCGATCAGCACGATCATCAGGATGCCGAACCAGATCGGGTCGAACCCCTGCGCGACGACCAGCGGCACGATGATCGGGATCGTCACCACCATCAGCGACAGGGTTTCGATGAAGAAGCCCAGCACGATGTAGATCAGCACGACCACCAGGATGGTGCCCAGCGGGCCCAGCCCCAGCCCCTCGAGAAACCCGCGCAGCTGCGCGCCCAGCCCGGCCGAGGAGAGGGTGAAGTTCAGGAAGGACGCGCCGATCACCACCAGCATGATCATCGACGTGATCTTGACCGTGCCGGTCAGGCTGTCGCGCATCATCCGCAAGTTCACCCCGCCCATCGCCAGCGCGATTGCGAAGGCGCCCGCCACGCCCACCGACGCGGCCTCGGTCGGGGTGGCCCAGCCCTTGTAGATCGTGCCGATGATGACCGCGAACAGCAGCAGGATCGGCACCAGGTCCAGCAGCGCCCGGATCATCTTGCCCAGCGGAAAGCTGCGCGTCTCGCCGCCCAGGTCGGGACGGACCATGCAGATCAGCACCGTCACCAGGATGAAGGCCAGCGCCAGCGCGATGCCTGGGACCAGCCCGGCCAGGAACAGCTGCGGGATCGAGGTCTGCGTCAGGAAGCCGTAGACGATCAGGTTGATCGAGGGCGGGATCATGATGCCCAGCGTGCCGCCCGCCGCGATCGCGCCCGAGAACAGCTTGGGGTCATAGCCCAGCCGCTCGGCCTGGGGCATGGCGACGGTCGCGACGGTGGCCGAGGTTGCGACCGACGACCCGGAGGTCGCCGAGAACATGGTCGCGGTGGCGATGTTGGCGTGGATCAGCCCCCCCGGCAGCCACGAGATCCACTTGTCGAGCGCGGCATAGGTCCGCTCGGCGATGCCCGAGCGCACGAGGATCTCGCCCAGGAGCACGAAGAAGGGGATCGCGATCAGGGTGGCCGAGTTCGAGGACGACCAGACCAGGTTGCCCAACCCCCGTAGCAGCGGAAAGGGCGTGAAGAACTGGTCGATTCCGATCCCGAGGATGAACAGGACGATGCCCACCGGGATCGACAGGGTCAGAAGGCCCAGCAGGCCGATGGAGACATAGGCGATCATTGCAGCGTCTCCGTCTCGGCGAAGGCGCCGATGGCGGCCTCGGATTTGTCGAACTCGCCGCGCAAGACCAGGATCGCCGCGGCGAACAGCGTCGCCCACGACACCAGCGCGAACCAGACCCAGCCCAGCAGCCAAGGCGTCTGGACCCAGGCCAGGGGCGTTTCCAGCGGCGTGTTGGCGGTCGAGCCGTTGCGCAGCGAATTGGCCAGCACAGGCCAGCACTGCCACGCGATCAGCGTGACGACCACGGCGAGGATCAGCATCGAGAAGAGGTCCATCGCCGCGCGGCCCCGGCTCGGCAGGCGCGTGCGCAACAGGTCGATGCGGACATGCCCCAGTTCCAGCAGCGTGAAGGCCATCCCCCAGGACGTGGCGACGGCCATCACGTAGCCCGAGATCTCGTCCGTCCCGCCGAAAGACGTGCCCACCTGGCGCAGCACGATGTCGAGCAGGACGAATGCGGCGCAGCCCAGAAGCCCGATGCCGACCAGGATCGCGACGCCGGTGTTCAACCGGCGCAGGAAGGCGAGAAATCGTTCGGCGGTCATCGGGCTCTCCGGGTTGCGCGGATGCGGTTACTGGGCGATCTGCACGCCGACGACCTCGCCGACGCTGGCGTTCCAGCGCTGGGCCCAGTCGTCGCCGGCCCGCTCGGACCATTCCGGCAGCACTTCGCTGATCAGGATCTCCTCGGCGTTCGCGATGTCGGTCTCGCTGGCCTCGACCAGGGTCATGTCGCGCGCGTCGCCATAGGGGCATTCGCCGTTGCCGGTCAGGCAGGCGATGTCATTCACCAGCGCGTCCTGCGCGCTTTCCCAGGCGGGATCCTCGAACTCGGTCTTGATCTGGGTCTGGATCAGCTCCTGCATCTCGGCGTCGAGACTGTTCCACTTGTCCATGTTCATCGCGGTGACGACCGAGTCCCAGCCGCCCAGGGGGATCGGCATCAGGTGGGTCGAGACCTCCCACCAGCCGGCGGAATAGCCCGAGCCGGCACCGGTCACGGCGCAGTCGACGACGCCCTTCTGAAGCGCGCCCGGCACCTCGGAAAAGGCCACGTTGATGCCCTCGGCGCCAAGCGCCTCGAGGAATTTCGCGGTCATGCGGCCCGACGCGCGGACCTTCAGCCCTTCGAGATCTTCCAGGCTTCCGATCTCGGCGTTGCAGAACACGACCTGCGGCGGATAGGGCGCGATGGCGAGGACCTTGGAGTTGAAGCGGTCGGCATAGATGTCGTCGACCATCGGGCGCGCTGCCTCCACCATTTCGCGCGCGGTGCTGGCGTCGGTGGCGACCAGCGGCACGTCCAGCCCTTCCAGTTCGGGCGCGTCGGCCACGGCGTAATCGGCCACGGTCATGGCCACGTCGTAGACGCCCTGCCCCAGCAGGCGATAGACGTCGCCCACGCCAAGGCCCATCTGGTCATGGGTGGTCAGCGCCACCTCGATATCGCCACCCGATGCCTCGGGCAGGGTCTCGGACCAGAACGGCGCCTCGTATTGCTGGTGAAGCGGCAGGCTCGACCAGCTGCCGACGACGTTCAGGTTCTCGGCAAGGGCCGGCGCCGCGAGCGCGGTGGTGGCGGCGAGGGTAAGTGCAAGTTTCATGGATTGCTCCCTGTTTGGCTTTCGGTGGTCTTGATTGCGGGGGTGCCGTTGCCCAGCACCGGAACCTCGGCGTCCTCGGCCACGTCGGTGATCAGCATGTGACCGGGCTTGTGGGTGATGCACAGGTCCAGCCCGGCGCGTTCCAGCGCGACCTGGGGCGTCACCCCGCAGGCCCAGAAGACGGGCACCTGTCCCTTCGGAACCGGCGCAGGATCGCCCCAATCGGGACGCGACACATCCTTTATGCCGATCTCCTCGGGCGGGCCGTGATGGACGGGTTTGCCGTGGGCCAGCGGAAAGCGGGCGGCGATATCGCGGGCCCGGTCGACCTGATCGGCGTCGATGGCGCGCATCGACACGACCATGCGGCCGCCGAACGGCCCGGCAGGCACCGTCTCGATCCCCGAGCGATACATCGGAACCGTCGTATCGTTGTCGATGTGCCAAAGCGGGATGCCCGCGTCGATCAGCGCCGTTTCGAAGGTGAAGGAACAGCCCAGCGCGAAGGCTACGAAGTCGTCTTCCCACAGGTCCACGATGTCGGTGGCCGTCCCGGCCAGCTTGCCGTCGCGATAAATATTGTAGGCGGGAACGTCGGTGCGGATGTCGACATCGCCCAGCGTCGTCATCATCGGGTTGCCGGTATCGCTGACACCCACCAGCGGGCAGGGCTTGGGATTGCGCTGGCAGTAGCGCATGAAATCCAGCGCCGCGGCTTCGCGCATGATCGCCAGGTTAGCCTGAAGGTAGCCGGCGCCAAGGCCGGCCGTGTGCTTGGCATAGCGACCGGCGCGGATTTCGGCCCGCACATCCGCCAGCGTGGCCCGCCTGAGATCCTGATAGGTGTTGAGCATTGGACCCTCCACTCTCGGGATCGAGTGTTGCGAGGATCGGATATCAAATCAAATCGAATGAATTTGGCCCAGCCTATCGAGGAATTTTATACCCCCTCAGGCGACCTCTAGGGCCAATCGCGCCACCATGGCGGCCAGCGGGTCGGGCGGCTCGGCCACCCAAGACGCGGTGAATTGCAGCGGCGCGGGATGCCAGCCCGGGTCGAACTCGACGATGGTGCCGGACGCGACATAGGGCGCGCCCATGGCGCGGGGCAGCGCCGCGACGCCCAGTCCCGCCTCGACCAGCCTGAAACAGGCCGAAAGCGAGGACGAGGTAAAGATCCGCACCCCGGGGCCGACGAGGTCGATCAGCGTCGCGCGCAGTTCGCGGAAGGGGCGCGTCTGGCGGAGGTACGTGATGACGGGGCGGGTCAGGTGGGACGCCGGGTCGCCGTTCGGCGGCACCGCGTCCGCCGCCACGTACCATGCCAGGTCGAAGGCCGGCAGCGCGATGTTGTCGACGCTGGGCTCCGAGATGGGGCCGAGCAGGAAGGCCAGGTCAATCTCGCGCTCCAGCAGCGACCGGCGCAGGTCGGGCGAGATGTCCACCGTGATCTCGACCATCAGCGCGGGATAGTCGCGATGCAGGCGCGACACCAGGTCGGGCAGCCAGGTCTGGGTCACGGTCTCGGACGCGCCGATCCTGAGGTAGCCCTCATGCGTGCGCGGATCGACGATGTCGCGCTCGACCAGCGACGCCAGGTGCTCGAACCGCTCGGCGTGGCGAAACAGGATCTCGCCATCGCGGGTGGGGCGCAGCCCGGTGGGCGTGCGCTGGAACAGCGCCTTGCCCAGCGTCCGCTCCAGCCCCTTGATCCGCGCGGTGACGGCGGGCTGCGACAGGTTCAGAAGCTTGGCCGCACGGTTCACCCCGCCGTGGTTGACCACGAAGAGAAAGGTCCGAAGCTGGTCGAGGTTCAGGTTTTTCATGCGCCGCCCGCGTCAGGTTTGCACGGCCCGACGCGCCAAGCCAAGACCCGTAAGCGGCCCGCCCGTGCCGGGCGCGACCGGACGCTAGTCGCCGCCTCCATCGCGAACGCGCTCCACCAGTGCCGCCACCTCGGGACCGAGGTCTTCGACGATCAGGCTCACCCCGTCGGCGTTGGGATGAATGCCATCGGGTTGCATGTAATCCGCCATGGCCTGCCGCCGGTCCGGCAGGTCGGCCAGCGCGCCCAGGAAATCGTCGGCGTAAAGCGTGCCATAGCGCTCAGACAGTTCGGGATACATCCCGTCGAATGCCGCCTTGTAGTCGGGGCCGTAGTTGCCCGGCGCCGACATGCCGACCAGCAGGACCTCGACCCCCGCCTCTTCGGCCCGCGCCAGGATGCCGTCCAGGTTCGCGCGGCTGGTGGCCGGGTCGATGCCGCGCAACATGTCGTTTCCGCCCAGCGCGACAATCATGGCGTCGACCTCGTCGCCCAGGGTCCAGTCCACCCGCGACAGCCCGCCCGCGGTCGTGTCACCCGACACGCCCGCGTTGATGAGCCGCGCCGCGACGCCCCGTTCCGCCAGCCACGCCTCGAGCTGCGGGACAAAGCCCTCGTCCTGCGATAGGCCATAGCCCTGCGTCAGTGAATCGCCCAGCGCGGCGATCACCACCGGATTACCCTCCTGCGCCGCCGCGGGCACGGCCAGAGCGAGGCAAAGCGCCGCCTTGGAAAGCGCGCCCCGCACCCCATATGCCGCCCTACGCAACAAGGACACCGCCATGCCAGACCCGGTTCTCAGACTGACCGACACCGCGCTCAGCCTCGACGGCAACGCGGGGCGGGTCGACATCCTGCATGGCATCACGCTGGAGGTCGCGGCCGGGGAAACGGTCGGGCTGGTGGGGCCTTCGGGGTCGGGCAAATCGTCTCTCCTCATGGTGATGGGCGGGCTCGAACGGGCCACGGGCGGCAGCGTCACCGCGCTGGGCCGCGACCTGACCGCCATGGGCGAGGACGCGTTGGCGCGGTTCCGCAGGGACCATATGGGGGTGGTGTTCCAATCCTTCCACCTGATCCCGACGATGACCGCGCTGGAAAACGTGGCGACCCCGCTGGAGCTGGCGGGCGCGTCGGATGCCTTCGACCGCGCCGCGGCCGAGCTGGACCGCGTGGGCCTGTCGCACCGGCTGGATCACTATCCTTCGCAGATGTCGGGCGGCGAGCAGCAGCGCGTGGCGCTGGCCCGCGCCGCCGCGCCGCGCCCCGCCATCCTGCTGGCCGACGAGCCCACAGGAAACCTGGACGGCCCCACGGGGCAGGCCATCGTCGACCTGCTGTTCGGCCTGAACGCCGAACGGGGCGCAACGCTGGTGCTGGTGACCCACGACCCCGCGCTGGCCGCGAAATGCGACCGCACCATCCGGCTGCGGGACGGACGCCTGGAAGGGCCCGCCCGCGAGGCGGCGGAATGATGGCCGGCACCGTTTCTGGGGGCGCCGCCCCCGTCCGCTGCGCGGACTCCCCCGGAGGTATTTTCGGAAAGATGAAGCCGGGGGCGCCGCGATGAGCGTTGCCTGGACGATCGCACGGCGGGAGCTGCGCGGCGGGCTGAAGGGTTTCCGCGTGTTCCTGGCCTGCCTGGCGCTGGGCATCGCCGCCATCGCGGCGGTGGGATCGGTGCGCGAGGCGATTTCCGACGGGCTGAGCCGCGAGGGCGCGCGCATCCTGGGGGGCGACGCCTCGGTCGAGTTCACCTACCGCTTCGCCGAGGACGCCGAGCGCGCCGCGCTGGAAGATCTCGGCCGGGTGTCCGAAATCGTCGAATTCCGCTCCATGGCGGTGGTCGGCCAGGGCGACGACACGCGCCGCGGCCTGACCGAGATCAAGGGCGTGGACGAGGCCTACCCGCTTTACGGCTCGGTGGTGCTGGACCCCGCCATGCCGCTGGACGAGGCGCTGGCCCTGGGCGAGGTGCCGGGCGCGGCCATGGACCGGGTGCTGATCGACCGGCTGGGCCTTTCGGTGGGCGATGAATTCCGTCTCGGCACCAAGACGTTCCGGCTGAGCGCCGCCATCGAGACCGAGCCCGACAGCGCCGGCGGCGGCTTCGGACTGGGGCCGCGCACCCTGCTGCGGACCGAGGCGCTGGACGGCGCCGGGCTGCTGACCGAGGGCAGCCTGTTCGAGACCGAGTATCGGCTGGCCCTGCCGCCCGAGACCGACCTGGATCGCGCCGAGGCCCGTCTGGACGCGGCGCTGCCCGAGGCCGGCTATCGCTGGCGCGATCGGCGCAACGGCGCGCCCGGGGTGCAGCGCTTCGTCGATCGGCTGTCATCCTTCCTGGTGCTGGTCGGGCTTGCGGGCCTCGCGGTAGGCGGCGTCGGCGTCGCCTCGGCGGTGCGCGCGCACATGGTCGAGAAGACCGCCACCATCGCGACGCTTAAGACGCTCGGGGCGAGTGGCGGGACGATCTTCGCGATTTACGCGTTGCAGATCGCGGTGCTGACAGGCCTGGGCCTGCTGATCGGGCTGGTGCTGGGCGCGGGCCTGCCGCTGCTTTTCGCCCCGGTGATCGCCGATCGGCTGCCGGTGCCCGCCAATATCGGCATCTACTGGCGCCCCTTGGCCGAGGCCGCCCTCTACGGCACGCTGGCCGCCGCGCTGTTCACCCTTTGGCCGCTGGCCAAGGCGCAAGGCATTCGCGCGGCCAGCCTGTTCCGCGCCACGGGCGGCATGCCCGCCGGTCTGCCGCGGCCCGCCTTCATCGCCGCCAGCGCCGTGCTGCTGGCGCTGCTGGTGGGCGCGGCCGCGGCCCTGTCGGGGCTGCCGCAGCTGAGCCTCTATGCCGCCGCCGGCCTGGCCGCCGCCTTCGCCGCGCTGGTGGGTGTCGCCGCGCTGGCCCGGCTGCTGGGCCGGTCCCTGTCCCGCAAGCGCGCCGTCAGGGGGCGCCCTGCCCTTCGGCTGGCCCTGGGCGCCGTGGGCGGTCCGGGGGGCGAGGCGACGGCCGTGGTCCTGTCGCTGGGTCTCGGGCTGACGGTGCTGGCGGCCGTGGGCCAGATCGACACCAACCTGCGCGGCGCCATCGCGCGTGATCTGCCCGACGTGGCGCCCAGCTATTTCATGGTCGATATCCAGCCCGCCCAGATCGAGGGATTCCGCGAGAGGCTGGATAGCGACCCAGGCGTCGAGAAGGTCCGGACGGCGCCGATGCTGCGGGGCATCATCACCGAGATCAACGGGCAGGACGCGACCGAGGTGGCGGGCGAGCACTGGGTGCTGCGCGGCGACCGGGGCGTGACCTATTCCGACCGCCCGCCCGAGGACACCGTGATCACCGCGGGCGAATGGTGGCCCGCCGATTACCAGGGCGAGAACCAGATCAGCTTCGCCGCCGAGGAGGCCGAGGAGCTGGGCCTGTCGCTGGGCGACCGGCTGACCCTGAACATCCTGGGCCGCGATATCGAGGGCGAGATCACGTCGTTCCGCGAGGTGGATTTCTCGACGGCCGGGATCGGCTTCGTGCTGGCGATGAACCCCGGCGCGCTGCGGGGCGCGCCGCATACCTTCATCTCGACCATCTACGCCGAGCCCGACGCCGAGGCCGCGATCCTGCGCGATCTGGCCGACGCCTACCCGAACATCACCGCGATCCGGGTGCGCGACGCGATCGATCGGGTAACCGACATCCTGGCCGGGATCGCGGCGGCCGTCACCTATGGCGCGGCGGCGACGCTGGTGACCGGTGGCGTCGTCCTGCTTGGCGCGGCGGCGGCGGGTACGCGCGCGCGGGTCTACGAGGCGTCGGTGCTGAAGACACTGGGCGCGGGCCGCGCGCTGATCCTGCGCAGCTTCGCGCTGCGGTGGGCCATGCTGGGCCTGGCGGCGGGGATCGTGGCCGTGGCCGCCGGCGGCGTGGCCGGCTGGGCCGTCAGCCGCTTCGTGATGGAGACCGATTTCGTGTTCTCCACGGGCTCGGCCCTGCTGATCGTCGGCGGGGGCGTTCTGGGCACCCTGCTGGCCGGTCTGGGCTTTGCCTGGCCACCGCTTTCGGCCCGTCCGGCGCAGGTCTTGCGCGGGCAGGAATGACCCGCGCGACCCCGGTAGGATGCGGGGAGAAGCGTGTTGACACCCCGTCCGGGCGGGACTAAACGCAGCCGCGGTATGGCGTGATAGCTCAGCTGGTTAGAGCACAGCACTCATAATGCTGGGGTCGGCGGTTCAAGTCCGCCTCACGCTACCATCCACCTCCCCAGTGATTCCTGGAATTCTTTGGAAAGAGCTGTCGCCCTATCATTGCGACCGAGACCGTTCGGTGCATTCCATCCAGCGCCCCGCGTTCTTGATCTCAATCCATGGTCTCACTCGAGCGGATAGGACCCGCACGCGTCCGGCACTGGCGCTTTCGGGTGAATGGGCCGCGTGCAATATCGACCTGCCGCATTTGCGGATGCAGCAGGCGGCGGACGGTCGATCCGGACTGTCCGGCTGCCGCCCCACTTCTTTGTGCACGCGAAAAGCTTGGGTCCTGACCGGAAGGTCTCATTGAGCAATACGCAACGCCGGTCGCCAAAATGATCCGCCGGCGAATGCAGCCTGGGCTGCGTCGCAGTGGGGTCCGGCCAAGCGGGTTGGTTCAAATGCTGGGCACCGGCAGCGAATCTGCAACCGCCGCGCGTCCAACCCGACCGACAACACGTCGGATAGATTGTAAAGGCTGCTCCGAACGACCGTGCACGCATGCCGAAATCCTCGCCCCCAAGAGCGAGGCAAGCCCTGGATGACGAAGGGGCCGGACCGCAGAAATCAGTGATGCTGTTATCTCACACCGTCAGGTCGAAGACCTGCCCGCCGAGGCTCAGGTTGATGGCGTCCTGCCCGTCACCGTCCACCAGCGCCCAGAGGATCTGGCCCGTGGGCCGGTAGATCACGAAGGCCTCGTCCACACCGTCCGCCCCGGCATTGGCGGTGTTCGTCACGTTCACCTGGAACTGGTCGCGCGTGGCCGAACCGCCATAGACCAGGACGTCGCCCTCCGCGCTGGAATAGTCCTGGATCCAGTCGTTGCCGTGATCCGCGATGCCGAGGTGGAAAAACCTGTCGCCGCCGGCCCCGCCATTGACCCGGTCGCTGCCGAACCCGCCGTTGATGAAGTCGAACCCGTCGCCGCCGAAGATCTCGTCGCCGAAGGCGCTGCCGGTCAGCGTGTCGTCGCCAGTCCCGCCGATGACCGTGTCCGCGCCGAAGCCGCCGGCGATATCGTCGTTGCCGGCATCGCCGCGCAGCTCGTCATTGCCGTAGCCGCCGTCGATGATGTCATCGCCGTCGCCGCCGTAGACCACGTCGCGCAGGTCGGCCGCCGTCGCGCCGCCCAGGATCGTGTCGTTGCCCGCGCCGCCGATCAGCACGTCGGATCCGTCGCCGCCCTCGAGGGTGTCATCTCCGCCCTCGCCATCCAGCGTGTCGTTCCCCTCCCCGCCGCGCAGGAAGTCGGCTGCTCCAGTGCCCGCAAGCCGTTCATCCGATTCGGTGCCAGCGCCGTCCAGAAGCGGTCCCTCTACGATGGCGCCGCCCGCAATCTCGACGAGGCGGTAGGCCCCCAGCGCGTCACCGGTGTCCGTCAAATCAACGCCGGAGGCCCCTTGATAATTGATCGCTCGCCCCTCGGCGATAAGCCGAAGGCCGAGCGCGAGCTCACCTGCGTAGATCGGTATGCCCGGTCCGCTGGCCACATCAGCGACGAAATCGGCGTAGATCGCCGGATCGGATGATCCCGCCGACTGCATGGCCAACAGGATCAGCGCCGTTGCATCATAGGTCTCGGCGGCAAAGGGTGCTGCGGGATCAAAAGCACCGCCCACCGCGTCCGCGAAGCGGGACACGAGCAGATCCGGCGTGTCGGGAACCAGACCGCGAACCCCATCGGCCGCCACCCCGAACCGGTCGGTCAGGGCAGAGGTGAGCATGCTGTCGGATACCACGACACCCTGAGCAAAGCTCCCGGCGCTTAGCACCGCTTCGAGAATTCCAGACCCACCGTCGCCACGTTCCGGGTAGCCGATGATCACCAGGCGTTCGCCGCCCGCCTGAGACAGGGCCGCCGCCTCGAGCCCATAATCCAGGCGCCCGTTCTGGTGGACCTGGGAGATGGTTACGGTGCCGCCCGCCGCTTCGAAGGCCGCGCGAAAGGCATCGGCGTAGGTCTGACCGTAACTGTTGTCGGTGCGTGTCAGCGCCACGGAGCGGACGCCTTCAGCGATTAGCTGGTCACTCAGGAGAATGGCCTGACGATCCTCCTGCACTGCTGTTCGGAAGAACAAGCCGTCGTCAGGCTCCTGCGACAAAGCGACGGCCGTGGCAGACGGCGAAATCATCGCCATTCCGGAAGGGACGGCGACATTCTGCAGAACGGCCTGCGTCACGCCCGAGCAATTGGGACCGACCAGACCTTGAACGCCTTCACTGGCAACGAGTCGCTGCGCTGCCGCGATTGCAGCGGCCGCGTCGATGCAGGTGGAATCGGCCAAGACGGGCGTGACAGCATGGCCATCGAGGAATGCACCGCTTTCGGAGACTTCGCGCATGGCAAGCTGCGCTGCCTCCGACATGGCCTCTGCCAGAGACTCAATCGGACCTGTGAAGCCCAGAAGGACTCCGAGCCTTACTTCGTGATCGGGCATTATTCGTGTATCCTCCTGATGGTTGAGCTTCCAAGTGCCTCAGAAACAGGATTCGACGTGAGCACCTGTCGAGACAAAGTTCCGGTCGTGCCGTCCAAGCAGATGGGTCACACCGTCAGGTCGAAGACCTGCCCGCCGAGGCTCAGGTTGATGGCGTCCTGCCCGTCACCATCCACCAGCGCCCAGAGGATCTGGCCCGTGGGCCGGTAGATCACGAAGGCTTCCTGCACGCCGTCCGCCCCGGCGGTGGGCGTCGTGGTGACGTTCACCTGGAACTGGCTGCGCGTGGCGCTGCCGCCATAGACCAGGACGTCGCCTTGGGACGCGTCGTAGTCCTGGATCCAGTCGTTGCCGTGATCCGCGATCCCGAGGTGAAAGAACCGGTCGCCGCCAACCCCGCCATTGACCCGGTCGCTGCCGAACCCGCCATTGATGAAGTCGAACCCGTCGCCGCCGAAGATCTCGTCGCCGAAGGCGCTGCCGGTCAGCGTGTCGTCGCCAGTCCCGCCGATGACCGTGTCCGCGCCGAAGCCGCCGGCGATATCGTCGTTGCCGGCATCGCCGCGCAGCTCGTCATTGCCGTAGCCGCCGTCGATGATGTCATCGCCGTCGCCGCCGTAGACCACGTCGCGCAGGTCGGCCGCCGTCGCGCCGCCTTCGATCAGGTCGTCGCCCGCGCCGCCGATCAGCGTATCGGCCCCGTCCAGCCCGCGCAGCGTGTCGTTCCCCGCCCCGCCGTCGATGAAATCATCTGCGACGCCGCCCTCCATCAGCTCACCCGCTGCGCCACCCGTCAACTCGCGCGGCAGAAACTCCGCTGGCAGGTCGCGTATGAACGTGTTCGGAGCTTCGGACAGGTCAATGGGCTGTCCGGGTCCGTAAGCACCACTGGCTGCGCTGACCGAGATTATCGATGCGACGAATGCATCGATGTTGAGCGTGGAGAATCCGGGAAACGGGTCTCCGGCAAGAACGAAAAAGAGATTGTCGCTCTGGAAACCGTTATCGGCCTGGAACTGGAGAACGGTGCTCGAAAGGCCCTGTCCCCAATCGACCTGACCGATATGAGTCGTGTAGCGTCCATCGTCAGGAAAGACGTCGACGCCGTTCACGAAACCAACGCTCGCCTCGAAAGCCCTGATTTCGATCTCGACTTCGGGAAGGGCGTTCTGCAGGGCGCCACCGTCACCGGCGCTGACGATGGTGTAACTCAACGTCGTCTGGTCGTCGGGCATGGCCACGGAAAGGGCGCTGCCCCCGATGTCCGTCAGACTGGTCCCGCCGGCCAAGCCGAGGCGTGACCCGTTGACTGTGATATACGGCATTACGGTTTCCCCCAAAAAACCTATAATAAAAGTGATGCTGAAATCGCTATGAGCGTCTCGAATGGCTCGGATTGATCGGCAGCATGTCCTTCCCCGGTCAGAAGCGTAGGCCGTTCATCTCGCGCGAGTCAAACTCGGACGGACGGCCCAGACGGTGCACGCGATCCTCCGGTTGGCCGCGGGTCAATGCTGCATCGTGCCATGGACAGGGCCGCGCATCCGGATCCCACGACGGACAGGCAGGTCGCCGGTCAACGGCACGAGCAGATGTCCGACAACAAGGCGGATCGGCAGCGCCGGACCTCTCGGGTGAGCATAACCCGATGTGTCAGGCCGATTTCGCCCGGGCTTCGTTCGCCGCGGGCGCGGGTCGCGCCATCCGCGTCTCGACGGGGCCCGTAACCTCGGCCCGACGCCGCGGCAGGGCGTGGGGATGGGCCCGTTGCAGCCAGTCGATCATCTTCTCACGGACCTCGCAGCGCAGCTCCCACGCGCGGGGCGAGTTGCGGGCACTCATCAGCGCGCGGATCTCGATGGTGTCCTGCGACGTGTCGATCACTTGCAGGACACAGACCTTGCCGTCGAAATACTCGGATTGTTCGCAGATCTCGCGCAGCTTCTTTCGCATCTCCGGCACGGGCGCCGTGTAGTCCAGGTGCCAGGTTGTGCCGCCGATGATCTGGCTCGACTCGCGTGTCCAGTTCTGGAACGGCTTCTCGATGAAATGGGCGAGCGGCACGACCATGCGCCGCAAGTCCCAGATGCGGATCACGACGTAGGTCGCGCGGATCTCCTCGATCCAGCCCCACTCGTCCTCGACGATGACCACGTCGTTCAGGCGGATCGGCTGGGTAAGCGCGATCTGGATCCCCGCGATCAGGTTAGCCAGCACAGGCCGCGCGGCAAAGCCCAGAACGAGACCCGCCGCACCGGCCGACGCGAAGAGCGAGACACCGAAGCTGCGCACCCCCTCGAACGTCGAAAGAACCACCCCCGCGGTAAGCAGGATGATCATGATCTTGGCGACCTTCTGCAGCACGTTGAGCTGTGTGGCGGTGGTGCGCGCGCCGTAGTCCTCTTCTTTCAGAGAGGTGCGCGAGATGGCCCGTCCGGTGAGCACGTCGGTGAAGATCAACGCCGACCAGCCGACGAACACGATCAGCAGCGCCCGCGCCCCGTGTTCGAGCCGCTGTTCCCACAGGCCCGGCAACTCCAGCAGCGGCAGCGCGATGCCGACCGCCAAGATCACGAGGACAAGCCGGAACGGCCGCTGAAGCCGCCGCGCGGTGCGCCAGATCAGGCCGTCGTGGCCGGACATGAAACGCAGCACGATGCGCCACACCAGCCGGTGGACGCTCAGGGCGAAAATCACGGCAAGCGCGAGGAGGGCCAGCTGCACCGCCTCGGTCGATAGAAGCTCTGAATAGGTCATCTTGCAAAGGTAGGCCCGCTGCAGCGCAGCAAAACCATGCCGGGAGAGATCGGGGGAGGTTTATGACGAGATGCGGCCCCATTCGACCGACATGCACGTTTCTTCGGCAGCCTTTGAACAGCCCCGGGGAACTTGGGCTCCAAGAAATCGACGGTCAGGCCTCGACGCTGCCTTCGAGCGTCGCGGGGTCGATCAGCGTCATGCCGTTCAGCATCCAGGCCACCTGCGTCCAAGCGGCGGCGGGGCGGATGATGACATCCCGCAGCTCGGGCGGGATGGGCGCGCGCGCGACCTCGAGTTCGATCCAGGCGGGCGGTGCGTTCTTCGGGCGCGGCAGCGTCTCGACCCGCCGTTCGGTGTGCAGGATCCGCGCCAGCAGGCCCAGACCCACCCGGAAGGCGCTGAGGGTTTGGGTGGAATTGTCCAGCCCGGTCGTGAACAGCGCGCGGATCAGCTGGTCGCGCCGCTCGCCCTCGGGCAGGTCGAAGGCCACGTGGGCCACGTTTCCGTCCACCCGCTGGAGCCAGGCCTTCAGCGCACCGACTTCGGGAATGTCCAGCCGCAGCCAGCGCGTGTTGCGGTGCATGTCGGTCGCATCGGCCAGCCGCAGCGTCGCGCTGTCCACCGACAGGTGGGCGATGGTGGCCGCGATCCGCTGGCCCGGGCGGGTGCCGAACATGCAGGGCACATCGACGGCGAACTTCTCTTCCTCGATCTCGCCCGGGGGCGACATGGCCACCACCTGCACCACCGACAGGACCAACATCGCCAGGACCGCCCATACCGCCGTCAGCGACAACTGGTCCGCCGTGTCCAGGATGCGCGTGTTGATGTCGGAATTCAGGTAAAGGCCGATCGCGGTGACGAGGACCAACGCCGAGGGCGCAAGGCTCATCAGCCTGTCGGTCGCGTTGCCGGCCGCCTTGCCCTTGGGCGTCACCTTGAAGGCGTGCCCGTGCGGGCGCACCAGCGTGGTCAGCACCGTGGGCAACGTGCGCGGCGTCTGCAAAGCGGTGTGCACCGTCGAGGCCAGGGGGAAATAGCTGCCCGGTGCGACCAGGCGCAGGGCCAGCATGGTCGCGGCCACGGCGGGCAGCTGGATCGACAGGATCTCGGACGTGGTCGCGCCCGGCAGCGGTGACCAGCCAGTCCAAAGACAGATGGCCGGCATCCCGAGAGTCGCCAGCACAACCAGCGGCTGGACCAGCCAGTGCGTCGGCAGGAACAGGATGCGATGTTGCAGCTTCAGCCCGGGGCCGAACGGACCTTCGCGCAGGAACAGGATCTGCATCGCGCCGCGGGCCCAGCGCGCCCGCTGCACGTACATCGCCGACAGCGATTCCGGCGCCAGCCCGATCGCCAGCCGTTCATTCAGGTAACGGGTGACGTACCCCTTGCGCAGCATCGCCAGCGTCAGAAGCATGTCCTCGGTGATCGAGCCGTAGGGCAGACCGCCGCCCACCGCCTCGATCGCCTTGCGCCGAGTGATCGAGTTCGACCCGCAGCAGAAGGCCGCGTTCCAGCCGTCGCGTCCGGCCATGATCTCGCCGAAGAACAACCGCTGGTCGTCGGGCATCTGCCCCCGCATCCCCAGATTCGTCTGCATGGGGTCGGCGTTGTAGAACGAATGCGGGATCTGCACGATCCCTACGTTGTCGTCCGCGAACAGCCCCATCGCGCGGTAGAGGAAGTTCTGCTGCGGCACGAAATCCGCGTCGAGCACCATGAAGAACTCGCCGTCGGTCCGGGCGATGGCGGCATTGATGTTGCCGGCCTTGGCATGGGCGTTGCCCTCGCGCGTCAGGTAGTCGACGCCCTTGGTCGCGCAGTAGTCCCGCAGCCAGTCGCGTTGGCCGTCATCGAGAACGCAGACCCGCAACCGGTCTTCGGGCCAGTCCAGCGAGGTGGCGCCGACGATGGTCTTTTCCAGAACGGCGAGATCTTCGTTGTAGGTGGCGATGAAGACGTCGACCGTGGGATGGTCGGCGGGCGCCAGGGCACGCAGCCGCGCCTCGCCCGCATCGGCGGCGGCCGAGTTGTCGCGCCGCCGCGACAACATGGCGAACAGGATCGCCGTTTCGACCCAGACCGCCAGCTCGATCGCCAAGACCGTGTAGAAGAAGACCTGCTCGCCAATGGCCGTGCCGGGTTCGGGCAGCGTTTCGCCCAGCCGCCATTGCAGGTAGCGCCACGCCACGCCCGCAACGGCCAGGAAAAGGGCGACGACCGCCATGTTGCGCGGCGTGCGCCCGCTGAGCCAGCTGCGTGGCAGCAGCATGGCGGTCCCGAAGACCAGCGCGAGGGGGACCAGATAGTCGGGCAGCATCAGTTGATCCGGCTGTCCGTTTCGGTCCCGTCATTGACGAGGCCCGCCACCAACGGCTGGTCCAGCAGGCCGACCCGGCCCGCCAGGGCGCGCACGGCGTCGAGAATCGTGTTCTTGCGGTCGAACCGCACCTCGGCCGAGCGTCCGACCTCGCAGAAGGCGCGGGACACCTTGGGGTCGGAGGGATCGACCGCTCCGATGCCCACGATGACGCGCAGTCCGCGATCGACCGTGATCCGCGGCTCGGCGGCCTGCATGTTGCGGTTGGGCCGCGTGTTGGCACCGTAGACGGCCGCCACCCGCGCGGTGAAGCTTTCGGTGGCGCCCTTGTATTTGACCTGTGCCGGGGTGCCCGGAACGATGGTCTCGAAGCTTTCTTCCGGCAGGATGACCTCCATGAACCGGCGCGAGCAGTCCAGGATCTGCGCCAGCGGCTCACCGATGCTGACCGACGACCCCTCGGGCGCCGAAACTTCCCAGATCACGCCGGCGGCGGTGACCTTCGGGACGAAGGCGTTCTGTTTCTTGGTCTCAATGCTCAGGCCTGCAATCTGAGATTGCAGGCCCTGGCGGCTGGCCCGCAGCTGGATCAGGCGGGCCTGGATGTCGGCCTGGCGGACCGCGATCTCGTCCAGGCGATAGCCGATCTGTTCGAGGTCGTTCGATTCGAGGTCCAGGTTCGATCCGCCGGTCAGGGCATCACGCTCGATCTGAAGCCGCCGCATCGTGGCCGTCGCGCTCGCCAGGGTGGCGCGATCCTCGAGCAGGGCCGTCCTGGCCGAGTCCACTTCGCGTTGGGGGGCGCTGCCGTTCTTGGACAGCTTCTCGAGCCGCTCCAGCCGGGCCTTCGACGCTTCCACTGTGGCTTCGGCGTGCTGGACCATGGCCCACGCCTCGTCCAGGCGAGGCACGAACCACCGCTTGCGCGCATCGACGGTGGCGGCGCGGCGGTCCTCGAGCTCCTTGCGCAGGCGTTCCAGCGCGTTCGATTGCTGGGTCAGGCCCGACATCTCGCCCGAAACGGCGGCCAGAGAGCTGCGCAGCGCACGAAGTTCGGACCCGCGCAGACTGCGGTTGTTCAGCACCAGCAGCGTGTCCCCCTCCGCGACCGGCTGCGCGATACTGGGCGATGCCTGCTCGATCACCCCGTCGAAGGGTGCATAGACCGCGATGATCGGCGCATTGACCACCGCCGAGGACGAAATATGCCCCGTCATCCGCGGCGCGATCGCGACGGCGGCCGATGCAAGTAGCAACGTTGCAGCGGACAATCTGAGGATACGGGTCGACACGACGCAAACCTCCTTAAGGTTAACGCCACCTTTTCGACGCGAATTGTGGCAAAGTGATGGGGATATATCATCTTTGCCGAGATATTGGCGCGAATTTACTAAATTCGTCTTACAAATGCCGTCGATGTCCTGGCCCGGACGATGGAATCAAGGTCCGCGCGGCAACCGGGCCGCCGTTCGCAACCCGGTAGAGAGCCGAGTTTGCCCCGGCAGCCTCCGGGCCAGACGAAAGGGGGACAACCCGAGCCAGCGGACAGTCGATCGATGATCGCCATACCGTGCCGACACCGGCCGCGATCACGGCGGATATCGCCGCCCTTGCCCGCCCATGGCCCTTCCCTCACGGCGTCCAAGCGCCTATAGCGCGGCCATGGCACAGAACCCGCCCGACCTTCGCCCCGACCTGTCGAACCCCCGGCTCGAACGTGACCTCGGCACGGTGCGGCCGGGCCGCAAACAGCCCACCATCGGCATGGTCAGCCTCGGCTGTCCCAAGGCGCTGGTCGACAGCGAGCGCATCCTGACCCGCCTGCGGGCCGAAGGCTACGGCATCTCGCCCGACTACTCGGGCGCCGACGCGGTGATCGTGAACACCTGCGGCTTTCTCGACAGTGCCAAGGCCGAAAGCCTGGACGCCATCGGCGAAGCGCTGACCGAGAACGGGCGCGTCATCGTCACCGGCTGCCTGGGGGCCGAGCCCGACTATATCACCGGCGCCCATCCCCGCGTGCTGGCCGTGACC
Organism: Palleronia pelagia; assembly: GCF_900110115.1. GTDB lineage: Bacteria > Pseudomonadota > Alphaproteobacteria > Rhodobacterales > Rhodobacteraceae > Palleronia > Palleronia pelagia. The sequence goes on along the minus strand of NZ_FOCM01000006.1, from coordinate 135,337 downwards.
GGGCCTCATCAATACGAACAGGTGCTCGATGCCGTGCACGCCGCCGTGCCGCCGGACCCGGACCCGTTCGTCGACCTGCTGCCCGCCCGGGGCGTCAGCCTGACACCGCACCACTACAGCTACCTGAAGATCTCGGAAGGCTGTAACCACAAATGCAAGTTCTGCATCATCCCCGACATGCGCGGGCGGCTGCAATCGCGGCCCGCGAAAGCGGTGATGCGCGAGGCGGAAAAGCTGGTCGAGGCCGGCGTGCGCGAGTTGCTCGTCATCAGCCAGGACACCAGCGCCTATGGCACCGACTGGAAGGACCGCGAGGTGAAGGCGCCGATCCTGGATCTGGCGCGCGAGCTCGGGACGCTCGGGGCCTGGGTGCGGCTGCACTATGTCTATCCCTACCCCCATGTGCGCGAGCTGATCCCGCACATGGCCGACCCGGCCTCGGGGCTGCTGCCCTACCTGGACATCCCGTTCCAGCACGCCCATCCCGACACGCTCAGGCGCATGGCGCGGCCCGCGGCGGCCGCGCGCACGCTGGACGAGATCGCCGCCTGGCGCCGCGACTGCCCCGACATCACTCTGCGCTCGACCTTCATCGTCGGCTATCCCGGCGAGACCGAGGAAGAATTCCAGACCCTGCTCGACTGGCTGGACGAGGCGCAGCTGGATCGCGTCGGCTGCTTTCAATACGAGAATGTCGAGGGCGCCCGCTCGAACGCGCTGCCCGACCACGTCCCCGACCCGGTCAAGCAGGAGCGGTGGGAGCGGTTCATGGAAAAGGCGCAAGCGATCTCGGCCGAACGGCTGGAGGCCAAGGTCGGCAAGCGGATGCAGGTCATCGTCGACAGCGTCGATGAAGAGGCGGCGACCTGCCGGACCATGGGCGACGCGCCCGAGATCGACGGGCACCTCTATATCGACGATAACTTCGCGGACCTCTCGGCGGGGCAGCTCGTCGAGGTCGAGGTGGACGAGGCCGGCGACTACGACCTTTGGGCAAGGCGGCTCTAAGCCAATACGACCCCAAAATGGATTGAGTTATTAAATGCCCCTGATAAACTTCGGGCCTGTTCGCAAGTTTCAATCCTTTGGTCACGTGAAGTCGTCGATGACACATTTCATTCTTCATCGCGCTCACTCCGCGCTGGCGCTGATCGTGATCGTTTTCTGCGTTTCCGGCCTGATCATCGGGTGGGCCTACGGACACGATGTCCTGTTTCGGGGCGCCACGCATTATTCCGCCATGGTCCCGACCACCCAGCTTTCGTTCTTAGGGCTCGCCCTTTCGCTGCCGATAGCCACGAGCGACCGGGCTCATCTGCGAACGCTGGCCCAGCGCGTTTGCGCCGCCGTCATTTTCCTGGTCGCCCTGAATGTTTGCGTGCGCCTGGCCGCCAGCGACGCCGGTAACGACGGGATGCTGCCCTTTGCCCTGGCCCCCACGGACCACATGTCTTACCTGACCGCGGGATTGTTGATACTGGCGGCGCTACTCATCGGCGACACGGCGCAAGCTTGGCCCGGACGGTCGCTCTTGGATCTCTCCGGTGCCCTGTGCGGCCTGACCACCGTCGGCAGCGTGGCCATGGCGCATTCCTTCGACCTGAGAAGCCCCCTTTCTCTTGAGATTGCCGACGGGATGTCGGTCTTCACCGCCGTTCTGTTCGGGATCGTATTCACCGCGATCCTGTTGCTACAGGCGCTCGAACCTTCAAGAGACGATGATTTCTTCGACGACTTCTCGATAAGCTGAAGACCCCCGAGGCCCGGTCAGTCGAACAGGTCGCCGCCCACGTCACTGCGCGGGCGCGGCAGGCCCAGATGGGTCCATGCCCCCTGCGTCAGCATCCGCCCCCGCGGCGTGCGCTGAATAAGACCCTGCTGGAGCAGGTAGGGCTCGATCACTTCCTCCAGCGCGTCGCGGCTTTCGCTCAACGCCGCCGACAGCGTTTCGATTCCCACCGGGCCGCCCTGGTAGTGCTCCGCGATCAGCTTCAGGTATCGCCGGTCCGCGCCGTCGAGACCGATCCGGTCCACGCCCAGCCGCGTCAGCGCATCGTCAGCTAGGGCGCGGGTGATCCGCCCGTCGCCATCGACCAGCGCGAAATCCACCACCCGGCGCAGCAGCCGACCGGCGATCCGTGGCGTGCCCCGCGCCCGCGCCGCGATCTCGCGCACGCCGTCGGCATCTGCAGCGACCCCCATCATCCGCGCGCCGCGCGCCACGATGTCCGACAGTTCCTCCACGGTATAGAATTGCAGCCGGACCGGGATGCCGAACCGGTCGCGCAGGGGTGTGGTCAGCAGGCCCAGCCGGGTGGTCGCCCCCACCAGCGTGAAGGGCTGAAGCTCGATCCGGACCGAGCGTGCGGCCGGCCCCTCGCCGATCACGAGGTCCAACTCGAAATCCTCGAGCGCGGGATAGAGAATTTCCTCGACCACCGGGTTCAAGCGATGGATCTCGTCGATGAACAGCACGTCGCGCGCGTCGAGATTGGTCAGGATCGCCGCCAGGTCGCCCGCCTTGGCCAGCACCGGCCCGCTGGTCATCTTGAAGTTCACGCCAAGCTCGCGCGCGACGATCTGCGCCAACGTGGTCTTGCCCAGGCCCGGAGGGCCGTGGAACAGCGCGTGATCCATCGCCCGCTCGCGCATCCGGGCGCTTTCGATGAAGACCTTCAGGTTGGCCCGCGCCTCGGCCTGCCCGGTGAAGGCATCCAGAGACTGCGGCCGCAGCGCGGGGCCGTCATCGTCGGGCAGCCGGTCGGGGCGCAGCGCGGGATCGGGTATGTCGGTCATGCCGGGGCCAGCCGTTTCAGGGCGGCGCGGATCAGCGACGAGGTATCGTCGGCGCCGTCACCCGCGGCCTCGGTCACCGCGCGGGCGGCGTCGGCGGGGGCGTAGCCCAGGTTGGCCAGCGCCGACAGCGCCTCGGCCTGGGCGCCCGCGCTGCTGGCCGGGGCCGACGCGGGCGGCGGGCTGTCGGGCGCGATGACGGGGTCCGGATCGGCGGGCGCGGCGGGGGCATTGGCCACGGGCCCGGCCCCCATGGCCATGACGGCGGGCGCCTTGTCCTTCAGCTCGTTCACCAGCCGCTGGGCAATCTTTGGCCCCACCCCCGGCGCCGTGCGCACCGCCGCCGCATCGCCCAGCGCGATAGCGCGGCTGACGCCATCGGGGCCCAGCGCGCCGAGAATCGCCATGGAGGCCTTTGCGCCGATTCCCTGCACACCCATCAGCAAGCGGTGCCATTCCTTTTCCACCGGCGTGAGGAAGCCGAACAGCTGCAACAGGTCCTCGCGCACCAGCAGATCGGTATAAAGCGCCGCGGCCTCGCCCGCGCCGGGCAGCGCGGCCAGCGTGCGTTCGTTGACGTAGACGACGTAGCCGACACCGCCCACGTCAATCATCACGTGATCGCTGCCCCGCAGGATCAGCCGCCCGGCCAGCCGCCCGATCATGCCCGCGCCCGCGCCATGGCCCGCGCGCCCTGCAGGTGAAACGCGTGGCAGAGCGCGATGGCCAGCGCATCGGCGGCATCGGCGCCCGCGGGCACCGCGCCGGGAAGCTGCATCTTAACCATGTGCTCGACCTGGCGCTTGTCGGCGTGGCCCACGCCCACGACGGTCTTCTTGACGGTGTTGGGGGCGTATTCGCCCACCTCGACCCCGGACTGCGCCAGCGCCAGCAGCGCCACGCCCCGGGCCTGCCCCAGCTTGAGCGTGCCGGCACCGTCGCGGTTCACGAAAGTCTGCTCGATCGCGGCGGTGTCGGGCGCGTGCGAGACAAGCAGATCGGTCAGCTGCCGATGCAGCCCCATCAGCCGCAATCCCAGCGCTGTGCCGGTCTCGGAGGTGCAATGGCCGTTGGCCACGTGCCGCAGGCGCGAGCCATCAACCTCGATCACCCCCCAGCCCATGGTCTGAAGCCCCGGATCGACGCCCAGTATCCGCATCCTGCCTGCCCTTCCCGCTTGTTACACGGCACGTAGCACGAAACGCGAACATGCGCCAAGGTCGATGCGGGCGGGACCGGTGCGCTGTGCCCGCAAAGCGACAGCCGCGAAATATCGCGGAGGCGTCAATGAACCGGTCATAAACGGCTGAAAAAGAGCATGAAAACGACCGCTTACCCGGCGGAAACGTCATGCAATCCGAGCATATCTGCCATGCGAAAAAACCGGATTGTTCGCCGGCTGCTCAAGTAATAGGCGCGATCCGTTCTGCATGGCCGAACCGCTCTGTAAGTCCGTCGATAGAAGGAATGTAACGATGGCAATCTACGACATGTCCCGCCCCACAGGTGAAGCGCTCAGCACCCGCATCGCCACCTATCTCGTGCGTCTGGCCTACGCCGCTGTGGACGCCACCCGTGTTCGCAAGACCCAGAAGGTTCTGTCCAGCCTGACCGACGAAGAGCTGTTCGATATCGGTCTCACGCGCGAGGACATTCGCGCCATGGGCCGCCGCATCTGAGGGCAGCCCGCACCATTTGGAAGGCTGCGCGCCCCACCGCGCAGCCTTCCCCGGCGCGATCATTCCCTTCAGAAGATCGCCGCCAGTTCCATCGCTTGCAGGATGTTCATGCCGCGCTGGACCAGATCGACCACCGCTAGCGTCAGCGCGTCGCCGTTCAGCACGAACGCCGCCGTCTGGTCGACGCTGTTTCCGCCGGCCAGCGTCTCGACGCGCGCCAGGTAGTCGGCCGTGCCCAGGTTCAGGATCGCCAGCGCCTTGAACGCCCACAGGGCAAGCGCGATGCGCATGAGGCCCACCAGCGGCAGTTCGCGGCGCACGCGGCGCGGACGGCTGATGATCAGCCCGTCTTCGGTGATCGTGTGAATCCGACCGCGCTTGGCGATCTTGGCGTTCTTGATGATCCGCTTCGAGCGGCTATCGAAATTCGCTTCGGTCAAGTAAGCCATCTTGCAGCATCCCGGTTGTCGGCCCCCACCGACGCGCAGTGATATCGACCCGGGATGTGGCAGGAATGCGGCAAATCAGGCTAATCTGGCGAAAATCGGGCCCTTCGAGACCAAAACCGGGCGCTTTCCCGGCTCAGGCGCGCAGGGTCAGCGTCGTCCAGTCACCAATCACGCGGCGGTCGACCAGATTGATCCCGTTGCGTGCATAAACCTCGACCACCTCGTCTGCCTGCGGGTTCAGGATGCCCGACAGGATCACGAAAGCGCCCGAATCGGCGTGCCGCGCCACGTCGGGCGCCAGGGCCACCAGCGGGCCCTTTAGAATATTGGCGAAGACCAGGTCGAAGGGCGCGCGTGCGGCGATGTCGGCGGTGTCGAATCCCATGGCCTCGACACAGTCCACCCTGCCATTCAGCCCATTCAGCGCCACATTTGCCCGCGCCACGTCCACCGCCACGGCGTCGATATCGCTGGCCAGAACGGGATGGTCGGGCCAGACACGCGCGGCGGCCATGGCCAGGACGGCGGTGCCGCAGCCGATATCGACCACGTTGCGGCAGGTGACCCCTTCGGCGAGTAGCTTGTCCAGCGCCTCGAGACATCCGCGAGTTGTGCCGTGATGGCCGGTGCCGAAGGCCATGGCGGCATCCACCAGCAGGGCCACGCGGTCCTCGGGCAGGTTGTCGGCGTCGTGGCTGCCGTAGAGCCAGAACCGCCCGGCCTCGACCGGGGCCAGTTCGCGGCGCACCTTGGCCACCCAGTCGACCTCGGGCAGTTCGCTGACGACGAAGGGCCGGGTGTCGAACGCCGCTTCCAGCACCGCCAGCGCTGCCCGGTCCGGCGCGGCCTCGAAATAGGCGCCAACCTCCCACAGGCCGCTGTCGTCCTCCATCTCGAAGACGCCGACGCCCGTGGGCTCGGGGTCCATCCGCTCCATCGCCTCGCCCAGCGCGCGGGCATTGTCGGCATCGGGAAGGGTGGTCAGCGCGGTGAAGGTCGGCATGGGGCAAGCTCCGGTCGGGCGCGGTCAGGGGCGCCTTCCCATTCCACGATTGCCCCGCCGCAGCAAGTCCAAGCCGTCACCAGAAGACGAACAGCACCGCCGCCATCGCGACCGCCAGGACAAGCGCGTGCCAGCGGATATCCAAGTACCAGGGCTGATCGTAGGCCGCGTCCTCCAGCGCCATGCCGCGGCGCCACATCACCTGCTCGTCGATGTCCTTCTTGTCGGTCACCAGGCTGACGCCCACGTAGAAAAGCAGGCAGAGCACTGTGACCACGGCCACGTTGATGGTGAAATGCAGCGGCCAGATCGGCTCGGCCCCGAACAGGCCCATCACACCGGCATTGCCGAGGCAGAACAGCACCGCGCCCAGCGTGTGGCCGAAGATCAAAGTGTAGAAGCCGCCCTTCTCGGTCCCGATCCGCGACAGCGCGCCCATGACGAACAGCACCACCAGCGGCGGCACGAGGATCGAGAACATCTGTTGCAGGTAGGACCACAGCCCGCCCGCGAACTGGATCAGCGGCGCCCAGATGATCGCCGCCACCATGAAGCCAAGCGTGGCGTAGGTGCCGTAGCGCTTGCGCTTGCTGTCCTCGATTTCCTGCTCGGGCTTGGTGACGAAATCGTGGATAAGGAGGGTCGAGGACGAGTTCAGCGTGGAATCGACGCTGGACATGATGGCGGCGATAAGCCCCGCCAGCACCAGCCCCGTCAGGCCGGCGGGCAAGAGCTCGGTGATCATGATCGGGAACACCCGGTCCGCCGTCTCGATATCCGGCAGGATCGCGGTGGCCATGGCGCCGGGAAACACCATGATAAACAGCGGCAGGATCTTCAGCATGCCCCCCAGGATTGCGCCCCACTGCGCGTCGGGCAGCGACCGGGCGCCCAGAATGCGCTGCACGATGTACTGGTTGGTGACCCAGTACCAGAAGCCCAGCAGCGACACGCCGAAGAACAGGCCAGGCCAGGGCAGCGTCTCGTTCGACAACGGCAGCACCATGCTCAGGTGGTTCTCGTTCGGCACGCTCTCGCGGATCTCGGCGAACGAGAAATCCAGCTGCGCGAACATCACGAAGGCCAGAATCGCCGAGCCGCCGATCAGGACCACGGCCTGCAGTACGTCGGTATAGACGACTGCCTTCAGGCCGCCCGCCGCCGTGTAGATCCCGGCGAAAAGCCCGATCGCCAGCGAACTGGCCCAGAGCGGCACGTTTGGGAAGAAGGTGTTCAGCACCAGCCCCCCCGCGTAAAGCCCGCCGGCGCAATCGACCACGACCGTGAAAAAGATCGTCAGGCCCGAGAAATACAGCCGCGTGCGCCGGCTGTAGCGGCGGTCGAGATACTCGGGCGTTGTTGTGATCTTCGATTTCAGGAAGATCGGCGCGAAGACGAAGGCCATGATCAGCAGCGGGATGCCCGCCATCCACTCGTAGGCCGAGGGTGCGATACCCGTGGTATAGGCCGAGCCCGTCAGACCGATGAGCGTCGAGGACGAGATGTTCGAGGCGAACAGCGAAAATCCGATGGCCGCCCAGCCCAGCGATCGCCCGGCAAGAAACAGGTCGTCGCTGGACGAGGTGCGCTTGGACACCCAGACGCCGATCAGGATGACCACGCCGAAATAGGCGGCGATGACCCCGATGTCCAAACCGGTGATTGCCTGCTGAACGTCTTCCAATGCCGCCTCCCGAGCGCCTGCGAACGATGATCGTGTGTCCGGTCAGAACCGCAGCGCACGCGCCGCGGTTCCGAAGACGCGACCTTGCAACCGTATCGGCGGGCACGAAAAAGCCGCGCGAAGCTTCCCTCGCGCGGCGTCGTAGCAAGTGTCGCCTCGTGGGGCGCCGTCAGGTCGCGGGCAAGCCGGTGCCGATCGGGCAGGTCACGCCGGTGCCGCCGATCCCGCAATAGCCGCCGGGATTCTTGGCCAGGTACTGCTGATGATAGCCTTCGGCGAAGTAGAAGGTCGGCGCGTCCGTGATCTCGGTCGTGATCTCACCGAACCCGGCGGCGCGCATCCGCTCGGCAAAGGTGTCGCGGGTGGACTTGGCCGCCTGCTTCTGCGCGTCGGTCGTGGCGTAGATGCCCGAGCGATACTGGGTGCCCACGTCGTTACCCTGCCGCATGCCCTGAGTCGGGTCGTGGCCTTCCCAGAACACCTTCAGCAGGTCCTCGTAGGTGATCACCTCGGGGTCGTAGACGACGCGCACGACCTCGTTATGGCCCGTGCGTCCGGTACAGACCTCTTCGTAGGTCGGGTTCGGGGTATAGCCGCCCGCGTAGCCGACCATTGTCAGCCAGACGCCGGGCAGCTTCCAGAACATCCGCTCCACACCCCAGAAGCAGCCCATGCCGAACACGGCGACCTCGTGGCCCTCGGGCACGTCGGCGGTCAACGGACGGTCGAGCACGTAATGCGTGGCGGCAGTGGCGATGGGGGCCTCTCGGCCGGTCAGGGCCTCGTCCTTCGACACCATCTCGGCTTTCTTGCGCAGGATCTGGAACATGAAAATCTCCTAGCTTCTCGTGAACACATATAAGAAGCGCGCCCGGGCAATGCCACGGGCGCGCGGATCTGTCACGAAAGATTGCCCCCGCGCCGTCAGCGGGCGAAGTAGGTCTCGACCGCCCGTTCGGCGATGGATTGCAGGAAGGCTGCGTCTTCGGCGGGAACCGCTCCGTAGTAATCGTACGAATTGCCCTCGGCCGATTCGTCGTAGAGTGCGGCATAGACCGTCGCCGCCGCGAGATAGGTGCCCAGTTGCGACGGGTGGCTTCCGTCGAATTCCTTGTGAAGCACCATGTCCGGCCGCTCGGCATAGGCAAGTTCGAATGCCAGCCCGACCGGGATCACCAGCGCGCCATTGGCATTGCCGGTCTCGGTATAGCCTTCGTCGATCCCCGCGAACATCTCGGGATCGTAGCTGCCATGCTCCTCGGTGTAGGCCGGGGTCATGTAAAGCGCCGGCTGACTTCCCGCCGCCTCGATCTTGTCGGCCATCGTTTCGACGGCGGACGTAAACCGCTCCATCTTCGCGTCCGAGGTCGTGGCCGTGCTGTGACCCTGAAGGATGACCACGTCGAAAGGCTCATCGATCCCCAGGTTGCCGGGCTCAAGATGGCTGTCCAGCGCCTGCTGATCAAGGTATCCGCCCGAGATCGTGGCCGACTTGTAGGTAAAGTCGCCGTCCGGATAGGCCGCGCGCGCCATCCGGACCACGTGATTGTGGATGCTGTCGCCATAATACAGGTAACTGTTACCGACGAAGAGAATGGTCGACGGGTTCTCGGCCGCGCCGACGTCGACCTCTGGTGCCGGCCCCTCTCCGGCATCCTGTGCCACGGCCGCACTGGCAGCCAGAATTGCTGCAATTGAAATCGCATGACGGAACATGATCGTCCTCCCAAATGACTGTGGTCCGAGTGCGATCGAGCCTCGCACACCTACTGCGCGATGCAAGCCGCTCGATTTCGCTCTATGAGGTCGAAGTCGGGGATCGCCTTCATTCAGCGGGCGCAGGGACCAGGCGATTCAGGATCGTCTCGTTCCCCGGCGCGGGGTGGCGCGGGATCATCAGCGCCAGCATCAGCGAAGTAGCCGCCATGCCCGCCGCAAGGCCGAAGACCGCGCCGGGCGACACGACCCACAGGTAACCCAGCCCCGCGGGCAGGAACACGGCCGCGATGTGGTTGATGGTGAAGGCCACGGCGGCGGTGGGCGCGATATCGCGCGGGTCCGCGATCTTCTGGAAATAGGTCTTCAGCGCGAAGGCCAGCGCGAAGAAGATGTGATCGATCACGTAGAGCGTCGCGGCCAGCGCCACGCCCCAGCCGAAATAGTAGATCCCGCCATACAGCAGGAAGACCACGATCAGGCCGATATACTCGAAACCCAGCGTCGCCCGTTCGCCGAACCGGTGCACCGCGCGGCCCATGAAGGGCGCCAGGATCATGTTCGCGACGAAGTTGATCAGCAGCAGCGCCGTGACTTCGTGCACGTCGAAGCCGAACCGCTCGACCATCATGAAGGCCGCGAAGACCACGAAGATCTGCCGCCGCGCGCCCGACATGAACTGCAGCGCGTAGTAAAGCCAGTAGCGGCGGCGCAGCACGAAGGTCTTCAACTGCGGGTCGGGGGCCTGGAACTGCGGGAAAGCGACCATGCAATAGATGGCGATCAGCACCGTCGCGCCGCCGCCCAGCATGTAGACGGTGGCATAGCTCAGATCGAAAGCGCGCCACGTGACCACCAGCAGGCTGTAGCTCAGAAGCGCGGCGGCCGAGCCCACGGCCACCAGCCAGCCCAGCACCTGTGGCGCCCGGTCCTTCGGCAGCCATTGCAGTTGCAGGCTCTGGTTCACGGTCTCGTAGTAGTGAAACCCGATGGAGCTGAGCATGGTCAGCGTGAGGATCCCGCCGAGGCTGGGAAAATAGGCCGTGATCGCCGTGGCCGCGCCCAGCAGCAGCAGGGACACGAGGCCCAGCACCTGTTCGCGGATGAAGATGATCAGCGCGATCACGCCGACCGCCAGGAAGCCCGGGATCTCGCGCACGGTGTGCAACCATCCGATCTCGACCCCGGTGAAATCGGCGACCTCGATCACGAAATTGTTGAGAAGCGCGGACCACGTGGCAAAGGCCAGCGGCATGGCGAACGCCATCAGCAGAAGAAGCGTCACGGGCCTGCGCCACAGGGGCAGCTCGCGCGCCTGGGACAGGGGGACGATGCGCATGGAAGTGCCTTACGCCGCGGCGGGATCGAAGGGAAGTCCGTGCGCGGTCGAGCGCCGGTCGGGCATCGTGATGGAACACCGGCCCCGGGGGTGCCCGTTGTCCCCCCGAACTGATCGAAACGGAGGATATCCGACATGAAAATTCTGACGACGACCGCAATCGCCGCCACCCTCGCCGCAGGCCCGGTGCTGGCCGAGGAGCATTCCAATGCCGAGATGAGCGGCGACCAGACCGAAACGGCCCAGACCGAGACCATGGACAGCTCGGGGATGGACGGCGCCGAGACCGCCGCCGACCCGCTGATCGTGACCGTCGGCACGACCGAGATCACCGCGTCCGACGTGACCGCGGCCGTGCAGTCGCTGCCGCCGCAGATGCAACAGCGTCCGGCCGAGCAGCTGATTCCCTTCGTGGTCGACCAGCTGGTCCTGCGCGAGCTGATCCTGATGGATGCCGCCCGCACGAACGGTCAGAGCGCCGAGAGCGAACAGCAGGCCAACGCCGCCGACAGCTCGGATAGCACCGGCGACGAAACCGAGATGGCCTCGGCCGACAGCGCCGGTTCGACCGAGATGAGCGACGACACGACCGACATGGCCGCCAGCGACAGCTCCGGTGCGCAGTCCGGCCAGGGCATGCAGGACGAGAACGCCACCATCGAAGCCTACGTGAGCGACCGCATGGAAGGCGTCGTGACCGACGAGGCCGTGCAGCGCGTCTACGACGAAGCGGCCGCCAACAGCGATGCCGAACTGCCGCCGCTCGAGCAGGTGCGCCCGCAGATCGAACAGCAGCTCCGCGCCGAGGAAATCGCCTCGCTGCGTGACGAGCTGGAAGAAGGCGTCGAGATCGTCTTCTACGGTCCCGACGGGCAGCCGCGCGAAGCGACGACCGCCGATCAGGGCTAAGTCAGCCTGACGTCTGATCCGAAGGGCCGCGCGGCAACGCGCGGCCCTTTTTCATTCCTGCCGCGCCCGCACCACGGCCAGCGCGTAAAGGTGCCAGCTCGCGTGTCCCAGCAACGGCAACACCACCAGCAGGCCAAGGAACGCCGGCACGATTGCCAGCACCGTCAGTCCCGCGACCATCAGCCCCCAGCCCAGCATCGGGACGGGATGGCGCCGCACGTAGCCCGCGCTGGCGATCATCGCGGTGATCACGTCGATGTCCCGGTCCAGCAGCATCGGCAGAGCCATGACCGAGGTCGAGAACAGCACCAGCGCGAAGAGCCCGCCCACCAGGGTTCCGAAAGCCAGCATCCCCAGCCCGTTCGCCGTCAGGTAGACGTCCAGCCCCGTTGAGACGTTCGTCATCGGCGATAGCCCCAGGAACAGCGCGAAGATCATGTGGCCGAGGAAGAACCAGAACAGGAACAGGATGACCATCGCCGCGCCCAGCAGCGGCAATTGCCCGGTGCGCTGCGCCAGCGTCTCGGCCAGCACCGCGCGCCAGGTTAGCGGCTGGCGCAGGTCCATCCGCCGCGACCCGTCGTAAAGCGCGACGGCGGCGAAGGGCGCGATCAACGGGAACCCCATGGCGGCGAGCACCAGCCAATAGGTCGTGCCGCTGGCGACGGTGATCCACGCGATCAGCCAGCCCAGCACCACGTAGACGCCCGACACCGCCAGCCCGAAGCGCGGCGCGGCGCGGAAATCCGACCACGCGAGCGCCAGTGCCTCGGCGAAAAGGGCCCGGTCGGGGCGGCCCAGGGCTGGGGGCCGCGTGACACTGGCTGCTGGCATGTCCACTCTGCGGCCCCCTCCCCTTCCCCGGTCCGGCAAGGACACCTTGGGGCAAGGGTTGAACGCCCGCATTGATGTCGGTCAAGAAATATTGGCGCGGTTCAGTAGAAACTCTGCGGGTCGATATCGACGCTCACCCGGATGTCGCCCTTCCAGCGGAACTGCCGCAGCCAGTCCGACAGCGCGGCCTGCAACGGCGCGGCCTTGTCGGCCTTGACCAGAAGGCGCACCCGGTGGCGGCCCCGGATCCGCGCGATGGGCGCGGGTGCCGGCCCGAACAGCTGCGCGCCGATCCGGCGCAGGGGACCGTCGCGTCGCGCCATGTCGGCGCCCAGATCGAACACCGCCTGAACGTCCGGCGCGCTCAGAACGATACCGGCCATGCGGCCGTAGGGCGGCACGCCCGCTGCCCGCCGCTCGGCCGCCTCGGCCGACCAGAACCCGTCCTCGTCGCCCGCGACGATGGCGCGGATCGCCGGATGCTCGGGCTGGAACGTCTGCAACAGCGCGGTGCCCGGCGCCTCGGCCCGGCCCGCGCGCCCCGCCACCTGCCGCATGAGCTGGAACGTCCGCTCGGCCGCCCGCAGGTCGCTGCCTTGAAGCCCCAGATCGGCGTCGATCACGCCCACCAGCGTCAGCTTGGGGAAATTGTGCCCCTTGGCCACCAGCTGCGTTCCGATGACGATATCCGCCTCGCCCTCGGCGATGGCGGCGATCCGGGCCTTCAGCGCGCGGGCCGAGGAATACATGTCCGACGACAGCACCTCGACCCGCGCGTCGGGAAAGACCGCCGCCGCCTCTTCGCCCATCCGCTCGACCCCGGGGCCGACGGCGGCCAGCTTGCCCTCGACCTCGCAGGCCGGACAGACCTCGGGCACCGGCTTGGTCTCGCCGCATTGGTGGCAGACCAGCCGTTTGAGGAACCGGTGCTCGACCATGCGGGCGTCGCAGTGGTCGCAGCCCACCTGGTGGCCGCACGCCCGGCAGATCGTCACCGGCGCATAGCCGCGGCGGTTGAGAAACAGCAGCGACTGCTCGCCCCGCTCCAGCCGCGCCTCGACCTCGGCCTTCAGGCTGGGCGAGATCCAGCGCCCGCCGGGCAGATCCTCGGACCGCATGTCGATGGCGCGCATCTCGGGCATCCGGGCCGGGCCGAAGCGCGAGGTCAGGCTCAGCGCGCGGTATTTGCCCGCTTCGACATTCGCCCAGGTCTCCAGCGACGGCGTGGCCGAGGCCAGCACCACCTGCGCCCCGGCTATGGCTGCACGCAGGACCGCCATGTCGCGCGCGGAATAGAGCACGCCGTCCTCCTGCTTGTAGGAGGTGTCGTGTTCCTCATCCACGACGATCAGGCCAAGGTCGCGGTACGGCAGGAACAAGGCCGAACGCGCGCCCACCACAAGTTGCGCGTTGCTCTGGCCGATCATCCGCCAGACGCGCCGCCGCTCGGTCATGGTCACGCCGGAATGCCACTCGGCCGGGCGGGCGCCGAAGCGCTGTTCGACCCGGTCGAGGAACTCGGCGGTCAGGGCGATCTCGGGCAGCAGGACCAGTGCCTGCCGCCCGGCGCGCAGGCAGGCCGCCACCGCTTCTAGATACACCTCGGTCTTGCCCGACCCGGTGACGCCGCGCAGCATGGTGGTGGCATAACTGCGCGCGGCGACCCCTTCCGCCAGGGTCCCGGCCGCCGCCGCCTGGTCGTCGGTCAGGGCCTTGCCGGGCAGGTCCGGATCCAGCCGCGGGAACGGCAGGTCGCGGGGCGCGGCACGCTCCTCGATCACGCCCTGCGCCGCCAGGCCCTTCACCACGCCGCCACTGACACCGGCGAGGTCGGCCAGTTCCTTCTGGGTGAAGACCGCGTCCTCCTGCTCGTCCAGCACGTCGAGCACGCGGGCGCGGGCGTCGGTCATGCGGTCGGGCTCGGCCAGGCCGCGGGCGAAGACGCGGCGCATGGCCGGACCGTCGCCCAGACCCGGCGCGCGGGTGGCGAGCCGCAGCATCGCGGGCAGCGGGGTCAGCGTGTAGTCGGCCGCGCGGCCGAGGAAGATGCGCATCTCCTCGGTCATGGGCGGCACGTCCAGCACCTTGTGGACGCTGCGCACCTTGGCGGCGTCGAAATCGCCGAGACCCGGCCCCCAGACCACACCAAGCACCCGGCGCGGGCCGAGCGGCACCTCGACGAAGGCGCCCGCCGCGCATCCACCCTCGGGCGCGCGGTAGTCCAGGGTCCGGTCCAGCGGCTGGGCGGTCAGGACGGCGACCAGCGCGCCCTCGTCGAACCAGTCCGGGCCATCTTGATCGTCGCGCGTGTCTGCCAAACCCTAGGTTCCCTGCGATGCCGGACCCCGACATAAGATGCGCCCGCGCCGATTGCACGCCATCATCGGACAGCCCTGCTGTCGCATCCGCGCACCGATCGCCCGCGCGCGCCGGATTGCCCCTGTCCCGCGCACGCCCCGACGGGTATGCTGACCCCCAATCCCATCACCAAGAATGGTCACAGGCATGAGCAGCTCACCCGAAAAGGCGGAAGACTTCCGCGCAAAGATCCTGTCGCAACCCGACCTGATTCTCGAGGACCAGGACGTGATGCGCGCGCTGGTCGCGGCGAACGAACGCAGCATGGGGGGCAATGTCGTCGACATGCGCGGCCTCGCGATGGAGCGGCTCGAGGCGCGGCTCGACCGGCTGGAGGACACCCACCGCAACGTCATCGCGGCGGCCTACGAGAACCTGGCCGGCACCAACATGATCCACCGGGCGATCCTGCGGCTGCTGGACGCCGAGGATTTCCAGACCCTGCTGACCGACCTGGCCGGCCCGGTGGCCGACACGCTGCGGGTCGACAGCCTGCGCGTGCTGATCGAGCGGGCGGCGGACGACACCGAAGTGGACCTCGGCCCGCTCGGCGCGGTGCTGGATCTGGCCGAACAGGGCTATTGCTGTCTTTACGCCGGCGTGACCAGCCGTGGCACGCCCCGCCGGGTGACGCTGCGCCAGTGCGACGGGGCCGACCCGGACATGCACGGCGCAAAGGCCGACCACATCCGGTCCGAGGCGTGCCTGTACCTCAACCTTGGGCGCGGCCGCCTTCCCGCGATGCTGGTCCTGGGCGCCGAGGATCCGCACCAGTTCTCGCCCGGACAGGGCACCGATCTTCTGGATTTCTTCGCCGGCGTGGTCGAACGCACACTGCGCCGCTGGATCTGATGCTGTCGCCGGGACTGGCCGATGCGCTCGAGGCCTGGCTGCGGCAGCTGGGCGCGATCGATGCCGCGTCGCCGGCCACGGTGACGGCCTACCGCGCCGACGTGGTGGGGTTCCTGTCCTTCCTGCAACAGCATTTCGGCGAGAGCGCCGGCACGGGTGTGGTGGCCCAGGTCGGCCTGCGGGACATGCGCGCCTGGATGGCCCACGAGCGTGCGCGGGGCCTGTCCTCGCGCAGCCTCGCCCGGGCGCTGTCATCGGTGAAAAGCTTCGCGCGCTGGCTCGCGCAGCGCGACGGGTTCGAGCCGACGGCCATCCTGTCGGCGCGCAGCCCCAAGTTCCGGCGCAAGCTGCCGCGCCCCCTGTCGGTCGATGCCGCGCGGTCGGTTGTGGATCTCGCCGCCGCGCAGGCGCGCGAGCCGTGGGTCGCCGCCCGCGACACGGCGGTGGTGACGCTGCTCTGGGGCTGCGGGCTGCGGATCTCCGAGGCGCTGGGCCTGACGGGCGCTCATGCAGACCCCGGCACGGCGCTGAGGATCACGGGCAAGGGCGGCAAGGAGCGGATGGTCCCCGTGCTGCCGGCGGCGCGCGACGCCGTCCGTGCCTACGCGGCCGCCTGCCCCTTCGACCTCACGCCGGACGCGCCGCTTTTCCGCGGGGTGCGCGGCGGTGCGCTGAACCCGCGACTGGTGCAGAAGGTGATCGAATCCGCGCGCCTGCAGCTTGGCCTGCCCGCCAGCGCGACGCCCCACGCCCTGCGCCACAGCTTCGCCACCCACCTGCTGGACGCCGGCGGCGACCTGCGCGCGATCCAGGAATTGCTGGGCCACGGATCGCTGTCGACCACGCAGGCCTACACGGCGGTAGACACCGCGCGGCTCATGGAAGTTTACAGCCGGGCGCATCCACGGGGATGACATCGCTCCGGACAACCGGACGGCCGGGAGTATTTTTAGACCAGTGATGAAGGCGCAGGCGCACCCATCACTGGTCTACAAATACTCAAATCCGGCGATTGCCGTCCCTAGTGGCGGCCCGGATCGGCGGGATAGACGCCGAGAATATCGATGTGGTCGGTGAAATAGTCGAGTTCCTCCAGCGCCCGGGCGAGCGCGGGATCGTCGGGATGGCCCTCGACATCGGCGTAAAACTGGGTCGCCGTGAACTGGCCGCCGACCATGTAGGATTCCAGCTTGGTCATGTTGACGCCGTTGGTCGCGAACCCGCCCATCGCCTTGTAAAGGGCGGCGGGAATGTTGCGCACGCGGAAGACGAAACTGGTGATCATGCCGTGATCGCCGCGGCGGGACATGTCGCCCTCGGGCGCCATGACCAGGAAGCGCGTGGCGTTGTGGTCCTGGTCCTCGATATTGTGCGCGAGGATCTCCAGCCCGTAGGTTTCGGCGGCCATGGCCGAGGCCAGCACGCCCTCGCCCGGCTGCGGATCGGCGGCGAGTTCGGCCGCCGCGCCCGCGCTGTCGGCGGCGGCGCTGCCGGTGATGCCCAGGGAGGCGAGGAAGTCGGCGCATTGGGGCAGCAGGACGAGGTGCGCGCGGACGTGGCGGATACTGTCGAGCGTGGCCCCCTTGGGCGCCATCAGGCAGATATGGACGCGCACGAAGGCCTCGTCGACGATGCGCAGGCCCGACTCGGGCAGGAGGCGATGGATGTCGGCGACGCGTCCGTAGGTCGAATTCTCGACGGGCAGCATGGCCAGGTCGGCCTTGCCGGTCTTCACCGCGGCGATCACGTCCTCGAAGGTCCGGCAGGGCAGCGGCGTGTGGTCCGGACGCGTTTCCACGCAGGCCTGGTGCGAGTAGGCCCCCAGCTCCCCCTGGAAGGCGATCGTCTGTGGCATGGACGTCCTCCTGCCCGGCCGAGGCCGGTCATGTCGTTTGGTCGCGGGTCATATCGCTTGAAAACCCCGCGCGGAAGGGGCTAGAGAAGCGGCGATCATCCGAGAGGGCGTAAAGCGACATGTTCGACACCATGACTTTGACCAAGATCGTCGGCGGCTTCTGCGGCGCGTTGCTGGTATTCCTGCTGGGCGCCTGGGCGGCCGAAGGGATCTATCACGTGGGCGGCGGACACGGCGACGAGGAACAGGCCTATTCCATCGAGGTGCCCGAGACCGGCGGTGAAGAGGTCGAGGAAGAGGAAGGCCCGACCTTCGAGGAAGCCTTCGAGGTCGCCGATGCCGGCGCGGGCGAGCGTGTCTTCGGCAAGTGCCGCGCCTGCCACCAGCTGGAAGACGGCGCGAACGCCGTTGGCCCTTACCTGTATGGCGTCGTGGGCCGCGAGATCGGTGTGGCCGACGGCTACAGCGCCTATTCCGGCGCGCTGAGCGAGCAGGCGGATGTCTGGACGCCCGAGAACCTGAACGCCTTCCTCGAGGATCCGCGCGGCTGGGCGCCCGGCACCTCGATGAGCTTCAACGGCCTGCCTTCGGTCGAGGAGCGCGCGAACCTGATCGCCTACCTGGACCAGACCGACGGCTGATTGCGCCCCCGACTGCGGAACGAGCGAATGCCGGCCTCATGGGGTCGGCATTTTTCGTGCACGGCCCGTGCCGCGATCGTACCCGGCCCGTCCCGCGAGCGTCCCGCAAGCGTCGGGCGCGCGTCCCCGCGGCGTGCACAGCGCATGGGCGGAACGGCCGACCGCGTGCACCCCGCGTACATCGGGCGTCGGGACAGTGCGACATGACAGTCGATCACACTATTTCAACTTGAAACCCGGCGAAGCGGCACCTTAGCGTAGCCCAAGCTTCCCGCCCCAATACAAAGTTGGATGACAGATGACTCGATCCACTGCCGCCGCCGCGACCCGCGCCGAGACCAGCCGCAAGGCGATCCTGACCGGGCTTCTGACCGGCTCGGCCCTGCTTGCCATGGCGACCTTCGCGCTGGCGCAGGACAGCGGCACCGGCGACAGCGCCGAGGGTGAGGGCAAGATCATCACCGCGCACGCCTTCTCGGACCTGGGCGCGATCAAGTACGGCCCCGATTTCGAGGTGCTGGACTACGTGAATCCCGATGCCCCCAAGGGGGGCGAGATGTCCTACTGGGGGCGCGGCAGCTTCGACAGCATGAACCCCTATTCGCGCCGGGGCCGGTCGCCCGCACTGAGCGTCCTGCCCTACGAGCGGATCATGACCAGCACGGCCGACGATCCCTACGCGTCCTACTGCCTGCTGTGCACCACGCTGGAATACCCCGAAAGCCAGGACTGGGTGATCTTCAACCTGCGCGAGGACGTGACTTTCAGCGACGGCAGCCCGATGACCGCCGAGGACATCGCCTTCACCTATGACCTTTTCATGGAAGAGGGCTTTCCGTCCTTCCGCATCGCGGTGAAGAACATGATCCCGAGCTACGAGATCCTGGGGCCGCACCGGATCAAGTTCAACTTCAACCCCGAGCTGCCGCGCAACGGCCTGATCAGCCAGGCGGGCGCGTCCATCGTGTTCCAGAAGAAGTGGTTCGAGGAGACGGGCGCCAAGCTGGACGAGTCGCGCCTGACCCAGCCGCCGGGCACCGGGCCCTACATGATCGACACCGTGGACGTGCCGCGCCGCATCGTCGCCAAGCGCAACCCGGATTACTGGGGCGCCGACCTGCCCATCAATATCGGGCGCTGGAACTTCGACAGCATCCGGCAGGAATACTTCGCCGACACCAATGCCGCGCTGGAGGCGTTCAAGGCGGGCGAATACCTGTTCCGCTCGGAAACCAGCAGCCTGACCTGGGCGTCGCAATACGATTTCCCGGCGATCGAGGACGGCACCATCGTCAAGGAAGAGCTGCCCGACGGATCGCTCCCGGCCGCCGCCGGCTTCGTCTTCAACCTGC
Source organism: Palleronia pelagia (assembly GCF_900110115.1). Lineage (GTDB taxonomy): Bacteria > Pseudomonadota > Alphaproteobacteria > Rhodobacterales > Rhodobacteraceae > Palleronia > Palleronia pelagia. Next base: position 115,873 of record NZ_FOCM01000006.1, on the reverse strand, counting down.
GCAAGGAGAAGTTCCAGGACGTGCGGGTGCGCCGCGCGCTGGGGCTGATGTACAATTTCGAGTGGACCAACGACACGCTGCAATACGGGCTGTTCCGGCATCGCCAGAGCTTCTGGCAGAACAGCGATCTCCAGGCCGAGGGCGTACCAGAGGGGCTTGAGCTGGAATACCTGCAAGGCATGGCCGAGCAGATCGACCCCGCGATCCTGACCGAAGAGGTCTACGTCATGCCGTCGGGCGGCGCGCGCCAGCTGAACCGCGGCGACCTGCGCGCGGCGGCGGCACTGCTTGAGGATGCCGGCTGGGTCGCGGGCGACGACGGCCTGCGCCGCAAGGATGGCGAGGTGTTGCGCGTCGAGTTCATCGAGAACAACCCCAGCTTCGACCGGATCATCCTGCCCTATATCGACAACCTGAAGCGCCTGGGCGTGGACGCCGTCTATAACCGGATCGACGACGCGCAATACACCGACCGGGTGCGCGGGCACGACTTCGACATGATCTTCGACAGCTACGTGAACGGTCTGGAAGAGGCGAACGGCATCGCCCAGCGCTATGGCTGCGAGGACCGCGACGACGTGTTCAACCCGGCCGGTTACTGCGACCCGGCCGTTGACGCGCTGATCGAGCAGCTGAAGGTGGCCGAAAACCTGGAAGAGATGCAGGCCGGCGTCCGCGCCATCGACCGCATCATGCGCGCCGCCTACTTCATGGTGCCGGTCTGGTACAACGGCGCGTACTGGGTGGCCTATTACGACGTCTACGAATACCCCGACGAGCTGCCCCCCTACGCGCTGGGCAATGCCGATTTCTGGTGGTGGAACGAGGACAAGGCCGAGGCGCTTCGGGCGGCGGGCGCGCTGTAATCCATGGGCGCCTATATCCTCAGAAGGCTTCTTCTGATCATCCCGACCCTGCTGGGTATCATGATCGTCAACTTCACGTTGACGCAGTTCGTGCCCGGCGGCCCCATCGAACAGGTCATCGCGCAGCTCGAGGGCGGCGGCGACGTGTTCGAGGGGATCTCGGGCGGATCAGGTGACGCGGCGGGTGCGGCCGAGACCGACGCCTATACCGGGTCGCGCGGCCTGCCGCCCGAGTTCATCGCCGAGCTGGAACGGGAATTCGGCTTCGACAAGCCGCCTTTGGAGCGGTTCCTGAACATGATGTGGAACTACATCCGCTTCGATTTCGGCGACAGCTACTTCCGGTCCATCGGGGTGCTGGAGCTGGTGCTGGAGAAGATGCCGGTGTCGATCACGCTGGGCCTGTGGTCCACGCTGATCGCCTATCTCGTGTCGATCCCGCTGGGCATCCGCAAGGCGGTGAACGACGGCAGCCGGTTCGACACCTGGACCAGCGCGCTGATCATCGTGGCCTACGCGATCCCGGGTTTCCTGTTCGCGATCCTGCTGCTGGTCCTGTTCGCCGGCGGATCGTATTTCCAGATCTTCCCGCTGCGCGGACTGACGGGGGACAATTTCGAGGACCTGAGCCTTCTGGGCAAGATCGGCGACTATTTCTGGCACATCACGCTGCCGGTGCTGGCCTCGACCATCTCGGCCTTCGCCACGCTGACGCTGCTGACCAAGAACAGCTTCCTCGACGAGATCAAGAAGCAGTACGTGGTCACCGCGCGGGCCAAGGGGCTGAAGGACAGTTCGGTCCTGTACGGCCACGTGTTCCGCAACGCGATGCTGATCGTGATCGCGGGCTTCCCGTCGGTGTTCATCGGCGTGTTCTTCGGCGGCAGCCTCATCATCGAGACGATCTTCTCGCTGGACGGCCTGGGGCGGCTTGGCTTCGAGGCGGCGGTGGCGCGGGACTACCCGGTGATCTTCGGCACGCTGTTCTTCTTCGGGCTGATCGGCCTGGTGGTCGGGATCCTGTCGGACCTGATGTACGTGCTGGTCGATCCGCGCATCGATTTCGAGACGCGGGAGGGCTGAGATGGCGCACCTGGATCACCAACCCGCCAGCCACGGCCCGACCGAGCCTGGACTGGAAAGCCCCCCGCCCCATCCCGGCGGTGGCGGCCACGACGCGCCGCCCCCGGTCAGCCCGCGCCGGCGCCGTCCGTTCCTGAGCCCGCTGAACCAGCGCCGCTGGCGCAACTTCCGCCGCAACGGTCGGGCGTTCTGGTCTCTGATCATCTTCGCGGTACTGTTCGGGGTGACGCTGTTCGCCGAGTTCCTGGCCAACGACCAGCCGATCCTCGTAAACTACGACGGCGGGTATTACACGCCGATCTTCAACTTCTATCCCGAGACGGCGTTCGGCGGGGATTTCCGGACCGAGGCGGTCTACTCGGATATCGAGGTGCAGTGCCTGATCCGCTCGGGCGGGCTGGTGGACTGTTTCGACGACCCCGAGGGCATCATCGACGCGGGCACGACGGACGAGGGGGCGCAGGCGGGCTGGATCCTGTGGCCGCCGATCCCCTACAGCTTCGACACGATCAACGACATCGACGGCGCCGCGCCCTCGGCGCCGGACGCGCAGCACTGGCTGGGCACCGACGACACCGCGCGCGACGTGCTGGCGCGGGTGATCTACGGGTTCCGCCTGTCGATCCTGTTCACCATCGTGGTGACGGTGCTGACCTCGATCATCGGCATCATCGCCGGTGCGGTGCAGGGCTTCTTCGGCGGCTGGACCGACCTGATCTTCCAGCGGGTGATCGAGATCTGGGTGAGCACACCGTCGCTTTACGTCATCATCATCCTCTTCGCGATCCTGGGGCGAAGTTTCTGGCTGCTGGTCTTCGTCACCGTGCTGTTCGGCTGGCCCGCGCTGGTGGGGATCGTGCGGGCCGAGTTCCTGCGCGCGCGCAACTTCGAATACGTGCGCGCCGCCCGGGCGCTGGGCGTGTCGAACTGGACCATCATGTTCCGCCACATGCTGCCCAACGCGATGGTGGCCACGGTGACCATGCTGCCCTTCATCATCACCGGCACGATCAGCACGCTGGCCTCGCTGGACTTCCTGGGCTTCGGTCTGCCCTCGTCGGCGCCGTCGCTGGGCGAGCTGACGTTGCAGGCCAAGCAGAACCTGCAGGCGCCCTGGCTGGGCTTCACCGCCTTCTTCACCTTCGCGATCATGCTGTCGCTGCTGGTGTTCATCTTCGAGGGTATCCGCGACGCGTTCGACCCGAGAAAGACGTTCCAGTGATGCACACGGTCGAAGCCCTTTCGCCCGGCGGAAACGCCGGGCAGCGCCGACACGCCCCCCCGGGGCGGCGCTTCACGCCACCCCGCGTGTCCGCGCTGCCCTCAGATCTTTGCGGAAACCCATGACCGACACCGTTCTCACCGTCAAAGACCTGAACGTCCGCTTCCGCCAGGACGGGGCCGAGACCCATGCCGTGCGCGGCGTGTCCTTCCACGTGAAGCGGGGCGAGACCGTCGCGCTGGTGGGCGAGTCGGGCTCGGGCAAGTCCGTGACGGCGCTGTCCACGGTGGACCTGCTGCCGGGATCGGCGCATGTGGACGGATCGGTGCTTTATGACGATCAGCAGATGGTCGGCGCGTCCGAGAAACAGTTGCGCAAGGTGCGCGGCAATGACATCAGCTTCATCTTCCAGGAGCCGATGACGTCGCTGAACCCGCTGCACACGCTGGAAAAGCAGCTGCGCGAGTCGCTGGAGCTGCACCAGGGGATCACCGGCGACCGGGCGCGCGCGCGCATCGTCGAGCTGCTGACCGAGGTGGGCATCAACGACCCCGAGTCGCGGCTGAAGGCCTATCCCCACGAGCTGTCGGGCGGGCAACGGCAACGGGTGATGATCGCCATGGCGCTGGCCAACGACCCCCACCTGCTGATCGCGGACGAGCCGACGACGGCGCTGGACGTGACGATCCAGGCGCAGATCCTCGACCTGCTGGCCGACCTGAAGGCGCGGCAGGGCCTGTCGATGCTGTTCATCACCCACGACCTGACCATCGTCCGCCAGATCGCCGACCGGGTCTGCGTGATGAAGGACGGCGAGATCGTCGAGGAAGGCGAGACCGCCAAGATCTTCGACGCGCCCAAGCACGCCTATACAAGAATGCTGCTGGAGGCCGAAAGCACCGGCGTGCCCGATCCCGTCCCCGGAGACGCGAAGGAGATCGCGCATACCGAGGACCTGCGCATCTGGTTCCCGATCAAGACCGGCCTGCTGAAGCGCACCACCGGCCACGTGAAGGCGGTGAACGCCGCGACCCTGTCGGTGCGCCAGGGCGAGACGATCGGCATCGTGGGCGAATCCGGGTCGGGCAAGACGACACTGGCGCTGGCGATCATGCGGCTGATCCCGTCCGAGGGCCCCATCGTCTTCATGGGGCGCGATATCCAGGGGCTGCGCGGTCGCGCCATCCGGCCCCTGCGCGCCGACATGCAGATCGTGTTCCAGGATCCCTTCGGGTCGCTGTCGCCCCGCATGACCGTGGAAGAGATCATCGCCGAGGGCCTGACGATCCACGGCGGCGGCTCGCGCGACGAACAGCGCGACCGCGTGGCGCAGATGATGTCCGAGGTCGGGCTGGATCCGGCGACCATGCACCGCTATCCGCACGAGTTTTCGGGCGGGCAGCGGCAGCGTATCGCCATCGCGCGCGCCATGATCCTGCGGCCCAAGCTGGTGGTGCTGGACGAACCCACCTCGGCGCTGGACATGACGGTCCAGGTCCAGATCGTGACCCTGCTGCGCGACCTGCAGGCGAAATACGGGCTGGCCTACCTGTTCATCAGCCATGACCTGAAGGTGGTCCGCGCGCTGAGCCACAAGGTCATGGTGATGAAGCGCGGCGACGTGGTCGAGGCGGGCGATGCCGACGCCATCTTCGACGCACCGCAAACCGAGTATACCCGCACGCTGATGCAGGCCGCCTTCGGCAAGGCCCCCGCGCGCAGCGCCTGAGCGCAACAAAAGGCCGCGACCTGCGTTGCACGGTCGCAGCCTTTGAAAGTCGCCCCCATGCCCGCGCAGATACGTGTCATCGCCAATCACAAATCCGGCCGCAACAGCCGCGACCGCCAAGCCATCGAACAGGCCATGGAGGTGTTCGGGCCCGACGCGCGCCGCATCGACTGGCAGCCGGGCAGCGACCTGAGCGCGCTGATCGACCGGGCGGTGGCCGATGGCGGCGACCTGGTGGTCGCGGCGGGGGGCGACGGCACGGTCATGGCCACCGCCGGCGCCATGGTCGGGCGCGACGTGCCCATGGCCGTCCTGCCTCTGGGCACCTTCAACTTCTTCGCGCGCGGCCTGGGCTTCAGCGAGGATCCCGAGACCGCCGCGCGCCAGATCGTCGACGGCCAGCCCCACGACATCCGCGTCGGCCGGGTGAACGGGCAGACCTTCCTGAACAACGCGTCGCTGGGGATCTATCCCAAGATCCTGCGCGAACGCGAAACCGTCTACCGCCGCTGGGGCCGCCGCCGGATCGCCGCGCACTGGTCGGTCCTGAAGACGATGCTGCGGTTCCGCAAACCGCTGCGGCTGACACTCGACCTCGACGGGCAGCGCAGCGAAGAACGCACGGCCATGATATTCGTCGCGCGCTCGGCCTACCAGCTGGACTTCTTCGGGCTGAACGGGGCCGACCTGATCTCGGACGACCGTTTCGCCGTGCTGGTCGCGCGGGCCCGCAGCCGCCGGCGGTTGATGGCGCTGGCCTGGCGGCTGGCGCGCGGCAAGGCGGTCGAGGGACAGGATTACGAGCTTCTGAGCGCCCGCAGCCTGACGGTGAAGACGGCCCGCAAAAAGGCCACGCTGGCCTTCGACGGCGAGAAGCGCCGCGAGACCAGCCCGTTCGAATTCCGCATGTCGGACGACCCGCTGCGCATCATCCTGCCCGTCGACCGGGAGCCGTCGTCATGACCCGTATCGTGCACCTGTCGGACCTGCATTTCGGCCGCGACCGCGCCGAGGCCGAGCCGCAGCTGGTCGAGATCGTCAACGACCTGGCCCCCGACCTGGTGGCGGTGTCGGGCGATTTCACCCAGCGCGCCCGGCGCGGTCAGTTCGAACGCGCCAGCGCCTTCCTGGAGAAACTGACGCCGCCGATACTGTCGGTGCCGGGCAACCACGACACGCCGCTGGACAATCTCTGGGTCCGCCTGTTGCGGCCCTGGAGCCGTTATCGCCACGCCATCGACCGCAAGCTCGAGCCGATGCAGCGGTTGCCCGGTGCGGTGATCCAGGGCGTGAACACGGTGAACCGGTTCTCGTGGCAGCGGGGCCGGATCTCCGAGCGCACGGTGGCCAAGGTCTGCGACGCGTTCGAGGACGCGGGCGACCGGTTGCGGATCGTGGTGCTGCATCACCCGCTGGAACACGGGCCCGAGGTGGAGAAGCGGCTGATGCGCGGGGCGCGCGCGGCGCTGGGGCGGTTGCAGGAATGCGGGGCGGACGTGGTGCTGTCGGGCCACCTGCATCACACGATCACGGCGCCGTTCCAGACGGCGCAGGGCCTGCTGTTCGTGCAGGCGGGCACGGGGCTGTCGACCCGGCTGCGGGGCGAGCCGAACACGTTCAACCTGGTGCAGGGCGACCGCGACGGGCTGCAGGTCCAGACCTTCGCCGCCACGCCCGGCACCGGCTTCGCGCTGTCGCGCGAGGCCTCGTTCTTCCGGGTGTCAGGCAAGTGGACGGCGCCCGAGGGCGACTAGCCCGCCGGGCCCAGCGTCGCGCAATCCATGTCGCGGGCGGCCAGCCGGCGGCAGGCCAGCGCCGCGCGCTCCTGCGTCATGCCGACGAAGTTCGCCTGGTAGCCAGTTGGTCCCTGCACCACCTTGCGCAGCGCATCATCCAGCGTGCCGATCTCGACCAGCGCGGTCTTCAGCAGGATCCGCTCGGCGTCGTAGCGCGAGCCGAAATTGCCCAGGTTGATGCCCCAGTGACGCCCGCCCGAAGACGACATGCGGGTCACGACCTCGAGCTCGCCCTCGGGGCGCGGCTCGGGGATGGGGGTGGCGGCGATGGTGATGGCCTCGGTGACGGCGCGGGTGACCTCTTCGGCGGCGGGGCCCGCGTCGGCGACCAGCGTCGCGGCGGGCACGGGACGGGGGACCGGGCGCAGCGACCGGGCGACCACGACCGAGGCGGCGCTGGTCGAGCCCAGGTCCGGCTTCACCGGCTTGCGGACCGCCACGCGGCTGGGGGCGCGGGCGAAGCCCAGGTCCAGCAGCTCGGCCACCTTGGCGTTGCGCGTGGCCGAGGACCGGCCGCCGAAGACAGTGGCGATGATGCGCTCGCCCCCACGCTCGGCCGAGGCCACGAGGTTGAAGCCGGCGGCGCGGGTATAGCCCGTCTTGATACCGTCGGCGCCCTTGTAGGCGCCCAGCAGGCGGCGGTTGGTGTTGTTGACGGTCCGCAGCCCGGCATCCGTCGAGGTGCGCGAGAACAGGTTGTAGTACTCGGGGAAGTCGTAGAACAGGTGCCGCCCCAGCAGCGTCATGTCGCGCGCGGTGCTGAGATGGCCCGATTCGGTCAGGCCGTGGGCGTTCTTGAAGGTGGTCCGCGTCATGCCCAGCGCCTTGGCGGTGGCGGTCATGCGGCGTGCGAACGCGGCCTCGGAGCCCGAGATCGCCTCACCCAGCGCGGTTGCGGCATCGTTGGCCGACTTCACCGCCGCCGCGCGCACGAGATACCGCATGGCGATCTTCTGGCCGGAGCGCAGGCCCAGCTTGGACGGCGGTTCGCTGGCCGCGAAGCGCGAGATCCGCACCTCGGTATCCATGCTGATCTCGCCCCGCTTCACCGCGTCGAAGACCACGTAGAGGGTCATCATCTTGGTGAGCGACGCGGGATGCAGCCGCGTATCCGCGTTGCGCGCATGGAGAACCTCGCCCGAGCGGGCGTCGATCACCATCGCGGCATAGGGCGCCGCCTGTGCCGGGTTTGTCCAGGTTGAAATGCCAAGAAGAACGAGCGTCGCAAGGACGCACTGCCACCGTCTAATGTCCACGGGTCACTGCCTTTATCTGCCTCGAAGCCCCGCTCTTTGCGGCGGGATCTGTGGATAGAAGTTAGCACGGAATCTCGGCACGCAAAACCGTTTGTTTTCATGGTTTTTTGGCGCAGCTTTAATGTCCTGCGACCGGCTCGCCGCCGCGCGACAAGATCTAGTGGGGCGCGGCAATACAACCTCTAGATGATCCTAGCCGCCAAGTTGTCGCACCAGGTCGGGCAGCGCGGACAGATTTTCCAGGGCATGGAATCGTGCCTCATCTTTCGGCGGTTCGGCGGCTTCGAGCGCCCATTCCTGACCGTGCGGAACGTGCACACCGATTCCGCCCGCCGCGATCATCGGCAGCACGTCGGACTTCATGGAATTGCCCACCATCAGCCCCGCCCGCGCCCCGCCGTGGGGGGCGAAGGCGCGGGTATAGATGTCGGGCGTCTTGTCCGACACGATCTCGATCCCGTCGAACCAGTCGCCCAGCCCGGACTGCGCCAGCTTGCGTTCCTGGTCCAGCAGGTCGCCCTTGGTGATGAGGATGAGCGTATAGCTTCCGTGCAGGGCCGAGACGGTGTCCTGCACGCCGGGCAGCAGTTCGATCGGATGCTCCAGCATGTCGTGCCCCGCCTCGACGATCCGGCGCAACACGGTCGCGGGCACGCGGTCGTCGGTGACGTCCATGGCCGTTTCGATCATCGACAGCACGAATCCCTTGATCCCGAACCCGTAGCGGCCGAGGTTGCGCCGCTCGGCCGCCAGAAGGCGTTCGGCCAGGTGATCGGGGGCGGCGTAGTCGCGCAGGAGCTCGGCGAACCGGGCCTCGGTCAGCTTGAAGAAACGCTCGTTATGCCAGAGCGTGTCGTCGGCATCGAAGCCGATCGCGCGGATTGGTGCCATTTCGCCCCCTTTTCACGCCGCGTTGCGCCCTTATATGGTGCGGGCATGAATTCCCACCCTTTGGCGAAAGGCGAGACATGATCGCGCAGGCACCGATCCTGTCCAGCGACCCCACGCCCGGCGACGGCGACACGGATGTGGTGCTGGAGACCAAGCCCAAGACCAAGCGGCCGCCGCTCTACAAGGTGATGCTGCTGAACGACGATTATACGCCCATGGAGTTCGTGGTGCATATCCTCGAACGATTCTTCGGGCTGAACCATTCGCAGGCGTTCGAGATCATGCTGACCGTCCACAAGAAGGGTCTGGCCGTCGTCGGCGTGTTCTCCTTCGAGGTGGCCGAGACCAAGGTGACGCAGGTTATGGATTTCGCGCGGCGCCACCAGCACCCGCTCCAATGCACCATGGAAAAGGAATAGGGCCCGCGCCCGTCCCCGCATGGCTGATCCCAGATTGTCGATCGCGTTGGACGATGGCCTGATCGAGGCGCCCCTGGCGATTCTCGGCGCCACCGACGACGCGGATTATTCCGACCTGCCCGCGCCCCTGACACTGGTCTGTGACCGGCAACCGGATTTCGACCGGCTGGGCGCGCGGGGCTTCGACGTGTCGCGCAGCCTGACCGGCACGCCCGCGACGGTCGTCGTGGCCCTGCCGCGGGAACGCGACCTGGCGCGGGACCGCGTCGCGCGGGCCGCCGCGACTGGCGCGCGGGTGCTGGTGGACGGCGCCAAGACTGACGGCGTCGATGCCATGCTGAAGGCCTGCCGCGCGCGCGGCAGCGTGGGGGCAGTGATCTCGAAGTCCCACGGCAAGATCTTCGCCATCGAGGACGGCGATTTCGCCGACTGGCGGGCCGAGCCATCGCGGAACGCCGACGGCTTCTGGACCGCGCCGGGCAGCTTTTCCGCCGACGCGTCGGATCCGGCCTCGGTCGCGCTGGCCGACGCGCTGTGGGGTCTGAAAGGCCGGGTCGTCGACCTGGGCGCGGGCTGGGGATACCTGTCAGCCCGCGCGCTGGAGGCGGACGAGATAAAGGCCATCGACCTGGTCGAGGCGGATCACGCGACGCTGGATTGCGCCCGGCGCAACGTCACGTCGGACCGCGCAGCCTTTCACTGGGCCGACGCGACCACCTTCACCCCGGCCGAGCGGGCCGATCACGTCATCAGCAACCCGCCCTTCCACAAGGGCCGCAAGGGCGCGCCGGACCTGGGACAGGCCTTCATCGTCAACGCGGCGCGCATCCTCGCCCCGCGCGGCAGCTTGTGGCTGGTGGCCAACCGCCATCTGCCCTATGAACGGACCCTCGCCCAACATTTCGCCGACGTGACCGAGCTTCCGGGGACGTCCGCGTTCAAGCTCTATCGCGCGACGCGCCCGCGCCGCGCCCGCTGAAAGGTCGCCCCCCATGTCCTTCTCGATCGCAGGCAAGACCGCCATCGTCACCGGCGCCGCCCATGGCGTTGGCCTGGCCGTGGCCCGCCATTTCCTGGAACGCGGCGCCAACGTGATGATGTGCGACATAGACGAGGACCGGCTGCGCCAGGAGATGGGCGCGCTCGACGACGAGGACACGGGCACCGCCCGCTGCTTCGGCGGCGACCTGCGGGAAAAGCTGACCGTGGCGAACCTGCTGTCGGCGACCATCGACGCCTTCGACCGGATCGACATCCTGGTGAACGCTTCGCGGCAGATGGTGACCTCGGACCCGCTGGACCCAACCGACCGCACCGTGAACGACCTGATCGAGCAGAACCTGATGACGCCCCTGCGCCTGACCCAGCAGGTGGCCAAGCGGATGCGCCAGCAGGCCGAGGACGACGGCAACAGCGACGGCCCCGCCGGATCGATCATCAACCTCAGCTCGATCGCCGCGCGGCGCACGCAGCCGGACCTGCTGGCCTATTCCGTGAGCTCGGCCGCGCTGGACCAGGCGACGCGGTCGCTGGCCGTGGCGCTGGCGCCGCATCGCATCCGGGTGAACGCCGTGGCCTTCGGCAGCGTGATGAGCGCGTCGCTGAAGGGCGCCATCAAGGCCGACCGCGACCTGCGGGACGAGATCATCGACGCCACCCCCCTGAACCGCATCGCGGGCGCCAGCGAGGTGGCCGAGGCGGTGCAGTTCCTGGCCGCCGACGGGTCCGGCTTCATGACCGGGCAGATCCTGACCATCGACGGCGGCCGCACCCTGGTCGACGTGGTGGACACGCCGGCGCACTAGCCGCGCCGTCGCGATGGACCCGGGCTGCCGCGGGTGCTAGTCCGGCGGGCATGGACAACCGGACCGACAGCATGACCACCACCGCCCCGTTCGACGCGGAGAAGGCCGAGGCCGCCGCCTGGTTCCGCACCCTGCGCGACCGCATCGTCGAGGCCTTCGAGGCGCTTGAGGACAGCCACGACCAAGGCCCCTTCGCCGACATGGCCCCCGGCCGGTTCGAGGTGTCCGAAACGCGCCGCGCGTCCGATGACGGAAGCGACGCGGGCGGCGGGCTGATGAGCGTCATGCGCGGCGGCCGCGTGTTCGAGAAGGTGGGCGTCAACGTCTCCGAGGTGTTCGGCACCCTCGCCCCCCGCGCCCAGGCCGCCATGGCCGCGCGCAAGGGCATCCCCGGCATGGCCGAGGATCCGCGTTTCTGGGCCAGCGGCATCAGCCTGGTCGCCCACATGCAGAACCCCCATGTGCCCGCCGTGCACATGAACACGCGGATGTTCTGGACGCCCCATGCCTGGTGGTTCGGTGGCGGCTCGGACCTGAACCCCTGCATCGAATACGACGAGGACACCGCCCATTTCCACGCGACCCAGCAGGCGCATCTGGATCCCCACGGGGCCGGGCACTATCCCCGGCTGAAGGCCTGGGCGGACGAGTATTTCTTCATCCCGCACCGGGGCCGCGCCCGCGGTGTCGGGGGGATCTTCATGGACGACCACTGCACCGGCGACTGGGCCGCCGATTTCGCGCTGACCCGCGATATCGGCCAGGCCTTCCTGCCCGCCTACCTGCCGCTGGTGGAACGGCGCCGCGCCCAGCCCTTCGACGACGCCGACAAGGACGCGCAGCTGGTGCATCGCGGGCTCTATGCCGAGTACAACCTGGTCTACGACCGCGGCACGAAATTCGGGCTGGAAACCGGACACGACGCCAACGCGGTGTTGATGTCTTTGCCACCATTGGCGAAGTGGATCTGACCTTCACGCTACTGTGAGGTGAACCGCGTCAAGTGCGAAGGCTAAAATGGGGTATCGAAAACATTACCCGAAAGGCAATTGTCATGCGTATACTTCTTGCTTCCTCGATGGTGGCGACGCTGGGGCTGGCGGCGGCGCCCGCCTTGGCCGGCGGCACCGTCGCCGCTCCGCCAGCCGAGCCGGTTGTCTTCGCTCCGGCGACGCCGCTCTATGACTGGACCGGCTTTTCCACCGGTGTTCAGCTCGGATATGGCGATGTCGACACGAATGTCGGTGTCGACGGAGACGGCCTGCTCTACGGCCTGCGCGCCTACTACGATTACGATTTCGGCAACTTCATCCTGGGCGGCGGCGTTCAGTATGACTGGGCCGATATCGACCTCGAGACCGGCGCGGGCGTCACGGCCGCCACGACCGAAAACGTCCTGCGCGTGGGCCTGCGCGCCGGTTTCGACAGCGGCCGCAATTTCTTCTACGCCACCGGTGGCTACGCCGAGGTCGATGTCGATCTTGCCGGCGGCGGATCGGATGACAGCGACGGCTATTTCGTGGGCCTGGGCTACGAGGTCTTCCTGACCGACACCGTCACCGCCGGCGCCGAACTCCTCTATCACGAGTTCGATGATTTCAACGGCGCGCTGGCCGGCACCGAGGCAGATGCCACCACCGCCAGCCTGTCCATCAACTACCGCTTCTGACGCTGGAAATCCGTCGCGCGCCTCTGTTCACGGGGCGCGCGACGTGACATCACGGCGGGCATGAGTGACGACCCGTATCTGGGCGATCTCGTCTTCGTCTACGGCACGCTGCGCAGCGGGTTCATCAACAACGAAGCGACGATCGCGTTTCGCAACGGCGCCGAGCTGGTGTCGCCCGGCTGGCTGCCCGGGTTGCTGTATTCCACCGGCTGGTATCCCGCGCTGATCGAGGAAGGCCCGGGAAGCGTCCGGGGCGAGCTGTGGCGCCTGACCCAACCCGGCGTGATGGCCGTGCTGGACGATTACGAGGGCCTGAACGAGTATCCGGCCGAGTACAAGCGCGCGCGCCGGGACGTGCAGACCGACGACGGCGCGCACGAGGCCTGGGTCTATATCTACCTCGAACGCGTGGACCCGGCGCAGCTGATCCCGTCGGGCGACTGGGCCGACGGCTTCTTCGACATGAACGACATGGGTCCCGGCCAGGCCTGAGCGGCCCGCCCTACTCCACTTTCAGGAACTTGGCCCCGCCCGGGCCGCGACGCTGCTGAACGGTGTTGGGCCGGACCTCGGGCGCGGGCGTGATCTCTTTCGCGAGGTCCTCGGGTGATACGCCCATCGCGGCCCGGTCCAGCACGCGGCTGACCTCGGTCCGGGTCAGCGACGGGGCCGCCCGCGACAGCAGGTCCGTCGCGAGCCCCGGCGCCACGTGCAGCACGACGCGCATGAGCCGCATTTCGCGCAGGGGCTGTCGTTCGGACCATGTCAGCGACCGGGGCGGCAGGTCGAGCGCGCGCTGCTCCCACGGCTCGGGCGGGGCCAGCGCCGCCCAGCCCGATACCGTCAGCGACGCGGTGATGCCCGCGATACGGGCCAGCGCCCACAGCGTCTTGAGGATCAGGCGCATCAAAGGCCCCGGCAATCACGTTCGGCGGCATCTTCGCCGCCAAAGTTGCCCAGAATATGACCTAGCCGCGCGTCTCGCGCAGGGTTTCCAGCATCAGCGCCACGTTGTCGGGATCCGCGTCCGGCGTGATCCCGTGGCCCAGGTTGAAGATATGCGGCCCGCCTGAGAACGCGTCGCGGATGCGCCGCACCTCGTCCACCAGGGCCTGCCCGCCCGTCACCATGTGCTCGGGGGCAAGGTTGCCCTGGGTGCACACCTCGGGCTGCACGTTCGCCGCCGCCCACTCGGCGCTGACCGACTGGTCCAGCGCCACGCAATCGGCGCCCGTCGCAGGACCGAAGCCCTTGTAGGCCTGGCCCGCCTCGCGCGGGAAGACGATGACCGGCACGCCGGGGTGCCGCGCCTTCAGCGCCGCGACGATGGCCTTGGCGGGTGTCAGCGCGAAATCGTCGAAATCGGCGCCCTTCAGCGACCCGGCCCAGCTGTCGAAGACCTTCACCACCTCGGCGCCCGCGTCGATCTGGGCCGACAGGTACTCGATCGTGGCGGCGGTGATCCGGTCGATCAGCGCCGTGAACGCTGCCCGGTCGCCATCCTTGAAAGCATGGGCCGGCCCCTGGTCGGGCGTGCCGCGCCCGGCGACCATGTAGGTGGCCACGGTCCAGGGCGCGCCCGCGAAGCCGATCAGTGCGGTCTCGGCGGGCAGTTCGCGCGACAGGATGCGCACTGTCTCGTAGATCGGGTTCAGCGTTTCGTGGATCGCGTCCACGGGCTTCAGCGCGTCGACCTCGGCGCGCGTGGTGATGGTCGACAGGCGCGGCCCCTCGCCGGTGACGAACCACAGGTCGGCGCCCAGCGCCTGCGGCACCAGCAGGATGTCGGCGAACAGGATCGCGGCGTCGAAGCCGAAGCGACGGATCGGCTGGAGCGTGACCTCGGCCGCCAGCTCGGGATTGTAGCACAGCGACAGGAAATCGCCCGCCTGCGCGCGGGTGGCGCGGTATTCGGGCAGGTAGCGGCCCGCCTGCCGCATCATCCACGCGGGCGGCACGTCCAGCGTCTCGCCCCCGAGCGCGCGCATCAGCAATTTTTCGGCCATGCCATCCCCCGTCATCTGCCCCGCTTGGGTCAGGGCGGAGTGTCAGAATGTCAAGACAGTTTCGGTTGTCAGCCCCGCCTGCCACGGCTACGCATGCCCCATGGATTTGCCCACACCCGACACCCCGATGAAGATCGGCACGCGCGGATCGCCCCTGGCGCTGGCCCAGGCGACCGAGACCCGCGCGCGCCTTGCCGACGCCTTCCGCCTGCCGTCGGAGGCGTTCACCATCGTGGTCATCAAGACCACCGGCGACCGCATCATCGACCGGCCCCTGAAGGAAATCGGCGGCAAGGGCCTGTTCACGCGCGAGATCGAGGACGACCTGCTGTCGGGCGCCATCGACATCGCGGTGCATTCCATGAAGGACATGCCGACGGTGCAGCCCGAGGGCCTGACGCTGGACACCTACCTGCCGCGCGAGGATCCGCGAGACGCCTTCATCTCGCTCTCGGGCGGGGCGCTTTCGGACCTGCCCCAGGGCGCGACCGTGGGCAGCTCGTCCCTGCGCCGCCGCGCGCAGCTTCTGAACCGCCGCCCCGACCTCAAGGTGGTCGAGTTCCGCGGCAACGTGCAGACCCGCCTGCGCAAGCTCGAGGACAAGGTCGCCGACGCCACCTTCCTGGCCATGGCCGGCCTGAACCGCCTGGGCATGGAGGACGTGCCCCGCGCGCCCGTCCCCGAGGCCGAGATGCTGCCCGCCGTGGCCCAGGGCGCCATCGGGATCGAGCGGCGCGTCGACGACACCCGCGCGGCCGAGATGCTGGCCGCGATCCACCATATCGAGACCGGCCAGCGTCTGGCGGCCGAGCGCGCCTTCCTCGCCACGCTGGACGGGTCCTGCGAGACGCCCATCGCCGGGCTGGCCGAGCTCGACGGCGACCGCCTGACGCTCAGAGGCGAGATCCTGCGCACCGACGGGTCCGAGGCGCTGTCGGACAGCATCGAGGGCCCCATCGCCGAAGGCCCCGCCCTGGGCGACACGCTGGCCCGCCGCCTGCTGGAGCGCGCCGGCGACGGTTTCTTCGACTGGAAAACCGCCTGACCGCGCGCCAGCGCCCATCACTGGTCTTCAAATACCTCCGGGGGAGTCCGCGCCAGCGGACGGGGGTGGAACCCCCGCGCGCCCGACCGCTAGTGCAGCCGTGATCCGCATGGGATAGAAGCGGGCCGCGAAAGGACCGCCATGCCCGACACGCCGCTCATCGATATCGCCGACCTGGGCTACCGCATCGACGGTCGCGCCATCCTCGACGGCGTGTCGCTGACCGGGTCCGAGCGGCGGATCGGTATCGTGGGGCGCAACGGGTCGGGCAAGTCGACCCTGGGCCGCGCCATCTGCGGGCTGATCCCGGTGACGGGACGGGTCCGCATCGCGGGGGTCGACGTGGCGCGCGACCGGCGCGGCGCGCTGGGGGCCGTGGGCCTTCTGTTCCAGAACCCCGAGCACCAGATCATCTTTCCCACCGTGGCGGAAGAACTCGATTTCGGCCTGGGCCAGATGGGGCAGCGCAAGCCCGATCGCGCGCGTGCCGTGGCCGACATGCTGGCCCGCTTCGGCCGCGAAGACTGGGCCGACCGTGCCACGCAGGACCTGTCGCACGGGCAGAAGCAGCTGGTGTGCCTCATGGCGATTCTGCTCATGGCGCCCCGGTTGATCGTGCTGGACGAGCCCTTCGCGGGCCTCGACATTCCCACCGCGATGCAGCTGTCGCGGGTGCTGGACGGGCTGGATTGCGCGCTGGTCCAGATCAGTCACGCGCCAGCGGACCTGCAAGCCTACGACCGGGTCGTGTGGCTTGAACAGGGGCGCGTGGCCGAGGACGGCGCGCCCGACCGCGTGCTGGCCGCCTACGAGGCGCGGATGCGCGCGCTCGGCGCAGGGGACGCCGCCTGATGCTGAGCCTGACGGCCCCGCACCGCACCCGCGCCCATGGCTGGCCCGCCGGGGCCAAGCTGGGGGCGCTGGCCTGCGCGACGATCCTTCTCTTCGCGCTGGACAGCCCGGCCGCGATGGCGGGGGCCTTCGCCGCCACGCTGGCGCTTTATCTCGCCGGGGGAGGCACTTTCGCACGGGCCGGGCTGCGACGGCTCTGGCCGCTCTGGCCCTTCGTGGCGATCCTGCTGGCCTGGCACGGGATCGAGGACAACCTCGCCCTGGGCACATTGCTGGCGTTGCGGCTGGTAACGGCGGTGGCGCTGGCGACGCTGGTCACCATGACCACGCCCCTGTCGGACATGATTGCGCTGGTGCAGTGGCTAGCGACGCCGCTGCGCCGGCTGGGGCTGAACACCCGCCCGGCGGCGCTGGCGCTTGCGCTGGTCTTGCGTTTCGTGCCGTCATTGACCATGGCTGCGGGGCGGCTGCGCCAAAGCTGGCGCGCCCGCTCCGCGCGCAAGGGCCCGTCCTGGCGCATCCTCGGCCCGCTGGCCGTGCACGCGCTGGACGATGCGGAGCAGGTGGCCCTGGCGCTGCGCGCGCGGGGCGGATTGATCGAAGGAACGACGAGCGATGGAACGTAACCTGACCATGGTGGCGATGTTCGCGGCGCTGATCGCCGTGCTGGGGCTGATCCCGCCGATCACGCTGGCCTTCGGCGTGCCGATCACCGCGCAGTCGCTGGGCGTGATGCTGGCCGGCACCGTGCTGGGCGCAAAGCGCGGCGGGCTGGCGGCACTGCTGTTTCTTGGCCTGACGCTGCTGGGCCTGCCGCTTCTGTCGGGCGGGCGCGGCGGGCTGGGCGTGCTGGCCTCGCCCACCGTGGGCTTCGCGCTGGGCTTCCCCGCGGCGGCCTTCGCCACCGGGTTCATCACCGAGCGCCTGTCGCGCCTGCCCGTGGGCCTGGCCGCCGGTGCGGGCGCCATCGTGGGCGGCATCGGCGTGCTCTACCTGTGCGGGATCACTGGCATGTCGCTGGTGCTGGGACGCAGCTGGGGCGAAGCCGCGCTGCTGGTCACGGCCTTCATCCCGGGCGACCTGATCAAGGCGGTGCTGGCCGGAATGCTGACGCTGATGCTGTATCGCGCGCGGCCCCGGTCGGTGCTGTCGCGGGCCTGAGCCGCCCGTGACGCGCGTGGCCGAGCTTCTGGCGCGGCGCCGGTCGGTCCGCGCCTTCCGCGACACCCCCGTGCCGCGCGCCGAGATCGAGGCCATCCTCACCGCGGCGCGGCAAGCGCCCTCGGGCGCCAACCTGCAGCCGGGGCGCTTCATCGCGCTGACCGGCGCCCCGCTGGCCGCCCTGACCGACGCGCTGACCGGCGCCGCCGCCGAGGGCCGGCCGCACGTGTCGCAATACAGCTATTTCCCAGATGACATGACGCCCGACCTGAAGGAACGCCAGCGCGCGGCGGGCTACGCCCTTTACCAGGCGCTGGGCATCGCCCGGCGGGACGTGGCGGGCCGCCGGGCGCAGTTCGCCCGCAACTACCGCTTCTTCGACGCGCCGGTGGGCATCGTCGTCACCATCCGCGCCGACATGGGCAAGGGATGCTTCATGGACCTGGGCCTGTCGATGATGGCGCTGATGCTGGCGGCCGAGGACAGGGGGCTGGGCACGTCGGGCATCGGCGCGCTGGCCAATCACGGGGACGTGGCGGCGGAACAGCTGGGCCTGCCCGGGGGCGAGATCGTGGTCTGCGGTATCGCGCTGGGCCATGCCGACCCGGACGCCCCGGTCAACGCGGTCCGGACCGAGCGCCTGCCGCTGGCGGAATACGCCGACCTGCGCGGCTTCGACGAAAGCTAGTAGAACGCCAGTCGCGCCACGGCGAGGTCCACCTGCATGCGCCGACCGATGGCCACGATGCCGATGCGCCGGAGCGTGGCCGCATCGAAAGGCGCGTCGATCCGGTGGGCGGTGACATCGGCGAATGGCAGCCTGTGGGTGGCCCAGTCGGGGCCCGCGTGGAAGGTCAGGCGATAGCTTTGCCACGGCCGCGCGACCGCCTCGGTGCGCAGGTGGATGTTGTAATCGCTGCCGGTGCCGCGTGCGGTCACCTCGATCCCTTCGAGCCCCGAGGCGTCAATCGCGCCGCCATCGGGCGACAGGTCCAGTGCCATCTGCAGGAAGCCGCCGTCATTCTCGAGGCTGACCTGTCCGGTCATGTGCCGCGCGCGGCGGCCCGCGACCTCGTGCGTGGTCAGCGCGCCCTCGGACACCCCGCCCATGACCCGGTCCGAGATCAGCTCCCACTCGGTATCGGTCTCGGCGGCGGGGCCGCTTGCGTCGTCGATCAGCTTGCCGTGCAGCGCCATGGTCACTCCTTTCGCCCTGCCCCTCAGATGGCCGCGCGGCGGGGATGGTCAAGCGCCGGGGCTTGCGCCAGAAAGGGCGCGGATCAGGGAGGACGAACCATGGATGTGATCGCCGAGCTGCGCGACATCGTTGGCGACGCGCACGTGCTGACCGGCGCCGACGCGGCGCCCTTCGCCCGCGACTGGACCGGTGCCTACGAGGGCGAGCCGCTGGCCGCCGTGCGCCCGGGCTCGACCGACGAGGTCGCGGCGGTGGTGAAGCTCGCGGGTCGGGCGGGCGTGCCGGTGGTGCCCGTTGCGGGCAATACCGGCCTGATGGGGGGCACCCACGCGCCGGGCCGCATCGCGCTGAGCCTGGAACGGATGAACCGCATCCGCGAGGTGCGCGCCCCGTCGCGGCTGGCCGTGGTCGAGGCGGGCGTGGTTCTGAGCCAGCTGCACGAGGCGGTCGAAGCCGAGGACCTTGTGTTCCCGCTGACCTTCGGCGCGCGCGGATCGGCGCGGATCGGCGGCGTGCTGGGCACCAACGCAGGCGGGTCGAACGTGCTGCGATACGGCAACACCCGCGCGCTGTGCCTGGGGCTGGAGGTCGTCCTGCCCTCGGGCGAGGTGATGGACCTGATGACCGAGCTGGTAAAGGACAACTCGGGCTACGACCTGCGCGACCTGTTCATCGGCGCCGAGGGCACGCTGGGCATCATCACAGCCGCCGTGGTGCGGCTGTTTCCGAAGCCCGCCGCCTATGCCACCGCCATGGTCTCGGTGCCCGATCTCGACGCGGGGCTTCAGCTGCTGAACGAACTGCAGACCGCCACCGGCGGCGCGGTCGAGGCGTTCGAGTACATGCCGAAGACCTACATCGACGCCCATATCGCGCATGATCCGAAGGCCAAGCGGCCCTTCGACGACGACTACGAGCACAACATCATGGTCGAGATCGGCGCCACCGCCCCGCGCGACGCCGAGGTCGCGGCGGACGGCACGGTGCCGGTACAGTCCTACCTGGAGGAGGTCCTGGCCGAGCGCATCGAGAGCGGCCAGGTGCTGGACGCCATGGTGGCGCGGTCCGAGGCGCAGCGGCGCGAGATCTGGGCCCGGCGCGAGATCGCGGGCGAGCTGACCGTCGCGGGCGGCCCGGGCGTCATCACCGACGTGTCGGTGCCGCTGGACGCCGTGGCGCGGTTCCTCGAGCGCGCGGACGACGCCATCGCCAAGGCCGACCCGGGCGCCCGCAGCATGGTCGTATCGCACCTGGGCGACGGCAACATCCACCTGACGATCTGGCCGTCGGACCATTCCGAGGCGGCCCACGACGCGATGATGGAGCTGGTCGAGGATATCGTCGCCGAGCTGGGCGGCTCGTTCTCGGCCGAGCACGGCATCGGCCTGGGCAAGCAGGGCTCCATGCGGCGGCGCAAGGACCCCGCCGCGCTGGCCGTGATGCGACAGATCAAGGCGGTGCTGGACCCCGGCGGGATCATGAACCCGGGCAAGGTGCTTCCGGCCTGAGGGGCGCTGCCCCCGTCCGCTGCGCGGACTCTCCCGGAGGTATTTGACGACCAGTGATGGGGTGCGAGGTCGAGAGTGGGGCGGGATCCAGTGGGTCCAACACGCCGATGGTCTAGGATGAAGCCGCATTGGACCAGGCGGCGCGCAGATCGGGTGTCCGGTCACCATCGCCCTGAGGTCGGGACGGTCGGATCGGAAGGCCGGACCTTGCCGATCAAACCCGCGGATCCACTTTGCGAAATCGACGAGCGCACGGATCGGACAAAGAACCATGGTCAATCGCAGGGAGTTGCTGATCGCCGGCCTGCTGCATGCCGGGACGTTCGTCGCGGCCAAGCGTGCCGCGGCGTCCGAGTCCGCCTGGCATTCCTGGAAAGCGCGATATCTCGACCCATCCGGCCGCGTCATGGACCGGGACCAGCAGATCAGCCATTCCGAGGGGCAAGCCTATGGTCTGCTGCTGGCCCAGGCCTTCGGTGACCGCGATGCGTTCTCGAAGATCGAGGCTTGGACCGTGGCGACCCTGGTCAGGCCGGATGCCCCTTTCATGGGATGGCGCTTCGACCCGGGTTCCGGATCGGTCGACAACGTCACGGCAACCGATGGTGACCTGCTGCGGGCGTGGGCGCTTTTGCGGGCGATGCGCGATTCAGGCTGGCAGGAATTCGCCGGGCGGGCCGACGCCGTTGCGCACGCGATCGCGGCACGATGCCTCGCGCCGGATCCGCGGGCGCCGGCTGAGCGCTTGCTGCTGCCACAGGCGGACGCGGCCGCAGGGGGCCGGGGCAGGATCACGATCAACCCGTCATACTTCGTGAGCGTCGCGCTGCGCGAGCTTGGCGCCGCCTTCGATCTGCCGGACCTCGTCCGCGCCGCCGATCATGGTGAAACGGTCCTGGCCGAACTCGCCGCGCGCGGCGCGATACCGGACTGGATCGACGTGGCCCCCGAAGGCTTCCGGGCGCCGGCCAACCACGCCGCGCGCTCTGGCTATGACGCCTTGCGCATCCCGCTTTACCTGTGCTGGTCGGGGCGCCGGGACCATCCGGCCGTGGGCGTGATGGCAGCAGCGCTGGCACGGGCCCCGACAGCAGGACATGTCGCGGTCGTGACCGATCCCGGCGGCACCGTGGTCAGCGAAAGCGATGCGGCGGGGTATCGCGCGATCCAGGCGCTGTCGGTCTGCGACCCGCTGCCTGCGGCCGGTGCCCAACGGTTTTACTACCCGGCGACGCTATGGCTGCTTGCATTGGTGGCGCAGCGAGAAGGCGACGATTGCGGATAATCGTGATCGACCAACCGCAGGAAGGTTTATTGCCCAGGGCAATTTGCACAGTATGTGCTGGATTCGCCCCAGAGGAGAGTTAAGGATATGAAATTCACCCGTTTGATCGTCGGCCTTGTCGTGATCCTGTTCGCGCTCTGGGTGATCGTCGGCGAACAGATGGCGCGGACCAGCGCCAACGCGTTCGTGAACGCCCCCGTCGTGACCGTCCGTTCGGATGTCGCGGGCACGCTGACGCTGGTCGACCGGCCGCCGGGAGCGCGGGTCAACGAAGGCGAGGTCGTCGCCTCGATCACTGATCCGCTCGTCGACAGGATACGGCTGAACGACCTTCTGATGGAGCGCGCGTTCGAGGGCGCCGCGCGGGCCCGTATCGCCGCGCAGCGCGAGGCACAGCGCGGCATCCAGGGCGACCTGGACGCGCGCGGCGAGTCCTTCCGCGAAAACCGACTGGACGAGCTGCGCACGCGGCTCGAACACGCCCGCGCGCGGCTGGCGCTGCTTGAAGACGGGACCGATCCCGAGACGCGCCGGCTGGGCGACGCGCTGGACAGCGACGGCGGGCGCCTGCCGACCGAACCGAACCTCGAGTCGCTGGCGCTCGACTACGCTCGGGAACGGGTCGAGGTGCTGGAGATCGAGCTCAGGGCTGCCGAGGCGGGCGTCTTCCTTGGTGACGGCTACAACGATTCGCCCAATGCCACGCAAAGGGCCACCGAGCTCGACTCCGTCATCGCCGCGCTCGACGCGGAACACGCCGAGGCCGAGGCGCGCGTCGCCGCCGTGGCCGAACGGATCGACCGCGAGCGGGTGCGCGTGAACGCGCTGACCGGCGGCGACCTGGCGTCCCCCGTGGACGGGCTGCTGTGGGAGGTTCTGGAGGCCGACGGGGTCGTGGTGCAACGGGGCGACCCGCTGCTGCGTCTCGTCGACTGCGCGTCGCTGGTCGTTTCGCTGTCGGTGCCCGAGGGCACCTATAACGGCTTGCGCCTGGGGGATGCGGCGCGCTTCCGCTTCGAGAACGAGACACGGCTGTTCGATGCGACCGTTACGCGGCTGGCAGGCTCCGGTGCCGCGACCGTCTACGAGCATCTTGCCGTGGCCCCCAGCCAGCGGCACCTGGAACGCTATGACGTGACCCTCCTGGTGCCGGAACTGTCGCAGGATCCCGAGCTGGGCTGCCCCGTCGGGCGCACCGGACGCGTCTTCTTCGAGGACCGTCCGCTCGACGGGCTGCGCGGTCTTTTCGGCGGATGATGCCGTTCTTTCCGCATTTCGGCGAACTGGGATCGGCCGGCATCCACCTGTTGCTGGTCATAGGGCTGGCCTGCCTTCTGCCGTCGGTCGTCGATCCGACGCGGGTCTGGCACCGCGCCGTGCTGATGGCGATCTCGGCCGTGCTGGCCCTGCGCTATGCCTGGTGGCGGGCGACCGAGACGCTGGCCCCCGCCGGGCTGACGGTCGACATGGCCGCCAGCTGGTCGCTGTTCGCGCTGGAAATGCTGGTGCTCGCGGGTTCGCTGAGCTCGTTCCTCATCATGGCGCGGTTCAGGGACCGGCGCGCCGAGGCCGATGCCCATTGGGGCTGGTGGGGCGATGCGACGCCGCCGCGGCTGGCCATCCTCATCGCGACCTACAACGAAGAGCTTGCCGTGCTGGAACGCACGATCGTGGGCGCGCGGTCGCTGCGCCACCCGAACAAGGTGGTGATGGTGCTGGACGACGGGCGACGCGACTGGCTGCGCGATTTCTGCGCGAAGCAGGGCGTCGAATACCTGAGGCGCCCCGACAACAAGGGATCGAAGGCGGGCAACATCAACCACGCGCTGGAGCGGTTGGCGGAAAGCGACATGCCGCCCGACTTCGTGGCGGTGCTGGACGCCGACTTCGTTCCGCACCTGGGGTTCGCCTCGCGCTGCCTGGCGCTGTTCCATGACCCGGAGGTGGGCCTGGTCCAGACGCCACAACATTTCTTCAATGCCGATCCGATCCAGCACAACCTGGGGCTGACGCGGTCCTATCCGGACGAGCAGCGCTTCTTCTTCGACCACATGCAACCCGCCCGCGACGGCTGGGGCATCGCCTTTTGCTGCGGCACGTCGTCGGTCGTGCGGTGGAAGGCCCTGCAGGAGATCGGCGGCTTGCCCACGGAGAGCGTCACCGAGGATTTCATGCTGACGCTCGCGCTGCAGGAGAAGGGCTGGAAGACGGCCTACCTCGCCGAGCCGCTGACCGAGGGTCTCGCGCCCGAGGGCCTGAAGGAATACGTGACCCAGCGCGCCCGCTGGTGCCTTGGACTGATGCAGATCGCACGTTCCTCGCTGGGGCCCTTCGCCCGTAGTGGCCTGCGGCTGCGAGACCGATGGAGCGTGGCGGACTCGGTCTTCTACTGGACAACCACGTTTCCCTTCCGGCTGGCGGCCATCGTCTACCCGCTGCTTTACTGGTTCTTCAACGTGACCGTTGTCGACGCCGCCCTGCCCGACGTCATCAGCTATTTCGGCACGTATTTCCTGTGGATCATCGTGGCGCTGAACGTGCTGAGCCGGGGCATGATCGTGCCGGTCCTGTCGGATGTCAGCCAACTTTTGGGGGCCGCCGCGATCAGCCGGGCGGCCTTCACCGGGTTGCTGCGGCCGAAAGGGCACCCGTTCTCGGTCACCGCGAAGGGCGGCGACCGATCGCGCATCGTCATCCAGTGGCGGCTTATGGCGCCCTTCATCTTCCTGCTGGCGCTGACCCTGGCCGGGCTGCTGGTCGGCATCTTCAGCGACCGCTTCGCCTTTTCCGATGCGGGTGACGGCAAGTGGGTGATCCTGTTCTGGACCCTCTACAATCTGATCGTGCTGTCGATCACGATCCTGGCCTGTATCGAGCTGCCCCGGCGCGAGCGCCACGTGGCGGACGCGCCTGAACGCGCGACCTTCCGCACGGGCGGATCCGAGAGCCGCCCATGGATCACCTCCTTGACCGCGGACACGGTGCGCCTGCGCGGGCGGGGGATGCCACTGGGGACCCGGGGCACCTTGGCGATCGACGGGGTAGGAGAAATCCCCGCCCGGGTCATTGCCCGGTACGAGGACGGCGTGCGGCTGCACCTGTCTCCAGACGAGCAGCAGCACGAGGCGCTGATGCTGCGTTTCTATACCCAGGACGACCTTGCACCCGGTGTGGCGCGGGTGCGTGGTCCGGCCCTGATCGCCGATCTTGCGCGGCGCCTCAGTTTCAGTTCCGGCGGTCGCTGAGCCCGTCCTGCAACCGCGCCAGAACGCCCGAGATGCGCTGCGCTTCGCGCGGGGCGCGTGGTTCGGGCGGATAGACATCCTGGCCCTCGGCGATGCGCTCGGCCGCGTCGACAACCCTTTCCAGGGGCCGCACGAAGGCGATCACGAAGGCCGATGTCATGATGATGATCAGAAGCACCCCGCCCACGAGGATCAGTGTGAGACCGCGACCCGCGCTATCCAGTGCGGGCCGGAATTGATCCGGGTCGAGCCGGCCGACCAGCGACCATCCGAAATCGGGCAGATCCGCGTATCCGACCCGCGGCACGAGGCTGGCGAAATAGGTCTCGCCATCGGACCAGGTCTCGCGCAGCGCGGTGGTGTTGCCGGTCCGCGCGGTCCGCAGGATCTCGAGCGATTGCGGGTCGGGCACGGTATCGGCGCTGGACAGGACCACGTCGCCCTGCGCGCCGACCAGATACAGCTCCAGCCCCAGGCTTTGCGCCAGTTCCTCGATCTCGTTCTCGACCCAGTCGGCATCGATATGCATCCCCAGAGTACCCGTTACAGTCCCGGTATCGTCCCTCACGGGCAGCGCGAGATCGACGAAGCGAGGGACCTCGCCCGTACCAGGGGAAAGCAGCCGCGCCAGCAGAACGGCATCGTGCACGTCCGAGGCAAACTGCCCGCGCAGGCCGTTCCGGAACCACGGCCGTTCCGCGACACTTTCGCCAACCAGGAGACTACCGGTCGCCTGCGCCACGATTCCGTCCGGACGCGCGTAGCCGATCCAGGAGATCCGCCCGCCATCGCCCCGCAAGCCTTCCAGCATGCCCTGCCGCCGGTCGCGCGCGCCTGAAAATTGGGAAGCGAGGAACGTCAGGTCCCGCCAGTCCGAGTAGATGGTCCGCGCCAGGGCCGCACCAGCCGCCTGGGTGCGGACGCGAACCGCGCCGTCGAGCTCGGCGTCGATCGTGGAGTCGGCGCGCGACTGGTAGATCCATGCCGAGAAGACGACCAGCGCGCTGCAGACGAGCGCCATGAAGCCGTAAATGGCGGCGGCCAGCGTGACTGTTATTGGAGCGGAGGAGTGCGAAACCATGAGCGTTCCTTCGAGTCTCGGAGGGTCGTTGGCGAGCATTGCCTCAGACTGTGGCGCTCTTTCGTCGGGTCGCAACCGTTGTCGCATCATTCATGCCGGATCTGGCCGATCTGCCCGAATAAGCGGCCTTCACCCCCGGCCTGCCGGTTCGTTCTGGTTGGCCGGGGCCAGCGCCACGCCAGACCGGGGTGACCAACCATCGGCGCAAGGAAGGGAAGATCTGTGTCTTGTTGCGCGAACGGCCCGACAGGCTTCCCGGAACCGGTGACGCGGGCTCGATAACGTCATCAGCTCAAAGTCCAGCCCGCGTCCTCTCCCACGCGCGCGTCACGCGCTGGCGGCGATCCGCATGGCGTCGCGCAGAAGGGTCATCAGCTCGCCGAAATAGCCTTGGGAGCGGGCGGGCTGGTTCGGATCGGACGTGATCGCCACCACGAGGTCCAGCGAGGGCGCGACGCAAATGACCTGTCCGCCATAGCCGCGCGCGAGGGCGAAATCGGCGCCCGCTTCCTGCCCCAGGAACCACCCGAGGCCGTAGCCGAGGCCGGACCAGGGCGAGCGCGTGCGCGGCCGGTGGGACTGGGCCACGTAGTCGGCGCCGATGACCTGCTCCCCGTCCCACATGCCGTCGCGGGCGTAGAGCTGCCCGAAGCGGATCATTCCGCGCAGGCTGAGCGCCATCTGGTTGCCGCCCATGTAGCGGCCTTGGGGATCGCGGGTCCAGGGCGGAATCTGGATGTTCAGCGGGTCGCCCAGCCGCTGCCGCGCCTGGTCGAGGAGCGAGAGGCCCGTGACCTCGGACAGCACCGCACCGAGAACGTGGGTCGAGCCGGTGGAATAGAGCATCCGCCCGCCGGAATCAGCCACGAATTCACGGGACAGCGCGTCGGAAACCCAGTTGGACGACGCGATCCAGCCGCCGTAATTGCCGCCCGATGTCCGCTCCAGCCCCGCTTGCATCGAGAGCAGGTTCTCGACCGTGATCTCGCGGACGCGCGGATCGGCTCCGTTCGGGATCAGCCGTGGCGCCACGTCGCCGAGCGTGGCGTCGAGCGCCGGAAGCTCCCCCCGGTCGAGCGCCACGCCGGCCAGCGCCGACACGATGGTCTTGGACACCGATTTCACGTTCACCGGCGTGTCGAGCGACGGGCCGGCGAAGACCCGTTCGACCAGCGGCGTGCCGCCGCGCGAGACGATCATCGACCGGATCTGCGGAAATTCCGCGGCGCGGTCCGACAGTTCGGACCAGCGCGCCTCGGCGGTCCAGCCGGGACGGGCGGCGCCCATCGCGGCGAGGCCGCCCAGAACGGTGCGGCGGGACAGGGACATGCTCATTGGCCTGCGACTTCCAGGACGATCTTGCCCATGTGTTCCGAGCTTTCCATGAGCGCGTGCGCCGCCGCCGCCTCGGCCAGCGGATAGGTGCTGTGGATCACCGGGCCGACCTTGCCGGACGAAAGCAGCGGCCAGACATGCTGGCGCAGCGCGTCGGCGATGGCCGCCTTGGCCGCGTCGCTTTGCGGTCGCAGGGTCGAGCCCGTGATGGTCAGCCGCCGCACCATCAGGGGGGCGAAGTTGATCTCGGCCTTGGGGCCGCCCAGGAAGGCGATCTGCACCACCCGCCCGTCCTCGGCCAATGCCTTGAGGTTGCGCGCGATGTAGTCGCCGCCCACCATGTCTAGGATCACGTCGGCCCCGCCCGCGTCGCGCAGGACGGCGACGAAATCCTCGTCGCGGTAATTGATCGCGCGGTCGGCGCCCAGGTCGGAGCAGAAGGCGCATTTCTCGTCCGAGCCGGCGGTGGTGAAGACCCGCGCGCCGAAGGCCTTGGCCAGCTGGATCGCGACGCTGCCGATGCCGGACGAGCCGCCATGAACCAGCAGCCGCTCGCCCCCTTGCAGGCGCCCGCGGTCGAAGACGTTGGTCCAGACGGTGAAGAAGGTTTCGGGCAGGCAGGCGGCCTGTTTCAGGTCCATTCCGTCTGGGACGGGCAGGCAATGCGCGCCGGGGGTGGTGACGTATTCTGCATAGCCGCCGCCGGGCAGCAGCGCGCAGACCCGGTCGCCCACGTTCCAATCCGCGCCCTCGCCCACCGCGACGATCTCGCCCGCGCACTCGAGCCCCGGAAGGTCGCTGGCGCCGGGCGGCGGGTCATAGGCGCCCGCCCGTTGCAGCGCGTCGGGGCGGTTCACCCCGGCAAAGGCCACGCGGATCAGAACTTCGCCCGCCTTTGGCTCGGGCATCGCACGGAGCGCCTCTGTCAGCACCTCGGGGCCGCCGGGTTGTGAAATCTCGATCACCCGCATCTGGTCGGTCATGGACAGTCCTCGTTCGTGTTCAGGTGGAGCCGCGCGCGGTTCAGCCGTCGGTCCAGCGGCCGGGATAGCCCGACATGTCGCCCGGCGCGCGGACCTTGGAGGCCAGCCAGTTGGGGCCGGCAAAAAGCATGCGCGTCAGCGGGTTGGCGTTCACGGCCGATTTCACCTTCTCGATGCGCATCACGTCGTCGATGCGGCGCTCGAGGAAGGCCCAGGTATCCTGCGCGCCGAGCGAATCGTCGCCCAGCCAGTAGAGCACCGTGCTGCCGTAGACCCCCGACAGCGTTGCGCGTTTGGTGTACCAGTTGATGTCGTCCGAGCTGTCGCCGAGTTCCCGCCAGATCCGGTCGGCGGTGCCCCAGAGTGCCTTCGTGCCGTCCGCGGCGTGCTGCGGCAGGGCGAAGAGCGTGGTGCCGCGGCGCACGGCCTCCTTGTCGTCGATCACCTCGATCCTGAGCCGCACGGCGCGGGCGACCCGGTCGCGAAAGCGCATGTCCTCGAGCGCCTCGTCCCGCAGAGCGGCGGCCATCTGGTCGTCGCCGCGCTTGTGAAAGGCCAGCGCCATGTCGACCGCACCGCGCGGAAACAGCGCCCGCGCCTGTTCCAGCGGCAGCTCGGCGTCGCGGGCGGCGGCGCGCAGCGTGGTCTCGGACCAGCCGTCGAAAGGCACGTGCATCATGGCGGCGTCGAGCAGGGCGTCCTTGGTATCGGTCATGCGGGGTCCTTTGGTCACGGGTCGGCGCGCGGCGGCGCGTGTTGTTGCTGGACAATCTAAGCTTTGCCTGCTAAATCGCCAGCCTCCTGCAATTGTTCGAAACTCTAGCTAGAAAGGTGGTGAAAACCACATGCAGGTCAGCGTTCGTGACAACAACGTCGATCAGGCGTTGCGTGCCCTGAAGAAGAAGCTCCAGCGTGAGGGTGTCTTTCGCGAGATGAAGCTCAAGCAGCATTTCGAGAAGCCCTCGGAGAAGAAGGCGCGCGAGAAGGCCGAGGCCATCCGCCGTCAGCGCAAGCTGGCGCGTAAGAAGGCCCAGCGCGAGGGGCTGCTGTAAGCACCCGTCGTCGCCTGACAAACGCTCGAACCCCCGAATTCGCGTTCGGGGGTTTTTTATTGCGTGTGACTCAGTTGCGCGCTTGAGGGCTTCGGTCAGGCCTCCCAGGGCAGCGCGCGAGAGGGGATCACGTAGTGCTTCGCCCGGTGGTCGGGTGCCAATTGGACGTACCCCTTTTCGAGCAACGACCGAAGCGAGCGGTGGAATGTTGCGTGGGACACAGAGGACAGCAGGTCCGAGGATTTGGCGGACTCGCTCGAAACCGGGCCATCTTCGGCTCCGGCGTACTGAAATGCGCACAGAACGTCGCGTTCGTTGCGGGTCATATCGTTCAGCCCGAGCGTGGCCTCCATCTGGTGCAGTGCGACCCGAAGTTCAGCCAGTTCCGACAATGCGGCGGTATTCGTCATCTTTGAATCCTCGTCGTATAAAATAAAAAAGTCGCATCCAGACCAGAAAGTTCCCCCGTTCCGGTCTTCACTTTTAGGTATGGTCCCTTCGCGGCGAATTGAGAATCCAGTTTTCTCGCTCCGCGCAAAACTGTGATTGGACCCTCGGCACACGGATGCCTTGCGCACGGGGCGCAAAGTGTCGCCCGCGCGGCGCCCCGCTGCTTCACCTCGCCCCGCGATCCTGTGGGCGGGGCTTGTGCCGTCGCGTCGCGCGGCTTACTGGCTCCTTCGCACCCAGGAACACACCAGCAGCGCGGGGATCGGCCCCATGGACCATTTTCTGTATCGTGACGGACGCCTCATGGCCGAAGACGTCGATCTGGCCCAGATCGCGTCCGAGGTCGGCACGCCGTTCTACTGCTATTCGGCCGCGACCCTGTCCCGCCATTTCCGCCTGTTCGACGAGGCGCTGGCGGGCATGGATCACCTGGTGTGCTTCGCCATGAAGTCCCTGTCGAACGTGGCCGTGCTGAAGCTTCTGGGCGATCTGGGCGCGGGCGTCGACGTGGTGTCGGGCGGGGAATACGCCCGCGCCCGCGCCGCGGGCATCCCGGGCGAGCGCATCGTGTTCTCGGGCGTGGGCAAGACCCGCGAGGAGATGGCGCAGGCGCTGGAGGGCGGCATCCGCCAATTCAACGTGGAATCCGAGCCCGAGTTGCTGGCCCTGTCCGAGGTCGCCGCCGGTATGGGCGCCACCGCCCCGATCACCCTGCGCGTGAACCCCGACGTGGACGCGCAGACGCACGAGAAGATCGCCACCGGCCGGAAAGAGGACAAGTTCGGCATCCCCATCGCCCGCGCGCGCGAGATTTACGCCGAGGCGGCACGCCTGCCCGGCATCAAGGTCATCGGCATCGACGTGCATATCGGCAGCCAGCTGACCTCACTCGCGCCGTTCGAGGCCGCCTATGGCAAGGTGGCCGACCTGACGCGGCAATTGCGCGCGGACGGGCACGAGATCTCGCGCCTCGACCTCGGCGGCGGGCTGGGCATCCCCTATACGCGCGACAACCTCGCCCCGCCCCTGCCCAGCGATTACGGCGACCTGATCCGCCGCACCGTGGGCGACCTGGGCTGCGAGATCGAGATCGAGCCGGGGCGCCTGATCTCGGGCAACGCGGGGATCCTCGTGTCGCGGGTGATCTACGTGAAGGAGGGCGAGGATCGCACCTTCCTGATTCTCGACGCAGCGATGAACGACCTGCTGCGCCCGGCCATGTACGGCGCGCATCACGATATCGTGCCCCTGGTCGAGCCCGCGCCGGGCGTCGAATACGCGCCGATGGATATCGTCGGGCCGGTCTGCGAAAGCGGCGACACCTTCGCCAAGACGCGGTCGATGCCGCCGCTCAAGGCCGGGGACCTGGTCGCTTTTCGCAGCGCGGGCGCCTATGGCGCGGTCATGGCGTCGGAATACAACTCGCGCCCGCTGGTGCCCGAGGTGCTGGTTCACGGCGATCACAGCGCCGTCATTCGCCCCCGCCCGACGTTTGACGATATGATCGCACGGGATATCATTCCTCAATGGCTCTGACGGTGGCATCCTCCGCCGTCGGCGCCGCCTGCCGTCGCGGAGTTTCATGCAACCTTCGACACGCCTGCCCGAGATCGCCCGCCGCGGATTGCGGCGACCGCTGACCCTCACCCGCGCCGGCCTTCTGGCCGAGCGGATGACCCGCGCCTTCTGGCCGTTGTGGTCCATCTGCCTTGCCGTTCTGGCCGCGCTGATGCTGGGGGTGCAGGATGCCCTGCCGCTGGAGCTGGTCTGGGGCCTTGCGCTCGTCGCCGGGCTGGCGGCGCTGGTCGCGCTTGTCCTCGGCATCCGCCGCTTCCGCTGGCCCAGCGAGACCGATGCCCTGGTGCGGTTGGACGAATCGCTGCCCGGCCGGCCGATCACCGCGCTGTCGGACGCGCAGGCCATCGGCGGAACCGATGCCGCCTCGCGCGCCATATGGGAGGCGCACCTGGCCCGCATGGCCGACCGCATCCGCGCCGCCCGCGCGGTGGAGCCCGACCTGCGCATCGCCGCGCGCGACCCTTTCGCGCTGCGATACGTCGCGCTTCTGGCCTTCGCCGTGGCGCTGCTGTTCGGATCCTTCCTGCGGGTGGGCAGCGTGGCGCAGATGGGGCCGGGCGGCCCCGCCATGGCCTCGGGCCCGAGCTGGGAGGGCTGGATCGAGCCGCCGGCCTATACCGGCCTGCCGTCGCTTTACCTGGCCGACATGCCCGACGGGCCGATCACGGTGCCCGAGGGCGCGGATGTCACGCTGCGCCTTTACGGCGCGGCGGGCGATCTGACGGTGTCGGAAACCGTGTCGGCGGCCATCGGCGACCCGGGCAGCGCCGCCGCCCCGGTCCAGAGTTTCCGTGTCATGCAACCGGGCGAGATCGCCATCGACGGCCCGGGCGGGCGCAGCTTCGACGTGGACCTGTCCCCCGACGCCCCCCCGGCGATCGAGGTCACCGGCACGCCTGAGCGCGGCGAATCGGGTGAATTCCGCCAGCCCTTCGCGGCCAGCGACGATTACGGCGTGACCGGCGGCCAGGTCGAGATCACGCTGGACATGGATGCGATCGACCGCCGCTACGGCCTTGCCGCCGACCCCGACCCGCGCGACCCGCTGGTCGTGGACCTGCCCCTGCCCATCAGCGGCGACCGGTCCGAGTTCACGGGCACCCTGATCGAGAATTTCAGCGAACACCCCTGGGCGAACCTGCCCGTGACGCTGCGCTATGTCGTGTCGGACGAACTGGGACAGGAAGGCGGCACCGGTGCGGTCTCGGCCGATCTTGCCGGCCTGCGTTATTTCGACCCGATGGCCAAGGCCGTGATCGAACAGCGCCGCGACCTTCTGTGGGCGCGCGACAACGCCCGCCGGGTGGCCCAGATCCTGCGCGCCGTGTCGTGGCGCCCCGAAGAGGCGTTCCGCGACCAGAGCCTTTACCTGCGGCTGCGGGTGGTGATCCGGCGCCTCGAATCCGGCATCGCCGACGGCCCCCTGTCGGTCGAGCGGCAGGAGGAGATCGCGGCCGAGCTTTGGGACATCGCGCAGGAGCTGGAATACGGCGACCTGGCCGACGCGCTGGAACGCCTGCGCCGCGCCCAGGAGCGCCTGTCCGAAGCCATCGAGAACGGCGCGGACGAGGCCGAGATCGCCGAGCTGATGCAGGAACTGCGCGAGGCGACGCAGGACTACATCCGCCAGCTGGCCGAGCAGAGCCAGGGTCAGGAACAGCAGCAGGCCCAGGGCGAGAGCCAGCAGATCACCGGCAACCAGATCCAGGAGATGATGGACCGCATCCAGGAGCTGATGGAGCAGGGTCGCATGGCCGAGGCGCAGCAGCTTCTGGAACAGCTGAACCGCATGATGGAGAACATGCAGGTGACCCAGGGCGGCCAGGGCGAACCCAGCCCCGGCGAGCAGGCCATGCAGGACATGCAGCAGGCCCTGCGCGACCAGCAGGAGCTGAGCGACGAAGCCTTCCGCGACCTGCAGGAGCAGTTCGGCCAGCAGGGCCAACAGGGCCAGCAGCAGGGTCAACAGGGTCAGCAGCCGGGCCAGCAACAGGGGCAGCAAGGTCAGGGCCAGCAAGGCCAGCAGGGCCAGCAGCCCGGCCAGGGTCAGCAGCAAGGCCAGCAACAGGGCCAGGGCGGCCAGCAGGGTCAGAACGGCCAGCAGGGGATGGGCGACTCGCTTGCCCAGCGCCAGCAGGCCCTGCGCGACGAACTGCGACGTCAGGAGGGCAACCTGCCCGGCGCAGGCACCGAGGCCGGCGACGCCGCGCGCGACGCGCTGGACCGCGCGGGCCGCGCCATGGACGGCGCCGAGGAAGCCCTGCGCGAGCGCGACTATTCCCGCGCGCTGGACGACCAGTCCGAAGCCATGGAAGCCCTGCGCGAAGGGATGCGGTCGCTGGGCGAAGCCCTGGCCGAGAACCAGCAGCAACAGCAGCAAGGCCAGGGACAGGGTCAGGCCACCGCCGAGGGCGACCCAAACGGCCGGTCACGCGACCCGCTGGGCCGCGAGGCGGGGCAGAACGGTCAGATGGGCTCGGAAGAGCAGATGCTGGGCCAGGAAGATGTCTATCGCCGCGCCGAAGAACTGCTGGACGAGATCCGCCGCCGCTCGGGCGAGCAGGCCCGGCCCGAGGCCGAACGCGACTACCTGCGCCGCCTGCTGGACCGGTTCTGAGGCCGCGCGTTTCGCCTCGTGGCAAGGCCAAGTGTCGGCTTTGCCCTCTTGTCGCTAAGTGCTGAAGAACAGCGAAACGGTCACCTCGCGGATCGCCGCAAGGTGATCCACGTGACGTTTATTTCCCGCCGAGCGCGGACGTCCTGATCGCGCCCCGCGGGTCAGGCACGCCAGCGCCGCTGCGGGAGATCACAGCCGGTCCGAGGAACGCCGTCCGCGAACCGGTCGCGGCCAAGCCCTCAGGCCGCGTCACCGGCCGGTCGTTCAGATAGTAGGGGTGCGGTGAGAGCCCTTCAGCCCTGGAAGATGCCCGTCGCGCGGCCGAGCAGCATGAAGGCGCGAGCCGAGCGGGTGTCGGTCAGCGCGGCGATCTGCGCGTCGCTGGCCTCGGGCGCGATCTCGGCGAAGCGATGGTCGAACAGCCGCAGGAAATGGTGCATCGCGTCGCGATAGATCGTGTCGCTGCGCATCCGCGAGATGCAGATGGCCAGCGCCTCTTCGTCGCGGATGCCGCCCAGGGGGGCGACTTCGCCGCCCCGCAGGCCGTCGGCGAAGGCGCGCCACAGCTCGACCCGCGCGCGGTCGGGTGGCATGTCGTCCATGTAGAGGCCGTCCTGGCTGAGCAGGGTCAGAACGTCCTGCGCCGCCGTCACCAGCTGGGCCGCGCGGTGGTCCTGCAACGCGGCGCGCATGGCGTCGAAGCCGGCCTGGTCATTGGCGTCCGACGGGAATTCCAGTGCGCGGATCAGGGTGTCGAGAGAGAGCGGCCCGGAGCCTGGCTCGGGCGCGGGCGACAGGCCAAGGTCGGGCGCGTCGGGATCGCTCTCCTCCGGCGCAGGACCGGGCACCGTCACGGCAGCATCCTCGGATGGCACCGGCGGGGGGGTGGGGGCAGCCGCCTGCTGTGCCATCGTGTCGATGGCACCGGCCCGGTCGCTGAGCCAGATTTCCACGTCCTCAATCCGGCTGGACAGCTCGGCCAGTTGAGCCTCGATGGGCGACAGGTCGACGCTCGGCGGCTCGGGCAGGGCCTGCCGACGCCCGGCGGAAATGGCGTGGCGCAGCGCCAGCGCGCGTCCGTCGCTGCGCGCGCTTTGGACTGCCAGGGCGGTCGCCACGAGGATCAGGGCCAGCGGCAGCACCAGCGCCATGACCACGAGGATCGCGGCCAGCATCCCCGAGGTTTCACCGTCACTGCGGCCGATCAGCACGAAGAAGATCGCGCACAGGATCGACCAGCCCAGCGCAGCGCCGCCGCCGATCTTCTGCACGCGACCGATGCGGTCGGCGGCATCCTGCGGGAAGTTCAGGCCCGAATCGTCGGACATGGCACCGCGCCCCTTTCGCGAAAGCGTCGGCTCAGCGGTAGACCACGCTGAGGATTTCGTAGGATTTCTCGCCGCCGGGCGTGCGCACCTCGACGCTGTCGCCCTCTTCCTTGCCGATCAGGGCACGGGCCAGCGGCGACTTGATGTTCAGCTTGCCGGCTTCGAGATTGGCCTCGGGTTCGCCCACGATCTGATAGGTCTTCTCATCGTCGGTATCCTCGTCCACCAGGGTGACGTGGGCGCCGAACTTGATCGAGCCCGACAGCTTCGACGTGTCGATGACGTCGGCCAGCGACAGGATGCCCTCGATCTCCTTGATGCGGCCCTCGATGAACGACTGTTTTTCCTTGGCCGAGTGGTATTCGGCGTTCTCGGACAGGTCGCCATGTTCGCGCGCCTCGGAGATCGCGCGGATGATGGCCGGGCGTTCTTCGCTTTTCAGATGCTTCAGTTCGGCGTTCAGGGCCGCTTGGCCATCGCGGGTCAGTGCAATCTTTTCCATCGGGATCGCTCGTCTTTGGGTATCGATGTGACGTGGGGGTCTTCCCCCTGTTAATTCAAGCGGGCCGGGCAAAGTCAAGCAACGGGGCCGGAATGCGCGTTCCAGCGGGCCATCGCCGGCCTTTCGACGCCACGTCGCGGGGCAGGCGCAACGCAGTGTCACAATTGACCCCCGGTCGCCCCCCCTTATACCAAGCCAAGAACCGGAATTTCCGTGAGGAGCCCCCATGTCCGAGATCACGCGCGAAGCGATGGAATACGATGTCGTCATCGTCGGCGCCGGCCCCGCCGGCCTGTCGGCGGCGATCCGCCTGAAACAGCTCGACCCCGAACGGTCGGTCGTGGTGCTGGAAAAAGGCTCCGAGGTCGGCGCGCATATCCTGTCGGGGGCCGTGCTGGACCCCGTGGGCCTGGACGCGCTGATCCCCGACTGGAAGGACAAGGGCGCGCCGCTGAAGACGCCGGTGAAGTCCGACAAGTTCTTCTACATGGGCGAGTCGGGCAAGGTGGGCATCCCCACCGGCCTGATGCCGCCGCTGATGAACAACCACGGCAACTACATCGTCTCGATGGGCAATGTCTGCCGCTGGATGGCCGAACAGGCCGAGGAGTTGGGCGTCGAGATCTTCCCGGGCATGGCCTGCTCCGAGCTGGTTTATGCCGAGGACGGATCGGTGAAGGGCGTCGTGGCCGGCGAATTCGGCATCTCGCCCGACGGCACCAAGGGCGACGGGTACGAGCCGGGGATGGAGCTGCACGGCAAGTACGTGCTGCTGGGCGAAGGCGTGCGCGGGTCGCTGTCGAAGCAGGTGATCGAGAAGTTCGCGCTCGATTCCGGCTCGGACGTGCAGAAATACGGGCTCGGTATGAAAGAGCTGTGGGAGATCGACCCCGAGAAGCACAAGGAAGGCTCGGTCGTGCACACCATGGGCTGGCCGCTGGGCAAGACCGCGGGCGGCGGGTCCTTCATCTATCACCTGGACAACAACCAGGTCTACGTGGGCTTCGTCGTGCACCTGGGCTACGAGAACCCGCACGTGAACCCCTACCTGGCGTTCCAGCAGTTCAAACACCATCCCTACGTGAAAGAGCTGCTGACCGGCGGCAAACGCATCAGCTACGGCGCGCGGGCGATCACCGAGGGCGGATACCAGTCGCTGCCCAAGACGGCCTTCCCGGGCGGCGCCCTGCTGGGCTGCGCGGCGGGGATGGTCAACGTCCCGCGCATCAAGGGCAACCACAACGCCATGCTGTCGGGCAAGGCGGCGGCCGAGGCGGCGCATGCCGCGCTCGAAGCGGGCCGGGCGTCCGACACGCTGGAGACCTACGACACCGAGGTGCGCGAGGGCGCGATCGGCCAGGACCTGAAAAAGGTGCGCAACGTCAAGCCGCTGTGGTCGAAATACGGCCTGACCGCGTCGCTGGCCGTGGGCGGCTTCGACATGTGGTGCAACACGGCCGGGTTCTCGCTGCTGGGCACGCTGAAGCACGGCAAGACCGACGCGGCGGCCACCCAGCCCGCGTCCAGGCACAAGCCGATCGAGTATCCCAAGCCCGACGGCAAGATCAGCTTCGACCGGCTGACCAATGTGAGCTTCGCCAACACCAACCACGACGAGAACCAGCCCGCGCACCTGAAGCTGAAGGACGCGGCGGTGCCCGTCGAGGTGAACCTGCCCAAGTATGCGGGCCCCTCGCAGCGGTATTGCCCGGCGGGCGTGTACGAGTTCGTGAAGGACGACAAGACCGGCGAGGACCGGTTCGTCATCAACTTCCAGAACTGCGTCCACTGCAAGACCTGCGACATCAAGGATCCGCACCAGAACATCGTCTGGACCACGCCGCAGGGCGGCGACGGGCCGAATTACCCGAACATGTGAGCGGGCATCGCCGCCCGGGCAGCACCGAAGACAAGTGTGGGGCGTGGCGTGGTGCCGCGCCCCACGTTCTTTTCACCGGGCCCTTCATTGCCGTCGGGTCGGGTCGTGGCTACCTTGTCGCGCAAGGCACCATGCTGAAAGGACCGCCATGTTTCGCCCGCTTCTCCTGGCCGCAGCGCTGAGCCTGCCCGCCCCCGCCGTCCTGGCCGACGTGAACCCGGGCGCCTACCTGGCCGCGCGCCAGGCGCAGATGGACAACGACTATCGCGAGGCGACGCGCTACCTGACCCAGGCCATGCTGCAGGATCCCAACAACCTGGCGATCCTCGAGCAATTGACCGGCGCGTTCATGTCGCTGGGCGAGATCGACCGCGCCGACACCATCGCCCTGCGGCTGGCGCAGGAAGGCGGCACGTCGCAACTGGCCAACCTTGCGCTGCTGACCGAGCGGGCCAAGCAGGGCGACTGGGCCGACATCCTGGCCGACATGGATGCGGGCATGACCGTGGGCCCCCTGTTCGACGGGCTGGCCAAGGCCTGGGCGCTGATCGGCGACCGGCAGGTCGACGCCGCGCTCGCCGCCTTCGACGCCGTGGCCGAGGAAGACGGGCTGGCGGCCTACGGCACCTACCACAAGGGCCTGGCGCTGGCCTCGCTCGGGCGGTTCGACGAGGCCGAGGCGCTGTTTTCCACCGACGACCTGCAACTGACCCGCCGCGGGCTGATGGCCCATGCGCAGGTGCTGACGCAGGTGGGCCGCTTCGACGAGGCGGCGGCGGTCCTGGACGCGGGCTTCGGGGGCGGCACGCTGGATGCGCCGCTGACAGCGATGAAGGAGGCCATCGCCGAAGGCCAGACGCTGGACTTCACCATCGCGCCCGACGCCACCGCCGGCACGGCCGAACTGGCCTTCGACATCGCCAATGTCCTGCTGTCCGAGGCCGCGCCGGCCTACACGCTGCTTTACGGTCGCGTGGTCGAGTATCTGCGCCCCGACCATGTCGAGGCGCTGCTGATGAACACGTCGCTGCTGGAACAGCTGGAGCAGTACGACCTGGCCATCGAGGCGCTGGCCGCCGTGCCCGAGGACGACCCGGCCTTCACCGCGGCCGAGGTCGGGCGCGCCGAGATCCTGGCGACGGCGGGGCGCCCCGAGGAAGGCATCGCCGTCCTGCGGCAGATGGCCGAGGAACATCCCGACGTGGCCATGGTGCACATGACGCTGGGCGACGCCCTGCGCAACGAGGAGATGTATGCCGAGGCGCAGGAGGCCTATACCGACGCCATCGACCTGTTCTCGGGCGACGAGCCGGATTTCTGGGTCGCCTTCTTCGCCCGCGCCGTGACCCATGAACGGCTGGACGACTGGCCAGCGGCCAAGTCCGATTTCCGCCGGGCGCTGGACCTGAACCCCGACAGCCCCGCCGTGCTGAACTATCTCGGCTATTCCATGCTGGAGCGGGGCGAGGATTTCGAAGAGGCCCTGTCGATGATCGAACGCGCCGTCGAGGCGCGCCCGCAATCGGGCGCCATCGTCGATTCGCTCGGCTGGGGGCTTTATCGCCTGGGCCGCTTCGACGAGGCGGTGGAACCCATGGAACGCGCCGTGGCGCTGATGCCCGTGGACCCGGTGGTGAACGACCACCTGGGCGACGTCTACTGGATGGTGGGCCGCAAGCTCGAGGCGCGGTTCCAGTGGCAGCGCGCGCTGAGCTTCGTCGAGAACGATCAGAACGACGAGGTCGATCCCGACCGCATCCGCCGCAAGCTGGAAGTCGGGCTGGACGTGGTTCTGGAAGAGGAAGACGGCACCCCGCTCGTGGCCGAAGACGGTGGCTGACGGCCGGTTCTTCGCCCCCGCGAAGATCAACCTGGCCCTGCACGTCACGGGCCGCCGCGATGACGGCTATCACATGCTGTCGTCGCTGGTGGCCTTCGCCGATGTGGGCGACTGGGTGACGGCATCCCCCGCCGACGACTGGTCGCTGACCGTCGATGGCCCCTTCGCCGAAGGGGTTCCGACCGACGATTCGAACCTCGTGCTGAAGGCCGCCATGGCCACGGACGGCCCGCCCGCCGCGTTCACCTTGGAAAAGAACCTGCCCCCGGCCTCGGGCATCGGCGGCGGTACGGCCGACGCGGCGGCAGCCCTGCGCGCGCTGTGGGCGATGGACGGGCGCGCCTTTCCGGGGGCGCCGGAGCGCATCGGTGCCGACCTGCCCGTGTGCCTGCTGGGCCGCGCCGGCCTGATGGAAGGGATCGGAGAGCGGGTGGAGCCGTTGCCGGCGCTGCCGCCGCTGCACGCCGTGCTGGTGAACCCCGGCGTGGCGGTCGGCACCGGCGACGTGTTCCGGGGGCTGACGACGACCGACAACGCGCCCCTGCCCCGCCCCGCGCCGTGGTCCGACGCCCGCGCGCTGGCTGAATGGCTGTCGGCGCAGCGTAACGACCTTGAGGACCCCGCCCGCTCCGCCTGCCCCGCCATTGGGGTCGTTCTGGCGCGGCTTCAGGCGACCGAGCCGCTGATCGCGCGCATGTCGGGTAGCGGGGCGACCTGCTTCGCGCTTTACACCGCCGCGCCGCAAGCCCGCGTGGCCGCCGAGACGCTGGCGGCGGCGCATCCGGGCTGGTGGGTGCGGGCCACGGCGCTGGCCTAGCGGATGCGCGCCACCACGTAGTCGGCCAGGTCGCGCAGCATGTCCCGAAGCTCGTTATCGGGAAGCGGCGACAGCGCCTCTTTCGCGTCCTCGGCCCAGGCGATCGCCGTTTCGCGGGTGCCGTCCAGCGCACCGTGGCGGTGCAGCAGTTCCTCGGCCCGCTCGAGATCGCCGTCCTCCTGCTTGCCGCGCCCGATCGTGCGGACCCAGAAGGTCCATTCCTCGCCCTCGGCGGCGGCCACGGCGCGGATGATCGGCAGGGTCATCTTCCGTTCGCGGAAATCGTCGCCCACGTTCTTGCCGATATCGTCGCCGCGCTGCCAGTCCAGCAGGTCGTCGACCATCTGGAACGCGATGCCCAACGCGTCGCCGTAGCGCTCCAGCGCCTGCACCAGGTCCAGCCGCGCGCCCGCGATGACGCCCCCGACCTCGGTCGCGGCCGAGAACAGCGCCGCCGTCTTGCCGCGCACGATCTTCAGGTAGGTCTCTTCCCCGGTCGAAAGGTCCGACATCGCGGTGAGTTGCAGCACCTCGCCCTCGGCAATGGTGGCGGCGGCATTCGCGAGGATGTCGAGCACCCGCATCGAGCCCGTCTCGACCATGAGCTGGAACGACCGGGCAAACAGGTAGTCGCCCACCAGCACGCTGGACTTGTTGTCCCACAGCAGGTTCGCCGTGGGCCGCCCGCGCCGCTGGCCGGATTCGTCCACCACGTCGTCGTGCAGCAGGGTCGCGGTGTGAATGAACTCCACCGTCGCCGCCAGATGCACGTCGTAGGGGCCGAGATATCCGTTCATCCGCGCGGCGGCGAGCGTCAGCATGGGCCGGATACGCTTGCCGCCCGCCCCGATCAGGTGGTCGGTCACCTCGGGGATGCGCGGCGCGTTCTCGCTGGCCATGCGGGCGCGGATCATCGCGTCGACCTCGGCCAGCGGCTCGGCCAGCGCGTGGGCCAGGCGTTCGTGGGGTTTGACCTGTGCGTCCATGTGGTCTCCGCTTCTCGACAAGGCAATGGCGCCTTTGTATCGCTCGCCCCATGAAGGAACTCATGCGCAGCAGCGACCCGACCAGCATCGCCTTCGCCAAGGCACTTCTTCAGGGCGAGGGGATAGAATGCTTTGAACTCGACGTCCATATGAGCGTGCTGGAAGGCAGCCTCGGCATATTGCCGCGCCGGTTGATGGTGGCCGATCGGGACCACTTCCGCGCCACCGCCGTGCTGCAGGACAACGATGTCGACTTCGGACGCTGAGACCAGCTGCGACGCGTTCCTGGGCGGGCGGTTGGTGCTGGAACAGCCGCGCAGGGGATACCGTGCGGGCGTCGACCCGGTGCTTCTGGCCGCAGCCGTGCCGGCGCGCGCGGGGCAATCGGTGCTCGAGCTGGGATGCGGGGTCGGCTGCGCGCTGTTCGCGCTGGCCACCCGGGTGGACGGGCTGGACCTGACGGGGGTCGAGGTGCAGGACGGGTATGCCGCACTGGCCCGCGCCAATGCCGTGCGAAACGGGTTGACGGCGCGGATCCACACGGCCGACCTGGCCGACCTGCCCGAACCGGTGCGGCAGCGGCGATTCGACCACGTCGTCGCCAACCCGCCCTACTACGCCCCGCGGTCGGGCACGCCGCCCCGGGGCGCCGACCGCGCCACCGCCCATCGCGAGGACCTGCCGCTAGCGCGCTGGATCGAAACAGGCGCCCGCAGGCTGGCCCCCAAGGGGCTGATGACGGTGATCCAGCGGGCCGACCGGCTGGCCGATCTGCTGGGCGCGATGGCGGCGAATCTGGGTAGCCTCGCGATCCGCCCCCTGCAGCCCCGGACGGGGCGGGCCGCCTCGCTGGTCATCGTGAGCGGACGGAAGGGCGGAAAAACGCCTTTGGTGCTGCACCCGCCCGTCGTCATGCACGACGGTGCAAGTCACGGAAAAGACGGCGAGGATTACGCGCCCGCCATTCGTGCGGTGCTGCGAGACGGCGCGCCCTTGCCGTAAATTGCGTAAAACCGCGTCGCATTGTAACGATCAGGCGACAGCCGCGTGACTTTTTTCCGATTTTGTGGCTCAATACGAGTCTCAGCAAAAAAGGAGGATCTCGATGGCTTTGAGTTCGCATGTGCAGGAACTTCGGAAGAAACATCAACACCTCTCGGAGCTGGTCGAGTCCGAGCAACGGAGCCCCGGAAGCGACACCATCCGCATTGCAGATCTCAAGAAGCAGAAGCTTCGCCTGAAAGAGCAGATCGAACGTCTGACCCACTGATCGGACAAACTTGGCGCTGGCGACATCGCCAGCGCTCTTGGTGACCGGATCCGCCTTCCCGGCGTCGATCTCGTCTTAAATTCTTTGCGAAAATCCGCGCCTTGCCGCCGCCTGAGTGGAATTAGGCGGGTCCATCGGCGTTACGGTGGGAACGGGCCACGTGGTGCACGTCCCCCGGAAAATCTGCGGGGCAGATTTCCGGATGAGGGCGGACGGGACGGCAACGCGCCCCGCCCTGGGACCCGGATCAGGTCATGTACTGGCCGCCATTGGCGGAAATCGTGGACCCGGTGATGAACCCGGCGTCGTCACCGCACAGGAAGCTCACGCAGCGCGCGATTTCTTCCGGCTCGCCCAGGCGCCCCACCGGGATGCCGCCGACGATGGACTCCATCACCTTGTCCGGGATCGTGCTCATCATGTCGGTGTTGATGTAGCCGGGCGCGACCACGTTCACGGTGATGCCCTTCTTCGCGCCTTCCTGGGCCAGGGACTTGGTGAAGCCGATATCCCCCGCCTTGGCCGCGGCATAGTTGGCCTGGGCGAACTGGCCCTTCTGCCCGTTGATCGAGCTGATGGTCACGATCCGGCCGAAGCCGCGGTCGCGCATGCCGTTCCAGACATTGTGCGTCATGTTGAACACGCCGGTCAGGTTGGTGCCGATGACCTGGTTCCACTGGTCGGGCGTCATCTTGTGGAACGGGGCATCGCGGGTGATGCCGGCATTGTTGATCAGGATCTCGACGGGCCCATGCTCGGATTCGACCTTTTCGATCCCCGCCTTGCAGGCGTCGTAGTCGCCCGTGTCCCACTTGTAGGTCGGGATGCCCGTCTCGTCGGTGAAGGCCTTCGCGGCCTCGTCGTTGCCGCCATAGGTGGCGGCGACGGTGTGCCCCTCGGCCTTCAGCGCCTTGGCGATGGCCGCCCCGATGCCCCGGGTGCCGCCGGTCACGATTGCTACGCGTCCCATGTCTTTCTCCTCCTCGTTGGTTTCAGTTTCTTATCAACGTGCCGTCGGCCAACAGCCGCCGGGCGTCTTCCTCCCCCTGCTCCCAGGTCAGGGCCAGCTTGTCCGGATCGGTGAAATCGATCTTGTCGGCCGCCACTTCCCGGGACGGCATCACGTAGATCCGGTCGTCGTGTTGAGGTATGTCGCGGAACTCTTTTGTCAGCAGGATCAGCGTTCTTCCGCGATCGGGACGGGGCAGCGGCGCCTGGTCGATCATCCCCGCGTCGATGGCCGGACGACCGTCCCACAGCGGCGGCTCGAACGCCGGGGGGATGGTCGCGGCAGCGCAGACGAGATCCACGAGCTTGCCGTCCCGCGCGGCGGCGTTAGCGTCAACAAGGTCAGATCCCATGCCGGTCATTTCCGCCCAGGCGAGGTGAGGGTTCGACCGGATAACGGTGTCGGCCTCGTAAACCATGGTCATCATGGCGCCAGACAGCTTGGCCCAGCCATCCTTCGGGGGCCGCCCGAGCAGAATCTGGACCGAGACCCCGTCGGCGATCTGCCGAGCGGCCTGCGGATCGCCCACGGCGCGGCTGACCACCTCTTGATACATGCGCTGGTGCGGGGAATGCCCGTCGACCTCGTCGAACGGTTCGTGCAGCGGCACGTTGCGGTCATGCGCCGCGAAGGTCTCCATCATCAGGTCGCGGATTTCGGGACCGCGCGAGGTGAGGAAGCCGCAGCAGGTCAACGCACCGCCCGACACGCCCGTGATGCGCTCGGGCGTGATCGGGATTTCCTGCTTCAGCACGTCCATGAAGCCACCCTGCCACAGACAGCGCGTCCCGCCCCCGGAAAAGACGACCTGATCGAACCATGTCGCTTGGTCAGCCATCGACGGTCTCCGGCTCGGGGCCGCGCGGCGGGCGCGCGGCGGCCTGGGTCAGGGACGTTCGACGCACATGGCCACGCCCATGCCGCCGCCGATGCACAGGGTGGCAAGGCCCTTCTTGGCGCCACGGCGCTGCATCTCGAACAGCAGGGTATTGAAGATCCGGGCGCCCGAGGCACCGATGGGGTGGCCGATGGCGATGGCGCCGCCGTTCACGTTCACGATCTCGGGGTCCCAGCCCATGTCCTTGTTCACGGCGCAGGCCTGCGCGGCGAAAGCCTCGTTCGCCTCGACCAGGTCCAGGTCGCCCGGCTTCCAGCCCGCCTTTTCCAGCGCCTTGCGCGACGCGCCGATGGGGCCGGTGCCCATGATCGACGGGTCGAGCCCGAC
Source organism: Palleronia pelagia (assembly GCF_900110115.1). Taxonomy (GTDB): domain Bacteria; phylum Pseudomonadota; class Alphaproteobacteria; order Rhodobacterales; family Rhodobacteraceae; genus Palleronia; species Palleronia pelagia. The sequence goes on along the minus strand of NZ_FOCM01000006.1, from coordinate 70,885 downwards.
GGTGGCATAGCTGACGATGCGCGCCAGCGGCTCGACCCCGCGACGCTCGGCCTCGTCGGCGGACATCAGCAGAACGGCGGCGGCGCCGTCATTGATGCCGCTGGCGTTGCCGGCGGTGACGCTTCCGTCCTTGGTGAAGGCCGGGCGCAGCTTGGCCATCCCCTCGGGCGTGGCGCCCTCGCGGATGTATTCGTCCGCGTCGACCACCGTGTCGCCCTTGCGGGTCGAGACGGTGAAGGGAACGATCTCGTCCTTGAACTTGCCCTCGGCGCGGGCACGCTCGGCCTTGTTCTGGCTCATCGCGGCGAACTTGTCCTGCTCCTCGCGGCTGATCTGCCATTTCTCGGCGACGTTCTCGGCCGTCTGGCCCATGTGATAGCCGTTGAAGGCGTCCCACAGGCCGTCGCGGATCATCGAGTCGATGAACTTCATGTCGCCCATCTTCTGGCCCTGGCGCAGGTTGGCGACATGGGGGCTCATGGACATGTTTTCCTGGCCGCCGGCGGCGACGACCTGGGCATCGCCCAACTGGATGTGCTGGGCGCCGAGCGCGATGGCGCGCAGGCCGGAGCCGCAGACCTGGTTGATGCCCCAGGCGGCGGATTCGATGGGCAGGCCGGCGTTCACGTGGGCCTGGCGCGCCGGGTTCTGGCCCTGGCCGCCGGTCAGTACCTGGCCGAGGATGGTTTCGGACACGTCGGCCTTGTCGATGCCGGCCCGCGCAACGATTTCTTCCAACACCTTGGCCCCGAGATCGTGGGCGGGCGTGTTGGCGAAGGATCCGTTGAAGCTGCCCACGGCAGTGCGGGCTGCGGACGCGATAACGACATTGGTCATGGGATTACCCTTTTGCTGCGTGCGGTTCGTTGGTCGCCCGGGCGGGCCGCCGCGGTACAACGTAGCAGCGCCGCCGGGATCGTCACGCAGACCCTATGCCAGTGTCATAAAGGACACAACCGATGCTTTCCGCCACTGAGACGAACGCAGAAGTTCTGGTTATGGCCAACCCCGAATGCTGGCTTCATCCCTGACTATAGCGCGATCGCGATCATCTCGATCAGGCCCAGCGCTGAAGCAATAATCATACACGCGAGCGCCAAGGGAAGCAGAACCGTTGAGGCCAGAACGATTGGCTTGATCGGGTCATGCCACGTTTTTTCGGCCGGCACCTTCCAGTGCATCGGATAAACAGTCGAACATTTGAGGTGAGCCCCCGTGCTGAACGCACCGCCTGCTTCGTCAAGCTTCTGAATGGCGGACCTCAAAGCCATCATCTGACGCATGATTGTCTTGGTTACCACTCCGCCAGCAACCGCAATCATGATAAGCATAAAGCTGACGGTCAGCGCTCTTTCGCTGGCCAAATTCGAGTTGGACAAGGCTACAGCGGTGAGCGTAAGGCTCGCGGTTGCAAAAAATAACGAAGCGTCGAGCGAAAGGCGGTGCCAATGCATGAGGTACCCGACGAGAACGCTGTGAAAATGCTCGATTGGCATCACTTCATCGCGTTCCCTGCTCATCCCGGGATGGTCCTGTGAGTAGTCAGGCATCTCCCACCCCTTTGAATTATTGGATAGCTTGGTCGAAGATGACCGCCGGTATTTCAGCGCTGCCGGGACTGGGCGCTTCAAGAGCTACCCTGCCACACCACTAGGCGAGAACCGATCCATTGTTTACGGGTCCGACCCCTTTCTAGGCGGCGCCCCAGCAGGTTCCCAGCGGGGGCGGATCGTGGGTGCGCCGAAATAGTAGCCCTGCAGGCAATCGACCCCCAGCTTGGCCAAAGCGGCGGCGTCGGCCCGGGTTTCGACCTGTTCGGCGATGGTCACCATGTCGAAATGGCGCCCGATCGAGACGATGGCCTTGATCAGCGCGCGGTTGTCGGGGTTCCCGGCGATGCCGCGCACGAACTGGCCGTCGATCTTGACGATGTCGAAATAGAGATCCTTGAGATATTTCAGCGAGGTATACCCCTCGCCGAAATCATCGAGCGCGAAGCTCAGCCCGCGCAGCTGCATCGCCTGCATGAAATCGCCGACCATCTGGGGCAGTTCGATCGTCGAGCGCTCGGATATCTCGAGGATCAGCCGCTCGGCCACCGTGGGATCGCGCGTGATCCCCCGCTCCAGCGCTTCGAGCCACGGGGAATGGCCGATGGAGCGGGCCGACACGTTGATCGCCAGCCGCAGCCGGGGGCGGTGATGCAGCACCTCGAGCCCGTGGGTGATCGACAGGGTGTCGATGCGGCGTCCGAGCTCGGTCGGCTCGACCGTGGACATGAAATCGCGCGCGGGGATGATCCGGCCCGAGGCGTCGAGCAGGCGGATTAGCCCCTCGTAGAAGGCCGGCCGGTCGTCGCGCAGCGCGGGCACCACGGGCTGGAAGGCCAGCATGACGTTGTCTTCGTCCACCGCGCGCGTCACCATGGCGACGGTGTCGCGATCCCGCGCGGCCACGGCAAAGCTCAGCGGGTCCGGCGATGCCGTCGTCGCGCCGGGCTTCGGGGAAAATGGGTGGATCATGGCCTGCCTCATCTGACTGCGCGCAGAATGACCGACGGCGGCTAACGCAGGGTAAAACGGACAATTTTCGCCGATAAGGGGGCGCGGTATGGGGGAACGGTGCGATTGGTGCGGCGACGATCCGCTTTACGTGGCCTACCACGACAAGGAATGGGGCGTGCCCGAGTATGACGGTCGCGCGCTATACGAGAAGCTGGTGCTGGACGGATTCCAGGCGGGGCTGTCCTGGATCACCATCCTGCGCAAGCGCGACAATTTCCGCGCGGCGTTCAACGGGTTCGACCCAAACGAGATCGCCACCTGGGGCACGGCCGAGGTCGACCGGCTGGCGCAGGACCCGGGCATCGTGCGCCACCGCGGCAAGATCGAGGCGGCGATCAAGAATGCCCGCTCCTGGCAGCAGATCGAAGCCGAGCGGGGGTTCTCGAACTACCTCTGGGATTTCGTGGATGGCAGCCCGGTGCAGAACCGGTTCCACAGCATGGCCGAGGTTCCGGCGCAGACGCCGCTGTCGCAACGCATCTCGAAGGACCTGAAGGCGCGGGGCTTCGGCTTTTGCGGGCCGACCATCGTCTATGCCTTCATGCAGGCCTCGGGCTTTTTCAACGACCACCTTGTCCCGTGCCCACGGCACGATGCGGTCGCGGCCATGGGCTAGCCGCCGTTCATCACACCCTGCAGAAGCGTCCGCGCGTCGTCGCCCGCCCAGTCGGCGTCGCCCGTCATGCGCGCGACTTCCTGCCCCTCGGGGTTCAGCAGGACGGTGATCGGCATGGCCAGCACGCCCATGGCCGAAGACACTCTACGGTCGGGGTCCAGCAGGATCGGCAGCGTCCCGATCTCGTGCTCGGCGAAGAAATCCTCGATCGCGGGCAGCGCGTTGCGCCAGACCGCGATGGTCACGACCTCGAAATCCTCGCCGCCCATCTCGGCGTTGAGGGTATCCAGCGCCGGCATCTCCTCGCGGCAGGGGGCGCACCACAATGCCCAGAAGTTCACCAGCGCCCACTTGCCCGCGTAGTCCGACAGCCGGCGCTCCGCGCCGTCGGGGGTCGTGAAGGTCGCGTCGGTGACCGCGCGGGGCGTGTCGTGGAACACCAGCTTGCGCATGTCCCCCTGGCGCAGGTCCGACCAGGCGGCGGGCTCGGCATTTGCGATCGTGGCGAGGCCCAGATAAAGGGCGAGGGTCAGAAATTTCACAACGTCCTCCGGGGGCTTCTCAACATGGCCGACAAGACTTCCAACGCGATGTGGGGCGGACGCTTCAGCACCGGTCCCGACGCGATCATGGAGGCGATCAACGCCTCGATCGCCTATGACCGGCGCCTGGCCCCGCAGGATATCGCGGGGTCGCGCGCCCACGCCGCCATGCTGGCCGCCCAAGGCATCATCAGCAGTAAGGATGCCGAGGCGATCCGGGAAGGCCTTCTCACCGTTTTGTCAGAGATCGAGTCCGGCGACTTCCCGTTCTCGGCCGCGCTGGAAGACATCCACATGAATGTCGAGGCCCGCCTGAAGGAGATGATCGGCGAGCCTGCCGGGCGCCTGCACACGGGCCGGTCGCGCAACGACCAGGTGGCCACCGATTTCCGGCTCTGGGTCCGCGACCAGTGCGACGCGGCCATGGAAGGACTGCGCGCGTTGCAGACGGCGCTGGTCGACCAGGCCGAGGCGGGCGCCGACTGGGTCATGCCCGGCTTCACCCACCTGCAGACCGCGCAGCCGGTGACCTGGGGCCACCACATGCTGGCCTATGCCGAGATGTTCGACCGCGATATCGGCCGCCTGCGCGACGCGCGCGCGCGGATGAACGAAAGCCCCCTGGGCGCCGCCGCGCTGGCCGGCACGTCCTACCCGCTGGACCGCGACGCCACGGCCCACGCGCTGGGCTTCGACCGGCCCTGCGCCAATTCGCTGGATGCCGTCAGCGACCGCGATTTCGCGCTGGAGTTCCTGTCGGCCACCTCGATCACCGCCATGCACCTGAGCCGCCTGGCCGAAGAGCTGGTGATCTGGTCCTCGGCCCAGTTCCGGTTCGTGTCGCTGTCCGACCGCTGGTCCACCGGGTCGTCGATCATGCCGCAGAAACGCAACCCCGACGCGGCCGAGCTGCTGCGCGCCAAGCTGGGGCGGATCTTCGGCGCGCAGGTGGCGCTGATGACTGTGATGAAGGGGCTGCCGCTGGCCTATTCAAAGGACATGCAGGAGGACAAGGAACAGACCTTCGACGCCGCCGACTCGCTCATGCTGGCACTGGCGGCGATGACGGGGATGGTGGGCGACATGACCGCCAACCGCGAGGCGCTGCGCGCCGCCGCGTCGCACGGGTTCTCGACCGCCACGGACCTGGCCGACTGGCTGACGCGCGAGGCGGGCCTGCCGTTCCGCGACGCGCACCACGTGACTGGCGCGCTGGTGGCCCTGGCCGAACGCCGTGGTTGCGACCTGCCGGACCTCACGCTGGAGGACATGCAGAACGCGCACCCGGCCATCACCGAGGCCGTCTTCGACGTGCTGGGCGTGGACAATTCGGTGGCCTCGCGCACGTCCTACGGTGGCACGGCGCCCGCCAACGTGCGCGCGCAGGTGACCCGCTGGCGCAAGACACTGGCCGAAGCCTCGCCCCACGCCTAGTTTGAGGGCATCGCACCTGACCGAAGGCCCGCCATGACCCGCATCGCCGCGCTGATCGCCCTTGCCACCCTTGCCGCCTGCGGGGCCGACGCGCCGCCCGAACCGGTGGTGGACGACCCCGCGCGGCGCGGCGGCATCGCCGTATCGGGCACCGCCGAGATCGGCATCAGCGGCGGCAGCTTCTGATGCGCTGGATTTTCCTGGCCCTGGCCGTCTGGGGTGCGATCCACCCGATGTACTGGTTCCTGGGCTACATGGCCGACGGCAATTCGCTGGGTCAGCTGATCGACGCCTGGTACGTGAACAAATCGACCACCGGGCTGGTCTGGGACCTGACCATCGCCGCCATCACCCTGACCGTCTGGATCCTGATCGAGGCGATCGGCCGCCGCCGCTGGCTGGACCTGGTCGCCATCCCGGCGACCTTCTGCATCGGGGTCAGCTGCGGCCTGCCGCTCTACCTGTTCCTGCGGATGCGCAAGGCCTAGACCGGGATCGCCGTCGTCTCGCGCACGCGGCGCAGGGCAAAGCTCGACTGCATCTGCGCCACCCCCGGCAGCCGTGCCAGGTGGCGGCGGTGCAGCTGGGCGAAATCCTCGGTATCCGAGACCACGACCTTCAGCAGGTAATCGGCCGTGCCCGCCATGAGGTGGCATTCCAGCACCTCGGGGATCTGCGCCACCGCCGCTTCGAACGCGTCCAGCACCTCGTCCGCCTGCCCCGACAGCGTGATCTCAACGAAGACCGTGGTGCGCCGCCCCAGCACGGCGCGGTCCAGCAGCGCGACGTAGCCGCGAATGACCCCCGCCTGTTCCAGGCGCGCCACGCGCCGGTGGCAGGCCGAGGGCGACAGCGCCACCCGCTCGCTCAGCTCGGCATTGGTGAGCCGCCCCTCGCGCTGCAGCAACGCGAGGATTCGGCGATCCATCTGGTCGAGGCCGATCATGCGATCATTTCTCCTGCGATTATCCGTGATAGCGCACGGATCTTGCCGGAATGATGCCATCGCACGCAGGGAATTCAAAGCACTCCCGTCCCGACGGCGTTAATCTCCGCGCAACCCAGGACACGAGGAGAAGATTATGCGCATTGGCTGTCCCACCGAGATCAAGGCCCAGGAATTCCGCGTCGGCATCACGCCCAACGCCGCGCGCGAGGCGGTGAGCCACGGCCACGAGGTGCTGATCCAGTCGGGTGCCGGCCTGGGCGCGGGCTTCCCGGACGAGGACTACGCCGACGCGGGCGCCAGCATCGTCGCGACCGCCGACGAGATCTTCGAGCGCGCCGAGATGGTGGTGAAGGTGAAGGAGCCGCAGGCCGCCGAGCGCGCCATGCTGCGCGAGGGCCAGCTGCTGTTCACCTACCTGCACCTGGCCCCCGATCCGGCGCAGACCGACGACCTGCTGAAATCGGGCGCCACCTGCATCGCCTATGAAACGGTGACCGACGCGCGTGGCGGCCTGCCGCTGCTCGCCCCCATGTCCGAGGTCGCGGGCCGCCTGGCGCCGCAGATGGGTGCCTGGACCCTGCAGAAGGCCAATGGCGGGCGCGGCGTGCTGATGGGCGGGATTCCCGGCGTCACGCCGGCCAGCGTCGTGGTGATCGGCGGCGGCGTCGTCGGCACCCACGCGGCGCGCATCGCCGCCGGGATGGGCGCGGACGTCACCGTGCTCGACAAGTCGCTGCCCCGGTTGCGCCAGCTCGATGAGCTCTTTAGCCGCGACATGAACACCCGCTATGCCTCGGGCGGCAACATCGCCGAGGCGGTGGCCGAGGCCGACATGGTCATCGGCGCGGTGCTGATCCCCGGCGCCGCCGCGCCCAAGCTCGTCACCCGCGACATGCTGTCCACGATGAAGCCCGGCGCGGTGCTGGTGGACGTGGCGATCGACCAAGGCGGCTGCTTCGAGACGTCGAAGGCGACCACCCACCAGGACCCGATCTTCGAGGTCGACGGCATCCTGCATTACTGCGTGGCGAACATGCCCGGCGCGGTCGCGCGGTCGTCGACCATCGGGCTCGGCAACGCGACCATGCCGTTCATGCTGGCGCTGGCCGACAAGGGCTGGAAACAGGCCTGCCGCGACGACGCGCACCTGGCGCAAGGCCTGAACGTGCACGCGGGCCAGATCACCAACGCCCCGGTGGCCGAGGCGCTGGGCCGCGATCACGTGGCGCTCGACACCGTTCTCGCCTGAGCCGGAGGGCGCGGCACCGTCCCGGTCGCCCCGCCGCTTCATCTTTCCCAAAATACCTCGGGGGGAGTCCGCGCAGCGGACGGGGGGCGGCGCCCCCTCAGCGCAGGCTGTCCTCCAGGCGAAAGCCCTCGGGGATTCCGTCCCGCCCGTCCAGCACGAGCGCGGCCATGACCCCGGCCACGCCCGGCGCCATGCCGAAGCCGATCTTGAACCCGCCATTGGCGACGAAATGGCCGGGCCGTCCCGGCCACGCCCCCAGCATCGGCGCACGCGACCGGGCGCGGGGGCGCAGCCCGGCCCAGCGCGCGATCACGGGCGCCCCGGCCAGCCTTGGCACCGTCGCGCGGGCGCGCGCCACCACGTCGTCCAGCAAGGCGTCGCAACCCGAAGGATCGTCGTAGTCCCGCTCGGTCGTGGAGCCGATGGCCACCGTGCCGTCGGCATGGGGCACCACGTGCAGACCGTCCACGAACAGTTGCGGCGCATCGCCCATGTCCAGCTTGAGCAGCGCCGCCTGCCCCTTGATCGGGCGGCCGACCTCCTGCCCAAGCTCCCGGGACAGGTCCTGAAGGCCCGCGGCACCGGTGGCCCAGACGACGGCGCCCCGCGCGCGCCCCTCGCCCAGCACCGCGCCCCCGCGCGCGCGGATGGCGGCAACCAGCGCGTCGCAGGCCCGGCGCGGGTGAATGCGCGCGGTCAAGCTGTCGTGGATGACGACGCCCAAGGGCGCCGCGACGCCCCACGGGTCGCTTGCGGCATCGGTGACCGACCACGCGGCCTGCCCCCGCCACAGGTCGCGCGCCCCCGCGCCGCGCGCGTCGGCCCGGTCATGCGCCTGCGGGTCCGCGACGGGCTGGATACGGCCGGTGCGCCCGTATCCGGACGCCACGCCGCCCGCATTCTCGACCGCCGCCCAGAAGCCTTCGGCCGCCAGCAGGCTGTCGAGCTGGAAGGCCTTCTTCGGGTTCCAGTTCTCGGGGACATGGGGTGCCAGCGCGCCGACGATCCCGCCCGACGCGCCCGCGCCGGGGCCGTGGGGGTCGATCACCTGCACCCGCGCGCCGCGGGTCAGGCACGCCCAGGCCACCGACAGCCCGAAGATGCCCGCGCCGTAGACGGTAACGTCCTGCATGTCGCATCCCCTTTCCGCGCGTGGTCCCGTCAGGTAATCGGGTCGACGCGAAGCGGCAAGGGATGGCCCATGACCCAGTGGCAGGACGGCGTGCCCGTCAGCGAGATCTACGACGATCCCTACTATTCCTTCGCGCACGGGCTGGATGAAACGCATCACGTGTTCCTGCGTGGCAACGACCTGCCCGCGCGCTTCGCCCCGGGCTTTCACATCGGCGAGCTTGGCTTCGGCACCGGCCTGAACGCGCTGGCCGCCTGGGTGGCGTGGCAGGAGAGCGGGCAATCGGGCGACCTGCGGTTCACCAGCTTCGAGGCGCACCCGATCGCAGCCGACGACATGGCGCGCGCCTTGGGGGCCTTCCCGGTTCTGGCGGACCGGGCCGAGGCGTTGGTCGACGCATGGAGGGCGGGCGCGCGGCGGATCAGCCTGCCGGGGCTGGACCTGCACGTGGTCGAGGGATTCGCCGAGACGACCCTGCCCGCATGGACCGAGCGCGCGGATGCGTGGTTTCTCGACGGCTTCTCGCCCGCCAAGAACCCGGCGCTGTGGACGCCCGAGATCCTGGCCGAGGTCGCCGCGCACACGACGCCGGGCGGGACGGCGGCCACCTATTCGGCGGCGGGACACGTGCGCCGGGCGCTTCAGTCGGCAGGGTTCGACGTCACGCGCACGCCCGGCTTCGGTCGCAAGCGGCACATGACCCGCGCGACGCTGGCAGGCTGATCACACTCCCCACCGGGGACGCGTTCGGCCCCGGACTACGGCTTGTAGCGGCGCAGCGTGTCGCCCAGCGTTACCTTCGGCTCGATCTCGATCCGTTCGCCACCGCCGGGCGCCCCGCCGGCGCGCGCCGCGACGATGCGCGCGGCCTCGCGGCCGATGGCCTGTCGTTCGGTGTCCATCGTGGCCAGCTTGCGCGGCAGGCCCTGCAACAGCTCGACCCCGTTGAATCCGGCAAGGCCCAGCCGGCCGGGAATGTCGAAGCCCTGCTCGGTGCAGTAGAGCAGGCCGCCCGCCCCGATCAGGTCGTTGGAATAGTAGAGGAAATCGATGTCGGGCGAGCGATCCAGGATCGCCTTCGTCATCTCGCGGCCCTTCAGCAAGGCCGATCCGCCCGAGTAGAATTCCTGGTCCATGACCTCGAGCCCGGCCTTGGCCAGCGTCTCGGTGAACCCCTCGAACCGCTTGCGGGCGCGGTGGTCCAGCGGCATCTGCGTCCCGAGGAAGCCGATATTCTCGAAGCCCTGCTTCAGGATCGCCTCGGCCATCTTGCGGCCGGCGCGGCGGTGCGAGATGCCGACCACCGCGTCCACCGGATCGCCGTCCACGTCCATGATCTCGACCACCGGCACATCCGTGGCGCGCATCATCTGGCGGCTCTGCTCGGAATGCTCGATGCCCGCGATGATGACCCCCGAGGGCCGCCAGGACAGCATCTCGTAAAGGACCTTCTCTTCCTGCTCGGGGCTGTAATGGGTCACGCCCACCACCGGCTGAAGCTCGGTCCCGTCCAGGGCCTCGGCGACGCCGGCCAGCACCTCGGGGAAGACCATGTTCGACAGCGACGGAATGATGACCGCCACCAGGTTCACCCGCGACGAGGCCAGCGCGCCCGCGATCTTGTTGGGCACGTAGCCAAGCTGTTTGGCCGCATCCAGCACCTTGTCGCGGGTGGCCGCGCTGACGTCGCCGCGGTTGCGCAGGACGCGGCTGACGGTCATTTCGCTGACGCCCGACGCCTCGGACACGTCGCGCAGCGTCAGGGGGCGGCGGGGCGGGATCGTGGGAGTATCGTTCATGGCGGTCTCGCGGTTTGTTCGCTAACATACTATCGCAAAGCGCGCCGAGGCCAAGATCCCAACGGCTTGGGCCCCAGGCGCGCGATGGGCTCTGTCACCAAGCGGCCCCGGTGATTAAATGCACGCCATGCCGAGTCTCTGCCGCGATTGCCTGACGCCGTTCGATGCCGGCGGGCGCTGCCCCGCCTGCCGCAGTCCGCGCGTGCTGACGCACCCCGAGCTCAATGACCTGTCCATCGCCCACATGGATTGCGACGCGTTCTACGCCAGCGTCGAGAAGCGCGATAACCCCGAGCTGCGCGACAAGCCGGTGATCGTCGGCGGCGGGTCACGCGGGGTGGTGACCACCGCCTGCTACATCGCGCGGATCAAGGGCGTCCGGTCGGCCATGCCCATGTTCCAGGCGCTGAAGCTCTGCCCCGAGGCGGTAATCGTCCGGCCCCGCTTCGACGTCTATTCGGCCGTCTCGCGGCAGGTCCGCGCCATGATGGACGACCTGACGCCCGTGGTCGAACCGCTGAGCCTGGACGAGGCGTTCATGGACCTCACGGGGACGGCGCGACTGCACGGCGCGCCGCCCGCGGTCATGCTGGCGCGGCTGGTGAAGCGCATGCAGGACGAGCTGGGGATCACCGGGTCCATCGGGCTGTCGCACAACAAGTTCCTGGCCAAGATCGCGTCGGATCTCGACAAGCCGCGCGGCTTTTCGATCATCGGCGCGGCCGAGACGGTGGATTTCCTGCACGACAAGCCCGTGGGCCTGATCTGGGGCGTGGGCGCCGTAACGCGCGAGGCGCTGGAGCGTGCGGGCATCCGGACCTTCGCCGATCTCAAGCGCTGGGACGAGCGTGACCTGACCGCCCGCTTCGGCGGCATGGGCACGCGCCTGTGGCACCTGGCCCGCGGGCAGGACCGGCGCCGCGTGTCGGCCAACGCGCCGGTGAAGGGCATCAGCAACGAAACCACCTTCCACGCCGATACCGCCGACCCTGACGTGCTGGACGGGCATATCTGGCGGCTGGCCGAGAAGGTCGCCGGCCGCGCCAAGGCCAAGGACATCGCGGGCCGAGTCGTCACGCTGAAGCTGAAGCGCGCGAATCACGCGATCCTGACGCGGCGGCTGACGCTGACCGATCCCACGCAGATCGCCGACCGCATCTATCGCACCGCGCGCGCCCTGTTCGACCCGGTCGCGGGCGAAGGCCCGTTCCGCCTGCTGGGCGTCGGACTGTCGGATTTGACGGGGGCCGAGGGCGCGGACCGCGTGGGCGACCTGCTGGATCCGCAGGCGCAGGCCCGCGCGCGCGCCGAGCGCGCCACCGACGCGATTCGCGCGCGCTGGGGCGACGGCGCGATCCTGAAGGGCCGGTCGCTGCGCTAGGCCGCGTGCCTACTCGGCAGCCAGCGACCCGCCGTCGCGCCGCCCGGCCCCGATCTTGACCATGTGGGCCACGGCCCGGTCCATCAGCGCCTTGAAATCGTCGAAGCCGTCGTTGGGCTCGACCTTGCGCTCGTCCATGTAAAGCGCGCGGTCGATCTCGATCTGGACCACGTGCTGGGCGCGTGCGGGCCGCCCGTAATGTTGCGCCATGTAGGCCCCGGCAAAGGGCGTGTTGCGGGCGCAGCGCAGCCCCAGCGCGGTGAAAACGCTTTCGATACTGTCGACGATGCCGGGCGCCGCCGCCGCCCCGAACCGGTCACCCAGGACGATCTGCGGGCGTTTGCCGGGGGCGCCGGCGGTTTCCAGCGCCTCGTGCGGCATCGAATGGCAGTCGATCAGGATGGCGTGGCCGAAGGCGGTGCGCGCCTCGTCGATGAGCGACCGAAGCCGCGCGTGGTACGGGGTCCAGACCCCTTCGAGCCGGGCCTTGGCGGCGGGCAGCGGTATTTTACCGTCATAGATGGCGCGTCCGCCGGCCACGACGCGGGGAATCACCCCCAGCCCCGAGGTCACGCGCGGATTGTGCGGGCCGCGCGGCAGATCCTCGATCAGGGCTGGATCCAGCTCGGTCACGGCGCGGTTCAGATCCACCCAGGCGCGGGGGTGATGCGCGCACAGCAGGGGGGCCCCGTGCGCGGGCGCGGCCGAGAACAGGCGGTCGACGAACGCGTCCTCGGACGATCGCAGGACGGCCGGGTCCAGCCGGCTGGCGGCGAGGAATTCATCGCTGTAATGGCGCCCGGAATGGGGCGACGCGAAGATCAGCCCGGTCTCGAGCCGCTCGGGACGAAAAAGGTCGTAGGCTGGCAGCTCCACGCGGATCACCGTCCCCTGTTACCGTTCGTGACATGTCTCTTACGCCAAACAAGATGGTTCAGCAAAAGCGCTTGAACAGGGGCGGACGAGCTTTTATAGACCGCGCACCGGCGTGACACCCCCCGGCCTTCGGGGCGATGTCATATGCGTCGGTAACGGACATGGGGCGATTAGCTCAGCGGTAGAGCACTTCGTTGACATCGAAGGGGTCACTGGTTCGATCCCAGTATCGCCCACCATGTTCCACGGGATTTTCGCCGTCGGGCCCGCCCCCGGCATCTTGCAACCAAGGCGCGTGCCCCGCGCCGCGACATCGATGGGAGAGGACTGATGAAAGTTCGCAACTCGCTTCGTTCGCTGAAGAACCGCCACCGCGACTGCCGCGTGGTGCGCCGCAAGGGCCGCGTCTACGTGATCAACAAGACGCAGCGTCGCTTCAAGGCCCGCCAGGGCTAAGCCGCAGGTCCGCTTCAGGTACCGAAAAGGCCGCCCCCGCCGGGGCGGTCTTTTATTTTGCGCGCCCGTCCCCATCTGCCTCCAATGCCATGGAACAGGAGGCCCCCATGTCCGATCTCGCCCTCGTCACCGGCGCATCCTCGGGAATCGGCGCCGCGCTGGCGCGTGAACACGCCGCGCGCGGCGGCGACCTGATCGTCACCGCCCGCCGCGCCGACGCGCTGGACCAGCTGAAATCCGATCTCGAATCACGCCACGGCGTCACGGTGCACGTGATGGCCTGCGACCTGGGGGCCGAGGGCGGCGCGCAGGACCTTGTCCGCCGGATCGAAGACGCGGGCCTGGCGCCCGATATCCTCGTCAACAACGCGGGCTTCGGCGGGCGCGGCAAGCACCTGGATCGCCCGGCGGAGGACGAGCTCGGGATGATCGACCTGAACGTGAAGGCGCTGGTCGCGCTGACCCGCGCCCTCGCGCCCGGCATGGTCGCGCGCGGCGGTGGTCGCATCCTCAACGTGGGCTCCACCGCGGGGTTCATGCCCGGCCCCGAGCAGGCCGTCTATTTCGCCACCAAGGCCTTCGTGAACTCCTACACCCAGGCCCTGGCGCACGAACTGCGCGGCACGGGCGTCACCGCCACCGTCCTCGTCCCCGGCTATGTCGAGACCGAGTTCGCCCAGCGCAGCGATCTCACCGGAACCAGGCTGACGCAAAGCGGCATGACCGCCGGGGCCGTGGCCAAGATCGGCTACGACGCCATGCGCCGGGGTGATCTCGTGGCGTTCGACAGGACGTCGCTGTCGCTGGCCTGCCAATGGGTGATCCCGTTCCTGCCGCGCCGCATGGTCATGTCGATGATGGAGCGGATGCAGCAGAAGGCCGGCTAGACCGCGCGGTAGACCCAGGCTCCGTCCGCGCGCCGTTCGCGCGTGGCGCGGCCCTGCAGGTAAAGGTGCTGGCAATGGGCCGCGGCCTCGACCAGCGCCAGCCCGTATTCGCCGCCCCGGATCTCGCGCTTGAACAGCGGCGCGAAGCACTCGCCGGCGGTGCGCGGCTGGGAGAGGTGCGCCTCGAGCCGCGACAGCGCGCCGTGGTGGTTATCGATCAGCTGCCGCAACCGCAGCGGCAAGCCCCGAAACGGCAGCTTGTGCCCCGGCAGGACCAGTTGTCCAGAGTCGGCGAAACGGGCCAGCCGCGCGCAGGCGTCCAGCCAGTCGCCCACCGGGTCGGCCATGGGCTCGGTCGCGTAGAGCCCCAGATTGGGCGAGATCGACGGCAACAGCTGGTCGCCGCCCAATACGAGGCCGTCTTCGTCACACCAGAACGTCGCGTGGTCCGGCGCATGGCCTGCGCCCAGCCGCACCACCCAGTCGCGCCCGCCCATGCGCAGCGTCGCGCCTTCGTCCAGCCGGCGATAGCCCAGCGGCATCGGCGCCACCACGTCGGCGAAGTTGAACGGGCGTTCCTCCAGCCGCTGCGCCAGCACCTCGGCCGCCATGCCGGACGCGCGCCAGAAATCCACGGTCTCGGGTGCGGGGCGGTCCTGCTCGTCCAGCCGCAACATCCGCGCCATGAGCCAGGCCACCCGCGTCATCCACAGCTCGGCGCCCTGTTCCATAAACCAGCCCGCCAGCCCCACGTGATCGGGATGATGGTGGGTGACCACAACACGGCTGACGCGCCGCCCGTCCAGCGCTTGCTCCCATAGCCGCCTGGTCAGCTTCGACGCGAATCCGGTATCGACCACGGTGACGCCATCATCCTCTTGAAGGATCCAGCAATTCACGTGGTCCAGCGCCATGGGCAGCGGCAGGCGCACCCATTCGATGCCCGGCGCGACCTCGAGCGGCTGCCCGTGCTCCGGCGCCGCGTCCCACGGATAGATCAGCTTTTCGCCCATGCCGCCCCCTTGAACCGACAAGGGGCGCGCCGTGGGATCCGGCGCGCCCCTTCCATCACTGGTCTTCAAATACTCAAGCGCCCGGGAAGACAACCCGCGCGGCCCGGCTGCATCACTGGTCCGCAAATACCTCTGCGGACCGGTCCCGGCAGGCGCGCCGCCCGTATGGTGCGATCACGCCGCCGCCAGGTCGTCCAGCGACAGGTCGTAAAGGCCGTCCGCCCCCTGCCGCACCTGCGCCAGAAGTCCCGCGTGCTCGGGCAGCATCCGCTCGATATAGAAGCGGGCCAGCGCGCGGCGGGGATCGTCGCCCTTCATGGCCGCCCGCAGGTGGAAGCCCGCGCCGAGGACCCGGGCGAACGCCCGCAGATAGGGAACGGCCACGGCGAAGCGGTCCTGCAGCTCCTGCGCCACCAGCCAGTCGGTGGTCTCGCGCAGGGTTTCGGCCGCGTCGAACACGGCCTGGGCCATGTCAGGCAGATCGTCCTGCGCCGACTTGGCATCGGCCACGATCTCGTCCAGCAGGGCGCCCGCGGCCTCGCCGCCATCCATCATCTTGCGCGCCACCAGGTCCATGGCCTGGATCCCGTTCGTCCCCTCGTAGATCGCGGTCACCCGGACGTCGCGCGAATACTGCGCCGCGCCGGTTTCCTCTACGAAACCCATGCCGCCATGCACCTGCACGCCGGTCTGCGACACGGCCATGCCGACATCGGTGCCGAAGGCCTTGGCGATGGGCGTGAGGAACGCGGCCCGCGCCTTCCAGCCCGCGTCTCCGGTGGCGGTGGTCATGTCGATGGCCACCGCACAGCTGAGCGCGATGGCGCGCGCGGCCCAGGTCTCGGCCTTCATCTCGGTCAGCATCCGGCGCACGTCGGCGTGCTCCACGATGCTGCCCGATCCGCCTGCGCGGCCCTGCTTGCGGTCCAGCGCGTAGGCCAGCGCGTGCTGGTAGGCGCCTTCGGCGACGCCGATGCCCTGACCGCCGACGCCCAGCCGCGCGTTGTTCATCATGGTGAACATCGCCGCCATGCCGCCGTTCTCGGGGCCGACCATCCAGCCTTTCGCGCCGGAATACTCCATCACAGCGGTGGGGCTGCCGTGCAGGCCCATCTTGTGCTCCAGCGACACGACGCGCAGGTCGTTGCGCTCGCCCGGCTTGCCGTCGGCGTCGGGGATGAACTTGGGCACCATGAATAGGCTGATGCCCTTCGTTCCCTCGACCGCGCCCGGCAGGCGCGCCAGCACCAGGTGGCAGACATTCTCCGAGAAGTCGTTGTCGCCCCAAGAGATGTAGATCTTCTGCCCGGTGATGGCGTAGGTGCCATCGTCCTGCGGCTCGGCCTTGGCCTTCAGCGCGCCCACGTCGCTGCCCGCCTGCGGCTCGGTCAGGTTCATGGTGCCGCACCATTCGCCCGAGATGAGCTTGGGCAGGTACAGCGCCTTCAGCTCGTCGCTGGCGTGGTGTTCCAGCGCCTCGATCTGGCCCTGGGTCATCAACGGGTTCAGCTGCAGCGCCAGGCAGGCCGAGGCCATCATCTCGTTCACGGCGGTCGTGACCGTCATGGGCAGGCCCATGCCGCCGAATTCGGGATCGGCCGAGATGCCTACCCAGCCGCCCTCGGCGATGGCCTTGTAGCCCTCGTCGAAGCCGGGCGACGTGCGGACGACGCCGTTCTCAAGCCTGGCGGGATGCGTGTCGCCATTGCGTTGCAGCGGGGCCAGAACCTCTTCGCACATCCGGCCCGCCTCGGTCAGGATGGCCTCGACCATGTCAGGCGTCGCCTCGGCGAAGCGGTCGGTCGCCGTGACCTGCTCAAGGCCCACCACATGATCGAACAGAAAGCTGTAATCCCGCACGGGGGCACGGTATGGCATGTCGGTCTCTCCTAACGAAGCGGGCGGCTGGAAACGGGCCGCCGGGCACGATATGGCCCTGAAATTGCACGATAGACGTTATACACCCACGGAACTCCGGCAATGAAAACGCCACGTCACTGCCCTTGCGTCAACCCGGCGCACCCATGACCGCCCTGCGGCTGGGATCGTCGGCGTCCGACCTGGACCGCGCGGCCGCCCTATTGCGGGGGAGCGCGCTGGTCGCCTTCCCGACCGAGACGGTTTATGGTCTGGGCGGCGACGCCAGCGACGGGCGGGCGGTGGCGGGGATCTTCGCCGCCAAGAACCGGCCCAGCTTCAACCCGCTGATCGTCCACCTGCCGGATATGGACGCGGTCACGAGATACGCCACGCTGTCGGGCGATGCCGCCCGACTAGCCGAGGCGTTCTGGCCGGGGCCGATGACCCTCGTGCTGCCTTTGCGGCCCGACGCGGGCCTGTCGCCGCTGGTCACGGCGGGCCTGTCCACGGTGGCGATCCGGGTGCCCGCGAACCGGCTGGCCCGCGACCTTCTGGCGCACACCGGACGCCCGGTGGCCGCGCCCTCGGCCAACCCCTCGGGCCGGATCAGCGCGACGACGGCGGACCACGTGATGGACCACCTGTCCAACCGGATCGCCGCGGTGGTGGATGGCGGTCCCTGCACGGTGGGGGTCGAGTCGACGATCCTGGCCTGCGACGACGCGGGCTGCCGCCTGCTGCGGCCCGGCGGCCTGCCCGCCGAGACCGCCGAGGCCTGCCTGGGGGCACCGCTCCTGCCGCCCGTCGCCAGCGCGACGCCGAACGCGCCGGGTCAGCTCGCCTCGCACTACGCGCCGCGCGGCAGTGTCCGGCTGAACGTGACCGATCCGGAGCCGGACGAGATCCTGCTGGGCTTCGGCCCGGTAGAGGCCGCGCTGAACCTGTCCCCCTCGGGCGACCTGGTCGAGGCGGCGGCGGGCCTGTTCGGGGCGCTGCACCGGCTGGACGCCATGGGGGCGGACCGCATCGCGGTGGCGCCGATCCCCGAGACCGGGCTGGGCCGCGCGATCAACGACCGCCTGCGCCGTGCCGCCGCGCCGCGCTAGGCCGCGCGGCGTCCCTGCTCAGGCCCGTCCGCCCTCGGACGACAGCAGCAGTGGATCGATCCCCAGCGTGCCGATGGCCGCCATCCATTTCCCGTCGTTGTCGGGGGCGAAGACCAGCTCGGGCGTCGGGTCCGCGATCAGCCAGCCGTTCTGCGCGATCTCGTCCTCGAGCTGGCCGGCGCCCCAGCCCGCGTAACCCAGCGCCACGAGCGCGTCGCGCGGCCCCTGCCCGCCCGCGATGGCGCGCAGCACGTCCAGCGTCGCGGTCATGCCGAAATCCTCGCCCACGGTCAGCGTGGTGCTATCGCCGGCGTAGTCGCGCGTGTGCAGCACGAAGCCGCGCTGCATCTCGACCGGGCCACCGAAGTGGATCGGTCGGCTGGTGGGCGCGGTCAGCGGTATGTCGAGCTGTTCCATCAGCTCGGTGAAGTCGACCTGCGAGGCGGGCTTGTTCAGGATCAGCCCCATGGCCCCGTCCTCGCCATGCGCGCAGAGCAGGATGACCGACCGCTCGAAGCGCGGATCGCCCATGCCCGGCATGGCGATCGCCAGGCGTCCAGTCAGGTTGGTGTAGTCCATGCCCCCCAAGATGGCACAGCGGGCGACCGTCGCAAGGGGCACACGGTTCGCGTTCTTTCGCGCAGACGTGATTTCCAAACGCGGCGCCGTGGCGCAAGAAGGACGGCATGTTTCGTCTCGTCGCTCTTCTGATCCTTCTCGCCGCCCCGCTGCGGGCCGAAATGGCGCAGGTGTCCCTGCTGCCCGGCTGGCGCGACGGCGGATCGCACACCGCCGCGCTGCAGATCAACCTGGCGCCGGGATGGAAGACCTATTGGCGCGCGCCGGGCGAGGCGGGCATCCCGCCCAGCTTCAACTGGTCGGGCTCGACCAACCTGGCCGGCGTGCGGGTGGTCTGGCCGGTGCCGCACGTGTTCGACCAGAACGGCATGCGGTCGGTGGGCTACGACGTCGGCGTGACCTTGCCGCTGATCGTCGAGCCGCGCGACCCGCGCGCGCCGGTCGAATTGCGCCTGAACCTCGACATGGGGGTGTGCCGCGACATCTGCGTGCCGGTCTCGGCACAGCTGTCCGGCACCCTTCCGGCGGCCAGCGCGCGGGCCGATGCCCGCATCCGCGCCGCCCTGTCGGACCGGCCGGTGCCCGGGGGCAAGGCCGGGGCCGGGCCGCTGGACTGCCGCCTGACGCCCACCGATCGGGGCCTGCGGGTCGACGCGCGGCTGCGCCTGCCTGCCATGGGCGGGGACGAACACGGCGTGATCGAGCCGGGCGATCCGCGCTTCTGGGTCGCCGACAGCGTGACGCGGCGCGACGGCAACATGCTGCACGTGTCGTCCGAGGTCTTCGCGCCGCGGGGCATGGCGCTGGGGCTGGACCGCGGGGCGCTGCGCCTGACCGTCCTGGGCCAAAGCGGCGCGGTCGAGATCAAGGGCTGCGATTGACGCCGCTCACTCGGCCGGGGGCATGGGGCCGCCGGGCGCACGCAGCAAGAAGGCCCCGGCGATGGCCGCAAGGATAACCACCACGAAACTCGCCGCCGCGAACAGGCCGAAGACCTGCCACGCGCCGCCCGTCGCCAGCCCAGCAAGCGGCGACCACACCGATCCCGTCACCGCCAGGCTGCCCAGAGTCGCCGCGAACAGCGCCGCGATGGCCAGCCCCGATGCGACCAGCACGGCCCTTGCGCCGCCCGTGCCATGCCCCGTCCGGCCCAGCCGCCGCGCCGCCCGCAGGAAGCGACCGAAATCCTGCCCGATGGCCAGCACGGCGGGCACCAGCAGCAACACCAGCGCCATGCCGAAGCCGAGGCCATAGACCAGCGTGATGACCGTGGGCTTGAGGAACTGCGCCTGGCTCGACCCTTCGTAGAGCAGCGGGGCAAGGCCCAGAACGGTGGTCAGCGTGGTCAGCAGGACGGGCCGCAACCGGTCGCAGGCCGCGTCCACGATGGCGGGCACCAGGCCGCGCGTCTCGGAATACTCGTCCACCGTCGTCACCAGCACGATCGAATCGTTGATGATGATGCCGGTCATGCCGATCATCCCGACCACCGTGAAGATGCTCAGCGGCACGTCCCAGATGTAGTGCCCCCAGATCGCCCCGATCAGGCCGAAGGGGATCACCGCCATCACCACCAGCGGTCGCGTCCAGGATGCGAAGATCCAGGCCAGCACCAGGAAGATCCCGAGGATGCACAGCGCGAAACCGATTGAGGCGTCGGTCAGGAATTCCTCCTCCTCTTCGGCCAGGCCCGACAGGTCGGTCGAGATGCCGAAATCGCCGCGCAGCTCGGGCAGGATCTCGGTCTCGAGCGCGAACATGATGGCCGTCGCGCGGGCCGGGTCGTCCTCGGAGATGTCGCCGGTGACGGTGGCCAGGCGGATGCCGTTCTCGCGCCGGATGGTCGAGAAGCCGTCGCGCGTTTCGACCGTCACCAGGTCGCCCAGCCGCGCCAGCCCCGCGTCGGTCGAGATCATGGCGCGGTCCAGGAAATCGGCCGTGCGCTCGTCCTCGGGCAGTTCGACCCGGATGGTGGCCGAGCGCACGCCGTCGGGGAAGGACGCGGCCTCGATCCCCGACAGCCGGTCGCGCAGGGTCCGGCCCAGCGCGTCGATGCTGACGCCCAGCGCCTCGCCCTGGGGAGTCAGCTCCAGCACCAGCTCCTGCTTGTCGTAGGACAGGCTGTCTTCCAGCGCGCTGACCTCGGGGAACTGCGCCAGCCGGGTCTTCAGGGCCTCGGCCGCCTGTTTGAGCGTGTCGGGCGGCGCGCCGAACAGCTGCACGCTCAGCGCGTCGCCGCCCGGGCCCGACCGCCAGCCGCGAAAGCTGATCTGTTCCAGCTGCGGGTGGCGCGGCACGGCGTCCTGCAGTGCGGCCACGAACTCGTAGCTGGAATAGGGACGCAGATCGGCCTCGATCAGTTCGATGGAGATCGCGCCCAGCAGATCCTCGTCGGTATTCTCGGTGCCCGACAACCCGCGGCCCGACGACCCGCCGAGCGTTGCCATGGCGAAGTCCACCGGGTTGCGGCCATGCTCGGCCTCGTACTCGGCGCTCACCTGCGCCACCGCGTCCTGCAAAAGGCGGATCTGCTCGATCGTGTCGGCACGCGTGGCGCCCGCGCTCATGGCGAAGTTGCCCGACACGCTGCCCCGCTCGGGCGAGTTGAAGAACCGCCACTGCACGTCGCCGCGCAGGAACAGCGCCGCCTGCGCGGCCAGCAGGACGATCATCGCCGCCACGACCGGGTAGCGCGCCACGATCACCAGCCGCATGAGCGGCCGGAACAGCCGTTCGCGCACCCAGGCGAAGCCGCGGTTCACCACGCGGCTGGGCGCGTCGTACCAGCGCCTTTTGCCGGTGGCGATGGCGTGGGCCATGTGGTTGGGCAGGATCAGGAAGCATTCGACCAGACTGGCCAGCAGCACGACGATCACAGTGAAGGGAATGTCGGCGATCAGGGTGCCGAAGGTGCCGCCGATGGCGACCAGTCCGAAAAAGGCGATGACCGTGGTCAGCGTCGCCGACAGCACCGGCGCGAACATGCGCCGCGCCGCGCGTTCGGCGGCGACGACCGGCGGCTCGCCCAGTTGCCGCGCGCGGAAATCGGCGTGCTCGCCGACCACGATGGCGTCGTCCACCACGATGCCCAGCGTGATGATGAGCGCGAAGAGCGAGATCATGTTGAAGGTCAGCCCGGCGGCGTACATCAGCGCGATGGCCGCCGTCATGGCCACCGGGATGCCCGCCGCCACCCAGAAGGCCGTGCGCGCGTTCAGGAACAGGAACAGCAGACCCACCACCAGCGCGAGGCCCATGGCGCCGTTGTCCAGCAGGATGTCGAGCCGGCCCGAGATGTAATCGGCACGCGTGCGGATCAGGTCGAGCGCGACGCCCTGCGGCAGCGACGGCTGCATCTGGGCCACGACCTCTTCGACCTGGCGCTGGATGCGAATGGCGTCGCCGCTGGCGGTGCGGTCCACGCGCACGGTGATGGCCGGGTCGTCGCCCACGAAATAAGCGGCGGACCGGTCCACGCCCTGCGGCACGATCCGCGCCACGTCGCCCACGCGCAGCGCGCTGCCGTCGGGCTCGGCCCGCAGGATGACCTGTGCGATTTCCTCGGCGCTGCGCCGCGCGATGCCTGCCCGGACCCTGGCGGTGCCGCCGACCTCGCCCGCCTGGGCGGCGTCGGCCTCGCCGCCGATGGCATCGGCGATCTCGCGCAGGGTCAGGTCGTATTGCACCAGCCGTGACGACGGCACCTCGACCCGGATCTGCCCGTCGGCGATGCCTTGGATCGTGGTCTTGGTCACGCCCGCCTGGAACAGCCGCGCGACGAATTCATCGGACAACCGCGCCAGCTGATCCACACCCACCGGCCCGGTGATGACCACGTCGGTCACCCGGTCGCGCCAGTTCGAGCGGCGGATCTCGGGGTCTTCGGCAGCTTCGGGCAGGTCGGACACGGCGTCCAGAGCGGTCTCGACGTCGTCGCTGGCCCGGCCCATATCCCAGCCCGGCTCGAACTCCAGCTCGATCGAGGCGCGCCCCTCGGTCGCGCGGGACGAGGAATTGGCGACCCCCTCGACCGCCAGCAGCGCGGGTTCCAGCACGCCGACGATGGCATCGTCCACCGCCTCGGCACCCGCGCCGGGCCAGCTGACGCTGACGTCGATGTCGTCCGACACGATATCGGGGAAAAACTGCGCCCTCATCTGCGGGACCGCCGCCAGGCCCAGCGCCAGCAGCACGACCAGCAGCAGGTTGGCCGCCGTGCGGTGGCGGGTGAAATAGCCGATGATACCGCCCGCGCCCTCGAACCGTCTCATGGCCTGGACCCCGGCCAGATCATTACGCCTGGGCACGCGACAGGTCGACCTCTCACGAAAATTCGCATTCAGCCACCCATCCGCTCTTCGATCCGGGCGACGACGCCTGCGGGGACGCGGTCGGCCCGCAACTGCGCCAGAACGCGCTGCTTGGCGGCGTCCGGCATCCCTGTGTTCCCCTCGACGAAGGCCACCAGCCGCGCGCGGCGATCCGGGTCGAGGTCCAGGAATTCGGCCGCCTCGGCAGTGGGCTCCTCAGGCGCGTCGGGGCGGACCGGGCGCACCCTGATGCCCGCGCCGAGGGTCGGGCTGCGCTCGGCCACCACCTCGCGGCCCGCCAGGTCGCCCACGCGAACCAGCACGTCGTCGCCCTGCCGGCGCGCGATCTCGACCCGGCCGGGCTCAAGCCGGTCCTCGGGGCCCAGCACCAGCACCTCGCCCGCCGGTCCGACGGCGGCGGCCGGAAGCCGGTCGATCCCCTCCAGTGCGGGCTCCTGCACGACGGCGCGGACGAAATCGCCAGAGCGGAAACCCTCGGGCTGTTCCAGCCGCGCGAAGATCAGACGGCCGGTCTGCCCCTCGCCCACCGACGCGCTTTCGCGGCTGATCCGCGCGGGCGAGCTGAGCGTGAAGCCCCCCGCCTCGAGCGACACGGTGACCTCGCGCGTGGTCAGCTGGCCCGTGGAATCGAGCAGCCGGGCGTATTCGCCCGCCGATACCCGGAATTCGACCTCGAGCGCGTCGGGATCGATCAGCGTGGCCAGCCTCTCGTTCTGGGACACCAGCCCGCCTTCGACAACTGCCAGTTCGGACAGGACCCCGTCGAAGGCCGCGGTGATCGTGGTGTCCTCCAGGTCGCGCGTGGCCTCGTCCATGGCGATGCGGGCGCGGTCCAGCGCCGTTTCGGCCTGGGTGACGGCGGCGTCGGCATTGGCCTGGGCCTGGCGGCGGGACAAAAGGGCCTGTTCAGCCGCGCTCACGGCCAGTTCGGCCGTTTCGACGGTGGCCGTGGCGCCGATACCGCGATCCTGCAGGTCCGTCTGGCGGGTGGCGGCGCGCCGGCGCAGCTCCAGCTGGTCGCGGGCGTTCTCGACATCCTCGGCCGCCAGTTCGGCGGCGCGGCGGGCGTCGTCCAGCGCGGCGGTGGCGTCCTGCAGGTCGGCTTCGGCCAGCGCGACCGCGCGTTCGGCGTCGCGCGGGTCGATTTGGAACAGCAGGTCACCAGCGGAAACCGCGCCGCCCTCTTCGACATCGTCGCCGATCTGCACCACGCGGCCCGCGACGCTGGCCCGGACCTCGAGATTGCGACGGCTCGAGATTTCGCCGAAGGCCTCGAGGCTGGGCGTGATCTGCTGCGGTACAAGGGTCTGCACGGTCGCGGCGAAGACCTGTTCGCGGCCGCCGCCGCCCGGCGCCTCGCGGGTGGCGCGGTCCTGCATCGCCCCGCGCACGAGGATCCCCGCCGTGGCAAGAAGGCCAACGGTCAGTGCGATCAGGAAAAGTCCCGACAGGGCGCGGGTGAAAAAACGCATGGACCAACCTTGTTCAAGTCACTTCGAAACATAGCCTGCGCGCGCCGCCCACCAAAGCGCGCACACGCCGGAGTGACTGTTGATACGGTCGGGCGCCCTATTTCCGTCGGTGATGTTCGTCCAGACGCGGAAAAATCTCGACGAAGTTGCAGGGCCGGTGGCGGTAGTCCAGTTGCAGCGACAGGATCTCGTCCCAGGCATCCCGGCAAGCCCCCGGGCTTCCAGGCAGCGCGAAGAGGTAGGTTCCCTGCGCCACGCCACCGGTCGCGCGGCTTTGCACCGCCGACGTTCCGATCTTCGCCATCGAGACGTGCGTGAACACGATCCCGAAGGCGTCGATCTCTTTCTCGTAGACGTCGCGATGCGCCTCGACCGTCACGTCGCGGCCCGTCAGCCCCGTGCCGCCGGTCGAGATGACCACGTCGATCTCGGGATCGGCGCACCAGTCGCGCAGCCGCCCCGCGATGGCCGTGCGGTCATCGCGCACGATATCGCGGGCGGCCAGGATGTGGCCGGCCGCCGTCAGCCGCTCGACCAGCGTGTCGCCCGACCGGTCGTCATCCGCCTGCCGCGTGTCGCTGACCGTCAGCACGGCGATGCGGACGGGGATGAAGTCGCGGCTGTCGTCGATCCGGCTCATTCCGCGGCGTCGCCGATCTTGTCCTGGGTGCGGGTGTGGAAGTCGGACGCGTCGTGACGCTCGTGCAGCTGCATCGCAGGCTCGCCGAAGGTGCGGTTCACCATGCGACCCCGCTGCACCGCCGGGCGGCCGTCTATCCGCTTGGCCCAGTCCAAGACGTTCTCGTAACTGGTCACATCCAGGAACTCGGCCGCGTCGTAGAGCCGACCCAGAACCAGCTGCCCGTACCACGGCCAGATCGCCATGTCGGCGATGGTATAGTCCTCGCCCGCCACGAAGCGGCGGTCGGCCAGGTTGCGGTCCAGCACGTCCAGCTGCCGCTTGGTCTCCATGGTGAAGCGGTTGATCGGATACTCGAACTTCTCGGGCGCATAGGCGTAGAAATGGCCGAAACCGCCGCCCAGGTAGGGCGCGCTGCCCATCTGCCACATGAGCCACGACAGCATCTCGGGACGGTTGTCGCCCAGGAAAGCGTCGAACTTCTCGGCCAGGTGCATCAGGATCGCGGCCGATTCGAACACCCGCACCGGCGTCTCGCCCGAACGATCGAGGAGCGCCGGGATCTTGGAGTTGGGGTTCACCTCGACGAAACCCGATCCGAACTGGTCGCCGTCGCCGATGCGGATCAGCCAGGCGTCGTAGTCGGCGCCCGCGTGCCCCGCCTCGAGCAGTTCCTCCAGCATCACCGTGACCTTCACCCCGTTGGGTGTCGCCATGGAATACAGCTGGAACGGATGCTCCCCGACGGGCAGCTCCTTGTCGTGGGTCGGTCCGGCGATAGGGCGATTGATGTTGGCGAACTTGCCGCCCGACTCCTGGTCCCAGGTCCAGACCTTCGGCGGCTCGTAACTCTCGCTCATGGTGCGTGCTCCCTTGGTGTTCCGTGTTGGTCGGGGATGTAAGGCGCGTGGCGGACCATGCCACGGGGGGCAACGAGACGTGACCGCCCGATCACAGGTCGAACCAGACCGGGTCGGGCCCGAGGTTGCGCCAGCGGGTGGGCCCCAGCGTGCCGCTTTCGCCCCAGCAGTCATGGACGTGCCCGAAGAGGCTCAGCGCCGGTTTCAGCCGCAGGATCGCCGACTTGATCGCCGCCGAGCCGATGCGTCCTTCGCGCGCATGGTCGTCGCCCATGCCGTAGGGTGGCGAATGGGTCACCAGGACATCCGCCGCCGGGATCGCGTCGAGCAGGTCGCCCGCCGCCGCCTCATTCAGGTCCCACGATCCCCAGGGCTGCGGCGGGATCGGCGGCACGCCACCGCCAAGCCCTGCGACGATGACGCCGTTCCAGTCGACCCACCCGCCGTGCAGCACCAGAGCGTCGGTGGCACCGCGCAAAGCCTCCAGCGTCTCGTTGTTGCCCGGCACGACGATCATCCTGTCCGCGAGGGGCGCGAGCCGCGCCATGTAGGCGTCCAGCCCGTCGTGGTTCTGCGCGAAATCCCCCGCGCCGATGACAAGATCGGCGCCCTCGGACGCCGCGACCAGCGCATCGGCCCGGGCCGCGTCCAGATGCAGGTCCGAGACCGCGACGATCCTCATCCCAGCCTGTCCTTCACGGCCAGCAGGTCGGCCCAGGCCTCGCGCTTGGCCGCCGGGTTGCGCAGCAGGTAGGCGGGGTGAACCATGGGCAACGCGGGGCGGCCGCAGGCCTCGGACCACTGGCCGCGCAGGCGGGTGATGCCGCGTTTGCCCAGCATGGCCTGGCAGGCGATGTTGCCCATCAGCACGATCACCTCCGGCGCGGCCAGCTCGATATGGCGGCGCACGAAGGGCAGCATCATCGCGATCTCGTCCGGTTTCGGGTCGCGGTTCTGCGGCGGGCGCCAGGGCAGGACGTTGGTGATGTAGACCGACGCGGGGGCCGTGCGGTCCAGCCCGATGGCCGCCAGCATCCGGTCCAGCAACTGGCCCGCGCGCCCGACGAAGGGCCGTCCCGCGATATCCTCGTCGCGGCCCGGCGCCTCGCCCAGGATCAGCAGCCGCGCCGCCGGATCGCCGTCGGCGAAGACCAGGTTGCGCGCGCCGCGCTTCAGCTCGCAGCCGTCGAAGGCCGCCATGGCGGCGCGCAACCCGTCGAGATCGCTCGCAGCCCCCGCCACGCGCTCGGCATCGGCGACGGGGTCGGCGGCGACCGGCGCGGGCTGAAGGTGCGGGGCGTCGGCCTTGGGCTTCTCGCGCTCGGCCTGGGCGGCGGCCGAAGCGGCATAGCGGTCGACGGGCGTCTCGCAGATCGCCTCGTCCGCCCCAAGCTCGACCTGCCACGCCAGGGCCGCGCGCGCCGCCTCGTACGAATCCCATGTCTCCATGCGCGAACCCTAACCGCGCCCGCCGCCCCGTGCCAGAGCCGCCCGCCCTTGCCGCCCGCCCCCGCGCGCCGCTATGACGGCCCCAGCGCGAGGAGAGCGGCCATGGCATTCCGGCAAAGACACCTTCTGGGCATCGAGCAACTGGCCCCGGACGAGATCACCACGCTGCTGGACCTGTCGCAGCACTATGCCGAACTGAACCGCGGCCCGGACAAGCACGGCGACGCGCTCGCGGGCATGACCCAGGTCAACATGTTCTTCGAGAATTCGACCCGCACGCTGGCGAGCTTCGAGATCGCGGGCCTGCGGCTGGGCGCCGACGTGATGAACATGCCGATGCAGGCAAGCTCGATCAAGAAGGGCGAAACGCTGATCGACACGGCGCTGACGCTGAACGCCATGCATCCCGACCTGCTGGTGGTCCGCCACCCCCATTCCGGCGCCGTGAACCTGCTGGCCGAGAAGGTGAACTGCGCCGTGCTGAACGCGGGCGACGGCCGGCACGAGCATCCGACGCAGGGCCTGCTCGACGCGCTGACGATCCGGCGCAAGAAGGGCCGGCTGCACCGGCTGACCGTGGCGATCTGCGGCGACATCGCCCATTCCCGCGTGGCGCGGTCGAACATCTGGCTGCTGGGCAAGATGGAAAGCCGCCTGCGGCTGGTGGGGCCGCCGACGCTGATCCCCTCGGGCGCCGCCGATTGGGGCGTCGAGGTCTACCACGACATGGCCGAAGGCCTGCGCGGCGCCGACGTGGTGATGATGCTCCGGCTTCAGAAGGAACGCATGGACGGCGGCTTCATCCCGTCCGAGCGCGAGTATTACCACCGCTACGGCCTGGATGCCGAGAAGCTCTCCCACGCGGCCCCCGATGCCATCGTGATGCACCCCGGCCCCATGAACCGCGGCGTCGAGATCGACGGCACGATCGCCGACGACATCAACCGCTCGGTCATCCAGGAACAGGTCGAGATGGGCGTCGCCGTCCGCATGGCCGCCATGGACCTGCTGGCGCAGAACCTGCGCGCGGCACGGGCGGCGTGACCCCTTCGGAACAGCGGCGTGACCCGCGCCGTTGGGTCTTGTGATTTCAACGACAAGCGAGCTGCAAATGCCCATCGATCCCACCACCCATGTCCAGGTCTTCCGCGTCGACCTGCCGCCCGAGCAGGCGGCGCAGATGCTGGATGATCCGGCCGCGCTTGGCTCCGCGCTGGGGGTGGTGCCCGACCGGGACCGACTGCAACTGATCGATCCTTCGGTGTTGGCCGGGATCGGCCTGGCCAACTACCTGGCCGAGGGCGAAGGCATCGCGCCCGAGTCGCTGGCCCCCGACAAGGCGCGGCTCGACCAGGTGCGCGCGCCGGTGCTTCTGCTGCTGCCCGGCGCGACCCCGATCGGTGAGCCGGTCACGCCGTCCGAACCCCTGATCCATCTGGGCGACTATCCGCTGGTGGCGGCGCGGGGCGCCGAGGGCCGGATCGATACCGACAGCGCCCGCGGCCGGCAGGCCACACCCCCGCCCGAGGAACCGGCGGCCCGGAATGAGAAACGCCAGAGCGGCATGGTCGCCATGGTTGCCCTGGCCGTGGCGCTGCTCATCGCGCTGATCATGGTCATCGTCGCCGCGTGACACCGTGGCGACGTGCGCGTCGGATCGGCCGGTGACGCTCCCGGCCCCATCACTGGTCCCCAAATACCTCCGGGGGAGTCCGCGCCAGCGGACGGGGGCAGCGCCCCCAAGGGTGCCCGCGTGCCGATTGACCGCCGCCGGGCCAGTGCCTAGGACGGCCGGGCAGCCACAGGCCCGGATCCGCCGATGACATCGCTTCACTTCGTCAACGCCCGCCTCGTCGACCCCGAGATGCTTTCCGAGGACGAAGGCAGCCTGAGCGTCGAGGGCGGCGTCATCACGGCACGCGACGGCGACGCGCCCCGCGGCGCGCGCATCGTCGATTGCGGCGGCAAGTGCCTGGCGCCCGGCATCGTCGACCTGGGCGTGAAGGTCTCCGAGCCGGGCGAACGGCACAAGGAGTCCTTCGGCTCGGCCGGCCAGGCGGCGGCGCGCGGCGGGGTCACCACGATCATCACCCGCCCGGACACGGACCCCGCAATCGACACGCCCGAGGTGCTGGAATTCGTCTCGCGCCGCGCGGCCGCCCACAGCCCGGTGCATGTACGCCCCATGGCCGCGCTCACTAAGGGCCGCGCGGGCCGCGAGATGGTCGAGATCGGGTTTCTCAGCGACGCCGGCGCCGTGGCCTTCACCGATTGCGACCGGGTGGTGGCCGACAGCAAGGTGTTTTCCCGCGCGCTGACCTACGCGGCCGCCATGGGCGCTCTGGTCATAGCCCATCCGCAGGACCCGAGCCTGTCGGCGGGCGCGGCGGCGACCTCGGGCAAGCTCAGCGCGCTCATGGGGCTGTCGGGCGTGTCGCC
The DNA here is from genome assembly GCF_900110115.1 of Palleronia pelagia. GTDB lineage: Bacteria > Pseudomonadota > Alphaproteobacteria > Rhodobacterales > Rhodobacteraceae > Palleronia > Palleronia pelagia. Next base: position 41,251 of record NZ_FOCM01000006.1, on the reverse strand, counting down.
CATGGCCGAGCGCATGGCGCTGGACCGCGACATGGCGCTGGTCGAGATGACGGGCGCGCGCTACCACGCCGACCAGATCACCAGCGCCCGCGCCCTGCCCGCCCTGGAACGGGCCAAGCGCAACGGGCTGGACGTGACCGCCGGGGTGGGCATCCACCACCTGACCCTGAACGAGATCGACCTGGGCGATTTCCGCACCTTCTTCAAGCTGAAGCCCCCGCTGCGCGCCGAGGAGGACCGCCTGGCGGTGGTCGAGGCCGTGGCGACGGGGCTGATCGACGTGGTCTGCTCGATGCACACGCCGCAGGACGAGGAAAGCAAGCGTCTGCCCTTCGAAGAGGCCGCCAGCGGCGCCGTGGGGCTCGAGACGCTTCTGCCCGCCGCCATGCGGCTGGTCCACGCGGGCCACATGGACCTGCCGACCCTGTGGCGCGCGCTGTCCCTGAACCCCGCGCGGCGGCTGGGTCTGCCCGCGGGCCGGCTGGCAGTGGGCTGCCCCGCCGACCTGGTGCTGTTCGACCCCGACGCGCCCTTCGTGCTGGATCGCGCGACGCTGGCCTCGAAATCCAAGAACACGCCCTTCGACGGCGCCCGGATGGAGGGTCGCGTGCTGGGCACCTGGGTCGCGGGGCAACAGGTGCACGCGGTGTGACGCCGATGTGACCGCGCTGCGCCACGCGCCGCTTGGCGGCGGGCGGATTTCGCGGCACGCTCGGGCATGGTTTCACCCGTGGGGGTTCCCGTGCACCATCTTCTTCGCCTTCTGGTCGTCGTCGCGCTTGTCGCGGGCTGCAATGTATCCCGCGCGCCCGCACCCGGCGGTGCGGTGGTCGCCTCGGCCGCGCAGTTCGTCCCGCGCTTCGACGATGGCGACCCCACGGACTGGCCGGGCCGCGCCCCCTGGGCCTACACCGTGCACGGCATCGACCTGTCGCGCTGGCAGACCGACGTGGATTGGCGCGCCGCGCGCCAGTCGGGCGTCAGTTTCGCCTTCATCAAGGCGACCGAGGGCGGCGATCACGTGGACCCGGCCTTCGATCAACACTGGCGCGATGCCGCAGCGGCGGGCGTGGCGCGGGGCGCCTACCACTTCTTCTACCTGTGCCGCCCGGCCGCAGAGCAGGCCGAGTGGTTCATCCGCAACGTCCCGCGCGACCGCAATGCGCTGCCACCGGTGCTGGACATGGAATGGACGCCGTTTTCGCCCACCTGCACGCGCCGCCCGCCCCCCGAGGTGATCCGCGCCGAAGCGCAGGAGTTCCTGCGCCGGATCGAACGGCACTATGGCCGCAGTCCGCTGATCTACACCACGCCCGAGTTCTACCGCACCAACGACATGGGCCGGCTGGGCTATCCCATGTGGCTGCGCGCGGTCGCCGATCACCCGTCCACGGTCTATCCGGGGCAGGACTGGGCGTTCTGGCAATATACCGGGACGGGCCGCGTGCCGGGCTTCTCGGGCGACGTGGACATCAACGCGTTTCGCGGCAGCCGCGCCGACTGGATCCGTTTCGCGGGCGGCTGATGGTGTCTCGGACCAATCTTCCGAAGATCATCCCGGTTGACCTCGTGCGGGGCAGCTGACGCCCGGCCTCAGATCGTCTGAAGGATTTCCTCGATCTGCTCGATCCGGCTGTCGGGCGTGGGGTGCGTCGCCAGGAATTCCGGCCCGCGATTGCCCTGCGCGGCCTGCATCCGCTGCCACAGGGTCACCGCCTCTTCGGGGCGGAACCCCGCCCCCGCCATGGCCTGCAGGCCGAAGCGGTCGGCCTCCAACTCGTGGTCGCGGGAATAGGGCAGCAACAGCCCCACCTCGACCCCCAGACCCAGCGCGGCAGCGATCTCGTTGCCGTACTCCACGCCGCCGACGTTCAGAACCCAGGCCAGAAAACGCACGCCCAGCGACTTGGCCACCTGCGCCGACATGCGCTTCTGCGCGTGCTCGGCGGCCAGGTGCCCGATCTCGTGGCCGACGATGGCGGCCAACTGGTCGGTGTTCTGCACCACACCGAACATGCCCTCGTAGATGCCGATCTTGCGGCCGGGCAGCGCGAAGGCGTTGATCTGAGGCGAGGCGAAGACGACCACCTCCCAGTCCTGCGGGCGCTGGTTCTGCTCTTCCAGCAGGCGGCGCGACACCGCGTCCAGCGCGCCCTGGTACTCGGCGTTGCGGCTGGCGGGCGTCTCGGCGCGCATCTGTTCCCACGCCTGCAGCCCCATCGCTTCGACCTGCGCGTCCGGAACAAGGTCGGGCGGTCCATCGCAGGCCGAAACGGTGCCCGCCGCGGCAAGGCTCAGGAAACTGCGGCGGCTGAGGCAGGCATTGCACATGGGAAAGCTCCGGGACCGGTCGCCGGATAACGCGCCCGGGGCGGCGGCGTTCCGTCGCGGGGGGGCGCGACCGAAGGATGGCGAGGACTGGCGATCCCGGCAGGCTTCGAACTCTCATGAGCAAATCAATGGCCTGACCGATTAAATGTTGCTTCCACCGCCTCATAAAAATCAATAGGTTACAGCCCGAGTTGCAAACAGGTGTAGCTACTATCAAGACGTGTAGAATCGCTTTCGCTGCCAGCCTAGACACGCTGGGGCCGCACTGGGCTCAGGCTGTGCTAACAACCGCAGCGGGCAGCAGAGCAGTGCCATCTAGTCTCGGCTGCATGTGTAACGCCCTTCATGCAAGGACTACTCCGAGTTTTACGGTCTTCGACTTGCGGTCCGGCTTGATTTGACGAAAGTTGGGACTGGCAAAAGACACGAAAGCAATCGAGTAGACCGCATTGAATCTCAACCCCGTCAAATCGCTTTTGCGAAAACTTGTAGATCAATCCAAAAACTTAGATGACATAATAATTCTCCACAAAAGGCCGCCCAAATGAAGAATACCGATGATAGCGCGCCCGCGAAGAACCACCCACTTTATGGAGCGAAAATAAATATCAAGGGCGTCAAGTGCTTCGACGACTGCGGCAGCGGATTATTTTGGTTCGCACCGATCACCTTCATAATTGGGAAAAATAACTCTGGCAAATCCACAATTCTTGACGTAATTCAAGAATGCGTAACCACATCGGGAAAAATTTTCGACGGCCCTCTAGCTCGAAACGGCAGCGATCCTCGCGTAGAGTTCAAGCAGAGGCCAAATGAAGAGAAAATTAAGCGCCGATTCCCTTCATCCACATCAAGCTCACGCATTCCGGCGCCAAATTACTGGATGTATGCCGAAAAGCATATTATTCCACATGAATTCACATGGAGCATCGACAATAATAATAAGGTCAGGCTTCTTGAAAACGAGGGGGAAGAAAAGGGTCTTGTGCAGGAAGCCATTAGCAACATGCAGGACGCCGTAGAATCTCCGTTTACTGGCCTATGGAGCACCAGAATTCGGGCTGAACGTGATGTTCAACCGGAGAAAAGGAGCACTAGTAGGGATTTAGGACCGACCGGAACAGGCTTAACAAATCTTGTACGGGCCTTTATCAATAGCGACGACCTGCCACGGCAACTAGTCGAAGCAGCGCTACTCCAAGACATAAATGAAATTTATCTGGGCGATAGCCATTTTTCAGAAATTATATGTCAGGAGAACGAGACCTCCAGTGAGTGGGAGATATATCTCCGTGAGGACGACAAAGGTGATATAAGACTTTCGCAATCCGGCAGCTCTCTTAGAACAGTTTTTATTGTACTCGCCTTTCTTCGTCTGTACCCAGAGATCGCAAAGACCGGCTTTGCATCAAGACTAATTTTCTGCCTAGAGGAGCCGGAAAATAACCTTCATCCAGCATTGCTACGAAGGCTTATCGACTTTCTCGCGCACCAAAGAGCTGAACGGAACTTTAGCTTGGTTATAACCACCCACTCGGCCCTTTGCATTGATCTCGCAGCGAAACGCAATGACTCAACCATTCTTCACGTGAAGCGGGATGACGGGCGGACGATTTGCCAAAATGCGATGGAATACAGCGGGAAATCCAGCATTCTCTCCGACCTCGATGTCCGAGGCTCAGATATATTGCAAGCGAATGGTGTTATTTGGGTCGAGGGGCCCTCGGACCGCGTCTACGTGAATAGATGGATCGAAGTATTATCCCGCGGCTCACTTCGAGAAGGCATTCATTACTCTATCCTTTTTTACGGAGGCAAGCTGCTTAGTCACTTTGACTCGTTACCCCCAGAGAGTCTGCCAGAAAAAGTCTCAATGCTCGCAATTAACAGGAACGTTTCCGTTGTGATCGATAGCGATCGCCGCCCAAACGCTTGGAAAACTAAAGGTGGCAAACCGCGCCGACCACAGAAAAGGCTTAACGCAACAAAAAGGGAGATCATCCACCAGGTTGAGCTCCAAGGGGGACACACCTGGGTTACTGCTGGAAAAGAGATCGAAAATTATGTTCCCGCAGCGGTCTGGGAGGAGCTCACAGGGAAAAAACTCAACATTCAAGACGAGTATCAGGACATCCCGTCAATTTATGAAGTTTCGCAAGTTGCCGCTACGAAGGTTGATCTCGCCCACCGGGCTGAAGAGTACATCGATGAGAGTGCTATGGTTGGCCATCTTGACCTCCAACAGCAGGTAAAAACCCTTTGTGAGCACATCCGATCCTGGAATGGCCTAAGATGAAAATTAAGCTCAGGCCCCATTGATCTGAGCGGAAGGGCGTGATTCACCGCGCGGAAACAGAGCGGTGAACATGTCTGATTTCTTCTGGCTCAGCGCCGAGCCTCTCGACGCGACATGTTCCTTGTAAACTCGTCGGCCTGAGTTACAGAATTGACTGATAAGTGATTGATTTTGCTGACGACGGGTTGATGCTGGCGATCCCGGCAGGATTCGAACCTGCAACCTGCCCCTTAGGAGGGGGCTGCTCTATCCAGTTGAGCCACGGGACCGATCGGTGCCAGCTTTAGGCAATCGCTCCGCCCGCGTCCAGCCGCGGGCTCAGGACGGCAGGTCCGACAGGATGGCGCGCGCGGCGGCGGCCGGATCGTGGGCCTGCCAGACCGGACGGCCCACCACGATATGGTCGGCGCCCGCCCCGATGGCGCCAGCGGGGGTGGCGATGCGTTTCTGGTCGCCGGGCGCCGATCCTTCGGGGCGGACCCCCGGCGTGACGATCAGGCGGCCTTCGGATTGCGGCAACGCGCGGATCGCGGCGGCCTCCTGCGGCGAGGCGATGACGCCGTCGGCGCCGGCCTCGAACGCGGCGGCGGCGCGGTCCTCGACCATCTGCGCCATGTCGCCCGCCCGCATCAGGCCCGCGTCCAGGTCGGACCGGTCCAGCGAGGTCAGGATCGTCACCGCGAGGATGCGCGTGCGCGAGCCGGCCGCGCCCTCCATCGCCGCGCGGACCACGTGGGGGTCGCCATGCACGGTCAGGAAATCGAGATCGAACTGCACCAATCCCCGCACCGCCGCCTCGACCGTGGCACCGATATCGAACAGCTTCATGTCGAGGAAGATCCGCTTGCCGTGCTCGTCCTTCAGCTCGCGCGCCAGGGCAAGCCCGCCGCCGGTCAGCATGCCCAGCCCGATCTTGTAGAAGCCGACGGCGGGACCGATGCGGCCCGCAAGCTCCAGTCCGGCGATGGCGTCGGGCACGTCCAGGGCAACGATCAGGCGGTCATCGGTCATGGGCGGAATCCTTTTCGCATCGCGCTTTTCGCAGGGAGCGCACCCCAAGTGGCGGATTGACGCAAGGGGCGCAAGAGTGGAACCGCCGCATGGGGGGACCCGTTTTGCCGCCAAAGACAGGAGGCTAAACCATGGCCAAATCAACGAAAGGGGCCGGCAACATCCTCGGCCCCATCTTTCTCGTGGGGGCAGCGGCCCTGATCGCCATCGTCGCCGTCTTCGCCATGTCCGACGAGACGCCGCCGGACGAGCCGACGATCATCGCCGAGGACGACATCTCGTCCCGTCCCGCCGGCGCGGGCACCAACCCCGAAGGCGAGCGCGACATGGAGACCGAGGGCATCACCGACGAGCTGGACGAGGTCGATCCGGCCGCGCCCGGTCAGGAAACCGTGCCGCCGGCCGAGGCCGAGGATCCGCTGGAGCCCATCGAGGACAGCGAGACCCCCCAACCCGCACCGGATGACGAGAGCGACACCCAGACCGAGTCGTCGGCGACCATCGCGGATGACGAGTTCATCGTCGACGAGTCGAGCGACAGTGGCGCCGACCGCGTCGAAGACGCATCGGACGAAAGCTTTCCCGACGGCCGCGACACCGAAACCGAGCTGACGCCCGAAGAGGACCAGTCGGTGGTGCGCGACACCGATAGCGGCGGCACCGGCTTCGTCCCCACCCCGTCGGGCCCCGAAGGCCGCGACGACGAGACGATCGCCGAATAAGCCCCGAGATCTGAAAGCATGGGGCGCTGTGGCGCCAATACAAAGGCTCCCGAAGCAATTTCGGGAGCCTTTCTGCGACCACTCCTCCCAGCGGGGCGAAGCGCCTGAAGAGGCTGGTCCGGGAGCAGGCCCGTCCCTAGAAATCGAAAAGACCGACGAAGGGGGGTGGCGACGTGACGCGCGACAGGATCAGGGAACTCTACCGGGGCTACATCGCGTGCCTGAACGCGCAGGACTGGGACGCGCTGCAACAGCACGTGGCGGACGGCGTCGAATACAACGGGGCCGCGATCGGGCTCGACGGCTATCGGGGGATGCTGGTCGAAGACTTTCGGGCGATCCCCGACCTGTCCTTCAACATTGCCATGCTCTCCTGCGACCCGCCGGTGATCGCCAGCCGGCTGGCCTTCGACTGCACGCCTGTCGGCCAGCTGTTCGGGCTGCCGGTGAACGGGGCGAGGATCAGGTTCACCGAGAATGTCTTCTACGAATATCACGACGACAGGATCCGGCGCGTCTGGTCCGTCATCGACAAGGCCAGCGTCGCGGAGCAGATCTAGGAGTCACGGGGTCGAATAGGCCCCTGCTTTCTAGAACCCGATCACTCCCCCGGAGACGGGCCGCGATCGACGGCCCCACGGTCCGCCCCCCGCCCAAGAAAAAGGGCGCAGCGGCAATACGCTGCGCCCAGTTGCGCGTCGAGGCAGATAAGGGACGTTAAGCGACGCGGGGTAAACTGGTGTCGGGCGCCAGGCCGCGCGCGGCCAGCGCGGCGGCGTCCTGGATGAGTCGGGCCCGGACCGGGCCGTTGCCGCGGATGGGAACGTTGGTGGTCAGGCGGATCGGGCGGACGTGGCGTCCGCTTTCCTTGACCCACAGCGAGACCAGCGCTTCGATCCGGCCGAAATCGCGATCGCGGCGCACCCGGGACAGGTCTGCGTCGAGAATGATCATCCTTTGCCTTCCTTCCTCACGGGCGCGCGCCCGGTCGTGGTGGGCGGATGCCGGCGGCATCTCGGCCCGAATGAATGATTTGGCGAGCAGGTTGATCGGCGTGACCCCCTTGGGGCCTTGCCTGCGGTCCGGCGTGCGGCGCCGGTGGATTGGACGGGGTCTTGTTCGACCCTCTGGCTGCTCGGTGAGGCGTTAACCACACGGTCAAGTAACGGCGAAGCTGTGGATAAGTTCCGGGTAAGGATTCACAGGACTGTGATTTATTTCGCACGGCCTTTCTTGAAGCAGGTCAAGGACAGTCCCATCTGAATTCCCGAAGGTTTGGCTGACCAAGGGGCGTGCCGCTGACGGGCGCCCGCCGGCCAAACGCTTACAAGGAGAAGATAAAATGAACTTGGAGCAATTCACCGAACGCTCTCGGGGGTTCATCCAGGCCGCGCAGACCATCGCCATGCGCGAGGAGCACCAGCGCCTGGTCCCCGAACATTTGCTGAAGGCCCTGCTGGACGACGACCAGGGGCTGGCCGCGAATCTCATCAATGCCGCCGGCGGCAACGCCAAGCGCGTGACCGAACAGGTCGAACTGGCCCTTGGCAAGCTGCCCAAGGTCAGCGGCGACGGCGCGCAGATCTACATGGATCAAAGCGTGGCCAAGGTGCTGGACCAGGCCCAGCAGCTGGCCAAGAAGGCCGGCGACAGCTTCACCCCGGTCGAGCGCATTCTCTGCGCGCTGGCCATGGTGAAATCCAAGGCCAAGGACGCGCTGGACATGGGCGGCGTGAATGCCCAGGCGCTGAACGCCGCGATCAACGATGTTCGCAAAGGCCGCACCGCCGACACCGCCTCGGCCGAGGAAGGGTACGATGCGCTGAAGAAATATAGCCTCGACCTGACCGAGCGGGCACGCGAGGGCAAGATCGACCCGATCATCGGCCGCGACGACGAGATCCGGCGCACCATGCAGGTTCTGAGCCGGCGGACCAAGAACAACCCCGTCCTGATCGGTGAGCCCGGCGTCGGCAAGACCGCCATCGCCGAGGGTCTTGCCCTGCGGATCGTCAACGGTGACGTGCCGGAAAGCCTGCGCAACAAGCGGCTGCTGTCGCTGGACATGGGCGCACTGATCGCGGGCGCGAAGTATCGCGGCGAGTTCGAAGAGCGTCTGAAGGCCGTCCTGTCCGAGGTCACCTCGGCTGCGGGCGAGATCATCCTGTTCATCGACGAGATGCACACGCTGGTCGGCGCGGGCAAATCCGAAGGCGCCATGGATGCGTCGAACCTGCTGAAACCCGCCCTTGCGCGGGGCGAGTTGCACTGTGTCGGCGCCACCACGCTGGATGAATACCGCAAGCACGTGGAAAAGGACGCGGCGCTGGCCCGCCGGTTCCAGCCGTTGATGGTCGAAGAGCCGACCGAGGCAGACACCGTGTCGATCCTGCGCGGCATCAAGGAGAAATACGAGCTACACCACGGCGTGCGGATCTCGGACGCGGCGCTGGTCGCGGCGGCGACGCTCAGCCATCGCTACATCACCGACCGGTTCCTGCCCGACAAGGCCATCGACCTGATGGACGAGGCCGCGTCGCGCCTGCGCATGGAAGTGGACAGCAAACCCGAGGAACTGGACGCGCTGGACCGCGACATCCTGCAAAAGCAGATCGAGGCCGAAGCCCTGCGCAAGGAGGACGACCAGGCCAGCAAGGACCGGCTGGAGAAGCTCGAGCGTGAGCTCGCGGACCTGCAGGAACGCGCGGACGAGATGACGGCGAAATGGCAGGCCGAGCGCGACAAGCTCGACTCGGCCCGCACGCTGAAAGAGCGTCTGGACCGCGCCCGCGCCGAGCTGGACATCGCCAAGCGCGAGGGCAACCTGGCCCGCGCCGGTGAGCTGTCCTACGGCATCATCCCGCAACTCGAGAAGGAACTCGGCGAGGCCGAGGACCGCGAGGGCGACGTGATGGTCGAAGAGGCCGTGCGCCCCGAGCAGATCGCACAGGTCGTCGAGCGCTGGACCGGCATCCCGACCTCGAAGATGCTGGAAGGCGAACGCGAGAAGCTTCTGAAGATGGAAGAGGAGCTGGGCAAGCGCGTCATCGGCCAGCGCACCGCCGTGCAGGCCGTATCGAACGCCGTACGCCGGGCGCGCGCGGGCCTGAACGACGAGAACCGCCCGCTGGGCAGCTTCCTGTTCCTCGGCCCCACCGGCGTTGGCAAGACCGAGCTGACCAAGGCCGTGGCCGAGTACCTGTTCGACGACGACCAGGCCATGGTTCGGATCGACATGTCCGAGTTCATGGAGAAGCACGCGGTCGCCCGCCTGATCGGCGCGCCCCCGGGATACGTGGGCTACGACGAGGGCGGCGTCCTGACCGAGGCCGTCCGGCGGCGTCCCTACCAGGTGATCCTGTTCGACGAGGTCGAGAAGGCGCACCCGGACGTGTTCAACGTGCTGCTTCAGGTGCTGGATGACGGTGTTCTGACCGATGGCCAGGGCCGGCACGTGGATTTCAAGCAGACGCTGATCGTGCTGACCTCGAACCTCGGGTCCCAGGCGCTCAGCCAGTTGCCCGAGGGCGCCGACAGCGCGCAGGCCCGGCGCGACGTGATGGAAGCGGTGCGTGCCCATTTCCGGCCCGAGTTCCTGAACCGGCTGGACGAGACGGTGATCTTCGACCGCCTCAGCCGCGAGGACATGGACGGCATCGTCGATATCCAGCTTGCCCGGCTGGAGAAGCGTCTGGCGGGTCGCAAGATCACGCTCGATCTGGACGACGGCGCGCGCAAGTGGCTGGCCGACGAGGGCTACGACCCCGTCTTCGGGGCCCGGCCGCTGAAGCGGGTGATCCAGCGTGCGCTGCAGGACCAGCTGGCCGAGATGATCCTGGCCGGCGATATCGGCGACGGCGCAACCGTCAAGATCAGCGCCGGTGCCGACGGGCTGCTGGTGGGCGACCGGGTGTCATCCTCGAACCGTCAGCCGCCGCAGGACGCGGTGGTGCACTGAACCCCAGGGCCCCGCGGGACACCGCGGGGCCTTTTTTGTGTTGCATCCGATGGCGTGACGGCGAACGGGGCCGTCACACAAGATTTACACTCCGCTGCGATGGAAACCGCGAGGGATTGAGCCCCCGAGCCAACCCTCGTGGATCCCAAGCGGAGAGACGCATGGAACACTCCCCTCCACGGTGCATGGCGCTCGGGCTGCTGACGGTCCGCCGCCACATCCTCGGCCTGTCACGGCTGACCTGCCGCCTGACCTTCGGTGTGAACGAAAGCTGGTGCGCCCGGGGCTGGCGGCTGCGCAAACGGTACCGCTTCTGGGCCGGTTGGGTCCGCGTCTTCGGCGCGCGCCACTGCGAGAAAAGCTGGCGGCACTACTACGGGTGAGGGGACGGGCTTGCACCGCCTCGGTCCGGGCTCTGCCCGTTCGGCGCAGCTATTGGGGCTCCGCCCGTTCGCACTTCGATCGCTCCACCGGAGCGATCGCCGGCTTTGCCGGGCCGGTCGCCTCGGGGGCTCCGCCCGTTCGGCGCTGAAATCGCTCCACTGGAGCGATTTCCGGGCGCGCTTTTGGGGCTCCGCCCGTTCGCACCTCGATCGCTCCACCGGAGCGATCGCCGGCTGCGCCGGGCCGGTGCTCACACCATACGGATCACGTCCTTGTCGATGGACAGCATGTAGCCGCGCCGGGCGATGGTCTTGACCAGCAACTCGCTGACCATCTGGTTGCCCAGCGCATCGCGCAGCCGCTTGATCCGCGTGGCGCCCGATGCCTCGTCGCAATCCGATGCATCCCGGCCCGACACCATCGCCTCGATCTGCGAGCCCGACAGCACGTCGTCGTCCATGCGCGCCTCGGCCAGAACCGACAGCGTTTCGATCGCCGCCTCGGTCAGGGCGAATTCCATGTTGTTCAGATACACGGTCCGCTCTTCGCGGCTGATGAGAAGGCTGGACACCTGGATGCCCGCGCGCTCGATCTCGCCCATGCGGCGGTTCAGCGCCACGATGGTCACGAGAAACGCGAGCGACGCCAGCAACAGCGCCGCCGCAAAGACCAGAAGCACGAAGATGATGACGCGGTAGGATGCCAGCACCTCGGAAAACGCGGTGCCGGACTGGGCGAGGATCTCGAGCAGGCGAATGCTTTCGCCCGAGACGAGGTCGGCGTTCTCGACGAAAAGCCGCTCGACCCGCGCGTTGAACGCGTTGGCGTCGGGCAGGCTCAGGAACAGCCCGACCGCCGCCATGAGCAGGATCGCCACGATCACGGCGATCCCGATGGCGACGACGCGGCCCGCCGACCGGCTGTCAGTAACGGAGGTAAAAACCCGCAGCATCGTTCCTCCTTGCCTCTGCACCCGCCTCGTCGAACTGGTCCATGATCGCCAGCACCTCCCAGCCGTCCACGCCGATGCGGGCCTGCACGGCGGCACGGGGATCGGCGCATTCGGCATCGCTGAGCCGGATTACACCGTAATGCAACTGGAAAGGCTGCGCGATGCGCGCCTTGTAATCCACGTAGCACGCGGCCTCGACCGCGCCGGCGGCGACAAGGGCGATGGCGCTGATCGCGGCGCATCTGGCAAAGCGGAACATCGGGTCGGACACCTTCTGAAAAAGGGCATGGGCGTGATCCGAACCATGGCCCGCGCCCCCGCGACAATCAATGACCACGGGGCGATGGCGCGCTGTTATGCGATGACGAGCGGGCGATATTGCGTGGCTTGGCGACCCGGCACCAAGCAGGGGCATCGACAGAAACGCGATCCCGAAAGGAGCCACGCCATGTCCCGTATCCTACTCGCCGCCATCCTCGGCCTTGGCCTTGCCACCAGTCCCGTGTCCGCCCCGCAGGCGCAGGCACAGATCAACCAGGAACAGGCGGGCCAGCTTCTGGCCGCGCTGGCCGCCATTGGCGTGCTGGGCGTCGCCATCGACAAGTACAAGGACGACCGCAAGGACCGCGAACGTGAGCGTGAGCGCGCCGCCGAGCGCGAGCGCGAACGCCAGCGCGACCGGGACCGGTATCGCGACCACCGGGCCGAACGCGCCCTGCCGGCCGTTTGCCAACACCGGGTCGAAACCGGCCGTGGCCTGCGCGCCGTTTACGGAAAGCGCTGTCTGCAACGGCATTTCCCGCAGGCCCGGAACCTGCCGCGGCGCTGCGAACGGATCGTCCACGCGTTTGGCCGCGACCGCGCCGTCTACGGCGCGCGCTGCCTGCAGCGACAGGGATGGACGGTGGCGCAGCGACACTAAGCGCGGCCCCGTCTTCACGGCCCATCGCAAACCACTCCGCACATCTTGGCGCGGCGGGTCGTGACGGGGCGGGATCGAACCCATCGGGAACGGTCCCGCCCCAATTTTTCATGGCATTGGCGCTTGCACAGGACCGCCCGGCGGGCGATGTCTGGACCATGCCAGACGACATGTACGAGACGCGTTTCGGGGCCAGAGGCCGCCTGCGCATCGCCGGCATCGACGAAGTCGGCCGCGGCCCCTGGGCGGGGCCGGTCGTGGCAGCCGCCGTCGTCCTGGACCCCGCGGCCATTCCCGAAGGTCTGGACGACAGCAAGAAGCTCAGCCCCAATCGTCGCGAGGCGCTCTATGCCCAGCTGTTCGAGGCGGCCGAGATCGGTTTGGGCGAAGCCACGGTGGAGGAGATCGACCGCCTGAACATCCTGCAGGCCAGCTTCGTCGCCATGCGTCGGGCCATCGACGCGCTGCCGGTGCCGCCGGGCCACCTGCTGATCGACGGCAACCGCCTGCCCACCGGCCTGCCCTGCCCCGCCACACCCGTGGTCGGCGGCGACGGGCTGTCGGTCTCCATCGCCGCAGCTTCGATCGTGGCCAAGGTGGCACGCGACCGGACCATGGTGACGCTCGCGCAACAGCACCCGCATTACGCCTGGGAAAGCAACAAGGGCTACGGCACCACCGCACATCATGTGGGGCTGAAAAGCCACGGTGTGACCCCACATCATCGGCGTTCTTTCAAGCCGATCCACAAGATATTGTATCAAGAAAATTAACAATCTGCCGGATTCAAAAAGATTTTGACCCCGGCGGGGCCGCTGGCCATCCTTGGCCTCACAACACAAGCGCCGCCAAAAAGGCGCGACCACGAGGCAGTGAAACCGATGAACCGGACGAAAAGCGCAGCTCAGCTGCCGCTCAACATGATCGTGCGCGGGGATTGCATCGACGCCATGGGACAGCTTCCCGAGGCGAGCGTCGATCTGATCTTTGCCGATCCGCCCTACAATTTGCAGCTGAAGAACACCCTGCATCGTCCCGAGGGCAGCCAGGTCGATGCCGTCGACGATGCCTGGGACCAGTTCTCGAGCTTCAAGGCCTATGACGACTTCACCCGCGCCTGGCTGCAAGCCGCGCGGCGGGTGCTGAAGCCCGATGGCGCCATCTGGGTCATCGGCAGCTATCACAACATCTTCCGCGTGGGCGCCGCCCTGCAGGACGAGGGCTTCTGGATCCTGAACGACGTCGTCTGGCGCAAGACCAATCCGATGCCGAATTTCCGCGGCAAGCGGCTGACCAACGCCCACGAGACGATGATCTGGGCGGGCCGTGACCAGGCGTCGAAATACACGTTCAACTACGATGCGCTGAAGGCGATGAATGACGGCGTCCAGATGCGCAGCGACTGGACCATGCCGATCTGTTCCGGCCACGAGCGCGAGAAGGATGCCGACGGCAACAAGGCCCATCCGACGCAGAAGCCCCACAGCCTGCTGCACCGCGTGCTTGTGGGCACGACCAATCCCGGCGACGTGGTACTGGACCCCTTCTTCGGATCGGGCACCACCGGCGCCGTGGCCAAGATGCTGGGCCGCGACTTCATCGGGATCGAGCGCGACGAGGCCTATATCGCCGTTGCCGAACGCCGCCTGTCGCGGGTGCGCAAGTTCGACCGCTCGGCCCTGGACGTCACGCAGTCCAAGCGCGCCGAGCCGCGCGTGCCCTTCGGCCAGCTGGTCGAACGCGGCATGCTGCGCCCGGGCGAGATGCTGGTCAACGCGCGCGGCCAGACCGCCAAGGTCCGCGCCGACGGCACGTTGGTCGCAGACCGGCTGACCGGATCGATCCACCAGGTGGGCGCGGCCCTCGACGGGGCCCCCAGCTGCAACGGCTGGACCTATTGGAGCTTCGTGAAAGAGGGGCAGAAAGTCCCCATCGACATCCTGCGCCAACAGATCCGCGCCGAAATGCGCTAGGCCACCGAGACACCCCAGAAGTTACCGCCGGCACCATGGCAAGGACGGGCGCATCCGCGCCTGCCCCATGGTGCAACCTTGCCCCGCCGACCGATGTCGGCGGGGTTTTTTTTGCCCGCGCCGGCCCGGCATGGCGCCACCCGCTTGACCGCGCCCCGCGCCCACAGCACCGTTGCCGCCATGTTGCGCCTTGCCTGCTTCGCCCTTTCCCTTGCCACGCCGCTCGCGGCCGCCGACCTGCCGCCACCGCTGGATCCCGACGACTTCCCGCGGCACCCGGCGGCCGAGGTCAAGCTGGGCCAGCTGCTGTTCTACGACCCGATCCTGTCGGGCAGCCGCACGGTCTCCTGCGCCACCTGTCACCACCCGCGTTTCGCCACCGGCGACGGCGTGAGCCTCGGGATCGGCGATGGCGGTACCGGCCTTGGCCCCGACCGCGTGGCCGATCCCGACAACCCGCCCGAACAGCGCATCCCGCGCAACGCGCCGGGGCTGTTCAACCTCGGCCACCCGGGGGTGACGGTCCTGTTTCACGATGGCCGGATCGAGGTGGACGAGACCCGGCCCGGCGGCCTGCGCACGCCCCTGGGCCAGGACATGGTGGCCGGCTTCGACAGCCTGCTGTCGGCCCAGACCATGTTCCCGGTGCTCAGCCCCGACGAGATGGCCGGCCATTATACCGAGAACGACGTGGCGCAACTGGTGCGCCAGGGGCGGCTGACCGGCCCCGACGGCGCGTGGGAAACCATCGCCGCGCGGGTGGCCGGCATTCCCGAATACGCCGCCATGTTCGCCGAGGCCTATCCCGAGATCGCGGCCGGCCAGCCCATCGACTTCACCGACATCTCCGACGCCATCGCCGCCTTCATGAACTTCGAATGGCGCGCCACCGACAGCGCCTTCGATGCCGCCCTGCGCGACGAGTCGCCCCTGACGGGCGCGGCGGCCGAAGGGATGGAACTCTTCTACGGCGACGCGGGCTGCGCCGACTGCCACGCCGGCCCGCTGATGACCGACAACGCCTTCCACGCCATGGGCGCGCCGCAGATCGGACCGGGCAAGGCCGCGCGGTTCGAGTCCCACCAGCAGGACACGGGCCGGATGCGGGTTACCGGCGCCGCCGACGACGCCTACGCGTTCCGGACGCCCATGCTGCGCAACGTGACCCGCACCGGCCCTTGGGGCCATGCGGGCGCGCATTCCGACCTGCGGGCCTTCCTGCGCAATCACGCGGACCCGGCGACCGCGCTCGACCGCTACGACGACGCGCCCACCCTGCCGCGGCTTGAAAACATCGCGCCCGACGACTGGGCTCTCGACAACCCGGCCGAGCGCGCCGCCATCGCGGCCGCGGCCCGGCCCGGCCGCCTATTGGACGCCAATGATCTCGACGCGCTCCTCGCCTTCCTCGAGTCGCTCACCGACCCGGCCTCCCTGACCGGCCGGCTGGGCATACCGGAACACGTTCCCTCGGGGCTGGCGATCGAGCGCTGACCGCCGCCGCGCCTTCATCTTTCCCAAAATACCTCGGGGGGCCGCGTCAGCGGCGGGGCGGAGCCCCTTCCCGGTCCGGCGCCACGCGCGATGCCGAGATCAGGTCGCCGGCTTCTGCCCCATCATGCCCTCGGTCCCCGAGGTCAGCTCCTGCCGCAGCGCGTAAAGCTCCTCGTACCGGTCGCCCTCGAAGGGCTGCATGTCGGCCTTCCGATACCAGTAGCGGGCGTTGGAGTCGTCGCCCTCGACCTTGTGCAGGTAGGCGTGCAGCCACGCCGCCCCGCGCCCGTCGTATTGCTGCACGATTTCGTGCGCCGCATCCCATTCGCCGGCCTCGGCCTTGTCCAGCGCTTCGATCAACAGTTTCGCCATGGCGTACCTCTATTCAATTCGGATCCGTGTCTGCCCCCTAAACGCCGCGCGCCCCGGATTTGGTCCGGGGCGCGCGCGCTTGATTGGGTTCAGAGTCGGCCGGAGGCCGATCAGATCACTCGGCCGGAACCGCCTGCACCTCGGTGCCCAGCGGATGCTCGAGCTTGTCCAGCATTTCCTTCGGGCAAACCTGCGTGAAGTTGGCCAGCTCGGTCTCCCAGTGTTGCAGGATCTCCTTCGCGCGACGGCTGCCGGTTTCCTCGGCGTGGCGCTCGATCAGGCCCTTCAGCTCGGCCTCGTAGAAGTCCGACGCGACCGGGCAGGTCACCAGGGTCTCGGCGTTCATCATGATCGGCGATCGGCCCTCGGGGTCGTAGATATACGCCATCCCGCCCGTCATGCCCGCGCCGAAATTGGCGCCGATCGCCCCCAGGATCACGGCGACGCCGCCGGTCATGTATTCGCACCCGTTGGAGCCGCAGCCCTCGATCACCGTGTGCGCGCCCGAGTTGCGGACGGCGAACCGTTCGCCCGCGCGGCCGGCTGCGAAAAGGTAGCCGCTCGTAGCACCATAAAGCACGGTGTTGCCGATGATCGTGTTGTCGGACGCGACCAGCGGGCTGATCATGGGCGGGCGCACCACCACTGTGCCGCCCGACAGACCCTTGCCGACATAGTCGTTGGCGTCGCCCGAGACCTCGATCTTCAGACCCGGGGCCGCGAAGGCAGCCAGCGACTGCCCCGCGCTGCCCGTCAGCTTCACGTGCAAGTGGTCGTCCTGCAGGCCGTGGTTGCGCATTCCGAACCGCTTGACGATGTGGCTGGACGTGCGCGTGCCCACGGTCCTGTGAGTGTTGCGCACGGCATAGCTCAGCTGCATCTTCTCGCCGTCCTCGAGGAACCGCTGCGCGTCGCGCACGATCTCGACGTCCAGCGTGTCCAGCACGGCGTTGCGCGGGCGGTCGCGGTCATAGACGATCTTGTCCGCGCCATCGACGGTGATCAGCAGCGGGTTCAGGTCCAGGTCGTCCAGGTGCGCGCTGCCCCTGCTGACCTGGCTCAGCAGGTCGGCCCGGCCGATCACCTCGTCCAGCGAACGTGCGCCGATCGACGCCAGGATCTCACGGACCTCCTGGGCGTAGAAGGTGATGAGGTTCACCACCTTGTCGGCGTTGCCCGTGAACTTCTCGCGCAGCGCGTCGTCCTGGGTGCAGACGCCCACCGGGCAGGTGTTCGACTGACACTGGCGCACCATGATGCAGCCCATGGCGATCAGCGCGGCGGTGCCGATGCCGTATTCCTCGGCTCCCATCATCGCCGCCATGACGATGTCGCGCCCCGTACGCAGTCCGCCATCGGTGCGCAGCGTCACGCGCGAGCGCAGGTTGTTCATGGCCAGAACGTGGTGCGCTTCGGTCAGCCCCATCTCCCACGGCAGGCCCGCGTACTTGATCGACGTCGCGGGCGACGCGCCGGTGCCGCCGTTATGGCCCGAGATCAGGATCACGTCGGCCTTCGCCTTCGCCACCCCGGCCGCGATGGTGCCGACACCCGAGGACGCGACCAGCTTCACCGTCACCTTGGCGCGCGGGTTGATCTGCTTGAGGTCGTAGATCAGCTGCGCCAGGTCCTCGATCGAGTAGATGTCGTGGTGCGGCGGCGGCGAGATCAGGGTCACGCCGGGGGTCGAGTGCCGCAGCTTGGCGATCAGCTTGGTCACCTTCATGCCCGGAAGCTGGCCGCCCTCGCCGGGCTTGGCGCCCTGGGCCACCTTGATCTCCAGCTCTTCGCAATGCAGCAGGTATTCCGCCGTCACGCCGAAGCGGCCCGACGCCACCTGCTTGATCTTCGCCGACGCGTTGTCGCCATTGGGCTCGGGGGTGAAATCCTCGGGGCTCTCGCCCCCCTCGCCGCTGTCCGACTTGGCACCGATCCGGTTCATGGCGATCGACAGCGTCCGGTGCGCCTCGGGCGACAGGGCGCCCAGCGACATGCCCGGCGTCACGAACCGCTTGCGGATCGAGGTGATGCTTTCGACCTCTTCGATGGGCACGGGCTTGCCCAGCGCCTTGAAGTCCATGAGATCGCGCAGGTGGATCGGCTTGGCGCCCCGCATCTTGGCCGAGAACTGCTTCCACGTCTGGTAGGACGCCGTGTTGCAGGCCATTTGCAGCATGTGCATGGTCGTCGCTTCCCAGGCGTGCTGCTCGCCCGAGCGGCGCGCCTTGTAGAAGCCGCCGATCGGCAGCACGTCCTGTCCGCCGCGGAAGCCGCGGGCGTGGATCTCCTCGACCTTGCGCTGGATGCCGTTGACGCCGATGCCGCTGATGCGGCTGTGCATGCCGGGGAAATACTCGGCGCACATGGCGCGGCTCAGGCCCACCGCCTCGAAGTTCAGCCCGCCGCGATAGGACGAGATCACGCTGATCCCCATCTTGGCCATGATCTTCAGAAGGCCCGCGTCGATGGCGGCGCGGTAGCGCGCGACCGCCTCGGTCAGCGAACAGTCCAGCAGACCGCGCTCGATCCGGTCGGCCAGGCTGTCCTCGGCGAGATAGGCGTTCACCGTGGTCGCGCCGCAGCCGATCAGCACGGCGAAGTAATGCGGGTCGATGCATTCGGCCGAGCGCACGTTCAGCGAACAGAAGGTGCGCAGCCCCTGCTTGGTCAGCCAGCTGTGCACGGCCGAGGTCGCCAGGATCATCGGCATGGGCACGCGATCTTCCGAGGCCTTGGCATCCGACAGCACCAGGTGGCCCGAGCCCGAGCGCACGGCCTCTTCCGCCGCCTCGCGGATGCGCCGCAAACCCTGGGTCAGCGTGCCGGGCCCCTGGCCCGCCTCGAAGGTGCAGTCGATCTCGACCATGGGCGCGTTGAACGACTCGACCATGCGGTCGAACTGCGCGTTGCCCACGAAGGGGCTGTCCAGCACGATGATCTCGGTCTGGCTGCTGCTTTCGTCCAGCACGTTCTTGAGGTTGCCGAACCGGGTCTTCAGGCTCATCACCCGGAATTCGCGCAAGCTGTCGATCGGCGGGTTCGTCACCTGGCTGAAGTTCTGGCGGAAGAAATGGCTCAGCGGGCGGTACTTCTCGCTCAGCACCGCCGAGGGCGTGTCGTCGCCCATGGACGCCAGCGTTTCCTTCCCGTCCTCGGCCATGGGCGCGAGGATCTGCTCGAGCTCTTCCATGGTGTAACCCGCGCTGATCTGGCGGCGGCGCAGCTCGGCCCCCGAGAAGACGGGGCGCTCGGTCGCGCGGGCCAGGTCGGCATCCAGCTCGACGATCTTGCCGACCCATTCGCCGAAGGGCTGCGCGGCGGCCAGCTTGTCCTTGATCTCGACGTCGTGGAAGAGCTGGCCCTCCTGCATGTCGATGGCCAGCATCTGGCCGGGGCCCAGCGCGCCCTTCTCGACGATGCCGGATTCGTCAATGGGCACCATGCCCGCCTCGGATCCCGCGATCACGAGGTTGTCGGCGGTCACGACATAGCGCATGGGGCGCAAGCCGTTGCGGTCGAGCCCGGCGCAGACCCAGCGCCCGTCGGTCATGGCCAGCGCGGCGGGGCCGTCCCACGGCTCCATGACCGAGTTGCAGTAGGAATACATGTCGCGCCACGCCTCGGGCAACTCGTCGGCCTGCTTCGACCACGACTCGGGCACCAGCATGGTCTTGGCCATGGGCGCGTTGCGGCCCGCGCGGACGAGCACCTCGAAGACCGAATCCAGCGCGGCCGAGTCGCTGGACCCCTGCGCCACGATGGGCTTGATGTCGTCGGCCATGTCCCCGAAGGCGGCCGACGCCATCCGGATCTCGTGGCTCTTCATCCAGTTCAGGTTGCCCTTCAGCGTGTTGATCTCGCCGTTATGGGCCAGCATGCGGAACGGCTGGGCCAGCCACCACTGCGGGAAGGTGTTGGTCGAATAGCGCTGGTGGTAGATGGCGAAGGCGCTCTCGAACCGGTCGTCCTTCAGGTCGGGATAGAACTCGGCCACCTGCTCGGCCAGCATCATGCCCTTGTAGATGACCGACCGACAGCTCAGCGATGCAAGATACAGGTCGCGCACGCCTGCGGCGGCCGATGCCTTCTCGATCCGGCGGCGGATGACGTAGAGCTCGCGCTCGAATGTCTCCTCGTCCACGCCCTTGGCGTTCGAGATCAGGATCTGCTCGATCTCGGGGCGGGTGGCGTTGGCCTTCTCGCCCAAGACCGAGGTGTCGACCGGCACGTGGCGCCAGCCATAGATGTAGTAGCCCATGCGCAGGACTTCGGTCTCGACGATGGTCCGGCAGATCTCCTGCGCGCCGAAATCGGTGCGCGGCAGGAACACCTGGCCCACGGCCAGTAATTCATCGCGCAGCGCGTGGCCCGTGCGCTCGACCTGTTCGCCGAAGAACTTGAACGGGATCTGCACGTGGATGCCGGCGCCGTCGCCGGTCATGCCGTCGGCGTCGACCGCGCCACGGTGCCAGATCGCCTTCAGCGCGTCGATGCCCGCCTGCACCACGCGGCGCGACGGCTTGCCGGCCTTGTCGACGACCAGGCCCACGCCGCAGGACGCGTGCTCGTCATCGTCACGATACAGGGAATGCTCGGCCATATAGGCGCGCTTGGCTTCCTCGCGGGCCACCCATTCGGCATCGTACTTGGTCATCGGTCGTGTCCTCTCTCGAAGATGCGGCGCGGGTCATCGCCTCCCGCCGCTCGAAATGTAACCCTTTCATCCCGCCCATCCGCTCGACGCATTGCCGCACGCGGCGCGGCCGCCTGGCTGCGGCATGGGCGACGATCGGGTGCAGAAGTCCGGCCTCTTTCATCGGACGCACAAGGAAGTGTGAATGATCCGGAAATATGTAGTGGTGCACGTGGGGCAGCAGCGGGACGGGCTCCCAGTGCCGACGCTCTGCCGGGTGCGCGCCGTGGAAGACGAAATGTAATGTCTCCTCGGCCGCGGCTAGATCGAGCGTCCTGACCCGCCAATCCGTGATGGCCGAACGGAAGCGTCGCCAGCGGCGCTCGCCCGGAACCACTTCGGGATGGACCGACACCTGCGGCGTGAAGGCGATCGCCGTCTGCGCGCCCAGCAGCGGCGCTATGGCGATGGCCGAAAAGCCGCCCATGGAATTTCCCAGCGTCACAACCCGAAGAATATCCGGCCGGGCGGCACGGATCGCCTCGACCCGACCGCCGACCAAGTCGATCAGTCCCGGCGCATTCAGCCAGCTGCGGGAATCGTCCGCCACGAAAAGCGCAGAATGCTGCGGCGTCTCGCGGAAGAAGCGCATGAACTCCGGCTGCACCTGTGCCGCATGATTGGTCCCAACACCCGAAAAAACCACGAAGAGGTAAGGACCGTCGCCCGGCCTGTGCCAGAGGCGCAGACCGTCCCTGTCGTAACAGGGCTCTAGGTGCTTCATGGCTGTCCCTTGGCGTCATAATCCAGTCGTCCGTCCCGCCAGCGCCTGCCCTTTACGGGACCCGTGCGCACCAGATCGGTCCACTCCTTTTTCCTGCAGTGGCCGCATCGTTTCTGTCAATTCCGAAAGGTCGCCGATCCGTGCCGGCGCCCCTGCTTCATCTTTCCCCAAATACCTCCGGGGGCTGCGCAGCAGCGGGGGCAGCGCCCCCTCGACCGCGCCTATTCCGCGGCGACGGGGGCCATGGTCTTGCCCGCGAGCTGCGCCAGGATGGCCTGTGCCGCCTCGCGCCCGTCGCGAATGGCCCAGACCACCAGCGACGCGCCGCGCTGGATGTCGCCGCACGCGTATACGCCGGGCAGCGACGTCTCGTGAGTCTGGAAATCGGCCAGCACCGTGCCCCAGCGCGTGACTTCCAGCCCGTCGACGCCCCAGAGCTTGGGCAGGTCCTCGGGCTCGAACCCCAGCGCCTTGATGACAAGGTCGGCCTCTTCCACGTAGTCCGCGCCCTCGATCAGCTCGGGCACCTGGCGGCCGGTGGCGTCGGGCTGGCCCAGGCGCATCTTCGACACCATCACGCCCTCGACCCGCTCGCCGGTGAAGCCCTTGGGCGCGCTCAGCCAGACGAACTCGACACCTTCTTCCTCGGCGTTCTGAACCTCGCGCTGGGAGCCGGGCATGTTCTCGCGGTCGCGGCGGTAGAGACATTTCACAGACGTCGCGCCCTGCCGGATCGATGTGCGGACGCAGTCCATGGCCGTGTCGCCGCCACCGATGACGACCACGCGCTTACCCTCGGCGTTCAGCTCGCCCGAGTCGAATTCCGGCACCGCGTCACCAAAGCTCTTGCGGTTGCTGGCGGTGAGGAAATCGATGGCGTTCACGATGCCCTCGGCCCCGACGCCCGGCGCCTGCAGGTCGCGGGTCTTGTAGACGCCCGTGGCGATCAGCACCGCGTCGAAACCGTCGCGGATCTCGGCGAAGGTGATGTCGGTGCCCACGTCGGTGTTCAGCTTGAAGTCGACGCCGCCCTCTTCCAGCTGGGCGATGCGCTTCATCACCACGTCCTTCTCCAGCTTGAAGCCGGGGATGCCGTAGGTCATCAGCCCGCCCGCGCGGTCATAGCGGTCGTAGACGGTCACTTGCACGCCCTCGCGCCGCAGCATGTCGGCCGCGGCCAGGCCGCCCGGCCCGGCACCGATGATGGCGACCTTTTCCTTGCGCTCGCCTCCGTTGGTGATCGGCTTCACCCAACCTTCATCCCACGCGGTGTCGGTGATGTATTTCTCGACCGCGCCGATGGTGACGGTGCCGTGGCCCGACTGCTCGATCACGCAGTTGCCTTCGCACAGCCGGTCCTGCGGGCAGATGCGGCCGCAGATCTCGGGGAAGGTGTTGGTGGCCTGGCTGACCTCGTAGGCTTCCTGCAGGCGGCCCTCGGCGGTGAGGCGCAGCCAATCGGGAATGTTGTTGTGCAGCGGGCAGTGGGACTGGCAGTAGGGCACGCCGCATTGCGAACACCGTCCGGACTGCTCGGCCGCCTTCTCGCGCGCGTATTCGCCGTAGATCTCGTTGAAGTCCCCGCGCCGCAGATCGGGGGGCCGCTTTTCGGGCATGTCCCGCGCGACATTCACGAATTTCAGCATCGGTTGCTTGGCCACGAACGATCCTCCGAATTTCGGTCGCACCGCCTTACAACCATGCCGGATCAAATAAAAGACATATATACTGACCTATTTGAGGTTTCTTGGCGTGTTTTTTCGCCGCACCGGGGCGCTCGCAGCTGAAATAATGTCCGAATCGGACCCAATATTTCGCTTTCCTGTGCGGCACCCGCGCCTATTCTGCGCGCAACCGCACCAGCGAACCAGCCCCATGCCCATTTTTCACCTGTTTCTGGTTGCCCTCGTCCAGGGCGTGACCGAGTTCCTGCCGGTCTCTTCATCCGGCCACCTGATTCTGCTGCCGCGCCTGACCGGCCTTGACGATCAGGGCCTCGCCGTGGACGTGGCGGCGCATGTGGGCACCCTTGGCGCGGTGATCTGGGTGTTCCGCCAGGACGTGGGGCGTGCCGTTGCCGGCATTCCGCCCTTGTTGCGCGGTCGCATCGACGGGCAGAACGCGTGGCTGGCCCTGTGTCTGGCCATCGCCACGGTGCCGGTGCTGCTGGCCGGGCTGCTCTTGAAGCTTTCCGGGCTGGATGACGCGCTGCGCTCGACCGCCGTCGTGGGATGGTCGACCATCGTCTTCGGCCTGCTGCTCTACTGGGCCGATCATACCGGAGGCCGCGACCGTTCGGCCGAACGCTGGCGGCTGTCCGACGCACTGATCATGGGATGTGCGCAGATCCTGGCGCTGATCCCCGGCACGTCACGGTCGGGCATCACCATCACCGCGGGCCGCAAGCTGGGCTACGATCGCACCGACGCGGCACGCCTGTCGATGCTGATGTCCGTGCCGGTGATCGCGGCCTCGGGGCTGTTGCTGTCGCTGGACGTGGCGTCGCAGGCCGACATGGACATGGCACGCGACATGGTGCTGGTGGCGGTCTTCTCGTTCGTCGCCGCCTTCGTCGCGCTGAAGCTGATGTTCCGCCTGCTGCGCTCGGTCAGCTTCACGCCTTACGTGATCTACCGCCTGTGCCTGGGCACGCTGCTGCTTTGGATCGCCTATACCTAAGCGGCCCGCGCCTCAGCGCAGGTTGCGCGCGCTTTCCTTGATCGCGGCATACTGGCCCGAGGGGCGGAAGCGCCACAGGTAGTCGGGCAGCACCGCCTCGGTCGCCGTGGGCTCGATCCCGAGATCGGCGAAGGTCCTGACCCCCTCGCCCACCACGTTGTCGCGGGACAGGTTCTCGACCTGGTCGCGGCTGAGCGGCCCGCGGATCAGCCCGAAGCTCATGGTCTTCAGCAGGTCGAACCCGCTGCCCATGATCCGGCCCAGCCACAGCGGTGCCGAGACGATCAGCCGGCGGCGGCGGATCACCGACAGCATCTCGGACATGAGCTCGCGGAAGGTGTTCACGTCCGGCCCGCCCAGCCCGTAGATTCCCGGCTCGGCCTTGCCCAGCAAAGCCAGCTCGGCGGCCTTGGCCACGTCGTCCACATAGACCGGCTGGAACTTCACCCCGCCGTTCACCAGCGGCACGAAGGGCGACAGGATCGACATGGTGGCGAAGCGGTTGAAGAACTCGTCCTCGGGGCCGAAGATGATTGACGGACGCAGGATCACCGCGCCCGGGAACGCCTCCTGCACCGCCCGCTCGCCGGCGGCCTTGGTGCGGGCGTATGCGCTGGGGCTGTTCTCGTCGGCGCCGATGGCCGAGATCTGCACGAGGCGGCCCACGTTCTCCTCGGCCGACAGGCGCGCGATCCGCGCCGCGCCGTCCTGCTGCAGTGCCGCGAAGGTCTGCTTGCCGCCCTCTGCCAGGATGCCCACGCAATTCACCACCGCGTCGGCTGCGGCCACGACGGCGCGCACGGAATTGTCGTCGCGGATGTTGCAGAAGATTGGCTCGACCTGGCCGACGACGCCGTACTGGCGGACGAAATGCGCCTCGTGCGGATGGCGGCAGGCGACGCGGACACGCCAGCCAAGGCTTGCCATCCGGTGCGCGATGTAGCGTCCGACGAAGCCGGATCCCCCGATGATCGTGACCAGTTTTGCCATGGCGACATTCCTTCGTGGGTGAGCGTCTGAGGGTGTAGGACGCCTGCCCTCACCGCACAAGCCGCAATTCGAAATTGCCCGTCTGTTTGGCGTTGACACCCCCCGCGAGCGGCTTTAGACGGCGCCTCACGACACCGGCCCAGGTGGCGGAATGGTAGACGCGCTAGCTTCAGGTGCTAGTGTCCGTATGGACGTGGAGGTTCGAGTCCTCTCCTGGGCACCAATTCCCCCATGTAATGCTTTTGCCCCCGAGTTTCGCCTCGGGACGGCGTGACAGTCGTACATGGCGCGGTGTCAGGGATCACCCAGCACATCCGTCGAGGCAGGGCCCCGCGTCACCCGGAACATATTCCAGAATCATCAGGCGCACCATTCCGCGCCTGAGGTTTCAGGCTCCATCGAGGACATGGTCGGCCTCGCGCGCCGCTGCGACTGCGCTGCCGCCCCTACGGTACTGCTGCAAGAACCGGTGCAACGGATCACTTGCGGGAGCCCTGGTGGCGCCATCGCCGCTTGGCGAATGGCCTATCGCAACAAGGCGACGGGACCCTTCCGCCGTGTCGCGATCGTGGGAGCATTTGCCGACCGCGATGGACCGAAGCGATCACAGATCGCCACGTAAATGGAAACTTTCCGGAAGGCACACGTTGCCGAACCCAAGCGACCGCAGACGGAAAGGAAGTCCGTGATGAACCAGATCACCACAGTCAATCCAGCGACCGAAGAACCGATCGAAACCTATGACCTGATGACCGACGACGCCGTGAAGAACGCGGTACAGGCCTGTCATGACGCATTCCTGCAATGGCAGCAGAAGCCAGCCGAGGACCGCGCCAAAGTCATCCGCGCCATCGGCGAGGAGCTTCGCGCCAACAAGGACGAGTTCGCACAGCTGATGACCCGCGAAGTCGGCAAGCTCATCGGCGACAGCCAGCAGGAGGTCGAGCTCTGCGCCGCCATCTGCGACTACACGGCCGAGAACGGCCCCGGTGAGCTGGCAGACGAAGAGCGTGACATTCCCGGCGGCACGGGTGTCGTCAGCTACGAGCCGATCGGGGTGATCTACGGCATCCAGCCGTGGAACTTCCCCTGCTACCAGGCCGTGCGCTATGCCATCGCCAACCTCATGGCCGGCAACGGCGTGCTTCTGAAGCACGCCGAGAACTGCACCGGGTCGGGCCTGTTCCTGAAGCGCGTGTTCGAGGCGGCCGGCCTGCCCAAGGACCTTTTCACCGTGCTGATCATCGACCACGACCAGTCCGACAAGGTGATCGAGAACGATCTCGTCCGAGGCGTGACGCTGACGGGCAGTGATGGCGCGGGCCGCATCGTGGCCGCCAAGGCCGGTGAGAACCTGAAGAAGACCGTGCTCGAGCTGGGGTCGAACGACGCCTACATCGTGCTGGACGACGCCGATCTCGACGTGGCGGTGGACGCCTGCGTCAACGGGCGGCTCTACAACAACGGCCAGACCTGCGTGAACGCCAAGCGCTTCATCGTGACGGCGAAGAACTACGACGCCTTCGTCGAGCGCTATGCCGAGAAGATGAGCGCCATCGAGTTGGGCGACCCCACCGACGAGAACACGAAGCTCGGGCCGATGGCGCGCGACGACCTGCGCGACAAGCTGGCGAGCCAAGTGGACGAAAGCGTCGAGAAGGGCGCGCGCGCCATCGTCGGCGGCTCGGTCCCGGACCGGACGGGCGCCTACTACCCGGCCACCGTCCTCGTCGACGTGAAGCCCGGGCAGCCGGCCTATGACGACGAGCTGTTCGGGCCGGTCGCCTCGGTCATCAAGGCCGAAGACGACGAAGACGCCATGCGGATCGCCAACGACAGCCGCTACGGCCTTGGCGGCGGGATCTTCTCGACCGACGAGGCACGGGCGCGCAAGCTCGCGTCCGAGCGCTTCGACACCGGCATGGTCTCGGTCAACGGGTTCAACATCGCGATCCCGAACATGCCCTTTGGCGGCGTGAAGGATTCGGGTTATGGCCGCGAGCACGGCGGCTTCGGCATGAAGGAATTCGTCAACGCCAAGTCGGTCTACGTGATGGACGCGCAAGACGCCGCGTAAGCCGTCTCGAAACGAACATCTGCCCCTTCGGCGCCGCCCCGCCGGCGTCGATAGGGCGAACCGGCGCGCGCCGCGAAGGCGCGCGTCGGCACTGTGCGACGCGGGGCTCCCGACATCCTCTGTGCCGCCCGCCCTACGCCATGTAGGTGCGGAACCAGGCGATCATGCGCTCCTCGGCCAGTTGCGCGGCAGCGGCGTCGTAGCGCGGCGTGGTGTCGTTGTGGAAGCCGTGGTTCACGCCGGGATAGATATGCGCCTCGTATCGCTTGTCGTTTTCCTCCATCGCCAGCTGGAACGGCGGCCACATGGCGTTGATCCGCCCGTCCAGCGCGGCAAGCTGCACCATCAGCGGCGCCTGGATGTCGGCGACCTGCGCGGCATCCGGGAAAGACCCGTAGAACGGCACACCCGCCGCCATCTCCGGATAGGCGACGGCAAGCCGGTTCACCACGCCACCGCCGTAGCAGAAGCCCGTGGCACCGACCTTGTCGTTGGTGCCGTCGAGCGCCTGCAGGTATTCGAACCCCGCGAAGAAGTCGTTCAGCAGCGCCTGCTGGTCGAGGCTACGCTGCATCTCGCGGCCCTCGTCGTCGGTGCCGGGATAGCCGCCCAGCGACGACAGGCCGTCCGGCCCCATGGCGATGAACCCGGCCTTGGCCAGCCGGCGCACCACGTCGCGGATATAGGGGTTGAGCCCGCGGTTCTCGTGCACGACCAGGACCGCCGCGGGCGGGTTGTCGGGGTCGATCTCGGCCGGGCGCACCAGGTAGGCGGAGATGTCGCCGGTGCCGTTGGGGCTGGAATAGACGATATCCTCGCCGCTGATATCCGGGTCGTCGTGCGCCACCTGCTGCGCCAGCGCGTAGTTCGGCGACAAGGTGTTCAGGATGGCCGCGGCGGTCAGCCCGCCCACGGCCCATTTCCCGGCCCGGTCCAGGAACTCGCGCTTCGAGATCTTTCCGTGCGCGTAGTAGTCGTAGAGATCCAGGAGATCCTGGTCGAAATCCGCCGCGGTCAGGCGGCGCTGCGGTGATTGCTCATTCATGGCGAGACTCCCTGCCGAAAACGCAGGAACAGCTTACGCAGAGACTCGCGCGGGGCTTCATCGCGTTTTCGTGTGCCGGGCGCGACGATACTGCGCCCGGACACCTCAGATGATCGCGCGCCGCAGCTTGGCCGACACCCATTCGCTGACCACGACGGTGCCCAGGATCAGAAGCAGGATCACCGCGACCTCGTCCCACGACAGGGTGTTGATCGACGCGTTCAGCTTCAGGCCGATGCCGCCCGCGCCGACAAGGCCCAGGATCGTGCTTTCGCGGATGTTGATATCCCAGCGAAAGACGGAAATCCCCCAGAAGGCCGGCATGATCTGCGGCACGATCCCGTAGCTCAGCACCTGCAACCCGCCCGCGCCGGTGGCGCGCACGGCCTCGATCTGGCGGCGGTCGGTCTCTTCGATGGCCTCGTAGAGCAGCTTGCCCACGAACCCGATCGAGCGCAGCGCGATCGCCACGATCCCGGCCAGCAGGCCCGGCCCGATGATCGCCACCAGGAGCAGCGCCCAGATCAGCGAATTGATCGACCGCGACGCCACGATGATGAACAGCGCGATGGGCCGCAGGATCGTCGCCGATGGCGTGGTGTTGCGGGCGGCCAGGAATGCCACGGGCACCGCCATGATGACCCCGCCGATCGTGCCGAGCGTGGCGATGTTGATGGTGTCCCACAGCGGCCCCATCAGCTCGGGCAGGTAGCCCCATTCCAGCGGCCACATCCGCGCGCCGATATCGGCGGCCTGCCGGGGCGCGTCGGTCACGAAGGCCCAGATCGTGTTCTCGGTCATCAGCTGCCAGCACCAGACGAACAACGCGACCAGCGCCACCCACCCGGTCCAGATCAGCAGGCGCTTGCGGGGCGTACGGCGCTGCCAGACGGCGCTGTATGTATCGGTCGTGGTCATTGCAGGAACTTCCGCAGATAGCTCGACCCGTATTCCGCCACCATGACGATGGCGATGATCAGCAGAAGGATCGCGCCAGCGCTGTCGTATTCATAGCGGTCGATGGCCGTGTTCAGGGTGGCGCCGATGCCGCCCGCGCCGACGATCCCGATCACCGCGCTTTCGCGGAAATTGATGTCGAGCCGATAGAGCGACAGGCCGATCAGCCGCGGCATCACCTGCGGCTGGACCGAGTAGTTGACCATCTGCCACCAAGATGCGCCGGTGGAGCGGACCGCCTCGACCTGGCCCGGCTCGATCTCCTCGATGTCGTCGGCCAGCAGTTTCGCCAGGAAGCCGATGGTGGCGAAGGACAGGGTCAGGAAGCCGGCGAACGGCCCGAAGCCGAACATGGCCACCAGGAAGATCGCGATGATGATCTCCTGCAGGGCGCGGCTGACGGCGATGATGCTGCGGCAGACGAAGTAGATGGGCGCCGGCGCGATGTTCGACGCCGCGCCGATGCCAACCGGCACCGACAGCAGAACGCCGACCACCGTCGAGGTCAGCGTCATGGTCAGACTTTCCACCAGCCCGCGCGAGATATCGCCCCAGCGGCTGACGAAATCGGGCTGAAGGAACCCGGCGGCGAAACGGCCGCCGCGCTCCAGCCCGGCGGCGACGCGGGCCCAGTCGACCTCGAGCGTGCCGATGGCGACGGCGAGGTAAAGCGCGATGGCGAACTGGATGGCATAGCGCAGCCGCGCCGACTTGATCAGCTGCGGCGGGCGGCGCCACGTCGTGGGATAGGACGTGCTCATTGCGCGATGGCCTCGAGCCGGCGCTGCGCGTCGGCCTCGGCCTCGGCCTGGTCGGCATCGCCCTTGCGCATGGCGTTCCAGTCCTCGGCGCCGTAGATCGTGGTCAGCGCGTCCTCGGTCAGCTCGGACGGTGCGCCGTCGAACACGATGCGGCCGGCCCGCAGGCCCACGATGCGCTGCATGAACTGCTGCGCCAGCGGCACGTCGTGGATGTTCACGATGGCGGGCAGGCCGCGTTCCTGGCAGATCTCGGTGATCAGCCGCATGATCTGGCGCGATGTCTTGGGATCCAGGCTGGCGGTGGGTTCGTCGACCAGCAGAAGCTCGGGCTCCTGCGCCAGCGCGCGGGCGATGCCGACCCGCTGCCGCTGACCGCCCGACAGGGCGTCGGCGCGGCTGTCGGCCTTGTCCATCAGGCCCACGCGGTCCAGCAGCCGGTAGGCCTGCTGCACGTCGCGCGCCGGATAGCGGCGCAGGAAGCTGCGCCAGAACGGCACGTAGCCCAACCGCCCCGACAGCACGTTCTCCATAACCGTCAGCCGTTCGACCAGCGCGTATTCCTGGAAGATCATCCCGATGCGGCGGCGCGCACGGCGCAGGTCGGCCTTGCCCAGCTGCGCCAGATCCTCGTCGCCCAGCCGCACGGCGCCCGTGGTGGGCTCGACCAGCCTGTTGATGCAGCGGATCAGCGTGGATTTACCGGCACCCGACGGGCCGATCAGGCCCAGGATCTCGCCCTTGGGCACGGTCAGGGTCACATCGCTCAGGGCCGGGTCGCCCCCGGCATAGCTTTTCGACAGCCCCTCGAGATGAAGCATTCGGACATCCTTCGAATGACGAAACGGGCGGCCGGTGCCGCCCGTCCCTGTTTGACGTGTGTCGTGGCTCAGTTGCAGTCGTAGGAGACGCCGTTGGCCTCGTCGATGGTGCGGATCACTTCCCAGTTTTCCTGGAAGGTGATCTCGATGAACTTGTCCTCGCCGTTGCGACCGAATTCCTCGGCCAGCGCGGTGCCTTCCCAGTCGTAGCTGAAGAACGCCTCGCGGATGGCGTCCTGCAATTCGGGCGTCAGGTTGTAGACGGTGCCGTAGGCCGTGGTCGGGAAGGTCTGCGACTGGTACACGACCTCGATCTGGTCGGGTGTCACCACTTCGCGATCCAGCATCCGGTCCTTGACCGAGTTGGCGATCGACGCGGCGATGTAGTCCTGGTTCGCCACGCCGAGGATCGACGCGTCATGCGCGCCCGAGAACGCGGTCTCGAAATCCTCGCCCGCGACCAGGCCGAATTCGGCCTTGAGAATCGCCGACGGCGCCTTGAAGCCCGAGTTCGACGTCTCCGAGGTGAAGGCCAGCGACTTGCCCTCGAGGTCTGCGACCTCGCTGATGCCGGAGCCGGGATAGGTGATGATCTCCATCTCGTAACCGAAAGACCCGTCCTCGGCCGCCATCATGGCGAAGGGACGGAAGCCCGCGCAGGCCACGGCCAGCGGGTTCGACCCGGTGTTGAAGCCCGCCACGTGCAGGCGGCCGGCGCGCATCGCCTCGATCTGGGCGGCGTTCGAATTGACCGGGAAGAACTGCACGTTCTTGCCGGTGACCTCGGACATGTGGTCCAGGAAACCCTGCCAGACCTCGGCGTAGACGGCCGGATCCTCGACCGGGGTATAGGCGAAGATCAGCGTGCTCGGGTCGAGCAGCTCGGACTCGTCGGTCGGAATGTCGGCGATCAGGTCGCCGTCCTCGTCGGAGTAGCGGTCGCCCAGCTGGAACTCGGCATGGGCCGGCACGGCGGTCATCAGGGCGGCGATGGCGGCGAATGTGGTGATGGTCTTCATGTGTCTCCCCAGACTTGGTGTGTGGCGGCCTTCTAGGGGCGGAATGCAACGGGCAGATGACACTGCCTGCGACATTCGCCGGACCTTGGGCCCGAGCCTACGCCGCGAATTGTCCGAGTGGCAATCATTTGGGCAGGTCCGCAGGCCGTCTGCCGCGAAAAAGGGCCACGCGGAAATTCCGGCCCGGTGCAGACCGCGGATCACCGCGCCAGGGCGCGCACCAGCCCGGCATCCGGGAAACAGGTGGGCGCACGGCCGTTCGCCTGCTGCCACGCCCCGATGGAGCGGCGCGTCTTGAACCCCGCCAGCCCGTCGGCGCCGCCCACGTCGTGGCCCAGCGCCTCGAGCCCGCGCTGCATCGCCGCCACGTCCGAGCGCATGAGCCCCCCGACATCGCCCCAGCGCCCGGTGAAGTCGCCGACGCCATAGGCGATCCGGTCGCCCACGTGCCCCACGAACAGCGCGTAGAGGTCGCTGTTGTTGTAATCCTTCAGCACGTAGAAATTCGGGGTGACGATGAAGGCCGGGCCGTACCGGCCCGCCGGCATCAGAAGCGATCCGGGCTGGCGCAGCTCGTGGTCCGGGAAGGGCCGGCCCGACACGCGGGTGACCCCGGCGGCCACCCAGTCGGCGATGGGCCGCGCCCGGTCTGGCCCCTCCAGCGCGCAGGAGACCGCATCGGGCACCCGCACCTCGAAGCCCCAGTCGCGGCCCGCCTGCCAGCCGTGCCGCGCAAGGTAGTTGCCGATGGACGCGATGGTGTCGGCCTCGGACCGCCAGATATCCGCCCGCCCGTCGCCATTGCCGTCCGCGGCATACTCAAGAAAGTTCGACGGCATGAATTGCGGCTGGCCCAGCGCGCCGGCCCAGCTGCTTTTCATGGCACCCGGCGGCGCGTGCCCCGCCTCGGCGATGCGCAGGGCGGCCAGCAATTCGCCGGTGAAATACTCCGCGCGGCGCGACATGAAGCCCTTGGTTCCCAGCACCCGGAAAGCGTCGTGGGGGATGTCCACGCGACCATAACCCGACTCGCGCCCCCAGATGCCCAGGATGATATGTCCCGGCACGCCCGTGGCGCGCGTCACCGCGGCCAGCGTATTGGCATGGGTGCGTGCCATCTGCCGCCCGACCGAGGTCGCGCCATCGACGGACCCGCGGTTGAAATAGCGTCCGGGATTGCCGAACTCGGCCTGCCGCTGTCGGCGCGGGCCGGTCGTGCTGCCCGGCGGCACCAGGTCGGGCAGGTCCCAGTCCAGCCGCACGCCGCCGAAGGCGCTTTGAAAGGTCTCGCGCGACACGCCGGCGCGCCGGGCGGCAGGCCAGATGGTGTCGGACAGCCAGGACTGGAATTGCCGCTCGACCGCGGCGCGGTCCTGCGCCACCGCCGGCGCGACGAGGGTGAGGCCCATCAGGGCGGCGGCAAGGATCTGGCGGAACATGGCAAACCTTCGCTGAACGGGAACAGGGCGCAACCCTAGGTCGCGCCCCGTCCTCGCTCAACCCCCGGCAGGAGCGGCGGTCAGTCCGCGCCGCGCACCCCGATCTGCGCGTCCGGCGCGGGCGAGAATACCCGCTGCGCCAGGAACACCGCGACCGCCGCGCCCACGCCGATCAGGTCGGTCACGATGCCGCCCTCGATCATGAACAGGGCCGCCACGACGAGCCCCGCACGCAGGAACCATGGCGGACGCGAACCCAGGAACCATCCCTGCACCCCGGCGCTCAGCAGGAAGACCCCGAAGACCACGGTGGCGCCCGCGCGCAGCACCTCGATCACGCCGCCATCCATCAGAAGCGCGCTGTTGTAGAAGAACATGAAGGGCACGATGAAGGCCGCGATGCCGATCTTGAAGGACGCGACCGAGGTCGACATGGGGTTCGCCCCCGAGATCCCAGCCGCCGCGTAACTGGCCAGCGCCACGGGTGGCGTGATGGCCGAGACGACGGCGAAATAGAACACGAAGAAATGCGCCGTCAGCTGCGGGATCCCGATCTCGACCAGGCCCGGCGCGACCACCGACGCAGCCACCGCATAGGCCGCCGTGGTCGGCATCCCCATCCCCAGCAGGATCGCGATGCACATGGCGAACATCAGCGCCAGAAGCTGGCTGAGCCCGGCCAGGTTCAGCAGCAGCGCCGAGAAGCGCGCGCCGATCCCGGTCAGGCTGATGACGCCCACGATGATGCCCGCAGCCGCACAGACCGCGATGATCTGGATCGACATGAGACCGGCAAGCTCGAACGCCCGAAAGATCGCGCGCGGCCCCATGCGCACCGGTGTCAGCCAGCTGACGACGGCGGCGGCGATGGTGGCCAGCGTGCCCGCCCGGATCACCGAGTAGCCCATGAACAGCGCGGCGATCAGGATGATGATCGGCACGAACAGGTAGACCCGCTTCACCATCGCCTTGAGGCGCGGCAGCTCGTCCTCGCGCATCCCGCGCATGCCCAGCTTGGCGGCCTCGAAATCGACCATGAAGTAGATCGACACGAAATACAGAACCGCCGGGATGATCGCGGCGAAGGCGATCTCGGTGTAGGGGATGCCCGTGATCTCGGCCATGATGAAGGCGCCCGCGCCCATGATCGGCGGCATGATCTGCCCGCCGGTCGAGGCGCCGGCCTCGATCGCGCCGGCGGTTTCCTTCTTGTAGCCCACCTTCTTCATCAGCGGGATCGTCAGGCTGCCGGTGGCGACCACGTTGCCCGCGCTGGTGCCGTTGATCATGCCCATGAGGCCGGACGCGAAGATCGCGACCTTCGCCGGGCCGCCCCGCGCGCGCCCGGCGGCGGCGAAGGCGAAGTTGATGAAGTAATCACCGACCTTCGACGCCTGCAGGAAAGCGGCGAAGATGATGAACAGGATGATGTAGGTCGAGCTGACCGCCGTGGTCGGCCCGAGGATGCCCGCATCGGAATAGACGTGCCCGAAGAACCGC
This sequence comes from Palleronia pelagia, assembly GCF_900110115.1. Taxonomy (GTDB): domain Bacteria; phylum Pseudomonadota; class Alphaproteobacteria; order Rhodobacterales; family Rhodobacteraceae; genus Palleronia; species Palleronia pelagia. Next base: position 6,134 of record NZ_FOCM01000006.1, on the reverse strand, counting down.
TGCCAGGTGTAGGCGGACTGCACCGCGAGGATGCCGGGCATCAGGTGCGCGGTAAAGGTGTAGATCAGGAAGATCCCGGCGATGATGACCAGCGCCAGGCCCGCGACCCGGCGGGTCAGTTCGAGGATGAGGGCCGATCCGGCGGTGGCGGCGAAGGCCACGCCGATGGGCACGAAGGACGTCCCGACCGAGTTGCGCGCGGCGGTCGAGTAGATCGGGATCAGGTACATCGCGACCACGACGCCGCACAGGCCCATGACGATGTCCGAGGTGGCGACGCGCCCGCGGGGCTGCCGTTCGAACCAGCCCAGGGCGATGCCGCCGAAGGTGGCGATCAGCAGCGGGATGCCGAAGCCCCAGACCTCCTGCGCGAAGATCTCGGTGCCGGGGAACGCGGCCCAGGTGGTCAGGCCGCCCATCTCGGGCAACTCGCCGCTGTTCATCAGGAGGATGAACTGCAGCACCGTCCACACCGACACGACCAGCGGGATGAACAGCACGTATCCCGCAAGGCTCAGCGTGCGGGTCGGCGCGGTCTCGCCCTCGTCGGGGAACCGGTGCGCGGCGAAGAAAAGGAAGCCCAGGACCAGCGCACCCGCGATGTGCACGATGCGGAAATTCCAGGTTTCGAGCGGGAATTGCGGCAGGAACGGCAGCTCGATCCCCGTGTAGTCCGAGATCGAAACGCCGTTCAGCGCGGCCATGTGGAACGCCGCGTAGAGCCCGGCCACCACGGCGGCGAAAACGGCGAGATTGCCCGAGAAATCGCGGCGATTGGGTTCGACCGGTTCTTCGTCGACGCCTTCGGCAAAGACGGGTTCGAGAACCTCGTCGATTTCCTCGGTCCGGCCGGTTTCGCTCGATTGGGACATGCGCCTTCTCCCCTTCAGGTCATGCCGGGGGGCCATCGCGGCCCCCGATACTATAACGCCGCGCCCCTCTCGGGGCACGGCGCGATCTTAGCGACGTATCCGTCTTTTTACATGTTCGAGTAGATCATGTCCTCGGAAATATCCGCATCGGCGTTTTCCATGAACCACTCGGCCGCACCGGGATGCCATTTCATCACGGTGTTCTTGTCCCAGTTCTCGGGCAGCGTCGACGAAGCCGCGCGGTGGATGTTCACCATCCGCTCGTTATCCGACATGACCACGTCCACGACCGCCTTCACGAAGCTGGCGGGCAGGTCGCAGTTGGCGATGGCGAAGTTCCACATGGACACCGAACGCGCGGGCTCTTCCAGCGTGGTGTAGGTGTCGGCCGCGATCTCGAACTGCGACACGGGGAAGGCATCCAGGATGGTCTGCTGCTCTTCCTCGGTGAACTCGATGATGTTCACGTCGGTCTGCACTTCCAGCTGGCTGACCGCCGGCACCGGCACGCCCGCCGCGAAGGCGATCACGTCCAGAAGGCCGTCCTGCAGCTGGCCGCCCAGGTCGGACCAACCGCCGTTGCGACGCTCGAAGTCGACGCCCAGCTCTTCCATCATGCGCGGGAAGTAGGTGTCCGAGGTCGAGCCGGCGGGGCCGAAGCCGATCCGCGCGCCCTCGGGGATGTCCGAGACCGACTCGATGCCCGACGACGACAGCGCGGTCACGCTGAAGGGCGTCTGATACATCGGGAACATGGCGCAGGCATTGGTCATCTGCAGGCCCGGCGCGATGGGGTTGGTGCCTTCCAGCGATTCCGCCGCGGGGCCCATGGTGGTCATGCCGAACTGCGCCTCGCCGGTGTGGACCAGCGCCATGTTCTGCATCGGGCCGCCAGTGACTTCGCCGCCGCCGGTCAGGCCCAGCTCTTCGGCGACCAGGTTGGCCCAGCCCGAGCCGTAGGCGAAGTAGGTGCCGCCTTGCGAGGCGGTGCCGACGGTGAAGCTTTCGGGCCAGCCTTCACGGTTCTCGTGCTCGGCGGCGAAGGCGGTGGTTGCCGTCAGGCTCAGCCCGATCGCGGCGACCTGGATCACGTTCGCAGTTGTCATGTCTTCTCCCTTGGTTCTTCCGGTCCGTCCCGTTCCCGCTTCGGCGTATTCGGTGCCGCGGCGACACACGGGCAGGACGATTTGCGGCAGGTCCGCTTGGCGGCCCACCATGCAGACGCAAGAAATGGGCCAAATGCGGAACATGGCAAGAGATTCGAAGCATGATTGCGCCATCATCGGTACAGCCGGACAGATAATTGCGCGCATCAGTCGTGAGCCCGTGGCGTCGACCAACCCTCAGTTGCTTCGCAAGGCAACTGTGCCCGCTAGGTCACAGGCGAGGGCCACACAAGCAAACGGGTGAATCCGGCCAACCGAGCGATCGCGTCCCGATCAGGGGCGTTCGGCTGATTTTTTCTGTAGGCGCGCGCGTAATGCGTCGCCTCACCTCATTTGATTTCAATGAGTTAGGCTACTGTCTTGGCGGAAAGCTTTTCGCCAAGTTAGCGCAAAGCTTTTCGCGTCTCGTCTTCTGGCACCGTTTGGGGCGTTAGCTTTCCAGCCTGCATCTGATAGCGGTTTTCTCTTTGTGTATGAAGCCAGAGCAGACGAAGGATCTCAGGCAGATCAAGCCCGAGATCAGCGCGCTACCGCAGCCGGACCGTCGAGCAAGAAGGTGAGCCATCGAAAAATGCCATGAACCGCCACGGGCTGCCACGCGTAGCCTAAAGGTATAGGGGGTGTCCGCAAACCGTGTTCGTCCGCTATGCGAACATTCCTGCGGCTCACTGCGAGCCTCTCATCTCGCTGACGGCCTGGATGGCTTGCAGGAATGAGTAGCACCATGCTCGGAAGTAGAGATTCTTGCTATCCCGCGCGATACGGCTCGAGGTTTCCAGCACGCCCAAGAAATCCACGCCCTCTCGCGGGAAGCTCCGCCAGCCACGCTCTGATCTGTCAGATCAGCCGCCGGAGCACCCGCAGGGCCGTATGCCCGCCAATCTCGACCTCGAAATCGACGTGACGGCGGAAATTCTCGAACTCATCGAAGCCTGGACCGGCTCCCACGCCAAAGCCGTTGCCAAGTATGACACCGAGCCGCTGCCATCCTTCGATAACGTGACCGCAGCCACGCTGGTGCGCCAAGGTCGTGCGGATGCTGTGAGGTCCTAGATCGAACGGATTGCTGAAGGCGATTTCCGATCGCTGCACGCCGGAAACAGGCGTTTGGCGGCCCCTCACTTCGCTCTGGAGGGTTCTGAAAGCGATGTGGCAAACATACCGGGACTGAACAGTGGCCGAAGGTGCCATCGTCATGAGGGGTCGAAAGAGAGCCCCATCCAACCGAGCATCGAGGTCCGCACTGCGACCAGAGCTGCCATTGGGATCACATGATTTGATGACATTCTCCGACCAGAAACCGGGCAATCATCGGACGCCGAAACTGTGCTCCGCGGTCCAGGGTTGGCCCATCATGAAATCGACGAACAGATGCGCGAGCCCATCTTTCGGGCTGTTGGACGGATAGATCGCGTAGACGTCGATCGGACGGAGCGTCACGCGCGGCACCAGTTGGACCAGCCGCCCCGCGCGAAAGTCATCGGCGACGAGCGGGTAGGTCTCGATCATGAACCCAAGACCTTCTTCGACGAACTTTCGAGCCATCGCAAAATTGTTGCAGGTCGCGACGACCCTCGGAGACCGAGTGGGAGCAGTCCCGTCGGCCAAGGTCGCGAATGCAGACCAGGAAATGGGCGGGCTCTGAATCCAGTCCCAATCCGCCAGATCCTCCATAGACTGCGGCTCAGGTCGTCCGTGGACGTAGGACGGCGCGGCAAAGACACAAAACTCGACGATGCCAAGCTTGCGGGCTTTGTAGCTGCTGTCGTCGAGATCGTGCATGCGGCCGCGAATGGCCACATCGACGTTCGATCCCTCCAAAGGAACGGTGTTATCTTCCAATTGAACCTTCAGATGCACGTCGGGGAAGGTCTGCGCAAAGCGGGTGAACGCCTCGACATAGGGGCTCTGCGCGAACGGGGTCGCTGCCGCGATCGTCAGTGTTCCCGTGGGCTGTTTCGCGCGCCGGTGGACGGCCGACAGCCCATCCAGAGCGGCGGCAGTCATTCGTTGACTGGCCGCCAGGAGTTCGGCTCCGGCATCGGTCAGCGAGATGCGGCGCGTGGACCGGTAGAGCAGCGGCGTGCCCAATTGCTCCTCTAGCGTCGAAACGTGATGGCTGATCACTGACGGCGACAGGTTCAGCGTCTTGGCGGCCTGCCGAAACGATCCAAGCTCGGCCACCGCCTGAAAGATTGCCATGGTTCTGAGCTGATCAATCATTGTTCGATCCTATCGAACGATAACTACGATAATGCAGGTATACTCGCACAAAACAGTTCATGTCACCCTTCAGTATGCCCGGCCGAACGCCCGGCACCATTGCTTGATCGGCAAGGTGCACGACCTCGAAAGGTTGCGCGAGATCAGCCGATCCCCGGCGGGCGATGCGATGATGCGCAAGTTCGGATTCATCGAACAGCTCTCCTATTTCCTGGAAGAGGCGTAGGTCATGTGGTTCTTGCGACCCAACCTTCGATCGATGAAGCAAAAGGCAGGAGGCGATCGTGGCGCTTCGAAGGCCGATAGGTCAGCAGACAATCGCATCCACCTGAGGCTCGCGGAGCTGACGTTTGCGCGTCGACATTTCGTTTGCTTTCCGATCCACGGCTTCTGAATTTCTGAGAGGTTAATCGATCTGCGCCGCCTAAAATGCCCTGCCGGCCGCGCAGCTCTCCCCGTCCAAGAGGCACCGTCAAAAGCCGCAATCGTGATGGATGATAATGAAATCGGACCCTCCGTTTCGAGGCGCTCCTCTCGTTCTGGCTTTAGGAGATCCCTATCCGCATGATCGACCGACTGCGGCATTGACTGCCGACAGACAGCGGATTGGGCCGTGAGTTGACACGTCCAGTTCACGCGGAAGGTGGTCGCTCGCTGCTGGTGGGCGACCCCGGTCACCAAGGGCGGGAAGCGGCCGTTCGCTGCGACGACATCAAGCGTCGGCTATGCGGACGAAACAGACATTAACTGTCTAAGTAGACACCGGTCCTTTCCCGCATCTCGGGATCGGGCGTCCAACATCCGAATAGGCGAGAAACATGACGATCTCGTGCGGCGCGGGATCGTCGGGAACACACAGCGTCATCGTATCGAAGTGATCGAACGACCACGGGTTGTCCTTGTGTCCGAGGGGCAGGTCGATCGACGTGCCGACGGCCCCGACCTTCAAGTTAGACGTAATGACGGCCTCGCCGCCGCCGGAGGCGGCGCGCATCGGCGCATCCAAACGGGGATGAATCACCGCGTCGCCGTGTTGCATATCCCCTGACGTCCCGACGATCGCGGCCTTTCCATAGGAAACCGGCGCATTGCCCAGCAACGCGACAGCCTGCTTCGCGAAGCGCTCCCCCAGGTCCGCACCGATCGCAAAAAGCGGGGATGGATCCTGTTCCAAGCGCCCGCTCAGGGCTTATATCAAAACAGAAGCATAACGCCGGCTTCAACCCGCCGGAAAACGCGCGCGAGTTCGATTAGCAATGGCAACGAGCGACAGCATCACGGGGACCTCTACAAGGACGCCGACCACGGTCGCCAGCGCGGCGCCGGAGTTGAGGCCGAACAGGCTGATCGCCACGGCAACGGCCAGCTCGAAGAAATTCGAGGTTCCAATCATGGCGCAAGGCGCGGCAATCTTGTGTGGCACGCGCAGCCACCATGCGGCACCATAGGCAAGCGCGAAGATTCCGTAGCTCTGGATCAGGATCGGAACGGCGATCAGCATGATGGTCAGCGGCTGGTTCAGGATTGCGCCGCCTTGCAGCCCGAAGAGGATCGCGACCGTTGCCACCAGTCCGATGATCGAGGCGGGCTTTACCCGGGCGGTGAAGGCGTCGATCCGGTCCGGCCCGCCCAGCACACGCCGTGTCGCCAGTCCGGCGGCCAGCGGCAGCACCACGTAGAGGACTGTCGCGAGCAAGAGGGTTTCCCAAGGAACCGCGATCTCGGTCACGCCGAGCAGCAGCGCCACGATCGGGGCGAATGCAACGATCATGATCAGGTCGTTCACCGACACCTGCACAAGCGTGTAGGTCTCGTCTCCGCGCGTCAGCTGCGACCAGACGAACACCATCGCGGTGCAGGGTGCTGCGCCCAG
>NZ_FOCM01000022.1 GCF_900110115.1 Palleronia pelagia | reverse complement strand
GACCGTGGCGATAGCCTTTTGCCGGGCCGTCCCCACGACGGTAGCGAAGCCGGCCGAGGAAGCTGGCCAGCTCCTCTTCGAACACGGCTTCGATGGTCGCGCGCACGTTGGCTCGAAGCCGCTCTTCGATCAGATCGAACCCGGCCTCTTCGGCCAGTAGCGCAAAGCTCGCGGTGTCGGTAATCTGGTTCATGGCGTGATCTCCCTGGCGGTTGCCGCCGCCGGTTGGGTGGGTGTCAGTTCACCCGGAGATTACGCCGCCCTCGAATTTCCACCACCTCCGCGACACGACCACGCATGGATCTTGGACTGTCACAAGATGATCTCGACGCGGCTGCGGGCTGGGCAGATGGATACACGGCAAAGGCAGAGACGCTGGCTAGAATAGCCAAGACGCCGACGCTCTAGCTTCGGCTTGCGACGCTAGGGCTGAAGCTTGTCATCAAGCCCGCTGACGGGTCAGAAGACCGTCGCCTTCGAAATCGCCCTGAGCGCCAAGTCAAGCTCGAGGCGGCACGAGATCTGGCGGTCTGAGAGGGTGCAACCAAGTGCAGGGATCTCGCCCCCCCTACCCCCTTAGCCATATCGAAATCGTGACCCCCGCACCCAAAAAATCGCGCGCGCTGTGTGTTCATCCAGACACCGCCTCCCGCTTAAAGACGAAGTGGCTTAGCGGATCTTCGCTGCGCCTGCGAGCCAGTGGGCTTGAGGGCGGTGAGCGGTCCTTCGCTGCCGATGCATGCCGATCGAGCTTGGCCGGTGGGAACGGACATTCAAAACCGTCAAATTCCGATAGTTTACCGCACCGCCGCAGGACCGCAGCTCTTTCACAACATCGACCCAATGTCGGACGCCCCCGTCGGGTAGGCCGCCGGCATGAATTTCACCTGGGCCACCGTCAGTCCCAGCTTGATCGCCAGGGAGAAGACGTTGATCAGCTCGGCATAGTCAGGACCGAACATGTGCGCGCCGAGGATCTTGCCGTCCTTGCCGGTGATGATTTTCGCGCCTGCATGGCTTTCGCCCAAGCGCTTCTGCGAGAACCAGCCGGAGGTGTCGGTGAAGCGCACCTCGACATCGCCTGTCTCTCGCGCCTCCTCCTCGAGCAGGCCGACCCGGGCAAGTTCGGGAATGGTGAACACCACGCTCGGCACGCCTGTGTAATCGGGCTCGGTTCGCTTGTACTTGAGCATGTTCGATGCGGCGATCTTGCCCTCGAACACGGCCACGGGGGTCAGCGGCTTGCCGGGCGAGGCTGCGGCGTCGCCGGCCGCGAAGATGCGCGGGTTCGACGGTGATTGCAGCCAGGGCGTGACCTTGACCCCGCCGTACTCGGTCTCGACCCCACCGGCAGCAAGGCCGAGATGGTCGATGGCGGGCACGCGACCCGCGCCATGCACGACGATATCGGCCTCGGTGGTGTGGCTCTCGCCCGCCTTGCGATAGACCACGCGCTGCGCCCCGCCTGCGTCCTCGATCCGCTCAATCTCGGCCTCGGCCACGATCTCGATGCCCGCGGCGCGGCTGCGCTCCAGCAGCATCGCCACGAGGTCGGGGTCGAACGTCTTCAACTGCCGCACGCCGCGGTCGAGGAGGGTCACCTCCGCCCCCGCGCGCGCCGCGATATGGGCGAACTCGAAAGAGATGTAGCCGCCACCGATGAAGACGACCCGGCGAGGCAGCTCGGCAAGGTTCAGGAAGTCTGTGCTGTCGATCAGCCGCTCGGCACCGGGGAACTCCAGCGGCCGCGGCTTCGCTCCCGTGGCGATCAGCGCATGGCGGAAGGCGATCTCGCCATGTCCGTCGATCTCGACCCGGTCTTTGGCGGTGAATCGGGCGCGGCCGTGCAGCGTTCGCACCCCTGCCTCCGTCAGCCCGTTCTCCATGCTGTCAGGCACCGGGTCGGTGAAGCTCTCCTTGTGCTTCATCAGCGCAGGCCAGTCGATCCGGGTCTCCCCTGTGACGCCCTTGTCTTGGAGCCGTCGCGCGGCCTCCACCGCCTCGGCACCGGCGCGCAGCATCTTCTTGGGGTCGCAGCCCCTGAGCGCGCAGGTGCCGCCGTAGGGCAGCTCGTCGACGATGGCGACGGACCAGCCGGCGCTGGCGCATTTCTTCGCGGCGGTGATCCCGGCCATGCCGGCGCCGATGACGATCAGGTCCAGCGTGTCGGTCATTTCTGCTCCTCCCTCGAACATGTTGAGATTGGTGATTTCAGGCCGGCACCCGGGGGCCTGCGATGATGATGAAGGCACCCAGCAGGCACAGGCCGACGCCGATCGCGTCCCACCGATCCGGTCGCACCCCTTCGACGGCCCAGAGCCAGAACAGCGAGACCGCGATGTAGATGCCGCCATAGGCCGCGTAGGCCCGCCCGGCGGCAGCGCTGTCGGCCAGCGTCAGGAGGTAGGCGAAGAGCGCCAGCGAGGCCATGCCCGGCCCGATCCACCAGATGGGCTTGTCGAGCCGGAGCCAGGCCCAGAAGGCGAAGCACCCAGCGATCTCGGCAAGGGCGGCTCCGATATAAACGGCAAGGGTTGGCATCGAAAGTTTCTGTCCTCTGGCGATGAAGAACGCTACCCCGCGCAGCAGCTGAGCGCGGCCACGTCCTTCTCGAAGGTCTGGGCTGCAAGCTTCAGCCCCTCGACGGTCGTGAGATAGGGCATGATCGTGTCGCCCAGCTCCTCGTAGGTGAGCCCCGCCTTGAGCGCCATCGCGGCGGTCTGGATGCTGTCGGCGCCCTCGGGGGCGAGGATCTGCGCGCCCAACAGCCGCTTGCTCCCCGCCTCTGCCACCAGCTTGATCAGTCCACGCGTGTCGCGGGCGGCGCGCGCGCGCGGCACGGCGTCGAGCGGCAGGACCGAGGTGACCACCGCATGCCCCGCAGCGCGGGCCTGCATCTCGCTCAGGCCTACGCCCGCCACCTGGGGGTCGGAGAAGACCACCCAGGGCATCGTGCCATTGTCGTAGGTGCGAGCCTCGCCGGCCACCGCGTTCCGCGCGGCAAGCTTGGCGCCATAGGCCGCCATGTAGACGAACTGGTCGCGCCCGGTAACGTCGCCTGCGGCCCAGACGTTCGGGTTGGCGGTGCGCATCTGCGCATCGACCACGATGCCGCCCCGCGCATCAGTCTCAATCCCGGCGGCATTGAGGTTCAGGTTCTCGCTGTTCGGCACCCGTCCAGTGGCGAGCAACAGCCGGTCGGCGCTGAATCTTTCACCTCCGGTGCCTGCCAGGCGAACGGCGCTTCCGTCGCGTGCGACGCTTTCATAGCCGGTGATCCGCGCCAGACGGATGCCCTCCTCGGCGAGGTAGCGCTCCAAGGCCTCGGAGATCTCTGGCTCGGCCTCCGGCAGCACGCCGCGGCGGCTGATCAGCGTCACTGCGACACCGGCGCGGGCGAAGAGCTGCGCCAGCTCCACGCCGATAAAGCCCGCGCCGAGGACCAGTAGCGAAGCGGGCAGCGCGGTCAGTTCCAGGCCCGATGTGCTGTCGAGGGCGTCGATCTCCTCGACGCCGGGGATCGCGGGCACTTGGGGGCGCGAACCGGTGGCGATGACGATCTTCGCTGCCGGGAACGCCACGCCGTCTACGGTGAGCCGACCCTGCTCGTCGAACCGGGCACGACCCTCGATGTAGTCCACGTTCTCGTGCCGCGGCAGCACGTCGGCGTATTTTGCGGCGCGCAACTCATCCACGAGCGCCTGTTTCTGCGCCACTGTCGCTGCCCAGTCGGTGACGCGGCCCTCTGTCTCGATTCCGCCGAAGCGATTTGCCGCGCCGGCGTGATGCAGACCTTCCACCGCGCGGATGAGCGTCTTGGAGGGCACGCAGCCCACATTGACGCAGGTCCCTCCAATGGTCCCGTCGCCAATCAGCGCCACCCGCGCCTCGGCTTCGGCGGCGGTGATCGCGGCCGAAAATCCGGCCGAACCAGCGCCGATCACGGCAAGGTCGTAGGCGCCGCCCTTGGGGGTGCAGCAATCTTTCATGTCAGTCTCTCTTCAGTTGGTGCGCTGGCGCTGCCAGAGCGCGTAGAGGGTGATGCCGATGAACACCGCGAGCGCAGGCAGGAGCACGATGTCGAGCCAGCCCAACATGGCGGAGAGCCCGACTGCGCCCAGGAGGATCACCAGGATCGGAGTGAAGCAGCACAGCGCCACGACCACGGTGCCGATCAGCCCGTATTTCAGCAGGCGGTCGTCCCGCGGGTTTGTCTCACGCCCCGTCACGAGCCGCCCTCCAGGGCCAATGTGGCGCCATAGCCTACGCCGGTGACGGCGGCGATCAACTGGTCCGGTTCGGTGACGGCGTCATCATATTGCAGGACGTAGACGCCATCCTCGGCCTCGCCCTCGAAGAACCCCGCGATCTCAACCGTCTCCACGCGCTTGAGCGCGGTGGCGACGATATAGCTGCACGAGGGGCAGGTCAGTCCGGTGACGTGCAGGCGGGTCTCGGCCTCGGCCGCAAGGATCGCGGTCGGCGACATCGAAAGGATTACGGCAAGGAATAGGTGTCTCATGATGGGCTCCAATTCAGAATGTGAGGATGCGCGGCGCGACATAAGGAAAGATCAAGGCCAGCAGGACCACGACCAGCGCACTCCAGAGCAGCCAACGCATGATGCCGCGATCCACCGGGCGGGCGCAGGTGCCGCACCTCTCGGCGGGCACCGGACGGTAAGCCTTCCAGAAGCCATACCCGAGGGCGGCTGCCGCGAGAGAGAAGGTCACCCACTTGTAGGCGTAGAGTGCGGTGAGCTGGCCGATGAAAACCCCGGTGACACCAAGGCTGACCAAGACCAGCGGCAGGATGCAGCAGGAGGTCATCGCCAGCGCCCCGAGTATGCCGGCGCCGGTGGCGGCCCATCCTGTCCTGTCCGTCCGGTCCCCACCCTGCCGTTCCGTTTCGATCGCCTTGTCCGTCATCGAGTCACCTTGTTGTCGTTCGGTGACTGGCAACGTAGGGTCTGTAGCAGCTACAGGAGCAAGGAATAATCCCATGCCCGTCGATCACGCCCCCGCGAGTGACCTGAAGCGCTCCGATCTGGCCAAGCTGACAGGCTGTAACCTCGAGACGATCCGCTACTACGAGAATGTCGGCCTGATGCCTGATCCGCCGCGCACCTCATCGGGCCATCGTCGCTACGGCCCCGCACATGTGGAGCGGCTCAACTTCGTGATGCGGGCCCGGGATCTTGGCTTCACCATGGAAGAGGTCCGCGGCCTTCTGACCCTCGTCGATCGCGGCAGCCACACCTGCGCCGAGGTCGAGCGGATGGGGCGCCATCATCTCGATGTGGTTCGCGCCAAGATCCACGATCTCCAGGCGATCGAGACCGTTCTCGCCCGGACCGTTGCACGCTGCACTGGAGCCGACACTTCCGATTGCCCGCTGCTCGACGTTCTCAGTGAAAGGCAGACCAACACGGAGCACGTAGAACGGGCGTCCAAATAGCTGAGCCAGATGCAGCGAAAATCCGGTATGCGGGCCACCTCCCGAGCACCTTCGCAGGCGCCGCAGAATCCGACCGCGCAGCGAAGGTCCGAAAGGTCCGCAATCTACCAGTTCGCAGTCGGCTCGATTTTGCACTTGCAGCGAATGGCCGTTCTCGCGGGCTGCACCGCATCAACCGAAGTTGCTGACGAGTGACCGCAATGGGCCGGAAGCTACGGCCAGCGATCTGCTTTCCAGGCCAACCCTGCCTCGCTGCCGCATGTCCGCTCTGAGCCAAAGGTGACCGATGCTGCGCTCGGTAGGAAAGTCTGCTATTTTTTCGTAGCAAGCATCGACAAGTCTAACTTTTGAGAGAGTTTGATGGCCAAGAGGACCGAGTATCTCGTCACCCAGTACGCAAGCGACGGCAGCATTCTGAGGCAAGTTCGCGCGCCCAAGAGTATAAATCTGCGTCTAATGCTGGAGAGGCTTATATGCCAAGGCTTAGATGATGACTCTGTGACCGGTTGTTGCCTTCGATCAAATTCCCAGCGTTTCTATGATCCTTTTCAAATAATCGACATGCGCGAGGAGCATCGACGCGAACAAGCTCGTGATGCGTTGAAAGCTGACCCCGACACCAAGGACCCGATAGGTGTCCACAATCGTGCGAGGGACGCGCAAATTCCGCTCGGAAAGACACTAATGATGGCTGGGGCAAAACACGACTATCTCGTCAAAGAGGTCGAAGTTTGACAATAGCGCCCAATTGCGCTGTTGACAGAGAGAATCACCTCCCCGCATCACTCCAAGTCATAGTCGCCTGCCAGATTAATCCCTCCGGCAATCATCTCAGTCACACGCGTCAAAGCAGCTTTGTGCCTGTCCGGCATACTGTCATTCGAGTCCCATTGAGCCTTCGCTGAAGAAATCGCCATGGCGAAGACCTCGCGATCCTCTGCCGAGAGTGAGGTTGCAATGCAGAGCCACAGGACGCGATTCGCCGCGCTTTCTGCCTCCAAATCATCCAATCGCTCTTCGATCTTGGATATTTTTTTTGCAGCTTTAAGCATGGATCAAAATCCACATATTTGACTCCTTCTGCAAAGCAGACGATTTTAGCTGGTTGCGTAGGACCAAGAGCCTTTTTCCTTGTCTGAGTCCAATGTCTTTTCGTCAGAACAACTATAATCTTGGACTATCTGTCTTGCTATTTACTTCCCCACAGCAGTCCTTGGCGTGACCTGCCCCAATGAAGTGGTCCGACTTCAGTCTTAGTGCATGACGGGTCCGGGGGCTACGGTTGACGTGGCCGGCGAAGCGGCTCCGGATGGCGGAGCCGGCCACTGCACGACCTCTGGGGCCGGTGGCCGATAACCCAGAGATGAGTGTGGACGCTTGGTGTTGTAGTGCTTGCGCCAGCCCTCGATGACGATCCGCACCTCGGCCAGGCTGTAGAAGATCTCGCCGTTGAGCAGCTCATCCCTGAGCTTTGCGTTAAAGCTCTCGCAGTAACCGTTCTCCCAAGGACTGCCCGGCTCAATGTAGGCTGTCCTGGCGCCGACCGCGGTGATCCACTCTCGCACCGCCGTGGCCACGAATTCCGGGCCATTGTCGGACCTGATGTGATCCGGAACGCCACGAAGAATGAACTGGTCCGACAGCACATCGATCACGTCGGCCGATCTCAACCGCCTGTCGATCCGGATCGCGAGGCACTCCCGTGTGAACTCGTCGATGAGGTTTAGCATGCGGAACTTCCTTCCGTCGTGGGTCCGGCTCTCGACGAAGTCGTAGGACCAGAAATCTGCCCAAAATGCTGCGCGATGGACGAATGGCCGATCTGATAAAGCTGAACCGCGGTGATCGGCCAGGGATTGAAAGGCCGGTGTGGGCCAAGAACTACGATTGCGCTCAAGTTACAGACTTTGAGTTGGCTCAACCGTCACTGCTGCGAGCATGGCTGCGCGTCGGTGAATGGCGGGGCACCGGTAAGGCTGCAGAATTGGCACTGACCGCCTTCGACGCAGGATCAATTATGCAAGACGACAAGGGTCGTGTCTCGAATGCTGTGGAAATTCCCTGGCAGCGTGTTCCGGGCATGTGAAGGTTCGGCCTCTCAGGCGGCGAGGTCAAGGGACATGGGTCCGAGGGGCTGAGAGAGGGTCTCCCATCCGTCGACCTTGCGCATCTGGATCTGGCCGGAGGCGAGCAGCGCCCACAGCAGCATGGGCACGGTCTCTGCGCATGGCAGCACGGTCTGCGTCTTGATGCGGCGCCGAAATTCGCCGTTCAGCCGTTCGATGGCGTTGGTCGTGCGCGCGGATTTCCATTGCGTCGGATCGAGCCGTGTGAAGGTGAATAGCCGGTCGCCTGCTTCTTCCAAGCTGT
>NZ_FOCM01000020.1:0-5000 GCF_900110115.1 Palleronia pelagia | reverse complement strand
CGTTAGGTGTAGGCGTAGCGAAAGCGAGTCTTAATAGGGCGAATGAGTTCGATGCATTAGACCCGAAACCGAGTGATCTAGGCATGTCCAGGATGAAGGTAAGGTAACACTTACTGGAGGTCCGAACCCACACCTGTTGAAAAAGGTCGGGATGAGGTGTGCCTAGGGGTGAAAGGCCAATCAAACTCGGAGATAGCTGGTTCTCCGCGAAATCTATTTAGGTAGAGCGTCATCCGAATACCCTCGGGGGTAGAGCACTGGATGGGTAATGGGGCCCCACAGGCTTACTGATCCTAACCAAACTCCGAATACCGAGGAGTACTAGATGGCAGACACACGGCGGGTGCTAACGTCCGTCGTGGAGAGGGAAACAACCCTGACCTACAGCTAAGGCCCCTAATTCATGGCTAAGTGGGAAAGCAGGTGAGACGACCAAAACAACCAGGAGGTTGGCTTAGAAGCAGCCATCCTTTAAAGATAGCGTAACAGCTCACTGGTCTAGACAAGTTGTCTTGCGGCGAAGATGTACCGGGGCTCAAGCCATGAGCCGAAGCTTAGGACTGCATAGCAGTGGTAGCGGAGCGTAGTGTGACATAGTCTCATTCCTCCTTCGATCCCGACGGGATCATTGGAGGAGAGAGGCTTTCGATGAAGCGGGCGCGTGAGCGATCCCGTGGAGAGATCACTAGCGAGAATGATGACATGAGTAGCGACAAACAGGGTGAGAGACCCTGTCGCCGAAAGTCCAAGGGTTCCTGCTTAAAGCTAATCTGAGCAGGGTAAGCCGACCCCTAAGGCGAGGCCGAAAGGCGTAGTCGATGGGAACCAGGTTAATATTCCTGGGCCAGATGGAAGTGACGGATTGCAAGGGTTGTTCCTCCTTATCGGATTGGAGGGGCCGCTGAGCAGTTCCTGGAAATAGCTCCATCGTTAGATCGTACCCTAAACCGACACAGGTGGACTGGTAGAGAATACCAAGGCGCTTGAGAGAACGATGTTGAAGGAACTCGGCAAAATACCTCCGTAAGTTCGCGAGAAGGAGGCCCGGTTTCTAGGCAACTAGTGGCTGGGGGCACAAACCAGGGGGTGGCGACTGTTTACTAAAAACACAGGGCTCTGCGAAGTCGCAAGACGACGTATAGGGTCTGACGCCTGCCCGGTGCCGGAAGGTTAAAAGGAGAGGTGCAAGCCTTGAATTGAAGCCCCGGTAAACGGCGGCCGTAACTATAACGGTCCTAAGGTAGCGAAATTCCTTGTCGGGTAAGTTCCGACCTGCACGAATGGCGTAACGACTTCCCCGCTGTCTCCAACATCGACTCAGCGAAATTGAATTGCCTGTCAAGATGCAGGCTTCCCGCGGTTAGACGGAAAGACCCCGTGCACCTTTACTACAGCTTCACACTGGCATCAGGCCAAGCATGTGCAGGATAGGTGGTAGGCTTTGAAACCGTGACGCCAGTCGCGGTGGAGCCATCCTTGAGATACCACCCTTGCTTTGCTTGATGTCTAACCGCGGTCCGTCATCCGGATCCGGGACCCTGTGTGGCGGGTAGTTTGACTGGGGCGGTCGCCTCCCAAACAGTAACGGAGGCGTGCGAAGGTTGGCTCAGAGCGGTCGGAAATCGCTCGTTGAGTGCAATGGCAGAAGCCAGCCTGACTGCGAGACTGACAAGTCGAGCAGAGTCGAAAGACGGCCATAGTGATCCGGTGGTCCCGCGTGGAAGGGCCATCGCTCAACGGATAAAAGGTACGCCGGGGATAACAGGCTGATGGTGCCCAAGAGTCCATATCGACGGCACCGTTTGGCACCTCGATGTCGGCTCATCTCATCCTGGGGCTGGAGCAGGTCCCAAGGGTACGGCTGTTCGCCGTTTAAAGAGGTACGTGAGCTGGGTTTAGAACGTCGTGAGACAGTTCGGTCCCTATCTGCCGTGGGTGTAGGATACTTGAGAGGAGTTGCCCCTAGTACGAGAGGACCGGGGTGAACGATCCACTGGTGGACCAGTTGTCATGCCAATGGCAGTGCTGGGTAGCTATGATCGGAAAGGATAACCGCTGAAAGCATCTAAGCGGGAAGCCCCCCTCGAAACAAGGTATCCCTGAGGACCGTGGTAGACCACCACGTCGATAGGCCGGAGATGTAAGCGCAGCAATGCGTTCAGTTGACCGGTACTAATTGTCCGATAGGCTTGATTTGATCCAGTAGTAGACATGCAAGACCATGTCACACTCGGACCAAAAGCATACACCACGTGAACTTGACTTGGAAAACTGATGTATCCGCGAGGTTTATTCGGTTTGGTGGTCACAGCACGAGCAAAACACCCGATCCCATTCCGAACTCGGCAGTTAAGTGCCGTTGCGCCAATGGTACTGCGTCTCAAGACGTGGGAGAGTAGGTCGCCGCCAAACCTAATAAGCCTCGCTCAAAAATATCTCTCAAAACGATGACAAAACGATACGAAAATTGCCGCGGGATGGAGCAGTCCGGTAGCTCGTCAGGCTCATAACCTGAAGGTCGTAGGTTCAAATCCTACTCCCGCAACCAACTTTAGCGAAGACGCCGCTCCCGAAAGGGCAGCGGCGTTTTTGCTGTCCGCCAAGCTTAACAATCCCAACAGCTTGCCACGGATTCCCAGCATGTGGAGGACCGCCTCCGCGTCCCACGAGACGATGACCTGCTCTCCTTGGAGTCCGCGCTTATAGGTTAGCCCTGTTCAGAGTTTGGACCTCTTTCGACCGTTGGTGATACTCCCACGGTGTGAGCCCGTCGAGGTTCGTGTGGGGGCGGTGATCGTTGTAGTCGTCCGTCCACGCCGCGATCAGATTGCAGGCATACCCGAGGCATCGACTCACTGCATGATCGCAAGTTCACGTTGCGGATGGTCCTCCGCTCGGTATCCATCCAGACCAGACAAATCCTCCTGTATCAAACTCGACCTGCGCGCTTCTAACCGCGGCGACCGTAAGCCGAGCTCTTGGACGCTTGCGGAACAAGAATGATCAATCTTGATTTCGAAGAAAGTATAGTTCGGCGCGTCGCGTGAACGCCTACATAAGCGTCACGATGGGCGGTTCTTGCGGAAGCCGAGATCGACGTAAGCAATCCGTTTTTTGGCCTATGTCGCGGGACCATGATCGGCGCGGAGCGCTCAGCCGCTGCCTGACGCGCTACTCGACCAGAAGCATGCTGTTCCACCGAGAGGCTCAGTTTTCCTTATAAGAGCGGCTGAGAGGCCCTTACGGATATGCCGACGGCAATCCTCGTCTAATTGGCTGCCCGCGCCATGCTCGTCGGTGCAAATATCACAACCCGAACTTCGAGCTTTCGGAGGCAAACCGATGAGCTCTAGGCAGTCGCTGGCTTGAAGAGACCGCTGCCACCAACTTGACCGCATATCCCAGCCCCTTCAAAGGAGCGATTGTGAGCGCGACCGTTCAATGGGGAGAGCTCGACCAGCGGGTCCATGTGCGTGGATGACGGCCTGCTACAATGAAACTACAAGTCAAATACGAGCGATTCCGCGCTTTCTCAGTCCTTGTATCGACAGGGAAGAAGGCCTTCAGTTGGCTGCGAGGTGCTCTAACTGCGAGATCCGCAATCTGAGGGTGGTGCGACACAGTCAGAGCAAAGTTCAGGGTAATTCCTGTGGCTCGGCGTTTGTGTCGCCATAGAGCCGCTGACCTGCTGATCGGTGCTTGCAATGCTGTTCCACGGAGCGTCTTCTCTATGCGAGACGTTGACCCATCTCCTATGGCTGCTAGTAAAAAACTGGGCGGCCGCCCCGGCTGTATCCTTGGAGAGGCGCCCCACGAGGCGCCCTCGGCTACTGGCGTGAGCTCAAGATCATCATTCTTGCTTTCGCCCGGCGGTGTTTTCGGGACCTGCGCCGGAGGTTCATCGCATCGCGCCAAAGTTGTGATCTGCTGTGAGCCTCTCTGCGGGCGTCTGGGCGGCTTGGACCCGGCGGATGCAGAAGAGGGGTGCTAAGTGGCGGCGTGAGGCCCCTACGGCTCTCTCAGCGCTTCTCGGAGCACTCTGACTGGTTTTGCTGCTTCTGGATGTCGCCGGCTCCCTTTGTCTCGGTAATGAGGGCCGAGCGACACATGGCGCAAGGTAAAAATGACGAGGGCCATTGCAGCGAAATTCGCGGCAAAGGATCCACTGAGCTCTTGTAGGGAAGGCATGGCTCGCCTGTGCCAAGTCTTAGTGGCAGCTTCGGGCGGAGAGCGGGCATTCGCAGCGATTGGAGCCGAAAGGCCGTTATGGGCCGTTTCCACCGAGGCGCTAGCTCAAACGAGATAAAGATGCAGCGTTTTTATCAGAAATGGTCCGTAAGGCCGACTTCACCCCTCTGAAAAGCGCCCCGGGTGCGGTTGGCGACGGCAACGAGCGAAAGCATCACAGGAACCTCTACAAGGACGCCGACCACGGTCGCCAGCGCTGCGCCGGAACTGAGGCCGAACAGACTGATCGCCACGGCAACGGCCAGCTCGAAGAAATTCGAGGTCCCGATCATGGCGCAGGGCGCTGCGATTTTGTGCGGCACGCGCAGCCACCACGCTGCGCCATAGGCTAACGCGAAGATTCCGTAGCTCTGGTTCAGGATCGGGACCGCGATCAGCATGATGGTTAGAGGCTGGTTCAGGATCACGCCGCCTTGCAGCCCGAACAGAATCGCGACGGTCGCTATCAGCCCGATCATCGACGCAGGCTTCACGCGGGCGGTAAACGCGCCGATCCGGTCCGGCCCACCCAGCAAACGCCGCGTTGCCAGACCGGCGACCAGGGGCAGCACCACGTAAAGGACTGTCGCGAGCAAGAGGGTTTCCCAGGGAACCTCGATTTCAGTCACGCCGAGCAGAAAGGCAACGATCGGGGCGAATGCAACGATCATGATCAGGTCGTTCACCGACACCTGCACAAGCGTGTAGGTCTCGTCTCCGCGCGTCAGCTGCGACCAGACGAACACCATCGCGGTGCAGGGTGCTGCGCCCAG
>NZ_FOCM01000024.1 GCF_900110115.1 Palleronia pelagia | reverse complement strand
AGGGCCCCAAGCCCTCCCATATGGGTTCGCGATTTGACCTGGAGAGCCAGACCGAGGGGCAAGCCGACACACACAAAGCCGGCCAGGATCGAAAGCAGTGTGATCTCAAGATTATAGGTCAGTGCCATGTCGGGCCGGTAGCCGAGCATGGCGACAAAGTGCGTGGCCCATACGCCGACACCCGCAACAAGAGCGGTCCAGAATCCCGCCCGCTTACGTTGCGCCTCTGTCGCGTGGTCGATGTTCCGCCCGATCAAGATTAGCGTGACGGCCATGATCACGCAGACACCGGCCGCGGCGAGGATGAAATTGAGCTTGGTGGCAAAGATGCCGCCAAGGAAAATGGGGATAGACATGAGAACCGTTCCCATACTGATACATCATATTTCGTTTTGGGTATCGAAGCGAAAAGCGGTCGCAAGATGGCCAGCCCGGGGCAAAGGCGAGTTTTCCCGAGGATTGTCGCCAAGAGGTTGACGCTAGGTCAGGAGGCAAATGGGATCGGTTGGGACTGGCTTTCGCCGTCAGCTATGATCTTCTCGATCAGGAAGCCCCGCGCCAGGCGTCCTTGAACGCGCGGCCGTCAACCAGGAGGTTTGTCCAGGCCGCTTTAGAGCACTGAACAATCAGGACCGAGTCGTAAGACCCAAACACTTTGAGGATGTGATCGCGCAGCTCCGCTGGCGTCCCTTTGAAATCGACCCACCAGACGGAATCGAGGACTTGTCCGCGGCTCTCTCCGATCTCTGCGAGAAGGCTATCGACGTCGTCGTGGGATAGTCCCGGACTGGCGAGGTCATAGGCGACTATGTAATTCACTAACAGATACACCCTGAGAGCTACGTGCAACTTGCGCGCAGGCTTCACTCTTCGTTGATCCGCTCGCGTTGTAAACTGTATGCGTAGGTTTCGACTGCGACAACCATCCTTCAACGCTCGGAAACCGCCTGATAATCTGCGTCAGATCAAGTCGCGTCGCGCTCCA
Source organism: Palleronia pelagia (assembly GCF_900110115.1). Taxonomy (GTDB): domain Bacteria; phylum Pseudomonadota; class Alphaproteobacteria; order Rhodobacterales; family Rhodobacteraceae; genus Palleronia; species Palleronia pelagia. The sequence goes on along the minus strand of NZ_FOCM01000024.1, from coordinate 382 downwards.
CGAACAAGTCACCAAGAAGAAGTGGAGCCGGGCCTCATTATCTCACGAGGTATAGTCGTATAAGGTTTGTTATGGTATATTAGTGCGCACCGGAGCCTCGGGGTTACTACGCTTAGTAAGCGTAGACCGTGTGCATCACCTCTTGCGGGAACTGTCCCCTGGCTTCACCATGTGTTTGGTTTCGGCTTTGAACTTACTCAGACGCCGAAATCTCCGACCCGCGTACAGCCAAAACCCGTCTCTGGTGGAACGTCGCGTTCACGGTGATCGCAAACACTGCGATCGAGGTGACCTGAGACCCGTTTCCTCCTCCAGTTTGAGGTAGAGTCCGTCCCAACCAAGGAGACGGACGGCATGAAGAGATCACGGTTCACCGAGGAGC
>NZ_FOCM01000017.1 GCF_900110115.1 Palleronia pelagia | reverse complement strand
GCGTGGTTGGTCTGGTAGAGCGGCGCGTCGAGGAAGCGATCCGCCAGCGCAGCGGGCGCGATGTCGCCCGAGATCAGCAGCTCGACGTGATCGCGACGCTCGATGGTCCGCGTAAAGGCCGGGCGATCCGCCGGATCGGTCCCGTGCTGGTGGTTGGTGGCGATAGCGGGCCCCATCTCGCGCAGACCGCCGCCGGGGTAAAGCTCCACCGACGATACCCGCCCCGAGGCGTCCGCCAGAACGAGGTTGTAGGCCATGTGCGAGGGCAGCCTCTCCAATCGCCGCAGGGCCTCGCCCACCGTATCGCAGGTTTCGAGCAGGTACCGAACGATATGCGTGATCCCGAAGCCGCGCCCGGTGGTGCCGCGGCCGCCATAGGCTAGCGCGATGCACAGCCCCGCATCGTTGATTCCGTCCGACAGGCCCCACAGGAATTCGACCATGCCGACCACGGGCCGGCACCAGTCGCTGCGCAGCATCAACCCTTCGTTCAGGTCGGGCGACAGATCGTAGTTGCGCACCAGGCGCACCTCGCCCGCCCGCGACTGCGCCGCCAGCGTGCACCCGCCCAGATAGGCAGGCGGGCACCAGCCCGACAGGAACCGCGCCGCCCGGTCGCCGCCGCCGGCCAAGTCGGCAAGCCGCGCGTGGGTCTCGACCAACTCGGGCATGTACCGCCCGAGCGCCGCCTCGCAGGCCGCGCGGTCGGGGCCGTCATCGCCACCCCGGCCGGTGAACCAGGCCTCGTAGGCCGGCCACGACCAGTCCCAGCGTTCTTTCCACTTCGCGCCCGGCGTGGCCTCGGCCACTGCTTCGAAGGTCAGTGAACCGCTCATGCCCGCTCCTCCGGGTCCAGCGACAGGAAAAAGCGCACCATTTCCGCCGAGGCATCTGGTCCGGACGGCGCGGTGTGGCTGCCCTCGGCAGATCCGCCCGACCAGGCGTGGCCGAGCCCGGGGATGGTCCACTGCTCGGCCAGCAGCCGTCCCGAAGGATCGCGATGGACCGTCACTTCGGCGCCGTCATGGGGCGCATCGCTCTGGATGCTGGCCGCGCGACCGAGGGCCGAGGCCATCACCGCGTCGCCGTTCGCGGGCGCGACGGTCGTGTCGGACAGCCCGTGGAACACGATGGTCCGCGCCGGGATCTCGGCCAGGGGGACGGCGGGCGTCGGCTGGCCCTGCATCGCGGCGAAGGCACCGGCGACATCGGACGCCGATCCCGGCGCCAGGCCGGAATGCACACCGACGGCTGCGAAGACCTCGGGGAAGGCACGGCCCAGGATCGCCGCCATCGCGCCCCCCGCCGACAGACCGGTGGCGAAGATCCGACCCGCCGGCACGTTCAGCTCGGCCGCGATCTGGCCGGCCATCTCGGCCAGCAGGGCCGGCTCGCCCCCGGCGCGGGTCTGGTCCTCGGACCGGAACCAGTTCCAGCAGGCCATCTGGTTCGCGGCCCGCGTCTGCTCGGGATAGACGACGACCAGGTTGTGCCGCTCGGCCAGCAGGTTCATGCGCGTGCCGGACGCGAAATCCTCGGCGGTCTGGGTGCAGCCATGCAGCATCATCACCAGGCCTTGCACCGGCTCGTCGCGCGGCGACGGCACAAACAGGCGATAGTCGCGGGCCCCGTGGGCCCCGGCGTGGTGCCGCGTCTCCCACGAAGCGCCGGTGGGCACCTCCGGCGCGCGGACGGGGGCCTGCCCGAAGGACCGCGCGACCCGCTTGCCGTTGAAGAGCGAGTCGATGGTCTGTCCCAGCGGGCGACGCACCCTGGGCGAAGGTTGAGGGGCCGCACCGCCCAGGGCCGCCTGGATCGTGGCGGTGGCCCCGGCGGGGTTTCCGGCGCGCGTCTGCTCGAGCGCCCGGCCCATGGCCGTCGCGAATTGATCGTTCATGTTGTTGGTCCTTGGTCGTCTGTCAGGTGATGCGGTCCGCGAGGGCCGCCTTGATATCACGGGACGCTTGCAGCGCGCCCAGCACGTGGATCGAGCCGATGGTGGCCCGGGCAAGCTCGACCGGCACGTCGTCGGCAATCCGCGCCAGCCCCACCACCCGGATATCGAGCATCTCACCCCGGTCCCGCGCCGCCTCCAGGTCGGCCCGCGTCAGATCCAGCAGGCCCAGCTCCAGCGTATTGCGCCGGATGGACTGGCTGACCTGCTCCTGCTCGGTGGACAGCTGGTTGCGGATCGCGGTGCGAATGAAATCGGTCCGGTTCGAGTAGAACCCGTCGCGCACGAGCAGATCGATGCGCCCCAGGTCCACGTGGCTGAGGTTGATCGTGATTTTTTCGCTGTCGGCCGGCTTGAGCTGGTGAACCTTGGGCATTCGTTTCTCCATCCACTTGGATGGTTAATAGATGGTGTCGGGCGCTGGCACAAGGGGCGTCGCGCCAACTCAGTCGTGACCCCACGACGATCGGGGCCAAGGAACGCGCCGCCTGGGACGCCGTTCCATGGTGTAATCCGCCCATCAAGAAGGGTGATTGCGCCGCGACATCATGCGATCGGTGCTAGCCCGTCAATGTCGGCCGATTTGTCCGGTGAGGTCGCGCGAGCTGAAGCTGCCCGGCGCTCCTTGACCCGCGTCATTGCTGGGTCCGAAATGGCATGATCAGAGCCGCCGGAGAATCTTTACGAAGGACCCGGACGCTCCATCCATCGGGATGACGATATTGCGGCACCGCACAATCGAGCCATCGTCCTTTAAATGTTCCGTCTCGATCTCCGACCGCCCCGTCCCGACGGCTTTCGCGATCTCCGCCCACGGGGCGCCGCTTGCGATGTCGGAATCGGTGTAGAGCGTCTCGATCGATTGTCCGACCACCTTGGCTTCGGCCCAGCCGAGAAGCGATTTGGCGGCGGGGTTCCAGGAAGTGATCGTCCCGTCCATATTGAAGGTCAGCATCGCCCATTCGGGCAGTTCACCCTCGATGGCGGCGAGGCGTCCCGACGCGCTTCGCAGCGCCTCCTCCTGTCGCTCCTGCTCTGCGAGATTGGTGAACAGCGCGGCGACCCCGCCTTCGGGGCGCGGCAGCGGAAAGGCCTTCACAGCCACGCGGCGGCCGGGAAACAGGCCCGAAGACCAGACGAAATCGACCGCCTCACCGCTCGACGCCGCGCGGTGCAACATCCGCTCCGCGTCGGAGCCGGCCACGACGGGGAAGGCATCGGTCCAGACCCGTCCAATCAGATCCTCGCGCGGAACGCCGAAATATAGACTGGCCGCGCGGTTTATCGTGTTGAATCGCCAGTCCCGATCCAACGACACATAGCCCTCGGATACCGTGTCGAGAACCAGCATGAACTTTCGGTGGGCGGCTTCGATGGCACGGTCATGCGCATCCCCCGCGGCGCCGCGCAGCTTCTCGTAATCCTCCCAGGTCAGGACGGCGTACCGTTCGCGACCATGGTGCGTAATGGCAACAGGTCCCTTTTCGGCCGCCGATTGCGCCTTTGCGAAGTTCCGGCTGACCTCGGCCGCGCTCATCCGACGATCGGGCACCGCGGCCCCGTCGGCACGGCTGGCCGCTGCCGAAGAGCGCCCGTCCGACGCAGGACCTGATTTATGTTCTGACATTATTTACTTTTGTTCTGACATAGGGGTGGCGCGTTGCGATTTTTCCGGATATACGTCTGAAATATCGAATTATAATGATCGTCAGATCCGGGGGTTTCCGTGAGCTCAGTTGACCTGCTGGGCACCGGCGTGCCCGGGCTTGATTGTATACTGTTTGGCGGCCTGCCGAAACGGGGCATCTATCTGGCGACGGGTGAACCCGGGACCGGCAAGACCACGTTGGGGCTTCAGTTCTGTCTCAGGGCATCAACCCAGAAACAGACAGCCATGTTCCTCACGATATCGCAAGACGCGCGGGACCTGGAACGGATCGCCGCGTCGCATTAACTGTCCCTCGACGGGATCGAGGTGCACGAGATCTCTGCGCTGCGCCTCGCCGAGGGCGCCGACGACCGGCAATCGGTCGTGGATACTTCGCAGGCGGAACTGTCCGACCTGATGAAGCAGGTTCGCGGCGCGGTCGAGCAAAGCGGGGCTGACCGGATCGTCATCGACTCGCTCTTCGAACTGCGGCTGCTTGCGGGCGACATGCTCGCATACCGGCGCGAGCTGCTGCTCTTGCGCAGCCTGATCTCGCGTGTCGGCGCGACCGCCCTCTTTCTCGACTACGACGACGAGATCTTGGGCGACCGGCAACTCGAAGGCCTCGCCAATGGCGTGCTCGCCCTTGAGAAATCGACCCCGCCCTATGGCGACGAGGAACGCCGGATCCGCGTCATGAAGATGCGCGGGCATGATTTCGTGGAAGGCTTCCACGACATCGACATCCACAAGGGCGGCGTGGTGACCTACCCCCGCGTCCTGCCGCAACTATCCAAGGAGACGTTGAGCGACGAACTCATCTCTTGCGGGATCGGAGAACTCGACCACATGCTGGGCGGCGGGTTGCAGCCGGGGACGACCTGCTTGATCGTCGGTCAATCGGGCACCGGAAAATCGACGCTGGCGACCGCCTATGCCCAGGCCGCGGCCGGCACGGGCCGTAAGACGGCGATGTTCCTGTTCGAGGAACGGCCGGAGATCTTCCGTCGCCGGTCGGAGGACCTAGGTTTCAGAATTTCGCATTTCGAGGCAAACGGCACGCTCAAGCTGAAGCACTACCACCCGGCCGAGGTGCCGCCCGGCCAGTTCGCGCGGGCCGTGGTCAGCGCGGTCGAGGATGATGGAGCGCGGATCGTGGTGATCGACAGCCTGACCGGCTATCTCGGCGCGCTGCCCGAGGGTCGCCGCCTGATTACCCAGCTCCACGCGCTCCTGTCCTACCTCTCGCGCCGCGATGTACTGACCATCCTCACGATGATCCGGCCGGGCCTGCTAACCGGGGACAGCCACTCGATTAGGGCCGACACCAGCTACCTCGCGGACAGCGCGATCCTGCTCCGGCATGAAGAGGTCGATAGCGCCTTGCGCCGCACGATCACGGTGCTGAAGAAGCGTCACGGAGATCATGAACACTCCATCCGGGAATTCCGGATCGGCGGAACATCGGTGACCGTCGGCGAAGGGGATGCCGACGAAACGAGGGCCTCCCCCAAGCTCGGTGTCGTCTGATCAATGGAAGAACACGAGCGCCCCGACGCGAGCGCCGGGACGGAGCAAGTCGCCGGACCGCAGCGCCACGTTCTGATAAGGGCGCCCTTTGGTCAGGATGCGAACGCGCTTTGGAGCGTGTTCTCCGACGCAGGGATCCGTGCGACCTGCCTGGACAGCCCGGAAGATCTCCGCGCGTCTCTCGGGCCCGAGCTCGGCGCATTGGTTCTCAGCGGCGAGGCGCTAACCCCCGATATCGTCGAGACCATTTCAGAGGCTGCCCGGACGCAGGACCAATGGTCCAGCATCCCGATCCTCGTGCTGCTCACGCATCCCGATCGACCGCCCGCCGCCTACTCGATCCTCGAAGCCATTGGTCCGGCCGCGACGCTCATCGCATTGCGCCGCCCGGCGCCCCCGAACAGTATCCTATCGGCGGTGCGCACGCTCTTGGCCGTTCGGGACCGGCAGGCGACAATCGAGCGCCAAATCGGCGAGATCGAGGATAAACGCGCCGACCTGCGCTTCCTGCTGGACGAACTGGATCACCGGGTGCGCAACACGCTGGCCAAGATACACGGCATTTCCCGCATGACGGCTCGGCAATCGGCCGACCTAGCCGAATTTCAGGACGTGTTCGGCGCGCGCATCACAGCCTTGGCCGAGGCCCACGACCTGTTGTCGATTGGTCGGGACCGTCCCGCCGACCTGATGGCCGTGGCCGAGGGGGCGCTGGCCCCCTTCCGCGACCCGAGTGGCGAAAACGTCCGGATCGACGGCCCCGAAGTGCGGCTTTGGGGCGGATCGGCCCTGACATTCGGCCTGTTTTTGCACGAGCTGGCGACGAACGCGTCGAAACACGGCGCACTGTCGTCGCCGAGCGGGCGGGTCACCGTGGAATGGGATATCGGCGGCGCTCCGGACACGCCATGTCTCGCGCTTGATTGGACCGAAAGAGGCGGCCCGCTTGTGGAGCAGCCGAGGCAACATTCGTTCGGGTGGTCACTTATTCAGGAGATCACCCCCGCCGAGCTGGGGGGCGAAGTCGAGATCGACTTCCCTCCAGAGGGCCTTCGCTGTCGTCTCACCTGTCCGCTGCCGAGATAGATATCCGGGGCGACCGGCGATCCAATTGCCGTCCGGCGGGTCGGATCTCGGGGCTGGTCTTAAAGTACTTGAAAGGCGAGCGTTTCGTCATCCAAGAAGGCGAGCCACCGCCCTGCCACACCTCAAGCGAAGTTGCTCTGACAAGGCTCCGTCACGCCACCGCCCTTCATGGTGCGGCTGTCGGCGAGCAGTAGTCGCGTCACTTGACGCGAGTCATTTCGAGACCGGTTCCAGATGGGGAACGGAAGCACATCGGTCGCCAATCCGGACATACCTCCAGCGCGGCAGCAAGGAATTCATGGACCGGCCAGGTAGTCAGCGGAAAAGAAACCGGTGATCCCGGGGGCATCCGCGAGAGAAACTCGGCACCAAAGCTGACCAATCTCTGTCACGCACTCGCGCCGGATCAATTCCGTGCCATCGGGCAGACCGAGGATCAACCGAAAGCCGAGACGCGGCATCCGCACGCCGCGCGGTAACCGCATCGACAAGAAGTACCTCTACCGAATGCTGAATAACCGCGCCTATATCGGGGAGGCGGTCCACAAGGACGAAAGCTATCCCGGCGAGCACGACGCGATCATCGACCGCGAGACGTGGGACCGCGTCCACGCCATCCTGCAGGAGAGCCCGCGCAAACGCGCCGCCCGCACCCGCGCCGAGACGCCCGCCCTGCTGAAGGGACTGCTGTTCGGCCCGGATGGCGCCGCCTTCTCGCCGACCCATACCCGCAAGGGAGACCGGCTCTACCGCTACTACGTCAGCCAGACCGTGCTGAAGCACGGCGCAGGATCTTGCCCGGTGGGCCGGGTGCCTGCGGGCGAGATCGAGGCGGCCGTCATCGACCAGCTCCGCGCCGTGTTCCGCCAGCCCGAGATCGTGGCGGGCACATGGAAGGCGGCGCGCGCCCACGCCGACGATGTCTCCGAGGCGGACGCCCTCGCGGCCCTGCAGCAGCTCGATCCACTGTGGGACGAACTGTTCCCCGCCGAGCAGGCAAGGATCGTCGCGTTGCTGGTCGAGCGCGTGGACATCGGAACGGAGGGCCTGAACGTTAGGCTACGCGTCGACGGGCTTTGCGGCGTTGCGCGCGAGATGCTGGCCGACAGCACCGGAGAGGCAGCATGACCCGCGGCATGCCGATCCCCGAGATTGTCACGCTCCACATCCCGTTCCGCGTCGTGAAACGCGGCGGACGGAAGGAAATGCAGTTGCCGGATGGCGCCGCGCAGCAGAGGCGGACCGACAATACGCTCGTCAAAGCACTTGCCCGCGCCTTCCGCTGGAAAAAGATGCTGGACGCAGGCGAGTTCGCCACCATCGCCGAACTGGCCGAGCGCGAGGGCATCGCGCCCTCCTACATGACCCGCGTCCTGCGCCTGTCCTTGCTCGCGCCCGATATCGTCGGTGCCATCCTGGACGGGAAGCAGGGGCAAGCGCTGACGCTGGCGCGTGGGGTGGAGCCTTTCCCACTCGTATGGTCGGACCAACGGGTAGAATTATCCTGAGCGAAGCGAACGGCCCGAAGCCGTCATTCATGCCCTGCGCAGCGAACGTCGGCTCTGAGCCCCAATTAAACGATGCTAAAAGATGCACCAACGGCTGAAAGTCTCGGAAAAGCGGTCATTGGGATTCATGCTTTCCGGCTGCAGAGCGTTTGACTAACAACATTCCGGATCTCTCTGGCCGAGAAGAGATAGCGCTCGCCAATTGGAGTAGTTTCCGCCAAGAAGTTCCGCGTCAAGTCTGCAAAGCCCATCGAGTGAGGCCATCACAAGGGGTTATTTCTTCTTATGTTCGCCGATATTGGACAAAGGTTTGCCCTTTGTGAAGTCGGCTGTTGCGACGACCTTTTCTTTCACCTTCTTGGGCTTTTTTACCTCACGGTTGCCGCGTCTTTTGTCACCTTTGGCCATTTCGTTTTCTCCTGATTATGATTTCTCTTGGCGAATTAATGGGTGTCTGTGCACATCCAGATTGAAGGTTAGCGTCCCGAGGCTCTTATCCACGCGACGCCCCCGTTCACATCATTCCGCCCATGTCGGACATTTCGCGGCCTGCGCCAGCCTTCTCGGGCTTCTGCGCAACCATGGCTTCGGTCGTGATCAAAAGCCCGGCGATGGACGCGGCGTTTTCGAGCGCGATCCGGACGACTTTCGTCGGATCGATGACACCGGCCTTCAGCAAGTCGCCGTATTTCTCGGTCTGCGCGTTGAAACCGAAGCTCGGGCTGTCATTCTCGATTACCTTTCCGACGACGACGGAACCGTCGACGCCGGCATTTCCGGCAATCTGGCGCAGCGGCGCCTGGATCGCGCGACGAACGATCTTGATCCCGGTATCCTGATCGCTGTTGTCACCTTTCAGTGTCGCAAGGACCTTGCTGGCATGGACGAGGGCCACGCCGCCGCCGGGCACGACGCCTTCCTGAACTGCGGCGCGGGTGGCATTGAGCGCATCGTCGACGCGGTCTTTACGCTCCTTCACTTCGATCTCGGTTGCCCCTCCGACCCTGATCACGGCAATGCCGCCGGCAAGCTTGGCCAGCCGTTCCTGAAGCTTCTCCTTCTCGTAGTCCGAGGTGGTATCCTCGATCTGCGCCCGTATCTGGGTGACGCGCGCCGCGATCGCGCTCTTGTCGCCAGCACCTCCAATGATCGTCGTGTCATCCTTGGTGATCGCGACCTTTGTCGCGGTGCCGAGCATGTCCATGGTGACGTTCTCCAGCTTGGTGCCCATTTCCACGGAAATCACCTGACCGCCCGTCAGCACGGCAATGTCTTCCATCATCGCCTTGCGGCGGTCCCCGAAACCGGGTGCCTTGACGGCCGCGACCTTCAACCCGCCGCGCAGCTTGTTGACGACCAGCGTCGCCAGCGCCTCGCCCTCGATGTCCTCGGCCACGATCAACAATTGCTTGCCGGCGTCGATCACGGCTTCGAGCAGCGGCACCATGGACATGAGAGAGGTCAGCTTCTTCTCGTGAAGAAGGATGACGCAGTCGTCCAGTTCCACGACCATCTTCTGAGCGTTCGTGACGAAATACGGGCTCAGATAACCGCGGTCGAATTGCATGCCCTCAACGACTTCGGTTTCGGTCTCCAGCCCCTTGTTTTCCTCAACGGTGATTACGCCCTCCTTGCCAACTTTGGCCATCGCGTCTGCGATCTGTCGGCCGATCGCAATCTCTCCGTTCGCGGAAATGGCGCCGACCTTCGCGATCTCGTCGCTGTCGCCGACGGGGCGGGACATGGCCTTTATTTCGGTCACGACCGCAGACACAGCTCGGTCGATGCCACGTTTGAGATCCATAGGGTTCATGCCGGCGGCAACCGACTTCATTCCCTCACGGACAATCGCATGGGCGAGCACGGTGGCGGTCGTGGTGCCGTCGCCCGTCTCGTCATTGGTGCGCTGTGCGACTTCCTTGACCATCTGCGCGCCCATGTTCTCGAAGTGGTCCGACAGTTCGATTTCCTTGGCAACGGTCACACCATCCTTGGTGATGCGTGGAGCACCCCAGGATTTGTCGAGGATGACGTTTCGACCCTTGGGTCCGAGGGTGATCTTCACGGCATTGGCCAGCGTGTCGATGCCTTTCAGCATACGGTCGCGTGCATCAGTACTGAATCTGACATCTTTGGCGGACATGGTCGGGTGCTCCTGAGAATGAAATTTAGGCGTCGCTTTCGGGGTCAGGTCATGACGCCGAGAATGTCGCTCTCCTTCATGATCATGAGGTCTTCTCCATCGAGCTTGATTTCGGTTCCCGACCATTTTCCGAACAGGATCCGGTCGCCAGCCGTGACGTCCATGGCGATACGCTCGCCATCCTCGTCCTTAGCGCCGGCGCCGACCGCGACGATCTCACCTTCCTGCGGCTTCTCTTTTGCGGTGTCAGGGATGATGAGCCCACCTGAGGTCTTCGCGTCACCCTCGATGCGGCGGACGAGAACCCGGTCGTGGAGTGGAGTGAACGACACGTAAGTGCTCCTTCTTCGGATGTCCAAGGGAGCATGGCGATGTTCGGATGTGCTTTGGCACTCGCCATACCGGAGCGCCAATATCCGTCAAATGATGACTGCTCGGTTCTTGCGCAATAGCGTTTCGAGATATCTTTTTGCATCCGCTCGACCGAAGCTCGGCTATTCGCCACCAAATCGTCGAAGCGCGACGTCACGAGCGTCGAACAGAATTGCCGCCGGCGATGATGGCGTTGATCAGATCCGCGACAGCCCGGTGGTTTTCTGTCTCCTGGTCGGTGCCGATGGCGTTTTCATGGGTTGCCGCGGCGTCGCGGAGGACGCCCACGATCTCGTGCTCCGGCAGCACTCCGTGATCGTTCATGGCAAGCAGGAGTGCCTCGCAGATCGACAGGGCGGCCTGGCCTGCATGCTCGCTCGCCGTGGACATCCGGGTTTCCCTCCTTGGCATCTTGAACCGAAGGAAGGCGAGGCTCAGATGCATCCGTTGTTTTCGCAGCAAGTGCCCTATGCTGAACTGATCCAGAGCAGTGTACCGGCCGATTTCTTGCTCCTAGATCGCGATACGCCCGGAGGGCCCATGACATCAGCCGAGCACAGCCCCCTGACCCGCAAACTCTCGGCCTTCGTCGCCCTGTCGGAGGTCGAATTGGCCGTGCTTGAACGGCTTCATCAGCGTCGCCGGTCCTTTGCCGCGGGTCGTGACATGGTGCATCAGGGGCAATCGGCTCAGGCCGCGTACATTTTGTCGTCGGGATGGGTCTGTTCCTACAAGCTGCAGGCCGACGGAACACGTCAGATCGTGGATTTCCAGGTGGCTGGCGATTTCCTAGGGTTGCGGAGCGTTCTCTTGCGCACTTCGGACCACAGCTTCGAACCCGTCGTCGACATTGAGGCCGCCGAAGTGCTGAAGAGCGACCTTCTCGATGCTTTCTCGCGGACGCCTCGCCTTGCGACTGCCATCCTCTGGGCGGCATCGCGGGACGAGGCGATGGTTGTCGAGCATCTCGTTGGGATCGGCCGGCGCGACGCGGATGCACGCATGGCACATTTCCTGCTGGAACTGGGCTCGCGGCTGGCTCTTGTGGGCATCGGCAGTAAGGAAGGATACGACTGCCCGCTGACGCAATATCACCTGGCCGATGCGCTTGGTCTGAGCGCTATCCACGTCAACCGCGTACTGCGGCAGCTACGCGAGGGCGGAATGGTGACTTTTCGCGAAGGTCACGTGACGTTTCACGACTATGGTCGTTTGGTGGAGATTGCCGAGTTCGACCCGGCATATCTGGACCAGACCGGGCCGCTCCTGAAGTGAGAGGGCCGCCTGCTCTTGCCAGGCAGGCGGCGCCGGTAATCACGTCAGACAACCGATTCACGCGAAGGCGTGGGTCGCCGCATCGAGTTGCTTGTCGGCCGCGGCATCATTCTTCGACGTTTGCGCCTTCTCGGCCGTTTTGTAGTGCCGCAGAGCTGCGTCCTTCTTCGGCCCGGAAGGCGCCTTGTCCCAGGCGGCCTTAACAAATTTCATCTTCTCGGCAGTCTTGGTCTGTTCGGGTGTCATCGAAATGGTCCTTACTCGGGCGTTTCGAGAATAAGAAGCGTGCGGAGGTGTCTTGCTTTGAGGGACGACACTTTCACACGCCTCTTGGATGCTCGAAATAAGGCCCGCCAAATATTTGGCTGGTGTGAACATCTGATAGAGTTACGGATACGCGGCACTGATACAGGTTAGTCCGGCTCTTGGTTCAGATCTGAAAAGGGACAAAAAGTCAGACGGCCACGGTTTGCTGATGAGATAGTCTTAACCACCTGTCCATATCGTGAAGGTAGGTTGAGGCGCAGAGAGCGAAATAAATCGCTACGCCTGGTTTCTCAGCTGAAACACGGTAGGTGAGAATTGCGATGCCACCGCGCCTTGTCACTCGACGCTCTGTCATCGCGACGGTTCGCCAACCAGATTTTTCGCGAGTGAGGTTCCAGATTTGGTCACCCTGGAAGATCCCTGGAGGATAGGGAAGGATCATCACCGCGTCCTTTGCGGTTGTCGTTTTTGCACTTTCGGCGCCACTGCTCCAGAACCGTTCTTCCAAGTCCCACAGAACGTCCTGATCGCGCTGCGACGGCATCGTAGCCTTTTGCTCAGCATGTGCAGACTTTTCTGCGGCGTGACTGGATCCTGTCATTCGCCTGCCCCCTTCGTGAAAAAGGTCAGCAGTTGGAACAGTGTAAGACCAATCGCCGATATCACCCAGATCAAGTTGGCTTTACCTTGGCGACCCCCAGAAACCGTGTTTTGGGTCCGGTGCAGAGCGCCTGAAGTCAGATGATCAGGGAGCAGCTGGCTCAGGTCTCGTGCGATCCTGCCGTGATCGCCGGCGAGCGCAGGAACGTCCCGAAATCGGGCAAGCAGCGTCCCCAATCGTGTCCGCGCGGCGTCGCGCCTCAGCGTGACCAGTTCAGCGGTTTCCTTCCATGGATCGAGGCCAAGACGCGCAAGCGGTCGTGTCGCGGAGGTGGTGGAAATTCGAGGGCGGCGTAATCTCCGGGTGAACTGACACCCACCCAACCGGCGGCGGCAACCGCCAGGGAGATCACGCCATGAACCAGATTACCGACACCGCGAGCTTTGCGCTACTGGCCGAAGAGGCCGGGTTCGATCTGATCGAAGAGCGGCTTCGAGCCAACGTGCGCGCGACCATCGAAGCCGTGTTCGAAGAGGAGCTGGCCAGCTTCCTCGGCCGGCTTCGCTACCGTCGTGGGGACGGCCCGGCAAAAGGCTATCGCCACGGTCACCGGAAGCGACAGCTCACCGGCACCTTTGGCACCGAGACGGTGCGGGTGCCGCGGGCCCGG
>NZ_FOCM01000014.1 GCF_900110115.1 Palleronia pelagia | reverse complement strand
GGCTGCCCTCGCACATGGCCTACAACCTCGTTCTGGCGGACGCCTCGGGGCGGGTATCGTCGGTGGAGCTTTACCCCGGCGGCGGTCTGCGCGAGATGGGGCCCGCTATCGCCACCAACCACCAGCACGGGACCGATCCGGCGGATCGCCCGGCCTTTACGCGGACCATCGAGCGTCGCGATCACGTCGAGCTGCTGATCTCGGGCGACATCGCGCCCGCTGCGCTGGCGGATCGCTTCCTCGACGCGCCGCTCTACCAGACCAACCACGCAGGCGGGTTCGGCACGCTGTTCACGGCGGAATACGACCCGTCGCGGCGCGCGCTGCGGCTGCTCTGGCCGCGGGACGTGTGGGAGCAGACGCTCGATGCGTTCGATGAGGGCCGGCGGGTGATTGCCTATGGTGCGGGTACGGCACCGGTCGATGCCCTCGAAAACTGGGACTGGTCGGACTGGACCGCGTTCACCTCATCCGACTGGGTCGCCTTCGGCATGGAGCTCGCGCAGCGTTATTCGGGAGGGGCAATTCCCCCGGTGCCGGTCAGGCGTCCAGACGAAAGGGGCGCCCGGCCCTAATCCCGGTCGCAAGCGTGATGTTCGCCCGCCGCGCGGCGCCGACGGCAAGGTCCGTCGGCGCCGAGACCGAGAACAGGGTCGGCGCCCCGACCGTGGCGCATTTCTGCACGAGTTCGGTGGAGATGCGCGAAGTCATCACGATGGCGCCGCTCGCGGGCTTGATACCGGACCGGGCAAGCGCGCCGATCAACTTGTCGAGCGCGTTGTGGCGGCCCACATCCTCGCGCACGGCGACGATCCCGTCGCCTGGCACGTAGAAACCGGCGGCGTGGCTTGCCCCGGTCCGATCGTGTTCCGGTTGCCGCTTCCGCAGCGCCTGGGGCGCATCGCGGATCTCTCGGTCCGTGAACTGTGCGCGTCGATCCACCGCCCGCGCCATCGGCCGCGCGGCCTGTTCCAGCGACTCGATCCCGCACAGTCCGCAGCCTACGGCAGCCATGGCGACCCTGCGCCGGTCCGTGCCTGGTCCGTCGGCGTCCTTGAGCCACAGACGCAATTCCACGCCGCAATCGTGCTGCACGGTTTCGATACACGGATCGCATCGGGATGCGCGACAAGCCCCTCGCTCAGCGCAAAGCCAGTGGCGAAATCCTCAAGATCCCGGGGGCTCGCCATCATCACACCCAGCGAAACGGCATTGCAGACCAGCGCGACGGGTGTCTCACGGACCAGATCGCGGCCCGGGCGGGGCAGGTCGTGGATGCTCATGGTACGATCCGCACGGGCGTGCCCTTGTAGGCGGGCGTGCGCGAGTGCTTGTCGTGCAGCGACAGCGGTACCAATGCGTTCAATTCGGGGAAGTAGCCGCCGATACATCCCAAGGGCAGGTCGAAGGGCACTACCGTCAGGCTGGGCATCCGGCGGTCGTGCCCATCCTCGACTGCGCAGACGAGCGTGACCGCCTGACCCTCGGCCAGACCAACGCGCTCCATCTCGACGGGATTGATCAGGACGATATCGCGCCGGCCGCCGAGACCGCGCTGCTGGTCGGAATAGCTGTAGATCGTCGTGTTGAACTGTCCCTGCGCGCGCAGGGTCACCAGCGTGAAGACGCCGCCCTCGGGCAGCTCTCCCAGTGCGGTCAGCGCGTCGGGTGGCGTGAATTCGGCCCGGCCGCTCTCGGTCTTCCAGACCCGTTCGCGGGCGGGGATGCCGCGGTAAAAGCCGCCCGGCTGGAACAGCCTGTCGTTGAAGCCGGCAAAATCATCGGGGAACGTGCAGGCTATCGCGTCGCGGATCAGCCCGTAATCGGACGTCCAGTCCGCCCGGGTCAGCTTGGGGTTCGGCTGCAGTGTTGCCTCGGCCAGTCCCGCGATGATGGCCACTTCCGAGCGCAGTTCCGGGCCGGGCGGCTTGGCTTGGCCAGTCGAGGCATGGATATGCGAAAGCGAGTCCTCGACCGTGACGCTCTGCTTGCCGCCGGCCTGGATGTCCTCGTCGATCCGCCCGAGGCAGGGCAGGATATAGGAGGTCTTGCCCGGCGTGACGTGCGAACGGTTGAGTTTCGTCGCGACCGACACCGTCAGGTCGAGACCGGGCCAGGCCGCCTCCATCCGTTCGCGGTCAGGCAGCGCGCGCACCAGGTTTCCGCCAAGCAGGACAATGCCCTTCACCCGGCCGTCAAGAATGGCGTCGCAGGCATCGCTGGCGTTCAGCCCTTCGGCCCGGGGCGGGTCGATGCCGAAGAGGTCGCGCAGCTTGTCCGCAGGCATGTGGCTCGACTTCTCGCCCACGCCCACGGTGCGCTGACCCTGAACGTTCGAATGGCCGCGCACGGGCGAAATACCGGTGCCGGGCCGCCCGATATGGCGGCGCATGAGCATGAGGTTCACGAGCATCCCGAGGTTGAGCCAGCCACCCACATGCTGCGTCAGGTCCATCCCATAGATCGCGATACAGCGCTCGGCTCCCAGATAGATCTCGGCGACCTCTTCGATCATCGCGCGTGTCAGGCCCGAGTGGCGCTCGATTGCGTTCCAATCCCGGCTCCGGGCGGCCTCGGCGGCCGCTGCAGGTTCACCGAGGTCGTCTCGTGGCACATGTTCGACGATTGCGGCAGGTTCTGATGCCCCATGGCCCGCGCGAAAAGGGCGTAGAGAAACGAGGCCTCGAGCCCCGCATGCCCGGAAGCATAGAACACGGCTTCTTCCGGGTGCATCGCCTTGAGGCCCTGGCCAATTGCACTGAATGCCTCGCCCCCCGACACCGCCACATAGCGGTCGGTCTCGGGGTCATGGCGCATGGGGTGGGTCAGCCGTCCGGCGGATTCGAGATCGTGATCGCTCCACGTCCTCAGTTCCGTGACGGTGTGCTCCGCAACGAAATCCGGTCCGGCTTCTCGTTCGTCCATTTCCCAAAGCGTGGCCCGCGCGCCAGCTTCGCAGAATTCGAACCGGCGGGGTTCGGCGGGGTTGGCCCAAGCACAGGAAGTGCACATCACGCCGCCACCTCGAAGCCGCGTCCGCGTGCGCAAGGCCAGGGAATCATCGCTGGTCTACACGCCGCCAAACCCCGAGCCACGCGGCTGCACAACCCGCTCTGAGCGAATCAGTGCGACTTGCGGACCTGCAGGCGCGATGATCCCGGCGCAGTCGGGACCCCGATCCTTTGGCAGTGCGGTCTGCCGGCGGGCGATGACGCAATAAGCTCCGAATGGCTAAGAATTGCGGAAGCGATCCTGCGCAGTCTACGCGCGCTGGCCTGCGAATTGCGTGACCCACGCGTCGCGTTGGTCGTCGGTGATCTTGGCGAACAGGTTCTCGGGCACCGTGAAGGCGTGGCCCTCGGGCAGGTGGGCGAGGGCCGCGGCCACGTCGTCGGGCCAGGCGTCGTCGGCATTCAGCGCTTCCAGCATCGTTTTCGACGCGTTCGGGATGAATGGCGCCGACAGCACGGCGTAGAGCCGGATCAGGTTCAGCGACAGCCGGATGATCCCCGCCGCCCGCGCCGGGTCTTCCTTGTAGGCGGCCCAGGGCGCGGTGGATTGCAGGTACTCGTTGCCGGCCACCCAGATCGCGCGCAGCTCGGACGCGGCCTTGCGGATCTCGATGTCTTCCATGTGGCGGGTATAGGTCTCGACCCGGGTTTGCAGCTCGTTGATCAGTCGCGCCTCGGCCTCGCCGTTGACGCCGCCCGACGGCACCTCTTCGCCGAATTTCGAGCGGCAGAACTTGGTCACGCGGCTGACGAGATTGCCCAGCACATCGGCGAGATCCTTGTTCACCGCGCCCTGGAAGCTTTGCCAGGTGAACTCGGCATCCGAGGTTTCGGGCGCATTGCGCAGCAGCCACCAGCGCCAGTAATCGGCGGGCAGGATCGACAGGGCCTGGTCCATGAAAACGCCGCGGCCCTGGCTGGTCGAGAACTGACCGCCATCGTAGTTCAGGTAGTTGAACGACTTGATGTAATCGACCAGCTTCCAGGTCTCGTGCCCGACGCCGTTCGTCCCCATGATCGTGGTGGGGAAGCTGAGGGTGTGGAATGGCACGTTGTCCTTGCCCATGAACTGCACATATCGGACATCTTCGGCGCCCTGGTCGGTGCGCCACCAGCGATACCAGTCCTCTTGCGACAATCCCTGCGCGTCGGCCCATTCGTGGGCGGCGGCGATGTACTCGATGGGTGCGTCGAACCAGACATAGAAGACCTTGCCTTCCATCCCGGGCCAGTCCTCGGTCCCGCGCATGACCGGCACGCCCCAGTCCAGGTCGCGAGTGATCCCCCGGTCCTGCAACCCGTCGCCGTCGTCGAGCCATTTCTTCGCGATGGACGTGGTCAGCACCGGCCAGTCGGTCTTGGAGTTGATCCAGTCGCGCAGCTGGTCGCGCATCCGGCTTTGCAGCAGGTAGAGGTGCTTGGTCTCGCGCTGCTCAAGCTCGGTCGAACCCGAGATCGCGCTGCGCGGGTCGATCAGGTCCGTGGGGTCGAGCTGCTTGGTGCAGTTCTCGCACTGGTCGCCGCGCGCGCGGTCGTAGCCGCAATTGGGGCAGGTGCCCTCGATATAGCGGTCGGGCAGGAAGCGGCCGTCGGCATGGGAATAGACCTGCGTTTCCGAGCGTTCCTCGATCAGACCGGCCTCGAACAGACGGCCCGCGAAATATTGGGTCAGCGCCTTGTTCTGCTCCGACGACGACCGGCCGAACTTGTCGAAACTCAGCCCGAAGCCGTCGCTCAGGTCCTTCTGCACCTGCCACATCTCGGCGCAGTATTCATCCACCGGCTTGCCGGCCTTGGCCGCCGCCAGCTCGGCCGGGGTGCCGTGTTCGTCGGTGGCGCAGAGGAACATCACCTCGCGCCCGCGCGCGCGGTTGTAGCGGGCGAAAAGGTCGGCGGGCAGCTGGCTGCCGACGAGATTGCCCAGGTGCTTGATCCCGTTGATATAAGGGATCGCCGAGGTGATCAGGATGCGGTCCATCAGACGCTGCTCCGGTCAGGGTGATTTTCGCGCCTCTTACCCCAGCGCCGTCCCAAGGGCCAGTATCGCGTCCCCCGACTTCATCTTTCCGCAAATACCTCCGGGGGTGAATTGGCCGTCAGGCCAAGAGGGGGCGGCGCCCCCTTACCCTCGGCCGCGCCCCTCGAAGCGTGGAAGCATCGCGGAAAAGTCGCGACCGGCGCCATCCTCGGTGTCCACGAAAGCGGCGTAAAGGTCCCGCGCCGCCGCCCCCAAGGGCGTGTCGGCATCCGCCTGCTCTGCCGCCTGCTGTGCCAGCCGCAGGTCCTTCAGCATCAGGTCGGCCGCGAAGCCGGGCTTGTAGTCGTTGTCGGCGGGGCTTTTCGGGCCGACGCCGGGGGCGGGGCAATAGGTGTTCATGGACCACGACTGCCCCGAGGACGTGCTGACCACGTCGAACATCGCCTGCCGGTCCAGCCCCAGCTTGTCGGCCAGCGCGAAGGCCTCGCAGGTGCCGATCATGGTGATGCCGAGGATCATGTTGTTGCAGATCTTGGCCGCCTGGCCGTTGCCCGACGCGCCGCAATGCACCGCCTTCTGGCCCATGATCTCGAACAGCGGCTTGGCGGTCTCGAAGGCGTCCGTGTCGCCGCCCACCATGAAGGTCAGCGTGCCGGCCTCGGCGCCGCCCGTGCCGCCCGACACCGGCGCGTCGAGCGCGCCCAGCCCCGCAGCGCGTGCCCGCTCGGCCACGTCGCGGGCCGAGGCCACGTCGACGGTCGAGCAGTCCAAGAGCACGGCGCCCTGGTCCATCGCCGGAATGACCTCGTCCGCGACGGCGCGCAGGATGTCGCCATTGGGCAGCATCGTGATGACCACCGCCGCACCCCGGGCCGCCTCGGCAGCCGAACCGGCGCTGGCGAAGGCGTCCGAGGTGACGCCCGCCACGTCGAAGCCGGTGACGTCGTGGCCTGCGCGGGCCAGGTTCAGGGCCATGGGCAAGCCCATGTTGCCCAATCCGATGAACGCGATCTTCATGTGGTTTCCTCCTCCGATGCGCCGAGCGGCGCGAGCATTTCGTCGATCCGCGACTGCGCGACATCGGCGATGCCGTCGTGCTGCCAGCGCGGATTGCGGTCCTTGTCGATCACGGCGGCGCGGATGCCTTCGAGGAAATCGCCCTTTTCCACCGCGCGGTGGGTGAAGCGGTATTCCATCTCCAGCGCATGGTGGATCGTCAGCTTCGCCCGCACCGCGCGAATCAGGTCGATGGTCACGCAGGCCGAAAGGGGCGAGACGCGAGCGAGCGCCTTCAGCGCATCGCGGGCGAAGTCGCTGTCCTCGGAGTCCAGGCTCGATGCGATCTCGGCCATGCTGTCCTTGCCGAAATGCGCGTCGATCCGGTCCTGCAGCGGGGTCAACGGGCTTTCGCCCGGGTCCCGTGCGCGGTCGGCGACCAGTTGGACGATGCCGTCTTCCTCCAGCCCCGCGATGATGTCGGGCCACTGGTCTTCGGGGATGTAATGGTCGGCAAAGGTCGCGCGGATGGCGCAGGCGGGGCCCATGCGATGCGCGGTCGTGCCCAGGTATTCGCCCAGGAAGCCCGGTCCGCGCGCCAGCAGGAACGATCCCCCCACGTCCGGCACGAGACCGATGCCGCATTCGGGCATGGCGATGCGGCTGCTGTCGCCCACGACCCGGTGGCTCGCGTGGCAGCCGATGCCCACGCCGCCGCCCATGGTGAATCCCTGCATGAAGGTGACGATGGGCTTTGCATATGTCGCCATCTTCGCGTTCAGGCAGTATTCTTCCCGCCAGAACCGGCGGGGGCCCTCAAGGTCGCCCGCGCGCCCCGCCTCGTAGAGCGCGGTGATGTCGCCGCCCGCGCAGAACGCCTTTTCGCCCGCCGCGTCGATCACGACGAGCCGCACCTCGGGGTCGGTCGCCCATTCGTCCAGCGCGTCCTCGACCGACAGCACCTGCTCGTGGGTCAGCGCGTTCAGCGCCTTGGGCCGATTCAGGGTGATGCGGCCCGCCCGGCCCGTTTTGCGGATCAGTGTGTCGGTCATTGGGCGATGAGGCTCCGGGCGGTGATGAGGCGCATGATCTCGTTCGTGCCTTCGAGGATCTGGTGCACGCGCAGGTCGCGGACCAGCTTCTCGATCCCGTAATCGGCCAGGTAGCCGTAGCCGCCGTGGAGTTGCAGGCACTGGTCGACGATGCGGCTGCCGGCCTCGGTCACGAATTTCTTGGCCATGGCGCAGTGCTTCGTCGCCCGCGGGTCACCTTGGTCGAGCATCCAGGCGGCCTGTCGCAGGAATGTGCGCGCGGCCTGAAGCTCGATCTCGAGATCGGCAAGGCGGAATTGCAGGGCCTGGAAGTCGGTCAGCTTCTGCCCGAAGGCGCCGCGGTCGCGCATGTAGGCGATGGTCATGTCGAGCGCGGCCTGCGCCGCACCGAGCGAGCAGGCCGAGATATTGAGCCGCCCGCCATCAAGCCCCGACATCGCGTATCTGAAACCCTTGCCCTCTTCGCCCAGCAGATTGCCGGCCGGAATGTTGCAATTGTCCAATTGCACCTGCCGCGTGGGTTGCGATCGCCAGCCCATCTTGTCCTCGAGCCCGCCGAAGGACAGCCCGTCAGCGCCATCCTCGACCACCAGTGCGCTGATGCCGCGGGGTCCGTCCTCGCCGGTGCGTGCCATGACGATATAGGCGTCTGAATAGCCCCCGCCCGAGATGAACGCCTTGGTCCCCGTCAGCGCGTAGCCCTCGTTCGTGCGCGCGGCCTTGGTCTTCAGCGCCGCGGCGTCCGAACCCGAGCCCGGTTCGGTCAGGCAGTAGCTCAGCACCTTTTCCATGGTGAGTGCGGGCGCGAGGATGCGGTCCTTCAGATCGTCCGATCCGTAGCGGTCGAGCATCGCCGCGCACATGTTGTGGATCGACAGGAAGGACGCGACGGACGGGCAGGACATGCTGAGCGCCTCGAAGACCAGCGTGGCGTCCAGCCGCGAAAGGCCAACGCCGCCGCTGTCCTCGCTGACGTAGAGGCCGCCCATCCCCAGTTCGGCCGCCTTGGGCCACAGGTCGCGCGGGATGGTGCCGTCGCGTTCCCATTGCTGCGCGTTGGGTGCGATCTCGGCCGTGCCGAAATCCTTCGCCATGTCGAAGATGGCGGTCTGCTCCTCGCTCAGGCCGAAATCCATGTCAGTTCCTCACGTGTCCTGGGTGAATTCATCGGCCAGCGCCGCGACCACGGCGCTGAGTGCCTCGGGCTCGGACGCGCCGTCGTCCCTGGCCGCCGAGAAGACGGCGCGCTGCCGGGTGGCCGAGTTGCCATCGGCCACGATGTCGCGCAGCGCCTCGACCTCGTCGAGGCACCCCAGCGCGCGGGCGTCGTCGGAGATCAGGGCGACCAGTTCGCCGATCAGTTCGGGGAAGGGCACGACCGCGCCGCGCCCCAGGTCGATCAGGCCCTTCTCGGTGCCATAGCGCTGGGCGCGCCAGCGGTTCTCGTCGATCAGGAAGTTCTCGTAAATGCGCCAGCGCTGGTTCTGGCATTTCAGCCGCCAAAGCATCCGGTGCACGCATTGGATCGTCGCCGCGATGGACAGGGTGTGCGACAGGCGCGGGATCACGTCGCAGATCCGGGTTTCCAGCGTCGGGAAGTTGGCCGAGGGCCGCAGGTCCCACCAGATCTTCGACGCGTCCTCGATGATCCCGCTGGCCACGATCGTGTCGACCGAGCGGCGATAGTCCCCCCAGCTTTCCAGCCGGGGCGGCAGCCCGGTGCGCGGCAGGTTGTCGAAGACCCCTATGCGATACGAGGCCAGCCCCGAATCCTTGCCCTGCCAGAACGGGGACGAGGCCGACAGGGCCAGCAGGTGCGGGAGGAAATACTTGAATTGGTTCATCAGGTCGATGCGCGCATCCTCGTCGGGGATGCCCACGTGGACATGCATGCCGCAGATCAGCATGCGCCGCCCGACGCCCTGCAGGTCCTTCTTCAGCGCGCGGTAGCGGTCCTTGTCCTGCGTGGTCTGGTCGGCCCAGTCGGCCGTCGGATGACAGGCGGCGGCGATGGGGCGCAGCCCGAACTCGCCCGCGAGCCGCGCGATGGTGCGGCGCAGATGCGACAGGTCCTCGCGCGCGTCGGTGATCGTTTCGCAGACCTTGGTCCCGACCTCGATCTGGCAGCGCAGGAACTCGGGCGCGACCTGGTCGCCAAGCGCCTCGGTCGCGGCCTCCATCAGTGCCTCGGGGGCGTCGGTCAGGCGATGGGTCTCGGCATCGACGAGAAGGTATTCCTCTTCGATGCCGATGCTGAACGGCGGGTCTTCGGTCATCCTCGGCCCTCGCGGCTTGCACGCTGGCGCCGATGCTAGGCGGGCCAAGCGCGCGGCTCAAGCGGCGGCGGGGCAGGGCGCCCCGCCGCGCCGGGCGGTCAGTCCATGGCCTTGAAGTTGAAGGCCGCGCCTTCCTTGATGCCCGACGGCCAGCGCGCCGTGACCGTCTTGGTGCGCGTGTAGAAGCGGAAGGAGTCCGGTCCGTGCTGGTTCAGATCGCCGAAGCCAGATTTCTTCCAGCCGCCGAAGGTGTGATAGGCCAGCGGCACCGGGATGGGCACGTTGATGCCCACCATGCCGATATTGATCCGGCTGGCGAAGTCGCGCGCCGCGTCCCCGTCGCGGGTGAAGATCGCGGTGCCGTTGCCGTATTCGTGGTCCATAGCAAGGCCCAGGGCCTCTTCGTAGCTGGCCGCGCGCACGGTCGACAGGACCGGGCCGAAGATCTCCTTGCGGTAGATGTCCATGTCGGGCGTCACGCGGTCGAACAGGTGCGGGCCAACCCAGAACCCGTCTTCGTAGCCCTGCGGCGCGGCCATGCCGCGCCCGTCCACGACCAGCTCGGCGCCCGCGTCGATACCCGTCTGCACCAGCCGGGTGATGTTCTCGCGTGCGGCGGCGGTGACCACGGGGCCGTAATCGGCC
This sequence comes from Palleronia pelagia, assembly GCF_900110115.1. Lineage (GTDB taxonomy): Bacteria > Pseudomonadota > Alphaproteobacteria > Rhodobacterales > Rhodobacteraceae > Palleronia > Palleronia pelagia. Next base: position 21,377 of record NZ_FOCM01000014.1, on the reverse strand, counting down.
GCTTCGTCGGACCATGGCCCGACCTTCAGCTTCTCGACGCGCGGCACCAGTTTCTCGATCAGGCGATCGGCGGTCTCGTCGCCCACGGGCACCGCGACCGAGATCGCCATGCAGCGCTCGCCCGCCGCGCCATAGCCCGCACCCACCAGCGCGTCGGCCGCCTGGTCCATGTCGGCGTCGGGCATGACGATCATGTGGTTCTTGGCGCCGCCGAAGCACTGCACGCGCTTGCCGTTGGCGCAGCCGCGTTCGTAGATATAGGCCGCGATCGGGGTGGAGCCGACGAAGCCAACCGCCTGGATGGTCTCGTTGTCGAGGATGGCGTCGACCGACTCCTTGTCGCCGTTGACCACCTGGAGAATGCCGTCGGGCAAACCGGCCTCCTGCATCAGCTCGGCCAGCATCAGCGGCACCGAGGGGTCGCGCTCGCTGGGCTTCAGGATGAAGGCGTTGCCGCAGGAAATGGCGGGCGCGAATTTCCACATCGGGATCATGGCGGGGAAGTTGAACGGGGTGATGCCCGCCACGACGCCCAGCGCCTGGCGCATGGAATACATGTCGATGCCGGGGCCCGCGCCGTCGGTGTATTCGCCTTTCAGCAGGTGCGGCGCGCCGATGCAGAACTCGACCACCTCGAGACCGCGCTGCACGTCGCCCTTGGCGTCCACGAAGGTCTTGCCATGCTCTTTCGACAGGGCCTCGGCCAGCTTGTCCATGTCGCGGTTCAGAAGGCGCACGAATTCCATCATCACCCGCGCGCGGCGCTGCGGGTTGGTGGCGGCCCAGGCCGGCTGCGCCTCGGCGGCCTTGGCGACGGCGGCGTCCAGCTCGTCCTTGCTGGCCAGCGGCACCTTGGCCTGCACCTCGCCCGTGGCGGGGTTGAACACGTCGGCAAAGCGGCCCGAGCCGCCCTTCACGTGCTGCCCGTTGATCCAGTGGCTGAGTTCCGTGGTCATGCTGTGTCCTCCCGCGTTGCGTGTTGCGCGCAAGATTAGGCTTGCGAAGGGGTGGGGCAAAGCGCCAGTTTGCCAAATCGATTTTGCAGAAATGCAAGGACAAGGCGGTGATGCACTGGGATGACATGCGTTTTTTCCTGTCCGTGGCGCGGGCCGAGGGGCTGAGCCGCGCCGCGCAGGAGCTGCGTGCCGATCCTGCCACGCTGGGCCGCCGGGTCGCGCGGCTGGAAGAGACGCTGGGCGTTCCGCTTTTCGTGAAAAGCCCCGCGGGCTATCGCCTGACCGAGGCCGGGGCGCGGCTGATGGATCACGCTGAGGCCGCCGAACGCGCCATGCGCAGCGCCGAGGCCGAGGTCTCGGGCGCGCTGTCCGGCGCGGTGCGGATCGGCGCGCCGGATGGATGCGCCACCTATCTTCTGCCGCAGGTGACGGCGGACCTGGCGGCGCGCAACCCGGGGCTGGAAATCGAGATCGTGGCCCTGCCGCGCGTCTTCAACCTGAACCGGCGCGAGGCCGACATGGCCATCGGCGTCTCGCGGCCCGTCTCGGGCCGTGTGACGGTGCAGAAGATCGCCGATTACCGGCTGAGCCTCGCGGCGCACGAAGACTACCTGGCGCAGCATCCCGTCACCGACCTGGACGATCTCGCCGGGCATCGCATCGTCGGCTACGTCCCCGACATGATCTTCGACCCCGAGCTGGATTACCTGGGCGAGATCGGGGTGGGCGGGGTCGACCTCGCCTCATCCTCCGTGGTGGTGCAGTTCCAGTGGATCGCCCAGGCGTTGGGTCTTGGCATCGTCCACGACTTCATGCTGCCGCAGGCGCCCGGCGTGCGCCGGGTGATGCCCGGCCGGTTTCACCTGACGCGCGCCTTCTGGCTGGTGCGCCCCGAGGACGACCTGCGCGCGGCGCGGCTGGACGGGATCGCCGCCGCCCTGGTGTCCGGGCTGCGCGGCGAGATTCAGCGGCGCGAGGCGCAGGCCGCGGCAAACCCTTGACACGACGACCTTTCAGGCCCGACGCTGAACCCGAGGCAATCGGGAGGCACGCCATGAAAGTCGATCAGATCCTGAACTCCAAGGGCGTCGCCGGGGTGGCCACGGTCAAGCCCGGCTCGAAGGTCGCCGATGCGGCGCGGCTTCTGTCGGAGAAGAAGATCGGCGCGGTCATCGTCTCGTCGGACGGCGTGACGCCCGCCGGCATCCTGTCCGAACGCGACATCGTGCGCGACCTGGGCCGCCGGGGCGCCGAATGCATGGAGGACAAGGTCGACAGCCTGATGACCGTGAATCTCGTCAGCTGCGCCCGGGGCGACGATGCCGAGCTCGTGCTGACCCAGATGACCGACGGCCGCTTTCGCCACATGCCCGTGCTCGAGGACGGCAAGATGGTCGGGCTGATCTCGATCGGTGACGTGGTCAAGGCCCGCCTGTCCGAGCTGAAGATGGAGCGTGACGCTCTCGAGGGGATGGTGCGGGGGCACTGACCCGTCGGGGCCTTGCAAAAATCGACGCAATAATGTTGCGTGGCGCGACGACACACGGAGGGCGCCATGCGGACAGGACTTTACCCCGGCACGTTCGATCCGGTCACGCTGGGCCATATGGACATCATCCGGCGGGCGATAACGCTGGTGGACGAGCTGGTCATCGGCGTCGCGATCAACCGCGACAAGGGGCCGCTGTTCTCGCTGGACGAACGCGTCGCGATGATCGAGGCCGAATGCCGGCCCCTGGCCGAGAAGACCGGCGTGAAGATCCGCGCGCATCCGTTCGAGAACCTGTTGATCGATTGCGCCCGCGACGTGGGTGCCCAGATGATCATCCGCGGCCTGCGCGCGGTCGCCGATTTCGAGTACGAGTTCCAGATGGTCGGCATGAACCGCGCGCTGGATGACAGCGTCGAGACAGTCTTCCTCATGGCCGATACCGAGCACCAGGCCGTGGCGAGCAAGCTGGTGAAGGAGATCGCGCGCCTCGGCGGCGATGTCAGCCATTTCGTGCCCGCCGCGGTGGAACGCGCGCTGATCACCAAGCTGGGCCGCTGAGGCGCGTCCGGCGGCAACCGGCGCGGGACTCAGGTTTCATCTGTCACCAAGCAGTCATCCCGACATCCAGCGGGTCACTGGGGCGTCGCGGTCAGGCCAGCCGCGTGTCGATTTTCGAGACGCGCGACAGGGTGCGGTGCACGGGGCACTTGTCGGCGATCTCCAGCAACCGTTGGCGCGTGTCCGGGTCGAGCCCGCCGGGCAGGGCGATGGTCCGCGTGAACAGGTCGATCTGCGGGCTGGGCGGGTCGCCATCCTCCGGCGCGGCGTCGCTGGCGTGGGTCCGCGCGTGGGTCACGTCCACGCGCACGCGCCCCATCTCCATCCCCTTGTGGCGGGCATACATCCGCAGCGTCATGGTGGTGCAGGCCCCCAGGGCCGCCGCCATCAGGTCATAGGGCGTGGGGCCGCGATCGGTGCCGCCCACCGACACCGGCTCGTCCGCCGACAGCGCGTGGCGCCCTGCGGCGATGTCCTGCAGGTAGCCATCCGATGCCGCCTCGGACACGCGGACGACGCCCTCGGGCGGATCCTCGTGGGCTGGCAGGCCCAGGGCCAGGTAGCGCGCGGCCCAGGCTGCGATGACGCCCGCCGCGTATTCGGCGTCGTCGGGGCGGGTCACCAGGTGATCGGCATCGTCCAGCGATACGAAGCTTTTCGGGTGTTTCGCGGCGGTGAAAATGCTCGTGGCGTTGTCGATGCCCACCACCATGTCGCGCGGCGCGTGCAAGACCAGCAACGCCCGCTTGAGGTGCGAGATCGCGGGCGCGAGTTCCTGCGCCGACACGTCGTCCACGAAGCTTTGGCGGATGGTGAAGGGCCGGCCGCCCAGATCGACCTGGGCCGCGCCGTCGCGCGCGATGTCGTCCAGGCTGCCCGCGAAATTGTGGGTGACATGGCCGGGATCGAAGGGCGCGCCGATGGTGACCACCGCGCGGGCGCTGTCGATCCGTCCCGCCGCCTTCAGCACCGCCGCCCCGCCCAGCGAGTGGCCGATCAGCAGCGAGGGTGCCATGCCGCGGCCGTCCAGGTAGGCCGCCGCCGCCAGAAGGTCCTCCACGTTCGACGAGAAATGGGTGTTGGCGAACTCCCCGTCCGAGTGTCCCAGACCCGTGAAATCGAAGCGCAGCACCGCGATGCCCGCGGCGGCCAGCCGGCCCGCGATGCGGCGTGCGGCCGGAATGTCCTTCGAGCAGGTGAAGCAATGCGCGAACAGCGCGACGGCGCGGGTCGGCCCGTCCGGCAGGTCGAGCCGCGCGGCCAGGTCCGCCCCGTTGGCCCCGGCAAAGGTGATCCGTTCGCTGTGCATCCTGCGCCCCCCGTCGCGATTGATCCCGTCGAAAGGCTAGCCGATCCCGGGCGACGGCGCCACTTGCGGACGCGGCGCGGGCGCGTATAAGACCGGCGCACGGGCGATTAGCTCAGTTGGTAGAGCGCTTCGTTTACACCGAAGATGTCGGCGGTTCGAGCCCGTCATCGCCCACCATGCCCCTTCCCGCGCGCTTCCTCTATGGACCCGGCACTGTATTCCTCGTCGGCAAAGGCGGGTTCCTGTTCCGCCGGTCCGCCACCGGATCCGGAACGGTCCGGAGGGCCAGAGGTTGACCCACGCGGGTCGTTCATGTCAGGCACGGCCCTTTCTGATCGCCCCCCGGTGTCCAGACGCCGGGCCCAGCCGGAGGAAGAACCATGACACTCACCCTGCGTCGCAACCGTCAGCGTGATCTCGAACCATTGGCCGAGATGCTGACGGACGAGGAAATTCCGCTGCTCAATCCCAGTGCGAAAGTGCCTTTCGATGAAATGGAATGGCAGCGCAAATGGCTGGGCGAGGCGCAGGACGTGTCTTTCTATCTCGAGGACGACGACGGGCGGGACGTGGGATTCTTTGCCCTGCGCGAGGGGGTCGGCCCCGAGGTGCGACACCTGACCTATGTCTACCTGACCGAGGACGCGCGCGGCGGGGCCGCGGCCGAACTGACCGAGCGGGTGGAAGAGGCGGCTCTGGCGCTGGATGCGCTGGTCCTGACCCTGAAGGTCGAGGTCGACAACGCGCCTGCCTTCAATGCTTACCTCTCCGCGGGCTACGAAGAGATGTCGCGTCGGCAGGGCATGGCGATGATGCGGTTGGACCTGGAGGACCGGCCGGCCGCCTGATCTGCGGCCCACCGGTCCTTTCCCTTTTGCGACGCGATTGCGGCCTGTGTCCGCGTCGCGTTTCCGGCGGGAAGTAACCCGCCTGGGCGGTCGACTTTAGGCGGCGGCCGAGTCGGACCCGCGCTGGGCCAGGATCCGGCGCTGCTGGAACGTCATGTTCACCGTGATCGCGAAGACGGCGATGGAGGTGATCGAGATCATGATCGACAGCGCCTCGTTGCTCAGCCCGGAGCCGCCCGCAACGGTCCGTTGCAGCGTGGCGCTGGACATGGCGGTGAAGTGCAGCACGCAGACCCCGGCGACGATCCCGGCACCGCGCATCGCATAGGACTGCAAGGTCGCCTCGGTCTGTCGAAGCGCGAAGGCGAACCCGGCCATCCCGAGGAAGACCGCGGCGATCAGGATCGGGGCGTTGTACGCGGTGACGCAGTTCTCGATCGCGCTCATGCCCGTCAGGTGCATCACGGCCACACCCGCGCCGGCCAGCGCCCCAAGCGCGGCAAGGTGCTTGCGCGCCCGCGCCTGCAGGGCCGCACCAAGCGGCAAGCCGACGAACACGAAGCCCGCTAGGATCGACAGAAGCGTCGTTTCGAGATCGTAGGTCAGCGCAGCGTCGGGACGGTAGCCCAGCATTGCGACGAAATGCGTGGTCCAGACGCCGACCCCGGCCACCAGCGCCGTCCAGAACCCGGCGCGCTTGCGCTGTTCGTCGGTCGCGTGGTCCATGTTGCGTCCCAGCAGGATCAGCGTGATCGCCATGATCGCGCAGACGCCGGCGGCGGCGAGGATGAAGTTCGTCTTGGTATCAAAGACGCCGCCCAGCAGAAGAGGGATCGACATGAGATGCGCTCCTTTCTCGGAATATGATATTTCTCAAGATCCTGTTCCCCGACAAAAAAGGTCAAATGATGACGCTTGGGCGGCAATCGCGCGAGTCCGCACGGGGTGTTTCGCCCTGCGGAACAACGCACGGTGATCGGTCCCGTATCGGACGGACTCCCGGTGCTTGCGCATCCGGGTCGAATGGGGGGATGTAGGCGCCATGCATGACATCACCCCCGCCACACCCGACGACCTCGACGCGATCCGCGACCTTCACACGGCCAGCTGGGCGGATGCCTATGCGCGTTTTGTTCCCGACGAAGCGCTGGACCGATTGGGCCCCGAGATGGCCGAGCGCTGGGCCACGCTCCCCGAAGGCGTGCTGTGCGCGCGCGACGGCGACAGGCTGGCGGGGTTCATCCGCCTGAAGACGCGGCAGGGCTGGCCCTATATCGACAACCTGCATACCCGGCCGGACCTGCGCGGGCAGGGCATCGGCGCGTCCTTGATGCGTGCCGGGTTCGCACGGCTGCGGGCCGAGGGTGCCGGCCGCGCCTGGCTGACGGTCATCGACGGCAACACCGCCGCGCGCCGCTTCTATGTCTCGCAGGGCGGCCACGAGGGCGCGAGGATGGTCGAGCGGGTGCTGGGTCACCCCACCGCGACGCGCCCGGTTTTGTGGCTGCGCCTGCCGGGCCAATAATTTCCGCTGCCGCCCGTGTTGGCGCTTGACGCCCCCCGAGGCCGTATCTAGAACGCCCCTCACGTTCGGACCGGGTCCGGACGGGCAATGGGCGGTTGTAGCTCAGTTGGTTAGAGTACCGGCCTGTCACGCCGGGGGTCGCGGGTTCGAGCCCCGTCAACCGCGCCACCATTGCTTCTTTTTCCCTTACCCCGCACGCCAGATGCGCGGTTGTAGCTCAGTTGGTTAGAGTACCGGCCTGTCACGCCGGGGGTCGCGGGTTCGAGCCCCGTCAACCGCGCCATTTCTTCGGAACATGCCTCAGAGGATCGACGCCGCGACCAGGATCCATCCGGTCAGCAGCAGCCCGCAGCACGCGGCGTACATGCCGTTCCAGGCCAGACCTGCATGTGTCGGGCGCACCCCGCCGAAATTGCCGATCAACATGACCGACGCCGTGAAGGGCGAAGTCGCACCCGACAGCGCCCAGCCGCTGGTGATGGCGACGATGGCTGCCGCCGGGTCTATGCCCATGACAGCCGGCGCCGGCAGCAGCGGCACCAGCAGAGACGCGGCCAGGATCGGGTTCATGCCCAACTGCCCGGTCACCGGGATCACCCAGAACAGTCCCACCAGCAGCAGCGCAGGGGGCAGGGCGCTGGCATCGATGCCGGCGGAGGCCACGAAGGGGGCGGCGAGGCTCGCACCGAGCGACCCTATGAACCCCGCCATGGCCAGCAGCACGATCTCGGACCGCATGGCCGGCATCTCGACCGAGGCGAAGCGCCAGGCCCGCCCGGCGACGTCGCGGATGACCCCGGGGCGGTGATCCAGAACATCCTGCTCGGCGATCCACAGGAAGGACAGCACTGGCACGACCACCATGACGACGCCGATAACGCGGATGCCGGTCAGCAGGTGCAGGCCCGCGATCGACACGGCCAGCACGGCCAGGAGGATCAGAAGCGGCCGCATCTTGGCGCCCCAGGTGCCGTCGGGGGTGGCGTAGCTGGGCCGCGGGCCGGTGAGGCGTGGCTTGAAGATGGTGTCCAGCGCCCAGCCCGTCCCGGCCAGGATCAGCCCCGAGACGAGACAGGGCAGAACCGCGCCGCCCCAGCTGGCCCCGGGCACCAAGGTGGTCGAGATCGCGATGGCGAAGGTCAGCGGCGACCACGGGATCGTGGCGATGAAGCCGCGCTGGATGGCGACCAGCATGCGGCGGATGCGATGGCCGCGGATTTCGGCGTTCGCCTCGGACCGGGCGCTTTCGACGGCGAGCGAACCCAGCAGCGAGATCGCACCGTAGAGCAGGATGATCCCGAACAGTCCGCCCCCGAGCGTCAGCGCAAGGTAGCGGCGGCCGGGCGGCTGATCGGCGAGGAAGCGTCCGCATTCGGCGATGGGGGCCGAGGTGACGGCCGCGCCGCGCAGGCTGGAGAGCGCCGTGAAGAAGGCCACGATGAACGCCGCGCTGCCGGCGGCACGGGTCACGGCGGCCCCGGCGTCTGGCAGGGTGGCGAAGGCGGCCGCGACAAGGACCAGACCGATCAGAAGGAAGGCCTGGCGCGTGCGGTCGACGCCGCGGGCCAGCAGGGCCAATGCCACGACGGCGGACAGGCTGGCCGCATGTCCCGCGACCGGGGCCGCGCCCCATTCAAAAGCCGCGCGCAGGATCAGGGTGGCGGCCAGCGCGACGCCGGCGGCCCGGTCCAGACGGCGGTGCTGCATTCGGCTGTCCCTTGTCCTCTTTTGCGCGGTCGCGTTCGACCTAGCGCATCCTGCGATGGCGCCAGTGAAATGGCATACCGTTTGTCATTTAACCCCTTGTCAGCGGGGCAATCACGGTGGCATATTTTTACGCGATGTAAAAATATCGGGCGCAATGCCCGCGGGAGGTAAAAATGCCGAAGGGATCCGGTGCGGGCGGCGAGCGGCCGCGCCTGCGCACGATGGAAGAGCTGTCGGTCGCCATCGGCGTGTCGCGCCCGACTCTGTCGCGGTATTTTCAGGATCCCGACAGCGTCAGCCGCAGCTCGCGCGAGCGGATCGCACGGGGGCTCGAGCGGGTCGAATACGTGCCGAACTTCTTCGCCACGCGGATGAATCGCAAATCCACGGGGATGATCGGCGTCATCATTCCCTACCTGAACGACCTGTTCTTCACCAAGCTCCAGCAATCCATCGAGTTCGCGGCCATGGAAGCGGGGTTCACCGTTATCGTGCAGTGCTCGCACACCACGCCCGAGGTCGAGGCGCGCGCGGTCGAGACGCTGATCTCGATGAACGTGGACGGCGCCATCGTCGCGCCATTGGGCGACAACAGCGATATCGCCGCCATGGAGCGGCTGAACCGGCGCTTGCCATTCGTCCTGGTCGACAGCCGCCCCGGCGCGCTGAGCCACGTGGATTACATCGGCACCGAGCATTCGCAAAGCATGGGTTTGATGACCGAATACCTGTCCCGCGTGGGGGATCCGCCGGTGTTCCTGGCCATGCCGCGGGTCAATTTCAACGCGCTGAACCACGAGCGCGCCTATCTCGACAAGATGGAGGAGCTGGGGCTGGAGCCGCAGGTCGTGGGTACCGAGGAGATCGAGCCCGGCGCGCATTACGAGGCGCACGGAGAATTGGCGCTCGGTCGGGAGTTCGCGGAAGGCCGCCTGACGGATCGCTCGATCATCTGCGTGAACGACCGCGTGGCCATCGGGGCGCTGCGCGCGGCGGCGCGGTTCGGGCTGGATCCGGGCGCGCGGCGCAAGGGCGGGCTGCGAATCGCTGGGCATGACGACTATCCGCTGTGCCCGTTCCTGGTGCCGTCGCTGACGACTGTGGGCCAGGACGTGGACGCCATCGGCCAGGCCGCCGTGGCGCGCCTGATGAAGAAGATACGCGCGGAAAATTCCCTGACGGATCACGCCGTAACCTTGTTTCCCGGGGTCCTGAAGCTTCGCGAGTCCGCGTGATCCGACTAAATATGCTGCGCTGCCGCATCCGAATTTGAAACTTTTGGTTGACCGAACATATGCCCGCCGCTAACTCTTTACCTGCGTAAATTTCGTTCTGGGAGGAACACATGACCACGACACAACGCCTTCTGGGCACCGTGGCCGGCATTGGCCTTGCCTCTGGCATGGCCGCGACCGCCATGGCCCAAGACACGACGATCACCATCGCCACCGTCAACAACGGCGACATGGTCCGGATGCAGGGCTACACCGACCAATTCACCGAAGAGACGGGGATCGGGGTCGAGTGGGTCACGCTCGAGGAAAACGTCCTGCGCCAGCGCGTCACCACCGACATCACCACCGGCGGCGGCCAGTTCGACATCATGACCATCGGCATGTACGAGGCCCCGATCTGGGCCGCCAACGACTGGCTGGTGCCGCTGGACGACCTGTCCGACGACTACAACGCCGAGGACATCCTGCCCGCCATGCGCGCCGGTCTCAGCTATGACGGCACGCTCTACGCCGCGCCGTTCTACGGCGAGTCGTCGATGATCATGTACCGCACGGACCTGATGGAAGAGGCCGGCCTTGAGATGCCGGAAGAGCCGACCTGGCAGTTCATCCGCGAAGCGGCCGCCGCGATGACCGACCGCGACGCCGACATCAACGGCATCTGCCTGCGCGGCAAGGCCGGCTGGGGCGAAGGCGGTGCCTTCATCATGACCATGGCGAATTCGTTCGGCGCACGCCCCGTGAACGAGGACTGGGAACCGCAGCTCGACAGCGAGGCCTGGAACGAAACGCTGACCTTCTTTACCGAGATGATGGCTGAATCGGGCCCCGCCGGTTACGCCACCAACGGCTTCAACGAGAACCTGTCGCTGTTCCAGCAGGGCAAGTGCGGCATGTGGATCGACGCGACCGTCGCGGCGTCCTTCGTGACCAACCCCGAGGAATCCGAGGTTGCCGACAGCGTCGGCTTCGCGCTGGCGCCGAGCGCCGAGGGCGTCGACAAGAAGGCCAACTGGCTCTGGGCCTGGGCGCTCGCCATCCCGGCCGGCACCGAGCAGGCCGATGCGGCCAAGCAGTTCATCGAGTGGTCCACCTCGACCGACTATATCGAGCTGGTTGCCGAGAACGAAGGCTGGGCCAACGTGCCCCCGGGTGCGCGGACCTCGCTCTACGAGAACGAGAACTATGCCGACGTTCCCTTTGCCGACCTGACGCTGGCGTCGATCGACGCGGCCGATCCCACCAACCCGACGGTCGACCCGGTCCCGTATACCGGCGTCCAGTTCGCCGCGATCCCGGAATGGGCGGGCATGTGGGGCCAGGTCAGCCAAGAATTCTCGGCGGCCTATGCCGGTCAGCAGAGCGTCGAGGAAGCGCTTGAGCAGGGCCAGGCCATCATGACCGACGCCCTGGAGGCCGCGGGCTACTAAGCCACGACCAACAATCGCGACGGGGCGGCGCGCCCGCCCCGTCGCACGACCGTTCCCGGGTCCGACGATCCCCGGGGGAGGAGCGGTCTGCATCGACCGGATCGTCGTGACATTCTGCCAGTCGTCCGCGGCCGCGCCGCGTGAGGGAGGACACCATGGCCACGCAACACTCACGCTCCGCCGCGCGACTCATGATGGCGCCCGCCGTCTTCGTGCTATTGGTCTGGATGCTCGTGCCGCTCGGCATGACGCTCTGGTTCTCGTTCCGGCAATACCTGCCGCTTCGGGGTGGCGACCTGGGCTTCGCGGGGTGGGACAACTACGTCCGCTTCGTCACATCCTCGTCTTTCTGGCCCTCGATCTACTCGACCCTGATCATCGTCGGGGGCGTGCTGGTCATAACCATCTTCTTCGGAATCCTGCTGGCGATGCTTCTGGACCAGCCGATGTTCGGGCAGGGGATCGTGCGCATCCTGGTGATCGCGCCGTTCTTCGTCATGCCCACCGTGTCCGCGCTGGTCTGGAAGAACATGTTCATGGACCCGACCAACGGGCTGCTGGCCCACCTGTGGCGGTTCTTCGGGGCCGACCCGGTGGTGTGGCTGTCGGACGTGCCGTTGTTCTCGATCGTGCTGATCGTCAGCTGGCAATGGCTTCCCTTCGCCACGCTCATCCTGCTGACCGCGATCCAGTCGCTGGACAGCGACCAGCTGGAGGCGGCCGAGATGGACGGCGCCCCGCACCTGCAGCGGTTCTGGTACATCATCCTGCCGCACCTGAGCCGGGCCATCACCATCGTGCTGCTGATCCAGACCATCTTCCTGCTGTCGATCTTCGCCGAGATCTTCGTGACCACCGGCGGCGCCTTCGGCACGCGGACACTGACCTACCTGATCTTCCAGCGCGTGCTGGAAAGCCAGAATATCGGCCTTGGCTCCGCGGGCGGTGTCTACGCGATCATCCTGGCCAACATCGTCGCCATCTTCCTGATGCGCATCGTCGGCAAGAACCTGGACACCTGAGGAGGAGACGGACATGGCACGCGCAGTCAGCAGCAGACGCAAGGCGATCAACACGGCCGTGGCCTGGGCCATCGGACTCCTGATCTTCTTCCCGATCCTCTGGACGATCCTGACCAGCTTCAAGACCGAGGCACAGGCCATCGCGGACCCGCCCATCTTCCTGGGCTTCGACTGGACGCTCGAGAACTACCGCATCGTGCAGGAGCGCTCGAACTACATGCGCTTCCTTTGGAACTCGGTCATCATCGCGGGCTTCTCCACGATCCTGGGTGTCATCATCGCGGTGCCGGCGGCGTGGTCCATGGCCTTCGTCCCGTCGCGACGGACCAAGGACATCCTGCTGTGGATGCTGTCGACCAAGATGCTGCCGGCGGTGGGCGTGCTCTATCCGATCTACCTGATCTGCATCGAGCTTGGCGTTCTCGACAATCGGGTGGCACTGGTGGTGATCATCATGCTCATCAACCTGCCGATCATCGTCTGGATGCTCTATACCTATTTCCGCGAGATCCCGGGCGAGATCCTGGAAGCCGCGCGGATGGATGGCGCGTCCCTGCGCAACGAGATCCTTTACGTGCTGACGCCCATGGCGGTGCCGGGCATCGCGTCGACGGTTCTACTGAACTTCATCCTCGCCTGGAACGAGGCGTTCTGGACGCTGAACCTGACGGCGGTGAACGCCGCGCCGCTGACGGCCTTCATCGCCAGCTATTCCTCGCCGGAGGGCCTGTTCTTCGCCAAGCTCAGCGCGGCCTCGACCATGGCCATCGCGCCGATCCTCATCCTTGGCTGGTTCAGCCAGAAGCAGCTGGTCCGGGGTCTGACCTTCGGCGCCGTGAAGTAACGCCCTCAAGCAGCGCAAGCCGAAGGGTATTGAAAAGGAGCCTCTCCATGGGACGCATCACGCTTGAGAAAGTGCAAAAGAAGTTCGGTGAAACCGAGGTCATCCCGCCGCTGGATCTGACAATCGAGGATGGCGAGTTCGTGGTCTTCGTCGGCCCCTCGGGCTGTGGCAAGTCCACGCTGCTGCGGCTGATCGCGGGGCTCGAGGACGTGTCTTCTGGCGAGATCCGGATCGACGGCACCCCCGCCACGGACCTGCCGCCGGCCAAGCGCGGCCTCGCCATGGTGTTCCAGTCTTACGCGCTCTACCCGCATATGACCGTGCGCAAGAACATCGCCTTCCCCATGAAGATGGCGGGCATGGACCAGGCGGAGCAGGACCGCCGCATCAAGAAGGCGGCCGATGCTCTGAACCTGACCGACTACCTGGACCGGCGGCCCGGGCAACTGTCGGGCGGTCAGCGCCAGCGAGTCGCCATCGGCCGCGCCATCGTGCGCGAACCGGCCGCGTTCCTGTTCGACGAGCCGCTGTCGAACCTCGATGCCGCGCTGCGCGTGGGCATGCGCCTTGAAATCTCCGAGCTGCACTCTCGGCTCGAGACCACGATGATCTACGTCACCCACGACCAGGTCGAGGCCATGACCATGGCCGACAAGATCGTCGTTTTGCGCGCCGGCAATATCGAGCAGGTGGGCAGCCCGCTGGAGCTCTATCGCGAGCCGCGCAACGTTTTCGTCGCGGGTTTCATCGGCAGCCCCAAGATGAACCTCATGAGCGGCCCCGCCGCGGATGCCCACGGTGCCCACACCATCGGCATCCGCCCCGAGCATCTGGACGTGGTCGAAAGCGGCGGCACCTTCTCGGGCAAGGTCGGCGTGTCCGAGCACCTTGGGTCCGATACCTTCTTCCACGTCCACGTGGATGCCATGGAAGAACCCATGACCGTCCGCGCCGGGGGCGAGGTCGGGCTGCGCCACGGCGACATGATCCATCTCGAGCCGCAGGCCGACAAGATCCACCGCTTCGACGAGAAAGGCCTGCGCATCGCATGAGGCGGCTGGACGGCAAATCCGCCCTGATCACGGGCGCGGCGCGCGGAATCGGCAAGGGCTTCGCCGCTGCCTACCTGCGCGAGGGCGCGACCGTGGCCATCGGCGACATCAACCTCGAGGCCGCCCGCGCGGCGGCCGAGGAACTGGGGCAGGGGGCCTATGCCGTCGAGCTGGACGTGACGCGACAGGACAGCATCGACGCGGCCATCGCGACCGTGGTCGACGGGGCCGGCAAGCTGGACATCCTGGTGAACAACGCGGCGCTGTTCGACGCGGCCGAGACGGTGGACATCACCCGCGAAAGCTATGACCGGCTCTACGCGGTGAACGTGGCCGGCACGCTATTCACCATGCAGGCCGCCGCGCGGCAGATGATTGCCCAGGGCCATGGCGGCAAGATCATCAACATGGCCTCGCAGGCCGGGCGCCGGGGCGAGCCGCTGGTGCTGGTCTACTGCTCGACCAAGGCGGCGGTGATCTCGATGACCCAGTCGGCGGGCCTGAACCTGATCTCCCACGGCATCAACGTGAACGCCATCGCGCCCGGCGTGGTCGACGGCGAACACTGGGACCACGTGGACAGCATGTTCGCCAAGCTCGAAGGCAAGCCGCCGGGCCAGAAGAAGGCCGAGGTCGCGGCCGGTGTGCCCGCGGGCCGTTTCGCCACGCCCGACGATCTGACCGGGATGGCCGTTTTCTTGGCCTCGCCCGAGGCGGACTACATCGTCTCGCAATGTTACAACGTCGACGGCGGCCAGTGGATGAGCTGACCCCGTCGCCCCGACGAATTTCGCGAAGGATTCACCCATGACCACCCGCCTGTCGAACGCCACGCTGATGGATCTGCCCGAAGGGGTCCGCGTGCCCGGCTATGACCGCGCGGCGCTCACGCCCGGCATCGTGCATATCGGCCTCGGCAATTTCCACCGCGCCCACCAGGCGTGGTATCTGCACCGCCTGATGGACACCGGCGCGGCCCATGACTGGGCGATCGTCGGCGCGGGCGTCCGCGCGCCCGACGCGAAACAGCGCGAGCGTCTGCTGGCCCAGGATTGCCTGACCACGCTGATCGAGCTGGACCCCAAGGGCCGGTCGGCCGAGGTCACCGGCGCGATGATCGACTTCGTTCCCGTCGAAGACGGCAACGGCCCGCTGATCGAACGGATGGCCGACCCGGCGATCCGCATCGTGTCGCTGACCGTGACCGAGGGCGGATATTTCGTCACCCCGGACGGCGGCTTCGACGAAGGGCACGTGGACATCCAGCACGACGCGGCCAACCCCGAGGCGCCTCGCACGGCCTTCGGCGCGATGATCGCGGGGCTGAAGCGGCGGCGCGACGCGGGCACCGGCCCGTTCACCTGCCAAAGCTGCGACAACCTGCAGGGCAATGGCGACGTGCTGAAACAGACGGTGCTGGGGCTGGCGCGCCTGTCCGATCGCGACCTTGCCGGTTGGATCGAAACCAACTGCACCTTCCCGAATTCCATGGTCGACTGCATCGTCCCCGCCACCGGCCCGTCCGAGCTGCAGCTGGTCCGCGAGTTCGGGATCGACGACAACGCCCCGGTCACCCACGAGAATTTCCGCCAATGGGTGATCGAGGACCGTTTCTGCGCCGGGCGCCCCGACTGGGACCGGATCGGCGCGACCTTCACCGATGACGTGCACGACTACGAGGCGATGAAGATCCGCCTGTTGAACGCCACCCACCAGGTCGTGGCGAACCCGGGCGAGCTTCTGGGTTGCAAGACCATCGCCGACTGCATGGCCCATGACCCGATCAACGGCCTGTTCCGCAAGGTGGCCCTGGACGAAATCGCGCCGCATGTGAAGCCGGTCCCGGACATGACGCCGGCCGATTACGTGGACCTGATCGACAGCCGCTATTCCAACCCCGAGATCCGCGACACCGTGCGCCGCGTGGCCTTCGACGGCTCGTCCCGCCACACGGGATTCCTGCTTCCGATCATCCGCGATGCGCTGGAAAAGGATGCCTCCCTGCAGGGGCTGGCGCTGGTGGAAGCGCTCTGGGCGCGGATGTGCGCGGGCACCCGTGTCGACGGCTCCGAGATCGAGCCCAACGATCCCAACTGGGACCGTCTCAGCGCCGCGGCGGCCGCCGCGAAGGACGACCCGGCGGCCTGGCTGGACCAGAAGTGGATCTACGGTGACCTGGCCGCCGAGCCTCGCTTTGCCGATGCCTTCACCGCGGCCTTGCGCCAGGTCTGGGCCGATGGTCCCGAAGCCGCGATCCGCGGCTACCTCGCCGGCTAGATAGGCCGCACAAGCCGATGGGACGGCCCAGCCGGGCGGAGTGCAATCGCTCCGCCCGGGGCAGTATGGCTTTGTCTGATGCGGGGTCGGCTCGCGCGCGCGTGGCCGCGCCTTGGTGGTCCGAGGCTGATCCTATGCGCAGGTCAGACCGTCCCAAGGATCACGCAATTCCACGATGCGGTGCGTGCATGGCGGGCTGGTTCGAAGAGAGGGAAAGTGGCAGCCCGTAGGGCTGCCTGACTACTCTATCAGGTGATCTCGAATAACATCAAAAAATCTATAATTTGCAGCTGCATACGATGTGTGTAGTCTCAGGTCGTGTCTTCAAATTTCACTCAATCGCAGCCTAAATGATGGGACGGATGATGGGACAGCGCGTCGATAGATCGCTGCGGACGCTTCTTTGGGACCGAGCTTCGCGTCTGCCAAACGACCGACACTCTATTCAGGAGTGGGGAACGATCGATATCTTCTATCGGATGCTGCATCCCACGGGGTTCGCTTGGGCCGAAGCCTTGGCTCAGTCGATCATGCGTCACGCCCGCGCCGCGGCCTGATCGGAGGGAGGTAGCTTTGCCCAAGCTTACGAAGCGATCCATCGACGCACTGAAAGAGCCGGGTATGTACGGTGACGGCGAAGGCCTTTACCTCCGGGTGGGGCCGACGCTGTCCAAGTCATGGATTCTGCGGACGGTGGTGCATGGAAAACGTCGTGATCTTGGGCTGGGCTCCGCGTCTCATGTAACGCTTGCTGAGGCGCGTGAGACTGCGCGCGAATACCGCAAGAAAGCGCGACAGGGTTCCGATCCTGTTGCGCTGAGAAGGAAGCAGGGGCTCACGTTCGAAGACGCCGCGCGAGAGGTCCATGCCTCTATGCTGCCCACGTGGCGCAATCCGAAGCACGGTCGGATCTGGATTTCGGGGCTCGAGCGCTACGCCTTCCCGATCATCGGCAACCGCCAGATCGACAGCCTCACCTCGGCGGACGTTCTGGCCGTTCTCACTCCGGTGTGGGTCGAAAAGCACGAGACCGCCAAGCGGCTGAGACAGCGCCTGGGCGCGATCTTCGACTGGGCCCGGGGGGCAGGGCACTATCCGCATGAGAACCCCGTCTCGGGCATAAAGAAGGCTCTGCCGGTTGTTCGCCCTCTGGTCCAACACATGAACGCGCTGGACTGGAAGGAGCTTCCGGCGTTCTTCCAGCAGTTGGGGCAGCGGGAGGGCCTGTCGGCCCGCGCGTTCGAGTTCCTTATCCTGACGTGCGGTCGATCGAACGAGATCCGCGGCGCCCGCTGGTCTGAGATCGCCGGCAATGTCTGGGACATCCCCGGTGAACGCATGAAGGCCGGCCGCCCGCACCGGGTCCCGCTGTCTGACCGGGCGCTAACGGTTTTGGAGGCAGTGCGAGGCCTCGATGATGACCTGATCTTCCCCAGCACAAAGCGGGCGGACGATGGCTCCGCCGTCCCCATGTCGGACACGGTCTTTCACCGCCTGATGAAGCGGATGAAAGTCGAGGGCATCACGGCGCACGGCTTTCGATCCACCTTCCGCGACTGGTGCAGCGAGAGCGCCCGCGCCGACAGGGAGCTTGCAGAGGCCGCGCTGGCGCATTCGTTCGGGAGCCTGGTCGAGCGGGCCTATGCGCGATCGGATTTGTTCGAGCGACGGCGCGAGCTGATGGACGCTTGGGCGCGATATGTGACCGGTGAGAGCGGAGACGTGGTTCAGATGGTGCGAGCGTGAGCGATTGTAGAAGACAGGGCCGAAGTGTGCTCAAGCGGAATACAATTTCTGCCTCCAGCCGAATGGATTTGATTGCAGAGATCGAGAGATTATTTTCTGATCACTTAGAAGTTCGCGAATTTCCATGGATGAAAGATCGCGTCAGAGGGCCTGATCATGATCTAAAGAAAGTACTGCTTGGCTTGTACGAAGCCGATAAGCCGAGCGAAGAAGAAATGCTACAGTTATTGGAAGATGCCAAGACAGACCCGATCTCATTTGACGTTCTGTGCGATATCGCGCGTACCGAAATCGAGGCTTCTAAAGATATTCCAGCGTACTGTGTATCATTCTTAAAGGCCCTCTTGAGTGGGACAATCAAAAAACCCCCGGCTGGGAAGCGCGGTAGGGCCAACAATGAGAGCTGGGATCTCAAAGTCTGGGTCTGTCACGCGATGAACAGCCTGATCGAGAGGAACCTCTCAGAAAGCTTGGCGGCGGAACTGGTTTGCGAAGGCATGACGAAGAGGCGATCAGGCACCACGAAGGAGCAGGTTCTGAAGTGGTGGCGAGATGATCGCGTGAGAGACGCCATAGACCAGATTTACCAAGAAATCGAGCGCCGTCAAAAGTGATCAAACTGTTGAATCTAATGTAATTGTTATGTGACCTTAGTGGCTTTGTTATTGGAATTCTGGAATTCCCGCTATAGCGCGGAAAGTACGGTTTAAGACACTTGGTGCCATCACCCATAGGAGAATGGCACATGTCTCAATTCACGTCTTCGGAAATCCCTGAGGCTCGCGGAAAGAACCTTATGACGGTCCGCGAAGTCGCTGGAGAGCTGAATGTCGGCGTTTCGACCATCTGGCGTTGGGCGAAGAACGGCGACCTCCCACAGCCTATCAAGATCTGTGGATCCACACGCTGGCGTCGCGCAGATATCGAGACGCTGATCGCAATCGCTGCGGCGTAGCGTGACCACCTAATCAGACATCGGAAGAAAAGAGACCCCGCGCTCTGGAAACGCGGGGCCGTAGCGGCTGTCTTTTACGGGTTAGGCGGGGCCGCTGGTGGAACAGGTTCTACCGTGTATCGGCGCGAATGAACAGGGGCAGCTATTCCGGATCCTCCGGTCTTCCCAAGCCCTAAGCGCCCACTGCCACCTTTGAGGCGGTGAACAAGGGGAAGTGCATTGGCCGGAAGGATACGGCGGTGTGGCCTAAGCGGCGGGCTCGTCCGAATGGACAGATGTCAAGATCGCGGCGGTCAGGGCGGGAGGCCGGGTTTCATTCCTTGGTCGCAATAACCCGCTTTCTGACCGTCACAACGGGTCTGAACCGATGGACAGATCCTTCACAACCAAGGGGAAGCCATTGTGACAAGCCTGACCGAAGAGATTGTGACAGAGCTTCAATTCGGCCATCTAAGCCCGAAAGATCTGACCGGACGCCTGAACGACGTGACCTATTCAGCAATCCGAAAGGCCCTTTGCAGGATGGCGAGAGCGGGCACTGTCACAAAGGTCGGTCGCGGCCGATATTCGCTGCCGAATGTGGAGGGTGAGAGGGAAGTGGTGAATTCGGCGTCTGTTGGTGGAGCCGCGGCTTCCCGTGCAAGCGCCGCGTAGTCTGATGACCGAGCCCGGCAGGTACATGCATCACTGCAATCGCTTTGGGCGGAGCATGTGGCGCTCGACGACCCCATGAACCCCGATGCCTGGGCATAAGTCCCGGGCCGCCACCTTGCATTCAGCAGGTGCGCCGGCCTCAATGCACCAAGTGGAAGCCTCAATTCGAAGGGGTCTCTCGATGAGCGAAGAACGTCTCCGCGCCGCCATGATGGCTGACGCCCGCGCCTACCAGCTGCGCACCGGCACGCGCCGCCCGTGGAATTGGCGCCCGAAGCCCGAATACCTGTTCCGCCGCGTGCTGGCCTAACGGGATAGCCCGCTGACGACGGACCAGATCGCCGTGCGGCTGGGCGCGGGCCGCGATGCTGTGGAAAGAGCCTTCGAGGCGGCCGGAATTCCTCGGAAGCGGATGTGAGGGGCTGCGGACACCCTTAGAATTTGCGCGAGAATGGCAGGAAGGCCTTCGGGAGGGGTCAGGGTAGCCAAGCGGGAAAACAGCACTCCTGCACGCTTTCCAGTGGCTGTCAGTCGATACCATTAAGAAGGGGCTGCCCAAGGTGCAACGCGCCGGCGCCCTGGGCCCCAAAGGATCACTTGATCAGATATTCCCGATTGCGGGCTTCCATCTCGCGCGCCCGGGCTTCACGGTCCCGGTTCTGCTTTGCAAGGACCTCTTGCCGGAGCGGCTGGGCATCGGCGTAGCTGAACCCGAACCGGTCGGCGGTCGTGGATACTTCCATCGCTGCCACCATCGGATCGGCACCTTTCGACTCCGCCTCGAGCTGGGCGCCTTCGGTGATCATCGATCGGATTTCACCGGGCACCTTGTACCAAACGCGGAAAAGGGCTTCCGCAAATTGGATCTTGGCAGCAGCGGCGACTTCGGGGTCGTTCAGGTCCATCGTCATTTCCTTTTTGAAACGATGATACGAGAATACGGGATTGCTGGCACAGCCGCATTGCACTGAGGGTCTCTCAATCCTCGTCGCCGGCTTCCGGTGTCACATCGAAAGGGCGGTCGCCATAGTCGAAAGGGTTGAAGGCGATGTCGTGGCTGAACCGTCCCTCGACCCTTTTCACTGGCGCGACACCGTCGACGCCTGCCACCCACTTACTGGCCTCGAGGCGCACATGCTCTGAAACTGCCGTCTTGCTGAGGGTTTCGATCCGAGCGAATGCCCTTTGCGCGGCGTTGTCTCGAAGCTCCCTAACCATCTGGAAATATGCGTCTTTGACGTGTTTTTTCCGGAAGGCGCGCACGGCGCTGTCGGGGTCCATGCCTGCTTGTCGTCCAGCTTCGCGGACGTCTAGGCCGCTGTATGCCATCAGTTCCAATGCGTGGCGCATCTTAGCGCTTACACGGGCCCTGTGGCTCACTGTGGAGGTCTTGGTCCCCCTGGCGGGGAGGCGTGCGGCGTTCTTGTCGTGGTCGTGTCGCGGAGGTGGTGGAAATTCGAGGGCGGCGTAATCTCCGGGTGAACTGACACCCACCCAACCGGCGGCGGCAACCGCCAGGGAGATCACGCCATGAACCAGATTACCGACACCGCGAGCTTTGCGCTACTGGCCGAAGAGGCCGGGTTCGATCTGATCGAAGAGCGGCTTCGAGCCAACGTGCGCGCGACCATCGAAGCCGTGTTCGAAGAGGAGCTGGCCAGCTTCCTCGGCCGGCTTCGCTACCGTCGTGGGGACGGCCCGGCAAAAGGCTATCGCCACGGTCACCGGAAGCGACAGCTCACCGGCACCTTTGGCACCGAGACGGTG
>NZ_FOCM01000013.1 GCF_900110115.1 Palleronia pelagia | reverse complement strand
TCTCCCTGGCGGTTGCCGCCGCCGGTTGGGTGGGTGTCAGTTCACCCGGAGATTACGCCGCCCTCGAATTTCCACCACCTCCGCGACACGACCGCGAGATCGTCGCCGACATCTTCGAGAACGTCGGCGGTGGTCTCGTCCTCGACCTCCGAGGCGGCCACGCTCGGTGCGGCGGAAATGATGGAGATCAGGGCCGCCGACCCGAAGCGTTCGCCGAACCGCGTGTCGACTAAGCCGGTGACGCCGGACCGACCGAGCTCGTCGCCGCCGAACGAGCTGATCCGGACGGTCTGATCCGCCGGCAGGACGATCCGGTCCCAGGCGATGGTGACGCGGCGCTGCGCGACCTCGACGCCGGAGCGGTATCGCCCGATCAGGCGGGATCCGCGTGGGATCAGCAGCCTCGTCCCATCATAGCTGTAGACGTCCTCGGAGACGATGGCACGGGTCTGGCCGGGCAGGGAACTGTCCAGCGCGGTCTCCATGATCGCCTGGATCATCGTGCCCTGAACGACGGTGTTCGAGGGGTTTGCGATGACCTCGGCCTGGGTGACCGCACTTGGCAATGCACCGTTCAGCACGAAATCCGTGACCTCCCCGAAGGCGCGGTCCGTGAGTTCGGTCTCGCCGGCATTGGCGCCCCCCGTACCGCCGAAGGCGATGAGTGGCGAGGCGATCCTGCGCTCCTGAAAGGCTCTTTCCTCTTCCGCCCGTCGCTGGAGCTCCGCCAGTCGCCGGGCTTCTTCCTCCTGGGCGCGTAGTTCGTCTTCCGATGGACCGAGCGGGGCCGGTGCCGGGGCGTTGGCGTCCAGCTGCGCCAGTTCCAGATCCATGCGCAGCTGTCGAAGTTCGCGGTCGCGGGCGGCCAACTCCTCCTGGAACCGCTGTTGCGCAGTCTCGGAGGCCGCCTGCAGTGCCGCGATCTGCGCGGCCAGACCGTCGATCGCTTCGGCGGCGGCCGTGTCTTCCTCGACAACGGAGTCCGGGGCGTTCCGCAACTCGTCGATCTGCGCCTGCAGGGCCTCCATCTGCGCCAGGAAGTCGGCGTTCGGTTCGGCCGGTTCGGGCTCAACGAGGACGATTTCAGGTTCCGGGGCCGGAGGAGGTACGAAGGGCTCAATCTCCCCGAAGCCGTCGCCCTCGGTCTGGAATTCGTCGGGAGTCGCCGTCGGCAGCGTGACTTCTTCTTCGTCCCCGGAAAACAGATAGAGGACCAAACCGCCAGCCAGGATGAGAGCCATCATCAGAAGCGCGAGGAGCGGGGAGCGGCGCTTCGCGGTCGCGCCCTGGCGCCGGTTGCCTTGCTCGAGAGCGGCCAAGCGTCGTTCGAGATCGGGGTTCGGATCGTCGCTCATGAGGTGCCTCCCTGAGGCGGGGCCGCCGAGACGCAGACGACCTCTTCGCCCAGCCGCAGCACCCACTGTCCGTTCACGCCGGAGACGCGGATGACACCGTCCTCGACGGCGCCTGTGTTCACCGTGCGCTCGCGACCCCCCGCGTAGCGGAAGATGGCCGGTATGGGAGCGTTCCTGGGGAAGGCGAAATAGGTGAAGGTCCCATCGTCCCAGACGCGCGTGGGTGTGAACTCGGTCCGCGCGCTGGCTCCGTAGTTGGTGTTCGGCGCGGCCTGCGCGATGGCATTTGCCGGGCGGCGGTTGTCGCCCGGGTATCGGAACTGCACGACGTAGAAGGTCGGGCTCGAGACCTCCTGAACGTTGAAATAGTAGCTTCGCCTGTTGGTGTAGACCGTCACGTTGGTGTGGACGCCACGGGCGAGGGGTTTGATGGCGAAGGCCCGGCCGCCGGGGACGCCATCGATCTCGAAGCCCACGGTGTCGCCGGCGATGATCGACCGGATGCTCTCGCCTTCGCCAAATTCCACCGTCGTGACATGGGTAAGCGAAACGTTGAGACGGAAGACCTGGCCGTCCTGATACGTGGCGATGCGAACGCGCTGATCGTTCGGTCCGCTGCGCGGGATCGACTCCGCTGGCGCTGCGCCAGGCGTTAGGCAAAAGCAGACGAGAACGAGGCAAACGAAGCGCAACATCAGTTCTCCAATCTGTCCGAACGGATAGAATATTCGACGACGGTAAAGCCGAAGGGGTTGGTCCAGACCTCGTCGATGGTGCGCCGCGTCTCGGGGCGGAACTCGAAGAGGAGGGTCGCGGTGAAGAGACCCGCCTGAACGCCGTTGATCGAGGTCAGGCGTTTCCGAAGGCGGACAGTGGCCCGGTTGTTGCCGATCCGGTTGATGCTGAGGATCTCGACCTCGAGCCGGGCGTTCGGCCCGTAGACGGTGGGCGGGTAGTCGGCGTTCGCGGAGTTCCAGATCTGGCGCAGCGAGGCTTGGGCCGCACCGTCCGAGCGGCGAAGGACGCTTCGGATCCGCACGTCATTGTCGAGCTGGTTATAGACCTCGCGGTCGGTCACATAGCGGAAGACCTCCGCCTCGATGATCGCCTGGTTCTCCGTGACAGTCGTGGCGCCGACCGAGGCTTCGGGCAGGGCAAAGCCTGTTTCGGGATCGTAGGGCACCACCACCGGAGGGGGATCTACATCGAGAATGGCAACGGCCGCGGCGCTGAGACAGCCCAGAACGCCGAAGATCAGGCCAAGGAGCCCGAGGCGCTGCCAGAGCCGTTCCCGTCGCAGCGCGCCGTAGACGAGTTCCTCCTCGATGATGGCCGTCTCTTCGTCCAAATCCGCACGTCCCTATTCCGGCCGGAGTTCAGGGAGCGTGAAGTCCATGAACCGTTGTTCCTCGGCGATGGTGGCCGCGTCGATGACGCCGCCGGTGCCGTCGCCCACGGTCTGCACCGCCTCGAGCTGCCACATGGCGACAAGCGCGATGGCCAGCTCCGCCGTCACGCGCGTGTTGAGATCGACGCTCTCCTTCAGCTCGTCCATGTCGTCGATGAGACCGACGAGCCTTTCGACGCGTTCGAGCGACTGACCCGCGTCGTCGTAGCTGTTCTGGGCCGCGGCCGAGACGAGTGCTCCCGTCGTGGCCTGCGTCGCCACGCGCTCCGCGCCCGGATTGCCGCTTCGGGCCATTTCCGAGAGCGTATCCTCGTCGAAGCCGAGATCGGCGAGCACCCGGTCCATCTGGGTCTCGATCTCGCTGGCGCCGGAGCCTGTGAGCCCGGAGAAATCCCCCCTCTTGATCGCGTCGATGGTCGCGAGGATGTCGCCAAATTCCTGGTCGAGAAGCCCGTTCAGTTCCTCTTCCATCCGGGTCTGGATGATCTCCGGCAGTTCGGCCAGGCGCGTCAGTGCTTCATAGGTCCGCTGCAACTCCGCGAGCTGGTCCGTGAGTGTGGTTAGTTGCTCGCGGAGTTGCACCAGTTGCTCGTTCTGCAGAATCTCGTCTTCGATCATCTGCCGGAGCTGCTCGATGTTCTGGGCAATGTTCTGGGTATCGACGACGGGCACGCCCTGGGCCCGTGCGGAGGTTCCGGACAGAATTGGAGCTACCAGCGCAAGCGCGCCGACAAGGGCGGCAGATCGCATCCATCGCGCGGAGACATATGTGCGGGGCATCAGTGCAAATCCTCCATCGTGAAGTCCATGAACTCGTTCTCGGCCATGCGGGCGGCGGCCTGGGCGAGCTGGGCGGCGGTCAGGGGTCGAGTGCGGGCTGCCTGCAGGCGGATGCGTGCGGCCATGAGGCGGACAAGCTCGGCGCGGGCATAGGTATTGAGCGCGATGCTCTCCTGGATGTCCTCGGTCTCACCGATCCGGTGGACGATATCCTGGATGCGCAGGGCCGCCTGGCGGATCGCGGCCGGGGAAGAACTGCCGTAGAAGGCGGCCCCGAACCCCGCGAACGACAGGTTGGAATTGGCCAGAAGCGCCGGATCGATCGTGCCGAGCGCGTCGATCCCGCCGATCCGCGCGAGGTAGAGATTGTAGCGTTCGGGGATGGCCTGGACGTAGATCTGCGTCTCAGTGAAGGGTGGCACGCCGCCATATTCGAAGACGCGGCCCGGGCCGGCGTTGTAGGCGGCGAGCGCGTTGATGATATTGCCGTCAAATGTGTCGAGCTGGGCCGCGAGATAGCGTGCGCCGCCTTCGACCTGGAGATAGGGGCTGTCGTAATATTCCGGGTTGATGCCGAGATCGCTGGCCGTGTCCGGCATGATCTGGGTGAGCCCGAAAGCGCCCACGGTAGAGCGCGCGCCGATGGAGAAGCGACTCTCCTGCCAGATCAGCGCCTGAAGGAGGGCACGCCATTGCACGACGGAGAGACCCGCACGCCCGACCCCGGGTCGCCCATGGGTTTCCTGGGCGACCCGGATGATCAGTTGCTCGATATTCTCTGCCGCATCCCCGAACATCCCCGCGCCACCCGGGTTGGGATCGACATCGCCCGATCCGTAAACGGCCGCCGCGGACCGGTTCGGATCGCCGCTGCCGGCTTCGAGCGCGGAGACCATGTCGGTCAGGCCCTGACCGCCGAAGCTCGTCTGCGCATCGAGGATGCTTTGGAGCGTGGCGAGTTGCTCGCGTTCGATCTCAGCCAGCAACTCGCGAACCGACAGTTTGTCACGCTGGACGGCAAGGTCATCCTCGCGGTCGTCTGTCTCGATGATGTCGCGGGTCGTCAGGCCGCTGTCATTGACCGGCACCCCCTGGGCGGCAACGGGCCCCGCCGCCATACCGAGGCAAAGGAGGAAACCGAGCCTACTCATGGACCTCATCCACGAAGTCAGGCGCACCACCGAGGGGTTCATAGGTGCAATCCTGTGAGGGCGGGCCGCGCGACACGAAATTGAAGCAATTGGCTCGCGGTTCGCGGTATTGCTCGCAGCCCGCCACGGACCCGGCAACGAGCAATAGGATGAACAAACGGGTCATGTCAGCCTCCAGAAATCCGGCCGGTCGCGGTAATCGGTACCGACGAGCGCCTCGCCCTTCTCCATCCCGCCAAGGATGGTGAGATAGGGTCCGAGAGCGGAGAGATCGGCGTCGACCACGACGGAGCCGGTATCGTCGCGGATGAGCGCCAGGCGGCTGTCGCTGCCGGTGTTGAGGAGGACGTCGAGCTCTTTCTCGGAGAGGTTCAGCATCGCGTAGTCGGAGGCGTGGGCCCGGATGTTCGGGAGCAGGATCTGCGTCGGCACCGCTTCGACGATGGTCTTGCCGGTCCGGGTGCGCTCGAGCTGGCTCGCGTATTGCGTCATCATCACCGCGACGGTGTTCTGCTTCCGGGCGGTCACCAGCCAGTTCGAGAGCCGTTCCGCGAAATACGCGTTGTCGAGCGCCTTCCAGGCCTCGTCGATCACGATGATCGTCTGGCGGCGATCCTCGATCTCCCGCTCGATCCGGCGGAAAAGATAGGACAGCACCGCCATGCGCTCCTTCTCGCTCTCGCTGTCGAGGATCCCGGTCAGGTCGAAGCCCACGACATCGCCCTCGAGCGAGAAGGTGTCCTCGAGGCTCTGCCCGAAGATCCAGCCGTAGCGGCCGTCCCCGGTCCATTCGAGCAGCCGCTGGTGCAGATCGCCATCGTCGTCGGTCGACACGAACAGCGAGGCGAAGTCGGTCCAGTTCCGAAGCTCCGGGCTGGCCGCACTCGCGTTCTGCCGTACCACCTCCTGGATACGGTTGGTCTGGGCCGGGGTGAGGGGTTTGTCGGGACGGTGGAGGAGCGAGCCCAGCCAGTCCGAGAGCCAGGCCGTGCCCCGGTTGTCGGTCTCGGTCCAGAGCGGGTTCAGGCCTGTCGCCTGTCCGGCCTTGATCGAGGCATAGCGTCCGCCATTGGCGCGCACCGCCATCTCCATCCCGAGCCGGTAATCGAACACGAAGATGCGCGCGCCCACGCGTCGCGCCTGGGTCATCAGGAAGGCCGAGAGCACCGACTTGCCGGATCCGGGGCGGCCGAGGATCAGGGTGTGCCCGCTCGTGGGCTCCTTCTCGGGCGATCCCTGCTCGTGGTAGGAGAACCGATAGGCGCTCTGCTCCGGGGTCGGGAAGAGCGTGATCTCCTGGCCCCAGGGCAGCCGATGTTTCTCCTTGCCGAGCTGGGTGCGGTGGAGCGCCGCGAAATCCGCGAAGTTGCGGTTGGTCACCGCGCTTGCGCGGACCCGCTTCGGCTGATTGCCAGGGTGCTGGCTGAAATAGTGGGTCTTCGCGGCGATCCGCTCGCCGATCATCTTCACGCCTTCGGCCGCGGCAGCGTTGACGATCTCCGCCCCGAGCGTCTCCAACTCATCGAGACTGTCGCAGAAGACGGTGACGACCATGTGGTGTTCGCCGAAACTTTGTCGTTTCGCCTCGAGATCGTCATGGGCGATATCGAGGGCTTCGAGGAGCGAGAGAGCAGCGTCCCGGGAGGCCTGCATCTGGCGTTTCTGGCGCTTGATCCGGCCCGCCATCAGGTTCGAATTGATCGGCGTGAAGGAATGGGTGACGAGCATATCGACCGGTAGGTTCAACATATCGAACATGGTGCAGGTGGTGGCCTCGGAATATTCCCCGATGGTGAAGCACTTGCCGAACCGGCGACCGGCGACGCCGTCCGACAGCTCGAAATGATCTTCGAGAAACGTCACCCGGGTGTTGGCGACGTTATAGGCGAGAAACCCGAAGCGGTTCGCCGGATAGAGCGGCAGTTCGCGGCCGGTGTTGAGCGCGCCGAGGAAGCCCACGAGTTCGCCGGAGGCCGCCGAAAGCAGGCGCGGCTTGAGCTCGGCGAGGCCCGACAGGAAGACGCCGACGGCCTCCTTCAGCCGCCGAAGCCGTTTCCGGGTCTGCTCCTGCAGGCGGTCCGGCGCGCTCCGGTTCAGGAACTCCGCGAAACTCCTGGGGGGTGGGCGATGGATGACGGTCAGGGTGAGTGTCTTGTCGCGCAGCCCGGCCGACCCCAGTTTTTCCCGCCACTCTTTATCCACGGCCGCGGCGAAGCCGTCGCCCCGGACCGGCAGCAGATCCGGCGTGATCGCCTTCGAGACCTTGTGCACGTAGTAGCTGTATTCGGGTCCGAGCTGCGCGATGATCCGGGCGAAGAGGGCCGTGACCTTGTCGAGGTGGGCGTCGTCCGTGGTATAGCTGTTGACGCCGCCGAGCCGGACGCATTGGAAGAGCTCGTTGACCCTCGTCCTGACCGTGTGATCATCGACCAGACTGACATAGGGCAGCATATGGGCGAAGTGCTTTTCGCGGGCATACCAGTCCGGCATGAGGGTGCGGGGATCGATGGCCTCGTCCAGGGCTTCATTATGGCGCATAGCTGTCGCCCCCGTGGATGCTCCGGTTTCGCGTCGGCGGGGTTTCCTGCAGCGCCGTCATCATCACGTCGATGAAGCGCGGGTCCCAATCCGCCGCCTTCCAGAGGATCGGGTAGAGGATCGCCGCCACGCCGAGCACCGCGAGGTGCTGCATCCAAACGAAGAGCAGCACCGAACCGAAGAGCCAGACCATGGCATACATGATCGGCAGGCCGAGGAGCTTCGGCGGGCGAACGAGGCCTAAGAATAGCGGCGATCTCTCTGCCAATGTGGTCTCCCTTCACGACCCACCGAAGACGGCGGCAACGATCGTCGGCGCGGCGGCCACCCCGGCGATGCCGACGAGCACCCAGAGCGCCTGGCGCAGGTCGATGATGTTGAAGAACCAGCTCAGGAAGACGCCGAGCACGGCGAGCGTGGCAATCACGACCCCGAGCGGACCGGTCAGAGCGTCCACGATCCCCTGCAGCAGGCTCTGGATCGGCGAGAGGTCGATGCTTTGCGCGAGAGCCGGTTCGGCCAAAAGGACGAACATGGAGATCAGCGCGATCAGGAGATGTGGTGTTAGCTTCATTGGGTCGCTCCTTCCAGCCGGTTGACGACGGCCAGCACCCGCTGGACGTGGGTTCTGGTTTCGGCAAATGGGGGGATGCCGGAATGCGCGCGAACCGCATCGGGCCCGGCGTTGTAGGCGGCCAGCGCGAGGCGAACGTCGCCGAACTCGGCCAGCATCATCGCGAGATATCGGGCAGAGCCGTCGAGATTTTGGCGCCAGTCGGCAGGGTCTACTCCCAGGATCCGGGCGGTGTCCGGCATGAGTTGCCCCAGTCCGATCGCCCCTTTGTGTGAGGTAGCTCTTGGATCGTAGCCGCTCTCGACCTCGATATTGGCCCGATAGAGTCTCAGCCAGTCGGTGACCGTGATATCGGCGGCACGAAGTCCGCGGTGGCTCGCGTAGCGGAGCCCCGTCTCTTCGATCGCTGCGAGGATATCGGGATGCGGTGCCCGGACGGTTGGTGCGATTGCGGCAACACGCAGCACATCGGTGTCTTCGGATTCCTCGCCGAAGATCTGAAGCTCGGCTGCCGCAGAGCCCTGACCGATGCCGTCATTGTAGTTGCGCGCGAATCGCTCCTGCGCACGGCTCGGCTTCAGCGAGCCGTCACTTTCCATCACCAGCACCATTTGGGCCGATGCGGGGAATGTCAGGAAGAACAGGAGAAGGGCACTAAGGCCGGCGCGCAGCGATCTCCTCGCTGGAGAGCTTGTGCACCGTCCGCTTGCCTTCCTCGAGCGGAATGTCCGCGTGGGAGAACCCGAGCCCCTGGAGCAAAGAGATGATTCCTGTGACGGTCTTGATCTCTCGGATCTTGATGTCGTTGCGCGAGGTTCGTGTCCGTGCCGTGACCAGGAGCTTTTCCACACCGTCGTCGCTGACGGCGCGCAGAATCCAGACGCCGTGCCAGTTGGGACCCTTCTTGAAGGCGTCCTCCTTGCAGACAACTTCGACGCGATAGCCGCTGGCGACCAGATCGCGGAATCTGGGTTCGGTGACCACATTCGGTGCTTCTTTTTCTAGGTCCATCACCCGGATCACGTTCTCCCATAAGGTGAATGACCGGGCCAAGGATGTTGAAGCCCAGACATACAATGATATAGCTTTGACGCACAAGGTATATTATTGGTGCGACAGGCGGATTCTCGCTCGCGCAATGGATAGACCGACCGCATGCTATTGATCAAGAAATATGGGGGTTTGGGTAACCTCCGGTTGTGGCGATCCTGCGCATCGCAGGCTATACTTATGCTCCTCCTATCCACCGGAAACGCCTCGTCCGAAACCTGTCTGGCCCCGATTCGTCCCTATGTGCCGGCCGACGCCCGGGCCGCGCGGGACTATGCCGATCTCATCCGGCGCGACTTCGAGCTCTACATCCGCGACATCCAGAGCTACTTCCGCTGCCTCGAGGCCGAGCGGGCGCGGGCTTTCGAGGAAGCGCGAGAGGTGAGCGAGGAATATGGGCGCTTTCTGATGGTCATCGATCGTTAATGCCTGACATCGCACAAGGGGCGGCCATACGTCGCCGGGGATGACGAAGCCATACGAAAGACCATGTTTGACCACAGAATCCATAATATGCCCGCAATATCCATTTTTTAGATAATCTACAAACTGGATTAGCCCGTTCACAAGAGGTTTGTGACGCGTGGCTAAGACGATCAGGAGTTCGGGACATGAGGCGCTGCGCGGCGCGCTGATCGCGGCGAGAAAGAATGCTGCGCTGACACAGGAGGAACTCGCCGGGAGGCTCAGATGTCATCAGTCCTTCGTCGCGCGGGTCGAGAGCGGGGAGCGCAGGATCGACGTCATCGAGCTAATCGTGCTGGCGCGAGCCCTGGAGGTGGATGCCAGCCAATTGTTTTCGGTTGCCGAGGGCGCGACGGAACCGGAACATCGAATCTGAAGGGTGAATATGGCGTCAGTCGACGGGACGCTGGCGCAGGGTTCGCGGCTCAAGTGTCCTTACGTTGCCATCATGGAAGACGAGGGTCATGCCGGGCCGGCGCTTTTCATCTTTTTACGCGACGTGTAGGCAATATGCGTCGCTCAATAGTTTACCTGTTCATAGCCGTAGTTGCCCTCGTAGTCGCGCCAATCGACGAACACCGACCGATGAAAAATGCCCGGGCAATGGTCGCCCCACCGTTCAAGGCCCACATGGGCGTCCGGCAGGGCCGCCAGCGACGTCGGGGTCCAGGCGAAATCGCCCTGAACCCCGTAGGTTCCGAGACGCACCGAGGCCGTTCGATTGCAATCCCCATCCCGGCCGGATTCATGCTGTCGGGCGTATCGAACGTCATAGACCCGGATCGAACGTACGAAATTGAATTCGGGGCCGCTGATATCGATGTCTGCACGGCCCTGTGCCAGGCGCAGCGCGAACCCGTTCGACAGTCTAGCTTCTCGATCCGGGATCAGAGAAAGCACCGCTGGAGTTGCGTCAGTCTCGGTTCGAGGCCGGCTTACAGGACGGCTTTGGGGCGGGGGGGCGGCGTCAAACAGGATGTCGTAGAGGCGACCGCGGTAGTCCCCGTCGTCAATGGGATCGTACGAAGCGCCCATCGGGCAACGCCAGATCTGTAGCGGCGGTTCAACGGGCCAGGGTGTGATCCGCCGGATGAACTCTGCGCGCGCCCGCGTACAGGGCACGGATGCCGGCCATCCGCCGGACAGACACAGCAGGATCGCGCAATCGATCGGGTAGGATTGTGCTGAGGCGTGGTTCGCTTCGCCCAGGATCGGGAGGGCGCCGATGGCGGATGCGACAATGAAGCGTGAGGTCGAACGAAGCATGGGCGGGATCCATCAGCATGGAGGTTTCGCGCATTATCCATCAATAGTATATTAATGTCACGTTAAATATATCAATGGCTGATCGGGCCTGGCGTCCGACACCCATTCAAGCTACTTCGAAGCTCCACCTGCAATGAGCCTATCAAGGAGCGCCGTGATCTCGTCAGTGGTCACGGATTTGGCCCTTTCTAGAACTTCCGTGTCCAGCGGCGGTTCTATGCGCTCCGGCGCCAGATCGCGTCGCAGCCAAAGGATGCCAAGCTCAAGCGTGTTCCAGAGATAGATCCAGCCGACCGTCAGGTTCGCCGCGCCACCAACCAACCGGGCAATTGCCGTGCCTTCGTCCCTTCTGGTGTTCATCGCGACCTGCCTTTCTGCCCGCGCTTGCGCTGGTGACCCGATGTTTTCGGGTCAATGTCGCGCTCGGTGTTTGGCTGGGCTCCCAATGCCTCATTGAAAAGAGTGGCGGCACCGGAGGATCCGGCGCCGCCAGTTGGTCGCCCACAGGGAGGTAAAAGGGCGAATGATATTGTGGTTACAGATCCTTAGTAAGAGTCGTATAATTTGGATTATGGTAAATATTGTCTTACTGGCCTTTCTTGTTTTGAATTCGGTAATGGTGTTCATTGGGCAAGTTAGAATATCCTGACCTGGGTGCCGACCTCCGCGAGATCGAACAACTCCGCAATATGTTCGTTGTACAAGCCGATGCAGCCGTTGGAAGACTGCCGTCCGATCTTGCGGGTGTCACCGGTTCCATGGACGCGGTAATACTGCCATGACAGATAAAGCGCATGTGTGCCCAGAGGGTTATCCGGCCCGGGCGGCCAGTAATCAGGCCATTCAGGGTTGCGCTCTTTCATCGATGGTGTCGGTCTCCAACTTGGTCCTTCCACCTTGCGAACAACTTTCGTGTAACCTCGTCGCGTTAATTCTTCCGAAGCAGGTACGCTCGACGGGTAGAGTTTGTACACGCTCTCGTCTTCGGACCAGTATTGCACCGCCCTAGAGTCAATATCGCAGAGGATCGCCCCATGTGTGAGGTCCTCAAAATGGTCTTGCCATGGCTGGGTACGGAAGGCGGAAACATTTCGTCGGACAGCTGCTATCGCTGGCTCATTGAAAGATTGCGCGTTCACCAAAGAAGGAAGACTAATAGCAACAGCGTAGGCTGACGATAGAAACTGCCTACGATTCTGCATGATGCTGCTCTCACTTGCCTCAGGTTTTTTTCACTTTGCAACCTCCAGCAGCTAGAGGGTCAATCTTGCCGTGCATGACGTTTTTGTGAAGTGCCTAAGTGAAAACGGCGTGTAGCTCTCTGTAACACTTCTAGCCCCGCACTGTTCTGATCTTCTCGCTACGTCTCTACGGCGCATGGCGTCAATTTTCAGATTTTCGAGCAGAGTAGACTGCCCTTCGTAGTCTTCATATCTCCTGAGATCGAGAACTATGCCGGGTTAGCCTGTCTCTTGCAGGCGCTCATGAAGCGGAGAGTGCATCCGTTTCAGGTGGCTTTCGCTGAGCTTGCCTTCGCTGGTAAGCCCAATCAGGTCGTCATGATTCAGTGTCTCAGTGAAGATGATTGTCCCTACCATTCGTCCGGGTTGCCGTGACCGTAAAGATTGGCGTTCTCGTGCGCGCGGGCTTCGTGCTCGAATTCCAGGGTCGAATGTCCGATGCTGAAATCTTCCTTCAGGCGATCCTTGATCGCGGCCTTGATCTCTTCGATCTGGTTCCAGCCGTCCGCGGTCAATACGACGTGGCAGTCCAGCGCGGCATTGTGCTCCTGCATTTGCCACAGATGCACGTGATGAAGGTCCGAGACGCCATCGACGCTCCGGACTGCTGCGCAGACGGCCTGGTTGTCGATGTCCGGTGGGCTGCCGAGCATCAGCGTTCGGATCGGGCCGCCGATCTCCGTGAAAGCCAGATAGAGGATATAGAGCGCAATGCCGATGGTGATGGCCGGATCGACCCACCGCATGTCGTAGAGAATGATCAGCGAGCCGCCCACAATCACCGCAACGGAAGCAAGTGCGTCAGAGAGGTTGTGCAGGAAGAGCGCGCGGATGTTTACGCTGCCTTTCTGCATCGAGTAGGTCAGCAGCGCTGTCAGGGTGTCGACAACCAGTGCGACCCCGCCCAAGATTACGACCGTCCAACCCTGCACTTCGGGCGGGTCGATCATGCGCATGACGCCCTCGTAGATCAGGTAGAACCCGATCAAAATCAGCGTCGTGTAGTTGATCAGAGCGGCCACGATTTCAACCCGGCCATAACCGAATGTCATGCGCTCGTCGGCCGGTCGCCGCGCGATCTTGCGCGCGGCGAAGGCGATGACCAGCGACGCCATGTCCGAGAAATTGTGCAGCGCGTCCGCGATGAGCGCGAGGCTGCCTGAAAGTATGCCGCCAACGATCTGCGCGACGGTCAGAAGCCCGTTCGCCCAGATCGCAATTGATACTCGTCGATCGCCGGAGTCGGGGTCGATATGGGCGTGGCCGTGATCATGCGGCACGGTTCGTCCCCTCGTGGCGATGGTTCGGCTGGGCGAAACCGGGAAGTCGAGGCAGGTGTCCTCGCCGGATTGCACGCACCCGCCTGTTCATCCAGTGGCGGATGAGGTGGCGATAGAGCCAGTCGCGCAGAATTCCGAAGTTTTGACGATGCTTTAAGTAGAAGTCGTCCGGCGTATCGAAGGTTCCGAAGTCGTTGGCGATGCCGGTCTTCTGAATGTAGGTATCGCGGCCGGTCCACTCGACCGGCGGGGCGCTCAGGCAGCCGGTGCCCGCTCCGTATCCGCAAAGGCTCTCGGTCTCGCTGAACTCGCGTTGTAACGATGCGAGGAAAGGCGCGTCCAGTATGAAGCCTTCCAGGTTGACCCATCCGCTCTCGGTTTCGACTTCGACCCAGGAATGAAGGATCTCATTCGGGGCGACAGGATAGACGACCTCCGGCACGACCCCGCGCTGGAGCGCCTTGTGGATGGTGAAACCATGCAGCCTGCAGCGGACCCCGAGCGCGCGGAGCAACGCCATGAGAAGGGTGCCCTTCGTGTTGCACTGGCCGTATCCGTCGACAAGCACTTCGGGCGCAGGAATGTCGTCAGAGCGATTGTAACCGAAAGCGATCTCGTTTCGGACGAAGTCATAAGCGGCACCGATCCGGTCATGCTCGCCATGAGCTCGCCAACCACGGTCCGCTACAAGGTCCGCAATAGGGGCGGCTTCAAAATCCAGCAGCCGTGTGGCTTTAAGCAAGGGGTCAATGGCGGGCAAGATGCATCTCCTCGAATCTTTCGAGGGTCTACATAGAGGCTCCAGCGACTGTAGCTTCAAGCCTGTTCTTCAAGAACTGCGGGGGGCGGCGAGAATGACCGTCGCCCCAGCCAGACAGATGACCGCTCCAATTAGATCCCATCTGTCTGGTCTTTCACCCTCCGCCCACCACATCCACCCAATCGACGCCACGATGTAAATGCCGCCATATGCGGCAAAGACTCTGCCGGCAGCGGTCGCCTCAACCTGCGAAAGCAACCAGCCGAACACGGCAAGCGAGAAAAGTCCGGGCACCAGCCAGAGTGGCGATGCGCCAAGACGCCACCACGCCCAAAATGCGAAGCAACCAGCGATCTCGGCCAACGCTGCGAGCGGAAAGGCAATTGCGGCACTCATGCGCCGATGTCGTCGTGCTCGGTCAGGCATTCCGAATGGTCCCGCAGGACCTCGAGCACTCGGCAATCCGCGGTTCGCCCACCGCTGCACTCGTGGACCATGCGCTTTAGCTCGGTGCGAAGCGCTTTCAGGCGCGCCATGCGTTGCTCGACCTGGCGGAGTTGCCGGCGGGCGATCGCATCTGCCTCGTCGCAGGACTTTTCCGGATGGTCGCTGAGATCGAGGAGCTCCCGGATCGCATCGAGCGAGAAGCCGAGTTGCCGAGAATGACGGATGAATGATAGCCGATCGAGTTCGGCATCCTCGTATCGGCGTTGCCCACCCTCCGTCCGGCCCGGTTCAGGCATGAGCCCGATCTGCTCGTAGTACCGGATGGTTTGCACCTTGGTGCCGGTCTTCTTCGCCAGACTGCCAATCGTCAGCATATGTTTCCCTCAGAGAACCTACAGACCTTGTAGGTTTGGTGGGTTGATAGCGCAAGTCCAAGACTCACAGACGCGTGACCTCCCGCCGCAGCCGGACAATCAGGCTTGAATCTACAGTAGCTAGAGGATGTAAACGCCGAAACAATCAAGAATCAATGACAGGCAGTCCGGATTGTCCCTCGCATCGGTAAGAAAAGTTCTCTGGGTATTGGTGGGCATTGCAGCTCTCGCGCTCGGGTGGCTTCTGCTCTGGTCCGACTATCGCGCCGACAGCGCGCGATCAGAGGCAGATCCGGCTTTCGTCGCGGAGTTCGAACTGACCGATCATCAGGGCATGGTACGCACCGAAGACGATTTCGCGGGGCGCTGGATGCTGATCTTCTTCGGCTTCACCAACTGTCCCGACGTCTGCCCCACCACCCTGTCGGAGGTCGCGGCCGTCATGGCGGGACTGGGCGCTGACGCTGCCAAGGTGCAACCGATATTCATCACGATCGATCCCGAACGCGACACGCCCACGGCGCTTGCGGACTACGTTCCCCTGTTCGATGCCGGCATCATCGGACTGACCGGCACACCGGAGCAGATTGCCCAGACTTCGGAAACTTTTCCGATCTTCTTCGAACGCATCGAAGAAGCCTCTGCGCCCGACGGTTACACGATGGGGCACACGTCGCATCTGTTCCTTTTCGATCCAGACACAGGCTTCGCCGAGTCCTGGCCCTACGGCACGCCCGCCGAAGAGATCCTCGCTGATCTGAGAGAGAGGATCTGACCGACATGACCCGAATATCCGGAGAAACGGCACTGGGACTGGCATGGGTGATTGCTCTCACGGCATCGCTAGCCGTGCTCTTCATCGGCGAGGTGCTGGGGCAGACGCCCTGCCTGCTCTGCTGGTTCCAGCGGGCCTTCATGTTCCCGCTGGCCATCATTCTCGGGCTCGGCCTTTGGTGGCGCGACCCGCTCGCGGGCCGTTACGGGATCGCGCTTGCGCTCGGTGGCGGCGCTGTCGCGCTCTGGCACATGGGTCTTTACGTTGGCCTGATCCCCGAGCGCATCCAGCCCTGCACGGCCGCTGGTCCCTCCTGCACTGACGACAACCAGTTGGTCTTCGGCATTCCTATCCCGTTGATGGCGCTTGCCGCTTTCGCCCTGATCGGCGCGCTGTCGGCACTCTCTCTGAAGGAAACACGAACATGAACAGACGCGGCCTGATCCTCTCCGTTCTCGCCCTCGGCGTCGCCGGTTTCGGCGGCGCAACGTGGTACGCAACACGCCCCAGTCCCGTGGCGGAGGCCGAGCCTGTGGCTCCGGAACTGGCGGAGGCTTTGATCCGGTCCTATTCGCCTGTTCTCGGTCCCGAAGGCGCGCCCGTCACCATCGTCGAGTTCTTCGACCCGGCCTGTGAGGCCTGCCGCGCCTTCTATCCTGTGGTCGAAGCCATAATGGCCGAGCATGGCGATGCCGTGCGCGTGGTGATCCGCTATACGCCGTTCCACGGCGCGGCGTCCGAGGAAGCGATCCGCGTGCTCGAGGCCGCGCGCATGCAGGGCGTCTTTGAGCCGGTTCTCGAAGTGGTATTGCGGGAACAGCCAAGATGGGCGTCGCACGGAGCACCCGAGCCGGGACTGATCCTGGAGATCGCCGCAACGGCGGGCCTCGATACGGAAGCCGCCCGCACGCAGATGCTTGCGCCGGACGTGGTGGCGATCCTGAACCAGGACCGCGCCGATGTCGAGACTGTGGGCGTCCGCCAGACGCCTACGTTCTTCGTGAACGGCAAGCCGCTCGACCCGTTCGGCGAAGCCGAACTGCGAAGTCTGGTGGCGGCTGAAGTTGCAGCGGCGCGAAGCTGAACCAACAGATGGGAAGAGCAGGATGAGGACCTTCATTATTACCGGCGCGATGACAGCGCTTTTGTCGTCGGCGGGGGCTTTGACGCCGGCGCTGGCAGGATCTGAGGACGTGGTCGTCGAAGGCGCTTGGTCCCGCGCGTCCATCGGCATGAACCGCCCCGGCGCCGCCTACATGACGATCCGCAATACCGGCGATACACCGGTGACGCTGATCGGCCTTACAACACCGCTCGCGATGATGCCCGAAATACACGAGTCCAAGACCAATGCCGATGGCGTGAGTTCCATGGCTCCGGCCGACGAGATCACCATCGCGCCGGGCGAAAGCGTGTCGCTCGAGCCGGGCGGTCTGCACGCGATGCTGATGCAGTTGCAGACACCGATGACGGAAGGAGAATCCTATCCGCTGACGCTGCTCTTTGACGACGGGGGCGAAGTGACGGTCGAGGTGCCGATCCTTGGCATCGCCGCGCGTGGTCCGAACGACTGATGCGGCGAAGGACGATCCTTGGGTACGGCGCAGCGGGTGCCGGGGCGCTACTCTTCGCGCTCTTTGTCGGTTGGTGGCAAGTGGACGGGCCTGGTTCGCCCGAACCGGAGGGCCAGCGGCCACTGGCTCTGTCCGCCATGGACTTCAGCCTGACGGATCACGAGGGAAACGAAGTCGGGCCGGAAACGCTGATTGGGCGCCCTGCGATGGTGTTCTTCGGCTTTACCTACTGTCCGGACGTCTGCCCGACCACGCTCTCGGACATTTCGGGATGGCTCGACGACTTGGGCGACGAGGCAGATGAGATGTCCGTGGTTTTTATCTCGGTGGATCCCGAGCGCGACACCGTCGATGCGATGTCGGAGTATGTCAGCTATTTCCATCCGGCGATCCGCGGCTGGACCGGCAAAGATGAGGAAATCGCGAAAGCCGTGCGCGGATTCCGCGCGAGCTACGAGCGGGTGCCGACCGAGGGTGGCGGTTATACGATGAACCACACCGCCAGCGTTTTCCTTTTCGACGCTGCAGGGCGGTTCGTCACCATGATCGACTATCACGAGCCAAGGGAATTCGCGGTGCCGAAGATTCGCCGCGCACTCGAAGAAGAAACTGAGGGGGCAACATGAGGATCAGAGCAATCGCGGCAGGTTTCGGAACTGTTGCCGCTCTATCGGGTGGTGGTCTTGCTATTTCGGGGATTTGGTCGAAGGATCCCGTCCCTCCAGGTCTCGCCGCAGCAAGCATGTGGACACCGGACGGTCTCCAGCCTCCCCCGTTTGTGGTCTCCGAACCGCCGCGAATTGCGCAGGCAGAAGCCGAGCCCACGACGTTTCCTAGCCCCATGCCTCTTTTGCAGATATCGGTCGCTGATACTTCCTTGCCCACGATCGAACCTCCCCTTTCCACTTGGTCGCGCGAAATAGAAGGCGGTGAAACGCTCGACACAGTTCTCGCGGAGGCCGGTCTCTCGGCGACCGACCGTGCGGAAGTCGCCCTCGCCCTTGGCGCGGAGTATGATTTGAGGCGGCTGCGGCCAGGACATTCCGTCACCGTCGTATCGACGATGGACAACAGCCCGCGCAGGGTCGCGCTCGCCATAGATGACGGTGTGCGCATCGAGGTGATCTTCGGCGATGAACTTGCCACGCAGATCGTCACCCCGAAGTCTGAGACGGTGACGCTTGCCGGGGAAGCAGTGATCGAAAGCTCGCTTTTCGCTGCGCTCGATGAGGCCGATATCCCGGCACGGTTCGCGGTGGACCTGGCGCAGATGCTCGGCGGAACGGTGGATTTTCGCCGTGAGATGACAGGCGGCGAAACGCTTCGGCTTCTCTGGCGCGAGGCGCGTGTCGGAGACGACAGGATCGGCCAGCCTGACCTTGCCTTCGCCGCGCTGGATGTCGGCGGCGCGCTCTACGAGGTTGTTTGGCCGGACAGCGGCAGCGGACAGGCGACGATCTTCGTCGACGGCGAAGTGCTCCGCGTCTTCGCGCAGCCCGTCGAAGGCGCACGCCTGAGCTCTGTTTTCGGCCGCCGCACGCATCCAGTCTATGGGAACGTGCGAATGCACACCGGCGTCGATTTCGCTGCGGCGCGTGGGACGCCGGTTCAGGCCACGGCACCCGGGCGCGTCAGCTTCATCGGTTGGCGGAACGGGTACGGCCGCGTGGTCGAAATCTCGCACGGCTCCGACACCATGACGCGCTACGCGCATCTGAGCGCCGTGCCGGATGGCCTTGTGCAAGGCCAGCGCGTGGCTGCCGGAGACCTGATCGGCCGTGTGGGCGCCACCGGCACCGCGACCGGTCCGAACCTGCACTACGAGGTCCTGGTGGACGGTCGGCCGACCGATCCTCTCTCCGAAGAGCGGCTCGCCAAAGCTGCCGAGCGCGAAGCGGATGACTCTGCCGCGCGGTCGATGCTCGCCGAAGCCCGCGCGCTTCTCGCTGAAAGTCTCGACCGCGAGATTGCCCTGACTGCAACTGAAAGGCTCTGACCCATGAAACGTCTGACACAAGCCCTGACCTTCGCCATCGCACTCTTTCCGGCGGCGCAGGCCCTCGCGGAGGCAACTGCCATCGATGTCCGGAAGACCAATGGATGCGGCTGCTGCCTGTCCTGGATGAACCATCTCCAGGAGAACGGTTTCGCACCGACGGGTCAGGACATGTTCGGCGGCCTTCTCGTGCGCTTCAAGCTCGACAAAGGGGTGCCGCAGCGAATGGTCTCCTGCCACACGGCGCTCGTCGACGGCTACGTGATCGAGGGCCACGTTCCGGCCGCTGACATCCGCCGGCTTCTAGACGAGCGGCCCGACGCGGTCGGTCTCGCGGTTCCGGGCATGCCCTACGGTTCGCCCGGCATGGGGCCCGAGGAAGACCGCGAAGCCTACGACGTCTTTCTGATTCTGAACGACGGCTCAACCGAAGTCTATTCGAGCTACCCGGAAGGGTAAGACACCTGACGAATGGATCAGTTGTCCCCGATCATGCTCGGCTTTCTCGGAAGCCTGGCCGCCGGCACATTGACAGCCGTCGGGGCAGTCCCCGTGCTGTTCGGGCGGATCCCCTCACGCGCCACACGCGACCTGTCGCTCGGCTTTGCGGCCGGCGTGATGCTTGCAGCTTCGTTCTTCTCGCTGATCATCCCCGCGCTGGACGCGGCCGAACCGCGGTTCGACAACGGGGCAGCGCCCGCGGCCATCGTCTGCATCGCAATCCTTCTGGGCATGGCTGCCGTTGCCCTGATGAACGAGAAGCTGCCGCACGAACACTTCAGAACCGGCCGCGAAGGTCCGGACGCCGCATCGCTCCGGCGGGTCTGGCTCTTCATCATCGCAATCACGATCCACAACTTTCCCGAGGGTCTCGCGGTCGGGGTCGGGTTCGGTTCCGGTGGCATGGAAGGTGGCCTTCCACTCGCCATCGGTATCGGCTTGCAGAATGCGCCCGAGGGTCTGGCGGTGGCGGTGTCGCTCATGGGTGAAGGATACGCGAAACTGCGCGCCTGGGGCATTGCGGCCCTCACCGGCATGGTCGAACCGATCGGCGGGTTGCTCGGGGCGGGTATCATCACGCTGTCGGAGCCGCTGCTGCCCTGGGGGCTGGCTTTCGCCGCCGGCGCGATGCTCTATGTCATCAGCCACGAAATCATCCCCGAGACCCACCGCAGCGGACATCAGAACAAGGCGACGCTCGGACTCTCGGTTGGCCTTACCCTGATGCTGTTTCTCGATGTCTGGCTGGGGTGAGAAAATGTTGTCAGCCGAAAGACCGCCGGTGATCGGCATGTTGGCTGCCGTCGCGGCTTTCGCGATCGATCAGGTCACAAAGGCCATCGTCGTCACGAATGCGAGCGTCCTGAGCGCTGGTGTTCCCGTGTTCACCGGATTCAATCTCACGTTCTATCGGAACGATGGCGTGACCTTCGGGCTTTTGGGCGGCGCGCCGTGGTGGAGCCTCGTGGTGCTCGCTCTTGCCGTGTGCGCTTGGCTCGTGACCATGATGCTGCGCACCCGGGACGGCATCGAGGCGGTTGCCTACGGGGCGATCATCGGCGGCGCCTTAGGCAACGTCCTGGACCGCCTCAGGTTCCGGGCCGTAACCGATTTCCTCGATTTCTACGCTGGCGCCGCGCACTGGCCAGCCTTCAACATGGCTGACGTCTTCGTGGTCGGCGGCGTCGGATTGCTTCTTATCGCGCCGATGATCACACGACGGCCCAGGTGCGGTCCATGACGCTGTTTTGGACGCCGTCCCGGGAACGGGTGATTTCCCTGCCATCGCGCATGATGGCGGCCATTGCAGCCGGTGGCGTTGCCGTTCTGACCCTACCTCCGTTCTCGATCCTCCCGCTTGTCCCCGTTGCCTACGCCACCCTCCTTGTCCTCCTCCGGCATCTCCCGGTCGCCAAGGCAGCACTTGTCGGCTGGGCGTTCGGTCTCGGGCAGTTCGGTTTCGGGCTCTCGTGGATCGCGGAGAGTTTTTACGTGGATGCCGAGCGGTTCGGTGCAATGGCGATACCCGCCGTCGCGGGACTGTCCGCCGGACTGGCCATGTTTCCGGCCGTAGCGGCAGCGCTCTTCGCCGGCGTCGCACGACGCCGTGCGATCGGAGGCGTAACGGCCTGTCTCGTGTTCGCGACCTGCTGGACGGCGGCAGAGTGGCTACGAGGGCATGTGCTCACGGGCTTCCCCTGGAACCTCGCCGGCTATGCCCTCGTCGACTACGCGGCCTTGCGGCAACCGGCCGCGTGGGTCGGAAGCTTTGGGTTGAGCTTTCTCGTAATTCTCGTCGGCACTCTTCCGGCGCAGGCCCTTTTGGCGGAGGTGCGCCCGCGCTGGAGCATCAGCCTGCTCGGCGTTGGGATCGTTGTGGCGACCTGGTCCGCCGGCGTGGCGCGGCTCCAGCTCGAGCCGTCAAGCCCGCCGGGGCTCGATTTGAGGATCGTTCAGGGCAACGTTCCCCAGCAGGAAAAGTGGGCGCCCGAAAACCGGGAGGCGACGCTCACGCGCTATCTGGACCTCTCGACTCTTCCCGGCCCCGTCGACATCCTGCTCTGGCCCGAAACCGCCTTCCCGGGCTTTCTCGATGAGGACGTCGAGGCGCGTTCGCGCATCGCCGCTGCCCTGCCGGATGGAAGCCTGCTCCTGACAGGCGTACCCGATCGCGTCTCGACAGAAGAAGGCACGCGCTACTTTAATACCGTCCAAACCTTTGACCAGACCGGCGTGATCCTGACCGGGTACGCGAAGCACCGTCTCGTTCCCTTCGGCGAGTATGTACCGTTCAAAGGCTGGCTGCCGATCGAACGCATGACGGAGGGTCTGGGGGACTTCACTGCCGGACCGGGGCCGCGCACGCTGGCATTTCCGGGGGTGCCGCTGGTTGCCGTCGCCATCTGCTACGAGATCATCTTTCCGGGCCATGTCGTTGACGGCCTGTTCCGGCCGGACTGGATCTTCAACGCAACCAACGATGCCTGGTTCGGAACCAGCATCGGGCCGGAGCAGCACCTCGCCTCTGCACGCATGCGCGCCGTCGAGGAAGGGCTTCCCGTCGTGCGGGCCGCGAATACCGGAATCTCCGCGATCATCGACGCAAACGGTGACTTGGTCGCGCGGCTCGGCACCGGAGAAACCGGTGTCATTGATGCGGCTCTTCCCTTCACTTATCCGCCAACGCTTTATGCACGCTTCGGCGACCGGACGCTGCTGGCTCTCATCTTCGTAACCTGGGCCGTAGGACTGGCTGCGGGTCTTGGCGGCACACACCGGCACAACAAGAAAACAAGAACGGAGGCGAAGTCATGCTGGTAATCGCGGGCATTGTCGCGGGTGCGATCTGGGGTGGATATCTGGCGCGACGCCGAAAAGGAAACCGGCTGGATATCCTCCAGTATGCGGCGAGTTCGGCCATCGCCTTCGGTCTTCTCACCTATTTCGTCTCGGTGGTCCTCTTGCGCATCTTTTCATGAAATGGGTTTGGAAACGGCACCGACTTGCGACGTCTTTTCAAAATATTGCTGTACGGGTTTCTGGCGATCTGCATCACGGCGTCGGTTGGTTCCGGGTTGATCTATTTTCTTCTGAGCGCATCCATTCCCGACTACAACGAGGACTTCACGATCGCAGGCTTAGGTGGACCGGTCGATATTCTGCGAGATTCCTCGGCAATCCCGCACATTACCGCGAGTTCCGCCGCGGATGTCTATTTCGCGATCGGATTCGTTCATGCCCAAGACAGGCTCGGTCAGCTGTTAAGGGCAAGGCGAATGGCCGACGCTTCTTGGCCATCCGATGAGACATTGTCCGTTGCGCCAGCGGTCTCAGATGCGCTCGCGTCCTATGCCGCTGGCGTCAATGCGTGGCTCGAGCTTGTGTCGGAAGGAGGGCGTGGCAGAGGCTCGCCGGAGCTGCTGATCGCAGACGAACGGTCGATCGACGCCTGGACACCCGGCGATAGCCTGAGGATTGCCCGGTCTTTCCTGAGTGGCCTGCGACCGGGGAGCGCACGGAAAGGAATGCCGAGCATATCAAGTGCAATTATACCGGCCGATCGCCCACGAGTGCTCGAACTGTTTGCCACTGATCCGCAGCAGCGCCTCAATGCATGGGCGATGGACGGTGAGCGAACCGCTACCGGGACGCCAATTCTCGCCGCCGATATCAGCGGTTCCCTTTCGCTGCCCTCGGAATGGTATCTCGCCGATCTTCAATTTTCGACAGGGCCGGTCATAGGGGCCACAATGCCGGGCGTGCCTTTCGTTATTGTCGGTCGCAACGTGCGCGTCGCCTGGGCCTTCCGGTCACTTCCCGTGCCAGACGAGGAGGCGCCAGGGGGGGCATCACCCATGCAGACGGCAGGTTTCCTGACGATGCTCGAGCTGTTCGCGCGTTCAGCCGACGCGACCGATGTCATTGGAGTTGCCGAAGAGATGTTGCCGAAGCGCATGGAGGCATTGGCCATTGACCGAGAGACCGTTGCCAGATGGCC
The DNA here is from genome assembly GCF_900110115.1 of Palleronia pelagia. GTDB lineage: Bacteria > Pseudomonadota > Alphaproteobacteria > Rhodobacterales > Rhodobacteraceae > Palleronia > Palleronia pelagia. The sequence continues at coordinate 23,796 of NZ_FOCM01000013.1, read as the reverse complement.
AAAAGAGGAAGCCGTACGAGCGTTGTCATTTCGCGACATTCGACTGGCGGAGCTTGAAGCGCGGCAATCGATCTTCTCGACAGAAGGTGCCATCGGTGTTCAAAGGGACACCGTAAGTACCGTGGCGCGAACCCTCCTGCCCCTGATGGCGAAGGAGCTTTGGTTCGTTCAGTCCAGAGACAACATCGAAGGCACCGATGCGGACGACCTTCGTCGTGAACTACTGGACAGGCTTGCGTCGTGGAATGGCGATATGGATCGCTATTCACCGGAACCTCTGCTGTTCTGGACCTGGGTCCGGGCTTTGCAGCAGCGCATTTTGAAAGACGAATTTCCGGCAGCGCAGCAACTCTGGTCCCGTCCGAACCCGGACTTTCTTTATGCCGTACTCAGCGATCGTCGCGGCAGCGCGATCTGGTGCGACATCCGGCCATCATCACCTCGCGAGACTTGCGAGGAGCAGGTTCGCGTGGCCCTGGATGATGCCCTTGGCTGGCTGGTTGATCGATACGGGCGCGATCCCTCGACCTGGAGCTGGGGCGAAGAGCATAATTTGGACATGCAGTGGTTGCCGATCAGTTCGCGTGGGTTACTGACCGACCTGCTGTCCCTTCAAGCGCCGATTTCAGGCGATCCCTTTACGCAATTCTCGACGTCATTTGGTTTCGAAGAAGACGGTCCATTTCTTGTGAATGCCGGAAGCAATTTTCAGGCGGTCATGTCGATATCGGAAGAAGCGGGATCATACTACATCGCGCCCGCCGGACAGTCGGGACATCCGCTATCTCGGTTCTACGACAATCTCTTTCTTTCGTGGATACAAGGCGAATACCTGGCCATGTCGACCGATCTGTCATTGGCCCGTGGCGGCGCTTCCGGGTTCTCGCGACTCACACCGGCTACCTCGGTCAGTCCTCGGATGAGCGAGGGCCAGAGCGAATGATCACGAACCTCTTCCTTCTTTACGACCCTTTCGGCGATGCGCTGTCACCGGTGTCGCTCATTGTTGTCGGCCTTACAGCATGGCTGTTTCTGCGTGGGCTCAAAATACACGCTCGCTGTCTCGGAAGGGTTTCTGGCTGGCGTCGAACCGTCTTCTTTGTCGGCCTCGCGGCCGTCCTCGTCGCGACGAATGGGCCGCTCCCGCCATTGGGGCACAGTCTGTTTTCGGTACACCAGGCCGAGCATCTTCTTCTGCGACTGGCAGGACCCCTTCTCATCGCGGTTTCTCAGCCCTGGCTTGTCCTTCAAGCCGGATTGAAAAGGGAATGGCGCCGACGCCTTGCCCTGATTGGACGCGCGCGCATCCCGCGATTCTTGGCGCTTCCTGCATCTGCCACCTCCCTGTTGATTGGCGCGCTTTTCGTCTGGCAAATCCCGGTGATCTACGCCCTTGCACAACGTATTGCGGCGGTTGAGGCGCTGGCACATCTGTCAATGGCGCTAGCGGGGCTTTGGTACTTTGCTATGCTGTTCGATCCGCGTGATCCGCCTGAAGGAGCGCGGCGCGGTGCTCGACTGATGTCAGGGTTCGTGGTGATCGTTTCCAACATCTTTCTGGGCTCCCTGACAACGCTCAAAGAGGTGCCTCTCTATGGATCAGAAATCATCGCAGCCAACGGTGGTCGACTTCGCGCCCTGGCTGACGAAACAATCGGCGGCTACGTAATCTGGGTCCCGTCGTCGATGGTTCTCATCGTGGCAATCATCCTGGTGCTGAACGGCTGGAACGCGGCGGAGGAACGGCGTTGGACTTCCCGCTACGAACACATGCGCAAATCGAATGCGGCGGCGCTCGAGTTTCCGGAAACCGCGGAGGAACTGCGTCTGAAAGTGGAGAAGCCGAACCGGGACATGGGCCGTACCCTCGCCCTCGGCGCATTCGCCATGTTCATGATTGTCATGATTACCGTCGTGACCATCATCTATGCGCTCTGAACATTGGATCGGGCGCCGAAATTGGACACTGGCATTCGATGAAGCGATGGACTGGCTGAAGGGAAATAGCGCGCATTTCGCTAAGTTAGTGCGACTATCTCTTCTTTGAAGGCCTTGGGGCCAGGGTCTTCCATCGGAGGCACTTCCGACGTGTTGCATTCGGGCGATGGCAAGTTGCTCCAATGTTGCAATTTGAAGGCGCAGCCCCGGACACGTCGCGACGCAGGTAGTGCTTTACGCTTGAATGGGGGCTAACCGCCGCTTTAGGCGTTCCGCAACGCACGCTCAAATGCGTTCAAGGTGTTTTCGCTCACATGGTGCTCGATTCCTTCCGCATCGCGTTCCGCGGTCTCCTCATCGATCCCAAGGCTTAGAAGGAACGCGACTACAATCCGGTGCCGGCGCCGACACTTCTCGGCCAATGCCTGCCCTTCATCGGTTAGGAACACCGCTCGATAGCGTTCTCGGCGAACGAGGCCCGCACTCCTTAGCCGTGAAATGTTCTTCGTGACCGTCGGTGGCTTCACACCGAGACGCTCGGCAATATCGACCGGCCGGGCCTCTCCGCGGGTCTCGATCAGCTCCGCGATCAATTCCACGTAGTCCTCTGCCATCTCGCTTTCATGCGCTTGCCGCACGATCGCAAAGCCTTCCGCCTGCGCCTCCGGCGCGCGTTCCACAGGTTCAAAGATCTCGCGTACTTGTGATTGCGGCTTGGTCATTTCGCAAGTCTGCCCTGAGACACAAGGATTGACAACTTGTTTGCTTCGGGTAGATAAATTAGCCATGGCTAACTTTTGTAGTGGAGGTCATGGTGATCCGGAGGCTGCTTGGGTTCGTGATTTTCTCTTTGACCGGCGCGATGGTCTCGTTCGGGCCGGCCATCGCGACACCTGCGAAAGAAGCCCCATGGCTTCCGGACGCGGCAGCCTATCGACTGACGTTGTTTCTCGGAAATCTGGATCCGCTACCTTGGGACGACGTCGAAGCCGCCTGGTCAGAACCTTACCGCAACTCGGAGTTTTCCGCGGACGCGCTGACCTGGTTGGGTGAGAAAAGCGACATCGAAGACGGGCCTCTACTGGATGCAATGGCGCGACGGGATCGGCAGTCCCTCTTCGCCGCCGCGACGAGGTTGATCGCTCTCAGGATCGAGGAAGAGCTGGGCCGCGCACTGGACGTCGACGACCCGGCAAGTGCGCAGCAAGCCGTGAGAACCGCGCGCGAGCTCTACCGCGCCTTCGCTGACGGCGTTGCAGCCGCCGATCCTGAGGCATCACGCCGGATCGGCCGTGCCTGGCTGGAACTTAACAGTAGCACAGGGTCCGCCGGTGTTCTCGGAGCAGGCACCACACCACCAGACCGCGAAACGATGGTCACGGCACGAGCGGTGATCTCTGACTATCTCGTGGAGAACTATCTTGTGGACGACTTCGCTCCGAGGCAGCAGCTCAGCCCGCTGCCTGAGACGGCTTTGCTCAGCGGACGCGACATCGAGGTGCCACCGAGCCTCCCGCCGGGGTCCGACATCTTCGACCAGGATCCCCTGCCCCTGCTCGTCCTCAATTTCGAGGCGCAGGGCATCGATGAAACCGACCTGCCGCTTGTCGCTTACGGCGACATGCTGTTCGACAGCGCGCAGATCTTCGGCAGCCCGGCGCGCGACCTCGGGATCGCCTGTTCGACCTGTCACAATCGCTCGGACGTGAACCAGCGTCTGTTCATTCCTGGCACCAGCCATCAGCCCGGCGCAATCGACGTGGACGGCGCGTTCTTCAACCCGATCTTCAACGACCTGCGCGACGATCCCCTGGACATCCCGAGCTTGCGCGGCCTGCGTTTCACCGGGCCGTACGGACGCGACGGTCGGTTTGCATCGCTTCGCGACTTCACCCGGAACGTGATCGTCAACGAATTCGGCGGCGCCGAACCCACGCCCTTCATGCTCGACGCGCTCCTGGCCTATATGCTGGAGTTCGACTTCCTGCCGAATTCGATGCTGGCTGCGGATGGCTGGCTGACAGACGCGGCACCGGAGGCCGCGCGGCGCGGCGAAGAGATTTTCAATCGGCCATTGGCGGGACTCGGCGACCGCTCCTGCGCCAGCTGTCACGTGCCGGACGGTAACTTCCTCGACCGTCAGTCGCATGACATCGGGTCCGCCAGTCCGGCCTACGAGGGTGCGCGGGCGAGCGCATTCGACACGCCGACCTTGCTTGGGACGGCCTACACCGCGCCATACTTCCATGACGGATCGCTGCCGACCCTCGCTGCTGTCGTGGACTGGTTCGACGAGACGAAATCGCTCGATCTCACTGATGCCGAGCGCTCGGACCTTACCGCATACCTCGAAGCGGTGGGCTCGGCTGATGAGCCTTATGAGATTTTCGATGCAGAGAACACGTCCTTCCGCCTCGCCTTCTCTGAATTGACGACCTTCGCTTCGACACTCGATACGCTGCTGCCCCGGCGGGACGCAGAGCACATCCTGCTCCTGACCGATACGGTCGCGGCGGACCTCTCGGCCGATGCCGGCACGATGTCCAACCTTGCCGGTCGGCCCGAGATTTATGCACTTGCCGAACGATTGGCCCAGGTCGGTGCCGCCGTGCGCGCCGGAGACTGGGAGACGGCAGAGGCACACTGGGCCGCGTTCAGGGATGCGGCCGCCGCAATCGAAGAAAGGGCGTTCTGATGTCGATCCGTCTGAGCCGTAGAAAGACGCTGATCCTGTCCGCCGCGGGCGCCGTGTCCTTGGGAACACGGCTTGCAGCACAGCAAGAAGGCTTGCGCCTCGCCTTCATTCCCCAGGAAAACCCCGAAAAACTGCTCGGCGACATCGCGGCCATCACCGAGTGGCTGGCGGATCAGATCGGCGTACCGGTCGAGGGTTTCGTCACCATCGACCATGCCGCGGCCGTCGAAGCGCTGCGGAACGGTGACGCCGACATCTCCTTCATGGGCGCGCTCCCCTTCATGCTGGCCGAGGCCGAGATCGGCGCGGTGCCGCTGCTGTCCGACGTCTATCGCGGCGCGCCGAGTTACACCGGCCGGATCTTTGTGCGCAGAGACAGCGGGATCGAAACGCTTGCGGATCTCCGGGGCAAGGACATCGCCTTCGCGGACCCGATCTCGGAATCGGGCTTTCTCTATCCTCTGGCCGAGTTCGTCGAGGCCGGATTGGTTGCCGGGCCCGGCGAGGCGGACGCCTTTTTCGGTCGCATCTTCTTCGCGGGCGGATATCAGCAGGCGATGCAGGCGATGGCCGAGGGCCTTGTCGATGCCGCCGGGGCGAGCCAGTACGCCGACCTCCTTCTCACCCCGCAGCAGCAGGCCGAAATCATCTGGATCGCCGAGAGCGAACCAATTCCCAGCCACGTGGTGATCGCGCGACCGGGACTGGACGCAGATCTCCGGTCGCGGTTCGTCGATGCGATGATGCGCCTCAACGAAGCCAGCAACCGCGACCTGCTGCGCTACCTCTACGGACCCGACGGCTATGTCCGAGCGGACCCCGCTGCCTATGACGGGGTGCGCGACATGGCCCGCCGCTACGGGCTCCTCGAGTGAGCGCCGCGGCGCAAATAGGTGATCTGAGCTTTGTCCATCCGGGCGCCGGGCTACCGGCATTGGACCATGTGTCGCTCATGGTGCCTGCAGGCGAAAGCACCGCGCTGCTCGGACCCTCGGGCGCAGGGAAAACGACGCTACTGGCCTTGCTCGACGGGCGGCTTCGTGGCTGGCGCGGTCGGGTCTCGGTCCTGGGCGCGCCGCTCGACCCCGATCATCCACCGCCGCGCGCTGGCCGGCCTGAAATCGGCTTTATCTTTCAGGAATTCGCGCTGGTCGAACGCTCGTCAGTGCTGCGAAACGTTCTGAACGGGCGCCTTGGCCGCATGTCGCCCTTGCGCGCGGCCCTCGGATCTCCCTTGCCACGCGACCTGGATGTGGCGCGCGCCGCACTCGCTGATTGCGGCATCGCCGATCTGGCCGAGCGTAGGGTCGACAGCCTCAGCGGTGGGCAGCGGCAGCGTGTGGCCATCGCCCGATGCCTCGCCCAGGAGCCGCGCCTTATCCTTGCCGACGAGCCCGTCAGCAATCTCGATCCCGCCCGCGCCGCGGAAATCCTGACGCTACTGACCGGTGCTGCGCGCGCGCGTGGCGCGACCGTGCTGTTCTCCTCGCACCAGCCCGACCTCGCGCGGCGTTTCGCCGATCGTATCGTGGGCATGCGCGATGGGCGGATCGCCTTCGACGTGGCGGTCGGTGACCTGAGCGATGTCGCGACCGCGGACCTCTATCGCGAGACGGGGGCCCTGCCGGACATCGGACTGCGGGCGGTGACCTGATGCGGTCGCGCGGGTTTGGCGGTTTCGCGGCCGGGGCTTTGGTCGCGGGTGCGATTCTCTGGTCATTTGCCACGACCGATGTCGAGTTGTCGCGCCTCCAGTCCGCCGGACCCCGGATCGCGGATTTCCTCGGCCGGATGGTTCCGCCCGATCCGACCGTGATGAACGAGATTTTGAAGGGCAGCGCGGAAACGCTACGCATAGCGATCCTGGGGTCTCTGGGCGCGGTCTTGCTGTCGGTCCCCCTCGGGATATTTGCGTCCGAGACGATGGCGTCGCCGGCGCTCTACCGACCCGTCAGGACGCTCCTCGCTTTCATCCGTGCCATCCCGCTGATCCTGGTGGCGATGCTCATGGTGGGTGCGGTGGGCCTGGGTCCCCTCCCCGGCATCATCGCGGTCGCCTTCCATGCCACCGGCATGCTCGCGAAGTTCTACGCCGAAGCGATCGACGGCGTCTCCCGCGCGCCGATTGCCGCGCTGGAAAGCGCCGGTGCCGGGCCGCTGGCGCGGCTCCGCTACGCGATCTGGCCGCAGATGGCGCCGGTCGTCGCCCGCGACACCATCTTCCGGTTCGAACTGAACCTGCGCGAGTCGCTGATCCTGGGTATCGTCGGCGCGGGCGGTATCGGGTTCTACATCCAGACCTATGTGCGCTCGTTCCAGTACGACAAGGCAGCAAGCGTCACACTGGCCGTGATCGCGATGGTGATCGCGATCGAGGCCATCAACGTGGCTCTTCGCCGCCGGTTTGCCTGAAGCGATCGACCGACACGCAGACGCCTCTCGGCCCATCAGGCGTAGATGTCTATCGGTGTCCCGTCCCGAACCATGGCGTAGATTTCCTCGATCTCGGGATCCGAGACCGAGATGCATCCCGCCGTCCAGTCGCGGACACTCGTGGGGTCGATCCCCCGCCGAGGTCCGCCGTGAATGAAGATGTCCTTGCCGGGGGAACGCCCTTGGGACTCAGCGAAAGCGATGTCGGCCTCGTTCGGGTAGGAGATACCGACGGACAGATGGAAGAGGCTGTCGGGGTTCCGCCGGTCGATCACGTAGGAGCCCTCCGGTGTGCGGCCGTCGCCCTCGAACTGTTTGTGACCGACAGGCGCAAAGCCCAGCCCGATCGGATAGGTCCGCAAGACGCGATCGGCGCCGTCGAGAACCAGCAGGCGCTGCGCCTTGTAGAGGCGCAGCCGGGTGACCTCGGGTCCGCTGTAGGTTCGGAACTTGCTGGCGCAACCGGATAGAAAAGCGACAAGCCCACCGAACAAGACGACGCGGCGCGGAATATGGATCTTCATCACTGCTCTATGCCTCGTGAGCGAGGTCTCGTATGGGGCAAAAGCTACCCTGCGGCTCGTCGCGGTTCAATGCCCGTGTGCAAGCGCGCCGCTTGCCATCTGCGCACCAATATGTTCACCGCCGGATGGCGGCGCATCTGCCTTGTGGCCGTTGAGCAGGCGCAACGCATTGGCGACAACGAGAAGCGAGACGCCGACATCCGCCGCGATCGCGCCCCACATCGACGCCATCCCGAATGCCGTCGCGACGACGAAGACGGCTTTTGTCGCCAGAGAAACGCCGATGTTCTGGCGGATGATCGACATGGCGCGGCGTGAATGTCCCATGAGCCAAGGCACCTTGCCGATGTCGTCCGTCATAAGGGCGATGTCCGCTGTCTCGATGGCCGCGTCGGACCCGACGGCGCCCATGGCGATGGCGTAGTGCGCGCGCGCCATGGCCGGGGCATCATTCACCCCGTCGCCAATCATCGCGACCATGTCGTGGCTTTCGACCAGTTCCTCGATGGCCGTCACCTTGTCCTCGGGCAAGAGTTCGGCACGCACCTCGTCGATGCCGACCTCCGCCGCAACGGCGCGCGCGGTACGTTCATTGTCGCCGGTCAGCATGACGATGGTCTTCACGCCCTGCGCATGTAGTCGCGCGACGACACCCTTGGCGTCCGGGCGGATCCGGTCGCGCAGTTCCAGAATCCCGGTCACGCCGGTCTCGTCACCGACGGCCACAAGCGTGCTGCCGGCCCCCTCGATCCGGTCACGGAGGTCCACCGGAATGGCGCTACCGAACCCTTTCTCCTCGGCGAACCGGTCGGAGCCAAGCCAGACCTCTCGGCCCCCTGCCCTTCCTTCCAGCCCCCGTCCCGGCACGGTGCGTGTATCCTCGGCCGCTGAGACCGCGATGCCGTCTGCCTCGGCCCGCGCAAGTATGGCACGCGCCAGCGGATGCGATGACCGCGCTTCGAGTGCGCCCGCCAGCGTCATAAGATCGCGCGCCGAGGCCACGCCCAGCGGATGCACGGCGGCCACCTCAGGCTCACCCATGGTGATTGTACCGGTCTTGTCCATCGCCAGTGCCGTCGTCCGGCCCGGGGCTTCGACATAGGCTCCGCCCTTGATGAGAACCCCCGCCCGCGCCGAGGCCGTAAGCGCAGCCACGATGGAGACCGGGGTTGAGATGACCAGAGCACAGGGACAGGCGATCACGAGAAGAACCAGCGCGTTGTAGACCCAGTAGTCCCAGGCTCCACCGAGGACGAGCGGCGGCACCAGCGCAATGGCGATCGCCAGCGCCATGACGATGGGCGTATAGATGCGCGCGAACTTCGCGACCCACTGCTCAACGGGCGCCCGGCGGGCGTGAGCGTCCCCTACCATGCGGATGATCTTGGCGAGCACCGTGTCTGAGGCCGCCCTGGTCGCGCGCACCGTCAGCGTCCCTTCGCCGTTGATCGTTCCCGCGTAGACTTCGTCGCCTGGCTCCTTTGGCACCAGCGCGCTTTCGCCGGTGATTGGCGCCTGATCGACGGCCCCTGCCCCATCTACAACTTCACCATCCAGCGGGATGCGGTCGCCGCCGCGCACCACGAACCGTGCATTGATGGCAACAGCGGAAGCCGGCACGTCTGCTTCAGAACCGTCATCATAGAGAACCCTTGCCGTCGGCGGCGCCAGGTCAAGCAACGCTGAAACCGCGTTCCGCGCGCGCCCGACGCTCCAGCTTTCGAGGTAGAGCGACAGCGAGAAGAAGAAGGCCACCGTCGCCGCCTCGAAGAACTCGCCGAGGCCGATGGCCCCCGCCACCGCGACCACCATGAGAAGATTCATGTCGGGCGACAGACGCCGCGCGGAGGACCAAGCCTTCGGGGCCACGAGCCAGACACCGAACAGGATCGCGACGGCGAAGAGCACCGCCTCCGCCAGCGGCATCGGCGCTTCGCCGTGACCCGCAAACAGCCCGAGGGCACCGCCCATGCCTGTCTCGACGATGTGCCAGAGAAAGCCGGCCGCCCAGAAGCCGCCGCTCAGCGCCGTGAACAGCCGCTGCCGGGCGAGATGGGCCGCCTGATCTTCCGATGCGGTTCCTGCATCCCAGGGCTTCGCACTCATGCCGGTGGTCGCAACCAGTTGCGCCACCTCGTCGTCAGTTAAACGGTCCGCGCTGTCCAGAATGGTCATCCGCCCGTTGATGACGTCGAAAGCCAGATGCTCTGCACCGCCGACCTTCGTTCCGACGACTTTATTCAGGATCGCCACTTCTTCGGCGCAGTCGAGACCGGAAACCTGAAAGCTTCGCCCGACCGATGGCGCAGGCGCCGCTGGAGCGATGTCGGCGCAGTTTCCACCGCCTCCGCAGCGGCTATCGTTGCGACCTTCATCGTGATCGTGATCGTGATCGTGGGCATGGGCGGAAGAAGACATTGGCGCACCTTGTGATTCGGGCCGACGGTATTGACATAGCTCCTACAGCGACTAGAGCTTCAAGGGGTTAGACGTCCTTGACATGGGGTGGCCGGATAAGCGATCCGGGCTGGAACGGACTCCTTCGTAGTCCCTTCGAGACAGCAGGCTGTCCGATCGCGAATGGCAAATGAGGCAGATATGCGCAAGACAACAGTTTTTACTTTGTTTACAACAATTTCCCTTGCCGGATGCGCAATGCCAGTTGCCGATCGCGACAGGTACGAGGTCGGAAATGTGCCCGATCAGGTGGTGGCGATGGCAGCGCCAGGCCAGGACCTGTCTTCGGCCCGTTTGGTGCCCGAGGATGGATGCTATTGGTATACGCACAGTGGTCCGGTCGAGACGACTTTGGTTCCGCTTCGCGCCGTCGGCGGCAGACCCATCTGCACTGCGCGGGAGTCTTGAAAGCCGCATAGGGCGTGAGACGTTCGTGTCTGTCGAAGGTCTACCAAGTCACCCTTGCGCGACTACGCTCTCCTCAGCCGAATACAGGTACGCCGTCGCTCCGATCCTCACTCTCGGGTAAAGGTCGTTGATATGAGCCATGACCATCCTGACGCAGCCTGAACTCGCCCGGCCACCGATGCTCCTCGGGTATGGCGTTCCGTGGATGCGCAGATATGTGTCCCGTTCGCCAACGAAGAGATAGAGCGCCCGCGATCCAAGTGCATTGGTCGGACCAGGCTCCATCCCGTCGGCGAACTCGGCATATTCCGGGTTTCGCTCGATCATGTTCCGCGTCGGCGTCCAGTGCGGCCACTCGACCTTGCGTCGGATCGTGTAAGTCCCCGGCTCATACAGATCACCTTGAGCGATCGCCACGCCATAACGCATCGCGGTACCGCCTTCCTCGATATGGTACAGGTAACGTGCGACTGCATCGACATGGATGTCTCCCGGGATTAGTCCCGCATTTGCGGCAACGCGTTGCGGAAGAAAGCGCGGATGCAGATCCCACGGGTTCGTTGTCGCCGGGTCGTACCCGACCGGTGTGACCTCTGCATCCCACGCGGCCTTTTGGGTCGCCGTCGGGTATGTGTCTGCAAAAGACACGCTTGGAAGCGACATCGACATCAACGCCGATGTTGTTTGAATGAAGTGTCGTCTTGTCAGCATCGATGGAATGTATCTCTCTGCACCAGGTCTTATTCTTTCGCAGTAGTGTGTATGCAACCTCTAGCGGCTGGAGGGTCAAGGGAAGTTTTTGAGCCCTAAAATCGTTCCAAACAGTACTCGATCGCGAGATCGACAATTGGACACATGCTGCACATGACGCGGAGCAAGTCACTGAAATGGCGTCTGGATGCGCTAGCATCCATCTTCGGGCAGCTCGTCCAGCTGATGAGATTCGATTGCCGCCGCGAGCATGGCCGCTTCTTCGGCTTTGGGGTCGTAACGTTCATCTTCATTCCAGGGATCCGGGACCACAACGCCGGCATCGATCAAAGCCATCGCCAGATGAGGTTTGATGTCGCCATCGACATTCAGACGTACCATCTTGGGCTTGTCTCGTTCGAAAATCAGCTTTGCGACGTTCACCAGATCCGCTGGCTGGTCGAGGGTGTACTCCCCGTGCAAGGCACCATTGACCTCAATGGCGAGTTTCCGGTTTGCGAAGGGGCCGCTTTCACGAATGACGATCTCGGACATGCATGTTCTCCGTTAGGCCGACGCGAGCCGGTCCGGTTGGTTTGCCATCAGCGATTCCCGGAGCATCCGGTGCTGGTTCTGATCGGCGGCAGGTTCAGGGTGCCAGGCGCCGCCTTCTGCTCACATGCACAACTTCAGGATACGAAAGCAGGTTGAAGGTATCAGGATTACTGTCCAACGGCAGCACAGATGATTGGACCTGAAGCCCGAGCACTAGTTGCCGACGGCGTCGAGCTTGGCCGTGACGCGAAATCTGATCGCGACCAACGATGCGAGGTAGGCAGCTTCGTCGTGGGCTCCCCTGCCCTACCTTACCCTTCCCCGCGTGCGTGGCAAGGTGTTCAGCGGTGACTCAAGTGTGCCTCAGAGACGCCTTGCAACTTCCAGAATCAGTCGACCGAGCACTGAGAAATTTTCGGTGCGAATCTGGATTCTCGAACGAAGGTCTGTCGCGTATGCGAACAAGATGACAGGGCGTGGCAACCAGCCAAACTGACTGAAGCGACCATGCTACGCCGTTGCGTTGACTGTGGCTTCAGTCACAGGAAAGCAGCGGTGCAGACGTGTCACGTGTGGATCTCGGCCATCTTTTGACAGCCGTGCAGAAATGGATAAGTGCTGTTAAAACAATTGGATATGGATGATGCCGGACTGGCGGCTCATCGCGCGCGTTTACTTTGGTTAGCCGGCGCTGACTAGATATACAGGTGACTTTCCAGAAGATCACCAGCACTTGGGGTAGCGACTAGGAGGGTGCGTCGCAACCGATCGACAGTGCCGGCGAGCGAAAATCGTTGTTTAGACCCGCATTTCCATGTAGATGACAGTTTAACGAGCGAATTCGCTGAAAAAGCGATATTTAGAGGGCGGGCAGATGCGAGAGAGGCCATTCGAGGCTGACACGAAGGATCAATCCTTCGATGAGATCATTCTACAGCAAGGCGAATTGATCTCTGATCGCCTCAATATGTTGCGACAGGAGCAGTATCCCCCGGACGCTCAAAAAGGTCTACGGCAATTTTCTATGGCGGAAGTTGCCTACTACCTTGGGGTAACTCAGTCTACGATCAAAAAGCTTCATCTCGAAGGCAAGGGACCAGATCCTGAAACGTCGTCGTCCGGGCGACGTAGCTACTCGGCCGAGCAGATGCTCGAACTCCGAGCCTACCTTGACAAGCACGGTCGACCCGGAAAGCGGAGATACGTCCCCTATCGACAGGATGGCGAAGACATGCATGTAGTGTCTGTCGTCAACTTCAAGGGTGGGTCCGGAAAGACAACAACCGCGGCTCATCTGGCACAGCATTTGGCACTTAAAGGGCACCGTGTTCTCGCGATTGACCTTGATCCGCAGGCATCCCTGACGGCACTACATGGGATACAGCCGGAACTCGATGACGTTCCCTCGCTGTATGAAACTTTGCGCTACGACGAGCATCGCAAAGCGATCCAGGATGTGATCCGGCCGACGAACTTTCCCAATCTGGATATCGTGCCGGCAAGCCTGGAGCTCCAAGAGTACGAATACGACACACCAGTTGCCCTGACGAGCACTGACCCACACGAAGGCCGGACGTTCTTTACGAGGATATCCCGCGCCCTCGATGAGGTTGATGACCGTTACGATGTCGTTGTGATCGATTGCCCGCCACAGCTGGGCTATCTAACATTGACCGCCTTAACCGCGTCGTCGTCGGTTATCGTCACGGTGCATCCTCAGATGCTGGACGTCATGTCGATGAGCCAGTTTCTTCTCATGCTCGGCGGCATCATGAAGACGATACGCGATGCCGGGGCCAACATGCGGCTGAAGTGGTTTCGTTACCTAGTCACGCGGTTCGAGCCCACAGACGGTCCCCAAAAGCAGATGGTTGGATTTCTCCAAGCGATGTTTCCCAACCAGATGCTTACGGCCCCTGTTCTCAAGTCTACCGCGATTTCCGACGCCGGGATTACGAAGCAGACGCTGTACGAAGTCGAGAGGTCCCAGTTTGTCCGCACCACCTATGACCGCGCGATCGCTTCGTTGAACGAAGTTAACGACGAGATTTCGGAGTTGATCCACAGGGCTTGGGGGCGCGAATGACGGTATTTTTGACAGCCGTGCAGACCTATGGGTTTGACAGCCGTGCAACCGCCCCTGCCCCGGATACTGCCACGGCAAGCCTTGCTGAAACGGAGATGGTTTGATGGCACGAAAAGACCTCCTGAAAAGCGTCATGGTTGGATCATCGGACCAGTCGAACGACTCGGGCCGCTCTGACTACGCGATGCGGGGCGCGTCGAAGTCGATGAAGGTCTCCATCGACAGTCTCGCCGAGAATTCGAAGCGACTCCTTGAGGGCGAAACCATTGTTGAAATCGACCCTGAGCTGATTGACGTATCCTTCGTCTCCGATCGTCTCAGTGACGACGACGACGCATTCAACGAGCTAATGGCGTCGATCGCGGCAGGGCGGCAAGATACACCCGTACTGCTACGTCCGCATCCAAAACTGGATAGTCGTTATATGATCGTGTTTGGCCACCGGCGCGTTCGCGTGGCCTTGGCGCTTGGTCGGAAAGTGCGCGCTGTAGTCAAGCCGATGGACGATGTGGCGCATGTTCTAGCCCAAGGACAAGAAAACACTGCACGCGCAGATCTCTCGTTCATCGAGAAAGCGCTTTTTGCCAAGAGCCTGTTGGACATGGGCCAGGCCAAAGATGTGATCCAATCGGCGCTAACCATCGATGGGACCTTGCTCTCCCGCATGCTGTCCGTTGCTCAGACTGTGCCGCGGTCGGTCATCGAGCGGATCGGGCCGGCAAAGCAGATCGGTCGCGATCGCTGGGAGGATTTCAAGAAACTTGCGAGCGAACCCGCAAACGAAAAACTTCTTGAGACCGCCATCGCCGACGGCGGTTTTCAGGACTTGGATAGCGATTCAAGGTTCGAGTTGTTGCACAGCAAACTATCCGAAGCAGGTAGAGCGCCCAAACGCAAGAGCGCGCGCTCCATACCGCAGAAACGTACGTGGACTGCTGGAAAAGGCCGCATCAAGGGCGTCATCGGTCGGTCCGGAAAAGCATACAACATCTCGCTGACGGCTCAGGACTCGGCTGAGTTCGGAGACTTTCTCTCCGGCCAGCTGGACAAGCTCTACGGCGATTTTCTGGCGAAAAAAGAGGAGCAGTCGGACCAATGATCTAGGCAAAAGAAAAGCCCCCAAGCAGCGTGGCCTGAGAGCTAATCTGAAAAGTTTGGTCGCTTAGAAGATATCTCTCCCGCGAATCACTGTCAACGATGAACGCTTCCGAGCGAACGGCTTTCTTTTGCCTCCACAAAACCGGAGGTGAGATACAGGCATGAAACATACAGGTTGGCGCAAGCCGACACCGGGTCTTGGCGTAGCGGAGCAGCTCGCCCAAGCCGGTGAACGGGTAGCTGTACCCAAATCAACAGCATTCGTGGCAATCAAACGAGTGGGAGCACACATCGGTCTGAAAGCCGGCGACCTCCTGCTGCTCGACACACTCGGGGCGTTCACCCAGGCCCAGGACTGGGAGGAGGGAAGGCGGCCGATCGTCTGGGCCTCGAACGCCTATCTGATGGGACAGACGGGCTTCTCGCTTTCGGCGCTCAAGCGCCACGCACGGCGCCTGGCCGAGGCGGGGGTCATTTCCTTCAAGGACAGCTCCAATGGCAAACGCTGGGGCCACAGAAACGAGGCAGGCCACATCATCGAGGCCTATGGCTTCGATCTGTCGCCGCTTTCGGCCCGCGCAGAGGAGTTCGAGCAGCTGCATATCGAGATCCAGGCCGAACGCGCCCTCTGTCAGCGCCTGAAGCGCCAGATCACGGTCTCACGACGTATGATCCGGGCGCGGATCGAGGCGGCCGTCAGCGGCGCTCTGAAGGGCCCTTGGGCGCAGCTCACGACCCTGTTCGAGGATCTCCTGGCGAGGCTTCCACGGCGACACACGGCGTCAGAGACGCTTGAGAGGCTCATGGACTGGTTCCGGGAGCTGCAGGAGCGTGTCGAGGCAGCCTATCTCAATGCCGTCCGAGCGGATGGGGTTGTGGAAAACATGCCGGAAACCATCGAACAAGTATCCGAGAAGATTCAAGAAATGAACCCCAGGGAGGTCATTTCTGACCCTCATATACAAATTACAAACCAACCTGATCCTGTAACCTGTAATCGCTCAGAAACTGAGCACGCGGCCGGCGTTGCGCCAAATGCCCCACCGGAAGAGCGGGTGGATAGGGAGCTGGAAGACTGGGTTGCGGAAGCCCGCAAGAAACGCGGGGCGGCGCTGGATCTGCCGACGGTGATGCAGGCCTGTCCGGAATTCGCGTCCTGGGCGCGCACTATGGGCGGATACCTGAAGGATTGGGGCGATCTGCACCGGGTTGCGGGGCAACTCAGGCCGATGATCGGGGTCTCCGAACACGCCTGGAGCCTGGCACAGGACCGTCTCGGGCCCCAGATCGCCACCGCGGCGCTGGTTCTGACCTTCGACAAGCATGCCAAGGGCGAAGTGGCATCGCCGGGCGGCTATCTCCGCGGCATGATCGAGAAGGCCGGGGCAGGGGAGCTGCATCTCGAGCGCAGCTTCTACGGCCGGTTGAGCGGGCAGGCGGCGTGACCGTGGACTTACAGCCCTGCGGCCCTGGTCAGGTTGACGCGGAACCGGTCGCGCCGGCGCTGGTAGCGGCGGGTCATCTCTGCCGAGGCATGCCCGAGCTGCTTCTGGACATGAGCTTCCGGGACCTCAGCGGAACTGGCAAGACCGGCGCGCAAGGAATGCCCGGAAAACAAGGCAAGCTGGTCTTTTTCCGGGAGGTCGGATCGGATGCCGGCGTTCAGAACGGTGTCCTTGATCAGCCGCGCAACATGCTTGTCGGAGAGCCGGGTGTCGAGGGCGCGCGTGCCGTCCCGCGATGTGCGCAGGAAGACCGGGCCGAAGTCGATCCGGGCGAAGTGCAGCCATTGCTCGAGGGCGTGAACTGGGCAGGTCCCCTCGCTGGATCCCCGGCCAATCTCCACCTCGCGCCAGCCGGTCTTGGCGTTGAGCGTGAGGACCGCGCCGTCCTTGAGGGTCTCGATCCAGCCGCGGCTATCGGGCGTGTCGTCCTTGCCGTGATCGAGGCTAACGATTTCGGAGCGCCTGAGCCCGCCGGCATAGCCAATCAGCAGGATTGCCCGGTCGCGCAGGCCCCGCAGGTCGTGGGGCAGGGTGGCCACCATGGCGAGGATGTCCTCGGGGAGAATGGCCTCCTTCTGGACCGGCGGGCGCGCATGCCGGCGTTTGATCCCCGCCAGCACCGTGGCAATGTGGCGATCCTTGCGATCGAGCGGAAAGCCACGCTGCGCGTAATTCCAGACAAGCCCGGAGAGGCGGCGCTCGATCGTCGAGACCGAAAGGGCAGGGGAGGGGCCTGTCGGCGCCGCGACGTCGGCGAGGTAGAGCCCGATCATCTCGGGCGAGGGGGGCAGGGGGTATGTTCCCTTCAGGCGGCACCAGCGCGCGAAGTGCTTCCAGTCGGCCGCGTAGGCTTTGTTCGTATTCTCGGCTGTCGCGGCCCTGGCGTAGTCGCGAGCGGTATCGACCAGCCGGTCAAGCGTGCCGGACCCCGCCACATGGGCGGGCAGGGCGATCGAGGCGTCGTCGGGAGCGTCTCTCTCGTCGCGCTCGTCATCGATCGGGGCGTCCTGGGGCTCTGAGCTCGATTTCTCCGCGTTTTGGGGTTGGTTATCAGATGGTTTGTTCATGTTCCTGAGCATATCTTTTCATGTCCGATAATGCAAACTTATTGGACATGAGTGAGAGCGGCAGGGTGGGGCGGTTTACACACTATTTGGTAGCAGAAAGCGCCGCCATGGGATAGTCTTGTGTCATGACATACCAGCCTGCAGCTATCCGGAACGACTTACCCATCCTACCGAAACTGCCGGGCTGGGTCACCTCGGGGAGTGCCGAAACCCTTGAAACTGTGGCCTTTCGGTCCGGTACGGCTCTCACGGTGCTCGACCAGCTGGTCGGAGATGCCAGGTATGGCGTGCCAGTGAAACTGCTTGCCAATCGGCTGGCGCTGACTGCAGCCACGGCGACCTCGAAACTGGAAGGGCGGCTGGCGCGGGAGGCCGACATTCGCGACGCCTTTCATCTAACGCCGCCAGGCGAGGCACGCGGACCGGATGGCGATCTGCTTGCCTTCTGGCGCGAGGCCGTGCGCGTAAGGACAGGTAGTGCTGACGAGATCGCTGGCCTGATTGGCGCGGGCTTCGCCGGGGAGGTGGGCGTCTGGATCGACGCGGGGTTGGAGAGTGCTCGAACCCGCGGGCCATTGGCGAGCTGCAGCGCCGTCCTGCGCGCCGTGCTCGAGACTGACGACCGAGCAGAACGGGTCGCCTGCCTTCTCTCGGACCTGGTCCTGGCGCGCGCGCTGAACTGGAAGATGGTGCTGCCCGTTTCTGCGCAGCGGCTGACAAAGGCGATGCTGCGGGACCTGACCATAGAAGGACAAAGGGCCGAGCTAACAGCCCAAGTGCGCATCCTCGAGTCCGTCCAAGAGACGATCCGGTTGGCGCGAGACCTTGCGCGGCGCGCCGAAGCGCTTCGAAGCGTTGCCCCGAGGCTGCGAGCAAAAGGATCGGACGCAGCGGTTGATCTGTTCATGACAGAAAATTCCGTGGCGCCTGCATCGATGCTGTCGCCGCGCGTTCGCGGGACATCTATTGCGATGACCGACCGGGCCGCGCGGCGGTTCTGCGACCGGCTGGTTGAGTTGGGTGTGGCACGAGAGCTTACTGGACGGTCGACGTTCCGACTGTATGGGATCGTGCAATGACCGTCGCAGCCAGGAAACGGAGGCTGGCAGATGAGAGCGACGCAACCTTTGACAGGGAGCTCGACGACCTGCCGCAGGAGCTGCGCTGGCGCGAATGGATGGGGCGGATTGAGGCGGTGCTCTTCGCTAGCGCCTCACCGGTCGGCCGTGAAGACCTGGCGCGTGTCGTGGGGCAGGGTGCCCCGGTCGAGATGCTGATCGAGGACATCCAGGCCGAGGTGACGGGTCGGCCTTACGAACTGGTCCAAGTGGCCGACGGCTGGATGTTCCGCACCAAGACTCAGTTCGCCGACGCGATCAAGGCCGCTGCCGATCTGGGAGAGCAATCGCTTGGATTTACCGAGATGGAGATGGGGGTGCTCTGCGCGATCGCCTATCATCAGCCGATCGATCGGGCGGGGCTCGCCAGCATCTTTGGCAAGGAGGTCAGCCGCGATCTGCTAGCCCGACTGCGCTACAAGGATCTGATCGCCAGCGGACCGCGCTCGCCGCGGCCGGGCGCGCCGCATACCTTCGTGACGACGGAGACGTTTCTGGTGACGTTTGATCTACAAAGCTTGCGGGATTTGCCAGACATCGAGATCACATCTGACTTTCAACACGCAGGCGGTTCACCTTCCCAAACTCAGGACAAGACCAGGTGAGTGATACAGTTTTTTGGTCATGGCAGAACGACCTGCCCGCAAGCATCAATCGGCAGTTTCTACGCAATGCGCTCGAGGTCGCGGTCGATAGGGTGAGCGATCTGCTCGATGTCGAGGATGCACCACGGATCAACTTGGATCATGACACTAGGTCCACTCCGGGTATGGCTGACATAAGCCAGACGATCTTCGAAAAGATCACTGACTGCACTGTCATGGTTGCGGACGTCACACCGATCGCGACGGCAGAGAGCGGGAAGGCCCTACCCAATCCGAACGTGATGGTCGAGCTCGGCTTCGCCCTTAAGGCTTTGGGTTTTGGCAGAATAATCGCCGTTTTGAATACTGCGGGCGGGATTTCGGTGGAAGATCTGCCATTCGATATACGACATCGGCGGATTTTGACATATGAACTGGAAGAGGGTGCTAGCAATGCAAGCCGCCGCGATGTCAGGAGGGCCCTTACCGACGAACTGACTGCCGCCATCCGGACGAACGTGGAAGGTGTTCGCGGTGAACGACGCGCCGCTGTTCCGATCAAGGGAGTCTCCAGTGACCCGCAATCACCCGGGCTTTGGCAATCCGATTGGCCAGTACTTCACGAAGACACTTTTGATGAAGATCTTAGAGTTCGTCCCCATCAGCTTTCACGAGCCTGGCTTCGTATCATTCCCGAGGGGTATCCAGACGGATTCCCGCCAATTGCGACAGTTGAACACTTACCAGACGGTGCGCGACTTTGGGCACCATACGCAGGTGCGGGTGGTGGGAATTTTGGAGTCTTCGAGCAGGGATTTATCAGCTATTGGCTCGCGGGTCGCGATGAGGACGGTACATGCCGAGCGCGTAACCTTGCGGCCTACATGGAGGAGACCGGAGAGGTTTGGATGTCCGACGGAACAGCCTTTGGGCAGGATCAGGGCAAGACTTACATCTCGTATGCGCGATTGCTTTCGAACTGGGCAAAAGGTTTGGAGAGTGGCTCAGCATGTCTTGATGCGCTCGGAGCCTCCGGCCGCCGACGCGTTATCTTGGGAATCGAAGGTATGAAGGGCGCGCTCTGGAGGGTTCAACAGGGATATAGGCCTATGAGGTCTCGTAAGGCGGGGATTCTATGTGATGAGACTCGTACCGATTGGACTTCAGATGACCGTATCGAATTCTTGCATGGTGCCTGGAATGAGCTTCTGGACGCATTCGGTCATCAGCTCGTGGATGCCGAAGAATTCAGGCGCTACCGCGAGGTCCGGCTGCGCAACTGAGAGTACATAACTCGCTCCCTGTCTCTCTGCGAGAATGTTTACGGGTAGGGACTCAGCCGAGGCGGATCGCTCCAGTGAGTTAGAGCATGGTGCCTTTCAGTCGGTCGGGGCTCCTCTTTCAGATGGTCGGCGTTGAAGTCTTCAACCGGTCGCCAACACGCTTTCAATTGGTCGAAGCTTGACTTTCAATCGGTCGGGCGCGTACTTTCAATCGGTCGAAGGGAGCCGTACGCCGATGTATCCAAGATTTGCCAAGGCCAGGGTGGAAGAGGCACTTTCGGACACCCGTGTGGTTCTCATATCGGGGCCGCGTCAGTCCGGCAAAACGACGCTTGCGACCGAAATCGCGTCGGACAAGATCCCGTTTCTGACATTGGACGATGCCAACGTCTTGCGGTCGGCGATCGATGATCCGGTCGGGTTCGTCCGCGGATTGGACCGCGCCGTCATTGATGAGGTCCAACGCGCGCCCGACCTTCTGCTGGCCATCAAAAACCTGGTCGATGACGACAAGACACCGGGCAGGTTCCTCCTGACGGGTTCGGCCAACCTGATGACCATACCAAAAGTGGCGGACTCTCTCGCGGGTCGTATGGAGGTCGTTCGGCTATTCCCACTATCGCAGGCGGAGATCTTTGGGACAAAAACGAGATTTATTGATCAGGCCTTTGCGGGACAAACGCCAAACACCGGTAACATGATTGTCGGGGACGACCTTATAGAAAACGTCCTTTCGGGCGGCTATCCCGAAGCCCTCGGTCGCGTTCGATGGTCGAGAAAGCAGGATTGGTATCACGGCTATCTCGACGCGATCGTCCAACGAGATGTCCGAGACGTCGCACAGATCGAACAACTTGCCATCATGCCAAGACTGATGTCGGCGCTCGCCGAGCACGCAGGGCAGTTGGTCAACTACACCGGGATCGGGGCAGGTCTCGACCTCAACCACGTCACTACGCAGAAATATGTGAGCGTCTTCGAGAGCCTCTATCTCGTTCACACGCTCCAGCCCTGGTTCACAAATCGCCTGAAACGTCTCACAAAGTCGCCGAAACTACACTTTCTCGATGCGGGACTCCTCGCCGCGATGCGGGATATCTCGCCGGACGTAGTCCGTAGGGACAAAACGAGTTTTGGCGCGATCCTGGAGACCTTCGTGTTCAGCGAGCTGCGAAAGATCGCCAGTTGGAGCGAGCAGAGATGCACGTTCTCTCATTTCCGGGACAAGGACAAAAACGAGGTCGACATCGTGTTGGAGAACCGTCGTGGCGAAGTGGTCGGTATCGAAGTGAAGTCATCCGCAACCGTTTCGGCGGCGGACTTTTCGGGAATGCGCAAACTGGCGGACGCTTGCGGCGCCAAGTTCGTCCAAGGCATGGTGCTCTATGATCACGATAAGGTAGTCCCATTCGGCGAAAACATGTTCGCGGCCCCGCTGTCATGTCTGTGGGGTAGCCAATGAACCTTGCAGAGGAACAATGCGTCGAGGATCTCGCGGACCTGCTCTACAACTTCTTACCGGGGAGCGGTAATTCCCGGACCGCATTCCCTTTGGCGGCAGCGAAGGTCCAATGCGAGGACTCCTGGGTCGGCGGTAGCAAGCGACCGGCGATCGTACAGCTGTTGTCGTCAACACTCGATCAGAGGAGGCACAAATTCAGCTCGCTGATGCTGTCGATCGTAAGGCAATCGATGACTTGGCGGAGAGGCAAGGGAGAGCCGCTCACCCGTGCAGAGGTGAGCGAGTTGAATGTGCTCCTCCTCCGTTTGTCACTTAAGGTTCCCGAGCTCAACGACCCCGCGTTCCTTGATTCCTTGCCAGGAGACTTGCCCGAGTCGGATGAGAGCCCGAAACCGAAGGCGGCCACGGTTTCGGACGAACTGGCCAAGACGTTATCAGACCGTCTGATCGGCCTCTTCGAACATGCCCCACAGCGTCGTGGGTATGAGTATGAACGATTTCTCACAGAGCTTTTTGCCGCATATGGGCTCACGCCGCGATCACCTTTCAAACTAACGGGCGAACAGATTGACGGAAGCTTCAAGCTGCACGGCGAGACGTATCTCGTCGAAGCCAAATGGCAAGCCGGTCTCACGGGGCAAGCCGAACTGTTGACATTTTCCGGCAAAGTCTCGGGCAAGGCGACGTGGACGCGCGGCCTCTTCATCAGTAATTCGGGGTTTTCAGAAGACGGCCTTAAGGCCTTCAAGACAGGTAGGCGAACGAACATAATTTGTGCCGATGGTTTAGACCTACACCAGGTCGTTCATAACCGTCTCTCATTGATCGATGTTCTTGACGAAAAGCTGCGCCGGGCGGCCGAGACCAACCAGGCATTCGTCCCCGTTCGGGATTTGCTGCCATGAGATATAGTAAAGCCAAGGGTCGCGAACAGATGCCGAGACTTAACGAGCCGCGCAAAGCGATAGCATTGAAAATACGACATTCTACGGAAAAGAACTTCCATGATCATACCTGACAATGAGACCGCCGTTGACATGATCTACTCCGAGGCCGTTTCGGCCACGGTCGCGAAAGTGATCAGAGACTCGGGGACCGAACCTCTCACGGTGGGTGTCCACGGGGATTGGGGCGCGGGAAAGTCGAGCGTGTTGCTCATGCTGGAGGAAGCGTTTTCGGAGGATGATCGGACATCAGTTGTTCGGTTTAACGGTTGGCTCTTCCAGGGCCTCGAAGACGCAAAGACCGTCATCATCGAAACGATTGTAGAACAATTGCTGCGGGATCGGGCGCTCACAACAAAGCTGAAGGACGCATCAAAGAAGCTCTTGAAGCGCGTCGACCTTATGAAGGTCGCATCCAAGGCCGGCGGCCTCGCCCTTACCGGTCTCACAGGTATCCCGTCGCCGGACATGCTCGGCGGACTTATGGAACAGGGCAAGAAACTCCTCGCCGACGGTTCCGAAATCACTGTCGGCGACGTGACAGGGTACGTCAAAAACGTCACGGATTGCCTCAACGACCCTGATGCCGAAACCCTACCGGCTGACCTGAGACCCGACTTCCCTCCAGCCTTTTGGAGAATCCGTCGGTTGATTTCTGGCCTCATGCGGCCCTGGTTTCCAGTCTCGATTTCATGGCAAATTCCTGCGGCGTGAGATTGCCGAGGGACGAGTGGGGTCTGTTGTGGTTGTAGTCCTCCTTCCATGCGATGATTGTCGCGCGGGCTTCGGCCAGCGACGTGAACAGGGTTTCGTTCAATAGCTCGTCCCGGAAGCTGCCGTTGAAACTCTCAACGAAGGCATTCTGCATGGGCTTTCCGGGCGCGATGTAGTGCCAATCGATCCGGGTCTCCTGGCACCATCTCAGAACAGCCATGCCGGTTAGTTCCGT
>NZ_FOCM01000008.1 GCF_900110115.1 Palleronia pelagia | reverse complement strand
CCACCGGATCGATCCTGCGCCCCGCACCGCTGGCAGGACCCGCTTCGCTCCCTCGCGGAGACGCACGCCTGGTTCGATTCCAGGGTCGCCCACCATCCCGCACTTTAGGGACGAAAAATCCGCTAACACCTTGAAAGGAAAGGTGGTTTCGGCGGTTCGATAACCCTCATTCCGGCTATACCTCAATGGCTCTGCAAAAGCCAGTTTGAGCACCGTTCTCTTGAGGGCGAAGTTGCCATTTTTATAAATATTCCAAGGACTTGCCAGGAACTCCATGGCCGGTTCGATAAATTCGCTCAGGCGTGCCTCGCTGGGCACCGCCGACTCGGCCCGTTCCGCCAGTCTGATCTTCTCGCGTTCCAGCTCTTCGATGCGCTTTTCATACGCCCCGATCACGGACGGGCTGGACGAGTTCATGATACGGTCGAGCAGATTGTCGATCTGCTTGCTGGTATCAATGACCTGTGCTTCCAGAGCTTTCCGCGCCCCAAGGGCGTCAGCGCGGCGCATCTCCCAGATATCGGTGAAGATCGCCTTCGCGAGCTTGAAGAGCTGCGCAGCGGGTTGCAGGCTACGCAGGAGAGCTTCTGCCCCTTCCTCGATATCGGCGCGGCGGATCGACTTGCGCTTGGAGTCGCAACTCGGCGTGTCGCACAGATAGTAAGGATAGAGCTGATTGCGGCCCTTCGACCAGCAAGAGGTCATCGGCTCTCCACAATCATCGCACAGGACGAATCCACGCAGCGGGAAGTCTTGATTGATATCTTTGCGGGCTGGCGCGTTCAGCGTGCCTTTGAGACGCGCCTGGATGCGCTCGTAAGTCGAGAAGCTGATCAGGGCCTCGTGATGCCCCTTGCGCAGGGTTACGCCCCAATTCGGAGCCTCCACGCAGCCAGCGTAGACGGAGCGCTCAAGCATGTCGCGCACCTTCGTTGGGTGGACGTAGCCGCTCTTGCCGCTCTTCGGGAAGTCGGGCTTGCCCTCAAGGAAGCGCTTTACTTCGACTTGGGAGGTGAAACGCCCATCGGCGAAGCCTTCCAAAGCCTCGCGGATGATGGAGGCGATTGGCTCGTTCGGCACCAGAATCTTCCCATGCGCAGCCACGCGCTCGTATTTATAGCCGATTGGCGGATGAAAGACGTAGTAGCCCTTCTCAACGCGGGCGGTCATCTTCTGGATGACCTGACGGCGGTTTTGTTCGCGCTCAAGTTGGCCTTGTGCGGCGATCACAGTTTCAACGAACAGCCCCTCGGGCGTGTCCTCGAAGGTAAAGTTGAGACATTCGACCCGCGCCCCGCGCTGCGCGAATTCGCGGCGAAGCTTAAGGTGGAATTCGGTATGGCGGGCGAAGCGCTTCGGATCATCAAAGATGACTACATAATTGTCTTCGTTCTTCGCATCGAGATAGGCCAGCATGGCGCGCATGCCTGGGCGCTTCATGAAGTCCACGCCGCCCGTGATGTCATCAGGGAAGACCATCTCGACTTCGTAGCCGCGATCCTCGGCATACTTGCGGCAGCGGTGTTCCTGACTTTCGAGACCGTGGCCTTGAGTCTTTTGCTTCTTGTCCGAGACGCGGCAATAGATCAGCGCCTTGGTCTGTGTAGCCGCTTTTGTTCCTACATGATTCATGACTCCTCCTTCTCTTCGCGCTGCTCTACTCAGCGGCGCACAGGTTGAACTGTTCTCTCAGGGTGATGTCTGGTGAGCTTAGCACACCTTGGCCGCAGGCGGCAGAGTCATCCTGAGTTTCCTCATGTTTTCCACAGGCTTGGCTTGAATCCACATTGGCAAATTCATAGGCAAAGCCAGCGTCATAAAACGCATGTCCTATTGTGAACAGCATCTCAATCAGTTGATCTTTCTGCTCATCGCTGATCGTCTGATCATCGAAGAAAGCGCGGTAGCGTTCATAATCGATCCGAAAGCTGGATTTGCCGTTGTTCTTTAGGGAAAATCCAAGAGCGCTAGCCAAATCCGGCGCATTTTCAAAACCATTCGTATTCATCAAAACACCTGCCCATCTGCGCATAGGCGCGATAGGACGCACAGGGGCGTCAGTTAAACATTGCCCTTGGTGCTCTTCAGCCGATCTGTTGAGATTTTGGTCCCGAGCTTCTTCAGTCTCGAAAGCCTTGTACAAAGAGCTTGGCTCTTTGAATTCTACATCTTCTTTTAGCTTAGCATAAATTATGCGCTTCTCGCAAACTTGCGCTGATACTTTCTTCGCGGCATGTGTTCGTTTTCTCGGCATTGGTCTTCCCATCATCGCTGTTCGATGATGAAAAGATGGCTATCCCAGACATTGCCGTTTGACGCTGGCCGCGATGCGCGGCAGCGACAAATCGGAAACGGATGCGAAGCGATTATTCACATCATTTCGTGGTCCGGCAGGTGGTAAGCCTCGCCGTGCGTCGCAACGTACCAAAGGGGTCGCGTGCCCCTTAGGTTCACATAGCGATCTGCGATCTGCTCCTTTGATCCCGCCGAACCGAGTGGTCTTTTCTTAAGCCCCGCAATGAAGCTTGCTGCATCGCGTCGGCGTACATCGTTGGAGCCATAGAACACTCGGTGCTGAGAAAATATGTAGGCGGCGCGGTTGACGAAACTGAAAGAGTTCAGAGGCGCAAGCGAACGGCGTTCGAAAAACATGGCTAGCGCAGCGTGGTCGTCCTGCATGCCTTCCCTGAATTCGGCGGCGAAGGGACATTCGGCGCAGGTATCCCGGTCAGGCAAGTCGCCATAGCCCTTGTCGCCAGGGCATTGCCAGAGGCAGCGCTTGAGGGTTTCCACACGCCGACCTCCTGTCTCGAAACAGTCGGTCAGTAACTCGCGATGGAAGCTGAAGATTTCCAGATCATCGATCAGGCGATAGGTGATACGGCGGTAGAGGTTTTTAACCGTGGCATGGCTGGTCTTAGTGATCTTGGCGGCGTCCTCGGTTTTCTCACCTGTGAAATAGGCCCGCACGAGCGCGCGGAAGGCCGCCTCGGGTAGCTTGGAGCCTATAGAGTAGCGGTTTTTCATGGTTCATTTTGCGTTCAACAATAACATCGTAACATACTGATAAGGATCGAATATCACGATTTCATCTAACCCCGTATCTTAGCCCCGAATCTGAAATTCTTCGGAAACCTCCCACATCTACCCCAGCACGGGCAAGAGCCCCTGCCGGAAGAAAGAGGACCCATGTAGAACGATGCCGACATCAAAGCACAACGGAAACCACTCCATGACCCCATAGAAAAAGAAAGCTTACCATGACCCCATCCATCAGCACAAAGGACGACAAGATCATCGTTTTGGCCGATCACCACATCGCCAACCGCAAACTCTACAGAGAGCGCATCTGGCTTCCAGCCCGCGCCATGCACGAAGAAGTCGGCTCCTACGCCGCATGGCGGCGCGTTCTGGCCGAAATCGAGGACTATGACGGACGGCTCTACTTCCCAGATCAGCGCCCCTTCCGTCACCCCGAAGTCACGGACATGTTCCCAGACGTCTGCAACCGCTGGATGGCATACGTCCTCGAAGCCGCGCCTTGCGGGACGATGCCGAAACGCTACCCGAGACCAGTAACCTATGATCGCTTGCGTTTGATTGAATGCTACTGCCGCCTGCATGGCGCAGGCTTGAGCCTCGCCGCCTAAGACCAGCACTCCCGACGACACGACAAGCCCCGAAGCGACGCACCCGCTTCGGGGCTTTTTCTTTTATCTATCACAGCGCCCAGCGGATCAGCGCCCAAAGCCCGTAGAGCATCGCAGGCCAGAGGATCGGCAGCGGCCAGCCGAGCCAGATCGGCATTGCGAAAATCGCAAGCCATACCAAACCGCGCGCCAGAAGTTCAGGCGCGGCGGGAGTGTCGCTCGCCAAGCGGATAGGATCATGCTGCCCCCGCGCCAGTGCGTCCGAGACATCGGGCAGATCGACAATGCGCAAATTCGAGACCTGGCGCACCTGCCAGAGAAGAACAGCGCTCCATAGCGCCGTGATGAGCAGCGGGATCGGACCGACAAACCCGATCATTTGCGCGAAATACGCATGGAGGAGCGGCAGGTTGATCACACCCCGCAGGACAATGACGAGCGCGGCATAGCCGAAGACAATGTTGGCGCATGTCAGAATGGTAAATTTTCCCATAGCTCACCCCACACTCAAATAGTCGCCGAGCATCGCGCCAAGCGCGAGACCGGGCGCGGTGAAATCCACGCTCCGTGTAATCGGCTGGCCGAGGCGGCTTGGATGAATGCTGTAGAGCGGCTTGCCGCGCCTATCGCGGAAGCGCTTTTCCAGGAAGTAGACGGGCCTGTAACCGATCATCGGACGGGCAGCGGCAAGCGCCACCACCTGCACGGATGGATGCAGGCTCATCATCTCGTCCGAGGTGATGAGGCGGCGAGACTGGCTGGCATCACTGCTGGATCGGAAATTGGGATCGCCCAGTATCCGCCCGCGCTCGATGGCGCTGTCCAAGCTGAGCTGGTGCAAGCTGGTCTGGCCGCAAAGCGCAGAGAGATAATCCGCTGTGAAGCGGTCATTCGTGCCAAAACATTGAATGGACGCGCTATTTGCGAGGAAAGATTCCCAGCGGGTTTTGTAGAGCTCTTTGAGCTGGGTGAAATCCTGCACCACCATGACAAATTGCATGCCAAACCCGGCCATCAGGCCGACCGCTTGCTCGATGATGGACATACGATCCAGAGTTGCCATTTCTTCGAGCAAGAACATCACGGGCACGGACGGCCTTTGGGGAAGCGCCGTCACGCTCGCAATCAGCGCACCGATCAGCACCCGCAGGAACCGCCGCGCCACCGCAATGCGGCGCGCGGGCAAGATGATATAGATGCTGGTATTCTCGCCGATATCCTTGGGATCGAAGTCCGAACCAGACAGGCAATCCGCCAACCTGCTACTTTCCAGGAAGTGCGTGTTGCGCTGCGCGGTCGAGATTACCCCCGACAGCTCGCGCTCTTCCTTGTTATCAATCCGCCCGCCAGCCGCTCTGACCAGCTCAAAGGGCGAGGCCAACATTTGATCGATGGTCGCGCGGAACTCATCGCGACTGGCATTCAAGGTTTGGCGCACGCCCTTGAGGCTGGCCGTGCCATGTTCGGCGGCATGAAGCAGAAGGCCTGCAATCATGCTGGCCGCTTCTCCCGACCAATGTGACTCCGCCCCGCCGTCAGGGATGACCAGGCTATCGGCAGCCAGCATGGCATCGTCAAAGGCTTCATCGCCGAAAGGCTGGATGCGGGCGCACGGATTGAAGGACGAGCTGGTGAGCCCAAGCTTGCTGGCAACGACATCCATCGGATCGATCAGGATGAGGTTCTGGCCAAGAACATCGCGGCGATAGAGCGCCGTGATCACGGACCGGCGGTCTCCCCATCCTTCCTCGCTAGCGCTCGTGCAGGACGGGCGATCCCCCTCCGCCGCCCGTGATCTTGACGGCCTCCCCCCGCTCATTGGCGCGGGCCTAGTCCGGTTGCATGCGCAACCGACTATCCAAAGGAGGAAAAAGGAAATGAAAACCGATGTTTATCAGAAAGTAACAAACAAAATTATTGCCGATCTAGAGAAAGGCGAGCTGTCTTGGCTCAAGCCTTGGAGCAGCGGCAACCTTGAGGGCCGGATCACCAAGCCCCTGCGGCACAACGGGCTACCCTATAACGGGATCAACGTGCTGATGCTCTGGGGCGCGAGCGTCGAGGCCGGATATCTCTCCCCGTACTGGATGACCTTCCGCCAAGCCAAAGAGATGGGCGCACATGTGCGCAAGGGCGAGCGGGGCAATCTGGTCGTATACGCCAACACCATCACCAAGAAGGAAGAGCAGGACGACGGCAGCGAGGAAGAGCGCAAAATCCCGTTCATGAAGGGATACAGCGTTTTCAACGTCGATCAGATCGAGGGGCTGCCCGAACACTACTACGCCAAGCCCGAGCCGATTATTGATCCCGCCTTGCGGATCGAACATGCGGAGGCGTTTTTCGCCGCCACGCTTGCTGACATCCGTCATGGCGGGAACAGCGCCCACTATGCGAACGGCAGCGATCATGTGCAGATGCCAGCTTTTGAGACCTTCCGCAGCCCTGAGAGCTACTACGCCACGCTTGCCCATGAACTGACTCACTGGACGAAGCACAAGAGCCGCCTTGACCGCGACTTTGGGCGCAAGCGCTGGGGCGATGAAGGCTACGCCCGCGAGGAACTGGTTGCCGAACTGGGCGCGGCGTTCCTGTGTGCCGATCTGGAGCTGACCCCCGAACCTGGCACCGACCATGCCGCCTATATTCAAAGCTGGCTGAAGGTCTTGAAGGACGACAAGCGCGCTATCTTTGCCGCCGCCGCCCATGCGCAGCGCGCCGCAGATTTCTTGCACGGTCTGCAACCCGTAATCGAGGACGAGCAGCAGAAGGAAGGAGTCGCCGCATAAGCGGCGACTTCACCGAGCTGGAAAATTTCGCGCCCGCCTTTCGGCGGGCGCTTGCCATCGGGCCTTTTAGCCCTCGGGGAACAGGCCCGGCATCCAACGCTCCGCGTATTTTGCCGGGAAGGCCAGATGTAGCGGGGCGCGCGTGCTTTCGGAGCGAAGAGCTCCGGCCTTGAGCAGCCGCGATGGACACGGGTAAGCTGGCGCGGAACGCGGCGGATTTTTCGGCCAGCTCCAAGGCAAGATCACTCAAGACCGCGCGTTGCGGGGAGCCCTCGCTCACCATGAGGGGCTCAAAAAGACCTATACTTTCACCATCGTCGCGCGCCATGTTTGTCCTGCATTTTGGCCGGTTTATGGGCCGGATATTTATATTCACTTATCCTAACGATATCATAGTTTTATGATCTACGGAAGCACTCATGAGTCCGGCTGCATGGCCGCTTTCGTGGCCGGTCGTCAAGGAAGCGGCCAGCCGGAGGGCTGACCGCTGGTCGGTTAGAGACCTGGCGCGCGCGCTGCCAGCTCATCTTCGATGTTGCGCATCGAAGCCAGAGCGTTGCGGCGCTCCTGGCTGCTGCGCGGGGCACTCGCAAAGGCGTTGAATGCCTCGGCCAGAAGGCCGTGCAGTTCTGCCGTGCTGCGGGATGCCGCTTCAAAGCGTGAGACGAGTTTCATCGCTTCCTCCTTATGCTTCAAGGAGGCCCCGAACCACTCAGGGCCTTTCGGCCCCGGCACACACCATCATCGGCCCATGGAAGGCCTGATGGTTCGGGAGGTTTCTTGATCCTGCATACAGGCGGATGCGCAGATGAAGCTTCGATATCGGTTTTAGGCGGTGAATTCGGCAGCGCTGGCGGGATGGGCGGCCTACAGGGTGAGGTCTGGTATCAGCATTTGCGAAGGGCGCTCCCGTGCATCACCACGAGCGGCGCGGCTCCTGTTCCAGATGCTCTATCTCGAATGTGGGGTGGCGAGCGCCTGCTAGTCCGGCTAGCGGCTGGCGGTCAGGCTGGCGGGTCTTCTTCCCCCGTGCAGATCGACCCCTGCGTCTTTCCGTGCCCGCTTGCAACTGATTGCCCAATTCCCTGGCCGAAGCGGCTCAGCCTTCAATGCTCTGCCCGCTCCAAGAATCCGTGTTGAACATGAAGCCTGATCCTTCGCTCCGGCCTGTCGGGAGGGCGTTAGCAAGTAGGCCCGAAAGACAAGGAGAAGACGATCATGGCACGCGAAAACACCAACCAAAATCAGCCCCAAAACGCGCCGGACTATCTGGCCTGGCACGTCACCCAGAAAGGCGAGAAGGCCTATTGGAACAAGGTCGGAGCAGCATGGAAGCACAAGGACGGGCGCGGCTACACGCTTCAGCTTGAAACCTGCCCCATCAATGGCCGCATCGTCCTGCGCCTGCCGTTGGAAGATGCCCCCGACGCCGCAAACGAAGCGGGGCGCTCATGAGCGCCCCCGACACGCGCGGCTACCGTCCCGGCCATCCATGGTATTACCTTTTGGGCGGTGAGGTCTTGCCTCCAAAAGTCATCCGCCTTGAGGCACGTCTCGCCGAGTACAAGGGATACCGTCAGGAAGAAATCCTGAGCGCCGCCCGCAGGCCGGAGCCTCAACGCACCAGGTTGCTCAACAAAATCCGCGAGGAAGTTCGGCACTCCTTGAGCGCCAACATCTCGCGCTATCGCGAAGTCGCAAGAGAGCTTCATGCCTATCGCAAAGAGCATGCAGGGCAGCCGATCCCGACTTGCAGCGACGCCGTCCATACGTCGATGAGCCTGAAATATGCGCACATCTACAACGACTTTGCCCATATCAATCTGCTGGATGCTCTGCCTCAGCAAGTCGATTTGTTCGATCTACTCTAACGAACAACGCCGCCCCACATGGGCGGCGTTGTTCCCGCAGAATAACCTTGTCGTCCTTATGACCGTCGCAATGCGCGCACGGCTTAGCTTCAAATAGCGAGCTGGCGATCCGCAAAATCTTCCAACTCACCAATATCTGCTGGTGCTTTGGTCAACTCTTCGGCCTGGCTTGACAGCTGGTCGCGTATCCATCTCACAATAATCGGTCGCACCAGATGATGTGGTTTCGTCTTACCGCCTGCCCATCGGTTGACCGTGCTCCTGTCAATCTCGAACTCTTCAGCGATAGCACTCGCAGACAGTCCGAAGCGGCCAACAGCGGAATCGATGACTTTCGCAAAAGTCTCATCGTTTGATGGATCACACCTGTCCAAGAAGGCCACTACCCCGAGGAGGCTGTGTTTTTCCCATGATTTTAGTAAGTTAACTTGATCTGCTGACATTTTTCGCGCCTCATTCTTAGGTGTTGCTCCGATGCACCCTGCATCAAACGTTGCACCATGCATAGCATGAGCGGTGTGTCCTTGTAAAGCTTCTAGCTCTGTTATGGTTCCACAGAGTTCCAGCATATGATAATGGACCTATAGACAGTGAATATTAATGTGCACGGTCGAGAATGGTTGAGAAAATAACAACATACCGAATGCGGTGCGTGGAAGACGGTGTCGATCCGGCGATTTTTGAAAGAGTCTTTGATTTCTACGCTTCAAACAAACACAATTTCAATGCCGAGCGCGACCCCATGGAGCTTTTAGACTCACTTGGGAATGGCAGTGCAGTCTATATTGAGGGCCCCAACAAGGAACTTGTTGCTGCATCTCTCACATTCAGACATAGCGCTCGCTTGACGGAAATGGGTGGCACACGCGTCACGCTAAACGGATTTGGGCTTCAGAAGCCTATGAAGTGGTATCAGGCAGTATCAGACCATCTGTTTCGTCCCCCTGAAGATATGTACTTTGCAGTGGTTACAAAAGGAAATATTGGGTCGAAGAAGAACATATTGAGGTGTGGATTTGAGCAAATTGATATCTCCTCAGATTTTCTTTTCGACCTAGGAATCGTGTCTACGCCCGATGAGCTTTCCAACAAAGAAATCTTCAAATTCGAACGCGACAATCTGGGGGAAGTATGCTGCCAGCTTCTTCTTCTGAATGAGAACCCAAGGCTGAGCAATAAGCATGGCGAGGAGATACTACTTCGGGTAGAAGGCAAACTATGTCGTCATACCGGGTTGCGAAAAATACTTCAGAGACTTTGCAGCGACACTAAGCCCAAAACGATCTAAGCGCTGCATTTATGGTGTCCAATCCTCATCATCGTACCTGTCATCGCGCTTCGCGCGCGGCTTGAACTCAAGCGCGAGCACGTCCGGTTTTTGCTTGTGCCGGGCGTGCGTCAGGCGGATGGCGAGGCGCACAGTGTCATCTGCCGCCAGATGAAAATGCTGGCGCAGCTCATCGAGCTGACGCGCGTGCGCTTCGTCCAGATGAAGCATGAGTATGTGTCGCATGAATTTTCCTTTCAAATGCTAGAGGTTAAAATCAGGGCCAGACCCGCGTGAGCGGTCTTGCCCACGGCTCTTATCTTTCTTCGGCGTCTCAGGTTGTTTCGCGATATCGGCTTTCACCTTGGCCGTTGCCGTATGCCCGCGCTGCATCGAGAGATAGGCGCTCAGCTCAAGGTGCAGATCGGCGATATCCTTGCTTCGCTGATCGCGCACTTCCTTGACGGCGCGCTGAAGTTGCTGGCGCTCATCAAGCTGGCGGGACACCAGTCCATCGCGCTCGGCCTGATCCCGGCAATAGCATTGCCATGCATCCAGCTCGTTCTGCGTTCTGATCCGTGAATACTTCCCCGTGATCCAGCTCCACAGACCGCCCATGCCTCTGGGCAGGCGTGCTGCTCGCGCCGCCGTTTCCTGTTCCCAGCGGGCGCGCTGCCTATCGTACAGCGCTTTTCGCTCATCGCGGTGGCGCTC
Source organism: Palleronia pelagia (assembly GCF_900110115.1). GTDB lineage: Bacteria > Pseudomonadota > Alphaproteobacteria > Rhodobacterales > Rhodobacteraceae > Palleronia > Palleronia pelagia. Next base: position 175,191 of record NZ_FOCM01000008.1, on the reverse strand, counting down.
CACGAGCTGGGTTCGCTTGAACTCGATGGAGGGGTGTTTCCTGTGGTACGCCTTATTGATTTCAACGGCGTATTTCTGAAGCTGCGCACTCATCCGCTTGGCTATCTCGTCGCGGCGCTCCTGCACACTTGGGAATTTATCCACGTCAGGCAGCCGGTCTTTGACATCCTTCGCCTTGACGCCCGACCAGCGCGCCAGCGCGTAGACCTCGCCCTGATAATCGAGCGCGACCACGCCGCGCCGATCACCACGCGCGAGGAAAAAGCCCTTGTCTTCCAGAGCGGCTTTCAGGGTTTCGGCATTGTCAGAAGACTGCCAAGCCTGCTTGAACATCGCCTTGACGAGCTGCGGATCGGCCATGGCCCGCTTGGCCTGCTGCCATTCGGCCCGGCTGAAATTCAGCGGGTTGCGCAAGGCCTGATCGACAATGCCCTTGGGCATATCCCAGCCATGCTGAAGATAGAGCTCTTTCGAGACCTCCATCAGGCGGCGCTTGAAGAACGGCAGGTTCTTTGCCGTCATGGTTTCGGAATCGATCCGCGACCAGACCGCATGCGCGTGCCGTCTGCCTTCCTTCTCATGGAAGACGATGGCGCGGGGATGCCCGTCTAGGCCAAGCTGTTGCTCGACCATTTCGATGGCCGTTTCGAAGTGCTCGACATCGACCCGCTCGTCTTCCGGCGGGTTCAGACTGAGCGAGAATAGGTGTTGCTGGCAACGCGTGCCTTTGGCCACGGCCTGCGCTTCGAGCAAGGCGTCCAAGAGCTGCTCATCGGAAACAAATCCGCGCAGCTCGTGCAGCTCGACATGCTCATTGTCCCGCTCGTTCAAAAGATGCCGGGCGAGCTTGGCCGCGTTCCCGCGCTGTGAACCTTTCAGGATCATGGCTCACCCCCGTCGCTAATGCTGCCGAGCGCCCGCAACAGTTCCTGCCGCATGGCCTTCACATCTTCACAGGCCTGACGAAGGTCAGCTTCTGTCTCCGGCGCGACGGGCAGCGAGCCACTGTTAGAAGCGCGCGCGAGCTGGTTCAGATTGGAAGACAGGCGCGACGAGCCGAGCGCGCCCAAGACACGCCCGAGGGCTTCATGATCCTTGACAGGATAACGCCCACGCTTCTTGCGCGGCGCAGCATCATCCCCGAGCACTTGCTCACGGATATACCGCCCCAGCGGCATGCTGCCCCGCAACAAATCCAGCTTGGCGCGCTCATCGAAGGTGAGGCGCAGCGAAAACGGCGGCGGATACTTGGGCCGCTGATCCTTGGCTAACTTATTGAAACGTCTATCTAAGGTGCTCATCGCCGCACCTCAGATCGCTTAGATCATAAGGTGCGAGATGGTGTTCCCATTCTTGGAGGACTTCGAACAGGCGGTTCGATTCCGCTCCTGTTGGGTCCACCAACCTCCCCCTTACACGATCAACCGCCGCACCGAGCCTGTCCGCTTGCATGTCGGCACCCGATCGATCCACCGGATCGATCCTGCGCCCCGCACCGCTGGCAGGGCCCCGCGCTCTTATGTGGAGACGCGGGCACTGTTCGAATTCGGAACGACCACCCTATCCCGCCACATACCCATCCCTATGGCCGCAGCCGAGGTAGAACCCTTGCCGGTGGTACCGTTCGGGACAGCGCGATTTGCCTGGGAGACCGCCAATATCACCTGTAGGTTGCAATTTCGGACTTGGCCGCGTCGCGCCCGGAACTGGCAACCAGTTCGATCTTTGGCTGCCGTCAAGTGCACGCGGACAGTCCAGGCGAAGTCGGTGAACATGACGAAAATCGGACAAACTTCTCATTTTAGCCTCTTATCAATCGGATAGAGCCGGATGCGCGTCTCTTCACGGATCTCTAACCACTTGAAATTACGCCTGAAGAAGATATCTGTGTATATCTTTCAACCTTTGATTGCATTGCGCGCAACTCCCATTACGCTACGTAAGCCATCCTGTATCAAGTTGGCACATTCAACCAATAAGGGAGTTCGGATGATGAGTGATGTTTTGGAGCTGCAGGATCACAACCAGATCGCGCTGGCCAACGCCGGGGGTCAGGGCCAATCTGCTACGTCCTGGTCGATTTCAGCCAAGCGCGGCGTTGCCAAGGGTATCTCGGCGCAGGTGAGCGGTGCCGGCGCAACAGCCAAGCTGCACGGCAAGATGACGTTCTCGGCCTACAGCCTCGACAAGTCGACGACCTTTCAGCAAATGAAGAAAAGCTACAATATCGGTGGCGGCGTCAGCGGTTTCTGGGGATGGCTGGGCATCGGTGCGAATGCCTCGACCCACAAGAGCGAGATCAGCCAGGCCTTCCACGAGGCGATCAACTCGGATCAGATCAACGGCTATACTGATTTCGATCTCGAGGCGACGGGTCAGATCCCGAACTTTCAGGTAACCGCGTCAGCCTACATGATGCTGCTCCAGGTCAAAGACGACCAAGGCAACACCTACTCGATGGCCTCCGCGTCGGATCCGGCGGCCGATACCGGGGCGCAGGACCAGAATGGGGATGCGCTACCCAGCTCCAACAACAACTCGACCATCAACATCTGACGGGACGGGCCGGGCGAACTCTGTTCCCCGGCCCCACGCGCCATGTACCTGGTCGATCTGCCCATCGACATCGTGACCAACAACGCCCGCGTTCGCGCCTTCCGGCCGGCGCCGAGTACCGAGTCGACGGCAGAAAAAGCAGCCAGCGCACTGTCGGGAACGGTCTATCATGGCGTGAACAAGGTCGAGGCCGACCTGGCTCCAGGTCCGGGAAACACCGTCACCGCGCACTTTTCCTTCCGGATCCCGAGCATCGACGCTGCCAGCTTCGCCGACCTGCGCAACGAAGTGCGCGGCGCCTCGATCCCCGATGTGAGCGACCGGAGGCTCGCGTCCGCCGCCGGACTGACCCCGCCGCCACCCGGCGCCGCGCGTATGGCGGCCTATGCGGCGCAGTTGCTTTCCGCTGCGGTTCTCGGGCCGCCGTCCGTCCGGGACGGCCCGCGAAACTTCGGCCCCGCCGACCTGCAAGACACGGCGGTCCGGGCACTGATGACCTGGATCCGCACGCTGGACGTCACCATCCTTGACTTCAGCGGCGAACTCACGGCCTCCGGGATGTCGCCCTCCACCCGCAAGACAGGCGCTTACATCCCCGTCACATCAATCGCCTTCGCCGACGGTCTGACCATCCCCTTCGCGGGCTATTCGGACAACGTGACGCTCGATACCGGTGACGGCGGCACGCTTTCACTTGCCTTGCCGGCCGGTATGTGGACGAAGGTCGCCGCAGGCGCGCCCTCAGGCTAGGCAAGCCGCGACCCGGACATTAGAGCGGACCCGGACGCGTTGGCGGACAAGGTGCATGGCGACGAAGAATCCAGATCCGTTCGACATTCTGGTCATCGGCCAATCCGGCCGATTGCAGTACGAGGCGGCGCTGTTCGCCGCGTCGCTGCGACGGTCCGATCCCGATTTCGCCGGGCGGCTCTACGTGGCCGAGCCGCAGCCGAACGATTTGTGGCCGCGCGATCCGCGGATGTCCGACGCGGTGCGCGACCTGCTGCTGGACGAACTGGGCGCGACCCTCCTGCCCTTCGAAACCCGGCATTTCGGCGCCGATTATCCCTATGGGAACAAGATCGAAGCGCTGCTGTCACTGCCGCGCGACCGGCCCTTCGTTTTCTTCGACAGCGATACGCTGGTGACCGGCCCGCTCTCGGAGGTCCCCTTCGATTTTGCCCGGCCCTGCGCGTCGCTGCGTCGCGAAGGCACGTGGCCGCAGATCGAGCTCTACGGGCCGGGCTACGCCGAAATCTGGAGATCGCTCTACGACAAGTTCGGGCTGGATTTCGACAGCTCGATCGACCCGTCGCAGCCGGACGAGTACTGGGAGCGCTATCTCTATTTCAACGCGGGCTGGTTCTTCCACCGCTCGGGCCCGGAGTTCGGGAAACGATTTCTGGACTACGCGCTCGCCATCCGGGACGACGCGCCCGAGACGCTGGCACTTCAGTCGCTGGACCCGTGGCTCGACCAGATCGCGCTGCCGCTTGTGATCCACAGCTTCGGTGGCGGGCGACGGACGATCCCGGCGGGGCTGCTGGATGGCGCGACGACCTGCCACTATCGCCTGCTGCCGCTGCTCTATGCGCGTGAGGGGGACCATGTGGTCGAGACGCTCGAGGCCACGGTCGCACCCAACAAGCTGAAGAAGATCCTCAAGGAGTACGAGCCGATCAAGCGCATGGTGCTTCAGGGCCGCGGCCGGAAGGCCCGCGCGCTGTTCGACCAAGACGACCTGCCCCGCAAGGAGCAGAAGATCCGCAACCGGTTGAAAAGCAATGGCTTCTGGATGCGCTAGGCATGCCCCCGGCGCAGCCGTGCATCGTCCTTGCGCCAAGGCCCGGACGTCGCGGAGGATGGGCGAGGTGTCAACGGGGAGGTTGGCGATATTGACGATCCTCGGGGCATTGGTGCCCCTAAGCGCCGTAGGCGATGTCGCCTCGGCGATGGCGCGCGCCCAGCAGAGGGATTTCGACGCGTCGATGGTGGTGCGCTGCGCCCAGAACCCGGGCGAGACACTGGTGCCGTGCGAGGCATCGGTCGCGCGGGTGCCCCCCACGGCCGCGGTCGTCGTCCGTTTCCCGAGCGGGTTCGCGCGAATGCTCACCTTCAGCGCGGGCGAATTCCTGCGCGGCAACGCGACGATGTCCGGGGTGGGCCGGGACACGGACTGGCGCCTGGATGGCGGCACCTATCACGTCCGGGTGGATGACCAGCGCTTCGAGATTCCCGAAACGCTGGTCACCGGAGACTAGGCCGCGCGCACGGAACGCGCGGCCCTGTCGCGATCAGCTGCCGCCGGGGGTCAGCTTGTAGATCGTGCCTTCGTCGATGGCGGTATAGAGGCTGCCCTCGGGCCCGAGCACGACCGAGCGGAAGCGGCCCGGCTCCATCGGCAGGGTCATCTCGGTCACGTCCAGCACCTCGGTCCCGTCCTCGGTGAACTCGATCACGTCGATGCGCTGCCCGATGGGCGTGCCACCGAAGCCGATGCCCATGATGCCGACGACCATCGCGTTTTCCCAGTCGCCCCACTGCTCACCCTCGAGGAAGGCGGCGGACGAGGTCCCCTGCGACCAGCCGTTGTTCTCCCATACGGGCGGCATGGCGTCGGGATAGGTCTCGAAGTCGGTCATCGGCATGAAGGAAGCGCGCTCGTAGCGGTTCATGCCCTCGTTCTGGTTGGGCATGTAGCCGCAATAGCCGTCGGGGCAGTCGCCGCGCCCGGCCATGTTGTCACGCGGGTCCCAACCGGCGTTGCCGCCGTTCTCGAGCACCGTGATTTCGTCCGAGTGCCACGGGCCGTGCTCGGCGGTGATCGCCGCACCGGTTTCCGGGTGGAAGGCAAGACCCTGCACGTTGCGGTGGCCGTAGGTGTAGGTCCGCTGGTCGAAGCCCTCGGGCGGGTTGTTGTCGGGATGGGCGTTGCCATCCGTATCCATCCGCAGAACCTTAGAGCCCATCATCGTCGGGCTTTGCGGGATTTCTTCGTTGTGGTTGTCGCCGGTGGTCAGCCAAAGGGCCCCGTCGGGACCGAAGCGCACGCGCCCGCCGTTGTGGGCGCCGGGTCCACCGAACGGGTGATCGGACGCTTCCATCTTGTAGGGCACGTCATCGACGATGTCGGTCCGGTCCGACACCTCGGTGAAGTCCTCGTTCAGGGTGAAGCGCATCAGCCGGTTGGTGTGGGGATCCGACATGTTGGACGTCGAGTAGACGTAGATGCGGCGGTTGTCGGCGAAGTCCGGGTCGAAGGCGACACCCATCATCCCCGCCTGCCCTTCGCAGAACAGGTCCGAGCCGTTGGCGGGATAGCCTTCGGTCTCACCCACGCCGTAAAGCGCGTTCACGGTGCCGTCGGGCATGCGCACCGACAGTCCCTTGCATTTCTCGGTGAACTGCATCGTGCCGTCATCGAGGAGCGCCATGTCCCAAGGGTTCTCCAGGCCCTCGAGAACGGCTTCGGCTTGCAGGCTGGTGGTGTTCATGCCGCTTTGGGCCGCTGCCATCGACGAGCGATGTCGCGGCCAGCAGCGATGTGACCAGCGGCAGTGCCGAACGAGACGTTGAGCGTAGCATAGTATCCTCCCTATGATCACGTACGCCGCTGCACGTAAGGCATTCATTTCCTTACGATTCAACCAGCAGGCAGAGTTACGGCAGGGCGGCCCGTGGGGGTGGTCAACGGCCATCCGGCGCCGCGTCACGGCAGGCGGCGTGCCGCCTGCCGCAATCGCTGCCGGCTTAGTCGAAAGCGGTCGCGATTTAGACCGACAGGTTGGTGATATCCTCGTCCGACAGATCCTTGGCATTCTGGATCATCAGGATCGAGTTCGGGCCGATCCGCTCACCGTCGCGATACCGGGCCAGCATGTCGGCCAGGTATTGCGGCTCCTTGTCGGACAGTTTCGGATAGCTGGCCGCGCCCTGTGCCTTGTTGCCGTGGCAGCCCCGGCACGAGCGTTGGAAGATCTTCCCGGCCGCGTCCATGTCCACGTCCTCGGCGGTCAGCTCGGCCACCTGCGGCGCGTCGACCTCGGATTCGGACGCGTGGCTTTCGGCCCAGGCGGCGCCCCCCGAAAGAACCATCGCGGCGATCAGCGCGTAACGTGTAATCATTTGAACCTTCTCCCTGCTCTGTCGGCCGGGATATTTCTAGAGGGTCCGCGAGGCGCGTCCAGCGCATTCTCGCCATCCGCGTCCGGGGCCACCCGGGGCAAAGCTGTCAGACGGCGAAGACCTGCTCCATCCGGGCGAACCCTTTCAGCTCGATCGGGTTGCCCGACGGGTCGCGGAAGAACATCGTCCACTGCTCGCCCGGCTCGCCCTCGAACCGGACACTGGGGGCCAGCACCCAGTCGATACCGGCGCGTTCGAGCCGCCCGCGCAGGACCTGCCAGTCTTCCAGCGGCAGCACGAGGCCCAGGTGCGGCATGGGCACCATGTGGTCACCGACCTTGCCGGTGTCCGCGGTGGCGAAGGGCTCGCCCAGGTGCAGGCTCAGCTGGTGGCCGAAGAAGTCGAAATCCACCCAGGTTTCGGTCGACCGCCCCTCGGTACATTGCAGGACATCGCCGTAGAAGGCGCGCGCCTCGTCCAGGTCGGTGACGTGGTAGGCCAGGTGAAACGGGTGCGGCATGGGGCGGTCCTTGTTGTGCGGGAACTGGCCATGGCCTACACCATCGGCCAACAAGGGCAAAGCTCAGGGAGATTTCCATGTCCGACCAGACCTACGGCTTCGACACGCTTCAGATCCACGCCGGCGCGGCGCCCGATCCGGCCACCGGCGCGCGCAACACGCCGATCTACCAGACCACGGCCTACGTGTTCCGCGACGCCGACCACGCTGCGGCCCTGTTCAACCTGCAGGAAGTGGGCTTCATCTACTCGCGGCTGACGAACCCCACCGTCGCCGTCCTGCAAGAACGCGTCGCCACGCTGGAAGGCGGCGCCGGGGCGGTCTGCTGCTCGTCGGGGCACGCGGCGCAGATCATGGCGCTGTTCCCGCTGATGGCGCCCGGCAAGAACGTGGTGGTCAGCACGCGGCTTTACGGCGGCACGGTCACCCAGATGACCCAGACCATCAAGCGCTTCGGCTGGTCGGCCAAGTTCGTGGACATGGACGACCTTGCGGCCGTCGAGGCCGCGGTCGATGAGGACACGCGCGCGATCTTCTGCGAATCCATCGCCAACCCCGGCGGCTACATCACCGACCTGCGCGCGGTGGCGGACGTGGCCGACAAGGTTGGCCTGCCGTTGATCGTCGACAACACCTCGGCCACGCCGTACCTCTGCCGTCCGATCGAGCACGGCGCAACGCTGGTCGTCCATTCGCTGACCAAGTACCTGACCGGCAACGGCTCGGTCACCGGCGGCGTGGTGGTCGACAGCGGTACCTTCGACTGGTCCGCCAGCGGCAAGTTCCCGTCCCTGAGCGACCCCGAGCCCGCCTATCACGGCCTGAAGTTCCACGAGACCTTCGGCCCGCTGGCCTTCACCTTCCATGGCATCGCCATCGGTTTGCGCGACCTGGGCATGACTCTGAACCCGCAGGCGGCCCACTACACGCTGATGGGGATCGAGACGCTGTCCTTGCGGATGGAGAAGCACGTCCAGAACGCGCGCAAGGTGGCCCAGTGGCTCGAGCAGGATCCGCGGGTCGACTACGTGACCTACGCGGGGCTGGAGTCCTCGAAGTATTTCGACCGGGTCGAAAAGGTCTGTCCGCGCGGGGCCGGGTCTCTGTTCACCTTCGCGGTGAAGGGCGGCTACGAGTCGTGCATCAAGCTGATCGATTCCCTGGAAATCTTCAGCCACGTGGCGAACCTGGGCGACACCCGCTCGCTCATCATCCACTCGGCCTCGACCACCCACCGGCAGCTGGACGAGAACCAGCAGCGCGCGGCGGGCGCTGACCCCGAGGTGGTGCGCGTCAGCATCGGGATCGAGGATCCCGACGACCTGATCGCCGACCTGGACCAGGCGCTGGCCAAGGCCACGGCATAGGGCGTTCGCCCGTTCAGCCCGGCTGCGCCACGTCGCGCGGGCTGAGCGGGCGTTCGGTCACCGTGTCCGAGCGCATGACCGGAAGGGCCAGCAGCGGCAAAGCCCCCGTGGCGAGGAACATCGTCGTGGTCCCCGCCGCGTCCGACAGCCAGCCCGCCAGCGCGGGGCCCACCACGCTGCCCACGGCCGACACCACCAGGATCGCGGTGAAGCTGAGCGACGGGAGCGACGGAAACAGCCGTTCCGACCAGAAGGCGAGCACGGCGCTGGTGGTCAGCACGAAGGCGCCCTGCAGACCGGCCGAGACCGACAGGCTCAGCCAGCCGGCCGGCCCCAGCACGACCAGCGCGCAGGAGACGGCCGATGCGACCAGCAGCACCCTGACGAGCCAGATCAGCCCCAGCCGGTTGTGCAGGCGGTCCGCCACCAGGCCCAGCAACCCGACGACACCGTAGATCATGAAGACCAGCGCCGGGATCGTCGCCTGCGGCACGCCCGCAAGCTCGCCCCGCCCGCGAAACGTGTCGGCGGCGAAGGACAGGTAGATCGCCGAGACGGTGCCGAAGACCAGCGACAGCACCACCACGGGGATCGTGCCCCGGCGCAGAAGGTCGCGCGCGTCGTCCTGCCGGGTCACGCGGTCCGCCGGCTCGATGGGGTGCAGCGAGATGCCGTTCACCACCAGCGTCACGATCGAGCAGCCCACGAAGACCAGCCAGCAGGTCCGCCAGTCCAGGTCGCTCAGCACCATGGCGAAGGCCAGTGCCCCCGCAAGGAAGATCCCCACGCCCGTCCCGCTGCTGATGCGCGACAGGGCCGCGGCGCGCGCGACCTCGCCCACCTTCTGGTTGACCGCGTGATTGAACGGGGTCCAGGCGAACCCCGCGCTGGCGGCGGCCAGGGCGACGCCCGCGGCCAGCACCCAGACGCTGGTGGCCGCGGCGACGATGCCCATGCCCAGCGTCGCGGCCAGAAGGCCCGCCAGCACGGGCCATTCGGGGCCGCGCCGATCCAGCAGCATCTGCGCCACGATCAGCGACACCAGGAAGGATCCGAAGGCCAGGCTCGAGATCAGGCCGACCGTGCTGGACGACAGGTCGAACGCCGCGCGGAACTCCGGCACGTAAAGTCCGAAGCCCATCCGCGCGGGGCCGAAGCTGATCGCCGTGGCCATGAAGCCCGAGGCCGAGAGCGATTGGAAAAAGGTGATGCCGTGCCTCCAGATCCCCCGACCGGCTTTCGGTCAGGTTCCGCGTGTCCTTCTTGCGGAAAACGATCCGGAGGGCGGGCCAGGTTCCCGCGCGGCGCTGTCGCAGGGGTCCTGCTTATGGGCGGATGGCGAAGCGCAATTCGACCTGTGCCGTGACCTCGAGCGATCCCGGCGCGGTGGGGATGGACCGGTCCATGCTGGCCATCTCCATCATCACCGGACCGGGCGGACGGCTGCCGCCCTGTTCGACCACGGCCAGGGGCGCGCCGATGGTCAGGCCCGCCGCTTCCGCCAGGACCGCCGCCTTGCGCAGCCCGTCCTCGACCGCGGCGGCCAGGGCCGCGTCGCGCACGGGCGCAGGATCCGACAGCCCGTAACTCAGACCGTCCAGCCGGTTGGTCCCGGCCCCCACCGCGCCATCCAGCACCGCGCTCAGATCGTCGAGCGCGCGGACCGAAACGGTCACGGTCGACGACGCAGTATAGCCGGTGATATGCGGCCCCTCCTCCAAGGGCTGGTCGCGATTTGCGTAGACGGGCCGCAGCGACAGGGTGCTGGTCTGGATATCGGCGGCCTCGACGCCGTCCTCGGCCAGCTGTTCGAGCAGGTCGCTCATCGGCGCCGCCATGGCATCGACCGCCTCCGAGGGGCTGACCGCCTCGGCCTCGACCCCCAGCCGGATGGTCGCCATGTCGGGTGCGGCGGACACGCGGCCCTCGCCGGTGACGTGCAGATAGGGCGGCTGGGCGTCCTGCGCCGCCGCTGGCGACGCCAGGCCCAGCGTCAGGACAAGGCCCATGACGGGCGCGGCAAGGTACGATAAGGTCTGCATGGCGGTCTCCTCCGATGGTGTCCAGACACGCCCGAACCACCGGGCGATGCTCAAACGCGGGCCGGGCAATGTGGTTGCCTCGGCGAAAAGCTGCTATAGAACAGTCGCAGGGATCAACGGGTCTCGGCAATCCCGCTTCGCGTGGTAAACGATTGACATGAGAACGACATTTCACCTCGACCTCGATCATACGGGGATCCGTCTCCGGCGTGGGTCCGGCAAGGGCCAGTCGATTCTCGGAGAGGTTGCGCTCGACGATCCGCATTTCGAGACCCGGGTCGAGGATCTGCGCCGCGAGGCGATGGCCAACACCGACGGTCCCCTGCTGACCGACATCACAATTCCGCAATCGGAAGTGCTGTATACCACGGTTGACCTGCCCGAGGACGCCAAGGACGACGCCGCGCGCAAGGCCGCGATCGAGGCCGAGCTCGACGGCATGACGCCCTACGCGATGGACGACCTGGTCTACGACTGGAAGCTCAAGGGCAAGTCCGAGGCTGCCGTCGCCGCCGTGGCGCGCGAAACCCTTGACCAGGCCGAGGATTTCGCCGTCGCGAACGGCTTCAACCCGCAGCGTTTCACGGCCGAGCCGCGCAAGGGTCTGTTCAGCGCGGGGCCCGACTTCGGCCAGACGACCTTCGCCGCCAGTGGCAGCGCCCCGGTGGCGCCTCCGCCCGAGGCGCCGGTCACCCGTATCGCCGACCTGTCCTTCGACGAGATCGACCATCCCGCCGACATGACGCCCCTGGCGGTTCCCGCCACACCCGAGAGCCCGCCCGAGTCCGAGTCCACACTGGCTGAGCCCGTCGAAGAGAAATCCGAGACGCAGGAAGCCTCCGCGCCATCCGACGCGTCGGAAGCCGAGACCGCCGAAGCGACGACGGACGCGGACAAGGCCTCCGAACGCGACGGTGCGCCTGCGAAGGTTGATGATCCGAACGACAAACCGGCGGCGTCCGGTAAGCCCCTGCGCGCGGCAGGCACCAAGTCGAAGGCGCCTGTCCCGGCAGCGAAGGAATCTTCCGAGAAATCCAGTCCGGATGATGCGCTCGAGGGGACAGGCGAGGTGGCACTCGCCGCGCAACCCGATACCACGACCGACGAGAGGCCCGCACCCAAGACACCGTCGGCCCCGTCCTTTTCGACCAGCCGGCCCGCGGCAGCCACAGGCGCCGCCGCCGGCAACTCGGCCCTGGGGTCCATCGCGTCTCGCATCGCCATGATGCCCGACGGCGGTGCAGGCCCGAGCGCGGATGCCAAGTCATCGCCCCGCCCGGCGCGCGCGGCACCGGTTCCGCCGCGCCCGAACGGGGCCGCCGCCCCAGCGCGCCGAAACAGCCCGACCCCGACCGTTCGCAAGGTGGCCCCGCCGCCGTCAAGCGCGTCGGCGGCCAGCCTCACGCCCGGGACCGCTTCCCCCGCCATTCACCCGTCGACCCCGATGGACGGCGATGTCGAGAGGTCAGAAGCCGAGCGCATGACCGTCTTCGGCGAGCGGAATGCCGGCGGTGCCGGTCTGTCGCTGGTTCCGCTGCTGGTGGGCATCGCCGTGGCGCTGGCGCTCGCCGTCGGGATCTGGGCTGCCTATCTGCTCCTGTCGCCGTCGCGCAATGCCTTGCTGCAACCCGGGGGCGGCACCGAAGCCGTGGTCGAAGATGGGATCGGCGCCATCGAACCTGCGGACGTGGCCCCGTCCGAGGACCTGGCGCCCGAGCTCGCTTCGCCCGTCGGGTCCGCATCTTCCGAGGATGCGCCGCAGACCGCGGCGCTGGATGATACGGCAGCGCCCGAGGCACCGTCGGAAGACAGCGCCCCCAGCCTGCCCGATGCCGCGGACACTGCGCAATCCGACGATCAGATGGCGGCCCTCAGCCAGCCCGACCAGACCGCGGCACCCGATACCGCGCCCGACCCCTTGCAGGCCGCGGCACCCGACAGCGCCGCAACGGAAGGCGAAGGTGCAAGCGAGAACGTGGCGGCTCCTGACACCACGCCCTCGCCTGAAGATCCGTTGCAGCGCCCCGCGGACGCGGACGAGACGTCACGCTATGCCGCCACCGGCGTCGAGGCGGCACCGCCCGCCAGCCCCGGAGCCCCCGGAGCCGACCGGATCGAGGATCTGTTCCTGTCACGCAGCGATAATCCCCTCCGCGCGCAGGACCGCGTTGCAGCCCTGTCCTTGCCGCAGGATACAGGCCCTGCCGCGCCCGACGCGCTGATGCCGCCGCCCGCGCCGGACGCTCGGTTCGAGCTGGACGAAGACGGCCTTGTCGTGGCGACCCCCGAAGGCGCGGTCAGTCCGCAGGGCGTGCTGGTGACCGCGGGCGCGCCGCCGGCCGTGCCCCCCGAGGCACCGGACCGCCCGGCCGCCGCGCCCGAGCCGCCCAGCGAGGACGACCTGGTCATCCCGGTCAACGCGGGCGAACCTGCCCTCCGACCCAGGACACGGCCAGGCGACGCGGGCCAGCGCGACGACGCCGCGCTGGAGGCGGATGCAGACCCTTCGCCCGCAGAGGGGGCCGAAACGTTGGTAACGCGCCTCGCCGGACTGAGTCCGATGCCGCGCCCGGCGCGCCCCGGCGACGCGCGCGACGAGGAGGAGCAGGCGGAAGAGCCGCTTGCGCCCCTCCCCGCGGTGCTGGTCAACAGCGCCCCTGACATTACCCCCGAGGCCCGTCCTGCCAGCCTGACCGCCGAACTGACCCAGGCCGACACCGAGGCCGGCACCGCCACGGGCAGCGCCGCCGCCAGCGCCGCGGCGGCCGCGCTCGCCGGTCTTGCCACGGCGCTCGAGGAGCCGATCAGCCCTTACGCCGTGGCCGCGTCCCAGCGTCCCGCCAACCGGCCCAGCGGCCTGGCCGCCAGGGTGGCCCGCGCCCGGGAAGAGCCTGTGCGCGTGGCCCAGGCCAGCGCTGTGGCGACGCCCAGTGCCCCCACACGCGGCAGCGTCGCCAGCCGCGCCACCGTCGCCAATGCAATCAACCTGCGCCGCGTGAACCTGGTGGGTGTCTACGGCACCCAGTCCAACCGCCGCGCGCTGGTGCGCCTGCCTTCGGGCCGGTTCGTGAAGGTCAAAGTCGGCGACCGGGTGGATGGTGGCCGTGTCCGCGCCATCGGCGACAGCCGGTTGAGCTACGTCAAGGGCGGCCGCCAGATCGTTCTGGAAATGCCCCGCGGCTAGGACGCTGGCGGCCATGCGTCGCGAGCGGCCCCCTGCCGGGGCCTGTCATGTGAATTCGGTCGGGACAGTGGGCCCGGCCACAAGGGGATCGTAAACGCGCAATGGAGTCGTTTCTTTACCAAGCCACGATCTATCTCGCCGCGTCCGTGATCGCCGTCCCCCTGGCAGCCCGCCTGGGCTTCGGATCCGTGCTGGGATACCTTGCGGCCGGCATCGCCGTCGGGCCGATTCTGGGGCTCGTTGGTTCAGAAACGCAAGACCTCCAGCATTTCGCCGAGTTCGGCGTCGTCATGATGCTGTTCCTCATCGGGCTCGAGCTTGAGCCCCGCGCGCTGTGGAACATGCGTCACAAGCTTCTGGGCCTCGGCGGCAGCCAGGTTGTCCTGACCATGGGTCTCATCACCGGCGGCATGTTTCTGCTGGGCCTGCCGCTGAACTCGTCGCTGGCCATCGGCATGATCTTCGCGCTGTCCTCGACCGCCATCGTGCTGCAGACTCTGAACGAGAAACGGCTGATGCAGACGGCCGGCGGACGCTCGTCCTTCTCGGTGCTGCTGACGCAGGATATCGCGGTGATCCCCATGCTCGCCGTGCTGCCGCTCCTAGCCATGCGCGGCGGGGGCGCATCGGTCCCCGGCGGGTCGGGCAGTGGTGGCCCGGCGGCCGAAACCACGGCGGCGCAGAACACCGAGGCCGCCCTGTCGCTGATCGAGTCGCTTCCGGGCTGGGGCATCACCCTTCTGACCATCGCGGCGATCGGCGTGATCATCGTGGGCGGCGTCTTCGGAATGCGGCCGGTCTTCCGCTTCATCCACCGCGCGAACCTGCGTGAGCTCTATACCGCCCTGGCCCTGCTGATCGTCATCTCCATCGCCTTCATGATGACGCTCGTGGGCCTGTCGCCCGCGCTCGGCACGTTCCTGGCGGGCGTGGTGCTGGCCAACTCCGAGTTCCGGCACGAGCTGGAATCCGACATCGAGCCGTTCAAGGGCCTGCTGCTGGGGCTGTTCTTCATCACCGTGGGCGCCGGTATCTCGTTCGACACGTTCTTCGCCGCGCCGTTCGTGATCCTCGGCCTCACCCTGGGCATGATGCTGTTGAAGGGCATCGTGCTTTTCGCGCTGGCCCTGATCTTCCGGCTGAAGCCGCGCGACCGGTGGCTGTTCACGCTCGGGCTGGCCGGCGCAGGGGAATTCGGCTTCGTGCTGGTGTCGTTCTCGCTCCAGACGGGCGTGCTGGGCGATGCGTTGGGCCAGCGGATCCTGCTGGTGGTGGCGCTGTCGATGCTGCTCACGCCGCTGTTCTTCATCGCGTGGGAGTACCTGTCGCAGCGCATGGCCGACGAGGACGACGGCCAGGAACTGCCGGCGGACGAGATCGACGAGAAGAAACCGATCATCATCGCGGGCATCGGCCGCTTCGGCCAGGTGGTGAACCGGATGCTGCAGCTCGCCGGGTTCGAGACCACGGTGCTGGACAACGACCTGGACACGATCCAGCTCATGCGGAAATTCGGCTTCAAGGGATTCTTCGGCGACCCGACCCGGCCCGAGTTGCTGCACGCCGCCGGGATCGAGACAGCGAAGGTCCTGGTCGTGACCATGGACGACCCCAAGCGCGTGACCGAGCTGGTGGAATACGCCCGCAAGCAGCGGCCCGACATCCACATCGTCGCGCGCGCCTACGACCGCAACCACGTCTACCAGCTCTACCAGGCGGGCGCCGACGACATCGTACGCGAGGTCTTCGACAGCTCGCTGCGCGCTGGCCGCTACGTGCTGGAGAATATCGGTCTGTCGGAATTCGAGGCCAACGAGCTGCAGAAGGCGTTCTTCAAGATCGACCGCTCGGCCCTGCGTGACCTGGCCGAGCTGTGGAAGCCCGGCGTGCCGATCTCGCGCAACGAGGCCTACATGGAGCGGGCCCGCGCGCTGAACAAGGATCTCGAGTCGGCCCTGTCGGCGAAATACGACGAGATGCGCCGGGACGACCCGCAAGGGGACGATGAGGAGGACGAGGACGAGTCGGACGAAACCGGCGCCGTCATCTCGACCCACCACACCGAAGAGCCGCAGGCCGGCCGCGCGAACTAGCCGTCGCTGACACCGGCCTCGGCGAAGCTCGCCATGCCGGAATGGCAGGCGAGCGCGCCCTGCAACACACCGATGGCCAGGGCCGCACCCGATCCCTCGCCCAGCCGCAGACCCAGCGACAGGATCGGCGCCTTGCCCAGCCGGTCGAGCAGCGCCGCGTGGGCGCCCTCGGCCGACAGGTGACCGGCCACGGCGTGATCCAGCGCGCCCGGCGCCGCGACCGCCAGCGGCGCGGCGGCGGCGCAGCAAATGAAGCCATCGAGGATCACCGGGATGCGCAAGTGCCGCGCGCGCAGGATCGCTGCCGCCATGGCGGCCAGCTCGCGCCCGCCCAGGGCCTGAAGCAGCGCGACCGGGTCGCCCGCCCGGTCTGCATGGCGCGCCAGCCCGGCATCGACAGTGGCGATCTTGGCCTCGAGCGCCGCGCCCGCGACCCCGGTGCCGACACCCGTCCAATCCGCGCCCGTCCCTCCGAACAGGGCCGCCGACAGCGCGGCGGCGGCGGTTGTGTTGCCGATGCCCATCTCGCCCACCACCAGCAGGTCGCATTGCGGATCCAGCGCCGACCAGCCTGTCGCCAGCGCGGCGACGAAATCATCGTCCTCCATGGCGGGCGACTCGGTGAAATCGGCGGTGGGCCTGTCCAGGTCCAGCGCGTGCACCGCCATGCCCGCGCCGGCCGTGGCGGCCATCTGGTTGATGGCAGCCCCGCCCGCGCGGAAGTTCTCGACCATCTGCGCCGTGACCTCGGGCGGGAAGGCCGAGACGCCGCGCTGCGCCACGCCGTGGTTCGCGGCGAAGATCAAGATCTGCGGCGACACCATCTTGGGCCGTGGATCGGCGCGCCAGCCCGCGTACCAGATGGCGAGGTCCTCCAGCCGTCCCAGCGCGCCGGCAGGCTTGGTGAGGGTGGCATTGCGCGCCGCGGCCCCGTCCAGCGCAGTGGCATCGGGCTGCGGTAGGCCGGCAAGGGCCGCGCGGAAATCGTCGATCGAGGTAATGGCGTCCATGGGTCTGGCTCCGGTCCGGGATTGCCAAGCCTGTTTACGCCTTGCGGGCGGCGGCGAAACCCCCGAAAACCGAACGCCATGAGCCGGATTACCCGCCCCTTCCGCGATATTGCCACCGCGCTGGCCCTCCTGACGCGGATCCCGGCACGGGCGCGGTTCGACCGCATGGCGCAGGCGTCCTGGGCCTGGCCGCTGGCCGGTCTTCCCGTGGCGCTGCTGGCCTGGGCACTCGGCATGGCCGCCCTGGCGCTCGGGCTGCCCCCCACGGTCGCGGCCGGCGTCGTGCTGGCGGCGCAGATGATCCTGACCGGCGCCATGCACGAGGACGGGCTGGCCGATTGCGCCGACGGCTTCTGGGGCGGGTTCGACCGCGACCGGCGGCTGGCGATCATGCGCGACAGCCAGGTGGGCAGCTACGGGGTTCTGGCGCTGATCCTGTCGCTGGGCCTGCGCTGGGCCGCGCTTGCCCCCCTGATGGATCTTTGGCCCTGGCAGGCGGGCGCGGCGTTGCTCGCAGTATCGCTTCTGTCACGCGCGGCCATGTTGCCCGTTGCGACCACCCTGCCCCACGCCCGCGATGACGGCTTGTCGAAGACCACCGGTCGTCCCACGCCGCGCGCGGCGCTCGTCGGTACCATCCTAGCCTTAGGGTTCGCGCTCGCCGCGCTGGGGGCCGCGGCCCTCGCCCCGATAGCGGCCGCGACCCTGGCGGCTGCGCTGGCAGCGCTGATCGCGCGGGCCAAGATCGGCGGGCAGACGGGCGACGTCCTGGGCGCAACGCAGCAACTGGCCGAGATCGCCGCGCTTGCCGCCCTCTGCGCGACGTTGCCCTAGGGGTCTAGTCGGCCCGGCACCGAAGCATCTGGTCCAATTCGCTGTGGCACATCGCGCCCCACCGCCGGAACGGTGCGCACTTCCCTGCATCACTGGTCCCAAAATACTCATGCTCCCCTGCCTGCCCGAAGCGCCGCGTCCGGGGTGGCAGCACCCACGAAAAAAGCCGCACCCGAAGGCGCGGCTTCCTTAATTTGCCGGACAAATTGGATCAGGCGGCAGCCTTGCGGCTGGTCAGCACCGAATCGATCTGGCTCTGCGCCGCGGTCTCGTCATCGCCGGACACGGCGGCAAACTCGCGGGTCAGACGCTCAAGCGCGGCTTCGTAAAGCTGACGCTCGGAATAGCTCTGCTCGCGCTGATCGTCGGTGCGGTGCAGGTCGCGCACCACCTCGGCGATGGCGATCAGGTCGCCCGAGTTGATCTTCTGCTCGTATTCCTGGGCGCGGCGGGACCACATGGCCTTCTTCACCTTGGCCTTGCCCTTCAGCGTGGTCATCGCCTTGGTGACGACATCGGGGCTCGACAGCTGGCGCATGCCGACCTCGGACGCCTTGTGGGTGGGTACACGGAGGGTCATCTTGTCCTTCTCGAACGAGATGACGAACAACTCCAACTCGATCCCCGCGATTTCCTGCTTCTCGATGCTGACGATCTGGCCGACCCCGTGAGCGGGGTAGACGACGTATTCGTTCGGACGGAATTCAGGATTCTTGGATTTACTCATGTTCAGACATTTCCTTTGCAGGCCCCAGTTCAGCGAACGACACGGGAGCCGGCGGGCAACACACAAAAACCACCAACCGGATCAACAAGCCAAAGGCATCCCCATCGGCCAAGGCCGACGATGAACGCCGTGTCGCAATCGCATTGATCGAAGCATAGCATAAAATCGCACCCTGCGAAAGTGCGCGTGCCGCAGGGCAGCATTGACGATTCACGGCACAGGGACCGTGCCGGCCGGGCTGGGATCAGCCGCCTTCGCCCGGGTTGGGCGAGAACAGCTCCATCTTGCCGTCCTTGCCGTCCATCTCCTCGGCGGTGGGCAGAGGGTCCTTCTTGGTGATGATGACCGGCCAGATCTCGGAATACTTGCGGTTGAACTCGACCCATTTCTCGGCGTCGGGCTCGGTATCCGGTAGGATCGCGTCGGCGGGGCATTCCGGTTCGCAGACGCCGCAATCGATGCATTCATCGGGGTGGATCACCAGCATGTTCTCCCCCTCGTAGAAGCAATCCACGGGGCAGACTTCGACGCAGTCGGTGTATTTGCAGGCGATGCAATTGTCGTTGACGATATAGGTCATGGGCGTCTCTCAGGGCTGGTCGCGGGTGGTCTAGCCGCCCGGTCGGGATCATTCAAGCGTGCGCCCCAAACCTTGTGCGTTCATGTCGCGCCGGTCCTTCTTGGTCGGCCGCGCACCCGGACGCGGGGCCGCTTCGGGCCGGGGCGGTACGGGCGGCGAGTGGTCCGCATAAAGCGCCTGCGCCTCGGGCGCGGGGCCGCGTCGCGTGCCGAGTTCGCGCACCTCGACCACCCGGATCGCGCGCCCCTGGGCGAAGGTCAGCGTGTCGCCCACCCCCACCGAGGCCGAGGGTTTCGACACGCGCACGCCGTTCACCCGCACGCCGCCCGCCGTCACCAGCTTGGCCGACAGCCCGCGCGTCTTGAAGAACCGCGCGAAGAACAGCCACTTGTCCAGCCGGATCGTCGGGCGCGGCTCCAAGCTACTTGTCGTCCTTCAGGCCCATGAGGGCCGCGGCGAAGGGGTTGTCGGGATCGATGGCCTTCTCGCGCTTGGGCGGGCGGGCCTGGTGAGTTTGCGGCTTGCCGTTCTTCGCGGGCTTGCCACCGCTCTTGCGCCGTCCGTCGCGCTTGCCCTTGGGTTTGCCCCCCTGACCACGGGGCTTGTTGCCCTGGCGATTGGGACGGTTGCCCCCCCAGGTGAAGGTGTAAAAGACCTCGGTCTCGGGCGCGGCGTCCGCCGTGTCGGCGTCCAGGCCGGCGCCATCGACATCCGCGTCGGTCGCGGCGGCGACGGCGTCGTCACCTTGCTTGACCGCATCGCCGGGCGTGTCGGTGGCGGGTTCCGGCGTCACCGGGTCGGTGCCGGCCTCCATGCTGGGCGCGCCGCCCGGGTCGGGCTGGGTCGGCACCTCGGCGGGCGGTGTGGCGGGGGCCTCGCCCGGGGTTTCCACGGGCGTCTCGTCCGGCGTGGCGGGCGGCGTCTCGGAGGGCGGATCGGCGGGCGTCTCGGCGGGCGCGTCGGGACGGTCGGGCGTATCGCTCGCGGCCTCGGCCGGGGCGGGTTTGACCTTATCGCGCTCGCCGCGCTCGGCCTTGTAGCCCAGCCCGCCCATCAGGTCGGCGAATTGCTCCAGCGTCATGCCCGTGATCGACAGCATGTCTGCCTTGGCCTCGAACCCGCCGCGGCTGTCCTCGCTGCGCAGCATGTCGGCCAGGCGTTCCAGCATGTCGATCCGGATGGCGCGGCTGCCGGCGGGGCGATAGCCGCTCATCAGGTGGGCGCCCTCCTGCGCGTCGGGGTCGACCGGGATCGTCACCAGGCCCGGCGGCGGGCTTTCGGGGAAACTGTCGAAGCCCTGCGACAACGACCACAGCACCAGTCGCAGGCGGGTGGGGGCGGGCTTCAGCAGGGCGGGCATGAAGATGGTAAACTGGCCGAAGCGGACCCCGTGCTTGCGCAGTGCGCCGCGCGCGTCCTGGTCCAGGTCCTTGACCTCGCCTGCCACGCCGTCGCGGGCCAGGATGCCGAAGCCCTCGACCATGCGGAAGGCGAAACCACGCGCCAGCCCGGTCAGCGCCTCGTCGTTCTTCATCGCGAGGAGCGGCTCGAACAGGGCCGCGATCTTGCGGTCGACGAAATGCTGCAGGCGACGCTGCACGCGTTCGGCCACGTCCGTCCCGGCCTCGTCGTCGACGAAGGCCTGAACGCCGGGCTTCAACGGGTCGTCGCCCTTGACCAGCTTGCCCACGGCGGCGTCGCCCCACATGAGGCCACCCTGCTCGGTAAAGTCGATCTCGGTGTCGGGGGCGTTGTAGAACCTGTCGGAGCGCAGGTGGAACTGCGGCGCCAGCGCGGCGGTCGCGGCCTGGCGCAGGGTCTTGGCCTCGTCCGGCGATGCGGATTGCGCCTGTCGGAAGCGGAATCCCTCGAGCCGCCCCAGGATCTGTCCTTCGACGGTCACTTCGCCGTTTTCGTTCACTTCGGCCAAAAGGCTCTCCTTCTGCTTGAGCCGGCGCAAAAGGACGCTTGTGCGCCGGTCCACGAATCTTTGCGTCAGACCCGCGTGAAGCGCGTCCGACAGGCGGTCTTCTACTGCGCGGGTCGCTTCGCGCCAATGTTTTTCGTCGTCGACCCATCCCTTGCGCTGCGCCACGTAAGTCCAGGTGCGGATATACGCCAGCCGCTTGGACAACGTGTCGATGTCGCCATCGGTTCGATCGATGCGCTTGACCTGCCGCGCCATCCAGTCGTCGGGCACGCGGCCGAGGTCGTGCAGGAAGCCGAAGATCCGCTCGAGCATGCCCGCGTGTTCGCCCGCGCTGATGCCGCGGAAATCGGGGATGCGGCAGACATCCCACAGAAGCTTCACGGCCTTGCCGCCGGCGCAGGCGTTGCGGATCTCGGGGATCGCGGATAGCCGCTTCAGCGCGGACAGGTCGTCGGCCTCGCGCGCGCGAGACAGGCGCGGATGATCGGCCCGCGCCTCCAGCGACGCGATCAGCGCCTCGGTCGAGCCGAATTGCAGCGCCGCGTTGCGCCAGTTCAGCACCTTCAGGGGCGCGAAACGGTGGTTGGTGATTGCCTCGACCACGCCTTCGTCCAGCGGCCGCGCCTCGCCCGTCACGCCGAAGGTGCCGTCGGACATGTAGCGCCCGGCACGGCCCGCGATCTGGGCCAGCTCGTTCGGCATCAGGTCGCGCATGCGGCGCCCGTCGAACTTGCTGGTCGAGGAAAACGCCACGTGGTCGATATCGAGGTTCAGACCCATCCCGATGGCGTCGGTGGCGACCAGGTAGTCCACGTCGCCGTTCTGGTACATCTCGACCTGCGCGTTACGCGTGCGCGGCGACAGCGCCCCCATGACCACGGCCGCGCCGCCCTTCTGGCGGCGGATGAGCTCGGCGATGGCGTAGACGTTGTCGACCGAGAATCCCACGATGGCCGAGCGCGGACGCATCCGCGACAACTTGCGCGAACCGGAATAGATCAGGGTCGAAAACCGCTCGCGCTTCATGAATTGCGCGCCGGGCACCAGCTCGGCGATGGCGCCGCGCATGGTCTCGGCGCCCATGAACAGGGTCTCGTGCGTTCCGCGGGCGCGCAGCAGGCGGTCGGTGAAGACGTGCCCCCGTTCGGGGTCGGCGCAAAGCTGAATCTCGTCGATGGCGACGAAATCGGCGCCCATGCCGTCGGGCATCGCCTCGACCGTGCAGACCCAGTACTGGGTGCGCTCGGGCACGATCCGCTCTTCCCCGGTGATGAGCGCCACGACCGACGGGCCCCGGATGGCGACGATCCGGTCGTAGACCTCGCGCGCCAACAGTCGCAGCGGCAGGCCGATGATGCCGGTGCGATATCCCAGCATCCGGTCGATGGCGTAATGGGTCTTGCCGGTATTCGTGGGCCCCAGGACCGCCGTGATCCGCCCTGTCTGCGATGTCATCGCGCGCCTTTCGCGGTGGCCGCCTGCCTGCTCCCTACTTGGCGTGCGCGGCGCGCGGGATCAACCCACCGGCAGGATTGTCCGGGACCAGGGCCGGACGTTACAGGCCCGGCAGCCGGTCCAGCAGCCCGCGCCGCGAGAAACGTGCGCCCTCGGAGGTGCCGAAGGCATAGCTTGCGCCGATCTCGATGAAGATGTCGTCGGCGCTCGACCCCATCACGGTGGCATCGGTGACACCCAATTCGCCCGATAGCCGCAGCGAGTCGGTCACGGCGTAGTCGATCCCGACGCCGACACGGGTCAGCTCGGTGGCGCCATCGAAATCCGCGTGATCGAGCCCGAGACCCATGAAGAGCTGCGGCTGCAACTCGTAATCGGCCTGCAGGCCAAGGACCGTGGCGTGGTCTCCGCGATACTCGGCCCAGCCCAGGTTCGCCTCGACATCGAACAGGGCGAAGCTGCGGCTGGCCTCGACGCCCAGCTCGTCCACGTTCGACGACAGCAACTCCTCGTGGGTGTAGTAGACCCCGACCGCAGTGGCCCAGTCGAGGTAATAGATCCCGTGCAGGCCCAGCGAGACCTCGGACTGGTCGACGCGGTTGAACTCGAAATAGGAGGCATCGACCTGGACGCCGAAATCCGGCGTGAGGTCGAACTGGAAGCTGCCCTGGACCGCGGTCTTGCCGAAGCTGGTACTGCTGCTGGGTCCGATCAGGTCATCCTCGAACCGCGAGAACGACAGCGAAACGTCGCCACCGTGGAATTCCACGGCATGGGCTGCGGGGGCGGCGATCGCCAACGCGCACGCCAAGGCGCAAATCTTGCACGGTTTCATGATATTTCCTGCTCAAGGATCGTTTATTCTTTGGCGATCCTTGTACAGTTTTTCCAAGTCTTGCGCAAATCATTGGAAGCGAATTTCCGCCAATCCAAACGCGACCCGTCAGCCGGTCAGAGCGTCTGCCCCTCGGCCAGCAATTCGAGCCGGTCGATGGCGGCCTGCGCGTCGGTGTTGCCGGGATAGAGTTCGACCACCTCGCGCCAGGCGCGCAGCGCCAGGTCCGGCTGGTCGAGATCCGCCAGGATGATGCCCAACCCCGACAGCGCCCCGAAATGGCGCGGGTTCAGCGACAGCGTGGCCTCGAGATCGGACATGGCGAGGCCCAGACGCCGCTGCTGGAAATAGGCGGTGGCCCGCGCGTGGTAGCCTTCGGCGAAGTCGGGGGCGTGGTCCACCAGCGCGCTCAGATGCATCACGGCGGCTTTCAGGTTGCCCTCTTCCATCGCGTCGCGGCCGCGCGTCAGCAGCACGTCCATGGCGGGCGAGCCGGATTGCGACCACTCGGTCAGGATCTTGTCGGCGATCCGCTCGGCATCCGTGCCCTCGGCAGTTGCAAGCGCGGTGAAAAGATCATCGACCCCGTCCTGCGCGGCCGCGGGCAGCGCCAGCGAAATCATGAATGCCGCAACGGCAGATTTGAGTCTTTGCACGGCAACCTCCATATCTTGTCATTGAAAACTCTAGCGCATCGCGCGCCGAATGCACGGGTGCGATGGCTCACAACCAAGGGAGATTCCACCATGAGCGACGTCATCAACGCCGCGGTCGAGCAACTGAACGCCAAGGTCGGCGGATCCTATGACGGGTCGGCCAAGTTCGTGATCGAGGACGAGGGTTCGATCATGCTCGACGATGCGGGCGCCCGGGCCGCCGACGAGGACGCGGAGGTGACGATGACCGCCGACGCCGACACCTTCAAGGAGATCATGGATGGCGAGCTGGACCCAACCCAGGCCTTCATGACCGGCCGGCTGACCATCGACGGCGACATGGGCCAGGCGATGAAGCTGGCGCAGGTCCTGTAAGGCCCAATGGAGCCCGCCCCCCTTTTCGACGACGTGGCCGACGCCCCCGCCGGGGGCGTGGCCGAGTGGCGGCAGGCCGCGGACGGGCAACGCCTGCGGCTGGCCCACTGGCGCCCCGAGGGCGCGCGCGGCACGGTCCTGATGCTGCCGGGCCGGACCGAGTATGTCGAGAAATACGGGCCTACGGCTGCCGAGTTCGCCAAGTCCGACCTGGCCATGATCGCAATCGACTGGCGCGGACAGGGCCTGTCGGACCGCATGCTGGACGACCCCATGGGCGGCCACGTGATGCATTTCGCCGATTTCCAGCAGGATTTCGACGTGATGCTGCAGGCAGCGGCCGATCACGACCTGCCGAAGCCCTGGTACCTGCTGGGCCACTCCATGGGTGGCGCCATCGGACTGCGCGCGCTCAACCGTGGCGCACCGGTGGAGCGCGCCGCGTTCTCCAGCCCCATGTGGGGGATCCAGATGTCGTCGTCGCTGCGCCCCATGGCCTGGGGACTCAGCTGGGTGGCACGCCGCGTGCGGATGGATCACACCTATGCGCCGGGCACGTCTGGCGCGTCCTACCCCAATGCCACGCCCTTCGACGGCAACATGCTGACCTGCGACCGCGACCAGTATGACTGGATGGCGCGGCAGGTGGAAAAACACCCCGAGCTTGGGCTGGGCGGCCCGTCTTTGCGCTGGCTGAACGAGGCTCTGGTGGAATGCCGGGCCCTGGCCGCGCTGGCCTCGCCCGACATTCCGTGCCTGACAGTGCTGGGCTCGGAAGAGATGATCGTCGACCCCGCGCGCATTCATAGCCGCATGGATCGCTGGCCGGGCGGACGGCTTATGATGGTCGAGGGCGGACGCCACGAATGCATGATGGAAATGCCCGAGCGTCGCGACGCGGTGTTCGACGCGCTGCGGGCGCATTTCACGGTGGACGGCTAAAGGCCCCGCCCCAGCGCGGCCTTCAGCGCCATTGCACAGAGGTGCCACATCCATAAAGATCTGCTCACGGGCGCCAGACGCCCCGAGCCTGGATTGCACCGCCATGAGCTGGGATCTCATCGTATTTGCCGCCGGTACGCCCACGACGACCGGGCCATCGGGCGCCGCGCATCTGCCGGACGATTTCGAGCCGACGGCGATCGGCACCGCCGCCGAGTTGCGGCGTGTCATCTCGGACATCTTCCCGGCCACGGACTGGAGCAATCCCGGCTTAGGTGTCCTCGACCGCGACGGCTTTTCCTTCGAGATCGCACTCGAATCGGACGGCCCGGTCACGTCATTCACGATATTCACACGCGGCGACGCCACGGGCGCGGCCGGGCTGCTCAGGGACCGGACGGGTTGGCAAATGATCGAAACCGGCGGCGGGAGCTGGCTGGGCGAGGCCCAGGCAGCCGAGGCCGGACGCGCAAAGGCCGCCGACTATCTCACCGATGCGGCAGGCCGCCACCGGTCATCAAAAGGCAGGTCGCTGTTCTCGAGGCTGTTCCGGCGCTGACCTGTCGGCGCAAGACCCGCGGCGCTTAGGCCGCCGAGTATCCCGGGATCTCGTCGCCACTGCTTTCCACCTCGATATTGGCAAAGGAGTGACGCAGCGCCACGGACCAGTCCGCCGACATCTTCTGGTAAACTTCGTCGTCGGCCTCGATCCGGCGCTGGCGGCTCACGCGGCAGCTGTCGGTTTCGATCACCACCAGGTCCAGGGGCATCCCCACCGACAGGTTCGACCGCAGGGTGGAATCCATCGACAGCAGGGCCGCCTTCTGCGCGTCGCCCAGGCTCGTCTCGGGCGTCACGACCCGGTCGAGAATCGGCTTCCCGTACTTGTGCTCACCGATCTGCAGGAACGGGGTGTCGGCCGTCGCCTCGATGAAGTTGCCCTCGGCATAGATCAGGAACATGCGCGGCTCGCCCCCGCGGCGTTGTCCCGCCACGATCATCGACGCGCGGGCCGATTGCGCCCGCTCGCCCAGCTTGTGGGCCACGTTCGCGCTGACGGTCGACAGGGTGTCGCCCACCATTTCCGCCACCTGAAGCATCGTGCCGGCCGTCATGATCGAGGTCGCATCGGGATCGTCGATGGCCTCTTGCAGGCGCGCGATCGTGGTCTGCGTGGTCGACAGCGACCCGGCGGTCATGATGGTGATGACCCGCTCGCCCGGGTCCTCGAAGGTGAACATCTTGCGGTAGGTCGAGATGTTGTCGATCCCCGCGTTGGTGCGTGTGTCGGACAGAAGGACCATGCCTTCGTTCAGAAGCAGGCCGACGCAATATGTCATGGTAAATAAGCTCGTTTTCGGCTTGCGGCCCGCCCAGAGGGGCCGCGTGGCATGTGTATACGCCGTCACACGACGTGGTGCGAGCAGCAACGCAGCGTTACGCCCCTCGGGTCCCCGCGAAATGCGGACAAGTGACGCAAACGCGCATCATTGCTGTTGCTGCGCGGCCTCCTGCACCTTCACATCCACGTCCAGATGCTCGTCCCCGCCGCCAAGGGCCATGCCCCGGATGGGTGCCGCCGCGACCGAGTCGAGCCCCGAGCCGACTCGGACGTATTTCTCGTCGGGGCAGCACCGGTTGGCCGCGTCGAATCCGACCCAGCCGATATCGTCCACCCAGATCTCGGCCCAAGCGTGGCTCGCTTCGTGGGCTGCGCCGTCGCTCGACGCGTGAAGGTAGCCGGTGACATAGCGCCCGGGCATCCCGGCGGCGCGGGCCACGGCGATCAGGGCGTGGGTCTGGTCCTGGCAGACGCCCTGCCCCAGTTCCAGCGCCTCGGCGGCCGTCGTCTCGGAACGGGTCGCGCCGGGCGTGTAGGGGATCGCGTCGCTGATCGCGTGGGCCAGCGCATGTGCCCGGTCCAGCGCGTTCCCGATCCCGTCGACCGCACCGGCCGACAGGTCGCGCAGGTCCTCGTTCAGCCGCGTCATGGGCGAGGCCCGCAAATAAGCCAGCGGCGGCACTTTCTCACGCAGCCCTTTGACGAAGCCGGTCAGGTCGCGGGTCTCGACCGTGCCGCTGACGGCGACGGTGACATCGCTGACGTGGCGCATGGACACCGTCTCGATCCAGTCGCCGGCGCCGTCGCGGAAGGCCGCGCCGCGCTGCGCGGTGTGACCCTCGATATCGACGGACCATGCCTCGACGGTCTGGCCCTCGAAGTCGGTGGGCCACAGGCGCAGGCTTTGCGTCAGCGAGACTTTCGGCGCGTCGAAGCGGTAGCGGGTGCGGTGGCTGATCTCGAGTCTCATCGTGCATCCCCGCTCAGGTAGGCGTCATGGACCGTGGCGCCCAGCCGGTTCACGTCGGCAATGATGCCGCGCAGGAACTGGTGCAGGCCGCGGTCGAAAATATCTTCGGTATCGGTGGCCTCGAGCCTGGCGACCAGGTCGCGTGCCCGGGCCTGCGCATCGGTCTCGCGCCCATAGGCGCGGGCCAGGCGGTCCAGGTGCACGCGAACCCCGTCGGCCGCGTTGATCAGCGACCGGGGCGCCTGGCGGTTCAGCACCAGGAAATCCACGATCTTGCCGGCCGTCACGTCGCCGCCATAGACCCAGTGGAAGGCGCGCGTGGCGTTCATGGCGCGCAGCACCGTGCGCCACTGGTAGTTGTCCAGCCCCGAGCCGACGAAGCCGATATCGGGCAGCAGGACGTAGTATTTCACGTCCAGTATACGCGCGGTGCTGTCAGCCCGCTCCAGATGGTGCCCGATATTGGTGAAGTCGTAGCCGTCGTTGCGCAATTGCGTGGCCAGGCCCGCGCCACGGATCAGCGAACAGGCGCGCAGGGTCCAGTCGATCAGGTCGGTGGTCGACAGGTTCGATCTTTCGGTCCGGGCCATTTCGCCCAGCTCGGCGTGGGCAGCATTCAGCGCTTCCCAGACCTGCGTGGTCAGGGCGGTGCGCACGATGCGCCCGTTCTCGCGCGCCGCCGACAGGCAGCTGGCCACCGATGAGGCGTTCTCGCGGTCGAAGAACAGGTGGGTTTCGACGTTGCGCTCGACCGCCTGGCCGTATTTCGCATCGAAGGCTTCCTTGGTGCCCGAGGCGAGAAGCACCGACTCCCACTCGTTTCGGTTGCCCCCGGCGGTGTCGGGCAGCATGGCGTTGCGCGCGCCGACTTCCAGCAGTCGGGCGTTGGTTTCGGCCCGCTCGATATAGCGGGCGATCCAGTAGAGGTTGTTCGCGGTTCTGCTCAGCATGATCTCAGTTCCCCGCGATGACCCAGGTGTCCTTGACCCCGCCGCCCTGCGACGAGTTTACCACCAGCGAGCCTTCCTTCAACGCGACCCGCGTCAGGCCGCCCGGCACAAGGTTCACCTCCTGCCCGACAAGGCAGTAGGGCCTCAGGTCCACGTGGCGCGGCGCGACGCCCTCGTCCACGAAGGTGGGACAGGCCGACAGGCTCAGCGTCGGCTGGGCGATGTAGTTGTCGGGGTTCTCGCGGATCTTGGTGGCGAAAAGCTCGATCTCGGACTTGGTGGATTTCGGCCCCACCAGCATTCCGTAGCCGCCCGAGCCATGGACCTCCTTCACCACCAGGTCGTCGAGGTTTTCCAGCACGTACTTGCAGTCATCCGCCTTGGCGCATTGCCAGGTCGGCACGTTCTTGAGGATCGGCTCCTCGCCCAGGTAAAAGCGGACCATGTCCGGCACGTAGGTATAGACGGCCTTGTCGTCGGCCACGCCCGCGCCCGGTGCGCTGCAAATGCTGACACCGCCCGAGCGATAGACGTTCATCAGGCCCGGGATGCCCAGCATGCTGTCGGGCCGGAAACACAGCGGGTCGATGAAGGCGTCGTCCAGGCGGCGATAGATCACGTCCACGCGCTTGGGGCCCTCGGTCGTGCGCATCCAGACGAATTCGCCCTCGACGAACAGGTCCTGCCCCTCGACCAGCTCGACCCCCATCATGTCGGCCAGGAAGCTGTGCTCGTAATAGGCCGAGTTGAAACTGCCGGGGGTAAGGATCACCACGCAGGGATCGCCCTCGCATTTTTTCGGCGCGACCGAGCGCAGGGTCCGCTTCAGCTGCGCCGGGTAGGTCTCGACCGGGGCGATGCGGTTCTCCTGGAACAGCGTGGGGAACATCCGCATCATGATCTCGCGGTTTTCCAGCATGTAGCTGACGCCCGACGGCGTGCGGCAATTGTCCTCCAGCACGAAGAACTCGTCCGGACCCGTGCGCACCAGGTCGATGCCCACGATGTGGCTGAACACGCCGGCCGGCGGGGTGAAGCCCGCGACAGCGACCTCGTAGGCGTCGTTCTGGTAGACCAGGTGCCCCGGGATGCGTCCGGCCCGCACCATTTCGCCGCGGTTGTACATGTCGCCGAGGAAGGCATTCAGCGCCCGCGCCCGCTGCTTGATGCCGCGATCCAGCACGTCCCACTCGGCCGCCGAGAAGACGCGCGGGAACATGTCGAACGGGATCAGCCGGTCGGGGCTGCCCCCCTCGCCGTAGACGGCGAAGGTGATGCCGATACGCCGAAACAGCGCCTCCGCCTCGGATTGCTTCATGCCGCGCAAATCGTCGGGCATGTCGCGCGCCCAGGCCTCGAGCCCGGCATAGGGCGCCCGCACGGCGCCGTTTTCGTACATTTCGTTAAAGCTGTCGGCCATCGGTCCCCCGGGCATTTGTTAACGACATCCTAGGTTGCGCGTCTGCAAGCGCAACCAATCGGCCAGGAAAGCGCTCGCCCGGTGGACACCTGCCCCTTTTTTGGGCACCTCGCGGCGCCCGACCCGAGGTCGGTCCGCGCCCCATCAAGCGTCGGCCCGACCGACGCTGGCGCCCTCTCGAGGCAGGCCTTCGAATATACCCAGGCCCATCACTGGTCCGAAAATACTCATGGGACGACAGCGCCGCGTGCGGCGACGCCGAAGCCGCGCGCTCACTTGGCAGCCTCCCGTCCCGCCCTACACCAACCCCCATGGCCGAGTCGCTTCTGAGCTTCACCGATCGCGGGATCTATTGCGCCGCGGGCGATTTCTTCATCGACCCGT
Source organism: Palleronia pelagia (assembly GCF_900110115.1). Classification (GTDB taxonomy): domain Bacteria; phylum Pseudomonadota; class Alphaproteobacteria; order Rhodobacterales; family Rhodobacteraceae; genus Palleronia; species Palleronia pelagia. The sequence goes on along the minus strand of NZ_FOCM01000008.1, from coordinate 144,894 downwards.
GGCGGCCGGTGGACCGCGCGCTCATCACCCACGGGCACGCCGACCACTCGCGCCCGGGCATGGGCCGATACCTCGCGACGGGCGCCGCCGCGCCGGTGATGCGTCACCGCCTAGGCGATATCGCCATCGACACCATCGCATTCGGCGAACGGCGGCAGATCAACGATGTCATCGTGTCCTTCCACCCGGCCGGCCATGTCCCCGGCTCGGCCCAGATCCGGGTCGAGCATCGCGGCGAGGTCTGGGTCGTCTCGGGCGACTACAAGACCACGCCCGACGGCCTGTCCGAGCCGTTCGAGCCGGTGCGCTGCCATGCCTTCATATCCGAATGCACCTTCGGCCTGCCGGTGTTCAAATGGGCGCCCGAGGACGACGTGCGCGCCGAGCTGAACGACTGGTGGCGCCGGAACGCGGCCGATGGCAAGACCTCGATCATCGGGGCCTACGCGCTGGGCAAGGCGCAACGCCTGCTGACCAGCGTCGACCCCGGGATCGGACCGATCCTGACCCATGGCGCCGTCGAGAACACCAATACCGTCATGCGCCACCAGGGGATCGCCCTGCCCGACACGCTGCGCGTGACGCCGGACATGGACCCGAAGGCGCAGAAGGGCGCGCTGGTCGTCGCGCCGCCCTCGGCGCTCGGCACGCCCTGGGCGCGGCGGTTCGGGCCAAGCTCTACCGCCTTCGCCAGCGGCTGGATGGCCATGCGCGGCGTGCGGCGGCGGCGGGCGGCCGACCGGGGCTTCGTCATCTCGGATCACGCCGACTGGCCGGGTCTGAACGCGGCCATCGCCGAGACGGGGGCCGAGCGCATCTTCGTCACCCACGGATACACCTCGATCTTCCGGCGCTGGCTGGAAAGCCAGGGCTACGACGCCGCCATCGTCGAGACCGAGTACGAGGGCGAAAGCCTGGACGCCGCCGAGCCCGAGGACGCGGCATGAGCGGCTGGCCGACCTTCCGCAGCAAAACCGGGGCCGCGCGGTGAAACGCTTCGCAGCCCTTTTCACCGCGCTCGACCAGACGACGAAGACCAACGCCAAGGTCGACGCGCTCGCCGCCTATTTCACCGCGGCGCCCGAGGACGACAAGCTCTGGACCATCGCGCTGCTTTCCGGGCGGCGCCCCAAGCGCACGGTCGTCGCCACGCGCCTGCGCGAATGGGCCGCCGACCGCGCGGGCCTGCCGCTGTGGCTGTTCGAGGAATGCTATCCCATCGTGGGCGACCTGGCCGAGACCATGGCGCTGATCCTGCCCGACGCCACCCGCGACAGCGACCGCAGCCTGACGCACTGGATCGGCGAGATCCGCGCGCTGGCCAAGCTGGACGACCCCGAGAAACGCGCACGTATCCTCGACGCCTGGGACCAGCTGCCCAAGATCGAACGCTTCGTGTTCAACAAGCTCATCACCGGCGGCTTCCGCATGGGCGTGAGCCAAAAGCTGATGACCCGCGCGCTCAGCCGCGCCACCGGTATCGACGAGCCGGACCTCGCCCATCGGCTCATGGGCGACTGGCAACCCGACAGCACCAGCTTCGAGTCGCTGATCCTGACCCACGACCCCGAGGCGGACCTGTCGAAGCCCTATCCCTTCTACCTCGCCTACCAGCTCGACGGCGGCCCCGCGACGCTGGACGCCCCGCCCGGCGACTGGGCGGCCGAGCGCAAGTGGGATGGCATCCGCGGCCAGCTGATCCTGCGCGGTGGCAACCACTACCTGTGGTCGCGCGGTGAAGAGCTGATGACCGACCGCTTCCCCGAGCTCGCGCGCCTCATCGACCACGTTCCCCCAGGCACGGTGCTGGACGGCGAAGTCCTTGCCTGGAAGGACGGCGCGCCCCTGCCCTTCAACGCGCTGCAAAAGCGCATTGGCCGCAAGACGGTCCCCAAGGCGCTTCTGCGCGACGCGCCGGTGATCCTGTATGCCTACGACCTGCTGGAATGGGACGGGCAGGACATCCGCGCGCGGCCCTTCGACGACAGGCGCGGGCTGCTCGAGGACGTGGCGTCCGGGGTGCCGGAAGACATGCCGCTTCGCCTGTCGCCATTGGTGAGCTTCGACGACTGGGACCGGCTCGCCAAGATCCGCGACGGCTCGCGCGAGCATATGAGCGAGGGGATCATGCTGAAACGCCGCGACAGCCCCTATCGCGACGGGCGCAAGCGCGGCGACTGGTGGAAATGGAAGGTCGATCCACTGACCATCGACGCGGTGATGATCTATGCCCAGCAGGGCCACGGCCGCCGCGCCAACCTGTTCACCGATTTCACCTTCGCGGTCTGGGACGGCGATCAACTGGTGCCCTTCACCAAGGCCTATTCCGGCCTGACGGATGCCGAGTTCCGCAAGATCACCGCCTGGGTGCGCAAGAACACGCTCGAACGCTATGGCCCCGTGCGGCAGGTGACGCCGCAGCACGTGTTCGAAATCGCCTTCGAAGGGATCCAGGAAAGCCCGCGCCACAAGTCGGGCGTCGCGCTGCGCTTTCCACGCATGAGCCGCTGGCGCCACGACAAGCCCCTGTCCGAGGCCAACACCCTGGCCGACCTGAAGGACATGCTGGCGGCATATGGCTGACGCCGCCCGGGCCGCTCCGCGCGTGCGGAGCGTCGCGACATGAGTATTTCCGGACCAGTGATGCAGGGCGCGTGCGGGGGCTGAACCGCCCGTCGCGCCCCTGCCCCGCATCACTGGTCTGAAAATACTCGATCCGACGCTTTCCGCCGGAGCGCGGCCCTGTCATCACTGGTACCCGAGTACCTTTGCGCAATTTCGCCGGCCGCGCGCGGTCGGCCGTTCGGAACCTGCCCCCGCCGCCCGCGTGTTGGGACCGCAATACCGGACCCCGAAGGACACCCCATGGACGACGACAGCGACCTGCCCCACGCCACGCCCGACCGGGACTACGACACGATCGGCGAGAAGCCGGCCGGCGCCGCGCCGGTGCCCCGCCCGAAGGTGCCCGGCACCCTGCCCCCGCGCGGTGCCTGCGACGCGCATGTACACATCCTCTCGGGCCGCGACGAGTTCGAGCTCTGGGAAGGCCGGAGCGAGGATCCGCCGCCGGGGCGCGGGCTGGACGACTGGCTGGACCTGCTGAACGCGCATCTCAGCACGCTCGAGATCGACCGCGTCGTGCTGGTGCACTCGATCCTCTACGGCACCGACAATGCCGTGACGCTGGCCGCGCTGAAACGGCTGGGCGACCGCGCCCGCGGCGTGGGCCTGGTGAGCGACGACGCGACGGCGGCCGAGCTCGACCGCTTCGCCGATGCGGGCGTGCGGGCCATCCGGCTGAACCACGTGCATGGCGGCGTGATCTCGTGGGCCGGCGTGCAGCGCCTGGCGCCGATGCTGGCCGAACGCGGGATGCACGTGCAGATGCTGGTGCACGCGCATCAGCACCTGGACGACCTGGCCGACGGCATCGCCGCGCTGCCCTGCCCGGTCGTGCTCGACCACCTGGCCTGGCCCGAGCTGGGCGATGACCGCGGCCTCGACACGCTGGAAAGGCTCGTGGGCGACGGCCACGCGGTGACCAAGCTCAGCGGCATCTACCGCTTCAGCGACGCGCCCTGGCACGCGGCGGACCCGCTCGTCCATCGGCTGGTGCAGGCGAACCCGGACGGGATCCTGTGGGGCTCGGACTGGCCGCATATCATGCTGAACGGCGCCCCCATGCCCGATGCCGGCATGCTGCTCGACGCCTTCTTCCGCGCCGTCACCGACAGCGATGCGCGGCAGAAGACGCTGGTCGACACCCCGGCACGGCTGTTCGGCTTCTAGGCGGGGCCTTCCACCCGGGCGTCGCGGCCCCTATGTCGAGGGGCAAGAGACATCCCAACAGGAGCCGCCATGCCCATCGCCACACCGCTTTTCGACGCCAACGCCTCGGCAGGGGGCCGCGACCTGGGCGATCTGCCCGAATGGGACCTGAGCGATCTCTACGCCGCGCCGGACGCGCCCGAGCTGAAGCGCGACATGGACTGGCTGGAAAAGGCCTGCGCGGATTTCGCGTCGGATTACCAGGGCAAGCTGGCCGATCTCGACGCCGTCGGCTGGCGCGACTGCATTGCCCGGTACGAGCGGATCGACATGGTCGGCGGGCGCATCATGTCCTACGCGGGCCTGCGCTATTACCAGCAGACCACCGACGCCGGACGCGCCGCGTTCCTGTCGGACTGCCAGGACAAGATCACCGGCTATACCACGCCGCTCGTGTTCTTCAGCCTCGAGGTGAACCGCATCCCGGACGAGACGCTGGACGCCGTGTTCGAGGCGGATGCCGAGGTCGCCCGCTACAAGCCGGTGTTCGAGCGCCTGCGCGCCATGCGCCCCCACCAGCTGAGCGATGAGCTCGAGCAGTTCCTGCACGACCAGTCCGTCGTGGGCGCCACCGCCTGGAACAAGCTGTTCGACGAGACCATCTCGGGCCTCGAATTCGACGTGCAGGGCGAGGTGCTGGGCATCGAGTCGACGCTGAACCTTCTGACCGATCGCGACCGCGCCAAGCGCGAGGCCGCCGCGCGCGAGCTGGGGCGTGTCTTTTCGGCCAACGTGAAAACCTTCGCGCGCGTGCATAACACGCTGGTGAAGGAGAAGGAGGTCGAGGATCGCTGGCGCAAGATGCCCACGCCGCAGACCGGCCGTCACCTGGCCAACCACGTGGAGCCCGAGGTGGTCGAGGCGCTGCGCGACGCAGTGGTCGATGCCTACCCGCGTCTGTCGCACCGCTACTACGAGCTGAAGCGCAAGTGGCTGGGGCTCGACACACTGCAGGTCTGGGACCGCAACGCACCCCTGCCGATGGAATCGGACCGGGTCGTCGACTGGCCGGCCGCGCGCGGCATGGTGATGGACGCCTACGCCGATTTCTCGCCCAAGCTGGCCGAGCTGGCCGAGCCGTTCTTCGACCGCGGCTGGATCGATGCCGCGGTGAAGCCCGGCAAGGCGCCCGGCGCCTTCGCGCACCCGACGGTCACCGACGCGCATCCCTACGTCATGCTCAACTACCTGGGCAAACCGCGTGACGTGATGACGCTCGCCCACGAGCTGGGCCACGGCGTGCACCAGCGCCTTGCCGCCGCGCAGGGCGAAATGCTGGCCTCCACGCCGCTGACGCTTGCCGAGACGGCCAGCGTCTTCGGCGAGATGCTGACCTTCCGCAAGCTGCTGGCGGGCGCGAAGGACAAGGCCGAGCGCAAGGTCCTGCTGGCCGGCAAGGTCGAGGACATGATCAACACCGTCGTCCGGCAGATCGCGTTCTACGATTTCGAGTGCAAGCTGCACGAGGCCCGCAAGGGCGGCGAGCTGACGCCTGATGCCATCAACGCCCTGTGGATGAGCGTGCAGGCCGAAAGCCTGGGGCCCGCGTTCGAGTTCATGGACGACTACCAGGTCTACTGGGCCTACATCCCGCACTTCGTCCACTCGCGCTTCTACGTCTACGCCTACGCGTTCGGCGACGGGCTGGTGAACGCGCTGTATGCCGCCTACGAGGACGCGCCCGAAGGCTTCCAGGACAAGTATTTCGAGATGCTGAAGGCCGGTGGATCGAAGCACCACAAGGAGCTTCTGGCGCCCTTCGGGCTGGACGCGTCCGACCCGGCCTTCTGGCAAAAGGGCCTGTCGATGATCGAAGAGATGATCGACGAGCTGGAAACGATCGACGACTAACGCCGCGATCGTGTCCAAATGACGCCATCTTGCGCGGGCAAACCGGGCCCAGACCCGAGTTTTCCCGCGCAAGGCCCGCCATGCTGTTCGACCCCATGCTCCTAGGTAATGCCGCCCTGTTCGCCGGCATTTTCGGAGCGAGCTTCCTCGATCTCGACGAGCTGTTCGGCGGTGATGACGATGATGGCGCGACCGTGCCCGAGGACGCGTCTGACACCGGCACCGGCGAGAGCCCGCTGTCGGTGGTCATGGGCACTTCCGGTGACGATCTGATCGAGGAAACCGCGCCCGCAGCGCGGGACTACGACATGGGCGACGGCAACGACACGGTGGATGCCAATGTCGGTGATGACACGATCCGCGCTGGCGATGGCGACGACAGTGTCCTGGGCCGGTTGGGCGACGACGAGATCGACATGGGCGCCGGGGCGGACGTGGCCGAGGGCGGATTCGGCGACGACCTGATCGTCGGCGGTGACGCCGCCGACGACGGCAACGACACGCTTTCTGGCGAATCAGGCGACGATACACTTGTGGGGGGCGCGGGCGAGGACCTGCTCAGGGGCGGCAAGGACAGCGACAGCCTTCAGGGCGACGCCGGCAACGACACGCTCGAAGGCGGCGAAGGCGCCGACCTGCTGGTGGGCGGTGACGGTGACGATTCGCTGAACGGAACCTACGGGACCAGCACGCTGTCGCGGACGGTGGCCGAGGACCTGTCCGATACGCTCGAAGGCGGCGCGGGCGACGACATCCTGCGCCTTGGCGCCGGCGATTTCGGCAGCGGCGGCGACGGGTCCGATACGTTCCTCATCGACGCGGCCATCCTCGACGCCGCGCCGGGCGGCGCGGCCGACCCGACGGTGATCCGCGACTTCACCGCCGGGCTGGACCTGATCGAGGTCGAGTACGAGGGCCGCACCGAACCCGACAGCGTGGTGATCCAGTCGCGGGGCGACGGATCGGGGTCGGCCATCATCGTCGACGGTGTGACGGTCGCCTTCGTCGAAGGCGATTCCGTACTGACGCCCGCCCAGATTCGGCTGGTTCAGGCGCCCTGATCGACCTTGCCGGCCAGCGCGGCATCGAGCATCGCCTGCGTGCCGCGCGCGTCCTCCAGCGTCCACGCGTAGGGCGTACCCTCGCTCAGGGTGCGGCAATAGGCTTCGACCTGTAGGACGTACTGGTTCACCTCCGGGAAGCGGATGGTCCGGCGTTCGGTGCCCGAAGGCTCGATGCAGATCTCGGCCTGGTCGTAAGCGCCGGCGTTGAAGGGGGCCTTCATGGTGATCGTGCCGGTGGTGCCGTGGAAACTCACATGCTGATAGCGCGCCATGCGCATCGAAACCATCGACTGGAAGCCGAAACGGGGGAAGCGCGCGTCGATCCGGGCCACGGTGTCGAAATCGGACTCCATGGTCAGGTGTGCGCTCAGCTCGGACGGCTCTTGTCCGGTGGCCAGACGCGCACAGCCCATGGCGTAGACGCCGATGTCGCGGATACCGCCGCCGCCCATCCCGGGCTGGTTTCGCACGTTCTCGGGCTTGTCGGCGTTGTTGTAGCAGAACACCGCATTCACATGGCACAGATCGCCGATGGTGCCGTCCGCGAGCAACTCGCGCACCATCTTCCACTGCGGATGATGCGCGATCATATAGGCCTCGGTCGCCATCAGCCCCGACTCGTCGCGCGCCGCGATCAGGTCGTCGTACTGTTCCGCGGTCATCGCCATGGGCTTTTCGCACAGCACGTGCTTGCCCGCCGCCAGCGCCTTCAGCGACCATTCGACATGCAGGTGGTTTGGCAGCGGGATGTAGACCGCGTCGATGCTGTCCGAGGCCAGCAGCGCGTCGTAGCTGTCGAACACGTCAAGATCGGGCTCGATCCCCTGGAACGGCGCGGCCTTGTCGGACGAGCGCGTGGCCAGCCCCGCCAGCCGCGCGCCGCGCGCCGCGTGGATGGCCGGTGCCATTTGCGACAGTGCGAAGCTCGACGCGCCGAGAATCCCGAAGTTTACCGTTTTCATGGTCGGTCCCCCTATCCTGTTTCGCGCCGACCCTAGGGGGCATCGCCGGCAGTGTCAGCGGCAAACGCGAAGGGCCGGAACCGCTGATCGCGCGGTCCCGGCCCTTTCACCTTATCAGTTGTGCCGCGATCAGGCGTCCGCGGTCATGCCCTTCTCGGCCGCGAGCTCAGTCATGCGCTTTTGCAGCTTTTCGAAGGCGCGCACCTCGATCTGGCGGATGCGCTCGCGGCTGACATCGTACTGCCCGCTCAGGTCTTCCAGCGTGATCGGCTGGTCCTGCAGCCGACGCTGGGTAAGAATGTCCTTCTCGCGGTCGTTGAGCACATCCATGGCCTGCGCCAGAAGCGCCCGACGCGACTCAAGCTCGTCACGCTCCTCGTACTCGGTGGCCTGGTCGGCATCCTCATCCTCTAGCCAGTCCTGCCACTGGGCCGTGCCCTCGCCATCGGCACTGATCGTCGCGTTCAGAGAGGCGTCACCACCCGACATGCGCCGGTTCATCGAGATCACCTCGTCCTCGGTCACGCCGAGATCGTTGGCGATCTGCTTCACGTTCTCGGGCCGAAGGTCGCCGTCTTCCAAGGCACCGATGCGGTTCTTCGCCTTGCGCAGGTTGAAGAACAGCTTCTTCTGCGCGCTGGTGGTGCCCAGCTTCACCAGCGACCACGACCGCAGGATGTATTCCTGGATCGACGCGCGGATCCACCACATGGCGTAGGTCGCGAGGCGGAAGCCCTTGTCGGGGTCAAAGCGTTTGACCGCCTGCATCAGGCCCACGTTCGCCTCGGAAATCACCTCGGCCTGGGGCAGGCCGTAGCCGCGGTAGCCCATGGCGATCTTCGCGGCGAGGCGCAGGTGCGACGTCACCATCTTGTGCGCGGCTTCCGTATCGCCGTGATCGACCCAGCGCTTGGCCAGCATGAATTCCTCTTCCGGCTCCAGCATGGGGAACCGGCGGATTTCCTGAAGGTAACGGTTCAGTCCCTGTTCCGGCGACGGGGCCGGTAGGTTCGCGTAGCTTGCCATGGTCACTCCCTATCTTTGGGCGTGGACGCCCTTGCATCCGAAATGGTGAACCGATCGGTTCAGTTCAAGATGCCAAGGGCCGTTTTCGTATTGCTCACGAAGATTAAGAAACTGCGAAGACGAAAGGTCCAGCAAGGCGCCGCAACGTGTCGTCGCACTCACGCGGTTGTGTCGTCCCGTGCGCCCGCCAGTGCTTCGACCAAAGCTTCAAGATCATCCGGCAAAGCACTGTTAAAGAACATTTCTTCGCCTGTTCCAGGATGCTCGAAGCCCAATCTCTCGGCGTGCAGCGCCTGCCGCGGGAATGCCGCCGCCTCGGCCGCGCCGGGCAGCTTGGGGGAAACCTTGCGGGTGCCGCCGTAGACCGGATCGCCGATCAGCGCGTGGCCGGCGTGGCGCATGTGCACCCGGATCTGGTGGGTGCGCCCCGTCTCCAGCCGGCACGACACCAGCGCGGCCGAGGGTCCCAGCGCCCGCTCGACCGAGACGCGCGTGACCGCGTGACGCCCGCCGCTGAAGGTCACCGCCTGGCGCTGCCGGTCGTGGGGGTGGCGCCCAAGACCCGTGGTGATCTTCAGGACCGCACCCTCGGCGCTGATGCCCGGCAAGCCCAGAAGCCGCGCGTCGGCGGGGTCGGGCACGCCGTGGCAGACCGCGAGATATCGCCGGTCGACGCTGTGGGCGGCGAATTGCGCCGACAGCCCGTGATGGGCGCGGTCCGATTTCGCGACCACCAGCAGGCCGCTGGTGTCCTTGTCGATGCGGTGCACGATGCCCGGCCGCTTCTCGCCCCCGACGCCGGACAGGGCATCGCCGAAATGGTGCAGCAGACCGTTGACCAGCGTTCCCGTGGGCGTGCCCGGGGCGGGATGCACCACCAGACCGGCGGGCTTGTCGACCACGGCCAGATCGTCATCCTCGTAGACGATGGCCAGGTCCATGGGCTCGGGCGCCATGTGGCTTTCGGCCTCCTGCGGGACGGTCACGGTGATCTCGTCGCCCTCGGAGACCGCTGCCTTGGGGCTGGTCAGAACCACGCCATCGCGGCTGACCGCGCCATCCGCGATCAGCCGGGCCAGCCGCGAGCGGCTGAGATGCGCTTCCTCTGGCACGTCACGCGCCAGCGCCTTATCAAGGCGCGGCGGCGGCGTTTCCCCGAGGATCACGGTCCAGATGACAGACGACATGCAACAGGCTCCCGAACCCCGCGACGGGGCGTTGACGGTGCTCAAATGGCTGGTGATCGCCCTGACCGCAACCATGCTGGTGGGGATGATGGCGCTGGTGTGGCTGTTCTTCACCCGCTTCCCGGCACCCGGACCCGCCCTGCCCGATCAGATCGCCCTGCCCGAGGGCGCGCGCGCGACCGCCTTCACCCGCGGGTCGGGCTGGCTGGCCGTGGTCACGGGGGACAACGAGATCCTGATCTTCTCGCCCGATGGGGAAACCCTGCGCCAGCGCATTCGTATCGAACAGCCCTGACGGATCGCATCTGTCCGAACACAGGCGCAGGCGGACATCAGCTGCCGTGCCGGGGTATGAGAAGTTAGGTGGAGAGTGGTACCACCTCCCCGGCTCGAACGGGGGACCTCCTGATCCACAATCAGGCGCTCTAACCAACTGAGCTAAGGCGGCACTCGACGTCCAAATAGCCATGCGGCGCGGGCTCTGCAACCCCAAACCGGGCCGCTTGGCGCTTGCGGGTTCGCCCGTCAGGCGCTAGGCGACGGGGATCAAAGACGGAGGCCAGCATGGGCATCAACGACCCCTCGGACACCAGCGCGAACCTGCAGATCGGGCCCACCGACGCGGGCATGGTGCGGCTTTACGTGTCCGCCGATGGCGGGATCGAGGTGCCCATGGATTTCGATCCGGAAGAGGCCGAGGAGATCGCCGAAGAGATCCGCGCCGCCGCTTCGGCGGCCCGCAGCGCCAGCCGCAAGAAGAAGCGCTAAAGCGACAGCGCCGCGCCGGGATCCCGCAGCGTCTGCAACCGGCGCGCGGCGTGGAAGGCGAACTTGCGCATCATCACCTTGCGCCGCGCGGGGGCCAGCCTTGTTTCGGGCCCCATGGTCAGGATCTCGGCGTCATAGGCATCGGCGATGATCAGCCCCGTGCCCTCGGGCAGCAGGTCGGTCGGAAACTCGGCATCCACCGCCCAGAAATAGCGGTCGCACCATTCTAGGTAGCCCTGCCACTTGCCGTCCGACATGAAATCGGCGCGGCTGGACTTGCACTCGACGATCCACACCTCGTCCTTGGGCCCCAGCGCCATGACGTCCACGCGCAGGCCTCGGGTCGGCACCAGTTCCTCGACGCAGGCGAAGCCGTGGCTGGCGAGGTGACGGCACACGCCGCGGCCCAGCAATTGTCCGGGCATCAGGGTGTTGAGGGTCGCATCGTCGGCCATCCGGGAAGTGTGAACAAAAGGTAAACGCATTTCAAGCCCCCCACGCGCGGCGAAATGACCGACGCACCCCCTTGCCGGAAAATCGGGGCGGGCCTAGATGTGGGTCAGGCGGGCACTGCCCTTCCCGTGCCGGGGTCCAATTCCAGTGGCCTTAAGCAATTCCGAGGGAGCTGGCTCTGACCGGGCCGTGGTCTGGTTACCCGGCGCCCACCTGTAAATACAGGTCCTCGGGAATTTACGTACCCTGACGGTCGTGGTGGTCCCGCCGATCCCACCCCCTAAATCGTCTGACGCGTCGGTGAATTGGCTTACCGGCCGCAGGTCGGCATACTGTCGCGACGCCAAACGCCCGGGGGGGCCCATGTCAGACAGCCAATCCAATCCGCGCCATGTCCGCGAGCTCGAGGATCACCTGGGCGTGCTCGACACCCTGTCGGGCACCGCGCTGGGCGTGCTTTCGGCCGCGTCGGGGATCTATACCTACCTGGGTGTCCGGTCTCTGCTGGACAGTGACGGCGCGCTTTCGGTGTTCGCCGCGCTGGCCTACTCCATCGCGGTCAGCGTCGGGATCTTCGTGTTCTGGACGTACCTCATGCGGCTTCTGCCGGCCATGCGCACGGCGCGGGCGCGCCTGGGGCTGATGGGGGCGATGGCGCTGGGATCGGTGGCCATCATCGCCATGTCGTCCTGGCTGAACGCCGCCGCGCTGGCCGGGTCCGCGGCGGTCGAGCAGCATCTCGCCCGCACGGTGCAGGACTACCAGACCTCGCTGGAACGCTCGCACACGATCGCCGTCGCATCACTTGGGTTGGAGCGCGACGTGAGCCGGGTGCGACAGTCGTTCCAGGACCTGAGCGAACAGGAAGCCACCGGCAACCTGTCGGGCATCGCGGGACGCGGCGCCGTATTCCGCGTGCTGCGGCAGAAGGCCGAGGAATTGCAGGGGCTCGAAAACCAGATCGGCACGGTGACCCCGGCGGTCGAGCAGGCCTTTGCCGAGGGCAACGCGATCCTCAGCCGCATGCGCGCGCTGACGGTCGAGCCCGGCCCGGTCGAGGCACGCAGCGTCGAGTTCAGCGAAGAGGCCGTGCGCCTTGCCGGGCTCATCACCCAGCTGCGGCAATTGTCGGTGGCACCGCTCGTGACGCGCGCCGCGCAGGACCTGTCCGCCTCGGTCGTGCTGCCCACGCTGAGCGACGAGGCCGATACCGCCGCCGGGCAGCAGGCCACCATCACGTCGGTGCTGGAAGTGCTGGGCCAGCGGGCCGAGACGCTGGCCGTGGCCGCCCGCGCGGTCGAGGGCATGACGCCCCCGCCCGAGGTGAGCTACACACCGATTTCCGCCGCCGACGCGGTCATTCGCTATGGCCGCAACTTCGTGCCCAGCTGGGCCGGCGCCATTGCCATCGATCTGTTGCCCGCGGTGCTGGTCTTCATCCTGATGGTCACGCAGGGCGCGATCCGCGCGGGACGCGAACGCACACCCATCGAGGACAGCATGACCCTGGCCGAGCTGCGCGCCGCCGTCTCGGCCATCCGCCGGGTCGAGGACGACATGCCGCCCGAGCCCAAGCTGTCGGCGCCCACCCGCCTGCGCGAGCCCGCGGAATGAGGATCGGCGTCGCGGGGATGCTGAAGGGGATCCTGGGCCTTCAGCTGGTGATCGGCGGGCTCCTGGTGCTGGGCGACATGGCGCCGGGGATGCAGGGGCTGCGCTTCGCCCCCGATGCCCCCGCGCTGGACCAGCCGGTGGCCCCCGGGGACCAGACCCGCCGCTATCGCCCCGCCGACCTGCCGCGCCCCGCCCCCGGCGCGCCGTTCCCGCCGGTGGGCGACATGCCCGCGCGGCTGACCGTCTCGTCCGTCGAAGTGGATGGCGCGGCGGCGTTGCGGCTGATGGGGCGCATCGCGGCGGGCGACGCGGACCGGCTGACCGACATCCTGGCGACCCGCTGGGAGGACGGCGCCCCGAGGCGGGTCTTCCTGCATTCGCCCGGCGGATCGGTCTCGGACGCGCTGGTGTTGGGCCGCTTCCTGCGGGCAGAAGGGGTCACGACGATGATCGCGGCCGGAGACGTGTGCCTGTCGGCCTGCCCCTACCTTTTGGCGGGCGGCGAGACGCGCGAGATCGACGATGACGGGTCGGTGGGCGTGCACCAGCACTATTTCGGGCAGAACAGCGTGCAGCCCGCCTTCATGGCCGTGGAGGACATCCAGCGCGGCCAGGGGCAGGTGATGGGCTACCTGGTGGAAATGGGGATCGATCCGCGGATCATGCAGCACGCCCTGGTGACGCCACCGGGCGAGATCTACATCCTGCTGCCCGAGGAACTGCGCGAATACGGAATGATCGTCGAGACCGACGAGGACGCCGCCTGACTTACTCGGCGGGGTGGCTTCGCTGCTCACGCAGCTTCCTGACAAGGCGTTTCTCGGCGAAGTGGATATAGACCACACCGCCCATCGCGATGGCCAGAAGGACCAGCGGCGCAGTGAATTCATAGAAGGTCATGATCCGTCCTCCTTGTGCATGTACCTCAGAACATAATGCGCCACACCGTGAATTGCGAGTCCGACGATCAACCACCAGAAGGCGTTGAGGTCCCAGTTGGACAGCGATTCGGTCAATGGCCGCAGCACGGCGAAGCCGATGGCGCCCAGCGCGATGGCGTTCAGGAACTGCGCGAGGATCTTCACCCGCTCGTTGAAGCTGGCCAATGGGTCGCGCTGGCGGGCGCGCCGGGTCACGCGAAGGCCTCGGGCCGCGCCTCCCGTGCCATGTGGTCCAGAACGGCGTTCACGAACTTGGGCTCGCGGCCCTCGGGAAAGAACGCCTTGGCCACGTCCACGTATTCGACGATGACCACCTTGGGCGGCGTCTGCTCGGCCGTCAGCTCGGCCCCCGCGGCGCGGAACAGCGCGCGCAGGGTCGGGTCGATCCGGTCGATGGGCCATTTCGCGACCAGCGCGCGGTCGGTCATCTTGTCGATGCGGCCCTGACGTTCGACAACGCCTTCCAGGATGGCGCGGAACAGGTCGATGTTGCCTTCGGCCATCTCGCCCTCGTCGTAGACGGCGCCGAAGCGGTGATCCTCGAATTCCACGCGTACGCGGTCGAGGCTCAGGTCGGAATGCTCCATCTGGAACAGGGCCTGCACCGCGTAGAGACGCGCGGCGGATTTCATCTGTCGCTTGTCGGTGCTCATGCCAGCAACGTGTCCTCGCCCCGCGGTTTGAAACCGATGCCCTTGCCCTGGCCGCGCCACTTGCGCGACAGCGCCACCAGGTGCAGCGCGGCGGCCGCAGCGCCGCCGCCCTTGTTCTGCTCGCCCGCGCGCACGGCGGCCTGTTCGTGGGTCTCGACGGTCAGGATGCCGTTGCCGATGCAGCAGCCGTCCAGCCCCAGCAGCGTCAGCGCGCGGCTGCTGTCGTTGCAGACCGTCTCGTAATGGGTCGTTTCCCCCCGGATCACGCAGCCCAGCGCGACGTAGCCGTCGTAATCGGCGGTGCGCTGCGCCAGGCGGATCGCGGTGGGGATCTCCAGCGCGCCGGGCACCTCGACCAGGTCGCAGGTCGCGCCGGCGGACTCGGCCTGCGCCCTCGCGCCGGCGACCAGGTCGTCGGCGATGTCCTTGTAATAGGGCGCCACCACGATCAGCAGCTTCACCGGTACGTCGAACGCGGGCATCGGCGGGGTGTAGTGGGATTGTCCGGCCATCAGCCGATCTCCGATATCTTGCGCGTGCCGGTGATCTCGAGCCCGTAGGCCTCGAGCCCGACCACCTTGGGTTTGGGCGAATTGGTGAGCAGCACCAGCTTGTGCAGGCCGAGCGAGCTGAGGATCTGCGCGCCCAGCCCGTATTGCCGCAGGGTTTGGGGCGACACGTCGTCATGGTCGGCGACCTTCATGGTCAGGTCGCGCAGCAGGACCAGCACGCCGCGGCCCTCGGCGGCGATCTGCTCCATGGCGTCACCGAACTCGCGGGCGCGCCCGGCCCCGCCGGTGCCCACCACGTCCAGCATCGGATCCATGGCATGCATCCGCACCAGCACCGGCTCGTCGGTGGCGATGTCGCCCTTGATGAGCACGATATGCTCGGAGCCCTGGGTCTCGTCCGTGTAGATGCGCATCTGCCATTCGCCGCCGAACTCGGACGTGATCGTCCGCTCCTGGCTCTTGCGGACGAGGTTGTCGTTGCGGCGGCGGTACCCGATCAGGTCGCTGATGGTGCCGATCTTCAGCCCGTGGCGCTGGGCGAAGGCCACGAGGTCGGGCAGCCGCGCCATGGTGCCGTCGTCGTTCATGATCTCGCAGATGACGCTGGAGGGGTTCAGACCCGCCAGCCGGGCGATGTCGACGCCCGCCTCGGTATGACCCGCGCGCACCAGCACGCCGCCCTCGCGCGCGCGCAGCGGGAACACGTGGCCAGGCGTCGCGATATCGGCGGGCGTGCTGTCGCCGTCGATGGCCACCGCCACCGTGCGGGCGCGATCGTGGGCCGAGATGCCGGTCGACACGCCCTCGCGCGCCTCGATCGAGATGGTGAAGTTCGTCTCGTGCCGCGACGAGTTCTGGGACGCCATGAGTTGCAGACCCAGGGCGTCGCAGCGCTTGCCGGTCAGGGTCAGGCAGATCAGGCCGCGCCCGTGGGTCGCCATGAAGTTGATCGCATCCGGCGTCGCCATCTGCGCGGGGATGACCAGGTCGCCCTCGTTCTCGCGGTCCTCGTGGTCGACGAGGATGAACATGCGCCCGTTGCGGGCGTCCTCGATGATCTCCTCGATGGGCGAGATCGCGTCGTGGTAATGGGCGGTGTCGGACATCGCGGGTATCCCTTGGGGTTCGGGCTGCCAGATAGACCCCGTGCGCCGAAAAGACCAGTGGGCGCGCGGGGTGCCGGTGCGTCCCGGGGGGCGCTGCCCCCGGCGCTTGCGCGCCTCCCCCGAGGTATTTCAGGAAAGATGAAGCCGGGGGCGGCGCGCGAGGGGTGGACCGGCTCAGGCGGCCAGCTTGCCGGCGAGCGCCTGGTCGATCAGCGCCCGGGTTTCGTCCACGCCGTAGAGCGCGATGAACCCGCCGAAGCGCGGCCCCTGGCTCGCCCCCAGCAGCACCTCGTAGAGCGCCTTGAACCAGTCGCGCAGCGGCTCGAATCCGTGGGCCTTGCCGACGGCGAAGACCTCGGATTGCAGGGCCTCGGCGTCCAGCGGGCCGTCCCACGCGGCGAGACGGTCGCGCAGGTCGATCAGCGCAGCCCGTTCGCGGTCGTCGGGGGCGCGATACGTCTTCTCGGGCTTCACGAAGTCGTTGTAATATCGCACGGCGTATCCCGCCGCCGCGTCCAGGTCTGGATGCGTATCGGGGCCCGCCTCGGGCGCGTAGCGGCGGATGAAGCCCCACAGGGTCTCGGCATCCTCGGCACCGGCGACCGATGCCAGGTTCAGCAGCATGGAGAACGGCACGACCATTCGGCTTTCGGGAACGTCGCCACCGTGGATGTGGAACACCGGGTTCGCCAGGCGTTGCGTCGCGTCCTGTTCGGGATAGGCGCGCAGCTGCTGATGGTATTCGTCCACCGCCTTGGGGATCACGTCGAAATACAGCCGCTTGGCCGTCTTGGGCTTCTGGAACATGAAATAGCCGAGCGATTCCGGCGCGGCGTAGCGCAGCCATTCCTCCATGCTAAGGCCGTTTCCCTTCGACTTGCTGATCTTCTGGCCCAGCTCGTCGTTGAACAGCTCGTAGGTCAGCGTCTCGGGCGCGGCCCGGCCCAGCGCGCGGCAGATCTTGCTGGCCTGCGTCACCGAATCGATCAGGTCCTTGCCCGACATCTCGTAATCCACGCCCAGCGCGTACCAGCGCATGGCCCAGTCGGGCTTCCACTGCACCTTCACATTGCCCCCGGTCACCGGGACCTCGACCCGTTCGCCGTCGGGCTCGGCATAGACGATGGTGCCTTTCTCGACGTTGCGCTCCAGCGTCGGCACCTGCAGCACGTGGCCGGTCTTGGGGCTGACGGGCAGGAAGGGCGAGTATGTCGCGCGCCGCTCCTCGCCCAGGGTGGGCAGCATGATCTCCATGATCTTGTCGAACTGCTCGAGCATCCGCAGCAGCGCGGTGTCGAACTTGCCGCTGGTGTAGTACTCGGTCGAGGACGCGAACTCGTATTCGAAGCCGAAGCTGTCGAGAAACGCGTTCAGACGCGCGTTGTTGTGCGCGCCGAAGCTGTCATGCGTGCCGAACGGGTCGCGCACGCGCGACAGCGGCAGGTGCAGATCCTCGCGCATCTGGTCCTGATTGGGTACGTTGCCCGGCACCTTGCGCAGGCCGTCCATATCGTCGGAGAAACAGATCAGCTTGGTGGGGATGTCGCTGATCGTCTCGAACGCGCGGCGCACCATGGTGGTGCGCGCCACTTCGCCGAAGGTGCCGATATGCGGCAGCCCCGACGGGCCATAGCCCGTTTCGAACAGCACATAGCCCTTCTCGGGTGGCGCCTTCTGGAACCGTTTGACCAGGCGACGGGCCTCTTCAAAGGGCCAGGCCTTCGAGTTGAGCGCGGTGTCGCGTAGGTCGGTCATCGGTGGTGCCTCCTTGGGCTGCTGATCAGGCGCGGTAGCTATTGCCGCACACCGCCGAGGTCAATAAACCTTGGCTGCGGAGAGAGTGGGAAAAATGAACGACATCAGCCATTCCATGACGGTGCCCGATTGCCTTGTGGCGGTGATGATCGCCGTGTCCGCATCGGACGAGAACCTGCGCACGAGCGAGCTGATCACGATCGAGCGGATCGTGAACCACCTGCCGGTGTTCGCCGATTACGACCAGGACCGCATCCGCACGATGGCCGAAACGGTGTTCGACCTCTTCTCCGAGGAGGACGGGCTGGATGCGCTTTTCGGCCTGCTGCGCGACAACCTACCCGAGCGGTTCCACGAAACCGCCTACGCGCTGGCCTGCGACGTGGCGGTGGCGGACGGATCGCTGGCCGATACCGAGATCCGCCTGCTCGAGGAAATCCGGTTCGAGCTGAAGGTCACCCGCCTGGCGGCCGCCGCGATCGAGCTGGCCGCCCGGGCGCGCCATATTTCGCTGGTCGGCAACGAAGACTCCTAGATCAGGGAACTTTCGGGCGGGGCTGCGGCGTTTTGTCCGCATCCTGCAAAACGAAAGGCAGACCAATGGAATATGGAATTCTGGGACTCATCGTCCTGATCGCCGACATCTACGCGCTTTACAACATCATCACCAGCGGCGCCTCGACCCTGGGCAAGATCATCTGGTGCCTCGTGGTCCTGATCCTGCCGGTCCTGGGCTTCATCGCCTGGCTGATCGCCGGTCCGCGGGGCGGCACCGCCCGGGTCTGACGCTCAGGTCCGATACCACGTGTTCCAGTGCGCGATGAGCGCGCGCTGGAGCGTTCTCGCGCGCCCCGCCCAGGCCCTGCCGCCGGCGGGGCGTTCGCGTTCCGCCATGCTCAGCGCGTCGCGCCGGTCGATATCCGAGCAGAAGACGGCGAAAGCCAGCGGCCGCCTACCATCATCGCTTCCGATGAAACCGGTCAGCGCCGACACGAAATTGAGCGTGCCGGTCTTCGCGGCCACCTGGATGGTCGTATCATCGGTGCGGAAGGGCTTCATAAGCGGCCGCAACGCGCCATCGGGTCCCGATGCGACCATGGCCCGGCACATGTCCGACGCGGTGATGCGGCTGTCGTCGCCCAGGCCCGAATGATCCTCGAGCGCAACCGACCGCAGCCCCATCTCCGATTTCAGCCATTCGTTCATCCGCGCGGCCGAGCCGGCCAGCGTCTCGACATCGCCGTCGGACTTGCTGGCCGACAGGCCCATGATCTCGGCGGTGAGGTTGGTGGAATATTCCAGCATGTCCTCAAGGATCACGCGGCTTTCGGCGCTGTCGACGCGGGCCAGCTCATCGCCCTCGGGCGCGTCGGCGCGCAGGACCGGGCCGCCGATCATCAGGCCGTTCGACCGTGCGAGCGTCTGGAACACCTCGCCCGCGTAGAGGCCCGGAAACCGGACCGGCAGCCAGCGCGACCCGTTGCTGCCCAGCGCACCGCGCGCCACGGTCCAGTCATCGCGCGCCTCGCCGCGGGCGTATGTATAGACGGGGCCGCTTCGGTCGACGACCTGCATCCGCGCCATGGCGACGCCGGGAATTCGCGTGGCCGAGCGGGCATCCATGCTGACCTGGTAGTCGCCGCCCTTGCGCTCCCATCCGAAATGCACCCGGTTGAAGTTCAGGTTCAGCCCGCCCACCGCCGGGTTGTAGCCCACGTGGTCGGGTTGCTCGACGTCGATCTCGTGCAGGTTCGGCAGCGCGCCCGTCCAGATCCGCAGGTTGCCTGCGACCTCGCGCACGCCCGCATCCTTCAGTTGCGACGCCAGCCTCGCCAGGCCGTCGGTGTCGAGCGTGGGGTCCCCTCCGCCGGCGAGGATCAGGTCGCCGTCGATGCGCCCGTTGACGACCGGGCCGGTCGCCAGCAGCCGGGTCGAGAAGCGGTGAGTGGGACCGAGCCGGTCCAGGTGGTAAAGCGTGGTAAGGGCCTTGGCGGTGCTGGCGGGCGGTTGCGGCAACAGCGGCGCGCGCGATTCCAGAATCTCGCCGGTCGTGGCGTCGGCCACCACGAAGGCGACCTTGCCGGCGCCAAGGCCCGCGCGGGCCACCAGGTCGTCGCCGGTGGGCAGGGCGCGCTTGAAGAAATCGGCGGCGCGCGCCCGCGGCCGCAGCGACGTGGCCGGCGCCTCGGCCAATGCCCCGCCCGCCGCGCTGGCCAGCAGACCGGTCAAAATCGTACGTCGTGTCAGCCGCAAATCGGCGCTCCTGTTACAGCCCTGCCTCGATATGGTCAGAGGTTGAGACGGATCAACGGCAAAATCGCGTCGCTCACGGATCGTTTTGGGGCCAGGCCCCGCTTTCGCGCAAGGCCGTCGAGCTTTCGGGCCGCAAGGGAAGGTTCACGAAGGCCCAGGCGGGTATCGGCCGGTGGGCAAGCCCGCGCGCGGTGTCCGGTGTCACACGGGCCGCGCGAAAAGCCCGCGCCGCGGGCGAGGTCAGCGCCGCCAGCCGGTCGCCGGGCCGCGCCACCACTCCCACGGGCATGGTGTGCAGGATCTGCTTCCAGTCCTCCCACTTGTGCAGGGTCGCCATGTTGTCCGCGCCCATAAGCCAGACGAAGCGAACGCCCGGATAACGTGCCACCAGCGCGCCGAGCGTGCGCGCCGTGTGCCGCACGCCCATATGCGCCTCGATGTCCGTGATTTCGACATGCGGATGGTCCATGACCTTTCGCGCACGGTCCATCCGTTGCGCCATCGGGGCGGGACCGCTGGGCTTCAGCGGATTGCCCGGGCTGACCAGCCACCACACGGCATCCAGCCCGAAGCGCGCCAGCGCCGCGCGGGTCAGGTGCGCGTGGCCCGCGTGCGCCGGATCGAACGATCCGCCCAGAAGCCCCACGGCCATGCCGGGCCGGGCCATTGGCCAACCGGGGCCCCATCCCATCGCGCGTCCTTTCGCTGCTACGCCGGGTTGAGCTACCGCCCGGGCCGCTGCTTTGCAATCAAAGGGATGCGCCCTGTGCCGGGGTCAGCTTCGCCACCTCCTGCGCGATGATGCGGCCGATCAGGTCGCAATCCTCGACCGAGAAGGTCAGCGGCAGGCGCATGTCGAACAGCGTCGCGAGGATCCGGTCGGTCTGCGGCAGATCCTGCCGGTCGACATAGCGCCAGCTGGGATGGGCCGAGGTAAACCCCTCGGGCACGTCGCGGCCGAACCATTTCAGCACGACGCCCCGCGCGGCACAGCCCTGCACCAGGGCGTCACAGCCGCCGGCGTCGAGCGACGGCACCCGGAACTGGATCGACGAGCCCACGCGCCGCATCTCGGGCCGCATCGCGGGCAGCGAAACCGCCGGATTGGCGGCCAGCGGGGCCGCAGCGGCCTCGAATCGCCGGGCCCAGCGGTCGATATTCCGCGGCAGGTCCGGCAACTGCGTGCGCAGCAGGGCCGCGCGCATCATGTCCATCCGCGCGCTGCAATTGGGCATGTCCAGCCGGGCGTCGGCGAAATCGGGATCGTCGGGCCTTGTGCCGTGGGTGGCGTGGTTCATGTAGCTGCCTGACAGGATGATCGCCCGGGCCATGAACCCCGCGTCGTCCGAGGTCACCAGCCCGCCCTCGCCCGAGTTCATGTGCTTGTAGGTCTGGGTCGAGAAGCACGCGGCGTGGCCGAAATTGCCGGACTTCACCCCGTTCCATTCCGCCCCCATCGTGTGGGCGCAATCCTCGATCACGGTCAGTCCAAGCGTGGACGCAAGCGCCACCAGCTTGTCCATATCGCACAAATGGCCCCGCATATGGGACAGCAAAAGGCAGGGTGCCTTGCAGATTTCCCACTTCCGCCGCAAGTCGTCCAGGTCGATGCACAGCGTGTCGTCCACCTCGACCAGGACCGGCCGCGCCCCGATGGCCGCGATGGCGCCCGGCACCGGGGCCAGCGTGAAGGCGTTGGTCAGCACCGGGTCGCCGGGCCGTACGCCCGCCGCGCGCAGGGCGATCTGCATCCCCTGCCCGCCCGACGTCACGGCGAGACAATGGCGCGCGCCCTGCCAAGCGGCGTATTCCTCTTCCAATGCCGCCACGGCCCCCCGCTCGCCCCCGGCGAGGTTGTAGCGGTGCAGGCGCCCCGACCGCAGGATGTCGCCCACCGCCGCGATTCCCGCCTCGGAGATCGGTTCCTGCTGCGTGAAGTTGCCGGTGAAGCGTTCTTCCATGCCGCGACATTGCGGCGCGGCCCGCGCCCGCACAAGGGCGACCACATATGCGAAAATTTGAATTGATAACCCCGGTTTCGGCCGGAATCGCGACGAAACGCAGCGGATTCCGGGATTCCGGGGCCCGACAAGCATCCCTGCCCGCGTCACTTTTTCCCGAATGCAGGCCTTTTGCGTCATTGCCCCCTTGGGCGCGCGCCAGTAAACACGAGCGCGTAAACGTGTCGGCCGCCGCCCGGCGCGAAGCTAACGGGAACCTTGAGGAGGCACGACATGGCTGACGCAGCCGTTCACGGCCACGACGGGCACGACGAGCGGGGATTCTTCACCCGCTGGTTCATGTCCACCAATCACAAAGACATCGGTATTCTGTACCTGTTCACGGCCGGCCTGACCGGTTTCATCTCGGTGGCCTTCACCGTGTACATGCGCATGGAGCTGATGAGCCCCGGCGTGCAGTACATGTGCATGGAAGGCGCGCGCCTGCTGCCCGCCGCCGTCGAGAATTGTACGCCCAACGGCCACTTGTGGAACGTGATGATCACGGCCCACGGCATCCTGATGATGTTCTTCGTGGTTATCCCGGCCCTGTTCGGCGGTTTCGGCAACTACCTGATGCCGTTGCAGATCGGCGCGCCCGACATGGCGTTCCCGCGTCTGAACAACCTCAGCTACTGGCTGTTCGTCGCCGGTTCGACCCTCGCGGTCAGCTCGGTCTTCGCACCGGGCGGGAATGGCCAGCTCGGATCGGGCATCGGCTGGGTGCTTTACCCACCGCTTTCGACGACCGAAGGCGGCTATTCCACCGACCTCGCGATCTTCGCGGTGCACGTCTCGGGCGCCTCGTCGATCCTGGGTGCGATCAACATCATCACCACCTTCCTGAACATGCGGGCCCCGGGCATGAGCCTGTTCAAGGTGCCGCTGTTCTCGTGGTCGATCTTCGTGACCGCGTGGCTCATCCTGCTGTCGCTGCCGGTTCTGGCGGGCGCCATCACCATGCTGCTGACCGACCGGAACTTCGGCACGACGTTCTTCGATCCGGCCGGCGGCGGTGACCCGGTTCTTTACCAGCACATCCTGTGGTTCTTCGGACACCCCGAGGTCTACATCGTGATCCTGCCGGGCTTCGGCATCATCAGCCACGTGATCAGCACCTTCTCGCGCAAGCCGATCTTCGGCTACCTGCCGATGGTCTGGGCGCTGATCGCCATCGGCGTGCTGGGCTTCGTCGTCTGGGCTCACCACATGTACACCGTCGGCATGTCGCTGACCCAGCAGAGCTACTTCATGCTGGCGACCATGGTCATCGCGGTGCCCACGGGCATCAAGATCTTCTCGTGGATCGCGACCATGTGGGGCGGCTCGGTCCAGCTGAAGACCCCGATGCTCTGGGCCTTCGGTTTCCTGGTGTTGTTCACCGCCGGTGGCGTTACCGGCATCGTGCTGAGCCAGGCCGCCGTGGACCGCGTCTATCACGACACCTACTACGTCGTGGCGCACTTCCACTACGTGATGAGCCTCGGGGCCGTCTTCGCCATCTTTGCCGGGATCTATTTCTACTTCCCGAAATTCACCGGCAAGATCATCCCCGAGTGGATCGGCCACACGCACTTCTGGGCGATGTTCATCGGCTCGAACCTGACGTTCTTCCCCCAGCACTTCCTGGGCCGCCAGGGCATGCCGCGCCGCTACATCGACTACCCCGACGCGTTCGCGCTGTGGCACTCGGTGTCGTCCTGGGGCGCGTTCCTGAGCTTCGCGTCGTTCCTGTTCTTCATCGGCGCCATCTTCTGGGTGCTGATCAAGGTGCCGAAGACCGCCGGTGCCAACCCTTGGAACGAGCATGCGGACACGCTGGAGTGGACCCTGCCCTCGCCCCCGCCCGAGCACACGTTCGAGATCCTGCCCAAGCAGGAAGAGTGGGATAAGGGCGCCGCGCACTGACCATGCCGGTGGTTTGGACGAAATCCGAAAAGGCCCCGGCATCGTCCGGGGCCTTCTCGCATGCGGCGGGTGACCAGCCGCTGGCCCGGGTCCGGCTCTGGCCCAACCGGTCCCTGCCCCGAAGCGGCTTCGTCGCTTTCATCGGATTCACCTACGTGATGATCCTGCTGCCCCTGCTCGGGGTGCTCGGCACGCCGGTCCTGTGGGGGCTCCTGCCCTTCATGATGCTGGCGCTGTGGGGGATCTACGCCGCGATCCAGCGCAATTACCGCGACGGCGAGACGACCGAAGAACTGTGCCTCTGGTCCGACCACCTGGCGCTTCGGCGCGAGGATCGCAATCGCCCGCCCCGCCTGTGGGAGGCGAACCCGTTCTGGGTGAAGGTGAACCTGATCGAGCGGGCCGGCCCGGTGCCGTTCTACCTGACCCTGTCTGGCGCGGGCCGCGAGGTGGAAGTCGGCGCCTTCCTGTCGGCCGAAGAGCGCCAGTCGCTCTACGACGACCTGTCGCGGGTGCTGAAGCAGGTCTGAATCGGTACGTCCCATCGCGCCGCCATGCGGCTGCCATCAAAGCAACGCCACGAACTCGCGAAAATCTCGCGGACAGCCGCGCCTAGGCTAAGGCGCGGCTAGCCATTTGTGAAACTGAGAGGGCGACGAGCCCCCCGCCGCTCGCGGGATCAGCTCAGGCGCGTCTTCACGCGCGGGCCGACCTTCCCGAAATCCATCTGGCCAGTGTAGCGCGACTTCAGCAGGCCGATCACCTTGCCCATGTCGCGGATCGAGCTGGCATTGGTCTCGGCGATGGCCTCGTCGACAGCACGGTCGACCTCGTCGTCGCTCAGCTGGCGGGGCAGGAATTCCTCGATCACCGCGATTTCCTCGCGCTCGGCATCGGCCAGTTCCAGCCGGCCGCCCTCCTCGTAGGCGCGGACGCTTTCCTGGCGCTGTTTCACCATGCGCCCGAGGATCTGGAGCAGGTCGGCCTCGGACATCTCGCCGGGGGCGTCGTCGCTGCCGCGCGCGGCGATATCGCGGTCCTTGATGGCGGCGTTGATCAGCCGCAGCGTGCTCAGCCGGTCGGACTGCCGTTCCTTCATGGCGGTCTTGAGCGCGGTGTTCAGCCGGGATCGAATGTCCATGGGCACCCCTTGAAGTGGTGTTGATTGACCCGGTCACACCTATCTTATGCCAACGGGCGCAGCAACAGCACCCGTGGAGCTGCATGTCATTGTAATATATACGTTTTAATTTGCACCCGCGCTGCCTTGACCCTTCGGGGCCGAATCCATAATTTGCCGCAGATTTGGCCGCAGCCCGTCCCAGGAGACCGCCCATGCCCCGCCCCAAGCCCACCGCCTGCCTCGCCCTGGCCGACGGCACGTTGTTCTACGGGCACGGCTTCGGCGCCACCGGCGACACCACGGCCGAGCTGTGCTTCAACACCGCCATGACCGGATACCAGGAGATCATGACAGACCCGTCCTACGCCGGGCAGATCGTGACCTTCACCTTCCCCCATATCGGCAACACCGGCACCACGCCCGAGGATGACGAGGCCATGCAGCCCCACGCGGCGGGCATGGTGGTGAAGTGGGACCCGACCGAGCCCAGCAACTGGCGCGCGACCGGCACGCTGCAGGACTGGCTCCGGCGGATGGGACGCATCGGGATCGGCGGCGTCGACACGCGGCGGCTGACCCGGGCGATCCGGCAGCAGGGCGCCCCCCATGTGGCGCTGGCCCATGACCCCGAGGGCAAGTTCGACATCGAGGCGCTGGTCGCCAAGGCCCGTGGCTTCAAGGGGCTCGAGGGCCTGGACCTGGCGCGCGACGTGACCTGCGCGCAATCCTACCGTTGGGACGAAATGCGCTGGGCCTGGCCGGACGGCTATACCAAGCGCGAGGGGCCGGGCCACAAGGTCGTGGCCATCGACTACGGCGCCAAGCGCAACATCCTGCGCTGCCTGGCCAGCGCCGGCTGCGACGTGACCGTCCTGCCTGCGTCGGCCACCGCGGAAGAGGTCCTGGCCCACAACCCCGAGGGGCTGTTCCTGTCCAACGGTCCCGGCGACCCGGCGGCCACCGGCATCTACGCCGTGCCGATGATCCAGAAGGTCCTGAACACCACCGACATTCCGGTGTTCGGCATCTGCCTCGGCCACCAGCTGCTGGCGCTGGCCCTGGGCGGGCGCACGGTCAAGATGAACCACGGCCACCACGGCGCGAACCACCCGGTGAAGGACCACGAGACCGGCAAGGTCGAGATCACGTCGATGAACCATGGCTTTACCGTGGACAGCCAGACCCTGCCCGAGGGTGTGGTCGAGACGCATACCTCGCTGTTCGACGGGTCGAATTGCGGCATCCGTCTGAAGGACCGCCCGGTTTACTCGGTGCAGCAGCATCCAGAGGCCAGCCCCGGACCGCAGGACAGCTTCTACCTGTTCGAACGCTTCGCCCAGGCCATGAAGGATCGCGCCGCCGCCCCGGCCTGACCCGGGCCACGGTCCGGTCTTAACTTTCGATTAACCCTCACGGGCTTAGCCTGACCCCCTCGATGCAGAGGGTCGGTCGCCGTTGAACTACCTCTCGATACCACTGCCCAGCGGGGTCCGCCCGGTCTGGGCCGCGCCCCGTGATGAGACGCGGCTGGGGACGATCCTGGTAGAAGCCGGTGTCCTTTCGGCCGAGGCACTCGAAACGGCGCTGGTCCAACAACGGCGCAGCTTGTGCCGGTTGGGCGAGTTGCTGATCCGCCGCGGACTCGCCACCGAGGATGACGTCTATGACGCACTGGCCCGGCAGGCCGGCGTGCCGCGATGGGACCCGGCGACGGCACCCGCCGCGCCCGACCTGATTGACCGGCTTGGCGCCGCCGCGTGCGCGCGCGACGGCTGCCTGCCCTTGGCAACCGCGGGGGCCATTACGCCCGTCGCCACCTGCAATCCGCAGACGTTCGACGCTTGGCGCGCAAGGATCGAAAAGACGCTCGGCCCGGTGGCCATGGTGATGGCGAGCCGCGGCGAGATCGACGCGGGCCTGCTGGGCACACGGCGCCAGGCCCTCGTGCGCGCTGCCGAGGCCGTCCCACCGCCGCACATGTCCTGCCGCAGTTTCGGAACAGCGCCCGTTCGCCGTCAGGCTGTTCTGGCCGGACTGGCTGGGCTGCTCATGCTGCTCGCACTCCTCGCCGTCGTGGCGCCGGTCACGTTCTTCGTCGCGATTGCATCGGTCGCCATCCTGCTGCTTTTGGTTAATATCGGTCTGCTGGGCGTCGGATTGATCGGTGCTGCAAAGCCCGCAGGGACGTCGCCCACCGCACCAGCGATCGCCCGCCTTCCACGCATATCCGTGCTCGTCCCGTTGTTCCACGAATGCCGGATCGCCGAAATGCTGGTCCGGCGGCTGTCACAGCTCGACTACCCGCGCGAGCTGACCGAGATCTGCCTCGTGACCGAGGCCAGCGATTCGGTCACGGCAGACGCCATTGCCCAAACGACCCTGCCAGACCAAATGCGTGTTTTCGTGGTGCCGGACGGCACGGTGAAGACCAAGCCGCGTGCGATGAACTTCGCGCTTCCGTTCTGCAGCGGGGACATCATCGGTATCTACGATGCCGAAGACGCGCCCCCGGCTGATCAGCTTCACCGCGTGGTGCGGGGCTTCGCAGCCTCCCCGCCCGACGTGGGCTGTCTCCAGGCCCGGTTGAACTTCTACAACCCGCAGGCCTCGTGGCTTTCGCGTTGCTTTTGCGTGGACTACGCGACCTGGTTCGCGCTGGTCCTCCCCGGCCTGCGGCGGCTGGGCTGGCCGATCCCCCTGGGCGGGACATCGGTGTTTTTTCGCCGTGACGTGCTTGAGCGGGTCGGCGCGTGGGATGCCCATAACGTGACGGAGGATGCCGACCTGGGCCTGCGCCTGGCCCGCTATGGATATCGGGTCGGGCTTCTGACGTCGACGACCATGGAAGAGGCGCCATTTCGCACGCACGCGTGGATCCGGCAGAGGTCACGCTGGCAGAAGGGCTACGCGATGACCTGGGCCGTGCACATGCGCGCGCCCCGCAGGCTTTGGCAGGACCTTGGCCCGTGGCGGTTCATGGGCGTGCAGACCCTGCTGCTCGGATCACTTGGCGGCGCACTGACTGCGCCCGTGCTGTGGTCATTCGGGCTGCTCTGGCTCGGGTTACCGCACCCGCTTTCGGGTCACTTGACAAGTGGCCAGGGCCTTGCCCTGATGGTCCTGCTGTTCCTTGGCGCTGTGATCCAGGCGCTCGGCCACTGGGTCGGCCTGTCGATCACCGGGCGTCGCGGGTTGTGGGCGTCCATCGGCCTGATGCCGGTCTACGCCGCGCTATCGACCGTCTCGATCACCAAGGCACTTTACGAGGTCGCCGCGCGCCCCTTCTTCTGGGACAAGACCGAGCACGGGATCAGTCCGCCGACGACACCCACTATTGACGCGCCTCACGACCCGAGTCGTGCTTGAGCCGCGTCTCGAACGCCTTGGAGATATGGGCCCGCAGCGCTTCGTAGGCTGCACCCCCGTCGCCCGCCGCGATGGCTTCGACGATGCGCGCATGCTCGGCCAGCGCATCCTGGCCGCGCCCGTCCACGGCCAGCGACGTGGTCGCCAGCAACGCCATGGACCGGTGCACAAGGTCCAGCTGCTGCACGAGGTAGCGGTTATGCGACGCCAGGTGGATCTGCTTGTGAAACCGCCGGTTCGCCCGCGCAAGCGCGTCGGGGTCCCCGATCAGCGCGCGGTCTTCCTCGACCATCTGGCGCAGCACGCGCACCTCTTCGTCGGTGGCGTGCTTGGCCGCGAGCCGCGCGGCCAGCCCCTCGAGCTCGGCGCGCACGATATAAAGCTCGGCCAGCTGGTTGTGATCCAGCGACGCCACGATCAGGCTGCGCCCGTCGCGGGTCAGGAGCGACTGGGTCTCCAACCGCTGCAACGCCTCGCGGATGGGCGTGCGCGACACGCCGAAGCGCTCGGCCAACTCGTTCTCCACAAGCCGGTCGCCGGGCTTGTACTGGCCGGTGTCGATCGCCTCGAGGATCATGCCGTAGGCGTCCCTCTGGCTCAGTTTCATGTCCTTGAGCTTCATGTCCTTCATCGTGTCCTCCCGCCCCGTTTCATTCTGCGCACGCGTGCCGGGCCGTGTAAACGATTGCGGACGGGTCTGCGTCGGGGTAGCGCAGGCTCATGCAGGATTTCAGCCACGTCCGTACCTGGATCTTCGATCTCGACAACACCCTCTACCCGCCCGAGGCCGACCTGTTCGCGCAGATCGAGACGCGGATGACCGATTGGGTGATGACCGCGCTGAAGCTGGACCGCGCGCGGGCCGACGCGCTGCGTCACCAGTACTGGCAAAGCCATGGCACCACGCTGGCGGGGCTCATGGACGAGCACGGGGTCGATCCCGGCCCCTACCTGCACGAGGTGCACGACATCTCGCTCGACCATCTTGTGCGCGATGCGCCCTTGGCCGCCGCCATCATGGCGCTGCCGGGCCGCAAGATCGTCTTCACCAACGGATCCGGGCCCTATGCCGAACGTGTCCTTGCCGCGCGCGGCCTGAGCGATGGGCTGTTCGATGCGGTTTACGGGGTCGAACATGCGGATTTCCGGCCCAAGCCCGAACCCGCCGCCTTCACCGCGGTGCTGGCCCGAGACGGCAGCGAGGCGACCACCGCCGCGATGTTCGAGGACATGGCCCGCAATCTCGAAGCGCCCCACGCCATGGGCATGCGCACGGTGCACGTGGCGCCCGCGCCCGAGCCCGCGCCGCATATCCACCACCACACCGACGACCTTGCGGCTTTTCTGTCGCGGCTGGTGTGATTTCGCCCCCGTGCGCCTAGATCCACATCCATGACCTTCGACACCGACATCTTCATCTCGGGCGCCGGGCTGGCCGGCATGATGCTGGCCGCGCGGCTGTCGGCCCGGGGGTTCCGCGTGATCGTCTGCGACCCGTCGACCCCGCCCGAGGGCGCGACGGTCGAAGGCTCCGACCTGCGCTCGACCGCCTATCTCGAGCCGTCCTGCCGCGTGCTGGAACAGGCGGGCGTCTGGGACGCGTTGGCGCCCCATGCAACCCCCCTCGCCGCGTTGCAGGTCATCGACAGCGACGGCTGGCCCCCCACCGAGCGCGCGCGGCGGACGTTCCAGCCCGGTGACCTGGGGCTCGACACCTTCGGGCGCAACATTCCCAACTGGCGCGCGCACCTGTCGCTGATGGACGTGCTGAAGGCCCGCGAAAACGTGGACCTGCGGCTGGGCGTGGGATTTTCGGACCTGGTGACGCGCGACGACGCGGCCTTCGTGACCCTGACCGACGGCACCCGGCTGCGGGCCCGGCTGGTCATCGGGGCCGACGGCCGCAATTCACCCGTCCGCGCGGCGGCGGAAATCGACGTGACCACGCGACGCTATGGCCAGAAGGCCTTCGCCTTCGCCGTGACGCACGATCTGCCGCATGACGACGTCTCGACCGAGATCTACAATTCCGGCGGCGCCTTCACGACCGTGCCGCTGGTGGATCACGAGGGACAGCCGGCCTCGGCCATCGTATGGATGAACGCGGCCGAGCGGTCGCGCGCGCTGGCGGCCGCACCGGCCGAGGACTTCGCGCAGGTCCTGAACGACCGGTCGCTGGGCATCCTCGGGCGGATGACCCCGGTCTCGCCCATCCGCAGCTGGCCGATCATCACCCAGACCGCCCACCGCGTGACAGCCAGGCGCACGGTGATCCTGGCCGAGGCCGCCCACGTGCTGCCGCCCATCGGCGCGCAGGGGCTGAACACCTCGATCGCCGATATCGCCGCGCTGAGCGAGGTGCTGGGCGACGATCCCGGCGACGCGGCGACGCTCGACCGCTACGCGCGGGGCCGGCTGCGGGACATGAGGCTGCGCGCGGGGGCGATCGACCTTTTCAACCGGGTCTGCCAGTCGGGCAACCCGGCCGTGCAGGCCACCCGCCGCGCGGGTCTGGCGGCGGTGCACGACATAGCCCCGCTGCGCCAGCGCATCATGATGGCAGGCATGGGCGGCGCGGCCTAGAAGACGCGGTCGAGCACCTGGTCCAGCCGCGCCACAGCCGCGTCCGGGTCTGCCAGCTTGTCGAGACCGAAAAGCCCGATGCGGAACGCCTTGTAGTCGTCGCCTTCGCCCACCATCAGCGGCACGCCGGCGGCGATCTGCATCCCCTGCTCGGCGAAGGCCTTGCCGGACTTCACGTCGTCGCGGTCGGTATAGCTGACCACCACGCCCGGCGCGCCGAACTCGGCCGCGGCGACGGACGGGATGCCGCGATCAGACAAGGTGCGGCGCACCTTCCGGCCCAGGTCCCACTGCGCCGCCTTCACCTGCTCGAAGCCAAGGCTTTCGGTTTCGCGCATGGTGTCACGGAACCGCTTCAGCGCGTCGGTGGGCATGGTGGCGTGGTAGGCGTGGCCGCCGCCCTCGTAGGCCTCCATGATCTGCAACCACTTGCCCAGGTCCACGGCGAAACTGTCGGACTGGCGCGCCTTCACGACCTGCACCGCGCGGTCCGACATCATCACGCAGCCCGCGGCGGGCGAGGCCGACCACCCCTTTTGCGGCGCCGAGATCAGCACGTCGACGCCGGTGGCCTTCATGTCGACCCAGACGCAGCCCGAGGCGATGCAGTCCAGCACCATCAGCCCGCCCACGTCATGAACGGCCTTGGCCAGGCGGGCGATATAGTCGTCGGGCAGGATCATGCCCGCGCTGGTCTCCACGTGGGGTGCGAACACGACCGACGGCCGCGCCTCGGCGATCCGTGCTTCGACCTCGTCGATGGGCGGCGGCGCGAAGGGCGATTGCGGACTGTTGCCCTGCCGGCGCGCGGTCATCACGATCTCGTCCGACGGGAGGCGGCCCATCTCGAAGATCTGCGTCCAGCGATACGAGAACCAGCCGTTGCGGATGACCATCACGGTCTCGTCCTTGGCCAGCTGGCGGGCCACCGCCTCCATCCCGAAGGTGCCGCCGCCGGGGACCAGCGCCACCGCATCGGCATTGTAGACGCCCTTCAGCATCTCCGAGAGGTCGCGCATCACCTGCTGGAACGCGCCGGACATGGAGTTCAGGGACCGGTCGGTGAAGACCACCGAGTACTCCATCAGGCCATCGGGATCGATATCGGGCAGCAGCGCGGGCATGGGATGTCCTTTCGTTTTGTTCTTGGTAAGCGCCGCGCGCAGGCCACGCAAAGCCTATCTGGACCGGCGCCGGGGCCACGGTGTCACAGCGGGCCGGGCCGACGTTCCTCGCTCAGCAGGACGTTGGCCTCGACCTCGCCCACGCCGGGCAGGGTCATGATCCGGCGGCGCAGCAGGCGCTCGAAATCGGCCAGGTCGCGGGCGACCACGCGCAGGCGATAGTCGTACAGGCCCAGGACATGCTCGACCGTCTGGATCTCGGGGATTGCGCCCAGCGCGCGTTCGAAATCGGGCAGCGCCACCCGGCCCTTGGTGGCCAGCTTCACGCCCAGGAACACCGTGACGCCGAAGCCCAACGCGTCGAGGTCCAGGTCCAGCCGCCGCCCGGCGATGATGCCGGCGTCTTCCAGCCGCCGGATGCGGCGCCACGCCACCGGCTGGCTCAGCCCCACCAGCGCGGCCAGCGCGGCCGAACTTCGGGTGGCATCCTCCTGCATCGCGCGCAGCAGCGCGCGGTCGGTGTCGTCGATCTCGGTCAAAGTGGCAGCCGTTCGTCGGTCTTCAGCGTGGCGATCTGCATCAGCGCCTCGACATCCGAGATATGCGGCAGCGTCACGATCCGCTGCCGGTACAGGCGATGATAATGCTCGAGATCCCGCGCGATGACGGACAGGCGCACGTCCACGCGGCCCAGGAAGGTCTGGATCTCGATCACCTCGGGCACCTCGCGCGCGGCGGCGATGAACTCGTCGAAGGCGCGGGGGGCGGCCTTGTCCAGGGTGAACCGCAGGCTGACCTCGACGCTGTAGCCCAGCGCACGCCAGTCGATCCGCGCGCGCTGGCCGCGCAGCACGCCGTCGCGGCGCAGCCGGTCCAGCCGCCGCGTGGCCAGTTGCGCGCTGACCCCCGACCGCGCCGCCAGCGCGGCGGTCGACGCCGTGGGGTCGTTCTGCAACTGCCGCAGCAGCCGACGGTCGGTATCGTCTAGCATGAAAATCCCCAAATCCGGATTTTAGACGAATTGAAACCATCATCTATCCGCGATTTCCGACCAACGCCACGGGTTTCGAGCCCCGAGGTCCGCCCCTATGGTGCCGCCATCGAACGCACCACCAACCAGGGGACGAGACCATGCGCGTTTATTACGACCGCGATTGCGACATCAATCTGATCAAGGACAAGAAGGTGGCCATCCTGGGCTACGGCTCGCAGGGTCACGCCCACGCGCTGAACCTGCGCGACTCGGGCGCAAAGAACCTTGTCGTCGCGCTTCGCGACGGGTCGCCCTCGCGCCGCAAGGCCGAGGCCGAGGGGCTCGAGGTCATGGGCATCTCCGAGGCCGCGGCCTGGTGTGACCTGATCATGTTCACCATGCCCGACGAGCTGCAGGCCGAGACCTACAAGAAATACGTCCACGACCACCTGAAGGAAGGCAGCGCCATTGCCTTCGCCCACGGCCTGAACGTGCATTTCGGCCTGATCGAGCCCAAGCCCGGCATCGACGTGCTGATGATGGCCCCGAAAGGTCCCGGCCACACCGTGCGCGGCGAATTCACCAAGGGCGGCGGCGTGCCCTGCCTGGTCGCGGTCCACAACGACGCGTCGGGCAAGGCGATGGAAATCGGCCTGTCTTATTGCTCGGCCATCGGCGGCGGCCGCTCGGGCATCATCGAGACCAACTTCCGCCAGGAATGCGAAACCGACCTGTTCGGCGAGCAGGCGGTCCTGTGCGGCGGCCTGGTCGAGCTGATCCGCATGGGCTTCGAGACGCTGGTCGAGGCCGGCTACGAGCCCGAGATGGCCTATTTCGAGTGCCTGCACGAGGTGAAGCTGATCGTGGACCTGATCTACGAAGGCGGCATCGCCAACATGAACTACTCGATCTCGAACACCGCCGAGTATGGCGAGTACGTCTCGGGCCCGCGCATCCTGCCCTACGAGGAGACCAAGAAGCGCATGAAGGACGTGCTGACCGACATCCAGACCGGCAAGTTCGTGCGTGACTTCATGCAGGAAAACGCCGTGGGCCAGCCCATGTTCAAGGCCACCCGCCGCCTGAACGACGAGCACCAGATCGAGCAGGTGGGCGAGAAGCTGCGCGGCATGATGCCGTGGATCTCGGACGGCCGCATGGTCGACAAGGACAAGAACTGAGCCATATACGTGCTTGCAACGAAGGCCCCGGTGACCGCCGGGGCCTTTTTCCGTCAGACATGAAGGACCGTCATGACCGCCCGGCCCACGCTTGAGAACTGGATGTCGATCCTCGCGCTGGGGTTCATCTGGGGCGGCACCTTCATGGTCGTAAGCGTCGCGCTGCGGGGATACGGGCCCGTCACGGTGGCCGCCGCGCGGACCGGGCTGGGCGCGCTCGCCATGCTGTCGCTGATGCTGCTGCTGCGCCGCCGCTGGCCGCGCGACCGGATGGTGTGGGTCTATGGCGTGCTGACGGGGATCACCACGTCCGCCCTGCCCTTCTTCCTGCTGAGCTGGGGCCAGCAATACGTGCCATCGGCCTTCGCCGGCATCTCGATGGCCGCACTGCCGCTTTTCGTGCTGCCGCTGGCGCACCTTTTCTCGGACGAGCCGCTGTCGGCGCGCAAGGCGCTGGGTGTCACGCTGGGTTTCATTGGCGCGCTGGTGCTCATCGGGCCGGGCGTGCTCCAGATCGCCGAGGACCGGTTCGAGGCGCTGGGACAGATCGCCTGCGTGCTGGCCGCGTTCTCCTACGCCACGGGGTCGATCCTGACCCGCCGCTGCCCGCCGGTGGATGCCATCACGCTGGCCACCATCACCCTGGGCGTCGGGGCCGTGATCCTGGTGCCGCTGATGCTGATCTTCGAGGGCCTTCCCCGCCCGGTGGGCGGGCTGCCGGACCTGTCGATCATCTTCCTGGGCCTGATCCCCACGGCGCTGGCCGCGCTGATCCGCGTGCGCGTGGTGCAGACGGCCGGATCGGTCTTCATGACGCTGGTGAATTACCAGGTACCGGTCTGGTCCATGGTCTTCGGCGCCGCCCTGCTGGGCGAGGAGCTTCCGCTGCGGTTCTTCGCGGCGCTGGCGCTGATCCTGCTGGGGCTGGCGATAAGCCAGGTCCGGCAGGTGGGCGCGTTGCTCCGGGCCTGAGCTTCGGGCGTCAGGCCTCGGCGCGGATGCGCGCGGCGATGCTGTCCACGACCTCGTCCAGCAGGCCCTCGTCCTCGCATTCGGCCATGACGCGGATCAGCGGCTCGGTCCCCGATTTGCGGATCAGCACGCGCCCGCTGTCGCCCATGCGCTTCTCGGCCGCCGCGATCTCGGACTTGACCGCCTCCTGCCCCAACGGGTCCGAGCCGTTGGTGTAGCGCACGTTCTCCAGCTTCTGCGGCACCGGCTCGAACTGCCGGGTCAGCTGCGAAGCGCGCTTGCCCGTGGCGGCCATGGCCGACAGGAACTGCAGGCCTGCCAGCAGGCCGTCGCCGGTCGTCGCGTGGTCGGACATGACGATATGGCCGGACTGTTCGCCACCCAGGTTGAAGCCGCCCTTGCGCATGGCCTCGACCACGTAGCGGTCGCCGACCGAGGTTCTGTGCAGCTTGAGGCCCCCGACGGCAAGGTAGCGCTCCAGCCCCAGGTTACTCATGACCGTGGCGACCAGCGTGCCCCCGATCAACCGATCCTCCGCCGCCCAGCGCGTGGCGAAAAGCGCCATCAGCTGGTCGCCGTCCGCGATCTGGCCGTTCTCGTCGATGATGACCACGCGGTCGGCGTCTCCGTCGAGGCAAATGCCCAGATCCGCGCCTTCCTCGATCACGCGGGCGGCGGCGGCGCGGGGCTTGGTTGAACCGCAACCATCGTTGATGTTGCGACCGTCGGGCTGGTTGCCCATCGCCACGACCTCGGCCCCCAGTTCCCAAAGCACCTCGGGCGCGACCCGGTGCGCGGCGCCATTTGCGCAGTCGATCACGACCTTCAGCCCGTCCAGCGTGGTGCCCGCGGGAAGGCTGGCCTTCACGCGCTCGGCATAGCGAAACCGACCGTCGTCGATCCGCTTGGCCCGCCCGATATTGGCCGGCCGCGCCAGCTCGACACCGCTCTCGACCAGGGCCTCGATCTCGGCCTCGGCCGTATCGCTCAGCTTGAAGCCGTCGGGTCCGAAAAACTTGATGCCGTTGTCCTGGTGGGCGTTGTGGCTGGCCGAGATCATCACGCCCGCATCGGCGCGCATGGACGGGGTCAGCATCCCCACGGCAGGTGTCGGCACCGGGCCCAGCAGCAGCACGTTCATGCCGACGCTGGTGAAGCCCGCGGTCATCGCGGTCTCGAACATGTAGCCCGACAGCCGCGTGTCCTTGCCGATCACCACGCGTTGCACGCCACGCCCCTCGCGCCGGAAGTACCGGCCCGCCGCCGCGCCCAGCCGCATGGCCATCTCGGCCGTCATCGGGGGCGTGTTGGCGGTGCCGCGCACGCCGTCGGTGCCAAACAGGGATCGGGTCATCTGTGTCCTTTCTCGACGGCGCGCCAGACGGTCAGCGCCTGCCGCGTCTCGGCCATGTCATGCACCCGCAAGATCTGCACGCCCTGCGCCACGGCTGCAAGGGCCACGGCCAGCGACCCCGGCATCCGCGCCGCGGCGTCATCCACGCCCGAGAGGGTACCGATGAAACGCTTGCGCGATGCGCCAAGCAGGATCGGGCAGCCCAGACCGTGGAACAGCGACAGCCCGTTCAGCAGCGCAAGGTTGTGCTCCAGCGTCTTGCCGAAGCCGATTCCGGGATCCAGCACGATGCGATCCGCCGCGATGCCGGCGGCAATGGCCGCGTCGCGCCTGGCCGCGAGGGTGTCGTAGACATCCAGCAGCACGTCGTCGTAACGCGGGTCGGCCTGCATGGTCTCTGGCCCGCCTTGCGCGTGCATCAGGCAGATAGGCAGGCCGGTCTCGGCGGCCAGCGGTGCCATGGCCGGGTCGAAATCCAGGGCCGAGACATCGTTCAGCAGGGTCGCGCCCGCCTCGACAGCCGCGCGCGCCACGGGCGCCTTGCGGGTGTCGATGGAAATCGCGCCGCCCCACTCCGCCCGCGCCGCGCGGATGGCGGGGGCCACGCGGGCGATCTCGTCATCGATCGGCACCTCGGCCGCACCGGGCCGGGTGCTTTCGCCGCCCACGTCCAGGACGTCGGCGCCCGCTGCGATCAGACGAGTAGCGCCCTCCCGAGCGGCCGCCCCGGTGGCGTGGAGACCACCGTCCGAAAAGCTGTCGGGCGTCACGTTCAGGATCGCCATGATGCGGGGCGTGTCCATCGACAGGCCCGCGACGGCCGCACGCGGTGCGGTCAGGGGTGCCCGTTCGTCGTCGGACAATTCGGCAACTGGCACGATCTCGGGCGCGGAGTCGCGTGACAGGCGTTCCACATGGGTAAACCAAGACCACCCGCCAGCCAGTGGCAACGCCTCGGCCGGGCGCATCGGCCCTGTCTGCGCCAGTGGCCGCAGGTAGCTCATGGCAGGTCGTCCGCGTCCAGCCCCACCGCGCTGGGCCGTTCGGTTCCAAGCTCCAGCACCTGGCGCGCGCGCATGAGCTCGGCGAACCAGCGGCTGAGCGCCGGGCCGTCCGTCAGCGGCGCCGTGGGCGGGTGGGTGGCGTCGAGCACCAGCTTGGAGGGCGCCCAGACCGTAAGCTGGTCGTGCCGCATGGCCCAGTCCAGCTCGGTCCGCGTGTCGACCACCACGCAGCGCGGATCGCGCCCGGCCAGCGCCCAGGCGTTCTGCTCGATGGACAGAAGGTCGATGCGGCGCTGCACGGCGGGGTTCGCCGCCTGGATCGGCCGCTCATCCGGCAGCCCCACGGTCAGGACCGCAGGCCCCCGGGCGGCGATATGGTCGATCCAGGCGGTGAGTTCCGGCGCCCCGAGCGCCGTATTGGACAGGTGCACGACCAGCGGGCGCGGGGCCGACGACTCCTCGGCCAGGCGCGGCACGCCCTCGGAAGAGCGGACGATCTCGACACCCAGCGCGCCCGGCCCGCGATCGAGCTTCTCGATCCGCACGAAGCAGCGCAGCGCCAGCGGCTCGGTCAGGATACGCTCGGCCACCCGCTCGGCCAGGGTTTCCAGGAGGTTCAGGCGTTCGGCATCCAGCTCGGACGCGATCGCCTCGGTGATGCGGTCGTAGGACAGGATCCGGTCCACGTCATCGCCCAGGTCGGCCGCGTGGGGCCGCACCTCGACCACCACGTTGAAACACAGCCGCTGGGTGGTGCCGCGCTCGGGCTGGAAGGCACCGATCTCGACCTCGACCACGTGGTCGCGCAGCGAGATGCGATCGTGGGGCCGGTCCGGTCCGGTGGCCGCCGCGCGGGCCTCGGGATGCTCGAAAGCCAGTCTCAGGTCGCTGGTCATGGTCCGCAACACCGCTGCGCCCCGCCGGGGCTGTTTCGATTTCGCGATAGCGGTTTCGCGATGCGGGGGAAACCCCCGCCCGCGACCGGCGGCCCGGCTCAGCCCTGGGCGTAGAAGTGGTGCGCGCCGATGGTCGTGGTGCGGTCGAAGATCCGCGACCAGCGGGGGCTGACGGCCTTGGTGTGATAGAACTCGGCCCCGTCGGTCAGCGTCCGCTCGGCCCCGTCCAGCATCAGCCGGGCGACCTTGCCCACGCGCTCGTAGGCCCGCGGCTCGTGAACGACCTCGCTCAGCCCGTCGCAGGTGTAGGTGAACTGGCACTGGTACTTGCGGCCCGTGCCCTGATTCACAACACCGCAGACCGTGCCCGGAAAGGCCGAGCTGTCGACGCGGTTCAGGATCACTTCGGCCACCGCGAAAAGACCGCGCACCGATTCGCCCCGCGCTTCGAAATACAGCGCCTCGGTCAGGCATTGCCACTGCTCGTCACCCTTGACCGCCGGAAGCTGCGCCAGGAAGGCATCGGAATATTCAATGCTCGGAACCGCCGCCGCGGGTTTGCGTTTGCTGAACAGACCATCCAGTGCCGACGCACGCGCGGTGGTAACCTGCGGCGCATCGGTGCCCAGCAAGGTGCTGAGGTTCTGGCCCAAATCGGCCGGGACTTCGCTTTTGGACGACAGCGTGATCTCGGCGTCGGCGTTCGGCGCGGAAAAGATGGTGGCGGCGGCCGCGATGGCCAGCGCCCCGAAGGTTTTGATAGTCATGTCGTAACCCCTTGTTGCGACCGCGTGCCTTCCGAGTCCCCACTCGGCCCGCGGTGCTTACCCTTGGTTCGCGCGGTTCCTAACAAAATGCCGCGACGCGGCAACACCCGTCATCCTGTCGCAGCGGAAACCTGCCGATTATGTTAATTCATGATTAATGCCGACCGGCGCACGCGTCCGCTATCGCAGCAGCGGCGACGCCCCCAGATCGCTGCTTTCTCGGATCGCCAGATGCGCCGCGGCCATGCGCGCCACGGGCACGCGGAAGGGCGAGCACGAGACGTAGCTGAAGCCCAGCTTGCGGCAGAAGGCGATCGATTCGGGGTCGCCGCCATGCTCGCCACACAGCGACAGCACCATGTCGGGTGAGGCCGTGCGCCCGCGTTCTGCCCCGATTTCAAGAAGTTCGCCGACCCCCGTGGTGTCGAGTTGCAGGAACGGGTCCTCCTCGAACACGCCTTGCGACACGTAGGTCGACATGAACCGTCCCGCGTCGTCGCGGCTGAGCCCGTAGGTCATCTGCGTCAGGTCGTTCGTCCCGAAGCTGAGAAAGCTCGCATGCTCCCCGATCTCGTGCGCGCGCAGGGCGGCGCGCGGGGTCTCGACCATGACGCCCAACCGGTATTCCAGCGTCTCGCCCGTTTCAGCCTGGACCGCGTCGGCGACGGCGGCGATTCGGGCGCGGACCAATTCGACTTCGCGCCGGGCCGAGACCAGCGGAATCATGATCTCGGGCGTCACGCGCGGTTCGGTCGCCAGCGCGGCCTCGAAAATGGCGCGGGCCTGCATCTCGTAGATTTCGGGCACCGACAGCCCCAGCCGCACGCCACGCATGCCCAGCATGGGGTTCACCTCGCTCAGCGACTGGATGCGGTCCTGAACGTCGCTCAGCGGCAGGTCCAGCGCGGTGGCCAGCTGTGCCATGCCCGCCCTGTCGGTCGGCAGGAATTCGTGCAGCGGCGGGTCCAGCAGGCGGATGCAGACCGGGCGGCCCGCCATGATCTGGAAGATCTCGCGGAAATCGCCCCGCTGCACCGGCAGCAACCGGTCCAGCGCCGCCCGCCTGTCCTGCTCGCGCTCGGCGAAGATCATCTCGCGCATGAGGGTCAGGCGGTCGTCCTCGAAGAACATGTGCTCGGTCCGGCAGAGCCCGATGCCCTCGGCTTCGAACCGGTCGGCCAGTCGCGCCTCGGCGGGCGTGTCGCAATTCGCGCGGATGCCGATATCCCGCCGCTCGTCCGCCCAGGCCAGCAGCGTGCCCAGCGCCGGATCCAGCGATGGCTGCAACAGCGGCACTGCGCCCGCGATCAGCTGCCCGGTCGAGCCGTCGAGCGTCACCTCCTCGCCCTCGCGCAGGACCACGCCGGTCGGCGCGGTCAGGGTGCCGGCCTTGCGGTCCATCACGAGGTCGCTGGCCCCGACGACGCAGGGCAGCCCCAAGCCGCGCGCGATGACGGCGGCGTGGCTGGTGACCCCGCCCCGCTTGGTCAGGATGCCGACCGAGGCATGCATGCCAAGCACATCGCCCGGCGTCGTCTCGCGCCGCACGAGGATGCAAGGCTCGTCCCGCGCGGCGGCGGCTTGCGCGGCGGCCGCGGTGAAGACCAGCCGCCCGGTGGCCGCGCCGGGGGACGCGGGGATCGCGGTCGTCACGGGCGTGACCCGTGCCTCGGGATCGATCTGCCGGTGCAGCACGTCCAGCAGGCTGCGCGGCGTGACGCGCAGCACGGCCTCGGGTTCGGGGATGATGCCGTCGGTGGCCAGCGCCACGGCAATGCGCACGGCGGCCCGGGCGCTGCGTTTCACACGCACCGCATCGAGGATGTTCAGACGTCCGTGCGACACCGTGAACTCGATCTGCATCTCCTCGCGCAGGCGGGCCCGGCAGAGCGCCCCGTGGTCCTGCAGGGCGGCGAAGATTTCCGGTGCGCGATCTTCCAGCGACGGGCCGCGCGGATCGCGGGTGAGGTAAAGCGCGGGCACGTTTTCCAGCAGCGCCTCGCGCCCCTGGCTCTGGTTCAGGTAGCGGCCGGTGACTTGCGGCTGCCCTTCGGACGAGCTGACGAACTGGATGACGCCCGAACCGGATTCGCCCCGCTCGCAATCGCCCACGCCCAGCACCATCT
The DNA here is from genome assembly GCF_900110115.1 of Palleronia pelagia. Lineage (GTDB taxonomy): Bacteria > Pseudomonadota > Alphaproteobacteria > Rhodobacterales > Rhodobacteraceae > Palleronia > Palleronia pelagia. The sequence continues at coordinate 103,541 of NZ_FOCM01000008.1, read as the reverse complement.
GCTGCACGACAAGCCCCAGCCCCGCGTCGGCGGGCGCGCCCCGCGCCTCGCGCAGAAGCCGCGCGGTCGCCCCGTCCCACGCCAGCGCCATGGCGCCCAGCACCGCGCGCAGCTGGGTGCCCGGATCCTGCGGGAACGGCTCGTCCATGGCGTCTTCGTAGGCGCGCAGCAGATCCGCGACGCTGGCCCGCCCGGTGAAGATACCGGGGTCGAGCCGGGCGACGTGCAGCGCGTAGGACTGGATGAACCGGGCGTAGACCGCGTCCGCCGCCGCCGCGCCGATGCTGCCGCGCAGCATTGCGTGGACACGGTCGGTCATCCCGATGTTCAGGACGGTGCTGGGGCCGCCCCAATCGGGCTGCGCCGTCGAGGGCCGCACGGACACCAGCGGCAAGTCCGGGTCCATCCGGTCGAAAATCGCATCGAAATCGAGGGTTTGACCGGATTTCAGGGCCGAGACGCTGCGGAAGTCGATGGCCTCGGTCCGCGGCACCGGCAGGCCCAGCCGCACCAGGCGCTGCAAGCATTTGGCCCGCCCCCCGTGGGCATTCACGCGAATATTCGCGGTGGGCGTGATCTCGGTCACGCCCGGGAAGCGGTGATCTTGCTGCACTGCGGCACTCCTTGAAGCCTGAACCTAGGCCGGTGCCCGCACCCGATCAAGCCGCCGATCACGACTGTAACAGTTTTTGGACAGTGCCTGTCGGCCAGGCGCGACGGTGCCGCCCTACCCCTCGATCCGGGTCAGGTCGGCCACGTCGAGGCAGAGGCGCCGGATCCGGCTGAGCAGGTTCAGCCGGTTGCGCCGGACCACCTGCGCGTCGGCATTGACCTGCACCGCCTCGAAAAACGCGTCGATGGGCGCGCGCAGCTGGGCCAGCGCCCCCATGGCCGCGCCGAAATCCTCGGCCTGCATCGCCGCCTCGATCCGCGGGCCTTCCGCGTCCAGCGCGGCGAACAGGGCGCGCTCCTCGTCGGTCTCGGCGAATTTCACGTCCGCGCCGAAGCTGTACTCGACGCCGTCCTTCTCCTCGGCCTGGGTCAGGATGTTGTTGGCCCGTTTGAACCCCTGCAACAGGTTCTCGCCGTCGTCGGTCTTCAGGAAGTCCGCCAGCGCCCGGGCCCGCTTGACCAGCAGCGTCAGGTCGTCATTGCCCGGCATGGCGAGGCAGGCGTCGATCACGTCGTGGCGGATCCCCTCGTCGCGCAGGTGGACCTTCAGACGGTCGTGGAAGAAGGCGAGGAGGTCGGACGCTTCCGCGGGTTCGGCAAAATATCGTGACAGCGGCAACCGAAGATCATTGCTCAGCACCAAGCGGATCACCCCCAGCGCGGCGCGGCGCAGGGCGAAGGGGTCCTTCGACCCGGTGGGCTTCTCGTCGATGGCCCAGAACCCCGTCAGCTTGTCGATCTTCTCGGCCAGCGACACGGCGACCGACACGGGCGCCGTGGGCACGGTGTCGGACGGGCCCAGGGGGGCATAGTGCTCGGCCACCGCATCGGCGATGGCGGCGGAGAACCCCGCCTCGAGCGCGTAGTAGCGGCCCATCACGCCCTGCAATTCGGGGAACTCGTAGACCATCTCGGACACGAGGTCGGCCTTGGCGATGCGCGCCGCCTGCTCGGCCGCGTCCGGATCGGCGCCGACGCTGGGCGCCAGTTCGCGCGCCAGCGCGGCGATGCGCGCCACGCGGTCTGCCTCGGTCCCCAGCTTCGCGTGGAAGGTCACGTCGGCCAGCGCGTCGATCCAGGGCTGCATCTTCGCATCGCGCGCCACGCGCAGGTCGTTCTGCCAGAAGAACGCCCCGTCGGCGAGCCGCGCGGACAGCACCCGGCGGTTGCCCGACAGGATCGTCGCGCCGTCATCGGCGGTCTCGCGGTTGGCCACGGTGATGAACCGGGTGATCTGCCCGGACTTCGGATCGCGGACCGAGAAGAACTTCTGATGCTCGCGCATCGAGGTCTGGAGCACCTCGGGCGGCAGGTCCAGGTAGGCCTCGTCGATCTTGCCCATGAGCACGACGGGCCATTCCACCAACCCCGCGACCTCGGACAGAAGGCCCCGGTCCTCGACCACCTCGAGCCCGGCGGCGAAGGCCATGTTGGTGGCGTCGTTCCAGATCGCGTCCGCGCGCTCTTCCGGGTCCAGCACGACCTTGGCGCGCTTCAGCTTGGCGGCGTAGTCCTCGAACCCGGTGACGCGGATCTCGCCCGGCGCCATGAAGCGGTGGCCCTCGGTCACGTCGCCGGCGGTGATGCCGTCGACGGTGAGCGGCACGACCTCGGCCCCGTCCTCACGCGGCAGGATGCACAGGATCCGGTGCAGCGGCCGCACCCAGCGCAGGGTCCCCGCGCCCCAGCGCATGGACTTGGGCCAGGGGAAGTTGCGGATCGTGTCTTCCAGCACCTCGGCCACGATCTCGGCCGCCGGGCGGCCCGGCCGGTCGATCACGGCGAAATAGACCTGTCCCTTCTTGTCGTCGCGCACTTCCAGATCCTCGCGCGCCACGCCCGCGCCGCGCAGGAAGCCCTCGATCGCCTTGTCGGGCGCGCCCACCTTGGGGCCCTTCCGCTCTTCGCGGGTGTCGGGCGAGCGGTCCAGCACGCCTTCCAGGGCCAGGGTCAGGCGGCGCGGCGTCGCGAAGGCGCCCGCATGGGAATAGGTCAGCCCCGCCTCGACCAGCCCGTCGGTGACGCGCTGGCGCAGATCCTGGGCCGCACGGGCCTGCATCCGGGCGGGGATCTCTTCGGAGAAGAGTTCGATCAGAAGGTCGGGCATGGGGACTCTTGCTTGCAAGTTTGGATCGGCCGGGGCGTGCGTCGGGCCCGGCGGGAAAGGTGCGAAACGGCCGCCCCGAGGGGGGCGGGTCGGGCGCGGCCCGGACGCGGCGCAAGTGAGGGTTGGACGGCTGCGTCCATCACTGGAACTGCTCCAGCGGCGGGCATTCCTCGCCGATCACCGTGCCGTCATAGGCCTTTTCGCCGCAATTGTTCAGCTGGTGCCAGACGAAGCCGCGCCCGTCCGGCAGGATCGCCACGACCCGGTCGGCGCCGTAGGCGATGTTCTTCTGCGCCAGGAACGTGTCGCCCTGCCCGTCCGCCAGGGCCGCGCCGATGGCGTCGGCGTCGAAGCAATCGAACCAGCCGGGCGCGTTCAGCGGCGGGGCATCCACGCGCTCGAACCGGGCGCGCGCCTCATCCACCGACAGGGTGGTATCGAAGCACGCGCGGAACCGGATGGGCGAGGAATTGGCGTCGATGGCCTGGATTCCGTCGGCCGGGATCGGCTCGGCGCTGTCGCCGCCCCGGGGGACCAGCGCGATCTGCGACGCAGGCAGGTCGACCTCGTCGTAGAAATGATAGACCTGCAAGTAATAGACCGACGCGGCCACCACGATGCCGGTCAGCACGATGGCCACGGTCAGGATCTTTCCGATCATGCCGCGTGACCACCCGCCGCCGTTTGCAGGAAGGCATCGGCGCACATCTTGGTCAGCGCGCGCACCCGGCCGATATAGGCCTGCCGCTCGGTGACCGAGATCACGCCGCGCGCATCCAGCAGGTTGAAGACGTGGCTGGCCTTGATCGCCTGGTCGTAGGCGGGCTGCGCCATGACGATGTGGCGGCCCGTCTTGGGGTCATCGGCGGGCGCGGCCAGGATGCGGGCGCACTCGGCCTCGGCATCCTTAAAATGCTGCAACAGCGTCTCGGTGTCGGCCACGTCGAAGTTCCAGCGGGCGTATTGCGCCTCGGCCTCGCGGAAGACGTCGCCATAGGTCAGCGGGATCGGGCTGTCGGGCGGGTTGAACGGCATGGCGTTGCCGTCATCGTAGCCCAGCACGTACATCGCCAGACGCTCCAGCCCGTAGGTCAGCTCGCCAGAGACGGGGTGGCAGTCGTGGCCGCCCACCTGCTGGAAGTAGGTGAACTGGCTGACTTCCATGCCATCGCACCAGACTTCCCAGCCCAGGCCCCAGGCGCCCAGGGTCGGGCTTTCCCAGTCATCCTCGACGAAACGGATGTCGTGCAGGTCGGTGTCGATGCCGATGGCCTTCAGCGAACCGAGGTACAATTCCTGCAGGTCGGGGGGCGACGGTTTGATGATCACCTGGAATTGATAATAGTGCTGCCAGCGGTTGGGGCTGTCGCCATAGCGTCCGTCGGTGGGACGGCGCGACGGCTGCACGTAGGCCGCCGACCACCGCGTCGGCCCCAGCGCGCGCAGGGTGGTCGCCGGGTGGAAGGTGCCCGCGCCGACCTCCATGTCGTAAGGCTGAAGCACGGCACAGCCGGCCTCGGCCCAGTAGGATTGCAGGGCCAGGATGATGTCCTGAAAGCAGCGCGGCTGGCTCATCTTCGCGGTCCTTCGCGGATGGGGTCGGAAAGCGCGCCTTGCATAGGCAGATGGGCAACAAGGGTCAATCACGCCCCTTGACGCGTCTCCGTTTTCTTGACCTTCCGCACGCAATCGCAATTGCTATCAACAACCGTCCCCGGCCGCGGGGCCAGACCAGAAATTTGGAAGACCGATGACGTTCTTGACCCGTGCCAGCTGGGCCGCCGCCCTGTCCATCATCCTGACCCATGGAACCGCCGCCCAGGCCCAGGACGCCTGGATCCAGATCGAGGCGCAGTCGGGCCCGACCGCCGCCGAACGCGCCGCGGCGGGATACGCGCAGGAGCTGGACCAGGTCGCGGGATACCGGCTGGGCGCGACCAACTGGTACGCCATCGTGCTGGGCCCCTTCTCCGAGCAGCGGGCCGACAGTCTGCGGCGGGAACTGCGGGCCGCCCGCGCCATCCCCGCCGACAGTTTCGTGACCGACGGCGCCGCCTTCCGGGCGCAATACTGGCCGCCCGAGGCCGAGGACCAGGCCGGGACCGGCACGCCCGAGCCCGCCTTCCCCGAGCCCGTCACGACCGAAGATCTCGCCGCCGCGCCCGAAGCTGTCCCGGACCCCCGGGCCGAGCCCGAGAGCCTCGAGATCACCGCCCCGCCCGAGCCGGACGAGACGCGGGCCGAGGCCCTGCAATCCGAGCGTGATCTGGACGGACAGGCCCGGCGTGACCTGCAAATCGCCCTGCAATGGGCCGGGTTCTACGATGCGGGCATCGACGGCGCCTTCGGGCGCGGCACCCGCAGCGCCATGGCCGAATGGCAGGCGGCGCGCGGCTATCCCGACACGGGCGTGCTGACCACGCGCCAGCGCGCCGCGCTGATCGCCGAATACAACGCCGTGCTGGACGGGCTCGACTTCCGCGCGGTGACCGATGGCACCGCCGGGATCACCGTGAAGATGCCGACCGCGCTGGTGGAGTTCGACAGCTACGAACCGCCCTTCGCCCATTACGGCCCGACGGATCCGGACGGCACCCACAAGGTCCTGCTGATCAGCCAGCGCGGCGACCGCGCCGAGTTGCACGGCCTGTTCGACATCATGCAGACGCTCGAGATCGTGCCCACCGACGGCCCTCGCGAGAAGCGCGATCGCGGCTTCAGCCTGACCGGCGAGGGCGACGATTTCATCTCGCAGACCGAGGCGCGGCTGGAGAACGGCAACGTGAAGGGCTTCACCCTGATCTGGCCCACCGGCGACGAGGAACGCCGCCGCCGCGTGCTGGACGAGATGATCGACAGCTTCGAGACCAACGCCGCCGTGGTCATGGACGACATCGTGGGCGAGCCGGGCGAGAACCAGAGCGTCGACCTGCTGGCCGGCCTGGAAATCCGCCGCCCCGAAATCGTGCGCTCGGGCTTCTACGTCAGCCGCCGGGGCGAGGTCCTGACCACGTCAGACGTGGCGCAGGGCTGTAGCGAGATCACGCTGAACAACGACGTGGGCGCGACCCCCGTGGCGGTGGACGAGGAACTGGGCCTGGCGCTGCTGGAGCCGTCGCAGCCCCTCGCCCCCCGCGCCCACGCCGCGCTTCAATCCTCGGTCCCGCGGCTAAACTCGCGCGCCGTGCTTGCCGGCTACAGCTTCGACGGCGCGCTGGGCGCGCCCTCGATCAGCTATGGCGAGCTGGCCGATATGCGCGGCCTGGACGGCGAAGAGGACGTGAAGCGATTCCGCCTGCCCAACCGGCCCGGCGACGCGGGCGGCCCGGTCATGGACGAAAGCGGCGCGGTGCTGGGCCTGCTGCGCGCCAGTGCCGGCGCCGAGGACCGGTCGCTGCCCGACGACGTGGCGCTGGCCGCCGACGTGGACACGATCCTGGCCTTCCTCGAGGGCGCGGATGTCACGCCGACATCCGCCACGTCCACGGCCACCCTGCCCCGCGGCCAGCTCGAGCGGCGCGCGACCGACATGACGGTGCTGGTGGGCTGCTGGAAATGACGCGCGCGGCGGGCTGATCCCCGCCGCGGTCACTCGTCCGACGGATCGCCCAGAATGGCACGCATGAGCGGGCTTTCAGCGTCGCGCAGCCCGTCGATCACGTCGAAATGGTGCCGCCCCTCGTCGACATGCAGCCCGACGCCCCAGGCCGCGGCCAGCCACCGCGCCTGGTCGAGGAAGGCCGGGCGTTCGTCGCCGCCGACCCAGACGGTCATCGGCACGTCCAGCCCCCGCGACAGCAGGGCCGGGCTTTCGCTATGCGCTTCGCGCTCGGTCAGGCCGAGATCGTCGTTCATGGTGGTGTCGATCAGCGGCCGCAGGTCCGACACGGGCGAGATCGGCACGCAGCCCTCGATCCGATCGGCGATGGCGCTGGGCAGCATGGCGTCGCCGCACAGCATCCGCGACACCAGGTGCCCCCCCGCCGAGTGGCCCACCAGCCGCAGGGGTCCGGGCACCGCGTCCCCGATCACGCCCAACGCCTGGGCGATCTCGCGGGTGATCTGCGAAATCCGTGCCTCGGGCGCAAGGGTGTAGCCGGGCATCGCAACGGCCCAGCCCGCGTCCAGCCCGCCCGAGGCGAAGGCAGACCAGGTCCGCGGATCGAAGCGGCGCCAGTAGCCCCCGTGCACGAACACGATGCAGCCCTTGGGCGGATCCTCGGGCATGAACAGGTCGAAGACCTGCCGCGTGTTGTCCCCGTACGAGAAATTGACCAAGGCCCGGGCCCCCAGCGCAAGGCGGAACGCCTCGGCCTCGGCCGCCCAACGTGGGGGATAGGCCTCGGCGCCCGGGATGTGTCCGCTGTTGTCGTAGGCATCGTCGTTGGTCATGCGCGCTCCGCTGGGATGGTTCGCCCCACCCTGCGCGCATCATGTGTCACTTGCCAATGCGAAAAGGCCGCCCGGGTGGGGCGGCCTTCAGTCTCGGCGATATTGCCGCGATCAGACCTCGGTAGTCTCGACCGCGCGGCCGTTCACGGTGTCGCCGCGCGAGATCTCGATCTGGCGGGGCTTCAGCGCCTCGGGTACTTCGCGCACCAGGTCGATATGCAGCATGCCGTTCACGTGGGTCGCGCCGGTGACGCGGACGTGGTCGGCCAGGGCGAAGCGACGCTCGAACGCACGGGTGGCGATGCCACGGTGCAGGTAGGTGCGGCCAGCGTCTTCCTGGGCCTTCTTGGCCGACACGATCAGGGCGTTCTCACGCTGCTCGACCGACAGTTCGGCATCGGTGAACCCGGCCACGGCGATCTGGATCTGCCAGGCGTCGTCGGCGGTCTTCTCGATGTTGTAGGGGGGATAGGTCTGCGGGCCGCTGGTGTCGGACATGACACGGTTCATCAGGTCGGCCATCTGGTCGAAGCCGACGGTGGCGCGGTGCAGCGGGGCAAGGTCGAAGTTACGCATCTGGGTCATCCTTTTCTCAAGCGATAACAATTGAATGCCATCCCATTGCGGCGGGACTGGCGGAAGATCCGGACCCGTTTTCGGCATCCGGTACCGCATATTTGGGAAGCGGATTCGGCCCGTTCAAGACCTCTCGATGCGCAAGGACGCGCTAGTTCGACAGGCCCGATCCGGGCTTGAGGAACTTGGCCGAGCCCATCGACCGCGCCTCGGCCGCGCCCATGCGCAGCACCTTCGGCGCGGGCTTGTGGAACACGCCGTCGCCGCGTTCGAGCTCGGCCTGCATGACGCGGAAGGGCTGGGCCAGGTCGGTGCCGATCGAGACCTTCTGCTCGCCCAGCTCGGCCTTGGCGCTGACGACCGAGACAAGCGCGGGCCGCGCCTGGTCGTCGAAGGTCAGGATCGGCGCGCCGGAGGCGCCGAAATCCACGTTGCAGCTGGTGATGAGCGCCCCGTCCTGCCGGTTCAGCACGTGGCAGACCTCTTGCAGGCTGGGCCGTTCCGAGCGGTCGAACTGGTAGCTCACCACCCCGATACGTCCGCCCATGCGCGGATCCTGACCAAGGGGCAGCGGGACCACGACCTCGGGCGCCACGGCGTGATCCAGCTCGACAAGGGCCAGGTCGTGGGCCAAGTCAACAAGGGATGTTTCACCGTAGGCATACTTGGGATGCACAACCGCCCGGCGGGCCCGGCGATGCGCCTCGGGCCGACCGTCGCGCAGGCCGGCCTGGAACACGATATCGGCGATGTCGTGGCGGGCCCCCGTATGGACGTCGTAGAGACAATGTCCCGCCGTCAGCACGATCTGCGGCGTCACCAGCGTGGCGGTGCAGAACTTGCCGTTGCCCAGCTCCAGCCGACCGATGGCGGCGAAGGCCCCGGCATCGTCGCGGCTGGCCAGCTCGCGCAGCGCGTCATCGTCCAGCGCCAGGGCCCCCTGCCCGGCAAGGCAGATCGCGGCGGCGGCAAGGGCGGATTTCAGAAGGCGGCGCATGGGGGCGGCTCCGGCTGGGGTCATACCAGCCCGAAGCTAGGCCGCCGCGGCGGCGCCATTATGGTTGAACCGCACCCGTTTCAGGGCAGCGCCGCCGCGCTTTCGCCCGATTTCGCCTGGGCCGGCAGCCCGTCGCCCAGCTTGGCGGGGCGCGGACCACCCAGCGCCCAGTCGATCAACTCGACCGTGTGCACCACCGGCACATCGGCCCCACCCGCCAGCTGCATCATGCAACCGATATTGCCCGCCGCGATGACCTGCGGATCCTTGTCGTGCAGTGTCTTCAGCTTCCGGGTCTTCAGCTCTTTCGAGATCTCGGGCTGCATCAGGTTGTAGGTGCCGGCCGAGCCGCAGCACAGGTGGCTGTCGCGCGGCTCGACCACCTCGAACCCGGCGCGCTTCAACAGGGTCTTCGGGTGGGTCTTGATCTGCTGGCCGTGCTGGAGCGAACAAGCCGCGTGATAGGCCACGCGGATCGGACCATTGCCAGCCGGGCGCGGGTCCGTCGCATCGGTGCCGGCGATGTCCATGCGCGCCTCGTTGACCGAGAACGCGGCGTCGAAGGCGGCCTCGTCCGGCAGCAGCTTCATCAGGATCTCGCTCACATCCATGGCCTTGGCGCTGATCTCGGCGGCCTCTTCGGCCACGGGATCATTGCGCAGCATGTGGCCGTAATCCTTCACCGTGGTGCCGCAGCCCGAGGTGTTGATCACCACCGCGTCCAGGCCGCCCGCGTCTTTCACGTCCATCCAGGCCGCGATGTTGCGCTTGGCGGCGGCGTGGCTGTCGTGCTCGCGGCCCATGTGGTGAACCAGCGCGCCGCAGCAGCCCATGCCCTTGGCCACCACGACCTCGCAGCCCAGGCGGGTCAGCAGGCGGATGGTCGCGTCGTTGATGTCGGTGTCCAGCGCCTTCTGCGCGCAGCCGGTCAGCAGCGCCACGCGCATCTTCGTCTCGCCCTTCGCCGGGAACGTCTGCGGATCGTCGTTGCGGCTGGGCGACGGGATGCGCTTCGGCGCCATGTCCAGCATGGCACGCAGCCGCACATCCGGCATCCACCGCGCGAACGGCCGCCCGATTTTCGCACCCAGCAGCGCCAGACGGAACCGGCCCGGATAGGGCAGCACCGCCGCCAGCAGCCGCCGCAACGCCCGATCGCGCCAGGGCCTCTTGTAGGTTTCCTCGATATGGGCGCGGGCGTGGTCGACCAGGTGCATGTAGTGCACGCCCGACGGGCAGGTGGTCATGCAGGCCAGGCAGGACAGGCAGCGGTCAATATGCTTCACGGTCTTCTCGTCCGCGGGGCGGCCCGACTCCAGCATGTCCTTGATCAGGTAGATCCGCCCGCGCGGGGAATCGAGCTCGTCTCCCAGCACCTGGTAGGTCGGGCACGTCGCCGTGCAGAACCCGCAATGCACGCAGGCGCGCAGGATCTCGTTGCTGCGCGCGGTGGCGGGGTCGGCCAGTTGTTCGGGGGTGAAGGTGGTCTGCATTTCAGCTCGTCGATTGGGTCATGAGGCCGGGATTGAGGATCCCGCGCGGGTCGAACTTGGCGCGCAGCCCGGCGGCGATGGCGGCCAGCGGCGCGGGTTCGGGCGCGAAACGGCCCAGCCGGGCGTGGGTCTCGGGCGCGGCGCGCAGCAGGGTGGCGTGGCCGGGGATGTCCTTTAGCGCCGCGCGCAGGTCGGTGCCGGGCGCGACGGCAGCCCAGACCAGCCCGCCGGCCCAGTCCATGACCAGCCGCGCGTCGGGCAGCGCGGCGGCGACCCGCGCGCCGTCCGAAGGTTTGACCGACACGCGCCAGACATCGCCCGGCGCGTCGGCCAGCGCGCGCGCGTCGCGGATATCGGCCCAGGGGCCGGGTCCCTCGTCCACCACGATATCGCCATAGGACGCCAGCAGATCGCGCAGGCGTCCGGCGCGATACGCGACCGAGGCCGCGAAGCCTTCCACGCGCAGGTGGGTCTTCGGCGTCTCGCCCGGCAGGTGCGCGGCGGCCGAGACCTCGAAGGGCGATCCCATCGCGGCGGCCATGGCCTTGATGGCGGTGTCGACGTCGAGCCCCTCCAGCGTCAGCGTCGTCGTCGCCTCGACCCCCGGCAGGACCTTGAAGCTGACCTCGCTCAGCACGCCCAGCGTGCCGTGGCTGCCCGCGAGCAGCTTGACCAGGTCGTAGCCGGTGACGTTCTTCATCACCCGGCCGCCGTTCTTGATGATCGTGCCGCTGCCGTCGACGAAGCGCACGCCGATCAGGCTGTCGCGGCAGGCACCGGCGACCACGCGGCGCGGACCAGAGGCGTTGACCGCAACCGCGCCGCCGATGGTCGGCGTGCCCTCGGTGCCCAGCAGCGCACGGTGATCCATGGGCTCGAAAGCCAGCCGCTGGTTCTCGCCGGCCAGCGCCTCTTCGATGTCGGACAGCGGCGTGCCGGCACGGGCGACCAGGGTCAGCGCGCCCGGCTCATAGAGCGTGATGCCGGTCAGCCCGGTTGTTTCCAGCACCTCGCCCGTTGCCGGCCCCGCCGCACGGGTACCGCCGCCCCGCAGGTGCAGAGCGCCTGTCGCGGCGCGCACGGCTTCGGCCAGGTCGGCCTCGCTTTCGGGTCGTATCACCAACGGCTCCTCCCTCGTCACTCTCCCCCAATGCCACAGAGGCGCGTGGGATGCCACGCCCCCCGCGGTGCGCTGCGCGTGTAGCCGCTGCGCCGATCAGGGGATGGCAGACCTTCATATGTCGACGATGAAAGACCCGTGGCCTGTCGAAGAGCTGACTCGTCCTGCTTGGGGAAGTCGCGGCAACAGGCGGACGGCTCGACCGCGAAAAGTGCAGTGATCAGAAGATCATTCCCAAGGGGTGTTACCGCTCTGCGAAATCAGCGGACGTGATGATCATTTGCGATACACGCGCGCCGCCGTTCAGGGCTTCCCGCGCGTCATCGGCACTCAGGTAAGTCGCTGGCCCGGTGGACAGATCCGTGCTCAGCAATTCGCCCCACTCGTAAGTCGCGCTGACGGTCCCATGGGTATTGGCGGCGAGGCCCTCAATCATCGGGATGTCCAGAAACGCGACATAGATCGACGGGGTCTGGACCACGGCGACCATTCCCAGGGTGGCCAACGTGTTTTCATCCACGTCACCGGACCATTCGAGCGTGAGCTCGATCACAGGCCTGTCATCCTCGACGGACAGCGCCCAATTTCCAATCAGCGACGTCATCGGGCCGGGTAAATCATCCGCCTGGGGCAGGATCGCCTCGAGGTTTCCGGAGAGCATCGGGCGATCCTCCTGGGCCATGGCGGGAGTCACGACCAGCGCGATGGACAGCGCGGCGGCACACCGCTCCAGCACATGCCGGCGGTGGAACATCGCACGCCTCTCATTCATCTCGCCCCGTGTCATATTGGGACAATCGTAGACGAATCGCGATCTCTTCGCTATACTTATGCTTGTTTTTATTTCGAAAGATTTGTTCCGCAGAATTTTCCACGGGAGGCGCCATTATGGCCAAACAACTCGATTACATGGGGAAAACGGCGAAGATCGACATCGACAAGTCCGGTGACAAGGCGACCATCACCATCGACGGGAAGAAGTTCGATATTCATGTCCATTCCGTCGGCAAGCCGGAAGACAACTTCATCAAGCTGTGGATGTGTCACGACGCCTACACGATGACCGAAACCCCCGAAAAGATGGCCAAGCATATCATTCGATACTGGCACCAGTTCGCCTGAGTCCGGGCGGACGACCTCGCATTTCAAGCACTCAATTCTATAGACAGGAGGACGCGACATGGGTTGTCGTAAGAATCTGACCACTCTCACGGCGTCTGAGCGCAGCGCTTTCGTAAACGCTTTTCTGACGCTCATGGACGACGGAACTGCCCAAGGCTACGCCGACATCCACGCCGGCGCCGGCGCGCACGGACATGGCGGACCGGCTTTCGTGGCGTGGCACCGGGAATTCGTGCGCCGCTTCGAACTGGATCTCCAGAATATCGACCCGAACGTTTCCCTGCCCTACTGGGACTGGACGCAGGCCAATCTGAATTCCAGCGGGACCCAGTCTCTGATCTGGCGCGACGACTTCCTCGGCGGCCCGGGTGACAACTCATCCGGCTCGGCCGGCAGTTTCGGCGGCTTTCCCGTTACCACGGGCCCCTTCGCCGGTCGGTTCACCCGCAAGCCCTTCGATATCTTCACGTTCCCCGGCACGGGCGGGGACATCGCAGCCGACATGGCAAGCCCGGATTTCAACGTGTTTCGCGGGATCGAGGGGCCGCACGGCTCGGCGCACGTGTTCTGCGGCGGCGACGTGCAGGCATTCACCGAGACCTGCCGCACCCCGGACTTCTGGCTGATCCACTGCAACGTCGACCGGCTTTGGGCCCAATGGATCAAGGACCACGAAGGGGCGCCGGGCTTCGAGCCCTACAAGCCGGTAAGCGGCGGGCCGACCGGGCACAGCCTGAACGATTCCATGTGGCCCTGGAACGGCACGCAGGTGCCTTTTGGGGTTCAACCTTGGGTCAATTCGCCCGAGATCGTCACCCCGGCCGACATGATCGACCACCTCGCTCTCGGCTATCGCTACGACACCGTGGACGGCTGCATCGACATCAAGCCGCTGAAAGAGCGTATTCCCAAGGAATTCCTGCCAAAGGAACGGATCCCGAAGGAGTTGAAAGAACGCCTTCCAAAGGAGCTGTCACCGAAGGAACGCCTTCCAAAGGAGCTTGGCCCGAAAGAACTGAAGGAGCGCGGCCCCAAGGAGTTCAAGGAACGGCTGCCAAAGGAACTGAAGGAGGGGGGACCGAAGGAATTCAAGGAAGGCGGCCCCAAGGAAATCAAGGAGGGCGGCCCGAAAGAGTTCAAGGAAGGTGGGCCCAAGGAGATCTTCGAGAACGACACGAAGAGCTTCACCGAAGGCGGCGTGTTCATCGATCCCGGCTTGCGGCCCGACCTGACCGGCGCGGATCTTGCCTTCGAACCGGGGGTATCCACCGGAGACGTGTCGCGGCTTCGCAACGATCTGCTGGCGCGCCGTGCCGACCTTCTGCGGCGGCGGTAAGCGGCGGAGACCGAGGTGATCCACATCTTCTGTGAACCGGACGACGGCCCGGCGCTCTGGCTGGCCGGGGCGTTGTCCGAGCGCGACGTTCCGGTCGAGGTATCGCTGCCGGAAGAATTGCTCGTCGGATCGCGTTTCGCGTTGGAACTCGGCGGCGATGCTCCCGAGCCAAGGCTGACGACCGCGTCGGGCGTTTCGCTCTCGACCGGAAACGTGAACGCCATCGTCGCGCGCCTCACCTCCTTCCCGGTGCCGCCCTTGGAGAACGGCAGCGATGCCGACCTCGTCTATGCCGCCGAGGAATGCCGCGCGTCCCTCGTCGGCTGGTTTGCCGCATGGGCGTGCCCCATGATCGGCCGTCCCGCCCCTTACACGCCTTGGGGCGACGACGCCTCGCCCCGGGAATGGCGGGTCATGGCGGCCAGCTTGGGCCTGCCGGTCGCGGCAGATCACCTGGCCGAGACGCCGGACAACGCTCGAACGGACGTCTTGGCTACGTCCGGCGGCTGTTTCGTCGCCGGAGGAGAGGCAGCCCCGTCCGAACTTGCCGATCCGGCAAGCCGTCTCCTCCCGCTCCAGAATGACATTGCGGCGGTGTTCCGCTTTGTCGAGGGACCGGACGGGCCTCTTTTCGATGGCCCGGTCCCGATGGTCGATTTCGGCGCATTCGGACCGGTCGTGCCGGACATGCTGGCCGATCTGACATCGCCATGACCGCGCTGCTGTTCGGATACGCCCATGATCCGATGGTAAAGGCGGTCTCGACCGCGCTGGACACCATGGGCGCTGACGTGGCGCTCTGGTCTCCGCGCGACCTGATGAACGATTGCGACCTTCGCGTCGGACCCGGGGGCGTCGATGGGGCGGCCATGATCGGCGACCGGATAATCGGGATCGACGAGATCAGCGGGATCTTCAACCGCCAGTCCAATGTCGAGCTGACGCCGGAATTCCGCGCGCTCGACGCCGACGACCGCCTGGCCGACCATGCGCTTGCCGCCTCGGGACGGGCCAGCGAGTTCTGCGACCTCGCCCCCTGTCTGGTCATGAACCGCAGCGCGCCCAACGCATCCAACTCCAGCAAGCCGTTGCAGTCGCTGCTGATCGCCGAGCATTTTTTCGTGCCGCGCACCTGTATCACCAACGACTACGACATCGCGGCCGAGTTCTGCGCTCGCATGGGGCGCGTGATCTACAAGTCCTGCAGCGGCGAGCGATCGATCGTGACCGAGCTTGAACCCGGTCAGCTCGAAGCGCGGCGCGAGATGCTGACCGCCTGCCCCGTGCAATTCCAGGAACGTGTCGAGGGTCGCGACATGCGGGTTCACGTGGTGGGAGAGTCGATCTTCGCGACCGAGGTGCGCTCGGACAAGGCGGACTATCGCTATGATGGCGAGGCCGACTGGCGTGCTGCCACTGTAAGTGACGAGGTCGCCGCCGCAGCAATCGCCCTGACCCGGAAGCTTGGGTTGGTGTTGGCCGGAATCGATCTGCGGTACTGCGACGACGGGCGGGTCTTCTGCTTCGAGGTCAACCCCAGCCCTGCCTTCTCCGCGTATCAGGAGGCGACGGGCCAGCCCATCTCCGACGAGGTTGCCGCGCAGCTTGCAGCCGGCGGCCAAGGCGCGGGCGGACAGGGATGATCACGGGCGGAAGGTGAGATCGGCGTCCCGTCCCCCGACCTCACTCGGTCGGATTCGGGTCGCTGTCTCCCGCCCTCAATCCGACCTTGATCCTTTCGGGAATGTCCCGAGCTCGGAAATGCGATACCCGCCCGGATAGGTCGGGCGCTTGCGGGCCGTGATGAGGCGCGGTCGCCTGCGGCCGGGCAACCGGCGCAGAAGCGTCGCCCGCGCACCAAGTCCCGCGATGACCAGCCGCTGAAGCCACGGCGGCGGGCTTGGGAAGCCCATGGCAGCCCGCAGCGGCGGATCGCACATCGCGTGGACCGCCGGACGCCCCAGCGGCACCAGCCATCTGGGCAGGTAGAAGGAAAGCAGAAGATCCCGGGTGGCCTTACCGATCTCGGCGTTGCTGTCGGCGTAGCGGAACTGCGCATTTTCGTAGGCGCGGCCGTAGGTGTCGAACGCTTCGAAATCCTCTGGGATGTCCTCGATCCCCATCTGCCGCCCGAGTGCGCGATGATAGGCCGCCCAGGCCTCGCGCTCCTTTGGCGTCATCGACCGGCGCCCGAAGCGGTCGAGCCATCTGGGCGGCTCGACCACGAAGGTCGTCAGCACGTACAGCATATCGGCGTTTGAGATGCGGTAGTGCCCGTGCATCTCGTTGATCCGGTCCAGCGCCGCCCGTCCACGCGCGCTGTGCTGGCCGTTTTCGCTGATTTCCGACAGCAGAAGCTCGGTGTCGTCGTAGCGTTTCCGGGTGTCCCGGCGGAAGGCGCCCGTGCGGGACAGCAGGCCGGAAATCGAGGGCACGGCGTAGGTCCGGAACAGCGCGAATTCGAGCGCCTTCTCGATATCCCAGGCGAACTCGCAGGTTCCCAGCAGGAAGACGATTCGCTCGAAGTCCCGCGTGGGATCCAGCCACTCGATCTCGTCGGACCAGCGCGACATGGGCATACCTCGGACGAACGGACAGGCTCAACCCAGCATGGGGTCAGCCCCGCGGGAAAATCAATGCGCCGCGTCTTCGCGTTTCACCGCCTGGCGCCGACAACCACCCCGGGCCGTGGCTTCTGAGCCCAGCCCTACTCGGCCGCCACGCGCCGCGACGCGGTCACCGACAGCGGGAACACCTTGGCGGGGTTCAGCAGCCAGGCGGGGTCGAACACGTCCTTCACGCGCAACTGCGCCTCGAGATCCTCGGGGGCGAACTGCGCTTCCATCAGGTCGCGCTTTTCCACGCCCACGCCATGTTCGCCGGTCAGGCAGCCGCCCACCTCAACGCACAGGCGCAGGATGTCGGCGCCCAGCGCCTCGGCCTTGTCCAGGTCGCCCGGCTTGTTCGCATCGAACAGAATCAGCGGGTGCATGTTGCCGTCGCCCGCGTGGAACACGTTTGCCACGTCCAGGCCGTATCCCTGCGACAGTTCGCGGATCTTGCCCAGGACCTTGGGAAGCTCGCTGACCGGGATGGTGCCGTCGAGGCAGATGTAATCGTTGATCTGCCCCATCGCCCCGAAGGCCGACTTGCGGCCCAGCCAGATGCGCGCCGATTCCTCGCCCGACTTGCTTTCGCGCAGCTCGACGGGGTCATGGCCGCGCGCGATCTGGCCGATGAGCCCCAGCTGGTTGTCGATCTCGGCGTCCGAGCCCTCGACCTCGACGATGAGCAGCGCCTCGCAATCGGGGTAACCCGCGCCGGCGAAGGCCTCGGTCGCGCGAATGCAGGGCCGGTCCATGAACTCGATCGCCACGGGCAGCACGCCCGCCTTGATGATGTCGCTGACGCACTGGCCCGCGACCTCGTTCGAATCGAACCCGATCAGAACGGGGCGCGCGCCCTCGGGCTTGGGCAGGATGCGCAGGGTCGCCTCGGTCACCACGCCCAGCTGCCCCTCGCTGCCGCAGATCACGCCCAGCAGGTCATAGCCCGCCGCGTCCAGGTGCGCGCCGCCGATCTCGGTCACGGTGCCGTCCATCAGCACCATGGTCACGCCCAGCAGGTTGTTGGTGGTCACCCCGTATTTCAGGCAATGCGCCCCGCCCGAGTTCATGCCGATATTGCCCGCGATCGCGCAGGCCAGCTGCGATGACGGGTCGGGGGCATAGAACCAGCCGTCCTCTTCCACCGCGCCGGTGACGCTGAGATTGGTGCGCCCGGTCTGCACGCGGATGTAACGGTCGTCGTAATTGGTCTCGATCACCTCGTTCAGCCGCGCCACGCCAAGGATCACGCAATCGGCGGTGGGCAACGCCCCGCCCGCCAGCGACGTGCCGGATCCGCGCGGCACCACGGGGATCCCCTCCTCGTGGCAGACGCGCAGCACCGCGGCGACCTCGTCGGTCGAGGCAGGCAGCACGGCGGCCAGCGGCGGGCACTTGTAGGCGGTCAGCGCGTCGCATTCATAGGCGCGCGTCTCGTGCGGCTCGTGGATGACGGCGTCCTCGGGCAGAACCTGCAACAGGCGACGCACGATGCGGGCCTTGCGCGACACGATGGCGGCGTCGGGTGTGGGCATTTCCATGGCGGGTCCTCCTGATGCACTAAGATGGCGTGGTGCGGCC
The DNA here is from genome assembly GCF_900110115.1 of Palleronia pelagia. Classification (GTDB taxonomy): domain Bacteria; phylum Pseudomonadota; class Alphaproteobacteria; order Rhodobacterales; family Rhodobacteraceae; genus Palleronia; species Palleronia pelagia. The sequence continues at coordinate 85,539 of NZ_FOCM01000008.1, read as the reverse complement.
CGATCCGCAAGGCGACGTGGCCGCGCGGCATCCCTCGCGTCATTGTGTCACTTCGAACCGTGTCGCGTGTCACGGGGGGTGCTATCTTCCGGTTCATGCCAAGAATCCTTGCCGCCCTCGCCCTGCTTGCCCCGCTCGCCGCCACCGCAGATCCCGCCCGGATCGAAGGGGCAAAGGCCAAGCCCGGTAATGAAGGCTGGACAGTCTCGGTCACCCTGCGCCACGCCGACACGGGCTGGGAGGATTACGCCGACGGCTGGCGGGTCGAGCTGCCCGACGGCACTGTTCTGGCGACCCGCGTGCTGGCCCATCCCCACGTGACCGAACAGCCCTTCACCCGGTCGAAAACCGGCATCGCCGTGCCCGAGGGGACGGACCGTCTGATCATCCGCGCGCGCACCAAGACGGAAGGCTGGGGCGACAGCACCCACGAGATGACACTGGACTAGGCCCGGCGCGACCCCGCAGCGGTCGCGTCAGTGGAAGAACACCCCGCCATCCACCACCAGCGTCTGGCCGGTGACGCTGTCCGCGCGGCAGAACTGCACGACCTGCGCCGCGACATCGTCCAGCGACGTGGTCCGGCCCAGCACCGATTGCGACCTGAAACCGTCGACGAACGCGTCGGGTATGCCCTTGGTCAGCTCGGTTCCCTCCATCAGGCCCGGCGCCACGCAGTTCACGGTGACATCGGGCGCCATCGCCACGGCAAGGCAGCGGGTCAGCTGGATCACGCCGGCCTTGCCGACCGACTGCGCGATGCTGGCGCCCATGGGTCTCATCCCGGCCATGGCCGACACGTTGACGATTCGCCCGCGCCCCGACGCCTTCAGGTGCCGCGCGGCGGCACGAGAGACCAACCAGGGCCCGCGCAGGTTGATCGCCATGGTGCGGTCCCAAAGCTCGGTCGACAGCGCGTCGAGATCGGGGAACGGCACGGCCTTCGCCATCGCGGCGTTGTTAACCAGGATGTCCAGCTCGCCGAACGACCCGACCACCGTTCCCAAAGCGTCATCGATCGAGGCCTGGTCGCCCTGGTCCAGCCGCACGGCGATCGCCCGACCGCCCTGTCCCGCAATGTCGTCGCACACCCTCTCGGCCCGGTCGCGACCCTCGAGATAGCCCACGGCCACCCGGGCCCCCGCGCCCGCCAGCGCGCTGCACACAAGGCGGCCCAACCCGCCGCTGCCGCCCGTCACCAGGGCGCTCGTTCCGGTCAGATCCATCCTGCTCTCCTGTCCGTCCAGCTCCGACAGGAAGACTAGCAGATTTCTGGCGATCGCGCGCGGGATGCGGGCCGGGCGCGCTAGCGGCGTCCCTCGCGCAGCCAGGCCCCGAGGCTCAGCATCGCGGCCAGCAGCAGCCAGGCCCAGGCCGGAAGGACCGGCCGCGTCGTGACGTCGGCGGTCAGGTAGGCGCCGCGCGGCGTGATACCCAGCCAGCCGCGCCCGGCCGCCGGCCGCCCCTCGCGCACCTGGCGCAGGTCCGGCACGCCCTCGGCGATGTTGCGGATCCCGCCGCGCCGCGCGGCCACCGCCTCTTCGAGCGCGGCGCCGGTGGCGACGGTCTGCTCGAACTCGCGCGGGGCCGAGGGGCCCAGCGCGATCACCGCCTCCTGGTCCCCTTCGGCGAGGCGATACAGCCCCATCTCGGGCCCGGTGACATCGGCCTGGAACCGGCCCGGTGCGACCTCTTCCATGGGCAGGGTGGTCACGGTCCCGTCCGGCGCCGTCACCTCCAGGTCGCCCACGCTGTCGCCCAGGGTGCGCCGTGTCACCGTCATCGACAGCCCTTCGGCGGTGGCGTCCAGCGCCTCCTCGTCCAGCTCGGGCTCCTTCATCATCCAGTGCGCCAGCCGCCGCAGCAGCTCCAGCTGGGGGCCGCCGCCGTCGAAGCCGCGCGACCAGAGCCACGCGTGGTCCGAACCCAGAAGCGCCACGCGCCCCTCGCCCACGCGGTCGAGCACCAGGAGCGGCCCGCCATCCATGCCGGTCATGGCCACCTGCCCGCCCGTGGGATCCAGCTCGATCTGGCGCAGCCAGCGGCCCCATTCGGGCTCGGCCCCGCCGCCGGTCAGGCCCTGGGTCACCGGGTGACGGCGGCCCAGCTCGGTCAGTTCGGGCAGGAACGGCTCCTCGATCACGCGCGAGGTCGGCGCGGCGGGCAGGATCTCGCCCAGCGGCGAACGATAGAGCGACGCGGCGGTGGCGAAGTCCGGCCCCGCCGCGATCAGCACGGCGCCCCCGTCCTCGACATAGCGGCGGATGTTGTCGAGGTAGAGCGCGGGCAGGATCCCGCGCCGCTGGTAGCGGTCGAAGATGATCAGGTCGAACTCGTCCACCTTGTCCAGGAACAGCTCGCGGGTCGGGAAGGCGATCAGCGACAGCTCGTCCACCGGCACGCCGTCCTGCTTCTCGGGCGGGCGCAGGATGGTGAAATGCACGAGGTCCACGCTGCTGTCGGATTTCAGCAGGTTGCGCCAGGTCCGCTCGCCCGGATGCGGCTCGCCCGACACCAAGAGCACGCGCAGCCGGTCACGCACGCCGTTGATCTGCACCACCGCTTCGTTGTTGCGGTCGGTGAGCTCGCCGTCCCCGGTGGCCACGCGGAACTGGATCACGTTGCGCCCGCCATGGGGCAGCGTCACCGGCAGCTCCAGGTCCTCGCCGGTGGGCACGGTGAATTCCACCGGCTCGCCCCCGTCGATCGCGATCTCGAGCGGGACGAGACCCTCTTCGCCGGCGGGCACCGCGCCCTGGTTCTCGACCCGAAGGCGCAGCAGGACCTCTTCGTCGAGGATGGCGAAGGCCGGCGCCGACAGCACGGCCAGCCGCCGGTCCCAGTCGTCCTCCTGCCCCGTCAGCAGCAGGTGCAGCGGCGCGGGCAGGTCCGGCGCGCGGTCGATGTCGTGCAGCCGTCCGTCGCTGATCAGGATGGCGCCCGCCAGCCGCGCGCGCGGCTCCTCGGCCACGGCCTCGGACAGCGCGGTCATGAGCAGCGTGCCGCTGTCGCCCGGCCCGTCGCCCAGCCGCACCACGCGCAGCTCGGTATCGGGCAGCGCGGCGACCTCGGCCTCGATCCGGTCCAGCGCCGCGGCTCTCTGGTCGGGGCGGTCCGACAAGTCCTGCGACGCGCTTTCATCCACCACGGCCACGATGATGTCGCTCAGCGGCCGGCGATCCTCGCGTTGAAACGACGGGCCCGCCAGCGCGGCCAGCACGGCAAGACCGGCCAGCCCGCGCAGCCACCAGCCCGACAGCCCGCGCCACAGCGACAGGGCCACCAGCACCGCGACCAGCCCGCCCAGCACCGCCAGCACCACCCAGGGCACCATGGGGTCGAATACGATCTCTCCGCTCAATTCCGCCTGCCCTTCATCTTTCCAAAAATACCTTTCGGGGGTCCGGGGGCAGACAGCCCCCGGGCGTGACTACTGACCCAGCCGGTCCAGCAGCGCGGGCACGTGGACCTGGTCGGATTTATAGTTGCCGGTCAGCACGTGCATGATCAGGTTCACGCCGAAGCGCAGGGCGATCTCGCGCTGGCGTTCGCCGGCAAAGCCACGGCCCACCGGGAACAGGCGCTGGCCGCTGTCGTCGATGGCCCAGGCCGCCGCCCAGTCGTTCCCGCCGATCACCACCGGTGTCACGTTGTCGTTTAGGTTGCGGAACGGCATCCCCTCGACCGCCTGCGCGTCGGGCGGCGATGCCTCGACCCAGATGTCGCGCCCGGCGTAGCGGCCCGGGAAATCCTGCAGCAGGTAGAAGGTGCGCGTCAGCACGTGGTCGTCCGGCACCGGCTCCAGCGGCGGGATATCCAGCGGCCGGGCCAGTTCCTGCAGCTTGCGGCCCGCCGGCGTCGCCGCGCCGAAGCCCGCCACGTTAGCGTCGCGCGTGTCGAACAGGATCAGCCCGCCGCCCCGCAGGTAAGTGTTCAGCTTGGCATAGGCCGCGTCCGAGGGCTGCGGCTGGTCGGCCGTCACCGGCCAGTAGAGGAACGGGAAGAAGGCCAGCTCGTCGGTCTCGAGGTTCACGCCCATGGGCTCCGCCGGCTCGATCGAGGTGCGGGCGAACAGCGTGCGCGACAGACCCGTCAGGCCCGCGCGCGCCAGTTCGTCCAGGTCGGAATTGCCGGTCAGCACGTGGGCCAGCACGACTTCGGAGGTCGCTTCGATGGCAAAGTCCCCCAGCGGTTCGCGCTCGGGGGCCGTGCCGTCTTGCGCGCGCGCCTCGCCCACGGGTAGCAACAGCGCCAGGACCACGGCCGCGGCGCTCGCCCGCGGGCCGACCAGCCGTCCGGCCAGCCACAGCGCGGCCAGGACGTCCAGCGCCAACAGGCCCAGCGCGGCGGCCAGCAACCAGCCCGACAGGTCCCGCTCCTGCGCCACGGCCAGCCCTTCCACGGGCACGTTCGCGGGCCAGCTGGCGGCGGCCAGTTCGGTCTCGGGGCCGATGACGTTCAGCGCGACACGGCGATCCTCGCCCGCGTAAAGGCCGGGCGGCGTCGCGGGCCCCGGCACGCCGCGGGCCAGGTCGGCGCCGGCGACGCCCGGCATCGTGCCCGCCTCGTCCACCTGTCCGAAGGCGGTGACCGCTTCGCTCAGGCTCCAGACCGTGCCCTCCAGCGCGCTGGCATCGGGCCGCGCGGCGCGGGTGCTGACGGCCAGACGCTCCAGCATCGAGACGAACAGCCCGGACAGAGGCAGGCTCGACCACTCGGCATTGGCGGTGACGTGGAACAGCACGACCTGCCCGTCGCCCACCCGCTTGCGGGTGACCAGCGGCGTGCCGTCGGTCAGCGACGCGATGGTGCGTTCGCTCAGGTCCGGGTCGGGCTGGGCCACGACCTGCGCCGTCACGGTGACGTCCCCGGGGATCTCGAGCCCGTTGAAGGGCGAGTCCTCGCCGAAGGGGCGCAGGGATTTGGGCTCGCCCCAGCTCATGGCGCCGCCGACGCTGCGCCCGCCCGCGCGCAGGCGCACCGGCATCAGGGGATCCTCGGTTTCGCGGCTCAGGTCGCTGCCGGCCACGCGCGGCCCGGCGAACCGCAGCAGCAGCCCGCCGCCCTCGACCCAGTCACGCATCTCGTCGGCCTGCGCCTGCGGCAGGGTGGCCACGTCGGCCAGCACGATCACGTCGGGATTGGCCAGCAGGATATCCGACAGGGTGCCATCCACCAGGTCGGCCACCGGCTCCAGCGCCTGTTCGAGGTAGTGGGTCGGCGACAGCAATTGCAGCCCCTCGCGGTCGTCGCCCCCGGCGATCAGCGCCACCTCGCGCCGTTTCAGGCTGTCATCGGTCAGCGCCACCGCCCCGGCCGAGCGCACGCCGTCGATGGCGAATTGCGTCACGCGGTTGCGCAGCTCGGGCGGCAGGCTCAGCGCCAGGGTGGCCTCGTCCTCGCCCGGGCCGAAGGCCAGCGGTTCGCGCGCCAGCTCGCGCTCGATCCCGCTGGGATCCAGCCCGCGCGCGGTGATCGTCACCTCGGCCCCGCGACCGGTGGCCGCCCGGCGCGCCGTGACGGCGATGGCGCCATCCTCGAAGGCCGGCGGCGCCAGCCCGTAGATCGGGGACGGCGATTCGAAGACGCGGACATCCCCGCGATCCTGCAACGCCTCCAGAACGTCGCCCCGCCACGGCTGCGCGGTCCCGTCCGACAGCCAGATGGCGTCAAACGCACCGTCGAGTGTCGCGGCCCAGTCGGCGGCGCCCTCGGCCTGCCACGGTTGCGGCGCGAGCCCCGGAAGGGTCTGCGCCCAGTCCGATGCCGCGCGGAACGGCAGGTCGCCCTCGGGCCGGTCGGTCAGCGTGACCAGTGCCACGGGGCGGTTGTCGCGTCCGGCCTCGTCCAGCGCGCGTTCGACCCGCGCCACCCGGCGCGGCCAGTCGCGCGCGTCGGCCCAGCTCCCGTCCATCAGCACCAGAAGCGGGCCACTGCCGCCGCTGCGATCCTCGGGGTTCAGCACGGGGCCGGCGAAGCCGACGATCAGGGCGGCCACCGCGAGCGCGCGCAGCAGAAGCAGCCACCACGGCGTCTTGTCGGCCTGGTGTTTGTCGTCGCGCAGGCCCAGCAGCAGCGCGACCCCCGGGAACCGCCGGCGCACCGGCGCGGGCGGCACCGCGCGCAGCAGCAGCCACAGGATCGGCAGCGCCACCAGCCCCAGCAGCAGCCAGGGCGCGTTGAACCCTATGGGCCCCACGATCCACATCAGTGATCACGCTCCAGCGCGCCGTAGATCCACAGAAGGGCGGATTGCGGCGGCGTGTCCGTGTGATGGACCGTGTATTGCCAGCCCGTGGTCCGGCACAGCTGCAAAAGGCGGTCCTTCCGCTCGGCCAGCCGGTCGAGGTAGCGATTGCGCAGCTCGCCCGCCTTCAGGGTCTCGTGGCTGAGCGTGCCGCCCATGGATTCGAAGATCGTGCGTCCGTCGAACGGGAACGCCTCTTCCTGCGGGTCGAGCACCTGCACCAGCACGCCCGAGATCCCGCGATCCGCGGCCTCGAGCAGCGCGCCCTCGACCGGGGTCACGTCGCCCAGGAAGTCCGACAGGAACAGCGCGCGCGACCGCGACGGCATCTCGCGCGCCAGCGGCGCACCGTAATCGGGCGGTTGGGCCGCCGCGTCGCCCGCGCCCAGCGCCTGGGCCAGCCGCAGCAGTTGCAGCGACCCAGTGCGCGGCGGCAGGTCGTGGTCGCAGAGCCCCACCCGCTCGCCCCCGTGGCCCAGCAGGATCGCGGTGGCCAGCGCCAGTTCGGCCGCGCGGTCGGACTTGGGGGCCTGGCCCTTCGAGGCGAAGCTCATGGACGCCGACTGGTCCACCCACAGCATCACCGACTGCGCGGCCTGCCATTCCTTCTCGCGCACGAAATGCCCGTCCGACCGGGCCGAGCGGCGCCAGTCCACGCTGCGCGCCGCGTCGCCGGGAATGGCGGGGCGGTATTGCCAGAACTCGTCGCCCTGCCCCGGGCGCCGCCGCCCGTGGCTGCCCAGCATGACCGTCCGTGCCAGGTGCTGGGCACCCGCAAGCAGCGCCGGCAGCGGGCCGGCCAGCGTCTCGGCGCGGGATCTGAGGGCGGCGGGATCGCTCACGCGGCCTGGGCCCGGGTCTTGGCGTCCACGACTTGCGCGATAATATGCGGCAGCGTCTCGCCGCGCGCCCGGGCGGCAAAGCTCAGCGCCATGCGGTGGGTCAGGACCGGGACGGCCATGTCGGCCACATCCTCGGCATTGGGCGCAAGGCGCCCGTCCAGCAGCGCGGCCGCGCGGACCGTGAGCATCAGCGCCTGCGCGGCGCGGGGTCCGGGGCCCCAGCCCACGTGGTCGCGGACCGGCTGCGGCGCGCTGTCGTCGCCGGGGCGGCAGGCGCGGACGAGGTCGAGGATCATCTCGACCACCGCGTCGCCCACGGGCATCCGGCGCAGCAGTTTCTGTGCGGCGATCAGCTCCTCGGCGGTGAAGACGCCGTGGGCCACGTCCTCTTCGGCGCCGGTGGTGGCGATCAGGATGTCACGCTCGGTATCGCGGTCGGGATAGGGCACGTCGATCTGCACCAGGAAGCGGTCCAGCTGCGCCTCGGGCAGCGGATAGGTGCCCTCCTGCTCGATGGGGTTCTGGGTCGCCAGCACGTGGAAGGGCTTGTCCAGCGGATGCGCCTGACCGGCCACCGTCACCGCCTTTTCCTGCATCGCCTGCAGCAGCGCCGACTGGGTCCGCGGGCTCGCGCGGTTGATCTCGTCGGCCATGAGCAGCTGGCAGAAGATCGGGCCCTCGATGAACTTGAAGGCGCGGCTGCCGTCGGCGCCGGTCTCCAGCACTTCCGAGCCCAGGATGTCGGCGGGCATCAGATCGGGCGTGAACTGGACGCGCGACCCGTTGAGCCCCATCACGGTGCTGAGCGTGTCCACCAGGCGCGTCTTGCCCAGCCCCGGCAGACCGATCAGCAGGCCGTGGCCACCGCAAAGCAGCGTGGTCAGCACAAGGTCGACGACCCGGGTCTGTCCGATGAACCGCCGGGTGATGCTGCTGCGCGCCTCGGCCAGCTTCCCGCCCAATGCGTCGATTTCGTCCAGAATGGGATCCGCCATGACAATCCTACCTCGCCCGCTATGCTCACCCCATGATGTAGATCGAACGCGGCAGGCACAAATGTCAAAAGGCTCCCCTGATGGAAATGTGAGTGCGGATACCGGCGCGCTGGCCGACGCTGCCCGAAAAGCGGGCGCGCGTGGCTTACCGCCGGTCGACAAGTGGGATCCGCCCTATTGCGGCGAAATGGACCTGGTGATCCAGCGCGACGGCACATGGATGCACGAAGGCACGCCGATCGGGCGGTCAAAACTGGTGCGGCTCTTCTCGACCATCCTCAAGCGCGAGGGCGACGACTATTTCCTTGTCACGCCGGTGGAAAAACTGGGCATCAAGGTCGAGGACGCGCCCTTCGTCGCAGTCGACGTGGCCGAGGTCGACGGCGGGCTGCACTTCACGACCAACGTGGGCGACACGGTGTGCGCGGACGCCGATCATCCGATCCGCGTGACCCGCGACCCCGACACGGGCGAGCCTTCGCCCTATGTGCTGATCCGTCGCAACCTCGAGGCGCTGATCGACCGCAAGAGCTTCTACCGACTGGTCGACATGGGCGAGACCGCCACGCACGAGGGCGAGGAATGGTTCGGCGTGCATTCGGCCGGTGTGTTCTTCCCGATCATCCCGGCGGCCGAGCTGCCCTGAGCCGCACGTTCAGCTGTCGTGGCCGGTCAGCCGCGCGGCCTCGTCGTCGATGGCCTGCTGAAGCACCCGGTGATAGTGCAGCCGCCTGAAATACGACGACGCCTGGTCGGTCTGCGGGCGACGCGGGATGAACATGCGCGTGCCGTCGGCCCAGCCCACGCGGAAGGACCGGCTGGCCGCCACCAGAAGGTTCGAATGGCCCGAGTTGCACAGGACCGTCAGGCGCAACTCCGAGACCTGTTCGTCGTGGTCGGACAGGTCCAGGTGATCCAGCGCCCGCTTCAGGATCGTCCCGAAATTGCCCGCATCCAGGTAGCTGCCCGAACTCAGCGGTCCCTGGTTCGTCGCATCCCCCGGACTGTCGATGTCGTCGGCACCCAGCTCATCGCGGTCGGTCACGAAGCTGCGGTTCAGGGTATCGCCGATGCACACGTCGGCGATCAGCGCCGTCAGGTAGATCGGCTCGGCGCCCATGTTCGACACGAAGCACCGCGCGCTGTCCCCCGTACCCGCCGTGCGGCTGATCAGGACGATGGGCCGCCGCTGGCGCAGGTAGCCCATGGCGAAGATCTGCAGGTAGACGATCCAGATAAGCGCCATGAGCGCCGAGAGCGCCAGGCTCAGGATCTCGCTGTTTTCGGATATCCAGTTCATGCCGCCCAACTCGGGCGGGGGCGCGACGGTTTCACGCAGGTCGCGGCGTCAGTCCTGCTGCGGCTCGACCGTGGCGTGGGCAATGCCGAACCGGTCGTTCAGCGCCGCCTTCACCGCCCGCGCGGTCGCGACCGGATCGGATCCCGCGATCAGCACGACGCGGGCCTCGACGCTCGTCTTGCCCTCGTCGATCTGCCACAGGTGCAGGTGACTGATCCGCGCCACCCCCTCGACCCCGTCGATGGCCTCGCGCACCGCGCCGGTCTCGACCTCGGGCGGCGTGCCCAGCATCAGCAGGCGAATGGCCGGGCCGATCTCGGCCACGCCGTGCCACAGGATGTAGGCGGCGATGCCCAGCGTCACGATCGGGTCCACCAGCCGCCAATCGTAAAGCAGCACGAGCGTGCCCGCGACGATCACCCCGACCGACCCCAGCGCGTCGGCCAGGTTGTGCAGGAACGCCGCGCGGATATTCATCGACCCTTTCGCCATGGCGTAGGTCAGGAAGGCCGTGACCAGGTCGACCACCAGCGCGATCGCCGCGAGGATCACCACGATCCAGCCATCGATGGGCTGCGGGTCGAACAGGCGTCCGATCCCCTCGTAGATCAGGAAAAGACCCAGCACGATCAGCGTGGTCAGGTTGACCAGCGCCGCGACCACCTCGGCCCGGCCATAGCCGAAGGTCATCTGGTCGTCGGCGGGCCTTTGGGCGATGCGGCGCGCCACCAGCGCGATGATCAGGCTCAGCGCGTCCGACAGGTTGTGCAGCGCGTCCGCGATCAGCGCGAGCGACCCGGACAAAAGCCCCCCGACTACCTGCGCGACCGTCAGGACGATGTTGACCCCGACGGCCAGCGCGACGCGCCGGTCGCCCTCGGGTCCCGCGTGATGGACGTGGTCATGGGGCATGGCACAGGCCTAGCAGGAAATGCGCGGCGAGCGCCACCAGCCGCGCGCCAGGATCAGGCCGCCTTGGTGCCGCGCGCCGGGTAGTCCTCGTCCCGGATGAAATCGACCTTGTCGAGCAACTCGGCCAGGTCGGGCCGCGCGAAGGGCGAATTCGACACCGAGGCGAGGTATAGCTCGCCGTCCGGGCGCACCCAGAAGACGGCCGGCTCGGCGAAGACGTCGGCCTCGGCGTCCTTGATGGCCCTGGAGACATACAGCCCCCAGTCAGCCGCCTGCGCCTCGGTCAGGCCATAGCCCATGGGGATCGGGTCGAGGCCCCAGTTCTCGTGCGCCTCGCGCGCGCGGTCTTCCGTGTCCATCGAGACGTGGATCGTCTCGACGCCCTTGGCGAGGAAGTCGTCGTAAAGCTCGCGCACCTGCGACAGGTACTTCTTGCACATGGGGCAATGCAGCCCGCGATAGACGATGATCTGGGTGAACGCCCTGGGCGACTGGTCTTCCAGCTTCCAGCGGGTGCCGATGATCAGCGGAATGTCGAGCGCGGGGGCCTTCTGTGCGGCTTCGGGTGTCTGGGGCATGGGGTGTCCTTTCGGTCGTCTCTGTGTTTGTGCGACCAAGGCCCGCGCCCGAGATGCGGTTCCTGCGGTGTTTCCGCCCACCGTGCCGCTCAGCGCCGCGGGGGTCGCGGACCCGCTCTATTGCCTCCCTGTCCCGAGAGGCCAAGTTCGGCCGGGTCGACCTCGCGCCATTGGCCCGGCTCGAGACCGTCCACCGAGACATTCCCGATGCGCCAGCGCACCAGCCGCAGACAGGGAAAGCCCACCGCGGCGCACATCCGGCGCACCTGACGGTTGCGCCCCTCGCGCAGTTCAAGCCGCAGCCAGCTGTCGGGGACCGTCTTGCGCACGCGCACCGGCGGGTCGCGCTCCCACAGGTCGGGCGGGTCGATGGCCTCGGCCCCCGCGGGGCGCGTCGGCCCGTCCTTCAGCTGCACACCGACGCGCAGCTGGGCCAGCGCGCCGGCGCTGATGCGCCCCTCGACAAGCGCGAGATAGCTTTTCTCGACCCGGGCCGAGGTGATGCGCGCCTGCAGCCGCCCGTCATCGGTCAGCAGAAGCAGCCCCTCGCTATCGCGGTCCAGCCGCCCGGCGGCATAGACGCCCTTGGGCAGGTCCAGACCCGACAGCCCCTGCCAGCGTCCCTCGTCGGTGAACTGGCTCAGGCGGTTCATGGGCTTGTTGAGCGCGATCAGCATGGGGCGAACAGGGGCGCGGGCATGGACCGAACCATAGGGTGAAACGGGCCGGGGCGACAGCGCGGTCGTGCCGCCCCGGTCCCCGCGGGTCACATCTGTTCGGTCTGCGCCGCGGATTTCTCACGCGCCTTGCCGAGATCGGGCACTTGGCCCTCGGGTTCGGCCTTGTCGCGCGCGGTATAGGTGCCGCGCCCGTCCATGGACGGACCGCCATTGGTCCAGACGCCCTGCGGCGTCTCCTCGTCGAGCGACGTGTTGAGGAAATAGTAGCTGTGTTTCATCGCCTCGTGTTCCTCGGGCGTGGAATTCGGAACCGGCATGCATTTCTCGATGCCGCCCAGTTCCTCGATCGCGGCGAGCCATTGCTGCTGATGCATCGTGTCGCGGGCGATGAGGAAAGACAGCATGTCCTTCATGCCGGCATCGTCGGTCATGTTGTAAAGCCGCGAGGCCAGGACCCGGCCGGACGACTCGGCCATCGCGTTGGCCAGCATGTCGGCCCCGATATTGCCCGTCGCGTAGATATGGCTCATGTCGAAGGGGACGCCGTTGGCATTGACCGGCATCGCCGACAGGCCGGAGGACAGAACGTGGCGCGGGTTCATACCGCCCATGATCGCACCGACCACCGAGTCGGCGGCCCCGGCTTCCTGGGCGTCGAGCGGCGCCTTCTCGAGGTTGAGCGCGACGGCATGGCCCAGGAACTCGATATGGCTGAGTTCCTCGGTGGCCGTCATCATCAGCATGTCGCGAAAGCGCTTGTCGCCTCGCGCACCCATGGCCTGAAAGAAATACTGCATCGCGACGCGGATTTCGCCTTCGACGCCGCCAATCGCCTGTTGAAGATATTTCGCGAAGACCGGGTCAGGCGTGTCGACGCGCACTTCGTATTGCAGCTTGCTTGAATGATGGAACATGAAAGGTCCTTCGGTTGGGTTGCCCGTACCCAACCGGAGGCTCCTGCGACAGTTCCACGCTTTGACAATCGGGGAAATTAGTGGGCGGCGGCCCAGGTGGCGCCCTGCCCCGCGTCGACCTCCAGCGGCACGGACAGGTCCACGGCGGGCAGAGACGCGCCCTCCATCACCTCGCGCGCGGCCTTCACCAGGTCGTCCTCGGCGCCCTGGTCCACCTCGAACAGCAGTTCATCGTGGACCTGCAGCAGCATGGTCGCCGGAAGGTCCGCGATCGCGTCCTCCATGCGGATCATGGCGCGGCGGATCACGTCGGCGGCCGTGCCCTGGATCGGCGCGTTGATGGCCGCGCGCTTGGCGAAGCCCGCGCCGGGGCCCTTGGCGTTGATCTCGGGCGTGTTGATCCGGCGACCGAACAGCGTCTGGACGAAGCCGTGTTCCTTGGCGAACTTCACCGTCTCGTCCATGTAGTCGCGGATGCCGGGGAACCGCTCGAAATAGCGGTCGATGAAGCCCTGCGCCTCGTCACGCGGGATGCGCAGATTGCGTGCCAGGCCGAAGCCCGAAATGCCGTAGATCACGCCGAAATTGATCGCCTTGGCCTGGCGGCGGATCTCGGGCGTCATCTGGTCCAGCGGCACGTTGAACATCTCGGACGCGGTCAGCGCGTGAATATCCTGCCCATCCTTGAAGGCCTGCTTCAGTTCGCCGATCCCGGCGATGTGGGCCAGGATGCGCAGCTCGATCTGGCTGTAGTCCAGCGCCACCAGCGTGCGCCCCTCGGGCGCGACGAAGGCCTCGCGGATGCGGCGGCCTTCCTCGGTGCGGATGGGAATGTTCTGCAGGTTCGGCTCGGTCGAGGCGAGACGCCCGGTATTCGCCCCCGCGATGGAATAGGACGTGTGTACCCGGCCCGTTTCCGGGTCGATATGGTCCTGCAGCGCGTCGGTGTAGGTGCTTTTCAGCTTGCTCACCTGCCGCCAGTCCAGCACCAGCCCGGGCAGCTCGTGCTCGGTCGCCAGGTCTTCCAGGATATCGGCGCCGGTCTGGTAGGCGCCGGTCTTGGTCTTCTTGCCGCCCGGCAACCCCAGCTTGTCGAACAGGATCTCGCCCAGCTGCTTGGGGCTCGACACCTTGAAGTCCTCGCCCGCCAGCTCGCGGATCTGGTCCTCGAGCCCGGCCATCTTCTGCTCGAACGCGCCCGACATGCGGCTCAGCACGTTGCGGTCGACCTTCACGCCGGCCATTTCCATCCGCGCCAGAACGGGGATCAGCGGCCGCTCGAGCGTCTCGTAGACCGTGGTCACGTGACTGCGGTGCAGCTGCGGCTTGAACAGGTGCCACAGCCTCAGCGTGACATCGGCGTCCTCGGCGGCGTAATTCACCGCCTTGGCGATCTCGACCTTGTCGAAGGTGACCTGGCTCTTGCCCGTGCCGATCAGTTCCTTGATCGGGATCGGGCTGTGGCCGAGGTAGCGTTCGCTCAGCGTGTCCATGCCGTGGCCGTGCAGGCCGGCGTTCATGGCGTAGGACATGAGCATGGTGTCATCCACCGGCGCCACCTGCACCCCCAGCCGCGCCAGCACCTTGCAGTCGTACTTGGCGTTCTGGAGGATCTTCAGGACCGACGGATCCTCGAACAGCGGCTTCAGCAGCCCCATGGCCTCGTCGAAGGGGATCTGTCCGTCCGACAGCGCGTCGGTCGCGAAGAGGTCGGCTTCGGCGTTTTCCTTGTGGCCGAGGGGGATGTAGCACGCCTCGCCCGGCTTGATGCACAGCGACACGCCCACCAGCAGCGCCTGCATCTCGTTCAGGGACGTGGTCTCGGTGTCGATGGCGACGTAGCCGCGGGCATGGGCGCGCGCGATCCAGTCCTTCAGCGCGTCGGTGTCCTTCACCCAGGAATAGCTTTCGGGAAAGGCGACCTGCTCGGCCTCCTCGCGCGGGGCCGCGCCATCGTCGGTCTGGTCGCGGATCACGGGCGCCTCGATGCCCAGCGCGTCGGACACGCGCTTGGTCATGGTCCGGAATTCCATCTGCGTCAGGAAATCGAGAAGCTCCTGCGTCACCGGCTCGCGCACCTCGAGACTGTCGAGATCGTAATCCAGCGCCATGTCGCAATCGAGCTGGACCAGCTGTTTCGACAGGCGGATCTGGTCGGCCTTCTCGATCAGCGTCTGGCGCCGCTTGGGCTGCGGCACTTCATGCGCCCGTTCAAGAAGTTCGTCCAGGCTACCGAATTCATTGATCAAAGTGGCAGCCGTCTTGATGCCGATCCCGGGTGCGCCGGGCACGTTGTCGGTGCTGTCACCGGCCAGCGCCTGCACGTCGACCACCCGGTCCGGGCCGACGCCGAACTTGGCGCGCACGCCCTCGTCGTCGATGCGGGTGTTCTTCATGGCGTCGAACATCTCGACCCCGCCGCCCACCAGCTGCATCAGATCCTTGTCCGAGCTGATGATGGTGCAGCGCCCCCCGGCCTCGCGCGCACGGCAAGCCAGGGTCGCGATGATGTCGTCGGCCTCGAATCCCTCCTGCTCGAGACAGGCGAGGTTGAAGGCGCGCGTGGCCTCGCGCGTCAGCGGGATCTGCGGGCGCAGGTCTTCGGGCATCTCGTCCCGGTTGGCCTTGTAGGCGTCGTAAAGGTCGTTGCGGAAGGTGTGGCTGCCCTTGTCGAACACCACCGCCGCGTGGGTGGGCGCGTCGGGACCCTTGTTGTCCTCGATCATCTTCCAGATCATGTTCACGAAGCCCGATACGGCCCCGATGGGCATCCCGTCCGACTTGCGCGTCAGCGGCGGCAGCGCGTGGTAGGCGCGGAAGATGAAGGCCGAGCCGTCGACCAGATGCAGATGATGTCCCTTGCCGAAGGCCATGGCGTTCTCCGTCGCTGCTGGCCCGTGTCATCGCGCGGGCGCGCGGCGGAGTCCAGCGTCAGCCGCCGAAGAGACCGTCGAACAGCCCCGAGAAGAACCCGCCGATCCCCGTGAGAAGATCGCCGACCGGTCCGAAGATGTCGCCCACCGCCTCGACGATCGAGATCAGCAGCGCCACGCAGGCCATGAGCACCGCCAGCCACCAGATGAACTGGAAGGTGATGGCCGACAGGCCCAGCCCCGTCGCCATGGCGGCCAGCCGCGTCGACCCTCTGCGCGAGACCGAGATAGCCGCAAGCCCGACGGCCAGCGCCCCGATCACCGGCCCGGCCAGCCCCAGCACCCGGTCGATGTCCCAGCCGCGCGGGACGGGCGCGGGCTGCGGCGCACCGGTCACGGCCCGCCAGGCCGACGCGCGGATATCGCCCGCGATTTCACCGATGCTCACACCCACCGGCTGCTGCGGGGCGAATGGTCCGCCGAAGATGTGGATCATCGCGACCAGCAACGCCGTGGCGCCCATCAAGACCGCCAGCATCCCCAGGCGCATGTCGCCCGCCGGCCTGAAACCCTGTGCCATGCGCACATCCTCCGAAAATCCGGAGGCGAAATTACCCGTCGATTGGGTCGAAACTGCGGCGCGCATCGGTGCCGTCGCACAGGCGTTCGCGCAACTGTGGCCCGGGGACACGGTCGGGCCGTTCGGGGTCCCCAGGGGGCAGCCGCCAGTAGTCGCGCAGATCCCGCCAGTCGTCGGGATCGATCCGGCGCGACTGGCAGAAGGCGATCGGCTCGGGCGCGCCCAGGTCGCCGCCGCGCAGGTCGATGCTGTGCCCGACCTTGCGGCTCAACCCCTCGATCCGGAAGGTCAGCGGCTGCGGGTAAAGGTACGGCGCCCCGCCCTCGGGCGTGATTTCGAGAACGTAGGTGCCGACCGGAACCAGCACGCGGAAGAAGGCGCCGCCCTCGACCCGCGCGGTATAGGCCACGTCCCAGCTGTCGGGTTCGCGCAGCGCGATCATCAGGTCACGCCCCGGGTCAGACTTGATCGCCAGCGGAAAAACCAGCGGCAGGCCGCTGTAGTTGCGCAGGATCCCGTATTTCGGCTCGGCCGCCACCGCCGGTGCCAGCAGGCACAGGCACAGCAGGGCCAGACGGATCAATGGTCGTCCGCGCCCTCGGCCAGCACGAAGCGCTTGTCGCAATAGCCGCACTCGACCCAGCCGCGTTCCTCGGGGATCTGGAGCCAGACCCGGGGATGGGTCATCTCGCCGTCGCAGCTGACGCGGCGCGTGGTCACGGTTTCGGTCTCGGGCGCGTCGAATGCGCCGGTGGGCGGCAGGTCGCCTTCGAGGTCGACGGGTTTCTCGGACATGGGTCCCCTTGCGCAAGCAGCTTGCCCCGCCGTGTCGCGGGGCCTAGGTCTGTGCCGATGATAAACATCGCGCCACCGCCGACAAGGGGAGCCGGACTGCAATGACCGACAACGCCATCGAGATTTCGGGGCTGTCCAAGACCTATGCCGGTGCGGGCTCCGAGCCGCCGAAGCAGGCGCTGAAGAACATCGACCTGACGATCCCGCGCGGATCCATCTTCGGGCTGCTGGGGCCGAACGGCGCTGGCAAGTCGACCCTGATCAACATCCTTGCCGGTCTTGTCGTGAAATCGGAAGGCAGCGTGAAGATCTGGGGCTTCGACCAGGACGTGAACCCCCGTCAGAGCCGCGCCGCCATCGGCGTCATGCCGCAGGAGCTGAACCTCGACCCGTTCTTCACCCCGCGCGCCTCACTCGATGTGCAGGCGGGCCTTTACGGCGTGCCCCGATCCGAACGCCGGACCGACGAGATCCTCGACATGATCGGGCTTGCCGACAAGGGCGAAGCCTATGCCCGCAACCTGTCGGGGGGCATGCGCCGCCGGCTGCTGCTGGGCAAGGCGCTGGTCCACTCGCCGCGCATCCTGGTGCTGGATGAACCCACGGCCGGCGTCGATATCGAGCTGCGCCAGATGCTGTGGCGCAACGTGCGCAAGCTGAACGAGGACGGGATGACGATCATCCTGACCACCCATTACCTCGAAGAGGCCGAGGAGATGTGCGACGAGATCGCCATCATCAATCAGGGCGAGATGCTGATCCGCGACACCACCGCCCGGCTCATCAGCCTCATCGACACCAAGACCCTGGTCATCAAGCCCGACGACACGCCGCCCGCGGACATCCCCCTGCCTCCGGACGCCGAGCTCGAACGGCGCAGTGGCGGGATCCTGGCCATCAACTACGCCAAGACCAAGACATCGCCGGGCGACATCCTGGCCGCGCTGCGCGACGCGGGCGTGACCATCGCCGACGTGTCGATCGAGGAGCCGCATCTCGAGGACGTGTTCCTGGACCTTACGCGAAACGCGCAGACCCGCGCGGCCTGAGCACGAGGACCGGGCGACGGAACATCGGCCCGCCCTTCGCAGTTTGGATCAGCCAAGGGCCGGAAAGGCCCACCACTGCCGCAGGAATTGTCCGATGTTCGTCACCCCCTCGATCCGCCAGGCCCCCTCCACCGAAGATCACGTCTTCGCCTTCCACATCATGGGCGAAATCACGTCCGACGAGATGGAGGCCATGGGTGCCTACATGAACGAACAGTTCGAGCACCACGACAACGTTTCGATGCTGCTGATCTTCGACCGCTTCGAAGGGTCCGAGGCCGGCGCGGGCCTGAACTGGGAAAGCCTGAAGGCGCAGCTCAAATCCGTGGCCAAGGTCGACCGCTATGCCGTTGTCGGCGCGCCCTCGACCCCGTCGCGCCTGGTCGAGGTCTTCGGCAAGGTGCTGCCCCTGAAGGCGCAAAGCTTCGACCGGGGCGACGAGGACGCGGCGTGGCAGTTCGTGGGCGCTCGCCCGGCCTGACAGGCTGAACCGCGCCCGCGCCTTCCGCCCGGCAGTTCTCGCGGGCGCATGACCGGCCGTCAGGCCTTTGCCAGCATCCGGCCCAACGGCCGCCCCGCCAGGATGTGCAGGTGATAGTGCGGCACCTCCTGCACCCCGTGCGCGCCCGCGTTCGAGATGGTGCGATACCCCTCGCCCGCTCCGCCCGGGCTGATCCCCGCCTCGGCCACGATGCGCGCCGAGACCCGCATGAAATCGACCAATTCGGCGTCGCTGGCATTGGCGGCGAAGTCATCATGGCAGACATAGGCGCCCTTGGGGATCACCAGCACGTGCACCGGTGCCTGGGGCTGGATGTCGTTGAAGGCCAGCGTGTGCTCGGTTTCGAGCACGGTGTCGTTGGGGATCTCGCCGCGCAGGATCTTGGCGAAGATGTTCTGGTCGTCGTAGGCGAAGGGCATCTGCGGCTCCGTTGTTAATAGCTTTCACCCAGCTTTCCGGATCCTCGGGCGGGGATCAATCGGCAAACAGGTGTTCGGACTCGGCCAGTGCGCAGGCCGTATCCTCGTCCACCGACAGAAAACCGGCTAGCGCAGCCGCGTTCGACGTGGTCGGATGATCCTCCCGCAGGCGCGAAAGGTGTCCGAAGCCGGCGCCTTTTATAGCGTCGCTTTCGAACTGGAAATCGGCGCGGATCGTCGGCAGGAGGCGCGCCAATGTGGCTTCGGGGCTGGAGGGTCCGGCCAGCCCGACGCGGCGGGCGTGCCCCACAAGGTATTCATCGGAGAAGTCGCATTCGATCTCGAGGATGCGGGTCCGGGCGCTGTCGCTTTCGAAGTCGCGCATGAGGTCAAGCGCCGAGGGATCGAGACAGATCAGCAACCGGTCGGACTTATGATAATCGAACAATAGCCGGATCAGCGCACGGCGGTGCCGCGTGCGCTTCTGCATGCTGTTCTCGATCCCGCCCAAGTCGGGAAGCGGGCAGCTGTCCTCGTGGAACAGATACTCGATGCAGGGAATTTCGGTCCGTTCGCGGATCGCGACCAGAAGGTGTTTCGCCACGTGCCATTTCTTGCACACGACGATCAGCAATTCCCGGTCGCGCCCCATGGATGCCTCGCGCTCCCAGAACCGCGGGGCGAAGCGGCGCCCGTGCCTGCCCCGGTTCGTCAGGAAATGGAACAGGCTCCGCCCTTCGTTCGAGATATGGAATTCAGTCCCGCGACTGATATAGAGCTTTCCCAACAAGGATTTCAGATCGGTCGCGCCGGGGCTGATCTTGCGCGCGAACAGGTAATCCTGCGCGCAGAGCAAGTCGAAATGGTCGTTGTAGAACGACACCGGCATCCCGTAATCGGTAAAGATCAGGAAGGTCGGCGTGCGGTTGCGCAGCTCGACCCGGGGCACCAGATGGCAGACCAGGGTCTGGAAGAAGGTCTCGTCCGGGATCCAGGTGGTCCGGAAAAACCGCACGATATCCGGGCGTTGTCCGATAAAGTCCAGCACGCATTCCAGGCTCGACCGGCGCAGGCACCACCATTGCGACCCGATCATGATCCGAAGATCCTCGGGGATCCGCCGTGTCAGGCGCAGCCTTTGCTGCGCGGCAAGCGACGCGTAAAACAGCCGCTTCTGGGTGCGTTCGTTGAAGAGGTGGCGATAGACCAGTCTTTCATCCTTGAAGCCCGTCTTGATCCAGTCCGAGCTGAAGAAGTCGTTATGCTCGATGTAGTCGCAATCCTCGCGGTCGAGAAAGGCGCGGCAATACTCGGCTGACTTGATCGGCATGCAGTCGCCCGACAGCATGTAGAAATGCGTGGCCCGGGGAAACGCCTCAAGCGCGCTCCGCGCCGCCAGGATCGTTGCCGCCACAAGGCTCCATTCGCCCCAGCCGCATTTGATCCGCCGCGGTGTCAGCGTGACGCGGGGATTGTCCGCCAAGTCGGCGGCGATGACGGCGTGATCCGCATCATTGGCGCGACCGTCGAAATGGATGGCGACGAAATCGCCCGCGGCGGTGATCCGTCGCGCCTGGGCCACGATCGCGGGCGCATCCTTATGGCAAAGTAGCAGATATGCGATATTCGCCATCGGCCCGCCCCAATCTGGTCTCGGTCTTCCCTTTGGGTTTGATAGCCCGGTTGGGCGGTGCGATAACAGTCTTGAACGGCGCAATCGACAGCCGCGTTCGCGATTGAACGCGCGAGGCGCCCCGGGGGATGACGAAAGAATGGGATTTCCGGGAGTCTGGATGACCTCCAGTGAAAGCATGGTCTACCGGGTCGTGCCCAAATGCGCCTGCTCGACCATCGGCCAGATCATGTACTATTCCGATCACGGCGAATTCTACGACGGCGACATCCACGACGCGAAGTCTGGGATGCACAAGTGGGGCATCGACGAAAGCCAGCCCGAGATCACCCGAAACGTGAAGGCCCATGACAGCCTGAGCTTCACCTGCGTGCGGAACCCCTATACCCGCGTGCTGTCCAGCTTCTTCGACAAGATCTGCGGCATCCAGCGCAACGGCCGCCGCTATCGGGGCAACCTCGTGCCGCTCCTGATCCAGAAATACGGGATCGAGGTCGGCGGCGACGACGGCAAGCAGGAGTTCGACCAGATCGCGTCGTTCCGGCGGTTCCTGCTGTTCGTGCGCGACACCATCCGGTTCCGCAAGCCAATGGATCCCGACATCCACTGGTCCGCCGTAGCGGGCCACGTGGGTACACTGGTCGCCAATGGCGGCCGCTACGACCAGATCTTCTGGACCGAGGATTTCAACACCGGCATGCAGCGGGTGCTGGACGCGGTCGAGACGCCGCATCCGGTCGAGCTTTCACAGATCCCGCGGTTCAACGAATCCGAAGGCCACGGCCCCAAGCGCGCGCACCCGGTCGAGGACTATTTCGACGACCTGTCGATGCACCTGATGTGGGAAATCTACCACCGTGACTTCAAGCTGTTCCGCTATGATTTCGACATCCCGGCCAACAAGATGCCGGTGGGCGAGATCGACCTGGACGAGGTCCACGCCAAGCTGGGCGACTGACCGCGGACGATCCCGGATCGCCGGGGCAGGTTCACCCGGGATAGTCTTCCGACAGCCCCCCGAATGACCTCGCCCGACGGCAACCGCGAGCGGTCTCAGACCAGCCCCGCCTCGCGGAACAGCGCCATGACATTGGCCTGCGGGCGCGGGCCCACGTGGCCGATCACCTCGGCCGCCGCGATCACGCCCATGCGACCGCAGGTTTCGGCCGGCAGGCCCAGCGCGTAGCCGTAGATGAACCCGGCGGCGAACTGGTCGCCCGCGCCCGTGGCGTCCACCGGCGTCACGCGATGCACCGGCACCTCGACCCGTTCGCCGTTCCGGATCACGACGACGGGATCGCCCGAGCGGGTGCAGACCACGGTATCGCAGGCCTCGGCGGCCTGCGCCAGCGCGTGCCCAAGGTCGCATTCGTAAAGCGTCGTCCACTCGGCCTCGTTGCCGATGACGTAGTCCAGCTCCCCCGAGATCAGCGCCTTGAAGTCCGACCGGTGGCGGTCGGCGCAGAACGGGTCGCTCAGGGTCAGGCCCGCGCGGCCGCCGGCGGCGCGGATCAGCTGCGCGGCGCGCCGGAAGGCCGTCTTCCCCTCGTCCTTGTCGAACAGGTAGCCCTCCAGGAACAGGATGCCGCCGCCGTCGAAGGTCGCCTCGGGCACGTCGTCCTGCGACAGGTCGGCGCCCGCGCCCAGGTAGGTATTCATCGACCGCTCGCCATCGGGCGACACGAAGATCATGCTGCGCGAGGTCGGCAGGTTGGCGTTCTCGACCGGCGCGTTCGGAAAGGCGATGCCATCGTCGCGCATGCCCTTCGCGTAGGACCGGCCCAGCCCGTCGTCGCGCACCTTGCCGATGAAGGCGGCCTCCATCCCCAGCCGCCCCAGCCCCGCGATGGTGTTCGCGACCGACCCGCCGGGCGTCTGGATGCGGTCGGACATGGCGGCATACAGCAGCTCGGCCCGCTCGCGCTCGACCAGCTGCATGATGCCCTTCTCGATTCCCATGTTCTCGAGGAACGAGTCGTCGGCGTGGCTGATGACGTCGACGATGGCGTTGCCGATGCCGATGATGCGGGGGGTGTCGGTGGTCATTCGGTCTTCTCCTCGAAGGGGCACAGGTCACGGATCAGGCAGGCGGGGCACTTGGGCTTGCGCGCCACGCAGACGTACCGGCCGTGCAGGATCATCCAGTGATGGGCGTGAAGTTGATAGGGCGCGGGCACGTTGTCCTCGATCGCGCGCTCGACGGCGACGACATCCTTGCCCGGCGCGATGCCGGTACGGTTGCCCACGCGGAAGATATGGGTGTCGACGGCCTGGGCGGGATGCTTCCACCACATGTTCAGCACCACGTTGGCGGTCTTGCGGCCCACGCCCGGAAGGCTTTCCAGCGCGGCGCGCGAACACGGCACCTCGCCGCCATACTCGTCCACGAGGATGCGGCTCATCTTCAGGACGTTCTTGGCCTTGTTGCGATAGAGGCCGATGGTCTTGATGTGCTCGATCAGGCCGTCCTCGCCCAGGTCCAGCATCTGCTGCGGCGTCGTCACCTTGGCGAACAGCGCGCGGGTGGCCTTGTTGACGCCCGCGTCGGTGGCCTGTGCGCTCAGCGCGACGGCCACGACGAGGGTATAGGCGTTCACGTGTTCCAACTCGCCCTCGGGCGTGGGTTCGGCCGCCTGGAAACGGGCGAAGATCTCGTCGATCACGTGATATGGCAGCGGCTTGCGCATGGCGGGTTTCATGCCCCACCCGCCCCGATGCCGCAACCGGCGATATGCGGCGCGTCAGCAGGCCTGGCTGTAGCGTCCCGGCCCGGTGTCGGCCGTACTGTCGATCCGGTGCGCCACCAGCCGGGCGAAACGGATGTCCTCCAGTTCCAGCACGCCGTCCTCGTCCAGCCGTCCGGCCCCGGGCAGCGCGTCCAGCGCCGCGTGCGCCCGCGCGATCATGTCCGGGGCCAGATCACCGGTCAGCGCGGGAAGATCGGCCCGGCCGTCGCACATCAGCGCCGCGATCACCCGCCCCATGGCGCGGGCGGCCGGGCCGACGACGATCCCGCGTGCGCCGGGAAGCTGCCCCTGTTCCACCATCTGCGCCCACAGCGCCGTTGCGGGCGCGTTCTGGACGAAGCCCTGCGGCAACTGCGAGATCGCCGAGGGCCCCAGCCCCACCAGCGGCAGGTCGGCATCCACGGTGTAGCCCTGGAAATTCCGCCGCAACGCGCCCTGCGCCGCGGCCACCGCCATCGAATCGCCCGGGCGGGCGAAATGGTCGATCCCGATCGGCACGTAGCCCGCCGCCATCAAGCGGCTGCGCGCCGTGTCGGCCAGCAAAAGCCTCTCGCGCGGCCCCGGCAGGGCGGTCGCGTCGATCAGCTTCTGACGCTTCGCGGCCCAGGGCACATGGGCATAGCCGTAGAGCGCGATCCGGTCCGGCATGAAGCCCAGCGTCGTATCCAGCGTCGCCAGAAGCCGCGCGGGCGTCTGGTGTGGCAGACCGTAAAGCAGGTCCACGTTCAGCGACCCGATGCCGCCCGCCCGGATCAGGTCGACCGCGCGCGCGGTCTCCTCGGCCGATTGCAGCCGCCCGATGGCGCGCTGCACGAGCGGATCGAAATCCTGCACCCCGATCGAGGCCCGGCTGAGACCCAGCCGCAGCAGGGCATCGCGTCGCGCTGGCCCGAAATCGCAGGGATCGATCTCGACCGAGACCTCGGCGCCCGAGGCAAAGAAGAATCCTTCCCCCAGCAATGCGCCAAGCCGGTCGAGCTGATCGGCCGACAGGATCGTCGGCGTGCCCCCCCCCAGGTGCAGGCTGGCGACCTCGACATCATGGGGCAGCTCGGCGCGGGTCAGCGCGATCTCGTCCGCAAGCGTGTCGAGATACCGTTCGAGCGGTGCCTCGGCCTGCGTCCCCTGTGACCGGCAGGCGCAGAACCAGCACAGCCTGCGGCAGAATGGCACGTGGAGATAGAGCGCGATCCGCGCGCCCGGTCGGATCTCGCCGAGCCAGCGCGTCTTCGCGGCGCTGCCCACTTCCGGTCCGAACCGGTCCGCGGGCGGGTACGAGGTATAGCGCGGAACGCGCGCCGTCAGGAGGGCGGTGGTGAGCGGATCATCTGTCATGTCGCGATCCTGACGCCCGCGACGTCGCGGCGGCATTGATCCAAGTCAAGTGGACGCATAATCTGGTGCCATGACAGCCCATGATCCCGTTATCGCCTGCGGCAATTGCCCGATCCGCCACAACGCCATCTGCGCCGAGTGCGAGGCGGACGAGCTTTCGATGCTGGAGCGCGCCAAAAGCTACAAGACCGTCCCTGTCGGGACGCCCCTCGCCCGCGCGGGCGAGCCGCTGTCGCATTTCTCGTCGCTGGTGAAGGGCTGCGCGGCCATGTCCCGCACGCTCGAGGACGGGCGCCGCCAGACCGTCGGGCTTCTGCTGCCGTCGGATTTCATCGGCCGCCCGGGGCGCGCGACGTCGCCCTTCGACGTCACCGCCCTGAGCGAGGTGACCCTGTGCCGGTTCGAGCGCACGGCCTTCGAGCGAATCGTCCGCGACACGCCCCACGTGGCCTCGCGGCTTCTGACCATGACCCTGGACGAGCTCGACGCCGCGCGCGACTGGGCCGTGGTGCTGGGCCGAATGACCGCGCGTGAGAAGCTGGCCGCCTTTCTTCTGAACCTGGCGCAGCGCCAGCGCTCGGTGCGCGGCATGGCGCGGCCCTCGGGCAAGATCCTGGTCGCGCTGCCCATGTCGCGCGAGCAGATGGGCGATCACCTGGGCCTGACGATCGAGACCATCAGCCGCCAGATCACCGCCCTGCGCAAGGACGGCCTGATCGAGGTGCCCAGTCGGCAGGATATCCGCATCCTGGACTACGACGCGCTGGCCTTCGAGGCCGGCGATGATGGGGACGGCGCGCCCATCGCCTGACATTTTGCCGCGGGCCGCCCCTGTCCCAAAGCCATACGCATGGCGCACGGCGCGCCCCACGGGTCCTTGCCGACGCGCCCGATAGCCTGATCTTTCAAGGAAAAATCTCCGGAATTTCGGCTCGAAATTCCTGACACCCCGTCGGGACGCGCACCGCCGGGGCCCGATCCATCCCTTGATCCATGTCAATGTTGCGCTGTCGCGGATGTGCGACGTCCCGCCTGAACGGTCCACTTTCGCGGGACGACCGGCATTCAGGGGACGCCATGCAGTATTTTCGCCTCACCGCCTACGCGCTTGTCGCCATCTTCGCCGCCGTCGCGGCCGACTGGGGGCGCGACCTGGCCTATTCCGTACATGCCGTGCTGATCATGCTGATCGCCGGCGGCCTGTTCCTGTGGGAACTGCGGTCGGTGGACGATCCGCCCCCTCTGGCCGACCAGGGCAGCTACATGGACGGTCCCATCCGCGCCGGCGTCATCGCAACCGCCTTCTGGGGCATAGCGGGGTTCCTGGTGGGGACCTTCATCGCGTTCCAGCTGGCCTTCCCGGTGCTGAATTTCGACTGGTCGGAAGGCTATGCCAATTTCGGTCGCCTGCGCCCGCTGCACACCTCGGCGGTGATCTTCGCCTTCGGGGGCAACGCGCTGATCGCCACCTCGTTCTACGTGGTCCAGCGTACCAGCGCAGCGCGGCTCTGGGGCGGAAACACGGCGTGGTTCGTCTTCTGGGGCTACCAGCTCTTCATCGTGCTGGCCGCCACCGGCTACCTGCTGGGATCCACGCAATCCAAGGAATACGCCGAGCCCGAGTGGTACGTGGACATCTGGCTGACCATCGTCTGGGTGGCCTACCTGGCGGTGTTCCTGGGCACGATCATCAAGCGGCGCGAGCGGCACATCTACGTCGCCAACTGGTTCTTCCTGGCCTTCATCGTGACCGTGGCCATGCTGCACGTGGTCAACAACCTCAGCATCCCGGTCAGCATCTGGGGCTCGAAATCCGTGCAGGTCTTCGCCGGCGTGCAGGACGCGATGGTGCAGTGGTGGTACGGCCATAACGCCGTGGGCTTCTTCCTGACCGCGGGCTTCCTGGGCATGATGTACTACTTCGTGCCCAAGCAGGCCGGACGCCCGATCTACAGCTACAAGCTGTCGATCATCCACTTCTGGGCCCTGATCTTCCTGTATATCTGGGCCGGTCCGCACCACCTGCACTATACCGCGCTGCCGGACTGGGCCTCGACGCTGGGCATGGTGTTCTCGATCATCCTGTGGATGCCCAGCTGGGGCGGCATGATCAACGGCCTGATGACGCTGGAAGGCGCCTGGGACAAGATCCGCACCGATCCGATCATCCGGATGTTCGTGGCCAGCCTCGCCTTCTACGGCATGTCCACCTTCGAAGGCCCGATGATGTCGATCCGCGCGGTCAACAGCCTCAGCCACTATACCGACTGGACCATCGGCCACGTGCATTCCGGCGCCCTGGGCTGGAACGGGCTGATCACCTTCGCCTGCATCTACTTCCTCACGCCCAAGCTCTGGGGCCGCAAGCAGATGCACTCGATGGCGGCGATCAACCTGCACTTCTGGCTCGCCACGATCGGCATCGTCTTCTACGCGGCGTCCATGTGGGTCACCGGGATCATGGAAGGCCTGATGTGGCGCGAGGTCGACGCGAACGGCTTCCTCGTGAACTCCTTCGCGGACACCGTGGCGGCCAAGTTTCCCATGTACCTGGTGCGGGGCCTGGGCGGCGTTCTCTACCTGACCGGCGCGCTGGTGATGGTGTGGAACATGTGGATGACCATCCGCCAGCCGCAAGCCACCCCCGTCACCACCACCGTTCCCGCGGAGTGATCCCATGACCGACGACAACAAGAAAATCCCGAACCCCGAGGACGACCCCAAGGTCACCCAGCCCGGCGATGGCGGTATCCCCAACGAGCTTCCGCATCACTCGAGCTTCATCCAGAAGCACGCGATCCTCGAACGCAACGCCACGCTGCTGCTGGTCGCCTCCTTCGCGGTGGTCACCGTCGGCGGCCTGGTCGAGATCGCGCCGCTCTTCTGGCTGGAGAATACCATCGAAGAGGTCGAGGGCGTGCGCCCCTACTCGCCGCTGGAGCTTGCGGGCCGCGACATCTACCTGCGTGAGGGCTGCTATGTCTGCCACAGCCAGATGATCCGCCCCATGCGCGACGAGGTCGAGCGCTATGGCCACTACTCGCTGGCCGCCGAATCCATGTTCGACCACCCGTTCCAGTGGGGCTCGAAACGCACCGGGCCGGACCTGGCCCGGGTGGGCGGGCGCTATTCCGACGCCTGGCACGTGGACCACTTCATCGACCCGCAAACGGTCGTGCCCGAAAGCGTGATGCCCAAGTACGACTACCTGCTGCGCACGCCCCTGGACGGCGCCCATATCGACGAGGTGATGGAGACGCACAGCATCGTGGGCGTGCCCTATACCGAGGAGATGATCGCCGAGGCCAAGGCCGACTTCCGCGTGCAGGTCGACCCGTTCGGCGACATCGACGGGTTGCTGGAACGCTATCCCGGCGCGCAGGTCCGAAACTTCGACGGCCAGGATCAGCTGACCGAGATGGATGCCCTCATCGCCTACCTGCAGATGCTGGGCACGCTGGTCGATTTCTCGACCTTCACCGCAGACGCCAGCCGGTAAGGAGACCGCCATGCAGGACACCTATTCCCTTCTGCGCGAATTCGCGGACAGCTGGGCGCTCCTGGCGCTGACGCTGATCTTCCTCGGGGTCATCGGCTGGGCCTTCCGGCCCGGCTCGCGCCCCCTTCACGACGACGCGGCGATGACGCCCTTCCGCAACGACGCCGCGACGGTGCCGGTTGCGCGCGCGCCCGCGGGCTCCGCCGCCCCGCGCATCGCGGGCTGCGCCAACGCCTGCCCCGACTGCACCTGCGCCAAGACCCTCGAGGCCCTGAAATGAGCAACAAACGCATAGATCCCGTCACCGGGACGGAAACCACCGGCCACCAGTGGGACGGTATCGAGGAACTGAACAACCCGCTGCCGCGGTGGTGGCTCTGGACCTTCTACGCCACCATCCTGTTCGGGGTGATCTACGTGATCCTGTTCCCCGCCTGGCCCATGGTGACGTCGGCCACCGGCGGCGTGCTGGGCTGGTCCACGCGCGGCGACGTCGCGGCCGAGATCCAGGCCGTCGATGACGCCCAGGCCCCCATGCGCAACCGCCTGGTCGAGACCGAACTGGCCGCGCTGGGCGACCACCCCGAGGTCCAGGGTTTTGCCCGGGACGCGGGCGCGGCGGTGTTCCGCACCAACTGTTCCCAGTGCCACGGCGCGGGCGCGGCGGGCGGGATCGGCTATCCCAACCTGCTGGACGACGCGTGGCTCTGGGGCGGCGACATCGACACCATCGCCACCACCATCCGCCACGGCATCCGCAACGAAGACGACCCCGACGCGCGCTGGTCGCAGATGCCCGCCTTCGGCGAGATCCTGAGCGAAGAGGAAATCGCCACGCTGACCGCCCACGTCATGTCCCTGCCCGACGGCACCGACCCGCTGGCCGGACCGGGGGGCGAGCTTTTCGACATGAACTGCACCTCGTGCCACGGGATGGACGGCAAGGGCGACCAGTCGCTGGGCGCGCCCAACCTGACCGACGCCATCTGGCTTTACGGCGGCAGCGAGGACCAGATCGCCCACTCGATCTCGCGCGGGCCGTTCGGGGTGATGCCCGCCTGGGGCAAGTTCCTGAGCGAGGCCGAGCTGAAGGCCGTGGCGGCCTATGTCCACGGGCTGGGCGGGGGCACCGAGGAGGACCCCGCGACGAACTAGGGGCTTGCGCGCACGTCCAGCGCAGGCGGGCGTGCCCCCTGGGGGCGGCGGGAAGTGGAGAGCCCGCCGCCCATCTTTTTGCCCGGCGCCGGCGCGCGCGGCCGCGGCGGGCCGTTCCTGGCGCATCCGGGCGACCCCGCGCGACAGGGCGCCGCAGGCGGATGCTCCGGTCGCGCCAATTCCTTTGATCCACATCAAGGCGAACGCCGGCGCGAGGCGCCAGTGAGAGGCCGAAATGAAGGACTCTCCACACATGTCCCACAAAGACACCTCGCTTTACGCTGCCCGCGTGCCGATCTTCCCGCGCCGGGTGAACGGCAAGTTCCGCCGCCTGAAATGGGCGATCATGGCGGTGACGCTGGCCATCTACTACATCACCCCCTGGCTGCGCTGGGACCGGGGGCCAAACCTGCCCGACCAGGCGGTGCTGATCGACCTGGCAAACCGCCGCTTCTATTTCTTCTGGATCGAGATCTGGCCCCACGAATTCTACTTCGTCGCGGGCCTGCTGGTCATGGCGGGGCTGGGGCTGTTCCTTTTCACCGCGGCCCTGGGGCGGGTCTGGTGCGGCTACGCCTGCCCGCAGACGGTGTGGACCGACCTGTTCCTGGTGGTCGAACGCTGGATCCAGGGCGACCGCAACGCCCGGATGAAGCTGCACAACGCCCCCTGGACCGGGCGCAAGCTGCGGCTGAAGGGCACGACCTGGGCCGCGTGGCTGCTGATCTCGGTCGCCACGGGTGGCGCGTGGGTGTTCTATTTCGCCGACGCACCGACGCTGGCACGGGACCTCTTCACGCTGCAGGCCCCGCCGGTGGCGTGGTTCACCATCGCCATCCTGACCGCCACGACCTTCACCTTCGGCGGCTTCATGCGCGAACAGGTCTGCATCTACATGTGCCCCTGGCCGCGCATCCAGGGCGCGATGATGGATGACGGCACGCTGACCGTGGCCTATCGCGACTGGCGGGGCGAGCCGCGCGGCAAGGGGCTCAAGCGCCGCGAGATGGCCGAAGATCTGCGCGTGACCGGCCCGCAGCTGGGCGGGCGCGCGCCGCTGATCCCCATGCCCGGCGTGCCGGACACGACCACGACGCCGCGCCTGTCGGTGCCCGACCGGCTGGCCCAGCCCGGTGACTGCATCGACTGCAACGCCTGCGTGAACGTCTGCCCCATGGGCATCGACATCCGCGACGGCCAGCAGCTGGCCTGCATCACCTGTGCGCTGTGCATCGACGCCTGCGACCAGGTGATGGAGAAGGTCGGCCGCCCGCGTGGGCTGATCGACTACGTCGCGCTCAGCGATGCCCCGCGCGAGGCGGCGGGCGGCGCGCCCGTCTCGGCGTGGCGCCACATCCTGCGCCCGCGCAACATCGTCTATTTCGCGCTTTGGTCGCTGGTGGGCGTCGCGCTGGTCTTTGCCCTGTTCGTCCGCCCCGAGATCGAGATGACGGTCGCGCCGGTGCGCAACCCCACCTTCGTGACCCTGTCCGACGGCAGCGTGCGCAACGCCTACGACGTGCGGGTGCTGAACAAGAACGGCGAAGAGAGATCGTTCCTGCTGTCCCCGTCGCTCGACACCACCGTCGCGCTGTCGGTCGAGGGCGCGCCGGGCCAGATCGTCACCGTGCCCGCCGACACGCAGGAACGGGTCCGCGTCTACCTGACCGCCCCGCCCGACGCCCCCGCAGCGAACCGCGACCGCACCGACCTGCGGCTTTGGGTGCAGGACCTCTCCAGCGGCGAGCGCGCCCATGTGGACACCAACTTCAACGGAAAGGACACGCCATGACCGAACTGAAAGGGCGCCACGTGGCCGCCATGTTCGTGGGCGGCTTCGGCATCATCATCTCGGTCAACCTGGCGCTGGCGGTGAATGCCGTGCGCAGCTTCCCGGGGCTGGAGGTCGCCAATTCCTACGTCGCCAGCCAGTCCTTCGAGGACCGGCGCGACGCGCAGGACGCCCTGGGATGGGAGGCGCAGGCCGCCTATCGCAAGGGGATGCTGCACCTGTCCATCCTGGACGCGGCCGGTGCGCCCGCCCCGGTGCGCGACCTTTCGGTGCATGTGGGCCGCCCGACCGAGCAACGCGACGATACCGCCCTCGAGCTCGACGCGACGGGCACCGCGCGGGCCGTTCTCGCGCCGGGGATCTGGAGGCTCGACATCTCGGCCAGTGCGCCAGACGGCACGCCCTATCGCCACGCGCTGCGGATCCGGGTCAACCCATGAGCGTCGCCGCCTGCCCCGCCTGTGCGGGCGCGGTCCCCGGGCCGCGCGCCGCCACGCCGGACGCCACCCACCTGCTGCACCTGCCCGACATCCATTGCGGCGGCTGCATCTCCAGCGTCGAGCGGGCGCTGACCGCCCTGCCCGATGTGCTGTCGGCGCGGGTGAACCTGACGCAGAAGCGGGTCTCGGTCGCCGCGCCGGGCCTGCCGTCGCAGGTGCTGATCGACGCGCTGGCGCGGGCGGGCCACAGGGCGCAACCGCTGGACCGGGGCCGCCTCGGGCCCCGCGACGTGGAACTGCGCCGCCTGCTGACCCGCATCGGGGTGGCGGGCTTCGCGATGATGAACGTGATGCTCATGTCGGTGGCCGTCTGGTCCGGCGCCACGGGGGCCACGGCGCAGGTGTTCCACCTGGTTTCGGCCATGATCGCCATTCCCGCCGTCGCCTACGCCGCGCAGCCGTTCTTCGGCTCGGCCCTGTCGGCGCTGCGCGCGGGACGGCTGAACATGGATGTGCCGATCTCGCTGGCCATCGTGCTGGCCTCGGGCGCGTCGCTGGCGCAGGCCTTCGGGCTGTCGGACCGGGCGGGCTGGTTCGACGCGGCACTGGCGCTGACCTTCTTCCTTCTGGTGGGCCGCTACCTTGAACGCGCGGGCCGCGGCGCCGCGCGATCCGCCGCGGCCGAGCTGGCCGCGCTCGAGGCACCGCAGGCCCTGCTCGTCACGGGCGACGGCACGCGGGTCGTCGCCGCCGACAGCCTGGTGCCAGGCGACCGCATCCGACTGCTGCCGGGCGACAGGCTGCCCGCCGACGGCACCATCCTGTCCGGCGCGACCGACCTGGACCGATCGGCCCTGACCGGCGAAAGCGCGCCCGCCCCGGCGGGGATCGGCGACGCGGTGCAGGCGGGCGAGATCGCGCTGACCGGCAGCGTCGAGGTCCGCGTCGACCGCGCCGGGCGGGACACCGCGCTCTCCCGCATGGCCGAGATCGTGGCCACCGCCGAGGCGCAGCGCACCCGCTACGCCGGCATCGCCGACCGCGCCGCGCGGCTCTACGCCCCGCTGGTGCACGGGCTGGGCGCGGCGACCTTCGGGGGCTGGCTGCTGGTCACCGGCGACGCGTGGCTGTCGCTGGACGTGGCGATCTCGGTGCTGGTCATCACCTGCCCCTGCGCCCTGGGGCTGGCCGTGCCGGTGGTGTCGACCGTCGCGACCGGGCGGCTGTTCCGCGACGGGATCCTGGTGAAGTCCGACACCGCGCTGGAACGGCTGTCGCAGATCGACACGGTGGCCTTCGACAAGACCGGCACGCTGACCACGGGCGAGGTGCGGCTCGCGACGGAACTGGGCGACGACGACCTGGCGCTGGCCGCCGGCCTCGCCCGGCACTCGCGCCACCCGCTGGCCCGCGCCATCGTGGCGGCCGCCGACGCCCGCGACATTGCGCCCGCTCAGGTGGACGGGCTGACCGAGCACCCGGGCCTGGGTCTCGAAGCCACCCACGGCACCCGCCGCATCCGGCTGGGCCGCCCCGGCTGGGCCGGTCCCGACAGCGACGGGCCCTCGGCCTTTCTCGACACGGGCGACGGCGCCCCCCGCCCGCTGGACACGGCCGAGCGGATCGCGCCCGAGACCGAGGCGACCGTCACCGCCCTGCGCGCGCGCGGCATGGACATGGCGCTTCTGTCAGGCGACGGCCCCCGCGCCGTCGCGCGCATCGCGGGCGCGCTGGGCATCGCGGCGGCGCAGGCGCGGCTGACGCCCGAGGGCAAGGTCGACTGGATCGCGGACCGCCGCGCCGCCGGGCACAGGGTGCTGATGGTGGGCGACGGGCTGAACGACACCGGCGGGCTGGCGGTGGCCGACGCCGCGATCAGCCCCGGAAGCGGGCTCGACGCCGCGCGCTCGGCCGCCGACGTGGTGCTGCTGCGCGGCGGGCTGGGCGGCGTGACCGATGCGCTCTGGACCGCGCGCGCGGCCATGGCGCGGATGCGTCAGAATATCGGGCTGGCCGTCGCCTATAACGTGGTGTCGGTGCCGCTGGCGGTGCTGGGCTATGCCTCGCCGCTCGTGGCGGCACTGGCCATGTCCCTGTCTTCGATCACGGTGACCCTGAACGCGGTGAGGCGGTTCAAATGAACGTTCTGACGATCCTGATTCCCGTTTCGACCGGGCTGGGCCTGCTGGGCCTCGGCGCGTTCCTCTGGACGCTGCGCGCCGGTCAGTACGAGGATCCGGCCGGCGACCAGGCCCGCGCCCTGTCGGACGAGCACGACGACCACCCGGCGCCGCAGGCACACGAGTCTTCGTAGAAAAATCACCGCGCGCGGGCGGGGGTGGATCATGCGCAGCACGATCCACCCCGCCCGTCCGTCAGCCCCTAGTCCAGGGCGGCGTCGCAGCGGCCGCAGACATCGTCGTGGGCGTGGCTGCCCACGTCCGGCAACACCTTCCAGCACCGCGCGCATTTCTGTCCCTCGGCCCGGTCGAAGACCACGCCCACGCCCGGCACGTCGTCCAGCGTGAAGGCGCCTTCGGGCGCGGGGTCGGCCGACAGGGTGATCTGCGACGTGATGCACAGGTCCGCGAAGGTCTCGGCGTCGCGGATGGTGGCCGCGTGCTCGCCCGACAGGTGAACCACCGGCGCGGCCTCGAGGCTCGAACCGATAACCTTGTCCCGCCGCGCCTGCTCAAGCGCGCCCAGAACCACGCGGCGCGCGCCACGCACGATGCGCGACCGGTCGGCCAGTGCCGGATCCAGCCACGTCTCGGGCGTCTCGGGCATGTCCAGCAGGTGTACGGACGCGCCCGCCTCGGGGTGCCGTTCAAGCCAGACCTCTTCCATGGTGAAGACCAGGATCGGCGCCAGCCACGTGACCAGCCGCCGGTAGATCTCGCCCATCACGGCCTCGCAGGCCACGCGGCGCGGACTGCCTTCGGCGTCGCAATAAAGCGCGTCCTTTCGCACGTCGAAATAGAAGGCCGACAGGTCCAGCGTGGCGAAATCGAACACCGTGCGCCACGCGCGCTGGAAGTCGTAGGCCTTGTAGGCGGCGCGCACCTGCCCGTCGATCTCGGCCAGCCGGTGCAGCATCAGCCGCTCGAGCTCGGGCAGCTCGGCGGGCAGCGCGGGTACCTCCTCCGGCAGCGACCCCAGCAGAAACCGCATGGTGTTGCGCAGTCGGCGATAGCTGTCGGCGACGCCCTTCAGGATCTCGGGCCCGATGCGCTGGTCGGCGGTATAGTCGGTCTGCGCCACCCAAAGCCGCAGGATGTCGGCGCCGTACTGCTTCACCACCTCGTCGGGCACGATGGTGTTGCCCAGCGACTTTGACATCTTGTTGCCCTTCTCGTCGAGCGTGAAGCCATGGGTCACGACCGCGCGGTACGGCGCGCGGCCGATGGTGCCGCAAGCCTGAAGAAGCGACGAATGGAACCAGCCGCGGTGCTGGTCGGTGCCTTCCATGTAGACGTCGGCGATGCCGTCCGCCGTCCCGTCGGGCCGGTCGCGCAGCACGAAGGCGTGGGTGCTGCCCGAGTCGAACCACACGTCCAGGATGTCGAACACCTGCTCGTACTGCTCGGGGTCGGCCGCGTCGCCGATGAACCGTTCCTTCGCGCCCGGCGCGTACCAGGCATCGGCGCCCTCGGCTTCGAAGGCGGCGAGGATGCGGGCGTTCACGTCGGCGTCGCGCAGCAGGAACGCCGGATCGTCGGGCTGGGTGTCCTTCTTCACGAAACATGTCATGGGAACGCCCCAGGCGCGCTGGCGGCTCAGCACCCAGTCAGGCCGGCTTTCGATCATGGAATACAGCCGGTTGCGCCCGCGCTTGGGCGTCCATTCCACCAGCTGGTCGATCGAGGCCAGCGCCCGCTCGCGGATCGTCCGGCCATAGTCGTCGTGACCGTCGCCCACGGGCCGGTCGATGGCCACGAACCATTGCGGGCGGTTCAGGCGTATCACCGGGGCCTTCGACCGCCACGAATGCGCGTCGCTGATGGTCAGGCGCGACCGGGCCAGAAGGCGCGCACCCTCGACCAGCTTGCCGATCACCGCCTTGTTGGCGCCGCCCGGCTTGCCGTTCTGCCTGATGATCTGTTCGCCCCCAAAGAACGGCAGGTCGGCGCGGTAGCTCGAGTCGTCCAGCACGTTGTAGGTCATGGGCAGCCCGTGCTTGCGCCCGATCTGGAAGTCGTCGTCACCGTGGCTGGGCGCGGTATGCACGAAGCCGGTGCCCGCGTCGTCGGTAACGTGGTCGCCGGGCAGCAGCGGCACGTCGAAATCCCACTCGCCCTCCGCGCCCGCGGCTCCGCGCAGCGGGTGGGCACAGACCAGCGCCTTGATCTCGTCGGTCTGCACGTCGCGGAGGCGGCGATACTGCCCCTCTTCCAGCCGCGCGGCCGACAGGGTCTGATCCGCCAAGGCATCGGCCAGCAGGTACAGGTCGCCCACGTTGGCCCAGCATTCGTCCGGGGTGCCGGTGACCTCGTAAAGGCCATAGCCGATCTCGGGGCCGAAGCAGATCGCGCGGTTCTGCGGGATGGTCCAGGGCGTGGTCGTCCAGATCACCACCGACGCCGATTCCAGCTGCGCCTGCCGCTTGTCCACCGCGGCGCGGATCGCCTCGCGCTCCTCCAGGGGGGCTTCTTCCGCGGCGACGGCCGCTTCGCTGTCCAGCGCCTCGGACTGGGCGCTGACCACCGGGAACTTGACCCAGATCGCGTCGACCTGGCGGTCGTGGTATTCCACCTCGGCCTCGGCCAGGGCGGTCTTTTCAACGGGCGACCACATGACCGGCTTCGAGCCCTGGTAGAGCGTGCCGTTCATCAGGAACTTCTGGAACTCGCCCGCGATCACCGCCTCGGCGTGGTAATCCATGGTGAGGTAGGGCTCGGCCCAGTTGCCGGTGATGCCCAGGCGCTGGAACTCGTCACGCTGGATGTCCACCCACTCGGCGGCGAAGTCGCGGCACTCCTTGCGGAACTCGACCACGTCGACGGCATCCTTGTCGCGGCCCTTGGCGCGGTATTTCTCCTCGATCTTCCACTCGATGGGCAGGCCGTGGCAGTCCCAGCCGGGGATATAGCGCGCGTCGAAGCCCATCATCTGGTGCGACCGGACGATCATGTCCTTGATCGTCTTGTTCAGCCCGTGACCGATATGCAGGTGGCCGTTCGCATAGGGCGGGCCGTCATGCAGGGTGAAGGGCGTCCGCCCGTCCTTCTCGCGCAGGCGGTCGTAGACGCCGATCTCCTGCCAGCGGGCCAGCCACTCCGGCTCGCGCTTGGGCAGACCCGCCCGCATGGGAAAGTCGGTCTGCGGCAGGTTCAGCGTGTCTTTGTATTCGGGCGTGGTCTTGGTGTCGGTGGTGTCGGCGCACATGGGATCGGTCCCCGCAAGTGGATGGTCTGGGCAGGATTGGAATGAGGGCGGCGCGCCAGTCGGTCATGCGCCTTGTCCCGGCAGCCTGAGACGATCAGGCGACCGGGCGGATAATTCGTATGATGCGAAAGATCCGGGCCATCTTGCGCCCGCTTATAGGCACGATGGCGCCGGGCGGCAAGAACGCTCAGGCGGTCTCGGGCGTCGCCTCGTTTCGCACGCTCAGGTCCGACGATCCGAGGAAGTGACCCCAGGTCTTCATCCGGTCGATATTGTCGCAGATCACCTTCACGGCCACCAGGAACGGCACCGCCATCAGCGCCCCCGCGATGCCCCAGAGCCAGCCCCAGAAGACGACCGTGACGAAGACCGAGACGGTGTTCAGCTCCAGCCGTCGGCCAAGGATCGCGGGCGTGATGATCTGCCCTTCCAGCGACGTGGCCGCGAGGTAGAGAAGCGGCGGCGTGATCGCCGCGCCCAGCGTCGGGAACGCCAGAAGCGAGAAGACCGACACCAGGAATACGCCCGCCATCGCACCGATGAACGGCAGGAAATTGAAGGCGAAGGCCACGATCCCCCAGACATAGGCGTTGTCCAGCCCCGACGCCCACATCAGCCCCCAGATGATGAGGCCGAGCCCGGCATTGATCAGCGTGATGGTCAGCAGGTAGCGCGAGATCGCCTTCTCCACGCCCATCATGATCCGGTAGGCGCGCTTCTTGTCGGACATGCTGGGCAGCGCCTCGACGATCTTCACGCGGAACATGTCGCCCGAGGCCAGCAGGAACAGCGCCAGCACCAGCGTCACGGCGAAGGTGGTGCCGACCGAGGCCGCGTTGCTGACGGCCGAGTCCAGCAGGCCGGGGCTTTCGATGGATACCTTCTGCACCCTCTCGCCACCGCCGTTGGATTCGGCCATCTCCTCGACCTCTTCGCTGGCCTCCTTGACCTTCTCCACCGACTCGGTCAGCCCCCGCAGCTTCAGTTGAAGCTCGCGCCCCATCTCGGGCGCCTCGGCCAGCCATCGGCTGACGGGACCCGACGCCGCGTAGCCCGCGGCGCTCAGCCCCACGCCGATGGTCACGATCAGAAGGACGGCCGTCACCGGCGCGGGCACGCCGATGCGCCCCGCCGTGCGCACGATGGGGCTGAGCGTCAGGGCCAGCATGAGACCGAGGATGATCGGCAGCAGCACGTCGCGGGCGAAGTAGCAGGCCACGACCACCGCCACGAAGGCCAGCAGGATCAACGCGCGCCGGATGCGGTTCAGCTGGCTCAGCACCTCGATCCGCCAGCTCGGGTCGCTCATCTGGTCAGGGTCGATCTGATCGACCGGGGGAAGGGCCATGGGCGACACCACGCGAATGTGAAATTGGTTCCAGCGTCAACTTGCGACCAACGGACGCGGTTCCCTCACCGGGTCCGCAACGCGTCCACGTGCGACCACACCGCGCTGATCACGACCGACCCCTCGCCCACCGACGAGGCCACCCGCTTCACCGACCCCGCCCGCACGTCGCCCACGGCGAAGATGCCGGGCGTCGAGGTCTCGAAGGCGGTGCGCCCGCCGGTCGCGGGGCCGGTCACCACGTATCCCGCGCGGTCGAGCTCGACCAGGCCGCGCAGCCAGCCGGTATTGGGCGCGGCGCCCACCATGACGAACACCGCCCCGGTCTCGAGCCGCCAATCGCGCCCCTCCAGCTTGTCGCGCAGGGTGATCGCCTCCAGCTGGTCCCCGCCGTGCAGCGCCGTCATCTCGGTGCGGGAATGCAGGGTGATGGCCGGGTCGGCCTCGAGCCGGCGGGCCAGGTAGTCCGACATGCTGGCCGCCAGGCTGTCGCCGCGGACCAGGACATGCACGTGCGACACGCTGCGCGACAGGTACATGGCCGCCTGCCCCGCCGAGTTGCCGCCGCCGACCACCACCACCGGGCGGCCCCGGCACCAGCGCGCCTCCACATCGGTGGCGGCATAGTAGATCCCGGCGCCCTCGAACGACTCCAGCCGGTCCAGCGGCAGGCGGCGGTACTGCACCCCCGCCGCCACCACGACCGCGCGCGCCGTGACGCCGCCCCCGTCGTTCAGCGTCGCGCGGAACAGGCCGTCCGCGCCCTTCACCAGCGCCGTCACCCGCGCGGGCATGGCGAAGCGGGTGCCGAATTTCATCGCCTGGACCTCGCCGCGCCAGACCAGGTCGCCGCCCGAGATTCCGGTGGGAAAGCCCATGTAGTTCTCGATCCGGCTGGAGGTGCCCGCCTGCCCGCCCACGGCGGTATCCTCGACCACCAAGGCGCTCAGCCCCTCGGCGCCCGCGTAGACCGCCGCCGCCACGCCCGCCGGGCCGCCGCCCACGATCAGCACGTCCAGAACCTCGTCCGCGTCGATGCGCAATTCCAGCCCCAGCACGCGGGCGAGTTTCGCGGGGCTCGGATCCTCGATCACCACGTCGCGCCCGAAAATCACCGCCGGGCGATCCGTCGCGATGGCGCAGATTTCCGCCTCGGCCGTGGCCCGAGCGCTGCCCAGCGGCAGGTCCTCGAACGGGATGCGGTTGCGGCTGGCGAAGGCAGCGATATCGCGAATGG
The DNA here is from genome assembly GCF_900110115.1 of Palleronia pelagia. Classification (GTDB taxonomy): domain Bacteria; phylum Pseudomonadota; class Alphaproteobacteria; order Rhodobacterales; family Rhodobacteraceae; genus Palleronia; species Palleronia pelagia. The sequence continues at coordinate 46,282 of NZ_FOCM01000008.1, read as the reverse complement.
TGCGGTCCACGTCCGCACCGATCAGCTTCAGCGCGCTGTCGCCGGTCTCGATCTGGCGGCGCCGTCGCGCCGCCAGCACGGTGATGACGATGTCGCTCATCTCGGGGATTTGCCGCATGAGTGCCAGCATCTCGGCCCGCGGCACGGCGATTGCGGTGGTCGGAGCGCAGGCCCGCAAGGTCATCGACGCCACAGCCCCGGTCAGGAACGCGATCTCGCCCACGAACTGAGCGGGACCCAGCGTGTGCGGCAGGTGCCGCGCGTCGGTCCAGGGATTGACCACCTCGACCTCGCCTTCCGTCAGGAAGATGAACTCCTGCTGGACCTCGCCCGCGCGCAGAACCGTCTGGCCCGCCTCGTACCGGATCTCGTGCCCCGCCTTGCGCAGGGCGGCCACGTGGCTGTCGTGCAGCGGCGTGCGCTGCATCTCGGCCAGGTCACGCGCCAGGCTCTCCACCCGCGTCCTCCTTCCGCCCGGGGAACAGGCCCGACAGGGCCCGCCCCACCAACCGCGTCACCTGCGGGCGCGGCGCGGCGGCGAAGGGCAGCGGGCGGCAGACCTCGATGGCCGCCACGCCCACTCGCGCCGTCAGCGCGCCGTTCACCACGCCCTCGCCGAAGCGGCGGCTCACGCGGCTCAGCACCGATCCCCCGGCGACCGAGCTGATCAGGTCGTCGCCCACCGCCACGGCGCCCGTGGCCACCAGGTGCGTCATCACCGCCCGGGTCAGCCGCCAGCTGCCCAGCGTTCCGGCCCGCCCGCCGTAGATCTCGGCGATGCGGCGGATCATGCGCAGGTTGGCGGTCAGCGCGGCGGCCACGTCGGCCAGCGCCAGCGGCACCACGGCGGTGACGGTGGCCACCTGCCGCGCCGCCGCCTCGACCTCGATCCGCGCGGCGGCGTCCAGCGGGGCAAGCAGCTCGGTCTCGGCCAGGGCGAACAGCGCGTCGGCGTCGAACACCTCGCCGCGCCGCTCCTCCACCCGCGCCACGTGCCAGCTGAGCGCGTCGCGATCCCGGTAAAGCGCCACGATCCGGTCCAGCACCACCCGGGCCCGCGCCATCGTGCCCTCGGCCAGGGCGGCCTCGGCCTCGGATTGCAGCCGTCCCATCCGCGCCAGCCGCGCCAGCGCCGCCAGTTCCCGCAACGCGATCAGGACCGCGACCAGCGCCAGCCCCCCGGTCAGCACCAGGGCCACCCAGCCCAGCACGGCATTGCGCGCCAGCAGCGCATCGATGGCCGACCAAGCGGTCAGGGACAGGGTGAAGACGAAAAGAGCGCCCGCCAGCCGCCAGAACCACCGCCCCAGGGCCGAACGCTCGCGCGCGGCCAGCGCGGCGGCGGTGCGCATGGCGCGCCCGTCGGGCCGGTCGTCCCGCCCGCCCGTCTCGGGCACCGGCGGCGCCAGCGCGGGCGAAGCCGCGGGCCCCTCGCCCGGCTCCTCGATCAGGACGGGTCCCCGCCGCTCAGCCATGGAACGCCCCCGATCGCGCCGCGCCCCGTACATCACTGGTCCTCAAATACTTCTGCGCCGCGGTCGGAACGGGCGCGACGCCGGGAGGATGAAACGGGCTCACAACCGGTCCCCGATCAGGAACTCCGCCGCCCGGTCCAGGCGGATATGCGGCGGCCCCTCGCCGGGCTTCAGGCTCAGGGGCTGGGGCGCGAAGCGCATGATGGCGTAGTCCTCGTCCAGCCAGGCGGGCGCCCCCTGCCGCGCGGGGGTCAGAAGATGCGCGGGATCCTCGGGCAGATGGCCGGGATGGAACGCCGCGCGGCGGCCATCCTCCAGCAATACGCCGCGCACCACGTCGAGCGCGCGCCCGTCATGGGTCACCGTGTCCTCGGTGGTGGCGCGCAACCCGGCGATGGACAGGGCGGCGGTGGTCGCGCCCGCGTAATCCGCGCGCCGCTTGGCGTCCGACAACAGCGCCTCCATGATGGCGGTCAGCTTGGCGTGCTGGCTGTGATGCAGGTGATCGGCCTTGGTGGCGGCGAAGAGGATCCGCTCGATCCGGCGGCCAAGGAAGATCTGGCTCAGGAAATTGTTCTGGCCCGGGCGGAACGCCCCCAGGATGTCGCCCATGGCACGGCGCATGTCCTCGACCGCCTGCGGGCCGGCATGGATCGCGCCCAGCGCGTCGACCAGAACGACCTGCCGGTCCAGCCGGGCGAAATGGTCGCGGAAGAACGGCTTCACCACCTCGCGCTTGTAGGCTTCGTATCGCCGCGCGAACTCGCGCCCCAGCGAGCCGCGCCCGTGCTCGCCGGGTGGCAGGGGCGCGAAGGTCAGGACGGGGCTGCCCGCCAGGTCGCCGGGCAGCAGGAACCGCCCCGGCGTACAGTCCGAATACCCGTCCTCGCGCGCCGCGCGCAGGTAGCCGGTGAAGGCCGCCGACAGCGCCTGCGCCTGCGGCTCGTCCAGCTTGGCGGCCGGGTCCGCCCCGGACAGCGCCGCGCGGAAGGCCTCGGCCTGCGGGCGGTTCTCCAGCCGCTCGAGCGTCTCGCGCGACCACTGCGCGAAATCCTTCTCGATCAGCCCCAGGTCCAGCAGCCATTCGCCGGGATAGTCCACGATATCCAGGTGCAGCGTGCGCGGCCCGCGCAGGCCCGCCACCAGGCCGGTGGGCTGCACCTTCAGCGACAACCGCAGCTCGGAAATGGCGCGGGTGCTGTCGGGCCAGTGCGGCGCGGGGCCGGTCAGCGCGGCCAGGTGCGTCTCGTAGTCGAAGCGCGGCAGGGTGTCGTCGGGCTGGGGCTGAAGATAGGCCGCGCGGATCGCGCCCTGCGCCGCCGCGCGCAGCTGCCCCATGCGCGCCCGGTTCATCAGGTTCGCCACCAGCGAGGTGATGAACACGGTCTTGCCCGCGCGGCTGAGCCCGGTCACGCCCAGCCGGATGGTGGGTTCGAGAAACGCGCCCGACACCGCGCTGCCCGCGCGCTCGACGCGCCGTGCGACTTCGTCCGCGATGTCACCGATGATCAAGTTGCGCCCCCGCCTGTACCAGCCCACAACATAGGCAGCCCCCTCCGCGCCTTCCAGCCCACGCGGGTCACGCATCAAGGGGCGGGGTCACGCCCTTCTTCGCGCATTTCTTCAGATAGGCTTCGGTCCAATGGGCGTAACCGCCCAGGGCGGCCTGCTGATGCGACAGCATGTGAACGAAGACGCGCCGGTGCGCGGGCGACTTCAGCTCCTTGAACATCTTCTTCTGCGCCTTGGTCATCGAACAGCCGATGCAATGTCCCTCGCGGCGGAACTTGCAAACGTCGATGCAGGGCGATGGCGGTTTCGTGCCCGTCTTTGCCATGTCGGCCCCTCGTCGCGTGTCGGCGGATCGCCCGGTGCGCCCGCTCCCCGCGCCACAGGTAGTCGGCATCGGCTGCGACGAAAGCCCCGCGATACCGTCTCGCAGCCGTTTGCGGCTTCATCTTTCTCCAAATACCTCCGGGGGAGTCCGCGCCAGCGGACGGGGGCAGCGCCCCCCCCCTTCTGGGCCGCGAATGATGAATACTCCGACCTCTGGCCGTCGGGACTTCCCGGCGACCCGGGCGCCCGCTCACAGGCCGGCAACGGCCATCGACAGGCGCGCGGATGCGGCCACGCCGTCGATCAGCGGGATGCGGGACCGCGCGGACAATTCCGGCGCGATATGCGCCATCCCGGCGCATCCCAGCAGGGCGCAGGCCGCGCCGTCGCTTTCGTTCGCGGTGGCGATCTCATCGGTCAGCCGGTCGATCACATCGGTCCCGCCCGCGTCGATAGTGAGGACGGGAAGCCCGCTCGCGCGCACCGAGGCACAGGATCCCGCGAACCCCTGCTGGCGGATGTTCTCCTCGATCACTGGCACCGAGACGGGCAGCGATGTGATGACCGAGAATCGCAGCCCCAGCAGTTGCGCCATGACGAAGCTCGATTGGCCGATCCCCAGCACAGGGCACCCCGCGGTCGCGCGCGCCTCGGCCAGGCCGGTATCGTCGAAGCAGGCGATCACGATGACGTCGGCGCCCCGCGCTTCGGCCACCGGCACCAGCGCCAGCAGGCCGGGCACGGCCGCGTCCCCGTCCGCCTTGCCCTGGATCGCGGCCGGGGCGGAGGCGTTGGTCAGGCCGAAGATCTCGACGTCGGGCAGGGCCTCGCGCGCCGTGGCGACGATACTGTCGGTCATGCCTTCGGTCGAATTGGGGTTGATATAGGCGATCTTCATACGCCCTTCCCCGCATCCGAGCCCAGCCGCGCCCGGCGCTTGCCCAAGATCCAGACGCCCAGCAGGCAGGCCGCGATGATGGCGAAGGAGAACAGCGTGGTCAGCGTGCCCAGCGCATAGATCACCGGGGTCGTGACGTTGGTCGTCATCCCGAAGATCTCGAGCGGGAGCGTGTTGTAGCTGCCCGCGGTCAGCAGCGTCCGAGCGAATTCGTCATAGCTGAGCGTGAACCCGAACAGGGCCACCCCGATCAGCGACGGCGCGATGATCGGCAGCACCACGAAGCGGATCGTCTGCCACGAGGTCGCGCCCTGGTCGCGGGCGGCTTCCTCGTAGCTTTTGTCGAAGCGGTTGAAGACCGCGAACATGATCAGCAGGCCGAAGGGCAGCGTCCATGTCAGCTGCGACCCGAAGCCGGACGTCGCCCAGTGGATCTTGAGCCCCAGCTGGTTGAAGATCAGCCCGACGCCCAGCGAGATCAGGATCGACGGGATCACCAGCGACGTGATGGCCGCGTAGAACAGCAGGGCCGACCCCGCGAAGCGCTTGCGGAACGCCAGGCCGGCCATGACCGACACGACCACCGTGGTCACCATCACCATCAGCCCCAGCGCGAAACTGCGCCGGAACGCGCCCCAGATGTCGCCGACCGCCTGCTCCTGGAACAGGTCGCGAAACCAGTGCAGCGAGACGCCGTTCATCGGGAATGTCAGCCCGCCCTGCGGCCCCTGGAAGCTCAGGATGCCGATGGTCAGGATCGGGCCGTAGAGAAACAGCACGAACAGCGCGAAGAAGGCGGCCAGAATGTAGAAGCTGCGGGGGCGACGCTCCATCTCAGAGCTCCTTGCGGATGTTGACGAAGCGCAGCAGGATCGCGATCACGATCAGCACGGTGCACAGCAGAACGACGGCGGTCGCGGCGGCCGATGGGTATTGCAGAAGCCCGATATCGTTCGAGATCAGCCGCCCCACGTTGGCGCGTTGCGAGCCCGACATGAAACGCACGGTGATGAAATCGCCCATCACCAGCGTCACCACGAAAATGGTGCCGATCATGATACCGGGCTTCGTGAGCGGCAGGATCACGTGCACCAGCGTCTGAAGCCCCGAGGCGCCGTTGTCCCGCGCGGCCTCGAGCAGGGATTTGTCGATGCGCATCATGGTGTTGAAGATCGGGACGACCATGAACAGCGTGTAGAGGTGCACGAAGGCCAGGATCACGGCGAAATCGGAGTAAAGCAGCCATTCCAGCGGCTCGTCGATTAGCCCCCAAGAGATCAGTGTCTGGTTGGCGATGCCGTTGCGCCCCAGGAACGGGATCCACGAGATCATGCGGATGATGTTCGAGGTCCAGAACGGGATCGTGCAGACCAGAAACAGCGCGATCTGCATGGTCAGGCTGCGCACGTGGAACGCCAGGAAATACGCGACCGTGAACCCGATCGCCAAGGTCAGCGCCCAGGTGATGAAGGCGTATTTCAGCGTCGCGAGAAAGACGCGGTAGGTGACGGGCGAGCCGAAAAGAAACTCGTAATTGTCGAACTGGAAGGCCGGGTAGATCGAGAACTCGGTCGCGCCCCAGAAACTGACGATCACGATCATGACGATCGGCGCGACCAGGAACAGCAGCAGGACCAGCGCCAGCGGCGAGGCCTCGAGCCATCCCAGGACGTGGCGGTTCTTTAGCCGCATGTGCTCTCCTCGGTCCGGTCCGAGCGCGTCGGCGCGCCGGTCGTCAGGTCGTTGAAATCAGGACGTGGCGGGGGGCGTCGCGCCCCCCGGGCCGGATGCCTCGTGCGGGCGAGGCGATGTCGGGTCAGGCCGCGATGAACTCGTTCCACTTGCGGACCATGTACTGATTCTCGTCCATGACGGCGTTCCAGCAGGCGACCGAGCCCATGCGCTCTTCGAAGGAACCGCCGTCGCGGACCTCGCCGGCCTGCGCCAGCTGGTCGCCGGTGGGCGAGGTGATGACGTCGGTGGCTTCCTTGCCCTCGAACCAGTAGCCCCACTCGTTCTCGGACATGAACTCCTTCGAGGTCTCGGGAACGGCCGAGTAATAACCCTGGCGCATCAGGTAGCCGCCGACCCAGCCCGAGAGGTACCAGTTGATGTACTCGTAGGCCGCGTCCAGCTCCATGCCCGACAGCGACTGCGACAGGCCGATGCCCCCGCCCCAGCTGCGGTAGCCTTCCTTCAGCGGCTGGTAGACGCAGGGAATGCCCCGCGACTTCACGGCGGTGATGGCGGGCGACCACATGGACTGGATCACGACCTCGCCGGATGCCATCAGGTTCACGCTCTCGTCGAAGGTTTTCCAGAAGGCGCGGAACTGGCCGTTCTGCTTGGCCTCGGTGAAGATCGCCATGGTCGCGTCGATCTCTTCGCGGGTCATGTTGCCCTTGTCGCCGTACTGGATCTCGCCCATGGCCTCGCAGACCATGGCCATGTCCATGATGCCGATGGACGAGATGTCGAGGATCGACGCCTTGCCCTGGAACTCGGGGTTCAGCAGCTCGGCCCAGGACTCGATCGGGCGGCCGATCAGGTCGGGGCGGATGCCCAGGGTATCGGCGTTGTAGATCGTCGGGATCAGGGTCATCCAGTTGGTCTGCTCGTCCGCGAATGTGGTCGCGCCGGGCTCGGGGATGAAGCCCACGGTGTGCGGCGCGGTGCCCTGCGCGATCTCGCTGTCGGGCGTCAGCTTGCCGTCCTTGAAGATGCCGACGATCTTGTCGTAGTTCGCGATCCGGCTGACATCCATCGCCTGGAGGTTGCCCGTGGGCCAGACCTTCTTGCAGATCCAGTACTCGATATCCGCGATGTCGAAGCTGTCGGGCTGGGTGGCGGCGCGCTGGGTGACGCTGTCGCTGTCCAGCGCCGTCATTTCCAGCGTGAAGCCCAGGTCTTCCTTCACCTTGTTGGCCACGTCATTCAGGTTCGACACGCCGGTGCCGAACTGGCGCAGAACGATGTCCTTGGTGTCCTGCGCCCACAGCATGGGCGCCGGCAGGGTCGAGGCGGCGATCGCCGCGCCGCCGGCCTTGAGCAGGGAACGGCGGGAATAGCCGACCTTGGGTTTTGCGAGTATCGCCATGGGTTTTCCTCTCATGATGGATGGATGCGGGGTCTTTCGTGTCGGCCCCTTCAGGCCTCGAGGCGGTGCAGCCCCCTTTCGTCCCAGGCGAGCCGCACGGCGTCGCCCGGGGATTTCGGTGCGTTGAAGAATTGCTCTTCCGGTAGCAGGGCGAGCACCTCGTCGCCGGTCTCCAGCTTCGAGGTCACGGCGACCGACGCGCCCTGGTATTCGACGGCCGTGATCGTCGCGGCCAGCCCGTCGTCGCCCAGCGTCACCGCGTCGGCGCGCACGGTCGCCTTGCCGCTTGGCAGCGCGATCACGTTGTGCCCGCCGATGAACCGGGCGACGAATTCGGTGCGCGGCGCGCCCCAGACATCGCGGGCCGGGCCGGATTGCTCGATGACCGCGTCGTTCATCACGACGATCTCGTCGGCCAGCGCCAGCGCCTCGTCCTGACCATGGGTGACATGGATGAAGGTGATGCCCAGCTCGCGCTGGAGCTTCTTCAGCTCGCCCCGCATCCGGATGCGCAGGAACGGGTCGAGCGCGGACAAGGGCTCGTCCAGCAGAAGCACCTTTGGCTCGGTCACCAGGGCGCGGGCCAGGGCCACGCGCTGCTGCTGGCCGCCCGACAATTGCGTGGGCAGCCGGTCTGCCAGGTGCGTCATGTCCACCAGCGCCAGCATCTCGTCGGCGCGGGCGTGCCGCTTGGCCTTGTCCACGCCCTTCATGCGCAGCGAAAACGCCACGTTGTCGCGCACCGACAGGTGCGGAAACAGCGCGTAGTTCTGGAACATCATGGCGGTCCCGCGCAGCGCGGGCGGCAGTTGGGACACGTCCTGGCTGTCCAGGACGATCGACCCTTCGCTGACATCCTCGTGCCCCGCGATCATCCGCAGGGTCGACGACTTGCCGCAGCCCGACGGCCCCAGCAGGCAGACATAGCTGCCCTTGACGAAGACGTGGTTCAGATCCCGTACCGCGACCGTGTCGCCGTAGCGCTTGGTCAGGTGAACCAGTTCAAGGTCGTATCCGGTTCGCATCGGGCCCCCAGTGCTGTGTTGACCCGAGGTGAGGCCCTTATCGGCTCCGAGGGCAGCATTTTCGCATCGACACGGGCGCGGTTTTGCCCTTTGCCGCATTTTTGACCGCGCCGCCGCGCGTCGTGCACGAAAACGGGCACAAAGTTGTATACAATACTGTCCCGGAAACCATCGCGGGCCTCCCGCGCTTGTCCCACTGGGCGAGAATCGGCGAAGGTCGCGGCAGGGCAGGAAGTGATGCGCAGGTAATGAACAAGATAGACCACACCAGCTGGAGCCGCGACGCCATCGCGGCGGACCTCGAACGCGCCATCCACGAACACCGCCTGCCACCGGGCACGAAGCTGGGCGAGGATGACCTGGCCGAGGCCTACGGGATCAGCCGCACCATCGTCCGGGCCGCCCTTCTCGCGCTGTCGCACCGCCACCTGGTCCAGTTGCGCCGCAATCGCGGCGCCTTCGTCGCGCAGCCCACCCCGCGCGAGGCGCGCGAGGTCTTCGAGGCGCGGTCCCTTCTCGAACCCCGCACGGCCCATTCTGCCGCCCTGCGGATGACCGAGGCCGACCTCGCGCTTCTGAACGAGAATATCCGCGACGAGCATGCCGCGCTGGACGCGGGCGAGAACGGTCGCGCGCTTCTGCTGTCGGGCCAGTTCCACCTGGAGGTCGCCCGCATCGCGGACCAGACCACGATCGAGGCCGTCATATCCGAGCTGATTTCACGCTCGTCGCTCATCATCGCGCTCTACTGGCGGCGCCGGGCCGCGCTGTGCGAAACGCAGGCGCACCATGCGCTTCTGGACGCCTTCGCCCGCAAGGACGGCGCGGCGGCTGAGGAGCTGATGAAGAACCACCTGCTCGACCTCGTGGCCTCTCTCGACCTGCGCAACGTCGCGCCGCCGCCAGCGTCGCTGCGCGAGGCCCTGCAAAGATGACGGCCTGCTGCCGCGTGGCCCGGGCGGGCGAGGTCGCGGTCATGCTCGACTGGGCGGCCGCGGAAGGCTGGAACCCGGGCCTGGACGACGCCGCCGCCTTCCACGCGGCCGATCCCGACGGCTTCTTCGTGGCCGAGGTCGGGGGCCAGGTGGTCGCGGCGATCTCGGTGGTCAATCACTCCGACGCCATCGCCTTTCTCGGGCTCTACCTGTGCCGCCCGGAATTCCGCGGCCGGGGCATCGGCTTCGCACTCTGGAATTTCGCGCTGTCCCATGCCGGGGACCGCACCGTCGGCCTGGACGGTGTCGCCGCGCAACAGGCCAACTACGCGCGGTCGGGCTTCGTCCTGCATGGCCGCACCCAGAGACTGTCCGGCCACCTGGCGACCGAGGCGCTGACGCTTCCGGTGGCGCGCGCGGGGGAGATACCCGACCTCGAACGGCTCGATGCCGCTGCAAACGGCGTGTCCCGGCCGCGTTTCCTGCACGCATGGCTACAAGACGGGCCGACGCGGAAGACCGTCCTGAAGCGCGACGGAAAGACGATCACCGGCGTCGCCACGGCCCGGACCTGCCGGGACGGGTGCAAGATCGGGCCGATCATCGCGGACGACGCCCCCGCGGCGCTGCACCTCGCGCGACAGGCCGCATCCGCGATCGGGGAAAGCCGCGTCACGATCGACTTGCCCGACACCGCCGCCCCCTTCGCCGAGATGCTGCGGCAGCAGGGATTCACCGAAGGCTTCAGCACCGCCCGCATGTATCGCGGGGACGCTCCGGCCACGGGGCAATGCCTGCAGGCCGTCGCAACGCTCGAGCTCGGTTGAGCTCCCGCGAGCCCATCCGGACCACACTCGGCCAAATCCCGAACGGCAAAGGAAACGGGCAGATTCCGGCGTGATGCCGATTCTCCGGGCAGCCGGCGGTGATCCCTGACGCCGCGAAACCCGGCGCGTTGTCCGCCGCCCGACGCCACGCCTAGCCTGAGCGCGGACTTGGCGTGGGGGCGCGATGGAATTCCGGTTCTTCGAAATCTATCGCAACTGGGACTACGTGACCCTTCTGATGCAGGGCGCGGGCATGAGCGCAATGCTGACCCTCTGCGGGGGCGTTATCGGGTTTGCCTTCGCCATCGTCCTGTCCTGGGCTCGGCACATGCAGATCCGCATCGCGGCCCCGCTGGCCACGGCGTACGTGGAGTTCATCCGCAACACGCCGCTGATCGTGCAGCTGTTCTTCGTGGCCTTCGGACTGCCCCTGCTGCTGGGCTATGCGTGGCCCTTCTGGGCCCACGCGCTCCTGGCGCTGGCGCTCAACTTCTCGGCCTATTTCGCCGAGATCCTGCGCGCGGGCTTCCGTTCGGTCGACACCGGCCAGCGCGAGGCGGCCGAGGCGCTGGGCCTGCGGCCGATCACGGCGTTCCGGCTGATCGTGGTGCCGCAGGCCATCGGGCGCATGTTCCCGTCGCTGTCCAGCCAGTTCGTCTTCCTGTTCCTGACCACCGGGATCATCGCCGAGATCGGCGTGCGCGACCTGACCAACGCCGGCATGTTCATCGACAGCCGCACCTTCCGGACCTTCGAGGTCTACATCACCCTGACCGTCATCTACATCAGCATCTCGCTGCTCTACAAAGCCGCGATGGCGGGTCTTTATCGCTGGCGCTTTCCCTGGGCGGAGCTGGGCCGGTGAAGGATCTGTTCGCCGCCATACTCGGAGAGCCCTTCGGGATCGTCGTGTTTCAGCTGCTCGCGGCGACGCAGTTCACCATCTACCTGTCGCTCATCGCCTTCTTCGGCGGCGGCATCCTGGCCGGGCTGATCACCGTGATCCGCGTCGCCCCGTTCAAGTGGGGCAAGCGGCTGGCCGTCGCGTATATCTGGTTCTTCCAGTCCACGCCGCTGCTGATGCTGCTGTTCCTCGCGGGTCTTGGCGTGCCGCGGCTGCTGGGCTTCAACATCGACCCGTGGATCGCGGCCTCGGTCTCGCTCATCGTCTATACCAGCGCCTACCTGTCGGACGTCTGGCGCGGCGCGGTCGAAGCGATCCCCAGCGGCCAGTGGGAGGCCAGCGAAGCGCTGGGCCTGCGGTTCCTTCAGATGCTGCGGCTGGTGGTACTGCCCCAGGCCGTCGTGCTGGCGCTGGCGCCCACGGTCGGGTTCATGGTGCAGATCATCAAGGGCACGTCGCTGGCCTACATCATCGGGTTTTCCGACCTCATGCAGATCGGCAAGCGCTGGGCCAACGCGCCCGTGGACGGCACCGAGCCCTTCGTCATCTATCCCCTGATGGCGCTGATCTACTTCGCCCTCTGCTTTCCGCTGTCGCTCTATTCCCGCCATCTCGAAAAGCGCCTCGGCGCGGTGAAACGTGCCGCGACCCCGACCGCTGCCTGATCCATCGCAACCAAAGGAGATTTCCATGACCGTAACAGACAAGCTCAAGGGCCTCGTGACCGCCGCGGCGCTGGCCGCCGCCACGATGACCGCCGCACCCGCCGCCGCCGACCTGTCGGATATCCTGTCCGAGGGCACGATCAGCATCGGGGTGCCCGAGGATTTCCCGCCCTTCGGCTCGCTCGGCGCCTCGGGCGAATACGAGGGCTATGACGTCTCGATCGCGAACATGATCGCCGAGGCGATGGGAGTCGAGCTGGACCTGGTACCAATCAGCTCGGACCAGCGCATTCCCTACCTGGAAACCGACCGGCTGGACCTCGTGATTTCCTCCATGGGCGCCAATCCCGAGCGGGCCAAGTCGATCTGGTTCTCCAGCGCCTACGCGCCGTTCTATTCCGGCGCCTTCGCCAGCGACGACAAGGAGATTTCCAGCGTCGATGACCTCGCGGGCTACTCCGTCGGCCTGACCGGCGGCACGCTCGAGGACCTGGCGCTGACCGACATGGTGTCCGACGAGACCGAGATCATCCGCTTCGGCGACAACGCCGCGACACTCGCCGCCTATGTCTCGGGCCAGGTCGATGTGCTGGTGACCGGGAACGTCGTCGCCGCGTCGCTGTCCGAGTCGAACCCCGATCTCAGCGTGGACACGAAGTTCATCCTGCGGGACTCGCCCTGCTTCATCGGCATCAAGCAGGGCAATGCCGACCTGCTGCGCTGGGTCAACGTGTTCATCCTGACGAACACCCTGAACGGCGAGCTGAACACGCTGTCCGAAGAATGGTTCGGCCAGCCCCTGCCGCCGCTGCCCTCGCTCTGAGACAGGGACCATAAGGCTGGGCGGGCGCGCGACCAGACGGGTCTGCCCGCCCCCCGGCGACCCGGCGCGCAAGCAGCCGCGCGTCCCCGCCGTCTCACTCCGCCAGGATCGCGAAGCCGTTGGGCTCGACCTGCGCGCCGCCCGGCTCGGCCTGCCACCCCTCCGACAGAAGGACCGTCCCCCCGGCCCCGTTCCACCGCGCGGGCGCGTCCGACAGGTTGAATACGCACAGCGTGCCCGCGCCCCGGCGATAGGCCAGCACGCCTTCGGGCGCGTCGAGGAACGCCATGTCGCCGTCGCGCAACGCGTCGCGATCCGTCCTCAGGGCCAGCATGCGCTTGTAGAACGACAGCACGCTGTCGGGGTCATCCGCCTGCGTGTCCACCGCCCGCGCGGCCTGCGGCGGCTTCATGGGCAGCCACGTCGAATCGGCGTCCGAGAACCCGGCATTCTTCGCCCCGGACTCCCACGGCATCGGCGTGCGGCAGCCGTCGCGGCCGGGGTTGTCGGGGAAGAAGGTCTTGCCCTCGGGGTCCACCAGCTCGTCGTAGGTCAGCTCGGTCTGCGGCAGGCCCAGCTCTTCGCCCTGGTACAGGCACACCGACCCCCGGATCGACAGCAGCAGCGCGCAGGTCATCCTGGCAAAGCGGTCCGCATCGCTCCAATGCGCGCCCCAGCGCGAGACGTGGCGCGGCACGTCGTGGCTGGAAAACGCCCAGTTGGGGCACCCTTCATAGCCGTCGCGGAACATCGCCTTCAGCTGATCGCGGAAGAACGCGGCGCCGTAGGGCTTGTGCATCAGCGCCGTGTGATAGGCCTGATGCAGCCGCCCCGGGCCGGTATAGTCGTGCAGCCGCTCGATCGGGTGATGGGCCTCGCCGATCTCGCCGATCAGGGTGCGCGCGTCGTATTCGTCGGTCAGCGCCCGCACCCGCTCGATGAAGGCCAGGTTCTCTGGCCGGTTCTTCGAATGGATCGGATACTGCATCTCGAAAGTCTTGTAGTCCGGCTCGGTCTTCTCGCGGATGTCGGGCGGGTTGTCGCGCAGCCGGTCGTCGTGGACATAGTGGTTCACCGCGTCCAGCCGGAAGCCGTCCACCCCCTTGTCCAGCCAGAAGCGCAGGGTGTCGAGCGCCCAGTCCTGCACCTCGGGATTGTGGAAGTTCAGGTCGGGCTGCTCCTTCAGGAACTGGTGGAAATAGTATTGCCGCCGCCGCACATCCCAGGTCCAGGCCGGGCCGCCGAAGATCGATTGCCAGTTGTTGGGCGGGCTGCCCTCGGGCTTGGCGTCGGCCCAGACGTACCAGTCGGCCTTCGGGTTCGCGCGCGATGCCCGGCTTTCGGTGAAGAACGGGTGGCGGTCGGACGAATGACTCAGCACCTGGTCGATGATGACCTTCAGGCCCAGATCGTGCGCGCGGGCGACCAGCGCCTCGAAATCGGCCATGGTGCCGAAGGTCGGGTCGATATCGCGGTGATCGCTCACGTCATAGCCCATGTCGGCCATGGGCGAGGTGAAGATCGGCGACAGCCAGATCGCGTCGACGCCCAGATCGGCCACGTGCGGCAGCCGGCGGATGATCCCCTTCAGGTCGCCCATGCCGTCGCCGTCGTCGTCCTGGAAGCTGCGCGGATAGATCTGGTAGGTGACCGAGTTGCGCCACCAATCCTGCGAATGTGCCATGATTCCACCTTTCCGAAACGTTTCGGGCCTGACGGAAGTTGACCCGAAACGTTTCGCGTTGCAAGTCATTTCGGCACAGGAAGCGGAGGAAGCCGTGCCGACCCTCAAGGATGTCGCCCGCCACGTGGGCCTGTCGGTGACGCAGGTCAGCCGCGCCCTGAACGACCACGCCGATGTCAGCGCCGAGACCAAGACCCGCGTGCGTCAGGGCGCGCTCGAGATCGGCTATCGTCCCAACCTTGCGGCCCGCACCCTGAAATCCGGGCGATCGGGCATCGTGGCCATGATCGTGCCCGGCCGGTCCGAGACGGTCGAGGTCGAACTCCTGATGGAATCGGTGATGGGCCTGTCGGCCGAGTTCTCGCGCCGCGGGCTGCGGTTCCTGCTTCACGTTCTCGGGCCCGGCGATGACCCGGTAGCCGCGCTCGAGACACTGGTTCACGGCGGCGGCATCGACGGGTTCGTGCTGACCGACCCGGTGCTGAACGATCCCCGCGTCGCCAGCCTGACCGCAAGCGGCACGCCCTTCGTGCTGCACGGGCGCGACCGCGCCGATGCCGCCTACCCTTTCGTCGATATCGACAACCGCGCCGTGGGCCACGCGCTGGCCTCGACGCTCACGACACGCGGCGCGCGGCGCATCGCGCTGGTGGGCGGCCCCGAGGATCGGCCCTACACGCTGTTCCGCCGCGAAGGCATCGACGCGGCGCTGGCCACGGCCGGCGCGCGGCTGGTGGCCGACCTGCCCGGACCGATGACCGAGGCGCGCGGCCGCGCCGCCGCCGACAGCCTGCCGCCAGACGGAATCGACGGGGTGATCGCGGGCAACATGATGCTGGCCGCGGGCCTGCGCGCGGCCCTGCCCGACATCCCGCTGGCGGTGCATGACGACCGGCTGATCGCCTTCGATCCCGCACGCCTGTCCGGCCCCCTCATGCGCACCGAGGCGCCGCTGGACGCCGCCTGGGCACCGCTCTGCGACGCGCTGGTGCAAGCGATCGACGGCGAAATTCCGCAGGTCATCCTGCCCTTCCAGACCCACGGCTGAACGCGTCCCTTGACAGGTCGGGCGCTAACATGCTTTTTATCCGAAACGTTTCGGATACCCTGGGAGGATACCATGAAGACCCGTTTCGCGCTTTTGGCGACCACGACCCTGCTTGCCACGCCGCTCGCCGCGCAGGACCTGATCCAGCCCATCGGCGAAGGGCCGTTCAGCTGGGACGCCTTTGATGCCTTCGCAGAAGAATACCAGTTCGACGGTGAAACGCTGGTCGTCCTGGGGGCCTCCACCGGGGCCGACAAGGACAAGCTCGACAACCTGTTCGCCTATTTCGAGGAAGCGACCGGCGCGACCGTCCAGCTTTCGGGCTCGGAAAGCTTCGAGCAGGACATCGTCATCGCGGCCCAGTCCGACACCCTGCCCGACATCGCCATGTTCCCGCAGCCGGGCCTTGCCGCCGACATGGCCCGGCGCGGCGTCGTGCGCCCGCTGGATGCGTCCAACCGCCAGTGGTTCGCGGACAACTTCGCCGCCGGGTCGTCGTGGGCCGATCTCGTGACCTTCGAAGGCCCCGACGGGTCGGAAAACATCTACGGCACGATCTTCGGCGCCGACGTCAAAAGCCTGGTCTGGTATTCGCCCGAGAATTTCGACGAGGCCGGCTACGACATCCCCCAGAGCATGGAAGAGCTGAAGGCGCTGACCCAGCAGATCGTCGACGACGGCGGCACGCCCTGGTGCATCGGTCTCGGCTCGGGCGCGGCCACGGGCTGGCCCGCCACCGACTGGGTCGAGGAATTCGTCCTGCGGACCCAGCCGCCCGAGGTCTATGACCAGTGGGTGACGAACGAGATCCCGTTCGACGATCCGCGCATCGTGGCCGCCATCGAGGAATACGGCTGGTTCGCACGCAACGACGACTTCGTGCCCCAGGACGCCGCCGCCGTCGCGACCTCGGACTTTCGCGACAGCCCCGCCGGCCTATTTTCGTTCCCGCCCGAATGCTACATGCACCGGCAGGCCAGCTTCATCCCGAACTTCTTCCCAGAGGAAGTCGAGGTCGGGACGGACGTGGATTTCTTCTACTTCCCCGCATATGCCGACCGTGACCTGGGCCAGCCGATCCTCGGCTCGGGCGGTGTCATCTCGGTCACCTCGGACCGCGAGATCGCGCAGGCCTTCATCGAGTTCCTGAAACTGCCCACGGCGCACGAGATCCAAATCAGCCAGGGCCAGTTCCTGACCCCGCACCTGGGCGCCAATACCGACGCCTACGCCAACGACACGCAGGCCGCGCAGGGCGAGATCCTGACCAACGCGACCACCTTCCGGTTCGACGGGTCCGACCTGATGCCGGGCGAAATCGGCACCTCTGCCTTCTGGCAGGGCATGGTCGATTACCAGACCGGCGCCTCGGCCGAGGACGTCGCCGCCGAGATCCAGAACCGCTGGTCGCAGATCCGCTGAGCCGGGCGACCGTCGAGCCACCGGGCGCGCCGCATCCCCTTGCGGCGCGCCTTTCGCCCGGGCGGCGCGGCCCTGCCCCGCTTGCCCCGCGCGCGCGGCGCGAATAGATGCACCGCCATGCCCCGCTTTGCCCTCAAGGTCGACTACCACGGCGCGCCCTTCGCGGGCTGGCAGCGGCAGGCCGACCAGCCCTCGGTCCAGGGCGCGATCGAAGCCGCGTTGGCCCGGCTGGAACCCGGCCCCCACACCATCGCCGCCGCCGGTCGTACCGATGCGGGCGTCCACGCGCGCGGGCAGGTCGCCCACGCGGATCTCGCGCGCGACTGGGATCCTTTCCGGCTGTCCGAGGCGCTGAATTACCACCTGAAGCCCCAGCCGGTCGCCATCACCGCCTGCGCCCGCGTGGAGGACGACTGGCACGCCCGGTTTTCGGCCACGTGGCGTCAGTACCTGTTCCGCATCGTCAGCCGCCGCGCGCCCCTGGTCCACGACGCGGGGCTTGCGTGGCAGGTGAAACAGCCGCTGGATGCCGGCGCCGTGCAGGCCGGCGCGCGGCATCTTCTGGGGCGGCACGACTTCACCACCTTCCGTGCCGCGCTCTGCCAGGCCAAGTCGCCGGTCAAGACGCTCGACCGGCTGGATGTCGAAGAGATCGCGGGCCCCGACCAGACCGAGATCCGGCTCCACGTCCGCGCCCGCAGCTTCCTGCACAACCAGGTCCGCAGCTTCGCGGGCACGCTGGAGCGGGTGGGTAGCGGCGCCTGGACACCCGACGACGTGAAAGCGGCGCTCGACGCCCGCGACCGCACCCGCTGCGGCCCGGTGGCGCCGCCCCAGGGGCTCTACCTCGTGGGGGTCGGGTATCCGTCGGATCCTTTCGACCGCTCGACCACGTAGGCGCCCTGCGCCGTGAAGCGGCGCATCATCAGCACCCCCGCCACCGCAAGGCCGGCCGCCAGGCCCAGCCACACGCCGATCCCGCCCAGCCCCAGCGCAAAGCCCAGCAGGTAGGCCACCGGCACGCCCACGACCCAGTAGCTGATGACCGCCAGCAGCATGGGCACTTGCGTGTCCTGCACCCCCCGCAACAGGCCCAGCGCCATGACCTGCAACGCGTCCACCAGCTGGAACAGCGCCGCCGCCGCCAGCATCGCCACGGCCAGCCGCATCACCTGACCGTAGGCCGGGTCGGCGGGATCGAGGAAGGCCGCGATCATCGGGCGCGGCAGCAGCAGGAACAGCGCCACGCAGACCAGCGCGAAGACCAGCGACACGGCCACCACCGCCCGCGCGCCGCGGCGCAGGTCCGGCCCGTCGCCCCGGCCCAGCGCGTTGCCCGCGCGGATCGTCGCCACGTTCGACAGGCCGATATGCACCATGAACACCGCCGACGTGATGTTCAGCGCGATGCCATGCGCCGCCAGCGGGATCGCACCCAGCCAGCCCATCATCACCGACGAAGCCGAGAACAGGCTGACCTCGGCCACCGAGGTCAGGCCGATGGGCAGGCCCAGCCGGAACACCCGCGCCAGGATCGCCCGGTCCACCCGCCAGAAATTGGCGAAGACCGCGTATGCCGCCATGGCCCGCGCGGTGTAGGCGACCATCACCGCGCAGCTGAGCGCCGTCGACACCAGCGACGCGATGGCCGCGCCCCGGATGCCCAGCTCGGGCGCGCCCCAGTTGCCGAAGATCAGCGCGTAATTCGCCAGCGCGTTCACGACCACCGCGGCGACCGTGGCCCACAGAACGACCTGCGTGCGCTCGATCCCGGCAAGGGTGGATTTCAGCACCATGATCCCCAGCGCGGGCACGATGCTCCAGCCCTGGATCCACAGGTAGTCGGCCGCCATCTGCGACAGCGCGGGCGCCTGGCCCAGCGCGCGCAGGATGGGCCCCGCGCCCAGCAGGAGCGGCAGGCAGGCCAGCGCGAAGCCCCCGGTCAGCCACAGCGCCATGCGCGTGGCGCGCCGCACCACGGTCTCGTCCCCGCGCGCCGCCGCCTCGGCCACCAGGGGCATTACCGCCCAGCCGAAGCCCGAGCCGAAGATCAGCAGGATGAAGAAGAAGGTCGCCGCCAGCACCTGCGCGGCCAGCACCTCGATGTCGTACCGGCCCAGCATCACCGTGTCGGTCAGCTGGATCGCGAACTGCGACAGGTGGCTGCCGATCAGGGGCAGCCCCAGCACGGTGATGCGGCGCAGGTGGGTGGCATAGTCCATGCGCCCGCCCTACGCCCCGGCACGCGGGGCGGCAAGATGCCGCCCGGCGGCAGGCGGTGCCCCGCCCTAGCCCAGCACGTCGCGCCAGTCGTGCTTGGGCGCGAAGCCCACCATCTCGCGCGCCTTGTCGATGCTGTAGAACGTCTCGTGTTCACCCATCTCGCGCTTCTGCTCCACGCCCTGGTAGAACCGCGTGATCACCTCGTCGCTGGTGATGCCCACGGACGTGTTGGGATTGGCGACGTTGAACACCTCGTATCCCAGCCCGTCGGTCTTCAGGCAGCAATCGACCATGTGGCCCAGGTCGCGCGCGTCGATATAGGCGAAGATGTTGCGCCGGCGCAGGGCGGGGTCGTCCATGAAGGCAGGAAACATCTCGGCGTATTCATGGGGTTCGATCACGTTGTTGATCCGCAGCCCGTAGATATCCGCGCCCGAGCGGTGCTGGAAACAGCGCGCGGTATCCTCGTTGCAGACCTTCGACATGGCGTAGCTGTCGCCCGGCACCGTGGGGTGCGCCTCGTCCACGGGGATGTAGTCGGGCTTGCGCTCGCCATCGGCGAAACAGATGCCATAGGTCGTTTCCGACGACGCGAAGATCACCTTGCGGATGCCCAGGCCGAGCGCCGCCTCGATCACGTTGTAGGTGCCCATCGTGTTGGTGCGGAAGGTCTCGTTATCCGTGGTGATCATGATCCGCGGGACGGCGGCGAAATGCACCACGGCGTCATAGGCCGGGACGCCACGCGGCAGTTCCAGGTCGCCCCAGCTCGACGGTTGGGTCAGCGCGCCCCAGACCTGCCCCGGGTCGGTCAGGTCGGCCTGCAGGTTTTGCACGCCCTCGGCCTCCAGCGGCTCGAGATCCAGGTTGGTGACGTAATGGCCCTGCTCGATCAGGTAGGGGACGACATGCCGCCCCGCCTTGCCGCTGCCGCCGGTGAACAGAATACGCATGATGCCTCTCCATGATGTGTTGCCGGGGCAGCTAGTCCGGCGGGCGCGGCTTGGCCACCGCCACCGAGATCGGGCACGACCGCGGGAAAGGCTCAAAACGTCCCTTGCAGTCCCGACCGCGCGGCCCGATCAAGCGCGGATGCACCACCTTCGATCCGCCCGTATCGCCGCGACCTCGGCCTTCTGCATGAACGGTCTCCTGTTCGGTCTCTGGGCCGCGCGCATTCCCGCCTTCGTCGAGCGCTTCGGCCTCGATCACGACGCGCTCGGCCTGCTGCTTCTGTGCATCGCGGGCGGTGCCATCGTGGCCTTTCCGCTGGCCGGGCGGGCCTCGGACAGGATGGGCGCCAAGCGGCTGACGCGGCTGCTGATCCCGGTCCAGATCTGCACGCTCCTGGCGCTGCCGCTGATGCCGTCGCTCTGGCTGCTGGCCCCGGCGCTGTTTCTTTTCGGCGCGGCCTATGGCGCCACCGATGTGGCCATGAACGGCTGGGCGACCGAGATCGAGCGCGCGGGCGGCCGGCCCATCCTCAGCTCGTTCCATGCCGCGTGGTCTCTGGCGTCGGGCGCGGGCGCCGCCAGCGGTCTCGTTTTCGCCGGGGGGCCGGTCCTGCTGCATTTCGCCGTGATCGGGCTGCCCGCCGCGGCCCTGGGCTGGTGGCTGACCCGCGTGCCGTGGCAATCGGACCTCAGCGATGACGGCCCCGCCTTCGCCCTGCCGAAGGGCGGCCTCGTGACGGTGGGGATCGTCGCCCTTGCCGCGGCGCTGGGCGAAGGCGCCGTCGCCGACTGGTCGGCGGTCTACCTGATCGAGGCGCTGTCCCAGACCGAACGGGCCGCGCCGCTGGGCTATGCCTGTTTCGCCGCCGCCATGGTGACCGTGCGCCTGGCCGGCGACGGGCTGGTGGCGCGCTTCGGCCCGACCGCCATGACCCGCGCCAGCGGCGCGTTCGCCGTGACCGGGGCAAGCCTGGTCGCCCTGGCGCCGGGCCTCGGCCTTGCCCTGCCCGGCTTCGTGCTGTTCGGCCTGGGCCTCGGCGTCATCTTCCCGCTGGCGTTCTCGCGCGCCGCTGCCTCGCGGTCGATGCCCGCGGGCCAGGCGATCGCGGCGGTGGCGACGCTGGGATATGGCGGCATCCTGATCGGACCGCCCCTGATCGGGCTGGTGGCCGCGGCAACGAGCCTCAGAATCGGCATGGCGCTTCTGGCCGTGCTGGCGCTGCTGATCGTGGCGCTGGCCAGGGCCATGGCGCCGCCCCCCGCGCCCTGAGCCGGCGCGGCGGCGCGGCGGCGCGGCGGCGCCCGCGTCGCGCGGTCAGTCCAGCTCGTCCAGCATCCCGGCGAGCATGTCGATCTCCTCGGCGTCCAGCGGCATCAGCGGACGCGGCAACGGGGCGGCGCACAATCCGCGCAGCCCGACGATGGCGTGAGCCACGCGCAGGCTGCCCCGCCGCGCCATCAGCCCGAAAAGGGGCGCCAGCGCGGTCTCCCGCGCCTCAACCGCCTCCGCATCGCCCGCCTGCGCCGCGCGCACCAGGGCCAGAGCCGGGCCCGCCAGGCTGCCCGCAAGGCTGGAATGCCAAGCGTCCGCGCCCGCCAGCATCGCCCGACCGCACCCGGCCATGCCGCTGGCCCCCAGCGCCACGTCGGCCAGCCCGTCGCGCATCCGCGACAGCTCGGCTGCGGGGTCGTCGCGCGGCACCGGCACCTTCACCGCCGCCACGCCGGGCAGTTGGGCCAGCCGCGCCAGCAGCTCGGACGTGAAACGGAAATGGGTCGTTCCGGGGTTGTCATAGACGCAGAGCGGCAGGTCCCCCGCCAGCGACACGGCGCGGAAATGGGCGTGCACCTCGGCCTCGGTCAGCGGCTGGTAGGACATGGGCGCCAGCAACAGCCCGTCCACCCCCGCCCGCGCCGCATCGCGCGCCAGGTCCTCGGCCCAGTCGGTGCGCATGGCGCCCACGCCCACGACCAGCGGCACGCGGCCGTCCAGCGCCTCGACCGCCGCCGCCAGCACCCGCTTGCGGGCGGGCAAGTCCAGGTAGGCATAGTTGCCGGTGCTGCCCAGCAGGCCCACGGCATCCACCCCCGCATCGACCAGGGGCGCGAGCACCCGGCCCAGCGCATCGAGGTCGGGCGCGCCGTCGGCATCCATCGGGGTCACGGGATAGGCCAGCAGGCCGTGAAACGGTGTCATGCGCGCAGCATTGCGCCCGCCGCCGGGAATCGGCAAGCGCGATCAGGCGGCCTGGTCGTCGCGCCCCATCAGCCGCACCACGTCGTCCAGCGTCACGCGCCGCACGACGGGGATCTCGGGCCGGACCTCGTCACTCTCGCGGTCGCGGCGGGCGCGGGCACGCGCCAGCAGGGCGCGGATATGGGTCTGCTTTTCCATGGCGCCACCCTGCCCCGCAAACGTGGCGCCATCGGGGCCGCAGCGCGGCATTGCCCCGGCGCGGGCTTGGTGCGATGCTACGATCCAATCAAGAAAAGCAAGGTGAGCAGCATGTCCGAAGACCTTCTGAAGGGGAACGCCGCCCCCGCCTATGACGCCTCGTCGATCGAGGTGCTCGAGGGGCTCGAACCCGTGCGCAAGCGCCCGGGCATGTATATCGGCGGCACCGACGAACGCGCTCTGCACCACCTGGTGGCCGAGGTGCTGGACAATTCCATGGACGAGGCCGTCGCCGGTCACGCAAACCGCATCGAGGTCGAGCTTCACGCCGATCACTCGGTCACCATCCGCGACAACGGACGCGGCATCCCCACCGACCCGCACCCCAAATTCCCCGACAAGAGCGCCCTGGAGGTCATCCTGTGCACGCTCCACGCGGGCGGCAAGTTCTCGGGCAAGGCGTACCAGACCTCCGGCGGCCTGCACGGCGTGGGCATCTCGGTGGTCAACGCGCTGTCCGATCACGTCCGGGTCGAGGTCGCCCGCGACCGCAAGCTGGTGGCGCAGGAATTCACGCGCGGCAAGCCCGTGGGCCCGGTGGCCGACGCCGGCGCCGCGCCCAACCGCAAGGGCACCTCCGTCACCTTCCACCCCGATGCCGAGATCTTCGGCGCGCTGAAATTCAAGCCCGCCCGTCTGATGAAGATGGTCCGCTCCAAGGCCTACCTGTTCTCGGGCGTCGAGATCCGCTGGAAGACCGCGATCGAAGATGGCGACACCCCGAAGGAAGCCACCTTCCACTTCCCCGGCGGGCTGGCCGATTACCTGAAGGAAACGCTGGGCGGCGCGGCCACCTATGCCGACGCGCCCTTCGCCGGCAATGTCGATTTCCGCGATGCGCCCGGCAAGGTGGAATGGGCCATCAACTGGACCCCCGCGCGCGACGGCTTCGTGCAATCCTACTGCAACACCGTCCCCACCCCCGAGGGCGGCACGCACGAGGCCGGGTTCTGGGCCGCCATCCTCAAGGGCATCAAGGCCCACGGCGAACGGTCGGGCATGAAGAAGGCCAAGGACATCACGCGCGAGGATCTGGCGGCGGGCGGCTGCGCGCTGGTCTCGTGCTTCATCGCCGAGCCGGAATTCGTCGGCCAGACCAAGGATCGGCTCGCCACCTCCGCCGCCCAGGGCCTGGTGGAAAGGGCCGTGCGCGACCATTTCGACAACTGGCTCGCGTCGGACACCAAGGCCGCCGGCGCCATCCTCGACTACCTGATCCTGCGGGCCGAGGAACGGATGCGCCGCCGCGCCGAAAAGGAGACGCAGCGCAAGTCCGCCACCAAAAAGCTGCGCCTGCCCGGCAAGCTGGTCGATTGCTCGACCTCGGCGCGCGACGGCACCGAGTTGTTCATCGTCGAGGGCGACAGCGCGGGCGGCTCGGCCAAGATGGCGCGCGAGCGCAAGACCCAGGCGCTGCTGCCACTGCGCGGCAAGATCCTGAACGTGCTGGGCGCGGCGTCGTCCAAGCTGGGCAGCAATGCCGAGATCAACGACCTCTGCCAGGCGCTCGGCGTGGGCATGGGCACCAAGTTCAACCTCGACGACCTGCGCTACGACAAGATCATCATCATGACCGACGCCGACGTGGACGGCGCCCATATCGCGTCGCTGCTGATGACGTTCTTCTACACCCAGATGCGCCCGCTGATCGACGCGGGCCACCTCTACCTCGCCTGCCCGCCGCTCTTCCGCCTGACGCAGGGGGCCAAGCGCGTCTACTGCCTGGATGAGGCCGAGAAGGAGGCGTGGCTGCAAAAGGGCCTGGGCGGCAAGGGCAAGATCGACGTCAGCCGCTTCAAGGGCCTGGGCGAGATGGACGCCAAGGACCTGAAGGACACCACCATGGACCCGAAGTCACGCAAGCTGATCCGCGTGAAGATCGTCGACGAGGTCACGGGCGAGACCGGAGACCTGGTGGAGCGGTTGATGGGGAAGAAACCCGAGCTGCGCTTCGAATACATCCAACAGAACGCGCAGTTCGTGGAGGAGTTGGATGTCTGAATGGCTAAATTAGGTTCGGCTGGCCTTCTGGAAAATCCTGAAGATACTGACTTTCCGTTACTTTTGGAAGATCTTGAGGTCGGCTTTCGACAAACGTAGAAAGCAACTTCAATTTTCTATAAGTCGATTTATCCCTAGCATAGTCCGGGCCAATATCTGCAAGAGTGCCAAGCCAATCTTCTAAAATTTTTTGACCGATGTCTTCAGTCGTGCGCCTGACTATTTCAACTAAGAACTGGAAGGTTTCCTCTAGAAATTTTATCGTCATAGCAATTGATTGCTCCGAAAGACGTTGCTCTCCCATCCTAGAAGCATCGTAATGGGTCACAAACCCTGCATTGTGCGCAACGGAATGCCGCGCGATCCAAAGCTTTTCAAGATCTTCTGTCTCAGCATTTGAGATCGGTCTGCGCTGGAATAGCTGCTGATACCTATCGTTTACGACTGTTGGGCTGTGCCACCTCGAAGATGAATGAACCAGCATTGCACCAACCGAACTCGTGTTCCCTCGCGTCGCTAGAACCTTTGGCTTATCGATCGTCATCCAATCACATTTATCGACTGAGCTGTCTAAATGAACGGTCGCGTCGATTGCCTTTGCCACAAAGTCCTTCAGAAAGTATTCAAAAGAAGCCATCAGCTGCCCAAATATTGCCAGGTTAATCCTCTGCCTATGTTTGATGGCGGTACCTGTGCGTGCGTCCTCTGCCAGTCGGCCATCTTTGAAATAGTCAGCTGCTAAAAGGAGGCCTCGCCCTTGAGCGTAAAAGAAAGAGCCTGGACTCTCAACTCTTTTCTTCTCATCACGCTTACGATCCGCGGTATCTCTATCGAACGAGCTGAACTCAAATCTAGACAATACAAATCCCCTAAAGCAGAAAAATTAGGCGCCCGGAGGGTCCCTTTATGAAGATGGTGGGAGCGCGCCCTCTCTGAGCCGAATACACTATTCCACCGGTATTTTGTATGTTCGGCAAACTACCACCCAAGGTATACGGAATTTATAGAGATGTCTCGTCCCATAGTGGAGCGCCCGCCCGGTGGGAGCGGAGCGGACACGGCCGGCGGTGACCGCCGGGCAGTGGGGAGGACGCAAGACACGTCAGGCTCCGAAACTGTTCGGTTCCGGCACGCTCCCTGCGCTACCCCAACCCAATCTCGGAAAACTCAAGGACGGCCCGGCCCGCGACACGGAGCCAGCCAGTATCGGCCCCGCCCATTCTCACATTGCCGTCTGACCCTCGGCAGAAAAGCGCGGTCGATCGCGTGGCCCCCCGTACGACAGGGCTGTCTGGATCATCCGCGCCTCGCAGCCGTTCTCGTCGGTTAGCACCACTGTACTGCCGTCGAACGGCGCTAAAAGGAAATAGCCGCCTAAGATTCGCGACCGGGTCTTCCCCGCTCAACCGCCCCCAAACACCCCATTCCCAACACCCCCGCCCCGCGCTACGGTCCCGGCGACACCACCCCAACCGGACCCGTGCCCATGCCCCGCCTGCTTCTCCTCGCCCCGCTCCTCCTCGCCGCCTGCATCGCGGATCCCGACCAGATCGAGAGCCCCGAGATCGAGGTCGTCACCGACCAGGGCACCGTGACCTGCCAGCTCTACACCCTGCGCAACACGCTCTACGACCGCGCGGTGCTGCGGCCCGCCTCGATGACCGACGCCGTGGCCAATGCCATCTGCCGCGACGAGGGCGAGCGTCGCCTGGCCGGGCTCAACGCCGCGGGCTGACCCGCCCACCACCCCTGCCACGCAATGAAAAAGGGGCCGCCCGGCGGGCAGCCCCCTGTCGGCACGAGTGTGCGCCTGGCTCACATCGCGGCCTGGCCCGCGGGCAGCAGCACGCGGTCGATGACGTGGACCACGCCGTTCGACTGGGTCACGTCGCTCTGGATGACCCGCGCCTCGCGCCCGTTCTCGTCGGTCAGCACCACCGTACCGCCCTCCAGCGTCGCGGTCAGCGTGCAGCCGCCCACGGTGGGCACCGGGTGCGCGCCGTTGTCGTCGGCGATCATCCCGACGATGGCATTCGCATCCGCGTTCGCCGCGACCACGTGACAGGTCAGCACCTGGCGCAGCTGCTGCTCGTTCGCCAGCAGCGCGTTGAGCGACTCGTCCGTGATCCGCTCGAAGGCCCGGTTGGTGGGCGCGAAGACGGTGAAGGGCCCGGGGCCGTTCAGCGTGTCGACCAGCCCGGCCTCGGTCACCGCGGTCACCAGCGTCGTCAGGTTCGGCGCGTTCGAGGCATTGGCGGCGATGGTCTTCTCGGGAAACATCTCGGCGCCCCCGACAGTGGGGTTGTCTTGGGCGGTGGCCGTTCCGGCGGCCAGCAGGGCGGCACAGGTGGTCAGGGTGATCTTGTTCATGTTTCTCTCCCGTTCTGGTTCGCTGGCCGCGGAGTTCCGCCGCCATCACCCGGAGCCACGAAGGCCGGGCCGGAAAGTTTCAGAGCGCGACAATCCCGTACACCAGGCGTCCGACGCCCGGTGTACGTCATGGGCCACCCGGTGCACGCCCGCCGCCGTATCGGTGCACGCCCACGGCACACCATGCGCACCCCTGCCGCACGGGCCGTGGACCGGCGCGGCACGGCCGGTGTACGGCCCGTGCACGGCGACGCGGTTGCCCCTTGCCGCGCCGCCGGACCGGGCGCACCATCGCCCCATGCGCGCCCTTCTCCTCGCCCTCCTGCTGCTCCTGCCCGCCTGCGGCCGCCCCCTCAGCGACGGGGAAACCCGATTCGCCCGCGACACCCTTGGCCCCACCCTCGACACCAGCCGCGTCCGCGTGCACCGCAGCGCGCTCGTGGGCCTCGTCCCCCTCTCGCGCCCAGCGCGACCCGCCGTGGCCTGCCGCGAACGCATCCGCCCGCCCGAGCGCGGCACCGTCACCGGCCGCATCGCCGCCATGGTGCTGTTCAACCGGATCGTCATGGCCAACCCGTTGCATCTGGACGATTTCCTGGGAGATTACCCGCGATCCATGCAGCTCGAGGATGCCATGCTGCTGGCCCATGAGCTGACCCACACCTGGCAATGGCAGAACCGGGAGACCACCGGCTACCACCCCCTGCGCGCCGCGACCGAACATCTGCCAGCCACCGATCCCTACCTGTTCGAGCTCGAAAACAACGTCCGATTCGAGGAATATCCCTTCGAACAGCAGGCCTCGCTGGTCGAGGAATTCGTCTGCTGCCGCGCGCTGGACCCCCACGGCGCCCGCACCGACCGCCTCCATGCGCTGCTCAGCCCGCACTTTCCCCAAGTTGCGAGATTTCCCGCCACTCAACCCAAAGACGTGTTGCTTTTTTGGCCCAACGCCCCGCGTTCCGGCATCTGCGACTAAAGAAAGGGACCACAACGCTCTTATGTTAATTTACACTGAAATCATCCCGGGCGTGGTGGTCCGGGGTTTCTCCCTGATGGACTGGCCGCGCCTCGTGCGCGGCCATTTTTTATGAAATCAGTGACTTACGCTGTGTCAAGCGGCGCGATCAGCCCGGGGCCGCTGGCCCGATTCGAGTTCACGGCCGGGTCGACCCGGTACATCCCAAGCGAATCTTCGGGGGCCGGCCGCATCAGCGGCGCCGCCGGGTCGTCCGTCTCGCCCAACCAGCGCGCCACGTCCTTTCCGTCCAGGATCACCGGCATCCGGTGGTGGATCCGCCCCATCGTGTCGTTCGCCGCGCAGGTGACGATGGCGCAGGTGGTGACCGGCGCCTCGCCCTTGTCCCAGACCTGCCAGATGCCCGCGAAGGCCAGCGGCGCGTCGTCCGGCGGGTGGATGAACCACGGCAACCGGTTGCCCTCCGCGTCCTTGGTCCATTCGTAGAACCCGCTGGCCGGGATGACGCAACGCCGCTTCTTCGCGGCGTCGCGGAAAGTGGGTTTCTCGACGATGGTCTCGGCCCGCGCGTTGATCAGAAGCGGCCCGTCATTCAGCGCCTTGGCCCAGAAGGTGACGAAGCCCCAACGCAGCGATTGCAGCCGCCGCGTGCCATCGGCGTTGGTCACAGCGTGCACCTGCACTGTCGGGCAGACGTTGTAATTCGGTCCCTCCGGCAGGTCGTTGTCGGGCTGGGCGTCGAAGATCCGCGCCAGCGCGTCCGGAGGGTGGGTCATGACGAAACGGCCGCACATGGACCGAGGATAAGCCGCCGCGCGCCGGAGCGGAAGGGACACCGGCAAACGCAAAGGGGCCGCCCCGAAGGACGGCCCCCTGCAATGGCTGGAAAAGGCAGCCTTATTCCATGGTGATGCGGCCGTCCACGACCGGCGTGTAGGGCGCGTTCTCGGCCAGGTACTCCGCCGTCACATCGGCCAGGTCGGGGCCGAAGTCATAGGCGTTGTCGGCATTGACGAACATCGAGTAGCCGTCGCCGCCGTTCCGGACGTAGTTGTTGGACACCACGCCATAGGTGGCCTCGGGGTCGATGGGCTCGCCGCCCACCATCACGTCGCTGACGCGGCTGCCCGGCTCGGCCGAGGTGTCGATTGCATAGCTCATGCCCGCGACCTGGGCGAAGCGGCCGGCGCCGTCCTCGATCTGGCTGGCCCCGTTCTCCAGCGCCTCGACCAGGGTGGCGCCGGTCACCTCGAAGGTGGACAGGGTGTTCTGGAACGGCAGCACCGTCAGCACCTCGCCCATGGTGACCTCGCCCGCGTCGATGGACGCGCGCAGGCCGCCGGCATTGGCGATGGCCACCTGGATGCCCTGGTCGGCCACGCGGTCCAGCATGGCGTCGGCCACGAGGTTGCCCATCTGGCATTCCTGGGCGCGGCAGACCTCGCGCGCGCCTTCGATCGGCTCGCTCGTCTCGGCGACCACGCGGTTGCGGATCTCGTCCAGGGGCTGGGCCCGCTCGGCGATCAGCTCGACCGTGGCGCCGTCTTCGGCCACGGCGGCGTCAATCAGCAGCGGCGCACCGGTGGCCTCGGTCAGGTTGCCGTCATCGTCGAAGGTGACGTTCAGCTCGCCCAGGTACTTGCCGTAGGCATAGGCCTGCACGATCGCCGTGTCGCCCACCATCGTGGGATAGGGGCCATCCGCGCCTTCCATGTCGCCCAGCAGCGTGTTCGAGTGGCCGCCCACGATCACGTCGACGCCGGTGGTGTTCTCGGCCACGCGCTGATCCACGCCGTAGCCCGAGTGGCTGAGCACGACGATCTTGTTCACGCCCTCTTCGGTCAGGCGGTCGACTTCACCCTGCACCGCATCGACCGGATCGGTGAAGATCACGTTGGGGCCGGGGCTGGCCAATTCGTCGGTGTCCTGCGGCGTCAGGCCGATCAGGCCGATGCGCTCGCCGCCCTTCTCGATCACGGTCGACTTGGCGATCTTGTCGGACAGCAGGGGCTCGCCCGAGATGTCGGCGTTTGACATCAGGATCGGGAATTCCACCGCGTCGACGAAACCGGCCAGGACCTCGGGGCCGTCGTCGAACTCGTGGTTGCCCACGGTCATGGCGTCGTAGCCCAGCATGTTCATCATCTCGGCCGCCAGCGCACCCTTGTAGTAGGTGTAGAACAGCGTGCCCTGGAACTGGTCGCCGCCGTCGACCAGCAACGGGGTCTCGGCGCGGGCGCGGGCCTCGGCCACGGCGGTCACCAGGCGGGCCGAGCCGCCGAAGCATTCGCCCGCCTCGTTGTCCTCGGCCGAACAGGTGCTGTCATAGGCGCTGATCGGCTCGAACCGTGCGTGGAAGTCGTTGGTGTGCAGAATCGTCATCGAGAATTCGGCAGAGGCCGCGCCAGCGGTCAGTGCCGTCGCCGCGACGGTGGTGAATAGCGTTCGGATCATGGTGGTCCCCCTGAAGGATCGATTGTTCTGGACGAACACTGCGACGAAGCCCGGGGCGTGTCAAAGCATGCCGGGTGGCGTGCGGGGTGACCAAGGGGAAGCCGGGCGATCCTGCCCGAAATGGCGGCGCCCGGCCCTAGCGCAGCAGGCCGCGCAGCCAGAGCGCCGCGTAGAACACCGGATAGCGCAGGACAGACCCGGCAGCGACGACGAAAAGCAGCGCCGCCCAGGTGGCGACCGATACCCAGAGCCAGGCCACAATGGGCAATGCGATGGTGATCAGAACGCAGGCGGCGGGCCAGTGGTGCCGCTTCGAGGGCAGCATGGCGATCAGGTTTGCCGCCACCAGCCAGAGCAGCGCCGCGATGGCCGCGGCGCTCATGTCTCGCCCTTTGCGTCGACGTTATCGTGGCGCAGCGCCTCTTCGGCCTTGCGGGCGGCACCGGAGAGCGGACGACGGAAGATGGAGACCACGGCAGCGACGGAGGCCAGCGTGACCCAGATCCCGTGGGCCAGCGCGAGAAGCGCCAGGAGACCGGGCGCCAGAAGCACGAGCAGACCGGCCGGCAGGCGCTGGCGGCGCGAGGGCAGCAGCGCAACCAGCGAGGCCGCCACCACCCACAGACACCCGAGGACCAGCGCCACCGACATGGCCGTCAGCGCTCTTTTTCCAGCCGCGCGGGCAGGTTGTTGGCCCATGCGCTGATCGTGCCGGCGCCCAGGCAGACGACCATGTCGCCCGGCCCGGCCTGTTCGCGCACCAGCCGTTCAAGGTCGTCCTCGGTCAGCAGCGCGCGGGCGTGGCGGTGGCCGTGACGGATCAGGCCCGCGACCAGGTCATCGCGGCCCGCGCCCGGGATCGGATCCTCGCCCGCCGCGAAGACGTCCGAGATCGCGACCACGTCGGCATCGTTGAAACAGCCGCAGAAATCCTCGAACAGGGATGCGAGGCGCGAGAAACGGTGCGGCTGGTGCACGGCGATGACGCGCCCCTTGGTCGCCTGGCGCGCGGCCTTCAGCACGGCGGCGATTTCCACCGGGTGGTGGCCGTAATCGTCGATGATCGTCACGCCGCCGACCTCGCCCACCTTGGTGAAGCGACGGTTGACGCCGCCGAACTTGGCCAGCGCGCTGCGGATTTCCTCGGGCTCCATGCCCAGGTGCCGCGCCACGGCCACGGCGCTCAGCGCGTTCGACACGTTGTGGTCGCCCGGCATGGGCAGCGTGCAGCCCTCGATGACCATGTCATCCTGCTGCAGCGCGATGTCGAAATGGGCCACGGCGGCGTCGTAGTGCAGGTTCACCGCCCGCACATCCGCCTGCGCGTTGAAGCCGAACGTCACCACGCGGCGGTCGGTGATCCGGCCCACTAGCGCCTGGACCTCGGGATGGTCGGTGCAGCAGACGGCGATGCCGTAGAACGGGATGTTCGAAACGAAGTCGTGGAAGCCCTGGCGCAGGGTGTCGAAGTCCTTCCAGTGCTCCATGTGCTCGGGGTCGATATTTGTAACGATCCCGATGGTGGCGGGAAGGCGGTTGAAGGTGCCGTCGGATTCATCGGCCTCGACCACCATCCACTCGCCCTGCCCCATCCGCGCGTTCGAGCCGTAGGCGTGGATGATGCCGCCGTTGATTACGGTGGGGTCGATCCCGCCTTCGTCCAGGACGGCGGCGACCATGGTGGTGGTGGTCGTCTTGCCGTGGGTGCCCGCCACGGCGATGTTGGACTTGAGACGCATGAGCTCGGCCAGCATCTCGGCCCGGCGCACCACGGGCAGCTTGCGCGCCCGCGCGGCGTCCAGCTCGGGATTGCCCGGCTTGATCGCGGACGAGATCACCACGACCTCGGCCCCTTCGAGATTGTCCGCCGACTGCCCCACGAACACCCGCGCGCCCAGCTTCTCGAGCCGCGCGGTGATCTTCGAGGCCTTCGCGTCCGAGCCCTGGACGGTGTAGCCGTGGCTCATCAGCACCTCGGCGATCCCGGACATGCCGATGCCGCCGATGCCGACGAAATGGATCGGGCCCATCTGGGTGGGCAGCTTGGTGGGGCGCGGCGTCATGGCGTATCCCGGCTCGATTGTTTCGTGCTTCATGGCTCGGTGCCCCTTCTCATCAGGTCTCGTTCAGCCCCGCAACCGCTGTCGCGAGGTCGGCCAGATCCTCTGCCGCGTCGGGACGCCCCTCGGCAAGGGCATTCCGCGCCATTTCCTGCGCAGCTTCGGGTTGTGTCAAAACGGCCAGCATCGCTTCGGACAGGGATGTCGATGTCAGCTTCGATTCGGGGATGACGATGGCCGCGTCGGCCCGCGACAGGCCGCGCGCGTTCGCCGTCTGGTGGTCGCCCGCCGCCGCCGCGAAGGGCACCAGGATCGACGGACGACCGATGGCCGCGATGTCGGCCACCGAAGATGCGCCCGAGCGGCTGACGATCAATTGCGCCTCGCTCATCCGCCTGGCGATGTCGTCGAAGAACGGCGCCACCTCGGCGTCGATGCCGGCCTCGTCGTAGAAGGCGCGCACGCGGGCCTCGTCCTCTCCGCGGGCCTGATGCGCGACGCGCAGGTTGCCCCGCAGCCCTTCGGGCAGTTCGGCCACCGCGTTCGGCACGGTATCCGACAGGATGCGCGCCCCTTGGCTGCCGCCGATCACCAGCAGCGACATGGGGTAGTCGCCGGGTGGGATATAGCCCGCGCCGGCCCGCGCCTTGACCGCCGCACGGATCGGGTTTCCAGTATGGTGCGCCTGGATGCCCTCGGGCAGGTCGGTGGGCCAGACGCCGCAGGCGAAGGCCTGAACGCGCGGCCCGAACAGCCGATTGACCCGGCCGGGCACGCCGTTCTGCTCGTGGATCATGCGCGGCAGCTTCAGGATCTGCGCCGCCGCCAGCGCCGGGATCGACGGGTAGCCGCCGAAGCCGACGACCACCGCCGGCCTGTCGCGGCGCAGCGACATCACCGCGCGGCCCACGCCGCCGGCGATGCGGAAGGGCACGCCCAGCTTCGCCAGGATACCGCCGCGCGCGAAGGTCGCCGAGGGCACCTGGCGCACGGCAACCTCCTCGGGGAAACCGCCCACGAAGCGCGCGCCCCGGGCGTCGGTGGACAGCGCCACCCGCCAGCCGCGGCGCAGCAGCACCTCGGCCAGCGCCTGGGCGGGGAACATGTGCCCGCCGGTGCCGCCCGCGGCCAGGAGGGCGAGCGGCGCCGCCATCAGTGGCCGCGCCCGGTCAGGATGTCGCCGATCTCACCCTGCGCGCGGGTCCGGGTGAAGGCCAGGAGCATCCCCACCGCGATACCGCCCGCGATCAGGGACGACCCGCCGTAGCTGACGAAGGGCAGCGTCATCCCTTTCGCGGGCAGCAGGCGCACGGCCACGCCCATGTTGATCATCGCCTGCACGCCGAACATGCAGGCCAGCCCCGTGCCCGCGAGCCGGATGAACGGATCCCGTTCGCGCAGAAGCCGGACCAGCGACCGCACCACGATGGTGCCGTAAAGCGCGATGATGAACAGGACCAGCATCAGGCCGTATTCCTCGGCCGCGACGGCGATGATGAAGTCGGTGTGAGCGTCGGGCAGCGACTGCTTCACCTGCCCCTCGCCCACGCCGACGCCGAAGAAACCGCCCTGCTGGATCGCGTTGGTCGCGTAGCCAAGCTGCGTCGTGGGATCGAGGTCGGGCGACAGGAAGCCGTCGATGCGGCGCGCGAAATGCTCCGAGCTCGAATAGGCCAGCGTGCCCGCGAATGCCACGGCGCCGGCCAACACCATCAGCAGCGTGATGGGGGCGCCCGCCACGAAATACATCACGCCCCAGCCGAACAGGACGAGGCAGGCCTGCCCGAAATCGGGCTGCATCGCCAGGATCAACACGATCGCGACGGTCAGCATGAAGCTGTAGCTCTTGCCCGGCGGGCCGCCGAGATGCTGGCTGGCCGAGATCATCCAGGCCGCCACGACGACGAACCCGGGCTTCAGGAACTCCGACGGCTGCAACGATGCAAAGCCCAGCGAGTACCACCGCACCGCGCCCTTGCCGAAATCGGTCCCGGCGAAGGGCAGCCCCAAAAGCGCCACGAACGTGACGATGAAGCCCAGCACGCCCAGCCGCCGCACCAGCGTGGGCGACATCATCGTCGTGACCAGCAGCGTGACCAGCGCCGCGCCCCCGAAGATCACCTGGCGCTCGACGTAGTGGAAGGGCTCGAACCCGTTGCGCGCCGCCAGGGGCGGCGACGAGGCCAGCCCCAGCAGCAGCCCTACGCCGAACAGCATCAGGACACAGCCAAGCGACCACTTGTCCAGCGTGCTCCACCAACGGGGAAGAATCGGGTCACCATCGCGCGCGGGAATCGCGCCATAGACCATCTCAGTCATGGGATACCGCCAATAAGCCTCAGTGCGCCCGTTTTCCGGGTCTATCTCGCGAGTCTAAGGGTAAACGTGCGGTCGAATCCAGCCTTTTCAGCCCTTGCGCGGCGGGTTTCGCCGTGGTTTGGCGCGTCCATGACGAAATCGACACGGGTGCCAGTGGTGATCCTCGGCGCGGGCGCGGCCGGGATGATGTGCGCGGCCCATGCGGGGCCCGGCACGCTGGTGCTGGACCACGCCAAGGCGCCGGGCGAAAAGATACGGATCTCGGGCGGCGGGCGCTGCAATTTCACCAACATGCAATGCGACCCCGAGGCCTTCCTTTCGGGCAATCCGCATTTCGCCAAGTCCGCGCTCAGCCGCTACACCCAGTGGGACTTCCTCGATCTGGTTCAGCGCCATGGCATTCCCTGGCACGAGAAGACGCTGGGCCAGCTCTTCTGCGACCGTTCGGCACGCGACATCATCGACATGCTGCGCACCGAGATGGAGCGCGCGGGCGCCGAGCTGTGGCTGAAGACCGAGATCGGCGAGGTCTCGCACGACGGCACGCAGTTCAATCTGCAAGTGGACCGCGAAGGCCGGCGCCAGACGATCACCTGCGACCGACTGGTGCTGGCGACGGGCGGCCTGTCGATCCCGAAGATGGGCGCGAGCGGCCTTGCCTACCGGCTGGCCCGGCAGTTCGGCCTGCCGGTGACCGAGACCCGGCCGGGGCTGGTGCCCTTCACCTTCTCGGGCGCGCCACTCGAGGCGCTGAAGGCGCTGGCGGGTGTCTCCACCCCGGCCCGGGTGCGCGCCGATGGCCCGGCCTTCGACGAGGCGCTGCTTTTCACTCATCGCGGCCTCTCCGGCCCGGCGGTGTTGCAGGCGTCGAGCTACTGGCGCGAGGGGCAGTCGGTCACCATCGACCTCGACCCCGATGGCGCCGTGGTGCCGGCCCTGCGCGCCGCCCGCGGCACCGAGGGGCGCCGCGGCCCCGCCACCGTGCTGGGCCGCCACCTGCCTGCGCGGTTGGCCCAGGCCGTGCTCGAGGACGCGCCCCTGCCAGCACGGCTCGGCGATTGCAGCGATCGCGACCTCGACGTGCTGGCCGCGCGGCTGTCCGACTGGCGCGTCACGCCCGCCGGGACCGAGGGGTATCGCACGGCCGAAGTCACGCTGGGCGGGATCGATACCGGCGCGCTCTACAGCAAGACCATGGCGGCGCGGGAGGTGCCGGGTCTCTACGCCATCGGTGAGGCCGTGGACGTCACGGGCTGGCTGGGCGGCTACAATTTCCAATGGGCCTGGTCCTCGGGCTGGGCGGCCGGTCAAGCCATCACCGCCGCGCGCCGGGGCTGAGCCGCGCGCGGGCCGACATCCGTTCACCCGAGGGGTCTTGCAGACCGGTGATACGTATCGACCACCTTCGCCCCGGCGGTGCGCGTTATCACGCCCGCCGCGCACTTAGCACGCTAAACATCGGGCACGCGCCCCCCTCCATCACTGGTCTGAAAATACTCAGTTCGGACGGCCAGACACACGCGACACGTCGGCCCCTTCGCCCAAAGCCTGGAAGCCGAAGTCAGGCGGGCGGTTCGACCCCGTCGAGCGCGGTGACGCAGGCGACGAAATCCTCGCCACGCTTCTCGAAATTCGGGTACTGGTCGAAGCTCGCGGCGGCGGGGGCCAGCAGAACGGTATCGCCCGGCTGGGCCTCGGCCGCGGCACGGGCGACGGCGGTGCGCATGTCCTCGCAGATCTCGACCGGCAGGCCTGCAAGTTCCACCGCGAAGTCGCGGGCCGAGTGCCCGATCAGGTAGGCCTTGGTCACCGATCCCAGCTGGTCCTGGAGCCCCTTCAGGCCACCATCCTTGCCCAGCCCTCCGGCGATCCAGCGGATATTGCCGAACGCCGACAGAGCCTTGGCGGCCGCGTCCACGTTGGTGGCCTTGCTGTCGTTGACGAAGCGCACGCCGTCCCGCTCGGCCACCAGCTGGCTGCGGTGGGGAAGGCCGCGAAAGCTGCCCAGCGCGGCCTCGATCCCGCGCGGCGGCAGGCCCAGCGCCCGCGCGACGGCATAGGCGGCGCAGGCGTTCTGGTGGTTATGCGCCCCCGGCAGGCCCGCGATGGGCCGCAGGTCGATGGCGGCCACCTGCCGCCCCTTGCGCCACTCCGACAGGAATCCCTTGCGCGCGGTCACCGACCATCCCGGCCCCGGCAGCTTGCGCGTCACCGACACCGCGATCACCCGGTCGTCGCCCGGCGCTTCGCCCAGCTGCGACGCGAGATAGCGGCCCTCGACCTCGTCGACCCCGATCACGGCGCGGTCCGGTCCGCCCTCCGAGAACAGCCGGCGCTTGGCCGCGAAATAGCCGCCCATGCCGCCGTGCCGGTCCAAGTGGTCCGGGGTCAGGTTGGTGAAGACGGCGATATCGGGGGTCAGCGCGCGCGCCAGCTCGGTCTGGTAGCTCGACAGTTCCAGCACGACGATCCCGCCATCGTCTGGCGGCTCCAGGTCCAGCACGCCGCGGCCGATATTGCCGGCAAGCTGCACGGTCCGGCCCGATTCGGACAGGATATGGTGGATCAGCGCCGAAGTGGTCGATTTGCCGTTGGACCCGGTCACGGCGACCACGCGCGGCGGGGTGTCCATGCGCTCCCACTCGCGCGTGGCGAGCGAGCGGAAGAACAGCCCGATATCGTTGTCGACCGGAACGCCGGCGGCCATGGCGGCCGCGATCACCGGGTGCGGCTTGGGATAGAGATGCGGAATCCCGGGCGAGGTGACCAGCGTCGCCACATCGTCGAAGGCGCCCGCCCGGGTGAGATCGCGGATGGCGAAGCCCTCGGCCTCGGCCACCGCGCGGCCCTCCTCGCGGTCGTCCCAGCACAGCGGCTCGGCCCCGCCCGCGCGAAGGGCCCGCGCCGCCGACAGGCCCGAGCGGCCCAGGCCCAGCACCGCGACGCGCGCACCGTCGTATCCGATGACCGGGATCATGGGCCTAGCGCAGCTTCAGCGTGGCCAGGCCGATCAGCGCCAGGATCAGGCTGATGATCCAGAACCGGATGACGATCTGCGGCTCGGCCCAGCCGCGTTTTTCGAAATGATGGTGGATCGGCGCCATGAGAAACACGCGGCGCCCGGTGCGCTTGAAGTACAGAACCTGGATGATGACGCTCAGCGCCTCGACCACGAACAGGCCGCCGACGATGGCCAGCACCAGTTCGTGCTTGATCGCCACCGCGATGGCACCCAGCGCGCCGCCCAGCGCCAGCGACCCGGTGTCGCCCATGAAAACAGCGGCGGGCGGCGCGTTATACCACAGGAACCCCAGCCCCCCGCCGATCAGCCCGGCCGTGAAGATCAGGATCTCGCCCGTTCCCGGCACGTAGTGCACGTCGAGATACTCGCTGAAATCGACCCGCCCCACCGTGTAGGCGATCACGCCCAGCGTGCCGGCGGCGATCATGACCGGCATAACCGCCAGCCCGTCCAGGCCATCGGTCAGGTTCACGGCGTTGGCCGCGCCGACGATCACGATCATCGCGAACGGTATGAAGAAGATGCCGAGATTGAGCAGAAGCTCCTTGAAGACGGGGAAGGCCAGCTGCTGGCTCAGCTCGGCGGGATGGGCCCAGACGGCCACGCCACCCGCTATCCCGGCAATCAGGAAACCCAGTGCCAGCCGCAGCTTGCCTGGCACACCGGCATGGGTATTCTTTTTCACCTTTGCATAGTCGTCCGCGAACCCGATGGCCCCGAAGGACATGGTGACGAAGAGCAGCATCCAGACATAGGGGTTGTCGAGCCGCGCCCACAGAAGGGTCGACACGATCAGCGCGCCCAGGATCAGCACGCCCCCCATGGTGGGGGTGCCGGCCTTGGTCTGCATGTGGGTTTCCGGGCCGTCGCTGCGAATCGGCTGGCCGTGGCGCTGGCGGCGGCGCAGCAGGTTGATCAGCGGCTGGCCGAAGATGAAGCCGAAAATCAGCGCGGTGAAGAACGCGCCGCCCGAGCGAAAGGTGATGTATTGGAAGAGGTTGAACAGGTCACCTCCGTCCGAGAACTCGGATAGCCAGTAGAACATGGAGTGCGGCCCCCCTTCGGTCCGCGTCTAGATCGTCTCGCGCGCCGGGTGGCCCAGATTGCGGATGGCGTCAACGATGCGCGCGGTTTTGGCGCCCTTCGAGCCTTTGACAAGCACGATATCGCTGTCGCCCACCAGATCGCGGATGCGCTGTGTCATCTCGTCCGCGGTCTCCATCCACTGGCCGCGTCGCGGCGCGGGCAGCGCATCGAGCGCGTGTTTGATCAGGGGCCCGGCCCCATGGATGATGTCGATCCGGT
The DNA here is from genome assembly GCF_900110115.1 of Palleronia pelagia. Lineage (GTDB taxonomy): Bacteria > Pseudomonadota > Alphaproteobacteria > Rhodobacterales > Rhodobacteraceae > Palleronia > Palleronia pelagia. Next base: position 7,502 of record NZ_FOCM01000008.1, on the reverse strand, counting down.
CCAGGCCGGGGTGATCGGCGATGGCGGCGTGCAGGGCCGTCGCATCGTCGCCCAGCTCCAGCATGTCGCCCAGGAAGGCCACGCGCCGCCCGCCCCGGCCCGGCGTGGCCGAGATCAGAACGTCCAGCGCGGCGGCCATCGAGGCGGGGTTGGCGTTGAAGGCGTCGTCGATCAGCGTCAGAGCCGACCCGGTCTGCGGATCCAGCGTCACCGTCTCGCGGCGGCCACGGCCCACCGGCGGCTGCCAGCGGCCCAGCCCCTGCGCCGACAGCGCAAGGTCGGCCCCGGCGGCCGTCGCCGCGGCCAGCGCGCCCAGAGCGTTCAGCGCCAGGTGCCGCCCGGGCGCTTGCAAGGCGACCGGTACCTGCCCGTGCGGGGAGGCGGCCATGAGGACCAGCGCGCCCTCGGCCGGGCGCAGATCGGCGATGTGCCACGGCAGCGCTGTGTCCCCACCGAAGCGAAGGGCCTTGCGCCGCGCCGCGCCCGCGTCGACCACATCTTTCGCCTCGGGGGCGAGGTCGGTGGGCAGGATGGCGATTCCGTCCGGCTCGAGACCGTCACAGATGGCCATCTTCTCGGCCGCGATGCCGGCGATACTGTCGAAGGCCTCGAGATGCGCGGGCGCGACGGTGGTGATCAGCGCCACATGCGGGCGGGCCAGCCGCGACAGCGGCGCGATCTCGCCCGGGTGGTTCATGCCGATCTCGACGATGGCGAAATCGGTCTCGGCGGGCATGCGGGCCAGGGTCAGCGGCACGCCCCAGTGGTTGTTGTAGCTGGCCTCGGCGGCGTGAATGCGCCCCTGTCCGGTCAGCGCGGCGCGCAGCATTTCCTTGGTGGTGGTCTTGCCCACGGATCCGGTGACGGCGATGACCCGGGCCCTGGTGCGGGCGCGGGCCGCGGCGCCAAGCTGGCCGAGCGCGTCCAGCACGTCGTCCACCAGCAAGAGCGGGGCATCCGGTGCGATACCGTCCGGCACGCGACTGACCAGCGCGGCGGCCGCCCCCTTGTCCAGGGCCTGTGCCACGAATTCGTGTCCATCCCGCGCGGCGCTGAGGGCAACGAAGAGGTCACCCGGCTGAAGGCTGCGAGTGTCGATCGACACGCCACTGGCGCGCCAGTCACCCGTGGCCCGCCCACCGGTGGCGCGGGCCGCCTCGTTTGCCGTCCAGAGTGCTTCGCTCACGCCACGCGCCCGTCCAGCGCGGCCACCGCGACGCTGGCCTGTTCGCGATCGTCGAAGGGATAGACGGTGTCACCGACGGTCTGGCCGGTCTCATGCCCCTTGCCCGCGATCAGCAGCGCGTCGCCCGCACCCAGCGCATCGACCCCCCGCAGGATCGCCTCGGCGCGGTCGCCGACCTCGATCGCGTCGGAATCGGACTTGAGGATTTCCGACCTGATCGCTGCCGGATCCTCGGATCTGGGGTTGTCGTCTGTCACTATTCGAACATCGGCGTGGTCCCGCGCCGCTTCGCCCATGAGCGGGCGCTTGCCCCGGTCCCGGTCGCCACCCGCGCCGTAGACGACGATCAACCGGCCCAGCACGTGGGGCCGCAGCGCGCGCAGCGCCGTCTCGAGCGCGGCGGGCGTGTGTGCATAATCGACGAAGACGGCGGCACCGGTGTCACGGGTGGCAGCCAGCTGCATGCGGCCCCGGACGGTGACGAGCTTGGGCAATGCGGCGAAGACATCGCGCGGCTCGATTCCGCTGGCGATGGCGAGGCCGGCGGCCACCAGCACGTTTTCCGCCTGGAACCCGCCGATCAGGCCCATCCGCACCTGTTGCGCGGTGCCGTTCCACTCGAACCGCAGATCCTGTCCCGTGGCGTCGTAGCGTTGCGAGACGATCCGCAGCGCGGCATCGGCGCGCCGCCCGACGGTGATCACATCCTGCCCCCGGCGCTCGGCGATGGCTAGCATGTCGGCGCCGCGGCTGTCGTCGAGATTGATGACCGCGGTCCCGTCCTCGGGCAGCACCCGGTCGAATAGGCCCGCCTTGGCGGCGAAATACGCCTCGAAACTCTCGTGGTAGTCCAGGTGATCCTGGGTGAAGTTCGTGAAGGCCGCCGCGTTCAGCGCGACGCCGTCCAGCCGCCGCTGGTCCAGACCGTGGCTGCTGGCCTCCATCGCCGCGTGGGTGATGCCGTGGCGCGTCGCTTCGGCCAGGGTGCGGTGCAGCGTGATCGGCTCGGGCGTGGTGTGCGACAGCGGCGCCTCCCACGCGCCCTCGACCCCCGTGGTCCCGAGGTTCACCGCATCCAGCCCCAGCGCCCGCCAGATCTGCCGCGTGAAGCTCGCCACCGAGGTCTTGCCGTTGGTTCCCGTGACGGCGACGCAGACCTGCGGCTGGCGGCCGAACCACAGCGCGCAGGCCAGCGCGAGGGTCTGGCGCGGATCCTCGGCCAGGATCACCGGCACGTCCGCAGCCTCGAGCGCATCCGCCGCTATCGCGGCACCCGCCCGGTCGGTCAGGATGGCCGCCGCCCCCTGCGCAAGCGCCTTGGCGATGAACGCGGCCCCGTGAAGCTTGGCGCCCGGCACGGCCGCGAACAGGTGGCCGGCTTCCGTCTTGCGGCTGTCCACCGACAGCCCGGTGATTCGCGCCTCTTTCCCGCCCTGGGCCGTCAGCCCCAGGTCGGCCAGCGATTTCGTGCCATCGGTCATCGGCGTGCCCCTATTCGTCCGAGGCCAGTGTTAACTTGGATGGAAGGACAGGTTCAATCTCGGGTCGCAGTCCCAGAAGCGGCGCGGTCCGCCGGATCACCTCGGCGGCGACGGGCACCGCCGTCCAGCCCGCCGTGCGCTTGGGCTCGGGCCCCGAGTTGTCCGAGGCCTCGTCCAGCGACACGACCAGCACGTAGGCCGGGTCGTCCGAGGGAAAAACCGAGGCGAAGGTGTTGATATTCTTGTCGTTATGGTAGCCGCGGCCGTCGCGGCGCGGCTTGTTGGCCGTGCCGGTCTTGCCCCCCACGTTATACCCCGGCACGGCACCGAAGCTGGCGGTGCCGCGCGTCACGACCTCGCGCAGCATCTTGGCCGAGGCGCGCGACACCTCGGGCGAGACCAGCCGCTCGCCCGGTTCGACCCGATCTTTGCGCAGGATCGTCGGCTTCACCGCCGTCCCCCCGTTCAGAAGCGACGCGTAGGCGGTGGCCAGATGCAGCGGCGAGACCGAGAAACCGTGCCCGTAACTGGCGGTGATCGTTACGATTTCGGACCACGACGCCGGAACCAGCGGGCGGGCGCCCGGCGCCTCGACCAGCTCGATCGGAGTGGGTTCGAACACGCCGAATCGCGACAGGAATTCCTGCTGCCGCTTGCCCCCGATCTGAAGCGCCAGCTTGGCGGTGCCCACGTTTGACGAATGCACGATCACGTCGGTCAGCGACAGAAGCGGGCCGTAGTTCTTGTTGCGGTATTCCTTGATGCGGAACCGCCCCCAGGTCATCGGCGCGTCGGCATCCACCATGGTCTGCGGTCCTGCCAGCCCCAGCTCCATCGCCTGGGCCGTGGTGAAGATCTTGAAGGTCGAGCCCAGCTCGTACACCCCCTGCACCGCGCGATTGAACAGCGGACTTTCGCTGGCGTCGCCCTGGGTCAGCGGCCGCGGCCGGTCGTTCGGATCGAAATCGGGCAGCGAGGCCATGGCCACGACCTCGCCCGTGTGCACGTCCATGAGGATGCCGGCCGCGCCCTTGGCATTCATCAGCTTCATGCCGCCGTAGAGCACCTCGCGCATGGCGCTCTGAACGGTGAGGTCCAGCGACAGCTGCAACGGCGCGCCGCCGTTCGCCGGGTCGCGCAGGTAGTCGTCAAAGGCTTTTTCCACCCCCGCAACGCCCAGCACCTCGGCCGAATGGACCCCTTCGCGCCCAAAGCTCGCGCCGCCCAGCACGTGGGCGGCCAGCTTGCCATTGGGATAAAGCCGCATCTCGCGCGGGCCGAACAGCAGGCCCGGGTCGCCGATATCGTGGACGGCCTGGCGTTGCTCGGGGCTGATCTTCTTCTTGATCCACAGGAACTTGCGGTCGCCGGTGAAATCCTTGACCAGACGCTCTTCGTCGAGATCGGGAAAGATCTCGACCAGTTTGCGCGCGGCCCCGCGCTTGTCGATCATCAGCGGCGGCTGGGCATAAAGCGCGTAGGTCGACAGGTTGGTGGCCAGAAGGCGGCCATTGCGGTCGATGATGTCGGCGCGCTGCGCCACGATATCGCTGGACGAGACCGCCGCGCGCGGCTCCATCGGTTCGGACGCGGCCAAAAGGCCCATGCGCGCACCGACCACGGCGAAGGCACAGAAGAAGAAGCACGCCAGCACCAGCAGCCGCCCCTCGGCGCGGCGGCGGGCGCGGTCGCGCATTTCCTCGTGGCGCAGGCGCAGGTTCTCGCGCTCGATCGCGTCGGGGTTCTCGCCCTTCTCGCGCGCGTCGAGGATGCGGGCCAGCGGGCGGAGCGGTGTGCGGGTCATGGATTGGCGCCAGTGCTGTCGACGGGAATCGGGTTCAGGATCGGGCCGCCCAGGATCGTGCCGGGATAGGCGATCTGCTCGGTGCGGGCGAAATGCTCGGGCGTCAGCGGCAGAAGCTTCAGCCGGTCGAAATTCAGGTCGGCCAGGTCGCGCAGGCGCTCGGGACGGTTCAGATAGGCCCATTCGGCCCGCAGGATCGCCAGCGTCTCGCGCTCGGTTCCGATCTTGCGCTGCAGGGTCTCGACGTCGTTCAGGGCTTCCTGCGTCTCGTAATTCTCGGAATAGGCCCAGACGGCCAGGGCCATGACGGCCATTCCCGGCAGCAGGTAGAGAAGCGTGCGCATGACGTTCAGATGTCCCCTTCCATGTCGATCCTCGGCAGGCCCAGCCGGGCGCGGTCGGCGGGTGCGGCGGGCGCGTCCGTGCGCTGCGCCATGCGCAGCCGGGCCGAGCGTGCACGCGGGTTTTGCGCGATTTCGTCGGCATCGGCGGCGATGCCCTTGGTCACGCCCGTGAAAGCCGGCGGCGCGCTCTCGGTCACGGGGGCATAACGGTTGGCATTGCCGCCCCCGCCCGACCGGTCCTGGAAGAACCGTTTGACCACGCGATCCTCGAGCGAGTGGAAACTGACGACCGCCAGCCACCCGCCCGGGGCGAGCGCCCGCTCGGCCGCCTCGAGCCCCGCGACCAGCTGGCCGAATTCGTCGTTCACCGCGATCCGCAGCGCCTGGAACGTGCGTGTCGCCGGGTGGCTCTGGCCGGGCTTCGGGCGCGGCAAGGCCCGCTCGACCAATGCGGCCAGTTGTCCCGTGGTCGTGATCGGCGCGTCCGCGCGGGCGCGCGTGATCGCGCGGGCGATGCGGCGCGATGCGCGCTCTTCGCCGTAATGGAACAGGATGTCGGCCAGCCGCCCCTCATCCAGCTCGGCGACGAGATCCGCGGCGCTTGGCCCGATATCGCCCATCCGCATGTCCAGCGGGCCGTCGCGCAGGAAGGAAAAGCCGCGATGCGCCTGGTCCAGCTGCATCGACGACACGCCCAGGTCCAGCACCACGCCATCCACCGGCGCACCCGCGATGCGGTCGAGGTCGGAAAAGACCCCCTGCTCGAGCACCAACGCGTCGCCGTATTCATCGGCCCATTCGGCGGCCATGGCAAAAACCGTCGGGTCGCGGTCTATTCCGATCACCCGCTCGGCGCCCGCGGCCAGCAACCCCTGCGCATAGCCGCCCGCGCCGAAGGTGCCGTCGACCCAGGTCCCCGAAACCGGCGCGCAATGGGCCAGTATGGAATTGATCAGGACGGGGACATGGGGACGTTCAGACATACTCATCCGCCAGGCCCTCACATCAGACCGGCATCGCCGCTGAGATAGACGGCCGGGTCAAGGGTGGGATCGTAGTCATCCTCTTCCTTGAGGTTGCTCATGTCGTCGTTGGCGTAGGCCTCGGGCTCCCAGATCATGAAGGTCTGCGAATTGCCCACGACCAGGGCCTTGTCCGAAAGCCCGACCTTGTCGCGCAGGTAGGACGGCAGGACGATGCGGCCCGTGTCATCGAATGTCGCGGGGTGGACCTGCTGGGCGAACAGTTTCTGGAGCGCCGCGCGCTTCTTCGAGCCGGGATCCATGCCCCGGATCTGGCGGTGCACGCCCAGAAGGTCGTTGATCGAATAGACTTCCAGATAGTTGCGGCGATTGTCACCGAAGACGATCACCATCTGGGCGTTCTTGCCCGGCTCCCACTTGGGGTCGTTTTCCTCGAGCAGACGGCGAAAATCGGCCGGGATCGACAAGCGGCCCTTGCTGTCGATCTTGTTGTCGTATCGGCCGATATACATGCCGAACACGCGTGCCGTCTCCTTGCCTCTGTCCCGGTCCCGTCGCTAGAAACGGAAACGGCGATCCGAACTGCTGCCACTGTTCGGATCGCCGCCCTCGTCCCGTCTCCGGGGGGTCCGATCGCACGCGCCACCTGGGGGGATGTCTGCTCGCCCGCGCGCCGGATCTCTCTTAGTCATCGAAGAATGTGTGCCTGTATGAAACCTAAGCCTCTGTTTTCGTTGGAGCCTTTCGGATCTTTATGTCCGCTGCGGCCCTGCCCTTCGATGACCTAGGGATGGCATGGGAAAATATGGGAGGCAACAGAATTCTCTTCGCGCAGCGGGCGAGTTTCGGCTTGACTGCGGCCTGTTTCCGACACTTGCACACGGAAGCGTGAGTCTGAGACGGCTATATCGTGTAGTCCCGTTAACCTTAGCACTAAATATAGCTCAACAATCGAGCCGATTTTTTCGCCTATTTTTTGGGCGTGAGGGCCGATGGCTCGGATTCCCGGAACCGCACCCCCGACTCGGCCGGAATCGGGGTCGTCGCACCGCTTGATCCCATGCCGTCCCGGAATCATGCCGCATGACCCGCGGGTTTCCCATGCCGGCCCAAATCGGGTGCCGAAGCCGGGGGCGCATCTTGATCGTCGCGCCGATCGCCCTGCTTTCCGGGGGACCAGATCTAGCGCCTCGCCCAAAGAAACCGCCCCTTAACCAGGTCAGTGCTACATATGCAGATGCTGCATAGCAGCATTGATGACCCGGGCATTGTGCACCCGCAGCATAGGCCTATCTTTGGACCAACGCCGCAGACGAGACGGCAGAAAGGACGCCGAGATGAGCATGATGTCGCAAACCAACACCCACACCGGAATCGCGCAGGGCGCGTCGGGAATTTGGGAAACTCTGGGAACCCGCTTCGCGCAGTACCGTGTTTACCGCCGTACGCGCTCGGAACTGCAGATGCTTTCGAACCGTGAGCTGAAGGATCTGGGCATCGGGCGCAGCATGATCAACGCCATCGCGCACGAAGCCGCCTACGGGCGCAAGTAAGGAATAGCCGGCTTTCTCACCTCCTCCCGAGGAAGTCGGACCTGGCGGCGCGGCGCTGGACGCCCCCGCCCTTTTACAACGGCCCGAGACGGGCCCCGCATCGCGGACGAACCGACCTCCTCCCCGGTTTCGTTCGTGCCTGGCGGCGGGA
>NZ_FOCM01000025.1 GCF_900110115.1 Palleronia pelagia | reverse complement strand
GTGACCTGAGACCCGTTTCCTCCTCCAGTTTGAGGTAGAGTCCGTCCCAACCAAGGAGACGGACGGCATGAAGAGATCACGGTTCACCGAGGAGCAGATCATCGCGATCCTGAAGCAGCAGGAGAGCGGCGTTTCGACGGCGGACGTGTGCCGCGAGCATGGGATCAGCTCGGCGACGTTCTACAAATGGAAGGCCAAGTTTGGGGGGCTGGAGGTGTCGGACGCCCGACGGCTCAAGGCGCTCGAAGATGAGAACGCGAAGCTCAAGAAGCTGCTGGCCGAGCAGATGCTGGACAACGCGATCCTGAAGGATGTCGCGTCGCGAAAGTGGTAGCGCCCGCGGCCAGGCGGGAGGCCGTGGCCCATGTCTGTGAGACGCATGACGTGAGCCAGCGGCGGGCGTGTTCTGTTCTGGGCATCGACCGGTCGAGCATTCGGTATCGCAGCGTTCGCGAGGACGATGCTGAGTTGCGTCAGGCGATGAAGCAGGTCGCTGCGGAGCGCCGGCGGTTCGGCTATCGGCGCGTGCACGTGATGCTCGAACGCCAAGGCTGGCAGGTGAACCAGAAGAAGCTGAGGCGGCTCTATCGCGAGGAGAAGTTGCAGGTGAGGAAGCGCGGCGGACGGAAACGGGCTCTGGGGACGCGCCGGCCGATGCTTGTGCCGGAGCGGCCAAATGAGCGCTGGAGCCTGGACTTCGTCTCGGACGCCTTCACCGACGGCCGCAGGTTCCGCGTGCTGGCCATCGTGGACGACTTCAGCCGTGAGTGCCTTGCTCTGGTGGCTGACACGTCGCTCTCAGGGCTGCGTGTCACGCGGGAGTTGGCGGCGATCATGGCGCAGCGCGGACGACCGAGAACGATTGTCAGCGACAACGGCACGGAACTAACCGGCATGGCTGTTCTGAGATGGTGCCAGGAGACCCGGATCGATTGGCACTACATCGCGCCCGGAAAGCCCATGCAGAATGCCTTCGTTGAGAGTTTCAACGGCAGCTTCCGGGACGAGCTATTGAACGAAACCCTGTTCACGTCGCTGGCCGAAGCCCGCGCGACAATCATCGCATGGAAGGAGGACTACAACCACAACAGACCCCACTCGTCCCTCGGCAATCTCACGCCGCAGGAATTTGCCATGAAATCGAGACTGGAAACCAGGGCCGCATGAGGCCAGAAATCAACCGACGGATTCTCCAAAAGGCTGGAGGGAAGTCGGGTCTCAGGTCAG
>NZ_FOCM01000012.1 GCF_900110115.1 Palleronia pelagia | reverse complement strand
GGCGACCGGCTATTCACCTTCACACGGCTCGATCCGACGCAATGGAAATCCGCGCGCACGACCAACGCCATCGAACGGCTGAACGGCGAATTTCGGCGCCGCATCAAGACGCAGACCGTGCTGCCATGCGCAGAGACCGTGCCCATGCTGCTGTGGGCGCTGCTCGCCTCCGGCCAGATCCAGATGCGCAAGGTCGACGGATGGGAGACCCTCTCTCAGCCCCTCGGACCCATGTCCCTTGACCTCGCCGCCTGAGAGGCCGAACCTTCACATGCCCGGAACACGCTGCCAGGGAATTTCCACAGCATTCGAGACACGACCCCATGCGTCGGCGGATCAGCTCAGAGACAAGTGCCCGGTACTGGTCAAAGAGAACAGCCGAATAGGATCTAGCGTGATCGGCCGCATAGGCCTCAGGGACGGGCGTGGTGTTGTCCAGTTCGACCATCCGCCTGCTGGGGCATCCAAGTTTGCACCAGGTCAGGATTGGGCGTCGCCCAACTACCCGACAGCGTCAGTGATTGGCGCGAGTGCGTCTGATTCACTCCTGCACAACCATGGAGTAAGCATTAGAGCGTCGGCCGCTGGGCGAAATGCCCCGTACGGTTCCAATCCCGATGATGGGACGAATGATGGGACAGGAGAAGTCCTGAGAATTTATCCGATACTTTTCGGTTGCTTATCTGAGGGATGTGGCAGCCCGTAGGGGGCGGGAGTAAGGACGAAGAAACAGAAGGTTAGGGCGAAGTGGGACACTCAAAGTTCTCATAGTTTTCCGCAGCATTCTGAGGAAAAAGTCCCACTGATGGACTTGACGGATTGTTTCAACTTGTCAATGGGTTGCTACGTCTAGTGCGCACTGGATGTTCAGGTTTTCCCACGTCAGGTGAGGCCCGGGCTACCGGCATGATCGGCGCTGGGAAAAGGATGTATGATTGGGTGTATGAGCGCCGGTGGGACATCCGACCATATTGCAAGCTCTAAGTGGTGGCTCAAACAATGGACAGGGTTGATTGGTTTCTCGGCGGGCTAAGACCGTCAGCGAATAGATCATCGATAATGGATCACTAGGGACCTTGTTGCACGAAGGCTGCCCGGGACTCACATCACGAGTCCAGAGGCATAGCTGGGCGGCATGTCCAGCCCTGCGCCCACCCGCTGCCGCACTCTGAACTGGTCTGCCTACAATGCCTCGCTGCGTGAGCGCGACTCGCTGAGGGTCTGGTTCGACCCGTCGGCGCCCTGGTACGTGGCACCCTCAGGCAAGCGCGGCGCGCAGCCGATCTACAGCGACGCCGCGGTCCAGGCGTGTTTGACGGTGAAGGTTCTGTTCGGCTTGCCGCTTCGCCAGACCACGGGCTTCGTGGCGAGCCTGCTGCGGCTTGCGGGCCTCGACTGGTCAGTGCCGGACTTCTCGACGCTCTGCCGACGCCAGAAGACGCTGGCCGTGCAGCTGCCCTACCGGGGCTCAGGCGGGCCGTTGCACCTGCTTGTGGACAGCACGGGCATCAAGGCCCGGGGCGAAGGGGAATGGCACGCACGCAAGCATGGTGAGGCCAAGCGGCGCGTCTGGCGCAAAGTTTACTTGGCTGTCGACGAGGCGACGCTCGAGGTCCGAGCGGTCGAAGTCACCGGCAGCGGGGTGGGCGACGCGCCTATGCTGCCGAGCCTGCTCGATCATACCCACGAGGGCGAGCCGATCGACTTCGTCACCGCCGACGGCGCATATGACGGGCGGGCCTGCCGCGATGCCATCGCCGGCCGGGGCGCCAATGCGATCATCCCACCGCGCCGCAACGCCAAGCCCTGAAAGAAGGACAGCCCCGGCGCAGGAGCACGGAACGAAGCACTGCGGGCTATCGAGCGGCTCGGCCGCACGATCTGGCGACGCTGGAGCGGCTACCATCGGCGCAGCCGCGTCGAGACTAAGATGAACTGCATGAAGCTCCTCGGTCAGAAACTCGCCGCCCGCGACTTCGGTCGTCAGACCGCCGAACTCCAAGTCCGCATCGCCATCCTCAACCGCTTTACGGCCCTCGGCACTCCCGTCACGCAGCCAGTTGGCTGAAATCGGGCGGGGAAAGGGGTTCTCTGACCTTCAGACGCTTCATGCAACAGCGCCATATTCATAGTATCGTACCTTTCTTCCTTGGAGTTGTTCTTTCCAACCAGATGGAAAATCGGTGGTTTCGATGTGAAACCGGGTCAGACGTCATAGAACCGTGAACTGACCCATCATGCCGGCATCCTCGTGTTCCAGGATGTGGCAATGATACATAAACGGCGCATCGGCCGCCGCGCGCTTGTCGAACCGCAGCAGGATCTCGGTCGGGCCCTCGACATGCACCACATCTTTCCACCCGATCCGCACCGGATCGACGGACCGCCCGTTTTGTGTGACGACCTGGAAGGATGTTCCGTGCACGTGGAACGGGTGCATCGCCATGTCCGCATTGATGCGCCAAAGCTCGGTTTCGCCGTGCGGCACCTGAAGGTCGATGCGTCCCATGTCGTAGGACTCGTCGTTGATCCCCATGATCTGTCCGTCGCGCCCGATCAGGTTGTTCAACATGCTGCCCATCATGTTCCCGGCATGCATGTTCAACGTGAAGTCGCGGCGACGCACGGGTTCGCCCAGATCGACGACGGGTGCGGGCAAGGCTTCGGGAAGGCGCGCGGGACCGGGGTTGCGGGCATCGGCGATTTCGAAGGACAGAATTTCGAGCGGCGAACCTTCGGCACCGCCGCCCATCATGCCGCCGTTGCCACCCATCATGCCACTGTTGCCCATCATGCCACCGCCCATCATGCCCGATCCGCCTCGGGTAGAGACCAGCCGTACCGCGGCGCGATCCGAGAAATCCACCACGATCTCGGCTCGTTCGGCGGCGGCCAGACGCAGGCCGGTCATGGAGATGGGTGCGGTCAGCAGGCCGCCATCGCTGGCGACCTGGTGAAAAGTCCGCCCATCCGTGAAGCTGAAATTATACATCCGCGCGTTCGATCCGTTCACGAGACGCAGGCGCACCAAACCCGCAGGGACGGTCAGCTTCGGGCGGATCGCCCCATTCACCAGAATCTCGGTCCCGTGAAAGCCCTGCATCAGGTCCATCATTCCGATGTCGTAGGTCATCCGGCCCGCGCCGTCGAAGCTGCGATCCTGCACGATCAGCGGGAAATCGTTGACGCCGTAATCGCGCGGCAACGGATCGTCGATATCGGGATCGTCGATGACGATCAGTCCGGCAAGGCCGCGATAGACCTGATCCGCCGTGCGGCCGTGCACGTGGCTGTGGTAGAAGAGGGTCGCCGCAGGGTGGTCGATTGGCAGTTCCGGCGACCAGGTCTCGCCCGGACCGAAGGCGAGTTGCGGTCCGCCATCCAGATGACCCGGCACGTGCATACCGTGCCAGTGGGCTGTGATCGGCGCGTCGATGCGGTTCGTCACGTCGATATTGGCAGTTTGTCCGCGTCGAAATCGCAAGAGCGGCCCCAGATAGTCTTGCGAATATCCCAGAGTGTCCGACCTGACGCCAGCGACAAACTCGCGGGTGCTTCTGATCGCTTCAAGGTTGTTTCCCGATCCGGGGCCAACATCCATGACCTCCGGCACAGGAAGCGGCGCGCCTGGTTCCGCCGCATTTGCGCGCCGGACGAATAAGGTGGGCGCAGCCAGCGCGGCGGTGGTGAGAGACAGGAATTGGCGGCGTTTCATTGGAAGTGCTCCGTCATGGGAAGACTTGCGTCGGCAGCGTTTTGGTTCGAGAGGGCGGGAAGGGGACAGATGCCTTCGATGACACGGCATTCCCTGCTAGTCCTTCAGCGGCAGGTCCGCCTTTTTCCAGCCCTCAAGCCCGCCTTCGATCACCGTGGCCTCGTAGCCCATCTGTCGCAGGCTGTCGGCCGCAAGCGCCGCGCGGGCGCCCGAGGCGCACAGGACGTGGACCCGGCCACCGCCGCCGCGTTTGGCGGTCAGGGCATCGTTGGCCTTGCCGGTGTCGGGGTCGGCCTGCGCTTCGGCTAGGCCGCGGGGGATGTGGATCGCGCCCGCGATGGCACCGTCGCTGTCCAGTTCGACCGGTTCGCGCACGTCGAGGATCACGTCGCCGTCCCGCGCTGCTTTATGCGCGTCCGTAGGGCTGATCGCATCGACGCGCGACCGGGCCTCTGCCACGAGGGCTTTCAGGGATTTTGCCATATTTTTCGCCTTTCAGAACTTATTGAGCGGAATCTTGAGATAGTGCGCACCGTCGTTCTCGGCCTCGGGCAGCCGCCCGGCGCGCAGGTTGATCTGCAATGCCGCCAGCATCCGGTCGGGCAGGGCCAGCGTGGTGTCCCGCGCCTCGCGCTTCTCGATATAGTCGCGCTTGTCGGTGCCGTCCTTGACATGGACGTTTCGGGCCTTGTGCTCGGCGACCGTGGCCTCCCATTCCGGCGTGTCGCGCCCTTCGGCCCCGTAATCGTGGCCGACGACCAGCCGCGTCTCCTTCGGCAGGGACAGAATGTCTTGTAGCGAATACCAGAGGTCGTCGGCCGAGCCACCGGGAAAGTCGGCGCGTGCCGTGCCGCTGTCGGGCTGCATCAGCGTGTCATGCACGAAGGCCGCATCGCCGCAGAGATAGGTGATCGAGCCCAGTGTGTGGTCCGGCGACAGCGTCACGCGCAGCTCCAGATCGCCGACGCGGAACGTGTCGCCATCCTCGAAAAGCCGGTCGAAATCGCGGTCCGGATCGAAGGCCTCGGGCGTGTTGTAATAGTCGCGCCAGAGGTCTGCGATCTCGCGCACCTTTTCACCAATAGCGTTGGGAGCGCCGATGCGCTCCTTCAGCCGCGCCGAGGCCATCACGTGGTCGGCATGGGGGTGGGTGTCGAGCACCCATTCGACGTGCAGGTCATGCTTTTCGACCAGGCCCAGCACCTGCTCCATGCTGCGCTCGCTCAGCGCGAAGCTCGCGGGGTCGAAGTTCAGTACCACGTCGATCAGGACCGCCTTCTTCGTCGCCGGGTCGGCGCAGATATACTGGATCGAGCCGGTATCGGGCTCGTAGATCCCCCAGACATCGGGGCTGTCGGGACCGGTTGAGGCCGAAAGGCGGACGATGGGGTCGTTCAGTTCGGACATGGATCACGCTCCTTTGCTTGCGAGACGGGTCGCGGATTTGCCGAGATCGGCCAGCACGATCCCGACCAGCATCGCGGGCAGGAACACCAGCGTGCCAGGTGCCCCCATCGCCAGCGATGTCCAGGCGGGACCGGGGCAGAAGCCGCCCAAGCCCCATCCCGCACCGAAGATCGCGGCGCCGGTCAGCAGCGGCGCGTCGATGGTCGTGCCTGTCGGCAGGTCGAACGTTTTACCCAGCACGGGCGCGTCGCGACGCCAGACCAGACGATAGCCCAGGAAGGCCGTCACCGACGCGCCGCCCATCACGAAGGCGAGGCTGGGATCCCACGGCCCCAATATGTCCAGGAAGTTCAGCACCTTCGCCGGGTCGGACATGCCCGACACGATCAGCCCGATCCCGAAGATCAGACCCGCGACGAAGCCCATGGCGTTGCGCATGACGGGTCTCCCTAGATGGCGTGGCGGATGAAGGTGGTCGTCGCGACGGCCGCGACGAGGAAGGTGGCGACAGCCGCCGCAGACCGCGGCGATAGACGCGCCAGACCGCAGACCCCGTGCCCGGACGTGCAACCCGACCCGAAGGCCGTGCCGAACCCGACCAGAAGACCGGCCAGCGCCATGCCCCAGAGGTTAATTGGCACGGTCTGCTGCGGTAAGGATCCCGTCGCCAGGAGCACGGCCAGCGGGGCCGCGATCAATCCCAGCAGAACCGCGAACCGCCAGCCGCGATCCGCAGGCCCGCCGGTGCCGGCCACCGCCGATGTCAGGCCCTTCGATATGCCGGTGATCCCGGCGATCTTGCCGAACAGACCCATGACCATGACCGCGGCAAGGCCGATCAGGATGCCACCGAAAAGCGACAGCCACGGTGTGAAGGGCGTTGCGACGACCGGTTCCATCCACGATCCTTTCGATTGCTGTATGGATATCTGACCTACGCCGTGATATATGTAAGTCATGACTAAATTAGTCAACTCTAATAATATGAAGAACCGTCCGCCGCTGCCGGTCCTGCAGGCGCGCGCGGCGGACGTGGCCGAGCAGCTGGCGCTGTTGTCGAATGCCAACCGTCTGATGGTTCTGTGCCACCTGTTGGAGGGCGAGCGATCGGTGGGCGCGCTGCAGGGCCAGCTTGCGCTTAGCCAATCGGCGCTCAGCCAGCACCTTGCCCGCCTTCGCGCGGCGGGCATGGTCGCGACGCGGCGCGAAAGCCAAAGCATCTTCTACCGCATCGCCGATCCGCGCCTGCACGATCTGATCGACGCGCTTTACCGAATCTACTGCGCGGATGCGGGGGACGAGGAGCGGCCCCCGGACGTCTGACCCGTTCGGTGCGGTGCGGCAAGGTCGCGTTCACGGCAGCAGGGCGCGGGGCAGGGCGGACCAGACGGGGGACCAGAGGAATGTGGTGGCCAGAAGCAGCGCGAACAGGGCCCAGAACGTGGCGCGCGCCGTGCCGCCCAGCGTCGCCATCGCGCCTTCGGGTCGGGAAAACACCGCGGGCCCGATGACACGCAGGTAGTAGAACAGCGAAAGGATTGTGTTGGCGACGGCTACAACGACGAGCCAGGCCAGACCCGCTTCGAGCGTGGCCACGAACAACGCGAACTTCCCCAGGAATCCGGCAAGCGGCGGGATGCCGACGAAGGACAGGAAGGCAAGTGTCAGGGCGATTGCCGGGCCGGGGTGCTTTCTGATCAAACCACGGTAGTCCGCGATGGCAGTGCGTCCCCGCAATTCGACGATGGCCGCGAAGGCGAGCAGGTTGGCGATGCCATAGACGCTCATGAAAGCCAGGAGCGCGGGCAGGGCGTCCGGGACCGCGCCCGCCACGGCGACGGCCATCAGCGCGTAGCCCGTCTGGCTGATCGACGACCACCCGACAAGGCGGCGTACATCGTCCTGCCACAGCGCGCAAAGGTTGCCGACCGTCATCGTCGCGGCAGCCACCAGCGCGACAAGCAGCGGCAGGGCTTGCGTTTCGGGGGTCAGCGCGACCAAGCGGTAGAGCGCCACGGCCGCGGCAAGCTTGGGGATCACGGTCAGGAACGCGGCCGCAGGGGCGGGCGCGCCTTCGGCGACGTCCGGCACCCAGGTATGGGCGGGCACGGCACCCAGCTTGAAGAACAGGCCCATCAGCACGAGGGTCAGGCCCGCAAGCGCGACGGGATTGTCCGGGATCGCGCCGGCGAGGTCGCGGTAATCGGTGCTGCCCGCCATGCCCATCACGAAGACCACGCCGATCACCAGAAGCGCGTTGGCCAATGCGCCGACCAGGAAATACTTCATTCCCGCTTCCAGCGAGATCGCCCAGTCGCGGTGATAGGCGGCCAGAACGTATCCCGTGACCGACGACAGCAGCACGCCCATCACCAATTGCATCAGATCCGCCGCCCCGGCCATCGCCATCGCGCCAAGGGTGGAGAACAGAAGCATCGCGTAGAATTCGCCGTGTCGGCGGTCGGTGGCGAACCAGCGCGGTGCGAGGCCGACGCAAAGGATCGTCAATCCGGGTATGGCGAACCGCGCCCATGTCGTGGCACCGTCCAAAGCGAAGGTGCCCGAAAAGGTCAGACGGTGCGCGTCGGCCTGTGCCCATGCGAGAGCCATGGACAGGGCCAGCCCCGCCGCCGCCAGCAGGGCGCACCAGCCGTGGCGGCGCTGCGGCAGGACCATCGCCAGCAGAAGCACGGCAACGGCGGTCAACAGGACCGTCAGTTCCGGGGCGAGATCGCCGATGGGCATGTCAGCCCCCTGCGCCGGGGGCCGGAATAAGGGAAGCGGCGTCGATGAGCGACAACAGCCACGTGGGCCAGACGCCGATCAGCACGACAAGGACCAGTAAGCCCGCCAAAAGCGCCGTTTCGGTCCGGTCGAGATCGGTGAAACCCGCGCGTTCTTTCGGCAGGTCGCCGAAGAACATCTGCCGCAGCATCCGCAGGAACAGCGCGGCGGTGATCAGGATACCCAGAAGACCGATGGCCGCCAGCCAGGGATAGACGCCGAAGGCACCGAGGAAGATGTGCAGCTCGGCCACGAAACCGGCCAGACCCGGCAGGCCCAGCGACGCAAAGGCCGCCAGCGTGGCCGCACCCGTCAGCCGCGGGGCGGGGCCCGCCAACCCGCCGAAATTGGGCAGGTGGTAATCCCCGGTCCGCTGCCAGACTGCGCCCGCGATCAGGAACAATGCGCCCGTGATCAGGCCGTGGGCGATCATCTCGACCACCGCGCCGGTCATGGCCAGCTGGCGTGCGGTCTCGGACCCCAGCGCGGATCCCGCCACCGCGATGCCCAGAACGGTGTAGCCCATGTGGTTGACCGAGGTGTAGGCGATGCGACGCTTCAGGTTGTCTTGGGCGAAGGCGACGATGCTGCCCCAGAGGATCGAGATTACGCCGACGATCGCCAGCGGCAGGGCCCAGCGGGCGAAGGTGTCGGGCATCATCTGCAGCGGGATGCGGATCAGCCCGTAGGTGCCCATCTTCAGCAGCACGCCCGCCAGGATGGCCGAGGCGGGCCCCGGCGCGTTGACATGGGCGGGCGGCAGCCAGGTATGGACCGGGAAAACCGGCGTCTTGATCCCGAAGCCGATGACGAAGGCGAGGAACACCAGACCGGGCACCATCCCCGCGGCGGCCAGCGGCGGGCTGTCGATCATCGCGCGCATGTCGAAGGTCAGTGTCGGCATGTTCAGCGCCAGCACGATGATCCCGATCAGGATCAGCAGCGAGCCCGCGAGCGTATAGACGAAGAATTTGAGCGCCGCATGCTGCGCGTCGCCATGGCCCCAGCGACCGATGAGGAAATACATGCCGACAAGGCTGAGATCGAAGAACACGTAAAAGACGATCAGGTCGAGCGTGACGAAGAGACCGATGGACACGCCCGCAAGGAACGCCATCCAGGCGTAGTAGGCGCGCGCATCGTGCAGCTTCAGCGGCCAGGCGGTCGCGGCGACGAAGATCAGCGCGCTCATCAGCGCCAGCCCCAGCGACATGCCGTCGACGCCCACGCGCCAGGCGATCCCGAGGGTCGGGATCCACGGCACTTCGGCCACGGCGCGAAAGCCGTCGCCGCCGCCCGCCCAGACGATCACCAGAGCCACAAGCGACAGTGCGGCGGCTCCGGTGGCGGTCCAGCGCGATGCAACCTCGCCGATCGGCACGAAGGCAAGGATCAGAGACGCCAGCAGCGGGATCAGAATGGCAAGTGTCAACACGGGTTCAGCCTCCGAAAATCAGTAGCGCCACGGCCAACGCGAAGCCCGCCACGAGAATGGTGTAGTAGTGATGCGCGAGCCCGGTCTGCAGCCGTCGCAGGTCCGCGCCCGCCATGCCCGCGATGCGTCCGCTGCCGGTGGGGATAAGGTCGCTCAGCCGCTCGCCGAGACCGGCACCCAGCGCTGCAAGGCCGGACGTCGCGCGCACCGCGGTCCCGACAGCGCCGCGCCAGATCTGTCCGCCGGTCGACATCGCCGCCCCGGCCGCGCCCGGCGCGAGCCCGTCCAGCGTATCGTCATCGGCGCGCGACAGGCCGTCGGCAAGGAATATCGCCACGGTCGCCGCGCCGCGCGGAATCAAGTCAATAACCCGGTCATCCGCCCGCGCGGCCATGATCGCGAGAGCATGGAATGGCCGGATGAGGCCATGTTCGTAAAGCGCGGGCAGACCCAGCCATTCCATCGCCGGGGCTTCGGTATCGGACCGCGCGGCGCGTAGGCCCGCGAGGATACCGAACGCCACGGCGGCAAGCGACGCGAGAAGTCCGAGGCGGGACCCTTCGGGCAAGTCCGCACCGATCCGGGCGGCGACAACGTCGTGGACGGGCGGCCACCACAGCGCCGAAAGCGCCAGCACGGCACCGGACAGCAGGGCGAGCCCGGCCAGCTCGCCCCGTTTGACCGTGCTATCCCGATCTTCGCCCGGCCCGAAGGCGGCGATGGCGAAGCGGGTGGCGTAGGCGGCGCTCAACCCGCCCGCGAGGATGATCGCGGCGGCCCAGAACGGCCCCGCATGTTCCAGGGCCTTGACCATTTCTTCCTTGCTCCAGCCGCCGGACAGGGGCGGCACGGCGGCCAGCGACAGGGCGGCGATGACGGTCAGGGCCGTGGTGGCGGGCAGGGCGCGCGCCAGACCCATCCGGCGCAGATCGAACGTGTCGGTGACGCGGTGGGCAACGCCCGCGGCACAGAACAGCGCGGCCTTAGTCGCGGCGTGGACGATCAGGTGCAGCACCGCGACGCCCGGAAAGCCCGCGCCGATTGTGGCGATCATCAGGCCCATCTGCGCCGAGGTCGATCCGGCCAGAAGCTTCTTTGCGTGGGTCTGGCGCAGGGCCACGACGCCGCCGAGGATCGCGGTGGCAAGTCCGATCACCATCGCCGCCGGGCCGAAGCCGGGCGCGGCCGAAAGCTGGGGATGCAGGCGTGCGAGGATATAGGCCCCCGCGGCCACCATCGTTGCTGAATGCAGCAAAGCGGATACCGAAGTCGGTCCGTCCATGGCGCGGAACAGCCATGGCGCGAACGGCACCTGACCGGCCTTCGACACCGCCGCGAGAAGCAGCCCGAACGCCGCCAGCGTCAGCGGCCAGCCGTAGAGCGTGCCAAGCGCCCCATAGCTGGCGCTGCCCGTCGCGGTGACGGTCGCCATCAGCGCGATGAAAAGACCCAGATCCCCCGTGCGGGCCAGGACGAAGGCGAAATTGGCCGACAGGCCCGGTTCCTGCTGCCGCCACTTGTGGCCGATCAGGGCCCAGGAACAGGCGCCGACGATTTCCCACCCGATCAGCAGCGTCACCAGGTCGGCGGCAATGATGACCAGTTCCATGCCGCCGGTGAAGACCAGCATCAACCCGATGAGCCGGGGCAGGCCGCGACCGTCTTCGTGCGATGCGGCGTAAAGCGTGATCGGCAGCAGGATCGCGGGCACGAGGAGGGCCGTGGCATGGGCCAGCGGGGGCAGGGCGGCCTGTAGCACGAGCAACTCAGACCAGACGAAGCGTCCTGTCTGGTCGCCAGAAATGAGCGCCAGGGCCAGCGTCGCGGCTGCCGCCCCGGCCCCCAGCGTCGCCAGCCGCGCCCGCGTGCCGCCGATGGCCCAGATCGCCAGACCGGCCAGAACCGGCAGATATGCCAGCGCCCAGATCATTGCCTCAGCGTTCCGATGCTTTCTGTCATGTCAGCCTGCCGCTTGCGATAGACGGCCACGATCAGGGCAAAGCCGATTGCCATTTCCACGGCCATCACCGCCATCACGATGATCGCCAGCAGCTGGCCTTCGGGCATGCCGCCCAGGGACAGGGACCAGAAGCCGATGATCGCCAGAAGCGCACCGTTCAGCATCAATTCCAGCCCCATCATCAGCATGACGAAGCTTTGCTGGCTGAGCGCGCCGTAAAGACCGATGCCGATCAGCGCGGCGGCCCCGAGAAGAACAAGTGTCAGTGTCATCAATGGCCCCCGTGATGGTGGTGGCCGTGCCCGCCGCCGCCCTCGGGTTGGCGGCCTGCGGGATCGCCGCCCTCGGTCAGTCCCGGCGGACGCGATCCTTCGTCGGCCGATCCGAAACGGCCCTGTCGCGACGACAGGATGACCGCGCCCACCATCGTGGCCAGAAGCGTGACGCCCGCGGTTTCGAAGATCAGCATGGAGGGGCCGAGAAGTTCGTGACCGAGTTGTGCGACGACGTCGGTGCCAGGGGCGACCGGGTTCGACGGCAACGGCGAAAGCAGCACGGCGGCAGACAGGCCGAAGAACGCGACAAGACCGGCGCCGATGGACAGGCGGTGCTGGTGGACCATGACCATCGGATTGAGGCCCGCGGGGTTCATCATGAACATGACCATGAAGATCGCCATGACCATCATTTCGACAGCCATCATGAACACGGTCGCCACACCGATATAGGGCGCCGACAGCAGCACGCCGATTGCGCCCACCGCGACGAAGGACAGCATCAGCGCGAAGGAGGCGCGCACCATGCTGTCGACGCGGAACACACGCCAGCCGGTCCAGACGGCGAAGGCGACGAGCAGGGCGATCATGAGGTCTGTCATAGCTCGATCAGTCCCGAAATCAGAAGGTGGAGGAAGGACAGCGGAAGCAGCACGACCCACAGGATCGTTAGCATCCGGCTGGGGGTCGTCCGCGCCACGCGGTTGCCGATCCAGACGGTCAGCGCCATCAGCGCGCCCGTCTTCAGCCACAGCCAGACCGGTCCGGGCAGCACCGGTCCTAGCGGGCCGCCCAGAAACACCGTCGCGGCGATGGCCGAGACCGAAACCAGCATCGCCAGCCGCGCGATCTGCCAGACGGCGCGACCGGCGCCGCTGTCTTCGGCCGATGTGCCCGTCGCGATATCGGCGGCGTCGGCGTAATCCATCGGGCCGCGCAGGGTCATCGCCAGGGCAACCACCATGAACAGCGGCAGGCCCAGCGGCTGGCGGATCACGTTCCAGACCTCGCGCTGGCTGTCGACGATGGCGACCAGCGACAGGCTTTCGGCGGGCAGGGCGGCGGCGATCAGCACGAACATCGAGGGCAGCATCACCGGCAGCCCGATGGCGGCATAGCGATAGGCCCCGATCAGCGGAAAGGGCGCGTTGGGCGACCAGCCGTGCAGGAAGACGGTGACGACGATCAGGGCTTCGCAACTGCCCCAGATCACGATGCCCACCGGGCTGTCGATCAGCGCCAGATCCGGCGCGAAGGGGACGACGGCGATGCCGATGGCGGCCAGCGCCAGATACCAGGCGGGGGCCAGATCGCGGTTCAGGCGGTCGGGAGCCTCGGTCTCGACCCGCTGGCGAGTGAAGAGCGCGAGGAGCGGCAGATAGGCACGGTCGAGGGCGACGGCGAACAGCGTCCCGCCGAGCAAGGTCGCAAGGACCGCGAGGGTCAGAAGCGCCGTCATGCAGCCTCCACGCCGCGCGCGGCACGGATGAGTGCCGATGGGGGCAGGGACGCGAGGATCAGCATGGCCTCGGCCCATTCGGCACCGTGCAACAGCGCGGGCAGATCGGGGGGCGCGACCGACACCGTGTCGCCCGCCAGCCAGGCGATCAGTCGGTCGCGTGCGGAGGTGCCGTCGATCCTGCCGATCCGTTTCGGCACCGCGCCCCGCAGCCACAGCGCGCGGGCGGATTGCCCGTGCATCACGCGGTGGGCGGCGCGGTCCAGACCCAGCAGCCGCAGCATCCGCGCCGCGCAGAGATCGGGCGCATCGGCATCTGCCGCCTGGGCGAGGGGTGGTGCTTGCACGTCAAGGTCGCAGATCACGTCCCCTTGCAGCGTCACCTGAAGCACCAGCCCCGGCGGCAGCATCGGCAGGAACGGACCGAACCGCGCCGTGTACCGGTCGAGTCGCAGCCCGTCGCGAATGTCCGTGCCGGTCATGGCCATGGGCCGCCCGTAGGGCGTGCCGCCCATCATCCCCTTGCCGCCCTGACCGTGGGGGCCGATGCCCTTCCACGCGTTCGGCGGCTCGTCCGGCAGATGATCGTCTTCGTCCCGTTCGCCCGCGCAAATATCGCGCCATGCCGTTTCGATCCGCGCCGCGATGGCATCTGGGGCATCCGCCTGCCACCGCAGCGTGGCCCGCGGATGGGGAAGCTGGTCGTGCACATGGGACAGCGCCTCTGCCGTGTCGCCCGGCAGATCGCCGGCGACCAGCAGGATCGCCGCATCGCGCGGGGTCGCGGCCCGGCGCAGGCCGGGCCGGGCAAGCAGACGCTCGGTTTCGGCCTGCCGACCGGGGCCGATGGCGGCGAAGACGGGCGCGGGCGACCGCGCCGCCCAACGGGCAAGACGAGTCATTGCCATCGGAAGATCCCTTCGCGCCAACCATAAAGGATGCCCACAGACAGGATCGCCAAGAACATGCCCATCTCGGCCAGCGCCTTGATCCCTTCGGAGACGAAGACCACAGCCCATGGATACATGAACATCATCTCCATTTCGAAGGCGACGAACAGAAGGGCCATGGAATAGGGGCGGAAGTGATAGCGTTGCCAGGCATGGGTGTCGGGCGTCCCCCCGCCCAGAAAAGGCATCGCCTGCGGCGCGGTGCTGTCCGCGACGGGTTGCATCGCGCGCGCCAACAGGACCGCGAGGGCTGTCCATCCGAGTATCACGATGACCGTCTGCATGTCGCGGCATACCCTGTCGATTTACCCGTCAAACCTGCGGGCGTGCGAAAGTTCCCGCAAAAGCTTGGAAAACGCTGGAAAAAGGTTCCATCGCTGGAAGGTTTGGTCGCGCGATCCGGGCCAGGCGGCCTGACCGGTCCGGTCAAGCCGACCCGCAGGATCGCCGCGGATCGGGGGCGGCCCCGCGTGCGCAGGTGGTCAACGGTAAGCCCGAAGCGCCAAGTGTGCGGCGCGGGACACCGCGAAACGGCGTCCTTCAGGGATCGCGGCTACCAGATCAGTTCCCGTCCGTGGGATACGACGTCACCACCTGACCGATATCGCCATCCCGCAGAAGGACCACATCGAACACGGTATCGGGCGTCATCTGACCCATGCCCGGTGATCCCATGGGCATGCCCGGGACGGCGACACCGCTTGCATCCGGGTAATTGGCCAGCACGTGCCTGATGTCTTCGGCAGGAACATGGCCTTCGATCACGAAGTCGCCGATCATCGCGGTATGGCAGGCCACGGCGTCCTCAGGAACACCGACGGACGCCTTGTGTGCGCGCATCGCGTCGTATTCAAGCTCCCGGATCGTGATGTCGAATCCGGCGTCCTGCATGTGATCCGCCCAGGCTGTGCAGCATCCGCAATTGGGATCCTTGAATACCGTCATGGCCGTTTCGGCGGTGGCGGTCGTGGCCGCGAGAATGCTGAAGGATGCGATGAGAAGGGCTTTTTTCATGGATTGCGTCTTTCGTTCAGTGGATTTGAGATCGAGTGGGCGGTTGCGGGTGTGTCGGACTGGATCCGGGGAAGAACCGGGCGGAGCAGAGAGGGCCGCCGTTGCCATCGACGGCATCGAACACATCGCGGATCGCGGCGGTGACCATACGACTCTCGTGCCAATTGGTCATGGAAGGGCAAATGGGCCTTCCAGCACTGGAAGCTCAAATGCCCATCGTGTCACGGTTTCGAGAGATGCAAAGTGTCGCTTACAGCGACATGGTTTCGCGATATGAAATCAGCACGATACCGATCGGGCACAGCAAAGCCGCAAACCCCAGTCCGGCGCGCCGCCAAGGAAGCCATCCGCGACGCTGCGCAAGTCGCAGCGCTCCCGCCATTATGATCATCACCCCCAGAGCCATATGATAAAGCCATTTGGCGTGAGCGTTGCTGCCGATCTGTTCATGGACGATGAACGTGGCTCCCAGAATTATGTAGCCAATGGGCCAGACCAGGGTTGCACGGCCCCCTCGAGGCCCCGCTTTCCATTCGCCCGCGCCCGTGGCGGCAATCAATGTCGCGAACGCAAAGTGATGAAGCTGTTGCGGCTAGCGCAGAGCCCAGTGCAGCATCAGAAGGGCATCGTCGACGCCGGCTTGAAAGACGATGTAAAGTGCAAGCGTCGCCCCCGCCGCCAAAAGAAGGAGCGGGATGCCGATCCCGGGAACCGCCGCGTCGCGCCGCTGCGCCTGCTAAACGACGAGCGCCGCGATGGGAAACGAGAACGCGCCGATCAGCCAGTGACCGATGGAAATGAGCAGAGACATCGTGTCGGGATCGTGGGGCACGGGTGAACCTGTGAATTGACAAAGCTGTTCTTGGTATGCGGACGGATACTTATTCGCCGAACAAAATATCGCCACGCGCGACAGGCCGGCAGCCTTAGCCCCGTCTGCGCCGGAGAACTGCCCAGATCAGGGGAAGGCCCGTCACCAGCCCAAGGGCCGCGATGACCCAGGCCATCGGATCGCCGCCGCTCATCGCCGCCGTGCCCAGATGCGACAGGACGAAACTGGCGGGCACGATCCCGGCCAGGGTCGCGACGGCGAAGCGCCAGAAATGGATCGCGCTGAGGCCCGCGGCATAGCTGACGATATCGAACGAAACGAAGGGCATGAGACGGCTGAGAAAGACCGCCAGCGTCAATGCGTTTTGCGACCCGACAAGGCCGCGTTCGACGCCGTCGCCAAGCCAGCGCCGGATCGTTTCCCGGCCGAGGAAGCGGGCCAGTGCAAACGCGATCAGGGCACCGGTTTCGGCCCCCGCAACGACCAGCATGGTGCCGTAGACGTGACCGTATGCGGCACCCGCCGCCATGGCGATCGGCGCGCTGGGGATCGGCGACGCGACGACCGCCACGATCATCGCCAGGACAATCACGGCAGGGCCCCAAGCTCCGGCGCGGGCGACCAACCTTTCGATATTCTCGCGTTCGGCAAGGCTGCGGAGGTCGGCGATCACGGGCGCGTCCCAGAAGACGACCACCGCGACACCCGCCAGGGCGAGCGCCAAAAAGGCCCCGAAACGAATAGTCCTGGCAGATGTCATGCGGTATGCATCGTCAGATCGACGGCTCGACAACGATCTGATGGGCGATGCCGTTCGTTTGCGTTGTCGATATTGTTTCCAACGTATTTGGGTCCAGCAGACGCACGCTCGCGTCTTCGTTGCGGCTGACCATCAGTCCGTCATCTGTCAAGGCCATGTGGTAGGGACCATCCATCTGCACCGCCGTACGCGCGCCGGTCGCCCGGTCGATCCTGACAACTTGATCCTGACCGAGCGCACTTGCGTAGATCGCGGAACTGTCGGCCTGAACACCATGAAGATCTCCGCCGATCTCGTATCTTTCGACAATTTGGCCGCTATCCGCGTCGATCAGGCTGACGAAACCGGCATCCGCTTCGGCCGCAACAAGAAGACGTTCTTCGGGCAGCAGTTGCAGATGTTTTGGTCCGGTCTCCAACGGGATGTTGCGGGCGACAAAGCCCTTGGCCGGATCGACCTCGCTGATCGTCGCATTTCCGGCGTTGGACACGAAGAACCGACCGGTCCGTGGGTCGGCGACCGCATATTCCGGGTTCGGTCCGGTCGCGATTGGTCCTGCCGCGACGCCCTCCGCAATATCGATGATCGAAACGCCGCCCAGAGACGGGTGCGTGACAAGCGCGTAGGTCTCGGACGGGTCGACGGCGACATGATGAACGATGCCCGCCACCGGTACCTTGCGGACCGGTGCGTGGGTGTCCTTGTCGAGGATCGTGACGATGCTGGTGTCGCCGGACACGGCGGCGCCGTTGGTCGGACCATGATGCGCGTCGTGTTCGGCATCGGTCATCTTTTCATCACCATCCATCGTCATTTCCGCATTTTCGCCGCTGTCGGACATGGACCCCATTCCGATCGAGTGAGAGGATTCCAATACCGGTAGCCCGGTTCCTTTCGGAGCCGCCGACAAGCTGCCTGCGATCAGAAGGTTCAAGTCGGGGGCCACCGCAAGGCCGTGAACATTCCTAACTCCATCAACGCGCGCGACGACCGTTCCATCATCGGTAAGATGCAGGATCGAATCCGCGTCTCCCTCGGGAATGAAGACATCCGCGGTCGCTACTCCGGCGGTCAAAGCTGTTGTCGCTGCGAAGATCAGCAAATTTTGCATGGTAGTTCCTCATTGCAAATTCCGATATGGGACGTGGTGCTTCCAGTATCGGAAGCTCAAGGATCGGATCAGTCACAGACTTGTCATTCTGTTCAACGTCCTTGTGCATACAAGCTGACTTGACCTTCCCGCAGCGGAACCCGGCAGGCAGCCCCGAAAAGAGGTGAGATCATGATTCCCGAACTCGGACATTTCGCGCTGATCCTCGCATTGATGGCGGCCGTGGTACAGTCGGTCCTTCCGATCATGGGCGCCGCACGGAACAACGCGCTCTGGATGCAAAGCGCCGTGACCACGTCCGTCGTGCAGGTAGGGTTGGTTGGCGTCGCATTCTTGGCGCTCATGCGGTCCTTCGTCGTCAGCGACTTTACCGTCCGGAACGTGGTGGAGAACTCGCATTCCCTGAAGCCCATGCTCTTCAAGGTTGCGGGCACCTGGGGCAGTCACGAGGGGTCACTGGTGCTCTGGGTCCTGATTCTTGCGGTGTTCGGGGCAGGGGTCGCGACGCTGGGGCGCAACGTGCCCGATGGTTTGAAAGCCCGGACGCTGAGCGTTCAGGCCTGGATCAGCGTCGGGTTCCTTACGTTCCTTCTGTTCACGTCGAACCCGTTCGAACGCGTCTTTCCGCCACCGATGGACGGCCAGGATCTGAACCCGCTGCTGCAGGATTTCGGTCTCGCGCTGCATCCGCCGCTTCTCTACATCGGCTATGTCGGATTTTCGATCGTCTTCAGCTTCGCGGTTGCCGCCCTGATCGAAGGGCGCGTCGACCCGGCATGGGCGCGCTGGGTCCGGCCCTGGACGCTTGCGGCCTGGACCAGCCTGACCGCGGGCATCGCCCTGGGCTCCTGGTGGGCGTATTACGAACTTGGCTGGGGCGGCTGGTGGTTCTGGGATCCGGTTGAGAATGTCAGTTTCATGCCCTGGCTTCTCGGCACGGCCCTGCTGCACTCCGCGATCGTGACCGAGAAGCGGGATGCGTTCAAAAGCTGGACGATCCTGCTGGCGATCCTGACATTCTCGCTGTCTCTGCTGGGCACTTTTATCGTCCGGTCCGGACTGCTCACCAGCGTGCACGCCTTCGCTGTCGACCCCGAGCGCGGCCTGTACATCCTCGGCCTGCTTGGCATCACGATCGTCGGGTCGCTGACCCTCTATGCGGCGCGCGCGCCCAAGCTCGAGGCCGGCGGGCTGTTCGCCCCGATCAGCCGCGAGGGCGGGCTTCTCATCAACAACCTGCTTCTGGCGACCGCGACAGCCGTGGTTCTGTTCGGCACGCTCTATCCGCTCTTCGTCGAGGCGATCGCGGACGAGAAAATCTCGGTCGGGCCGCCCTTCTTCAATGCAAGCTTCATTCCGATCATGCTGCCGCTTGTCGCGATCATGGCGGTCGGACCTCTTCTGTCGTGGAAACGCGCAGACCTGCCCGGCGTGCTGTCGCGGCTGAAGTGGGTTGCCGGTCTGACGGCGCTGGCGGCCTTGGGGGCGTGGTACGTTGATACCGGCGGCCCCGCCCTCGCTGTTCTGGCGATAGCGGCGGCCGTCTGGCTTCTGTTCGCCACGCTTCGCGAATGGTCCCTTAGAATAAAGCTGGGCGCGGTGCCCCTGGCCGACAGCTGGCGGCGCGCCAAGGGACTTCCCCGCGCCGCGCATGGCATGACGCTGGCCCATGCCGGATTGGCCGTCTGCATCATCGGCTTCACCGGCTCCAGCGCCTGGAAGGAAGAGGTCATCAAGTTCGGCGAACCCGGCACGGAAGTCGCCATTGCGGGCTTCGATATCCGCTTTGAGGGGGTCGAGCGTCTGCGGGGGCCGAACTATATCTCTGACACCGGCACGCTGATCGTCACGCGCGACGGAGAACCTGTCACGGTTCTGCGCCCCGAGCGGCGAAGCTATCCGGTCGCGAATTCGCAAACGACCGAAGCGGCCATCCGTTCGACGGTCGCGGGTGATCTATATGCGTCGATCAGCGCCCCGTCGGATGAGAAATCGCTTGCGGCCGGAAAATGGACCTTGCGCATCCTCTACGAACCGCTTGTCGGGTTCATCTGGCTCGGGACCGTAATGTTGGTCGTGGGCGGTATCCTGTCCCTGTCGGACCGCCGCCTGCGGGTCGGTGCGCCGCGACGTACGGTCGCGACGCCGCCGGTCGGCGCCACTCCGGCGGAATGATCGGATGGCCCGTTTTCTGATCGCATTGCCTGTCGTGGTCGCCTTGGTCATCGGCGCGGCTTTTTTCTGGGGGCTCGACCCCGACCGCGACCCCGGTGCCGTTCCAACGGTGCTGCTGTCCCAGCCCGCCCCGGAATTCGACTTGCCGCCGGTCGAGGGCGCGGGTGTTCCCGGTCTTTCCAGGGCCGATCTGTCGAACCTGGAAAGACCGGCACTCGTCAACGTGTTCGCATCCTGGTGCGTGCCTTGCCGGGCCGAACACGCGGTCCTGACGCGGCTGGTTCAGGAAGAAGGGGTCCCCCTCATGGGTCTGAACTACAAGGACAAGCCCGAGGATGCGGCCCAATGGCTGCGCGATCTTGGCAACCCCTACGACCGTATCGGGTCGGACCTGTCGGGACGGGCCGGGATCGAATGGGGCGTTTCCGGCGTCCCGGAAACGTTTGTGATCGATACGGCGGGCACTGTCGTTTATCGTCATGTCGGTCCGATCGTGGCGGCTGACGATCTGGCCAGGGTCAGGTCCGCGTTGGCAGCGGCAGCCGGAGCGGCATCATGAGGCATCTGATCTGCGCCGTCCTGTTTGCGGTCGTCGCCACCGTCGCGGCCGCTGTCGAACCCGACGAGATACTCGACGACCCCGCGCTTGAGGCGCGAGCGCGCGGTCTTTCGGCCGAGTTGCGTTGCGTCGTGTGCCAGAACGAATCCATCGACAGCTCGAATGCGGGTGTCGCGCGGGACCTGAGGCTTCTGGTGCGTGAACGGCTTGTCGCCGGAGACACGGATCAGGAGGTTCTGGATTACATCGTCGCCCGTTACGGCGATTTCGTTCTTTTCCGCCCTCCCTGGAAACCGACCACCTATGCATTGTGGCTGGCGCCGGCGGTTATCTTCCTGGGGGGAGCGA
Organism: Palleronia pelagia; assembly: GCF_900110115.1. Classification (GTDB taxonomy): domain Bacteria; phylum Pseudomonadota; class Alphaproteobacteria; order Rhodobacterales; family Rhodobacteraceae; genus Palleronia; species Palleronia pelagia. The sequence continues at coordinate 30,361 of NZ_FOCM01000012.1, read as the reverse complement.
TCGGCGTGACCGTGGCACTGCGCGGGCGGCGACAGCGGACTGGCGATGCCTTGTCCGAAGAAGAAACCGTGGAACTGGATGCTTTCCTGTCGCGTCAGGGGGACGGGCAATGATCTGGGTCTTCCTGATACTTCTCGCGATCCTCGCCGGAGCCGCTGTCGCGTTTCCGTCGCTGCGCGGGCCGAGCAACGACGTCAGTCGCGAAAAAAGCGCGATGGCGATTCTGACCGACCAGCTTGCCGAGGTGAGTCGGGATCGCGAACGTGAATTGATCTCGGACACCGAGGCGCAATCTGCCGAGGTGGAGATCAAGCGCCGGATGCTTGCCCTGTCGCGCAGCCCGGACCGCGGTCCGATGGCAACAGGGTCGGGGCGGGCGGCCGTTTTGGCCGCGGCGGTCGCGATACCGCTTTTCGGTGCCGCGCTCTACGCAGTCACCGGCACGCCACAGGTGCCGAGCCTCACACTGGCCGATCGCGCCGGCGAACGCGCGGATGCCGCCGAGATCGCGGAACTTGCCGAACGATTGCGCGAACGACTGGAAAGTGATCCGGATGGCGGCCCGACCGAGGGCTGGTTGCTTCTGGCAGGCGTCTATTCCCGGCTTGGCCAACCGGACCGGGCCGCATCGGCCTACGCGCGCCTCTTGGATCGATCGGATGCCACATCGGCCACCTTTTCGCTTTATTCCGAAGCTCTGATCGAGGCCGAGGGCGGCATTGTCACCCCGGAGGCGGAAACCGCGATCGACCGAGCGGCGGCGCTCGACCCGGGCAATCCGGCAGCGACCTACTACAAGACCGTGGCGCTGGAACAAGCGGGGGCGCGGCAGGAGGCGCGCGATCTTTTGCTGAGCAGGTTGAATGCGGCGAACGGCTTCCAGCCCTGGATGGAAAGCTTCGTGGTGCGGGCGAATTATCTGGGTGACCAGATCGGTGCCGACCGGATTTCCCTGGCCGACTACGCGCCGACGATGCGCGGGCCAAGCCAAGACGACATCGCCGCCGCCTCCGAACTGAGCGAGGAGGACCGGGGGGCCTTCATCCGGTCGATGGTCGATGGGCTGGCGGCGCGTCTGGAAGAGAACCCGGACGACCTTGACGGCTGGCTGAGGTTGGGGCGGGCCTATGACGTTCTCGGCGAGCTGGAGGAATCGATCTTGGCGTATGAGAGCGCGCAGAAATTAATAGAGAACCTTTCCCCCGACGACCCTCGGCGGATCGTCATTCGTGAAGCTCTCGGAAACTGAAACTCGAGTCGATGAATAGGCTCATGACCGACAGAAGAACCTTCATCCGCGGTGCGGCTGCCGCGACGCTCCTGCGGCCGGGACTTGCCGCCGCGCATGTCGAGGCCGAACCGGTTGTGCCGACCTACGACGTGCCAGACGAGCATCTTCCGCAGCGGGTTTCAATCGAACATCTGGATCTGCGCCCGGATGAAATCCACGTCTATCCATGGGAATTCGCGCTCTATTGGACGTTGCCGGATGGGCAGGCGATTCGCTACACCGTCGGCGTCGGGCGGCCGGGCTTGTATGAGGAAGGTGAATTCTACGTCGGCATGAAACGGCGATTTCCACGCTGGACACCGACGCCCGGGATGCTGCGCCGGGAGCCCGAAGTTTACGAACAGTACCGTGACGGCGTTCCGGGCGGTCTGGAAAACCCGCTGGGGGCGCGCGCGCTTTATCTTTTCCAACCCGGTCGCGGGGATACCCTGCTCAGGATCCACGGAACGCATCTGCCCGAAACACTGGCCCGCGCGGTGTCCAATGGATGCGCACGCCTGATCAACGACCAGATCGTAGACTTCTACGATCGCGTGCCGATCGGAACACGGGTCGTGCTGCATCCCCAGCCCGAGAATTTCGGCCTATATTGAGCTTCCCTCGGCGGTGGTATTGAGTTGCTTGAATGCTCAACGCCATTCTGATCTCCGCCGTCCTAATATCCATGAACACCGCGGTCCACTACGTGGCTTTGCGGAGGGTTTCGGACGCGGTCAATCCTGCCCTGCATCCGGGCCGATGTCTGGCACTGGGCGTAGCGGCGCTCACCGTCGCCCACCTTGTGGAGGCGCTGGTCTATGCGTCCGGCCTGTGGGTTGCAGCGCATGGTTTCGAACTGGGCGATCTTCGCGCGACCGGCTGCGATCGCGGTGCCGATCTGACCTTCATGGACTATTTCTATTTCTCGATGGTGAACTACACGACGCTTGGACGGGGCGATCTCATCCCGTCCGGGCATCTGCGCTTCATGGCAGCGCTCGAAGCGTTTCACGGGTTTCTTTTGATAACCGCTTCGGGCAGTTTCCTGCTTCAGATCATGAGCGGCCGGAACCCATTCCGGCCACGGGGCTGACTCAGCGTTCGGCGACGATGCGGTCGGATGCCGTATCCAGTGCGTCCATCACGGCGGCTTCGGTCAGCAGTTCGGGAAGGGCGATCCCTTCGGGCGCCCCCGGCCCGTAGACGGCGTTGAACGGTATTCCGTAGCGGCCATTGGCCTCCAGATACCGCCCGATTGCCGGATCCGGTCGCGTCCAATCGGCCTGCATCGCGATGACGTCCTGACGGGCCAGCGCCCCGGACACCGCGCCGCGGTCCAGGACAAGCGCCTTGTTCGCCTTGCAGGTCAGGCACCAATCCGCGGTGACATCCACAAAGACCACATGGCCCCGGGATACGTGAACCGGGATTTCGGCGCGGTCGAAGGGCACCCAGTTCGTGGCGATGGACGCCTGCGCGGTGTCTTGGGGCACAAGGACCGGAACCGCCAACGTTCCCGCCACGACGGCCAGGGCGGTGCCGACGGCCAGATTGCGCGGCAGACGCGACGACAGGGCGAGAACGACCAGCAACAGCACCGATGCGCCCGCAACGATACGGAACGTCGAAACGCCGGCCACGCCCGATAGCACCCAAAGCAGCCATGCCGCGGTCAGCGCCAGCAGCGATCCCAGCACGGCCTTGAGCGCAATCATCCACGGACCCGGCTTCGGCAAACGGCGCACAAGGCCCGGTCGTGCCGCGAGTGCGAGATACGGAAGCGCCAGTCCGACACCCAGCGCGGTGAAGACCACGAAGACATCCAGCGCGCGGCCCGCCAAGGAGAAGGCGACCGCGGTGCCCAGCAGCGGGGCGGAGCAGGGGGTCGCGAGGATCGCGGCGAACGCACCGGTCGCGAAATCCCCGGCATGGCCCGACCGGCCTTCTTCGCGGGCAAGCCGCGTCATCCAGGATTGCGGCAGCGAGATCTCGAACACGCCAAAGAGATTTGCCGCAAAAAGGACGAGCACGACGATCATCGCCACCAGGAAGACCGGGTTCTGGAACTGCAACCCCCAGCCGACGGCATAGCCTGCCGCCTTCAGCGCGATAAGGGCGGCCGCCAGCAGCCACATGAAGGCCAGGACGCCCGATGCCGAGACAAGAAAGCCGCGTCGCACATGGTCTTCGCCACGGGCGCGTGCCTGCATCGCCGATGCGACCTTGATCGACAGGACCGGCAGGACGCAGGGCATGACGTTCAATATGGCACCGCCCAACAGGGCCACCAGGGCGATCCAGGCAAGCGTTCCGATACCGGGCGCGGCGGTCGCGATTGTGAAGGGCGGCGGCGGGGCGCGTTCTGTCCAATCGGGGACGATGGTACTTGCGCGGTCCCCGTCGGTGACGGTCAGGGCGATGTCACGGACGTCATCCTGACGGGCGAGTATCGGCACGCTGGCCCAGAGCGTCCGGTCGCCGTCGCCCAGCCGTATATCCGGCGCGCCGAAGGCGGTGAAGCTGCCAAGCTCGGCGAATACATCCGGCGTCCTGAACGGAACTTCGGACTGGATCTGGACGGTCAGCGTCTGGCCGTCCGTATCGATAAACGCTTGCGCGTCCCCCATTCCCGCGCCGCCCGCATCCGGGACGCGGTTGTTGGCCGCTGCGATCAATTCGGCCGAGACGCGGTCGATGCCGGTTCCCGCAGGGATATCCAGCGCGAGATCGAAGCTCTCCGGCACACAGATATCGGAACAGACCAGCAAATCGACCGTCCCGGCCAGGCGCGTCGGCACGCCCGGTTCCTGCAGCGAAATCCGCAGCGGAAAGGCGACTTCATCCTTGTAGCCGAAATTTTCGATCCCGAAGGCCCTGAACCGTTCGGGAGCCGGCCAAAGAAACTCGACCTCGGCAACGTTCTTCGACGCTTCCCAATTCACGGTCGGGGGAATCCCGACTTCGCCGGGCGAGCGCCAGTAAGTCTTCCAGCCTTCCTCGAGTTCGATGCGGAGGGCTGCCGACAGGGTCGAGGCATCGGGCGCGATGCCGTCCTCCGCGACGAACAGCTGTGCGTCGATCGGCCCGCTCGATACGGTTTCCGATGTCGCTGCCTGCATCGGAGACGCCAGAAACAGTGCGACCGAAAGCGCACGGACAAGGTTTCGAGCCATCATTTCAAAACGCGATCCCTAGACAAAGCATCTTTCCACGCGTCCTTCCTGTCGTTCCAATTCGATCAGGCTTCGAAGCCTGGCTTCGCCAACCACGCCGATCACCACGGTTCGCCCGACGACCATCGCTGGTGTCGCGGAAAACCGAAAGATTTGCGCAAGTGTCTTGCTGCGTTTCAGTTCGTCCTCGACGTCGGGACTGTCGATATCCTGTCGAAGCTGTTCGTAGTCGACGCCTATGTCATCCGCGATCAGCTGAAGAAACTCCGGCGTCGTGACGAACGCTGTTCGCAGCAAACGTTCATGAAATTCGGTATATGCCCCCTGACGCTTCGCGGCCAGTGCGGCTTTCGCAGCCGCGATCGAAGTTTCGCCCAGAAGCGGAAGTTCGTGCCACGACACGGTGACGCCGCCCTCCTGCGCGATCCTGCCCAGGTCTCGGGTCAGGATCCGACAATAGGGGCAGTTGTAGTCCGAAAAGGACGCGACCGGGACATCGCCGGTGCCGGTATCTTCGAACAAGGTCGAACAGAGGTTGCGTTCGACCGTGGCGACCAATTCCGCCGGGATGGCAACCTTGTCCCGGTCCAGACCGACGAACGGATCGAAGCTGCCCGTCGATGAACTTCCACCGGCAATCTGGCGAAATCCATCGACCGGGGAGGGTTCAAATTCAAATTCGGACCCGAACGCCGCCAGAATGTCCGGACCTTTCTGGAAGGCTGCGACCAGCGCCACGCCGCCCGCCGCCAGCAAAAGGTTTCTACGTGCTATCAAGAGGTTACCCAATCACCAGGATCATATCATCGCCGAGCGAAGTCTTGGGGATTGCCAAGTTCTCCGGCGCGGGCCCTTTTCGAATTCGACCCGACGTGTCGTAGTGCGATCCGTGACAGGGACAAAACCAGCCATCGAAGTCGCCGGCTTCGCCGAGCGGAACACAGCCTAGATGGGTGCAGACGCCGATCATCACGATGAGGTCACCACGCTCACCTATGGTGCGATTATCATCGGTTGCCAACGCACCGTCTTCGAGATTGGAGTTCCGAGCGTTTGGATCCGGTAGCGCCGCCGGATCTTCAAGTTGAGCCGCCTCGATCTCCGCCGCCGTCCTGTTTCTGATGAATACAGGCTTGCCTCGCCATGTCACTGTCAGCTGAGCCCCCTCCGTGATTCCCTATATATCGACCCGTATCTGTGATAGGGCTTGGACATCGGCCGTTGGGTTCATCTGATTTATCAGAGGCCATGCGGCAGCCCCAGCGACGACAGTTCCGGCTCCCGCAGTCGCGTAGTAGAGAAAATCTCGACGAGTCGTGTGGTGAGTGGTGTCAGTCATCGCAGAACACCTCCATTCTGATCAATCGCCGCAAACCCGCTTCTGCCATCAGCGCAAACGAGAGTTGCCAATTCGGTTTCCGCTTTGGACGAAACGCGGCAGCCCGGTGGCAAGTCGACCCTGCCCGTGTACTCGGTCCTATCCGGGCAGTTCGAAAAAGCGTTTGTGCACGCTCCGACAAAAAGCGGAGCGAGCACAATCATTCGCATGGTCATGCGCCGCGCAGACGGTCCATTTCGGTGGATCGCGCCTGGGCTGGAACAGCGACGATTTTCTCCTGTTCCGCCTGTTTGACCTGTTCAGAACCCTTGCCGTGGCAGGATTTGCCCATCAGGCGATGCATCACCAGATGCGCACCAACACACAGGGCGATAGGCGCGAAAACACCCGCGTTGTTCCACAACCCCGCGATCGTTCCCCCGGCAAGAAGAAACGATGCGACCGGCGCGAGCATGATCGCGCAGCACGCCATCATGCCCCATTTCATGACGCGCGCCTGGATACCGCCGCTGGAAGGTTGGTCGTTCATTTTTAGAGCTCCTTTGTTCGCCGATGTTAATTCTGGCAAACTCCAGTGCGGGAAGGTCAAGCGGTTTAGGCCGCCACCGGTCACTCTGTCGTGATCGGAAAGGGTTTGACCTTCCAGCGTTGGAAGGCCGCAAGCGCAAAGAAAATGAATTGAGGAGCAGTCATGAACCAGGGTAATCCACCGTCGCGGCGGTCGGTTCTTATCGGACTTGCCTCGGCCAGTGCATCCGCACTTCCGCTCGCCAGTGCCGCACAATCTCTGGCAACCCCGGCCGTGCGGCGCAATGCGTCCAGCTTCAGCACGCATGGCTGGCAGGACTACTTCGACACACGTCGGAATGGCGTCATCCTGTGCGATACGGTCCGGCGATACGTCAACTACTGGTCCGAAGACGGTTCGATCCACAAGGTCTACCCAAGTTCCGTTCCGGAATCCGACGAGCTGACGCGGCTCGGTCGGACGGAAGTGATACGCAAGGTCGAAGGCCCAAGCTGGCGGCCCACGCCGTCGATGAAAGAGCGTAATCCCGAATGGCCGGATTACTGGGCGCCCGGACCCGACAACCCGCTTGGTACCCATGCGCTTTATTTGTCCTGGCAGTATTACCGGGTGCACGGAACGAATGACACGCGCAAGATCGGGCGGCGGTCCTCGAACGGCTGTATAGGATTGTTCAACGAACATATCGCCGAACTCTTCGGCATGGCGAAGGTGGGCACTCAGGTGCTTTTGATCTGACGCCGGCGGAACATCACTTGTTTGCGGGGCGGTCAATGGCTGCCCCGTTCCAATGTCGGGACATACAATGCCAACCAAACTCATCGCCGTCACGATCGCCATCGTCGTTGCAGCCGCGGGCCTTCTGTGGTGGGCGACTGCACCATCCCAGATGGCGGGTCATTCGATGACGCCCCCCGATACGACGGAACTGGCGCTGGGTGCCCCCATTGTGGACGTTTCCTTGCCGACCGAACTGGATCAGAAAGAGGAAATGGGAAAGCGCGCGTTCGAGGCGGCTTGCGCCCAATGCCACGGTCAGAACGCGGCGGGACAGAACGGCGTGGCCCCGCCCTTGGTCCACAAAATCTATGAGCCTAGCCATCACGGCGACGAAGCGTTCTATCGCGCCGTTTCCAATGGCGTCAGGTCGCACCATTGGGATTTCGGCAATATGCCACCGATCGAGGGACTGACGCGCGCCGATGTGGGCACGATCGTTGCCTATGTGCGGGCCATGCAAAGTGAGAACGGGATCCAATAGTGCGCATCTCTACGCTCTTTCTCGTTTTCGCGTCGGTGATTGTATTGGCGGTCCTGTCCGCCGGGTCGCCCGTGCAGGCAGGCGGGCTGCATGCCGCTCAGTCGGAAAGTGCCGTCGAGCTTGGCGAACCAGGTGCAGCAAAGGTCCAAGATCAGATCGGAGCCGATGACTGTCACGACGCGCCGGAGTGCAACATCTCGGTAGTTCTCTCGTCGGCGTCGCACGGACAAGCGTACATCGCGGCATCGTCGAAAAAGCGCCGCGTGTCGCCGTCCCTGTTCAAGCTTCTGTATTCCATGACCGATCCTCCTGTCCCACGATCCCTGTCTTGAAGCACAAGACTTAAGATCCAGGAAATACAGGAAACTCCGAGATGAAACTGAAAACCATTCTGGCGGCTTCGGTCGCGACTAGCATCGGCATCGGCGCAGTGGCTCATACGGGTGCGACCGGCATCGTGCTGGAGCGGATGCAGGCCATGAGCGCGATGGGCGATGCGGTGAAATCCGTCACGCCGATCATGAAGGGCGAACAGAACTACGACGCCGACACGGTCAGGAAGGCCGCCGCCGTGTTCGAGGAACATGCGGGCACCGCGATGACCGAGCTGTTTCCAGAAGATAACGCGAACGAGAAATCCTACGTGAAAGACGCGATCTGGGAGGATTGGGACGAGTTCGAACGCATCGCGATGCGGCTGGAGACCTTGGCCCAGGGGCTTTCGAAAGCGGCGGATAACGGTCTGGCCGATGAAGAGGCGGCGCAAGCGGATATGGGGTCCATGATGGGCGGAGACACGGCCAGCATGATGGGTGGCGATGCGTCTGGCATGATGGGTGGCGGCTCGGCCGAAACCACGTTGGCCGAGATGGCGGACATGCCTGCCGACGAGGTGTTTTCCGAGCTAAGCCGCACTTGTTCGACGTGCCATACGCGGTTCCGGCTCGAGAAGGACTAGGATCATGCGGAAATTGCTTATCACCGCTGCGGTCTTTTCCGCAGCGGCCGTCATCGGCGTGGGCGCTGTGATCGCGTGGCCCGTCAAGAACGAGGTCGCGTCGATCGATCAGCCCGGTGATCCTCAGCGCGGTGCCTATCTGGCGCGCGCCGGGGGCTGCATCGCCTGCCACACGAACTGGGAGGAGGGCGGCAAGCCGCTTGCGGGCGGTGCGCCGCTCAAGACCGATTTCGGCACATTCTATCCGTCGAACCTGACGATGTCGAAAGACGCGGGGATCGGAGATTGGTCCGTGCAGGATTTCGCGGCGTCCTTGCGGCAGGGCGTCTCTCCGGACGGCGAGCCATACTACCCCGCCTTCCCCTATCCGTTTTACCGCAATCTGTCCGATCAGGACATCGCGGACCTCTGGGCCGCGTTCCAGACCGTGGCAGCGGTGGACGAACCGGCACCGGCACATGAGGTGGGATTTCCGTTCGATCAGCGCTGGGGCCTGAAGCTTTGGCGCGGGGCGTTTCTGGAACCGCCGCGCACTAAACCGGTCGAAGGCCGGTCCGAGGCGTGGAACCGCGGCCGCTTGTTGGTGGAAGGCGTGACCCATTGCGGGGCGTGCCATACGGGCAGGAACATCGCCGGCGCGCGCGTGCTGGACGAGAAGTTTCGCGGTTATGACGGGCTGCCCGGCGGAGGCAAGTCGCCCGCCATCACGCCGGAAGCGCTGCAAGACGGGGGCTGGAGCGTGTCGGACCTAGCCTATGCGCTGGAAACCGGGATCATGCCGGACGGCGATGCGTTCGGCGGGTCGATGGGCGAAGTGGTCACCTATGGCACATCCTTCATGACCGATGCGGACCGCGAAGCGATGGCGATTTACCTTCTGAACGAGGAGCAAGATGGATGAGAGCGACAAGACGCGCGTTTCTGGGTGGTGCCGTCGCAACGGCCGGCTTGCCTCTGATCGGTCCTGCGATTGCGGCCACGGCGCCAAAGGTCATTGAGCCAAAGCCCGTGTCACACCAGCTCGCCCCGGACGGTTATCCGAAAACGGCGGTCTGGGCCTATGACGGAGCGTCGCCGGGGCCGGAAATAAGGTTGGGGCAGGGCGCACGGCTGGAGCGGCGGCTGGTCAACGGGCTCGACCAGCCGACGACGATCCATTGGCACGGTATCCGTGTGCCCAACGGCATGGACGGCGTGCCCGATCTGACCCAAACCGCCGTCGCGCCGGGCGAAAGTTTCGACTACGCATTCGACGTGCCCGATGCCGGCACCTACTGGTACCACGCCCATTGGGCGTCGCCTGAACAGGTTGGGCGTGGATTGCACGGCCCGCTGATAATCGAGGAGGCCGAAAGCGCGCCGGATATCGACGCCGATCTGGTCCTGGCACTCGATGACTGGCTTCTGAACGAAGCGGCCCAGATCGAACCCAACTTCGCCATTCCGATGCAGATGTCGCATGGCGGCCGGATCGGAAACTTTGTCACCACGAACGCGCGCCATGATTTCACGCAGGATGTGCAGCAGCACCAACGGCTGCGGCTTCGGCTGATCAACATGGCGAATGCGCGGATTTTCCCGCTGGCGCTTCAGGGTCTGGACGGTTGGGTCGTCGCCTATGACGGGATGCCGCTCGCGCAGCCGGAAAAGGTGACCTCCGAACTTGTCATGGGGCCTGCGCAAAGGATCGATTTGCTGGTCGATGTGACCGCAGCCGAGGGCGGAGAAGCGTATCTCGTGCGGCTCGACGACGACGGCGGCATGGTCCAGGCGGCGTTTCCCGTGACCGCACGGGCGTCCCTGACCCGCCGGCCCGATCCCGTCGCTCTTCCCCCGAATCCGGGCCATGCGATGGGCACGCTCGGCTCGGCGCAGACGGCCCCGATGAAGATCGAGGGCGGCGCAATGGGTCGTTTGTCGCGCGCGAGTGTCGAGGGTCGCGAGATGGGATTCCGCGAGATGATCGGACAGGGCCAGTTCTGGGCCATGGCCGGGCAGGCCGGGCTGCACGACACACCGCTCGTCACCGCGAGCATGGGCGAGACGGTCCGCATCCCTATCGAGAACGACACCGTCTTTCCCCATGCCATGCACCTGCACGGCATGCATTTCAGAGAGGTGCTCGGCGATGGCGCGATGGGCCCGATGCGCGACACGCTATTGATCGCTGCCAGAGAGCGGCGCGAGATCGCCTTCGTCGCCGACAATCCGGGTGACTGGCTGTTCCATTGCCACATGCTGGGCCACGCCGCATCGGGAATGATGCAGTGGGTGCGTGTCGTATGAAGGTGTGGATCATCATGGCGGCCGGTCTGGCGGCGGTCACCGGGGCTGCGGGATTGCTGTTTGCGCAGGCCGATCTGGACCTTCCCAACGCCACCGGCGACCCCGTTGCGGGGGCGCAGCTCTACGCCGAGAATTGCGCGAGTTGTCACGGCGCGAACCTTGAAGGGCAAGCCGACTGGCGTTCGCCCGGACCCGACGGTCGCCTTCCGGCGCCGCCCCATGACGAGACTGGCCACACATGGCACCACGGCGATGCGATGATCTTCGCCTACACCAAACAGGGCGGGGCAGAGGCGATGAAAGCAGCCGGGATCGAGGACTTCGACAGCGGCATGCCGGCCTTCGGCGATATTCTGAGCGATCAGGAGATCTGGGATATAATGGCCTATATCAAATCGACCTGGCCCGAACGCGTTCGGGATGCACAATCGGCTAGAACCGCCTCGGAATCATAAGGACTGAACCATGAAGAAACTGCTCGTTCTGGCGCTTTTGGCGCTGACCCCGATGACTGCCGTTGCGCAAGATCGCTCGGACGAAGATATCAAGCGTCTGGCGCTTGAAGCCATCCTTGAGCGGCCTGAGATATTGATGCAGGCGATCCAGCTTCTGGAACAGCGCGAAGCCGCGGCGCAAAGATCGGCGGCCGCCGACGTTCTGGAACAGGAGCGCGATCTTCTGGAGAACGACCCCAACGCCCCCGTTCTCGGCAACCCGGACGGCGATCCCGTGGTGGTCGAATTTTTCGACTACAATTGCCCCTACTGCAAGCGTGTCGCGCCGGATGTAAAAGCGCTGGTCGCAGGCGACGAAGATCTCAAGGTTGTCTACCGCGAATGGCCGATCCTGGGCGAAGGCTCCGTCTTCGCGGCGCGCGCGGCGCTCGCTTCACGCGAGCAGGGTCTCTACGAGCCGTTCCATTGGGCCCTGATGGAGTTGGCCGGCCGGGCCAACGAGACGACGGTCATGGCTGCTGCGGAAGATGTCGGGCTGGATACCGAAAAGCTTCGGGCCGACATGGACGCAGCCGAGATCGACGCGCATATCGAAACGTCCATGCGGCTTGCGCAGTCGCTCGGGTTCAACGGAACGCCGTCCTTCGTGATCGGTGACGAACTCGTGCCTGGCCTCGTGCCGCTGGAACAGCTCGAAAATCTGGTCGAGGCCGCGCGTCAGGAATAGGAAACGCCGGGGGGGCTCAGGCGGCGACGGTCGCCGGGTAACCCTTGGCCGCGAGCGCGTCGACGATTTCCTGATCGCTTGCGTGGCTCTCAAGCGATACCGTTTTATTGCCCAGATCAACTTGCGGCGTGGCGGCAGAGTCCACGGATGCGATCGCCTGTTCGACCGCGGTCCTGCAATGGCCGCAATTCATGCCGGGAACGTTCAGGATGGTCATGGTCGGTCCTTTCTTTCGCTTGCCGGATATATGGGACGCTCCAGCGCTGGAGGGTCAAGCGGACGGAAATGTGATTTTGCATCCTTGACCTTCCAGTAAGGGGAAGCCCTATCTCTGGCCTATGCCTTACGAAGGAGCGTCGCCCGTGGCCCAAACATTCAGTACGATCCAGTTGACCGGGCTGAGCTGCGCGTCCTGCGTCGGTCGCGCCGAACGGGCAATTGCATCAGTTCCGGGCGTCGATTCGGCGAATGTGAACCTTGCCGACGGAACCGCTCGGGTCGCGCCGGCGGCTGCCGATCTGGGGGACATTGCCGAAGCCCTTCGGTCTGCCGGATATCCGGCGGAAACACGGGTGGAAACATTCGAGGTCGAGGGCATGTCATGCGCGTCCTGCACGGGCAGGGTCGAACGGGCGCTGGCGGCGGTATCCGGTGTGATCGCGGCGCGCGTGAACCTTGCGACCAATGCGGCGGAGGTCGAATGGCTCGCTGGCGCGACCACACCGGAGGAAATCGCCCGGGCGGCGGAGGAGGCAGGCTATCCAACGGCGCTGCGCGTTCGCGGTGACTTGTCGACCGAACACGAAGATCGGGCGACGAAAGAGACGCGAACCCTGTTGCGTCAGACTATAATCGCCGCCGTTTTGACGTTGCCGGTTTTCCTGCTTGAAATGGGGGGGCATCTGGTTCCCGGCTTCCGCGACACCCTCGACGCGACATTCGGCCGCCAGACCCTTTGGATCGTGCAGTTTGCGCTGGTCACGCTGATCCTGGCTTGGCCCGGTCGGCGCTTCATCACGAAGGGTGTGCCCGCCCTGCTCCGTGCGGCACCGGACATGAATTCGCTCGTGGCGCTTGGAACATTGGCGGCGTGGGGATATTCGACAGTCGCGACTTTCGCCCCGTCGATACTGCCGCCCGGCAGTGTCGCGGTCTATTTTGAGGCCGCGGCCGTGATCGTCACACTGATCCTGACCGGACGGTATCTGGAGGCGAGGTCAAAGGGGCGGACGGGCGCGGCGATCCGGTCGCTGATCGCCCTGCGGCCCGGCACGGCGCGGGTCGAACGACAGGGACAGACGCTGGATATCCCCATCGCCCATGTCGTCACCGGCGATACGATCATCGTGCGCCCCGGCGAACGCATCGCCGCGGATGGCGAGGTCGCTTCGGGACGATCCTTCGTGGACGAATCCATGCTGACGGGCGAACCGCTGCCTGTCGAGAAAGTCGCGGGCGGGCGTGTGACCGGGGGCACCGTCAACGGCACGGGTGCCTTGACCTTCCGCGCGACGGCCGTGGGCGAGAGCACGGTGTTGGCCGGGATCGTCCGGATGGTGCAGGACGCGCAGGGTGCCAAGCTTCCGATCCAGGCCGCGGTTGACCGCGTCGTGCGCTGGTTCGTCCCCGCCGTTTTGGCTGTCGCGGTCCTGACGGTCGCGGCGTGGCTGACCTTCGGCCCCGATCCCGCACTTGGTCTTGCGTTGGTCGCGGGCGTGTCGGTCCTGATCATCGCCTGCCCCTGCGCCATGGGGCTTGCCACACCCACGTCGGTCATGGTCGGAACAGGGCGCGCCGCCGAACTGGGCGTGCTGTTCCGCCGGGGCGATGCGTTGCAGAGGCTTCAGGAGGTCCGCACGATTGTCTTCGACAAGACCGGCACCCTGACCGAAGGCCGTCCGGAATTGACCGATCTGTCGGTCGGCGAGGGCTTCGAGGAGAACGACGTCCTGAGGCTGGTCGCATCGGTGGAAGCGATGTCCGAGCACCCGATCGCCGAGGCCATCGTGCGGGCCGCCGAACTGCGCGGTCTGGATCTGTCGGGGGTGCGCGGTTTCGAAAGCATCACCGGTCTCGGTGCCCGCGCCACGGTCGACGGGCGGACCGTTCTGGTCGGCGCGTCCCGTCTGATGCGGCGCGACGGCATCGCGACCGCGGCGATGGACCGGCACGCGGCTGCCATCGGGGCAGGGGGGCGCACCCCGCTTTTCGTCGCGATAGACGGACATCTGGCGGCGACGATCGGCGTTGCCGATCCGGTGAAGCCGTCAGCCGCGGAAACCGTGGCAACCCTGAAGGCCCGCGGCCTGCGGGTCGCTCTGGTGACCGGCGACGCGCGCGCCACGGCGGATGCAATCGCGCGGGATCTCGGGTTCGATCTGGTGACGGCCGAAGTCATGCCCGATGGCAAGGTCGCCGCGATCGACCAGTTTCGGGACCATGGGCCGGTGGCCTTCGTCGGCGACGGCATCAACGATGCGCCCGCCTTGGCGGCCGCAGATATCGGCATCGCCCTGGGCACCGGCACCGATGTGGCCATCGAGACTGCCGATGTCGTGCTGATGCGGGGCGACCCGGCCGCCGTGCTGCGGGCCGTGGATGTCAGCCGGCGCACGATGCGCAACATCCGCCAGAACCTGTTCTGGGCCTTCGCGTACAACACGGCGTTGATCCCCGTGGCGGCTGGCGTCCTGTGGCCCCTGACCGGGATGCTCCTGTCGCCGATGCTGGCCGCGGGCGCGATGGCGCTGTCCAGTGTCTTCGTCCTGTCGAACGCGCTTCGCCTGACCCGCATGCAGACCGTTCCCGCCCGGGCCACCCGCAGGCAGAATGGCCCCGGCACCGTGCCCGAACCCGCAGAATGAAACAGAAAGGAGGCAAGGCATGAATATCGGAGAAGTTGCGATTGTGTCGGGACTGCCCGCCAAGACGATCAGGTATTACGAAGATATCGGTCTGGTTAAACCGCTGCGCGACACGAATGGATATCGCGCGTTCCGAACCCGCGACGCGCACAAGCTCACGTTTCTCGGTCGCGCGCGGGCGCTTGGATTCTCGATCGAGGATTGCCGCAAGCTGCTTGCACTTTGGGCGGACGACACGCGTGCCAGTGCAGACGTGAAAGCATTGGCCAAAGATCATTTGCGCGCGATCGACGACAAGATCGCGGATCTCCAAGACATGCGTCAGACGCTCGATCATCTAGTACGCGAATGCGCTGGTGACCATCGGCCCGATTGCCCAATCTTGCAAAGCATGGCCCGCCAGACCGATATGAATTCAAAGGCTTCAGGCTGATGTACTGGCTTCTGAGGCACCAAGATCATCATCGTCAATCATCGACCCTAGGCTGCCGCGCGACTCAAGGAGGAAAAGCGAAAGTTTGGCCAACTTCTCATCGGCCAGTCGGAAACTGTCGCTCGCGTCTCCGCTTCGGTCTACCTGGCCGTCATTCGCGCCCCGCGATGAAAATCGGTAGATCGCGGTTTCAGAAACCTCTCACGATTTTCTGATCGTGAACCATTGAACCTCTAGCTGGTGTAGGTCCTATCCTACTGCAAAGTATCTCGAATTCTTCGGCGACACCGGGCTGGATATTGAAGAGAGAAGCAGAACATGCTGACAAGACGCCATTTCATCATAACGACTTCCGCGCTGTTTTCGGCCGCGGCAGCCGGCCCCGCGCTTTCCAGCAGCCAGCCGACGGCAGCGGAAAAGGCCGCCTGGGACGCGCAGGTGACGCCGCCGGGCTTTGATCCGGCGACCTCCAATCCGTGGGGTCTGGATCCGCGCTTCCTGCCACAGCGGGTCGTTGCGAATGACGGACTGACACCGGGCGACATCCATGTCGACGCGGTAGCGCGGTATCTCTATCATATCGAGGAAGGTGGGACCGCGATGCGCTATGGGGTGGCCATCGGGCGGGGCGATCTCTACGAGCCGGGCACCTACACGATCAAGCGCAAGGTCGAGTGGCCGCATTGGACGCCCACCCAGTCGATGATCGAGCGCGAGCCCGAAGTCTACGCGCAGTACGAAGATGGAATGGAACCGGGTCCGAGCAATGCCTTGGGGTCGCGGGCGCTCTATCTCTATGTCGGAGACCGGGATACCTATCTGCGGATCCACGGCACGCCCTATCCGCGGTCCATTGGCTCGCGGGCAAGTTCAGGGTGCGTCCGCATGGTCATGGCACACATCAATCAGCTTTACCCAAGGGTCGAACTCGGTTCGACCGCGTATCTTTACTCGGCCGACGACAGCGTATCCCCGCGCAGTTGAAGACGCGAAGCCACGGCTTCCGGCGCAAAATGTCGTCGGAAGTCGTCCGATCAGACGGTTGCGAGTCGTCCGGTAGCGGCGGTCACGTTTCGGAGGGTGCACAAATCTGCTGGCCACCCGGTGTGCGAAGCGGAAGCTCGGTCGTCTCGACACGCCCGGCATGGCGATACCAGTAGCACCCGTCTTCGGGTCTCAGCCGCGCCGTTGCAACATCCTGATCCGGTGCCGCCAAGGCAGCTAGTTGGGCCTGAACGGCCTCTTGCTGACGCGTCTCCCGGGCTGTGCCGTCAAGCGTCGAGCACCCACCAAGGGCGAGCGTTGCCACCACAAAGCCTATCAGTCTGACGCGCATGGCCATTTTCCCATCGTTTCCCGTTTCGGCGACAAGCTTTTTCATTCCCCTGTTCGATGAACAACGCAAAAACGAGATTGGGCCTTGAAGCTCTAGCTGCTGTAGGAGCTATCTCCATGTCTGAATTCGCAAGTTTGCAGGTCCGCCAATGCCTTCCGATCCTCCTGTTCACGATCACGTCACCGCACGTCGGCAAGAGGCTAGTAGTTGCTGCGGCCATGCTCACGATGACAAAGAGATACCGACAACCGCGACGACACCGGTGGAAGGACGCAGTTTCCAGGTGTCCGGTCTCGATTGCGCGGAAGAGATCGGGATTCTCAGCCGTGCCATCGGACCCGAGATCGGCGGAAAGGAACATCTGGCCTTCGACGTCATCAACGGGCGCATGACCGTTCTGGACAGCGCCCGACCCGTCACGGACGATCGGGTCGCGGAACTGGTGGCAAGCACCGGAATGACTGCTCGTCTTTGGGATGCTGAAACGGCTTCGGAAGACCAGGCCGCCCATCTTGCGCGTCAAAGATGGTTCACGATGCTCAGCGGCGGCTTCTGGGCCGCTGGCTTCTTTTGGCACCTGATCGAGACCGGGCTGGGCGGCGCAGTCGGCATATTCTCGGGCCATGGCGATGCCCCGATGCCCCTGACCGAGGCAGGGCTGTTCGGGATCGCGATCCTGTTCGGTGTCTGGCTGGTCGCGCCCAAGGCGTGGTCCTCGGCGCGGCGGCTTTCGCCGGACATGAACCTGCTGATGGTCGTGGCCGTCGCGGGCGCAATCGGCCTGGGCGAGTTCTTCGAGGCGGCGACGGTGGCCTTCTTCTTCTCGCTCTCGCTCTATCTTGAAAGCTGGAGTGTCGGGCGGGCGCGCAATGCGGTCTCGGCGCTTCTGGATTTGGCGCCGCCCACGGCACGGCTGATCCGGGCGGACGGCAGCGAGGCGGATGTTCCGGCGGCGGAAGTCGCCGTGGGGGACAGTTTCATCGTGCGCGGCGGTGACCGCATCGCGCTCGACGGCGAGGTGACGGACGGTGCCGGCGCGGTCGATCAGGCCCCCATCACCGGCGAAAGCGCGCTGGTCGCAAAGGAGCCCGGCGACGAGGTTTATGCGGGCACGATCAACGGCGAAGGCACGCTGACAGTGCGCGCGACGAAACTCGCCTCCGATACGGTATTGGCAAAGATCATCCGCATGGTCGGCGACGCCCATGCCCGCCGCGCGCCGGTGGAGCAATGGGTGGCGAAGTTCGCGCGCGTCTACACGCCTGTCGTCATGCTCTTGGCGGTCGCAATCGCGCTGCTGCCACCGCTCGTTCTTGGCGGTGCCTGGGACTTCTGGTTCTACAATGCGCTGGTGCTTCTGGTCATTGCCTGCCCCTGCGCGCTGGTGATCTCGACACCCGTATCGATCGTCGCGTCGCTGACCGCGTCCGCGCGGGCAGGGGTTCTGATCAAGGGCGGCGCCTATGTCGAGGCACCGGGACGGACGACGGCGCTGGCGATGGACAAGACCGGCACGATCACGATGGGCGAGCCGGAGGTGGCGGGTATCCATCCGCTTGGAAATGCCAGCAAAGCCGAACTGCTTTCCATTGCCACCGCGCTGGAGGCGCGTTCTTCGCACCCGCTGGCCCGCGCCATCCTGGACCGTGCCACAAAGGACGGACTGACCGTCACCGCGGCGGACGAGACGCGCACGGTGCCCGGCCGGGGCCTGGAAGGGCAGGTCAATGGGCGGTCGATCTGGCTGGGTTCGGACCGCTTCGCCGAGGAAAAGGGTTTCGGCGACGCGATCCCCGGTGACCTTCGGAACCGAATCGAAGCGGGCGGATCCACGCTCGTGGCGGTCGGCGACGATGCCGGAGTCGTCGGCGTTCTGGAATTGCGTGACCGGATCAGGCCGGAGGCCAAGGGCGTCATCGCCGCACTGCACGCGCAGGGCGTGAACACCATCGTCATGCTGACGGGCGACAATGCGCGCACCGCGCGGGCCGTTGCAGCCGAAGTCGGGATTGACGAGGTCCGCGCCGAGCTTCTGCCGGAAGACAAGGTCACGGCCATCGGGGAACTGGTCGCCAGGCACGACATGGTCGCGATGATCGGTGACGGGGTAAACGACGCCCCGGCGATGGCGCGGGCGCATTACGGCATCGCCATGGGGGCGGTCGGATCCGACGCGGCCATAGAGACGGCCGACATTGCCCTGATGACCGACGACATCGCCCGTGTTCCGTGGTTGATCGGCCATTCGCGCCGCACCATGTCGATCATTCATCAGAACATCGGCATCTCTCTGGCAACGAAGGCCGCGTTCGTCGTGGCCACCGCCTTCGGACTGGCGTCGATGTGGGGGGCCATCGCGGCTGATGTCGGCGTGTCGCTGCTGGTGGTCGCCAACGCTCTGCGTCTGCTGAACGCCGCCGGGCGCAAGTCACCGCCCGAGGGTGGCGAGCCGGTGGGTGAACGCATGGCACAGGGCGCGCTGGCGCACGGGCATTGATCCGGGCGCATTCTTGTGGCTTATCCGACGAAGTAGAGAACCTCGAAAACGGGGCATCCATCGATGCAGTATATCAGACTCACGAGACGGATTGCGCTGCTTGGCGCTGTGGCCACGCTTCTGTCGGCCTGTGCGACCAAGTTCCGCAGCTATGATGGCCCACAAGTCACGCGCCTGCGGCTCTTCAAGGGAAGGCGGTTGCTCGTTCTCGATGGCGCCGAAGGGGCGCTGCGCACTTATCCCATCGGACTGGGTTTCGCACCGATCGGTCACAAGCAGTTCGAAGGAGACGGACGGACGCCTGAGGGATCGTATGTCATCGACCGGCGCAATCCCGACAGCCGATTCCACCTGTCGATTGGTATCTCCTATCCGAACGCGCAGGACCGGGACTTCGCCGCCGCTGAAGGCAGATCGCCCGGGGGCGACATCTTCATTCACGGTGGGCCACGTCCCGGTATCGATCCGGTCGACAAGCGCGACTGGACGGCGGGCTGCATTTCGGTGACGGATCGGCAGATCGAGGAAATCTACTCCATGGTGCGGAATGGAACGCCTATCGACATTTACTCCTGACCAACCCTCGAGTTGTCTTTGCGTCGCTCGAGGACAGATGCCAGAAGCAGCAGCCCGACGCCGCAGACCACAAAGACATCCGCCAGGTTGAAGGCGGGCCAGTGCAGCCGCCCTACGTAGAAATCCAGGAAGTCAGTGACCCCGCCGAAGCGCACGCGGTCGATGACGTTTCCAAGCGCGCCGCCGATGATCACCCCATAGGCCAATGCCTCGATCCGGCTGTCCGAGCGATACAACATGACGGTCAGCCAGAGGCAGATACCAAGTGCGAGAAGCGCGAGGCCCCACCATGGCACACCGCCAAGCATACCGAAGGTCACGCCGTCGTTGCGCCCGAAGACGAGATTGAAGCCTGGGCCAACGGCGATTCCGGTGCCCAAGGCACCGGCATTCGCGACGACAACTGCCTTCGTTGCCTGATCGGCGATGATGGCAGCAGTCGCGATGGTCAGCCCCAGGGCGCGCGGGCTGTTCATATTCGTCATGATCTCATCCGAGCCAAACGTCGAGGAACAGCATGAGAACCAGCCCGACCGACAGGCCAAGCGTCGCGCGGTTCTGGTTTCCGCTCCGGTGGGTTTCGGGAATGATCTCGTGGCTAATGACGTACAGCATCGCACCGGCCGCGAAGGCGAGACCCCAGGGCAAAAGCGGTTGCGACAGGCTGATGATGCCGGCACCGATAAGCCCGCCGACAGGCTCGATCATACCGGTCAGAGCAGCGATGCCCCAGGCGCGCCACTTCGAATAGCCTTCGCCCAGCAGCGAAACCGCCACCGCGAGCCCTTCGGGCGCGTTCTGTAGGCCGATCCCGAGCGCGAGCGGCAGGCCGCCGGAAAGACCGTTGGCACCGAAGCCGACCCCGACGGCGAGGCCTTCGGGGAAGTTGTGGATCGTGATCGCGAAGATGAACAGCCACACACGCCGCAGGGCGATCGCGTCCGGCCCTTCGCGGCCCGTCGAGAAGTGCTCGTGCGGCAGCTTCTCGTTCAACAGAGCGACGGCGCCCATGCCGAAGAGGATCGCGACACAGACGATGGCGGCTGGCACGGCACCGTTCTCGAACTGACCTTCGGCTGCGTCCAGGGCCGGAATGATCAGCGAGAAGAACGACGCTGCCAGCATGACGCCGGCTGCAAAGCCGAGCGACAGGTCCCTCGTGGCTCGCGACGGGATACGACCGAACAGCACCGGTACTGCGCCGATTGCGGTCAGCGAACCGGCCGCGAGGCTTCCGAAGAAGCCGAGCGCTATCGGAGACAGTGATTCCAAATCGGATTCCCTTTAGTCCTTGGTCAGTTGCCGGGATAGCTGGCAAAAACCTCTGTCGAACCATCTTCATAGATCAGAAAGACATCGTAGGCATCGCGGCGACTGCCTTGATCCATGCCCGGAGATCCCAGCGGCATCTTTGGCACGGCGAGGCCCACGGCCTCCGGGCGTTCCTCAAGCAATCTGGATATGTCCGCAGCCGGGACATGGCCTTCGATCACGTAGCCATCGATCAGGCCCATATGGCAGGACACCATCCGCTGAGGAACGCCGTTGTCGAGCTTGAAGCGGACAAGAGTTCCACCGAACATGTCGTGCCCGGTCGTCTCGAAGCCGTTTTCGTCGAGATGGTTCATCCAGGCGACACAGCAGCCGCAGCTGTTGGTCTTGTAGACGTCGATCTGCGATTGCTCTGCGGAGACCTTCGCAAACGGAAAGAGTGCAAGGGCGCATGACAGGGCCATAATCGATCGTTTCATTGGTCAGAGTCTTTCGTTTGGATTCGTCGGAAGAAGACCGGCGAGGTGCTCGTCAAGCAAAGTCCGCGCCGCGCCAAGACGCATGATCGCATCGTCGTTCCGCTCTTCGTGTTCTACGGCTTCGGCGAGACGGTCGTCGGAAAGAGGATCGGTCGGCCGCCCATTGACGCGCACCTCGTAGTGGAGGTTGGGACCAGTCGCCGTACCGGTTGCACCGACGCGGCCGATCGTATCGCCCGCCGCGACGCGATCGCCCACCGCCAGCCCGTCTGGAACCGCGCTGAGATGCGCGTAGCGAGTCATGGTCTCGGAGCCGTGCGAGATTTCAACAACCCGCCCGTAGCCGCCGCGTCGCCCGATGAAGCTGATACGTCCGGGCGCGGTCGCCGAAATCGGCGTGCCGCGCGGCGCGGCGAAGTCCACCCCGGTATGCATGCGGGTATCGCCATAGACCGGATGCGCACGGCGACCAAAGACAGAACTGAGACGCGCACCTTCGACGGGCTGGGCAAAGACGCGCATCATCTCGCCGTCCCGATAGATCGTGGCCCGGCCGGTGCCGTCTTCGGGCCAGACAATCTCGAATTGCGTATCGCCGAGGTCGAGCACAGCAAAATCCAGTTCGGGTTGCCCGATCACCCCGCCTTCGACACGTTCCTCGCGCCACATCAAGCGCATGATTTCGCCGCCCGACAGGTCACGCCGAAAGTCCACAGTGCCGCCCAGCATTTGCGCCAGATCGACTGCGAAGCGCGCGGGGATACCGGCGTCAGCGAGCGCCGCGAAGAGGGAGCTCTCGATGCGCGTTTCTGCCGCGCGGATCAGCAGCTCGGATTCGGGGGAAAGAACACGGGTCGCGACATCCGCACCGAAGACGGTTTCGATCCGAACGCCGTCGTCGACATCCAGCACCACCCGCTGCAAATGCCCGTCATGCCCTGTCTCGACAGTAAGTCCATGTCCCGGACGCAGCCGACGCAGATCGTATTCCGCTGCAAGCGCCAGGGCGATTTCGGCTCGCTCTGAAGCTACGAGGCCAGCTTCCGCCAGAACGGTATCGAGCGTTTCGCCAGAGGCGATTTCGCGCGACCAGACCTCCAGAAGCGGCTCGATGACTGGCGCGGAAGTCTCGGCGATCGCGGAGGCAAGAGGAGCTGGAGAAGTGAAAGTCGGCGCTACCTCTTTTTTACCCATATCCAAATCGTTTGCGTCCGAGTTGGAGAAAGTGGGCAAAGGCATAGGCTCCGGTATCCAGGTGGCGGCATTGCGAAGGGAGGGCGGAACAGGCTCCTTTCCCAGTTTGTCGAATAGAAGAATGCCGCCCGTTGCGATGCCGCCCGCCGCGAACAGTCCTGTCGCCAGATATCTGATCTTCATGTCGCCTCTTCCGTTTCTTTTTTCATCGTGCGCCGGATTTTCGGCACCGCGAATTCCCGCGGTTCGTGATAGTTGATGGTCGTGACGAACCAGCCCTCGACGTCGAACAAGAACACGCTCGCCGTGTGGTTCAACGTGTGGTCACCGCCTTCTGTCGGTACTTTCTCATAGTTTGCGCGGAAACCTTCAACCCCAGGGGCGATCTGGTCGTCGGTGCCGGTCGATCCCTCGATTGCGGGATGAAAGTAGTCGACATATTCCGCCATGATCTCGACCGTCTCGCGGTCGGGATCGACCGTGATGAACACGACATCAAGCCGTCGGGCATCGCCGCCCAGTGCGTCCAACCAGTCCGAGATATCCGCCAGCGTGGTCGGGCAGACGTCCGGGCAATAGGTGAAGCCGAAGAAGATCAGCATTCATCGCCCCGCAAAATCATCTTGCGTCCGGACCATTCCGGTGTGATCCGAAAGTTCGAACTCGGCTTGGATCGCATTTCCGGTCTTCCGCGCAGTGTCTGAGCGGTAATCCACCCGAAGCAGGAGCCACAGAAAAACAAGCGCAACTATACCTATCAGCGTCAAAAGGGATTGCTGCAAAAACGTCATTCTCAACGCGGCTCGGGTTCTCTGGGACGTTGTCAACGCGGGAGATACCTCCTCCAGCTGCTAGAGGTTCAAGCCATTTCCATCGCATAAGTCGTCTCGTCGCAAATCTGTGATTGGAGCGAAGAACGCTTGCCTGTCCACTATTCGAAATCTACCAAAACTGTAGCTTTGAGGGGGTTGGACATGCTGACGATTGGTAATCTCGCCAAGAAGACCGGGACCAAGGTCCAGACGATCCGCTACTATGAACAGATCGGCTTGATGCCCGAGCCGGGACGAACGGCGGGCGGTCAGCGTCGCTACGGGGAGGACGAACTCGACCGGTTGGCTTTCGTGCGCCACGCGCGTCAGCTGGGCTTCACGCTCGAAGCTATCAGGGAGCTTCTCGACCTCAGCGATGAACCCGACCGGTCCTGCGAGAACGCTGCCGCAATCGCGCGTCGGCAGCTTCGTCAGGTTGAGCAGCGCATCGCGCGTCTCGAGGCCTTGCGCACCGAGTTGAAACGCATGGTGCGCGAATGCGCTGGCGGACAAACGGCCGATTGTCGGGTGCTTGAGGTCCTGCGGGACCATTCGGAGTGCCTGACCGATCACGACGAGATCGGTGCTTAGGCCCTCCCGTACGGGAACAATGAGTTCGTCGATCCGTTTGGACGTCGCCGCCAGGGAGACACGCGTTGAGCGAAAGCATCCAGCCGAAAGACGCGCGTCAACGTCGTATCCTGTGGATCGTGCTCTTGCTGAATGCCGCGATTGCTGTGGCCTTCTTCATGACCGGCGCGTTCGGCGACTCCACGTCGCTGATCGCCAACGGCCTCGACAACACATCCGACGCGTTCGTCTATGCCTTGAGCCTGTTCGCGCTGTCCCGGTCGGCCAGATGGAAGCGGATCGCAGCGACCGTTTCGGGAAGTGTGCTGATTCTGTTCGCCATCGGTATTCTGTTCGACGCCGGTCGCCGATACCTCGAAGGATCGGAACCGCTGGGCCCTGTGATGATCGTGATGGCGCTGATCGCTGCCGCTGTGAACCTCGTCTGCGTCGTTCTCTTGCGCCGGATCTCCGATCCGGATGTCAACGTGCGCGCCGCCAACATTTTTACCATGAACGACTTTCTGGCAAATGCCGGTATTATCATCGCCGGTACGCTCGTCGCTTGGCTAGGGAGCAACTGGCCCGATCTGGCGGTCGGTGTCGCCGTCGCTGTCGTGGCCGCCTGGGGCGGGATTGAGATATTGAAGGATGCGCATGGAGAGCATCACGAGGCTGTCCACGACGATCCCGTCGGTCAGAAGACTCGCGAGGGAACCGGCGACTGACGTGCACGCAACTGTTGCGTATCCCCTGGCCGCATCGGCCGAGATTGTCGGTTGCTTTGCGATCTGGGCGTGGTGGCGTCTTGGGGCTACGTCGCTCTGGCTGGTGCCCGGAATCCTATCGCTTGCAATTTTCGGTTGGCTGCTTGCACAGGTCGAAACCGTCGTCGCGGGACGCGCCTTCGCAGCCTACGGCGGGGTTTATATTGCTGCATCCGTTCTGTGGATGTTGCTAGCAGAGGGACAGCGACCGGACAGGTGGGACCTAGCCGGAACCGCAATTTGCCTGATCGGCGCGACGGTCATTTTGGCGGCGCCGCGTGGCACGTGATCAAAGGACTTGAACCTACAGTAGCTGTAGCCCCTACATCCCTCTTCGAATGATTCGAGGAGCCCTTTCGTGCCGCACGACCACAGCCATGCCCATCTTGACCCTCAGTCCGGCGACCGCCGCGTCTCCATAGCGATCTGGGCCAACGGTATTCTGACGGTCGCGCAGATCGTAGGCGGCATCCTGTCCGGTAGCCTCGCCCTGATCGCCGACGCGTTGCACAACTTTTCGGATATGGCGTCGTTGGTCATCGCCTTCGTGGCACGAAAGATCGCGCGGCGTCCGGCGGATGAACGCATGACCTTCGGCTACGGCCGGGTCGAGATCGTCGCCGCGCTTATCAACTACACAACGTTGATCCTCATCGGTTTCTATCTCATCTATGAAGGAGGAATGCGGATCATCGACCCGCCGGAGGTCGGTGCCTGGACCGTGGTGATCCTCGGTGGAGTGGCATTGGTTGTTGATACCCTGACAGCGGTTCTCACCTACTCGATGCAGAAGGGCAGCGTGAACATCCGCGCGCTGTTTCTGCACAACTTGTCGGACGCACTGGCCTCGGTTGCCGTCATCGTGGCCGGGACACTCATCCTGCTCTACGACATGTGGTGGGTCGATCCCGCAATCACGATCGGTATCGCGCTCTATATCCTCTATCTCGCCGTTACCGAGATCGGTGGCCCGATCCGCACGCTGATGCTGGGCAGCCCGCCGGACATGGACAACGCGGCGGTCATTGATGCGATGCGCGACGTGGATGGCGTGGCTGATGTCCACCACGTCCATCTCTGGCAGATGCAGGAACATGAAGCTGCGCTCGACTGCCATGTGGTGCTGACCGATGGGGGCTGGGACCGGATCGAAGACATCAAGGCCGCGATCAAACACCGCCTCAAAGAGGAATTCGGCATCGGGCATTCAAGCCTCGAATTCGAGCATGAAAATCGCTCGCACGAGAACGCCGACCTCTACGGTCACGGCAAGTCCGACAAATAGGAGAATTCCATGTTTACGGAGATCAAGACGGCGGACATCAATGTCATCGGCATCGCCTGCCGGGGTAAGCTCAGCGAAAGCGACCTGGAGAGAATGCACGGGCTTCTGCACGAGCGGCTCGAAAGGCCAGGCAAACCCGGTCTCGTTCTCGATCTGACCGATTTCGACGGCTACGACGGCCCGTCTGCGATGCTGGAAGACCTGAAGATCGACACCGCCCATGCGAACGACTTCAGCCGCGTCGCCATCGTTGGCGAAGGCGTCTTGATGGAATGGGGCGCGAAACTGGCCGACGCCCTGACCCGAGCCGAGATGCACAGCTTCGACCCGGCCCAGATGGGAGCGGCAATCGAATGGGTGCGTGGAAGTTAGAGCTGTTCATGCAAGAATTGCCCGCATCGGAAATCCTCGACCCGAAGACCAGCATCCCGCGTCTCGACATCGTCGATGTCGTTCGAGGGATCGCGATTGCGGGTGTCGTGCTCTTTCACCTGGTTTGGGACCTCGCCTTCCTCGGTGTCATTCCTCCGGGGATCTCCGTTCACCCACTCTGGTTGCTGTTCGGTCGCTTGCTCGCGGGAACGTTCATGATCCTGGTGGGTGTAAGTCTCGTGCTCGCAACAGCGGGCGGTTTCCGGCGACAGGCATTCTTACGACGTCTCGTCGTTCTGATTGTGGCCGCGGTGATCATCAGCGTCGTAACACGCGTGATCTTCCCGCAGAACTTCGTCTATTTCGGCATCCTGCACGCGATCGCGGTCGCGAGCGTGGTCGGCGTTCTCGTTTCACGGCTCTCCACATCCGTCATCGTGGGGCTTGGCTTCGCGACCTATGCGTTGGGCTTTCTCTGGACATCGGAAACCTTCGATCCGCGATGGCTGGCCTGGACCGGCTTCGCGGCCTCTCCACCGCCCAGCAACGACTTCGTTCCCTTTTTCCCGTGGATCGGATTGACGCTGTTCGGCATCGCAGGAACCCGGATCGCTTTCGCGCGAAACTTGGTCCGATACGCTCGCCCGTTGCACGGACACACGGCGCGATCTTTGGCATGGCTCGGCCGACACAGCCTGACGATCTACCTGATCCATCAACCCATACTGCTTGGCCTGCTGATCCCGATCGTCAATCTTACAGGTTGAAAAAGAATGCAGGCCCGTGCCAAAGACGAAGCTTGAAGCTGATACATCAGGTTGCGCTGATCACGGCAGCGGCACTGCGGCAGAAACTGCTGGCATCAAGACGGCCACTTGTCCGCTGTGTAGCGTTGTCCGGTGAGGACCCAGTCTCGATCTTCGTTACCAAAACACCAAGGTTCGCTTCGACGAGGCTACCGAGACAGGGATGGTGATGCCTCATTGTCGTCAAACCCTTCACCTTCAAAATTGGAAAAGGTGAGCTATTGGGTATACTTCCCGTTCCGTATCGCTTTACAGGTTAGTGGCCCTTACTCAAAAAACGCGAAATAGATAAGCCAGTCCAGATAATGTGTGGGGGCAGTGACAGTGAGTAATGACCACAGTTGAGTTCCAATACGTTCGGCTTTGCTCCTCCGGCCTCCAGCTTTGCTATAAACTTCTTCGATAGCGCTGGTATCACGACCGTGTCCCTTTTCGCCACCACCAAGAGTAGATCAAGATCCGGTCTCGCTAATCTTCGTGTCCAGGCTGCAAGACTGATCGGAGCCCAAGCCCGTCGTAGGTCGGCTAGTTCGATCTTATTCTCAAGACTGGCGCGAATGTGTTGAGTGGCGCGACCGGTCCATACCATGTCCGGGAGGCTTCCGGCTGTCAGGACAAGCGCAGCCTTTCCGACGGTCTGTTCGTGGGCAGCTACCAGGCCGGCAGTCCAAGATCCAAGACTAAGGCCAAGAACCGAGAAACTCTTATATCCTTCGCTTTCCAGAATCCGTATGAGCTTTCTACCGTCTAAGACAGCCTGTCGCATGGACTGGATGGTACGGCCGAGATTTGAGCTGAGCATGTAATCCGCATGCAGGGACCCATGACGCCTTCGTTCAAAGTGATACGGCATGGCGATCTCGACGACTGTGATTCCTTGCCGTGCGAGATATTTTGAAAGTTGACGGTAACGCGCTCCCGCATTCCAATGATGGAAGATCAAAAGCGCGTGCTCGTTTATTCGAGTCTTCGTTACCTTCGCCGAGACGACGTTGTTCTCTTCGGTGTCAGTTGAAACCGACGACGGGAATTCAATCCATCCATCTTTCCACTTAACGCCCAAATTCTGCGTGTCCGGTTCGTCGAAAAAGGTTGGGTCCTCCGCAGTCATGGCGGCAAGAGCGCAAAATTCCCTTATACTCCTCACTTTCCTCGCGCCTGGACATGCTAGTTCCGCGTCAAGCGCGAAATCACTCCTGTGCTTCAGCGCATTTCCGCGCTGCACCCGATGCTCATCCCACCGATCTAGCAATCTATGATACATTGCGGCGATCCTCTATCTCGCGTGTTTGGCGCATGCTGAAAGCAGGATTGAAAAGTCCATATATCGAGAGCAATACAGTTACACCCAACAAGGCTGAGAAACCCGAAAAGGCACCGATCGAAAGATATCCAGTAGTAAGCAGAACTACGACCACCGCCATCTTGCGCAGCTGTTTTCTAGATCCGCTAAAACGACCCAGAGCATAATGGGCCTTGAGAAACACCACGCAGGCCGCAAGTGCGACGAGAAGGCTGCTGTAATGCGTTGTAGTACTGTCATACCGTTCGCCACTTATCTTGTCTGAGAAGAAAACCGATCTCGTGTCCTGAATCAGCCAGTCTATAATATTCTCGGAACTTATTTTCACGTAAAAGCTCTGGAGTTTCATAAAGATAGCGATCATTAATACCAAAGCCGTACAACGAAAAATTCCCTGAAACACTCCTTCAACAATCGCTGCAATCTCTCGCTGAGTACTTGCGCTCCGCTTCGATCCCAATGAGGAAATTAAGTCAGTAAAATCCTGCGCGAGTGTATAGAGGAAAATCAGGCCGACAAAGAGAAGATACATTGATAGGCACATATATAGGTACGCGACACCAGTGAAAGCTGCTGCTTGCGGAACAGATATGGCATCGGGACGAGTGGTCGCCAAAGAACCCCAGTCTGTTGCCCTATCACTATCAATAGTTATTAATGGTACCAATCGGAGGCTTACCCATTGTAGAACGCCGACGACGCCCAGACAAACGAGGAGAAGTGTCCAGAATGTGAATGTCGACGCTCCGACTTTGCGGCTCCAGCCCGAGTCTTCTAATTCGTTGCCGTTTAGAGCCAAGAGCATTGAACGGCCTTTGGTCTTCCAGAATGCTAAGAGATCCACCGCGAAGACAAAGAAGAGCGGCATGAAGACCATGAAGAGAAGGGTCCAGTTGGGAGCCCAAAGAAATCCGACCTGTTTGGTCAGACCGTCTTCGCGGGTGTATGTAACGCTATGAATTCCCAGAAAGTAGGACGCATATCCCAGCACGACGGCGCCCGCGAAGACCGATGCTGGTAGGTCCAGGAAGGATCGGCGTCCGAAGATTGCCTCGCACGTCTGTGCCAGGCGAAATCCGTTGTGCGACTCCGTATTGATCTGTCGGTCTTCCCGATGGACCGTAAGGCTATTTTCGATCCCGCTGGCCGCCGCGTGCTTCGAGTCATGCGACTTTGAAGCGTCAGAGTCTGCCGAAACCTGCCGGTGCCGTCTGAGGGCCGTCAAACGTGATCTCGCAACACTCAGCACGGTCTGCCAGTCGCTCGTCGCCTTCGGGTCGTCGCAACCGAATATTCTCGCAAGCCAACGGATATTGGCGCAGCTGATCCCTTTCGCATTTTCCTGAAACCAGAGCTGCACCGTGCGCAACTCGATCCCGGATTGGTTCGCGTCTATCTGTGAAATGGCTTCTGCGAGAAGGTCGGGGGTCCAGGGACCTTGGGGAAACCCGTTCGCGTCGACGGGTCGGCCTGCACCGGCGGAGGCCAGATGCTGGGGTCGTGTCGCGGAGGTGGTGGAAATTCGAGGGCGGCGTAATCTCCGGGTGAACTGACACCCACCCAACCGGCGGCGGCAACCGCCAGGGAGATCACGCCATGAACCAGATTACCGACACCGCGAGCTTTGCGCTACTGGCCGAAGAGGCCGGGTTCGATCTGATCGAAGAGCGGCTTCGAGCCAACGTGCGCGCGACCATCGAAGCCGTGTTCGAAGAGGAGCTGGCCAGCTTCCTCGGCCGGCTTCGCTACCGTCGTGGGGACGGCCCGGCAAAAGGCTATCGCCACGGTCACCGGAAG
>NZ_FOCM01000001.1 GCF_900110115.1 Palleronia pelagia | reverse complement strand
AAGCAGGCGACCGGCTATTCACCTTCACACGGCTCGATCCGACGCAATGGAAATCCGCGCGCACGACCAACGCCATCGAACGGCTGAACGGCGAATTTCGGCGCCGCATCAAGACGCAGACCGTGCTGCCATGCGCAGAGACCGTGCCCATGCTGCTGTGGGCGCTGCTCGCCTCCGGCCAGATCCAGATGCGCAAGGTCGACGGATGGGAGACCCTCTCTCAGCCCCTCGGACCCATGTCCCTTGACCTCGCCGCCTGAGAGGCCGAACCTTCACATGCCCGGAACACGCTGCCAGGGAATTTCCACAGCATTCGAGACACGACCGTCGAAAGGGTGGCCGGCCAATCAACCTTGGGGGTGACGGCGACAGGCTTCGCGGAGAAGGCCGGCGGCTGGTGCCGGGACCGCCGCCCGAATGATCCCGATGCTTGAAGTCGGCCCCGCGGCGTGCAGCATGGAGACCGATCCCGGCGGCCCGACGCGCCGCCCCCCACACCGCCCGAGGACAAGCCGCCCATGCCCGACACCTGGATCGACACGTTCCCCGGCCTGACCCGGCTTCCCGCCGATATCCGGGCCGAGCTCGAGGCCGGAAGCCAGATCGTCACGGCGCCCGCCGGCGCGCAGATCTTCGCGCCGGGGCAGACGGCCGACAACCTGCTGCTGCTGCTCGACGGGACGGTGAAGGTCCAGCAGAAATCCGACACGGGGCGCGACGTGTTCCTGTACCGCGTGCACGCGGGCGAAAGCTGCGTGCTGACCACGGCCTGCATGCTGGCCTTCGAGGATTACGCGGCCGAGGGGATCAGCGAGACCGATGTCCGGGCTGTCGCCATCCCGCGCAAGACCTTCGACAGCCTGGTGGGCAAATCGCCCGTGTTCCGCGAGTTCGTCTTCACCGCCTATTCGCGCCGCATCACGGACCTGTTCACCCTGATCGACGACATCGTGTTCCAGCGCATGGATGTGCGCCTTGCGGCGCGTCTGCTGGAGCTCGCGGATGACAGGGACGTGGTCCACGCCACCCACGCCGCGCTCGGCACGGAACTGGGAACGGCGCGCGAGGTCATCTCGCGCACGCTGTCGGAATTCCACCGCCGCGGCTGGGTCGAGCAATCGCGCGGCGAGGTCCATCTGACCGGCAAGGAGGGGCTGGCGCGGCTGGTGAAATCGGCGGGCGCGCACGTCTGACGCGCGACCGGGCCGGTTTTTTCCCGGAGTCTGTGACCAAGTCACCAAGGATCACGACCGACCCGTGCGATGTCTGTTCCATCGATTCTGGATGGAGAGAGACATGTCCACGAATATGGGAAAACTCGACCGCGGCGCACGCCTGATCGTTGCCGCCGTCCTTCTGATTCTCGCCCTCGCCACACCGATGCTGGGCCACGGGATCCTGTTCTGGGGCGCCATCGTCGTCGCGGGCATCTTCACGCTGACGGCGCTTGTCGGAAACTGCCCGCTCTACAGCGTCGTCGGGCTCAAGACCTGCCGGGACTGCTGATGATCGAAACCGTTTTCACCCCGTGGGCGTCGCTGGCCGGCGGCGTCCTGATCGGCCTGGCCGCCACGCTGCTGATGCTGACGCTCGGCCGTGTCATGGGCGCGACCGGCGTGCTGTCGGGTGTCATCTTCCCGGCCTCGGGCGCGGAGTTCGCATGGCGCGCGGCCCTGCTCGCCGGCATGGTTTCCGCCCCGGCCGCCATCTGGCAGGTGATGGGCGAGATGCCGGCGGTCGAGGTCCCCGTCTCGACGGGGGCGCTGGTCATCGGTGGCATCATCGTCGGGATGGGCGTGACCTGGGGGTCGGGCTGCACTTCGGGGCACGGCGTATGCGGCATGGCGCGGCTCAGCCCGCGCTCGATCGTCGCAACCGTGACCTTCATGGCGTTCACCTTCGCGACGGTCTTCGTCCTGCGGCACGTGATCGGAGGCTGAGAATGAAACTTCTCGCAACATACCTGGTCGGACTGGTCTTCGGGGTCGGCATCTCGATCTCGGGCATGGCCAACCCGGCGAAGGTCCTGAATTTCTTCGATATCGCCGGGGCGTGGGACCCGTCGCTGATCTTCGTGATGGGCGGTGCGCTGGTGACGACCTTCCTGGGCTACAAGCTGGTCTTCGGCCGAGCGGCGCCGGTCTTCGACAGCGCCTTCAGCCTGCCCACCGCGCGCGCCATCGATGCGAAACTCGTCGGCGGCGCGGCCGTCTTCGGCATCGGCTGGGGCATCGCCGGTTTCTGTCCGGGCGGCGCGCTGCCCGCGCTTGGCACCGGTCGGGTCGAGGTCGTCCTGTTCGTCGCCGCAGTGGTGGCGGGGATCCTGATCGCGCGGGGCACGACGGCGACATTCGTCCGCAGGGTCTCGGCATGAAGATGGCGACAGGCGGCGGGGCCGCGCTTTCCGACATAATGATGCAAAGGGGCAGGGGCCATGGACGGCCCGCCCGTCTTAGAAGGAGCAGATGAAATGACCACCTATCCCGTGAACATGGACATCAAGCCGGACGTCCAGGCCTTCTTCGACGAGGCCACGAACACGATCAGCTACATCGTGAAGGATCCGTCCTCGAACGCGTGCGCCATCGTCGACAGCGTCATGGACATCGACTACGCCGCCGGGCGCATCACCTACGATCACGCCGACGAACTGATCCGCCAGGTCGAGCGCCAGGGGCTGAGCCTGGAGTGGATCATCGAGACCCATGTCCACGCCGACCACCTGAGCGCCGCGCCCTATATCCAGGCCAGGCTGGGCGGCAAGATCGGCATCGGCTCGAAGATCATGGTGGTGCAGAATACCTTCGGCAAGGTGTTCAACGAGGGCACCGAGTTCCAGCGCGACGGATCGCAGTTCGATGCGCTGTTCGAGGATGGCGACACCTACCAGGTGGGCAACATGACCGCCTTCGCCATGTACACGCCCGGCCATACGCCGGCCTGCATGGTGCATGTCATGGGGGATGCGGCTTTCGTGGGCGACACGCTGTTCATGCCCGACGGCGGATCGGCCCGGGCCGACTTCCCCGGCGGGGACGCGGGCGAGCTCTACGACAGCATCCAGAAGGTCCTGGCGCTGCCCGACGCCATGCGGCTGTTCATGTGCCACGATTACGGCCCCAATGGCCGCGACATCCAGTGGGAGACCACGGTGGGCGCCGAAAAGGCCCACAACATCCACGTGGGTGGCGGCAAGACGAAGGAAGAATTCGTCAAGTTCCGGACCGAGCGTGACGCGACGCTGGCCATGCCCAGGCTGATCATCCCGTCGCTGCAGGTGAACATGCGCGCCGGCGAAGTGCCGCGCGACAAGGACGGCAACCCGATGCTGAAGGTGCCGGTCAACGGCCTGTAAGCGACCGCCAGCCGCTCACCCGTCCCGGCGGATGAGCGGCCTTTTACCCTCGCCACGGGCAGTCACGGAGGAGCCCCAGATGGACATGAAGAAGATTACCGACACGTTCTCGGTCAGCCCGCAGATCGCGCCCGGCGACATGCCGGCCCTCAAGGCGGCGGGCATCCGCGCGATCATCTGCAACCGCCCTGACGGCGAGGGCGCGGATCAGCCGTCGTTCGAAGAGATCGCGGCGGCCGCCAGGGAGGCGGGGATCGAGGCCCGTTATGTACCGGTCCAGTCGGGCATGGTCACCGACGCGGACGTGGCCGCGTTCGGCACCGCCATGGCCGAGCTGCAGCGCCCCGTGCTGGCCTATTGCCGCAGCGGCACCCGGTCGGCCACGCTCTGGTCCTTCCGCGAAGCCGGAAAGCGGCCCATGCCCGAGATCCTGTCGGCGACCAAGGCCGCGGGCTACGACATGAACGGCGTCGCCCGCCGGATCGCCAATGGCGGCAGGACGCCCACCGACACAGGCGACGCGCATTTCGACGTGGTCATCGTCGGGGCAGGGGCCGGGGGCATCTCGGTCGCCGCCAGCCTGAAGGCCCGGAAGCCGGGGCTGGAGATCGCGGTGATCGACCCCGCCGATGTGCATTACTACCAGCCCGGCTGGACCATGGTCGGCGGCGGCATCTTCGACGCGCAAAGCACGGCGAAGACCATGGGCAGCCTGATCCCGAAGGGCGTGCACTGGATCAAGGCCGCCGTCGCCGCCTTCGAGCCCGGAAACGATGCCGTGATCCTCGACGGATGCCGCGTGGTGAAATACGACCGGCTGGTCGTCTGCCCGGGGCTCAAGCTCGACTGGGAAAAGGTCGAAGGGCTGGAAGACACGCTGGGCCGGAACGGCGTGACGTCGAACTACCGCTACGACCTCGCGCCCTACACGTGGGAGCTGGTCAAAAGCATGAGACAGGGCCGGGCGATCTTCACCCAGCCGCCCATGCCGATCAAATGCGCCGGCGCGCCGCAGAAGGCCATGTACCTGTCGGGAGACGCTTGGTTCCGGCGGGGCGTGCTGAAGGATATCGACATCCAGTTCATGAACGCGGGCGGCGTCCTGTTCGGGGTCAAGGATTACGTGCCCGCGCTCATGCGCTACGTCGAGAAATACGACGCGACCCTGAATTTCTTCCACGACCTGGTGGCGGTCGACGGCCCGGCCAAGCGAGCGACCTTCCGCGTGGCGAAGCCCGAAACCGCGCCGGCCGAGATCACGGTCGATTTCGACATGATCCACGTGTGCCCGCCGCAGGTGGCGCCCGATTTCATCCGCGTCTCGCCCCTGGCCGATGCGGCGGGCTGGGTCGATGTCGACCAGTCGACGCTCCGGCACAAGGCGTTCGACAACATCTGGTCGCTGGGCGACGTGATGAACGCGCCCAACGCCAAAACCGCCGCGGCCGCGCGCAAGCAGGCCCCGACCGTGGCCGCGAATATCGTGGCCGACATCGCCGGCCGTTCGGCGGTGGCGCAATATGACGGCTACGGCTCATGCCCGCTGACCGTCGAGCGGGGCAAGATCGTGCTGGCCGAGTTCGGGTATGGCGGCGCGCTGAAGCCATCCTTCCCCAAGGCGCTGCTGGACGGAACGAAGCCCTCGCGCGCGGCCTGGTTCCTGAAGGAACGCCTGCTTCCGCCGATCTATTGGCAGGCGATGCTGAAGGGCAAGGAATGGATGGCCAGGCCCGAGCCTCTGAACGTCGCGGCCGAGTGACCGGCCCCTTCATTCGGGCCGGACTCTCCCTTTGCGGCCCGACCGTGGCGGTCGGGGGCCCTGCACGCCCCTGACCGCCCTTTACAGACTGTGAGTGCACGATGCCGAGTTTCCGACAGTACCTTCCAATACTCGACTGGGGCCGGAGCTATGACCGGCGCGCCCTGTCGAACGACCTGATCGCCGCGCTGATCGTGACGATCATGCTGATCCCGCAATCGCTGGCCTACGCGCTGCTCGCGGGGCTGCCGCCGCAGGCCGGGATCTACGCCTCGATCGC
Organism: Palleronia pelagia; assembly: GCF_900110115.1. Lineage (GTDB taxonomy): Bacteria > Pseudomonadota > Alphaproteobacteria > Rhodobacterales > Rhodobacteraceae > Palleronia > Palleronia pelagia. Next base: position 880,235 of record NZ_FOCM01000001.1, on the reverse strand, counting down.
GCCGATCGTGCTCTACGCCATTTTCGGCACGAGCCGCGCCCTGGCGGTGGGGCCGGTCGCGGTGGTGTCGCTGCTGACCGCGTCCGCCGTGGGGCAGGTGGCCGAGCAGGGAACCGCGGGCTATGCCGTCGCCGCGCTGACGCTGGCCTTCCTGTCGGGCGGGTTTTTGCTGCTGATGGGGCTGTTCCGGCTGGGGTTTCTCGCCAATTTCCTCAGCCATCCCGTCATCGCGGGGTTCATCACCGCGTCGGGCCTTCTGATCGCCACCAGCCAGCTCAAGCACATCCTGGGGGTCACCGCGCACGGCCATACGCTGCCCGAAATGCTTGGCTCGATGCTGTCGAACCTGTCCGAGGTGAACTGGATCACCGTCCTGATCGGCGTAGCGGCCACCGCGTTCCTGTTCTGGACGCGCAAGAACCTCAAGCCCACCCTGCGCGGGCTGGGCGTGCCGTCCTTGCCGGCCGATATCCTGACCAAGGCCGGCCCGGTCGCGGCCGTCGTGGCGACCACCGTCGCGGTCTGGGCCCTGGGGCTGGCCGACCGGGGCGTCCGCATCGTGGGCGAGGTGCCGCAAAGCCTGCCGCCGCTGACCTTGCCGGGACTCGATCCCGACCTTCTGGGCGCGCTGCTGGTCCCGGCGATCCTGATCTCGGTCATCGGCTTCGTCGAATCCGTTTCGGTCGCCCAGACACTCGCGGCCAAGAAGCGTCAGCGCATCGATCCCGACCAGGAGTTGATCGGCCTGGGCGCCGCGAACCTGGGCGCGGCGTTCACCGGTGGCTTTCCCGTGACCGGCGGCTTCTCGCGCTCGGTCGTGAATTTCGACGCAGGCGCCGAGACGCCGGCGGCGGGGGCCTTCACCGCCATCGGCCTTGCCTTCGCCGCGCTGTTCCTGACGCCGCTGGTCTATTTCCTGCCCAACGCCACGCTGGCCGCGACGATCATCGTCGCGGTGCTGAGCCTCGTGGACCTGTCGATCCTGAAAAAGACCTGGGGCTACAGCCGCGCCGATTTCAGCGCGGTGGCCGTCACGATCCTGCTGACCCTGGGCCTTGGAGTCGAGATCGGCGTGGCTTCCGGCGTGGCGATCTCGGTGCTGCTGCATCTCTACAAGACATCGCGCCCCCACGTGGCCGAGGTCGGGCGCGTGCCCGGCACCGAGCATTTCCGCAACATCCACCGCCACACCGTCGAGACCGATCCATCGCTGGTCACGCTGCGGGTCGACGAGAGCCTGTATTTCGTCAATGCGCGCTTCCTCGAGGACCTGGTGCAAAGGCGGGTGACGACGGGCACCACGATCCGCAACGTGGTGCTGCAGTTCTCGGCGGTGAACGAGGTGGACTATTCGGCGCTGGAAAGCCTCGAGGCGATCAACCAGCGCCTGAAGGACATGGAGGTGGGCCTGCACCTGTCCGAGGTGAAGGGCCCGGTCATGGACCGCCTGCGTCGCTCGCACTTTCTCGACCAGCTGAACGGCCGGGTCTTCCTGTCCCAGCACGACGCATGGCGCGCGCTCAGGAATGGCCCAAGCGCCACCGGCGCCGTCGAGTGAGCGCAGCGCGTCACTTTTGCGGAAGCTGTTCCTGGACCAGTGCGTCCACCAGCCTCTTGCCGCCGAAATGCGTGCGCATGGCCACGCGGCCGGGATGACGCACCATGGCCAGGCCGATGACCGCAACGGTCTTTGTGCGGGATAAACGACAGCACCTCTGACCTGGCCCAGACGAGTTCACATGTGTCGCCATGGCCGGTAAATTCGCAGCTATCACAAAACAGATTTTCAGCGGTGTCGGAGCTACGAGACCTTTTCAAGGACTAACGTTTCTGGCGCGCCTGGATTCGAGACCAGAATGAGGGCGCATCCGGTGATCCCGGCGGCCTCGATGTCGCGTGCCATCGCGCCGAGTGTCGTTCGGAGCTGGGTCTGCCGCCGTGTCGACGCCTCTGAAACAATCTCGACACGCGCGTCGACCGGCAGGCCATTCTCGGCAAGTTGGGCGGCAAGATCGGAGGCGGCCGATACGCCCATATATATCGCAAGCTCCGTTCCCCGCTTGGCGAGGCGCGACACGTCGGCGACAGCTCCATCCGTTTGGCGGCGCGCGGTCGTGAGCATGAGGGTATCAGACCGGCCACGGGAGGTCAGCGACCGTCCCAGCGTTGCGGCGGCCGCGCACGCCGCGGTGACGCCCGGAACGATCTCGGTGGCGATACCGACAGCCCGCGCGGCGGCCAGTTCCTCGTCCAGTCGTCCGAAGATGCCCGGATCGCCGGATTTCAAACGCACCACGCGCCGCCCCTTGCGTGCCTCGCCCACAACGGCCGCGTTGATGCGATCCTGCGGCCAGGCGTGGGCCCCCACGACCTTGCCGACATAGACCCGCTCGGCATCGCGGCGGGCAAGCTCCAGGACGTCCGGATCGACAAGACGGTCGTAGAAGATCACGTCCGCCTCCTGCAGCCGCGCGACGCCGCGCATGGTCATGAGGTCGCGCGCCCCGGGGCCCGCGCCGACATAGGCGATGGCGCCGGCACCGGGGGCATCCGGCGCGCCGCCCCGCGCGATGGCGTCCTTGACCTGTCGGGCGGCCGCACGCTCGGCCCCGCGCGTCCAGGCGGCGGCCGGATCGCCGCCGAAGACCCAGCGCCAGAAGGCGCGGCGATCTTCGCGCGGGATACGCGCCGCCACGGCCGCGCGCATGCGCCCGGCGAAGGCGGCGAGTTGCCCGATATTCGGCGGCAGCAGGCGCTCGACCTCGGTCTTGATTTGCCGCGCGAGCACGGGCGCGGTCCCCTCGGTCCCGATGGCGACGACCACCGGATCGCGATCCACGATCGACGGCGTGGTCAGGTCGCACAGCGCGGGCTGATCGACCACGTTGACCGGGCAGCGCGCCGCGACGGCCAGCGCGTGCAGGCTGGCGTCGATGCCCGGGCAGCCGGTGGCGACGAAGCCCATCGCGGCGCCCTCGAACAGGGCCGCGGTGACCGGTCCCTGGTGCCATGACGCGTGCCCGGCATCGACCAGCGCGGCCAGCTCGGGGTCGAGATCGGGGGCTAGCAAGACCAGCGAGGCGTCCGTCCTGGTGACCAGCCTGGCCTTCTGTGCCGCCTGTTCGCCGCCGCCCGCGATGACGACGCGGCGACCGGTGGTGCGGATGAACATGGGAAAGCTTTGCATGGCGGATCTCCGGTCAGGCGGCGGCATATCTGGTGCGCTCGGACCAGAGCGCGCGGGCGGTTTCGTCCGGCGCGGCGCATCCGGCAGCGTTCAGCGCCAGCGCGGCGGTCGAGATCACGATGGCTTCGGCGAAGGGGTCTTGCAGCTCACCGCGCCAGATCGCGCCCAGCGCGCGCGGGTCGCATGGTGCGTCGGCAAGGCGGCGGTGGCCTTCGAGCTGCTGTGGCGCCGCGCCGGTCCAGGGGCGACCGTCGCGCAGGCCGAACAGCGCGATATCCTTTGCCGGATGGTGCTCGAACTCGCCACCGCCGCCCTTCAGGACGCTGAGCCGGTCGAGTCCGAGGAGCGCACCGGCATCGGCCTGAAGCTCGCGGTAGGGCGGGTGGAAGACACCCTGCACCGCCGCGGGGGCGCCTGCGGGGTTGAGCATGCGGCAGACGGTGTTGACGCAGGACCGCAACCCCAGCGTGTCGCGCAACCGCAGAAGCCGCATGATGCCGGGCGACAGTCGCTCCAGCGGCAGGTAGGCGATCGCGTCGCCGGCCAGCTGCGCCGCGGCCTGGGCCGGCCCACCGGCCGGGCGCAATCCGATGACGGGAAGCGCGGCGCGCAGCGAGGCCGCATCGGACTGGTGGCTGTTCCACCCGTGCAGCAGCACCGGCACGCCCGCCCGGGCCACCAGTTTTGCCGACAGTAGGAACCAGGGCAGCCCGCGCGTCCGCCCGGCGGCGTAGCTGGGCCAGTCCAGCGCGGGGCGTGGGCCGGGCCAGTCGCCCAGGGCGGCGCGGGCGGCCGTGGCGAAGCCCGCGATCTCCGCTGCCGTTTCGCCCTTCATGCGCATGAGCATCAGGATCGCGCCCACGGCCTCGGGCGCGGCGTCGTCGGCCAGCATCGCGGTCATCGCCGCCTCGGCCTCGGCCCGGGTCATGGAGCGTGCCCGACCTTGGCCCCGCCCGAGGATCTGCACGAACGGCGCCAGTGTCATTCCGCTGCCTCCCGTCCGTGCGCCGTCGCCAGCAGCGCCGCGATCTCGGGCCGGCACGAGCCGCAATTCGTGCCCGCCGACAGGGCCGCGCCCACGGCCTCGACCGACATCAGGCCGTCGGTCTCGATCGCCGTGAGGATCGTGTTCACGCCGACCCCGAAGCACGAGCATAGCGTCGGTCCGGGATCGGGGCGATCGGCGGGCGCCCGACCGGTCAGGGTGTCGGTATCGGGCAGGGTGGTCAGATAATCCCGCATCAGCGCCAGGGGCCGCGGGCCGACGAACAGCGCCGCGGCAAGCCGGCCCTGGTCCCGGAAGGCCAGCCGAGCGAGCCCGCGGGCCGGATCGCTCAGCACCTGTGCCTCGGCCTGAGGCAGGCCGAACAGGGTGCGGGCGGCCTGCTCCCAGTCGTCCGGAGTTTGCGCGCCCGCCAGCTCGGCCCGCCAGCCGCTCGGGCTGCGGGCCAAGGCCCAGTATTCGCTCGATGGCCGAATGGGGCCGGCGGACACCGCGAAGCCGTACCACGCGGCGGCGAAGGGCCGCGCGGCGCAGACACTGGCCTTGCTTTCCGGCTGGCCCGAGACCGGGTCGGTAACCCCCGCGACCAGCGCGTCCACGCGCCCCGATGGCGCCGTCTCGCCGGTCCAGTGCATCGGGGCGAAAAGGGTGCCTTGCTGCACCGCGTCGGTGATCGTGGCGCGCAGGATGGCCCGGCCCGTGGGGGTCGTCAGTTCGACGAGCGTGTCGGCGGCGACGCCGAGCTCTTTCGCGTCCTCGGGATGGATTTCGACGAAGGGCTCGGCCAGATGCGCCGACAGGCGGGCGGAGCGCCCGGTGCGCGTCATCGTATGCCAATGGTCCCGCACGCGACCCGTGTTCAGCCGGAAAGGGAAGCGCGGCCCGTGTTTCGCCTCGGGCGCGCGCCAGTGAACCGGCACCATCCGGATCCTGCCGCCGGGGTGAAACGACTGGCCGTCCGCGAAAAAGCGGCCGCCCCGCCGCCGGGCCACCGGCCAGCGCGTGGGCGCGAGCCGTTCGTAGTCGCCGTCCGAAAGGTCCGCGAGGCCGGAGATGTCGAAATCGCGGCCGAAGCCGCCCGCGATCCCCGACAGGGCCGCGTGTTCCCGAAAGATCTCGGCGGGTCCGGCGAAGTCGAAGGACCGGCCATACCCCATGCGGCGGGCGACCTCGGTGACGTGCCACCAATCGGGGCGCGCCTGTCCCGGGGGCTGGAGCGCCGCGCGCTGGCGCGAGATCGTCCGGTCGGAATTGGTGACCGTGCCGTCCTTCTCGGCCCAGGCGGCGGCGGGCAGCAGCACATCCGCCAGCCGCGCGGTGTCGGTCGCCGCCGTGATGTCCGAGACGACGGTGAAGTCGCAGGCGGCGATGGCGTCGCGCACCGCGTCCGCCTCGGGCAGGGTGGCGGCGGGATTGGTGTGCATGATCCAGAGCGCCTTGATCCGTCCCTCAGCCACGGCGCGAAACATCTCGACCGCCTTCAGGCCCGGCGTCGTCGCGAGGCGCGGGGCGTTCCAGAAGTCGGCCACCGCCGCGCGATGGGCCGGGTTCTCGATCTCCAGGTGGCAGGCCAGCATGTTCGCCAGCCCACCGACTTCGCGCCCGCCCATGGCGTTGGGCTGGCCGGTGACGCTGAAGGGGCCCATGCCGGCGCGACCGATGCGGCCCGTGGCGATGTGACAGTTCAGGATCGCGTTCACCTTGTCGGTGCCGCTGCCCGACTGGTTCACGCCCTGGCTGAAGACCGTGACCACGCGCTCGGTGCCGATCCAGATCCGGTAAAAGCGGTCGACCAGGTCCCGGTCGAGCCCGGTCGGATCGAGCCTGGCGCAGCGCGCCGCCGTGAGGGTGTCGTCGAAGCCGTCCACGTTGGCGACGAAGGCCTTGTCGACCGCGCCGCCCTCGTAGATCGCGGCCAGCAGGCCGTTGAACAGCGCCACGTCCGAGCCGATGGCCAGCTGCAGGTGCAGGTCCGCGCCGTCGCAGGTGGCGGTGCGGCGCGGGTCCACCACGACGACCTTCGTGCCGCGCGCGGCCTTCGCGGCCAGGACCCGCTGGTGCAGGATCGGGTGGCACCAGGCGAGGTTCGAGCCGACCAGCACGACCAGATCGGCCGCGTCCAGGTCCTCGTAGGTGCCGGGCACGGTGTCGGTCCCGAAGGCCCGGCGGTGACCCGCGACCGTCGAAGCCATGCAGAGCCGCGAGTTGGTGTCGATATTGGCCGTGCCGAGGAAGCCCTTCATCAGCTTGTTGGCGACGTAGTAATCCTCGGTCAGCATCTGGCCGGAGGCGTAGAAGGCAACGCTGTCGGGGCCGTGGGTCGCGACGGTCTCGGCGAACCGCGCGGCCACGAGATCGAGGGCGCTGTCCCAGCCCGTCTCGTGCCCGTCGACCCGCGGCGCGAGCAGCCGTCCCTCGGTCCCCAGGGTGTCGGCCAGCGCCGAGCCCTTGGAACAGAGCCGCCCCGTGTTCGCTGGATGATCCGGATCGCCCGTCACCGTCAGACGGCCGCTATCGCCCGGGGCGAGCAGGACACCGCAGCCCACGCCGCAATAGGGGCAGGTGGAGCGAACGGTACTCACGGGGCCCAGGCGACGAGGGGGCGCTGCCCCCGCGGCTGCGCCGCCCCCCGAGGTATTTCGGGAAAGATGAAGCGGGTCATGCCGCGCTCCGCTTGCCGATGGCGTCGCCGTCGATGAGGATGCGCCCGTCCTCGATCCGCACGGGATAGGTGGCGATGCGGCCCTCGTCCGCGCCCTGCGCCTCGCCGGTTTCCAGCGAGTAGACCCAGTTGTGCAGCGGGCAGGTCACCTTGCGCCCGTGCACGATGCCCTCGGCCAGCGGCCCGCCCTTGTGCGCGCAGGTGTTGGAGGTGGCGAAGACCTCGGTCGCGCCGGTGCGGAACAGCGCGACGCAGCCCGCGCGGGTCCTGACCATCCGGGCCCCACGCTCGGGGATGTCGTCGAGTGCGCCAATGTCGATCCAGCTCATTCCGCGGCCTCCAGTGTCAGGTCTGCAAGGGGGGCGAAGCCGCGCGCGCGGTCGCGCGTGCTGAGCTCGGCCCAGGGGTCGGACTGGTAGACCGTCTGGCTGAGGTCGAACCGCGCGACCAGCGCGGTCCGGGCCGCGGCGTCGGACAGGGTGTCCTTCACCCAGTCCAGCCCGACCTTGCCCAGCCACTTGTAGGGCCGGTCGAGATACCTGGCGTGTTCGCGGTAGAGCTGGACGAAGGCGACGGTCCATTCCACCGCCTCGTCCTCGGTCGCGACCTTGGCAAGGCGCTCGACCTCTTTCACGTCCATGCCGGCCGCGCCGCCGACGCCGATCTCGAAACCCGAATCCACGCACACGATGCCCACGTCCTTGCAGGTCGCCTCGGCGCAGTTGCGCGGGCAGCCCGACACGGCCAGCTTGACCTTGTGCGGCGTCCACGATCCCCAGAGCCGTTTCTCGAGCCGGATGCCGAGCCCGGTGCTGTCCTGCGTGCCGAAGCGGCAGTGATCGGTGCCGACGCAGGTCTTCACGGTGCGCAGGCCCTTGGAATAGGCGTGGCCCGAGACCAGACCGGCGGCGTTCAGGTCGGCCCAGATATGCGGCAGATCCTCGCCCTTCACGCCCAGGAGATCGATGCGCTGGCCCCCGGTGACCTTGACCGTGGGCACGTCGTATTTCTCGGCCGCGTCGGCGATGGCGCGCAGCTCGGCCGCCGTCGTGACCCCGCCCCACATGCGCGGCACGACCGAGAAGGTGCCGTCCTTCTGGATGTTGGCGTGCTTGCGTTCGTTCACGAAGCGGCTTTGCGGGTCGTCCCGGTACTCCAGCGGCCAGTCCGCCAGCAGGTAGAAATTCAACGCCGGGCGGCAGACGTGGCACCCGTTGGGCGTGCGCCAGCCGAGTTCCTGCCAGACGGCGGGCTGCGATTTCAGCTCCTGCGACTTGATCAGGCGGCGCACGTCCTCGTGCGACAGGTCGGTGCAGCCGCAGACGGGCTGGGCGGCGGGCACGGCGAACGCATCGCCCAGCGTCGCGGCCAGCACCTGCTCGACCAGGCCGGTGCAGGTCCCGCAGGACGCGCTGGCCTTGGTGGTGGCGCGCACGGCGCCGAGGTCGGTGGCGCCGCCCTCGATCGCCTCGACGATCCGGCCCTTGCACACGCCGTTGCAGCCGCAGATCTCTGCGTCAGCCGGCAAGGCTGCAACGGCGGCCATAGGGTCCGCTGCGGCCCCCCCCTGGTACGCTGGCCCGAAAATCAGCGTCTCGCGCATGTCCGAGACGTCGGTGCCGTCCTTGATCAGTCCGAAGAACCAGTTCCCGTCGGCGGTGTCGCCATACATGACCGCGCCCACCAGCCGGTCATCCTCGACCACCAGCCGCTTGTAGATGCCGCGCGCCGGGTCGCGGTAAACGATGTCCTCGCGCCCCGGGGCGTCGGTGAAGTCGCCCGCGCTGAACAGGTCGCAGCCCGTGACCTTGAGCTTGGTCGACAGCTGCTTGGGCGCGAAGGCGGCGTCTTCTCCCAGCAGCGTGGCGGCCAGCACCTTGGCCTGGTCGTAGAGCGGCGCCACGAGACCGAAGAGCTGGCCCGCGAACTCGACGCATTCGCCCACCGCGAAGACATGCGGATCGGAGGTCTGCATCTGCGCGTCAACCTCGATGGCGCGCCCGACGGACAGCCCGGCGTCCTTCGCCAGCGCCACCGCCGGACGGATGCCCACGGCCATGACCACCAGGTCGGCGGGCAGGAGGGTGCCATCCTCGAGCTCCACCGCCTCGACCGACCCATCCCCGCGGATGCACTTGGTCGAGGCCTGCGTCATCACGGTGATGCCGCGCCGCTCCAGGTCGGCGCGCAGCAGGTAACCGGCGGCGGGGTCCAGCTGCCGTTCCATCAGGTGGCCGGCCAGGTGCAGCACGGTCACCTCCATCCCGCGCAGGCGCAGCCCGGCGGCCGCTTCGAGCCCCAGCAATCCGCCGCCGATCACCACCGCGCGGCTGCCGGGCGCCTGGTCGATCATGCGGTTGGTGTCGTCGAGGTCGCGATAGGCGATCACGCCGTCCAGGTCGTGGCCGGGGCAGGGGACGATGAACGGATCGGATCCGGTGGCGATGACCAGCTTGTCATAGGGCACCTCACCCCGTGCGCCGACGACGACCTTGCGGTCACGATCGATATGCGCGACCCGTTCGCCGAAGCGGCAGGTCACGCCATGGGCTTGGTACCAGTCGTCGTCATGGGTGACGATCTCGGCGTAGCTTTTCTCGCCCGAGAGCACGGGCGAGAGCATGATGCGGTTGTAGTTGCCGCGCGGCTCGGCGTTGAACAGCGTGACCTCGAAGCGGTCGGGCGCCGCGTTGATCAGGTGTTCCAGCAGGCGACCGGAGGCCATGCCGGCGCCGATGACGACCAGTTTTTCCATGTTCCCGCTCCTCAGCAATACCAGGCGACCACGTGGGCCAGCTCGCCGCCCCGGTGGATCGGCAGGCCGACCATCATCGCGTAGCCGCCGGCGGCGGCGCCGGTTTCGACCACGGGCAGCCCCGTGCCCAGGACCCGTCCGACCGGGCCTTCCCAGGCGTGCGCGACGCGTTCGTTGCCCGCGTTCTCGGGGTCCCAGAGCGGCCCCTCGCGTTCGCAGATGCCGTCGATCAGTTTCGCGGTCTCGCGCGGGCCGGTCTTTGCCAGCCGGGCGTCCCAGATCTCGAACCGGCGCGCGATGGGCGTGCCCTTGGCCGACAGAAGCGTCAGCACGTAGGTCGCGCCGCCCGGCACCGGAACCGGGACACCCAGCCCGGTGGTCAGCCCGGCCTTGCCCGCGCTTTCCGACCGGATGAACCGGTAGCCCGAGCCGAGGTCGCGCATCAGGATCGGGGTGTTCGAGGCCCAGACGCCGCCCGGCAGACCCTGTCCGCGGGGAAACTGCGTGTGCTGGCTCACCCATTCGAAATGCGTGGCGGCCCCGTAGTAGCCGTCCTCCAGTTTCAGGATACCGTCCAGTTCGGCCCAGACCTCGATGGCGCCGGTGCGGGTGGCGTCGTCGGCGCACAGGACGACAAGCACCGCTTTCAGGGTCGAGCCCGCGAAGACCGGGACCGCCACGGCGCTGGTCAGGCCCACCGCCTTCGCGGCCTCGGTGCGCTTGAAATACGAGCCGTCGAATTGCTTCAGCACCACCGGGCGGGCCTCGGCCCAGGCCTTGCCGGGCAGGCCCTCGCCCTTGGTGAAGCTTTCGAAATGTGAGGCTTCGGCGAAGGCGTCGTGGCGGCCGTAGACGCCGCCCGACAGGACCAGCCGGTCATTCTCGGGCACCCAGATCTCGGCGACTTCCACGAAGGTCTTCGTTGTTTCCAGGACAGTATCCATCGGCCTCACTCCGCCGCGATGGCCGGATCGGCCGGTTTGGATTTGGGACGCGCGCCGTGCTCGTATTCCTCGAGGAAGTTCAGCACCTGTTCGCGGTAGAGATAGTAATCGGGGTGTTCCAGCAGCGCCTTGCGCGTGCGCGGGCGCGGCAGGTCCACGTCGACGATGCGCCCGATGGTCGCCTGCGGACCGTTGGTCATCATCACCACGCGGTCGGCCAGCAGGATCGCCTCGTCCACGTCGTGGGTTACGCAGATGGCGGTCACCTTGGTACGGTCCCAGACCTCCATCAGGACTTCCTGCAGCTCCCACCGGGTCAGGCTGTCGAGCATGCCGAACGGTTCGTCCAGCAGCAGGAGCTTCGGCGACAGGGCGAAGGCGCGGGCGATGCCGACCCGTTGCTTCATGCCGTTCGACAGGTCCACCGCGGGCTTGTCCATGGCATCGCCAAGGCCCACCCGTTCGAGGTAGTATTCTACCACCTCCTGCCGCTCGGCGCGCGAGGCGTTGGGATAGACCTTGTCCACGCCCACCGCGACGTTTTCCTTCGCCGTCAGCCACGGAAACAGCGACGGCGACTGGAACACCACCGCGCGTTCGGGATCGGCGCCCATCACGTGGCGCCCGTCGAGCTTGATCGCCCCCTTCGATATCTCGTTCAGGCCGGCGGCCATGGTCAGGACCGTGGACTTGCCGCAGCCCGAATGGCCGATGAGCGAGATGAATTCGCCCCGGTTCATCTTGAGGTCGAAATCCTCGACCACCGTCAGCGGTCCCTTGGGGGTGGGATAGACCTTGTGCAGCTGGCTGAAATCCAGGAACCGCTCTTCGATCAGGCCGTCCTGCGCGTCCTTCTGCGCCTTGGGCATCCCGTGGATGGGGGTCACGTTCGGCAGGGTCTTCCTGCCGCCGGCCTCGGTCTTGATGCCCGCATCCATGAGATAGCCGGTGATATCCGCGCGCAGGCGTTTGAAGCCGTCGTGGTGGTTCATGGCGCCCCGTTCGCGCGGGCGGGGGATCTCCACCGTGAAGGACTGCCCCAAGGTGCCGTCGGGGTTCAGCGCGATGATCCGGTCGGCCAACACGATGGCCTCGTCCACGTCGTTGGTGATCAGCACGCAGGTCTGGCGTGCCTGCTGCCAGATCGCCTCGATCTCGTCGGCCAGGTTGGCGCGGGTCAGCGCGTCCAGCGCCGACAGCGGCTCGTCCAGGAGCAGAAGCTCGGGCTTCATCGCCAATGCCCGCGCCACGTTGACCCGCTGCCGCATGCCGCCCGAAAGCTCGGCGGGGCGGCGCGTCGCGGCGTGGCCGAGGCCCACCATCTTCACGTAAAGCGCGACCTTCTCGTCCTTCTCCTTCGCGGGCAGGCCCGGGAACACGGTGTCGACGGCGAGGCGGACATTTCCGGTCACCGTGAGCCACGGCATCAGCGAGTAGTTCTGGAAGATCACGCCGCGCTCGGGGCCCGGTCCGGTGATCGGCTGATCCTTGAAGGTGACCCGCCCGGCGGTCGGCATCTCGAGCCCGGCCATAAGGTTGATCAGGGTCGTCTTGCCGGTGCCGGAGAAGCCCAGCAGGACAAGGAACTCGCCTTCCGCCACGTCCAGGTCGATGTCCTTCAGGACCGCGCTGTCGCCGTAGTTTTTCGACACGTTCTCGAATGTCAGGATGGCCATGGTAACTCCTTGATTGCGCTATCGCTTCGCTGCGTGAGCGCCGTATTGATTGCGCTATCGCTTCGCTGCACGCGCGCCGTCTACCGCTGGTTGGTGAAGGTGAAGGCGGCCTGGATCGCGAACATCAGCCGGTCGAGCAGGAAGCCGATGATGCCGATGGTGAAGACCGCGACCATGATCCGGGCGAGCGACGAGGAACTGCCGTTCTGGAACTCGTCCCAGACGAACTTGCCGAGGCCCGGGTTCTGCGCCAGCATCTCGGCGGCGATCAGGACCATCCAGCCGACGCCCAGCGACAGCCGCAGCCCGGTGAAGATCAGCGGCAGGGCCGAGGGCAGGACCAGCTTGGTGATCTTCGTCCAGGTGCCCATCTTCAGCACCTTCGAGACGTTCACCAGGTCCTTGTCGATGGACGCCACGCCCAGCGCGGTGTTGATGAGCGTGGGCCAGAGCGAACACAGCGTGACCGTGATGGCCGACACCAGGAAGGACTTGGCGAAAAGGCCGTCGTTGGTCACGTAGACGGCCGAGACGATCATCGTGACGATGGGCAGCCAGGCAAGCGGGCTCACCGGTTTGAAGATCTGGATGATCGGGTTCAGCGCGGCGTTGGCCGTGGGGCTGAGCCCCGCCGCGATGCCCAGTGGCACTGCCACCGCCGTCGCGATGAGGAAGCCGAAGAAGACAGTGCCGATCGAGGTGCGGATCTGCTGGTAGAAAGACGGCGCGCCGGTATAGGCGACCGTCTTCACCTCGTCGGCGCGGCCCGCGTCGATCAGGCGCTGGTTGCGCTGCTCGACCATGGCTTCGAATTTCTCGCGCTGCTCGCCGGTGCGGACCGCGTCTTCGTGCAGGCCGACCGCTTCCTGCCAGACCTGTGCGGGGCCGGGCACCGCACCCAGCGACGTCTGCACCTGCGGCGCCAGCAGGGCCCACAGCGCGAGGAAGCCCGCGATGGCGACCAGCGGCACGCCGAGCAGCCGCCAGATCTCGGACACCTGCGCCTTGGGATTGTCACCCGCGATGGCGCGCAGAAGCGGTGTCAGGAACGACAGGCCCAGCACGTTGAACCAGGCATCGGCCTTGTTGATGCGGGTGAACCAGATGGCGCGGCGCGCCTCGCGGTTTTGGGCTTCGATGGCGTTGGGATCGACGGCGGTCATGGAAGGCTCCCGGGGATCGAATGATTTGGAGGGGAGGGCGCGCCCGCGTGGCGCGCCCGTTCGCGTTGGAAGGCGATCAGCCCTCGACGCCGCTGCCGCTGACGGTCTGTCCGGCCTTCAGGCCGATTTCCAGGCTTTCGAGGTAGCCGGTCGGATTGCGCCCGTCATAGGCCAGCCCGTCGATGATATCCTCGGCCGGCGTCGGCGCCTTGTAGCCGTCGGTGTCCCACGGGAATCCGTCCTCGGGGGCGAGCCCCTCGTCCACCAGCATCCGCGCGGCTTCCAGGTAGATATCGGGGCGATAGACCTGCTCGGCCGTGTCGAAATACCACTGGTCGTCTTTCGCCTCGGCGATCTGACCCCAGCGGCGCATCTGGGTGAGGTACCAGATCGCGTCCGAGTAGTATGGATAGGTCGCGTTGTAGCGGAAGAAGACGTTGAAGTCGGGAACCTCGCGCACGTCGCCCTTCTCGTATTCGAAGGTGCCGGTCATCGAGTTGGCGATCACCTCGGCATCCGCGCCCACGTATTCGGGACGGGCCAGGATCTCGACCGCTTCCTCGCGGTTGGCGTTGTCGTTCTCGTCCAGCCAGATGGCGGCACGGATCAGCGCCTTGGTCAGCGCCAGCGTGGTGTTCGGATTTTCCTCGGCGAATTCGGCGGTGATGCCGAAGACCTTCTCGGGGTTGTTCTTCCAGATCTCGTAATCGGTGATGACCGGCACACCGATGCCCTTGAACACCGCCTGCTGGTTCCAGGGCTCGCCCACGCAGTAGCCGTGGATCGTCCCGGCCTCGAGCGTGGCGGGCATCTGCGGCGGTGGCGTGACCGACAGCAGCACGTCTGCGCCGATCTGGCCCGTCGCATCGCCGTCGCCGTAGAAGCCGGGGTTCAGCCCGCCCGCGGCCAGCCAGTAGCGCAGCTCGTAATTGTGGGTAGAGACAGGGAAGACCATGCCCATCTTGAAGGCTTCGCCATTGGCGTTGAACTCTTCGACCACCGGCACCAGGGCCTCGGCACTGATCGGGTGCTGCGGCAGGCCGTCGGCGTTCTCGGGGATGTTGGGCTTCATCATCTCCCAGACCTCGTTCGACACGGTGATGCCGTTGCCGTTCAGGTCCATCGAGAAGGGCGTGATGATATGCGCCTCGGTGCCGTAGCCGATGGTCGCGGCCAGGGGCTGGCCAGCCAGCATATGCGCGCCGTCCAGCGTGCCGTCGATGACGCCGTCGAGCAGCACCTTCCAGTTCGCCTGCGCCTCGAGCGTCACGAACAGGCCCTCGTCGAGGAAATAGCCCTGCTCGTAGGCCACCGCGAGCGGCGCCATGTCGGTCAGCTTGATGAAGCCCAGCGTCAGCTCGTCCTTCTCGAGCTCCAGCATCTGCGCGAAGGCGGGGCTGGTCAGGCAGGTGGTGGCGACGAGGCCGATCAGAATACGTTTCATGTCGTAGTCCCATTTCTCGCCGGCGTCGGGGCCGGCCAAACACGAAAAAAGCCGCTGACACACCCCGCCGGTCTGGCGAGGGGTCGAGCGGCTTTGCTCAGATCCCGGTCATTCGGGAAATTCGGTCGCGACCGGCCCCGTTGCCTGTCGCACCACCATCAAAGGGCAATTGGTTGCCGTGGGGAAAGAAGAATCCGGTTCGCGGGGGCCCCGCTGCGCTGCATTGCGGCAACGCGCGGCGCAGTGCCCGCAAAGCGGGCGGTCTTAGAACGGCGGCTCGAAGGTTCGCCCGTCGAAGAAGTCGTCGCGCAGCCAGATCGCCTCGCCCCGGGCGGTGGCGCCACGCGAATCGGAGCTCAGCGAACCCTCGACCCGGGAAGAGCCGGCCGGAAGCTCGGCCGTCGTCGTCTCGAGCGCCGCGCGGTAGATGTCGCTGCGAAACACGGTGCCGGCGGCCGACATGGCCTGCGACCGGTCCAGCCCGGTGCGCGCGGCCAGTTGGCTGCCGATCCAAGCCGCCTGGCTGCGCCATGGGAAATTTGCCAGCCCCTCGTGGAATCTCACGAAACGGGACGCGGTGCGCGTCTCACCGGACGCGGCGATGGTCAGGCGTCCCGAAAGCCCCCGCTCGACCAGGTCGGGCGCGAGGCCCAGATAAGCCGGGCGCGACAGCAGCTCGGCCGCGAGCGATCGGCCATCGGCGGTGTCAAGCCAGCGGCCCGCCCGCCAAACCGCGCGGATCAGGCGGCCCGAAAGGTCCGGCCGGGCCTCGGCCCAGTCGCGGCGGACGGCCAGCACCTTCTCGGGCGCGAAGGCCCAGATCGCGCAGCCCGGCAAGAGCAGCTCGCCCATGCCGCTTTCCACCGCTTTCGATCCCCACGGCTCGCCCACGCAGAAGGCGTCGATCTCGCCCTCGCGGATGGCGTCGGCCATGAGGGGCGGCGGCACCGTGCGGATCGACAGGCTTTGCGGGCTGGGCCGCCCCAGCGCGGACAGCCAGTAGAAGACCAGTTCCGCGTGCATGGAGAAGGGAAAGGGCACGCCGATCCGCAGGGGCTCGGGTGCCGCCGCGATCAGGGCCTGTCCCGCGGCGCGCGCGTCGACGAAGTCGAATGCGTGCCCCGCGTCGCGCATCCGCCGCGCAAGATCGCGGCTGACCCCGACCACCGTGCCGTTCACCGACAGCACCGACAGGGCATCCAGCGGCGCGGGGCCGCTGCCCAGACCCAGGGCCATCGCGACCGGGACCGGGGCCAGCATGTGGGCCGCCGCGACCTTCCCGAAGGACAGCGCATCGCGCGCCGAGGACCACGACGGCGCGCTGTGGAAGTCGAGCGTCAGCCCCTCTTCGGCGGCGAAGCCCATTTCCTGCGCGACGATGAGCGGGGCCGCGTCGAGCAGCGGCACGAAGCCGACATCGAGACGGGTCTTCTTCATCCCAGGAGCCCTGCCGCCGTGACCAGCGCCTCGGCCACGTCGGCGACGCGACGGCCCTGGTCCATCGCCGTGCGCCGCAGCAGCGCGTAGGCCTCGTCCTCGGGGATGCCGCGGGCCCGCATGAGCAGCCCCTTGGCCCGGTCGATGACCTTGCGTTCTTCCAGCGCGCGCTTGGTCTCGGCCAGTTCCGCGCGCATCCGCGCCATGATCCGGAAGCGCGCGATCGCCGCATCGAGAACGGGCCTCACCCGCGTCGGTGTCAGGCCATCGACCACGTAGGCGGACAGCCCCGCCTCGATGGCTGCCGTCGAAAGACCCTCGGCACTGCGGTCGACGAAGAGGGCGACCGGCCGGTCCAGCGGGCCGGTCGCAAGGGTCAGTTCCTCGATCGTATCACGCGACGGGTCCGCCAGATCGATCAGCACGACATCCGGGTTGACCTTGGCAATCTGCCGCGCCAGCGCCGCCCGTTCTGCGATGACGTGAACCTGGTAGTCCCCGCTATCGTCGAGCGCTTCGACGATCAGGCGCGCGCGGTCGGGATCGGGCTCGACAACGACGATGGTAAGCAGTTCGGGCATGATGGAATTCGATATAGAACAGCCTGATCACCGTCAGATGATACCCGGTGCGGGAAGCGGCACGCCCGGAAGCGCGAGAATTTTGACCGCTTTAACAGCAGTCTGCACAACGCTTGGTCAGCCTGGGATCACTCCGGACGCCCCGGGCTATCACGCGCCGGGTTTGATCGTGTCGATTGCGGCCGGCCTCGCGAAGCAGCCTCGTGGGCTGGCCCGCATCCGCCATCTGGCCCGGAAGCCTGCTCGAGGGGGACCACTCACGCTTGGGCCGGACCGGCTGCGTTGCGACGGACCATGCATGCCGTAAGCGCCGGTGAGGCAGACATGTGGTCCCCTGGTCAAGGCTCCGACGTCCCAATTCGGCTTCCGGAACCGCTACGATCGTAGACAATATTGCTAATTTTAGATCAAATTGTATACAAACTTCGCCCAGCGGTCACTTCTCCGCGCCTGGCGAACTGGCCTTCGAACAATGCCGCACAAAGCTTCGCACTGATCGAAACGATCTCCAGCGAGGGTTTTGCTATGCATAGAAGAAAGTTTCTCACGACAGCGACGGCCGTCGGCGCCGCGCCTCTTGCCGCGCCGTCGATCGCGCGCGCCCAGGACAGTTTCAACTGGCGTATGACGAACGCCTACGGTCCGGGATCGCCCTTCTACGTCGAGGGTCCGGGCAGCCCGACGGATTTCTGCGAGAAGGTCGCGGCCATGTCCGGCGGCCGGTTGCAGATCCAGCATTTCGCGGCCGGCGAGCTGATCCCGGCGCTTGAAGGGTTCGACGCCGTCCGCGGTGGCGCGGTCGAGATGAACGCGGCCAACGCCTATTTCTGGGCCGGCCGGATTCCCGCCGCGCAGTATTTCACCACGGTCCCGTTCGGCATGAACTTCCAGGGCATGAACGCCTGGCTCTACCACGGGGGCGGGATGGAGCTGTGGGATGAACTTTACCAGCCGCTTGGCCTCAAGGCGCTGCCCATGGGCAATACCGGGGTGCAGATGACCGGATGGTTCCGCGAGCCCATCGAGAGCACCGCGGATTTCCAGGATCTCAAGATGCGCATCCCGGGCCTTGCCGGAAAGGTCTATGCCGAGCTTGGCGTCGATGTTCGCCTGCTGCCGGGCGGCGAGATCTTTCCCGCCCTGGAGCGCGGGGTGATCGACGCGGCCGAGTTCGTCGGACCCTACCAGGACCGCCGCCTCGGCCTGCAGAACGCCGCGTCGTATTACTACACGACCGGCTGGGCCGAGCCGTCGAACACCACCGAGCTGCTGATCAACCGCGCGGCGTGGGACAGCCTGCCCGCGGATCTGCAAGCCATCGTCCAGACGGCCGCCATGGCCTGCAACCTCGAAAGCCACACCTGGAGCGAGGCGGTCAACGGCGAGGCCATGACCGACCTGGTGGAGAACCAGGGGGTGATCGCCAACGTGCTGCCGCCCGAGGTCGTCAGCGAGCTCAAGTCGGTCACCGAGACGGTCCTTGCCGACGCGGCCGCCCAGGACGCGGACCTGAAGCGCGTCCATGACAGCTACATGGGCTTCATGGCCGAGCACGGCACCTGGGCCACCCTGTCGGAGAAGGTGCTCTTCGAACTATGAGCGACAAGGTATCGGCCCGTCTGGCCTCGGTCGCGGATATCGCGTCGGGCATCGTCCGCATCATCGGCCAGATCACCGCGTGGAGCGGCCTGGTCCTGGTCCTGCTCGTGGCGTTCAACGTCCTGGGCCGATACCTGTTCAACTTCGGGACGGTCGCCCTCCAGGAACTGGAGTGGCACGTCCTCGCCGTCGCCGCCCTGTTCGGCATGTCCTACTGTCTCAACCAGGGCGGCGAGGTCCGTGTCGACATCTACTACGGACGCATGAGCGCGCGGGCCCAAGGCGCCGTGGACCTGTTCTCCAGCATCGCGCTTCTCGTCGTGTCGCTTATCATCGCGTGGCTCTCGATCGGTTTCGTCGAACAGAGCTACTCGATCGGTGAAGGCTCCGCCGATCCCGGCGGCCTGACCCATCGATACATTCTGAAGGCCTGCATCCCGGCGGCCTTCGCGCTGCTCGCTATCCAGGCGCTCGCCATGACATGCGAAGCGGCCGCGCGGCTGCTGTCCCCCGAAAACAGGTCGTAGACGCCCATGCCTTTCGCGGAAATCCTTGCACTGTGCATGATCGGTGCCTTCTTCGTGCTGCTGCTGGCGGGCGTCCCGGTCGCCATCTGCCTGGGCGTGACCGGGCTTGCCTTCGGCTATGCCGGTTTCGGCGGGATGCTTTTCACGCTCATGCCGTCGCGGATCTTCGGCGTGGTGACAAACTACACGCTGCTTGCGCTCCCCCTGTTCATCTTCATGGGGATCATGCTGGAGAAAAGTCGAATAGCCGGGGACCTGCTGGAGGTCATCGGCCTTGCCATGGGCGGGCTACGCGGCGGCATGGCGCTGGCCATTATCCTCGTCGGCGTGCTCATGGGGGCGGCATCGGGCGTGGTAGGCGCGACCGTCGTCACCGTAGGGCTGATCGCGCTTTCGCCGCTACTGCGGCGGGGCTACGATACCGGGGTTGCGACGGGTATCATCTGCGCCTCGGGCACGCTGGGTCAGATCATTCCGCCCAGCCTCGTCCTGATCCTGCTGGCCGACATCATGGGGGAAAGCGTCGGCACGCTGTTCGCCGCCGCGCTGTTTCCTAGCCTGCTGCTGGCCGGACTGTTCGTCGCCTATATCCTGATCCTGGGCATCGTATCGCCCGCAAGCGTCCCGGCCATCCCGGCCGAGGAGCGCGCGCAGGTGTCCGGGCGCGACCTGGCGCTTCGGCTGGTGAAGGTCGTGCTGCCGCCCATCGCGCTGATCGCGCTGGTGCTCGGCTCGATCATCGGGGGCATCGCCGCGCCGACCGAGGCCGCGTCCATGGGCGCCTTCGGATCGCTTCTTCTCGCGGCACTGGCGCGACGGCTGAACTGGTCGATCCTGCGCGAAACCGTGCAATCGGCGTTCGTGACATCGGCCATGGTCTTCCTCATCCTGATCTTCGCGCAGCCCTTCGGCCTTGCCTTCCGCGGGCTGGGTGGCGAACGGCTGGTGCAGGATGCCTTCGACAGCCTTCCGGGCGGGCTCAACGGACAATTGCTGTTCCTGATGATCCTTCTCTTCGTGCTCGGGTTCTTCCTGGAATGGATCGAGATCTCCTACATCGCGCTTCCGCTGTTCCTGCCGGTTTTTCTCGCGTCGGGGGCGGACATGGCGTGGATCGCGATCCTCGTGGGGATGAACCTGCAAACCTCGTTCCTCACGCCGCCGTTCGGATGGGCGCTGTTTTTCCTGAAGGGCGTCGCACCGCCCGAGGTAAAGACGACGCAGATCTATCGCGGGGTCCTGCCCTTCATCGCGATACAGTTGTTCGGCCTGTTCCTCGTCTTCTTCTTTCCCGGGCTGGCCCTTTGGCTGCCCGAGGCGATCGGGTGGTAGATCACCGAAGGCATTGAAGGGACGGCGCGGCGGCCGAGGCGCGCTACCAACCGTCCGCGCTTGCCGCTGGGTCTAGTCGCCCTTTAGCCCCTTCTCGGCGGTCTGGCCCGTGCCTTCCCGCAGGCCGCGCAGCACCTCGCGCGCTGCGCTGACCAGGTGTCGCCGCAGCGCGCGCGCCGCCCCCTCGGGATCGCGATCCAGGATCGCGGCGACGATCACCGCGTGCTCTTCGTTCGAGCGATGCATCCGCTCGGTCGAACGAAGCTGGGACTTTCGGAAAGGCGCAAGCTTCAACCGCAGCGCCGTGCTGACCTCCTCCAGGTCCTTGTTGTGGGCACCCGCGTAGATCAGCTCGTGAAATTGCGCGTTGGCGATCTCGTATCCTTCCGCGTCCCCTTGCGCGGAAATCGCTCCCAGCCGGGAGACATATTCCTCCAGCTGCGTGCGCTCGCGCATCTTCATCCTCTCGCTGGCCAGGCGACCGCAGAGGGCCTCCATCTCTCCCATCGCCTCGAACATCTGCTCGACCCTTTCGGGTGTCGTGTCGACGACGATGACCCCACGAAACGGGATACGCTCCGCCAGCGACCGCGAAACCAGGGTGTGGAGCGCCTCTCTCACCGGGGTGCGGGACACGCCGAACCGCTTGGTGAGGGAGGCTTCGTCCAATCGGGAACCGGCATTCAGACGTCCGGTCACGATCTCTTCTTCGAGCTGCGCAGCAATTGCCGTGCTGTGGACGGTTCGAGACGCGGTCGCCATGTCAGTCACAGTCCTTCTGCCCTTGAGCGTTCTTCCCAGTAATAAACTGAATGCCTCGTACCGGATAGGCGAGGCGTTCGCGTCGGACAGCCCAAACCCGCTCGGCTGCCCCCTCAAGCGCCGGAACTTTCCGACCTGCGCTGAGGCAAGGGTTCAGTGCCGGGCCTAACGTCGGATCTCAAGCGCCCGATCCCGCGCCTGAGTGAGCTTCGAGAGATCGGCGCTGCCCAATCCGAAGTCAGTCCGCAACGGGGCTCCGTCAGGTCATTTCAGCCTTGAACCACGCCGCGGAGGATCCCGCGCCGTGCTCCCGACGGGTCGACGAGAAGATTGGGGGCCGATGCCATCGCCATGCCGCCCGACGCCGAGACCCCCGACGAGCCGTTTCGAAAGCTCACTTGGCTGCGCCGCCTCGAGACCACATGCCGGACCTCTCCAGAAGGCGCAGCAGCCGGACACGAAAGAGCCACAAGGTCATCCAGAAGAGGGGCGCTCAAAGCGCTAGATATTGGCGAGAATGACCTTCGATGGCGGCCTTACAAAACCCAGAAAGATCGGGTGATGGCGGGCCTGACGGGAGAGAGTTCGAACACTCTCTTCGAGACCCTGGAGGATTGGGAAGCCCAGCTCAAGCCGCATAAAGCCATATTGCCGGAGATGGAACCATGAGCCACCTCTCCCGAAAGTTCACTGAATCTACAGGGACAGGAACAACCGCGATCCACGCAACTTCACGCTTGAAGAATGGCAACAGGCCAAACGGGCAAAGAAAGATGCGAGAGAAATCAAACGCACTTTCCAGGAGGCCTGGTCAGTCTCAGATACCAAAGAAGCCCTTGCCCATGCCCTTGAAGAGAAAGGTTACGTGCTTGCCCGTGGTGATCGGCGAGGCTTCGTCGCGCTCGATGTTGACGGTGAGGTCTATGCCATCCCGAAATGGACAGGCCTGAAGACCAACCAAGTGCGCGAGAAGCTCGGCGATCCAAACGACCTGCGCTCGGTCGATGAAGCCAAGGGGCATATCTCCGCAACCATGCAGCCTGCCGTGTCGCGCTGGCAGGAAGAACTGAAAGCCAGAGAGCAAAAGCTAAGAGAGGCACAGGAACAGCAGCGGCAAAAGCTGATCGAGAAACAGCGCGCGGAGCGGCAACGCCTCAAGAAAAAGCTGGAAGAACGACAGACTCGCGAAGCCCGTCAAAGACAAGCACGCTTCCGCACAGGGCTCCAGGGGCTTTGGGATCGTATGCGTGGAGAGCATTCCAAAATCAGACGCGAGAACGAAGCCAGCGCTTGGGAAGCCCATCTGCGCGACCAGCAACACTCCGACGACATGATCTTTCGTCAGATGGATGAGCGAAAATCCCTTAAGCGTGAGCAAGTCAGAGAAATGTCCTCCATCAAGGATCAGGCACACGACCTTGCCAAAGACCTTGAGAGATTCAGGGAAGCGCGCGGCAGGCCGTCCGGCATGGCGCGCGACGGCCCGTCCTTAGAACGATGACTTACCTACAGCCTTCTCTACTTATTTGGCCTGTGACAGTTATTCTAGACATGGCCCGTTGCATCCCACCATTTACTGTCTTGTTCTGACCAGAGTGTACCATACCTTAACGGATCGTCTTTGCTCAGACCAATTCCATGAACATCAATGTATCCCAACACCCAGCCGAAAGTTGGGTCGTGCAGTAAGTCACCTGGGGCATGGATTTCTGGAGGGTAAAGAGGGTACGCTGTTTTATCTATGATGCCTACCACGCAGTAACAAGCAACTACTAAAGCCGAACAAAAATACTTCCGCTTATCAAAATTGAAATCATTATTCTCCCTATCGGCCCGTTCTGACAAGATATCTAAAAGACTATTGATGTGCCTAGAGCGTAACCTTGTATATTTGAGCGCGCCCAAGATATCGTATTTTGCGTTATTGCCCAACAATTCACCAGCAAACTCCTGGAGAGCTTTCTTACGGTCTGGTGTAAAAACTGCTTGAGAACGAAGGACACCAATAATGCCTTCTGAGCCCAAGGTGTCCTTGATATTTCTAGTGCGCACTTGGGGAGGATTAGCCTCTAAGACCATATCATCACCAAGATATACAGAGGCATGTGTATATGCACTATTTGAAGCTTCAGATATCTTTTTCTGATGCATTTTCGGTTTTGTTGGTTGGTGGATAAGAATATCACCAATCATTAAATCCTTGAGATCAATTCTCTGCATGACATTTGGAGTGCTTTACAATCAAATTATTGAAGTACTTCGATATCAATTATTATGCCTGTACGTCAAGTTTAAGATTGCTGTTGAATTGCGATGAAGTAGGCGGCGGCGACTGTTCAGAACAAGGAATACTGGCGGCTGTCTTCGACGTACTTCTTCCACGCCTTTGATTTGCCTTCTTCGTCCAGCCATGCCGTGACCTGCTCGACCACAGTGCCTTCGCCAGCTTCGACCGTTCCCACAGGGTGATAGTGGGAACGGTATCCTGTTTCAGTGATAGGTAGCGGTGCGCGCTCGGGGTTGATACTGCGTACCTCCAGATGGGCGATAGCGCCGCCATAAGCCTCTGGCATATAGGTCAGTTCGATCTCGATGCCTTCCCATGTGAATCTGTGTGTCTCGGTGCTCATGCTAGTTACTCCAGAATACGTGGACTTGTTCGAAGCCCGTCTGGATGATGAACACGTCACAGATTTCCATGTCCCGCGCCATGCGCTCATAGTCGATATAGAAGCGTAAGCTTTCAGGAACTTGACCTGTTTCCTCGGTCAGTTCCTCGGCGAAGTCGGCTAAAGAGCGGTACTCCCCCGCATAAGCGTCCTCTATGGCCTTGCGTGCCTCGCCCAGATCACCGAAATGCCCGACCAGCTTGCCGCCGATTTCGCCGTACTCTCCGATGAAGGCAGCCAACTCTGCGACCTCTTCGATACCCATATACTCGGACACGTCCGCCCCCTCGAAGCCTTCATGGTCATGGATTGCCCACTCTTCGGCGTCTTCGACGGGTGAGGATGCCAGCATCTCGCGGATGTCTGCATAGATGTGGTAGGCGTCTTGCTCGGCATCGATCCAGCACCCGTGCAGAATGCCGTTGTTATACGCTGCCAGACAGGCAACATAGATTTGGATATCTCCTTGTAATTTTTCCATTTTCTTCTCCTTCCGTAAGGTATGAGGTTGCTCCTGCAACCCCTGCCTCGTGGCGAACAGTGGGTGTGCAAGCGGAAGGGAAAATCGGCGAAAGATTCTGTCGTTGTTGGGGGCAACCTTCAGGGGGAGCCGACAACGATCATAATCTGTTCGATCTGTTTTGCCTGAAGCGCGCCGAGGGCGAAGCCCTAAGCGATTGTTTAAACGCTGTTTCTAAGTAAAAACACTAACGAAGTTGACAGGGTGTATCGTGTAACGATACAGTGTACAAAACAACATAGAGAGGCAATTATGTCGAACTCTACAACGAATATAACTCACCCCGGCCACTTCATTAAGAAAGAAGTTATTCCTAAAGGCGTTAGCGTCACTGCCGCTGCCAGGGCACTAGGTGTGGGCAGGCCTGCGCTTTCGAACCTCTTAAACGGTAAGTCAGCGCTATCTCCCGAGATGGCTGCAAAAATTGAGAAGGCTTTTGGTCACAATGCTCAAGAGCTGCTTGCGCTTCAAAACGCCTTCGAGGCCAAGTCAAATATCCCTGACGTTTTGGCTACAGCATCCCTTCCCTACATACCGCCATTTCTAAAGGCCACCGCAAACGACATATCGAATTGGTCGCAGCGTATCGCCTCGCGAACCCGCTTTGCAATATTTCTCCGAATGCTGGTTCACAGCACTTGTTCCTCAACATCTTTAGTGGATTTTCCAGGCAATGATGACGGCGAACGTCCCGGATGGGATGGGGAGATCGAGTGTGAAACCGGTAACCCTTGGGTACCAGCAGGAAAATCCGGTTGGGAATTTGGAACAAACGCAGACTATTATTCGAAGGCCAATAAGGATTACAAGAAGAGCGTGAAGGGCGTTGATGCAGAGATACGCAAAGGGATGGTTTTTGTCTTCGTTACACCTCATCGTTGGAAAAGCAAGTCAAAGTGGGAAGCCGAAAAGCGTGCAGAGGGCAATTGGAAAGATGTCCGTGTTTATGATGCCAGCGATCTAGAACAATGGCTTGAACAATCGTTACCTGCGCAAACATGGTTCGCGAACGAAACTGGCGTTGAACATGAAGGTACGCTCTCGCTAGACCGTTGTTGGGTGAAGTGGAACGCTGATTGTGAACCCTCCTTTGTTGAAGAAGTGTTTGAAGAAGCAATCTCTACGACTGGAAAAAAACTCGCAGAACGTATTCGAGGCGATGATGGACGAGTGGTGCGTCTTGCTGCGGATTCAGTTGAGGAGGGTCTTGCGTTCTTACACGCACTCTTCAATCACAGTGCAGGCGGGTTAGCGCAGCAACGAGACCGCATTATTGCGTTCACCAAGCCGGGACCTCTCAGTAGGCTTGCAGCAAAGACCAGCCGCTTCATTCCAATCATAACAAACAGAGAAGTTGAAAAGGAGCTATCCGAGACAGGGCAGAAACTTGGTGGAATAGTCATCACTCCGCGCACAACAGAGGGTGTCGAAAAGGATGTCGTACTTGAGCCTCTTAGCGGAGAGGCATTCCGTGTCGGCCTTGAGAAAATGGAACTGAGTCGTGATGCAATCTCAAAACTAAGTAATGAGTCAGGCCGTTCACTCACTGTGTTGAGGAGGCGGCTTTCAACATCGGATGCTATACGAAAACCGGAATGGAGCAACCAGAGTGATTTAGCAAAGTTCTTGTTTCCTATCCTACTTGCTGGTGCTTGGAATTCTCGTAATAAAACGGACTGTATTGTATTGTGTGAGTTGGCTGGGATAGACGACTATCGCGATCTTGAAGACCATTTTTCAAAGCTATTGAGTTTGAACAGTCCTCCTGTCTGGGCTGTGGGAGCGTTCAGAGGTGTAGTTTCAAAGATTGATGCGCTCTATGCCATCTGTAATTGGATAAATGAGGATGAACTTCGACGTTTCTTTTCCGTCGCTGACTTAGTGTTGTCCGAGCGTGATCCTTCCCTCGACCTTCCAGAGGAAGATCGGTGGGCTGCGCATATATACGATAAAAGAAGAGAGATAAGTGGCTCGCTCAGAGACGGCATCTCCGACAGTCTTGCGCTCATGTCTATGCATGGCAAAGAGTTGTTCTTTTCGCGTACAGGTGTCAACACAGAGCATCTTTGCTCAAATCTTGTCAGGGATTTGTTAGTACCACTCAATGATGACCTGCTTGAGTCGCAAGCTTCCGATCTACCCATCTACGCTGAAGCTGCGCCCGATACGTTTCTCAAGATACTGGAAGACGACCTCGATTCAGATGAGCCCGTCGTATTTTCCCTCATTCGCCCAGCAGGTACTGGTATGTTTGGGCGTAATCCGCGTACCGGCTTACTGTGGGCGCTTGAAAATCTCGCATGGTCTGCAAACTATCTGCCACGTGTAGTCAATATTCTGGTGCGCCTCAGCGAAATCAAACTGGACGACAACTGGGTAAATAAGCCAGTTGAAACTCTTCGCTCGATTTTCAGAAGCTGGTTACCGCAGACAGCTGCCTCCATAGAACAGCGAATAGCCCTTATGAATAGGATGATTGCAGAGAATCCAGATGTCGCGTGGACAATTTGCAAAGCGGAGCTTGATCCCTCTCCAGGTTTTGCTAGCCCCAACCACAAGCCTCGATGGCGAGACGATGCCTTTGGCCATGGTGAAGGCGCTACACGCAGAGAACGGAATGAGTTTGTCATATTTTGCATCGAAAGTGCGCTTAAATGGCCGAGCTACGATGTGGACATAATGTGTGATCTGATTGGTCTGGAAGATTTTGTGACCGACGAGCACAATGAACAAATGTGGGGTGTCGTAAACGCGTGGGCCGTGACTGCTAGCGACGAAGATCGCGCGATTTTACGAGAAAAAATCCGAACAACGATACGTAGAACTATGCGTCGTAAGAAACGCGAAGGAAGAGATGCTGACAGCGACGCTCGCAGGAGCAAGTTGGCAAAAGATACTTATGATACGCTCGAACCACGTGATTTGATCCAGAAGTTTTCTTGGCTGTTCAAGAAACACTGGGTGCCGGAAGCTTGGGACGAAATTGAAGATGATATAGACTACAGGAAAAGGGACGAACGCATCCAATCACTAAGAGATGACGCAGCTCAACAGGTATACCAAGAAAGGGGTTTTCAGGGGTTTATTGACCTTGCCTTTTTGGGAGAAGCCGCTTGGGTCGTAGGCAGATGTGCTGGTCGTGTGCTGATCGATAGCAATGACCGGCGAGATTTTGTTGATTTTGCAATTTCGCATCGCCCACTAGCCAATAATTTTGCGATGCGACAGTTAATAGGTGGCATGTTCGCAGAAATCGGTCCTAGTGAAACGTGCGGCGTTTTGCATGCCCTACGAGTCGGCGTGGACAACGAAGTTTTGCTTGAGTTGTACTGTTTGGCACCATTTGTGACTGAGACTTGGGCAGATGTTGCACGTTTTGATGTTGAGTTCCAGAATATGTATTGGAAAATGGTTCTCCCAAATTGGATGCATCACTCCGAACAAGATCTACAATTTGCAACTAGCAAGCTTCTTGAGCAGGGGCGCCCGACGGCTGCGTTCAACTTCATACATTTGGATTTAAAATCTGTTTCCTCACCTCAGCTCTATCAAGTTCTTATGGACATGACGACCACTAGCGAAGATCGCGGCGCCATCCAAACAATGGAAGCGTATTCAATTAAAGAAGCAATTAAGATTCTTACAGAGCGAGGGGCTCACACCCAAAGTGAACTTGCTTTGCTGGAGTTTCGATATCTGGCGATCTATCGTGACGAGAAAGAAGAAGCCTTAAATCTCGAAAAAGAGGTGTCACAGAACCCTAGCATTTTTTGTGACGCTGTCGAGATGGCATTCAAACGTGACGACGGTACCTCCGATAAGGAAGATATAGAGGATTTGGATGCAGTTGCAACGAATGCTTATCGCTTGCTTGATGCACTCAATAGGATTCCAGGCACCAAAGATGATGGAACTGTTGATGCTCACCATCTTGAGGAATGGATAACCGAGGCTCGTCGGCTATGCGAAAACAAGGGGCGACGTGATATAGCAGACTACAGAATTGGTGAGCTTCTTAGCAACGCAAAACTTGGTGCAGATGGTGTTTGGCCTTGTGAGGGTGTCCGGTCAGTTATGGATCGCTTGATGACCGACAGTGTTTCAAGAGGATTCTACATCGGTACGAAAAATGCCCGTGGTGTTCATTTTCGTGGCGAAGGAGGCGCTCAAGAGAGAGAGCTGGCAAATAAATATGCAGGCTGGGCTTCCTCGATGGAATATGAGTTTCCTAACACAGCAACAACGCTTCGCACCATTGCAGAAAGCTATACTAGTGAGGCTGAGTACGAGGACAATGAAGCAGCAATTCGCAAGCGCATGAGATATTGACGACATCCAAGCCGCCTAAGGGCTGGTCTCTATGAATTGTTAAGGGGGGTATCGGGGGCAGCAGGAACGCTCCCTGATCGTTGATCAACCTGACGGCAGGTTGTCCGTGGTTCGGTGCAGGTGGAGAGGGACGTCTCCAAGTCCTGCGAGCGGGTTTCAAGGGGGCGCGATAGCCCCTTGATCGATGGGTGCAGGGAGAGCGAAGTCTCCTTGCTCGTGGCCCAAGCGGCGAAACGCTCTGATGGCTGGATGACGGGTTCAATACCCTGAGACCCGCCACAAGCCGGGGGGATGCAACGGGGGCGCGCAGCGGGTCCCCTTGCCAAGTTGGCGTTGTACTACAACACACATCTTGCGTTCGTCGCTAAGTCGGAAACCTAGCTCTGACTCCGCAATAAGTGATCGCTGTGGGCTTGGTGCAGACTGGTTCACTGATCTAAGCTGAGACATGCCACTTTCCCCGAAGCACAAGCCCGAAAAGTATTCTCCTGCCTGGTGGCGGGATCGTCTTCCACAGCCGTTGGCTGAAACCGTGAAGCGCTTCCAAGAGATCGGGCATCTTCAGTCTCCTGCCGTACGCAAGGTCTTGCAGCGAGAACTGCCGTCTCTCGAAGAAGCTGAAGAGATCGACCGTGATGTGGAGGCATTCTGGAGGCGTGTTACGTCCTGATTCACGAAGGGGAGTACGAAGCGATGAGTATTGGGAAGACGGTCTGCCAGCTTGAGATGATGGCGCGGGAAGCAGCAAACTGCTACCGGGTGCTTTGTATGCTGGAAGGAGAACAGCCCTTACTTGATCCGTTCAACCAAGAATTCCTTGAGAGGCAACTAGGTCGGTAGCGACAGGAATGACAAGAGCGTGGGCAAAAAACAAAAACCTAAAACCTAAAACCTAAAAAATATCAATCTTACATGGCAGATTTTCGTTCTCCTAAATACATATAATAAACTAAAATTATAAGGATGAAAATGAGCGAAAAATCTATTAGTAAAATGATGAATATGTACTGCGCTCCGCTATTTTTACAGAATGCCTTTTTGGCAGAAGGACACAATGCGGAATCGGTCAATGCAACAGCAACCTTTGTCCGAAGAAAAGGTCATCTATATATCGTTACGTGTCGGCATGTTAAAGAGCACATGGCAAAAAACGAAAGCTGGTCTGCAAATATTCATGGAAATAGAGTGTTGATTCCTCTCAACACATGGTCTGAAGCAGGAGCGGTAAGCACATTGCAGGACATTGATGATCTTGGCGGGACAGACATATGCATCTCTTACTTCTCAGAGTACCATCTTGAACTTGTTTCTGGATCAAAGCCGAAAAAGCCGATCAATCTAGATAAGTACCTAGAACCCAACTGGAAAGACATTAACCTATGCTGTGCGGTTGGGTTCCCAGACAAAGAGAAGTCTGAGATTGAGACGAATGTTGCGTCAAGCATGATCGAAGTCACTGCCGAGTTAGTTTCGCCGATCAATCCAAAGAATCCAATGTTTGCACTACAATCGAAACTACCACAGCCATCACGGTATGGCTTTAGTGGGATAAGCGGCGGTCCTATATTCTGTGTTGAGAATGATCGACTAATGCCTATTGGTATTACATTTGAAGGCGCGCCAAGCGGAAGGCCTATAGCGTCGTCGGGCGATTCGTTTCTGCAACCTGAGGACATCATGGTTCGAGGGTATACACTTACGCCTGAAATCTTTGATGAGTGGCTTTATAGTGCTGGACTTACAGATTAGCTCCACAACGCTCTCTGACACGGCGCTCATGAGTTTGGGGCTTGAATATCTTCTTACTAAAGGCGTAGGGAAAACCTGACGACAAAACGAGGACGGACCCATGCCCGCCAAGATCAATCTCGACAAGCTCGATCTGGATGAGCTCAAGCAGCTTCAAAAAGACGTTGCCAAGGCCATCGACCAGTATGAGGCCAAGCGCAGGAATGAAGCCCTCGCCGCAATCGAAGCCACGGCCAAAGAGCACGGATTTTCTGTTGCTGAATTGACGGGCGGCGCTGCGGCGAAGAAAGGTAAGCAGCCTTTGCCGCCGAAGTATGCGCATCCTGAAAACCCATCTCTCACATGGAGCGGGCGCGGTCGTCAGCCAGCCTGGATCAAGGAAGGTCTGGAAAGCGGCAAGTCGCTGGATGACTACCTGATTTCCAAATAGTGGTGTCAGGCCGCGATCAGGTTGCCTGATGCTTCGAGAGCGTCTTCGTCTGTCAGACCTGTCACACCTGTTAGTGTGGCGATCTGCACGAAGCTGTCTGCACCACCGTCCTGGTCGATCTTCACGATAGAGTTCGAGCCGCTATCGGTGATCTCTACAAAATCTGTGAGTATGTCTGTCAAAGGATCAAACAAGCTCAGCATATCAGCGAGATTGAGTGCGTCCCCGTCTGCTATGCTAAAATCTGTGATCGTGTCTGATCCTGTCTCGCCGTCTAAGAAGAAGTATGTATCTGCGCCATTGCCGCCTGTGACCGTGTCATTACCACTACCGCCGTAAAGAAGGTCATCACCGTCTGCACCGCTGATCGTATCGTTACCATTCCGGCCTTCAAGCTGATTGGCTTGCGCATCACCTGTCAGGGTGTCATTGCCGCTGCGCCCAATGACATTCTCGATATTGGCAAGTGTCAGGTTGATGTAATAGCCGCTCATTGTACCCGAAGCCAAGTTGACGTTAGCGTAGTAGGACGCACCGTACCCGGCTGCCAGATCAAGGGTATCTACACCGCCTTTTCCATCAAAGCCTTTCGTATAATAGCTTGGAGAGAATGTATCATTATAAGAGGAACCATGAGCATACTCGATACTTGAAAGCGTATCCGTGCCTTCGCCTGTAGCTGTGCCCGTCTGAAAATTGACCACCACTCCGTTAGAGGCTGTTCCGTAATCTACGATATCACCATAGCCGCCTTCGCCGTTGAGATAGTCATCCCCCAGACCGCCACTCAGGATATCATCATCTGCGCCGCTGCGGATATCGTCATTGCCATCACCACCATAAAGCTCATCTGCGCCGTAGCTACCACGCAGGGTATCGGCACCTGTCCCCCCATAAATTATGTCGTCTCCGTAATCACCGTAAATCTCATCGTCTCCGGCATCACCGTAGAGAACGTCATCCCCTCTCTCACCGATAATATAATCATCGCCGTCCAGGCCATGGATCGTATCAACGCTATCATTAAAGTCACGGCCATAGAGATAATCATTGCCGTTAGAGCCGGACCATTCATAATCCTGATAGATCAGATCAATGACAGTACTATCTGCCAGGACAAGGCTCTCAACCTGATAGGTCGCGCTGTAATACATACGGTTGATAAAAATGCTGCCCCCAGCCCCGCCGTCGATAATGATCTTCAGATCATACTGTTCGGACAGATCGTAGCTCAAGTCCGCTTGCGTAATGCCAGCACCCAGCTCTATGACATCGGCTGTGCCTGCATCATCCTCTAGCGTGTCATTGCCATCGCCGTAATTGAAGGTGTAGGTATCATTACCGCTATAGCCGAACAGGCTGTCGTTGCCTGTCCCGCCTGTAATATCATCAGCACCGTCTGCTGCGCGGATCAGGTCATTTCCTGCACCGCCGTCCAGAATATGGGCGTGCGTGTCGGCATACTCACCGCTTGTATTATAAGCATAGATCGTATCATCACCGTCTCCGCCATAGAGGTTATCAGCGCCTTGGTAGCCAAAGATACGATCATTACCGCCATGACCATAGATCGTATCATCGTCCGAGCCTGTGTGAACGCCGTTAAGCTGCGTCTCGGCATTGTCAGTCGCATGGAGCGTGTAGTTGATACTTTCCGGATCAAAGGTCGAAGTGTCGCTAAAGACAATCTCGTTGATGTTCTCGGCATAGCTTTTGAAGTGACCATCTACAAGGATCGAGCCCCCGCCTGCGGACGGATCGATAGTGATCAGAAGGTCTTCGTTACTAACCCGTGTGAAGGTCAGATCGGAGAGCGTAATACCGCTGCCAAACTGTATGCGGTCAGTTGCTGATGTGGAATAACTCTCGACAATCGTATCATCCCCGTCACCTACGTTGAAGACATAGGTGTCGCTGCCTGTGCCGCTTGTGATCAGGTCAGCACCTGAGCCCCCATAGAATGTGTCATTGCCGCTATAGTTATAAATCTCATCATGACCGTTGCCGCCATAGGCCGTATCGTTTCCGCCACCTGTCGCTATGTAGTCATTGCCGTTATATCCGTTTATAGTATCATCGCCGTCCTGACCCTGTAGGAGGTCTTCAAAGCCCGCGCCATCAATTGTATCTGCGCTGCTTGTTCCGGTAATATCCAGACCGTTGTCATCAATGCCATAAAGGCTATTCAGAACATCGGAGTAGTATGTACCGGAGATGGTGTTGCTGATTGCTGTGTCCAAAGCCGTGATATCAGCTCCGGTAACATTGTTCACGCCGCCGCGTGCGCCTACAACGAGAAAGACAACGTTTTCCCAGATTGCCATCGCATCCGCTCCCGGGGCGCTTGCTAGAGTTTCGATATCTGAGAGAGCCGCGGAATCCAAAGCTCCCGGGTCTGTGAAGGTGTCGGTGGCAAGAGTATACTCAACACTGTTGGAGAAAAGTTCTGCACCATTTGATTGCAATAGAAGTCGTGCGCCGACGGCCATTTGGGCCTCCAGAAACGTCTCTGTAAGCATTGCGCCGGCCTGAACCATAGGATTTGGCTCATAACCGTGCTGGAGGAACGGCTGCCCTGTAAATTTCTCCAAATATTCTAAGTCTTTTGCATCGACATAGTTGCCTCTGCTGGTCGAAGAAACTCCATCTACGCCAGCCCAGCGATGCATGATATCTCGAATATCTGATTGCAATGTAACTCCCGAAATAAGGTCATCAAAAGAGGTATCGACTAGAGTCTGATTCATCTCCATGAGCCCACCAACACCGTTGTCCAGGCTCATCGCGATGTGGAGATCCGCAATCTCACCATAACCTCGCACAGTAACCAAATCAGCTGAGCTAATGTCAAAAGTGTAGTCTCGAATATATTTCGTGACTAAGTTGTCATGCTCGAACCAAATATCCTGCACAATATGCGTTGATATCGTGATGCCGTTATCGACAGTAAACGTGGCTTCGTCTGAAACAAAGTGGCCTTGGTTTGTTCCGGCAATCCTTGTCGATGAAAGGGAAATCTCCGTGATATTATAGGCATTCAGAGAGTCAAGTTCTTCGAACTCACTTCCACCATTCTGATTGATATCTCTCCAGATAAGAAGCTTGCCAAAATCATCATCACTTGCATTTATAACGCCGTCGGAGTTGCTGTCTAAAGCAGAAAGTTGATAGAAGCCGCTTTCGTCAGCGCTGCCGAACAATTCAGCGTTATCATCTATTCGCCCGTTATTATTTATATCCAATGCCAGAAGGCCATCGTCTGCGGATACCCACCCCGTCCGCTCCGCGAAACCATCTTCGTCTAGATCAAAGAATGTCGTGTTTGTATCGGAAAAGGCGGATAGCTCAATAATACCATCCATATCAATGTCCAGCACGAGAGGGCTGGATTGATCAGCGGAAGCATCTACAGCATTCACGAGTTCGGACGCTTCACTACTTTCATAAAGGTTTACGGTTCCGTTACCATCATCCATGGCTTGTATTATTTTGAGTGTATCCGCTCCACCAGAACTGTCAGTGATGTCAATACCTCTCTCAGAAGTATTTACGTTTACTGGTAATCCAATATATTCGTGCTGTTCATCATTTAGAATTGCCTCTATCCACTCTTGGACTGTCGCAAATGGGTCATGCTCCATTAAATTCAACAGCAGTTGTCCAGGTGTCTCGGCGCCGCGAACCGGCTCGCCCATAGCTAAGTGATATATGTCTTCAAAGTGTCCAGAGTAAATATCTTCTGCGCCCCCGACTAGACCTTGATCGAAAACGGGGTTTGATTTCATTCCAGGTGGGATATAGTTCTCGTTAAGATATCCAATAATTGACCCCGCCTCGTTTACAAAGATCGCACCAGCCGTCATATCTACAGGCGAGAGACTCCCATCAGCTGGCTGATACTCAGTTTTACCTATTCTATCTAAGTCAATATAAATATGGGCATGTTGCATTTCTCCAGTAGAGCTATCTATTTCGGTCAATATATTTCCAGGAGATGTCATCGGGCCCTGAGATGTTCCGTCAGAAGAATGCATTTCCAGTTCGCTGCTATCAGAGCTTACTGACACTGTGACCGTAGAAAGGCCATTTCGATTTCCATCCAATCCAGTATGAGATTTCTCCATCTCGCTTAACTGGGATAGATTTTGCAGTTCTTGAAACATTGAATCTCTTTCGGATTGAGACCCGACCGTCTGATCAATGCGATAGGTAATT
Source organism: Palleronia pelagia (assembly GCF_900110115.1). Taxonomy (GTDB): domain Bacteria; phylum Pseudomonadota; class Alphaproteobacteria; order Rhodobacterales; family Rhodobacteraceae; genus Palleronia; species Palleronia pelagia. The sequence goes on along the minus strand of NZ_FOCM01000001.1, from coordinate 845,251 downwards.
TCACCGATCGTTACTTCCTGTGTCATTCATTCTCCAATATATCTAGTTTAATTTTTCGTATACGCACTTGTAATTCCCATGGGGTCATTCCCGCATAAATTTTTTCACTATACAAATGCTTGATAATTTCACGATCAAGAACTCCTAGCTCGACAGGCAAATCAACGTCAGTAATGTCGGCATTCTCATTCCAAAGGCTCAGAATTTGGCCCATAGGTGGAGAATTGCTGAGAGCTCCAGGAAGGCCCAACGATCTTAATAAGCACTCGCGCGTCATTGCGCGTATGATTTCGACGCTATGATGTCCGCGAATATAGCAAAAGGCGCGGTCAATTCTATTCCGGGAATCAGGTAGGTAGAAGCCCTCGACGTGACGTTTCGCACCCGCAGTAAACCATACAGCGTTTGGAAGAAAACGATCCAGATAGCCAGCGAAAAGAATTGGTTTTGGAAATGTGCTACTTGATATTGTTGTTATTATACTCTTATTTTTTTTAAATACCTGACCCTCCGAAGGAATTCTAAGTATGTGCAAATTGGCTGGATCAGATACATTCGATGCCAATGAAATATCTAAACCAGTAAGACTGGCTAGGCTGCCAATTAGTTCGCTGACTTCGGCCTTTATGTCTTCGTGGTCTTTTTGACTCGTAACGGGCCAAAGAATACAATCTGTTGTCCGATTTTGATTTACTTCTGAACATAGATTCTCGTCCGCTGGGGGCGCAAAGGATATCCTTATTGGCTTACTCCATTTGTTTATGGCTTGAAGCTTTGGTCTGCCATCTACCTCATGCAAATGTTTAGTTAGCCAAGGATAGAATGAGCGCAATAGAGTTATATTAAATATTCCCTCAAATTCTTCTGTTCTTTGGTTGAATGGGGGGATTCTGTATTGGTTTGACTGGTTCGACACTGCAGCCGCAATAAAGTTCGATAAAAATTCTCGTTCGTTTGAGATTGCGAACTCTTCAATTTCATTATCACTTGCGGTTTGAGCATGACCGTCGACCAAGCTCGCCATCGTTAAGGCTAACGAAATCAAACATATATTTAAAAGTCGGGCCAATTAATTGGATCCTTTCACGTGCGATATTGTCTAAAAACTCTTCCATCACGACATTGTCGCAAGCACTTGATAGGTGACCGCGTATCACGGCATGAAATGCTCAATAAAAATTTTTAACTAATAATTGCATCTTGCTCATTTTATTCTAATCTGTAAAGGAATTTCTCCTCCCCGTTTTTCAAGCTATATCTATTTATATCTTAAAAGAGATTTTTGGATTCCGTTTCTGAACACCGCTGTCTCCAGCAATTTTGAGGTCGATACGAATTGTTTAATGCGTTCTGCGTGCGAGGTTGCGTCATCATACTCCGCCATACGCTGTTCATGCGCAGCGAGTGCGGTATCCCTGTATTCACCACGCTGTTGGATGGCTTCGAGAACGAGATAGGTGGAGGCCGCACTAAAGATGCGGCGGCGCAGCCAGTCATTGCGCAGGTTCAGGAAGCCTTGCCTGATCTCAGTGGCTTCATCCTCGTCCATGGCGCGGGCACTTAGCCTGTACCAAGAGCGTCCAATACCCTTGGTACAGGGCGAAGTACGCCCCCATGTACAGGAGCGCGACGGTGATACCGATGATCAGGGACGTGCGGGCCACGGCACCACTCCTCAACTTTTATCCAGAAGTTGAGGTGATCGCTGAAGGCCCGAGCCACAGCGACTTGTTGCCTAGTTTTGTAGCTCGCCAATACCTCTAAGAGGTTGACGCGGCATTGAATACTCCCGTATGTCAACTTCTGGATATAAGTTGACATGTCGGGCACGGGGGTGTTTGTGCTGGTCTATGTCACTGGAAAGACTCCGCAATTCCAACCACCCGAAATCAGGCTCGACCACGAAGGTGGAGCCGATCCGCGACCTCGCGGCGATTGCGGAGATCAAGAAAAAATTATCATGCCGTCCGCGTGACCTGTGCCTGTTCACGCTTGGCATCAACACGGCCTACCGCGCCAATGAACTGCTTTCGATCCGCGTCGGTCAGGTCGCCCATCTGCGCGCCGGAGACGTGCTGTCTCTCAAGCAGAGCAAGAACGGGCGCTACCGCACGATTACGCTGAACGGCGTTGCTGTCCAAGCCATCCAGACCTGGCTGGGACATCATCCGAAGACGGAAGAAGGCGCACCCCTCTTCTGGTCGCAGCGAACCCGCAAGAGCCTCAGCGTCTCACCCTTCATCAACATGGTCAAAGGCTGGTGTGCCGAAGCGGGTCTGAAAGGCAACTACGGCTCCCACACATTGCGCAAGACATGGGGCTATCATCAGCTACGCGGGAACACGAAGACGCCGCCGCATCTCGTTCTGCCGCTGCTCATGGAAGCCTACGGACATGCGCGGCAGCAGCAGACGCTGGAATATCTTTGCATCCAGTCCGATGAGGTCGCCAGTCTGTTCATGCAGGTGGAGCTTTAAGAAATATCCACGGCAAAGTCGTCAAAGATAATGTGATCGGCAGCGCCGTCATAAAGCTGGCGTTTGGAAAAGGCGGAAATCGCTCCCTTATCAAGACTGACCTGTGCTGTGAGTTGTGCCAGCATGCTCGTTATCACAATCACCGGAGACTTCACGCCGAGCCTTTTCAGTTCATCAATCGAGTTAGGGCCAAAGCCGTCGGGAAGATTAAGATCAAGCAGAACAAGATCAAAGCTTGTGCGTTTGGAGGCTTCGTGGGCACCCGCAAGATCGCTGACCCGTTTGACATCGATCTTCTGCTGCCTGTTCATAATATAAGAGGTCAGCAACGTGGCTTCGTTGTTGTCGTCTTCAATTAGTAAAATGCGTTTGTTGATTTCCAAGCGATTGTCTTTCTATTGTTTTGTTGGGATGGAGTGCACGTACTTTCAGTGCCTCGTACAGATTGACCTTTAAATCGCCTTAGATATCGAATTCTTGTAGCGGAAGGATGGGGCTGCCGGAACGCTCACAACCTGCGGGCAATTCTTTATCATATCCTTCTAAAAGCTCTTGCCCCTCAGTATTGCCGCTGGCCACTGCATGATCTATTGGAGCATGACCACTGGCGTTGCGAATTAAAGGATCAAAGCTTTCATGTTGCGAGGCTTCGCGCAGGAAATCGTTACTATGTCTCGCTGCTGCAATATGCACAGGCGTTGACAAATCCATATTTACCCTTTGCTCCGAAAGCAACTGTCCATCCGCAAGGGCGCGGCGCAAATGCTCGACATCGTTATTATGCGCGGCTGAGAAAATATCGGGCTTCGCGTCTTCTGTGCTCATTGCTTAATCCATTACTTATTAAAATACATATCCCTTATACCAATTATCAAAAATATTCGCAATTTTATCATTACGATTTTGATCGCAGTTCAGTTCAAAAGTTCCTGTGTTGCTGTTAGTGATATGTATCATCCGATGAGGCAAACCGAGATTTACTCCAGAGGGCGTCATTGGCTGATGAGACGCTGCGACATGAATATCAAGTCTGGTATTGCTATTTTTGTTTGGCCTTGAGATAAAGCAGCGTAGCTTCGCATCAATGTGTCCCTCTTCTCGTGCGTCTCCTAATTGCGGTCGGAAGAGCTTCAGCAGGCAATCAAACCCGTCAACGTTTATTCCCGGAACCCCGCTATTATAGCGTCCCTTCGGATCAGGCAGAGGTATCAGGAAGCCGTCTAGAAATACCAGATCAGTAGAGCGGAAATCTCCTTCATCGCACAGCTTCTTTGAATAAGCCCATGTGAGCTTCAGACAGTTCAGATAAATGAAGTCTATCCGGGCAAAGATTTGCCGATAAGCAAAGGGGTGCGGCAAGGGCTCACTGTAAATATATTGACCCAAGAGGCCTGCAAATCCGTTAACGAATTGAGGGTCAATATGCTGGCGTTGATATATGTCCTGAAACGATGCCAGTTTTTGTGCATCAGCACGCTGCTTTATCTTGATGATTGATGCCGACAAATCGCGGCTTGGTGCCATCTCCTTGATAAAGCTTTCAACGTAGCCAAACTTTTCCGGCCCCAGACTGCCTGACCTTGCATAGGAGTTCATGTCGCCGACACTCAAGAGATCATCACGCCTGCCGATGGACTTGGTACGCGCGCCGTGATCATCATAAGCGCGCATAATGTCGTCCCGCACCGCCTGCCAGCCATAGACACTCTTGCCGAGTGATGTCGCTTTCGACGCCCTGTAGTCTTCCAGAATCTCAAGGCAGACACTTTTCCATTCGGGGGAAAAGGTTCTAGGAAATTCAAGCCTCGGCGCTTTAGGCATCATGCGTCCGCGCGACAAGTTAGAAGTCCTGACATGCTTCCCGAAATCGAGCGTGTTTTTCTCAGACATGCCTCGTTTCTAACCTCGCGGGGCGGAGCAACCAAGAGGAGAACACCATGTCCAAGACCTCGACCTTCAATGCCGGAATGAAGATGGCGCAGAGCGGCAAGCCGATGCCCGGCACCAGCGGCCTGAGCTACCAGAGCCGCCAGGACTTCACGAGCGGCTACAAGTTCGGCGCGTGCGGCAAGTGATGTCGGCCTACCGTCGCATCCTGTGTCCGCTGTGCCTGCCGGACAAGCGCGGGCGCTGCACCTGTCGCCTGCATCTCGGGGCTGATCGTCGCCGTGTGCGCAGCCGCAAAGCTCTGCGGTCCTACCGGAGCGGTTTCAGGACAGGCAGAGCGGCGAAACAGGGCGAAAGCCGAAAGTGCTGGCTCATGTCCTGCCTGATCCGAGGCCGGATTTCGCCGCACCTAATCGCAAGCTGTTCGAAGAGGACTGGTTCGTGCGGCGAAAAGTTGAGCGAAAGCAATCACACCCTGCCAGAGCGCATATCAGGCGGCGCTAATATGCTGTTCTGCAACATTTTTACGTTGAAACGGAGGTCGTCAATATGATATGTTCACTCTTTGTTCTCTTGCGATGGCACGCGCGTTGCCCAGAGACGCAACAGAGCAAACGACATCCCAGAAAACTGAACCCCCAACCATGAGAAAGGAGCAACTTCATGGAACGATCAAACACGCCTAATCAACCACTGGAGACCCTGCGCGACGGTCGCCTCAAAGCGACCCTCTGGGAGAACCAAAGCGATAACGGCCCCTATCACACGGTCACGCTCGCCAAGGTTTATGAAGACAAGGATGGGCACCTTCAGGAAACGAGTTCATTCTCGGCCTCAGAACTTCTGCGCGTGGCTGAACTTGCCCGTGAGTCTCACGGCCTGATCCGTGATCTGCGCCGTGAACACGCACTTGAGCGCAATAGCGAGCGCGACACGCCTGAGAGGAGTGAACGTCCGCATCGCCCAAGAAAGGCGTCGGCTGACCGCTTTGCCGGACGCGAAGGTCCCTCACCGGATAGGTAATTCAGAAAGGCACGGGTGCCTGGCTTTTGTGGAGCCGCCCCCGTGCTGATGCAAGAAAGGAATGCGAAAAAAATGGAAGTGTCATCAAGGGAAAATAAAATGCGCGAACGCTTTTTTTGTTAAGGAAGTCAGCGCCCGCGCAAGTCGATAAAAACCGAGTCTGATATGACTACTAAGAGACAATATAGCACGGAAACACCAAAAGAGGATTCATTAAATGAACAGAGGCACAATTAAAGACAGAAATTAGAAAGTGCGGGCACTGTTGCATTTATTCGGGAAAGCCAGCGCCCGCACATTTCTACCTAGGAGTTATTTGAATATATAACAAAGCAGCACAAAAAGAAAGGAGCGCAATATGGAAGATAGAGGAAAATCAAATGGCCTGAACACAAGCACAGTGGACGGCGATACGCTCTTGGAACGCTACGGCGAGTATCTTGAGAATGAGGAGATGAGCGACGAACAGGCGAAGCAGTTCCTTGGCGCGCTGTGGCAGATCATGGTTGCCTTCGCTGATCTGGGCTTCAGCGTCCGAGATGGGGATAAGTTCCATGCGGGCAGCGACATCGGTATGGACGATGTGCTAAACTACATCTGCCTTGAAGATACAGCGCCTGAAACAGTGGCATCCTCCAAAAACCAGAACAAGAAGGAGCCACGATGAGCGCAGAATTATCTTCACTACTCGATTCCGATACCAAGCAGGCCGTTATTTACTGCCGTGTATCTTCTGCCAGACAGGTAGAAGAAGGGCACGGCCTCGACTCGCAGGCCACGCGTTGCCGTGAATATGCGGAGCGCAAAGGCTATTCCGTCATTCGCACCTTTCATGAAAAAGGCGTTTCCGGCGGTCTCATGGACCGTCCATCCTTCAATGAGCTGATTGCCTTTATCAAAGCGCAGCGATCCGAAGGCATTGTCGTGATTATCGATGACATCAGCCGCTTTGCCCGTGATATTGAAAGTCACTGGACGTTGCGCCGCACCCTAAAAGATATCGGCGGCAAGCTCGAAAGCCCATCGATCACCTTCGGCGAAGATTCCGACTCCGTCCTGATCGAAAACCTGCTCGCCTCCGTCTCGCAGCATCAGCGCCAGAAAAACCGTGAGCAGACGACCAACCGCATGCGCGCCCGCACCATGAACGGGTACTGGTGTTTTCCTGCGCCTCCGGGCTTTCGTTATGAGCGTGTGGCCGGACACGGCAAGTTGCTGGTCCGCGACGAGCCTCTTGCCACGATCATTGCCGAAGCGCTGGACGGTTTTGCACACGGGCGCTTTGCCTCGCAGTCTGAGGTAAAAACCTATCTCGAATCGGAGCCTGCCTTTGCCAGCCGCTTTCCAAATGGCTTCGTCCGCTATGAAGAGGTCATCCGTCTGCTTACCCGTCCGCACTACGCTGGGTATATAGAAGTGCCTGCCTGGGGCATCCGCATGATGAAGGCGAAGCACGAAGAGCTGATCACCTTCGAGACCTACACCCGCATTCAGGAGCGTATCAAAGAAGGCGCGCGCATTGCCGCTCGCGCTGACATCAACGAAGACTTCCCGCTGCGCGGCTTTGTGTTGTGCGGGGACTGCGAGCGTCCGCTGACCTCCTGCTGGTCAAAGAGCAAGACAGGCAAGAAGCATCCATATTATATGTGTTTCCACAAGGGCTGCTGCTCCTACCGCAAGTCGATCCGCCGCGATGAGATTGAGGGCGAGTTTACAGACCTCCTCAGTGATGTCCTCCCCTCAGCCGCGAAGGTCTCCGCAGCCAGGGCAATGTTTGCCGACATCTGGGACGCACGTCTCGTCCGCGCCAAGGAACATGCGGCGCTCTACGCTGCCAAAATCCAGGACCTCGACAAGCAGGTGGAAGCGCTGCTCACACGTCTGATTGACGCCGAGACAAAGACCGTCATTCAGGCTTATGAGAAGAAGATCGGTTCTCTGGAGCAGGAAAAGCTTGTTCTGGCGGAAAAAGCGGACTTGTCAGGCCGTCCTGCACGCCCCTTCGGACAAATGTTCGAACTCGCCAGCGCGTTTCTCTTAAGCCCCTGTAAAGTATGGGAAAGCGGGCGGTTTGAGTTACAGCGACTCGCCCTCAGACTGACGTTTTCGGACAGGTTGGCGTACTCGCGGAATCAGGGGTTTCGAACCCCGGAATTATCATTACCGTTCAAAGCGTTAGGGGGTAAAATCGGGGGTGATTGTAGTATGGCGGAGAGACAGGGATTCGAACCCTGGGACCCCGTGAAGGGTCAACGGTTTTCGAGACCGCCCCGTTCGACCACTCCGGCACCTCTCCGCGGGGGTCTGCGCGGCATTTAGGACGGCAGCGCACGGGGTGCAAGCGGTTTTCGCGGGGCGCTGTGAAATCGGTTTGACCTTGCGGGGCGGGGCGGGGCGCATATCTTCTTGAGAGCCCCGCCGTTCCTCTTCCTCGACTGGACCTTGCCATGACTCTCCGCCTCGCGCTGCCGCTGATGACACTTTGTGCCGCCCCGATCCCGGCGCTCGCGCAGGACGAGGAGGGGGCGCAGATCCTGTTCGACGCCATGCGCCTGGGCGACATCATCGCGGTGATGCAGGACGAGGGCGTGGAATACGGCGCCGACCTGGAAGACGAGATGTTTCCCGGCCAGGGCGGTGCCGCGTGGCGCCGCGTGGTCGAAGGGATCTATGACACCGAGCGGATGGAGAGCCAGCTGGTCTCGGGGCTGGAGCGGGGCCTGTCGGACGCCGATACCGCGCGGCTGGTCACGTTCTTCACCTCGGACCTGGGGCGCACGATCACCGACCTGGAAGTCGCGGCGCGCCAGGCGCTGCGTGACGAAACGGTCGAGGATGCGGCCGAGGAACGCGCAGCGCGGATGCGTGCCGAAGAGGCACCGCGCATCGCCATGATCGAGACGCTGATCGAGGCGAACGATCTGCTGGAGATGAACGTGGCGGGGGCGCTGAATTCGAACTTCGCCTTCTACCGCGGGCTGGATGACGGCGATGCCTTCCCCGAGGCCATGGGCGAGTCGCAGATGATCGCGGATGTCTGGGCGCAGGAGCCCGAGATCCGCGGCGATACCGAGCAGTGGCTCTATGGCTTTCTCACGCTGGCCTACGAGCCGCTGAGCGACGCGGATCTCGACGCCTACATCTCGCTTTCGGAAACCGACACCGGCCAGGCGCTGAATTCGGCACTGTTCGGGGCGTTCGACCGGGTCTTCGTCGACATCTCGACCGACCTGGGCCGCGCGGCCGCGCAATTCATGCAGGCGCAGGATATTTGAGCGCCGCGGCGCTTGACACACGGGCCGATCCCTTGGATACACCGCCGACCTGATCCCGGCGCGAGTCGGTGTCGGGCTTTACATATTTATGACGCTCCGATCGCGGGGCGCGCTGTCCGAGGCGGGGCCGTCCCCGAAAACACCGCAGGCGCGGGGCCACAGGACGCGGAAGACAAAGGAAGACGACATGTTCGCGGTTCTGAAAACCGGCGGCAAGCAATACAAGGTCCAGTCGGGCGACGTCCTGCGCGTGGAAAAGCTTGCGGCGAATGCTGGCGAAAAAGTCCAGTTCAACGACATCCTGATGGTCGGCGGCACGGTCGGCACCCCCCTGGTGGAAGGTGCGGGCGTCCAGGCCGAGGTCATCGAACAGATCAAGGGCGACAAGGTCATCCACTTCGTCAAGCGCCGCCGTAAGCACGGCAGCAAGCGCACGAAGGGCCACCGCCAGCAGCTGACCCTGCTGCGCATCGGCGACATCCTTGAATCGGGCGCCGACAAGACCGGCGTGAAGGAAGCCATCGGCGCGGGCATCGCGGGCTTCACCGGCGTCGCGGCGGACAAGGGCGACTACGTCCAGAACCGCACCGGCCAGTCCGAGATGAAGAAGCGCGCGGCCACCGGCCAGGCGGCCGAGAAGGTTGCCGCCAAGACCGACGCGGGTGACACCGACGCCACCGCGAAGCCGGGCAACCTGCTGACCGAACCGCGGGACGGCAAGGCGGATGACCTGAAGACGCTGAACGGCGTGGGCCCGGCCATGGAGAAGAAGATGAACGCCGCCGGCGTCTATCACTTCGACCAGATGACCGCGTGGTCCGAGGCCGAAATCGGCTACGTGGCCGACCAGATCGGTGCCGGCGCCAAGCTGGCCGATTGGGTCGCCGAAGCGAAGAACCAGTAAGGAGTAACGACAGATGGCACACAAGAAAGCAGGCGGTTCCAGCCGTAACGGTCGCGACTCTGCCGGACGCCGCCTTGGCGTGAAGCTGTTCGGCGGCCAGGAAGCCGTCGCCGGCAACATCATCGTGCGTCAGCGCGGCACCAAGTGGTGGCCGGGCGAAGGCGTGGGCCTGGGGCGCGATCACACGATCTTCGCGACCGTCGATGGCCGCGTGACCTTCCACAAGGGCCTGAAGGGTCGCACCTTCATTTCGGTCCTGCCCGAGGCCGAAGCGGCCGAGTAAACCGGCACCGCGCCCGATCGAACAAGGGACCGGCCGGTTCGGCCGGTCCTTTTCGTTTTTCCGGGCGGCGCTTTGGGAGGAGCCCGATGCCATGGACCGCAAAGCCAACGTCATCACCCGGGCCGTGCCGGATCCGGGCGGCCTGTCCGCCCCGCAATGCAGGGCGCGCGACGCGATGATCGACCAGCCCACCTACCGCACCGAGCGGCTGATCCTGCGCCCGGTCGAGATCGGCGATACCGGCCTGCTGGAACTGCACCGCGCCGATCTGCGTGTCGCGCGGGCCACCCAGACCATCCCGCACCCGCTGCCCCCGGGCGCGACCGAGGCGCTGGTGCGCCAGGCGCAGCACCCGGACCGGACCGAGGATGTCTGGATCATCGACGCGAGCCCCATGGGCCAGTCCCACGTCTCGGGCGTCGTGCGGCTGAAGCGGTTGGACCGGGCGCAGTCGAACCTGTTCTACTGGGTCGCCCCGCCGGCCTGGGGCGCCCATATCGCGTCCGAGGCCATCGCCGCGATCCTCGAGGGCAACCCGCACCAGGCCACGGCCCTGTTCGCCGAGGTGTTCCAGGACAACCCGGCCTCGGCGCGGGTGCTGACCAATGCCGGGTTCGAGTGGCTGGGCGACGCCGAGACCTACTCGGTCGCGCGGGGCGCGACGGTTCCGACCTGGACCTATTCCCGCCGGATGGTCTGACGCGGTGGCGGGCGTCGCGCGCAGCCTTCGCACCGCGCGGCTGACCTTGCGCCCGCCCACGCCGGAAGACGCGCCCGCCATCGCCGCCTCGATGGGCAATTACGACGTGGTGCGCTGGCTGGCCGCGCCACCCTATCCTTACGACCGCGCGGATGCCGAGCGGTTCATCGCCGAAACGCGCGCGGGCAGCGCGCCGGTCTGGGCCATCGACGATTCCGACGGGCTGTGCGGCCTGATCGGGGTGGACCCGGACCTGGGCTATTGGCTGGACCGCCGGGCCTGGGGACGGGGATACGCGACCGAGGCGGGGGACGCGGTGATCGACGCCTGGTTCGCGGGCAGCGGCGCGCAGGCGCTGCGCGCGAGCCACATGCAGGGCAACGACCGGTCCCGCGCGGCGCTGCTGCGCATGGGATTCCGCGACGATGGCCCGCGCGAGATCTGGTCGACGCCGCTGTCGCAGATGATGCCGGCCCGCGATCTGGTGATGTCGCGGACTGACTGGGCGGCGTCGCGCCGGTATCGCCTGCGGACCCCGCGCCTGCGCCTGCGCGAGCTGCGGGACGGTGACGTGCCCGCGCTGGCCCGGATCGGCGGCGACGCGCGCGTTGCGCCGATGATCTGGGGCGCCACGTCGCCCTGGCCCGAGGACGCGGCGCATCGCTGGGTGCAGGCGTGGAAATATCGCGGGCGGCCGGGCTTTCGCGCGGCCATCTGCACGCGGCTGGGGCGGCTGATCGGCACGATCATGGTCGCGCCCAACGACACCGCGGGCGAGGGCACGACAGCGTGGTTCATCGACCCCGACTACTGGGGGCGGGGGCTGTGCACCGAGGCGGCGGGCGCGTTCCTGCCCGACGTCATGGACCGCTTCGAGCTGCAAACCGTGGTGGCGGACCACTTCGCCGACAACCCGGCCTCGGGCGCGGTGATGCGCAAGCTGGGGTTCCAGCAAACAGGGCAGGGCCTGGGCCGCTCCTCCGCGCGGCTTGAGCCTGCGCCCGTCATCCTCTATCGCCTCGAGCGAGCAACCCTGAAGGTCTCCCCATGAAATTTCTCGATCTGGCCAAGGTGCATATCCGCTCGGGCAGCGGCGGGGGCGGTGCGATCTCGTTCCGGCGCGAGAAGTATATCGAGTTCGGCGGCCCCGACGGCGGCGATGGCGGCCGGGGCGGTGACGTGGTGGTCGAGGTGGTCGACGGGCTGAACACCCTGATCGACTTCCGCTACCAGCAGCATTTCTTCGCCAAGAACGGCCAGCAGGGCATGGGCAAGCAGCGCACCGGCGCCGATGGCGACGACATCGTGCTGCGCGTGCCCGTGGGCACCGAGATCCTGGACGAGGACGAGGAGACCGTCATCGCCGACCTGACCGAGGTGGGCCAGCGGCTCGTGCTGGCGCGCGGCGGTAATGGCGGCTGGGGCAACCTGCATTTCAAGTCCTCCACCAACCAGGCGCCGCGCCGCGCCAATCCCGGCCAGCCGGGGGTCGAGCGCACGGTGTGGCTGCGGCTGAAGCTGATCGCCGATGCAGGCCTTCTCGGGCTGCCCAACGCGGGCAAGTCGACTTTCCTCGCCGCGACCAGCAACGCCCGGCCGAAGATCGCCGATTACCCCTTCACCACGCTGCACCCCAACCTGGGCGTCGTGGGCGTGGACGGGGCCGAGTTCGTGATGGCCGACATCCCCGGCCTGATCGCCGGCGCGCACGAGGGGCGGGGCATCGGCGACCGCTTCCTGGGCCATGTCGAGCGCTGCTCGGTCCTTTTGCACCTGGTCGACGCCACCGCCGAGGATCCGGCCGCGGATTACCGCACGATCATCGACGAGCTCGAGGCCTATGGCGGCGTCCTGGCCGAGAAACCGCGTATCACCGCGCTGAACAAGATCGACGCGCTGGACGACGAAGAGCGTGCTGCCGCGAAGAAATCTCTCGAAGCGGTTGCGGACGGTCCGCTTTGGCTTATGTCGGGCGTCTCCGGCGAAGGTCTGACCGAGGTGTTGCGCGCCGTGCGCGCCGAGATTTCGGACGACAAGCTGCGCCGGTCCGACGCAAACGACAAGGACGACACATGGCAACCCTAACCCCCTCACTCCGGGACGCAGAGCGACTGGTGATCAAGATCGGCTCGGCCCTGCTGGTCGATCGCGGGGATGGAACGCTGCGGCTTCCGTGGCTTCTGGGCCTGGCCGAGGACGTGGCCGAACTGAAGGCCAACGGCACCGAGGTGCTGCTGGTCTCGTCCGGCTCGGTCGCGCTGGGGCGCGGCGTGCTGGGGCTTGGCAACGGGCCCTTGCCGCTGGAGCAAGCGCAGGCGGCCGCGGCCGTGGGACAAATCCGGCTGGCCCGCGCCTACCAAGAGGCGTTGTCGCCCCACGGCGTGACCACCGCGCAGGTGCTGCTGACGCTGGAGGACACCGCGAACCGCCGCCGTTACCTCAACGCGCAGGCGACCATGGGCACGCTTCTGAAGATGGGCGTCATGCCCATCGTCAACGAGAATGACACCATCGCCACCGACGGGATCCGCTTCGGCGACAACGACCGCCTGGCCGCGCAGATCGCCGTGACCGTGGGCGCCGACCAGCTGGTGCTGCTGTCGGACGTGGACGGGCTTTACACGGCCAACCCACAGAAGGACCCGAACGCCGAGCACCTGCCGCTGGTCGAGGAAATCACCCCCGAGATCGCCGCCATGGCGGGCGAGGCCGCGTCGCACCTGTCGAAGGGCGGGATGCGCACCAAGCTGATCGCCGCGCGCACGGCCATGGGCGCGGGCTGCGCCATGGCCATCGCGCAAGGCGACCAGTCGCACGCGTTGCGCAAGCTGGCCGATGGCGGTCGTTGCACCTGGTTCCGCTCGAAAACCACGCCGCAGGCGGCTTACAAGGCCTGGATCTCGGCCATGAAGTCGGTGGGCGAGATCACCATCGACGACGGCGCGGTCAAGGCGCTAAGATCCGGCAACTCGCTGCTGCCGGCGGGGGTTATCCGCGTCACCGGCACGTTCGAGCGCGGCGACAGCGTCACCATCGTCGACAGCAAGGGCGCCCACCTGGGCTATGGCCTGACACGTTACAACGCGGACGAGGCGCGCACGATCGCGGGCGCCCGGTCCGAGAAGATCGCCGACCTGCTGGGCTATCCCGGCCGCGCGGCGCTTATCCACCGCGACGACATGGTCGTCTGAAGGAGGACGAAAGATGAAAGATACCGACGATATCGCGGCCCTGATGGCCGACATGGGATCGCGCGCTCGCGCGGCGGCCAAGCAACTGGCCATCGCGCCCGCCGAGGCCAAGACCCGCGCGCTGAACGCCGCGGCCGACCGGCTGGAAGCGGCCGAGGCAGAGATCGTGGCCGCCAACGCCCAGGACATGGAGTTCGGCCGCGAGAAGGGCCTGAGCCCCGCAATGCTGGACCGGCTTATGCTGGACGGCGACCGCGTCAAGGCGATCGCGGGAAGCCTGCGCGCCATCGCGGCGCAGGAGGACCCAGTGGGCGCGACGCTGGACAGCTGGGACATGCCCTCGGGCCTTGCCATCGAGCGGGTGCGCACGCCCATCGGCGTCATCGGCGTGATCTACGAATCGCGCCCCAACGTGACGGCGGATGCCGGCGCGCTGTGCCTGAAATCCGGCAATGCGGTGATCTTGCGTGGCGGATCCGAGTCGCTGCATTCCTCGCGCGCGATCCATGCCTGCCTCGTGCAGGGCCTGGCCGACGCGGGCCTGCCCGAGGACGCCGTTCAGCTGGTCCCCACCCGCGATCGCGCCGCTGTCAGCGAGATGCTGGCCATGACCGACTATATCGACGTGATCGTGCCCCGTGGCGGCAAGGGCCTTGTGGGCCTTGTCCAGCGCGAGGCCCGCGTGCCGGTCTTCGCCCATCTCGAAGGCATCGTGCACATCTACATCGACAAGGATGCAGACCCCGAGGCCGCGCTGAAGGTCGTGCTGAATGCCAAGACCCGGCGCACCGGCATCTGCGGCGCGGCGGAATGCCTGCTGATCCACCGTGACGTGCTGAAGACCGTGGGGCAGGGCGTGGTCCGCGCGCTGCTGGATGCCGGTGTCGAGGTGCGCGGTGACGCCGACGTGGCCGCCATCGACGGCGTGGTCGCGGCGGGCGAGGATGACTGGGGGCGCGAATTCCTGGACAAGATCATCGGCGCCCGCGTGGTCGACGATATCGACGGCGCCATGGCCCATATCTCGCGCTACGGCTCGGACCACACGGATTGCATCATCACCGACGATGCGGAGACGGCCGCGCGGTTTCTGAACGAGGTCGACAGTGCCATCGTCATGCACAACGCCTCGACCCAGTTCGCCGACGGGGGCGAGTTCGGGATGGGCGCCGAGATCGGGATCGCCACCGGGCGGCTGCACGCCCGCGGTCCGGTGGGCGCCGAGCAACTGACCAGCTTCAAGTACAAGGTGCGCGGCACCGGCAACACGCGCGGCTGAGGCCTTTGGCAGATCGGGGCGGCGTTTTCAGGTGCCGTTCCGATCGCGTTTCACGAATCCAAGGTGGTTCGCTTTGTCGGTCGGAGGCGAATTTTTCCGTTTTGGAGCCGTCTCCGCCGTCTGACCCCCCATGATCGGGGCCTGCCGTGAGGCTTCGAAACCTGCCGCAGGGTGGCGCCGCGGCGTAGTTGGACCCGCGCAGCCATGCGGGTTCGGCATCGTGGCAAGGCAGCGCCGCCGCGACTGGGCGGCTCACACCGCGATGTCGATTCGCCCCTCCTCGACCACGGTGTCGATACTGCGCCCGGTTTCGGCGGCGGCAAGCCGCGCCAGGGGGAACTGGATCTCGGACGCTTGCGGGACCTCGGCCCCGTCGGTGTGAAGCTGGAGCCAGAGCGCGGGATCGTGGCGCATCCGCTCGGCCCTGGCGCGCAGCACGATGCGGGCGCCCGAGGGTTCGATCTGGACATCGCCGCCATAGGGCAGCGCGGTTTCCAGGCAGAGAAGCAGCAGGAAGATCAGCCGGGCATCGTCGCGCGCCATGTCGGTGATCGGGTCCCAGCCGATGGTCAGCTGACGGGCCTGCCCCATGGGCCGCAGGATCGACGCGATCTCGCCCGCGCTGATCCGCTGATCGGGATTGCCGGCGCCGAAGGCCACGCGGAACAGGCGGATGCGGCCATTCGCGTTCTCGACGCTTTCGCTGATCAGCGACAATTCGGCGCTGTCGGCGGCGCCCGACATCTGCAACAACTCGACACCATTGCCGATGGCGCCCAGCGGCGAGATCAGGTCGTGGCAGATGCGCGACCCCAGGAGGGCGCTGAGCTTGGAGGTGTTCATGGTCATGGACGCCCCGCGCGAACGACGGAAGGAAGGTGACGCGTGTCCGGAATGAATGCCCTGCTCGAGCCCGGGATGCTCGTCCGCCACCCCACGCAGCCCGACTGGGGCTTGGGGCAGGTCCAATCGAATATCGGCGGGATCGTCACGGTCATGTTCCAGCACGAGGGGAAAGTGGTGGTCGACGGCAAGCGCATCGACCTGATCCCCGTTTTCGACGAGTAGCGCGGAGCGCCACGCCATTAGCGCACGGGGAGATTAACGAAGTGTCAACACAAGCTATCCGCCGTGTAAACCCGCGCGGCCGCGCGGGCTCGCCTTGCCAAGCGCGAGGGGTCCGCCTAGACCCGTGGCGCCCCGACCACGAACATGGCGCAGATGATGCCCGAGCCCCTCTTTGAGCTGTCCCTGGCCAGCGGCCCGGATGATCTCGCGAAGGCCCAGCGGCTGCGCTATGCCGTGTTCGTCGAGGAGTTGGGCGGCGATGGCCCGCTGGTCGATCACGTCGCCCGGCGCGAGGCCGACCGGTTCGACCCCTATTTCGATCACCTGATCCTGCGCGACCGCAATCGCCCCGGCGACGACGACGTGGTGGGCGTCTACCGCGTCTTGCGCTGCGAGGCGGCGCGCGCGGCGGGCGGGTTCTACAGCGCCGACGAATACGACTTGTCGCCGCTGCTGGAATCGGGGCGCCGGCTGATGGAGCTCGGCCGTTCCTGCATCCATCGCGATTACCGGGGGGGGATGGCGATGTTCCAGCTCTGGACCGGGCTGGCCGATTACGTCCGACAGCACGAGATCGACATCCTGTTCGGCGTGGCCAGCTTCCACGGCACGGACCCGGACGCGCTGGCCGCGCCGCTGTCGATCCTGCACCACCGTCACCTGGCCCCGCCCGAGCTGCGCGTAACGGCCCGCCCGCCCGGCGCGGTGGCCATGGATCGCGTGCCCGAGGCCCAGGTCGATCGCGCGGCCGCCATGCGCGCGGTGCCGCCGCTTATCAAGGCCTACCTGCGGCTGGGCGGCTTCGTCGGGCAGGGCGCGTTCGTCGATCGTGACTTCAACACGACGGATGTGTGCCTGGTCATCGACACCGAGCGGATGAACGCCGCGCAGGCCGCGCGCTACACCGGCGCGCGCCCGTGAGCGGCTGGGACGATGCCCCTTACCCCGACCATCCGCCCTTCACCTGGGGCGACCGGCTGCGCATCGCGGCGCGCATCCTGCCGCTGGCGCTGCTGGTGTTCGGCGGCCTCCTCCTGCTGTTGACGGTGCGGCTGGTGGAGCGTCCGCTGGCCGGCCCATCGCGGCCGGTATCACCGAGGATCACGCAAGGGGTGTGCCGGGGGGCGGTGTGGCTTTGCGGGCTGGACTGGCGGTCCGAGGGCCGGATGATGGATCACCCCGGCGCGCTTGTGGCAAACCACGCGTCCTGGCTGGACATCTTCGTGCTGAACGCCGCCGGGCCGCTCTACTTCGTGTCGAAAGCCGAGGTGGCCGACTGGCCCGGCATTGGCTGGCTGGCGCGGGCCACGGGCACGGTGTTCATCCGGCGCGACCGGCGCGAGGCGGCGGCGCAGCGCGATACCTTCGTGGGCCGTCTGCGCGACGGACACAGGTTGCTGTTCTTCCCCGAAGGCACCTCGACCGACGGGCGCATGGTTTTACCATTCAAGACAACGCTTTTCGCCGCGTTCTTCACAGATGACATGAAGGCACGGATGGCGATTCAGCCCGTCAGCGTCCGCTATACCGCGCCAGAGGGCCAGCCGCCCGAGTTCTACGGATGGTGGGGCGACATGGAGTTCGGGCCGCACCTGCTGCGGGTGCTGTCGGCCCGCCATCGCGGCGCGGTGCGGGTCGAATTCCACGCCCCGCTGAGCGTCGCGGGTTTTCCCGACCGCAAGGCGCTGGCCAGTGCGGCCGAGGTCGCGGTGCGCGGGGACCGTCCCTCAGAATAGGGCGTGAAGCTGGGCGAGCCGGGCGGCGGGATCGTCGGCCGACCAGACTTCTTCGCCGAGCGCGATGAAATCGCTCACCGGGCTCAGCGCCGCGATACGATCCTCGGACAACCCGCCCTCGGCCACGACGGGCAGCTCGATCATCTCGGACCACCAGGCGAACAGCTCGTCGTCGGCCAGCGTGCCCTCGGCCGGTGCCGCGCCGCCCACCGGGCCGAAACTGACGTAATCGGCGCCCGATTCGCCCGCGTTCATCCCGTCATGGCGCGAGGCGCCGCAGAAGGCGCCGACTATGGCGTCCGCGCCCAGCGTCTTGCGCGCGGCCCGAACGTGACGCGCACCGCCCGACAGGTGCACGCCGTCGACGCCGGCGCGCTGCGCGATCTCGGTCGCGTCACGCAGGACCAGCGCCACGTCGCGCGGCTCCGTCACCGCGCGGGCGGCGTCGCAGGCGCGCAGCAGCGTGTCGGCATCGCGCGACGTCAGGTCCAGCCGCAAGCAGGCCACCGGCGCGGCGTCGAGCAGGCGGGCGAGGTCCTCGGGGAACGTCTCGGGCGTGATCTGCGGCGGCGAAATCAGGTAAAGCTGCGGGGCGTCGTCGCTCATCGCGCGGTCTCCTTGGGGCGGTTCAGACGGCCTTCTAGCGTGGCCGGACCGGATTGACCACGCTTGCCCGTCACCGCCCGGGACCCTATCAGCACCGCCATGGAACAGCCCGCCGACACCCCGCCCGCCATGATCCTCGTCCGCCCGCAGATGGGCGAGAATATCGGCGCCGCCGCACGCGCGATGCTGAATTTCGGGTTCACCGACATGCGGCTTGTCGCGCCGCGCGACGGCTGGCCCAACCCCAGGGCCGAGGCGTTGGCCTCGGGCGCCGTGGCCGTGCTCGAAGGGGCGAAGGTCGCGCCGACGCTGCCCGAGGCGGCCGAGGATTGCAGCTTCACCTTCGCCACGACCGCCCGCAGCCGCGAGCTGACCAAGCCCGTCTTCACGCCGGAAGAGGCCGTGGCCGAGGCACGGGCGCGCATGGCGGCGGGCGAGCGCATCGGCTTCATCTTCGGACCCGAGCGTGCGGGGCTGGAAAATGACGACGTGGCACAGGCCAACGCCATCGTCACGGTGCCGGTGAACCCGGCCTTCGCGTCGCTGAACCTGGCGCAATGCGTGCTGCTGGTGGCCTACGAGTGGCGCCGGCAGGCCGATCTGCCGCCGCCCGCGGCCGAGCGCGCCGCCGAGCCGCCCGCCACCGCGCTCGAGGTCGAGCGGTGGGCCGAGCATCTGAACGACCGACTGGACGACGCGGGCTTCTTCTTCCCGCCCGAGAAGGCGCCGCACATGCGTCGGAGCCTGCGCAACCTGTGGAGCCGGATGCCGCTGCAGAAGGCCGATGTGCAGCTTCTGCATGGCGCGCTGCGGCAATTGGTGCGGGGCCGGTCCCAGGGTGGCTGACTTGCGGGGCAGGGGCGGCGGGCATAGGGTCTGCGCGAGCGAAAGACGGGGGATACATGGCCACCAAGCGGTCCATTTTCGAAGAGGTCGATAGCGGCGGGAAGCCGGCCGAAGCGCCCAGGGGTGGCATGATCGATGCACGGCCCCGCGGCGCGCGCCGCGCGGTGCGGATCTGGCTGATGATCCTTTTCGCACTGGTAGTGGTGATGATCGCCGTGGGCGGCCTTACCCGCCTGACCGACAGCGGATTGTCGATCACCGAGTGGGCGCCCGTGACCGGGGCGATCCCGCCGATGAATGAGGCCGCGTGGCAGGCAGAGTTCGACAAGTACCGCGCCATCCCCGAATACCAGTTGCAGAACAAGGGCATGACCCTTGAGGAGTTCCAGTTCATCTATTGGTGGGAATGGGGCCACCGGCAGCTGGGCCGCCTGATCGGGCTGGTCTGGGCCCTGGGCTTCGTGGGCTTTCTCGTCACCCGCAACATCCCGCCGGGCTGGACCGGGCGGCTGATCGGCATAGGGGCGCTTGGCGGGCTGCAGGGCGCCATCGGCTGGTGGATGGTAAGTTCCGGCCTGACCGGGGCCGCGCTGGATGTCGCGTCCTACCGGCTGGCGACGCATCTGGGCCTGGCCTTCGTGATCCTCGGCCTCATCGCGTGGTGGACTTTCAGCCTCGGCCGGCCCGACGCGCAGCTGATGCAGGCGCGCCGGTCGCGCGAGGCGGGGCTGATGCGGCTCGGTGGCTGGCTGGTCGGGCTGACCTTCCTGCAGATCATACTGGGCGCGCTGGTCGCGGGGATCGACGCGGGCCGGGGCTATACCGACTGGCCGTTGATGGCGGGCGGCTTCTTCCCGCCCTATCCGTTCGACATCCAGCCGGTCTGGCGCAACTTCTTCGAGAATGACGGTCTGGTGCAGTTCATGCACCGGATGAGCGGCTATGTCCTGCTGGCCTTCGGCATCTTCGTGTTCCTGCGCGCCCGCCGGTCGCCGTTCACCGCCACGCGGGGGGCCTTCGGCGCGATGCTGGGGATGATGTTCGTGCAGATGCTTTTGGGCATCGTGACGGTCGTGCATGCCGCGCCCTGGCACCTGGCGATCCTGCACCAGTTCGGTGCCGTGGTCCTTTGGGTTCTGGTCCTGCGCGCCCGCCACCAGACGGCCTATCCGCGCGCCCAGTCCGTGCGGGGCGCCACCGCATGAGCGCCTATGACGAGCTGATGGCGTTCCAGCGCGACACCCACGCGCTGGCCGAGGTGACGGGCCGCCTGGGCTGGGACCAGGAGACGGTGATGCCGCGCGGCGCGGCCGAGCAGCGGGCCGAGGAGATGGGCGTGTTGTCGGCGATGCTGCACGACCGCCGGACCGATCCCCGCGTGGGCGACTGGCTGGCGGCGGCCGAGCCCGCGGACGACGTGCAGGCGGCGCAGCTGCGCGAGATCCGGCGCGGCTTCGACAAGGCGCGCAAGGTTCCGGGCAAGCTCGCCTCGGAAATCGCGCGCGTGACCAGCACGGCGCAGGGCGTCTGGGCCGAGGCGCGCGCGGCGGACGACCCCAAGCCGTTCCTGCCCATCCTCGACCGGGTCGTGGCCCTGAAACGGGACGAGGCGCAGGCCCTGGCCGAGGGGGGCGACCCCTACGACGCGCTGCTGGACGATTACGAGCCGGGGGCCACTGCGGCCACCCTGTCGGCCATGTTCGACGCGCTGCGCCCCCGGCTTGTCGCCTTGCGCGACGCCGCGATGGACAGCGACGTGCAGCCCGCGGCGCTGACGGGCCGTTTCGACCCCGAGGCGCAGTTCCACCTGTCGCGCGAGCTGGCCGGGGCGTTCGGTTACGACTTCACCCGCGGGCGCATCGACCGCGCGGTGCATCCGTTCAGCTCGGGCTCGGGTGACGACGTGCGGATCACCACCCGCACGGTCGAGACCGATCCGTTCAACTGCCTGTATTCCACCATCCACGAGGTCGGCCACGCCACCTACGAGCAGAATATCGACCGCGCCTACCTGATGACCCCGCTGGGCGGGGGCGTGTCCATGGGCGTGCACGAAAGCCAGAGCCGGATCTACGAGAACCAGCTGGGCCGGTCGCGGCCCTTCACCGGTTGGCTGCACGGTCGCATGGCCGAGGTTTTCGGGGATCCGGGCCTCGACGCCGATGCCTTCTACGGCGCGGTGAACCGGCTGCATCGAGGCTTCATCCGAACCGAGGCGGACGAGGTGCAGTATAATCTGCACGTCCTGTTGCGCTTCGACCTGGAGCGTGCGCTGATCGCCGGCGACCTGGCGGTGGGCGACCTGGAAGGCGCGTGGAACGACCGGTTCGCGGCCGATTTCGGCTACCCGATCGACCGGCCGTCCAACGGGTTCCTGCAGGACGTACACTGGTCGGTGGGGCTGTTCGGCTACTTCGCCACCTACACGCTGGGCAATGTCTACGCGGGATGCCTGAACGCTGCCATGCGGGCGGCGGTGCCGGACCTGGACGATCACCTGGCGCAAGGCGACACGGCGCCCGCGACAACCTGGCTGCGCGAGAACGTCCAGCGGCACGGCGGGCTTTACGCGCCGCGCGAGCTGATCACCCGCGCCTGCGGCACCGCGCCAAGCGAGGCGCCGCTGCTGGACTACCTGGAAACGAAGTTCGGGGCGCTCTACGCGCTCTGACCCCAGGCGCCGCGCTCGGTCATCACGTCGCGCAGCACCTTGGGCTGATCGGTCATCACGCCGTCCACGCCCATGTCGAACAGGGCGTGCATCTGGTCGGGCGCGTCGATGGTCCAGACATGCACCTGGCTGCCGCGCCGGTGGGCCGCCTGGATCAGCCGGGGCGTGACCACGGCGATCCCGTTCCAGTGGGTGGGCACCTGCAGCGCCGGCGCGAACCGCCCGGGCAGGCGCAGGCGCGCGGCGAACCACGCCTTGGCGACCCCGCCCATGGCCGGCGACCAGCAGAGCCCGGGGCCGAAGCGCAGGCGCAGCGCGTCGGTGCGGGCCTGCACGAACGACGCCGCGCAGACGCGGTCCTGCGCCCGCGCCGCGGCGATGGCGTCGCCCATGGGGCGCACGGCATCGTCGGTCTTGGCGTCGAGGTTCAGCCGCAGCCGGGGGAAGGCGCGAAAGACCTCGTCCAGCCGGGCGACACGGCCGCCGCCCGCAAGCTCCAGCCCCGACAGCGTGTGCCAGTCCAGGTCCGCGATGCGGCCCTTGCGGCCCAGCAGGCGGTCGGTGGTGTCGTCGTGGAACAGCACCGGCACGCCGTCGGACGTGGCCTGGATGTCCGTTTCCACGTGGGTGAAGCCCATGCCGACGGCGCGCTCGACCGCCTCGAAGCTGTTCTCGGCGTGGCGTTCGGCGGCGCCGCGATGGGCGAAGGCGATGGGACCGGGTGCGTCGAGATAGGCGTAATGGCTCACGTCAGCGGCCGGATCTTCAGCTTGGTGATGCGGTTGTCCTGCCGCTCGATCACCTCGAAGCGGAAATCGTGGAAGCTGAACACCTGGCCTTGCGTCGGGATCGTCTGCGCCTCGTGGATGACGAGGCCGGCGATGGTGTTGGCCTCTTCGTCGGGCAGCGACCAGTCGGCGGCGCGGTTGAGGTCGCGGATCGTCATGCCGCCGTCGATGATGTAATCGCCGTCCTCGGTGCGCTTCAGCGGCTGGTCTTCTTCGAGGTCGAACTCGTCCGTGATCTCGCCCACGATCTCTTCAAGGATATCCTCGAGCGTCACGAGGCCCTGCAAGGTGCCGTACTCGTCCACCACCAACGCGAAGTGGGTGTGCAGGTGGAGGAACTGGCGCATCTGGTCTTCGAGCGTGGTGGTCTCGGGCGTGAAATACGCCTCCATCGCGACCTCGGTGATCTCGAACCCGTCGAAGGCATTGTCGGCGCCGTTGGCCGCGATTCGGCGGGCGTAAAGCGCGCGCAGCAGGTCCTTGGCATGGACGACGCCCAGGATGTTCTCGTGCTTGTCGCGGTAGATCGGCAGGCGGGTGTGGGGGCTGTCGAGACATTGCTGCAGGATCTCGGAGGCCGGGCGGTCGGCATCCACCATCTCGATCTTCGAGCGGTGGAGCATGATTTCCTCGACCGTCCGCTCGCTCAGGTCCAGCGCGCCCAGGATGCGGTCGCGTTCTTCCTTTTCCACCGCGCCCTCGGAGTGGCCCAGGTTCAGGGCGCCCTCGATCTCTTCGCGGATGGCGAGGATGTGGCTGTCGGGGTCGGTCTGCACGCCGAACAGCCGCAGGATCCCGCGCACCAGCATGCGCACCGCGCCGACCACCGGCGCGAACAGCTTGACCACGATCTTGATCGGCGCCGAGACGGTCGCGGCGGCGGATTCGGCGTTGGTGATGGCGTAGGTCTTGGGCAGCACCTCGGCGAAAATCAGCACCAGCAGCGTCATGATGAGCGTCGCCAGCGCCACACCGCTGTCGCCGAACAGCCGCGTGAAGAGCGCGGTGGCCAGCGACGTGGCGAGGATGTTGACCAGGTTGTTGCCCAGAAGGACCGAGCCGATCAGCCGCTCGTTGTCCTCGGTGATCTCGAGCGCGCGTTGCGCGCCCTTGCTGCCCCGGTCGGCCTGGGACCGCAGCTTGCCGCGCGAGGCGGCCGTGAGCGCGGTTTCCGAGCCGGAGAAGAAGCCCGAGCAGACCAGCAGGCCAAGGATCGACAGCGAGGTGATCCAGAAAGCGGCGTCATACATGGGGCGGGGTCTTTACCGATGGGCCAATGTCAGGGGCGTGAATTCAGGTTATGGGGCGGGGATGCGCCCGCTTCAACCCTTGGGCGCCGCAAGCGGGTGATGATCCAGCACCAATTCCTGCAACCGGGCGTCGAGAATGTGGGTGTAGATCTCGGTCGTGGCCACGTCGGCGTGGCCCAGCAACGTCTGGATCGCCATCAGGTCGGCGCCGCCCGCCAGAAGATGCGTGGCGAAGGCGTGGCGCAGGGTGTGCGGCGTCACCTTGGCCGGATCGACCCCGGCCGTGACCGCCAGTTCCTTGATCAGGACATAGAACCGGTGCCGCGTCAGGTGGCCCGATTTGCCTCGCGACGGGAACAGGAAGATCGAGGCCTTGACGCCCTTGGTGACCGCGTCGGCATCGGCGGTATCGCGCACCGACAGCCACGCCGACAGCGCGGCGCGCGCCGGTTCCGACAGCGGCACCATCCGTTCGCGCCCGCCCTTGCCCCGGATCAGCAACATGCGCGGATCGCCCCGCGCGGCGCTGACCGGCAGGCCGACAAGCTCGGATACGCGCATCCCCGTGGCGTAGAGCAGTTCGGTCAGGCAGGTGTTGCGCAGCCGGTCGGCGGTGGAGCGGCCAGTCTGGCGCGCGGCATCCAGCAGGCGCTCGACCTCGTCGACCTCCAGCGTCTTCGGCAGGCGGCGCGCGCGTCCCGGTCCCTTGATCTGGATCGCGGGGTGATCGTCGCGCCAGCCTTCCTCGACGGCGAAGCGGAAGAACTGCTTGATCGCCGACAGCCGCCGCGCGCGCGTGGCCACCGACAGGCCCTGGGCGTCGCAATGCACCAGGTAATCCTCGATCTGGCCGCGCTGCGCCTGGGTCAGCCGCGTGTCGTCCAGCCAGTCGGCGAAGTGCTGCAGGTCGCGCGCATAGGCCAGCTGCGTGTTTGTGGCCGCGTCCAGCTCGGCGGCCTGCGCGTCGAGAAAGGTGGCGATGTCGCCGGCGTCACTCATGCATCGGGTCCCAGTATGGCAAGTTCTATGGCCGCGCGGCGGGCCGTGTCGTGGAAGCCTGCTGCCACGAGGGTGGCCAGCCCCTGGCGGATGGCGTCCAGGTTGCCCTCGGCCCCGTCATCCAGCAGCGCGGCGGCGTCGATGGCGGCGGAGGCCCGGCGCCCCTCGGCAATCGCGCGCGACGCCCGGGCGGGCGGTGGCGTGACCTGCAGGCCGTCGGCGATGGCGGCTTCCAGCGGGGATTGGGCCGGGAGGGGGGCATCGCCGCCCCCGACCAACGCGGCAACGAACGGCAACAGCGGCGTGGTCGCGGGCGCGCCGGTCAGGGCGGACAGCTGTGCGGCAATGTCGCGGGCCGGTCCCGTCAGCGGCAGGCGGCCCAGGTCATCGGCATAGCGCATCGCGAGCGCATGGGGCAGGCCCGCCGCCTGCATCGCGTCCCAGACCTGCGGTAACAGTGCGCTGACACGGGCGGGATCCGCAGCCTCAACGGCTGCGTCCAGCTCTTGTGCCAATTCCACCCGGTCCCACAGCGCTCCCGAGGCGGCCGGCGACCGCTCGTGATAGATTTGCCACAGCCGGTCGGCCGTGATGGCGCCGCGCCGGGCCAGCCGTTCGGCGGCGTCGAGCCGCAGCTTCCAGCCGGTGATCGGCCGCAGGTCGGCGTGCGCGAAGGCCAGCGGCAGCGCGGGGGTGCGCAGTGGCTCGCCCACCGCGGCCAGGATCGCGAAATCCAGCGGTGTGGGCGACACCGGCGGTGGCAGCATCAGCGGATCGGCCAGTTCATCCAGGAACAGGCGCAGCCGCTCGGCCTCGGCGGCGGTGATGACATCGAGGCTGCGCGCCGTCTCGAGCGTCAGTTCCGCCGCGCGCCAATCGCCGCCGCGCGCCAGGCAGAAGATGCGCGCGGGGTAGGTGGGCGTGATCTGCGGCAGCCGCCGCATGGCCGAACAGCCCGCGTTCTCCTGCCCAGTCAGCAGCGCGATGTCGAACCAGCGCCGGAACGACCGCGGCCGGTCGCGCCCTGCGAGATCGAGCATGGATCGCGCGGTGTCGAGCTGCCCCAACCCCATCAGCGCATCGACCCGTTCGAGAAACAGCGCCTCGTCCGCGTCGTCGGCACCGCTGCGCCCTGGATCGGCGGCCAGAAGATCATGCAGCAGCCGCTGGCTGGATGCGAGAGTGGCAGGACGTATGGCGCCGAGTTCCGGATCCGCTCCCGGTGCCCAAAGCTCGGACGGAAGGCCACGCGAGGCGGGCGAGAACAGGCCAAGGGCCGCTGGCGGCGCGTCGGGGCCATCCAGCGGGCGGACCGTCACCCGGCCGGGCAGCGCGTTCGAGGCCACGGGCGGCTCGGCCGCGTCGGGGGCCACGGGGCGCGGCAGCGCGGCGGGCAGGGCCACGGAATCCGACAGCCACCCGATGGCCGACAGGGGCGCCCGGTCCTGGGCCGTGGCGGCCATGGGCAGGGCGCAGGCCATGAGAAGAACGCGGCTATTGACCATCCAGTGTGACGGGGACCGATTGTTGCGACTGATCGGGCGACATGTCGCCCAGATAGGCGTAACCCACAAGCCCGATGAAGCCGAGGATCAGAAGGAAAATCAGTGCCTTGAAAAGTCTGAACAAAAGCTGTGCCCCTTGCTGATCCTGCCCCGGCCCGCGGCGTTCTGGGCGCCGATTGCCGCTTTTATAACTGGTCTTTTCGGCAGTTTCACGCCATTCAAGGCCGGATTGCAACAATATGAGCGGGGGAACGCCGTTTGAGCCGCACCTTGCAGAAAACCGTCGCGCTCGTGGGCATGATGGGCGCGGGAAAAACCGCCGTCGGCACGGCCATGTCCCGCCTTCTGGATGCTCCTTTTGTCGATTCGGACGCCGAGATCGTCCGGGCGGCGAACCTCTCCATTCCCGAGATATTCGAACGCTACGGCGAGCCCTATTTCCGCGAGAAGGAAAGCCAGGTCCTGTCGCGCCTGCTGGACGGAACGCCATCGGTCCTGTCCACGGGCGGCGGGGCCTTCCTGGCCGATCGCAATCGCCAGATGATCGCCGCGCGCGGCATCGCCGTGTGGCTGCGCGCCGATCTTGAACTCCTTTGGTCCCGCGTGCGCCATAAGGACACCCGCCCCTTGCTGCGCACGCCCGACCCGAAGGCCACGCTGAGCGAGCTCTGTGCCAAGCGCGAGCCGGCCTATTCCCAAGCCGGCGTCATCGTCGATGCCGACGGGCGGCTGAGCATCGAGCAGATGGCACAGAAGGTCATCGCGGCACTGTCGGTGCATGGCGGGGTGCTGGGCGCGGAGGTCGAGCTGTGAGCGGCGGCGTCGTCCATATGGACCTTGGCGCGCGGTCCTACGACGTGCGGATCGGTCCGGGACTGATCGGGCAGGCGGGTGCGCTGGTCGCGCCGCTGCTCAGCCGCCCGCGCGTGGTGGTCGTCACCGACGAGACGGTCGCGGCGCATCACCTCGCGCCGCTGCAAGCCGCGCTGATGAACGCGGGCATCGCCTCCGAGGCTCTGACGCTGCCGCCGGGAGAGTCCACGAAAAGCTGGGCCCGCCTGCAGGAGGTCGTGGAATGGCTGCTGGCGCAGAAGGTCGAGCGGCGGGACGTGGTCATCGCGCTTGGCGGGGGCGTCATCGGTGACCTGGTGGGCTTCGCCGCCGCGATCCTTCGGCGCGGCGTGCGCTTCGTTCAGGTGCCCACGTCGCTGCTGGCGCAGGTCGATAGCTCGGTCGGCGGCAAGACCGGCATCAACTCGCCCGCCGGCAAGAACCTGGTGGGCGCGTTTCACCAGCCGAGCCTTGTGCTGGCCGATACGGATGTGCTGGAAACGCTTACACCGCGCGATTTCCGGGCCGGTTACGGTGAGGTCGCGAAATACGGCCTGCTGGGCGACGCGGAGTTCTTCCAGTGGCTCGAAGCGAACGGCCCCGCGCTGGCCGCCGGTGACGGCGCGCTGCGGGCGCAGGCCGTGCAGCGGTCCGTCCAGATGAAAGCCGATATCGTCATGCGCGACGAGACCGAGCAGGGCGACCGCGCGCTTCTGAACCTGGGCCACACCTTCTGCCACGCGCTCGAGGCGGCGACGGGCTATTCCGACCGGCTTCTGCATGGCGAGGGCGTGGCCATCGGCTGCGCGCTGGCGTTCGACCTGTCCGCGCGGCTGGGGCTGTGCAGCCAGGAAGAACCCAGCCGCGTGCGCGCGCATCTCGAGGCCATGGGCATGAAGCGGTCGCTGGACGACATCCCGGGCGCGCTGCCGCCGTCGCAGGCGTTGCTGGACCTGATGGGCCAGGACAAGAAGGTGGTGGACGGCGTCCCGCGGTTCATCCTCGCACGCGGGATCGGCCAGGCCTTCGTCACCGCCGACGTTCCGGCCGAGGCCGTTCTGGCCACGCTCGACGCGGCCCGCGCGGCCTAGGCCAGCAGCATCCACAGCGCCACGCCGGCGAGCAGCACCGCGAAGCCGGTGTTCAGCCGCGCGGCGTCACGCGCATCGGCAAAGCGGGCGGCCAGCGCGTCGCCGGCCCATGTCCACGCCAGGAAGGCCAGCAGGTTGTTGAGGGTGAAGACCGTGGCGATCAGCAGGACCGGGGCCAGGGTTCCTGTCGCGTCGGTCCCGAGGAACTGGGTGAACATCAGCGCGATGATGACATAGGCCTTGGGGTTCAGAAGCAGCAGCACCGCGCCATCCACGAACCCCGCCGGGCGCGCGGCTCGGTCGCCCTCGTGGCGCCCCGCGCGGGCCAGCCGGCAGGCCAGCCACAGCACGTAGGCCGCCCCGGCGGTTTTCAGTGCGGCGAATATCTCCGGGTGCCGCGCCATGGCGGCGAGGAATCCCATCCCGATGGCCGCCGTCACGATCCAGGTGGCGAGGTGATAGCCCGCGTTGGCGGGGAGCGTGGCCCGAAGGCCGAATCGCGCGCCGTTGGCGGCGAAGAACAGGTTCCCGGGCCCCGGGCTGTAGGCCAGGGGCGCGAGGAAGAGGATCAGGGCGAATGCGGTCTGCACCATGGCCAAGCCTTTCGAGAAGCCTGGCCCATGGATCGGTCACCGGGCCGCGCGGGGCGACCCGGATCCTGCGCAATGGCGATCAGAACGGGATTTCGTCGTCCATGTCGCTGGCAGGCGGGCCGCCATAGCCGCCACCCGAACCGCCGCGGCCGCCGCCGCCCGACCCGCCGCCGTAGCCGTCGTCGCGGTCGTCGGAGTATCCGCCGCCGCCACCGCCGTAGTTGCCGCCACCACCGCCGCCGCCGTCACGGCCGTCGAGCATGGTCAGTTCGGACTTGTAGGGGCGCAGCACGACCTCGGTGGAATAGCGGTCCTGGCCCGACTGGTCCTGCCATTTGCGGGTTTCCAGCTGGCCCTCGATATACACCTTCGAGCCCTTCTTCAGGTACTGCTCGGCCACGCGGGCCAGGGGCTCTGAGAAGATGGCGACGGAATGCCACTCGGTCCGTTCGCGCCGTTCGCCGGTGTTGCGGTCCTTCCAGTTCTCGGACGTGGCGATGCGCAGGTTGCAGACCTTGCCGCCATTGCTGAACGTCCTGACCTCGGGGTCGCGGCCCAGATTGCCGATCAGGATGACCTTGTTCACGGAACCCGCCATTGGGGTGCCTCCCTTTTGTCTTGCGTGTGATGTGTCGGCGTTGCGCTCCGCTATATCCGCCAATGCCGCCCGCCAGCAACCCGCGCATGGCCCGGGACTTCCCGAATCGGCACTTCGGGTTATAGTCGGCGGCAACAGGGACAGGGATGAGGGGCGCGATGCGACGCGCAATCTGGCTGGCGGGGCTGCTTTCCGCCGCGATGACCACCGCCGCGTCCGCGGACGCGCTGAGCATGTCGTCCAAAACCGGGCGGGCTTTGTTTCTCGACAAGCTGGATGTTCTGGATGGCCGGGCCTCGAGCCAGTATCGCGGGTCGGACAAGCTCCGCCCGCAGGTGGCCAAACCCGTGACCCGCGCCGGCGACACGCCGATACAGCGCTTTACCGGCAAGTATCGCGGCGAATATCTGCCCGTGGCGCGTGCCAGCGCGCGCAAGCACGGCATCCCCGAGGACCTGTTCCTGCGGCTGGTCCAGCAGGAATCCGGCTGGAACCCCAACGCGGTATCGCACAAGGGCGCGATTGGATTGGCGCAACTGATGCCGGGCACCGCGGCACGATTGAAGGTCGATCCGCGCCGGCCACGTCAGAATCTCGACGGCGGCGCGCGCTACCTGCGTCAGCAATACGACACGTTCAAATCGTGGCGGCTGGCGCTCGCCGCCTACAACGCGGGGCCGGGCGCGGTGCAGAAGCACGGCGGCGTGCCGCCCTACCGCGAGACGATGAACTACGTGAAGATCATCTTGGGCGACTAGGCCGCCTTCTGCTTGAACTTGGCCTTCAGCGTGTCGAGGCTGCCATGGCTGGCTTTCGGCACAATCCGATACGCCGCGTTCACGGCACAGAACAGCGCGAAGCCCAGCAGCCCGACGCAGAGCAGCCCCACCAGCACGCGCCCGTAGGGCTGTCCGCTCAGCCAGTCGAATGTCTTGCCGAGCCCGCCGGCCTCGCTGCCCGAGGCCGTCATGGCGGCGTAGACCAGGAAGCCGCCGATCACCGTCACCACGAACCCTTGCGAAGCGACGCCGCCACGCAGGGCCGGATCGAAGTTGCGCGTCACGGGATTGCCGATCAGGTGCGTGCGGTATTCGCGGTTCCAGGCCTTTTTCAGGTAATAGAGGCCCGCACCCACGGTCACGACGCCCGCCGCGCCCACCAGCAGGCGCCCGCCGGGCCAGCCCATCACGGTGTTCGCCGCTTTCGCGATGGTCGAGCCGCCGCCGTCGCCCGAGGCGGTGAAGACCAGGAGCAGTGCGCCGATGCCGATGCCAAGGTGGATAAGGCCGGTGACGACCATGCCGATCCGGGCGATCAGCCCCTTGCCGTCGCTGCCGTAATCCTCGAGATCCCAGGCCGCGTCGATCAGGCGCCAGACCGCGTAGGACAGCATGCCCACGAAGATGGCCAGCAGGATCAGTGTGCCGTAGGCCGTCCGTTCCAGTGATTGCAGCGCGGTCATCGTGCCTTCGGCCTGCCCCCCGCGACTGACGGCCCAGAGCGAGAAGCCCGCGACCACGAGATAGACAAGGGCGCGGCCGGAATAGCCTGCGCGCATGATGGGGATGGACCAGTCGAGATCGTTCTGCGCCATTGCCGCGTCCTTTCGCCGGAGATGACGGTCCAACGGCGCAGGCGACGGTCTGTTCCGCGATCAGGCGTCGTCGGTGAAGGCCAGCTTGTAGGGATGGATCTCGAAAGCCACGTGCATGTCGGCGCCGACCACGCCCTCGACGTGGTGACGGAAGAGCGACCGCCAGTAGGGCTGGATGATCACGCCCTCTTCCTGGAGGATGCCCTGTAGCGTGCGCATGCTGGCGCGGCGCTGGTCGGCGTCGCCGATGCCCAGCGCGTCGTTCAGCGTCTCGTCGAACGCGGCGTTCGAGAAGCCGGTCTCGTTCCACGGCTCGCCCGAGCGATAGGCCAGCGCCAAGACCTGCACTCCCAGCGGACGGTGGTTCCAGTTGGTCGAGGAAAACGCCCACTGGTCCCATTTAGGCAGGTAGCTGGCGGCGGGCAGCACCGTGCGTTTCACCGGGATACCCGCATCGCGCAACTGTGCCGCAACCGCGTCGGTGGTGGTGCGGCGCCAGTCGTCGTCGATCGACACCAGCTCGTGCTCGAACTCGGCCAGCCCGGCCTCGGCCATCATCTCGCGCGCGCGGGCGGGGTCGGGACCCAGCCGGGGTAACTCGGCGTATTCGGGGTGCACCGGGGCCACGTGGTGGTTCTCGGCCACCGCGCCGCGCCCGCCGTAGCCAAGTTCGAGGATGACATCGTTGTCGACGGCCAGCTGCAGCGCCCGGCGCACGGTGCGGTCGGCATAGGGGCGGCGGCCGTCGACCTCGGCCAGCTGGTTGGGACGGATGACGATGGTGGCGGCGGTCAGGATCTCGGATTTCCGCAGGCCGATATCGTCCATGATGCCGATGAATTCGCCGACCGATTCGTAGTTCATGTCGATCTCGCCCGCCTCGAAGGCGCGCAGCCAGTTCAGCGGATCGGTGCCGTAATCGATGAACTCGATCCGGTCGAGGAACGGGCCGCCGTAGATCTCGGTGCCCCACCAGGGCCGCGAGGTGTCGCGTTCCAGCACGGCGCGTTCACCCGGAAAATGCTCGGCGATTCGGAATGGACCGGTGCCGATGGCGGTCTGCGTCTCCTCGGGGTCATAGCTTTCGTGGACGATGGCGGCGGGGTAATCCGCCATGCCCGGAATCAGGGTGATGTCGGGACGCCGCAGGCTCAGGGTGACGGTCAGATCATCGGTGACCTCGGCCGCGCCGTCGATGAGCTTGCCCGTCCCTTCGTCGATCAGAGTGGCCATGCGCCCGGCCATGGAGTTGCCGGTGACCGAGCGGTCGCACCAGCGCTCGATATTGCGGACCACGTCGGCGGCTGTGAAAGGGTCGCCGTTCGACCACATGATGCCGGGCCGCAGGTTCAGAACGATGCGGGTGGCGTCGTCCGAGACCTCCCATCCCGACAGCAGTATGCCGCGAAAGCTGCCGTCATTGTTGTATTCGATCAGGTATTCCAGGGTCCCCCGGGTCAGGTTGGCGATGGGCGACCAGTCGTAGGTGCGGGTGTCCTTCAGCGGCCGCACTTCCTGCTGGATGCGCAGCGTGCCGCCTTGCCGGACATGACCGGCGGCCCGGGCAGGGCCGGGCGCCCCGATCAGGCCCAGCGCGGCAGGGGCCGACAGACCCAGCGCGGTGGCGCGCGACAGGAATTCGCGCCGGCCGAGCAGGCCGTGCCGATGCTCGGCCGCAAGCGTGCGGGCGAAGGGATGCAGGCGGCGGGGCCGGTTCTTGTTCATCGTGCCGTTCCTTTCCTGCGCGGGCTTCACAGAATGACGCCGCCGGACCGATCAGGTTCCGCACGCAACGCGACGACGGGCCGGTGCCGGGACCACCCCGGGGCGGCGCGGCCGGCTACCCGCCGCGGCGGAAGGCGCTTGGCGTCTGGCCCGTGCGCTGCTGGAAGGCGCGGGTGAAATAGGCGGCCGAGCGGAAGCCCAGGGCCTGTGCCACGTCCTTCACCGGCAGCGACGTTTCCCGCAGCAGACGCCGCGCTTCGTAATGCAGCCGGTCCTGAAGAAGGGCCGAGGCCGGGCGTCCCGACGCCGCCTTGCAGGCGCGGCTCAGATGGGTGGGCGTGATGCCCAGCTGCGCGGCATAGTCCGCCACGGTGCGGCCCCGGCGGAAGTCGCGTTCGAGCAGGGCGGTGAAAGCCGCGGCCAGGCGGCCGGCGCTGCCGCCGGGCTCGGCGCCCTCCTGCCAGTCCGGGCCGGCCTGCCGCTCGAGCCACAGAAGCATCAGGCCCGCGTGGTGCAGCAGCGCACGGTCGGACGCCTGCGCCCCGCGATCGAGCTCGCGTTGGATATTGTCGACCTGAAGGTTCAGCTCGGCCTGGAGCGTCGCGTCCCGCAGGCGCAAGTGGATCGCGGTCTCGGGCACGTCGAGCGAGGGGTCGGGCCGCAGGAAAATGGCGCTGCCGGCCACCTGTCCCAGCGTGTCGAAGCCGTGCATCGTGCCGGGCGGCAGAAGGACGGCGTTGTGCGGGCCATAGCCGTGGGTCGCCCCCTGGATCGTGATCCGGCCCTGTCCGCGGGTGAACCAGTACAGCACCGGCTGGGCATAGCTGCGCATGGCCTCGGTCCGCCAGCGCCCGCCCTTGGCGATCTGTTGCAGGGGCGTGATGCGATAGCCGGGTGTGGCGATCCCAGTTTCCAGCATGGCGGCGATGTCTCCGGGTTGGCAGCGGATGGCGAGACGGTAACCCAGCCCGGCCCGCGGTCAAAGAAAAACCGCGCGCCGTTTCGATCACGTCGACAATGGCACGCCGCGCCAGCCGCGCATCCGCTTGGCGAACCATGTCCTTTGGCGCTTGGCGTATTGGCGCGTGGCGATCACCGCCGCGTCGCGGGCCTGCTCCAGCGGGATCCCGTCGCGCAGGTGGGCGGCCAGCTCGGGCGCGCCGATGGCCCGGTCGGCGGGCCGCGCCGGATCGAAATCGGGCAGATTGGCGCGCATCTCGTCCAGCGCGCCTGCCTTCAGCATCGCGTCGAACCGCTGCTCGATCCGGGGGGTCAACACGGCGGGAGGGGCGTCCACGCGGAAGGCCACGCAACGGTCCAGCGGCAGCAGGGGGGCGGGCGTGGCGTCCTGCCAGGCGGCAAGGCCCCGGCCGGTTGTCTCGAGCACCTCCCAGGCGCGCTGCACGCGGGCGGGGTTGCGGGTGTCGATGCGTGCCCTGGTCGTGGGATCCAGCGCGTCCAGCAGCGCGGGCAAGCCGTCCTCGGCCAGGATCGCGTCGGCCCGCGCCCGAATCCCGGGCGGCGTGGCGGGGATGTCGGCCAGCCCCTCGGTCAGCGCGGTGAAATAGAGCCCGGTGCCACCGGTCACGATGGGCCGGATACCGGTGTCGATCAGCGCCGCGACCTCGCGCAGCCAGTGGCCAACCGAGTAGTCCTGGTCCGCCGCGACGTGAC
The DNA here is from genome assembly GCF_900110115.1 of Palleronia pelagia. GTDB lineage: Bacteria > Pseudomonadota > Alphaproteobacteria > Rhodobacterales > Rhodobacteraceae > Palleronia > Palleronia pelagia. The sequence goes on along the minus strand of NZ_FOCM01000001.1, from coordinate 810,657 downwards.
CGTAAAGCGCGTGGGGCACGCGGGCGGTTTCGGCCGCGTCGGGTCGGGCGGTGAGGATACGCCAGCGGCCATAGACCTGGAGCGCATCGGCATTGACCACCGTGCCGCCGGTCGCCTCGGCGATGGCGAGCGCGAGCGCCGACTTCCCGCTGGCCGTGGGACCCGCGATCAGCACCGGCGCGTCCCGGCCCGCTTCGCCCACCAGCCTGTCGATCTGCATTTTTCGCGTCCGCGCCCCGTTGTCACCGCGGCCCTTTTGCGACAGTTTGCGCCGCAACGCAAAAGCCCGGGGGGCCGCATGTCCGAGACATTGTCGAAACGCACATTCGACCGGGTTCTTCTGAAAATCTCGGGCGAGGCATTGATGGGCGACCAGGGCTACGGCCTGCATCCGCCCACCGTGCAGCGCATCGCCCGCGAGGTGCAGTCGGTCTACGACCTGGGGGTCGAGATCTGCATGGTCATCGGCGGCGGCAACATCTTCCGGGGCTTGCAAGGCTCGGCGCAGGGGATGGAGCGGACCACGGCCGATTACATGGGCATGCTCGCCACGGTGATGAACGCGCTGGCCATGCAGTCGGCGCTGGAAGAGCTCGGCATCCACACCCGCGTGATCTCGGCCATCACCATGAACGAGGTGGCCGAGCCCTATATCCGCCGCCGCGCGGTGCGCCACCTGGAGAAGAAGCGGGTCTGCATCTTCGCGGCCGGCACCGGTAACCCGTACTTCACCACCGACACCGCCGCCACGCTGCGCGCGTCCGAGATGGACTGCCAGGCGATCTTCAAGGGCACCAAGGTGGACGGCGTCTACGACAAGGACCCGACCAAGCACGACGACGCCAAGCGCTACGAGAAGATCACCTACGACGAGGTGCTGCAGAAGCACCTTGGCGTGATGGACGCCTCGGCCATCGCGCTGGCGCGCGACAACGATCTGCCCATCGTCGTCTTCTCGCTGGACGAACCCGGCGGCTTCAAGGGCATACTGGCCGGGGAAGGCACCTACACGATTGTGCGTGGCTGACCGCGCGGGGCGTGAACTCGGCTGTGGCGATTCCGCACGGTTTGCGCTAGAGACCGCCTGAATGTGACCGAGTAACAGACGGAATTCGACTGCCCATGTCCGACGACTTCATGCTGGATACCGACGATCTGCAACGGCGGATGGACGGCGCCATGGCCAACCTGCGCAGCGAGTTCGGCTCGCTCCGGACCGGGCGGGCGTCGGCCTCGATGCTTGAGCCGGTGATGGTCGAGGCCTACGGCCAGGCCACGCCGATCAACCAGGTCGGCACCGTGAACGTGCCCGAGCCGCGGATGGTCACCATCAACGTCTGGGACAAGAGCCTGGTGGGCAAGGTCGAGAAGGCGATCCGCGAAAGCGGGCTGGGCATCAACCCGCAGCTGAACGGCACGATCATCATGCTGCCGATCCCCGAGCTGAACGAGGAACGCCGCCGCGATTTGTCGAAGGTGGCCGGTCAATACGCCGAGAATGCCCGCGTCGCCATCCGCAACGTGCGCCGCGACGGCATGGACCAGATCAAGAAGGCCAAGTCCGACAACCTGTCCGAGGACGACCAGAAGTTCTGGGAAGCCGAGGTGCAGGAAATGACCAACACCTACATCAAGAAAGTGGACGAGGCGTTGGAATCCAAGCAGGCCGAGATCATGCAGGTGTGATGCCTGCCTTGAGGTGAAGGAGAGCCTGAAATGGCCACGGACGAGCAGAAGGTCACCCCGGGCACCGGCCCGCGACACGTGGCTTGCATCATGGACGGCAATGGCCGCTGGGCCACCTCGCGCGGGCGGCCGCGGCTGTTTGGCCACCACATGGGCGCGCGCCGGGTCAAGGAAATCGTCCGGGCCTGCCCCGATCATGGCGTGAAATACCTGACGATCTTCGCCTTCTCGACCGAGAACTGGAAACGCACCCAGTCCGAGGTCGCAGGTCTGATGAAGCTCTTCCGCCGCTATATCCAGCGCGAGGCACGCGACCTGCTGGCCGAGGGCGTTCGGGTGCGGTTCATCGGCGACCGGGTGCGTCTGGACGACAAGCTCGTGCGGTTGATGGACGAGCTGGAGCTGCTGACCTCGCGCAACGACCGGGTGCATCTCACGATCGCGCTGAACTACGGTGGTCGCGACGAACTGGGCCGCGCGACGAAGCGCCTGGCCGCCGAGGTCGCGGCCGGACGGCTCAGCCCGGCGGACGTGGACGAGACCACGCTCGCGCGGTTTCTCGACACCCATTTCCTGCCGGACCCGGACCTGGTGATCCGCACCAGCGGCGAGGCCCGGATCTCGAACTTCCTTCTGTGGCAGTCGGCCTATGCCGAGTACGAGTTCATCGACACCCTGTGGCCCGATTTCACGAAGGCCGAATTCGCACGCGTCCTGGGCGGTTTCGGCGCCCGTGACCGCCGTTTCGGCGCCGTGACTGCATGAGCGACGCCGGGCGCTGGTCGGACCTGGGGCCGCGTTTCGGCGTGGGCGCCCTGATCGCCGTGGTGGGCCTGATCTGCGTCTGGCTGGGCGGGCTGCCCTTCCTGGCGCTCACGGTCCTGATCAGCGGTGTGATGGTGTGGGAACTGGTGCGCATGCTTGACCCCGAGGCGCCGGCGGTCGTGCTGGCCTGCGCGGCTGGCCTGGCCCTGACGATCGCCGATCTTCTTCCGGCGGGATATGCGCTGCCGCTGGTGCTGGCCCCGATCTTCGTGGGCGTGGGGCAGTTGGGCCAGCGGCGCGCGACGTATTCGATCTTCACGCTCGCGATCCTGCTGGCGGGCTTCGGCATGTATTCCCTGCGCGAGAATTACGGCGCCGTGTGGATGATGTGGCTCGCGCTGGTGGTCATCGCCACCGACGTGATGGGCTATTTCGCCGGACGCTTCATCGGCGGCCCGAAGATGTGGCCGCGCGTCAGCCCCAAGAAGACATGGTCGGGGACCATCGCGGGCTGGATCGGCGCGGCGATCGTGGCGCTGTTCTTCGTGCTCTATACCGGCGCCAACGCTCAGCTGCTGGGTGTGGCGGTGGCGCTGTCGATGGCGTCGCAGATCGGCGACATCGCCGAGTCCGCGGTCAAGCGGCGGGCAGGGGTCAAGGACAGCTCGTCCCTGTTGCCGGGGCACGGCGGTCTCTTTGATCGCTTCGACGGGATGCTGGGCGCATCGGTCCTGATGCTGATGAGCGCGCGGCTGATCGACTTTCCGCCCGGCCTGACCGCCGCACAGTGATGCGCCGGATCACGGTACTGGGCGCCACCGGGTCCATCGGGGGCAATACGCTGGACCTGATCGGTCGGCGGCCGGACGAGTTCCAGGTGGTGGCGCTTACGGGCGGGCGCAACGTGGCTCGTTTGGCCGAACTGGCGCGCCGCCACCGCGCCGAGCTGGCCGTGACCGCCCACGAGGACTGCCTGGACGATCTGCGCGCCGCGCTTGACGGCTCGGGCATCGAGGTGGCGGCCGGGGCGCAGGCCATCACCGAAGCCGCGGCGCGCCCGGCGGACTGGATCATGTCGGCCATCGTCGGCGCCGCGGGCCTGCCCCCGGGACTGCGCGCGCTGGAGCAGGGCACGACCCTGGCGCTGGCCAACAAGGAGTCGCTGGTCTGCGCCGGTCCGCTGCTGATGGAGACCGCCCGGCGCCACGGCGCAACCGTGCTGCCCGTCGACAGCGAACATTCGGCGGTCTTCCAGGCCCTGATCGGCGAGGATGTCGCGGCGATCGAACGGATCATCATCACCGCCTCCGGCGGCGCCTTTCGCGACTGGACGGTGGACGAGATGGCGCGCGCCACGCCCGCGCAGGCGGCCAGCCACCCGAACTGGGACATGGGGCAACGCATCACCATCGACAGCGCGTCACTGTTCAACAAGGCGCTCGAGCTCATTGAAACCCATGAATATTTCGGCATTCCGCCCGAGCGGATCGAGGCGCTGGTCCATCCCGAATCCATGATCCATGCAATGGTGGGGTTCCGCGACGGCGCGCTCATGGCGCATATCGGCCCGCCCGACATGCGCCACGCCATCGGCTTCGCGCTGAACCATCCTGACCGCCATGACCTGCCGGTGGAGCGGCTGGATTTCGCGGCGCTGGGGCAGTTCACCTTCCGCGCACCGGACGAGGTCAAGTACCCGGCCCTGCGCCTTGCGCGCGAGGTGATGGCGGCAGGCGGGCTGTCGGGAGCGGTGTTCAACGCCGCCAAGGAACGGGCGCTCGACGGGTTTCTCGAGGGGCGCGTCAGTTTTCCGCAGATGGCCGAGGTCGTCGAGGCAACGCTCGACACCATGTCGTCAAGTGGCCTTGGAATCGCCGTTCCGAGCCTTGATATGGTTCTCGACGCCGACGCGCGGGCGCGCGCCACGGCAGACAGGGTGATTGCGGGCCTCTGAAAGGGCCCGCTCGCACCACCAGGAAGGAAAATTGATGGACCAGATCGGCCTGATCCCGAGCTTCGGCTCCGCCCTCTACACGGTCGCGGCCTTCGTCGTGGCGCTGAGCGTCATCGTGGCGATCCACGAATACGGCCACTACATCGTGGGGCGTTGGTCGGGCATCAAGGCGGACGTGTTCTCGATCGGGTTCGGCCCGGTGCTGTTTGCCCGCACCGACCGGCGCGGCACGCGCTGGCAGATCGCCGCTTTGCCCTTCGGCGGTTATGTGAAATTCGCGGGCGACGCGGATGCCACCAGCGTCAGCCAGTCCGACACGGTGGGCGCCGATGGAACTGCGCCGCGCCACACCATGCATGGCGCGCCGCTCTGGGCACGCGCGGCGACCGTGGCGGCGGGACCGATCTTCAACTTCATCCTTTCCATCGCGATCTTCTCGGCCGTGCTCATGTTCCGGGGCGTCGCCACCGATCCGCTTGTGGTGGACGAGGTGCAGCCGCTGCCGTCGGTCGCGCAAGGCGTCGCGCCGGGTGACCGGCTGCTGGAAATCGCGGGGCGCGAGACTCCCGAACTGGACGGGCTGGATGCCTTCATCGACGAGCTGCCGTTGGAGCCGGTTCTGGATTACACCGTGGCGCGGGACGGATCTGATGTGACCGTCGCAGGGGCCTATCCCGAGCCGCCGCTCGTGGGTGGCGTCACTCCTCAATCGGCGGCCTTCGAGGCCGGGATCGAACGCGGCGACGTCATCACCGTGATCGACGGGCAGGAGGTCTTCGCCTTCTCGCAGCTGCGCGACATCGTCGGCAACTCGGACGGGCGGCCGCTGGACGTGACTGTGTGGCGCCCGGACGCGGACGAGCAGGGCGGCGAGACGCTGGAGCTGACGCTGACGCCCAAGCGCATGGACCTGCCGCTGTCGGAAGGCGGGTTCGAGACGCGCTGGCTGATCGGGATCACCGGCGGCCTGTACTTCTCGCCCCGGACCGAAACGCCGGGTCCGTTCCAGGCACTGGCCTACGGCGCGGACCAGACTGTTTTCATCGTGCGCGCGTCGCTGTCGGGGCTATACAACATGGCCGTGGGCGCGATCAGCAGTTGCAACTTGCGCGGCCCCATCGGTATCGCACAGACCAGCGGCGCGGCGGCCAGCCAGGGGGGATTGTCTTTCATCTGGTTCATCGCGGTGCTGTCCACGGCGGTTGGACTTCTGAACCTGTTCCCGATCCCCGTGCTGGATGGCGGGCACCTCGTCTTCCACGCCTACGAGGCCGTGCGCGGCAAGCCGCCGGGCGACTGGGCACTGAACGTGCTCATGGCGATCGGACTGGCGCTGCTGGGGACGATGATGGTGTTTGCGCTGTTCAACGACATTTTCTGTCCCTGACACAGGCCACCGGACGGTCGCGGAGGGTGGCGGTCAGACACCTCAATTCGGTCACAATCGGCTGTTAGACCGATTCCGAACGAATAGGGGATCACCATGGAATACATCCAAAGCGGATCGCGTAGCATCTCGCTCCTTTACCGGTTGAATTCCGACAAGCTGCTGTATCTGGCAACCATCGGGTTCGCGCTGTGTTTCGGAGGGTTCGTCGGGTCACTCTGACGGGACCAAAACGCCACATTTCCGCAAGAATTAGGGGGCCTGCGTCAAAACCTGACGCAGGTCTCTTCGCGTTTTGACAAGGTGTTGCAATACGGCTAGTCAGATTTCACCGAGGGCAGGATTGGGGCAAAGGCATGCATTTCGCGACACGGGGGAGCGGTCGAAAGCTGCGCGCGGGGATCTCGGTCATCGGCCTCATGGCCGTCCTCACAACCGGCCTTTGGGGGCCCGAGGCGCGGGCGCAATCCTTCCGGTTCAACGATATCCGTGTCGAAGGCAACGAACGCGTCGACCCCAATTCGATCGTGTCGCTTCTGGATCTTCCGCGGGGGCAGACCGTCAGCGCGGGTGAATTGAACGCCGCCTACCAGCGTCTGCAGAACGCCGGCATCTTCGAGACGGTTGAGATTGCGCCGTCGGGCAGCACACTGGTTGTTCGCGTCAACGAATGGCCGACCATTCGCCGTATCAACATCGAGGGCAACAGCCGCCTCGACGACGAGGAACTGACGGCGCTGATCGACTCCACGCCGCGCCGTGTCTACGCCCCGAACGTGGCCGAGAGCGACGCGGCCGCGATCGCCGACGCCTACCAGCAAAGCGGCCGGCTGGCCGCCACGGTGACGCCACGCATCATCCGTCGCGGTGACAACCAGGTCGACCTGGTGTTCGAAGTCGCCGAAGGCAGCGTCACCGAGATCGAGCGCCTGTCCTTCGTCGGAAACCGCGATTTCTCGGACCGTCGGCTGCGCCGCGTGCTGGCCACCAAGCAGGCCGGCCTTCTGCGCGCCGTCATCGGCCGCGACACATTCGTGGCCGACCGGATCAATTTCGACCGGCAGCTGCTGACTGATTTCTACCAGTCGCGCGGTTATGCCGATTTCCGCATTCTCAGCGTGACAAACGAACTGGCCCGTGATCGCGGTGCGTTCTTCATCACCTTCAACGTCGAGGAAGGCCCGAGCTTCGATTTCGGCGCCGTCACCGCCTCGAGCGAGATTCCGGGTCTCGACGCCGCAGAGTACCTGGCCGTGTCGCAGATCGATCCCGGCGACACCTATTCGCCTCAGGCCATCGACAACGCCGTCACCCGGATGGAGCGTCTGGCGATCCGGAACGGCCTGAACTTCGTGCGGGCCACGCCGCAGATCACCCGTGATCCGCGCAACCTGCGCCTGAACGTGAACTTTGTGCTGGAACGCGGCCCGCGCATCTTCGTCGAGCGTATCGACATCGAGGGCAACGCCACGACGCTCGATCGGGTGATCCGCCGCGAGTTCAACATGGTCGAGGGCGACCCGTTCAACCCGCGTGAAATCCGTGCAGCGGCCGAACGCATTCGCGCCCTGGGGTATTTCTCGAACGCCGATGTCGAGGCCCGTGACGGCACCGGACCGGGCCAGGTCATCATCGACGTGGACGTGGAAGAGCAGCCCACCGGATCGCTTTCATTGGGCGGTGCCTACAGTACCGACAGCGGCATCGGCCTGAACGTCGGCTACCAGGAAAGCAACTTCCTGGGCCGCGGTCAGACGCTGAGCTTCAATATCTCGACCGGCACAGATGCGACCTCGTCGAACCTGACCTTCGTCGAGCCCTACTTCCTGGGCCGCGATCTGGCCGCTCGGTTCAGTATCTTCTACGACACGTCGGATTTCGATGAGGCCGACTACAACACCCGCGTCGTAGGCTTCAGCCCGGCCCTGACCTTCCCGGTCAGCGAAAACGGTCGCCTGCAGCTGTCCTACCGGCTGGCCAAGGAAAGCATTCTGGACGTGGATGCCGACAGCTCGCCCATCATCCAGCGCGAGGAAGGGGCGGCCTACACCTCGTCCGTTGGCTACAGCTACACCTACGATACGCGCCGGACCGGGCTCGACCCCAACTCCGGCGTGCTGCTGCGCTTCGGTCAGGAACTTGCGGGTCTTGGCGGCGACAGCGAATACATCAAGACCACTGCGAGCGGCACGGCCCAGACCCGCGTCTGGAACGAAGAGGTCACGCTGCGCGCCACGCTGGAAGGTGGGGCGATCAACGCGCTGAACGGCGACACGACCCGCATCACGGACAGGTTCTTCCTGAACACCCGTCAGATGCGCGGCTTCGAACGGTTGGGCCTGGGCCCGCGCGACACCAACGCGCCGAACGAGGATGCCCTGGGCGGCAACATGTACGCGGTCGCGCGGCTTGAAGCGGACTTCCCTCTGGGACTGCCCGAGGAGTATGGCATCTCCGGCGGCGTCTTCTTCGACGCGGGGTCGGTCTGGTCGCTCGACGACACCTCCGGGTTCGGCGGCAACGCGGTCGATGACGGCTTCTCGCTCCGCACGGCGGTGGGTGTGTCGGTCTTCTGGACCACGCCGCTGGGGCCGTTGCGGTTCAACTTTGCCAAGGCCCTGTCGAAGGAGCCCTATGACCGTACGCAGGTCTTCAACATCTCGGTTTCGACCTCTTTCTGATCTGCGCGCCGTCGCGCTGTGCCTGCTGGGCCTTGCCGTTCTTCTGGCGGGGCCCGCAGCGTCTCAGAGCGGCGCGGTGCCGTCCGATCCCGGCCGTCTGGCCGTCGCGGTGGTCGACCAGGAGCGTCTGTTCAACGACAGCCAGTTCGGCCAGCGCATCCTGGCCGAGATCGACCGTGCGTCGACCGCGCTCGCGGCCGAGAACCGGCGCATCGAGGCCGACCTGGTGGCCGAGGAACGTCGCCTGACCGATGAGCGTCCCACCCTGGACCCCGAGACGTTCCGCGCCCGTGCACGTGACTTCGACGATCGGGTGACCAGCCTGCGCCAGGAGCAGGATGCCAAGCTGCGCGCGGTGGGACGGCTGCGCGACGACGCACGGCAGGTCTTCTACGGAAGGGTCGGTGCGATATTGCGCGATATCCTGGCCGAGCGCGGGGCGCTGGTTCTGCTCGACCGCCGCGCAGTTCTGAGCGTGCTGGATACCGCCGACATCACCGATATCGCCATCGCCCGCATCGACGCTGTCATCGGCGACGGTGGTGACCTGCCGATCGAGGCCTCCCAGATCGACGCGCAACCCTCCGAAGCCGGAGAGGATGCCGCGCCCGGGCCGATCCTGCCGCAGGACACGACGGACTGATCGCGCCCGCTGCCGGTTTCTTGCGCCGCCCGGGTGGGCTTGCTACGCACGCATGAGCGTTCAGCAAAGGATGATCCATGACCCAATCGGCCGATATCCACCTGATCCAGAGGATCATCCCCCACCGCTATCCGTTCCTGCTGGTGGACCGGGTCGAGGATATCGAGGGCCACGACAGCGCCCGCGGCATCAAGAACGTCACCTTCAACGAGCCGCATTTTCAGGGTCACTTTCCCGGAGCGCCGATCATGCCCGGCGTCACCATCGTCGAGGCCATGGCACAGACTGCGGCCGTCATGGTGGGCGTCGACATGGACCTCGCCGACAAGAATTTCCTCGTCTACTTCATGGCCATCGACAGCGCCAAGTTCCGCCGCAAGGTCATCCCGGGCGACCGACTGGAGATGCACATCACCACCAAGCGTGGCGGCGGCAAGGTCTGGAAGTTCCACGGCCGCGCCGAGGTCGGGGGCGAGCTGGCCTGCGAAGCCGAGTTCACCGCCATGATGGAGCTGCCCAAGTGAGCATCGCTGCGACGGCTGAAATCCATCCCCAGGCGGTGGTCGAGGACGGCGCCGTCATCGGCGAGGGCGTGACCGTCGGACCCTTCGCGGTGATCGGGTCGCAAGTCAGCCTGGCCGAGGGCGTGACCGTGAAAAGCCACGCGCTCGTCACCGGGCAGACCAGCATCGGGCCCGAGACCACGATCTTCTCCTTCGCGTCGGTGGGCGAGATCCCGCAGGACCTGAAGTTCGCGGGCGAGGAGACGAGGCTCGAGATCGGCGCACGCTGCCGCATCCGCGAGCACGTGACCCTGAACACCGGGACGGAGGGCGGTGGTGGCCTGACCAGGATCGGCGACGATTGCCTGCTGATGACCGGCTGCCACGTGGCCCACGATGCCATCGTCGGCGACCGGGTCATCATCGTGAACCACTCCGCCGTGGCGGGCCATTGCCGGATCGAGGATGATGTCATCATCGGCGGCCTGTCGGGCATCCACCAATGGGTGCGCATCGGCCGTGGCGCGATCATCGGCGCCGTCACCATGGTTACCCATGATGTCATCCCCCACGCGCTCGTACAGGCGCCGCGGGGCGAGCTTGACGGGCTGAACCTGGTGGGACTGAAGCGCAAGGGCGTGGCACGTGGCGACATCACCGCGCTGCGGGCGGCGTTCCAGATGCTCAAGCAGGGCGAGGGGGCGTTTCAGGACCGTGCCTCGCGGCTCGCCGCCGAGACGGAAAGCGACTATGTCCGCCAGATCACCGATTTCATCCTGTCGCCCAGCGACCGCGGCTTCCTGACGCCCAAATGAGCCTGTGCCTCGTCGCGGGGCAGGGGCGCCTGCCGCACCTGCTGGCCGAGCGCGTGCACCCGGACCGGATCGCGGCGCTGGAAGGCTTCCTGCCGGACGGGCTGGACGTCGATCACGTTTTCCGGGTCGAGACGCTGGGCAGTTTCCTCAAGACCCTGAGCCGCGCGGGTGTCACGCGGATCTGCTTCGCGGGGTCCATCCGACGGCCCAAGCTCGACGCCAAGCGCGTGGATACGGCGACGCTGCCGCTGGTGCCGAGGATGATGAAGGTGCTGGGGCAGGGCGACGACGCTGCCCTGCGCATGGTGCTGGGCCTGTTCGAGGATCGCGGCATCATCCCGGTCGGCGCGCACGAGCTGCTGCCGGAGCTTCTGCCGCCCGCTGGCGTCGCGGTGGGCACGCTGCCCAAGGGAGCCGAGCACGATGCCGACCGCGCGTCGGCGATCCTCGCGGCCATGGGCGCCGCGGACGTGGGACAGGCTTGCGTCGTCGCGCGCGGCCAGGCGCTTGCCGTCGAGGCGCTGCCTGGCACGGACTGGATGCTCGACACTGTCATCGCCGCGCGCAGCGACCGGACGGAGGGCGATACCAACCCGCTCTACCGCAAGCTTCCGGCGGGTGGGCTGCTTTTCAAGGCACCGAAGCCCGCGCAGGATCGTCGCGTCGATCTGCCCACCATCGGCCCCGGAACAGTTGAGCGCGCGGCCAAGGCTGGGCTCGAGGGCATCGTGATCGAGGCGCAGGGCGTCATGGTGCTGGACGCGGACGAGACCATGGCGCTTGCACGCGACCGGGGTCTCTATCTCTGGATCAGGCCGCGATGAAGGTCTTCCTGATCGCGGGCGAGGCGTCGGGCGACCGGTTGGGCGCCGCGCTCATGGCGGGACTGAAGGCCCTGCGCCCCGATGTCACCTTCAGCGGCGTGGGCGGCGCGCTGATGCAGGCCGAGGGGATGGAGAGCCTGTTTCCCATGGACGAGCTCAGCGTCATGGGGCTGGCCGAGGTGCTGCCAAAATACCCGCATCTGCGGCGTCGCATGATCCAGACGGCGGACGCGGTGCTGGACCGCCGGCCGGACGTGCTCATCACCATCGACAGCCCCGATTTCTGCCTGCGCGTGGCCGAGCGGGTCCGCCGCAGCGCCCGCATCCGGACGGTGCATTACGTGGCGCCGTCGGTCTGGGCCTGGCGGCCGGGCCGCGCCGCGAAGATGGCGCCGCATGTGGACCAGGTCCTGGCGCTGCTGCCGTTCGAGCCGCCCTTCATGGAAGCCGCCGGCATGCGCTGCGACTTCGTGGGCCATCCCGTCGTGTCCGAACCGTCGCCGGACCCCGCGGACGTCTCGCGGCTTCGGGACGGCACCGGCCCGCTGGTGCTGGTCCTGCCGGGGTCGCGCCGGTCCGAGGTCACGCGGCTCATGCCGATCTTCGGCGCGGCGCTGGACAACCTGCGAAAAGCGCATCCCGGGATGCGCCTGCTGCTGCCGACCACGCCGAACGTGGCCGACGCGGTGCGGGATCTTTCGGCGGGCTGGCAGGGCCTGACCATCCTCGACGCCGCGGATACGGGCCTGAAACGCGCCGCCTTCGCGGCCGCCGACGTGGCGCTGGCGGCGTCGGGCACGGTGTCGCTGGAACTGGCACGCGCCCGCACCCCCATGGTCATCGGCTACCGGATGAACTGGCTCAGCTGGCAGATCATGCGGCGCATGGTGCGCATCGACACGGTGACACTGGTGAACCTCGTGGTGGGCGAGAAGATCGTCCCCGAATTCCTTGGCCCCGCCTGCCAGCCCGCGCCGATCGCCGCCGCGCTTGACCGGCTCATCGCGGCGCCCGAGGGACAGGACGCGGCCCTCGCCCGGACCATGCAGGCCCTCGGAGAGGATGGCGAAACCCCCGGCCTGCGCGCCGCCCGGGCGGTGCTGGACGGGCTCGACGCCTAGCATTCGACTGGAATCGCACCAGGTCCGAGCGCACCGCGCGTCACGTCCATCCTGACGGCATCACTGGTCTTGAAATACCCACGGCGAACCGCTTGCCGCCAAGCAACCGGGCGGCAGCGGAGGTCACCCCCGGTGGATCCAGCCCCCGCCGAAGATCCGGCTGCCCTCGGGCGCGTAGAACACGCAGGCCTGGCCCGGCGACACGCCTTCCTCGGCCACAACCAGCTCGACCTCGGCTTCGGTCTCGCTCAGCGGGCGAATGACGGCCTCGCGCGGCGGGCGGGTCGAGCGGACCTTCACGCCCAGGTGCCATTCCTCTTGCGAGGTGAAAGGCGTGTCGCCCAGCCAGTTGATCTCGCGCACCGGGACGCGGCGCGTGGCCAGCAGCTCTTTCGGGCCGACCACAACACGGCGGTTCTCGACGTCCAGCTTCACCACGTAAAGCGGCTCGGTCAGGCCGCCGATGCCGAGACCGCGGCGCTGGCCGACGGTGTAATGGATGACGCCGCGATGCTCACCCAGCACCCGGCCGTCGGCATGGACGATCTCGCCCGGATCGGCGGCGCCGGGTCGCAGTTTCTCGATCACGCTGGCATAGTCGCCGTTCGGCACGAAGCAGATGTCCTGGCTGTCGGGCTTCATCGCCACCGACAGCCCGTGCTTGGCCGCCAGCGCGCGGGTCTCGTCCTTGGTCGCCAGGTGGCCCAGCGGGAAGCGCAGGTAATCCAGCTGTTCCGGGGTGGTCGAGAACAGGAAATAGCTCTGGTCGCGGTTGGCGTCGGCGGCCGAATGCAGCTCGGGGCCGTGCGCGCCGGACTTGCGCTGGATGTAGTGGCCGGTCGCCATGCAATCGGCGTCCAGGTCCTTCGCGGTCTCCAGCAAGTCCTTGAACTTCACCCGCTCGTTGCAGCGGATGCAGGGCACGGGCGTCGCGCCGGCCAGGTAGCTGTCGGCGAACTCGTCGATCACCGCTTCGCGGAACGTGTTCTCGTAATCCAGCACGTAATGGGGAAAGCCCATCGCCTCGGCCACGCGGCGCGCGTCGTGGATGTCGCGCCCGGCGCAGCACGCCCCCTTCTTGGCCAGCGCCGCGCCGTGATCGTAAAGCTGCAGGGTCACGCCCACCACGTCATAGCCCTCGGCCGCGAGCTCGGCCGCCACGACCGAGCTGTCGACGCCGCCGGACATCGCGACCACCACGCGGGTCTGCGCGGGGGGCTTGGCAAAACCGAGCGAATTCACGGAAGCATCGAGCGCCATGGCAAGGGGCCTTTGGTCAATGGGGTAGGTCGCACGGAATATAGGAAAATGCCCCATACACACAAGGGCCGGGTTTCACCGGGCCTTAAGGCTGCGATCGCTATCACCACCGGGCTGAAACACATGGGGTGAGACATGTACCTGAAAAAAATCGACGGCCCGCGCGCCGTGACGCTTCCGGGGGGGAAGGTCATGACCCGTGCGGACCTGCCGGATCCGAAGACGAAACGATGGGTGGCGAGCCGCAAGGCCGCCGTCCTCAGGGCCATCGAGGCCGGGCTGATCGACCGGGACGAGGCCTGCCGCCTCTACGTCCTGTCGCCCGAGGAACTGGACAGCTGGGCTTCTGCCGTGCAGCGCCACGGCGAGGCGGCGCTGAAGGCCACCAGGTTGCAAAAATATCGACAACTTTAAGTTGTTGCTTGTGCTTTGACCGCCTATGAAGCCGCGCCAGTAACGAGCCGTTAACCTTTCCGGGCCAATTTGCTGGCATCGGAATTACGCGGAGACCACGATGCGGGTTTTGCTTGTCGAGGACGATCCCACCACGTCGCGCAGCATCGAGCTGATGCTGACCCACGCCAACCTGAACGTCTATGCCACCGACATGGGCGAGGAGGGCGTGGATCTGGCCAAGCTCTATGACTACGACCTGATCCTTCTGGACCTGAACCTGCCGGACATGCACGGCCACGACGTACTGCGCCAGCTGCGGCTGGCGCGCATCAATACGCCGATCCTGATCCTGACCGGGTCCGACGACACGGAGACCAAGATCAAGGGCTTCGGCTTCGGGGCGGACGACTACCTGACGAAGCCCTTCCACCGCGAAGAACTGGTGGCGCGGATCCACGCCATCATCCGCCGATCCAAGGGCCATTCCCAGTCGGTGATCGCCACGGGCAAGATCGTGGTGAACCTGGACGCCAAATCCGTCGAAACCGAGGGCCGGTCGATCCACCTCACCGGCAAGGAATACCAGATGCTCGAGCTTCTGAGCCTGCGGAAGGGGACGACGCTGACGAAAGAGATGTTTCTGAACCATCTTTACGGGGGCATGGACGAACCCGAACTCAAGATCATCGACGTCTTCATCTGCAAGCTGCGCAAGAAGCTCAGCGAGGCGACGGGCGGCGACAATTACATCGAAACCGTTTGGGGCCGCGGCTATGTCCTGCGCGACCCCGAGCCTGCCGCGGACGCGAATCCCATCGCCGCTACCGGCTGACGCGCCACGCGGCGCCGTCGCCTTCTGGACGGGGCCGCGCGCCCGTCCTAGAACCAGACCGGATCAGGTCCGGAGGGCGTAGATGGCCGAAACAGGCGGCGAGGCAGGGCGCGAGACGCGCGACAGGGCGACCGACCCTTCGGCCGATTTCGACGTGGGCGGGTTCACCCGCGAAGATGCCAACGCCGCGCTGGATGCGCTGGCCGGGCAGTTGGCCCAGGCAAACGCGGCCTATTATCGGGACGATGCCCCGTCGCTCAGCGATGCCGACTACGACACGTTGAAGCGTCGCAACGCTGCAATCGAGGACCGATTCCCCGACCTCAAACGCGCCGACTCGCCCAGCGAACAGGTGGGCGCGGCGCCGTCTGACGGGTTTTCAAAAGTGCGCCACGCGCAGCGGATGCTGTCGCTGGGCAATGCGTTCGACGAAGACGACGTGGCCGATTTCGTGCGCTCGGTCCGCAGCTACCTCGGGCTTGGGGCCGATGCCCCGCTGGCCTTCACGGCCGAGCCGAAGATCGACGGGCTGTCGCTGTCGCTTCGCTATGAGAACGGCGAACTGGTTCAGGCCGCCACCCGCGGCGATGGCGAGGTGGGCGAAAACGTCACCGCCAATGCCCGCACGGTGGACACAATCCCCCAGCGGATCGAGGGCGCGCCAGATGTGTTGGAGGTGCGCGGCGAGGTCTACATGCGGCACGCCGATTTCGCCGCGCTGAACGACCGGCAGCGCGCGGCGGGGCAGAAAACCTTCGCCAACCCCCGCAACGCCGCCGCCGGATCGCTGCGCCAGTTGGATTCGGCCATCACCGCCGCGCGTCCGCTGGCTTTCTTCGCCTACGCCTGGGGCGAGGTGAGCGCGCCCCTGGCCGACACCCAGATGAAGGCGCTGGAGCGGCTGCGCGCCATGGGGTTCGACGTGAACGACCGCACGGTCCTCTGCCACGACACCCGGGCGCTCATCGACCACTATCGCGGGATCGAGGCGGATCGCGCCGATCTTGGCTATGACATCGACGGCGTCGTGTACAAGGTGAACGATCTTATCTACCAGCGGCGGCTGGGCATGCGTTCGACCACCCCCCGCTGGGCCATCGCGCACAAGTTCCCGGCGGAGCTTGCCTGGACGCGGCTCAACGCGATCGAGATCCAGGTGGGGCGCACCGGCGCGCTGAGCCCCGTTGCCCGGCTCGAACCCGTCACGGTGGGTGGCGTGGTCGTCTCCAACGCCACGCTGCACAACGAGGACTACATCGCCGGGCGCGACAACCAGGGCCAGCCCATCCGCGACGGCCGCGACATCCGCGAGCGCGACCTGGTGCAGGTCTACCGCGCCGGCGACGTGATCCCGAAGATCGCGGACGTGGACCTGTCGAAGCGCCCCGGGGATGCCTTGCCCTACGATTTCCCCAAGAAGTGTCCCGAATGCGCCTCGGCCGCGATCCGCGAGCCCGGCGATTCGGTGCGCCGCTGTTCGGGCGGGCTGATCTGCCCCGCGCAGGCCATCGAAAAGCTGAAGCACCTGGTCAGCCGCGCCGCCTTCGACATCGAGGGGCTGGGCTCGAAACTGGTGGAAGAGCTCTATCGTGACGGCTGGATTACCGAACCCGCGGACATCTTCACCCTGAAGGACCGCTACGGTCCCGGGCAGATGACCCAGCTGAAGAACCGCGAGGGCTGGGGCGAGAAATCGGCCGAGAATCTGTTCCAGGCCATCGAGGACCGGCGGAAGATCCCGCTCAACCGCCTGATCTTCGGGCTGGGTCTGCGCCACGTGGGCGAGGTCGCGGCCAAGGACCTGGCGCGCCACTACGAATCGTGGTCGGCCTTCGTTGCCGCCTGCGACGCGGCCGCCCCCGCCGCCTGGCGCTATGAACGCGCGGAAGAGGCCGAAGCGGCCGAACGCGCTGCCGCCGCCGCCGAAGGGCGCCGCGCCAGCATCAAGCCTGTGAAGGACGCGATCTGGGCCGAGGATCCGCCGATCGACGACGCCAAGGCCGCCTGGGACGACATGACCGGCATCGACGGCATCGGCGCGGTTCTGGCCGCAAGCCTCGTGACCAGCTTCGCGCAGGAGCGTGAGCGCGCCTCGATCGACCGGCTGGCAGCGCAGCTGAACGTGCAGGAGGTGCGGGACGAGCGCGCCACCGACAGCCCCGTGGCCGGCATGACCGTGGTCTTCACCGGGTCGCTCGAAACCATGACCCGGGCCGAGGCCAAGGCCCGGGCCGAGGCGCTGGGGGCCAAGGTCTCGGGCTCGGTGTCGTCCAAGACGGACCTGCTGGTGGCCGGTCCCGGCGCGGGGTCGAAGGCCGACAAGGCGGCGAAGCTGGGGGTCCGGACCGTGGACGAGCAGGGCTGGCACGACCTGATCGGCGGCGCATGAGCCGCCCGGAATCCCTGTTCCCGCTGTTCGCGGACCTGACCAAGCTGGACGGCGTCGGCCCAAAGACCGCCCAGCATTTCGCGCAGATGCACGTGGAAAAGCCGCGCGACCTGCTGTTCATGCTGCCCCAGTCCGGCACCGATCGCACGCGGCGCAATTCGATCCGCGACGTGGTGCCGCCCGCGACGGTCACGGTCGAGGTGCTTGTGGGCCGCCACATCCCGGCCGCCGGCAAGGGACCCACCCGGATCGAGGTGCAGGATGGCGAGACGTCGTTCTACATCGTCTTCTTTCACGCCAAGGGCGATTGGCTGTCCAAGCAGCTGCCAACTGGCCAGCGCCGCGTGGTGTCGGGCCGGGTCGAGCTGTTCGACGGCGTGGCGCAGATGGCGCATCCCGACCATATCCTGCGCCCCGAGGAAGCCGATGCCATCCCGGCGTTCGAGCCGGTCTACCCCCTGACCGCCGGCGTCACGCAGCGGGTGATGGCGCGGGCCGTCGCCACGGCCCTGGACCGGGCGCCGCGTCTTGACGAATGGATCGATCCGAACCTGGTCACGCGCGAGGGCTGGCCTGCCTGGCGCGAGGCGCTGACTGCGTCGCACGCCCCCGAGACGCCGAAGGACCTGTCGCCCGCGACCGCCGCGCGCACGCGGCTGGCCTATGACGAACTGCTCGCCCACCAGATGACCCTGGCGCTGGCCCGGGCGCAGCGGCGCGCGCGGCCGGGGCGCACGACGCGGGGGGACGGCCGGCTTCGGAATCGCGCGCTGGCCGCGCTGCCCTACCGCCCCACCGGGGCGCAGGCCCGCGCGATGAAGGATATCGCCGCCGACATGGCCGCGACCACGCGCATGAACCGGCTGCTGCAGGGCGACGTGGGGTCCGGCAAGACGCTGGTGGCCTTCGCCGCTCTGCTGGTCGCGGTCGAGGCGGGCGGGCAGGGCGTGTTGATGGCCCCCACCGAGATCCTCGCCCGCCAGCATCTCGAGGCGTTGCAACCGCTGGCGGAAAGCGTGGGCGTGGTGCTGGAGATCCTCACGGGCCGCGACAAGGGGGCCGAGCGGACGGCCAAGCTGAAGGCATTGGCGACGGGCGACATCCAGATCCTCGTGGGCACCCATGCGGTGTTCCAGGACGATGTCGCCTTTTCGGATCTGCGCCTCGCCATCGTAGACGAGCAGCACCGCTTCGGCGTGCGCCAACGGCTGCAACTGGGCGCCAAGGGCGACCGGGCCGATGTCCTGGTGATGACCGCGACGCCGATCCCCCGGTCGCTCAGCCTGGCGCAATACGGCGACATGGACGTGTCGGTGCTGGACGAGAAACCGCCAGGCCGCAAACCGGTGCAGACCGCGCTGGTGAACATGGCGCGGCTGGACGACGTGATCGCGCGGCTGCGCGGTGCCATCGCCGAGGGACGGCAGGTCTACTGGGTCTGCCCGCTGGTGGACGCGTCCGAGGTCAGCGACCTGACCGCGGCCGAGGATCGGTTCAAGGCCCTGCGCGCGGCATTGGGCGAAGGGCAGGTGGGGCTGGTCCACGGCCAGATGCCGCCCGCCGACAAGGACGCTGCCATGGCCCGGTTCGTAACGGGCGTGACGCCGGTCCTCGTGGCGACCACGGTGATCGAGGTGGGCGTGAACGTGCCCAACGCGTCGATCATGGTGATCGAGCGGGCCGAGAGCTTCGGCCTCGCGCAATTGCACCAGTTGCGGGGGCGTGTCGGGCGTGGATCGGCCGCGTCGACCTGCCTGCTGCTCTATCAGGCGCCGCTGGGCGAAACGGCACGTCGGCGGCTGGAAATCCTGCGCGAAAGCGAGGACGGCTTCCGCATCGCCGAGGAAGATCTGGCCCTGCGTGGCGCGGGCGACCTGATCGGGCACGCGCAATCGGGCCTGCCGCGATTCCGCATTGCCGATCTCGAGTCGCAGGCCGGGCTGATGGCGATGGCGCAGGACGACGCACGCGCCTGCCTTGCCGCCGACCCCGACCTGACGGGGCCGCGCGGGCAGGCCATGCGGACCCTCCTGTGGCTGATGGAACAGGACAAGGCGATCCGTTTGATTTCAGTCGGTTAGGATTTTGTTCACGTTTGTTCTGCAAAAGTTCTTGCCAGAATCGGCGTGATGTGAGAACAAAAGAAAAACACGACGAGGAGATGCCGACATGATCGAACAAATCACCAAGACCGTCCGCCGCTGCGACACGCTGGTCGAGGATGTGATCGGCCTGTCGGCGCTGGTGGCGATGCTGATCGCCGCGCTGCATTTCCCCGTCCTGTCCTGACCCTGTTTTCTGCCCCGCGCTTGTCCTGATCGGCCACGCGCACCGTCGGTTTCCCAATCCCGACGGTGCCATTTCTGTCCCAAAGCCTCCGGGGTGCCTCAGCCCCGTTCCGGCCGATCCGACCTGCGTCCCTTGCCCGCCGCCATCCGCACACACGGATGCGCGGCGGATTTTTTTTTGGAGGGTGGTGCGGCATCGAGAGGGCAGCCGTCTTGCGGCACCGATGCCGCCCGGAGTCGGATCGAGCGTTCTGGGTGGTCGGAGGCGTGGGAGGGGCCTGCACCGGAAGGACTCACGGCTATCGGTCTGGATCGTCACTCAACCGAAGACGACCCGCACAGACAGCGCTCCAAGCGCGCGGCCGGCGATCCCGGGTAAGACGCTTGCCGGAAGGCTCGGCGCTCAGGCGCAGGCGCTCTGTTCGATCTCGGCGAAGGCTTCGGACGCCGCGTCGAGGGTCAGCATGATCGACGCGTGGCGGTTCTTGTAATCCTTCGCGGGCATGAGGACGTGCAGCTCGTCGAAGGGCGCTTCGGGCGCGGGGCCGTCGGATTTCAGCATCGCGCGCAGCTGGTCGCGCGCCTTGTCCACCTGTTCACGGGTGCAGCCGATGATGGCGTGCCCCACGACCGCCGCGGATGCCTGCCCGAGGGCGCAGGCCTTCACGTCCTGTGCGAAGGCCGAGACGCGGCCATCCTCGACGCAAAGATCCACCGTCACGGTCGAGCCGCAAAGCGGCGAGCGCTTGCGCACGGTGGCCTGCGGCGACTCCAGCCGGTCGGTATGGGGAATGTCCGCCGTCAGTTCCAGGATGCGCCCGGAATAGAGCTTGATCATGTCGCTGTCGGCCATGGCTTCCCCTTTCGCGGCTTGACCCCTAGATAGGGCCTTCATCGCCAAACGCCAACGGGACCTTTGCATGGCTTTCGACCCCGCGACCCTGACTTTCGACGCCAACGGATTGCTGCCCGCCATCGCGCAGGACGCGGAGAGCGGCGAGGTCCTCATGCTGGCCTGGATGAACGCCGAGGCTGTCGCCAAAACGCTGTCCTCGGGCCGCGTCACCTATTGGAGCCGCTCGCGGCAGTCCTTCTGGATCAAGGGCGAAACCAGCGGCCATGTGCAGCAGCTGGTCGAGATGCGGGTGGATTGCGACCGTGACTGCCTTCTGGTGCTCGTCCGGCAGGCGGGGCCCGCCTGTCACACCGGACGGCGCAGCTGTTTCTACACCGCGATCCGAGACGGTGACGAGGTCGAGATCATGGCGCCAGGGGCGTGATCGGCAGGGGCGGCAGCATCGCGATCAGCTCGGCACGGCTGACGCCTTCGTCGCGATAGCGCGCGAGGGCCTTGGACCGATCGATTTTGGCCAGCCTGCGACCGGTCTCGTCCGTTACCAGGGCGTGATGGTGATAGATCGGAACCGGCCACCCCATGACTGTCTGGATCAGGACATGAAGCGGCGTGCTGTCCCACAGATCGGCCCCGCGGATCACGTGGGTCACGCCCTGCGCCGCGTCGTCATGCGGACAGGCGAGGTCGTAGGCGATATCGCCGGTGCTGCGGCGGCGCAGGACCGGGTCGCCGATACAGTTGATCAAGGTATCCGCATCGGGCTGGTGCGTGCCCGCGTGCAGCGGGCCGGTTTCGGTAAAGGCGGGCAGGGCGCCCGCGTGTTCCAGGGCCCGGGCCACGTTCAGGCGCAGCGCATCGCCGTCCTGCGCTTCGGACATGGGGCGGTGCCGGCAGGTGCCGGGATAAACGAGACCCTGCAGCCCCAGCTTGGCCCCCGCGCGGGAAATGTCGGCCCGGGTGCAGGAGCAGGGGTAGATCAGCCCCCGCGCGCCAAGGTCGTCCAGTGCCGCGTCATAGGCCGCACGGTGGGTGGACTGCGTACGGACCTCGCCCTGCCAGTGAAACCCGAGCCAGTTCAGATCGTCGACGATCTGCGCCGCGAATTCCGGCCGTGACCGGGTGCTGTCGGTATCCTCAAGGCGCAGCAACACGCGTCCGGCGTCTCCGGCCAGCGCCTGGATCGTCAGCGCCGAATAGGCGTGGCCCAGGTGAAGCGGGCCCGTGGGCGACGGCGCGAAGCGGGTGACGATCACGCCGTCATTCGGCGGCGAGCTGCGCGTCGCCCGCGGCAAGCCAGCCCTGCCAGTCGGCCTTGGCGCGGTCGGTATAGGCCTTGTAACGCGCCGGCCGGTTGCGCCGCCCGCCCTTCAGGTCCACGGGCGGGAACAGTCCGAAATTGACGTTCATGGGCTGGAACGTCTTGGCCTCGGCGCCGCCGGTGATGTGCGTGACCAGCGCGCCGGTGGCGGTGGTATCGGGCACCGGCGGCAGGCTGCGCCCGGTCAGCTCGGCCACGGCCAGCCGGCCCGCCAGCAGGCCCATGGCGGCGGATTCGACGTAGCCCTCGACCCCGGTGATCTGCCCGGCGAAGCGGATATGCGGCGCGCTGCGCAGGCGCATCTGGTCGTCGAGCAGCGTGGGCGAATTCAAAAACGTGTTGCGGTGGATGCCGCCCAGCCGGGCGAAGCGCGCGTTCTCAAGCCCCGGAATCGTCCGGAAAACATCGGTTTGCGCGCCGTACTTCATCTTGGTCTGGAAGCCCACGATGTTGTAGAGCGTGCCCAGCTTGTTGTCGCGGCGCAGCTGGACAACGGCATGCGGTTTCACATCGGGCGCGTGGGGGTTGGTCAGGCCCACGGGCTTCATCGGGCCGTGGCGCAGGGTTTCGCGTCCGCGTTCGGCCATGACCTCGATCGGCAGGCAGCCGTCGAAATAGCCCGCGGTCTCGCCCTCGTGGAACTCGGTCTTGGGGGCGGCCAGCAGCGCGTCGATGAATGCGTCGTACTGCGCCTTGTCCATGGGGCAGTTCAGGTAGGCGGTGCGCTCTTCCTCGGTCTCGCCCTTGTCATAGCGCGACTGCATCCACGCCTTGGACATGTCGATGCTGTCGTGATGGACGATGGGCGCGATGGCATCGAAGAAGGCCAGCGCGTCGGTGCCCGTCTCGGCCGCGATGGCCTGTCCCAGCGCGGTCGAGGTCAGCGGGCCGGTGGCGATGATCCAGTGGCCGTCGCGTGGCAGCTCGGTGATCTCGGCCGCCTCGACCCGCACGCGGGGGTGGTCGCGCAGGGTCGCGGTGACGGCTTGGGCGAAGGCCTCGCGGTCCACGGCCAGCGCGCCGCCCGCGGGCAGGCGGTGGCGGTCGGCCATGGCGATCAGCAAACCGCCCGCCGCGCGCATTTCCCAGTGCAGAAGGCCCACGGCGTTCTGTTCATCGTCGTCCGATCGAAACGAGTTCGAACAGACCATCTCGGCCAGGTCGCCGGTCTGGTGCGCGAAGGTGCCGACCTTGGGCCGCATCTCGTGGATGACCACGTCGAGCCCCGCGTTCGCGGCCTGCCACGCGGCCTCGGATCCGGCCATGCCGCCGCCGATGATATGAAGTGTCTCTGCCATGACGCCGATGTAAGGCAGCGGACGGCGCTATGGAAGGGCGGCGAGGGTCAGATCGGCTGGTCGCGGAAGATGTTGTCGGACGCCTCGGTCGTCGGGCGGGGCGTGCGCAGCGCGGCCGCCACGCGCGCATCTGCGCGGGCGTCCTGTCTCAGCTGGGGTCTGCCGTCGATGGGATTGCGCACCACGTTCAGCCGCCGCGGCGTCGTGCGGCGCATGCGAAGCCGTCGCTCGGGCGATGTTTCAGCGATCAGCAGGACCGCGCCGACCAGTGCCATGTCCTGCCAGAACCCTGTCAGGTTGGCGAGGGTGAAGTCGGGCGCGTATTGCAGGTAGCTGCTCCAGAAGAAGAACACCGCGAGGATGAGCGCGGCGGGGCGCACGAAGATGCCCAGCATGACCGCGAGGGACGTGCCATAGAGCACGAAGGCGGTGACCGTTTCGGCAAGCTCGACGGGAATGACGACGGACAGCAGGTCGACCCCCGCGAAACTGTCGATCAGCCCGATGCCCGCCAGGAAATACGACCCGATCAGGAGGCGCACCACGGGCAACAGCAGAGATTTGAGCGGCGAGTATGGCAGCATCCCTGACCCCCTTTCGGTAGCTGCCCGAATGATGGCGGAATCCGAGGGCGAATTTGTGACATGCGCCGTGCCGAACTGCGGCGTGTGCCCCTGTCTTGGCAAGTTTCCTGTGGAAAAGCCGATGACGTTGGGTAAATCTCCTTGATCTCGTGGCCGCGGTCGCCCCTAATCGCCCTATGCGGGAGGGAGGAGCCCGGATGCACTATTTGGTTTATCGCAGCACGGCGCTGGTATCACCGGGCAGCTTTCGCTACGGCGGGATCCTGCACACGTCGGTCCGGAACAACGCAGAGACCGGCATCACCGGATATCTTCACTACGAGGAAGGCGAGTTTCTTCAGTATATCGAAGGGCCAGACGCCGCGATCTCGGCCCTATGGGCGCGGCTCGCCCGTGATCCAAGGCACCGCGATATCCTGCTTCTGGCAAGCGGCGCGCTGGCCAGGCGCCGTTTCGAAGATTGGCGCATGGGCATGTCGGACCCGACAGTCCTGTCGCTTGCCACATTCCTGAGAGACGTAGACCACCCGCAGTGCCGCCCCGGCCCCGACGGGGCCGAAGCGATCTATTTCCTGCTGTCGGTCTGCCAGCGGATCGAGCTGGGGCTGGCCGACCCACCGCGTCCAAGACAGGGCGGGCCCAGACCTCAGCTTTCGCCGGTCTCGTCCGTGGTGCCGCCTTCGGCGTCGGCCTCGGCGTCGCTCTGATCGGCGATCCACGCGACGCTGACCACTTCTTCGCCCGCGCCGGTATTGAACACGCGCACGCCGCCGGCCGCGCGGGAGCGGAAGCTGATCCCGTCCACCGGCACCCGGATCGACTGGCCCTTCGAGGTGGCCAGCATGATCTGGTCGTCCATCTCGACCGGGAAGCTGGCCAGGAGCGGGCCGCCCCGCATCGCCTTGTCCATCGCCATCACGCCCTGACCGCCGCGGCCGCGCACGGGATAGTCGTGCGAGGATGACAGCTTGCCCGAGCCGCCCGCGGTGATGGTCAGGATCAGGTCCTCGGCCGCCGACATCTCGGCATAGCGTTCCTGGCTGAACTCGGCGGCGTCGCCGGCCACCTCGTCCTCGTCCGGCTCGACCTCGGCATCGTCGCCGAGACCCGCCATGGCGCGGCGCATTTTCAGGTAGGTGGCACGTTCGTCCGGGGTGGCCTCGAAATGGCGGATCACGGCCATGGACACGACCTCGTCGCCGTCGGCCAGCCGGATGCCGCGCACGCCCAGCGAACTGCGCGAGTTGAAGACCCGCACGTCGGTGGACGGGAAGCGAATGGCGCGGCCCTGCGCCGTCACCAGCATCACGTCGTCGTCGGGCGATGCGATGCGCGCGTTGATAAGGCGCACGCCTTCATCCTCGCCCTCGAACTTCATGGCGATCTTGCCCGCGCGGTTCACGTTGGTGAAATCGCTCAGCTTGTTGCGCCGCACGGTGCCCGCGCTGGTGGCGAAGACGATCTGAAGGTCGTCCCAGTGATCCTCGTCGCGGTCCACCGGCATGATGGCGGCGATGCTGACGCCCTGCGGGATCGGCAGGATGTTGACGATCGCCTTGCCCTTCGAGGTGCGGCCGCCCAGCGGCAGGCGCCAGGTCTTGAGCTTGTAGGCCATGCCGTCGGTGGTGAAGAACAGCAGCGGCGTGTGGGTGTTGGCGACGAACAGGGTGGTGACCACGTCGTCGTCCTTCAGCGCGCCGCCCGAGACACCCTTGCCGCCGCGCCGCTGGGCGCGGAAATCGGCCAGCGCCGTGCGCTTGATGTAGCCGGACTGGGTGACCGTCACGACCATTTCCTCGCGCTCGATCAGGTCCTCGTCTTCCATGTCGCCGGACCAGTCGACGATTTCCGTGCGGCGCGGCACCGCGAAATCCTCGCGCACCTCGCGCAGTTCGTCCGCGATGATGCCCATGATCCGGTCGCGCGAGCGCAGGATGTCCAGGTAATCCTTGATCTTGCCGGCAAGCTCTTCCAGCTCGTCGGTGACTTCCTTCACGCCCAGCTGGGTCAGGCGTTGCAGCCGCAGCTCCAGGATGGCACGGGCCTGCGCCTCGGACAGATTGTAGGTGCCGTCGTCGTTCATCGTGTGGCTGGGATCGTCGATCAGCCGGATGAAGGGCGCGATCTCCTCGGCGGGCCAGCGCCGCTCCATCAGCTTGATGCGGGCCTCGGGCGCGTCGGCCGAGGCGCGGATCGTCGCCACGACCTCGTCCACGTTGCTGACGGCGACCGCGTAGCCGCACAGGATGTGGCTGCGTTCCCGCGCCTTGCGCAGCTCGTAGGCCGTGCGCCGCGCAACGACATCCTCGCGGAAGGTGATGAAATGCGTGAGGAAATCCCGCAGGGTCAGCTGCTCGGGCCGGCCGCCGTGAAGCGCCAGCATGTTGCAGCCGAAGCTCGTCTGCATCGGCGTGAAGCGGTAGAGTTGGTTCAGCACCACGTCCGGGGTGGCGTCCTTCTTCAGTTCGACCACCACGCGCACGCCGACGCGATCGGATTCGTCCTGGACGGCCGAGATGCCTTCCAGCTTCTTTTCCTTCACCAGGTCGGCGATCCGCTCGACCAGCGCGGCCTTGTTCACCTGGTACGGAATTTCGTCCAGCACGATGGCGAAGCGGTCCTTGCGGATCTCCTCGACGCGCGTCTTGGCCCGCAGGATGACGCTGCCGCGCCCCTCGAGATAGGCCTTCCGCGCGCCCGAGCGGCCCAGCATGATGCCGCCGGTCGGGAAGTCGGGGCCGGGAATGATCTCCATGATCCGTTCCGAGCTCAGATCCGGATCCTCGATCAGCGCCAGCGTGGCATCGACGACCTCGCCCAGGTTATGGGGCGGGATGTTCGTCGCCATGCCCACGGCGATGCCGCCCGCGCCGTTGACCAGCATATTGGGAAAGCGTGCGGGCAGGACCGTCGGCTCAAGCTGTTTGCCGTCGTAGTTGTCCTGGAAATCGACCGTTTCCTTCTCGATATCGGCCAGCAGGGCGCGGGCGGGCTTGTCCATCCGCACCTCGGTATAGCGCATGGCCGCCGCGCTATCCCCGTCCATGGAGCCGAAATTGCCCTGGCCGTCCAGGAGCGGTAGCGACATGGAGAAGTCCTGCGCCATCCGCACCAGCGCCTCGTAGATCGCGCTGTCGCCGTGCGGGTGGTACTGGCCCATGACGTCGCCCACGGGGCGCGCGGACTTGCGGTAGGGCTTGTCGAAGGTGTTGCCGGTCTCGTGCATGGCGTAAAGGATCCGCCGGTGCACGGGTTTCAGGCCATCGCGCAGGTCGGGGATCGCCCGCGACACGATGACCGACATGGCGTAGTCGAGGAACGACGCCTGCATCTCGTCCACGATGTCGATCGAGGGGCCTTGCGGGCCGGGGCCTTCGGGGCCGTTTTCGTCAATATCCTCGGGGGGATCGGGCCGGTCGCTCACGCTGGATCTTCCTTATCGCTCGCTCAATATCTTGTTGAAATTTCTATATCAGCACATGGATATGGGGTGCAATGACTGCGTCTTTTCGGCCATGGCAGCCAAGTCTGGAGAGTGATAACAAACTGTTTTCATTGACCTTTCATCGCGCCGTGGCAGCATCGAGGGGCAAGGGGGGCATTCTGTAAGGGGATCCCGTGATGACCGAAACCGAACTGATGCTGAAGGGCTATGGGCTGACGACCGCTGAATTCTACTACCGCATGCCGGATTATCGTAACGTTCTCAACAGCTTCGTCTGGCAGGACTACGATCTGGCGCCCGACCACCCCCGGTTGTTCGAATTCGTCGATTACTGGCAGCGCGAGATCGAGGGGCCGCTGCATTCCGTGCGCTTCACCCATCGCAAGATGATCGCGCCCGGCGAATGGCGGAACGTGACGGGGGAATTCAACCTGCACTAGCCGCGCATCAGGGGAACAATTTCTTCACGTAGCCGGGCAGGGCGAAGGCGGCCTTGTGGACTTCGGCGCTGTAGTAGCCGAAGTCGAGCCCGCTTTGCGCGACCCGGTCCGTGAGAAGCTCGAGCGGGACATGCCGCGCGTCGCTGTCGGTGCCCCAGCCGAAGGCCATGGGCCCCCCGGCATAGGTCGGCACGGTCGCGAGGTAGCAATAGGCGTCGGCGAACAGCGATCCGAAGGCGCGCAGCGTGCCCGTCAGCTCGCCGCCCTGCATGAAGGGCACACCGTTCTGGGTCACAAGGATGCCACCGGGTGCCAGCGCGCGCTTGGCGTGGCCGTAGAAATGGTCGGTGAACAGCACTTCACCCGGGCCCACGGGGTCGGTCGAATCGATGATGATGACGTCGAAGCCGCCATCGGTGGTCTTCATGAACTCGGCCCCGTCGGCGATCTGCAAATCGAGCCGCGGGTCGTCGAAGGCGCCGGCGCTGATCGACGGCAGGTATTCCTTCGAGAAATCCACCACGCCGCCGTCGATCTCGACCATGGTGACGCTGTCGACGGGATGGCGCAGAGCCTCGCGCGCCATGCCGCCATCGCCGCCGCCGACGATCAGCACCCGTTTCGCCGCGCCATGGGCGAAAATCGGCACGTGGGTCAGCATCTCGTGGTAGATGAAATTGTCTGCCTCGGTCACCTGCACCACGCCGTCCAGCGTCAGCACCCGCCCGAAGGTCGGGTTCGCGATCACGCGCAGGCGCTGGTGGTCGGTCTTGTTGTCGTAAAGCACCTCGGACACGCGCAGGGCCTGGCTGTGATCGTCGTGAAGGCGCTCGACGCTCCATCCGGTCATGTCGGTCATTCTCGGTCCCCCTGCAGCGGTACGGTTGCGATGTGTTCCCACGGTCCGCCGCGGTAGTGCCACAGGTGCAGCCGGTCCAAAAGACCCTGCCACGGTGAAAAACCCGCCCGCAGCGTGGCTTGGGCCGCCCGCGCGGTGTCCCGGTCCACCTTGTTCTGCACCGTCACGTGCAGCTTGCGGCCCCGGTCGTCGCTGTCGCTCAGGATCTCCTGCCAGCTTTTGCGCAACCGCTGCTGGAGCGCCTTGGCGGGCGGACATTCCAGGTCGATCGCGGCGCCGCCGCCGAAATCGAGGATGCCTGTGGCGGTGAAGGGCAGGGCGGGCCCGCGCCCCTCGGCAGCGAGATCGACCAGGATGCGCGGCAGGTGATCGGGCGGCAACTGCTGGAACAGGGTTACGTGAACCGGGATGAAATTGCGCGCCGCCGGGAAATGGCGCTGCCGGAGTGGTTCGAGCCGGGCGAAGCTGGCGGCGTCGAAGCCAAATGTCAGGATCATGGCCATGGCGCGCGATGTATTCCGGGACCATCGTCCGGCAATCGAGGGGCCGGAACGAAAACGGGGGGCCGTTGGCCCCCCGCTGGAAAACGCTGTCAGGCGGTGCTCAGGCGGCGACGGTTTCGGTCACCAGGCCATCGCCCCGCAGCAGTTCCTTCACCCGTACGTCGGGCGTGGCGAAGGCCTTCTTCAGCACGTCGACCGCCAGCCAGGGCTTGGCGTCGCCGCACATGAACACGTCGAACGCGCCATAGCCGATCTCGGGCCAGGTGTGCACGCTGATGTGGCTTTCGGCCAGCACGGCCACGCCGCTCACGCCCTGGGGGCTGAACTTGTGGGTGTGGATGTGCAGCAGAGTCGCGCCGCAGGTATCCACGCAGTCGCGGAACGCCTGCTGGATGCGGGCCTCGTCATCCAGACCGTGGCCGTTCACGACCTCGATAATCAGGTGACGGCCCGCGAAAACGCGGCCTTCGTCGTCACGAATGAAGTGATCGTCGCGCTCTTCGTCAAAAAGATCGCGTGCGGTGATGTCTTCCGCTTGGGCGCCTGTCTCCAGACCGATCCCCAGTTGGAAGAGGTTGGCTCCGTCCATAGGAACTCCCCTTTCAGCCAGTAGATTGAATCCGTGGGTCCTTAGCGCCCCCCCAGGTCGTATCGTATAACGTCGCCCGAAGTTGGGATCGTCCCCGCTCGTGAGGCGCACCTAACGATGGTGCCCCCACCGCGCAAGAGAAAATTTCCGAAAAATCTCGCGGCTGGCGGTCCGTTGCGGCGGGCGCACCCTCGAAGAGCCGGATTATTGGTGCAAATACATGGGGTAAAATGATACCTTAATTGTAAGGCATTGTTTGCGCTTATTTAAAACAGAAAGGTGCGCATTGACGCGGGTGGTCCCCGGTCTTAGAACCCCGCCATCGAACGCCACAGGCGGCAGAGCCTTCGCGCCCCGTCGCCCGGACATCCGAGAACAGGACCGACAATGAAAACCTTTACCGCTACTCCGGCGGATATCGAGAAGAAGTGGTACGTGATCGACGCCGAGGGCGTCGTTCTGGGCCGCCTTGCCTCGATCATCGCCATGCGTCTGCGCGGCAAGCACAAGCCGTCGTTCACGCCCAGCATGGACATGGGCGACAACATCATCGTCATCAACGCCGACAAGGTCCAGCTGACCGGTCGCAAGCGTGACAAGCCCAACTACTGGCACACCGGCTACCCGGGCGGCATCAAGTCCCGCACCACCGGCCAGATCCTGGAAGGCGCCCACCCCGAGCGCGTGGTCATGCAAGCCGTCAAGCGCATGCTGCCCGGCGGCCCGCTGAGCCGTCAGCAGATGACCAACCTGCGCGTCTATGCAGGCACCGAGCACGGCCACGAGGCCCAGAAGCCCGAGATCATCGACGTGAAAGCGATGAACTCCAAGAACACCCGGGAGGTCAAGTAATGGCTGAAGAAGTCACCTCGCTCGAAGAGCTGAACCAGGCCGTCTCGGGCAGCTCGGCCGAAGTCGAGTCCGAAGCCCCGCGTGAGCCCGTCCGCGACGAGCTGGGCCGGTCCTACGCCACTGGCAAGCGGAAGGACGCGGTCGCCCGCGTCTGGATCAAGCCCGGCTCGGGGAAGGTCACCGTGAACGGCAAGGACGTGAACGCCTACTTCGCGCGTCCCGTGCTGCAGATGATCCTGAAGCAGCCCTTCACCGTGTCGAACACCGAAGGCCAGTTCGACGTCATGGCCACCGTCAAGGGCGGCGGCCTGTCGGGCCAGGCCGGCGCGGTCAAGCACGGCGTGTCGAAGGCGCTTCAGCTTTATGATCCCAGCCTGCGCGGCGCGCTGAAGGCCGCCGGCTTCCTGACCCGCGACAGCCGCGTGGTCGAGCGCAAGAAGTACGGCCGCGCGAAAGCCCGCCGGAGCTTCCAGTTCTCGAAGCGCTAAGTCGCGTCCAACCGGACACACGAAAGGGACCGCCTCGGCGGTCCCTTTTTGCGTGCTGCTCTGATACTGTCGCCCTCGTGTCATGACTGGAGGGCTCCCATGCCGCTGATCGATATTCAGGTGATGGAAGGCGTGTTCGACGCCGCCGAGAAGGAAGCCATGATCGCCGAGGTGGTGGCCGGTTTCGGCCGCGTTGCCGGCGCCGCCATGGCCGATGCCACATCCGTGCGCATCCACGAGGTGGGCAGCGGCGCCTGGGGCGGCACCAAGGGCGTCTGGACGACCGAGCGCGCGCTGGCCTTGAAGGCCGAGGGCTGAGACTGGCCATCGCGGCGTCGCGCACCACCCTTCCGGTCAAGCTCTGACCGCGAAGGAGGTCTGCCGATGCCAGCGCCCCGTTTTCTTGCCGCCGGCCTTTTGCTGGCCCTCGCGGGCTGCGGTACGCCCCCGCCCGCGCCGATGTCCACGGTCACGGGACCGGACCCGCAATTGCCCGCGCCGCGGCAGGGCCTTTTGCCGACCGTCAACATCGCACCCGCCCGGGGGTGGCCCGCGGGCGAGACCCCGGTTGCCGCGGCGGGCCTGAAGGTTAACGCCTTTTACACCGGCCTCGACCACCCGCGCTGGATGCATGTTCTGCCTAATGGTGACGTGCTGGTGGCCGAGACGAACAAGCAGCCCGCGACGCCCACGTCGCTGCGCGGGGTGGCCGAGCGGATCGTCATGGGCATCGCCGGCGCCGAGGCCCCAACGGCGGACCGGATCAGCCTTCTGCGCGACGCCGATGGTGACGGCGTAGCCGAGGGGCGCACGGTCCTGTTGGAGGATCTGACATCGCCCTTCGGCATGGCGCTGTTGGAGGGGCACCTTTACGTCGCCAACACCGACGCGCTGGTCCGCGTGCCGTTCCGCGTGGGCCAGACCCGGGTGGACGCCACGCCCGAGGTCGCGGTGCAGCTTCCGGCAGGCGCGCCGAACCGGCACTGGACAAAGGGTCTGCTGGCGCACGAGGGGCAGCTTTACGTCTCGGTCGGGTCGAACTCCGACCACGGCGAGAACGGGCTCGCGGCCGAGCGGGACCGCGCCGCGATCTGGCGGGTCGACCCCGACACCGGCCGTGCGGTGGTCTTCGCACGCGGGCTGCGCAACCCGGTGGGCATGGATGCCGAGCCCGCGACCGGCGCGCTCTGGACCGTGGTGAACGAGCGGGACGAGCTGGGCGACAACCTGGTGCCCGATTACCTGGCGCAGGTGCGACCGGGCGACCATTTCGGCTGGCCATGGATCTATTTCGGCGACCGGCGCGATCCGCGGGTCGATGCGCCCGGGGCGCCCGCGGAGGTCGAACGGCCGGACTACGCGCTAGGCGCGCACGTGGCGCCACTGGGCCTGACCTTCGCCGATGGCGCGCGGCTGGGGCAGGGACCGGGCGCCTATGTGGGGCTGCACGGATCGTGGAACCGGGTGCCGGCCTCCGGCTACTCGGTGGTGTTCGTGCCCTTCACCGACGGTAACCCCGTGGGCCAGCCGCGCGACGTTCTGACCGGGTTCCTCGACGGTGACGAGAACGCTTTAGGACGGCCCGTGGGCGTCGAGATCGCGGCGGATGGCGCGCTGCTGGTGGCCGACGACGTGGGCAACACAATCTGGCGGGTCAGTCGCGACTAGCTGTTGCCCCGCCCGGCGAAGCGCGACGCATCCTCGGCCGCCCGGCGCAGGGCGCGGGACTTGTTGACCGTTTCCTGGAACTCGGCCTCGGGGTCGCTGTCGTAGACGACACCGCCGCCCGCCTGGATGTAGAGCTTCGCGTCCTTCACCACCGCGGTGCGGAGCGCGATGCACATGTCCATGTCGCCCCGTGCGCTGAAATAGCCCAGGCCGCCGCCGTAGATGCCGCGCTTTTCCGGCTCCAGCTCGTCGATGATCTCCATCGCGCGGACCTTGGGCGCGCCCGAGACGGTCCCGGCGGGAAGGCCCGCCAGCAGCGCCGACAGCGCGTCGTGATCGTCGCTGAGTTCGCCCACCACGTTCGACACGATATGCATCACGTGGGAATAACGCTCGATGATGAATTCCTCGGTCGGGCGCACGGTGCCGATCTTGCTGACCCGGCCCGTGTCGTTGCGGCCCAGGTCCAGCAGCATCAGGTGCTCGGCCAGTTCCTTCTCGTCCGAAAGCAGGTCCTTCTCGAGCGCCAGATCCTCTTCGGGCGTGGCGCCGCGCGGGCGCGTGCCCGCGATGGGGCGGATCGTGACCTGCCCGTCCATGACCCGCACGAGGATCTCGGGCGAGGCGCCGACGACCTGGAAACCGCCGAAATTGAAGAAGAACATGAAAGGCGACGGATTGGTGCGCCGGAGCGAGCGGTAAAGCGCGAAGGGCGGCAGGTCGAATTCCTGCGTCCAGCGCTGGGACGGTACCACCTGGAAGATGTCGCCGGCGGCGATGTATTCCTTGGCCCGCTCGACCGCCGACAGGTATTCGGCATGGCTGAAATTCGACACCGGCTCGCCCACGGGGGCCGAGTCGCCCAGGTCGCGCGCGTCGGCGGGGGTGGGGCGGTCCAGGTCGCGCAGCGCGTCCATCACCCGCTCCGCCGCCTGGGCATAGGCCGCGCGCGCCGACAGGCCCTGGCCGGCCCAGGCGGGGGCCACCACGGTCACCTCGCCCTTCACGCCGTCCAGAACCGCCACGACCGACGGCCGCATCATCAGCGCGTCGGGCACGCCGATGGGGTCGGGGTTCACGTGGGGCAGGCGTTCGACCAGCCGGATCATGTCGTAGCCCAGGTAGCCGAACAGGCCCGCGCTGGCGGCGGGCAGGTCGGCGGGCAGGTCGATGCGGGATTCGGAGATGACCTGGCGCAGGGTCTCCAGCGGATCGCCGGCCATGTCCTCCCACGCGTCGCCGTCGAACCGGGCCTGCCGGTTGACGCGGCTGTCGGTGCCCCGGCATTCCCACAGAAGGTCAGGCTTCAGCCCGATGATGGAATAGCGCCCGCGCACCTCGCCGCCGGTGACCGACTCCAGCATGAAGCTGTCGCGCCCCGCCTGGCCCAGCTTCAGCATCAGCGAAACGGGCGTGTCCAGGTCGGCGGCGATGCGGGCATAGACCACCTGGCTTTCGCCCGCCTCGTAGCCGGCGGCGAAGGCGTCGAAATCGGGCGTCAGCTTCATCAGTTGAACTGCTGGTTCACGGCGGTGACCGCCTGCTGGTTCAACTGGATGCCCTTCTGACGCTCCAGCGCGCCGGTGAACGCCTCGGTCACGTCCTGCGCGACGCCCTGTCCGGCCGACTGGCGCAGGTTGTCCTTGATCTCGGCAGCCTCGGGCGCGTCGGGGTCTGCGGGGTTCACCGCGTCCACCCGCAGCACGATGGCGCCCGTGTCGGTGGGCACGACGGCAAGGCCGCCTTCTTCGAGGTCGAAGGCGGTTTCCACCAGGCTGTCGGGCGTGTTCTCGAGGAAGGCATCGCGCAGGACGCCCAGCTCCTGCACGGCCGTGCCAGGCTGCTCGGAAAGCGCGGCGCCGCCCTCGGCCTCGGCGACAATGGACTCGGCCCGGTCGGTCAGGCGCGCGCGCTGCTCGGCGGCGTCCCAGGCCTCGATCACTTCGACCTCGACATCGGCGAGCGGTTGCAGGGTCGGCGGCACGATTTCGTCCACGCGCAGGGCGAACAGGCCGCCATCCTCGAGCTCGACCAGTTCGGGGAAATCGCCGGGTTCGGTCCGGGCCGCGGCCTGGCGGAAGGCCTCGTAGGCGTCGATATCGGCGCCGGTCACCGACGGCGTTTCGGGCGAGAACAGGATCTCGGCCGTCTGGAACGGCGTCTCGTCCCCGATCTCTTCCAGCGTGGCGCCACCGGCCAGCAGGTCCTCGATCGGCTCGCGCTCGACCTCGACGGCGCGGCGGGCGGCGTCGATGGCGAACTCGGCCCGCAGGTCGTCGCGCACGTCCTCGAACGGCGTCTCCTGCGCGCGCAGAATCGCGTTCACCCGGAAAAGCGCGGGACCCAGCCCGGTCTCGACGGGTCCGGCGATCCCGGTGGAGCCCAGGCCGAACACCGCGTCGGCGGCATCGGAGGACAGGTCGTCGCGCGCCACTTCGCCCAGGTCGACATCGTCCAGGCTCAGCCCGCGGTCCTCGACCAGTGTGTCGAAGTCGGTTTCGCCCGCCTCGATCGCGTCGGCGGCGGCCTGCGCGGCGTCGAGGTCGGAGAAGATAAGCCGTTCGACCAGCCGCCGTTCGGGCTGGTTGAACTCGGCCGAACGGTCCTCGTAGAGGCGGCGCAGCTCGTCTTCGGAGACGGGAAGATCGTCCACCAGCATCTCCGGCGTCAGCCACGCATAGGTGATGCGCTTGCGCTCGGGCAGGGTGAAGCGGTCGGGATTCTCGTCGTAGAAGGCCTGAAGGTCGGCGTCGCTGGGCGCCGGGATCGGCTCTTCCAGGTCGCTGCGGGTCAGGCGCAACAGGGTCAGGTCGCGGGTTTCCCGCGCGTAGCCATAAAGCGTGTCGACGAAAGTCTCAGGCGGCGCGATCCCGGCGACCACGGCGCCTTGCAGAAGGGTGCGCGAAATCTCGTCGCGCAGGCTCTGCTCGTATTCCGAGACGCTCAGCCCCGCGTTTTCCAGCGCGAATTCATAGGCTTCTCGGTCGAACTGGCCCGACACGCCCTGGAAGGCCGGTGTCTGCAGGACCTCGTCGCGGATTTCGGCGTCGCCCACCGAGATGCCGATGCTGTCCGCCTCGTCCTCGAGCGCGGCCAGCGCCACAAGCCGGCGCAGCACCACGCGGTCCAGCCCCAGCGATTGCGCCTGCTGGAAGGTCACGCGCTGCCCGGTCTGTGCCTCGAAGCTGCGAAGCTCCTGCTGCACCGCGCGGGCGTAGCGGTCGATGTCGATCTCGGTATCGCCGACGCTGCCGATCGATCGGGTCGAGCCGCCGAAGTTGGTCGCGCCGAACCCCGCCAGACCCACGATCAGCAACAGCAGGATGACCCAGACGATCCCCTTCGTGATCGGGTTGCCACCGCTTTTGGCCATGCTTGTCTCTCCGCCCGAATGAACCTTTCGGGCGGGCTTAATGGCTTCGCGCGCCGGTCGCAAGAAGCGGCCCGGACGCGGCCCCGTTTACGGGATGATGCGGGTGTATTTCGTGCCCTTCAGCGACGCGCCGGCAATCAGGCCGGCCTGCCCGAAGACCACGCCGATGACGGGGCTGAGCGACGTCGTGGTGCTGGCCTGCAGGTTGCCGCCCTGGTCGCGCAGCGCGTATTCGATATCCGCGCCAGCTTCGTACCCGGCCGAGTTGCGGAACGTGAACAGCGCGTCGTCGGTCATGAAGAACAGCACGTGGGCGTATTGCTGCGCGCCGATCTGGAAACCGACGCTGGCCTGCGCGGCCGAGTAGTAGTCGATGGTCATGCCGTCGACCAGAAGCGCGCCGCGCCCGTAGCTGCCGCCGACGCCAAGGCCCGCCTTGGTGATGAGCGGCATCACCAGCATGCCGGCGGCCTTGTCGCGCAGGTCCATGGTGCTGGGATACGTGTTGTAGAGATAATTGAGCGTCGATTGCACGCGTGCATCGATATTCGCGGCGCCGGGGCTGGAAATGCCGTTGCCGCAGCCGGCCAGCGCGACCGTGGCCGCGCCGCCTGCCAGGAATACCCGGCGGGTTTGGATGGTCATGGGGATGTCCCTTGTTACTGCCGTTGCCTGAGTGACGGCCTTATGTGACCGTTCTGCATCGCAGCTTATCGGCGGAAAGACGCCCTGTCACCTATAACCCTGCCCGATGGGCGATCCCTTGCCGTCCGGCGGGTCACGCTTGCAGCATACGGGCCACACGCGGGGCAAAATAGGTCAGGATCCCGTCGCAGCCCGCCCGCTTGAAGGCCGACAGGCTTTCGACCATCACCCGGTCGCCGTCGAGCCAGCCCCGCTCGGCGGCGCCCATGAGCATCGCGTATTCGCCGCTGACCTGGTAGGCGAAGGTGGGCACGCCGAAGGTGCTCTTCACCGCCGCGCAGATGTCGAGATAGGGCATCCCCGGCTTGACCATGATCATGTCGGCGCCTTCCATCAGGTCCCGCTCGACCAGGCGCATGGCCTCGTCGCGGTTGCCGAAATCCATCTGGTAGGTCTTCTTGTCGCCCTTCAGCGCGCCCGACGCCCCCACCGCGTCGCGGAAGGGTCCGTAGAAGGCCGAGGCGTATTTCGCGGTGTAGGACATGATCGCCACGTCCTTGTGGCCGTGCGACTCCAGCGCGGCGCGCATGGCGGCCACCCGGCCGTCCATCATGTCCGAGGGGCCCAGGATGTCGGCGCCCGCCTCGGCCTGGGCCAGCGCCATCTTCACCAGCGCGTCCACGGACTCGTCGTTCAGGATGATCCCGTCGCGCACGATGCCGTCGTGGCCGTTGGCGTTGTAGGGGTCCAGCGCCACGTCGGTCATGATCGAGATGTCGAGGCCGGCGTCGCGGATCGCGCGGGTGGCCCTGTTCGACAGGTTGTCGGGGTTCCAGGCCTCTTCGCACGCCTCCGTCTTCAGCGACGGATCGGTATAGGGAAACAGGCAGATCGCGGGGATGCCCAGGTCGGCGGCCTCGCGCGCCGTCTCGACCAGCAGGTCGATGCTCACCCGTTCCACCCCGGGCATCGACGGCACCGCGTCGCGCTCGTTCGTGCCGTCGCGCACGAAGATCGGCCAGATCAGGTCGTCGACGGTCAGGGTCGTCTCGCGCACCAGCGCGCGCAAGGCGGGCGTGCGGCGCAGGCGGCGGAAGCGGGCGGCGGGATAGGGGGCCTGCGTCATGGGCTTTCGGATCCATTTGCAACGATTTTCCGGGCATGGCTTGCGTTGCATGGATTTCCCCCCGGCTCAAGTGTAGGGCTTGGCCGAACCGCGACCGCAGCAACGCCCGAGGCCGAACTTGGACTGGTACGAAACCGTTTTCGAGCTGATCGACATGCGGTCGTTCTCGAATCTGTGGTTCTGGATCGCGCTGGCCGCCGTCTGGTCGACCGCCAGCCATTACGTCATAGGCGTCCCTTTCGACATGGTGCCGCGCGCCGCAAAGCATGGCGGCCAGTCCGAGCGTGACCTCGAGACGTTGGTGCAGATCCGGGTGAACCGGCTTCTGTTCATCGCGAAGGTGTCGGGCCTGTGGCTGGTGGCGCTGACCACCGCCGTTCTCTCGACGCTGTTGGTGCTGGGGTTCTGGTACGGGATCGAGTTCGCGCAGGCGGTCGCCCTGATCGCCGTGCCCATGACGCTTGTCGGGCTTCTGAGCCTGTCGACCGCGCGGCTGATCCACATGGCCGACCTGCATGGCGAGGCGCTGCGCAAACGGCTGATCCGCCACCGTCACGCGACGCAGGTGATCGGCATGATCTCGATCTTCGTGACCGCCATGTGGGGCATGTACCAGAACATGAACGTGGGCCCGCTGGGCGGCTGAGCGGCGAGCGCTGCCGGCTAGCGCGGCATCCGACCGACATTGTTGGGCGTCAGCCAGTCCGGCCAGCCCATGATCCGTTCGTAGGCGAAAAGCGCGATACACACGGCGATGATGGCCAGCACGAATTTCACCTGCTTCGCCGAGGGCGGGTTCTGCGCCCAGCGCTTTGCGCGCAGCATCCAGTGCAGGTTCATGGCTGGCCGGCCTCCGGTAGCGCCTTGAGATAGGCGACGATCGCGTCGATGTCGTCCTCGGGCAGTTGCGCGAGCTTGTCAATCACGGCCACCATGGACCCGCCCGCGCTGTCGTAATCCGGGGTGAGGCCCGAGGTCAGGTAGGCCCGGATATCCCCTGCCGACCAGTCGAGCTGCGCCGGCGTGATGCCCGGGATGCGGCCTTCGCCCGAGGGGTTCTCCGCCCCCGTCAGCCAGGCATCGACCCTGAGCCCGCCCAGCGCATTGCGCGGCGTGTGGCATTCGCCGCAATGGCCCAGCGCCTCGACCAGGTAGCGGCCCCGCCGGAGCGTGTCGTCATCGGCCACGCTGTCGGGCACCACCCAGTAGTCGCGCAGGAACAGTGGCTTCCAGAACCCCATGAGCCAGCGCTGGTTGAACGGGAAGGCAAGGTCGTGCGGCTGCGACGGCACTTCCGAGGCGGGCAGGGTGCGCAGATAGGCCACCATGTCCGCCATGTCGTCCGGCCGGGCCTTCACATAGGCGGTGTAGGGCAGCGAGGGGAAGTAGTGCGCGCCCGCGGGCGAGACGCCGTGCATCACCGCGTTGACGATCTGCGCATCGGTCCAGTCGCCGAGCCCGGCCGCGGCATCGGGCGAGATGTTGGGCGCGTAGAATGTGCCGAAGGCGGTTTCGAACGCCTCGCCGCCGGACAGGACGGGCGGGCCGTCCTCCTCGGTGTCGGGGGCGACGTGACACGACGCGCAACCGGCGGCGGCGAAGACGCGCGCGCCGGCCTCGGAATCGCCCTGGGGCAGGGCGGCGGCATCGGCCAGCGGGGCCGGGACCGTCACCGCCCAAAGCGCCGCGGCGATGCCAAGCGCGGCGGCACTCGTCCAGAGGATCAGGCGCATGGGCTTCGGATCACTCGCGCGGTTTGCGATAGTCCTCGTGGCAGGCGCCGCAGGCCTGTCCCAGCGCCTGCATGTTGGCCTGGACCTGCTCCACCCCGTCGCCGGCCACCGCGGCCATCGCCTCGGCCGCCGCGTTCAGCTCGTTGGTCAGCGCCTGGTAGTCGTCCATCTGCTCGAACAGCACCGGCAGGGCCCGCGAGTCCTCCATCTCGTCGCTGCTGGTGCCGGCGGGGTAATATCCGGCCTGCGTCATCGCGGACAGGGCCACCAGCCGGTCGGCGGCGGCCTGCGCCAACGCGGCGTCGTATTCGCGGTCGCCCTTCGCCATGTCGCCCAGTGTGCCCAGGTTGAAGCCATAAAGCTGCATGTGTTGCTTTCGGGCCTTCACCGGGCCCTCAAGGTTGGCCTGCGCCGTTGCCGACACGGCGACGAGAATGCCCGCCACGACGGTGATCTGTCCGAAATAACGTTTCATATTGCCTCCGATCAAAATGATCGGATCAGGCTAACACGGATCGCGACCCTGCCAACGCGCGATTACGTGAACCGCACCGTGCCGATATAGGGCAGGTTCCGGTTCCGCTGGGCATAGTCGATGCCATAGCCCACGACGAACTCGTCTGGGATCTCGAAGCCGGTCCAGGTGGCCTTCACGTCGACCTCGCGCCTTGCGGGCTTGTCCAGAAGGGCGATGGTTTCCAGTCGCGCGGGCGCGCGGGCGCGCAACAAGCCCAGCACGTGATGCAGGGTAAAGCCGGTATCGACGATATCCTCGACCACCAGCACGTCACGCCCCGCGATCTCGCCGCGCAGGTCCTTTAGGATGCGCACCTCGCGGCTCGACTCGGTTGAGTCGCCGTAGGACGACGCTTCGAGGAAATCGACCTCGACGGGCAGGTCCAGCTCGCGCACCAGGTCGGCGATGAACACGAACGAGCCGCGCAGAAGCCCCACCACCACCAGTTTCGAGGTGCCGGCGAAATGGCCGCCGATCTCGTCCGCCAGCGCCTCGATCCGCGCGGCGATCTGCTTGGCCGAGATCATCTCGTCTATCACGTAGTTGGGCTGAGCCATCGAGTCCCCTTGAAATCACCGGGCCTCAGGCGACATTTACCGCACTCACTGCCCGAAGGACCTTATGCCCAGCCATCACGAGACCCGCAAGCTGCCCTACACGGCGCAACAGATGTACGATCTGGTGGCCGACGTTGAGAGCTATCCGAAGTTCCTTCCCTGGACGGCCGCGGCGCGCATACGCTCGCGCAAGCCGATCGAGGGTGGCGAGGTGATGGAGGCGGACCTCGTGATCAGCTTCAAGGTCTTCCGCGAACGCTTCGGCAGCCGCGTCACCCTGCGCCCCGACGACATGAAGATCCATACCGAGTATGTCGAAGGGCCGTTCAAGCACATGAATTCGACCTGGACCTTCCGTGACCTAGACCAGGGCTGCGAAGTCACGTTCGACGTGGATTTCGAGTTCAAGAGCCGCATCCTCGGCTCGGCGGCGAACATGTTCTTCAACGATGCCATGCAGCGAATCGTGCGGGCGTTCGAGCGGCGGGCGGCCGAGCTCTACGGCTGATTGCGGCGCGATCCGGGCGCGGCGCCCGCAACCCTTGGGCGAAAGACCCTGTTTTTATGGACAGGTGCACGGGATAGGTGCGGTTCTGACACCGTCTCGCCGCATTCCTCGGCCCTAAGCGCGGGCGGGGGCGTTAAGGGTAATATGTGATGATTAGTTCAATCTTGTCTCGTCCGATCTATTCGCCGCCGCCGGAGCAGCCCGCTGCGTCGGCGCCCGCACCGCAGACCGAGCCCGAGCCTCAACCGACGACCGAAAACAAGACCGGCACCGACACGAACGCCACGAACCCGACCGACGGGGCAGGAGGCGCCGAGAAGACGGCCGCCACCCAACCGGCCCCGTCAGAAGCACCGGCGACGACCGCGCCGAAGCCTCAATCCCCGGGCGAGATCGTGGTCAGCGCGCAGGTCGCGGCCGAAGCCGAAGGCGGCCCCGACATGTCGCAGCTGCGCCGTGAGGCCGAGGCGGCGCGCCAGAGCTATCTGTCCGACGCCCTGATCTCGAGCGTGGCCAGCGCGGCCGAGGCCAAGAGCCCGCTGACCGAAATCGCCGACAAACCCAAGGCGGAGGCCGACGCCGCGGCGGGCCCGGCCGCGTCGAACGCCAACGCTGCGCTCGCGGCAGCAGATGCGGATCCCGCGAACCAGAACCGCGAACCGCGCGGGATGGACATGACGATCTGATCCCGTGGCGGCAGGGCCCTGAGCGGCCCGCCGCCACTCTTCATCCGCAATCGCCCCAGAATCGCCATTTTTCCGCGCTAAGGATGCAGATGGTGGGGCCGTGCAGGAGTTAGTCATGGTCTTTTCCGTGCCCCCGAATTCCCCTGTATCGGACCGCTGGTCCGAGATGATGAAATACATCGCGTCGAAGCCTGTGCCCTTCGTCTCGGCCGCCGAGCCCGCGAAGGACGCCCTGTCGCAGGGCAAGGCCGCCGACGCGGCCAGCCTTGCGCGACAGGCAAGCGTTGTGGACGGCACCGCCTCCGCCGACCCGGCGGCCAAGCCCGAACGGGCCGCGCCGTTGCCGACGGGCGACACGTCGCTGGTGTCCTCCGGACCCCCGGCGAGCACGGTCACCAAGGGCATGGGCCAGGTGCGCCGCGAGTCGGTGGCGATCACGCTGGCCCTGGCCGGATCGGTCGCCGAAAGCCCGCCCGCCAAGGCCTATCCCAAGCCCGATACGGCCGCGAACGCGCCCCGCGGGGTCGACATCAAGGCCTGATCGCACCGGTCCGGAAATCGGAAAACGGGCGCCCGATCCCTCGGACGCCCATCCCATCCTTGCCGTCCTTTACAGGCCCGTCACGAGGCCATGTCGTAGGCCCGCTCGCCGTGCACCGCGAGGTCGAGGCCGTTGGTCTCGGTCTCGGGATCGACCCGCATGCCGATGACGGCCTTGCAGACCAGCGCGATCACCACCGTCATGACCACCGTGAAGACGCCCACGATCGCCAGCGCGCCCAGTTGCGCGGCCCATGTGCCCGCGCCGAACCCCGCGATCATGATCGTGCCGAAAATCCCGCCGACACCGTGAACGGCGAACACGTCGAGCGTGTCGTCGATGCCCATCCGGTTGCGGATCAGGTTCACGGCCTCCTGGCACAGAACGCCGGCGATGCC
Source organism: Palleronia pelagia (assembly GCF_900110115.1). Lineage (GTDB taxonomy): Bacteria > Pseudomonadota > Alphaproteobacteria > Rhodobacterales > Rhodobacteraceae > Palleronia > Palleronia pelagia. The sequence continues at coordinate 768,129 of NZ_FOCM01000001.1, read as the reverse complement.
GCCGATGATCAACGCCTCGACAGGGCCGACGAAACCGCTGGCCGGCGTGATCGAGGCCAGCCCCGCGATGGTGCCGGTGACGATGCCCACCAGCGACGCCTTGCCGTGCTTGATCCGCTCCCACAGCGCCCAGCTCAGCGACGCGGCGGCGGCCGAGACATGGGTGACGGTCAGGGCCATGGCCGCGCCGCCATCGGCGGCCAGCTGCGATCCGCCGTTGAAGCCGAACCAGCCCACCCACAGCATGGCGGCGCCGATCATCACCATGCCGGGGTTGTGCGGCGGCTTGGACCGGTCGCGCCGGGCGCCCAGCATCATCGCGATGACCAGAGCGGCCAGCCCGGCGGTCTCGTGCACAACCACGCCGCCGGCGAAATCCTTCACGCCGGTCTCGCCGAGGATGCCGCCATCCGACAGCATCCCGCCGCCCCAGATCCAGTGCACCACCGGCGCATAGACCAGCAGCATCCACAGCGACGAGAACAACAGCACGAAGCCGAAGCTGATGCGCTCGACGAAGCAGCCGACGATCAGGGCGGGCGTGATGATGGCGAAGGTCATCTGGAAGGCGAAGAACAGGACCTCGGGCAGGGTGCCCGACAGGCTGTCCGCCGTAACGCCCGCCAGGAACATCTTGCCCAGGCCACCCCAGATCGCGTTGCCGTCGCCGAAGGCGATGGAATACCCGGCGACCAGCCACAGGATGCTCATCAGGCAGGCGATGGCATAGCATTGCATGAAGACGCTCAGCACGTTTCGGGCCCGCACGAGCCCCCCGTAAAACAGCGCCAGCCCCGGCAGCGTCATGAACAGCACCAGCGCGGTGGCGACGATGATCCAGGCGGTATCCGCTCCGACCATGGGTTTTCCTCCCTCGTTACACAATCGCGGTGCATGAAGCGTGCGATTGCCGCGAAAGGAAGCAGGGCGGCGCCCAAGGACTGGGCGGTTTGCGAAGTGCGGTTTATTTAGGCGGCAATGGCGGGTTTCGCCCGCGAAACGGGCGGCGCGCGAACGTCAGGCCGGGCCGCTCAGCGCCCCGAGCAGCAGGGTCAGCGCGTGGTCGCGGGTGGCCGCGCGCACGCCGTCCCGTCCCAGCGGTCCGAACCGCACCGTTTCCGTGCGGGTCCCTGCGGGACCTGCCACCCCGAAACACACCATGCCCTCGGGCTTGGCCTCGGTTCCGCCGGGGCCGGCCACCCCCGTCACGCTGACCGCCAGGTCGGCGTCGGAGGCTTGCCGCGCGCCCTCGGCCATCTCGCGCGCGACCGGTTCGCTCACCGCGCCATGGGTCTCGAGCGTTTCCGCCCGGACCCCCAGCATGGCGATCTTGGCGGCGTTGGAATAGGTGACGAAGCCGCGGTCGAACATCTCGGACGCGCCGGGCGGATCGGTCAGCGCCGCCGCGATCATGCCGCCTGTGCAGCTTTCGGCCGTGGCGACCGTCACGCCCTTTTGTCGCGCGAGATCAAGGATCTGCGCGGCGAGGCTCATGCCAGCATCACCCCGTGGGCGATGGCGGCCAGCACCACGACCCCGAGCGCGGCGAAGATCCCGGCGATGACGTCGTCCAGCATCACGCCCAGCGGGTCGCCGCGCCGGTCGGCCCATCCCACCGGCCCGGGTTTCCAGATGTCGAACAGCCGGAACAGCAGGAACGCCGCCACCCAGCCCGGCCAGAGCGCGAGGATATCGGCACCGGTGCGCATGGCCCCGAGGCTAAGCGGCAGGATGGCTATCCACTGGCCCGCGACCTCGTCGATGACGATTTCCGAGGGGTCCTTGTCGGCGCTGCCCGCCGTGCGAGCGCGCGTCGCCGCCCAGCCCCCGAAAAAGGCGGCGGCGATGCCGAGGACCAGGGCCACGGGACCGCCCGCCAGGTGCAGCGCCCAGCCTACCGGCAGCGCGGCGAGTGAGCCCCAGGTGCCCGAGGCGGGGCGCAGAAGGCCCACGTAGAAGAACGTCGCGACCAGCCGGTTCATCGTGCCACCAGCGTCGCGGTGGCGATGGCGGCAATGCCTTCCTCGCGCCCGGTGAAACCGAGGCGTTCCGAGGTCGTGGCCTTCACGGACACGCGGTCCGGCGCAATGCCCAGCAGCTCGGCCACGCGGGCAGCCATCTGGGGCGCGTGCGGGCCGACCTTCGGCCGTTCGCACACCAGCGTCACGTCGACATTGCCGATGGCGAAGCCCCGCGCCGTGGCGCGGTCGCGCGCATGGACAAGGAAGATATCGCTCTCGGCGCCTTTCCAGCGGGGATCGGAAGGCGGGAAATGTTGCCCGATATCGCCATCGGCCAGCGCGCCGTAGATGGCGTCGGTGATGGCGTGCAGCCCCACGTCGGCGTCGGAATGACCCAGCAGCGCGCGGTCATGCGGGACCGAGACGCCACACAGCGTGACGTGGTCGCCCCCGGTGAAGGCATGAACGTCATAGCCGTTGCCCAGCCGGATATCGGTGATCGGATCGCCCATGCGTCCCCTTAACAGTCTTTCGGCGCGGGCGAAATCGGCCGGGCCGGTGATTTTCAGGTTGTCCGGGTCGCCCGGCACGATGGTCACGTCCAGCCCGGCGGCCCGCGCCACCGCCACGTCATCCGTGGCGCCCCCGGGATGGGCGCGATGGGCGGCGAGGATCGCGTCGAAATGGAAGCCCTGCGGGGTCTGCGCGCGGAACAGCCCGTCGCGGTCGCGGGTGCCGGTCACCCGCCCGTCCCGTCCGGTCCAGAGCGCGTCGGTGACGGCAAGGGCAGGGGCGGCCGCCGGACCCTTCTCCAGTACAGCGAGAACGCCGTCGATCAATCCGGGCGAGACAAGCGGGCGCGCGGCGTCGTGGATCAGCACGAAATCGGGCGCGACCTCTGCCAGCGCCTCGAGCCCGTTCAGAACCGATGCCGCCCGGTCGGGTCCGCCCGCGACGGCGTCCATGCGGCAATCCTCGCGCGCGGTATAACCTGCGGCCATGGCCATGTCGTCGGGGTGGAGCACCAGCACGATCCGGTCGCAGCGCGGGTGGCCCGCGAAGGCGTCCAGCGTGTGGGCCAGCACGGCGCGTCCGGCGAGCGGGCGCCATTGCTTGGGTGCACCGGGACCGGCCCGAACGCCTCGGCCCGCCGCGACCACGACCACCGCGACGGATGCCTGTGCGTTCATGCCATTCCCTTAACCTTTTCGGCGGGCAGTCTTAGGCAGCGGTCCCGTGGCTGGCAATCCCAAGGGAGTTTCGCCATAGGGGCGCCCAAATTTTGAGCAAGGCGTGTTTGATGCCGCACCCACGGGGTCGTGAAATTGCAGTTGTGCCGAGCTCTGGATAGATGTTTTGGCAGTTGCTTATGTTTTACGCAGAAATTGGCCGCTCCATGACTCCCTTGCCGCTCGGCATAGCACCACCCGTTCTTCTGGCGCCCATGGCCGGAATCACCGACCTGCCGTTCCGGCGGATCGTTGCCGGTTTCGGGGCCGGTCTGGTGACCTCGGAAATGGTCGTCAGCGGCGAGATGACGACCGATGGCCGCGACGCGCTGGCCAAGGCGGTTCCGGGGCAGGGCGAGGGCATGGGGGCCGTGCAGATCGCCGGCCGCGAGGCCGCGCCCATGGCCGAGGCGGCGCGCCGGATCGAGGGCGCGGGCGCCCGGCTGATCGACATCAACATGGGCTGCCCGGCCAAGAAGGTGGTGAACGGCTATTCCGGCTCAGCGCTCATGCGCGACCTCGATCACGCCCTTGGGCTGATCGAGGCGGTCGTGGGCGCGGTCAGCGTGCCCGTGACCTTGAAGACGCGGCTGGGCTGGGACGACACCCTTCGCAACGCCCCCACGCTCGCGCGGCGGGCCGAGGCGGCAGGCATCGCCATGATCACGATCCACGGGCGCACCCGCTGCCAGTTCTACAAGGGGCGGGCTGACTGGTCGGCGATCCGTGCCGTGAAGGATGCCGTGTCCATTCCTGTGATAGCCAATGGCGACATCACGACCGCGGCCGAGGCCCGCACGGCGCTTGCCCACTCCGGCGCCGATGGCGTGATGGTGGGGCGCGGGGCGCAGGGGCGGCCCTGGCGGCTGGCACAGATCGCGTCGGCCCTGTTCGGCACGCCCGCGCCGCGCGTGCCCACGGGGGCCGCGCTGGCGGACCTCGTGGCAGACCACGTCGACGCCTCGTGCCGTTTCTACGGTCGCGACCTGGGCGCGCGTGTCGTGCGCAAGCACCTGGGGTGGTACATGGATCACGCGGGCACCGATCCGGGCCTGCGCCGCCTGGTCCTGACCGCGAAATCGCCCGAGGCGGCGCAGCGTCTTCTGCCCGACGCGTTCGCCCCGGCGCAGGTGGCGGCATGAGCGCGGACCTGAGCGCCGTTCTCTGGGCGTCGATCCCGGTGCCGGTGCTGCTGGTCGACCAGAACGACATGATCGCCGAGGCCAATTCCGAGGCCGAGGATTTCCTGATGGCCTCGGCCCGGTCGCTGCGCGGGCAGCCCCTGTTCGACCGGATCAGCGTCGACAGTCCGTTGGACGAGGCGTTCGAGCGGGTCCGCAGCAACCGGGCCGCGCTTTATATCAACAACGTGGACGTGAGCGGCGGAAATCGCCCACCGGAGAATTGCAACCTCCAGATCGCACCGCTTCAGGGCGTGGATGGCGGTCTTTTGGTGATGATGACACCGCGCCAGATGGCGGGGCGGCTTTCGAATACCGGGTCGGTGAAATCCTCGGCCCGGTCGGCCATCGGCATGGCCGAGATGCTGGCCCACGAGATCAAGAACCCGCTCGCCGGCATCACCGGGGCCGCGCAGCTCCTGTCGATGAACCTGACCAACGGGGACCTGCAACTGACGGACCTGATCGTGGCCGAAAGCCGCCGCATCGTCGCGCTGGTCAACCAGTTCGAGGAATTCGGCAACCTGCGCCCGCCCGAACGCTCGGAAGTCAACATCCATGACATCACCGACCGGGCGCTGCGCACCGCCGGGGTGAGCTTTGCCGCCCATATGCGGCTCGTTCAGAACTACGACCCGTCGCTGCCAGCCACCTTCGTCGACGCCGACCAGATCCAGCAGGTGTTCCTGAACCTGATCCGCAACGCCGCACAGGCCGCCGAGCCGGACGGCGGCACGATCACGATCAAGACCTTCTACGACCACGCGCTGCGGGTCCGACGGTCCGATGGGTCGGCGGCGGCCCTGCCGCTGCAGGTCGAGGTCATCGACGACGGCAAGGGCCTGCCGCCCGAGCTGGCCGATGCCGTGTTCGACCCGTTCGTGTCGGGACGGGAGAACGGCACCGGGCTGGGGCTGGCACTGGTCAGCAAGATCATCAGCGAACACGACGGGCTCATCACCGTTGAGTCGCATCCGGGCCGCACGGCGTTTCGCATTTCGCTGCCGCTGGCCCCACCGCAATCGCAGAAGGAGTAACCCATGGACGGTACAGTCCTTGTCGCAGATGACGACCGCACCATCCGCACGGTGCTGACCCAGGCGCTGACCCGCGCGGGCTGCAAGGTGCACGCCACGTCCTCCATGGTGACGCTGATGCGTTGGGTGGATGAAGGGAAGGGCGACCTGGTGATCTCGGACGTGGTCATGCCCGACGGCAACGGGCTCGAGGCGCTGCCGACTATCGGCGCCAAGCGGCCCGGCCTGCCGGTGATTGTGATCTCGGCGCAGAACACCATCATGACGGCGATCCAGGCGGCCGAGGCCGAGGCCTACGACTACCTGCCCAAGCCGTTCGACCTGCCGGACCTGATGAAACGGGCGGCCCGGGCCCTGGACGCGCCGCGCAAGCCCGCGCAACCGTCAGAGCCGCGGGACTTCACCGCCGGCGACACCGATCTGCCACTGGTCGGCCGCACCCCGGCGATGCAGTCGCTCTACAGGTTGGTGGCGCGGGTGATGAACACCGACCTTGCCGTGATGATCACGGGCGAGTCGGGCACCGGCAAATCGCTGATCGCCCGCGCCATCCACGACTTTTCCGACCGGCGCAGCCAGCCCTTCGTCGTGGCCAGCACCTCGGACCTGTCGAACCCCGACTTGGCCGCCGCGGTCATCGGCCGGGCCCGCGCGGGCACCGTGTTGCTCGACGAGGTGGGTGATCTTGGGCCCGAGGCGCAGGCGCGGGTGGTCCGAATGCTGGATGCGCTTGGGGATGGCGCGCCGCGGATCATGGCCACCAGCCAGAGCGACCTGTCCGAGCGGATCGACGACGGGGCCTTCCGCGCCGACCTGTTCTACCGCCTGTCGGGGGTGCAGATCACGGTGCCGGCCCTGCGCGACCGGGTCGAGGACATCCCTCTGCTGGCGGAACACTTCCTGGCGCGCGCCGAGCGTGAGGGGCTGCCCGCGCGCGTTCTGTCCGACGACGCCCTGGGGCTGATCCGCCGCTATTCCTGGCCGGGCAACGTGCGGCAACTGGAAAACACGATCCGGCGGCTGGTCCTGACCGGTGCCGACGACCGGATCGGCCGGGATGAGACCGAGACGGTGCTAGGCAACCAGCCGGCGATGGAGCCGATCTCGTCGAGTGGCGGCACCGACAAGCTGCAAGGGGCCGTGGCGCAACACCTGCGGCGCTATTTCGACTTGCACGGCGGCGTCTTGCCGCCCCCGGGCCTGTATCAACGCATTCTTCGGGAAATTGAGACGCCCCTGATCGAGATCGCCCTCGACGCGACCGGCGGAAACCAGGCGAAATGTGCCGATCTGCTTGGCATCAATCGAAATACGCTGCGGAAAAAGATCACGGACCTCGATATCCGCGTGACACGCCGCCGTAAGTTGATGTAAAACCGCAACAGAAGCGTGGCACGGCGGCATAGGTTGCCAACAAAACGATCACGCCAGAACGAGCGGTTTGCGCGACTAAATCCCGCGCGACATCACATCGGAGGTTCCGCCCATGGCGCATCCCGTAAGGATGCTCAATTGGGATACGCTTGCGCGTTTGCGCCGTCAGCGCCGCGTCCGGAACGCGGCCACGGTCGGGCTGGTCATCCTTGGGCCTTTCCTCGCCTTGGCGACATATCTGGTGCTGGGCCCTCTGAATCAGGGCCAGTCTTCCCTGTCGCTGCGCCTGGTGATTCTCGCCGATCTTGTCTACGTCATCGCGCTTGCCACGCTGGTGCTGTCTTCGGTGGCCCGGGTGGTGGCGGCGCGGCGCGCGCAATCGGCCGGATCGCGGCTCCATCTTCGGCTGACCCGCGTTTTCGCCCTGCTCGCGCTGGTGCCTACGGTGACGGTTGCCGTCTTTGCCGCGCTCACGATCAATTTCGGGCTGGAGGGCTGGTTCTCGGAACGGGTCAGCCGCGTGGTGGGCGCATCGCTCGAGGCAGCCGAGGCCTATGAAGAGGAACAGCGCCGCGACCTGTCCACCGATGCCGAGGCGCTGGCCAATTTCCTGGAAGGCGCCCGCACCAACAGCTTCCTGCTGAGCGACGGCGAGCTGCGCCAGCTTCTGAGCCAGGGCCAGAGCCAGATCCAGCGCGGCCTGCGCGAGGCCTACGTCATCAACGGCGCGGGCGAGATCCAGGCTCGGGGCGAACGCTCTTACCTCTTCGACTACGAAAGACCGGATGCCGCCGCCCTGGATCAGGCGTTGCGCGGTGAAACGGTCATCATCGAAGACTGGGACATCAACGAGTTCCGCGCGCTGGTGAAGCTCGACGGGCTTGGCGACCGCTTCCTCTATGTCAGCCGCGCCGTCGACGGCGAATTGCTGGCCCTGTTGGACGACACGCAGGATTCCGTCCGGCTGTACAACCAGCTGGAAAGCGAACGTGGGCGCATCCTGTTCGAGTTCGGGCTGCTCTACCTGGGTTTCGCCGTCATCCTGATCCTGGCGGCCATCTGGCTGGGCCTGTGGTTCGCCGAACGGCTGTCGCGCCCGGTGGGTCGGCTGGCGGGCGCGGCGCAGCGCGTGGGCGGCGGTGACCTGGATGTGCGCGTGCGCGAGGAAGAGGGCGACGACGAGATCTCGATGCTGGGCCGGATCTTCAACCAGATGACGGCGCAGCTGAAGGCGCAGCGCGAGTCGCTGCTGGCGACCACCGACCAGATCGAGCGGCGGCGCCGCCTGTTCGACTCGGTGCTGGGTTCGGTCACGTCGGGCGTGGTCGGGCTGGATCCCGACGGGCGCGTCACCTTCGTCAACCGTTCGGCCGAACGTCTGTTGCAGCTGGACGAGGGGGCGGGCCAGTCGGTGCCGCTGTCGGTAGCCGTGCCCGAGTTCGGGACCATGTTCGACAAGCTGAAGGCGGGCCGTGGGGACGTGTTGCAGGGCGAGGTCAAGGTCAGCCGGGGTGGCGCGCTGGAATCGCTCCTGGTGCGCATGGCCACGCGGACGGCCGAGGACGGCACGCTGGAAGGCTACGTTGTAGCCTTCGACGACGTGTCTGACCTTGTCGCAGCCCAGCGGATGGCGGCCTGGGGCGACGTAGCCCGCCGCATCGCGCACGAGATCAAGAACCCGCTGACCCCCATCCAGCTGAGTGCCGGACGCATCCGACGCAAGTTCAGCGCCCAGGTCGAGGATGCCGAGGCGCTGGCCACGATGACCGACGTGATCGTGCGCCAGACCGAAGGCTTGCGCCGCATCGTGGACGAGTTCAGCCAGTTCGCCCGGATGCCCACGCCCGAGCGGCGCCGCCACGACTTGGCCGCGCTGGTCCGCGACGCGGTGACCCTGCAGCAGGCAGGTCAGGAGGGCGTGACCATTACCGCCGATCTGCCCGACGGCCCGGTGATGGCCGAGCTGGACGAGGACATGATCGGCCAGGCGCTGACCAACCTCATCAAGAACGCGGGCGAGGCGACCCAGACCCTTGCCCAGCGGGGCGCACCCGAGGGCTGGTCGCCCGAGATCCGGGTCGAGATGCGGACCGACACCGACGGTGTGATGATCGGCATTTCCGATAACGGCGTGGGCTTGCCCGAGGACCGGGCGCGCCTGTTTGAGCCCTACGTCACCACCCGCGAGGAGGGCACCGGCCTGGGCCTGCCCATCGTGAAGAAGATCATCGAGGAACATGGCGGCACACTGACGCTGAGCGACGCGGCCGCCTTCGACGACACCGGCCACCATGGCGCGCGGGCCGAGATCCGCCTGCCGGTCGAATCCGAAACCGACACCGGCCGGGCCGACGCGGACGCATTGAAAAAACTGGCAGAAGAGGACGCAGAGTAATGGGCGACATCCTGATCGTTGATGACGAGCGCGATATTCGCGAGCTGATTTCGGATATCCTGAAGGACGACGGCTACAGCACGCGCCTGGCCTCGAACTCGTCCGAATGCATGGCCGAGATCGAGAAGGAGCCGCCCAGCCTGATGATCCTGGATATCTGGCTGAAGGACAGCGACATGGATGGCATCGACATCCTGAAGATCGCCAAGCGGGATTATCCCGGCGTCCCGGTCATCATCATCTCGGGCCACGGCAATATCGAGATCGCCGTCGCCGCGATCAAGCAGGGCGCCTATGATTATATTGAGAAGCCGTTCAACATCGACCAGCTGATGGTCGTCATCGCGCGGGCAATGGAGACCTCGCGCCTGCGGCAGGAAAACGTCCAGCTCAAGCGACGCGACGCCGCGCCGGCCGTCCTGGTCGGCCAAAGCCCTGCTTTCCGCAACCTGCAATCCTCGCTCGACAAGGTCACCAAGTCGAACGGCCGCGTCATGCTCACCGGCCCGTCGGGCGCCGGGAAGGAACTGGCGGCGCGGTATATCCACGCGAATTCGGGCCGGTCCGACAAGCCCTTCGTGGTTGTCGCCGCCGCCTCGATCGAGCCCGAGCGCATGGAGGACGTGCTGTTCGGACGCGATGGCCGCGAGGGGGCCGAGCCGGGCCTGCTGGAGCAGGCCGATGGCGGCGTCCTGTTCTTCGACGAGATCGCCGACATGCCACTAGGCACCCAGTCCAAGATCCTGCGCGTGTTGGTGGATCAGGCGTTCCAGCGCGTCGGCGGGTCCGAGAAGGTGCGCGTCGACATCCGCGTCATCAGCTCGACCAACCGCGATCTTCAGGCCGAGATCGCCGCCGGCCGGTTCCGCCAGGAGCTGTTCCATCGACTGGCCGTGGTGCCCGTGGCGGTGCCGTCGCTGGACGACCGCCGCGAGGATATTCCGCTGCTGGCGGGGTTCTTCCTGGACATGTTCAACAAGACCCAAGGGCTGCCTGCCCGAACGCTCAGCGACGAAGCGGTCGCGCTTCTGCAGACCACGTCCTGGCCGGGCAACGTGCGCCAACTGAAGAACATGATGGAGCGGGTCCTGATCCTGGGCGATGGCAAGGACGAGATCTCGGCCGCCGAACTGCCGGGGGCCGAAGGCGGCGCGCCGCAGGAGGAGGGCCGCGTCGTGCTGTCGGGCAGCCTTGCCACCCTGCCTTTGCGCGAGGCGCGCGAGCTGTTCGAGCGGGAATACTTGCTGACCCAGATCAACCGCTTCGGTGGCAATATCAGCCGCACCGCCAGCTTCGTCGGCATGGAGCGCAGCGCGCTGCACCGCAAGCTGAAGTCGCTTGGCGTCGTCACCTCCAGCAAGCAAGGCAGCCGGATGGCCTATCTCGACCGGGCCGAGTGACCGGGCCATGCCCTTCACCGACCATTTCGTCACCGTCGAGGGGCGTCCGGTCGCTTATGTGGACGAGGGCCCGCGCGACGCGGCGCCGGTCGTTCTGCTGCATGGGGGTGGCTTCGACCACGCCGAGCTGACCTGGCGGATCACCACCGCCGATCTGCGCGACCGCTTCCGGCTGGTGGTGCCCGATATCCCCGGCTACGGGCGCTCGCCCGGGTTCGACGGCCCGCATGATCTGCCACGGCTGGGAGGTTGGCTGGTCGCGTTCCTCGACGCCATGGGGATCGCGCAGGCGGATGTATGCGGCGTGTCGATGGGCGGGGGCATGGCGCTGTGGCTGGCGCTGGAACATCCCGACCGCGTGCGCCGTCTGGTGCCGGTGGGATCCTACGGGATCATGCCACGGGTACCGATGCACCTCCTGGCGCACGGCATCCTGCGCACCCGGCTCACCTGGCTGATTTACAACGGTGCCGGCCGCAGCCGGGTTCTGGCGCGGGCCGGGCTTGCAGCGTCCTACGGTCGACGCCAGAGGGTGACGGAACGCGCCGTGGACGAACTGATGGACGTGGCGCGCGACCAGGGCCGGCGCCGCAGCTTCGATGCCTTTCTCGCGGCGGAGATGGACTCGGCAGGACTGAAATCCGACCTCACGCCACGGCTGGGCGAGATCGCGAAGCCCGTGTTGCTGGTCCATGGCAGCGAGGACCGCGTGGTGCCGGTGCGCCACGCCCGCCGCGCGGCGGCCCGGATCCCCGATGCGCGATACCTGGAGCTTGCAACGGGGCACTGGCCCATGCGCGAACGGCCCGACCTGTTCAACCCGGCCCTGGCCGATTTCCTTGCGTCCCCCTGAGGCGTCGGCCGCGCCTGGTGCCTTGAAGGCGCCGCCCGGCCCGTGCAACAACGGCAGTCATACAGCCCAGCCCGAAGGCCCCCCATGAAGATCATCATTTGCGGCGCAGGCCAGGTCGGCTGGCAGATCGCGCGCCATCTTGCGGGCGAACGCAACGACGTCACCGTGGTCGACAACAATGCCGACCTGGTGCGCCAGGCCACGGATATCCTGGACGTTCAGGGCATCGCCGGGCACGCCTCCTATCCTGACATCCTGGACCGCGCCGGCGCGCGCGACGCCGACATGATCATCGCCGCCACCCATTCGGACGAGGTCAATATGGTGACCTGCCAGGTGGCCCACTCGGTCTTTGCCGTGCCGCGCAAGATCGCCCGCCTGCGCGCGCAGAGCTATCTCGACGCGATCTATTCCGATCTTTACCGCCGCGACCACATGCCCATCGACGTGGTCATCAGCCCCGAGAAAGAGGTCGCCGAGGCCGCGCTGCGCCGGCTGTCGGCGCCCGCGTCCTTCGACACCCAAAGCTTCATCGGCGGCAAGGTGCAGCTGCTGGGCATCGTGCTGGACGACGACTGCCCGGTGCTGAATACGCCGTTGAAGCAGCTGACGGACCTGTTTTCGACCCTGCGCTCGCTGGTGGTGGGGATCCGGCGCGGCGGTCTGCTGTTTGCGCCAAGCCCGGGCGATCAGCTGTTCGCGGGCGACCAGATCTACCTGTGTTCGCACCGAGAGGACGTGGCCCGCGCGCTCGAGATCTTCGGCAAGGACACCACCCCGCAGGAACGGGTGGTCATCATCGGCGGCGGCAACGTGGGCCTGGCGGTGGCGCGCGCTCTGGAGTCGAACCACCGGCGCATCCGCGCCAAGATGATCGAGCGCAACCGCACCTGCGCCGAACGTGCCGCCGACGCGCTGGACCGGACAATCGTTCTGCATGGCGACGGCATGGATATCGACCTGCTGAACGAGGCCAATATCGCACGCGCCGACGCGGTGCTGTGCGTGACCGACGATGACCGGGTCAACCTGCTGAGCGGCGTGCGCGCCAAGCAGGCGGGCTGCAAGTCGGCCATCTGCCTGGTGAACGATCCGACCTTGCAGCCATTGATGCAGCCGCTGGGCATCGACGCCTACATCAACCCGCGCTCGACCACGGTGAGCTCGATCCTGCGCCACATCCGCCACGGGCGCGTGCGCGGCGTCTATTCCATCGGTGATGCCGAGGCCGAGGTGATCGAGGCGCAGGTCCTGTCGACCTCGCCCATCTCGGGACAGGTCATCCGCGACATCGACTTCCCGGAGGGCGTGCTGGTGGGCGCGGTGGAGAAGGACGGCAAGGTGATCCGCCCCAAGGCCTCGACCCGGATCGAGGAGGGCGACGTGATCGTTCTCTTTGCGTTGACCAGCGACGTGCCGGCGGTCGAACGGTTGTTCCAAGTGTCGATCGACTTCTTCTGACATGCCGGGGCGCATCGAACGCAGCCCGTTTTTCCTGGTGCTCATGGCTATCGGTTCGGCGGCCATGCTGGTCCCGGCGGTCCATGGCTACCAGTCGCGCGAGCTCGAGGTCGCGCGCGCCTTCTTCTACGGTGCCGTGCTGTTCGGCGTTCTGACCCTCTTGGTTGGGCTCGCGGTCGGCCGGCAGAACCGCGACCGCCCGGTGCGATCGGACCTGCTGGCGCTGACCTGCGGGCTTCTGGTGCTGCCGCTGATGCTGGCCCTGCCGTTCCACCAATCGCTCGAGGGGATCCCCCTGCGCGATGCGTGGTTCGAGATGGTCTCGTGCCTGACCACCACGGGCGCGTCGCTGTTCCTTCGGGTCGAGGGGCTGCCCGATACGCTGCACCTGTGGCGCGCCATGGTGGGCTGGCTCGGGGGGCTGTTGTTCTGGGTGGCGGCGCTGGCGATCTTCGCGCCGCTGAACCTGGGCGGCTTCGAAGTGGTCGTGGCCGAGCAGAGCCGCGCCAACCGCAAGTCGTTGTCCGAGACGCGGATGCGCGACAGCACCCATCGCCTGACGCGCTACACCGCCCGGCTGACGCCCATCTACGCCGGGCTGACCGTCGTTTTGTGGATCTTGCTGGTGCTGAGCGGGATGGAGCCGTTCCGCGCCTCGATCGCCGCCATGTCGACCCTGTCGACCTCGGGCATCACCGCGGGTGGGGATGGCGCCACCGGCGGTGTCCTGTCCGAACTGGTCATCTTCGCCTTCCTGCTTTTCGCGGTGTCGCGCCTGACCTTCAGTTCGGACAACACGCGGCGCGCGCCGGGATACTTGTGGCGCGATCCCGAGGTGCGTCTGGCCGCAACGTTGATCGTCCTTGTGCCCGCCTTCCTGTTCCTGCGCCATTTCTTCGCCGCCTTCGAATACGCGGGTGCCGAGGATTTGGGTCAAAGCCTGCGGGTGCTTTGGGGCGGTCTGTTCACGACGCTCAGTTTCCTCACCACGACGGGGTTCGAGTCGGTCGCCTTCGCCGATGCCCGGATCTGGTCGGGACTGACCACGCCGGGGTTGATCCTCATGGGACTGGCGCTGATCGGCGGCGGCGTGGCGACCACCGCCGGAGGGGTCAAGCTGCTGCGCATCTACGCGCTCTACCGCCACGGTATCCGCGAGATGGAACGCCTGATCCACCCGTCGTCGGTGGGCGGGTCAGGCTCGGCCGCGCGGCGGCTGCGGCGCGAAGGCGCCTTCGTGGCCTGGATCTTCTTCATGCTGTTCGCTATGTCGGCGACCATCATCATGGCGGCGATCACCCTGGTCGGCCCGGGCTTCGAGACGGCGATGATCCTGACCATCGCCGCGCTCAGCACCACGGGACCTCTGGCCCAGGTGGCGGGCGAGGCCCCCATATTCTACGACACGCTGACCGACGGCACCCGCGTGATCCTGGCGCTGGCGATGGTGCTGGGGCGGCTCGAGACACTGGCGTTCATCGCGCTCTTCGATGCCGGTTTCTGGCGCGAATGAGGCCAGGTGCTTGACGCCGGTGCGTTTTCCGGTGGAAGGTCCGCCGTGAGTCATTCATAAACAACGAAATTTGCGCGCCCGCGCGAGGCGCTGCCAACAAGAAAAGCGACAGGGACACCCGACATGGCCGGCGAGAAACAGAACCTGCAGGAAACCTTTCTTAACCACGTTCGCAAGACGAAGGTGCCGGTGACGATCTTCCTGATCAACGGCGTGAAGCTTCAGGGCGTGATCACCTGGTTCGACAATTTCTGCGTCCTGCTGCGCCGCGACGGGCAATCCCAGCTGGTATTCAAGGGCGCGATCTCGACGATCATGCCCAGCCAGCCGATCCAGCTTTACGAAGGCGACGACGGCACCTGACCGCGCTGCCGCGCCCCGGCGCACAATTGACAGTACCTGCGGCGGGTGACATGTCGCGCCCATGATGCATGCCTGGGTCATCCATCCCGAACTCCTCTCCGACCGCGACCGCCGTGATGCGGGTCCCGCGCTAGAGGAGGCCATGTCGCTGGCCGCCGCGTTGCCCGACCTGAAGGTCGAGGGCGGCGAAATCGTGCGCCTGCAACGGCCGCATCCGGGCCACCTGTTCGGCACCGGCAAGCTGGACGAGATCAAGGCCCGGCTGGAAGCCGAGGATGTCGGCCTCGTGCTGATCGACGGGCCGGTCAGCCCGGTGCAGCAGCGCAACCTGGAAAAGGCGTGGGGCGTGAAGCTCCTGGACCGGACGGGCCTGATCCTCGAGATATTCTCCGACCGCGCCGCCACGCGCGAGGGCGTGTTGCAGGTGGAAATGGCCGCGCTCAGCTACCAACGGACGCGGTTGGTGCGGGCCTGGACCCACCTGGAGCGCCAGCGTGGCGGCCTGGGCTTCGTGGGCGGGCCGGGCGAGACCCAGATCGAGGCCGACCGCCGCGCCATCGACGAACAGCTGAACCGCCTGCGCAAGCAGCTGTCGAAGGTCGTGAAAACGCGCGAACTGCACCGCGCGGCACGCGCCAAGGTGCCGTTCCCCATCGTCGCGCTGGTGGGCTATACCAACGCCGGGAAATCCACGCTGTTCAACCGCATGACCGGCGCCGACGTGATGGCCGAGGACATGCTGTTCGCCACGCTGGACCCGACCATGCGGGCGGTGGATCTGCCGTCGGGCAAGCGGGTGATCCTGTCGGACACGGTGGGCTTCATCAGCGACCTGCCCACCCAGCTGGTCGCGGCCTTCCGCGCCACGTTGGAAGAAGTCCTGGCCGCGGACCTCGTGGTGCACGTGCGCGACATCAGCCATCCCGAGACCGAGGAGCAGGCCGAGGACGTGCGCACGATCCTGGCCGATCTCGGCGTGCTGGAGACCACGCCGCAGCTGGAGGTCTGGAACAAGACCGACCTGCTGGCGCCCGAGGCGCGATCGGCGGCCGAGGCCATCGCGGCCCGCCGCGACGAGGTGCTGACGCTCTCGGCCCTCAACGGCACGGGGATGGA
This sequence comes from Palleronia pelagia, assembly GCF_900110115.1. Classification (GTDB taxonomy): domain Bacteria; phylum Pseudomonadota; class Alphaproteobacteria; order Rhodobacterales; family Rhodobacteraceae; genus Palleronia; species Palleronia pelagia. The sequence goes on along the minus strand of NZ_FOCM01000001.1, from coordinate 752,246 downwards.
GGCGTTCACCGACGCCATCGCCGAGGCGCTCGACGACAAGCGCAGCCGGAAGACGGTCGTGCTGCCGTTCGAGGCCGGCAAGCGCCGCGCTTGGCTCTACGAGCAAGGCGTGGTCGAGGACGAGCGGCAGACCGAGGACGGCGTCGCGCTGGACGTCAACTGGACCGCCCGCCAGGCCCGCTCGTTTCATGACATATGAGCGCCGCGCCCTGGCGATGATCGGGCAGGGCCAGGTATTTCTGGACCAGTGATGCTGGAAAAGGCATCCCGTCGCACGATGCGCCGGGTTTCCGTTTCGGAATTGAGTATTTCTGGACCAGTGATGACAAGGTGTGACCGCTGAACGTCGCGAGCGTCGCCAAGGCATCACTGGTCTTCAAATACTCGCGGCGCTCGGTCCGCAAAACGGCGCGCGGGCGGCCTATTGCGTCCAGTTCGGATCCCGCTTGTCAAGGAAGGCGGCGATGCCTTCCTTGGTCTCGTCGAATGCCATGTTCATCGCCATGACCGTGCCGGTATGGGCGTAGGCGTCGGCCAGGGTCATCTCTGACTGCTCGTAAAACGCGCGCTTGCCCACCCGCACCGCACGGCCAAGCTTCGCGGATACCGTCTCGGCCAATTCACGCGCCGCGCCGTCCAGGCCCGGTGCGGGCACCGCGCGATTGATGAGGCCCAGTTCGGTGGCGCGGTCGGCGTCGATCAGCCGTCCGGTGGTCAGCATCTCGAACACCTGCTTGCGCGGCATGACGCGGCTGAGGGCCACCATGGGGGTCGAGCAGAAGAGCCCGATATTCACGCCATTGACGCCGAAGCGGCAGTCGTCGGCGGCCACCGCCATGTCGCAGGTCGCCACCAGCTGGCATCCCGCCGCGGCGGCCACGCCGTGGACCTGCGCGATGACCGGCTGGGGCAGGCGCACGATCTGCTGCATCACGGCGCTGCACCGGGTGAAGAGATCGCCCCAAGCCGCCGCGCCGCCATCTGGGGCCTGGCGCACGGCCTGCATTTCGCGCAGGTCGTGCCCGGCGCAGAAGGCACGGCCCGCGCCGCGGAGGATCACCACGCGCGTCTCGGTGTCTTCTTCCAGCGCCGACAACGTCTCGGACAATTCGGCCAGCATTGCGTCCGACAGCGCGTTCAGCTTGCCCGGATCGTTCAGCGTCAGGGTCGCGATCGCCGCGCGGTCTTCGCGTTCCACCAGTGCCATGCTTGCCCCCGTTCGTTGGTTTCGCCAAACCTTGGCGCATGAGGGGTGGAGGAACAAGTATGCCGATCGTGATGGACGTGGACGCGCTGACGGAATTCCTGCGGCGCGAGTTTCCGCAGGTCTCGGACGACTTCGTCATCGAGGAGGTCACCGAGGAACTGACCACCGTGCGGCTTGCGGTGGGCGAGCGTCACCTGCGCCCGGGCGGCACAGTGTCTGGGCCGACCATGTTCGCGCTGGCCGATGTAGGGATCTACCTCGCGATCCTCGCGCGGCTGGGGCCGGTGGCGCTGGCCGTGACCACGAATTGCTCGATCGATTTCCTGCGCAAGCCCGCATCGGGGCGGGACCTGATCTCGAAGACACGGATCCTGAAGCTCGGACGCGTGCTCGTTGTCGGCGACGTGCTGATCTACTCGGAAGGCGACGACAGGCCCGTGGCGCGGGCGTCCCTGACCTATTCGATCCCGCCGCGCGCCTAGGGCGCCGCGCGCTGTAGCATGCCGAAAAGGTCGCGGGGATCGTCGGGATCGGCCAGCAGGTCGAGCTTGTCGAACAGGTCCGTCCCTTCGAGCTTGTCGCGCACGTAGGTCAGTGCGCTGAAATCCTCGACCGCGAAGCCCACCGAATCGAACAGGGTCAGCTGGTCCGGCCCGGTCCGGCCGGGCGCATCGCCGGTGATGACCTGCCAGAGCTCGGTCACGGGGTGGTCGGGGTCCATTTGCTGGATCTCGCCCTCGATCCGGGTCTGCTCGGGGTATTCGACGAAGATCGTGCTGCGCGCCAGGATATCGCGGTGCAGCTCGGTCTTGCCGGGGCAGTCGCCGCCCACCGCGTTCAGGTGCACGCCCGCGCCCACCATGTTATCGGTCAGAATGGTGGCGAACTGCTTGTCGGCCGTGCAGGTGGTGACGATCTGCGCGCCTTCCATCGCCTCTTCGGCGCTGTCGCAGGCCACGACCTTCAGGCCCGATCCCTCGAGATTGCGCACCACCTTGTCCGTGGCCCTGCGGTCGATATCCCACAGCCGCACCGTATCGATGCCGCAGACGGCCTTCATCCCCAGCGCCTGGAACTCGGCCTGCGCACCGTTTCCGATCATCGCCATGACCCGCGCGTTCTCGTGGGCGAGGTGCCGGGCCGCCATCGCGGACATGGCGGCCGTGCGCAGAGCCGTCAGCACCGTCATCTCCGACAGCAGCACCGGGTAGCCCGTCTCGACCGAGGCCAGCAGGCCGAAGGCGGTCACGGTCTGCAGCCCGTCCTTCATGTTCTTGGGGTGGCCGTTCACGTATTTGAAGCCGTAGGTCTCGCCATCCGAGGTCGGCATCAGTTCGATCACGCCGTCGGCCGAATGGGCCGCCACGCGCGGCGTCTTGTCGAAAAGCGGCCAGCGGCGGAAATCGTCCTCGATCCGGTCGGCGAGCTCCTTGAGAAATGTCTCGACCCCGACGCGGTGAACCAGCTTCATCATGTTTTCCACCGACACGAAGGGCACATAGGCCAGCGGTGAGGGGGTGAGCGCCATGGCCTCAGGCCCCGAAGCTTTGGGTGGGCCGGTCGAAGATCCGGCGGCCCATGAGCGACGCGGTCAGGTCCACCATCAGCGACGCGGTGCGCCCGCGTTCGTCCAGCGCCGGGTTCAGCTCGACCAGGTCCAACGAGGTCACGAGGCCCGATTCACTGAGCATCTCCATGACCAGGTGCGCCTCGCGGAAGGTGGTGCCCCCGGGAACGGTCGTGCCCACCGCCGGAGCGATGGAGGGGTCCAGGAAATCTACGTCGAGCGAGACATGAAGGTCACCGCCCGCCTGCGCCACGTGGGCCAGGAACGACCGCAGCGGCATGGCGATGCCGGTCTCGTCGATCTCGCGCATGTCGTGGGTGGTGACGCGGGCGGCGGTGACGGCGGTCTTCTCCGGCCCGTCGACCGAGCGCAGACCGATCATGCAGACCCGGTCGGGCGGCACGGGCGCGGGCGGCGCCGGAAAGGCGTCGAAGCCGGGCTGGCCGGTGAAATAGGCTACGGGGCAGCCGTGCAGGTTGCCCGACTGGGTGGAGTGCGGCGTGTGGAAATCGCTATGCGCGTCCAGCCACAGCACGAAGAGCGGCCGCTTGCGATCCTGCGCCCGCGCCGCCATGCCGGCGACGCTGCCCATGGCCAGCGCGTGGTCGCCGCCAAGGAAGATCGGCATCCCGTCGACCGCGCGCCCGGCCTCGATCAGGGTGCCGGTCCAGGCGACGTTCTCGGCCAGATCCACCAGATGCGCGGGGCCGCTGACGTCGGGCAGGGGGCCGGGCGCGAGGTTGCCGGCGTCGGTGACGGTATGACCCAACTCGGCCAGCGCCCCGGCCATGCCGGCCACGCGGTAGGCATCGGGGCCCATGAGACACCCCTTGCGGTCCTTCCCGCAATCGAGCGGCACCCCCAGCAGCGTGATATCGGTCATGGGCGGGACTCCTTCAGGCACTGGCGGGCGGCGAGGATCCAGATCGCGGCGAGCAGGAACGAGAACAGCGCGTTCCACGAAGGCATCGACAGACCGAAAAGCGCCCAGCTGACCTCGTCGCACATCACGACCTTGTCGAGCACGTCCGTCGACAGCAAATCCGCCCCCGTCAGCCCGGTGATGTCGCCGCCGCCCGAGCACGAGGAAGGGCCTTCCCACCAGTCGCGCTCGACCCCGGTGTGGTAGACGCCGATGACGGCGGTGGTGAGGGCGGCCAGCGCGCCTGCGATGGCGACCGGAAGCCGGGCGAAGAACAGCGCCAGAACGCCCAACGCGATCGCCACCATGTGCGGCCAGCGCTGCCAGAGACACATCTGGCACGGCGCGTAACCCAGCGCCTGGAACATATAGGCGCCGCCCAGAAGCGCGGCCGAACCAAGCCCGGCCAGGATCATCAATGTACGTGCGGTCACAGATACCTCAGTGCGAAGAAGCCGCCCAACAGCAGGATCATGAAGACCGAAAACACGAGGCCCAGCCGCCGTTCGATGAAATCGCGGATGGGCGGGCCGAATTTCCATAGCAGCGCCGCGACGATGAAGAACCGTGTCGCCCGCGCGATCAGGGACGAGACGATGAAGATGGGTATGGACAGGCCGGTCGCGCCCGACAGGATCGTGATGACCTTGAACGGGAACGGCGTGATGCCGGCCACCAGTACCGCCCAGGCGCCCCAGGCGTTGTAGGCGCCGGCGAATTCGTCGAAGCGGTCGTCCTTGCCGTAGAACTCCAGCACCGGGCGGCCGATCTGCTCGAACGCGGCGGAGCCGATCCAGTAGCCCAGCAATGCGCCGGCCACCGAGGCCAGCGTGCAGACGCCCGCGATCAGGAACGCCCGGCGCGGGGCCGCGATGATCATCGGGATCATCAGGATGTCGGGCGGGATGGGAAACACCGACGACTCGATGAACGACACCAGGGCCAGGGCCCACAACGCGTGAGGATGCGCGGCCAGCGACAGGGTCCAGTCATAGAGGCGTCGGATCATGCGCCCCATGCAGCACTTGGCGGGGGTGGGGTCAAGCACAACCGGCTTGGCGTTTCGCGGGGTCTGGACCACGATGGCGTGACAGCGGGCGGCAGGAGGGCGCGGCGATGAAATGGCGTGGAAGACGGGGCAGCCGAAACATCGAGGATCGCCGCGGACGCCGGGTCGGCGGGGGCGCGGCGCTCGGGGGCGTCGGTGGGCTGGGCCTGCTGGTGGTCGTCATCGGATGGTTCTTCGGCGTGGACCTGACGCCGCTTCTGCAGGACGGTGCGGTGGCGCCGGATCGAAGCAGCGGCGGCCCGATCACCGAGGCCGACCGCCAGGCGGGTGAATTCGTTTCCGTCACCCTGGCCGACACCGAAGAGGTCTGGTCCGATATCTTCGCCCGCCAGGTGGGCGAGGCCTATCGCCCCGTCACGCTGGTGCTGTTCACGGGCGTCACGCAAAGCCCCTGCGGCGGGGCCTCGGGCGCGACGGGGCCGTTCTATTGCCCAGTCGACCGCAAGGCGTACCTGGACACCGCCTTCTTCACGACCCTGTCGCGACAACTGGGCGCGTCGGGCGATTTCGCCGCCGCCTACGTGGTCGCGCACGAGGTCGCCCACCATGTCCAGAACGAGCTCGGCATTCTCGGCCAGGCCAACCGGATCCGGTCGCAATCCTCGACCGAGCGGGCAAACCAGATCAGCGTGCGGCTGGAATTGCAGGCCGACTGCCTGTCGGGCGTTTGGGCCGCCGCCGCGCAAGACCGGTTCGGCTCGATCGAGCCCGGCGACATCGCCGAGGCCATGAACGCGGCCGCCCGGATCGGCGACGATACCCTGCAACGCGGGGCCGGACGGGTGCCGCGCCCCGAGACCTTCACCCACGGCACGTCCGGGCAGCGCCAGTCCTGGTTCGCCACGGGATACGAGACCGGCGACATCACCGCCTGCGACACGTTCAGCGCCGACCGGCTCTGACCCCGCAGGATCGAACCCTCGGGCCGCCTATCCGGACCCGAGCCGCGTGGGGGTGGCCCGCACGGCAAGCTCGTAGAGGGCGAGAACCCGCGGGCTGGAGGGCAGGTCCGGCAGCCGGTCGCGGTGAACCCAGCCCGCCTCGAGCGCGTCGTCGGCGGCGTGGGGTGTGCCGTCCACGTAGTCGCACAGCACCGCAGCCAGAAGGTAGTGGTGCAGAACCACGCCTTCCGATCCGCGATGGATGTCGAGGTTCGTCAGGTAGCCGCGCGGGGTGGCCGTGACACCCGTCTCCTCCAGCAGCTCGCGGGCGGCGGCCTCCAGCGCGGTCTCGCCCCATTCCACATGGCCGCCGGGATAGCCCCAAAGGCCTGCGTCGGGCGGGTTGCCGCGGCGGACCAGCAGGACCGACTCGCCGCGCAGGACCACCGCGATCGCCCCCAGGCGTGGTATTTTCTCCATCGGCGTCGTCCTTCCTGCCACTCGGGCCTTTTCTCACGCGCGCGCCCGGTCTACACCCCGATCTGCGGCGGTGACCCGATGCCCGTGTGGCGGAATGGTAGACGCAGGGGATTCAAAATCCCCCGCTGGTGACAGCGTGCCGGTTCGAGTCCGGCCACGGGTACCACCGCCGCCGCGGCGCATGTCGCCCGCGGCGCGGGCGTGATGGAATGGTAGACATACCAGACTTAAAATCTGTTGGGGCGTAGCCCCGTGTGGGTTCGAGTCCCACCGCCCGCACCATCCGATCCTGTCTCATGCTCTGCCCTGAGAAATCAGTCCCGTACCCTCACTCGTCCGGGGCCAGCAGGCCGAGCCCGCGCAGGTAGATGCCGATTCCCGACTCCAGCAGATCCTCGGGCGGGAAGGGCACCTGCGTCCCGGGCGAATTGCGCGCGAAGAGCTCGACCACCCCGTGGGACATGGCCCAGACATGGGCGCTGAACATCTGCGGCGGCGGGCGCTTGCCCTCGGGGATACGCTTCGACAGGGCCTCGGCCGCGCGTTCCAGCACGCCGCGCGCGCGCGCGGCTGCGCGGTGCAGATCCGGGTTGCGCGCCACCGCCACGCCGGATTCGAACATGGCGACGTAATGCCCGGGATACTTCCGGGCGAAGGCCAGGTAAGCGCGGCCCGTGGCCTCGAACGACGACAGCGCCGAGGGTTGGCCGGATTCGTAGGCGTGTTCCATCAGGTCGCCGAAGATCTCGTAGCCCTGTCGCGCGCATTCGGCGATCAGCTCGTCGCGGCCTTCGAAATGGCGATAGACGGCGGCGGGGGTGACGCCGGCGTTCTTCGCCGCCTCGGACAGGGTGAAGCCGGTCGGTCCCTTGTCGCGGATCAGGTCGAGCGCCGCGTCCACCAGGGCCTGGGCGAGATTGCCGTGGTGGTATCCGCGCTTAGCCATTGTCGCCATGGGGCCAGATCCCGGGGCCGCCACAGATCGACGGGTCCGGCGACGACGAGACCGACGGGTCCTTGCCCGCGAAGTCCACCCGCGACAGGACCGACCGGATCGCGGCAAGCCGGGCGCGGCGCTTGTCGTCGGCGCGGATCACGGTCCAGGGGGCGTGGTCGCTGTGGGTGCGGGCGAAGGTCTCGCCGATGGCGGACGTGTAGGCATCCCAGCGCTTCAGCCCCTCGACGTCGATCCAGCTGAGCTTCCATTGCTTCAGCGGATCGCCTTCGCGGGCCAGGAAGCGGCGCAACTGCTCGGCCCGGCCCACGTTCAGCCAGATCTTCACCAGCGTGATGCCGTCGCCGACCAGCATCCGTTCGAACGGGCCCACCTGGTCGAAGAACCGCGCGCGCTGTTCGTCGGTGCAGAAACCGAAGACCTTCTCGACCACGGCGCGGTTGTACCACGACCGGTCGAAGAGCACGATCTCGCCCGCCGTGGGCAGGTGCCGGACGTAGCGCTGAAAATACCACTCGCCGGCCTCGGTTTCGGTGGGTTTCGGCAGGGCGACGACCCGGGCCACGCGGGGGTTCAGGTTCTCGCGGAACCGCTTGATGGACCCGCCCTTGCCGGCGGCGTCCCGGCCTTCGAACACCACGACCACGCGTTTGCCGGCTTCCTTCACGTCGGCCTGGAGCCGGGCGAGCTGATGCTGGAGCGCCTCGAGCTGATCCTCGTAGTCGTCCTTGTCCATGCGGCGGTCGTAGGGATAGCCGGGGTCGATCACGTCACCCTTGCGCAGGTCGTGCAGGGCTCCGCGCAGGGGCTCGGGCGCCTCGGTCTCGTGAAAACGGCTGATCGCACCGTCGAAGGGCAGGGTCATGGGCGGCACTCGGCGTGTCATCTGGGTCAGCCGACCGACCCTAGGCGCGGCGGGCGGGATTGGCAAACGGCGGGTCGCGCCCATGTACCGCCATCCGCAAGATCGTTGCGCCGCGGCCATGCCATGTTTCTAAAGGTGTCTTACCTTCGGGGCCGGGACTTTCACAGCACCCCGGCGCGGCGGGCGGCGCGGTCGATGGCATCGGCCACCGCCTCGGCCGCCACGTGGTGGGGCATGTGGCCCACGCCCTCGAGCCGGGTGAGCCGCGCGCCGGGCACCTGCGCGACCAGCCGTTCGGAGTGGATGTCGATGGGCACCACGTCATCGGCGGTGCCGTGCACGATCTCCAGCGGCAGGTCCAGCTGGCCATAGCGCGGCTGCATCTCGACCACCTGAGGCCGGAGGGTGTTCACCTGTCGCGCATTGGCGCGAAACGACGCGGGCCGCAGGGTGAGCGGCGCGCCCACGTAGTCAAGATAGCCCTCGGGCGGGTCCTGGGGGGCGAAGATCGACGCCACCGCATCGCGCACGAGCCCGTCCGTTGCGAAGGCCGAGATCAGCGGGACCACCGTGCTCCCGCCCAGTTTCGATCCGTTCACGGTGTAAAGCGGCCCCAGCCCGCCGGGCCAGGGCTGCGTCGCGCCCGAAATCACCACCGCCGCGGCCGGTGCATGGTTCAGCGCCCAGGCCATGGTCACCGCGCCGCCGTAGGAGTGGCCCGCCACCACCGGCCTTTCGACGCCGATCGCCCGCGCCGCACCGGCCAGAAGCGCGGCCTGGCTTTGCGGCGTCTCGCCCCGGTCGCCCCAGGGACCGACGAGCGCGGGGTCGACCTGTGTGTAGCCCAGGCCCGGGCGGTCGAAGACGGTGACGCGGAACCGGTCGGCCATGCGGTCCGCGAAGGCGAAGGTGAAATCGCGCAGGTTGCCGGACGCGCCGTGGATCAACACCAGGTCCGGGCCCTGTCCCATCTGAAGGTAGTGGACGCGGCGGCCATCGACCTCGACGAAATCGCCCAGCGGCGGGAATGCCGCCTCGGCCCGGTCGACGCGGCTGTCGATGCGTCGGTCCACCAGCGCGGTGCAGCCTGCCAGCAGCAGGCCCGCGACGGCGAGCTTACCGACCAATTTCGGAAGGGTCATAGGGAACGCTTTGGTAAATTTCGTTGATCCAGTTGCCATATAGAAGATGGGCATGGGACCGCCAGCGGTTCAGCGGCGTCTTCGTCGGATCGTCGTCGGGATAGTAGTTGTCGGGTATGTTGATCGGCGTGCCGGCGGCCACGTCGCGATCGTATTCCTGCTTCAGCGTGTCGTCGTCGTATTCGAAATGATTGAAGATATAGGTCGCGCGGTGGCCGGGATCCTCGACCAGGGCGGGGCCGGCCACGTCACTGGTCAGCAACGTCCGCAGCCCGGGCGCGCGGTCGATATCCTCCTGCCGCATCTCGGTCCAGCGGCTGACCGGGATCACGCAGTCGTCCGAGAACCCGCGTAGCAGAGGCGTGGTCGTGTCGAGGTTGCGGTGCCGGAAACAGCCGAACAGCTTGGCGCCCAGCAGATGCTTCGGCACGCCGTGGAAATGGTTGATCATCGCCATGCCGCCCCAGCAGACGCCGAAGGTGGCGTGCACGTGGGTCTGGGTCCAGTCGAAGACCTGGCGCAGCTCGTCCCAGTAGGTGACATCGCCGAACTCCAGGTGCTCGATCGGGGCGCCCGTGATGATGACGCCGTCGAACTTCTCGTCGCGCACCTCCTGGAAGGGGCGGTAGAAGGTCTCCATGTGGTCCGCGGCGGTGTTGCGGGTCTGGTGCTCGGTCATCCGGATCAGTCGGAGGTCGATCTGGATGGGTCCTGCGCCGATCAGGCGGGCGAACTGGTTCTCCGTCTGGATCTTCTTGGGCATCAGGTTCAGCAGCCCGATCTTCAGGGGCCGGATGTCCTGGCGCGCCGCCTCGGCCTCGCCCATGACCGCGACGCCCTCGGATCGAAGGACGTTGTAGGCGGGCAGGTCAGAGGGCAGTCGGATCGGCATGGCGGTCTTTCGCGCGGCGTAGGTCGGGACGCATTAGCTAGGGTGGCGGTGCGCCATCCTCAAGCCGTGGCGCGTGCGTCGATGTGACAGGCGACCAGGTCATCGAAGGCGGCCGGGTCGCGCATTTGGGCCACGTCGTCCGCGTCGATGGTGATTCCACGCTCGGCCATGGCGGCGTAGCGCGGCTGGCGATGGGCGAGCGCGCGGGCATAGGTCCAGCGCACGAAATCGTCCGGGTTCACGCGGTCGGGCGGATCGCCGCTGAGCGCGCGGTAATCGCTCCAGGCCTGCGCCAGGAATTCGGGCTGGTAGTACATGGGCTTGGGCGCCCGGTCGAAGCGGCGGACCAGTTCGGCCGTGTGATCCTCGCTCCCCTTCAGCCAGACCAGCAGAAGATTGTCCTCGAGCAGTTTCAGCGTCGGATCCTCGGGATCGTCGGGATCCACCACCTCGCAGATCGACCCCGAGGTGTCGCAGACGAAATTGCCGTAGCCATAGATATCCTGCGCGCGCTGGATGAAGCGCACGGTGTCGGCCATGGCCAGGATCTCGGCTTCGCGGTGCTGGGCCTGCCGGGCCGAGTATTCGGTGAAGGGCAGGCCGCCCAGGTCCGGGTTGCCCGGCTTGCCGAGATAGGTCGACAGGGGCGCGAGGTTGTCGAAGGTGATGTTCGACGCCACGTAGATCGAGTCGCTGAGCAGCAGCTCGCGCAGCAGCGGGACCTTCATCGCCTCGCGCTTGAAATTGTCGGCGATGTATTCGCCCATGTATCGGGTGCCGATGCGGTAATCGACCGAGTAGTGGAACCACCCGCCCGCGTCGCGCAGCATGGTCGACAGGTAGGTCTTGCCCAGCCCCGACATGCCGAAGAACAGCACCCGTTTTTGCGGCGCGTCGCGCCATTCCTGTCCGGTCTCGTAGATCATGGCGGCCTCATATCCGGTGGGGGCCGTGCTGCCTAGGCCCGCCGCGCACGAAAAAGGCCCCGGGCGCGCGCCGCGGGGCCTTTCCGTTGGTCCGACAGGGATCGGATCAGAAGCTGTAGCCGACCCGGAAGCCGAAGGCGACGGCCGAGTTGTCCGAGAAGCTTGCGCAACCGGACCCGCCACCCGCAACGTCGCAGACACCGGTCGACGGCGTCGCGTCCCCGATATCGACGTAGCGGACGCCGCCGGCGATGGTGAACTGCTCGTTCACGTCATAGCTCAGCCCCAGACCGATCGACTTCTGGCCGTCCGTCGGTGCAAGGGGCGAGCCGAAATCACCGCTCTGGCGTTCGTAGCCGAGCGTCACCGAGCCGGACAGACGGTCGGTCAGCTGACGACCGATCCCGACCGACACCGAGTAGGCGTCGTCAATCGACGTGAGCGAACTGTTGTTGGACCGCACACCGAAGGCGGCTGGCGTAACCTTTACGTCGTCGTACCAGGCATAGCGGATCTGACCAAACAAGAGCGTCTGTTGGTTCAGGCCGGTCTGGAAATCGAGATTGATGGCCTCGGGCGTCTGGACTTGCGTCGGCGCGCTGGGCGCGCCGGTCGGATTGAGTCCAAGCGCGGTTACGTTCTCGACGGTCGGCAGATCGTGGTCGGTCTTGGTGAAATAGGTCATCGCAATGCGCAGAGCGATCTCGGGGCGCTCGTAGGCCGCACCGATGGCAAGACCGATATCGCTGTCCTGGCCGAACTGGACGTTGTAGCCATTTAGGGCGGGGGCCGGTGCAACAGCCAGCGGGTTCGCGGCGGCCGGAGCACCGTAGGCGTTACCAGACAGGGTCACGTTACCGTCACCGAGGCGCACGTAGCGCAGGCCGCCATGGACCGAGATGTTCTCGGAGAATTCGTAGCGGGCCAGCGCCATCAGCTCTGAACTATCCAACGTCGCCGCGGTGCCGCCCAGTGCCGTCAGGTTGGATCCGGGATAGGCGATATCCACGCCGTAGGGCTGTCCAGCCGTCAGGGCGAAGGACAGCTGCTCGGAGAGCTGGAGTTTCACCCCGGCGCCCAGCTGGCTGTAATCGTCGCCGACATCATCGAAGGTGCCACCGCCGAGAAGCGGGTTGCCGTTGCCGTCCACCGACGGGAACACCCGACCGAAGCTCAGCTCGGCGTAGTTGCCATCTTCGAACAAAAGGGTCACGGGCTGGCCCGACCGGTCCAGTCCCAGCGCGCCGGCCATGGCGGGCGCGAGTGCGAGCACGGCGACAGTGCCGAACAGCTTCTTCATAAGGGTCTCCTCCCAGACGCGATATACGTGCGGTTGTCCGGTTTTATGTCGCCTCGGCCTGCGCGGCGATACTGTGACCCCACGTCAGAAATCGCGGACCCTTGAAGATTTGCAACTATGCAACAGGTGCGGTGCGGCGCGCGCGGTTCTCGACCCAGATATTCACGTAGTTGGCGCCGAAGATCAGCGCGGCGCCCAGCAGGACGTAGCCGTCGAACGGCTCGCCGTAGAACATCATCCCGATGGTGGCGATCACCGGCAGCCGCAGGAAGTCGAAGGGAATCACCAGGGTCGCCGGCGCGATGGACAGCGCGCTGGTCAGGCAGAAATGCGCCGCAAGGCCGGCGCAGCCGATCAGCACCAGCCAGGGCGCGGTGGCAGGCGAGGGCAGGGCCAGGTCTCCGTCCCAGCCCGCGCAGACCAGGCCGAAGACGGCCTGGATCACCGTCAGCCAGAACAGGATGCATGTGATCGTCTCGGTCCGGGTCAGCACCTTGGTGAAGACCGCCGAGCCCGCGAACCCGATCGCCGCGCCCGCCGCCGCGATCTGGCCCACCCCGATCCCGTCGACATTGGGCCGTGCCACCACCAGCACGCCGACGAACCCGATCAGCGCCGCCAGCATCCGCATCCGCGTGAGCCGCTCGCCCAGCAGCAGCGGCGCGGCCAGCGCCACCCATATGGGCGACGTGAACTCCAGCGCGAAGACCTGCGCCAGCGGGATCACGGTGATCGCGTAGAACCACAGGTTCTGGCCCGAGAAGTGAAAGACGTTGCGCACCACGTGCAGGCCCATCCGGCGGGCGCGCACCTGGTTCAGCGTCCCGGCCAGGCGTGCCACCGCCACCACCAGCACGATGCCGATGAACGAGCGGTACATCATCAGCTCGAAGGTATCGAGCTCGATGGACACCGCGCGTCCCGCAACCGCCATCGAGGTGAAGGACACGATGGCGCCCGTCATCCACAAGGCCGCCCGCATCGTTTGCGGCGCCGGCGTGTCGGTCGCGGACAGGGTCATGGCTGCACCTGGAATGGGACGCTCATGGCGGCAGATGCACCTATCGCGCGCACAAATACAAGGCAGACTGACGACAGCCACGCAGACCAAGGCTGTGGACGAGAGACCCGCACGCTGTCTTGGCTCAGGCGGCCCCGGTCCGCGCGGCGACTATTCCCACTCGATGGTGCCCGGCGGTTTCGAGGTGATGTCGTAGGTCACCCGGTTGATGCCCGGCACCTCGTTGATGATGCGCGTCGCGGTCTCGCCCAGGAAATCGTGGCTGAACGGGTAGTAGTCCGCCGTCATCCCGTCGACCGAGGTCACGGCACGCAGGGCGCAGGCGAAATCGTAGGTGCGCCCGTCGCCCATCACGCCCACGGTCCGCACCGGCAGGATCGCCACGAAGGCCTGCCAGATCTCGTCGTAGAGGCCGTGCTTGCGGATCTGGTCGATATAGACGGCGTCGGCCTCGCGCAGGATCTCGAGTTTCTCGCGCGTGATCTCGCCGGGGCAGCGGATTGCAAGGCCGGGGCCGGGGAACGGGTGGCGGCCGATGAAGTGCTTGGGAAGGCCCAGCTCGGCGCCCAGCGCGCGCACCTCGTCCTTGAACAGCTCGCGCAGCGGTTCGACCAGCTTGAGCCCCATCTTCTCGGGCAGGCCGCCCACGTTGTGGTGGCTCTTGATCGTGACCGACGGCCCGCCGGCGAAGCTGACGCTTTCGATCACGTCCGGATACAGCGTGCCCTGGGCCAGGAACTTGGCGTTGGGGATCGTGTCGGCGTGCTTCTGGAACACGTCGATGAACAGCTTGCCGATGGTCTTGCGCTTCTGTTCGGGGTCCGAGACGCCATCGAGCTGGCCCAGGAACAGGTCACGCTCGTCGGCATGGATCAGCGCCATGTTGTAATGGTCGCGGAACATGGTGACCACTTCCTCGGCCTCGCCCTTGCGCAGCAGTCCGTGGTCCACGAAGACGCAGGTCAGCTGGTCGCCGATGGCCTCGTGGATCAGCACGGCGGCCACGGAAGAATCCACGCCGCCCGAAAGCCCGCAAATCACGTGGGCGTCGCCCACCTGTTCGCGAATCGCGGCGATGGCCTGGTCGCGATAGGCTTCCATGGTCCAGTCGCCGGTGAAGCCCGCGATCCGCACGAAGTTCTGGTAGAGCCTCTTGCCGTTCGGGGTGTGATGCACCTCGGGGTGAAACTGCACCGCGTAGAAGTTGCGATCGGTATCGGCGGTCACGGCGAAGGGTGCGCCGGGCGAGGTGCCGCAGACCTCGAACCCGGGGGCGAGCCGGGCCACGTGGTCGCCGTGGCTCATCCAGACCTGCTCGCGTCCCTCGGCGAACCAGCCGTCCAGCAGCTTGGTCTGCTCGTCCGCCTTGGTGACGTAGGCGCGGCCGAACTCGGCGGTGCCGTGGCCGCGCTCCACGTGGCCGCCCAGCATTTGCATCATGACCTGCTGGCCGTAACAGATGCCCAGGACCGGCACGCCCAGCTCGAACACCTTGGCAGGGGGGCGCGGCGCCCCTTCGTCGCGGACCGATGCCGGGCCGCCCGACAGGATCACGGCCAGGGGTGCGAATTCGTCCAGGAACGCGTCGGTGACCGCCTGGAACGGGTGGATCTCGCAATAGACGTTCAGCTCGCGCAGGCGGCGGGCGATCAGCTGCGTCACCTGGCTGCCGAAATCGACGATCAGCAGTTTCTGGTGGTCGGCCTGGTGGGCGGGGGCGATGGGCGTGTCACTCATGTGACGGCTCGTAATCCAGCCCGGCACCCCGCGCAAGCGCGCCGCCCCGCGCGATGTCGTTTCCAAACGCGAAAGGACGCAAACCGGCGATGACGGAGGCACGGCGTGCACTAATCAGGGCGCAGAACGCCGAAAAGGAGTCAGCCCCATGAGCGATACAGCCACCCGCAGACGCAGCCGCGGGGCAGGGGGCGGCGCCGCCCGCCGGGCCGAGCGCAGCGCGATCAGCTTCGAGACCGCGAAGTTCATCACCCGCAACGTGCCCAATTACGAGGTTCTGACGCCCGAGGCGCTGGACATCATCGAGGCCAACGCCGAGACGCTGCTGGAAGAGATCGGCGTCAATTTCGTCGAGAATCCCGCCGCGCTGGATCGCTGGCGCGCGGCCGGCGCGATGGTCGAGGGCGAGCGTGTGCGCTTTCCGAAAGGCATGGTGCGCAAGCTGTGCGAAACCGCGCCCGAGACCTTCATCCAGCACGCCCGCAACCCCGAGCGCAACGTCGAGATCGGCGGGCGCAACCTGGTGCTGGCGCCGGTCTACGGCCCGCCCTTCGTGCGCGACGGGGACAGCGGCCGCCGCTATGCCACCATCGACGATTTCCGCAAGCTGGTGAAGCTGGGCTACATGTCCAAGTGGCTGCACCATTCCGGCGGCACGGTGTGCGAACCCACGGACGTGCCGGTGAACAAGCGCCACCTGGACATGCTGCTCGCGCACATGACCCTGTCGGACAAACCGTTCATGGGGTCGGTGACCGAGCCGGGCCGCGCCGAGGATTCGGTCGAAATGTGCCGCATCCTGTTCGGCGAGGACTTCGTGCGCGACAACTGCGTGCTGACATCGCTGATCAACGTGAACTCGCCCCTGACCTTCGATGCCACCATGATGGGCGCGCTCGAGGTCTATGCCGCCGCGGGGCAGGCCTGCATCCTGTCGCCCTTCATCGTCGGCGGGGCCATGGCGCCCGTGACCGTCGCGGGCACGCTGACGCAGGTGCTGGCCGAGGTCATGGTGGGCGTCGCCTATTCGCAGCTGATCCGGCCCGGCGCGCCCATGATCGGGGGCTGCTTCGTCACCTCGATCGACATGAATTCGGGTGCCCCCACCTTTGGCACACCCGAGGCCGCGCTCATTACCTATGGCGCGGGTCAGCTCATGCGGCGACTAGGCCTGCCCTATCGCAGCGCCGGATCTTTCAACGACAGCAAGCTGCCGGACGCGCAGGCGGGCTACGAATCCGCAAACTCGCTGAACGCCGGACTGATGGCTGGCGTGAACTTCATGCTGCATGCCTGTGGCTGGCTCGAGGGCGGGTTGGTCACCAGCTTCGAGAAATTCGTCATCGATGCCGACCAGCTGGGCGTGCTGCATGGCATCGCCCAGGGTGTCGATATCAGTGAGAACGGGCAGGCCATGGACGCCCTGCGCGAGGTGGGCCCGGGCGGGCACTTCCTTGGCTGCGCGCACACCCAGGCGAACTTCAAGACCGCGTTCTGGCGGACCGAGATCTTCGACCACAAGCCCTACGAGACCTGGGCCGACGAGGGCGAGCGCGACACGCGGTCCTTCGCGACGGCGCTGGTGGCCAAGCGGCTGGCCGACTACCAGCAGCCGGCGCTGGATCCCGAGATCGCAGCGCGGCTGGAAGCCTTCGTCGCGCGCCGCAAGTCCGAGATGGCCGACGCCTTCAGCTGAGCGATGCGGCGGCCGGGACGGTCGCCGCGGGCTCGGCCAGCAACGCGATCAGAACCTCGACGTGCCGACCGGCGCTGTAATCGGCCGCGCGATCCTTCCGTGCGACCTCCATCTCCGCCTCAAGCTGCAACAGCTCCGGCAAGTAGTTCGTTTCGTCCAGCGGCGCGGCCTGCCCAAGAATTCGGGGCAGGGCGGCGGCGCGGTCGTATCCTTGCAGCCCGAACCGCGCGGCGCTCAGCAACAAGCGGGGGCGGCGAATCTGGGGCAGGTGAGTCTGGTCGGTCATGGCGGATCTCCGGGATTTCTGGATACCGACTAGTATCGCCAGCCCCCGGGGCTGTTGCGCCCGCACCACAACACCCGCGCGGAAGCCTAACCCAAGGTTAACAAACCAAGGTGAAATTGAGGCAATCGACCAGCCCGTTAACACTCTGCTAATCGTTTCAACTAACGGTTGCGGAGTGGCGCCGACATAACCTTTGAAAATCACGGGTCGATGCCGGGCGGGATGGTTGTGCTGAACCAGGGGAAAGACATGACGAAAGAGGCGCACGGTTCCTTCGGGGGCTGGGTTCCGACTGCGGCGCGCGTTTACTTGCAGCACGTTGTGGACGGCAAATCGATCAGGGCCTTGGCGCGCGACGCCGACTGCCATGCGTCGACGGTCCTGCGGCAGGTCCGGCGGTGCGAGGAATTGCGTGACGATCCCCTTATCGACCACGCGCTGCGGCGACTGTCCGTCCAGCGTTCCCGGGGCAGCCACCCCGGCAAGCCGGCAAGAGACGTTACCATGAAGCACGACAAGACGATCACGACCTCGCCCAAGCCGACCGCCCCGGTCCAGCCGCCCGAGATCTACAACGCCGCCCGGCGGGTGCTGCGCCGAATGGCCGAACCCGGCGCCTGCCTGGCCGTTGCCGAAGGCATGGAGAAGGCGGTGGTCGTGCGCGAGACCGACGACGGGCAGACCATCCGCACCGCGGTGGTCGACACCCCCGTGGCCGAGGCGCTGGCGCTCGCGGGCTGGATCGCGGCCGAGGAGACCGGCCGGATCACGCGGTATCGCATCCGTCCGGCGGGCCGCGTGGCGCTGAAGGACATGCTGGACCAGGTCGAGGCGGGCCTGCGCGCCGACGACGCGGAACGGGATGGCGAGGACACGCGCGGCACCGGCGCCCGCTACGGCGCGCCGGAAAGCCCGCTGATGATGCTGTCCCGCCGCCGCGACAAGAACGGCCGGGTCTTCCTGACGCCCGACCTGGTGCGCGTGGGCGAGCGTCTGCGCGAGGATTTCGAACTGGCGGGCCTGGAGGCCGACACGGATGGCGACACGTTCGATGCCTTCATGGCCGAGCCGTCGGCGCCGACCCTGTCAGCGGACGACCTGCGGGGGCCGGGACCAAAAGCCGCACGCGCCCGCCTGCACGCCGTGATGCAGGACCTTGGCCCGGGTCTTGGCGATGTCGTCCTGCGCGCCTGCTGCCTGCTGGAGGGCATGGAGCCTATCGAGCGGCGCATGGGCTGGGCCGCGCGGTCCGGCAAGATCGTGCTGCGCATCGGGTTGGAACGGCTCAAGCGTCATTACGTCGAAACCCAGGGAAGACTGGCCCCGATGATCGGCTGACAGCCACTTCGCGCAGCATTCCGCCCATCATCTTGTCACCCCTTGCGCAAGGGGCTAAGCGCAATGGCATATTCGGGTTGGGAAGCGGCTTGGTGCCAAGCGGTTAGGTTTAAAGGGTGAATGCTGGACATGAACGACATCGCCGTCGATTCTGAAACGGTCGCGAACCGCCATCGCCTGGCCGCTCTGCGCAGTTTCGCGATCGACGGTGTCGATGACCGCAAGCCGTTCGATGACATCGCCCGCATGGCCGCGACCCTGACCGGCCAGCCCATCGCCATCGTCTCGGTGGTCGAATCCGAGCGTCAGTGGTTCCTGGCGCGCCACGGGCTCGAGCTTGCCGAGACCCCGATCGAGCAATCGATCTGCCGCCACATCATCCACCTGGACAGCGTGTCCGTGATCGAGGACACGCGCACCGACCCCCGCACCCGCGAAAACCCGCTGTGCCTCGGGGATCAGGGCATCCAGTTCTACGCGGGCGCGCCGCTGGTCACCGATACCGGCCAGCGCCTGGGCGCGCTCGCCGTCCTGGGGCTTGCGCCGTCGTCGCTGACCGGCTTCCAGACCGAGTTGCTCGAGATGCTGGCGCGGCAGGTGATGGCCCAGCTGAACCTGCGCCGTGCGTTGCGCCGGTCCGAAATGATGCGCCGCGAGGTCGATCACCGGGTCAAGAACTCGCTTCAATCGGTGGCGGCCATGACCCGGATCCAGGCCCGCGCCGTCACATCGGACGAGGCGCGCGAGGCGTTGGAGAATGTCAGCCGCCGGATCAACACGGTCGCCGCGCTGAACCAGCAGATGTACCGCTCGGGCAGCGACCGCGAGGCGCTGATGCAGCCGTTCATGAGCTCGATCTTCGACCTCATGCGCGACGGGCTGCCGGACCGCATCACCCTGAGCGTCGACGTGGACGAGATCACGCTCGACTCGCGCAAGGCGGGGGCGGTGGCCGTCATCGTGAACGAGTTCGTCACAAACTCGGTCAAGCACGCGTTCAACGAGGAGGCGGGCACCGTTACCGTCAGCCTGAAGAACCGGCCGGGCAACGAGATCGAGCTGATCTGCCGCGACGACGGCCCGGGCCTGGGCGAGGTGCTGCCGTCGGACCGGCTTGGGCTCGCGATCATCGACTCGGCCATCGACCAGCTGAACGCGGTGAAGACCGACATGGAAGGCCCCGGCCACGGCATCCGGGTCATCCTGCGGCCCTGATCCGGCACGCCCGCGTCCGCGCGGGCCATGCAGGCATGGCAAGGCGGTCATGTCGCACCGTCGACGCCTTGGACATGCGCGCGCGAATACCCTAGTTACCTTGGCAAGGAAGGACTTATCCATGCCACGCGACCTCAAGATTCCCGATCAGCGCCACCCCGAGAAGGCTCGCAAGCCCGAGACCCCGCGCCTGAAGAAGCCGGACTGGATCCGGGTCAAGGCACCGTCCGGCAAGGGCTATTCCGACACCAAGGCCATCATGCGCGAGCATAACCTCGTGACGGTCTGCGAAGAGGCGGGTTGTCCCAACGTGGGCGAATGCTGGTCGCAGGGCCACGCCACCATGATGATCATGGGCGAGATCTGCACCCGCGGCTGCACCTTCTGCAACGTGGCCACCGGTCGCCCCGACGCGCTGGACGTGTTCGAGCCGGGCCGGGTGGCGGACGCGGTGAAGAAGCTGGGCCTGAACCACGTGGTCATCACCAGCGTGGACCGGGACGACGTGGATGACGGGGGGGCCGAGCACATCGCCCAGACCATCCGCGCGACCCGTCGGCAGTCTCCGGGCACCACGATCGAGGTGCTGACGCCCGACTTCCTGCGCTGCGGTCCCGAGGCCCTGGAAACCGTGGTCAAGGCGCGACCGGACGTGTTCAACCACAACCTCGAAACCGTGCCGGGGCTCTACCCCGAAGTGCGGCCCGGTGCGCGGTATTTCCACTCGCTGCGCCTGCTGCAACGGGTGAAGGAGATGGACCCGACCATGTTCACCAAGTCGGGGATCATGGTGGGTCTTGGCGAAGATCGGCAGGCCGTGATGCAGGTCATGGACGACATGCGCGCGGCGGATGTCGATTTCATCACCATCGGCCAGTACCTCCAGCCCACGTCCAGGCACCACGCGGTCGCCCGCTACGTCACGCCCGAGGAATTCGCCGGCTACGAGAAGGCGGCCTGGGGCAAGGGGTTCCTGATGGTGTCGGCCACGCCGCTCACGCGGTCGAGCTATCACGCGGGCGACGATTTCGCCCGGCTGTCCGCGGCGCGCCAAGCGAAACTGGGCAACGGCTGAGAACGCGGGCCGGCTTTGCCGGGCTGCGTCCGAGATTTCCCGGCTTCATGACAGATCGAGAGCGGCGACAGGCAAGGCCTTCGCCGCTTTCGCGTCTTTACGGTCATGTCGTGAAGGGGGAAGGCCGCCGGGTTGCCGGTGTCACGCCTCCTTGGCCGGATGTGACACTGCGGGCCGGTCAAACGCGCCCGGTCAGAGACACCTCTTCCTCGGCCTGTCAAACCAAGGACGCCAACGAAAAAGGGCCCGGCGCAATGCCGGGCCCCAATCTTTTGGCGGGACAGGTCGGTTCAGCTGCCCCAGCTGCGCACCGGACCGCAATCCATGTGCACGAAATTCGACGAGGTATAGCGCCCGACGCCCCCGGCGGCGCAGGCCGACGCGGCGCGGTACATCTGCGCGACCGAGCGCGAATTCATCCGCAGGTCGGCGGCTTCGCCCTTCAGGTGGCGCGAGTTCTTCGCCACGCCCGACGAGCGGCTGCGCAGCATCGCGTTGGTCTGCGGCGAACGATAGCCCGAGATCAGCAGGTACGATTCGGTCGTATCCATCAGGTTGTGCGCGGCGGCCATGATGTCGAGCGTGCGGGTGTCGATCGACTTGACCTGGTTGTTCCGCCAGTCGCGCATGACGTGATTCACCTCGGCCAACGCGTCCTTGATGTAGCTTCCTTCGATCCAGTAGATCGTGTCGAGGCTCTCACCGGTCCGGCCGTTGTAGATCTTCAGCCTGCGAATGTCGCCCGCACCACGCAACAATCCGAAAGCGTTCGAATAGGTGGGTGCTGCTGCCAGAGCCGTTGCTGCGAATGCACCCAGCAAGCCGCGCCTGGTCATGCCAGTCGTCCGTGAAGTGTCCATGAAGGTAACGTCCCGTTTTTTTAAGTTGCCCTGCCAGCCCCGTTGGTCGGAGCTTGGTCTTTGCCTCTGCAAGACGAGTCATGGCACAAAGCGGACCGTTCAGAAAGGCCCCGAAAAGCCAAACGCCGTTTGGTTCCATAACTCGGCAGATTCTTGCTTAACTCCGCGGCGTTACCGTAAGGTGAAAAAACGTATCAAAATGTTGCGCGGACATCACTTTCGCAGATGTGAAATGACATGGCCGCCAAACCAAGATCTTGTGGAACCAAACGCCGTCGATCAGGTGTTTGAATGGAGACAGAAATTTTTACGATGGGATATCGCCTATGCGTGCTGCCTTGATGACCCGCGGCCTGGTGGCCGGCTTCGCAATCTTCGCCGGTGTGGCCGCCCTTGCGCCTGCCGCCGTGGCGCAGGTGACCGCCTTCAAACAAGCCGTGGCCGTGGCCGCCGCCGAGGATGACGATCTCGCCGCCTTCTACCGCGACGGCGGCTACCAGCCCATCTGGGTCGGCGACGATGCCGATGACCGGGCCCGGCGCGAGGCACTGCTGTCCATCGTGGGCAAGGCCGACCTGCACGGCCTGCCGCGCGGACGCTACGACGCCGATACCCTGCGCGACCTCATGACCAGCGCCCGCAGCGAGCGTGACCGCGGCCGGGTCGAGGTCGAGCTCAGCCGCCTGTTCCTGCGCTTTGCCACCGACCTTGAAACCGGCATCCTGACGCCCGCGCAGGTCGACAACAACATCAAGCGCGAGGTCCCGACCCGCGACCGGCTGGCGCTTCTGCGCGAATTCGAAACCGCGCGGCCCAACACCTTCCTCAACAACCTGGCGCCGGCCTCGGCCGAATACACGCGGCTGGTGCGCGAGAAGGTCAACCTGGAACGCCTGATCGCCGATGGCGGCTGGGGCGGCCCGCTGACCGTGGGCAAGCTGTCGCCGGGTGACACCGGCGATGCAGTCATCGCGCTGCGCGACCGGCTGATCGCCTTCGGCTATCTCGACCGCAGCGATACGCGCCTGTTCGACGCCTCGATGACCCGCGCGGTCGAGCAGTTCCAGGCCGATCACGGCCTGGTCCAGGATGGCATCGTGGGCGGCGACACGCTGACCGAGATGAACCGCAGCCCCGTGGACCGGCTGGGCCACATTCTCGTGTCGATGGAACGCGAGCGGTGGATGAACCGGGACCTTGGCGACCGGCACGTGTCGGTGAACCTCACCGATTTCCGCGCCAAGATCATGGTCGATGGCGAGATCTTCTTCCAGACCAAGTCGGTCATCGGCAAGGACCAGGACGGTCGCCGCACGCCCGAGTTCTCGGACGAGATGGACCACATGGTCATCAATCCCAGCTGGTATGTTCCCCGCTCGATCGTCGTGAACGAGTATCTGCCCCAGCTGCGGCGCAACCCCTATGCGCTCAGCTACATGGAAATCACCGACAGCCGCGGCCGCAAGGTCAACCGCGGGCGGGGCTTCAGCCAGTACACCGCGCGCAGCTTCCCGTTCTCCATGCGCCAGCCGCCGAGCGACCGGAACGCCCTGGGCCTGGTGAAGTTCATGTTCCCCAACAAGTACAACATCTACCTGCATGATACGCCTGCGAAAAACCTGTTTTCGCGCGACGTGCGGGCCTTCTCGCACGGCTGTATCCGGCTGAACGACCCGTTCGAATTCGGCTATGCCCTGCTGTCGATGCAGACCGACGATCCCGAGGGCGAATTCCAACGTCACCTACGCTCGGGCCGCGAAAGCCGCGTGAACCTCGAGAACCCGTTGCCGGTGCACATCATCTACCGCACGGCCATCGCCAAGCCCGAGGGCGGCATGGAATACCGCCGCGACGTCTACGGTCGCAACGGTCGCGTGCTGGCCGCCTTGATGCGCGCCGGGGTGGTCCTTCCGGGGGCGCAAAGCTAGGCTCCGGCCCGACACACCGGAGGATCCCATGCAGCTGACATTGGCCGCCATCGCGAGCGGGCTCGACGCGCGTCTCGAAGGCGATGGCGATGTCCCGATCACCGGCGCGGCCGAACCCGCCGACGCGGGCCCGGAAGACCTGGCGCTGGCCATGGCGCCCAAATACGCCGAAGGTCTGTCCAAGGGCCGCGCCCGGGCGGCGATCCTGTGGGAAGGGGCCGACTGGCGGGCACTGGGGCTTGACGGCGCGCTCTACGTTCAGCGCCCGCGCGTCGCCATGGCACACCTGAGCGCGCTGGTGGATCCTGGCCCCGAGATCGCGCCGGGCATCCATCCCACCGCGATCATCGATCCCGAGGCCGAGATCGGCAGCGACCCCGCCATCGGGCCCTTCGTGGTCATCGGGCGCGGCGCGCGGATCGGCGCGCGCGCGCGGATCGCATCCCACGTCAGCATCGGGGTGGACAGCCGGCTCGGCGCCGACGCGATCCTTCATCCCGGTGTCCGCATCCAGCACGGCGTCAGCATCGGCGACCGTTTCATCGCCCAGCCGGGTGCGGTGGTCGGGGCGGACGGTCTGTCTTTCGTGACCCCCGAGCAGTCGGGCGTCGAACGTGCGCGCCAGTCGCTCGGCGATCAGGGCGAGATCAAGGGGCAAAGCTGGACGCGCATCCACTCGCTCGGCGGCGTGACCATCGGCGACGACGTGGAACTGGGGGCCAACACAACCATCGACCGTGGCACCATCCGGGACACGCGGCTGGGGGACGGCTGCAAGCTGGATAACCTCGTGCATATCGCCCACAACGTGGTCATGGGGCGCGACTGCCTCTGTGCGGCGCAGACCGGCATCGCCGGATCCACCGTGATCGGGGATCGCTGCGTCTTCGGCGGGCAGTCGGGCGTCGGTGACAACCTGAAGGTCGGCGACGACTGCATCATCACCGGCGGCACGGGCGTGCTGTCGAACGTGCCCGCGGGCCGTGTCATGGCCGGAACGCCGGCGGTAAAGATGGACGCCCACGTGGAGATGTACAAGGCGCTGCGCCGCCTGCCGCGCCTGCTGGACCGGCTGAAGCCCGGTCAGAAACCGGTTTCAAATCCCCCCGACAGTGACTAAATCAGCCCCGTAACCAAAGGGGCGATGGCATGGCCGACGACGTGAAAACCAAGGTGATCGAGATCCTGGCCGAGCAGGCCGTGCTCGAACCCGGGGACATCGCCATGGACCAGACGCTGGAAGACCTGGGTATCGACAGCCTGGGCCTGGTGGAGTCGATCTTCGCCATCGAGGAGGCCTTCGACATCTCCGTGCCCTTCAACGCCAACGACCCCCAGGCGGGCGATTTCGACATCTCGTCTGTGGCCGCGATCGTCGGCGCGGTCGAAGGTCTCGTGGCGGCGCAAAAGGGGTGAGGCGGGTCGTCATAACGGGTGCCGGAACCATCAACGCGCTTGGTGCGTCGGTGGCCGAGACCCTCGAGGCCATGCGCGAAGGGCGCTGCGGGATTGGCCGGCTGGATATCCGCGACGTGGACCGCCTGACCGTGCAGATCGGCGCGCAGGTGCGCGACTACGACGAAGCGGCGCATTTCAACCGCCAGCAGATCGCCCTTTACGATCGTTTCACGCAGTTCGCGCTGCTCGCGGCGGACGAGGCCATCGCGCAATCGGGCCTGACCTTCGAAGGACCGCTCGCGGCCCGCGCGGGCGTGGTCATGGGCACCTCGGGCGGCGGGCTGAACACCCAGGATGAAAACTACCGCGCCGTCTACGAGGACGGGAAGAACCGGGTGCATCCTTTCGTGGTGCCCAAGCTCATGAACAACGCGGCCACCAGCCACGTGTCCATGCAGCACAACCTGAAGGGCCCGAGCTTCACCGTCGCCACCGCCTGCGCGTCCAGCAATCACGCGATGGGCCAGGCCTTCCAGATGATCCGGGCGGGCATGACCGACGTGATGGTCACCGGCGGGACCGAGGCGATGCTGTGCTTCGGCGGCGTGAAGGCGTGGGAAGGCCTGCGCGTCATGTCCAAGGACGCCTGCCGCCCGTTCTCGGCCACGCGCAACGGCATGGTTCAGGGCGAAGGCGCCGGCATGTTCGTCTTCGAGGAATACGAGCACGCGCGCGCCCGGGGCGCCGAGATCCTGGCCGAGGTCGCGGGCTTCGCCATGTCCTCGGACGCGTCTGATATCGTCATGCCGTCGAAACAGGGCGCCGCGCGGGCCATCGCGGGCGCCGTCTCGGATGCGGGCATTCCGCTGGAAAGCGTGGGCTACATCAACGCCCACGGCACCGGGACGGCGGCCAACGACAAGACCGAATGCGCCGCGGTGGCCGATGTGTTCGGGCACCACGCCAACGACCTGATGATATCGTCCACCAAGTCGATGCACGGGCACCTGATCGGTGGCACCGGCGCGGTCGAGCTGCTGGCGTGTCTCATGGCGCTGCGCGACGGGGTGGTGGCGCCCACGATCGGCTACGAAGAGCCGGACCCGGAATGCGCGCTGGACGTGGTTCCGAACGAGGCGCGCGAGGCGCGGGTGGACGTGGCGCTGTCCAATGCCTTTGCCTTCGGTGGGCTGAACGCGGTCCTGGCGCTCAAGCGGGCCTGACGCCGCGGGTTCGCGGCGTCGAAAATCGGTCTCAGGAGGTTGGTCCGGCGCGATCCAGGTGATCGCGCCGCCGGTAAATTCGGCGCCGGGCCGCCCCCGTGTAGGGCGGCCCGATCAGCGGGATCAGTTCGTGTTGGCTTCTGCCACCGCTTCATAGCCCGCGGTGAAGCCCGACAGGGACACCGTCAATTCGATGGTCTGGTCGGGGGCCGCGGCGGGCGCGATGGTCAGGATGCCCTGCGCGCCGCGCTTGAACGACTCGACCTCGGCGCCGGTCAGACCGATGCGGGAAAAGCAGCCGGCAGCGGCGCAGAACTCGAACGGGTAGCGCTTGGCCTGGCCGCTGTCGATCTGCAGTGTCAGCGCACGGGTCAGCAGGGTTTCCAGCGGCGTGATGATCGTGGCACCGGCCTGCGCCTCGCGGCCCGGGGGCAGGGGGAAGACGCTCATTTCGGCCACCGCGTTGCCGTCACTATCGCGCAGCAGCTGGTAGAGCTGGCACGGATCGCTGCCATCCTCGGTGCGGATGCAACGCTGCTGCCAGTCGCCGAACTCTCCGGCGGTGTAGGATCGGCCGGGGGCGTTCTCGTCCTCGACCGGGGCGCCCATCGACAGGCCGTCGGTGCCCGAGGGTTCGACCACCTGGGGGGCGCTTTCGGTCTCGGCGCCGTCGGTGGCGGCCGCGTCGTCCTGGGCGTGGGCGCCGAAGGGCAGGGCCAGCAGGGCCGCAAGCGACAGGGAATACATCAGTTTCGGCATGGGACTTCCATCTTTCGTGTCTGGTGTGCTGGCGCAGGCCATAGCAAATCCGGCCCGGGGTGTCAGGCCCGTTTTCCAAGGGGCCGGACACGAAAAAGGCCCCGGAAACGGGGCCTTTGACGCTGGTGTTATCTCCCTGCTGGACTGGCCAGCCTGTTATTGCCGAGGACGCTAGAAGCAATTGCATAGTCCGTCAACTGACATTTTCGCGCAGCCATGACCGGATTTTGGGCAATTTTCCTGCGATCCGCAGCCTCAACAAGAAAAGGGCCGCGCCGAGTGCGGCGCGGCCAGTCCAACAGGGAGAAACCGATGCGGTGACCCGTGGCGGGCCAGTCATCGGTGCCGTCAGACTGGCACGATCGGGTTAAGCATGTATTGCTAACGCAAATACGACGAACACGGGGGCGTGATCATGGGCGATATCTTTGTCGGGGGCGGCGGCGAGGGATACGGCACGCCCCAACCCCTTCTGCTGAAATACGCCAACCGCCACGGCCTGATCGCGGGCGCGACGGGCACCGGCAAGACGGTCACCCTGCAGATCCTGGCCGAGAGCTTTTCGGCGCGCGGAGTCCCGGTGTTCCTGGCCGACGTGAAGGGCGACCTGTCGGGCCTGGCCTCCGCCGGGCGCGCGGATTTCAAGCTGCACGAGGCGTTCACCAAGCGCGCGGCGACCATCGGGTTCACCGATTATGCCTATGACGCCTTCCCGGTGACCTTCTGGGATCTGTTCGGTCAGAACGGCCATCCCGTGCGCACCACCCTGGCCGAGATGGGGCCGCTGCTGGTCAGCCGGCTGCTGGACGCGACCGAGGCGCAGGAGGGGATCATCAACATCGCCTTCCGCCTGGCCGACGAACAGGGCTTGCCGCTTCTGGACCTGAAGGACCTTCAGGCGCTCCTGGTCTGGGTGGGCGAGAACGGCGACGCGCTGTCGCTGCGCTATGGCAATGTCAGCCGGGCGTCCATCGGCGCGATCCAGCGCCGGCTGCTGGTACTCGAGAACCAGGGCGGCGCGCAGCTCTTCGGGGAACCCGCGCTGGAGCTTTCGGACATCATGCGCACCGATCCCGACGGGCGCGGACGGATAAACATCCTGGACGCGGGCACGCTCATGTCCTCGCCCAAGCTCTACGCGACCTTCCTGCTGTGGCTCCTGTCCGAACTGTTCGAGGAGCTGCCCGAGGTCGGCGATCCGGACAAGCCCAAGCTGGTCTTCTTCTTCGACGAGGCGCACCTGCTGTTCGAGGACGCGCCCAAGGCCTTGGTCGACAAGGTCGAACAGGTCGCGCGGCTGATCCGCTCCAAGGGCGTCGGCGTCTATTTCATCACCCAGGATCCCGACGACGTGCCCGAGGATATCCTGGGCCAGCTGGGCAACCGCATCCAGCACGCGCTGCGAGCCTTCACCGCGCGGGACCAGAAGGCGCTTGCCCGCGCCGCGCAGACCTACCGCTCGAACCCGCGCTTCGACACCGAGGACGCGATCCGCGAGGTCGGCGTGGGCGAGGCGGTCACGTCGCTTCTGGCGGCCAAGGGCGTGCCGGGCGTGGTCGAGCGCACGCTGATCCGGCCGCCGTCGTCGCAGCTGGGCCCGATCTCGCAGGCCGTGCGGCGCGAGGTCATGGACACCTCGCCCATCGCCGGGAAATACGAAGCCGTGCGCGACCGCGAAAGCGCCTTCGAGATCCTGAGCGCGCGCGCCGACAAGGCCGCCGCCGAGGCGGCGGAAGCCGAAGCCGAGGAAGAGGCCGCCGCCGAGGCGGAGCGCGAATACCGCGCGGCCCGACGCTATACCGGGCAGCAGGTGAAGCGATCCACCTCGCGCCGGTCAAGCAGTCCCGACAGCCTGGGCGAGGCGATGACCAAGGCGGTCATCAAGGAGCTGGGCGGAACCACCGGGCGCCGCATTGTCCGTGGCATCCTCGGCGGCCTGTTCCGCGGGCGCTAGGCCTGCGGCATGGAAGAACACGGCCACAGCCCCGAGGAGATCCGCACCCGCATCGGCGCGCCACGCGGCCGCGGCTATCTGCGCGACGTGGTGTACGGTGCCATCGACGGCGGCGTGACGACCTTCGCCATCGTGGCGGGCGTGGCCGGGGCCGGGCTGTCGCCGCTGGTGATCGTCGCACTGGGGCTGGCGAACGTGTTCGCCGACGGGTTCTCGATGGCGGCGGGCAACTATTCCGCCACCAAGTCCGAGGTCGACGACATCAGGCGGCTGCGCGCGGTCGAAATGCGCCATATCGCCACCGACCCCGAGGGCGAGCGCCGCGAGGTCCGCGAGATCCTGCGCCAGAAGGGCCTGTCGGGCGACGTGCTCGAGGAGGCGACCGCGCAGATCACATCCCGCCGCGAGCCCTGGCTGCAAATGATGCTGGAAGGCGAATACGGGCTGGGATCGGTCGCGCCGCATCCCATGCGCGCGGCGCTGGCGACCTTCGCGGCCTTCCTCGTCACGGGCATGGTGCCGCTGCTACCGTTCCTTTTCGGGATGGAGAACGCCTTCCGCGCGTCCAGCGTCGCGACCCTGACGGTCTTCTTCGCCATCGACGGGCTGAAAAGCCTCTGGTCGCTGGCGCCCTGGTGGCGGTCGGGCCTCGAGACCCTGTTGATCGGGGGGGCTGCGGCGGCGGTCGCCTACGGGATCGGATCGCTGTTCTAGCGCGCGGGCTCGATCCGCGTGACGCCCACGGCGGCGGCGCGCGCCAGTTCGGGATCGAGCGTCATGGGGATGTATTCGCCGCGGCGCCACAATTCGCCCAGGTCGTCGTAATGCCGCGACAGCGGGTGGCCCGATTGCCCGGTCGAGATCACGAAAAGCGACGAGTCGGGATCAGCGAAATCGTAGATCCCGCGATAGCCCGCCGCGCTCACGTTGCGGAACGGGTTCGGCCCATCGCCCGCCGTGCGGCCCCGTTGCAGCGTGTTGTCCCCGCCCGAGGTGGACTGGCGGATGTTGAACAGCCACGAGAGGCCCGAAACTTCGCCCAGAACGGGATGCTCGTGCACCGCCTCGTGCGCATCGCCCCAGCGCAGGGATTCCAGCGCGGTGCCATAGCGTTCGGAAATCCAGATCAGTGCGTCGTCCAGCGCCAATCGCGCCATGTCGGAACAGGTCTCGACCCGGGCCGACTGCACCACGTCGCACCAGACAGACGCGCCGTTCACGTCGCGGTAGACCCGCTCGATGAACAGGGGCTCGAGCCGCGCGAATTCATCGGCGAGCGGTCCCAGCTCGTCTGTTATCAGGCGCGATTGCAGCGCGCGCATCCAGGCGGCGTAGATCAGCGGCTCGGGCAGGTGTTCGTTCATCTCGCCGTTCCAGCTGGCCACCAGGTCCAGCGCGCGCTGGCGCAGCCGTTCGGGCGTGCCCTCGGGCGCCGCCTCGCCCGTGAACCACAGGTCTGCGCCGATCAGCGGCAGAAGCGACCGGGCGGTGAAGCTGACTGTGTCGAGCTGCGCCTCCATGAAGGACTCGCGGGTGTGGACTTCGCGGCTTTGCATCAGGCGCCGCCAGCGCTGGACCCGCTGAGTGTCGCCCCAGGAATACGAGACATGCAGCGGGAAGGGCCGGTCCACGGTCTTGTTGTTGGTGTTGCCCACGATGCCACCGGCGGGCCCGACGAATTCGGGATTCGTTGTATAGGGCAGGCGGCCGTCCCAGCGGTTGTCGGCGATCCAGCCCGGCGTGGGCAGGCGGCCCTTGGACTGGTGGCCGTCGGCGCGGCGCGGGGCGGCGCCGATCATCTTCATGCCCACGGTTTCGCGGTCGACCAACGTCAGGTTCTGACTGGGGGCAATGAAGCCCTCCATGGCGTCGATGGCATCGGGCACCGTCTTCGCCTTCAGCAGCTCCAGCCCGGCCGAAACGGACGTGTCGGCGGGCGACAGCACCGTCCAGCTGACCGACGCGACATGACCTGGCGGCGTGATGGTCTCCAAATCGAAATGGCGGCCGGGCAGGACCGGACCGTTATCGGACCAACGCAAGGTCAGGGTGATCGGCTCGGCATCCTTGATGAGCACGATGGAGGTGCGTTCGCGCAGCGGCTTCCAGCCCTCGGGCGTCAGGACCTCCTCGGGGTTGTCGGGGTTCAGCCGCTCGATATGCACATCGACATCGTCGAGATAGGACGAGGTCAGCCCCCAGCCCAGTTCCGACGACCGGCCCAGCAGGATCGACGGCACACCGGGCAGGCTGCCGCCGATGACGCCGCCCGATTCCAGCTCGAGCCGCGCGAGATACCAGACCGACGGCGCGGTCAGGCCCAGGTGCGGGTCATTGGCCAGAAGCGTGCCGCCCGAGGCCGAGCGACTGGTGTCGGCGGCCCAGGCATTGGACGCGCCGCCAAGGCCCAGCGGCTTCACCGGATAGAGCGGATCCTCAGGCGGCAAGGAAGCCAGCCGCGTGCCCGGCGCGTCCTCGGCCGCGGGCACCAGCGACGCGTATTCGGGAAGCGTGGCGATCCCGTTGCCCGCCGGGCTGGGCATGATGTCCTCGACGCGCGGATCGTCCATCTGAAGCGATACGCGGGCGCGCAGGACTTCGTTCGGAAGGTGCGAATTCAGCTGCAATGCCATGAGCTTGGCCAGCGCGATGCTGTCGGCGGGCTGCCACGGCGCGATCTGCGGCGAGAACAGGAAGAACTCGGGCGCGCCGCGCCCCATGGCGCCGTCATTGACCTGCGCCAGCCACGCGTTCACCCCGTCGGCGTAAGCTCGCAGCGCCTCGGTGGCGTAAGGCGTCTGCACATCCACCGAACGGGTCGCAAGGTTGTAGAGGTCGAGCCGGCGCAGCAGCTCGTCCGTGCGCACGGTCCGCTGGCCGAAGATCTCGGACAGCCGCCCCTGCGCCGTGCGCCGCAGCAGCATCATCTGCCACAGCCGGTCCTGCGCGTGGGCGAACCCCAGCCCGAAGAAGACGTCCGGATCGCTTTCGCCGAAAACATGGGGCACGTTGGCGTTGTCGCGCACGATCTCGACCGGGCCGGATACGCCGTCGAGCCGGTAGCTGGCGTCGTAGTCGGGCAGGGACCGCGACGCGAACCAAAGGGCGATCACCAAGGCCAGGATGGCGAGGACGGCCAATGCCAGAAACAGCCTCAGCGACCAGCGAAAGATCGATGCCATTGTGCCCTTGGTCCCCCGTGCGCGTGCGGTGGGTATTGGATCGCACCGCCCCAAGCGTTAGCTAGCCGCATAAGATATTTGAAAGCGGAGGTGAAGGCATGGCGAAAGTAGCGTTTCTGGGGCTGGGCGTGATGGGATACCCGATGGCGGGGCATCTGGCCGCCGCGGGCCACGAGGTTTGCGTCTACAACCGGACCGAAGCGAAGGCCGAGAAGTGGGCCGAGGAGCATTCGGGCACCCACGCATCCACACCGGGCGAGGCCGCGGCGGGCTGCGATTTCGTGATGGCCTGCGTCGGCAACGACGACGACCTGCGGTCGGTCTGCCTCGGTGATGACGGCGCCTTCGCCGGAATGACGGGCAACGCCATCTTCGTCGACCACACCACAGTGTCCGCCATGGTCACGCGTGAACTCGCCGCCGAGATCCCGGGCCGCTATGTCGACGCGCCGATCTCGGGCGGGCAGGCGGGGGCCGAGAACGGCCAGCTGTCCATCATGTGCGGCGGCGACGAGGCGGCGTTCGCCAAGGCCGAGCCGGTGATGGAGGTCTATTCCAAGATCTGCCGCCGGCTGGGCGACGTGGGCGCAGGCCAGATGACCAAGATGTGCAACCAGATCGCCATCGCGGGCCTTGTGCAGGGCCTGAGCGAGGCGCTGCATTTCGCGCAGACCGCCGGGCTTGACGGCCGCGCGGTGGTCGAGGTGATCAGCCAGGGCGCGGCGGGCAGCTGGCAGATGTCGAACCGTTACGAGACAATGCTGGACGACAAGTTCGACCACGGGTTCGCCATCGATTGGATGCGCAAGGACCTGGGCATCTGCCTGGCCACGGGCGACGAGATCGGCGCGGCCCTGCCGGTGACGGCGCTGGTCGACCAGTTCTACAAGGACGTGCAGAACATGGGCGGCGGGCGCTGGGATACCTCGGCGCTGATCAAGCGGCTGGCCGCGTTGTCGAAGGACTGACGCAGCTAG
This sequence comes from Palleronia pelagia, assembly GCF_900110115.1. Lineage (GTDB taxonomy): Bacteria > Pseudomonadota > Alphaproteobacteria > Rhodobacterales > Rhodobacteraceae > Palleronia > Palleronia pelagia. The sequence goes on along the minus strand of NZ_FOCM01000001.1, from coordinate 719,391 downwards.
GCTTCGGGACCATTTCCGGCGCAAAACCGGGTCGATCGTATCATCGGGCGCGTTTCAGTCGCTTTCTGCGACGAATTGCTGTATAAGACTTTGGTCGAGTCCCTCCGGCCAAGCGTATTTCCGGGCGGACGTCGCGGCCCGACCCTGTTTCCCGCCACCGTGGCGTGCGACGGGCATTTTGAACCGACATTGACGCGCCGCCGCCCCCGGTGTCCATCCCGGGGGCGGTGTGCCGCTTGGCACCACGGAGCTGTCATCATGGTTTTCTCCCTGCGCTGGCCGCACAGGCGGCAGATCGGTCGGGCGGTCCGCGGCCTGGTTGTTCTTGGCGCTATCCTTGCCGCGCTATGGGCCGGACACGTACTGCGCGAGACCCTGACGGTCAGCCAGATGCCCGTCACGCCCGAGCAGATGCGGAACATGACGGTCGTGGCGCTGGTCGCCTATGTCGCCTTGATGGCGGTGCCCTTCGTGCCGGGGGCCGAGATCGGCATCGCCCTTCTGACGGCCTACGGCGCTGCCATGGCACCGGTGATCTACGGCGCCACGGTGCTGGCCCTTGGTTTGGCCTTCGCCCTGGGGCGGCTCCTGCCGACGGGTGTGCTGATCCGGCTTCTTTGGTTTTTCAGGCTGAAACGCGCGGCGGCCCTGGTTGCGCGGGCCGCCGAACTGCCGCGTGCGCGGCGGGTGGATGTCCTGCTGGAAGGCGCGCCACCCGGCCTGATCGCATTGGGCCTGCGGCACCGCTATGTCGCGCTGGCCCTGCTGGTGAACGTGCCGGGCAACGTGATCATCGGGGGCGGTGGCGGCATCCTCATGCTCGCCGGGCTCAGCCGCCTGTTCGCGCCGGTGCCCACCTTGCTTTGCATGGCGATCGGCGTGTCGCCGGTGCCACTGACCGTGTTCCTGTCGGGTGTATGAAACCTTCGGACGTGGATGCCCCGGCGCAAGGCCGGGGCAGGGCGATCAGATCACCATCACGTCCAGCGGCGGGAAGCCGTTGAAGCCGACCGAGCTGTAGCTCGAGGTGTAGGCGCCGCAATTGCGGATCACGACGCGGTCGCCGGCGCGCAGGCTCACGGGCAGCGATACGGGACGCTTTTCGTATAGCACGTCCACGCTGTCGCAGCTGGGACCCGCAAGGATGCAGGGGCCGGACTCGTCGCCGTCGCGTGCAGTCTCGAACTGGTAGCGGATCGCCTCGCCCTCGGTCTCGGCCAGGCCCGAGAAGCGGCCCACGTCCAGATACACCCAGCGGTGCAGGTCGTCGTCGCTCTTGCGGCTGACAAGCAGAACCTCGGCGGCGATGGCGCCGGCATCGGCCACCATGCCGCGACCCGGCTCAGCCATGATCTGCACGGCGTCGCCGAAACGGGCGCGCACCAGGTCCATCACGTCGCGCGAGTAGGCTTCGAGCGGGTCAACGTCATCGCCGTGGAAGGCGGGGAAGCCGCCCCCGATGTTCAGCAGACGCAGGTCGAAGCCGGCGGCGAGGACGGCATGCCAGGTGGCGGCGACCTGGTTCAGGGTGTCCGACCACATACGCGCGTGACGGGTCTGCGAGCCCACGTGGAACGACAGCCCGATGGCATCGAGGCCCAGGTCGCGGGCATAAGCCAGCAGGCCCTCGGCGCGGGCGGGCGCGCAGCCGAACTTGCGGGTGAGCGGCCAGTCGGCGCCCGTCGGCTCGACGATCAGGCGCAGGTAGACCTGCGCACCGGGCGCGTGCTCGGCGATCTTCTCAAGCTCTTCCTCGGCATCGGCGGCGAACATGGTGATGCCCGCGCGATGGGCGAAGGCGATGTCGGTCGCGCGCTTGATGGTGTTGCCGAAGCTCACATGCTCGGGGCGGGCGCCCATGCTCAGGCACAGCTCGATTTCGCCGCGCGAGGCGGCATCGAAGTGGCAGCCCAGCATCGCCAGACGCTCGATCACCTGCGGCGCGGGGTTGGCTTTCACGGCATAGTGGATGGACGCATCGCCCAGGCCGCGCTGAAGGGCCTGGAAGTTCCGGGACACGATGTCCAGGTCCAGGACCAGCGTAGGCCGTTCGAACGTGGTCGCGGCGATGGCCGCGTCCAGACGGTCGGTGATGGAATCGGCACCGCGCAGCGCGCGGTCTGAGGCAAGGGCGGTCATGGGCATCTCCAGTGGACCCGGAGGGACTGCTTCAGCCCCCCGAAAGTGACAGCGGAGACGTTACCGTCGCTGCGTGAGGGCAATGGCCCGAACAGAGGCGCGTGCGTTGGCGTCTTGGTCGCGCATATGAGGCCCAACCGACGTTGGATCAAGGGGAAATATTGTTCGATTGCCCGAAACTTCCGCATGCCCGACCGGCGATGCAGACAGGTCACGGCGCACTGGCGATTGACACCGGGCGCGGGGCCGTTACCTGAGGCGTCCATGTCAAAATCCGGCTTCATCACCATGGGCGGCGCGCCCGAAGGGTTCGACGCGCGCCTGGTCCTGTCCGAACTGGCGAAGGCCGATGGCGCGCTGGTCCACGTGGCGCGCGACGACAAGCGGTTGGCGGCGATGCAGGCCGCGCTGGCTTTCTACGACCCGTCGCTGCCCGTCTTCACTTTCCCGGCCTGGGATTGCCTGCCCTACGATCGCGTGTCGCCCAATGCCGACATTTCGGCCGCGCGCATGGCGACGCTGGCGGCGCTGGTGCACGGGATGCCGAAGCGCTTCGTGCTGTTGACCACCGTGAACGCCGCGACCCAGCGCATTCCGCCCCGCGACGTGCTGAGTGGGTCGGCCTTCACCGCGCGAGTAGGCGACCGGATCGACGAGGCCAGGCTGCGCGATTTCTTCGTGCGCATGGGGTTCACCCAGGCCCCCACGGTGATGGAGCCCGGCGATTACGCCATTCGCGGCGGCATCATCGACGTCTGGCCACCGGGCGAGGGCGGTCCGGTGCGGCTGGACCTGTTCGGCGACGTGCTGGACGGCGCGCGCCGCTTCGACGCGGGGACGCAGCGCACCACCGAGAAGCTGGACCAGGTCGAACTGGCCCCGGTCAGCGAGGTGATCCTCGACGATGCCGCGATCACCCGGTTCCGCCAGGCCTACCGGATCGAGTTCGGGGCGGCGGGCACCGACGATCCGCTCTACGAGGCCGTGAGCGCGGGCAAGAAACACGCGGGGATCGAGCACTGGCTGGGCTTCTTCCACGACCGGCTGGAGACGCTGTTCGACTACCTGCCGGACGCGGCGATCACGCTCGACGACCAGGTCACGCCCGCCCGCGTCGCGCGGTGGGAGATGGTCACCGACGCCTACGACAATCGCCGCGACGCGATGACAAAGAAGGGCCGGGTCGATACCGTCTACAAGCCCGCGCCGCCCGAGCAGCTTTACCTGGACGACGACGCGTGGGAGCAGGCGACCGAAGGTCATCGCACCATCCGTTTCCATCCGCTGGCGCAGGCGTCGGGCCCGAACGTGGTCGACGCGGGCGGCCGCATCGGGCGTAATTTCTCGCCAGAACGACAGCAGGAAAGTGTCAGCCTTTTCGGCGCCTTGGCGGACCACATTAAGGCGAAGCGCAGGGACGGGCAGGTCATCGTCGCCTCCTATTCCAGCGGTGCGCGGGAGCGGCTGGCCGGGCTGCTGGAAGACGAAGACGTGGACGGCGCGACCGAGATCCGCGACTTCCGCGACGTGCCCGAGGGCAAGGGCGGGCTGTTTCTAGCGGTCTGGGGCCTCGACCATGGGTTCGAGGGGCCGTATGAGGACGGCCGCCTGACGGTGATCTCGGAGCAGGACGTGCTGGGCGACCGGCTGGTGCGCAAGACGCCCAAGAAGCGCCGGGCCGAGAACTTCCTGACCGAGGCGCAATCGCTCAGCATCGGCGACCTGATCGTCCACGTGGACCATGGCGTCGGGCGCTATCAGGGGATGGAGGTCGTCTCGGCCCTGGGCGCCGCGCATGAATGCCTGCTGCTGGAATACGCGGGCGGCGACCGGCTGTATCTTCCCGTCGAGAATATCGAACTCCTCAGCCGGTTCGGCCACGAGGAAGGGATGCTCGACAAGCTGGGCGGCGGGGCCTGGCAGGCCAAGAAGGCGCGGCTGAAGGAACGCATCCGCGAGATCGCCGACCGCCTGATCCGCGTCGCGGCCGAGCGGCTGTTGCGCAAGGCCCCTGTGCTCGATCCGCCCGACCACGCCTGGGAGGATTTCAGCGCCCGCTTCCCCTATGACGAGACCGACGACCAGATGTCGGCCATCGAGGACGTGATGGGCGATCTGTCCTCGGGCACGCCCATGGACCGGCTGATCGTCGGCGACGTGGGCTTCGGCAAGACCGAGGTCGCCATGCGCGCCGCCTTCATCGCCGCCATGTCGGGCGTGCAGGTGGCCGTGATCGCGCCGACGACCCTTCTGGCGCGCCAGCACTACAAGTCGTTCAGCGAACGCTTCAAGGGCTTCCCGATCGAGGTGCGCCAGCTCTCCCGCTTCGTGTCGAAGAAGGACAGCGACCTGGCGCGGCAACGGATGGCCGATGGCGGCTGCGACATCATCATCGGCACCCACGCGCTGCTGGCGAAATCGGTGAAGTTCAAGAACCTCGGCCTGCTGGTCATCGACGAAGAGCAGCATTTCGGCGTCAGCCACAAGGAACGCCTGAAACAGCTACGCACCGACGTCCACGTCCTGACCCTGACCGCGACGCCCATCCCGCGCACCCTGCAGCTGAGCCTGACCGGCGTGCGCGACCTGTCGATCATCGGCACGCCTCCCGTCGACCGCCTGGCGATCCGCACCTACGTGTCGGAATTCGACGTGCTGACCATCCGCGAGGCGCTTTTGCGCGAGCATTACCGCGGGGGGCAAAGCTTCATCGTGGTCCCGCGCATCAAGGACCTGGCCGAGATGGAGGAGTTCCTGAAGAACGAGGTGCCCGAGATCACCTATATCGTGGCCAACGGCCAAATGGCGGCGGGCGAGCTCGACGACCGGATGAACGCCTTCTACGACGGCGCCTACGACGTGCTGCTGGCCACCACCATCGTCGAATCGGGCCTCGATATCCCCACGGCCAACACGATGATCGTGCACCGCGCCGACATGTTCGGGCTGGCGCAGCTCTACCAGATCCGGGGCCGGGTGGGGCGCGCCAAGACCCGCGCCTATGCCTACCTGACCACCAAGCCACGCGCCAAGCTGACGCCCACGGCCGAGAAACGCCTGCGCGTTCTGGGATCGCTCGACAGCCTCGGGGCGGGCTTCACGCTGGCCAGCCAGGATCTCGATATCCGCGGCGCGGGCAACCTTGTGGGAGAAGAGCAATCGGGACAGATCCGCGAGGTCGGCTACGAGCTTTACCAGTCCATGCTGGAAGAGACGATTTCCAAGCTGAAGGCGGGCGAGCTCGAGGGCATCGACGGCCTGGGCGAGATGGGCGAATGGTCGCCCCAGATCAACCTGGGCGTCGCCGTCCTGATCCCCGAAGACTACGTGCCCGATCTCGACGTGCGACTGGGGCTCTATCGCCGCCTGTCGGACCTGACCTCGAAGGTCGAGCTGGAAGGCTTCGCCGCCGAGCTGATCGACCGTTTCGGCAAGCTCCCGAAAGAGGTCAACACGCTGCTGCTGGTGGTGCGCATCAAGGCCGAGTGCAAGCGCGCCGGCATCGCCAAGCTCGATGCCGGGCCCAAGGGCGCGACGATCCAGTTCCACAACGACAAGTTCGCGAACCCGCAGGGCCTGGTGAAGTTCATCAACGACCAGAAGGGCCAGGCCAAGGTCAAGGACAACAAGATCGTCGTGCGCCGGGACTGGAAAAAGGACAGCGACAAGATCAAGGGCGCCTTCTCGATCGCCCAGGACCTGCGCCGCGCGCTGGACGTGGGCCAGAAGACGCCCGAGAAATCCTAGCTCTCCACCGTGCGCCGCATCAGCAGGTAGGCCAGCGCCGAACAGACGCCCGTGCCGACATAAAGCGGCATGGGCGAGCCGTTGAAGGCCAGCCCGATCGGCACGGCGATGACCACGCCAAGAATGGTCGAGATCGCGCCGATCACCGACGCAGCCGTCCCCGCGATATGGCCCAGTGGCTGCAGCGCCAGCGAGTTGAGATTGCCGAAGGTCAGGCCGACCATGAAGAAGACCGACACCGACCAGGCGAAGAACACCGGAAACGCCGCCTCGGCGGGCACCAGCCCAGCCACCTCGGCCGCGACCAGCACCAGCGAGATCACGCCCTGCGCCGCGTAGGCCGTGATCGCCAAGCGCCGCATGCCCAGCCGCATGACCAGCGCCGCGTTCACGATCGTGCCCGTGCCGGCCAGCAGGGCGGTGGCCATGAACCAGAAGGCGAAGCTGTCCGCCATGCCCAGCGACTGGTCATAGATCGGCTGGACCGAACTGATCAGCGCGAACATCTGCCCGGTGCCCAGCGTCAGCACGGCGATATAGAGCCGCACCTCGGGCCGCCGCAGCGTCTCCTTCAGCGCGAGCCACACGATCCCGATGCGCAGGGGATGGCGCCCCTCGCGCGGCAGGGTCTCGGGCTGGCGCAACGCCAGCCAGGTGCCGCCGAACAGCGCGAAGATCACGAAGGCCCAGAAGATCGCGCGCCAGCCGAACCCGTCGATGACAAGGCTGCCGGCCGCCGGGCTCATCGCCGGCACGAGGATGAAGATCATCATCACGAAGGACATGATCTGCGCCATCTCGCGCCCCTCGAACCGGTCGCGGATCATGGCCTGGCTGACGATGCGCGGCCCCGCCGCGCCCAGGCCCTGCACCACCCGCGCGGCCATGAGCGTCTCGAGCGTCTGCGCCCGGCTCGCCAGTGCCGCGCCCAGGATATACAGCCCCAGCCCCCCGAGGATGCCCGCCTTGCGCCCCACGGTGTCCGAGATCGGCCCGGCGAACAGCGTGCCGACCCCCATGCCGAAGATGAACGAGGTCACCACCAGCTGCGCGCGGTTCGGATCGTCGGGGGTCAGCGTGCCGGCGATCTCGGGCAGGGCGGGCAGCATCGCGTCGATGGAAAACGCCAACGTTGCGAACAGGACGGCAACCATGGCCACGAACTCGACGCGGCCCGGTTGCGTCAACGAATTCTGGGACATCAAAAGAACCTGACTTGCGACGCGTAGTCCCCGTATCCGGGATGCCTGCGCGCCATGAACCGATCCTCCACGTGGCTCGCATAGATCAAGGCGGCACTGCCCGCAACCGCCGCCAGCCCGGCCCAGGCCGATCCGCCCAGAAGGGCCAGCCCCAAAAGCGACAGGACCTGGCCCGCGTATTGCGGATGGCGTCGCCGGGCGTAAGCGCCCGTGGTCACGACGCCCACGTCCCAGCCGCTGGTGCCCTTCAGCCCCAGGTCGGTGATCCCGCGCCCCTGCACCCACGTCGCCGCGACCGACAGCGCCACGCCGCCCACGCCCCAGCGCAGCCAGGCGGGCAGGTCCAGCGTGTTCCAGTCCGCCGTCGCGGTGCGGATGAGCCCCATGTAGATGGCGATGGTCAGAAGCCAGGCGGCGATCCCGGTGATCCAGTTGCCCCGCGCCGGCGGCCAGATCTGGGCAATGCCCCTGTCCGACACGAACAGCACCACGCCCCACAGCGCGGAAGCCCCCAGCGACACCAGAAGCCAGGTGACCATCACGCGGCCCGCCCCGGCTTCATCTTTCCGTAAATACCTCCGGGGGAGTCCGAAGGACGGGGGCGGAGCCCCCAGGGCCCAGGTCTCATTCGGCCTCGGCCTCGGCCTCGGCGGCCTGGCGCTCGAGATCGTCCAGCACGTTGTGCCACAGCTCGGGCGGCTGCGCGCCGGGAACCGCGTGGCGCTCGGCGATGATGAAGGTCGGCACGCCGGTTACTCCGCGCGCGCGGGCGTGGGCGTCGCGCGCCGCGATGTCGGCGCGGTCGGCATCGCTGTCGAGAAGCCGCGCGGTCATCTCGCCGTCCATGCCCACGTCGCCCGCCAGCGCCAGCAGCGTGTCACGGTCGCCGATGTCGCGGCCCTGCATGAAATAAGCGTTGAACAGCGCGGCCACCATGGCCGCCTGCCGGCCCTCGAGGCCCGCCCAATGGATCATGCGGTGCGCGTCCAACGTGTTGGGCGTCCGCTCGATCCTGTCGAAGGCGATATCCAGCCCGGTGGCCTCGGCGGCCTCGACCACGGGGGCATAGGCTTTCACCGCGCCCTCGCGGCCGCCGAACTTGGTCTCGAGATAGTCACGCCGGTCCATGCCTTCGGGCGGCATGTCGGGGTTCAACTGGAACGGATGCCATTCGATGGTGAAGGGGTGGTCGGGCCGGTCCTGCAGGACCTGGTCCAGCCGGGTCTTGCCGATCAGGCACCAGGGGCAGATGGGGTCCGACAGGATGTCGAGCTTGATCATGGGGCGCGCTCCGTGTCTGTCCGGCCCCGCGCGCGCGAGGCGCGGCGGGCCTTCGTTGACCGGCTATGTAACCCTTGAAGCGCGCACCGCAACAGGACGCTTACCACTCTGCGGCCGCATCACTGGTCCGGAAATACGCATGGCGGGACGCGGGGCGCCCGCGGACGACGCCCGATCAGGTATCGCGGCCGATGGGGCGCGCCGTCTTGTTGTCGTCGCCGAAATCCTTGTCGTCGGCATAGACGTCTTCGCCCACGCCGATATGGGCGGCCGAGGCGCGGATGTTGTCGCCATCGCGGGTCTCGTCCATCACCGCGTCGGCGGGCGCCGCGCCCTGCTCCCAGGCGGTCAACTGCTCATTGGCCTCGGCGCGGGTCAGTTCGTGCCGCTCGGCCAGGTAATCCACCAGCCGCTCGCGGTTCCCGTCCAGCGCCAGCAGGTCGTTTTCCTCGGCCCGGTCCCAGCGCTGCATGATCGGCGCGATGAAGGCGGGCCAGTCGCGTTTGATGGTGTCCCATTGCATGGCAGGTCGTCCCCTTTGCGTGATGTGTCACGGAGGAAATGCGGCGCCGGGCCGGTGGTTCCGCGCGATCAGAAGGGGGCGGTGGCCAGGTCGACGGTCATGTGCGCCATGTCGGCGGCCACGCGCACCGGGGTGCGGACCAGCGCGCAGCCCGACAGGGCGACGACCATCACGGCGAGGATCAGCTTAGTCTTCATCGTACCACCATACGTCGGGAAGGAATCCGAGGTAATCCCCGTAGGCGGGAAGGCTCTCGGGATAGTGCAGATCGGCATCATGGGCGATCAGGCTGTCGGGCCGGAACCACAGCGGGATCACGTAGCGCCCCGAGGTCAGCACACGGTCCAGCGCGCGCACGGCGGCCACGTAATCTTCCTGGCTGGGCGCCGACAGCATGGCGTCGATCAGCCCGTCGATGGCCGGGCTGCGGACGCCCATCCAGTTGCGCGAGCCTTCCTGGTCGGCCGCATCCGACCCCCAGTAATACCGCTGCTCGTTGCCGGGGCTGAGACTCAGCGCGCGGCTGTACTCGGTCATGTCGAAATCGAAGGCATCGGTGCGGGACTTGAACTGCGCATCGTCCACCAGGCTGACGCTGGCCTCGATTCCCAGCCGCTCGAGCGCGGCGGTGTAGATGTTGATCGCCTGCCTCGTGCCCGCGACCAGATCGCCATTGGCCAGAAGGATCTCGAAGGACATCGTCTCGCCCGCATCGTTGACCAGCGCGCCGGTGCCCCGGTCGATGGTCCAGCCCGCCTCGGCCAGCAGGTCCATGGCGCGGGCCAGGTTGGCGCGGTTGCGCTCGGACCCGTCGCCCTCGGGCTGACTGTAGCCCTCGATCGCGCCGGGCAGCAGGTCGTCGGAATAGGGCTCGAGATACTCCAGAACGCGGCCCGAGGCCGGGCCGTCCTCCATTCCGAGCACCGAGTTCGAGAAGTAGGACGTGACCCGGGGCAGGCGGCCGTCATTCAGCACCTGGTTGATGAACTCGTAGTTGAAGGCGGTGATCAGCGCCTCGCGCACGCGCCAGTCGTCGAAGGGCGCGCGGCGGGTGTTCATCACGAAGCCGTAGATGCCCGAGGGCCGTTCGTGCGGGATGACCGATTTCTCGACCTCGCCGTTCTGCACGCGCGGGAAATCGTACTGCGTTTCCCATTTCTGCGCGTCGGCCTCGCGCATGATGTTCAGGGCGCCGCCCTTGAACGCCTCGAACATGGCGGTGCTGTCGCCGTAGAACTCCATCCGGATCTCGTCCAGGTTGCCCTGGCCGTTCATGAAAGGCACGACGCCGTTGCCCCAGTAGTCGGGGTCGCGGCGCAGGGTGACATAGCGGCCCGGCTCGAAATCGGTGACCACGTACTCGGCCGACGAGATCGGGATCTCGTCCACGCCCGAGTCGGTGAAATCCTTGCCCTCCCACTGAACCTTCTTGAGGATCGGCCGCATCCCCATGATGAGCGCCAGCTCGTCGTTGCGCTCGGAGAAGGTGAAGCGCACGGACCGCTCGCCCGTCTGCTCGGCCGAGGCGACCTGCGCCCAGGTGCCGCGATAGCGGGGGTGCCCCTCGGTGCCCAGCGTCTCATAGGACCACAGAACGTCCTCGACCGTGACGGGGCTTCCATCCGAGAACCGCGCCTCGGGGCGCAGCGTGAACTCGACCCAGGAGCGGTCGGGCGCGGTCTCGATGGACTCGGCCAGCACACCGTACAGCGTGAACGGCTCGTCGTAGGACCGGCCCATGAGCGATTCGTGCGCCAGGAACCGCAGCTGCCAGGGCGTTTCGCCCTTCAGGATATGGGGGTTCAGGCTGTCGAACGTACCGACCTCGCCCTGCACCAGCCGCCCGCCCAGCGGCGCGTCGGGATTGGCATAGGGCAGGGCGGTGAAGCCCTCGGGCAGGGCCGGTTCGCCATACATCGCGATCCCGTGGCTGGGCTCGGCCGCCGCGGGGCTGGCCAGCCCCAGGCAGATCGCGGTTGCCGCGCCGGCGAAGGTGCGGAAGAGTATTGTTTCCATTGGGGAACCTGTCTGCTGCGCCGTTTCTTGTTTGGCCCAGATTACGGGGGCTTGCGGCGAACAGCAAACTTTTTGGATTTGATCTGCGCGGAGAATGGCGTATAACAGGGGCACTGCTCGATAGGTTTCTTGCCTGTATGAAACCTGCCTCAATAACTTAACGCCCGCCTTGCGCGGGCGTTTTTTTATTGGCTTCAAGCTGACTCCTAGGTCCTTGGTCCACCACGATTTTTGGACGAATCGCCCGTTTCGTGAACCAAATCGGGCTGGATTCGCTTTGTTTGCAGGTGCAGAAACGCGCCAGCGAAGTTTTGCAGACAGGAATCCGACATGCAGCTGAAGGGCAAGACCGCCGTCATCACCGGCTCGAACTCGGGAATCGGGCTGGGCGTGGCGCGCGAACTGGCGCGCGCGGGCGCCGACGTGGTGCTGAATTCGTTCACGGACCGGGACGAGGATCACGCGCTTGCGCGGGAAATCGCCGATGCGTTCGGCGTGACGGCACGTTACATCAAGGCCGATCTCAGCAAGGCCGACGAGGCCCGCGCCCTGGTCGAACAGGCAGGCGCCTGCGACATCCTGGTTAACAACGCCGGCATCCAGCACGTGGCCCCGGTGGACGAGTTCCCGACCGAGAAATGGGACGCGATCATCGCCATCAATCTCAGCTCGGCCTTCCACACCACCGCCGTGGCGCTGCCGATGATGCGAAAGGCGGGCTGGGGCCGGATCGTCAACATCGCCTCGGCCCATGGCCTGACCGCGTCGCCCTACAAATCCGCCTACATCGCCGCCAAGCACGGCATCGTCGGGCTGAGCAAGACCGTCGGGCTGGAAACGGCGCGCGAACCGATCACATGCAACGCGATCTGTCCCGGTTACGTCCTGACGCCCCTGGTCGAGGCGCAGATCCCGGACACGGCGAAGAAATACGATATGTCCGAGGACGAGGTGAAGCAGAAGGTCATTCTGGAGCGCCAGCCCAGCAAGGAGTTCGCCACCGTCGAACAGGTGGGCGGCACGGCCGTCTTCCTGTGCTCGGACGCGGCCGCGCAGATCACCGGCACCACGATCAGCGTGGATGGCGGCTGGACCGCGCTGTGATCGAAGGGCGCGCCCGGGGCGTCGGGCGCGCCATAGGTATTTGTTGAAAGATGAAGCAGGGGCGGGGCGCACCGCCCCAGACCGGGGGCGACATGACGAAGCCGCGGATCAACCTGGCGCTGCAGGGCGGCGGCGCGCATGGCGCCTTCACCTGGGGCGTGCTCGACCGCATCCTGGAAGGGGGCGAGGTCGAGATCGCCGGCATTTCGGGCACCTCGGCCGGGGCGCTGAACGGTGCGGCGCTGAAGGCGGGGTTGCTGTCGGGCGGGGCCGAGGCGGCGCGCGAGAACTTGGCGTGGCTCTGGGGCCGGATCGGCGCCTTGGGCAGCCTGGACGGCACGCCCTGGGTCAACGCCCTGCTGCCGTCGACGCCGTTCCTGGGCCGTGCGATCGAATACTCGCCGGGCTATGCCATCGGCGACTGGCTGGCGCGGGCGACCAGCCCCTATGGCCTGGGCCCGTTCTACGTGAACCCGCTGCGTTCGATCCTCGAGGACCTGCGCTTCGACGAGGTGTGCAGTGCCGCGGGCCCCGACCTGTCGGTATGCGCCACCAACGTGCGCACCGGAAAGGTGCGCGTCTTCCGGCACGGCGAGATCGGGGTCGACGCGCTGCTGGCCTCGGCCTGCCTGCCCACCTTGTTCCGTGCCGTCGAGATCGCCGAGCCCGACGGGACGGTCGCATCCTACTGGGACGGTGGCTATTCCGGCAATCCCGCCCTGTTTCCGCTTTACGAGCCGCATCTGCCAGACGACGTGGTGATCGTGAACATCAATCCGCTGGAGCGGGCCGAGTTGCCCTATACAGCGCAGGAGATCCTGAACCGCGTCAACGAGATCAGCTTCAACAGCGCGCTTCTGTCCGAGCTGCGCGCCATCGCCTTCGTGCAGCGCATGATCGCCGAGGGCCGCATCCCCGAGGGGCAGATGAAACGGGTGCTGGTGCACATGATCGCCGATGACGACACGATGACTGGCCTGTCGGTGGCCACCAAGACCGTGCCACAGCCGATCATCCTGGCGCGCCTGAAGGCCGCGGGGCGGGCGGCGGCCGACAGGTTCCTGTCAGCGCATCTGGAGCAGATCGGACAGGAATCGTCGGTCGATCTTGCCGCGATGTACGGTTGATCACTCGGCCGCCTGGGCGGGTTGTTCGGCGGGCCGCGTTGGATCCTTGGCGTTGGGGTAGACGAGCCCGGCCGAGATCACGAGCTTGGCGGCGTCCTCGACGGTCATCTCCAGCTCGATCAGGTCGGAGCGGCGGGCAAACAGCAAAAAGCCCGAGGTCGGGTTCGGTGTGGTCGGCAGGAAGACCGCCACCTTCTGCTCGGTCGATGGGATGCTCTCGTCGATCTCGCCCCGCGCATCGGTCGAGATGAAGGCGACGGCCCACAATCCCTTGCGCGGGTATTCCAGCAGAACGGCCCGGTCGAAGCTGGTGTCCGACTGGGCGAAGACCGTCTCGGCGATCTGCTTCAACCCGTTATAGACCGACCGGACCACCGGCGTGCGCGCCACCAGGCTTTCGCCCCAGCGCAGCAGCGACCGCCCGATCAGCCCCTTGGCCAGCCAGCCGATCAGCACCGTGAAGACCAGGAAGAACACCACGCCCACGCCGCGCAGGTTGATGCCGATATACTGCTCGGGCTTGAAGCGGTTCGGAACGAAGGGCAGCACGAAGCCATCGACCCATCCGATGACGGCCCAGATCAGCCAGATGGTCAGACCGATGGGCGCGATCACGACGAGGCCGGTCAGGAAATTGGCGCGCAGTCCCGCGAACAGCGACTTGCGCTTGGGCGGCTCGGGATCGGCGGAAAAGTTGCTCATGAAGGGGCCCTGATCGGTCTCGGCATTACTTAGGTGTGGGCGCGCGAGGGCACAACAAGGATCAAGCGCCCGGGGCGCCGGCGCTTCGGGCTACGCCGATTTCCTGTGCAATTTCAGCGGCCAGACGCGCGTTGTTCAGCACCAGCGCAATATTGGCCTCGAGCGACCGGCCCTCGGTCAGCTCGAAGATCCGCGCGAGCAGGAAGGGCGTCACCGCCTTGGCCGCGATGCCTTGCGCCGCCGCTTCCTCCAGCGCTTGGTCGATCACGGGGGCGAGCACCTCGGCCGGGATCTCATCGGGCGCGGGAATCGGGTTGGCCACCAACTGTCCGCCGGGCAGCCCCATGGCGCCCCGCATCACGTGGGCCGCAGCGATCTCGGACGCGCGGTCCATCCGCAGGGGCGCGGGGTGGGGAGACATGGCCGACCAGAAGGCCGGGATACTGTCCTGTCCCACGGCGATGACGGGCACGCCCAACGTCTCAAGCACCTCCCAGGTTTTCGGCAGGTCGAGGATCGCCTTTGCCCCCGCCGCGACCACGGTGACGGGCGTTTCGGACAACTCGCGCAGGTCGGCGGAGATGTCGAAGCTGTCTTCGGCCCCGCGATGCACACCGCCGATACCGCCGGTGGCGAAGACGTCGATGCCCGCCAGCCGGGCGCCGATCATGGTGGCGGCCACGGTGGTGGCGCCGGTGCCGCCGGTGGCCATGCAGGCGGCGATGTCGGCCCGGCTGAGCTTGGCTACGCCGTCGCGCTGCGCAAGATCCTCGAGCTGCGCGTCGGTCAGGCCCACGTGCAGGGTCCCGTCGATCACCGCGATGGTGGCGGGCACCGCGCCGCCTTCGCGTACCGTGTCCTCGACCCGGCGCGCGACTTCGAGATTCTGCGGCCAGGGCATCCCGTGGGTGATGATGGTGGATTCGAGCGCGACGATCGGCGCGCCGTTGCGCAGCGCGTCGGCGACCTCGTCCGACTGGATCATGGGCAAGCTCATTCCGGATCATCCCCTGCAACGAAGGCGGCCGCCGCCACCAGCGCGGCATCCAGCGTCGCGCGACCGGTCAGGCCACGCAATTCGGCCGCGATATGGGCGGCCATGAAGCTGTCGCCCGCGCCGGTCACGCGCGCCACGGTCACCTCGGGCGGCGTGGCGGTGACGCAGATTTCGGTGTCGGCCATGGCGGCGGGCCGGGGCCCGTCGGTCACCAGCGCCCGTGCCGCGCCCCTGACAACCAGCGCCTGCGCCGCCGCCGCGCTGTCGGCCGGGGCTTCGCCCAGCAGCAGGCCGGCTTCTTCGAGATTGACGTAGAACGTCGCCTTCGGGTGGCGCAGCAGCGGCAGCAGGCGCAGCGCCTTGCCGGGCGAGGCGGGCGCCACGCGCAGGTCGGCCGCGGCCAGCCACGGGCCCTTGGCGATGGCGGTCAGCAGGTCCTCGGACAGGTTGCCGTCCAGCGCGGCGCAGCCGGTATAAGGCGCGTCCTCACCGCCCAGCCGCCCGTCCAGCAGTGGCGCCAGGATCTTGTCGCCCGCCGCCTCGAGCGAATGGGCATCGGCGATGGCCGCGACCAGCCCGCCCGCGCCCTCGATCGCCATGTAGCGGTCGGTTGGCAGGTCGTCCGAGACGTAGACCATGTCGCAGTTGATCCCGCGGGATCGCGCGGCGGCGAGGATCGCGTCCCCATCCATGTCGCGGCCCACGGCGCTGAGCAGGGCAGGGGACAGACCCAACCGCACCAGCCCCATCGCCACGTTCAACGCCACGCCGCCCGGATCGCGCGTGATCCGGCCCGGCACGTCGTTGCCGATGGCCAGCGGCCGCGCCGTTCGTCCGATCGTGTCCCACAGGACCGATCCGATGCACAGAACCGAAGTCTCCATGACCCACCTGTTGATCCAGTCGGCGGGCGGGCGCAAGGGAAACTGGCCAAGCCGCGCGATTGCAGGTGCGACGGTGCGCGCGCGGGCTTGCATTCCGGGCGAATCCGCCGTAACGCAGCCGCACTTCGCAGGCGGAGCTCGGGTCTATCGGGGGAGACATCCCCGGAGATCCACCGGTTGGCCCATCCGGGCTGAACAGCACCGCCGAGGCATGAAACCGGAAAAGGATAAGCAAATGGCTCTTCCCGAGTTCTCTTTGCGTCAGCTGCTGGAAGCTGGCGTGCACTTCGGTCACCAGACCCAGCGGTGGAATCCCCGCATGGGCGAATTCATCTACGGCGACCGCAACGGCATCCACATCATGGACCTGACGCAGACCGTCCCGATGCTGGACAAGGCGCTGCAGGTCATCCGCGACACCGTGGCCAAGAACGGCAGCATCCTGTTCGTCGGCACCAAGCGCCAGGCCCAGAAGCCCATCGCCGACGCCGCCGAGCGCTGCGCGCAGTATTACATGAACCACCGTTGGCTGGGCGGCACGCTGACCAACTGGCAGACCGTGTCCAAATCCATCGCCCGCCTGAAGGAAATCGACGAGCGCATGGCCGAGGGCGCCGAGGGCCTGACCAAGCGCGAGCGCCTGTCGATGGAGCGTGACCAGGCCAAGCTAAACGCCTCGCTGGGCGGTATCCGCGAAATGGGCGGCGTGCCGGACCTGCTGTTCGTCATCGACGTCAACAAGGAAGACTTGGCCATCGCCGAAGCCAAGAAGCTGGGCATCCCGGTCGTCGCCGTGGTCGACACCAACTGCTCGCCCGATGGCGTGGACTACATCATCCCGGGCAACGATGACGCCGCGCGCGCCATCGCCCTGTATTGCGACCTGGTGAGCCGTGCCGCGCTGGATGGCATGTCCGCGCAGCTGGGCGCCGCCGGTGTCGATGTGGGCGCCATGGAAGACGCGGGTGAAGAAGTGGTCGAGACGCCCGCCAACGCCGAGGACACCGTCGAGATCAGCGACGAGGCCGTCGCCAACGACGCGGTCGCCGAAGGCGCGCCGCTGGATCTGGACAACAAGGAAAAGGGCGAGGCGTAAGTCCCCGCGTTCCTTGCAAATCTTCAGGGGCGGGCAGGGGTCCGCCCCGTTCATTTCAAGACTTGAGGAGAGCCCGAGATGGCGATCACCGCAGCAGACGTGAAGAAACTCCGCGAAGCCACCGGCGCGGGCATGATGGATGCCAAGAAGGCGCTGACCGAAACCGACGGCGACATGGACGCCGCAGTGGACTGGCTGCGCACCAAGGGCCTGGCCAAGGCCGCGAAGAAGGCCGACCGCACCGCGGCCGAGGGCCTGGTGGCCGTGAAGGTCGATGGCGGCAAGGGCGTCGCGGTCGAGCTGAACTCGGAAACCGACTTCGTCGCCAAGAACGCCGAATTCCAGCAGCTCATCGGTGATATCGCCGGTGTCGCGCTGACCGTCGATGACGTGGCCGCGCTGTCCGAGGCCGACATGGGCGGCAAGCCCGTGAAAGAGCGGATCACCGACGCCATCGCCAAGATCGGCGAGAACATGACCCTGCGCCGCATGGAAGTGCTGACCGGCGAAAACGTGGCCGCCTACGTCCACAACGCCGCCACCGACGGCATGGGCAAGATCGGCGTGCTGGTGGCCTTCACCGGCGACAACGCCGATGTGGCCCGCCAGGTTGCCATGCACATCGCCGCGGTGAAGCCCGCGTCGCTGTCCGAGGCCGATCTGGACCCGTCCGTGGTCGAGAAGGAAAAGCAGGTGCAGATGGAAATCGCCCGCGAATCCGGCAAGCCCGAGCAGGTCATCGAGAAGATGATCGAAGGCCGCATGAAGAAGTTCCTGAGCGAGGTGACCCTGGTCAACCAGGCCTTCGTGGTGAACCCCGACCTGACCGTCGGCGCCGCCGCCAAGGAAGCCGGCATCGAGATCACCGGTTTCGCCCGCGTCGAAGTGGGCGAGGGGATCGAGGTCGAGAAGGAAGACTTCGCCGCCGAGGTCGCCAAGGCCGCAAAGGGCTGATCCGCACGACATGCCAACGGCAAAGGGCGCTCCAATCGGGGCGCCCTTTTTATTTAGTAATCAGAGATTTACAGCGCTTTTTGCGCCATCATCCACGCGCCGCGATGTGCCGTAGCGCCAGCAGGTATCCGTCCGTGCCACAGCCCACGATCACCCCGTCCGCGCGGTCCGAAATGTGGGAATGGTGGCGGAAGGCTTCGCGCTTGTGGATGTTCGAGATGTGGACCTCGATCACCAATCCGTCGAACAGGTTCAGCGCATCCAGGATCGCGATCGAGGTATGGCTGTAGGCGCCCGCGTTGATGACGATGGCATCGACAGTGCCGCGCGCGTTCTGGATCATCGTCACCAGGTCGCCCTCGGAATTCGACTGCGCGCAGTTCACGCTCAGCGACAGCTCGTCGCCAAGCTTGCGACAGGCGTCTTCGACATCGGCCAGGGTCTGGCTTCCGTAGATCTCGGGCTGGCGGGTCCCGAGAGTATTCAGGTTCGGTCCGTTCAGGACCAGCACGGTTTTGGACATTGGGGGCGCCTTGCGTTTGCGTTCCCGGACTTATCGGAAGTGCGATGGTGCGATGCAAGGGCGGACGACAGGGCGACCGCTCGGCTGGTCGCGCCGCGTTGAAGGCACAACAGCGTGGGGTCGGGATCGGTGTAAAGGCTCGCTGTGCTTCGCACAGGATCACCAGACGGCGAAATCACCGCTGGTAAGGGCGCAAGGGCGTTCGGCCGCGTAGACATGTATGAGTCGTATAATCATGATTATGTAAATTATCCGACCGGTGCGAACGGTGCCCCTTGGCCGGATTCCCTCAATAATATCAGTCACCTGCGCAGCCCTGCGCATGTCACCCCAGCGCGTATCCCGCGCCGCGCACCGTGCGGATGGGATCCGGCATCGCGTCGGCGCCCAGCGACTTGCGCAAGCGCCCCACGTGTACGTCCACGGTGCGGCTGTCGACGTAGATGTCGCGCCCCCAGACCCGGTCCAGCAGCTGTTCCCGGCTGAAGACGCGACCCGGACGCTCCATGAAGGTCGACAGCAACCGGAACTCGGTCGGTCCCAGCTTCAGCTCCATATCGCCGCGGTGCACCCGGTGCGTTTCGGGATCCAGCGTGATGTCGTCAAATTGAAGGATCTGACCGACCGCCGCCGGACGCGTGCGGCGCAGATGCGCGCGCACCCGCGCCATGAGCTCGGCCACCGAGTACGGCTTGGTCACGTAATCGTCGGCCCCGGTCTCGAACCCGCGTACACGGTCGCTTTCCTCGGTGCGTGCCGACAGCATGATGATCGGCACCTCGCGGCTCTCGGCACCGCGTTTCAGCTGGCGGCAGACCTCGATCCCCGAGACGCCCGGCAGCATCCAGTCCAGCACCACCAGGTCCGGCGTGCTGGCGCGGAACACCTCGAGCGCCTCGTCACCGCTGGCCGCGCGGGACACCGAATATCCCTCGGCTTCAAGGTTGTAGGCCAGGATCTCGCGCTGCGAGGACTCGTCTTCGACGATCATTACGTGTGGGGCGTGCTGTACGGCCATGGTCAGACATCCAGCGGCGAGACCGAGGTGATATCACCCTTGCGGCGCGCGTCGTCGGGCGTCTGGCCGGTCACCGTATAGTAGATCTGATCGGCGATGGACGTGACGTGGTCGCCCATGCGTTCGATGTTCTTCGCGATGAAATGCAGGTGCATGCAGGCCGTGATGTTGCGCGGGTCTTCCATCATGAAGGTCAGGAATTCGCGGAACAGCGCGTTGTACATCTGGTCCACGTCCGCGTCGCGGTCGCGCACCTCAAGAGCGGCCGCGGGGTCGCGCTGGATATATGCATCCAGCACGTCGTGCAGCATGTGCTGCACCTCGCGCGCCATGCGGCGGATGGATTGCGGCGCGCCGTCTTGGGTCGGCAGCTGGTTCAGCACGACCGTGCGCTTGGCCATGTTTTTCGCATAGTCGCCAATGCGTTCCAGGTTGGCGCTGATCTTGATGACGCTCAGGACCAGGCGCATGTCCGACGCGATGGGCGCGCGCAAAGCCACCAGTTTTGCGGCTTCCTCGTTGATCTGGTCTTCAAGCGCATCGATGGCCTTGTCGCCCTCGCGCACCTTCTGGGCCAGGTCCTCGTCGCGGCCTTCCAGCGACTTGGCGGCGTCGAGGATCGCCTCCTCGGCCAGCCCGCCCATCTTCATCAGCAGCGCCTGAAGGGCCTCGAGATCGCGGTCGAAGGCGGAAGAAATATGTGTGTTGTTCATGGCCTAGCCGATCCGTCCGGTGATGTAGCTTTCGGTTTTCGGGTCTTTCGGGTTGGTGAAGATCTCGTCCGTGTCGCCGTACTCGATCAGGTTGCCCAGGTGGAAGAACGCGGTCTTCTGGCTGACGCGGGCGGCCTGCTGCATCGAGTGGGTCACGATCACCACCGAGTAGTCGCGGCGCAGCTCGTCGATAAGCTCCTCCACCTGCCCCGTCGCGATGGGATCGAGCGCCGAGCACGGCTCGTCCATCAGCAGGACCTCGGGCTCGGTCGCCACGGCCCGCGCGATGCACAGGCGCTGCTGCTGGCCGCCCGACAGGCCTGTGCCGGGCGCGTGCAGGCGATCCTTCACCTCGTCCCAGATGGCGCCACGGCGCAGCGCGCGCTCGACGATATCGTCGAGATCACCCTTGTTCTTCGCCAAGCCGTGAATTTTCGGACCATAGGCCACGTTGTCGTAGATCGACTTGGGGAAGGGGTTCGGCTTCTGGAACACCATGCCGACCTTGGCGCGCAGCTGCACCGGGTCGACGCGGGCATCGTTGATGTCCTCGCCGTCGATCCGGATGTCGCCGGTGACCCGCGCCACGTCAATCGTGTCGTTCATCCTGTTGATACACCGCAGGAAAGTCGACTTGCCGCAGCCCGACGGGCCGATGAAGGCGGTCACCGTCTTGTCCAGGATGCTCACGTCCACGTCCTTGATGGCGTGGGTGGTCCCGTAATGCACGTTGACGCCCTTGGCTTCGATCTTGATGTCGTCGGCGGTCACGGCGCTCTCCGATGCACGATTGTCATACATGGCTTACTCCTTTTACCAGCGCCGCTCAAACTTGCGGCGGAGGAGGATGGCGATGGCGTTCATGGCGAAGAGGAACACCAGAAGGATGATGATGCCGCCCCAGGCCCGTTCGTAATAGGCAGGGTCGGCGCGCTTGGCCCATTCGTAGATCTGCGCCGGCATGGCCGAGTTCGGATCCAGGAAGCCCGAGGCCACGCCGTCGGGATAGTTGGTTGCGATGTAGCCCACCATGCCGATCAGCAGCAGCGGCGCCGTTTCCCCAAGGGCCTGCGCAAGGCCGATGATGGTGCCGGTCAGGATGCCGGGCATGGCCAACGGCAGCACGTGATGGAACACCGACTGCATCTTCGAGGCCCCTACCCCCAGCGCCGCGTCGCGGATGCTGGGCGGCACCGATTTCAGCGCCGCCCGGGTCGAGATGATGATCGTGGGCAGCGTCATCAGCGTCAGGACAAGCCCGCCCACCAACGGGGCCGATTGCGGGAACTCCATGAACTGGATGAAGACGGCAAGCCCGAGGATGCCGAACACGATGGAGGGCACGGCGGCGAGGTTCGAGATGTTCACCTCGATGATGTCGGTCAGGCGGTTCTGCGGCGCGAATTCTTCCAGGTAGATCGACGCGGCCACGCCGATGGGCAGCGACAGGCCCAGCACCACCAGCATCATGAAGAACGAGCCCAGCATCGCCACGCCCATGCCGGCCTGTTCGGGCCGCGACTCGGACGCGTCGGCGCCGAAGATGAAGTCCCAGTTGAAGCGCTTGACCACGTCGCCCTCGGCGCGAAGTTCGTCAACGATATCAAGATGTCCCGCGTCGATGTTGCTGTCGCGCGCGACGCTGTCGCGGCTGACGCGCTCCTTCAGATACCCGTCCACCCGGCTGGAGGCGAGGATGTTGAAGGTGACCGTCTCGCCGACCAGCTCGGGGTTCGCCAGAACGCGGTCGCGCACCTGCGCCACCGCCGCGGCCGAGAACAGCGCGTCCATGTCGCCGGGGTCGATCTCGGTCTCGATCCCGCGCTCCTCGACCAGCGCCGCCATGGCGTCGACGACGATCGGCTTGTAGGTGAAGGTTGTGGCCGAGCCCATTTCCTCGGGGTCGCGGTTGCCGTTCGGGTCCACCGCTTCCGGGTTCAGGTAGACGGGCACCTGGATGAAGGTCTGCTGGAACGCGGACGCGCCGTTCATCAGGATCGAGCCCAGCAGGACCACGAGGCAGGCAATGCCGGCCAGGATGGCGGCGATGCCGTACATGCGGAACCGTTTCTCGGCCGCGTTGCGCTTCTTGGTGCGGTCGTCGGTGGTGATGATCGACTTGCCCGCGGGGCGCGCGGCACCGCTGGACGGGATCTGGGTCGCGTCGGTCATTCGTACTGCTCCCGGTATTTCCGCACGATATAAAGGGCGAAGACGTTCAGCCCCAGCGTCAGCACGAACAGCGTCATGCCAAGCGCGAAGGCCACCAGCGCCTCGGGCGACGAGAAATCGGCGTCGCCGGTCAGCTGGCTCACGATCTTGGCGGTGACGGTGGTCATCGCCTCGAACGGGTTGGGCGAGATGCGGGCCGCGGCCCCTGCCCCCAGCACGACGATCATCGTCTCGCCGATGGCGCGGCTGGCGGCCAGCAGGATGGCGCCCACGATGCCCGGCAGGGCGGCGGGCAGCACCACCTGGCGCACCGTCTCGGACTGCGTGGCGCCCAGCCCGTAGGAGCCGTCGCGCATGGACTGCGGCACTGCGTTGATGATGTCATCGCTCAGTGACGAGACGAAGGGGATCAGCATGATCCCCATGACCAGCCCCGCGGTCATCACCGCCGTGCCTGCCTGCATCCAGCCAAGGCCGCCATCGCCGAAGACCACCATCAGCGCCGGGCCGACCGTCAGCAGCGCGAACAGGCCGTAGACGATCGTCGGAATACCGGCGAGGATCTCCAGCGCGGGCTTGGCGACGCCGCGCACGCGCGGGCTTGCGTATTCCGACAGGTAGATCGCGGCCATGAGGCCGATGGGCACCGCGACCGCGAGCGCGATCAGCGAGATATAGAGCGTGCCCCACAGCAGAGGCAGGATGCCAAGGCTCGATCCGCCGCCGAAGGACGGAGACCACGTGGTCGAGAAGAAGAACTCGGATGCGGGATAGATGCTGAAGAACTCGATCGTGTTGAAGATCAGCGACAGCACGATGCCCAGCGTCGTCAGGATCGCGATGCAGGCCGCGCCAAGCAGCAGCGCCAACACGCCCTGCTCGACGACGTTTCGGGCGCGGAACTCGCCATCGGTCTCGCGATAGGCCCAGCCCAGCCCCAGCAGAAGCACGGCCAGCACGGCGACGCTGCGCAGCGTGTCACCGGTGGACGACAGGGCGCGATAGCGCTGCGCGGCCCGCAGCACCGGCTCGGACACCTCCGAGCCGAGCGCCACGCCCGCCGCGCCCAGACGTTCGCGCACATTTCCGTCGCCCGCCGCGATATCAGTCGCCTCGCTGGCCGTCATCGTGCCGGTGGCCACGGCGGTATCCAGCCCGTCCGCGACGCGGCGCACGTCGACCATGACCAGCCCGAGATCCCGCGCCTCGGAGACGGCTAGGTCCGACACGATCGAGGACACGCGCCACTCGACGAACAGCGGCTGCGCGATCAGCCAGAAGACCAGCAGCCCGAAGGCCGGCACCGCGCCTTTCAGCGCGACGTTCATCCCGTAGAAATTGGGCAGCGAATGCAGCCTGCGCTTGTCGCCGCCCACGCTGGCGACGGCCTTCCTGCGGCCCAGCACGTAACCCGCGGCACAGAGCAGCGCGATGATGGCGAGCGTCCAGTAAAACGGCATTGGCGCGATCTCTCCGGCTTCGGTCTTCCTAAAAAAGTGACGGGGCGACCATCAGGCCGCCCCGCGTTTGCCCGGGTCAGGGCATGGTCTTAGGAACCGGTGCCCATGGTGGTCTCGTTCTCGATCTTGGCCTGGGTCTCGGCCAGTTCGGGATCGGGCACAAGGCCATAGTCGGCCAGCGGGCCGCCGTTGCCGGCAACTTCGTTGGACACGAAGAACGAGGCGTATTCCTTCAGGCCGGGGATCACGCCGATATGGGCCTTCTTGATGTAGAAGAACAGCGGACGCGAAACGGGGTATTCACCGGTCGAGATAGTGTCCACGGTGGGCTCGACGCCCGACATGGTGGCGACCTTCAGGGTGTCGGTGTTGTTCTCGTAGAACGCCAGGCCGAACACGCCCACGCCCTCGGGGTTCGAGCTGATGCGGGCCAAAGTCTCGGTGTAGTCGCCGTCGATGTCGACCGACGCGCCGTCGGTGCGGACCGCCATGCAGGCCGCTTCGGTGGCGTCCTCGTCCATGCCCATATCCATCATGGCCTGCATCGCGCCGGTGTCTTCGCAGCCCTGAAGCAGGACCTTCTCTTCGAAGACTTCGCGGGTGCCGTGTTTGGTACCGGGGATGAAGGCGGCGATGTCGACGGCGGGCAGATCGCCGTTCACGTCCGACCACTGGGTGTTGGGGTTGGCGACCATGGCGCCGTCCTGCGGCAGCTCGGCGGCCAGCGCCTGGAACCAGTCGGCGGGCTCGAATGCGTTGAAGGCCGGGCCGTCGATCTGGCTGGCGAAGACGATGCCGTCATAGCCGATGCGGACTTCGATGATCTCTTCCACGCCGTTGGCGGCGCAGGTCTCGACCTCGCCGGCGCGGATCGCGCGGCTGGCATTGGCGATGTCGATGGTGTTTTCGCCCACGCCCTCGCAGAAGCGCTTGAGACCCGCCGACGAGCCGCCCGATTCCACGACCGGGGTCGGGTAGTCGAAGTTCTCGCCGAAGGCTTCGGCGACGATGGACGCGTAAGGCAGAACGGTGGACGAGCCTGCGATTTGAACGTTGTCACGGCTCTGCGCGATGGCGCCGGTGGCAGCGGCGGCCAGGATCGCGGTGCTCGCGATGGTCAGTTTGGTGGCAGACATGGAAGCTCCTGTTTCTCCGATGGACGCCGCTTCGCTGCGGCGTTGGGGCCGGATTTAGGCGCGCCGCGCGTCACATTTGTAACGCAGATGTAACAGTTCCATGACAATCACGGATCCGGGGCGGATTTCGCCGGCAGCAGGACCGAGAACCGGCTTCCCTGCCCCTGCTGCGACGACATCCGCAACCGGCCGCGATGGCGCGACACGATATGCTTGACGATGGCCAGCCCCAGCCCGGTCCCGCCGACCTCGCGCGAACGGTGGGTATCCACGCGGTAGAATCGCTGGGTGAGGCGCGGAAGGTGGATGCTGTCGATGCCCGCGCCGTTGTCGGTCACGTCGACGCGCACGCCCGGTCCGCGCAGCGCGGCCATGCGCGGGTCCACGACCATCTCGATGCGCACCCGGTTGCCGCCGTACTTGATGGCGTTCTCGACCAGGTTGCTGAAGACCTGCCGCAACTGGTCCTCGTCGCCCTGCATCATCACAGGCGTCTCGGGCCGTTCGAAGGAGATCTCGACATCACGCTCCTGCGCCTGGCTCGACAGCAGCGCGATGGATTGCGAAACCACGGCGGTCAGGTCGACCTCGCCGGTGGGCCTGAGCCGCGCATCGGCCTCGACCCGGCTCAGCGACAGCAGGTCGCTGACCAGGCGGTTCATGCGCTGCGCCTCGGCGGCCATGGTCGACAGGAATCGCTCGCGCGCCGCGGCATCGTCGCGGGCCGGGCCTTGCAGCGTCTCGATGTAGCCCAGCAGCGCCGTCAGCGGGGTGCGTAGCTCGTGGCTGACATTGGCCACGAAATCGCGCCGCATCTGGTCGGCATCCTGCGCCGCCGTCCGGTCCTCGAAACTGACCAGCAGACCGGTGCCCGCCACCGCCACGTGGGCGGCGAATGTCGTGTCGTGGTCGCCATCGTGGCTGAAATACTCGACGCTGCGCGCAACGCCGTCCCGCATCACTGTCTCGATCGCGTCCAGCAGCGCGGGCTGGCGCAACGCGGTGATATAATGGCGCCCCTCCAGCCCCGCGCCCAGCAGGTGGACGCCCAGCGTGTTCATGGCGAGGATGCGGGCCCCCTGCCCGATCACCAGCGCGGGCAACGGCAGGGCGGACAGCAGGTCGGCAAGATCCTCGGACGTCATGGCTCAGGCCGCGGCGGCCCGCACCGCAGCCTCGAACTCGCGGCACAGCAGCTCGGCCGGCTCGACCCCCACCGACACGCGGAAAGAGCCTTCGGACAGGCCAAGGGCCGCCCGTCCCTCGGGCGTCAGGGCCCGGTGCGACGACGTGGCCGGATGGCTGAGCGTGGTGCCAATATCGCCCAAGGTAGGCGCGAAGGCGATGTTGCTGGCCGCGCGGACAAGCCTGTTGGCCGCGTCCCGGCCGCCCGCGATCTCGAAGGTCACCATGTTGCCCGTGCGTTCGCCCAGCAGGCTGGCGACGCGGTTGTGGTCCGGGTGGTCGGGGCGGCCGGGATATATCACCCGCTCCATGCCCGGCAGGCCGTGCAGGTGGTCGGCCAGGGCGCGGGCGTTCTCCTCGGCCCGGTCATAGCGCAGCTCGAACGAATAGAGCCCGCGTTCGGCCAGCCAGCAGTCGAAGGGACTGGCCGTCAGCCCCAGCGTTTGCGCAAAGCCCAGCATCGCCTCGTTCAGGGCGGCATCACGCGCGCCAACCCAACCCAGCGTGGCGTCGGAATGACCCGCCAGCAGCTTGGTGACCGAGTGAATGACGATGTCGGCGCCATGGTCGAACGGTTTCACCGCACGCGGCGTGGTGAAGGTGTTGTCCACCGCCAGAAGGATACCGCGCGACTTGCAAAGCTGCGCGATCCCGTCCAGGTCCGCCACCCGCAGCGTGGGGTTCGATACGACCTCGATCAGGACCATCCGGGTGTTCGGGCGCAGCGCGGCCTCGAT
Organism: Palleronia pelagia; assembly: GCF_900110115.1. GTDB lineage: Bacteria > Pseudomonadota > Alphaproteobacteria > Rhodobacterales > Rhodobacteraceae > Palleronia > Palleronia pelagia. The sequence goes on along the minus strand of NZ_FOCM01000001.1, from coordinate 692,675 downwards.
CGCCGCGACGTCGGTCGGGTCGGCCAGCGACGTCTCGATGCCCATGCGCGGCAACTCGGTCGACATCATGCGCAGGGACCGGCCATAAAGCTGGTTGCCGCCCAGCAGGTGGTCGCCCGCCTTCAGATGCGCCAGCAGTCCCGCCGTCACCGCAGCCATGCCCGAGCCCACGGTGATGCCGCCCGTGCAGCCTTCCATGCCGTCGATCTTGGTGGCCAGCACATCGGCGTTCGGGTGCCGCTCGCGGGCGTAGGAATAGCCCGGGGCGCGCCCTTCATAGAGGTCGTCCAGCCGATCGGGGCTTTCGGCGGCATAGACGACCGAAGGCTGCAACGGCGTTCCGACCGCGCGGCTGGAGCTTTCGGGCCAGGGGGTGCGGCGCACCAGCGTGTCGTCGCTCATTTCCCGTCCTCCAGCAGGGTCAGGCCCTTGGCATACCGCGCGGCGTTTTCCTGGTAATGCAGGGCCGAGGCCTCGAGCATCTTCTCGCCCTCGCCGTCCACCTGCCGCACGACCTTTCCGGGTGCGCCCATGACAAGCGAATTGTCGGGGATCTCCTTGCCCTCGGTGATGAGAGCGCCGGCGCCGATCAGACAGTTGCGTCCGATCTTTGCGCCGTTGAGCACAGTCGCGCCCATGCCGATGAGAGAGTTGTCGCCGATGGTGCAGCCATGCAGCATTGCCTTGTGACCAATGGTGCAGTTGCGCCCGATGCTCAGCGGAAAGCCCATGTCGGTGTGCACCACGCAGTTTTCCTGGATATTCGAGCCCGCGCCCACGCGGATTTCTTCGTTGTCGCCGCGCAGGGTGGCGCAGAACCAGACCGAGGATCTGCTTTCCAGCACGACCTTGCCGATCACGTTGGAGTCGGGGGCGACCCAGACGGTGCCGTCGGGGTCGATCATCGGCGTGTGGCCGTCCAGGTCATAGATCATTGGCTGTCCTCGAACTCGGATTGAAGCTTGCGCACGTGGTCCGTCAGGCGCGGCTGCTGGGTGCGGCGCAGGCGTGCGGCGCTGATGATGGATTTCAGGTGCGTCTCGGTCTGGGCCAGGTCGGCGTTCACCAGCACGAAATCGTAGCCGTCCCAGTGGCTGATCTCGTCCCAGCTTTTCTGCATCCGCCGCGCGATGGTCTCGGCGTCGTCCTGCCCGCGCGATTCCAGCCGGCGCTTCAGCTCGGGGATCGAGGGCGGCAGCAGGAAGATCGACAGCGTGTTGGTGTTTAGCGACGAATTACGAATCTGCTGGGCGCCCTGCCAGTCGATGTCGAAGAGAACGTCCTGCCCCTGCGCGATCGCGGCCTCGACCGGTCCCTTGGGCGAGCCGTAGAAGTTGCCGAAGACATGGGCGTGTTCGAGCATCTCGCCCTCGGCCACCATCTGCTTGAACCGCTGCTCGGTGACGAAATGGTAGTCGCGACCGTCAACCTCACCGGCCCGCGGCGGGCGCGTGGTGGCCGAAACGGAAAAGCGGATCGTCGGATCCCAGGCCCGGAGCGCGCGCGCCAGCGTGGATTTGCCGGCGCCCGAGGGGCTGGAAAGGATGATGAGAAGTCCCCGGCGCGGGGCGGCGTCGGCCATGGCTCGGATCACTCCAGGTTTTGGACTTGTTCGCGCATCTGATCGATGACGGTCTTGAGCGCAAGTCCCGTGGCGGTCAGCGCAGTGTCCTGCGACTTGGAGCACAGGGTGTTGGCCTCGCGGTTGAACTCCTGCGACAGGAAATCGAGTTTCCGGCCCACCGGCGCGTCCTTGGCCAGCATCTCGCGCGCCGCCGAGACATGGGCGCGCAGGCGGTCGATTTCCTCGGTCACGTCCCCTTTCACGGCCAGCAGGGCGAGCTCTTGCGCGACGCGGTCAGGGTCGGCGTCCGGCGCGCCGTCCATCACCCGCGCCAGCGCGGCGTTCAGTGCCTCGCGCGCGGCGCCCGCGCGGTCCGTGGCCTGGGCGGCGGCGGTCTCGACCAGGCCGGCGATCTCGTCCAGTTGCGCGGCCAGGACATCCGAGATGGCCGCCCCTTCGGACGCGCGCATGGCAAGAAAGGGCGGCAGCAAGTTGCCGGTGAAATCCGCCACCAGCGCCTCGCGCAGCGCCGCGATTTCCTCGGGCGTGGACTGGACGGGGCCTTTCGACTGCGCCAGCGCCATGACATCGGCGGCGCGGGCCGGGGCCAGCGACATGCCCTGCTGCGCCGCGCGCGCCTCGACCGCGCCGATCTGCGCCAGCGCCGCGTCCAGGGCGGCCGTGTCCGGTCCGTCGCCCCCGGCGGCCTCGCGCGTCAGGCGCAGCGACAGGCTGACCGATCCACGCGCCAGCGCCTGTTGCAGCGCGCCCCGCAGCGCGGGATCCAGCCCGTCGATCCAGTCGGGGGTGCGCGGCCGCAGGTCCAGCCCGCGGGCATTCACGCTGCGCAGTTCCCACGTCCAGGAAAACGGTCCGTGCGCGCCGGTGCCCGAGGCATAGGCCGTCATCGACTGGGGCATACCGGTTAACCTTTTGCTCTCTTTTTGCACCAAATTGCGCGGGCTTCGGTGTAGTCTGACAGGTATCGGACGGCCCCCGCGCCCGAGCGATACCAGAGCCAACCGGCCGTCACAATGACGGCGCCGGGACATGGCAAACGTTGAAAAAGGCCAGCGCCATGACGACCAGCAGCGATGACTCCGTCATTCCCATCGGGCGACCGCGACAGGCGGATCCGGCCGCACCCGGATCGCCCGACGCGGCACAGCGCCCCGACCCGTTCGAGACGCTCGAGCGGTATTGGCTGCGCGTCGCGGCGGGCCGCATCATGCCCCACCGGGACGAGATCGACCCCCGCGCGCTGAGCGGTATCCTCGACCGCGTCTTCCTGCTGGAGCGGATGGCGCCCGGGGTCGCGCGGTTCCGGCTGGCGGGCGAGCGACTGAACGGCCTGCTGGACATGGACATGCGGGGCCTGCCGCTGACCAGCCTGTTCTTCCCGGCCGCGCGCGATGGCGTGAATTCTTCGGTGCGCGCCCTGTTCGACGACCCGGCGCGGATCGACATGACGCTGGACGGCCCGCGTGAAGGCCGCAGGGGGCGCGTGGCGGCCCGTTTGCTGATCCTGCCGCTGCGCGACCGTGACGGCGCGGTGACCCGGGCCATCGGTTGCCTGTCGGCGGGTGGCGCCACGATAAAGGCACCGCAGCGGTTCGATATCGTCGCGGAAGCGCGCCAGACGCTGCTGGGCTATGGCACCCTGCCAGACCCCGCGGTGCAGGCAACGAAAAACGCGCCGAACCCCGTGAGGCCGGCGCGTCCTTACCTTCGACTGGTCGTCGACAACAGTTAAGCCCGGGGCCGTCGCGGCCCCGGCCCGGGATCACCCCGCCGCGCGGGCGCGGGCGGCGTCGCCCCGGCTGCGCAGGAGTTCCGCCACGAGGAACGCCAGCTCCAGCGCCTGGCTCGCGTTCAGGCGCGGATCGCAGGCGGTGTGGTAGCGGTCCGACAGATCCTCGTCCGTCACGGCGCGCACGCCGCCGGTGCATTCGGTCACGTCCTTGCCCGTCATCTCGAAATGCACGCCGCCGGGGATGGTGCCCTCGGCGTTGTGGACCTCGAAGAACTCCTCGACCTCGCGCAGAACGCTGTCGAAGGGACGCGTCTTGTACCCGCTGGCCGACTTGATCGTGTTGCCGTGCATCGGATCGCAGGTCCACACCACGTTGGCGCCCTCGCTGCGGACGGTCTCGATCAGGCGCGGCAGGTGATCGCCCACCGTCCCGGCACCGAAGCGCGAGATCAGCGTCAGGCGGCCCGCGTCGTTGCGGGGGTTCAGCGTCCAGATCAGCCGCTTCAGGTCGTCCTCGGTCATGGACGGACCGCATTTCAGGCCGATCGGGTTCGACACGCCACGGCAGTATTCCACGTGCGCGCCGTCGGGCTGCCGGGTGCGGTCGCCGATCCAGATCAGGTGACCCGATCCGGCAATTGTCGCGCCCGAGGTCGAGTCGACTCGGGTCAGCGCTTCTTCGTATTCCAGCAGCAGCGCCTCGTGCGAGGTGTAGAAATCCACCGTCGACAGCTCGGCGTTGCGGTCGGCGGTGATGCCGGCGGCGGTGATGAAGTCCAGCGTGTCCTGGATGCGGTTGGCGATATCGCGGTACTTGCCCGCCTCGTCGTCATCGGTGAAGCCCAGAGTCCACGCATGGACGCGGTGCACGTCGGCGAAGCCACCCTTCGAGAAGGCGCGCAGCAGGTTCAGCGTCGCGGCCGCCTGGGTATAGGCCTCGAGCATCCGGTTGGGGTCGGGGATGCGCGCCTCGGGCGTGAAGTCGAACCCGTTGATGATGTCACCGCGATAGCTGGGCAGCTCGGTGCTCCCTTGGGTCTCGGTGGGGGCGCTGCGCGGTTTGGCGAACTGGCCGGCCATGCGCCCGACCTTCACCGTGGGCACCTTGGCGCCATAGGTCAGCACCATGGCCATCTGCAGCATGACCTTGAACGTGTCGCGGATGCTGTCGGCCGAGAACTCGGCAAAGCTTTCGGCGCAGTCGCCGCCTTGCAGAAGGAACGCCTCGCCCCGCGATACGGCCGCCAGCTCCTCGCGCAGGGTCCGCGCTTCGCCGGCAAAGACCAACGGCGGGAACTTCGACAGGCGCGACTCGACCGCCTGCAGCGCGGAGGGGTCGGTATACTCGGGCATCTGGATCCGCGGACGGCTGCGCCAGGAGGATTTCTGCCAGTCTGCCATGGGGCGTTCCTTTCGTCGAATTGCCGGGCGTGTATAGGGCGATCAAAAGGCATTGCAAACCGGCAAAAAGCCCGTGACGTGCCATGGCGGGATCGTCGTCTCTTGCGCCTGCTCCGCAACGGTGCTTGGCTCACCTTCGGTCCACGGTCGAAAGCGGCTTTGAATGGTTGAACACCCGGTTTCCAGCACGGCGCCAGAGGCACCCGCGCGCAACGTCGCCTTCCTGCTGCTTCCGGAGTTCTCGCTGTTGGCCTTCGCCAGCGCGGTGGACTGCCTGCGCATCGCCAACCGGCTGTCGGGGCGACGTCTTTACAATTGGCAGATCGTATCGGACGGGGGCAGGCCCATGGCCTGTTCGGCCGGCACCCGCTTCGCCGTCGACGGCGATCTGCCCGAATTGCCGCGCGACACCCTGATCGTCGTGTGCGGGGGGCTGGGCGTTGCGGCCGCCAGCAGCAAGCCGGTGCTGAACTGGCTGAGACGCGAGGCCCGGCGCGGGGCCGCGGTCGCGGGGCTTTGCACCGCGTCCTACACGCTGGCCCGCGCAGGCCTGCTGGACGGCAAGCGCGCCACGATCCACTGGGAAAACCACGACGGCTTCGCCGAGGACTTCCCGGATGTCACTCTGGGCAAGGAGATCTTCACCATCGATGGCGGCCGCATGACCGCGGCCGGCGGCACGGCGTCCATCGACCTTTTCCTGAAGCTCCTGGCCGAACATCACGGCCCCGACCTGGCCAACGCGGTGGCCGACCAGCTGATCTACAACACCATCCGCACCGACCAGGACACCCAGCGGCTGAGCGTACCCACGCGCATCGGCGTGCGGCATCCGAAGCTCGCCCAGGTCATCGGCGTGATGGAGGCCCATATCGAGGACCCTATAAGTCCCGCGACGCTGGCCCGCGACGTGGGCATGAGCACGCGCCAGCTCGAGCGGTTGTTCCGCCGCTACCTCGGCCGCAGCCCCAAGCGGTATTACATGGAACTGCGGCTGCAGAAGGCGCGCAACCTGCTGATGCAGACCGAGATGAGCGTCATCAACGTCGCCCTGGCCTGCGGGTTTTCCAGCCCGTCGCATTTCTCGAAATGCTACCGCGCGCATTACGACACCACGCCCTACCGCGAGCGCGGCAGCCAGCCGTCGCGCGTCTAGCGAAAGTGCACCCTGCCCCTGCGGCAACCGGCAGGGTCATTGCCAAGCGCCGACCTTGCTGGCAATCATCGCGGCACAAACACGAAAAAGACAGGGAGTCTTTCACCATGAAGAAGTTTCTGATGGCTACGGCCATGGGTACGATGGCCGCCACCGGCGCCATTGCCGCCGAACACGAAGGCCCGGTCAAGATCGGCATCATCCTGGGCTTCACCGGCCCCATTGAATCGATCACGCCCGGCATGTCCGACGCCGCGCAGCTGGCGATCTCCGAAGTGAACGAGGCCGGCGGCATCCTGGACGGCCGCATGCTGGAAGCCGTGACCGCCGACAGCACCTGCGTCGACGCCGCCGCCGCCACCGCCGCGGCCGAGCGTCTGGTGACCTCGGACGGCGTGGCCGGCATCATGGGGGCCGACTGCTCGGGCGTGACCGGCGCGATCCTCGCCAACGTCGCCGTGCCGAACGGCATGGTCATGATCTCGCCCTCGGCCACGTCGCCGGGCCTGTCCACCGCCGAGGATAACGGCCAGTTCTTCCGCACCGCTCCGTCGGATGCGCGCCAGGGCGAAGTGCTGGCCAACATCCTGTCCGACCGCGGGGTCGAGTCGGTGGCCGTGACCTACACCAACAACGACTACGGCAAGGGCCTGAGCGACAGCTTCATCGCCTCGTTCGAGGAGGCCGGCGGCAGCGTGACGCTGAACTCGGCGCACGAGGACGGCAAGGGCGACTACTCGGCCGAAGTCGGCGCGCTGGCCTCGGCCGGTGGCGACGTGCTGGTCGTGCTGGGCTACGCAGACCAGGGCGGTCTGGGCATGATCCGCTCGGCGCTCGACTCGGGTGCGTTCGACACCTTCATGATGGGCGACGGCATGTATGCCACCGCGCTGCTGGACACCATCGGCGACGCCATGAACGGCTCGTTCGGCGCCGTGCCGTGGTCCGAGGGGGAAGGCACGGAAGCGTTCGCCGCCAATGCCGAAGCCGCCGGGTTCGACCCCGCGACCTCGTATACCCGCGAAAGCTATGACGCGGCCGCGCTGCTCGCGCTGGCCATGCAGGCGGCGGGCTCGACCGACCCGAACGAGTACAAGGACTCGATCCTCGAGGTGGCCAACGCCCCGGGCGAGCAGATCCTGCCGGGCGAGATGGAGAAAGCGATCCAGATTCTCAGCGAAGGTGGCGACATCGACTATGTCGGCGCGACCAATGTCGAGCTGATCGGCCCGGGTGAAGCCGCAGGCACCTACCTGGAATACACCGTCACCGACGGTGCGTTCGAGCAGCAGCAGATCCGCTGACGCCCCTGCCGACCGCAGACACGAAACGCGAAAGCCCGGCAAGCATGACGCTTGCCGGGCTTCCTTTGACAGGGCCAGGCCAAGTGATCCGTAAGGGACGAACCGGATCCCCAGGGGAGCAGGGACATGACCCCCGGTGGGACCGGCAGTCAAACCACTTTTGCAGCTTTCGCGCTGTCACTCGGGCAACGTGCAATGGCCGGGCCAGTTCCCCTTCGGGCTGCATAATGACGCCCCTTTCGGGACGGCGCAGGCCCCCTGCCCCATGACCGCATCCGCGCTGCCCGTCATCGCCATTCTCGCCGCCGGCGGGTCGACCCGGATGCGTGGCCGCGACAAGCTGCGCGAAACCGTAGGTGGCATGCCGCTGCTGCGGCTGGTGGCGCGGCGCGCGCTGGAAACCGGCGCGCCGGTGCTCGTCACCTTGCCCGAGGCCCGTTCGCGTGACGACGCGCTGGAGGGGCTGGCGGTGGATCTGGTGCGCGTTCCCGACGCCGATACGGGCATGGCGGCGTCGTTTCGCGCGATCGCGCCCTTGGCCGATGGGCGGGCCGTCATGGTGGTCCTGGCGGATATGCCCGACATCACCGCCGCCGACATGCGCGCCCTGATCGCACAGTGGCAAGGCGCGCCCGACACGCCGCTGCGTGCCGCCACCGCCGGCGGCCAGCCCGGCCAGCCGGTGATCTTCCCCGCCTCACTGGTCCCCCGCTTCGCCGAATTGCAGGGCGATGCGGGTGGACGCGCGTTGTTGTCGGGACAGAAGGTCGAGCTGCTGCCGTTGGCAGGCGACCGCGCCGTGACCGACCTGGACACGCCCGAGGCCTGGGACGCGTGGCGCGCCCGGACCGGTCAGCCGCGCTAGGCGCAGCCGTGCGCTAGTCGATGACGCCTTCCTGGTGCATCGCCCGGGCCCAGAGCCACAGGATCAGCGACAGCACCGTGGCGCCGACCATGACCCAGACACCGACAGGACCCACCAGCTGGACCAGCGAAGGATCTGCCGAAATGGCGAGCCAGATCGTCAGGATCAGGGTCGCGATGAAGCTGGCCGCAAGGATCAGCGGCGCGAACCCGGTCCGCATCGCCATGAGGATGACACCGGCAAGACCCGCCCAGACCGAAATGGCCCAGACAGCGTCGATCCAGTCCGGCATGGTCGAGACGAAGGCGCGCTGCGCATCGGTCGCCATGGACATCCAGAACGCAAGATCCAGCTGCGTAGCGGTGTAATCGATCACCCCGAAAAGATGCCAGATCAGGGCAATGGTCAGAACGGGCCAGAAATGCCAGGGCGTGGGGTGAAACATGGAAAACTCCGGGTCAGGTCGGGCTCAATCTGCCCTGCCCTGCCGCGAACGTCCAGATGCCGCGCTCAGGCGCCCGCGACCAGCTGCGCCTCGAAACGCTTGAGCACGCGGCGCGCCGGGGCGCCGTGGCCATGGACCACGCGGCCCGGTTCGGCGGTTTCGGCCCAGGTGCCGTCGGTCAGGATCACTTCGTGGAAATCGGTGAAGATGGCGACGAAGCCGGCCGCGGGCGCCTCGGCCCAGTCGAAGCCGGGCTGGCCCACCATGTCGGCGGCGGCGACCAGAACCTCGGTGTCGTCCAGCAGCAGGTTGGCCCGCTCCGAGCAGATCAGAAGGCGGTAATCGGCAGCGACGACCATGTCCTGCATCGGCAGGCCGTGGCCCAGTGCGCCCTTGGCGATGCGAACGGTCGATTTCTCGGCGGTGGCGGCTTCGATGCGCTCGATCCGGCGGATCGGCTGGGCGCCGTTGTCGCGGGTGAAGACCTTGTCGCCGACGGCCAGGCTGCCGGCCGGCTTTTCGCCCGCCATGGTGGCGACCAAGGTCTCGGCCGAGATACCGATCATGCGACCGCGGCCTTCGGCGATCTGGCGGTCGGTGGCGATCTTGCGGGCTTTGGCGGTCGAAACGGTCATACTGGTCTTCCTTCACTTGGTCCGCCGGTTCAGGCGATCCGCTGAAACTTGTTGCCTTGTTTTAGCCAAATTGGGCGGACCGGGCCAGAAAAGTGTCACGATTGTGGTCGTCCCTGCGCCGCATTCGGACACATTTGGCCGGATCCGGCCACAAATCGGTCCGATTGACCTCGAGCGTCGGAACAGTGATTTGGGTCTGCAAGAACCGGAAAGTGGTGGCAAACAATCACTTATTTTCGCCACATTCACACGAACGAACAAAACCGCCCGATCGGCGGCATTGTTGCCGTAACTTGTCGCTTGGAAGCGAATCGAGCGCCCGCAAGGCGGCGCATTCAGCTCGAATTCAGCCGTTCGATTCGGATTTGGGTCGGAAATGGGGCCGAAGCGTGTCCACCTGCCCCATTTACCTCAGGCGCCCAGGAGTCGTGCCTCTTTCCTGCTGAGCACCCGCCGCGCGGGCGTGAAGCCATCCATGCCCTCGTGACCCTTCAGGTCGGGAAATATCTGGAAGATCGCATCCCTTTGCCGGCGGTCGAGCGCGTTCAGCGTGTAATCGCCCGCCTGGAAGCTCTCGGACCACAGCCCGTCGGACAGGACCAGCTCGTGTTGGGCGAACATGAAGTGGATATAGGTGACGGTTTCCGCCCGTGCCTGGGTGATCCCGGGCATCCAGGTCAGGTGCTTGGCCGCGGCCATGACCTCGGAGCCGGCGAATTTCCCGGTGTACTGACTCTCGTTGAACAGCACGCGATGGTTGGGGCTGAGCAGCATGTCGCGCGCCGGGCGGTCCGGCCCCAGGCACCCTGCCCGCAAACGAACGGGGCGCATGGCGGGTTGGGCGCGCAGGTCTTTTTCTGTCAGGGTCGTCTTACCGACCCAGTGAACCACCTGCATACCCCGGTCGCGGGTGATGACCCGGTCGCCTGCCTGCAATGTCTCGACCCGCCGCTCACCCTTGCCTGTTGCGATCAGGGTGCCGGGCGTGAAGCATGGCAGGACGCCCTCGATATCCGACAGGCTCAGCTTGACGGCGGTGTCGCTCTCGCGGGACGCATCGATCGCCTTCCGCCGGACCACCTGCGGTGTCTGCCGGGTCCGCAATTCGGCCAGCTCGCCTGTTCCTGAAGAATTGCGGCGCGCCCGAGAGTCACGCGCTTCGGCATCGGCACCAACCGGCGACATCGCATTTTCGTCGAACTTCATCATCTCGGGGCTCCTGCAGTTCTGCAACGAAAGCGGCGCCTCGATCCCGGGAACTCGGTCAGTGGCCCAAGCCTAAAGACGCCTTCATTTATACAACCTGTGGGAGATTTTGTGGCCGATCAAGGCATTTTTGAGCGAGCCGCTCGATAGGTCTACAATCCCAAGTTGCGTACCGAATTGGGCTTCCGGGCGAAACGATGGCCTGTGCAAATCGCGGAAGGATTAATCAGAGACAGGTTCAGGATGTGCGGGTCGCGATGACTTCTCCGCCTTTCCGGGAAAAGACGTGCGCGACTCACTTCGATAGAAGTCTCGCTTCGTGGCGCTTCAGCGTCCGCCGCGCCGATTGGAAGCCTTCAATACCTTCGCGTGTCCCAAGGTCGGGGAAAAGAGACAGGATCTCGGTGCGCTGGGCGTCGCCGATGCCTTTGAGTGAGGCGCTGCCGGGCTGGAAACTTTCCGACCACACGCCCTCCGAAAGAACCACCTCGTGGTGCTCGAACATGAAGTGGATATAACTGACACCGGCCGCCTCGACCCGGTCGACGCCGTCGTGGTCGGTCAGGTGCTTGGCCGCGACCAGCACTTCACGATCCTCGAAGTAGAGCGCCGTTCTGTCGTTGGCGACCAGGATCCGGTGGTTCGGGCTGACCAGCAGGTCACGCTCGGGCAAGCCTCTGCCCAGTGATCCGGCCCGAACCAGCACAGGCTGCAATTCTGGATGAAGTTTCAGATCGGAGCGATGCAGGCATTTCTCGCCGATCCAGACAAGACGCTGGACGCCACTGTCCCGGGTAATCACCCGATCGCCCTCGTGCAGGTCCTCGACCCGGCGCTCGCCCTGCGGGGTCGCGATCAGGGTGCCCGGCGTAAAGCATGGTGTGATCGCTTCGATATCATCGTAGTTTATGTTGAGTGACCGGCCATCGGCCGAATTCACAAGCCGGATCTGTCCGGTAAAGCTTGGGATGCCGTTGTCGGTGCTGCTCGGGTTTCGAGTCAGCGCGTCGATCTCGAAGCCCTGTGACAGAACCTCGCGCAGATCGATGGTATCGCCTGTATCGCTTTCACCTCCGTTGACGGAAATATTGCCGTCAGTGGTGCTGCCGGGACGTGCAATGAACGTGTCGTTTCCATCATCGCCGCGGAGGATGTCATTCTCGCCGTATCCTACCAGCGTGTCGTCGCCAGCATCCCCCGAAACCTGATCATTGTCGTTCCGGCCGGTCCCCCCGTCGAGTGAGTCGTCTCCCGTGCCACCTCTGATCACGTCCCTGCCCGCGCCGCCCACGATCGTATCATTGCCCGCGTCGCCGGACAGGGTGTCGTTCCCGTCACCACCGCTTATCAGGTCGTCCCCGCCACGTCCCCGGATCAAGTCGTCGTCGCCGGTGCCCGAGAGCGTATTGCTCCTGCCATTGCCGTTGATCACCGCCATCACCAGCCCCCGGGGTTTAATCAATTCGATGGACAATCAACTACAGGATGTTTTTCCGTCGGTCCACTAACAGGCGTCTGACGTTGCGGAAACTTGGCGCTGCAAGGCAGATTTCTGTCGATACAGCCTGTTAGATGGATCCTTGACGGGCCGTACAAACAGAAAACGGCCGACCGCGGCAGCGGTCGGCCGTTTCGATTCGGCCATTTGGCAAGTGGGTCAGCGGGTAAGCAGTTTCGCCTCGTGCCGCTTCAGCGTCCGGCGGGCCGACTGATAGCCCTCGATCCCCTCGTGGTTCTCGAGCTCGGGGAACAGCGTCAGGATCTCGGCGCGTTGTGCATCGCCGATGCCCTTCAGCGTGTAGTCGCCGGGCTGGAAGCTTTCCGACCAGGTGCCGTCCGACAGCACAACCTCGTGTTGCTGGAACATGAAGTGGATGTAGCTGACGCCCAGGGCTTCGACCTGGTCCACGCCGTCGCTGTCGATCAGGTGCTTAGCCGCAACCAGCACTTCACGTTCCTCGAAGTAAAGCGCCGTCTTGTCGTTGGCGACCAGCATCCGGTGATTGGGGCTGACAAGCATGTCCCGCTCGGGCAGGCCGTTGCCCAGTGAACCGGCCCGAACGAGTACCGGCTTCAGCTCGGGCTGACGCAGCAGCTCGGTCCGGTCCAGGCGCTTTTCGCCGATCCAGCGAATCTCCTGAATGCCGTTGTCGCGGGTGATGACACGGTCGCCCTCGCGCAGGTCCTCGACCCGGCGCTCGCCCTTGGGGGTCGCGATCAGGGTGCCGGGCGTGAAGCAGGGAATGATCCGTTCGATATTCTCGAATGTCAGGGTCCCGGTCCGGTTGCCGCCGGCGTCGAAGAATTGAACCTCACCGTCGATCCCGTCATTGGGGCTGTCGCCATCGACAGTGTCGCCGGGATCGTTGTCCTCGGTCACATTCACCAGCCGATAGCTGCCACCATTCAGCGATCCGGTCAGATCCAGAACGTCGAAGTCGTCGCCGCCGGAGCCGCCGAGGATGCTATCGCCTGCGGTCACGTTGGAGAAGGTATCGCGGTCGTCGCCGCCCTCCATCGTGTCGGGACCGTTGCCGCCCGAGATCTGGTCGTCGCCGGCACCGCCGGTAATGATGTCGCCACCGCCGAAGCCCTCGATAGTGTCGTTACCTTCACCGCCGTCGATGGTGTCGGCACCTGTGCCGCCCTGAACCTGGTCGTTACCGTCGCCGGCATCCACCAGGTCGTTGCCACCGCCTGCGTCGATGGTGTCATCGCCGGCACCACCGTCGATGGTGTCGTCACCCTGGCGACCGGAAAGCAGGTCGTTGCCATCGCCACCGTCAAGCGAGTCGTTCTCGAGACCGCCATAGATGAAGTCGTCGCCGGCTCCACCAGACAGGATATCGTTCCCGCCACGTCCCGCGAGGGTGTCATTCCCGTCGCCGCCGGTGATGGTGTCGTCGCCGTCGCGGCCGGTCAGCAGGTCGTCGCCCGCACCGCCATCCATGACGTCGTTGCCGCCGCCACCGATGATGGTGTCGTTGTCCGCTCCACCCATCAGGCTGTCATCGCCATCGCCGCCCTCGATCGAGTCGGCTCCCGCGCCGCCGTCGACGGTGTCATCGCCATCGCCACCAAGGATCGTGTCGTTGCCGGTTCCGCCGTCGAGCGAGTCGTCGTCGATGCCGCCATCGATGAAGTCGTCATCGGCGCCACCGAAGATCGTATCGTCGTCGTCCTCGCCGTAGAGAACGTCGTTTCCGTCACCACCGCTGATCAGATCCCGGCCGTTATCGGGCTGGGGATCGGTGGCATCGGGCTCGGCCCCCGCCACGCCGGACGGAACCGGGGTCGGTCCATAGCCGCCGTAGATGGTGTCATTGCCGTCGTTGCCGTCCAGCGTATCCGATCCGTGGCTGCCGATGATGCTGTCGTTTCCGGCCCCGCCGGTGACCTCGTCATCGTCGATCCCGGCATTGATGACGTCGTCACCGCCGCCGCCGATGATGGTGTCATCATCGTCACCCGTGGTGATCGTGTCCGCGCCGTCGCCGCCATCGACGAAATCGCGACCGTCATCGGGGTTCGGATCGCCGGATCCGAAGAACGGGTTGGGCGAGCCGTCGGCCAGCGTCGGCTGGTCGTTCGGGTAATCCGACAACGTATCGGTGCCCGCGTCGATCAGGTCGTCGCCATCGTTGCCGAAGATGCTGTCCGAGCCCTGTACGTCGGTGATCGTGTCATTGCCTGCGCCACCGATGACGGTGTCATCGTCGATGCCGGATTCGATCGAGTCGTCGCCGAAGCCGCCCACGATGCTGTCGGCGTCGTCGCCCGTCAGGATCGTGTCGTTGCCGGCGCCGCCGATGACCGTATCCCGGTCGTCGTTCGGGTTGGGGTCCTGGTCGAACGGGGTCGGCACCAGGGGCACATCGGCGTCGATTGCAGCGTTCGGGCCCGAGGCGTCGATATAGTCGTCGCCCTGCCCACCGTCGATTTCGTCGTTTCCGTCGCCACCGGTGATGCTGTCGTTGTCGGCGCCGCCGGCCAGCACGTCATCCCCGTCATTGCCCGAGATCGTATCGTCGCCCGAACCGCCGGCGACAGTGTCGTCGCCTTCGTTAGCATGGATCGCGTCATTGCCGATGCCGCCGTCGATGCTGTCACTACCCAGGCCGCCGGTGACCGAGTCGTCCCCCGCGCCGGCATCGACCGTGTCGTTGCCCTCGTTCGCGCTGATCGTGTCACTCCCGGTGCCACCGGTGATCAGGTCGGCGTCGGTGCCGCCACTGATGCTGTCGTTGCCGTCGCCGCCGTCCAGCGTGTCTTCGCCGGCCGCTCCGCGCAGGGTATCGTCCCCCGCGCCGCCCGAAAGCGAGTCGTCGCCGGGACCACCATCAAGAAGGTCATTGCCCTCGCCGCCCGACAGGGTGTCGTCGCCGGCCTGGCCACGCAGCGTGTCGTTGCCGTCCTCGCCGTTGACGATGTCGTTGCCGTTTCCGGCTTCGACCAGATCGTCGCCGGTGCCGGCCGAAACGGTGTCGTCACCTTCCAGGCTGCGCACCGTGTCGTTGCCGGCGCCCGCTTCGACCACGTCGCCATCGGTGCCAATGGGATCGCCGCCGATGATCACCTGGTCCGGACGGTCGATCAGGTCGCCCTCGGGATCGCCGGTGTAGTCGAAATCGATCAGGTCATCGCCGTCGGAACCCTCGACGATGCCGTCGGGCAGGATCGTGTGGTTGACCGTGACCGTTGCCGTGCCGGTATCCGTCAGACCGTCGGGGTCGGCCACGACATAGTCGAAACTTTCGGTCCCCGAGAAGCCGGTATTCGGCGTGTAGGTCACGGTGCCGTCGCCATTGTCGACCACGGTGCCGTTCGCGGGTTGGTCGAAGCTGACCAGCGTCAGATCCGAGGTCGCGTTGTCCACATCGGTGTCGTTGCCGACAAGGTCGATAACGACCGGCTGGTTCTCATCCGTGGTCGCCGTGTCATCGACGGCAACGGGACCGTCATTCACCGGGTTCACGGTGACGGTGACGGTCGCGGTGTCGGTGTTCCCTTCCGGATCTGACACGGTATAGCTGATCGTGTCCTCGCCGTTGAAATCCGCGTTCGGCGTGTAGTCCAGCGTGCCATTGGGGTTGATCGTGACGGTGCCGTTCCCGGCAGTCGCCTCGGTGACGTTAAGATCCTCGACCGGGGTATCCGGGTCGGTGTCATTGGCCAGCACATCAATGGTGACCGGGGTGTCTTCATCGGTTTCGGCAGTGTCATCCGCTGCCGCCGGTGCATCATCCACCGGGTTCACGGTGACGGTGACGGTCGCGGTGTCGGTAAAACCGCCCTCATCCTCGATGGTATAGGTGATGGTGTCTTCGCCGGAGAAATCCGCATCCGGCGTGTAATTCAGCGTGCCGTCGGGGTTGATCGTGACCTGGCCGTTTTGCGCCGAGGCGCTGATCACGGTCAGCGTGTCCGCGGGCAGATCGGGATCGGTGTCGTTGGCGAGCACGTCGATGGTCGTCGGCGCATCCTCGTCAGTGGTCGCGACATCGTCGACCGCGTTCGGTGCGTCGTTCACCGCGTCCACCGTGACGGATACCGTCGCGGTGTCGGTCAGTCCATCTGCATCCTCGATCGTGTAAGTGATCGTGTCCTCACCGAAGAAATCCGGGTCCGGCGTATAGTTCAGCGTGCCGTCGGGGTTGACCGTCACCGTGCCGTTCTCGGCCGAAGCGCTGATGACCGTCAGGTCCGAGTCGAGCCCATCGGGATCGGTGTCGTTCGCCAAGACGTCGATGTTGTTGACCGGCGTATCTTCATCAGTCGCGGCCGCGTCGTCCTGCGCCTCGGGCGCTAGATCGCGGCCGACGAAGGTTTCGATCTCGAAGAAGTCGAAGCGGCCGGCCTCGTTGCCGCTGTCATCCAGGAGGACGACCGTGCCGTCGAAGCCGTTGCCGTTGCTGTCTGGGCGTTCGTCGATGATGCGGTAGTTTCCGACCCCGCTCAGATCCAGCGTGTCGCTGTCGGTGTTGACCAGCGGATCTGCCGAGAAGCCACCCGCGCCGCCATCGATGGTGTCCGCATCGGTCCCGCCGGTGATCGTGTCCTGGTCCGCGCCGCCGTCGATCTGGTCGGCACCGTCGCCCCCCTCCAGCAGGTCCGCGCCGTCGCCGCCGAGGATCGTGTCGGATCCTTCGCCGCCCAGGGCGGTGTCGTTGCCCCTGCCACCCTCGATCAGGTCGGCACCGTCGCCGCCCTCCAGCAGGTCGTTGCCCATGCCCTCGGTGGGCGTCGGGGCCGCGACGACCGGGTTGAACGCGATGTCGGTGATGTTCACTCCGCTGTCGTGATCGTTGATCTGCTCGTGGATCACGGTGATCTTGGTGACCGGGCCCGCGATGTTGACGAGGGTCGAGTAGTTGTCGCTTTCGTCGCCTTCGTACCCCCCACGAGAGGTGACGGTGTTGCCGCTTTGGGTCAGGTGGCTGCCGGGCTCGAGAGCCACTTCGACCGAGCCATTCGGCCCCTCGGCGAGAACCGTGACCCGACCGCCGCCATCCAGGTCGTTGATCCGGAATTCGACATTGGCAACCTCGGCGCTGAAGTCAAAATCGTACTGGTACCGGTCGCCTCGATCCTGAAGATCGGATTCGAACGAGCTCCGCTCGCTCACAGCGGGGTCAAGGTCATCGGTATTCTGGGTGGACGTCTCGTAGGTGTTACGGGTGTCGCCATCCCAGTCGCGGAGGCGGATCTTCGAGAACGTAACGTCGACCTCGCCCGTATCCTGGGTGAAGTCCGAAACGTGCCGATCGTCGCCGAAATTGGGACCCTGCTCCCAGTCGAACAGGGCGCGGTCGCCCAGTGCCGTGCCATTGGCGATGTCGGCATCGCCCAGAAGGGTGTCGTCGCCGCTGCCGCCCAGAAGGGTATCGTCGCCCGCGCCGCCCAAAGCGCTGTCGTTGCCGGCACCGCCCTCGATCAGGTCGTCGCCTTCACCGCCGATCAGAAGGTCGTCGCCGGCGCCTTCGACAGGGGTTTCGACGAACTCGACACCGTTGAAGGCGATGTCGGTGATGTTGATGCCGCTGTCCTTGTGGTCGTCCAGTTGCTCGTGGATCACGGTGACCTTGGTCACGGGGCCCGGGATGTTCACCAGGACCGAGTATTCCGAGCTGTCATCGGGCAGGTAACCGCCCTTTGAGGTCACGGTCTGGCCCGACTGGTACAGCTTGTCGCCCGCGGTCAGAGTCACCTCGACGGGGCCGTCGGGCCCTTCGGCCAAGATGGTGACCCGCCCGCTGCCGTCGATGTCGTTGACGCGGAATTCCACGTCCGTCACGGTCGCGTCGAAATCGAAGCCGTAGGCGACCTTGGTGTGGTCATCGTCGAAGACCGACGAAAAGGACGAGGTCTCGGACACGTCGGCGTCCAGGTCCGACGTGTATTGCGTGCTGGTCTCAAAGGTATTCTTGATGTCGTGGCGGCTGCCGTCGAGCTTGTCGATCGAGAAGGTGACGTTCACATCGCCGGTGTCCTGCGTGAACCCCGAAGCGTGGTTGCCGTCACCGAAATTGGGTGCCTTCGACCAGTCGAACAGCGCACGATCGCCGGTCACGGCCGTGGTCGTGACACCCTCGTCGCCCAGCAGGGTGTCGTTGCCGGCGCCGCCGACCAGCGTATCGCTGCCTTCCGCGCCACGCAGAAGATCCAGCCCGTCGCCGCCCGAAAGGCTGTCGTCGCCCTCGCCGCCGTCCAGCGTGTCGTTGCCCGCCTCGCCGTCGACGGTATCGGCACCCGCGCCGGCCAGGACGCTGTCGTTACCGGCCCCTGCCCGCACGATGTCGTCGTTGCTGCCCACGTTGCCCAGGATCGCATCGTTCGCGTCAACACGATCGCCATCGGGATCACCAGTGTAAGCAGTGTCGATCACGTCATCGTTTGCAGTGCCTTCGACGATACCGTCTTTGCCGGATCCATAGGTCATTATACTCGTCTCCACTTACGGCGCAGCCACGACGTGACCCACCCAGGCAAAAAGGCATCCTTCCCGCGACTGGCGAGACGGACGGTCGGGCCGCCAGAGACGACCCACTTAAATCTCAGTGTTGTCGGTGGTGCAGCAAATCACCTCCAAGCAGACACATTCCGCATGGGGATTTGCTCAAGCCTGCCCACATGCCGGACGCCCCCCAGCGCCCCATCGGTTTCCCGACGCTTTCGTTTTACCAGATTGCTCCGAACCTCATAGCCAAAAGAGGCGGAAACCTGTCGTCACCGTCGGC
Organism: Palleronia pelagia; assembly: GCF_900110115.1. Taxonomy (GTDB): domain Bacteria; phylum Pseudomonadota; class Alphaproteobacteria; order Rhodobacterales; family Rhodobacteraceae; genus Palleronia; species Palleronia pelagia. The sequence goes on along the minus strand of NZ_FOCM01000001.1, from coordinate 674,109 downwards.
AACGGCTCCAGAATTCGGCAACCGTGGCACCCGGAGCTCCACGACGGATTGTTCGACAATCGAGGCGGCATTCCGGCTAAGTCATACAAAAATCGTCTAAAAAACCCCGAGAATATTGAGGATCGGTCGTGCAATGCCGACAATGCCGCGCGGCGGACGGCGCATTGTTTCCGTCGGACCCACGCTCCCGAGCGGGAAATCCGGTCAGAATCGTGGCCGAAATGTGGCGTCGGCGGGTCCTGCGAATTGTTGATTTTGCGCGGACGAAGTCCATGGCAGCCGCCGACTGTTCGCGGAACGTGGAGGAATGTTGTTCACGGAACGTGGCGGAATGATCGAATCAGCAGCGCCCGTTGACCATACGGAAGATCGGAGTCTGCAAGGCAATAGCGCAGGGATCGCCCGTCCGGAGCCTTTCTGCCGCAGCCTCCGGCAGGGGCCAGTCGATCCGCGCGCCCTCGATCTCGACCGTTGCGGACGCGGCCGTCAAGGCGACGACCCGCGCCGGAATGACGGCCGGCGCGTCGGTCACGTGCGGACCCGGTCCGGCCAGGAAAGTCGCCCGTCCCGGCGCGACGACCAAGCCCCACGGCTCATCCTCGTCGGCGGCGAAGGGCATGGGCACCCCCTGCCCTGCAACCCACAGCCGGGCACCGGCCGCATCCCTTTCGACCCGGCCGGGGATCAGTGCCGTGTCCATTGCCGTTTCGCGGATCTGCCCGCGCGCGATGCGCAGTTGCCGGTCGGCCAGTGCCAGGCTTTCATTGGTGTCATGGGTCACGAACAACGTGGGACATCCGGCCGACCGGATTGCACGGGCCAGATAGGGCAGGATGTCGCGCTTGCGTCCCGGGTCGAGACCGGCCAGCGGTTCGTCCAACAGCAGCAACCGCGGACGCGCGGCGAGCGTGCGCGCCAGGGCCACGCGCCGCGCCTCGCCCCCCGACAAAGTGTCCGGCGCCCGCTCCACCAGTGGACCCACGTCCAGCGCCTGGACCACGCGCTCCACCTCGGCCCCGGTCGTGCCGGCACGTCGGGCACCAAAGGCGATGTTCTCGGCCACGCTCAGATGCGGGAACAGCATCGCGCCCTGGAACACCAGGCCGACGCCGCGCCGATGGGCCGGAAGCGGATCCAGCCGGTCGCCGTTCAGCATGAAGGGGCCTGCGGCAGGCAGCACTCCGGCCAGCGCCCGCAGTAGCGATGTCTTGCCGGCCCCCGACGCCCCAACAAGCGCGGTCACCCCGTGCGACGGCAGATCGGCCGCCAGCCGCAGCTCGAGTCCCGGATGCCGGATGGTCAGGTCAAAAGACAGCCCGTCAGACACGCCAGCGGCTCCGACCCACGCCGTAGACAAGCACCAGCACCGCGAAGCTGCTGACCAGCAATCCCGCCGACAGGATATGCGCGGTGCGGTAGTCCAGCGTTTCAACCGCCGAGTAGATCTCGACCGAGATCACGCGCGTGCTGCCGGGGATATTCCCGCCCACCATCAATACGACGCCGAATTCCCCCAGCGTGTGGGCGAAGCTCAGAACCCCCGCCGTGAGCACGCCACGCCGGGCCAGCGGCAGCGCCACGCTGCGGAAGGCGTCGAAGGGCGCGGCGCCCAGCGTCGCGGCGGCCTGCATCATGCCGCTGGGCAGCCCGGCGAAGGCGGTTTGCAACGGCTGCACCGCGAAGGGCAGTGAATAGAGGCATGAGGCAACGACAAGCCCCGCGAAATTGAAGGTCAGCGTGTCGCCGGTCAGACGCAGCCAGAAACCGCCAAGCGGGGCATCGGGGCTCATGAGCAGCAGAAGGTAGAAGCCAAGGACCGTCGGAGGCAGCACCAGCGGCAGCGCGGTCAGGGCCTCGATCAACGGTTTCAGCCGGTTGCGCGTGTTGGCCAGCCACCACGCCAGCGGCAGTGATACCGCCAGCAGGATCAGGGTGGTCACGGCCGACAGCCGCAGCGACAGCCAGACCGCGTCCCAGATCATCGCGCGGGAACGTCGTAGCCGTGATCGGCGAGGATCGCATCGGCCGTCTCGGAATCGAGCCACGCCCAGAAGCGCGCTGCGACCGGCGTGTCGGCAGCGGAAGCAAGCCATACCGCATCCTGTGCGATGGGGGCGTGCAAGTCGGTCGCGACCGGGATAGCGGTCACATCGCGTCGGGTCTGTAGATCCGGCAGCAGCGACGCCGCCAACAGGCCGTAGTCGGCATTGCCGGTGGACAGCCAGACCGCAACTTGTCCCACGTTCTCGGCGAGAAGCGGTTGGACTCCGTCGAGACCCAGCCCCCAGGCATCGAGCGTCTCGACCGCCGCCGCGCCATAGGGCGCAAGCGCGGGATCGGCCAGCGCGATTCTTTGACCCCGCAGAAGATCGGCGGGCGCGCCGTGCGCATCGATCCCCTCGGGCGCCACCAGCACCAGCCGCCCCAGAGCGTAGGGCTTGCTGGCGCGGCCAAGCCCCTCGCGCATGAGCCGCTCGGGCCGTGCGCTGTCGGCGGACAGGAAAATGTCGAACGGCGCGCCCCGGGTGATCTGGACATAGAGCTTGCCGGTGGCGCCGTGTGCGATGCTGACCGCCTCGCCCGTCTCATCCGTGAACGCGCGCGCCAGGGCCTCGGCTGCCGGAAGCGCATTCGCCGCGACCGCCAGACGAACGGTGTCGGCCAGCGCCGTGACCGGCTGGGCCAGAAGCCAAATGATCAGAAAAAACCGCGCCATGGCCCGGTTAAGCCCGAGCACTGCCGGGGATGCAATAGCGACGAAAGGGCGTGGGAGAATGGCGGACCATAGAGGATTCGAACCTCTGGCCTCTGCCTTCGGAGGGCAGCGCTCTATCCAGCTGAGCTAATGGTCCTTGGCGCCTTCCCTAACCGGGTCGGGCTGCTTCGACAACTGCAAAACGCCGCAAGCAGGGCGGGAGTGTACGGAGCAGTGGAAATCGCTCCGCGGTCATGCTACAACCTCGGCGTGCGATATTTTGTCGCCGACATTTAACGATTGCATTTTTTCTCCTCATTCAAATTAAAGGAAATTCTCATGACGAATATGGCTCACGGGCTCTCCCGGCTCGATACGTTTCTTCGCGACTGCCTGGGCGGCCACGGCACCAACGCGGCGCCGCTTCCCCAGACCTTCGGTTACCTGTTCCACGAAAACCCCGTCACCGGGAACCTGACCAAGAAAGCGATCGTGGACGGCTTCGACGCATTGGTCGAAACCATGCGGGTCGATCAGGTCGAGAACGGCCCCGCCGATGCGGGCATGACCTTCTTCGGGCAATTCATCGACCATGACATCACGCTGGATGCGACCAGCGCCATCGGACAGCGGATCGACCCGCGCTCGGTCCGCAACGTGCGAACGCCGAACCTGGATCTGGACTGCGTCTATGGCGACGGACCCGAGGCCAGCCCCTATCTCTACTCTCACGACCCCGAGGGCTTCATGCTTCTCGGCCGGCCCGACAGCCCCTACGATCTGGCGCGCAACTGCCACGGACGGGCCCTGATCGGCGATCCGCGCAACGACGAGAACATCATCGTCAGTCAGATTCAGGCAGCTTTCGTCATGCTGCACAACATCCTGATGACCATGGTGACCGAAGGCGGCGCGGCCAAGGGCGACGTTCACGCCTGCGCGCAGATGGGCGTCCGGCGCGACGTCTGGCACGAGGTCATCCCCAAGGACATGGCCGGCTTCGAAGAGGTGCGCCGCTTCATTCGGCTGCACTATCAATGGTTGGTGCTGAAGGATTTCCTGCCAAGCTTCGTCGAGCAAAGCGTGATCGATTCGGTCCTGGCCCACGATCCGTTCCACGATCTCGGCCCGATCATGCCCGCCGAGTTCTCGGTCGCGGCCTATCGGTTCGGCCACGCGACGGTGCAGGCGAAATACGACCTCAGCGACTCCAAGACGGGCGTGGACCTGTTCACGATGGAAGGCTTCGGCCCGCGCGATGCGGACCACGACCTGGAGATGGCCCGGTTCTTCGGCGCCGGGGCGCAAAAGGCACTGCCCGTCGGCGTGAAGATGGCCAAGACCCTGTTCGAGTTGCCGGACTCGGTCGTGTCGAAACCGCTGATGTGGGGGGACTACGAGATCCCGGTGAAGCAGGCCAAGAAACTTGCGCTGCGCAACATCCTGCGCGACCGCACCGCCATGCATCTCGTGTCAGGGCAGCAGGCCGCCGCGCATCTGGGGCTGGACGTGATACCGGCGCCCGAGGCGCTCCAGGATCACCACATCGACAAGACGCCGTTGTGGTTCTACTGCCTGCAAGAGGCCTCGACCTTCGGCGCCGGCAAGCTGACGGGTGTCGGCGGCCGCATCGTCGCCTCGGTTCTGATCCGCGCGATGAAACTCGACCCCGAAAGCGTCCTGAACCTGCAAGGATTCCAGCCGTGGTCAGGCTTCGGCGATCATTTCTCGATGGCGTCGCTCATGCAGTTCGTCGAGGCCCATCGCGACGATGTCGCCCATCGCGAGGATCTTTACTGCCATTGATCGCTTGGCGGCCCGGGCTCAGGTCCGGGCCGCTTCGTCACGCGAACAGATCGTGGCACAGCTCCAGCCCGTCGACCAACGCATCCACATCGGCGCGCGTGTTGTAGACGGCGAAGCTTGCCCGGGTGGTCGCGGCGACGCCCAGGTGATCCATCAGCGGGCCGCAGCAATGCTGGCCCGCGCGCACCGCAATCCCGCGCTTGTCCAGAACGGTCGAGATGTCGTGCGGATGCGCCGCGCCGTCCAGCGTGAACGAGAAGATCGCGCCCTTGCCCGGCGCGGTGCCCTGCACGTTGACCCAGTTGAGCCCCGCGAGCCGCGACTGGGTATAGTCGCGCAGATCCGCCTCGTGCGCCGCAATGGCGTCCAAGCCTAGGTTGGTCATCCAGTCCAGCGCGGCGCCCAGCCCGATCTGCTGCACGATGCCCGGCGTGCCTGCCTCGAACTTCATCGGCGCGTCGTTGTAGTCGATCCCGTCGCGGCGCACCTCGCGGATCATGTCACCGCCGCCCATGAAGGGTCGCATCTCGGCCATGCGGTCGGGGTGCACGTAGATCCCGCCGGACCCCGATGGCCCGTAAAGCTTGTGGCCGGTCACCGCGTAGAAGTCGCAGCCGATGTCGCTCACGTCCACCGGCATGTGGACCGCCGCCTGGCTGCCATCGATCAGGCTGGCGATCCCACGCTCGCGCGCCGCTCGGCAGATGGCTTTCACGTCCACCACCGTGCCCAGCACGTTCGACATGTGGGTCATCGCCACCAGCCGGGTCTTCGGCCCCATGGCGTCGATCACCGCTTGCGGGTCCAGCGACCCGTCGGCCGCCGGCTCGATCCACTTGATGACCGCGCCCTGCCGTTCGCGCAGGAAATGCCACGGCACGATGTTGGCGTGGTGCTCCATCACCGACAGGATCATCTCGTCACCCGGCTCGAACCGCGGCATCGCCCAGGCATAGGCGATCATGTTGATGCCCTCGGTCGTGCCGGTGTTCATCACGATGCTGTCTTCGGACGCGGCGTTCAGGAACCGGGCGAGCTTGCCGCGCACGGACTCGTAATTCTCGGTCGAGATCGTGCTGAGCGTGTGCAGCCCGCGATGCACGTTCGCGTAGTCCTCGGCATAGGCGCGCGTGATCGTGTCGATCACCACCTGCGGCTTCTGCGCCGACGCGCCACTGTCGAGATAGACCAGCGGCTTGCCGTTGATCTGCCGCGACATGATGGGAAACTCGGCGCGGATCGCGTCAACATCGAACATGGAATACCTCCTACCGCGGGACAGTTATGCCCACCAGCGTCAGCAAGAAAGAGAGGCCAAGTGCCACACCCACCATGACGAACAGGATCATGCCGAACACCCGGCCGAGGCTGGTAAAGCCGTGAAGCTCGGCGATGAAATTCGTCAGCAGCCAGAAGAACAGGACCATGCCCAGAAGCGTCAGGGCGGATCCCAGCACGGGCAATGCCAGCAGAAGCAGCATCTGCAACAGCTGCACACCGACCATCATGACCTGGAGCCATGTGACCGCCAGGATCGCGCCTTCGAAGCTGCCGGTGCCCTTGAACTTCTTGCCGACCCAATCGATCAGGAACACCGACACCACCAGGACGGCGAACTGGATAAGCCCCACCATCAGCGGCGAAAGGGTGATGATTTCCTCGGGCGGCACCTGTTCGCTGCCCGTGACCTGGACGACGAAGAAGGCGTTCACGGTCACCGAAAGGATCAGCGACAGCACCGCGACCAGCGTGAGAGCCTGCCACAGCACTTCGCGCGGCAGACCCATCTCGAGCAGCGCGCGGAAGGTCGGGCGCGGCGCGCGCAGGGTACTGACCACGAGCTGACCCAGCGTGGCGGGAGACATCAGGTTCATGCGGTTCTCCCGAACTCGAACGTGTAGAGCCCGGCGAGCCACAGCACCAGGAACGCCACCAGCGCCACGATGCCGGTCAGGTCGAGCGCAGGTCCCGGGCCGATGAAGCCCGCGACCAAACCCCAGAGCAGCCACAGCGGCGCGGCCGCGAGCAACCCCCAGAACAGGGCCATCCGCGACTCGAGCCAGCTGGCCCGGCCACCGAAGACCCGCGCGACCAGGTGGCTGATCGCCGCCAGGCCGTACATCGCCAGCGGCGCGATGAAGAGCCACCCCAGAAGCGCGCCGCCCAGAAGCATGTTCAGCTCCTGCCCCGACAGATGCGCCTCGCGCGACAGGCGAGGCCACTGCGCCACGAAGATCAGGGCACAGGCCAGCATCAGCGTGACCAGCGCCCGCGCCTCGCCCCGGCCGTCGCCACTGCCGTGAAGACGGCGGCGCAGCACCGGGCCGGGGCCACGATAGCTGGCCAGGATGTCTCCGGTCAGGGCCACCCGGTCAGACCGCGTGCCGGCCCAGCCAGGCGGCGAGACGTTCGTTCAGCTCGTCGGCCAGCGTCTCGTCCTCGATCTCCTGCAAGGCCTCGGCCAGGAAGGACAGGACGAGAAGATCCTCGGCGCGCGGCTTCGGCACCCCGCGCGAGCGGAGGTAGAACAGAGCATCCTCGTCGATGGCCCCGGTGGTGGAGCCGTGCGAGCAGGCCACGTCGTCGGCATAGATCTCGAGCTCGGGCTTGGCCAGGAACTGGCTGTCGTCGTCCAGCAGCAGCGATTGGCTGATCTGGTAGCCGTCGGTCTTCTGCGCGTCCTTCTTAACCAGGATCTTGCCCTGGAAGACGCCCACGGCCCCGTTCTTCAGCACCTTCTTGAACACCTGGCGGCTTTCGCAACGCAGCGCGTCATGGGTGACGAAGACGGTGTCGTCGTGGTGGACCGGGTCGGTCTTGCCGTCACCGATCGCTGCGCCCGCCACATGGGCCACGGCGTCGTCGCCGGTGAAGCTGACGATCTGCTCGTTGCGGCTGAGCGCGCCGTTCAGCGACAGGGTGAAGCTTTTGTACGTCGACCGCGCGCCCAGCCTGGCGAAGGCATGGGTGTTGGTGCGGCGGTCGTGGTTGCGGCCCTGGTCGCGGACATGGTGCAGCGTGGCGTCCTCGGCCACGTCGACCTCCATGACCGTGTTGCAGCGGGCGCCGGGCGCGCCGACTTCCAGCAGCGTCAGTTCGGTATCGGCGTGCAGACGCACCAGGTGATGCAGGACCGGGTCGCTGTCGTCCCGCTCGTGCAAATAACGGATCAGGATCGGCGTCTCGACCTTGTCGGTCACGTCGATGATCAGGCCATCGGTGGCGAAAGCGGTATTCAGCGCGGCTAGCGGGCGCTGGACCGGCGTCTGTCCTTCAAGCTCCAGCTTGCCGTAAAGCCCCGAGGCCCAGTCGATGTCGTTGTCCTGCGACACGGCCAGGCGCGTGATCGAGACACCCGCGGGCAGGTCGCTGTCCGAGGCGTCGGCGTCGAACACGCCATCGCGGAACACGAGCGTGCAGGCGCCCTTGTCCGAGAAGACGGGGCTTTCGTCGCTTTCGTCCATGGGCGCCGCCGCCGGGGGCTCGGGGGCGATCAGGTCCTTCGGGCGGGTGAAGCGCCAGTATTCGTCACGGGGCTGCGGCAGGCCCATCTGCACCAGTCGCTCGGCCGCGTCCTGGCGCGCCGCCAGGCTCCAGCCGCCGCTGACGGGGATCTCCAGATCGGCGAGCCGTGCGTCGGTCGCGTCCTGTTTTGCCTTGGGAAGGGCCATTACGCACCCTCCGCCAGCAGGTCGCCATAGCCGTTCTTCTCGACTTCCAGAGCAAGCTCGGGCCCGCCGGTCTTCACGATGCGACCGTCGGACATGATGTGCACGACGTCCGGCTGGATGTGGTCCAGAAGGCGCTGGTAATGGGTGATGACAAGGAAGGCCCGGCCTTCGTCCCGCAGCGCGTTCACGCCCTGGGCCACCAGCTTCATGGCATCCACGTCGAGACCCGAGTCGGTCTCGTCCAGGATGCACATCTTGGGCTCGAGCATGGCCATCTGCAGGATCTCGTTGCGCTTCTTCTCGCCACCCGAAAAGCCCACGTTGACCGGGCGTTTCAGCATGTCGGCGTCGATCTGCAGGTCCTTCGCCTTGGCGCGCACCATCTTCAGGAAATCGGCCGAGCTGACCTCGGGCTCGCCGCGTGCCTTGCGCTGGGCGTTCAGGGCCGTGCGCAGGAAGGTCATGTTGCCCACGCCGGGGATCTCGACGGGGTACTGGAACGCCAGGAACATGCCGGCGGCGGCGCGCTCCTCGGGGTCCATGTCCAGGATGTCCTCGCCTTCCAGGGTCGCGCTGCCGTCCGTCACCTCGTAGCCGTCGCGGCCCGACAGCACGTAGCTGAGCGTCGATTTGCCGGACCCGTTCGGACCCATGATCGCGTGCACCTTGCCCGTCTCGACGGTCAGGTCCACGCCCTTGAGGATCTTCTTGTTTTCCTCTTCCAGCTCAACATGCAGGTTCTTGATCTCAAGCATCGTCATCATCTTCCTTCGTCTGCGGCGGCGCTCGCGCCGCGGTGTTTTCCGGCGGGCCCGCGAGGGTCCCGCGTCTTGGGGGCGTCCTAGCAAGGACGCGCGCGGGCCGAAAGGCACCGCGAAATCTTGTGCCCGGCTCTCAGGCTGCCTGGTCGGGCAACCGGTCCACGTAGCTCTGGGCCGCGTTACCGTCGATGGATCCGCGCGCCACCAGCAGGTCGAGGCAGCGCACGGCAAGGTCGAAACTTTCCAGCACCGCGTCCGACAGGATCGCCAGGTGCTTCAACTGTTCATCCGGCACCGCGTCGGGTTCCATGATGTCGCGGACAAATGCGGCATCTCCGTCAATCAACTGGTTGCCGTGACGCCGCTTGTGAAGGCCGGTATTCATGCCGCCCCTCAATGACAGGGCCTTCAGGTGCAGGAATTTGTGCAGCATAAGCCCCGCCGCGCGCAGGGCCGCCATCTGCGCGTCCAGCAACGGCTGATCCTCGTAGATGGGCAAGAATCCCACTTCGGTGATCACGACCGACGTTTCGCGCAGCCGGTTGGCCGCGCCCTCGAACACAAGCAACTCACCGCCCTGCACGTCGATCTTCAGCAGATCGAACGCGTCTGGTTCGGCCAAGTCGTCCAGCCGCACGGTGTCGACATCCACCCGCTGCTCGACCGTGGCCGGTTTCGACATTCGTTGCAGGTAGCGGTGGGTGCTCGCGGCCGGCTCAAGCAGCGACGTCAGCGACGGCATCCGGCACACTTTCAAGGTGCGGCGCGCCCCGTCGCCGACGGCGTGCGGCAGGTAGGTCTCGTTCTCGCGGCTTTCCAACCGGGCAAAGGCCGTCCGGTCCGGTTCGAACCCCCAGACGTGGCAGCCGCCCATGTCGCGCAGATTGGCGTAGGGATTGTCATTGATCGGGTTGGCGCCGACCTCGACCACGCGGGTCGGCCGCGCAGGCGACAGGACGGCGATCAGGTCGCCGACGCGGTCCGCGTCGAAATGCCGTTGCGCCGTCGCAGCCATGTCAGCGCCGGCGCCGATCGCGCAGGAAGGCGAAGGCCACGACCCAGCCGACAGCTGCCGACACGAGGGCGGCGATGACGACGCGCGACAGACCGCCCGCCATCCACCACGACGCGGACAGGAACAGCCCCATGACGGTGGCGACGCCAATAATGACGCTCGCGATCCAACGTTTCGATTCGGGGACGCGGATTCGATCGAGACCGCTCATGAAGCGGCCCCGGAAACGATTAGAGAGAGGCTTGCAGGTAAGTGCCCGTTTCGACCAGCAGGTCGAACTTCAGAGGCAAGTCGGCCCCAGGCGTGTAGAGAGCCGTCCAAAGCTCGGGCGCCGCCTGGGCCAAGTGGGTCTCGCCCATAAGCATCGCGAGGAAGCCAGTGGCGATCGCAATCTGAAGCGCCGGCTTGTCCAGCTTCAGCGCGATCATGGCGAGCACTGCCAGTATCCCGCCGAAGCCCACGCCGCCCAGCAAAAGAAGGCTCGAGGCAAGCAGATGATCCAAGTTGCCGATGAACGGGTCGATCCGAACCGCAAGCACGTTGCCCGCAAGCAACGTCACCGCGCCGATAATCGTGCCGACGAGCACGCGCACCGGCGTGACCGCAGCGGCGATTTTCGGAAGAGAGAGTTGCGCCCCGCCCTCGGGCAAAGCCGACAGCTGACGGGACATCGTACCCGCAGCACCGGACCTGATGACCGCCAGTCGTTCTTCGAAAGACTTGTTGCGCGTCGCCACCTGAACCCTCATTCGCTGTCGACCCTGACCTTTTAGACAGGATTGACACTGATTCCCGACTGAGGCGAAAAGATGGCGGCCGTACGGAAATCATCCGACGGACCCCTCCAAACTGATCGCGACAAGCTGCTGAGCTTCCATGGCAAATTCCATGGGCAGCGCCTGTAGGACCTCCTTGCAGAATCCGTTCACGATCAGGGCCACGGCCTCTTCCTCGTCCAGCCCGCGGCTCTGGCAGTAGAACATCTGGTCATCGTCGACCTTCGACGTCGTCGCCTCGTGCTCGACCCGGGACGAGTTGTTCTTGACCTCGATATAGGGAACCGTGTGCGCGCCACAATCTCCGCCGATCAGCAAGCTGTCGCATTGCGTGTAATTTCGGCTGTTCTTGGCCTTCGGGTGCATGGAAACGAGGCCGCGATAGGTGTTCTGCGCGTGGCCCGCGCTGATCCCCTTGCTGACGATCCGCGACCGGGTGTTCTTGCCCAGGTGCACCATCTTGGTGCCGGTATCGGCCTGCTGCCAGTTGTTGGTGATGGCGATCGAGTAGAACTCGCCCTGGCTGTCGTCGCCGCGCAGGATGCAGGACGGGTATTTCCACGTCAGCGCCGAGCCGGTTTCCACCTGGGTCCAGCTGACCTTCGACCGCGCACCGCGGCAATCGGCACGCTTGGTGACGAAGTTGTAGATGCCGCCCTTGCCGTTCTCGTCGCCCGGATACCAGTTCTGGACGGTCGAATACTTCACCTCGGCATCGTCCAGCGCCACGATCTCCACCACGGCCGCGTGCAGCTGGTTGGTGTCGCGCATGGGGGCGGTGCAGCCTTCCAGGTAGCTGACATAGCTGCCTTCATCGGCGATGATCAGCGTCCGCTCGAACTGGCCCGTGTTCTCGGCATTGATGCGGAAATAGGTGCTCAGTTCCATCGGGCAGCGGGTGCCCGGCGGGATGTAGACGAAGGACCCGTCGCTGAAGACGGCCGAGTTCAGGGTCGCGAAATAGTTGTCCTGCGTCGGCACGACGCTGGCCAGGTACTTCTTCACCAGCTCGGGATGCTCGCGGATGGCCTCCGAAATCGAGCAGAAGATCACGCCCGCCTTCTCGAGCTCCTTCTTGAAGGTCGTGCCCACCGAAACCGAGTCGAAGACCGCATCGACGGCGACCCTGCGCTCGCCGTCCTTGGCCTCGGCCGGAGCCTCGTCGGCGCCCTCGACACCGGCCAGGACCATCTGCTCCTTCAGCGGGATACCCAGCTTTTCATAGGTTTCCAACAGCTTGGGGTCGACGTCGTCCAGCGACTTGGGCGTCTCCTTCATCGAGGCCGGCTTGGCGTAGTAATACTGCTCCTGGTAGTCGACGGGCGCATAACGCAGCATCGACCAGTCGGGCTCTTCCATCTTCTGCCAGCGGGCGAAGGCTTCCAGGCGGAAATCCAGCATCCACTGCGGCTCTTCGTTGCGCTCCGAGATCAGGCGCACGATGTCTTCCGTCAGGCCCTTGGGCGCGAAATCCATCTCGATCTCGGTGTTCCAGCCGTGCTTGTAGGTGCCCGACAGCTGGGCCACGGCATCGACCGTTTCCTGGTCGACGCCTTCCTTGGCCTTGTCCTGCAACGTGGTCATCTCGGTCATCGTGATCTCTCCTTCTCAGGCGGCGCGCGCCCGGTATTTCTGGTGGGCGGCGCTCCATGCATCGACGAAGCGCGCCATGTCATCCTCTGTCGTGTCCGGCCCGATCGAGACGCGCAGGGCCGATCCGGCCGCCGTCGCATCGAACCCCATGGCCGCCAGCGTCCCGCTGCCGCGCAGCTTTCCGCTGGAACAGGCCGATCCCGCGCTGACCGCGATTCCGGCCAGGTCCATCTGCATGACCTGCGTCTCGCCCTTCCAGCCGGGAGTGACGAGGCAGGTTGTGCCGGGCAGTCGCTGCGCCCCCTGTCCCACGAATGTGGTGTGCGGGGCCGCATTGTCCAAGGCCGATTCCAGCGCGTCACGCCGACGCGCCACGTCGTCCCAGAGACCCGCGGCCAGGTCCCGCGCGGTCGCCTCGGCCGCGGCGCCGAAACCCGCGATGGCCGGCACGTTCTCCGTGCCCGACCGGCGCCCCATCTCCTGCCCGCCGCCGCGGATCTGCGCGGCCAGGTCGAGCCCGCGCCGCAGCACTAGCGCGCCGATTCCCTTTGGCCCGCCGATCTTGTGGGCCGAGACGAAGGCCATGTCGGCCCCCGACCAGTCGAAGGCGAAGGGCAGCTTGCCGAAGATCTGCGTCGCGTCGACGACCGCGATCCCCTCGGCCAGGTCCTGCACGATCCCGGTTTCGGAATTGGCGGCCTGCAGCGCGCTGCGCGCCGGATCGGTCACCTTCACCGCGCCCTGAGAATCCACGGCCAGAGAAGGGTCGCACCAGGCCAGCACCGCCTCGTGCTCGACCGGCGCACAAACCAGGCCGCGCCCCGCGCAGGCTAGCGCCGCCGCCTCGGTCGCGCCCGAGGTGAACACAACGTCGGCCGCCATGGCGCCCAGGGCCTCGGCCACCTGCGCGCGGGCCCGCTCGACCATGGCACGGGCCGCGCGACCCTCGGCGTGAATCGCCGACGGATTGCCCGCCTGCCCCAGCGCCGCGACCATCGCCTCCCGCGCCTCGGTGCGCAGCGGCGCGCTCGCGTTCCAGTCGAGATAGCTGCGGTCGCTCACGCCGGCACCCGCTTCATCTTTCCCCGAATACCTCGGGGAGCCGCGCAGCGGCGGGGCAGCGCCCCATATGGCGCGCGATCAGGTCTCATCCACGACCTCGAACAGGGTCGGGACCGCCGGACAGGGTGCAAGGCTGTTGTCGACCACGTCCGACAGGCGCGTCTGGTGCAGGAAGACGTAAACATGGGCGCTCAGCCCTTCCCACAGCCGGTTGTTCAGCGATTGCGCCTTCGTGCCAGAGGTGCCGCCGGACACGCCCGCGCCCAGGTGCATGGCGCTGACCGTCTCGTCCACGGCGCCCAAAACGTCCGCAACCCGGATCTCGGAGGCCGGGCGGGCAAGCCTGTAGCCGCCGCCGGGCCCGCGCACCGATTCCACCAGCTTGGCGCGGCGCAACTTGACGAAGAGCTGCTCCATGTAGGCCAGCGAGATCTTCTGTCGGCGGCTGAGTTCGGCCAGCGACACCAGTGCCCCGTCGCCCTGCAAGGCAAGATCGCTCAGTGCGACCATCGCGTAACGCCCCTTGGTGCTCAGCTTCATACGATCCTCAAACGCCCGTGACAGTTGACGTTCTGACGAACGCCCTCTACCTGCTGACAGACTTGGCGACAGGCCCGGCCCGGCGCCAATTTAGAACGTTTCTAAGGTGGCAGACGCTTTCCGTCAACTAAGCCCGGCCCACCGCAGACAAGAAAGATCGTGCGCCCATGCCCGAGGTTATTTTTCCCGGCCCCGAAGGTCGCCTGGAAGGTCGCTATCACCCGCAAAAGGTCCGCGACGCGCCCATCGCCATCGTGCTGCACCCGCATCCGCAATTCGGCGGAACGATGAACAACCGGGTGGTCTACAACCTGCACTACGCGTTCCTGAACCTCGGCTTCACGGTCCTGCGCTTCAACTTCCGTGGCGTGGGCCGCAGCCAGGGCGAATACGACCAGGGCGTGGGCGAGCTGTCGGATGCCGCCGCGGCGCTGGATTATCTTCAGAGCATGAACAGCAACGCCAAGCATTGCTGGGTCGCGGGCTTCAGCTTCGGGGCTTGGATCGGCATGCAGCTGCTGATGCGGCGGCCCGAAATCACCGGCTTCGTGTCCGTCAGCCCGCCGGCCAACATGTACGATTTCAGCTTTCTCGCCCCCTGCCCCAGCTCGGGCCTGATCATCAACGGCGCGAACGACCGCGTGGCCCCGCCGAAGGACACTCACACACTTGTCGGCAAGCTGCACGAGCAGAAGGGCATCACGATCACCCACGAGGAGGTCGAGGGCGCCGGCCACTTCTTCGAGGATCCGCACATGGAGCCGATGATCGGCACGGTGCAGGATTACGTGAAGCGGCGGCTGACCGAGAACTCGCGCTGATCGACGGCCGGGCCGCCCGGCCCGGTTAGTGCAGGGTGTCGGAAAACACGTTGATCACGACGACACCCGCCAGGATCAGGGCGAGCCCCGCCAGGGCGGGGGCGTCCAGGACCTGGCCCTGCCAGATCCAGGCGACCAGCGTGATCAGCACGATGCCGACGCCCGCCCAGATCGCGTAGATGATCCCGGTGGGCATCACCCGGATCGGGATCGACAGGCAGTAGAACGACCCCACGTACCCGACCACGCAGAGAATGCTGGGCAGCAGCCGGGAAAAGCTGTTGGACCGCGCGAGCGCCGTGGTCGCCATCACTTCGAGCACGATGGCGGTCATCAGGAACAGGTAGGCGCGCGTCATCGCCGCGCGCCCTGTCGTGCGGTCCGTGCCGGCATCAGCCCACCAGCTTGGCGGTAATCTCGACCAGCCGCCGAGCCTGGAACGAGACGGACCGGCGATGCACGTCCTCGAACTCGCCCGCGGCCTTCGAGAAGCCGTAGGGGTTGCCGTTGTCCTCGAATTTCACACCGTCGGTATAGCCCGGCGCGACGATGATCGTGCCCCAGTGCATCGCGGTGGTGTAGAGCGACTGGAGCGTCATCTCCTGCCCGCCGTTCGGCGTGTTGGACGAGGTCGTGGCGGTGAAGGTCTTGTTTGCCATGGCGCCTTTCTGCCACAGCCCGCCCAGCGTGTCGAAAAACACGCGCACCTGGCTGGCCACCACGCCGAACCGGGTGGGTGCCGACACGAAATAGCCGTCCGCCCATTCCATGTCGTCGGGCGAGACCTCGGGGATGTCCTGCATCTTCTCAAGCTGCGCCTTCCAGGCGTCTTGTCCCTCGACGACCTCTTTCGGGGCCGTCTCGGCGAAGCGGCGCAGCCGCACGTCGGCGCCCGCCTCTTTCGCGGCCTCGGCGGCGGTCTGCGCGACCGTGTGGTTGGTGCCGTAGGTTGAATAGAACAGGATCAGGATCTTCGGTGTGCTCATGGGAATGCTCCTTGGTTCGAGCCGTCTGCTCGGTCGATGTCATGCGACATAGATCGGGTCTGCCGGCCCGGTGTCATCCTTCGCCGATGAACATCGCCTGTGCGAATGGGCGCGACAGTGAGCAGATGGGCCCCTAGCGCTTGATGATGATCCAAAGCGCGTGGACGATGCCGGGGATGTAGCCCAGGATCGTCAGCAGGATGTTGATCCAGAAATGCTTGCCCAGCCCTTCCTGCAGGAACACGCCCAGGGGCGGCAGGATGATGGCGATGATGATGCGAATGATATCCATGTGTCTCTCCTTCCCCGCCAAGACGTGTGGCGGGCCGATCCGTTCCGGATCGCGTCGGTATACATCCGCATACAATTATTTTCTTTCAGCGCGCCGCCGTTTGGTCTAAGACCGGCGCAAATCCAGATTTCAGCGAGGATCCCATGTCTACGACCCCGGATATCGTCTATACCACCGTCGACGAGGCGCCCGAACTGGCCTCGGCCTCCCTTCTGCCCATCGTCCGCCGTTTCGCGCTGGCCGCGGGCATTTCCATCGACACCAAGGACATCTCGCTCGCCGGGCGGATCCTGGCGGCCTTCACCGACCATCCCGACGACCTGGCCTGGCTGGGCGACTGGGTGAAGACGCCCGAGGCGAACGTCATCAAGCTGCCCAACATCTCGGCCTCGGTGCCGCAGCTGGACGCGGCCATCAAGGAATTGCAGGCCCAGGGGTTCGATATCCCCGACTATCCCTACGATCCGCAGACCGACGCCGAGAAGGCCGCGCGCGCCAAGTACGACACGATCAAGGGCTCGGCCGTGAACCCCGTCCTGCGCGAAGGCAACTCCGACCGCCGCGCGGCCCCGGCCGTGAAGAAATTCGCCCAGAACAACCCGCACTGCATGGGCGACTGGTCCAGCGACAGCAAGACGCGCGTGGCCTCGATGGAGGACGGCGACTTCTTCTCGAACGAGGCATCGGCCACGCTGGACGGTGCCGCGACCGCCAAGATCGTGCTCGAGACGGCCAATGGCGAGACGGTGCTGAAGGACGGCGTCAGCTACCCCGCCGGAACCGTGGTCGACGCCACCTACATGAGCGCCGACAAGCTCGACGCGTTCCTCATGGACGAGATCGAGAAGACCAAGGCCGACGGCACGCTGTTCTCGCTGCACATGAAGGCCACGATGATGAAGGTCTCGGACCCGATCATCTTCGGCCACGCGGTGAAGGCCTGGCTGAAGCCGGTCTTCGACAAGCACGGCGCCAAGCTGGACGAGCTTGGGGTCGACCCGAACGGCGGCCTTGGCGCCCTGCTGGCCAAGGTCGAGGGCCACGACGAGATCATGGCCGATATCGAGGCCGTCCGCGCGGAACGTCCGCCCATGTACATGGTCAACTCGGACAAGGGCATCACCAACCTGCACGTGCCCTCGGACGTCATCATCGACGCGTCCATGCCCGCGCTGATCCGGGACGGCGGCAAGGGCTGGGGCGCGGATAACGGCCAGCACGACACCACCTGCGTCATCCCCGACAGCTCCTATGCGCCGGTCTACGACGAGACGATCAAGTTCTTCAAAGAGAACGGGAAACTCGACCCGGCCACCGCCGGCACGGTGCAGAATATCGGCCTGATGGCGCAGAAGGCCGAGGAATACGGCTCGCACCCGACAACGTTCGAGATCCCCGAGGCCGGCACCGTGAAGATGGTGCTGGAGGACGGCACCGTCCTGCACAGCCACACCGTCGGCAAGGGCGACATCTGGCGCGCGGCCTCGGCCCGCAAGGCGCCGATCGAGGACTGGGTGAACCTGGCCATCGACCGCCAGCGCGCCACCGGCTACCGCGCCATCTTCTGGCTGGACGAGAACCGCGCCCACGACCGCGAGCTGATCGCCTACGTCAAGCCGATCCTCGAAGCCAAGGGCGTGGCCGACAAGTTCGAGATCATGGCCCCGCGCGAGGCGACGCGCGCCTCGCTCGAGACGATCACCAAGGGCGACAGCACCATCGCCATCACCGGCAACGTGCTGCGTGACTACCTGACGGACCTGTTCCCGATCCTCGAGCTCGCCACCAGCGCCAAGATGCTGTCCATCGTCAAGCTGATGCAGGGCGGCGGCCTGTTCGAGACGGGCGCCGGCGGCTCTGCGCCCAAGCACGTGCAGCAGCTGGTCGAACAGAACCACCTGCGCTGGGACTCGCTCGGCGAATTCTGCGCGCTGGCCGAAAGCTTCAAGTTCTTCGGCGAGGCCCGCGACAACGCCCGCGCCCGCATCCTGGGCGAAGCGGTCGAAACCGCCACGCAGGGCATCCTCGACCACGACCGGTCGCCCTCGCGCAAGGTGGGCGAGCCCGACAACCGCGACAGCCACTACTGGTTCGCGCGGTACTGGGCCGAGGCACTGGCGTCGCAGTCCGACGACACCGACCTGGCCGCCGAGTTCAAGCCCATCGCCGCGGCGCTGGCCGAGAACGAGGACAAGATCGTGTCGGAACTGGCCGCGGCCCAGGGCCAGCCGGCCGAGATCGGTGGCTACTACCACCCCGACGCCGACAAGCGCGCGGCGGTGATGCGGCCCTCGAGCACGCTGAACGAGATCATCGGCTGAGATCGAGCCGATCACGGGGCGCCCGGCCAACGGGCGCCCCTTCACCGATACGCGCCCCCGCGCGCGACCAACGGCCTTGTCTGCCCGTTTCCAAGGCATCCGCACAGGAATCGCGCCCGCATCCCGCGAAACCGCGCCGATTGGCCTTGATCCCGCGGCGTCCCGGGAAAACTGTCCCCCATGTCGGATGAACACCTGAAGCACACAGCGCTGGAAGACGCCCAAGGCCTCGGGCTGGGCGTCTTCCTGTGCTCGGTCGGCATTCACGTGCTGACGCACCTGGGCCTCGTCACGGGTCAGACCGCCGGGCTGGCCGTGATCCTGTCCTACGTCACGGGCTGGAGCTTCGGCGCCGTCTTCTTCGTGGTGAACCTGCCCTTCTACGCGCTGGCATGGCAGCGGCTGGGGCGGACCTTCACCCTGAAATCCCTGGGCTCGGTGACGGTGCTGTCCATCCTGACCGAGCTCATGCCCATGGGCTTCCGGATCGAGTATGTGCAGCCCGCGCTGGGCGCCGTCCTGTTCGGCGCGCTGACCGGTCTGGGGCTGCTGGCCATGTTCCGCCACGGCGGCAGCCTGGGCGGGATCGGCGTCGTGGCGCTTTACGTGCAGGACACCACGGGGTTTCGCGCGGGCTATGTCCAGCTGATCTTCGACGCGGTGCTGTTCTCGGTCGCCGCCTTGCTTTTCCCGCTGTCCATCGTCGCGCTGTCGCTGCTGGGCGCCGTGGTTCTGAACCTCATCATCGCTGTCAATCACCGCCGGGACCGCTACGTCGCCACCTGAGGTAACGAGAGCGGCACGGTATGTGGGATCTGATGATCGCGGCCTGGGAGGTCTTCCCCGAGCCCATGCGCAACCAGATCGAGGGGTTCGGCACCGCGTTCTGGCGCGTCCTGCCGCAGCTGGTGGCGGCGCTCGTTTTCGTGGCGGTCATGTGGATCGTGATCCGGCTGGTGCAATGGATCGTGCCGCGGTCACTGAAGAAAGCGCGGATGCGCCGCGCCCTGCGCGACGTGGTGATCATGCTGCTGACGGTGGGGCTGTGGCTGTTCACGGCCCTGATCGCCATCACCATCGCCTTTCCCACGGTGACCCCCGGACGTGCGCTGGCGGCGCTCGGAGTTGGTGGTGTCGCCATCGGTTTCGCCTTCAAGGACGTGTTCGAAAATTTCCTCGCCGGCATCCTGCTGCTGATCCGCGAGCCGTTCTCGGTCGAAGATTACATCGAATGCGAAGGCATCGACGGCCAGGTGGAGAACATCACCATCCGCGACACCCATGTGCGCCAGACGGACGGACAGCTGGTCGTGGCGCCCAACGCCATGTTCTTCAAAAACCCGGTCACCATCCGCACCTCGACCGGCCTGCGCCGCACGACCGTGATCTGCGGCGTGGCCTATGGGGAAGACGTGGATCACTGCCGCACGGTCATCACGGCGGCGGTGCGCGAGGTCGACTCGGTCCGCGATGACGTGCGCGACGTGCAGATCTTCGCCCAGGAATTCGCCGACAGTTCGATCAATTTCGAGATCACGTGGTGGACCGGATCCAAGCCCGTGGATATCCGCCGGTCCCGCGACAAGGTGGTCGCCGCGGTGAAACGCGCGCTGGACGATGCGGGCATCGAGATCCCGTTCCCCTACCAGACGCTGACCTTCAAGGAGCCGCTGACGATCCTGCAACAGACGAAGGACGGCGACTGGACCGAGCCGGGCTGAGCTTTTCGCGCTATCTGGCCGGCAATTCCGCGTTTCCTCGCCGCGCCGCGGCGGAAGTGCTGGTCAAGGACGCGCGCGGGCTGTAAGGCGCGGCCAACCCCTGTTACCTGTCCGTAAAGGCAATCCCCATGGATCTGCGCAACATCGCCATCATCGCCCACGTCGACCACGGCAAGACCACGCTGGTGGACGAGCTGCTCAAGCAATCGGGCGCCTTCCGTGAAAACCAGGCCGTGGCCGAGCGCGCCATGGACAGCAACGACCTGGAGCGCGAGCGCGGCATCACCATCCTGGCCAAGAACACCTCGGTCGAGTGGAAGGGCGCGCGCATCAACATCGTCGACACCCCCGGCCACGCCGATTTCGGCGGCGAGGTCGAACGGATCCTGTCGATGGTCGATGGCGTGGTCCTGCTTGTCGATGCCGCCGAGGGCCCCATGCCGCAGACCAAGTTCGTGACCTCGAAAGCGCTGGCGCTGGGCCTGCGCCCCATCGTGGTGCTGAACAAGGTCGACAAGCCCGACGCCGAGCCCGACCGCGCGCTGGACGAGGTGTTCGACCTTTTCGCCGCGCTGGATGCCGACGAGGATCAATTGGATTTTCCCCATCTCTATGCGTCTGGCCGCAGCGGCTGGTGCGACCACGAGCTAGACGGGCCGCGCAAGAACCTCGACGCCCTGTTCAACCTCGTCGTGCGCCACGTGCCGCCGCCCAAGCAGCAGAAGCACGCGGATGAAGACTTCACCATGCTTGCCACCACCCTGTCGGCCGACCCGTTCCTGGGCCGCCTGCTGACGGGCCGGATCGAGACTGGCCGCATCAAGGCGGGCGCAACGATCAAGGCGCTGTCGAGGGCAAGCCAGCAGATCGAGCAGTTCCGCGTCAGCCGCATCCGTGCGTTCCGCGGGCTGGATTACACCGATATCGACGAAGGCGTGGCGGGCGACATCGTCACCCTTTCGGGCATGGCCAAGGCCACCGTCGCCGACACGCTCTGCGCGCTGGCCGTTGACGTGCCGCTGGACGCGCAGCCCATCGACCCACCCACCATCACCGTGACCTTCGGCATTAACGACAGCCCGCTGGCAGGCCGTGATGGCAAGAAGGTGCAAAGCCGCGTGATCCGCGAGCGCCTGATGAAAGAGGCCGAGCAGAACGTCGCCATCAAGGTCGCCGATACACCCGGTGGCGAGGCGTTCGAGGTCTCGGGCCGGGGCGAATTGCAGATGGGCGTGCTCATCGAGAACATGCGCCGCGAGGGCTTCGAGCTGTCGATCTCGCGCCCGCGCGTGGTCATGCGCGATATCGACGGCGTCACCCACGAGCCGGTGGAAGAAGCGACCGTCGACGTGGACGACGAGTATTCCGGTGCCGTGATCGAAAAGCTGACGGGCGCCCGCAAGGGCGAGCTTGTCGAGATGAAGCAATCCGGCGCGGGCAAGACCCGGATCGTCGCGCGCGTGCCGTCGCGCGGGCTGATCGGCTACCACGGCGAATTCTTGACCGACACGCGCGGCACCGGCGTGCTGAACCGCGTGTTCCACGCCTGGGAGCCGCACAAGGGCCCGATCCCGGGCCGTCGCGCCGGCGTGCTGATCTCGATGGAGAACGGCCAGTCGGTGGCCTACGCGCTGTGGAACCTCGAGGATCGCGGCCATTTCTTCATCGGCGCGCAGGAGGACGTCTACACGGGCATGATCCTGGGCGAGCACAATCGCGAGAACGATCTCGAGATCAACCCGCTGAAGGGCAAGAAGCTGACCAACGTCCGCGCCTCGGGCACCGACGAGGCGGTGCGCCTGACCACGCCCGTCACCCTGACGCTGGAACAGGCCATCGCCTATATCGACGATGACGAACTGGTCGAGGTCACGCCCAACGCGATCCGACTGCGCAAGCGCTTCCTTGATCCGCACGAGCGCAAGCGGCAGGCCAAGGCCGCGGGCTGAGCCGGTTGGAGCGAGGGGCGCTGCCCCTCGCGCTCCCCGAGGTATTTCGGGAAAGATGAAGCAAGAAAGGGGGACGAGGCGTTTGAATCTCGTCCCCCTTTTTCATGTCTGGCGGAAGCGTTGGGCGCGGCGCCCTATTCGTCGATATCGACGATGGAGAGCTCGCGCTCGGCCGCGCCCTTGGCGTAGGACATGGCCTCCTGGTAGGCATCCGAGCGATAGCACGCCTCGGCCGCCTCGACCGAGGGGAAGCGGGCGACCACGTTGCGCGGGCGATCGGGCCCTTCCAGCTGCACGTAGCGGCCCCCACGGGCGATGAAGACGCCGCCATGCTCGGCGATGGCGGTCGTCGCCCGCCTGGCGTACTCACCATAGGCGGCGTCGTCGCTGACCTTCACGTGGGCGATCCAGAGTGCGGGCATCTCAGGCCTCCTTCAGCACGGTTTCAACGGCGGCGATGGCGGCGTCCGCGTTCTCGGCGCTGCGCCCGCCGCCCTGGGCCATGTCGGGCCGGCCGCCGCCGCCCTTGCCGCCCAGCTCGGCCACCGCGGCGCGTACCATGTCCACGGCCGACACCCGGTCCGTCAAGTCCTGGGTCACGCCCGCCGCCACAGCCGCCTTGCCGCCGTCGGCCGCGATCAGTAGCACGGCGGCCGATTTCAGGCGATCCTTCTGCGCGTCGATGAGACCGGGAAGATCCTTGCCGGTGACGCCCTGCAGCACCTGCGCGGCGAAGGGAATGCCGCCCACATCCCGCGCCTCGATGCCACCGCCACCGCCGCCCCCCATGGCCAGGTCCCGCTTCAGCTGCGCCACCTCGTTCGCCAGCGCCTTGCGCTCATCCATCAGGCTGCGCACGCGGGCTTCGGCATCCGGGATCGCGGATTTCAGGTCACCGGCGATGCGGGACAGTGTCTCGGACCGGCCGATCAGGTGATCCAGCGCCGCCTGCCCTGTCACCGCCTCGATCCGCCGCACGCCCGCGCTGGACGCGCTGTCGGCGGTCAGGACGCAAAGCCCGATCTCGCCGGTGCGCGCCACGTGGGTGCCGCCGCAAAGCTCGATGGACCAGTCCTGGCCGTCCAGGCCCTTGCCCGTGTCGGCGCGGCCCATGGAGACCACGCGCACCTCGTCGCCGTATTTCTCGCCGAAAAGCGCCTGGGCGCCCAGCTCGCGCGCCTCGTCCGGGGTCATCAACCGGGTCTCGACCGCGCTGTTCTGGCGGATGAAGGCGTTCACACTGTCCTGCACCGCGGCCATGTCCTCGGCCGACAGGGCGGCGTTGTGGCTGAAATCGAAGCGCAGCCGGTCCGGTGCGTTCAGCGACCCCCGCTGGGCCACGTGGTCGCCTAGCCGGTCGCGCAGGGCTTCGTGCAGCAGGTGGGTGGCGGAGTGGTTGGACCGGATGCGCGCGCGGCGATCGGCATCCACCGACAGGCGCACGGGCGCGCCGGGGCGAAGCTCGCCCTCCTCCACGCTCGCGAAATGGATGAAGACACCGGCGACCTTGCGCGTGTCGGTGACCCGCAGGCGCAGGCCCGGCGCGGTGATGGTGCCGGTATCGCCGACCTGGCCCCCGGCCTCGGCGTAGAAGGGCGTCTGGTTGGTGACGACCTGAACGTTGTCGCCCTGCCCCGCGCTGTCGACCACGTCGCCGTCGCGGACCACCGCGAGCACTTGGCCCTCGGCCTCCAGGCTGTCGTAGCCCAGGAACTCGGTCACGCCATGCTTGTCGGCCACGTCGAACCAGACGCTGGCATCCGCCGTTTCGCCCGACCCGGCCCAGGCGGCGCGGGCCTGCGCTTTCTGGCGCGCCATGGCGCTGTCGAAGCCCTCGGTATCCACGCCGCGCCCCCGCTCGCGCAGGGCGTCCTGGGTCAGGTCAAGCGGGAAGCCGAACGTGTCGTAGAGCTTGAACGCCGTCTCGCCCGGCAGCGCGGCGCCCTCGGGCAGGTCGATCACCGCGTCGTCCAGCAGCTTCAGGCCCCGCTCGAGCGTCTGGCGGAAGCGCGTCTCCTCGCCCAGAAGGGTCTGCTCGATCATGGCCTGGCTCTGGCCAAGTTCGGGAAAGGCCTGGCCCATCTGGCCCACCAGCGCGGGCACCAGGCGGTGCATGACTGGATCGGCCGCGCCCAGAAGGTGCGCGTGACGCATGGCGCGGCGCATGATCCGGCGCAGGACATAGCCGCGCCCCTCGCTCGACGGCAGCACCCCGTCGGCGATCAGGAACGAGGTCGAGCGCAGGTGGTCGGCGATCACCCGGTGGTGCACGTTGCCGTCGCCATCCGGGTCGGTGCCCGTCACACTCGCCGAGGCTTCGATCAGGGCGCGGAACAGGTCGGTGTCGTAGTTGTCGTGCTTGCCCTGCAGCAGGGCCCCGATCCGTTCCAGCCCCATGCCCGTGTCGATGGATTTCGACTTCAGTTCGGTCCGGGTGCCGTCCTCGAATTGTTCGTACTGCATGAAGACGATGTTCCAGATCTCGATGAACCGATCGCCGTCCTCCTCGGGCGAGCCCGGGGGGCCGCCCCAGACCTCGGGACCGTGGTCAAAGAAGATCTCGGTGCAGGGGCCGCAGGGGCCGGTGGGGCCGGCCGACCAGAAATTGTCGTCGGTCGCGATGCGGATGATCCGCTCGTCCGGCAGGCCCGCCACCTTCTTCCAGATCGCGACGGCCTCTTCGTCGGTGTGGAAGACGGTCACAAGCAGGCGATCGGGGTCGATGCCGAATTCCCTGGTCAGCAGGCCCCAGGCAAGGGCGATCGCCTCGTCCTTGAAATAGTCGCCGAAGCTGAAATTCCCCAGCATCTCGAAAAACGTGTGGTGGCGGGCGGTGTAGCCGACATTGTCCAGGTCATTGTGCTTGCCGCCCGCGCGGACGCATTTCTGCGCAGTTGTCGCCCGGGTATAGTCGCGGGTCTCGACGCCCGTGAACAGGTTCTTGAACTGCACCATGCCCGCCGCGGTGAACATCAGCGTGGGATCGTTGCGCGGGATCAGCGGAGAGCTCGGGACATGGGCGTGTCCGTGCTTCACGAAGTAGTCGATGAAGCTCGATCGGATGTCGTTCAGGCTAAGCATTCTGGTCGCGGATCCTTCAGGCTGCGGCATTTGGCCGGTCTATCGCCGTGACCCCGCGCGGGCAAGCGGGCTGCAATGCAAAAGGCGCCCCGCGGGGCGCCTTGGCACTGCGATCGCGTACGGGCTGACGCCTCAGTCGTCCATCAACGGGTCGTCTTCGGCATCACTGCTGCCGGTATGGAAATCCAGCCCGTGGGCACCGCGGATCTTGTCCTCGATATCGAGCGCGATGGACTGGTTCTCGCGGAGGAACGCCTTGGCGTTCTCGCGACCCTGGCCGATGCGCTCGTCCCCGTAGGAATACCACGAGCCGGACTTGTCGACGATGCCCGCCTTCACACCCATGTCCAGCAGCTCGCCGGTCTTCGAGATGCCTTCGCCATACATGATATCGAACTCGACGACCTTGAAGGGCGGTGCAACCTTGTTCTTCACGACCTTGACCTTGGTCTGGTTGCCGACGACCTCGTCGCGATCCTTGATCGAACCGATGCGGCGAATGTCCAGGCGGACCGAGCTGTAGAATTTGAGCGCGTTGCCGCCGGTCGTCGTCTCGGGGCTGCCGAACATGACGCCGATCTTCATGCGGATCTGGTTGATGAAGACCACCATGCAGCCGGTGCGGCTGATCGACCCGGTCAGCTTGCGCATGGCCTGGCTCATCAGGCGGGCGTGCACCCCGACCGAGCTGTCGCCCATGTCACCTTCCAGCTCGGACTTGGGAGTCAGGGCGGCGACTGAGTCGACCACCACCATGCTCACGGCCCCCGAGCGGACCAGCGTATCGGTGATCTCGAGCGCCTGTTCGCCGGTATCGGGCTGGCTGATCAGCAGCTCGTCCAGGTTCACGCCCAGCTTCCTCGCGTATTGCGGATCGAGCGCGTGCTCGGCATCCACGAAGGCGCAGACGCCGCCCTTCTTCTGCTCCTCGGCGATGGCGTGGAGCGTCAAAGTCGTCTTGCCCGAACTCTCGGGACCGTAGATCTCGATGATGCGGCCCTTTGGAAGCCCCCCGATGCCCAGGGCGATGTCCAGACCGAGCGAGCCGGTGGAGGTCGCCTCGATGTCGGGGAACTGGTTCTCGCCCCCGAGCTTCATGATCGAGCCCTTGCCAAATTGGCGTTCGATCTGCGCCAGCGCCGAGTCGAGCGCCTTCTGTTTGTCGGTGTTGCGCTTTTCAGCCATGTCGAGAAGCCCGGTCTTGCCCATGATTTCGGTCCTTATTCCATGTCCGCCCTCGGGCAGCAATGAGATGGTGTGTTCCGTTATTGTTCCCCGACTTATGAGGCCAAAAGGGGAACAAATCAATCTTAATCTTTGGTAGGCGGCGACAGTGAACAAATCGTTAACTACGATAGCGCAAGACGCCCGGCCCGAAAGAGCGCCGGTCCATCACACCCGCACGGTCCGACTGGCGGATCGTGAACTGGATGCCCGGACTTGCGGGAAACTTCCAAAACCTAATTCGACACCGTTTCCACAAGATGACCGCGGCCACGCGGAGTTCAGGGTCGCCGGTTCGACAGCTCGTCAAAAGCGGTATCGCGGGATCGGCCGGCGGCGATCTCAATCCGCGAGATGCGTTTCCACGGCAGCCGTCAGATCGATCAGGGAGAAGGGTTTCGGCAGGAACGTCGAATTGGGAATGCTGGCCTGGCTCTCGGAAAAGCTTTCTTCTGCGTAACCGGAGACGAAGATGACGCCGGTGTCCGGGCGCTGTTCGAGCGCCTCGCGCACCCAGCTTGGCCCGTCGCGCCCCGGCATGATGATATCGGTTACGAAGATATCGATCTCCTCGGAGGGATCCGCGGCGATATCCAAAGCCCGCTCGGCATTCTCGGCCTCGATCACATGATGCCCGCGCAGCCTGAGAGCGCGCGCCGCGAATGCGCGCACCGGAGCTTCGTCCTCGACCAGCAGTATCCGCGCCGCGCGGTCGGAGGGCTGCGCACGGACCTGCGCCCCGGTGGAAGAGCCGCGTGTCGCCCGCCCCTCGTGGGCAGGAAAGTAGAGCGAGAACATCGTTCCTTGTCCCACCTCGGAATCCACGAAGATATATGCCCCCGTCTGTTTGACGATTCCGTAAGCGGTCGACAGCCCTAGCCCAGTGCCCTCGCCTGTGCGCTTGGTGGTGAAGAAGGGCTCGAAGATCTTCGGTATCTGATCTTCGGGGATACCAATGCCCGAATCCTCGACCTCGACGACCACGTAGGCCCCGGCCGGCATTTCGACCCGGTCGCGCATGACGGGTGCATCCAGGCGCACAGTCTGCGCCCTGACATCGACGGTCCCCCCGTCCGGCATGGCGTCGCGCGCGTTCACCACGAGGTTCATGATGACCTGCTCGAGCTGACGCTTGTCCGCCCGAACCATCTTCAGGTCCGAATCGTTGCGTACCGACAGCGTGACCTTTTCGCCCACCAGACGGTTCAGCAGATGGCTGAGATCCGAAAGGGTATCCCGCATGTCCAGCATCTCGGGCCGGAGGGTCTGCTTGCGCGAGAAGGCCAACAATTGCCCGACGAGCGACGCGGCGCGGTTGGCGTTCTGGTTGATCTGTTCGAGGTCGGCGAAATCCTGATCGCCCGGGTCATGACGCAGCAGTAGAAGGTCACAATGTCCGCTGATCGCGGTGAGGAGGTTGTTGAAATCATGGGCCACGCCACCGGCCAACTGCCCGATGGCCTGCATCTTCTGGCTCTGCACGAACTGCGCTTCGAGAGTCTTGAGTTCGGTCGCATCGTGGAGGATCGCGATGATGTGGCGGTCGTTCTTAGGTCCGGCAAGGGTCAGGGTGACCTGCACGAAAAGGTCACCCGCCACGCGGGACGCGCGCATGACCTCGGGTCGGTTAAGGGCGCGGCCGGCGCGGGCGTCATCCAGCCAGTCGTTGACCTGCCGGCCCAGGCCCTCGACCAGCGTGGAGAGGCCGACCCGCTCACTCTGCCCGAGCGCCAGCAAATGTCGTGCGAGCGCGTTCGACCGGGCGACAGTCCCGTCGTCGTGCAATTCGAGGATGGGCACCGGAAGATCGTCCAGCGTGTAACGTCCGGGCCCTGCCGCGGCGCCCTCGGTGTCGGGCATCTCGGCTGATGGCGTGAGCGTCGCTTCCACCATACCGTCCCCGATAGCCCGGGATCGCGTGATAAACGTCCGGGCGCCCCCGACAGTCTCGAGTTGTATCGGCAGGCTTCGATCGAAGGGCCCGTCGAAACCGATATCGCTCAACCGAACGGGCGGTCCGGCGAAAAGGGCCAGCGCGCCCTCCGACATCCAAAGAATGTTCCCGTCCGAGTCGAATCGAAGGACCGGAGTTTCATCGTCCGAGCCCGTTGTGTCTCGGCGAACGGACCAGATCACACGCTCATTGCCGATCGCCGTCGCGCGCAGCCGGGCCGCGCCCACGCGCTCTTGCGCCGTGCCCCGGGCATGCGCATCCCCCAGAAGTCTCGCGATGGCTCCGGCGGGATTGGCCGCAGCACCGGTCAGAGGCGCCAAAAGCTCGGCAGCCGACCGACCGTCCAAACCTGCTTCGTCCCGGGCGGCCGTGTTGACCCAAAGGAGAATACCGTCGGCATCGGTCACGAAAGAGGGCGTGCCGTCATGCGCCAGGAGGTCGCGCAGCGTGGCGTCGTGGCGACCCGCGGTTCCAGGGCCCAGGATCAGCAGAGCCGCCATGATGGCGGCCAGCATCAAGAGGGCGGCAGCAGCCGAAATGAGCGCCGCACCGGTGACCAGGCCCGGCGAGAGCAGGCCGACGGCCAGAAGCACGGCCCCGATCAAGATCACCGCACCGAAGCCCGCCCGGCGCAGGCCGGACGGCGGATCGAACGAGAGACGGAAATCAGACAAGACGCGGGCCTTCTGTTCGGAACCCCCTTGCTGGCATGGAAAGGGTTAACGTCCCCTTAATCGTACTGTGCCCGTCAGAAGCGACGGCACAAGCCCTAACGGCGGGTGAGAACAGCCAGGAAGAACCCGTCGCCGCCTTGCAACGGAGTCCAGGTTTGCGTGAAGTCTATCTTGTAACCAACCGCATTCAGGAGAAATTCCTCCGCCTGACGGATATTTTCCTCGTCCAGGAGAGAACAGGTCGCGTAAGCAAGCGTACCGCCCGGCGCGACGTGGTGCGCCGCATCGCGCAGGATCCCGGCCTGGAGCGACAGCACGTTGTCGAGCATGCTCCGCCCTGCGCGAATCTTGCCTTCCGGACTCCGCCGCCAGGCACCGCTCCCGGTGCAGGGCGCATCGACGAGGACTAGGTCGAAGGGAGGCTGGGACGACAGTTCTCTGGTGTCGACAAGCTCTATGGATTGCCCCGCCCGCCGCGCACGCTCCGGCAGGTCCGCCATCCGCCCCGGGAGACCATCATGCGCCACGTATCGGGCCCGGTGCCGGTCGGCCATGGCCAGTGTCTTGCCGCCGCCCCCGGCGCAGTAGTCGAGAACCCGCGTGGTGCCAGCGAGCGGAAGCGCGTCGACCAGCGCCTGGCTGGCGCCGTCCTGGAGATCGACCAGACCGTCCCGGAACGCTTTCGACAGGTGAACCCTGCGCGCGTTTTTCGTGACACGAAGGGCGCTTGGAGACAGGTCGTCATCCAGCGTCTCAATGTCCTCGGCCCCCAAGGCGGCACGCGCGGACTCCCGCGATATGCGGGACAGGTTGACCCTCAGAAATACGGGCGCCCGATCACGGAGGGCCTGCATCACGGCCGCGAAATCCGGACCGAGGCTCGACTTCAGTTCGTCCGCCAGCGCTGGCGGGCAATCGAAAGAGGCCAGTTCGGGTATAGGGGCGTCCGTCGGCCGCTCTCCGGCCTCCAGCGGCGCGGGACCGTAGCCGGCGCCGGTGAAGACCGCCCCCAGGTCGGCCCCGGTGTCGTGCAGGTAGCCGACCATGCGCGCGCGTCCCGTCTCGCCGTCGCCCCGGGCCGCGCTGGACCACCAGCGACGCAGCACGTCGAACACGAGGTCGCGGACGGCGGCGCGGTCCTTGGATCCCGCGTGGCGGGCGCCACGGGCCCAGCGGGTCAGGACACGCTCGGCCGGGTCGCCCGCGGCGATCCGGTCGAGACATTCTATGGCGGTCTGCACGCGCGCGGCCGGTGTCATTGCATCACCTTCGTGCCGCAAGCCATTGGAATATCAAGCGCCGCGGTAGTTCGGGCTTTCGCGCGTGATGGTCACGTCATGGACATGGCTTTCCTTCAGCCCGGCCCCGGTCACCCGCACGAACTGGCAGTTCTGGCGCATGTCCTCGACGGTCGCGCAGCCGGTATAGCCCATGGCGGCACGCAAACCGCCCACCAATTGGTGAATGATCGCGCCCGCCGAGCCCTTGTAGGGCACCTGCCCCTCGACCCCTTCGGGCACCAGCTTGTCCGACGCGGCATCCTTCTGGAAATACCGGTCGGCCGATCCGCGCGCCATGGCGGCGAGCGAACCCATGCCGCGATAGGCCTTGAAGCTGCGGCCCTGGTAAAGGATCACCTCGCCCGGGCTTTCGTCGGTGCCGGCCAGCATCGAGCCCACCATGGCGCAGGACGCCCCGGCGGCGATGGCCTTGGCGAAATCGCCCGAGAACTTGATGCCGCCATCGGCGATGACGGGCACGCCGCCGGCCCCCTGCATCGCGTCCATGATCGCGGTCAGTTGCGGCACGCCCACGCCCGCGACGACACGCGTGGTGCAGATGGAGCCCGGCCCGATCCCGACCTTGATGGCATCTGCGCCCGCATCGACCAACGCCTTGGCCCCATCGGCCGTGGCGACGTTGCCGGCGATGATCTGGACCTCGTTCGACAGGGTCTTGGCGCGCTTCACCGCCTCGGCCACGCCGGCGGAATGGCCGTGGGCGGTGTCGATGACCACCACGTCGACGCCGGCATCGACCAGCGCCTCGGACCGCTCGAAACCCGCGTCGCCCACGGTCGACGCGGCGGCCACGCGCAGGCGGCCCAGGCTGTCCTTGCAGGCCGCCGGGTTCAGCACCGCCTGCTCGGTATCCTTGAGGGTCAGAAGGCCCGTCAGCTTGCCCTGCCCGTCGGTGACCAGCAGCTTCTCGATGCGGCGGGCTTTCATGAGGCTCTTGGCCTCTTCCAGCTCGACCGGCTCCTGCAGGATGGCCAGCTTGTCGGACGTCATCATGGCGCTGACCGGGGTGCGGTCATCGCTGGCGAAGCGCATGTCGCGGTTGGTGACGATGCCGTCTTTCCGGCCCGATCCGTCGACCACCGGGAAGCCGGTGACGCGATAGCGTTCCTGCAGCGCCTTCGCGTCGGCAAGCGTCTGGTCGGCGGTCAGGGTGATGGGGTTGTAGACGATCCCCGACTCGAACCGCTTGACCCGGCGCACCTGCTGGGCCTGCTCGTCGACATCGAGGTTGCGATGGATCACGCCGATACCGCCGGCCTGCGCCATGGCGATGGCCATGCGCTGTTCGGTCACCGTATCCATGGCCGAGCTCAGCAGCGGCACGTTCATCCGGATGTCGCGGGTGGCGTAGGTGCGGGTATCCGCCATCGACGGCAGCACGGTGCTGGCGGCGGGCAGAAGCAGGACGTCATCGAAGGTCAGCGCCTCGCGAATCTCCATTGGGAATCCTTTCCATCGGAGTCTTCGTTTGACGCGTCCCTATTTCACGGACCCAGGGGAAAGGAAAGCCCTCATCCATCCACGGCGCGGCGTGCATCCGCCGCAAGCCCGCGCATGGCCCGGGCCAGCAGGGACAGGTCTCCGCCCACGGCGATGAACGTGCCGCCCAGTTCGCGCAGGCGACCGATTTCCGAGGCATCGAAGGTGATCATGCCGACCGCCTTGCCGGCCGCGGCGATGCGGCGCGCCGCGTCCTCGATCGCGTCCTGCACCTCGGGGTGCTTGGGGTTGCCCAGGTGCCCCAGGGACGCGGCCAGGTCGGCGGGTCCGAGGAACACGCCGTCCACGCCTTCGGTCGCGGCGATGGCGTCCAGGTTGTCCAGCGCGGCGCGGGTTTCGGCCTGCACCAGCAGGCAGATCTCGTCCCCGGCACCGGGCAGGTAATCGGTGTTGGCGCCGAACCGGGTGGCCCGCGACATGGCGGCCCCGACACCACGCACACCTTGGGGCGGATAGCGGGTCGCGGCGACCATCTCGGCGGCCTGCTCGGCCGAGTTGACCATGGGGATCAGCAGGGTCTGGCAGCCGATGTCGAGCGCCTGCTTGACCATGCGAACATCGCCCACCGGCAGCCGGATCGCGGGCGCGGCGTTGCCCCCCGCCATGGCCTGCAACTGGCTGTGCATGATGGGAATGTCGTTCGGTGCATGCTCGCCGTCGATCAGACACCAGTCGAAGCCGGAATGGGATGCCATCTCGGCCACCGTCGGATGGGCCGAGGCCAGCCACAGGCCGATCTGCACCTCGCCGCGGGCCAGCGCCGCCTTGATCGGGTTCTTGGGGGCGGGCATGGCGGGATCCTTGCGACTGTGACAACGGCCCGACGCTAGGCCGTTTGCGCCGCCGTGGTAAAGCCGCAATCGCCGACACGGACGGTCGCGCCATTGGCCGCACCCATAAAAAGACCTTTTTTCCGCAGCTTGCGGGACGGACTTCGCGGGTATCCCGAATCCCACTTGAACCCGTGGTTTTGCGCGACATGATACGATCATCATTGAACGCGGCGAGGCAGCCGCCTCTGATAGGGAGAGAGAGATGACCAACATGATGGGCCGCGTGGCCTTTGCCGCGCTTGCGACCGCCTTTGCCACCGAGGCGATGGCGGTGGAATGGAATGCCTCGCTTTGGGGTCAGCGCCGCGCTTTCACCGAGCATGTCGAGAAACTCGCCGAGCTGGTCGAGGAGAAGACCGACGGCGAATTCACCATCAACATCAGCTATGGCGGCCTGTCGAAGAACACCGAGAACCTGGACGGGATCTCGATCGGCGCGTTTGAGATGGCCCAGTTCTGCGCGGGCTACCACCGTGACAAGAACCGCGCGATCACCGTGCTCGAACTGCCCTTCCTGGGTGTCGAGAACCTCGAGCAGGAAGTCGCGGTGTCGAACGCCGTCTACGCGCACCCGGCCGTGGCCGAGGAAATGTCGCAGTGGAACGCCAAGATGCTGATGACCAGCCCGATGCCCCAGTACAACCTGGTGGGCACCGGCGAGCCGCGCGACGAGCTGGCCGATTTCGAGGGCATGCGCGTGCGCGCCACCGGCGGCCTGGGCGAGGCCTTCGCGGCCGTGGGCGGCGTTCCGACCTCGGTGACCTCGTCCGAAGCCTACCAGGCGATGGAATCGGGCGTCGTCGACACCGTGGCCTTCGCCCAGCACGCCCACCTGTCCTTCGGCACCATCAACGAGGCCGACTGGTGGACCGCCAACCTGAACCCCGGCACCGTGAACTGCCCCGTGGTGGTGAACATCGACGCCTACGAGTCGCTGAGCGATGAGCATCGCGAGGCGCTGGACAGCTCGGTGTCCGAGGCGATCGATTACTACCTCGAGAACTACGGCGAGCTTCTGGCCCGTTGGGACCAGGTGCTGGAAGAGCGTGGCGTGAACAAGGTCATGATCTCGCAGGACGAGCTTGCCGCCTTCCGCGAGGTCGCGTCGCCCATCCACCAGGAATGGATCGACACCATGTCCGCGCAGGGCCTGCCCGCGCAGGAGCTCTACGACCTGGTCAACTCGACCCTCGAAGAGGCGAAGTCGGGCAGCTGATGCACCGACACGCGCCCGGGATACGGTCCCGGGCGCACGTCTCACCTTTGACCCTTGCGACGCCGCGGCCCCTGATCCGCAGCGTCCGAGCGAATTCGGTACGGGAAAGGGTATGCCATGGCCGGAGCCGCCTCCATTCTCGAGAATGACAGCACGATCAGCCGGCTCGACCGGAGCCTGTCGGTGCTGGAACGCTTCATGTCGCTGATCGCGGGGCTGGGCGTGTTCTCCCTGATGCTGCTCGC
Organism: Palleronia pelagia; assembly: GCF_900110115.1. Classification (GTDB taxonomy): domain Bacteria; phylum Pseudomonadota; class Alphaproteobacteria; order Rhodobacterales; family Rhodobacteraceae; genus Palleronia; species Palleronia pelagia. The sequence continues at coordinate 640,072 of NZ_FOCM01000001.1, read as the reverse complement.
GGTCGTATCGGTCACGGGCCGGCAGTTCTTCAACCGCCCCCTGCCCGGCTACGTGGACTGGATCGAGCTGGCCATGCCGCTGATCGCGTTCATGGGCATCTCGTACATGCAACGCCTGGGCGGTCATATCCGCATGGACATCGTCATCGGGCAGCTGAAGGGCCGCGTCCTGTGGGCCGCCGAGTTCATCACGACGCTGGCCATCTTCCTCGTCATCGTGGCGCTGATCTGGGGCAGCTGGTCGCATTTCCTGCGCAGCTTCGATCTGGGCTCGCCGCTCTGGTCACGCGACAGCACCATCGACATCGGCCTGCCGATCTGGCCCGCCAAGCTGATCGTGCCCGTCGCGTTCTTCGTCCTGTCCCTGCGGCTCGCGTTGCAGCTCTGGGGCTTCGGCCGGGCCTTCTTGAAGGGCGACCCCGAGCCGGTGGCCGTGCCGCTGATCCTGTCGGCGGCGGAACAAGCGGCGCTCGAGGCCCGCCAAATCGAGGATCGCGACTGATGGACAGCATCGAAATCGGCCTGTGGGTCACGGGCGGCCTGCTGGTCCTGGTCGTCCTGGGCATGCGCGTGGCCTTCGCCGCCGCCTTCGCGGGGGTCGTTGGCCTCATCTGGATCTTCTGGTCGCGCAAGGGCTACGACGCGTCCGAGCTTGGCTGGGCCATGACGGTGGCCATCAAGACCGCGGGCCAAGTGCCCCACGGCAAGGTGGCGAGCCAGGCGCTCAGCCTGATCCCGACCTTCATCCTGATCGGCTACCTCGCCTATTACGCGGGCCTCACCAAGGCGCTGTTCGAAGCCGCCAAGCGCTGGATCGCCTGGGTGCCGGGCGGGCTGGCGGTGTCCACCGTCTTCGCCACGGCGGGCTTCGCGGCGGTGTCCGGCGCGTCGGTGGCCACGGCCGCGGTGTTCGCGCGCATCGCCATCCCCGAGATGCTGAAGGTGGGCTATGACCGTCGCTTCGCCGCGGGCGTGGTGGCGGCGGGCGGCACGCTGGCCTCCCTGATCCCACCCTCGGCCATCCTCGTGATCTACGCGATCATCGTCGAGCAGGACGTGGGCAAGCTCCTGCTGGCAGGCTTCATCCCCGGCGTTGTCTCGGCCTTCATTTATGCCGGACTGATCATCATCCTCGCGCTGACCATCAAGGGCTTCGGCCCGCCCGTCACCGGCTTCACCTGGCGCCAGCGGATGCAGTCGCTGCCGCCCGCGCTGCCGATCCTGGCCGTGGTCGTGATCATCATCTTCTTCGTCTACAACCCCTTCGGCGGCGACGCCTGGGGCACGCCGACCGAGGGCGGCGCGGTGGGCGCCTTCATCGTGTTCCTGATGGCGCTCTGGCACGGCATGCGCTGGCCCGAGCTGAAGGACGCGCTGATCGAGACGGCCAAGCTGTCGACCATGATCTTCGCCATAATCTGGGGCGTTCTGATCTACGTGCGGTTCCTGGGCTTCGCCGACCTGCCCGGCGCCTTCGCCGACTGGATCACGTCCCTGGACCAGGCGCCGATGCTGACGCTGATCATGATCCTTCTCGCCTACGCGGTGCTCGGCATGTTCATGGATGCGATCGGCATGCTGCTTCTGACGCTGCCGGTGGTGTTCCCGGCGGTGATGGCGCTGAACGGCGGACCGTTCGTCACGGCCGAGGAAAGCGCGTTCGGCATGAACGGGACCATGTGCGCGATCTGGTTCGGGATCCTGGTGGTGAAGATGGCCGAGTTCTGCCTGATCACGCCCCCCATCGGGTTGAACTGCTTCGTGGTGGCGGGCGTGCGGCCCGACATCTCGGTTCAGGACGTGTTCCGCGGCGTGATGCCGTTCTTCCTGGCCGACGCGGTGACCATCGCGACGCTGGTGGCCTTCCCGTCCATCGTGCTCTGGCTGCCGTCACTGGCCTGATCCCACGGGCACAGCAGGCGCGTGGGCGGATCGTTGATCGCACGCGCACCGGTGCCCAGCTTGAAATGCGTCAGGCCCGGGAGGCGGGCGGGATCGATCAGCCCAAGATCCATGCGCGTGCCCCCCTCCACCCGCGCCGCGCACATGGCGTGCCAGAGAAGCAGGTTGTGGGCTGACGTTTCGCGTCCGACACGGGTCGTCTGGCCGAGGTGATAGACCGCCTCGCGCCCGTGGCGCAGCAGGCAGACCCCGGCGACCGGGCCGTCATGATCCGAGGCGATCCAGCTTTCGACCGTGCCCGGCGACACCCGATGGAGCGTTGCGAGCCAGCGGTGCGGCAAGGCGCGATAACCGCGGCGGCGGCGCATCTCGGCATCGCGCCCGAGCAGCCAGTCGGGGCAACCCGGTTCCCGCGTGACCGACAGGCCCGCTCGTCCGGCGCAGGTCAGCCGGTTGCGCCATTTCTTTCGCAGGCCGGCACGCAGGTCGCCCGACAGGTCCAGCACGGCCCTTTGGGGGGCCTGCCGCAGGACACGCCCCGCATCGGGCGACAGGACGAAAACAGCACCGGGCCAGGCCGACCGTATCGTCTTCAGCGCGCGCGGCGTGTCTGCACCCCGCAGCCAATGGATGCCGCCCGGCAGCCAAAGCAGGCGCAGCGGCCCGATCCCGCGTTCGATCACCTGCGTCACGCCAAGACACGACGCGTTTCCGATCCGCAGGCGGTGCACGGTGGCGCCCAACCGTTCCGCCACCGCGCCATAGGCCCACCCCTGGACGAAGGCCGCGTCCACGGTCAAAGCGTCCCAGTCGCGGCGCAGCGGACGGTCGCGCGTGATCTCCATGGCCCTCAGCTTGACGGCATTGGATTAATCACCGCTTAACGCGAAAGGGCGGCGCCCGGCGCCGCCCCCTCGCCGATCCACCCGGCCGGTTCAGTGCTTGGAGATGCTGAAATCCGTCATCGTCGCCGTGCGGGCCAGGCCGCCATCGCGATAGAGCAGCGACACGCCATCCTTGAAGACGTGGACCTTGGACGGGTCGGCGCCCAGCTTGACCGTGTTGCCGCGCAGGCCCTTGTGGATGCCCTGCAGCTTGGCGATCACGGCGGCGTCGCCCTTTTCCAGCGCTTCCATGTCGGCATTGCCGGTTTCGAAGTAGAGCAGCGTCACCTCGCCAAGCGCCTCGGTAATGTCGACCTTGCCCTCGAAGATGTACTCGCCGCCCTGGGCCTCGACGAAATCCTCGGGCCGCACGCCGACTTTCACCTCGGCGCCCATGTCGGCCTCGGTGGACGGGTAGTCCGAGACCGCCGTGCCGCCGCCGTTGATCGCGATGGTCGTCTTTTCGCCGGTGCCGGTGATCTTGCCTTGCAGCAGGTTCATGGCCGGGCTGCCGATGAACTGGGCCACGAACTCGTTCTCGGGCTTCTCGTACAGCTCCAGCGGCGTGCCCACCTGCGCGATGCCGCCGCCCGCCAGTACCACGATGCGGCTGGCCAGGGTCATCGCCTCGACCTGGTCATGGGTCACGTAGATCATGGTCGAGTTCGGCATGTTCTCCTTCAGCTGCGCGATCTCGATCCGGGTGGCCACGCGCAGGGCCGCGTCGAGGTTCGAAAGCGGCTCGTCGAACAGGTACACCTTGGGGTCGCGGACGATGGACCGGCCGATGGCCACGCGCTGGCGCTGGCCGCCCGACAGGGCCTTGGGCAGGCGGTCGAGGAACGGCTCGAGCTGAAGGATGCGGGCCGCCTTGGTGATGGCCGCGTCGATCTCTTCCTTCGACTTCTTGGCGATCTTCAGGGCGAAGGCCATGTTGTCGCGTACCGTCATGTGCGGGTAGAGCGCGTAGGACTGGAACACCATGGCGATGCCGCGTTGCGCGGGCGGCACGTTGTTCACCACCTGCCCGTCGATCTTCAGCTCGCCGCCGGTGATCCGTTCCAGCCCCGCGATCATTCGCAGAAGCGTGGACTTGCCACAGCCCGAAGGGCCGACGAAGACGATCAGCTCGCCCTGCTTGATGTCGAGGTTGATATCGCTCAGCACCTGGACGCTGCCATAGGATTTGGCGACGTCGGTCAATTTGAGATCGGCCATGAAGTTCCTCCCGTTCTTATTGGCCCGCGACCGCGAACGCGGCACTCCAGGGCGGCAATGTCAGTATTCTGTCCGCGCGATCCGAGGCGAAGGGCGCGCCGTCGTCCAGTTGCCATTCGCCGTCCGGCAATTCGGCGGTCTGGGCCGAGTCGGTCAGGTTGAAGGCGCAGAACAACCGCTCGGACCCGTCGTCGCGGATCAGCGTCAGCACGTCATCGTCGGCGCGCACCACCTTCAGGTCGCCCTTGGCCAGGCTCGAATGGGTCTTCCGGAACGCCAGCATGGCCCGGTAGAAGTTCAGGACCGAGCTGTCGTCGCCTTCCTGAACGCTCACGGCGTGATCCAGGTGCTCGACCGCCACGGGCAGCCAGGGCTGCGCGTCCGAGAACCCGCCATTCCGCCCGGTGGTCCAGGGGATCGGCGTGCGGCAACCGTCGCGGCCCTTGAACTTGGGCCAGAACCGCTTGCCGTACGGGTCCTGCAAATCCTCGTACCGGACATAGGCCTCGGTCAGGCCCAGCTCTTCACCCTGGTAGAGGCACACGGTCCCCTTCATGCACATGAGCAGCGCGGCATAGAGCTTGCGGGCCGGGACAGTCAGGTTGAACCGCGTCGCGTAGCGCACGACGTCGTGGTTCGAGAACGCCCAGCAGGCCCAGCCATCGGTGACGATCCGGTCGAACCGTTCCAGCACCTGGCGGATGCGGCTGCCCGACGGATAGACGGTGCCCAGGAAGTCGAAATCATAGGCCATATGCAGCAAGTCGTCGCCGGCGGTGTAGTCGCGCTGCGTCTCCATCCCCCGCTGGGATTCGCCCACTTCGCCGACCGAGGTGATCGCCGGGTATTCCTCCATCAGCGCGCGCAGGCGGCGCAGGAAATCCAGGTTCTCGGGCTGGGTCTTGTCGTAAAGGTGGTCCTGGAAGTTGTAGGGGTTCACGGCCGGCGCCGTGTTCTCGTTCCGCTCTTCCGGGTTCAGGGGCGGGTTGTCGCGCAATTGCTTGTCGTGGACGTAGAAGTTCACGGTATCCAGCCGGAAGCCGTCCACGCCCTTCTCCAGCCAGAACCGCGCCACGTCCAGCAGCGCGTCCTGCACCGCGGGCGTGTGGAAGTTCAGGTCCGGCTGCTCGGACAGGAAGTTGTGCAGGTAGTACTGCATCCGCTCGCCGTCCCACTGCCAGGCCGAGCCCCCGAAGATCGACAGCCAGTTATTGGGCGGGCTGCCATCGGGCTTGGCCTCGGCCCAGACGTACCAATCGGCGCGCGGGTTGTCGCGGCTGGCGCGGCTTTCCTGGAACCACGGGTGCTGGTCGCTGGTGTGGCTGAGGACAAGGTCGATCAGCACCTTCAGACCAAGCCCATGGGCCCTGTCGATCAGCGCGTCGAAATCGCGGATCGAGCCGAACATCGGGTCCACGTCGCAGTAATCGCTTACGTCGTAGCCGAAATCCAGCATGGGCGATTTGAAGAAGGGCGAGATCCAGATCGCATCCGCCCCCAGTCGCGCGATGTGGTCCAGACGGTGGATGATGCCCGGCAGGTCGCCGATCCCGTCGCCATCGGTGTCCTGGTAGCTGCGCGGATAGATCTGGTAGATCACCGCGCCGCGCCACCAGTCCTTGTCCACCGGCCCGCCGGGCCGGGGCGCTGTATCGGCCATTTCCGAAAGAAAGCTCATGGATTACTTCACCGATCCCGCCAGCAGACCGCGCACGAGGAACCGCTGCATGGTGAAGAACACCAGGAGCGGCACGGCGATGGACACGAAGGCGGCGGTCGCCAAGATCCCCCAGTCGCCCCCGCGTGAGCCCAGAAGGTCGTCGGCGATCTTCACGGTCATCACCTTGCTGGCGTCATCGGACGGCAGGAACACCTTGGCCACCAGCAGGTCGTTCCAGGTCCACAGGAACTGGAAGATGCTGAACGCGGCCAGCGCGGGCAGCGACAGCGGCAGGATGATCCGCACGAACAGCTCGAAATCGGTGGCGCCGTCGACCTTGGCCGACTCGATGATGTCGCGCGGCAGGCCGACCATGTAGTTGCGCAACAGGTAGACCGCCAAGGGCATGCCGAACGCCGTGTGCGCGAACCAGATGCCCATGAAGCTCTGGCCGATGCCCAGCTTGTTGTGCAGGTTCAGCATCGGCACCAGCGCAAGCTGCAAGGGCACGACGAGCAGACCAACGACCACCGCGATCAGGACACCCCGTCCGGGGAAGTCCATCCACGCCAGCGCGTAGGCCGCGAAGGCCGCGATGAGAATCGGGATGATGGTGGCCGGGATCGTCACCGTGAAGGTGTTGATGAAGGCCTGGTCCATGTTGTCGGCCGTCAGCACCTGTTCGTAGTTGTCGAGCGTGAAATTCGGTGGACTCGCAGCCGCGAAATACACACGTTGCCCGCGCGAGCCCGGATCCTCGGGCGAGACGTAGCGGTAGGTGCCGTCCGCGTTCACCGTCAGCGTTTCGCCATCACCCAGGTCGGCCTCGGTCCCCGCCTCGAACTCGGTCGGGTTGGCACCGCGCGTGCCGAAGGCCACGACCTCGCCGCCGCCCCCGGGGAAATAGCTCTGCGCCTCGGGGTCGTCGTAGATGTTGCCCGTCACCACGAACATGTCGCCGTCGGGCGTGGCCTCGGCCGACGTGCGCCCGCGCGCTGTCAGCTCCACCGCGAAGGGCGCGTTCCACCAGCCGCTGGCCGAGATCTGGTCGCGGTCGCGGAACGACGACACGAACAGCCCGATGGTCGGGATCAGCCACAGCAGCACAAGCACCAGCACCGAGATATGTGTGGCCCAGGTCAGGGACGATTTCTGTCCTGCGATATTGTCCATTTACTTGCTCCTCCCTCGCGCGGACCGGCTCAGCGCATTTCCTTGCGCGCCTGGACGATGTTCCAGATCATCACCGGCAGCACGATCAGCATGATGACGAAGGCAATGGCCGTGGCGCGCCCGTCGTCGCGGAACATGAAATCCATCATGTAGGATGGCAGGATCTCGGTCCCGAAGTTGCCCCCCGTCATGGTGTAGACGATGTCGAACACCTTGAGCACGAGGATGGTGATGGTGGTCCAGACCACGACGATGGTCGCCATGATCTGCGGCACCTTGATCTGGAAGAACAGCTGCCAGGGGTTCGCACCGTCAAGGATCGCGGCCTCGATCGTCTCTTCGGGGATGCCGCGCAGGGCAGCCGACAGGATGACCATGGCAAACCCGGTCTGGATCCAGATCAGGATGATCATCAGGAAGAAGTTGTTCCAGAACGGGATCTGCAAAACGTCGACCGGATCGGTGAAGCCGAGGCTGGCCCGTATCGCGTTGATCAATCCGATATCGGCGTCGTTGGCGTAGACGAATTTCCAGATCAGCGAGGCGCCCACGAAGCTGATCGCCATGGGCATGAAGATCAGCGACTTGGCGAGGTTGCCCCAGCTGAGCTTGTCGGTCAGCTGCGCGACCATCAGACCGAAGAAGGTCGCGCCAGCCGGCACCACGATGGCCCAGAGGAAATTGTTGAAGAACGAGATTCGGAAATCCTCGGACGCGATCAGCGAAGCGTAGTTTCCAAGGCCCACGAACTCGTCCGGGTTTCGCCCATAGAGCGAGCGGAAGAACGATCCGATCACCGGGTAGACCAGATAGAGCCCCAGCACGAACACGGCGGGAAACAGGAACAGCCACGGCCGTACCTGGTTCGCGCGGTTGATGTTCTGGCCCGCCTTCTCGCCCTTGGCCGGAAAGATCACCTTATCCAGCAGAAGGTTGGAGAAATAGAAATAGGCAACGCATCCGCCGACGCCGATGAGGATCGTGATGATCCCTTGCAAGATGACTGGCATCTCGTCTCCCCCCTGTGTCGTGGGCGGCATCTGCGGCCACCCTTAGGAATAGTCTGCGCGCAAGCGGGCCCATGAAGCAACCGCCAAGTGCCGGAATTTCGGCGGAATCACGCGGGATTGCGTCGCACCCGGCCGCACCGAAAAGGGCGCCCGGCACGATGCCGGACGCCCCCTGTTTCGTGTCGTCACATGATCCCGCGGATCAGTTCTTCAGGTTGTCCCAGCGCTCCTGGATGGCCGTGGCGGTCGCCTCGGCGTCCTGGGTGCCGGTGGTGAACTCGACCATCTGGGTCCAGAAGGCGCCCGCGCCGATCTCGCCCGGCATCAGGTCAGACCCGTCGAACCGGAAGGTCGTCGCGTTCAGCAGGATGTCGTTCGTGGCCCGCGCCGGATCGGACGGGAACACCTCGGGGTTGATCGAGGTCAGCGGCGACAGCAGGCCGCCCTGGGCTGCCCAGATCTCGTGCGCGATCGGCGTCTTCAGGAAATCGATGAAACCGCGGGCGGTTTCGCTGTCCTCGGTGATGGCGAACATGGTGCCGCCGCCCAGAACGGGCGTCTCGCCGCCTTCGGGCGCGGGGAAGTAGAAGAAGTCGACATCTTCACCCACCACGGTGCCTTCGGGGAAGAAGGTCGGGATGAACGTCGCCTGCTTGTGCATGTAGCACTCGGGCGGGAACTGGAAGAGGCCACCGGGGCTGTCGCGGAAGTCGGTCGTGGCGGCGGCTTCGCGGCCCCCGTTCACGTAGCCTTCCTGCAGGAAGGTGCCGTATTCCTCGATCGCGGCGACGACCACCGGATCGTCGAACGGCATGTCGTTGGTGACCCAGTTGTCATACTGCTCGGGCGTGGCCGTGCGCAGCATGATGTCCTCGACCCAGTCCGTGGCCGGCCAGCCGGTGGCCGCGCCGGAGCCCAGGCCGATGCACCAGGGCGTCACGCCGTCTTCGGCGATCTGGGCGGTCAGTTCCTTCAGCTCTTCGTAGGTCTCGGGAATCTCGTAGCCCGCTTCCTCGAACTGCTCGGGCGAGTACCAGACCAGCGATTTCACGTCGATCTTGTAGGGGAAGGCGTACATCGCGCTTTCGCCGTCGGGGCCTTCGAAGGTCGCCAGGTCCACCCAGCTTTCCCCGGCCGAGTAGTTCTCGGCGATGAAGGTCGCGGTATCCTCGTCCAGCGGCGTGATCGAGCCGCGCGAGGCGAGGTCGGCGACGAGGCCCGGCTGCGGGAAAGCGGCGAGGTTCGGGGCCGAGTTCGCCTCGGTCGAGATGACGATGTCCTGCTCGAAGCTGTCCGAGCCGGAATAGTTCACAGTCGCGCCGGTCGCTTCGGCGAAGTAGGCGGCGACCGAGTTCATCAGCTCGGCATCGGCACCGGTCCACGGACCTGCGATGTCGATGGTTTCGCCGCCATAATCGTTATTGGCGGCAAATTCCTCGTAGCTGTCCCAGCTGAAGGCGCCTTCGCCCACCGGGAACACCAGCTCTTGGGCGGCGGCCATGCCGGAACCAAGGGCCATGGTCGCGGCGCTGGCAAGAAGAATATGTCTCATGCAATCTCTCCCAAATTTGTGTCGTGCGCCTTGGGGCGCATCGTTGTGCAGGGGCCGGACAACGGTCCTGCTCCCCCATTTTCGTCTGCGCTCAAGACAAGCCCAAGGGATGACGGGTGTCAACCGATCGGCCTCGCGACGTTCCTTAGTGACATGATTTTCATCAATTTTCGCCGCAGCGCAGCATCGCGGGCGCAGCGCGATGACCCGCGATCGGCCGGGGCATTTTCTTGCAGCCCCCCGCATTTCCGTCCTATCACGCGAAGGCCCGCGCAACCGCCCCAAGGAAGGCCACACCATGCCCGCATCACCCGTTCGCACGGTCGTCGCTGATGTCGGGGGCACGAACACCCGTGCCGCGCTTGCGCTGGACGGGGTAGTGCAGCCCGAGACCATTTCCAAGTTCCGCAACCAGGGCCGCGAGGGGCTGGGCGAGATCCTGGGCGCCTTCCTGTCGGAGCAGCGAGTCGGCGACTGCGCGGGCGCGTGCATCGCCATGGCGGGGCCGGTGATGGATGGCGTCGGGCGGCTGACCAATGTCGGCTGGACCATGACCCGCGCCGACCTGGCCGCGTGCACGGGCGCTGAAACGGTGGCGATCCTCAACGATTTGCAAGCCCAGGGCCACGCGGTCGATCACATATCGGACGACAATCTGCGCCAGCTGGTGCCGGGGCCGACGGGCGCCGATCACAACGCAAAGCTGGTCGTGGGCATCGGCACCGGGTTCAACGCCGTGCCCGTCTTCCGCACCGAAACCGGGCGATACGTGCCCCCCTGCGAAAGCGGCCACGTCACCTTCCCGGTGCTGTCCGAGGACGACATGTCGCTGGCCCGCTTCGTGTCGACGGCCCACGGGTTTCCCGGGGTCGAGGACGTTCTGTCGGGCCGGGGCCTCGAGCGGACCTATGCCTGGGCGGGCGGCGAGACCACGCGCAAGGATTCGTCCCAGATCATGGCGGCGCTCGAGCAGGGCGACGACCCGGTGGCGATCCGCGCGGCCGAGGCGTTCGTGCAGGCCATGGGGCGCGTCACGGGCGACCTGGCCCTGACCCACCTGCCCTTCGGCGGGATCTACCTGATCGGGGGCATGGCACGCGCCCTGACGCCGCACCTGGCGCGCTTCGGCTTTGACGAGGCGTTCCGCGCGAAGGGCCGGTTCTCGGACTTCATGATGCAGTTCGCCGTTTGGGGCGTGGAGGATGACTTCGCCGCGCTTACGGGTTGCGCGCAGCACCTCGAGGGCCTCATGGCCGCCGGCATCACCCACGGCTGAGCCGCTTGGCGCGCCCTATTCGGCGGCCATCTTGCGCTTCTTCAGGGCCCGGCCATAGGGCTCGGGCGGATCGAAGGTCTCGGCGCTGGCCCGGCGCCAGCGCTTGAGATACGTGTCCTCGCGGTCGGTATTCTCGTTTTCGATCAGGTAGTTGTGCTGCATGTAGGGCCAGGCGTCGCTGGCCTCGACCATGGAGCCGTCGGCCTCGCGCTTCATGAAGTGATGGGGCAGGAAGTCGCGCGGATCGTCCAGGCCCGCCGCGCCCGCCATCTCGGCCAGCGCCCGCATGGTGTTGCGGTGGAAGTTCGCCACGCGCGGCGCCTTGTCCTTCACCACCAGCGCGCGCTGGCGCACCGGGTCGGTCGTGGTCACGCCCGTGGGGCAATGGTTGGTATGGCAGGCCTGCGCCTGGATGCAGCCGACCGAGAACATGAAGCCTCGGGCCGAATTGCACCAGTCCGCCCCCATGGCGAAGGCCTGTGCGACGTCGAAGGCATGGATCAGCTTGCCACTGGCCCCGATGCGGATGCGTTCGCGGATATTGGCCCCGCGCAGGGTGTTGTGAACGAAGGTCAGGCCTTCCGTCAGGGGCATGCCCACGTGGTTGGCGAATTCCAGGGGCGCGGCGCCGGTGCCGCCCTCCTTGCCGTCGACGACGATGAAATCCGGGTAGATCCCGGTGGCGATCATCGCCTTGACGATGCACATGAATTCGCGCCGGTGGCCGATGCACAGCTTGAAGCCCACGGGCTTGCCGCCCGACAGATCGCGCAGCCTGGCGATGAAGGCGCACAGCTCGCGCGGGGTCGAGAACTCGGGATGACCGGCCGGCGAGATGCAGTCCTTGCCCATGGGGATGTCGCGCGCCTCGGCGATTTCCTCGGTGATCTTGGCCGCCGGCAGCATGCCGCCATGGCCGGGCTTCGCGCCCTGGCTCAGCTTGATCTCGATCATCTTGACCTGGTCGTCGGCGGCCTTCTCGGCGAACTTGTCGGGGTCGAACCGCCCTTCGTGGGTGCGGCACCCGAAATAGCCCGACCCGATCTCCCAGATCAGGTCGCCACCGCCCTCGCGGTGATACTTGCTGATGCCGCCTTCGCCGGTGTCATGGGCGAAACCGCCCGCCTTCGCGCCCATGTTTAACGCCCGGATAGCCGCCGCCGAGAGCGACCCGAAGGACATGGCCGAAATGTTGTAAAGCGACGCGTCGTAGGGCTTCTTGCAGTCCGGGCCGCCGATGCTGACGCGGAAATCGTGCCGGTCCAGGTGGGTGGGCACGATGGAGTGGGTCATCCAGCCATAGCCGCCCTCGTAGACCTTCTGCTTGGTACCGAAGGGGCGCGCGGCCTCTTCGTTCTTGGCCCGCTGGTAGACGATCGACCGATCCTCGCGGCTGAACGGCTCCTCGTCGTGGTCGGATTCGATGAAATACTGGCGGATCTCGGGGCGGATCTTCTCGAAGAAGAACCGGATATGGCCCAGGATCGGATAGTTGCGCAGGATCGCGTGATGCGTCTGGCGCATGTCACGCACGCCCACGGCCGTGAGAGCGCCGAACACCAGGACACCGAGCCAGGCCCAGCCGGACAGCGGCACCAGGGCTAGACACACCACCGTCAGCGCCGCAGCCGCGGCAAGCGCGCTGAAGCGGCTATAGTTTTCCAGCATCTTCATGGCGGCCGCCTTTCCGAATTGCCCGACATATGGGCATCATGGGTGGGGCACGCCTGCGCTGCAACCGTTGTGATCGGTCACATGCCCCGGGTGAAGACCAGCCCCATGCTGTCGCGCAGGACGATCGGCCCCGAGATGTAATCCGGCCCGATCCCCGGCGTGCGCAGCGCGCAGGTCCAGCCCGCGCCCTTCAGCCCTGGGATCTTCAGGCGCAGCGGGTCGAATTCGCCGGACGGTCCGCCCTCCATATGCGTGATGGTATAGACCTCGCGCCCCTCGTGCTTCCGGTACGAGGTGAACAGCACGCGACCGTCCACAGGCTGCACGTAGTCGAAATAGTCCTCGGGGCCGAGATTCTGCCGCAGCCACCGGTTGGCGCGCCGGAAATTGCGCAGATCCAGCATGAACTGGGTCTGCCGCTCGTCCAGCGCTGACATGGAGTTCGACACGTTGCAGTATTCGTGCATGTCGTCCATCCACGCGCGCGCGATCTTCTTCAGGTCTGACACGGTGAAGGTGCCGGGCCCGGCCAGCGGCGGCTCGACCTGGTTCAGCAGCTTGGCGATGTGGTCAAGGTCGTAATCGGTCACCTCGACGAGGGCGGGCAGGAACTCGAAGAAGCGCGCCAGGTCGGCCCGCGTCTCGTATCCCAGCTCTTTCAGGCGGCGGAAATTGCCCGGCACCGAGTAGCGGTATTCGTCCACCTGCCATTTCAGGCTGATCGCCTCCTCGGCCACGACCTTCACACCGTACTTGTCATCCTGGTTGCGGATGAAGCCCCAGTTCGCCCGCGCGGTGGCATTGAGAAAGTCCATGGGCACGCCCGGCAGCGCGGCGTAGGTCAGCATGGACACCGCCGGGTTGTCGTATGCCTTTTCCAGGATCTCCATCTGGGTATCGCCAAGCCGCGTGTTGATATTCAGCTTGGGGTTCACCTGCGTGCCTCGCCGCAGCGTGTCGTGGTTCGCGGTGCCCGAGATCCAGTTGGCCCCCACCGACAGGACCTCCTTGATGCGCCACCACTTCGAAAGCCAGAAGCCGTAGATGAAGGGCGTGTTGTGCGCGAAGGTCAGCGGCCCCCACTGGAACACGTCCGGGTCATCGCGCTGGTTCTCGATCACGGCGCGGTAGGTCGAGCTCAGCTCCCAGTCCTCCTGCGGCCAGGGGCGCCCGTCCTCGAACACGAACCAGGGGTAATACTTGGTGCCCGCGACCTCCTGCACCATGTCGGACATCAGGTCGAGATAGTCGTCGTCGTGGCGCAGCTCCTGCGTGCCGGCGTCCCACCACTTGAAGTCCTGCGCGCCGTCGACGCGCACGCCGTCGGCGCCGAAATTCACCTTGCGGCGCTGCAACTCCAGCATGATCGCGCGGACGGCCGGGTTCTTGTAGTCCATGTTCTGGCCGTACATGTTCGGCCCGGCGAAGAAATGGTGGTTGAGCGCGTCCAGTCCCTGGTTGTCGGAATGGCCGAACACCACGTCGAAGATCAGCTTCTTGGGCCTGGTCGGGAAGTTGTGCAGAACGGTGGCAAAATCCACCAGCTCGTCCGGGCGCCCCGATTCCAGCAGCACCGGGTTCACGGTCGCCATGCCGGAGATGACGATGTCGTAGCCCCAGTTCGTTGTGTCGGGCCGTGTCAGGTCGACGGTGATCTCTTCGGCGGTGGCGCCGTCCAGTTCCTCCCAGAAGGCCGGACCGGTCTCGTAGGTCGTGGTCGGCTCGACCGGCAGAAGCTGCACGGCGTCGTAGCCCATGAAGATCTGGTCCAGGGGATCGAGCGTCAGGTCGTTGGCAACCCGTTCGCCCATACGTTCGAACTGGCGGGTCAGCGCGGCCAGGGTGCCGCCGGCTGTGGCGGTGGGCACGTGGATCTGGAGGATGTTGGCCGGCGGGTCGAACTTGTGCGGCGTTTCGCCCGCGAATTGCGCCCAGTACGCCTTGTCGCCGCGTCGGTCCAGCATGGCTTTCACGTCGTAAAGCTCGGCGGGCGCGAAGGCACCGAAAGGCAGCGACATGGCGAGCGGATCGAGGATCCGGTGCCAGGTGTCCTGCGCGTCGCGCCAGACGAGGCAGTAGAAATCACCGCCTTGTTCGCGGTTGCCCGCCATCATGCCCCGTGCGGCGCAGAACGTATGCGCCTCGTAGCGCGAGACGGGCAGGTAGATCCGATCGAACGTAACCTGCTGGTGGGCGCGGGTCAGGTCCAGCGGCCCCTTGGGCGACAGAACTTCGAGAAACACGTCGCCCTCGGGCACGCGCTGGTCCTGCAGCTCGGGCGTCCAGAACCCGAAGGTGGCCACGTCGCCGTCCACCTGCCCGCCCAGCATGGGGGCAATGGCGGTATGGGCGTCGAAGGCCGTTTCCGAGTGGTTGAGCAGTTGGCGGCACTTGTAGGCCAGGCCTTCGGCAACACCCGTCTCGGGGGTCACGCGGTCTTTGAGCGGCATATCGTCCCTTTCTCAGGCGCGCACGTCCGGATCGGTGCGGCCCGTGTAATGTTCGATCTTCGCGATCTCGTGGGCGGCGGCGATGATGTCGGCCAGCGCCTCCTGCGTGTCGCGGTCCTTGGCGTCGAGCGCATCGCTCTCATCCTCGAGATAGACACGCAAGGTGGCCCCCACGGTTCCGGTGCCCGAAAGACGGTAGACCACGCGGCCCCCGCCCTCGAAATGCACACGGATGCCCTGTCTTTCGGCAACCGAGCCATCCACCGGGTCGGTATAGGCGAACTCGTCCGCCGATGCGACGGTGCGCCCGGCGACGGTGGTGCCGGCCATGCCTTCGAGCCGGCCGCGCAGGTCGTCGAACATGGCGTTCGCACGGTCGGCGTCGACCCCTTCGAAGTCGTGGCGGGTGTAGAAGTTGCGACCGTACTCGGCCCAGTGGTCGTGGACGACATCAACGATGCCGGTGTCCTTGGCCGCCAGGATGTTCAGCCACAGCAGGACCGCCCACAGCCCGTCCTTCTCGCGGACGTGGTCGCTGCCGGTGCCCGCGGACTCTTCGCCGCAGATGGTGATGCGCCCATCGTCGAGCAGGTTGCCGAAGAACTTCCAGCCCGTGGGCGTCTCGTAGCAGTCGAGGCCCTTCTTCGCGGCCACCGCGTCCAGCGCCCGGCTGGTGGGCATGGACCGGGCGACACCTGCCAGGCCGTTGACATAAGCGGGCGCCAGGTGGGCGTTCGCCGCCAGCATCGCCACCGAATCCGACGGGCTCACGTACATGCCCGGGCCCATGATCATGTTGCGGTCCCCGTCCCCGTCGCTGGCCGCGCCGAAATCGGGCGGATCGTCGCCATGCATGACATCCATCAATTCCTTGGCCCAGATCGGGTTGGGGTCAGGGTGCCCGCCGCCGAAATCGGGCTTTGGCACGGCGTTGAGGACCGAGCCTTCGGCCGCGCCCAGCCGGTCCTCGAAGATGGCCTTGGCGTAGGGTCCGGTCACGGCGTGCATGGCGTCGAAGCAGATCCGAAAGCCGCGCGTTATCATCCGTTCGATCGCGGGCATGTCGAACAGCTGCTCCATCAGGTCGACATAGGCGGCCACGGGATCGACGACCTCGACGACCATGTCCCCCAGCTTGGTTTCGCCCACCGCCGACAGGTCGACGTCGTGGGTTTCAAGGATGCGGTAATGGGTGATCGTCTTCGTCGCCTCGAAGATCCGGTTCGTGATCTCCTCGGCGGCGGGACCACCGTTGGCTTGGTTGAACTTGACGCCGAAATCCTCGTCGATGCCGCCGGGATTGTGGCTGGCCGACAGGATCACGCCGCCGTCGGTCTTGCGGCTTCGGATCAGGTTCGAGGCCGCCGGCGTCGACATCAGCGCGCCCTGCCCGACGATCACCCGCGCGGCACCGCCGGCGGCGGCCATGCGCAGGATCACCTGTGCCGCGGGCTGGCTGAAATACCGCCCGTCACCACCCAGAACCAGCGTCTTGCCCGCGACGCCGCCGATGCCGTCCCAGATCGACTGGACGAAATTCTCCAGGTAATGCGGCTCCATGAAGGTGCGGGTCTTCTTGCGAAGGCCCGAGGTGCCCGGCTTCTGACCCTCGATGGGCTGGGTGTCGATCGTCAGGATCTCCATGGCACGCGTCCTCCTCTGTCGGCATTCGCCATAAGTCTGGTGGTCTCAGCCACGGCGTCAAGGTTACCCAGCGCATCCGGCGCCACGCCCAGCGGCCGGCGCCAGTTGGGATGTTCGTGAACCGTGCCCGGCAGGTTCGGCTGCTCGACCCGGCCCAGCAAGTCCTCGATCTGCACGGCGACGAGGCGCGAGGGCGTTTCGGCCAGGAAACGGTGCAGCGCGGCGGCATCGTCGCCGCCCAGAAGACCGGTCAGCGCCGCGACCTCGTCGCGCCGCTGGGCGTGGGCCTCGGCATGGGCCGCGTCGTCGATATCGCCGATGTCACGCCGCCAGTCGATGTCGCGACCGCGCTTCCAGCCTTCCCATGTGGGCAGGTCGTGGGTGCCGAAGCTGGTCATGGCGCTTTCGGGGTAGGTGTCGGCGGGCAGGAAGGTGGCCGTGTCGGCGTTCCAGTCCTGCTGGAACTGCGCCACCCGGCAGCCGAGGATCCCCGCCTCTTGCAGCGCCGATTGCAGGCCATCGGGGATGTTCCCCAAATCCTCGCCCACGATGGTCGCGCCGACGCGCGCGGCCTCGATCCGGGCGACGGCCAGCAGCGCGTCGCGCGGCATGGCGACGTAGGCCCCGGGCGTGCTGCGGTCCTGCGGCACCCAGAACGCCCGCTCGAACCCCAGGATATGGTCGATCCGCATCAGCCTCGCATGGCGCAGCTGCTGTCGCAGGATCGTGGCCAGCGGGCGAAAGCCCCGGTCGGCCAAGGTGTCGGGGCGCAAGGGTGCCAGCCCCCAGGATTGCCCCTTGGACGAGAACGCATCCGGCGGCGCGCCCAGCGACACGCCCGAGGCGAACAGCGTCGGGTCGGCCCAGGTCTCGGCCCCCATGGGTTGCGTGCCCACGGCCAGGTCCACGTAGAGGCCGAAGCGCATTCCGGCGGCGTCGGCGGCCTTGTGCACCGTGGTCAGGTCGCGCTCGGCCCGCCACTGCAACCACGCATGGAACGCGATGGTGTCAGTGTTCTCGGCGGCGAAGCTGGCCACCTCGGCGCTGTTCGGGTCGCGGTAGGGCGCGGGCCAGTCGGTCCAGTAAGGCCCCAGAGTGTCCGACAGCGCCTGGTGCAGGGCGAACAGCTGCAGCGCCTCGCCCTCGGCCGCGCGCCAGTCGGCAAAGCCCGGCGCGCCCGCGTCGAACTCGGCCCGCAGGGCGGTGCGCCGCGCGCCCTGGTCGGCGGGCCAGTCCAGCAGCTCTCCGCCCGGCGCATCGATCGCCCGCTCGGGCGCGATGTGGGCGACCGACAACCGCCCCCGGTGCGACGGCGAGTAGGGGCTGAAGGCCTGCGGGTCGGCCGGGAAACCGGCGTGGACCGGGTTGATGCCCACGAAATCGGCCCCCGCTTTCCCGAGCGCAGCCACCGCGGCGGCAAGGTCGGCATAGCTGCCGACGGCACCGTCCTGCCCCAGCCCGTAGAGCGGCAGGGTCACACCCCACCCGCGCGGGGGCAACGGCACCTGACGCGGAGCGACCAGCAGCGTCGTCACCCAGCCGGCGCCATTCAGATCGTGGATGCCCACGGGCAGCGCGCCCAGCTCGGCCCCCTGCCCCTTGCGCGTCTCGCCATCCTCGAGCGCGAGGGTCCAGCCCTGCCCGTCCAGCGCCTCCAGGCGATGCGCGGCGTCGGCGTCCAGAACCAGCCAGCGCGGCAGCGGCCTCGCGGCGTCGGCGGCATCGAGCATGTCCAGATGCCGCGCGGCCGCCAGCGGATCGGTGGGCGCGTCCATCGCCGCCAGCATGGCGTCGCGTGTCTCGGCGCCCAGGTGCTGGCGGCGACCGGTCGTGTCGAGGAAGGTTTCGAGCACGCCGAGCCGCGCCGCCAGCCTGTCGCGCGGGTCGCTCATGACGTGTGGATGTCCAGGACGAAGACAGACACCGACTGTCCCGGGATCTTCACCTGGTCCGACACGACGTCGGTCTGACGCCCTTCGCGCGCGGTATCCACGCGCCAGACCCAGTGGGTGTTCTCGGGCGGATCGGGGATGACCATGTCCACGGCGCCGCCCGCGTTGAACACGGCGAAGATCGCCTGCTCGGTCTCGGCGTAATCCGGGGTGCCCGAGGCCATCCGAAGCTCCATCGCGACGCAGGACAACTCGGGATCCTGCCAGTCTTCATCCTCCATTTGCTGGCCGTCGGGACGCCACCAGAACAGGTCGTCCAGCCCATCCTCGCGCCGCTGGGCATGCAGGAAAAGCTTCTGCCGCAGCAGAGGGTGGTTCTTGCGGAACGAGATCATCAACCGCGTGAAATCGTGGAACTCGGCGTCGAAGGATCCCCAGTCGATCCAGCTGATCTCGTTATCCTGCGAATAGGCGTTGTTGTTGCCGGATTGCGAATTGCCCATCTCGTCGCCCGCCAGGATCATCGGCGTGCCCTGGCTGAGCATCAGCGTGGCCATCATGTTGCGCCGGCGGCGGGCGCGGGCGGCATTGATCGCTTCCTTCTCGGTCGGGCCTTCCACGCCCAGGTTGTCGGAATAGTTCTCGCCGTGGCCGTCGCGCCCGTCCTCGCCGTTGGCCTCGTTGTGCTTTTCCTCGTAGCTGACCGTGTCCATCAGCGTGAAGCCGTCATGGGCCGTCAGCAGGTTGACCGACGAGGTCGCCGGCCGACTGGAGTGGTCGAATTGCAGCGCGCTGCCGGTCAGGCGGTCGGCCAGCGCCGGCGCCTCGCCCGCGTCGCCGCGCCAGAAGCGGCGCACGGTGTCGCGGTACTTGTCGTTCCATTCCATGAAGGGCGGCGGAAATGCCCCCAGCTGGTAGCCGCCCGGCCCGATATCCCAGGGCTCGGCGATCAGCTTCACGTTGCCCAGCACCGGGTCCTGCCGGATCGCGTCGAAGAAGGCCGCGCCGCGGTCGAAGCCGCCCTCGTCCACACGGCCCAGCGTCGAGCAAAGGTCAAAGCGGAAGCCGTCCACATGCATGACCTCGACCCAGTAGCGCAGCGAGTCCATGATCATGCGCAGGACCATGGGATGATCCACGTTCACCGTGTTCCCGGTGCCGGTGTCGTTCACGTAGAAGCGCGGATTATCGGGCATCAGCCGGTAATAGCTGGCATTGTCGAGCCCGCGGAACGACAGCGTCGGGCCCAGCTCGTTCCCCTCGCCGGTGTGGTTGTAGACCACGTCGAGAATCACCTCGATCCCCGCCGAATGGAAGCGCGCCACCATCTGCTGGAACTCGTCGATCTGGCCGCGCGCCATGTATTTCGGCTCGGGCGCGAAGAAACCGATGGTCTGGTAGCCCCAGTAGTTGGTGAGGCCTTTCTCGTGCAGGAAATGGTCGGTCAGGTAGGCATGGACCGGCAGCAGCTCGATCGCCGTGATCCCGAGGTTGGTCAGGTAGTCCAGCATCGGGTCCGACGACATCGCCAGGAACGTGCCCGGGTCGGGCACGTCGGCGCGGCGCTTGGTAAGGCCCTTCACATGCGCCTCGTAGATCACCGATTGCTGGATCGGCGTGCGCGGATGTTCGTCCTCGCCCCACGAGAATGCGGGATCCTCGACGACCGAGCGGGGCATGAAGCGGGCATTGTCGCGCGGGTCGATGACCAGGTCCGGGTCCTTGGCGGTCCCGACCTTGTAGCCCATCAACGTGTCGTGCCACGTCGGGTGCCCCGTCAGCCGCTTGGCATACGGGTCCATGAGCAGCTTGTTCGGGTTGAACCGGTGACCCTGTTCGGGGGCGTAGGGGCCGTGGGCGCGATAGCCATAATGCTGTCCGGGCCGCAGCCCCGAGATGTAGCCGTGCCACACGTCGCCGTCGCGTTCGGGCAGGTCCACCCGGCCCGTTTCGGTGCCATCGGCATCGAACAGGCACAGGACCATCCGTTCGGCATTTTCGGAAAAGACGGCGAAATTCACGCCATCGCCGTCGAAGGTCGCACCGATGGGGGCCGCGCGGCCCTCGGTGATCGTGATCGGGTTATTCATTATGCGGTTATCAAGCTCCGGTAGAGGTCGGCATAGGCCGCCGCCGATACGTCCCATCCCACCGGATGGCGCATCGCGTTTCGGGTCATCTTCGCCCAAACGTCGCGATCCGCGTAAAGGTCCGCCAGCCGTGACAGCGCCCGCGCCACCGCCTCGGCCGAGCCGGGGTCATGCACGATCCCGGTGGCAACCCCCGCGCGCAGGCCTGCGTCGTTGGCGTCGATGACGGTATCCGCCAAACCGCCCGTGCGCGCAACGACCGGAATGGTGCCATAGCGCAGACCGTAGAGCTGGGTCAGGCCACAGGGCTCGAACCGCGAGGGCACGAGCACCGCGTGGCCCCCGGCCATCATCCGGTGGCTCAGCCCCTCGTCATAGCCTATCCGCACCGCCAGCCCCTCGTGTCGGGCGCCTGCGACTTCCCACGCACGTTCCAGGTCCCCCTGGCCCGAGCCCAGAAGCACCATCTGCCCGCCGCGCGCGAGGAAGTCGGGCAGTCCCTCTAGCACCAGATCCAGGCCCTTCTGTTCTGTCAGGCGCGAGACGACAACGGCCAGCGGGCCATCGCTGTCGGGCAGGCCGAATTCCTCGCGCAACGCACGGGTCGCTTTCTTCTTCGAGGCCGCGGTCTTGTAGGTCGCGATCTCGGGGTCCGTTGCAGGATTCCAGACATCGGTATCGATACCGTTAAGGATGCCCTGCAAATCGGCGGCCCGCGCGCGGACAAGGCCGTCGAACCCCATGCCGAAGGTCTCGGTCTGCAATTCCTGGGCATAGGTCGGGCTGACTGTGGTGATCTTGTCGGACCAGACCAGCCCCGCCTTCAGGGCCGAGATTCGACCCCAGAATTCCAGCCCGCCCGGGTGATAATCATCGAGCTCGAGCTTCAGTTCTCCCAGCATCTCGGGGGCGGCGGGACCGGGGAAGGCCACGTTGTGGATCGTCATGACCGATGGCACGCCGACCTCCATCCGGTGCAGGTAGTAGGGCACAAAGCCCGCCTGCCAGTCGTGCCCGTGCACGATATCGGGACGCCAGTCCCCTGCCCCGTCCCGTGCGATCAGCGCCGCCGCCCGGCTGAGCGCGGCGAAGCGCTGAGGGTTGTCCTCCCAGTCCTGTCCGCTTTCATCCAGGTAGATCCCGTGGCCACGGTCGAACAGATGGTCGGCCCGCAGCACCAGCAGGGGCACGCCGCCCACATCGGCCGCGATCAGTTCGGCCGGTCCGCCGAACAGGTCATCGAACCGCGCGACCGCGGGTGCCCTGCCCACGCGGTCCATCACCTTGGGATAGCCCGGCAGGAGGACCCGCATCTCGACGTTCTGCGATCTCAGGGCAGCGGGCAGCGCGCCGACCACGTCGGCAAGGCCACCGGTCTTGATGATGGGGGCACATTCCGACGCGACCGACAGGACCTTCATCCATGCACCTCGTGCCACTTGTCGACCATGGGCTTGGTGACCAGTGTCACGCCGCCCGGCGAGGTGTGAAAGATCGGCTTGCCATCGCGATCCAGGTGGTCCGGCGCGTCCTCGGTGCCGATCTTCAACCCCTCGGGGATATCCACGCCGCGATCGACCACGCATTTCGTCAGCTCGGCCGAACGGCCGATATTGCAGTCGGGCAGGATGACCGCCTGGTTCAGCTTGGCGTAGCTGTTCGTCTTGACCTTGGAGAACAGAAGCGACTCGCGGATCTCGGTGCCCGAGATGATGCAGCCGCCCGACACCAGAGACGACAACGCGTGCCCGCGCCGGCCCTCGGTGTCGTGGATGAACTTGGCGGGTGGCATGGATTCCGAATAGGTCCAGATCGGCCAGTTGGTGTCCCACAGGTCCAGGTCCGGGTCGAAATTCGTCAGGTCGATATTGGCCTGCCAGTAGGCGTCGACCGTGCCCACGTCCTTCCAGTAGGCGGGCGCGCCCGCGGCGTGGCGTACGCAGCTTTCGGTGAAGCGGTGCGCCTGCGCGTGGCCGTTCTCGACGATGTAGGGGATGATGTCGCCACCGAAATCGTGCTTGGAATGCTCGGTATCGGCGTCGCGGATCAGAAGCTCGCGCAGGTAGCTCCACTTGAAGACGTAGAGCCCCATCGAGGCGAGCGTTTCCGTGTCGCTGCCCGGCATCGTGGGCGGATCGGCGGGCTTTTCCAGGAAGGACGTGATCTTCCAGGTGTCATCCACGGCCATGACGCCGAAGGCCTTGGCCTCCTCCTTGCTCACGGTCAGGCAGCCCACGGTCACATCGGCGCCGCTGTCCACATGCTCGCGCAGCATGATCTCGTAATCCATCTTGTAGATGTGATCGCCGGCCAGGATCAGGATGTATTCGATGCCGTAGCTGTCGATGATGTCGATATTCTGGGTCACGGCGTCGGCGGTGCCGACATACCACTTGTCCTCGGCCACGCGTTGGGACGCGGGAAGGATGTCGAGATACTCGTTCCGCTCGGCCCGGAAGAAGGACCAGCCGCGCTGGCAGTGCCGGATCAGGCTGTGCGCCTTGTACTGCGTGGCGATGGCCATCTTGCGGATGCCCGAGTTCAGCGCGTTCGACAGCGCGAAATCGACGATCCGGGTCTTGCCCCCGAAATAGACGGCGGGCTTGGCGCGGCTTTCGGTCAAATCCTTCAACCGCGAGCCGCGTCCTCCCGCCAGCACGAAGGCCAGCGTCCTGTTCGAAAGTCTCGAGTTCGGCTTCTCCATGTCTTTCCCCTCCCTGAAATCGTTATCTTTTTAGTCTCGTGGGTCAGCCCTTGTCCTTGATGAAAATCTGCGTGCTCAGCGGCGGCAGGTAGACGCTCGCGCTGGCCGGCTGGCCGTGCAGCGGTTCGTCCTTCGCCTCGATCGCGCCCATGTTGCCGCGACCGCTGCCGCCATAGACTTCGGCATCGGTGTTCAGCGCCTCGCGCCAGCGGCCCGCGCCGGGCATGGCCAGCGTGTGCGACGGCCGCTCGACCGGGGTCATGTTGCAGACCACGACGACCTCGGCATCGCCCGCGTTGCCGCGACGTATCCACGAGAAGATCGATTGCGCCGCGTCGTTGGCGTCGATCCACTGGAACCCCTCGGGGTCGCAATCCTTCACGTGCAGCGCGGGCGTATCGCGGTAGAGCTTGTTCAGATCGCGGATCAGCGACTGAACGCCGCCATGCTTGCGGTCCTTCAGCAGGTCCCAGGGCAGCTGCTCCTTCTCCTGCCACTCGGTCGGCATGGCCAGTTCGTTGCCCATGAACAGCAGCTTCTTGCCGGGATGACCCCACATGAAGCCGTAATAGGCCCGCAGGTTGGCGAATTTCTCCCATTCGCTGCCCGGCATCTTCTTCAGCATCGACCCCTTGCCGTGCACGACCTCGTCGTGGCTGATCGGCAAGATGAAGTTCTCGGAAAACGCGTAGTGGATCCCGAAGGTCATCTGGTGGTGGTGGTGCTGGCGGTAGATCGGGTCCTTCTGCATGTAGGACAGGGTGTCGTTCATCCAGCCCATGTTCCACTTGAACCCGAAGCCCAGCCCGCCGCCATCGACGGGGCGCGACACGCCCGGGAAGCTGGTGGATTCCTCGGCCACCGTCATGATGCCGGGGTGTTCGCCGTAGGCAGCGATGTTGGTCTTTTGCAGGACGGCGATGGCCTCGTAATTCTCATTGCCGCCGTCCTTGTTGGGGATCCATTCGCCCGCCTTGCGGCTGTAGTCGCGGTAAAGCATCGAGGCGACCGCATCCACGCGCAGGCCGTCGACGTGGTATTCGTCCAGCCAGTAAAGCGCGTTCGACACCAGGAAGTTGGCGACCTCGATCCGGCCGTAATTGTAGATCGCGGTGTTCCAGTCGGGGTGGAAGCCCTCGCGCGGATCGGCGTGTTCGTAAAGCGCGGTACCGTCGAACTTGGCCAGCCCGTGCGGGTCGACCGGGAAGTGTCCCGGAACCCAGTCCAGCAGGACGCCCATGCCTTTTTCATGCGCCGCTTCCACGAGGTCGCGGAACTCGTGCGGGGTGCCGTGGCGGATCGTGGGCGCGAAGAGACCCACGGGCTGGTAGCCCCACGAGCCGTCGAACGGGTATTCGCTGACCGGCATGAACTCCAGGTGGGTGAAGCCCAGGTCGGCGGCGTAATCCACCAACTCCACCGCGAGCTCCTGATAGGACAGCGACCGGCCGTCCTCGGCCATGCGCCGTTTCCACGACGGCAAGTGCACCTCGTAGACCGAAATCGGCGCCGCGCGGTCGTTTCGCTGGGCGCGGCCCTTCATGTACTCGGCATCCTTCCAGCCGTAGCCGCGCAGGTCACGCACGATCGACGCGTTCTCGGGCGGATGCTGGCTGCCGAAGCCCACCGGGTCGGCCTTCAGCGGCTGAAGATGCCCCTCGGGGCCGACGATCTCGTACTTGTAAGCCTCGCCCTCGGCGATATTGGGGATGAAGATCTCCCAGATGCCAGTGGCGCCGCGGGCGCGCATGGCGTGGCGGCGTCCGTCCCACTGGTTGAAGCCTCCGACCACGCTGACGCGCCGTGCCGAGGGTGCCCAGACCGCGAAATGTGTGCCGTGCTGGCCCTCGTGCTCCATCACGTGGGCGCCCAGGACGGTCCAGATCTTCTGGTGCGTGCCCTCGCCCAGAAGGTATTCGTCCATCTCGCCCATGACCGGGCCATAGCGATAGGCGTCTTCGTATTCCCAGACGTTGCGGCCCTTCTTGCCCTTCAGCCAGTAATGGCCATCGCCTGGCGCGGGGCCGGTGAAGACATCCGTTCCGTCGACGCGGGACAGCTTGTGTTCGCCGGTCTGGTCGACGGCGAACAGGTCTTCGGCGCCGGGGTCCAGCGCCGTGACATGGCGCTGCCCACCTTTGACATGCGGCCCCAGGACCGAGAACGGATCACGGTGCTGACCGTTCTGAACCTTGCGGGCATCCTCAAGGGAAATGGCGGCGGGGGGTGTGTCTGCGGTGCTCATGACCAATAGGTTAGGCCATCCACCCTCAGACTCAATCCCCCGCCACGGGCCTTATTCGGCGGCCAGCGCCTCGCTGTACCAGACGTCGCGCATGTAGCCACGAATGGTCCGGTCCGAGCTGAACCAGCCCGACCGCGCCGTATTCAGCACAGCCATGCGCGTCCAGGCATCCTGGTCGGCATAGGCTTTCTCGACCTCGCGCTGGGCGCGGTAGAAGTCGGTGAAGTCCGAGGCGACGAGGAAGTAGTCGGGCCCCGACACGTTGTCGACGATGCCCTCGAAGCCCGGCCCGAAAGTGCCCGAGCGGATCGCGTCCAGCGCACGTTTCAGCCGCGGATCGGCGTCGATGGCCTTCTGGGCGTGGCCCTCGACCTCGCGCCGCTTCACCACCTCGTCGGCGGTCATGCCGAACAGGAAGAAGTTGTCCGCCCCCACCAGGTCGCGGATCTCGACGTTCGCGCCATCCAGCGTGCCGACCGTCAAAGCGCCGTTGAGGGCGAACTTCATGTTGCCGGTGCCCGATGCTTCCTTGCCCGCCGTCGAGATCTGTTCCGAAAGCTCGGCCGCCGGGATCAGCCGCTCGGCCAGGGTGACATTGTAGTTCGCGGGATAGGCAACCTTCAGCAGGTGGCCGGTATCGGCATCGGTGTTGATGACCTCGGCCACCGCGTTGATGAGGTGGATGATCTCCTTCGCGAAGACATAGCCGGGCGCGGCCTTGCCGCCGAAGATCTTGACCCGTGGCACCCAGCCGGCGCCGGGGTTGTCCTTGATTTCCTGCCAGTGGGCGATGGTCTCGATGATGTTGAGGTGCTGGCGCTTGTATTCGTGGATGCGCTTGATCTGCACGTCGAACATGGCATCGGGGTCCACGTTGGCGCCCCGCTCGCCCAGGTAGTTGGCCAGGTCCGCCTTGTTGGCGCGCTTGGCCGCGGCGAAGGCGTCGCGGAAGGTCTTGTCGTCGGCCATGGGCTCGAGCTTGCTCAAACGCTCCAGGTCGTCGACCCATCCGTCGCCGATGGCCTCGGTGATGAGCGCGGACAGCCGCGGGTTGGCCGACAGCACCCAGCGGCGCGGGGTCACGCCGTTGGTCTGGTTCACGATCCGGTCGGGGTGGAGGCGGTGCAGTTCCTCGAACACCGTTTCCTTCATCAGCTCGGTATGAAGCGCCGAGACGCCGTTGACCTTGTGCGCCATGGCGAAGGCCAGCGGCCCCATCAGCACGTCGCCGTCGTCGGTCATGGTCACACCGCGCGACGGATTCTCGCGCGCGTGGGCCGCGTCGATTTCCTCGATCAGCTGCATGTGGCGGGGCAGCAGGTCGCGCATCAGCCCCTCGGACCAGCGTTCCAGCGCCTCGGGCAGCAGGGTGTGGTTGGTGTAGCTGAGGCAGCCGCGCGCGATCTCGATGGCCTTCTCGACCGGCATCCCCTTCTCGTCGGCCAGCAGACGGACAAGCTCCGGGCCGGCGATGGCCGGGTGCGTGTCGTTCAGCTGGATCGCGACCTTCTGCGGAAGAAGTTCCAGGTCGTCGCATTCGGACTCGAACCGGCGCAGGATGTCGCGCAGCGATGCGGCGGTGAAGAAAAACTCCTGCTTCAGGCGCAGGCGCTTGCCCTCGTCGGTGGTGTCGTCGGGATAGAGCACGCGGCTGATGGTGCGGGCCAGGTTCTCCGGCTCGGCCGCGCCGTAGTAGTCACCCGCGTTGAACCGGTCGAGGTCGAAGACCTGCTCGGGCTTCGCCGCCCACAGCCGCAGCGTGTTGGCCCAGCGGCCCTCCCAGCCGATGATGGGCGTGTCGAACGCCTCGGCGATGACCGCCTCGGACGGGGTCCACACGGTCTTGCCGCCCAACTCCTCGACCGAACCGCCGAAGCCGATACGGAACGCGGCCTCGGGACGCTCGAACTCCCACGCGTGGGGCTGCGTCAACCAATCCTCGGGGCTTTCGATCTGGCGGCCTTCGTGGAAGCTCTGCTTGAACAGGCCGTGCTCGTACCGGATGCCATAGCCGTAGGCGGGGCAGCCGATGGTCGACAGCGACTCGAGAAAGCAGGCGGCCAGACGGCCCAGGCCGCCATTGCCGAGCGCGGCGTCGGGTTCGTCGCCCAGCACGTCGTCCAGCGACAGGTCGTTGGCCTTGAAGGCGGCCTCGGCCTCGTCCATCAGGCCCAGGTTGACCACCGCGTCTTCCAGAAGCCGGCCGATCAGGAATTCCATCGACAGGTAATAGACGCGCTTGCCCTTCTGGGCATAGGTCGCACGGGTCGAGGCGAACCACGGATCGACGATGCGGTCGCGGATCGCATAGCTCAGCGCCAGCCGCCAATCGGTGATCTGCGCGTGCCCGGCATCCTTGCCCAGGCTGTATTTCAGGTGATGCTGGATGTCGTCGCGAAGGTCGGTCTTGGTGGGCATGGGACCCCCCTTTGGTTGAAGGACCGCTGCGGTCCGGGACAATTCTGTTTGCGGTAACGCGCACCGCGTCGACGAACGGAATGCACCCGTCGGCGCATGCTTTCAAGTTCGAAGCCCGGCAAATGCGACTTGGCGTCATATCGCCGCAACATTTGCCCATGCCTTGGGCGGGCGGCGATCACCGGGCCGGGTTGTCGAGCCCCAGCCGGTCACGGACGAAGGCCAGCGCGACGCTCAGCCCGTCGGGCGCGATGCCGTGGGCGGTGCCCTCCATCACGTGGGCGTAGACGTCGAGCCCCGCGTCCTGCAAAGCCTGCGCCGCCTCGGGCAGGGATTGCGGCGGCACCACGTCGTCCTGGTCACCGTGGATCAGCAGGACCGGCGGTTTGGATTTCAGCTCGGCCTCGAGCGTTTCGGGGCGCAGCAACCGGCCCGAGAAGCCCACCAGCGCGGCCACCGGCGCGTCCCGGCGCAGCGCCACGTGCAGTGCCATCATCGTGCCCTGCGAAAAGCCCACCAGCACAAGCTGGTCGGCGCCGATCCCCTCGTTACGCATGAGATCGTCGAGATAGGCGTTCAGGTCATCCACCGC
This sequence comes from Palleronia pelagia, assembly GCF_900110115.1. Lineage (GTDB taxonomy): Bacteria > Pseudomonadota > Alphaproteobacteria > Rhodobacterales > Rhodobacteraceae > Palleronia > Palleronia pelagia. Next base: position 611,688 of record NZ_FOCM01000001.1, on the reverse strand, counting down.
CGCGTCCATGGCCTGTTCGGCCTCGACGGGGTCGGATCCGTCCAGCCACGGGATCGGGAACCACTGGTAGCCCATGGGATTCATGGCCGAGCGTTCCGGCGCGTCGGGTGCGACGAAGACGGTATCGGGCAGGTGCTCGGCCAACGGCTCGGCCAGGCCCAGCAGGTCGGCCCCGTCCGCCCCGTAGCCGTGCAGGAACACCATGACCGACCCGGTCTGCCCGGATTTCGAGCCGCGCCGCTTGCTGTCCAGGATGCGTGTCATCGGATGCCCTCGCGTGATTTCTCGTGCGCGTAGTAGGCCCAAAGCCCCCGCGCCGCAACGCCCCGCCAGGGCGACCAGTCCTCGGCCATGTCGCGCAGGGCGCGTTCGGTCGGACGCTCGGGCAACTCGAACAGCAGACGCGCGCTCTCCTGCAACGCGAGATCGCCCGCCGGAAACACGTCGGCCCGGCCAAGCGCGAACAGCGCATAGATTTCGGCCGTCCAGACACCGATGCCCTTTACCGCGACCAGCGTGGCGATGACCTCGTCTCTGGGCGCACGAGACAGCGCGTCGAAATCGATGCCCGCCTCGGCCAGCGCGCGCAGATAGCGCTGCTTGGGCCGCGACAGGCCGCAGGCCTTCAGCGTCTCGTCATCGGCGGCCAGCACGGTATCGGGGTCATGCAGGCCGGCCGCCTCGACCCGGCCGCCGATGGCCGCGGCCGAGGCGACGCTCACCTGTTGGCTGACGATGGCCTGCACCAGCGCCGGAAAGCCCCCGGGGCGCAGCCGGTCCGGCCATGGCCCCGACAGCTCAAGCGCCCGCGCCCAGGCAGGATCGCGTTCCGCCAGCCAGGCCGCGCCCTCGGCCACGCAGGCGGGCCCCTCGATCACCCGCTCAGGCAAGGCGCCGGGCCCATCTCAGCGCCGCGGCCACAGATGTCAGCTTGTCGCATTGGGGTTGCAGGGGCCGCCGGATCATCGCGACCGGCAGGCCCAGCTCCCGCGCGGCGTCGAGCTTCGACCGGCTGGCGCTGCCGCCCGCGTTCTTCACCACCAACCAGTCGACGCCAAGCCGTGCAAACAGGATGATCTCGTCCTCGACACTGAAAGGGGGGCGTCCCACGATCCATCCGCCCCTGGGAAACGGGAAGCTGTCGGGCGCGCTGTCGATCTGGCGGGCATAGATCGTCCGGTCGCTCAGGTTGTCGAACAGGTGCAGCGTCTGCCGCCCCGTGGCCAGAAACACGATGGCGTCTTCGGGGATGTGGCGCGCGGCATCGGTCTCGTCGTTCAGGAAATGCCAATCGTCGCCGTCGTTGGGTTGCCAGGCGGGACGCAGGAGTTGGGCGTAGGGCATGTCCAGCTCGGCGCAGACCTCGGCGCTGCGGTGGCTGATGCGCGCGGCGAACGGGTGGGTGGCGTCCAGCACCGCGCCGATCCGCTCGCGCTGAAGGTAGTCGATGAAACCCTCGCGCCCGCCGAAGCCGCCGATCCGCGTCACCACGCCCAGCGGCTGCGGCGACCGGGTCGCCCCCGCGAGTGACGCGATCACCTGCAATGTGGCCTGCCCGCCCAGGGCGCCCGCCAATTGACGCGCCTCGTTCGTGCCCGCAAGCAAAAGCAGTCGAAGCATCGCCGTCAGGCCCGCGCCAGAATCCGTCCGGCGCGGTCGCACACGACCACGTCGATGGCGATGGGAGCGTCTTCCATCATCCGCTTCAGTTCCCTTTCCGCCGTCCGCGCGACGTGATCGGCCAGCGGCTGACCGCAGATCTCGTAGGCTTCCAGCATCGTGTTGGCTGAGCGCAGCCTAGGGCATGCGACCGCATACGCAAGCCGGTCGAAGTCCACCTGGCTGCGCGCGGAGTGCAGGTCGTGCGCGCCCTGCCCCAGCTTGGCGAGCTTGGCGATGCCGCCGCCGACGGTCAGCCGGTCGACCGGATGGCGACGCAGGTACTTGACCATGCCGCCCACGAAATCGCCCATGTCCAGCATGGCATGGTCGGGAAGGCCGTAGAGGTCCTGCACCGCCCGTTCCGACTGCGCGCCGGTGCTGCCGGCCACATGGGTCAGGCCGTCCGCCCGCGCGACGTCGATGCCGCGATGAATCGACGCGATCCACGCGGCGCAGGAAAACGGCCGCACGACCCCCGTCGTCCCGAGGATCGACAGGCCGCCCTCGATCCCCAGCCGCGGGTTCCAGGTGCGGCGCGCGATCTCGGCCCCGCCGGGCACGCGAATGGTGATGTCGATATGGGGCGACTGGCCCAGTTCGGCCGCCAGTGCGTCGACCTCGGCGGTCATCATCCGGCGCGGCACCGGGTTGATCGCCGCCTCGCCCGCCGGGATCGGCAGGCCCGGCTTGGTCACCGTCCCCACGCCCTCTCCCGCGAAGAACCGCACGCCCGCGCCGGCCTCGCCTTGCGTGACGCGCGCGACGATCAACGCGCCGTGGGTCACGTCGGGATCGTCGCCCGCGTCCTTCACCACGCCCGCCTCGGCCCAGCCGTCGCCCGCGTCGCGATGGGCCAGTTCGAAGACCGGCACCTCGCCGCGCGGCAGCACGATGGACACCCGTTCCGGAAACGCACCCGCCCACAGCCGCCGCAGCGCGCCCTGGACGGCGGCGGTGGCGCAGGCGCCGGTGGTCCAGCCGCGGCGCAGGGGGCCTTCGGGTTTGCGTGTCATCGCGCGGGACTATGGCCGAAGGTGGAAGGCGGCGGAAGGGTCGCATTCCTGCCGCGGCGCGGCGCATTTCCGCTTCCCCTCGCCCCCCGCCCGCGCGATAGGGTGAGGCATGACCGACTCCCTTCCCCACGCGCCACAGGGGTGGCCCGCCTTCCAGCCCGGTTGGGTCTGGCTCTGCGGGGCCGGTCCGGGTGACCCGGGCCTTCTGACCCTGCACGCGCTGAACGCGCTGCGGCAGGCCGATGTCGTTGTCTACGACGCGCTGGTGGAACCGGCGATCCTCGATTGGGCGCCGGGGGCCGAACACATCTACGCGGGCAAGCGCGGCGGCAAGCCGTCTTCGGTGCAGCGCGACATCTCGCTGCGGCTGGTGGAGCTGGCCCGCGCGGGCAAACGCGTGCTGCGGCTGAAGGGCGGCGACCCCTTCGTTTTCGGGCGCGGCGGCGAAGAGGCGCAGACGCTGGTGCAGCACGACGTGCCGATCCGCATCATCCCCGGCATCAGCGCGGGGATCGGCGGGCTGGCCTACGCGGGCATTCCCGTCACCCATCGCGACGTGAACCAGTCCGTCACCTTCGTCACCGGCCACGACCAGTCGGGCAACACGCCCCAGACGCTGGACTGGGCCGCGATCTCGCGCGGGAGCCAGGTGATCGTGATCTACATGGGCATGAAGCACATCGCCCAGATCGCGGGCGCGCTGCTCGACGCCGGGCGCGCGCCGTCCGAGCCGGTCGCCGTCGTCACCCAGGCCACCACGGGCGACCAGCGCGTGGTCGAGACAACGCTGGCCCGCTGCGCCGACGATATCGCGGCCGCCGCGCTCGAGCCGCCGGCGATCATCTGCGTGGGCCGCGCCACGCTGATGCGCCAGGCGCTGGACTGGCAGGCCATGGCCGCGGGCGCCGCGCCGCGCAACACCGACCCGCTGGACCGGGGGCGCCCAGCCGAAAGCGCATGAGCGGCCGGGGCCTGATCCTGGCCGCGCCCGCCTCGGGCAGCGGCAAGACCACCGTGACCCTCGGCCTGCTGCGCGCGCTCCGCCGCGCGGGCCACGCCGTGCGCGGTGCCAAGTCAGGCCCCGACTACATCGATCCGCGCTTTCACGAGGCCGCCTGCGACGCGCCCAGCCCCAATCTCGACGCCTGGGCCATGACGCCCGACCGGATCACCGCGCGGGCGGCGGGCGACGGTCTGCTGCTGATCGAGGGCGCCATGGGCCTCTTCGATGGTGCCCCGCCCACGGGGCGCGGGGCCACGGCCGACCTCGCCCGGCAACTGGACCTGCCGGTGGTGCTGGTGGTCGATGCGGGCCGCATGGCGCAGTCGGTCGCTCCGCTGGTCGCGGGCTTCGCCGGGCACGACCCGGCCGTGCGGGTGGCGGGTGTGATCCTGAACCGCGTCGGCAGCGACCGGCACGCGGCGATGCTGCGCGCGGCCCTGGAGCGCATCGGAATGCCGGTGCTGGGCGCCATCCCCCGTGCCGAAGCGTTGTCTCTCCCGTCCCGGCACCTGGGGCTGGTGCAGGCGGGCGAGCATCCCGACATCCGCCGCTTTCTCGACGCCGCCGCCGACCGCGTGGCCGATGCGGTCGATCTCGACGCGCTGGTGGCCCTGGCCCGCCCCCTGACTACTTCGGCGCCGCTTTCCCCGGGGATTGCCCCCGCCCGCATCGCAATCGCACGCGACGCGGCCTTCAGCTTCACCTACCCCCACCAGGTCGACGACTGGACCCGCGCCGGCAGCCGGATAGACTGGTTCTCGCCGCTGGCCGATCAGGCGGTGCCCCCCGCCGACCTGGTCTACCTGCCCGGCGGCTACCCCGAGCTGCACGCCGCGCGCATCGCCGCCGCGACCACCTTCCTCGGGTCCCTCCGCGCGGCGGCCGAGCGGACCGCGATCTACGGCGAGTGCGGCGGCTACATGGTGCTGGGCGAGACCCTCACGGATGCCGACGGGGTGACGCACCCCATGGCCAATCTTCTGGACCTCCGCACCAGTTTCGCGCGGCGCAAGCTGTCGCTGGGCTACCGGACGCTGGACTGCGCGGCCGCCGCGGGGCCGTGGCAAGGCCGGCTCAACGCCCACGAGTTCCACTATGCCACCACCGAGCGCGCCGAGGGCACGCCGCTGTTCCGCGCCCGCGACGCCGAGGGCCGCGACCTCGGGCCCATGGGGTTGCGCCGGGGCCATGTCTCGGGATCCTTCGCCCACGTGATCGACGCGGCATCCATCGCGGCGGCTGATGGGGACGATCACCTGTCCTGACTTCCCCACCGCGGGCTTTCGGGATACGGCACCTCCATGACCGAAGATGCCCCCCACGCGACCGCCGTTCGCAACGTTCTCATCCTGGCCGCCGCGCAGGCGTTCCTGGGCGCGCAGATGCCCATGATCTTCGTGCTGGGCGGGCTGGCGGGGCAGTCTCTGGCCTCGAACCCGTGCTTCGCCACGCTGCCGATCTCGTTGATCGTGCTGGGCTCCATGCTGTCGGCGCAGCCCATGGCGTGGCTCATGCAAAGCTTCGGGCGCCGCGCGGGATTCTTCCTCGGCGCGCTGGGCGGCGCCATGGGGGGGGCGGTGGGCGCCTACGGGCTCTACCTGGGGTCGTTCCCGGTGTTCCTGATGGGCTCGCTCTTCACCGGCATCTACATGAGCGCGCACAACTTCTACCGCTTCGCCGCCACCGATACCGCGTCCGAAGCGTTCCGCCCCAAGGCGATCAGCTACGTCATGGCGGGCGGGCTGGCCTCGGCCCTGATCGGTCCGCAACTGGTCAAGCTCACGGCCGATGCCATGGTCGTGCCCTTCATGGGCACCTACCTGGCGGTGATCGGCGTGAACCTGTTCGGCGCGCTGCTGTTCTTCTTCCTGCGCATCCCGCGCCCGCCGGTCCCGGACGAAAACAGCCCCAAGGGCCGCACCCGGTGGGAGCTTCTGACCACGCCGCGCATCGCCGTCGCCGTGATCTGCGCCATGGTCAGCTACGCGCTGATGAACCTGGTGATGACTTCGACGCCGCTGGCCGTTGTCGGCTGCGGCTTCGACAAGGCCAACGCGGCCGATATCGTGTCGGCCCACGTGCTTGCCATGTACGCGCCCAGCTTCTTCACCGGCCACCTGATCGCCCGCTTCGGGGTCGAGCGGATCGTGGCGCTGGGCCTCACACTCCTGGCGGCGGCGGGCGCCGTGGCGCTTGCCGGCGTGCAGCTCGAGAACTTCTTCATCGCGCTGGTTCTGCTGGGTCTGGGCTGGAACTTCGGCTTCATCGGCGCCACGGCGATGCTGGCGGGCGCGCACCGGCCCGAGGAGCGGGGCCGCGTGCAGGGCATGAACGACGCGCTGGTCTTCGGCTGTGTGACGCTGGCCTCGCTCAGCTCGGGCGGGCTGATGAACTGCGCTGGCGGCACGGCACAACAGGGCTGGACGGCGGTGAACCTCGCCATGATCCCGTTCCTAGTGGCGGCCTTCGGCGCGCTGGCCTGGCTCTGGGCCCGGCGCAAGGGCCTCGCCGCCTGAGCCGGAAGCGGGTCCGCTCTCTCCCGGATTCCAACCGGCTTCATCTTTCCATAAATACCTAAATTCCACGACATGCCGCCGGTGGCAACGATCTGGCCGAAAGGCTACCGCAGGCCGCCAATCAGCCGCCGCCACCGTTTGCCGAATTCCGACACCGTCAATCCACCGTCCCGGACCCGAGCCGGGTTCTGCACTACCGCTTTCAGAAGCGACACGGCATCCGCCGCCGAAAGCGTGGCGTGCCGGGCGGGTTGCGACAGGCGCAGGCCTTTCACCCCATCCAGCGCCTTCTGCGCCAGAGTTCGTAGCGCGTCGTCGCTGTCGTCCACCAGCGGGGCCATATTGCGCGCCCGCATCTCCGGCACCGCCTGGAACCACCGCGCGAGCCCGTCGGCGAAGGCCAGCTTGCGCACCGCCCCCTCGTCCGTCGCGCCCAGCAGATGCGCGGCGGACCACAGCAGGTTGCCCGAGCTCGCGTCGATATGGGCACGGAACTGCGCCTCGCTCAGGAACGGCTCGCCTTCGATGTCCCAGCGCCGCGCGTCCGCGATGCGGGTCAGCGTCTCGCAGGTCGGCGCGTCGAGGATGGCGGCCAGCGGCTCGACCACCTCGTGCCGGCGGGGCGTCTGGCCGGTGCGGATCTCCTCCAGCGCGTCGCGCCACCATTGCAGCCTTATCTCGGCCAGCATCGGCTCGGACGTGACATAGGGCGCGCGGGCGATCTCGAGGTTGTAGGCGAAGATCGGGAACAGCACCGCCCGCGCATGCGGCGGCGCCGCCATGGCGGCCAGGAACCGGTCGGGATCGCCGCTTTGCACGGCGGCGGCGCAGGCATTCACACTCATGGCGAGACAGGTAGGCGTCGGGCCGCGTCCGTCACGCGGTCGCCGTCGCCCCGGCGTCGCGGATCAGTTTCCACTGCACCGCGTCCAGCAGCGCCTCGAAGCTCGCATCCACGATGTTGGGCGACACGCCCACGGTGGACCAGCGCCGGCCATTGCCATCCTCGCTGTCGATGATGACGCGCGTCACCGCCTCGGTGCCGCCCTGGGTGATGCGCACCTTGAAATCCACCAGCCGCATGTCGTCGATGGCGTCCTGGTACGGCCCCAGGTCCTTGGCCAGCGCCTTGGACAGGGCGTTGACCGGGCCCCGGTCGCTCCCGGTCTCGTCCAGGCTTTCGCTGACGCTCAGCTTCTTCTCGTCGCCGATCTTCACCACCACGACAGCCTCGGACAGGGTGATCATCTTGTTGTACTTGTTCTTCCGACGCTCGACGGTGACGCGGTAGCGCTTGACCTCGAAGAAGGCCGGCAGAAGTTTCAGCTCGCGCCGCGCCAGCATCTCGAAGCTCGCCTGCGCCGTATCGTAGGAATAGCCCTCGGCCTCGCGCGCCTTGATCGTCTCGAGGATGCGGCCCAGGGCCGGATCGCCCTTTTCGACCTTCAGGCCCATCGCCGTCAGCCGGGCGCGCAGGTTCGACTGCCCGGCCTGGTTCGACATGGGCACGATGCGCGCGTTGCCCACCGTGGACGGGTCCACGTGTTCGTAGCTGCCGGGGTTCTTGGCGATGGCGCTGGCGTGCAGGCCCGCCTTGTGCGCGAAGGCCGAGGCGCCGACATAGGGCGCGCTGGGCCGCGGCACGCGGTTCAGGATGTCGTCCAGCGCGCGGGACATCCGGGTGAGCCGTTTAAGACCCTCGGCCGTGACGCCGGTGGCATGGCGGCTGGCGTAGGGCTCCTTCAGCAGCAGCGTCGGGATCAGCGAGGTGAGGTTGGCGTTGCCGCAGCGCTCGCCCAGGCCGTTCAGCGTGCCCTGCACCTGCCGCACGCCGGCATCGACGGCAGCCAGCGCGCCGGCCTCGGCCATGCCGATATCGTTGTGGGTGTGAATGCCCAGCCGGTCGCCGGGCAGCCCCTCGGCCCCGTCTGTCGGCGCGATCAGGTCGCGCACCACGTCGCCGATGCGCGTGGGCAGCGTGCCCCCATTGGTGTCGCACAGAACGGCCCAGCGGGCGCCCGCGTCCAGCGCCGTGGCGATACAGTTGCGGGCGTAGCCGGGGTCGATGGCGTAGCCGTCGAAGAAATGTTCGGCGTCGAACAGCGCCTCGCGGCCCTGATCCACGATATGGGCGACCGAGGCGCGGATGTTCTCGAGGTTTTCCTCCAGCGTGATCCCCAGCGCCTCGCGCACCTGCTTCGCGTTGGTCTTGCCGACGATGCAGACCGATTTCGTCCCGGCGTTCAGGACCGCGGCCAGCACGTCGTCATTGGCGGCCGAGCGTCCGGCCCGCTTGGTCATGCCGAAGGCCGTCATCGTGGCGCGGGTCTGCGGCACCGTCTCGAAGAACGCGCTGTCGGTGGGGTTCGCGCCCGGCCAGCCGCCCTCGATGTGATCGACGCCAAGGTCGTCCAGCATCGCGGTGATCCGCAGCTTGTCGTCGGTCGAGAACTGCACGCCCTGGGTCTGCTGCCCGTCGCGCAGGGTCGTGTCATAGAGGTAGAGGCGGTCGGTCATGGCGTGCACCGATTGGTCGACAGGCAGGGCACGTAGCCCGATCGTTCGTGCCAGCGGCACGGACAGCCCACGGTGAACACGATCGCCATCACACCCCGTCCAGTTTCTCGGGCGCGAAATCGGCCGTCGGCAGCAGCTCCACGCTGTCCTTCGACATCCGCACCTCGACCCCCGCCGCCAGCAGCGCGGCCTTCATCCGGTCCAGCGCGGCGAAATCCTTGGTCGCCATCGCCGTGGCGCGGGTCTCGCGCAGCCGCTCGGCCAGCGCGCTCAGGTCCGTCTCCGGGGCGGCGGCCCAGTTCCCCATGGCATCGTCCAGCAGCCCCAGCATCGCCGCGCCAGCCTTCAGCGCGCCGGCATCGCCCGCGCGCGCGGCGGCGTGCAAGCGCGTCAGCGCCTCGGGCGTGTTCAGGTCGTCGGCCAGCGCCTCGACCACAGGTCCCGCGTCCCCCGCCGCCGCATCGCCCGCGAGGTCGCGCCAGCGCCGAAGGGTGGCCTCCGCCTCGCGTGCCTTGGCATCGGTCCAGTCCATCGGCTTGCGGTAGTGCGTAGACAGCATGACGAAGCGGATCACCTCGCCCGGGACGCCGCGATCCAGCAGGTCGCGCACGGTGAAGAAGTTGCCCAGCGACTTGGACATCTTCTTGCCCTCGACCTGCAGCATCTCGTTATGCAGCCAGACCTGCGCCATCCGGGCCCCGCCATGGGCACAGCAGCTCTGGGCGATCTCGTTCTCGTGGTGCGGAAACATCAGGTCGTTGCCGCCGCCGTGGATGTCGAAGCTTTCGCCCAGCAGGTCCGCCGCCATGGCCGAGCACTCGATATGCCAGCCCGGCCGCCCGACACCCCAGGGCGAGTCCCATCCCGGCTGGCCCTCGCCCGACGGCTTCCACAGGACGAAGTCCATCGGGTCTTCCTTGTAGGGCGCGACCTCGACTCGCGCGCCGGCACGCATATCGTCCACCGACCGGCCCGACAGCGCGCCGTAATCCTCGTAGGACCGCACGCGGAACAGCACGTGCCCCTCGGCCGCGTAGGCGTGCCCCTTGGCCACCAGGTCCTCGATCATCGTGACCATCTGGGCGATGTAATCGGTGGCGCGCGGCGTGTGGTCCGGCATGAGGTTGCCGATGGCGGCCATGTCCTCGAAATACCACCCCGTCGTCTCGGCGGTGATGTCGCCGATGGACCGACCCGTCTCGGCCGCGCGCGCGTTGATCTTGTCGTCCACATCGGTGATGTTGCGCACGTATGTGACATGCTCCGCGCCGTAGACCTGCCGCAGCAGGCGGTAGAGCACATCGAACACGATCGCCGGCCGCGCATTGCCCAGGTGGGCGCGGTCATAGACCGTGGGCCCGCAGACATACATCCGCACGTTCCGCGGATCGAGCGGCGTGAAGTCTTCCTTGCGGCGGGTTGCGCTGTTGGTCAGGCGGATCAAGCTCATGGGCGCCTCTTGGCAAGTCTCGGCCCACGGCGCAAGTCCCGCGGCGCCTCGCGCGCTCTCACGCCCGCCACCGGCCCGACGTCCGTCACGGTGCGCGCCCCAGGCTTTCACCTTTCTCCAAATACCTCGTGCCGGACACCACGAACCTTGCCACATTCCCGTTGCAGAACCCGCCCCGCCGCCGCACCCTCGCCCCGTCAGGCAGAGGGAGGCAGACATGATCGAGGAACCCGTCAAGCTGGTGGTGAAACGCGACCGCCCGCGCCCCACCGAGGCCCAGATCGCGGCTTTCCAGGACACGCCCACCGGCTTCGTCGTGGACGCCATGTTCGGGCGCGGATCGCTGGACACCCGCATCGCGCCGCTGGACCGGCATCGCCACCGGGTGGCGGGCCCCGCGCTCTGCGCCGAGAATCAGCCGGGCGATATCCTCGCCACCCTGGCCGCCCTGAACTTCGTACAGCCAGGCGATATCCTGATGATCGGCGTGGCGGGCTGGCAGGGCTGCTCGGCCGCAGGCGACCGGGTCTGCGGAATGGCGAAGAACGGCGGCGCCATGGGTCTCGTCACCGATGGGCCCTTGCGCGATCTCGAGGGGATCGAGGCGGTGGGCCTTCCGGCCTGGTGCACGGGGCTGAACCCGGGCTCGCCCTTCACCACCGGCCCCGGCACGGTGGGCGGCGCGATGGCGCTGGGTGGGCAGCACGTCACCACCGGCGACATGATCGTGGCCGACGCGGACGGCGTGGTCGTCGTGCCCTTCGACCAGATCGACAGCGTGATCGCCCGGCTGGACGCCGTGCGCCATTCCGAGACGTCGCTGGATGCCGAGGTGCAGGCCGGCCTCAAGGTGCCACCGGCCATCGTCGAGCTGGTCGGTAGCCCCGACACGCGCCATGAGTGATCCGGGCGCGGTCTTTCGCGCCCTGCACTGTCCCGGCGACCCGTTCATCCTGGCCAATGCCTGGGACGCGGGATCAGCCCGGATGCTGGCGGCGCTGGGCGCCCGGGCCATCGCGACCTCGTCGGCGGCGCAGGCGTTCACGCTGGGCCTGCCGGATGGCAGCCTCACCCGCGACCAGGCGCTTGCCCACGCGCAGGACCTTGTGGCGGCGACCCCGCTGCCCGTGTCCGGCGATTTCGAGGATGGCTGGGGCGACGCACCCGAAAAGGTGGCCGAAACCGTGCGCCTGGCCGCCGAGGCGGGCCTGGCCGGCATCAGCATCGAGGATACGCCCCATCCCGACGCGGCCCATTACGACCGCGATCTTGCCATCGAGCGCGTCCGCGCCGGGGCCGCCGCGGCGCGGGCCCTGCCCCGCGACTTCGTCCTCTGCGCCCGGGCCGACGGGGTGATGAACGGCCGCTACGACCTGGACGAGGCGCTGGCGCGGATCGCCGCGTTCGATACCGCCGGGGCGGATGTCCTTTACGTGCCGTTGCCAGGCGACCTGGCGGCGCTGAAACGGGTTTGCGCCGCAACGTCGAAGCCGGTGAACGTGCTGGCTGCCGGTCCGTTGGCCCGGCACGACCGCGCGGCGCTCGCGGGGGCTGGCGCGGCGCGCATTTCGCTGGGATCGGCCCTGGCCCGCGTGACCCACGCCGCGATTCGCGATGCGGGCATCGCCATGTTCCGGCACGGGGACTTCACGCCCCTGACCGACGGCATGCCCGGTGCCGAGGTGGATGCCATGCTGTCGCGAAACGGCATTTCCGATTGAAAAAGGGCAGGCCCGGCGGCCTGCCCTTTTCCGGTCCGAAAGATCTTTCGATCAGAAGCGGTAGCCGAAGCGCGCCTGAAGGGTGGTCGCGTCCACGTCGACACCCGAGTTGTCGAAGTCGTCGAATTCGTGACGCAGCAGTTCCAGACCGTAGTGGAAGCGGTCGGAAACGGCATAATCGACGCCGACACCGTAGAGATAGCCGTTGTCGCTGACGCTCGCGCCACCGACTTCGCCCGAGGCATACGCCCCGCCGACGGTGCCGTAGAACAGCGCTGCGCCGGTGCCGTAACCGGCTTTGACCTTCAGGCGGTGCACACGGTCGATGAAGGCAATCGGCTCATCGTCGATATTGGCGGCGTTGAGGTCGAGTTCGGCGCCCACGACGGTATTGCCGAAATCCACGTTGTAGCCGGCGAAGACACCGGCGATCTCGCCGCTGGGATCGGACAGCGTACCGATATCGCCCGTGCCGTAGCCCAGCGACGTACCGGCATATGCACCGGTCCAGTCGATCGAGACCGGCGGCAGCGGAGCCAGCGGCGCGACGGGCGCGGGCGCAGTTTCGATGCCGCCTGCGAAGGCGGTGGAAGCCGCAACGATGGCGGCGGCGGAAACAGTTAGCAGTTTCATTTCTGCTCCTTTGTGGTTCAAACTTTGACGCGAGGCGCTTCGGCCTTCGTTACGCTGATCATTCGGCGACCTCGGGTGCTCAACACGACAAATAAGTCGTGCAACGGCTACGGCAATTGTCTGCCCCTTGGACCCGTCGAACAAGCAGGGTTTCGCTCAATTCTGGGCGAGTGCTACGTATTTGCATCGCTCAGCCTCCCGCTTTTTCAGCAAGATCCAGCCAGTCGTCCTCGGCGGCGGCCAGTTTTTCTTGGCGAATGGCCAGTGCCTCGGTGGCCTTGCGAAATTTTACCGGTTCCGCGGTGAAAAGCGCCGGATCGGCCAGCAATTGCTCAAGTTTCGATATTTCAGCCTCGAGCCGAGCGATCTCGCCCGGCAAAACCTCGAGGCGATGTGATTCGGTGAAGCTCAACCGAGCGGCTCCGGACATGTCATCCCCGGTCTTGCCCGTCTCGCCGCTGTTGGGCTTTGACGCCTTGTCGGAGGTTTGCGGCTTCGCGGCCGGCTGCGGCATGGCCCGGTCGGGCTTTTGCGCCTGGTAGTCGCTCCAGCCCCCGGCATAGATTGTCGCGCGGCCCCCGCCCTCGAAGGCGACGGTCTGCGTTGCGACCCGGTCCAGGAAGTCGCGGTCGTGGCTGACCAGCAGAACCGTGCCGTCGTAATCGCCCAGCACGTCCTGCAAAAGATCCAGCGTCTCGATATCCAGGTCGTTCGTCGGCTCGTCCAGAACCAGCAGGTTGGACGGCTTCGCCAGGATCCGCGCCAGCAGCAGGCGCGCGCGCTCGCCCCCCGACAGCGACCGCACCGGGGCGCGGGCCTGGCTTTCGGAGAACAGGAAATCCTTGAGGTAGCCCACCACGTGGCGGGGCTGGCCGCGCACCATGACCTGATCGGCCGCGCCGCCCACGCGCATCTCGGGCGTGCCGGTCAGGCTTTCCCACAGGGTCATGTCCGGGTCGAGCTGCGCGCGGGCCTGGTCGAAGACGGCGATCTCCAGGTTGGTGCCATGCTGCACCTCGCCCGTGTCGGGTGAAAGCTCGCCCGTCAGCATCTTCAGCACCGTGGTCTTGCCCACGCCGTTGGGCCCCACGAAGGCCACCCGGTCGCCGCGCTGGATGCGAATATCGAACGGGCTGAGGATGGTCCGGTCGCCGTAGGATTTCGAAATTCCCCGCGCCTCGATCACGCGCTTGCCGCTGCCCGGCGCCGCGGCGGTGTCCAGCGCGGCCGTCCCCTGCCGCCGGATCATGTCGGCGCGCTGCTGGCGCAGGTCCTGCAAGGCGCGCACCCGGCCCTGGTTGCGCTTGCGCCGGGCACTGATGCCTTCCACGGCCCACCGCGCTTCGGCCTTGATCTTGCGGTCGAGCTTGTGGCGCTGGATGTCCTCTTCCTCCCAGGTGGCGTCCCGCCATTCCTCGAAGGCCTCGAACCCCTTTTCCTGGCGGCGCACCGCGCCCCGGTCGATCCACAGCGTGGCGCGCGTCAGCGCCTTCAGGAAAGCCCGGTCGTGGCTGATGAGCACGAAGCTCGTCCGGCTGGATTTCAGCTGGTCCTCGAGCCAGGCGATGGCCTCGATATCCAGGTGGTTCGTGGGCTCGTCCAGCAGCATGAGCTCGGGCGCCTCGGCCAGAAGCTTGGCCAGCGCCGCGCGCCGCCGCTCGCCGCCGCTGGCCTTGGCCGGGTCGGCGGCAGGATCGAACTTCAGCCCCTCGGCCACCATCTCGACCTTGTAGGCCTCCCCCGGGTCCAGCGCGCTCGCGGCGAAGTCGCCCAGCGTGGCGAACCCTTCCATGCTCGGGTCCTGCTCCATATAGCCGACGGTGGTGCCGGGCGGCAGCACGACGTCCCCCCGGTCGGGCTCGACCAGCCCGGCCATGACCTTCATCAGGGTCGACTTGCCTGAGCCGTTGCGCCCCACCAGCGCCACCCGGTCGCCGGGATGCACCACGAGGTCGAGATCGTCGAAAACCGGGTTCCCGCCGTAGGTCAGCGAGATGCCATTGAGCTGGAGAAGGGGTGCACGCGCCATGGCTCGCAGGTAGGCGCAGCCGCGGGGAAGGTCAACGCGGCACGCGCGAACATCCGTCGTGGACCAGCGCGGCTCCGGACTACGCGGCCCCGACCCATCACCGGTCTGCAAATACCTCGGCCCGACGGCGCAACCGGCGCGACCCGTCAGCCTGTCGCCGCCAGCGCCCGAAGACGGCGCGCCCGCGCGGGGGGAATCCGCGCGGTCTCGACCCCGGTAAAGACATGCAGCGTGCCCATCCCGGCATCGATCACGGCGTGGTCGGACACCCAGCCGCCCATCCCCAGATAGGACCGCATGAGCGTCGGCATGGCCTGCAGCGCCGCGCGCGGATCGATGGCCGGCGCCAGGTCGTCGAACCGGACCACCGGGCCGCGGCCGGGCGTGGGGCGCCACCGGTCGGGGCCGCGATATCGCGCGCCCAGCAGCGACAGCGCCGCGGCGTGAGGCGCCGGGTCGCAACCCGCGAAGCTGGTGCACCCGAACAGAAGCCCCGCGTCGTCACGGTCCGCCAGCCGGGTGATGCCCGCCCAGGCCAGCCGCAGGATGTCGGGGTCGCCCACCCCGGGCGCGACGCAAAACCGGCCCAGTTCGATCAGCGGCGCCGGAAAAGCCGCCAGTTTCGACAGGTCGTAGAACTGGCCCGCGTAGCTGGCATTCGCAAGCTCGGGCCCCCGCAGGCTCAGCGCGCGGAAGGCGGCCACGGGCGCGCCGCTGACGCTGTCCTCGACCGTGGCGTGGGTGGCGCGGTCGTCCACCGCGTCGGGGCCATCCCGGTCCACCGGGAAAATCCGCGCACGCAGCGCCATCGCCCGGTCCAGATCGCCCGGCGCGCGCCCCGATCGCAGGCGGAAACGCCCTGTCTGAAGGTCGATCATGGCGAGCCGCGGCGCCCCTCACCCCTTGGATGGTCAGGTGACGTGTCTATCTAATGGCCAAGGAATGCAACCATAGGCCGCCCTGCCACCGGCGCGCGCGGCCCCGACAGGAGACACCGAAGGACCGTCATGGAGAAGATTGAGAAGACCGACGCCGAATGGCGCGAGCAACTGACGCCCGAGGCCTACAAGGTCACCCGCAAGCACGGCACCGAACGCGCCGGCACGCACGAGGATTTCCCGGACGGGCCGGGCACCTATAACTGCGTGTGCTGCGGGCTGCCCGTGTTCGACCAGGACCACAAGTTCGAAAGCGGCACGGGCTGGCCGTCCTTTTACAAGCCGGCCGACGACGCGAATGTCGAGACCTCGGAAGATCGCAAGTTCTTCATGGTCCGGACCGAAGTGCATTGCGCACGCTGCGAGGCGCATCTGGGCCACGTTTTCCCCGATGGCCCAAAGCCCACGGGTCTGCGCTATTGCATCAACGGCGTGGCGCTGGATTTCGAGCCGTCGCGCTGAGGGGTCAGGCGCGTCGCCCCGACGGGCGGCGCGCGGCGCCTCACTCGAAGAAGTCGGCGGCGTTGAAGTTGCCCAGGTTGCCGAACAGCTGACGCAGGAAGCCCACGCCCTGAACGTTGGCCTCGGTCACGCGTCGCGACAGGCGCACGACGCGACCATCCTCAAGGCCGTAGCGTTCGATGTTGCTGACGGTGCCGCCGCTGTTGAAGCTGACGGCGACGACTTCGCGGTCGATCTCTTCCGGCGCGCGCCAGCCGAAATTGCGAAACCGGCTTTGCACGTAATACCAGCCGCTGTCGTCGAGAACGCCCATGCTGGTGGGCCGCCCGATGGCCTGTGTCACGTCCGCCTGGGTCGAGACGCCCACATCCAGTTGCGCCAGGTCCTGATCGGTCGGCACGTATCCATGATTGCGATAGACGGCCGTGCAGGCGGCCAGCGCCAGCACCAGACCAAGCGCGATACCGCGACGCAGTGCTGCTGCCATTCTCGTCCCTGCCCCTTGTCCTGCCGAGACGCCTCGGCCTATTCCGGTGACAGGTAACGCAAATCCACCGCGCACTTCAAGAATGGAGACGCGAATGCCCCAAACACCCCATGACGGCGCTAAAGTGACGTCACGCTCCCTGCGCCTGGCGCGGCTCGACCGGACGCATCCGCACGCGTTCGAACTGGTGCCAGACGCCGACACCCGCGCGGCGTTGGCCGAGGAGCTGGACCTGTCGGCACTGCGCAAGCTGCGCCTGGCAGGCGCGCTTCACCCCGAAGGCCGCGCCGACTGGCGGCTCGAGGCGACGCTGGGCGCGACCGTGGTGCAGCCCTGCGGCATCACGCTCGAGCCGGTGACCACGCGTATCGACCGCCCGGTCGCCCGCCGCTACGTCGAGGCCTTCCAGCAGCAGGATCTGCCGGCCGAACAGGAGATGCCCGAGGATGACAGCCTTGAGCCGCTGCCCGACACGCTGCACCTGGACAGCGTGCTGATCGAGGAGCTGGCGCTGTCCATCCCCGCCTTCCCGCGCGCCGAGGGGGCCGAGATGGGCGATGTCGGCGCGACGCCGCCGGGGGCCGAGCCGATCCGGGACGAGGACACCAAGCCCTTCGCCGGGTTGCGCGACGCGCTGAAGGGCGACGACTGATGGGACGCGCGGCCCGGATCGCGCGCCGCAGTTTCCTCATCGGCAGTGCCGCCTTGGCGGGTGGTGTCGCCTTCGGCACCTACCTGGTGGTCCGTGACCCCGAAAACCCGCTGGAGGCCAGCGCGGGCCCGGGCGAGGTGCCGATCACCCCCTACGTGCTGCTCGATGCCACAGGTGTCACGCTCATCACCCCGCGCGCCGAGCTGGGACAGGGCGCGACCAGCGTGCTGGCCGCGCTTCTGGCCGAAGAGATGGACCTGGACTGGGGCGCCATCCGCACGCTGCACGGCCCGCCGTCGCCGGCTTACTGGAACGGCGTCGTGGCGGGCGAAGGCCTGCCCATCGCAGCCACCGACGACAGCTACCTCGCGCAGGCCGGCCGCGGCATCGGCGCGGCGGCGGCCAAGGTGCTCGGCCTTCAGATCACCGGCGGCTCGTCCACCGTGCCGGACGCCTACGACAAGATGCGCGCCGCCGGCGCGGTGGCCCGCGCCACGCTGCTGCGCGCCGCCGCCGCCGAGACAGGGATTGACGCGGGCGACCTGCGCACCGAGGCCGGGCAGGTCGTTCTGCCCGACGGCACCGCCCTGCCCTATGGGGCGCTGGCCGGCCGCGTCGCCGAGACCGAGCTGCCCGACCGGGTGGCGATGAAGGATCCGGAAGACTGGCGACTGCTGGGCACGTCCTTCCCGGACCTCGCGCTACGGGACAAGGTGACGGGCCGGGCGCGCTATGGCATCGACTTCTACTTGCCGGAGATGGTCTATGCCGCGATCCGCCAGCCGCCGTGGCCGGACGCGACGATCGGCAATCTCGACGACAGCGCGGCTCGTGCCGTGCGCGGTGTCAGCGACGTGGTGCAGGTGGACGGCGCGGTCGCGGTCATCGCCAGTGGCACCTACCCGGCGATGAAGGCCGCGAAGCTGCTGCGGGTCGATTGGACGGCCCCCTCAGGCCCGCGCGAGGACAGCCGTGAAACACGGACCCGCCTCATGGCCGCACTCACCGACGACACCCGCGACAGCCGGCTGCGCGATGACGGTGACGTGGATGATGCATTGGCCGGGGCGGCCGAGCCTTGGGACGCCGAGTATTTCGTGCCTTACCTCGCCCACGCGCCGATGGAACCCATGAGTGCCACCGCGCAGCTTGCGAACGGCAAGCTGCGGATCTGGACTTCGACCCAGGTGCCGTTGATGCTGCGCGACAAGGCCGCCGAATTGCTCGGGATATCGCCAGAGGACGTGGAGGTGACCGTGCTGACCGGCGGCGGGTCTTTCGGGCGGCGGCTCGAGCTCGACTACGCCCTCCAGGCGGTCCGGATCGCGCCCCACACCGGGGGTCGCCCGGTCAAGCTCACCTGGACCCGCGAAGAGGACATGACCCACGACTTCCCGCGCCCGGCCGCCGTAGCGCGGGCACGGGGGGCCGTGGCCGACGGCGGCATCGGCGCGCTGGATCTCGCCATCGCCGCGCCGTCGACCGCCGCGTCGCAGATGGGCCGGCTGGGGTATCCGGCGATGGGGCCGGATGTGGCCATAGTGGCCGGTGCCTGGGACCAGCCCTTCGCGATTCCCGCCCTGCGGGTCACCGGCTACCGTGCGACCGAGACCGTCGGCGTCAGCTCGTGGCGGTCGGTGGGCGCATCGGCCAACGCGTTCTTCCACGAATGCGCCATCGACGAGCTGGCCCACGCCGCCGGGGCCGATCCCCTGGAAGAACGCCTGCGGCTGTGCAGCGATCCGGCCTCGGCCCGCGTGCTCGAAGCCGTGGCGGATCTGTCGGGCTGGGGCACCGATCTGCCCGCGGGGCACGGCCGCGGGCTGGCCTTCTGCCTGTCCTTCGGCGTGCCCACAGCGCAGGTGGTCGAGGTCGCCACCACCCCACGCGGCCTGCGGCTGGTGGCGGGATACGCGGTGTCCGAAATCGGCCGCGTGCTGAACCCCGACAACGTGGCGAACCAGATGCAGGGCGGCATGGCCTGGGGGCTGGGACACGCGATGTTCGCCAAGCTGACCTATCGCGACGGTGTGCCCGAACAGGATAATTTCGACAGCTATCGCGCGCTGCGCCTGCCCCAGTGCCCGCCGATCACGACGCGGGCGCTGGAAACATCGGACCATATCCGCGGCATCGGCGAGCCCTGCGTGCCGCCCGCGGCCCCGGCTTTGGGCAATGCGATATTCGCCGCGACGGGACAGCGCATCCGCGCCCTGCCCTTCGCAGACCACGTGACCTTCGCCTAGCCTTCGAAAACGAGGCCAACCGCCTTGCAGTCCGGATAGACGTCCGGCTTTTTCGAATGGACCCGGGCGTGCCGGACGCCCTCCATCGCCGCGATGGCGGCGTGGATCTGGGTCGTCAGTTCCTCCTGCGTGGCGACCCGCGTGCCGGCATAGCCGCGGATCAGGTCGGCCACCCGGTCGTAGTCGAAATAGAGGTCACCATCGGCCGCCGCGACCTCGACATCGATCTCGGTCGAGACGAGGACCCGCTGCATGGCGTCCTTCTCGAACTGGTGGATGCCCAGGTACATCTCGATCTCAAGCTCTTCCAGCAACACCTTGAAGCGCGTCATCCCGCCTGCCCCTCCTTCACCAGGAACGCCACGTCGCGCGGCAGCGCCCACAGGGCCTGCCCGCCGTCTAGCGTCACGATCTGCCCATTCGCGGCCCCGTCATTCCACAGATATTCGACCGTCGCGGCGATGTCCGCCGGGCTGACCCGTCGCTTCAGCGGATTGATGCGCGACGATTTCACGAAGTTCTCTTGGCTCTGCTTGCCCGAGATCAGCACGATGCTGGGCGCGATACCGCAGACCCGCGGCCGCCCGTCGAAGCGCAGGGCCAGCATCTCGGTCGCGGCCTTCAGCGCGGCCTTCGACACGGTGTAGGTGAAGAAATCCGGGTTGAGCGCGTCGAGCTTGTTGTCGAGCATGTTGACGATCAGCCCGTCCGTGTTGTCGCCCTGCGCCTCCATCGCCTGCGCGAGAAAGACCGGCGCGCGAAGGTTCACCTCGAAATGCGTGTCGAAGCTCGCGTCGGTCAGGTCGGTGATGTCGTCGTTCACGAAACTCGAGGCGTTGTTGAGAAGCAGGTCCACCGGCCCGAACGCCGCGCGCGCCGCGTCGAAGACAGCGTGGCAGGCCTGCTGGCTGTCCAGCGCGCCCTGCACCAGCGCGCAGACCTTGCGGTCCCGGTTCAACTCCTCGGCCAGCGCCTCGGCCTCGGTGGCCGAGCTGCGGTAATGGACGACGACGTTCCACCCGAGCGCGGCGAAATGCCGGGCCACGTCGGCGCCCAGCCGCTTGGCCCCGCCGGTGATGAGAATGTTAGGCATCGTCGAAGGGCCGGGCGAACATCTTGGGGCTTTCCTGCAGCAGGGCGCGGATCATGAACATCAGGTCCTGCGCGAAATAGACCTTTTCCGAGGGATTCCAGACCGTGTCCTCGGCCAGCCGGGTGGAGGCCACAAGGACAACGTAGGTGCGCCCGTCGACCACGCGGATCAACGGCTCGGGATTGAAGGCATAGGCGATGCCGGTGCGCCCCTCTGGGCCCTGCG
Source organism: Palleronia pelagia (assembly GCF_900110115.1). Taxonomy (GTDB): domain Bacteria; phylum Pseudomonadota; class Alphaproteobacteria; order Rhodobacterales; family Rhodobacteraceae; genus Palleronia; species Palleronia pelagia. Next base: position 591,041 of record NZ_FOCM01000001.1, on the reverse strand, counting down.
CGCCCGCGTCGCGCGCCTGGATCTGCTCGACCTCCAGCGTGTGCTGGAAATGGCTGCGCAGGATGCCGGCCGGGTCCAGCGGCGTGCCGTCGGCCTCGGCCATTCGCGCCAGGTGGTCGTGACGGAACGCGATGTTCACGTTGGCGCGCTTTACGTTCAACTCGACCCGCAGGCGGAGATGGCCGCCCGTCTCACCCGGCAGGCTTATGCGGTAATCGGCGTGGCAGCGGCCCCGGCTGTGATGCAGCTCGACCTTGGCCAGTGCCTCGGTATCCGTGCGCGGCGACCAGCGGCGCGACGGGAAGGTCCGCCACTGCCGATCCTCCTCGGGCAGGAACTGCAACTGGTAAGGGATCGTGCGGGTCAGCACCCGCTCGGTCCGGCGCCGGATCGAGCGTTCGCCGAATGACGCCCCCAGCGCGATGATGCAGACCAGCAGCAACGGAAAGACGATACCCAGCACGTAGGCTCCGGCCTCGACCCAGTCGGGGCTGGTATCCTCGACCAGCGCGCCCCAGAACAGCAGCATCGCCACGCCCAGCGTGCCCGCCACCAGCAATCCTATCAGGACCCGCACCCAGACCGGAATGAAGATGATCTGGACCTGGTTCGCGATGTTCATGTCGTCCCGCCGCGTCGTCTTTCGATGTCCTTCGCCACGATGACACCATCGGCCAGCGCGGTCGCCACGCAAGGATAACCGCGACCGTTCACGTCGCCCACAGCGTATAGACCGGGAAGATTGGTCTGGCACACCGCATCGACCACCAGGTGGCCCGCCGCGTCGGTTTCGATCGTGCCGGGCAACGTTGGCACGGCGGGCGCCCAGCCGTAGCAGACCAGCGCGCGGTCGAAGCGATGCGCCCCGCGGGACCAGTGCACGGCGCCGTTCTCGACCGTGTATGCGCCCGTGTGCTTGTGCTCCGCCGGGATTGCGTCCCACAAGTCGTCCCGTGCGCGCCGTGTCCGGGCGAAGAGGTGCAGCGAGGCGGGATCACGCGCCGACAGGATCCCGTGCGCTTCGCAGGCCGCATCGCCACCGCCCAGGATCACCACGTTGCGCCCGCCGATATCGTCCAGCGCCGCCGTGCCGACCAGTCCGATCTCGACACCCGGCAGCGACTCGAGCCCGCCGGTCCGCTCGCGCGTGCCCGTGGCCAGGACGACCGTCCGCGCCGACACCGTTCCTCCGCCGGCGAGCGTCAGGACGAAGCCGTCGGACGACGCCGACACGGCGACGCAACGCTCACCCGCCACGCGGCAGCCCTGCGCCGACAGGTTGTCCGCAATGTTGCGCGCCACCGACCGCGCGGCGGTGGTCGCCTGAACGACCGCGAGCCATGAGTTGGTGAAGGGCGAGCGCGCCTGCAAACCGCCCAGGGTCCCGGGTTCGAGCAGCAGGCAATCTATGCCCAGCTTGGTCAGCCACAGCACGCATTGCGCGCCGGCCGGCCCGCCACCGACCACGGCCACCTCGACCCGGTCAGGCAGGGTCATGGTCAGTGGGTCGCCGGGCGGGCCAGATCAACATATGTTCCGGAAAAAGGGGGAAATGGTGGGTGATAACAGATTCGAACTGCTGACATCTTCGATGTGAACGAAGCGCTCTACCACTGAGCTAATCACCCGTTGGGCCGCCTTCTAGCCGCCCGCGTCGGGGTCTGCAAGGGCTTCCGTTTCGTCCAGTGATTGCGACGAGCGACGCAGTTTCAGGGTCAGCGCCTGGCCGTTCGGCAGGTCCTTTTTCTTCTGCACCTTCACCTTTCCGAAGGGTTGCAGGTTCAGCTGTTCGCCGTCGCTCAGCGCCTGTCCCATGACGGCCAGCATGGCCTCGACGATCGGCTTGGCCTCGGGCTTCTTCACGCCCGCCTGCGCGGCGACACGTTCGAGCAGGTCCTTCTTCTTGATCTCGGGACCGTCGGCGACCTTCTGCGCGGGCTTGACCAGCGACGGCGGCGGGGCCTCGGGCACGCTGGCCAGTTCCGGTTTGGGCGGTGTGCCGGGCTTTGGCGCGGCGGACTTGCTGCCGGTGGCCCCTTTCGTCGGTCGTGCCATGGTATCCTGTCATCCCTGTCTGGTTTGCGCGCAGGTTAGCCGCTGGCGATGCGCCTGTCATCGGCCGAGCGGCCCGGACCCTCACATTCCACCCTGAGACGAGAACGGGCGCCCGAAGGCGCCCGTTTGGTGGTCAGTTTGCCGGTTCCGTCAGTGCGCGGTGGGCGTTGCGGCCGGGTCCGCACCGGGCGCCAGGCGCGCCTGGGCGTCCGCCGCTTCCTGGTCGGCCTCGCCCCATTCCACCGCTTCGGGTTTGGCGGTCAGGGCGTGCTCCAGCACCTCGGAGACGTGGCGGACGGGGATGATGGTCAGCCCCTCCTTCACGTTATCGGGGATGTCGGCCAGGTCCTTCTCGTTCTCCTGCGGGATCAGCACCGTCTTGATGCCACCACGCAGGGCCGCGAGCAGTTTCTCCTTCAACCCGCCGATGGCCGAGGCATTGCCGCGCAGCGTGACCTCGCCGGTCATGGCGATGTCCTTGCGCACCGGGATCTGCGTCAGCACCGACACGATGGCCGTTACCATGGCTAGGCCGGCCGAGGGGCCGTCCTTCGGAGTCGCGCCGTCGGGCACGTGGACGTGGATATCCAGCGTGTCGAATTTCGGCGGCTTCACCCCGATCTGCGGGCTGATCGACCGGACATAGCTGCTGGCCGCGTCGATGGATTCCTTCATCACGTCGCCCAGCTTGCCGGTGGTCTTCATCCGGCCCTTGCCCGGCAGGCGCAGCGCCTCGATCGACAGAAGCTCGCCGCCGACGCTGGTATAGGCCAGTCCCGTGACAACGCCGATCTGGTCCTCTTCCTCGGCCAGGCCATAGCGATGCTTGGGCACGCCCAGGAAATCGGCCAGGTTGTCCTCGGTCACGGTGACCTTCTCGGCCTCTTTCTTGACGATCATCGTGGTCGCCTTGCGCGCCAGCTTGGCCAGCTCACGCTCCAGGTTCCGCACGCCCGCCTCGCGGGTATAGGTGCGGATGATGGCGGTCAGCGCCTCGTCGGTGACCTCGAACTCGCCCTTCTTCAGGCCGTGATTCTTGACCTGCTTGCCCAGAAGGTGACGGCGCGCGATCTCGGCCTTCTCGTCCTCGGTGTAGCCCGCCAGCGGGATGATCTCCATCCGGTCCAGAAGCGGCCCCGGCATGTTGTAGGAGTTCGCCGTGGTCAGGAACATCACGTTGGACAGGTCGTATTCCACCTCGAGATAGTGGTCGACGAAGGTGCCGTTCTGTTCCGGGTCCAGCACCTCGAGCATCGCCGAGGCCGGGTCGCCACGGAAGTCCTGTCCCATCTTGTCGATCTCGTCGAGCAGGATGAGCGGGTTCGTGGTCTTGGCCTTCTTCAGCGCCTGGATGATCTTGCCCGGCATCGAGCCGATATAGGTCCGGCGGTGGCCGCGGATCTCGGATTCGTCACGCACGCCACCCAGCGAGATGCGAATGAATTCGCGTCCCGTGGCCTTGGCAACCGATTTGCCCAGCGACGTCTTACCCACGCCCGGAGGACCGACGAGGCACATGATCGGCCCCTTCAGCTTCTTCGAGCGCTGCTGCACGGCCAGGTACTCGACGATCCGCTCCTTCACCTTCTCGAGGCTGTAGTGATCGTCGTCGAGGATCTTCTGCGCGCGGCCCAGATCCTTCTTCACGCGGGACTTGGTGCCCCACGGGATCGACAGCATCCAGTCGAGGTAGTTGCGCACCACCGTGGCCTCGGCCGACATGGGCGACATGTTCTTGAGCTTCTTCAGCTCGGCCTCGGCCTTTTCGCGGGCTTCCTTGCTGAACTTGGTCTCGGCGACCTTCTGCTCCAGCTCGGCCACCTCGCCGGCACCGTCCTCGCCGTCGCCCAGCTCCTTCTGAATGGCCTTCATCTGCTCATTCAGATAGTATTCGCGCTGGGTGCGCTCCATCTGCGACTTGACGCGGGTCTTGATCTTCTTCTCGACCTGCAGGACGGACATCTCGCCCTGCATCATGCCATAGACCTTCTCCAGCCGCTCGCCCACGTCGAGCGTTTCCAGAAGCCCCTGCTTCTGTTCCACCTCGACGCCCAGGTGACCGGCCACGAGGTCGGCCAGCTTGGCGGCCTCGCGCGTCTCCGACACGGCCGACAGGGCCTCTTCGGGGATGTTTTTCTTGACCTTCGAATAGCGCTCGAACTCTTCGCCGACCGACTTGGTCAGCGCGCCCACGGTCTCGGGCTCGCCCGGGGTCTCGGTCAAAGGGGTGGCCGTCGCCTCGAAGAAGCGCTCGTTCGGCACGTAGTCGTCGATCTTCACGCGGCCGCGGCCCTCGACCAGCACCTTCACGGTGCCGTCGGGCAGCTTCAGCAATTGCAGCACGTTGGCCAGAACGCCCACGCGGTAGATCCCGTTCTCGTCGGGTTCGTCCTGGGCGGCATCGATCTGGCTGGCCAGCAGGATCTGCTTGTCGTCGGCCATCACCTCTTCCAGGGCGCGCACGGATTTCTCGCGGCCCACGAAGAGCGGCACGATCATGTGGGGGAAGACCACGATGTCGCGCAGCGGCAGGACTGGGTAGGAATGCTCGGTCATCTTTGTATCCTTCTTGGCAGGAACGAACGATCCCGCTTGGGCGGCGATGCTGTCGTTCCCCGGTCTTCCGTTATCTGGGGGCGGCGTGGGGACGCTTCAACCAGGGTGAGACCCGTGATGACGCTGACTGTGACGCCTGCGCGCAGCGGTCGCAAGGGCCGCTTTGCCTCACCCGTCGCCCGGGGCCGGTTCGGCGGGGCGCAGCAGCACGGTTTCGGTCAGGTAGAGGGTCGCGCCATCGTTCTGCAGCGTCAGTTCGGTGATCCCGAGCAGCCGGTCGGTGAAATAGGCGACGATCGTGATCGTCCCCTCGACCCGGGTGCCGCCCTCGATATCCACTGTACCGCTGAACTGCGGCAGGCTCTCGGGCCCGCAGGGCGTATCGGACAGGAGGTCCGCAAGCACCGCGTTCTCGGTCGTGTCGAGCACGTCGTCCACCCGGTCGACATCGAAAGGCACGGGCCGGGCGCGTCGCATGTCCAGCGGCGCGATGCCGAGGTTGTCGAGAAAACCCGTGGTCATCGCCAGGCCCGGATCACCGGCGGCCAAGCGCACCCGGATCTCTCCCGGCGCGCGAATCCGCGCGGTGTCGAGGCTGTCGATGGACTGGCGCGGCTCACCCGTCCAGGTGCCGGCCAAGAGGTCTGCCAGCGCGTCGTCCGGGGCCTCGCACAGCGACGTGGCGTTGGCCGCCGGTGCGGCGAGAACGATCAGCAGCGCGGCGACGACGGCTTTCATAGCGGCGCGATATCCCCCTCGGCGCGGGTCGCGTGGAAATCGGCCTCCCACGCGGCGAAGCGGCCGGCGGCGATGGCGTCGCGCATGCCCTGCATGATCTCCTGGAAGTAATGCAGGTTGTGCCATGTCAGCAGCATGCCCGAGATCATCTCGCCGGCGCGAAACACATGGTGCAGGTAGGCGCGAGAATAGCCGGTGCAGGCCGGGCAGGAGCAGCTTTCGTCCAGCGGGCGGGGGTCGTCGGCGTGCCGGGCGTTCTTGATGTTGACCACGCCGCGCCGGGTGAAGGCCTGCCCGGTCCGCCCCGAGCGGGATGGCAGCACGCAATCCATCATGTCGATGCCGCGCTTGACGGCGCCCACGATGTCGTCGGGCTTGCCCACCCCCATCAGGTATCGCGGCTTGTCCGCCGGCAGCTGCGCGGGGGCGTAGTCCAGCACGCCGAACATGGCCTCCTGCCCCTCGCCCACGGCCAGGCCACCCACGGCGTAGCCGTCGAAGCCGATATCGACCAGGGCCTTCGCGCTCTCCTCGCGCAGATCGGGCTCGAGCCCGCCCTGCTGGATGCCGAACAGCGCGTGGCCCGGCCGGTCGCCGAACGCGTCCTTCGACCGCGCGGCCCACCGCATGGACAAGCGCATGGAACTGGCGATGCGGTCGCGGTCGGCGGGCAGCGCGGGGCATTCATCGAAACACATGACGATGTCGCTGCCCAGCAGGCGCTGGATCTCCATGCTGCGCTCGGGCGTGATCTCGTGGCGCGAGCCGTCGATATGGGATTTGAAGGTCACCCCCCGCTCGGTCAGCTTGCGCAGGTCGGCCAGGCTCATCACCTGGAAGCCGCCGCTGTCGGTCAGGATCGGCCGGTCCCAGTTCATGAACCCGTGCAACCCGCCCAGCCGGTCGATCCGCTCGGCCGTGGGGCGCAGCATCAGGTGATAGGTGTTGCCCAGCAGGATGTCGGCCCCGGTGGCGCGCACGCTTTCGGGCAGCGTCGCCTTGACCGTCGCCGCCGTGCCCACGGGCATGAAGGCGGGCGTGCGGATATCGCCGCGCGGGGTATGGATGGTGCCGGTGCGGGCGGCGCCGTCGGTGGCGTGCAGGTCGAAGGAAAAGCGGGTCATGGCCGGCGGTCTAGGCCGAAACGCGGGCGCGGAAAAGGCGGATCGTGGCGTGGGTGGCGGACGTCGGATGAGTATTTGACGACCAGTGATGCCGCCATCGGCCGGTCAGGCCACCGCGGTGAACAGGTTGATCCGCGCCGGAACATGCACCGCGCCGTCCGCGGCCCAGGGCGCGAAGGCCTGCGCGATCCGCCCGGTCACGGCGGCGCGGGTGGACTTGTCGGCCCGGTGGTGTCCCAGCACCGAGCTGGCGCCGCCGACCCGGGTGGCGTTGTAGGCGACCTGTTCCAACGTGCCCGGCTGCGGCAGGACGATGTCGAGCGCCCTGCCCCGGGACTTCTGCCATCCGGCCGCCCGCATCAGCGCCACGGTGGCGTCCACGTCCCGCAGCCGCATGGGCCCGGGCGCGTCGGGATCGCTGTCGAGCGGCCCTGTGGCGGCGACGGCCAGCGCGCGCGGGACCGAGAACCAGGGATTCACCTCGGTCGCGGCCCAGGTGGCGAAGGCCAGCCGCGCACCGGGCCGCGCCGCGCGCCGGAGATTGGCGAGCGCGGCTTTTGTGTCGGTGAAGAACATCATGCCGAATTGCGACGCGATGGCATCGACCGGCGCACCGGGCATAGCGTCGGTCTCGGCATCGGCGAGGGTGTAGTCGGCATTTCCGGGCGCCCTCGCCCGGGCGGCGGCCAGGAACGCGGGCGAGATGTCGATCCCTTGCACCTGCCCGGCGCGCGCGGCCAGCACCCGGCTGAGCGCACCGGCCCCGCAGCCCACGTCCAGCACCACCGCCCCCGACAGATCCCCCAGCGCGTCGGCCACGGCGTGGGTGACGGGCGTGAAGGTCGCGTCGAGGAACGGCGCCATCTCGACCCAGCGTGCGCCCACGTCACCGCCCCAGAACGCCTTTTGCGTCTCGTTAACCATGGCGGCATATGACCAGAGCGCGGCGCGGCCCGCCAGACCTTTCCCTGTGGCGGCGGCTGTGCGACAGAGGCGCCGCAAAAGCAGGAGGCGCATATGTCTGAACCGCTGAGACTGGGTTGGGAAGAATGGGTGAGCCTGCCGCAGCTGGGCCTGCCCGCGCTGAAGGCCAAGGTCGACACGGGCGCGAAGACCAGCGCGCTGCACGCAAGCGATATCGAGCCCTTCGGCACCGCCGCGCAGCCCAAGGTGCGGTTCCTGATGCACCCGATTCCCAGCCGGCCGGAGCTCGCCATCGCGTGCTCGGCCCCGGTGACCGACCGGCGCGAGGTCACCAGCTCGAACGGCGAGACCGAGCTGCGCTTCGTCATCACCACCAAGATGCGCGTGGCTGACCGCGAATGGCCGGTCGACATGACACTGACCGACCGTAGCTCCATGCAATACCGCATGCTGCTGGGCCGTCAGGCCTTCAACGACGAGGTCATCGTCACCCCGAACGAGTCGTTCTGCCAGCCCACGCTGAGTTATGATGTCTATTCCTCTGCCAAAGTGCGCGAGGTGGCGCCCGACCGCGCGCTGCGCATCGCGGTCCTCAGCCGCGAGAACAACTATTCCACCCGCCGGCTGGTCGAAGAGGGCGAGCGGCGCGGCCACACGGTCGAGGTGATCGACACCCTGCGCTGCTACATTGCCCTGAACGCCATGGCGCCCGAGGTCCATTACGACGGCAAGCGCCTGCCCCGCTACGACGCGGTGATCCCCCGCATCGGCGCGTCGATCACGCCCTACGGCACCGCCATCATCCGCCAGTTCGAGACCATTGGGACCTGGTGCATCAATGGCAGCGCGGGCATCACCGCGAGCCGCGACAAGCTGCACGCGCATCAGGTGCTGGCGCGCCAGAAGATCGGCATGCCCGCCACCGCCTTCGCCGCCTCGCCCAAGGACACGGGCAGCCTGATGGCGCTGGCGGGCGGCGCGCCGATGATCGTGAAATTGCTGGAATCGACCCAGGGCAAGGGCGTGGTGCTGGCCGAGACCAAGAAGGCCGCTGAATCCGTCATCACCGCCTTCCGCGGGCTGCGGGCGAATTTCCTGGTGCAAAGCTTCGTCAAGGAAGCCGCGGGCGAGGATATCCGCTGCCTGGTGCTGGACGGCCGCGTGGTCGCGTCGATCAAGCGCACTGGCGTCGCGGGCGATTTCCGGTCCAACCTCCACCTGGGCGGCGCGGCGAAGGCGGTGAAGATCACCCGGGCCGAGCGCGACACCGCGCAACGGGCCGCGCGCGCCTTCGGCCTCGGGCTGGCGGGCGTGGATCTCCTGCGCGCCAGCGACGGGCCCAAGGTGCTCGAGGTCAATTCCTCCCCCGGCCTTGAAGGGATCGAGGGCGCCAGCGGCAAGGACATCGCCGGCGCGCTTTACGACATGGTCGAACGCCGCGCGCGGCCCGCCCCGGTGCGCCGCAGCCGCAAAAGCGCCGGCACGGCGGGAACCTGACGGACGCCAACGCGCTTTGCGTATCATGGGGAGACGAATCATCACCGCCGTCGCGCTGGTCTGCGCGATCGTCATCGCTGTGGCCTGGCCCGCGTCCGCGCAGGATGGCGAGGGCCCCGTCGGCACGTATTTCCAGCTGGAATCGCTGAATACCGGACTTGAGAACAGACCCGATTACCTGGATCTTTCCACGCCGCAGGGGGCGATCGAGACGTTTCTCGACCTCATCGACGTGGGCGATCCCGCGGTGGCCCACGTGCTGAACATGAACGGGCTGGACGAGGTGAACCAGCCCGTGCTGGGCCCCCGGCTCGCCCGGCAACTGGCCTTCGTGCTGGACCGCCAGGCGCTGATCTCGTGGCGCCTGCTGCTGGAACGGCCGGACGCATTGAACGCGCAGCAGGCCAACTCGGCCACCATGTCGGGCGAGCCGCGGCGCTCGATCCTTCTCGGTGTGCTGGACGACGGCCCGCGCGAGGCGGCGGTCCGGCTGTCGCGGGTGCGGGTAGGCGATGCCGAACCGATCTGGATCTTTTCCCGGCGCACGGTCGACCAGATCCCGGATCTCTACGCGCAATACGGGCCCTCGTGGCTCGAGAACGTCTTGCCCGACGTCCTGAAGCGCGAGACGTTCCTTGGCCCCGAGCGGTGGGAGCTGATCGGAATCCCGGTGATCGTGGCGATCACCCTCGTGTCGGGATTGCTCGCCTATCGCGGGTTTCACGAGCTCGACCGCTTTGCCAACTCGTACTGGAGCCGGATCACTCTGCGCGCCTTGCGCTGGCCGCTGATCATATTCGTGGTGACCACGGTCCTGCTGATCGCCGCCATGCGCGTCTTCACCGTCTCGGGAATGGCCGGCGCCATCCTGACCCCCTTGACCGTTATCGGCTACACGACCGCCGTTCTGCTGTTCGCGCTGGAGGTCATCGACACGGTTCTGGACCGCATCGTGACCTTCGACAGCGAGAAGCTGGCCGACCCCGACAATTCCACGATCCGCAACCTGGCGACCGTGATGACGGCGGGCAGGCGGGCTCTCATCGTGATCGGGCTGATGATCGCGGCCGGCGTCGTCATGTCCTCGGCCAACCTGTTCCGGTCCCTGGGCTTCTCGCTGCTGGCCTCGGCCGGCGCGCTGACACTGATCCTGGGCTTCGCGGCACGGACGGTGCTGGGCAATATCCTGGCGTCCTTGCAGATCGCGCTGAACCGCTCGGCCCGGATCGGCGACCAGCTGATCTTCGACGGCACCTTCTGCAACGTCGAGCGCATCCATTTCACCTTCGTCCAGCTGAAGACCTGGAACGGCCAGCGCAAGGTCGTGCCGGTCAGCTATTTCGTGTCGAAGGAGTTCGAGAACCTATCGATGGAGGACGGGGCCTCGATCCGCTTCTCGGTGCTGACCTTCGCGCAGGAGGCCGATGTCGATGCCCTGCGTGACGAGTTCATCGCCCTCTGCGAGGAGGACGACCGGGTCGAACCAAAGGACCGCGTCAAGGTGATCGTGCTGGGCCAGGACGCCTTCGGCCAGCAGGTCCGCTTCGAGGCGCCGATCCCCGAACAGGACAAGGCCTGGGCGACCGAATGCGACCTGCGCGAGGCCATGCTGAAAGCCGCCCGGCGTCTCGAGGACGAGACCGGCAAGCCGGTGCTCCCGCGGGTGGGCATGGATGACGCCGCCGCCTGACGGGTCTGGACGGCGCGCGGTGCAATCCTTATGTCCATTGTCGGAATTCAACGAAGGATCGCCCCATGGACGACCAGCCCGACAGCCCGCAGATGGAAGGCGCACCGCTCATCAAGCCGTCTTCGACCGAACACCCGTTGCACGAACAGGTGGTCGAGGCCTGCCGCAGCGTCTATGACCCGGAAATCCCGGTGAACATCTACGACCTGGGCCTCGTCTACACGATCGAGATCAATGAGGCGAACGAGGTCAACGTCATCATGACCCTGACCGCGCCCGGCTGCCCCGTGGCGGGCGAAATGCCCGGATGGGTCGCCGACGCGATCGAGCCGCTGCCGGGGGTCAAGCAGGTCGACGTGGCCCTCACGTGGGAGCCGCCCTGGGGCATGGACATGATGTCCGACGAGGCCCGGCTCGAGCTCGGCTTCATGTGATCGGCAAAGGGGCGCGCATTGTCACGCCCCTGTGACACGACTGTCGTCAGACCGTTTCAGACCGGCCATCATCCTCGCGGTGATGTTGCCATTTGAAAGGTCCCGACGATGACGAAACCGATCCTTCCCGCCCTACTTCTGGGCGCCCTGTCCCTGCCCGCCTTCGCCGAATCCCACGCGTCGGGCCCCGCGCTGACCTATGGCACCCGGCCCGCGTTCCTGGTCGACAAGCTGCCCGAGGGCGAACTGAAGACCAAGCTCATGTCCTGCAAGGGCCAGACGCCGCAGGCCACGAAATTCTCGGTCGGCCACCGCGGTGCACCGCTCATGTTCCCCGAGCACACGGTCGAATCGAACGTCGCCGCCGCGCAGATGGGCGCGGGCATCCTCGAATGCGACGTGACCTTCACCGCCGACAAGGAACTGGTCTGCCGCCACGCGCAGAACGACCTGCACACCACCACCGACATCGTGGCGACCGACCTGGGCGAAAAGTGCACCATGCCCTTCACGCCCGCCGAAGGCGACAACGACGCCGCCGCAGAATGCCGCACCTCGGATCTGAGCCTCGCCGAGTTCCGCACCCTGTCGCCCAAGATGGACGCCGCCGACGCCTCGGCCACCACCCCAGAGGGCTACCTGGGCGGCACCGCCGATTTCCGCACCGACCTCTACGTGCCCGGCGCCACGCTGATGACGCATGCCGAGTCGATCGAGCTGTTCGATTCGCTCGGCGCCGACTTCACGCCCGAGCTGAAAAGCCCGTCGGTCGAGATGCCGTTCGATGGTTTCACCCAAGAGGACTACGCCCAGAAGCTGATCGACGAGTACAAGACCGCCGGCATCGACCCTTCGCGCGTCTGGCCACAAAGCTTCAACCTCGACGACGTGCTCTACTGGATCGAGGCCGAGCCCGAGTTCGGCGCGCAGGCCGTCTACCTGATGGATGAGTACGACACCGAGGGCTATGACCCCATGGACGCCTCGACCTGGCCCAACACCATGGCCGAGCTGAAAGAGATGGGCGTGAACTACATCGCCCCGCCGCTCTGGATGCTGGTGACGGCGCAAGACGGCGAGATCATTCCCTCGACCCTCGCCATCGAGGCCAAGGCCGCCGACCTGGGCATCATCACCTGGACGCTCGAACGCTCCGGCCCGCTGGCGGGCGGCGGCGGCTGGTATTTCCAGTCGGTGAGCGACCTGATCGACGGGGACGAGGATTACTTCACCCTGCTCCACGTGCTGGCGCAGGACGTGGGCGTCGAAGGCGTGTTCTCGGACTGGCCCGCCACGGTGACCTATTACGCCAATTGCTACGGGCTCTGAGACCCGTCATACCTTTTCATGACGACAGGCGGGCGGTCCCTCGGGGCCGCCCGAATTTCATCCGCAACAAAGGGGGTCCCATGGCCAGCGAGCGCGAGAAGATGGTGTCGGGTCAGCTCTATCACCCGGGCGATCCCGAGCTTGCCGCCGCCCGCACCCGGGCCCAGGGCCTCATGCGCGCCTACAACCAGACCATCGTGGGCGAGGACGCCCGCGGCCCGATCCTCGCGGCGCTTCTGGGCAGTCACGGCGCCGCGCCGGCGCTCCGGGCGCCCTTCTACGTGGATTACGGCTTTAACATCCACTTGGGCGACCAGGTCTTCGCCAATTTCGGCTGCTGTTTCCTGGATGTCTGCGAGATCCGCATCGGCCACCGCGCCGCCATCGGGCCTTACGTGCAGCTGCTGACGGCCGACCATCCGCGCGAGTCCGAGACCCGGCGCCAGATGCTGGAGAACGGCGCGCCCATCACCATCGGCGATGACGTGTGGATCGGCGGCGGGGCCATCGTGCTACCGGGTGTCACCGTGGGCGACGGCGCCATCATCGGCGCGGGCGCGGTGGTCACCCGCGATGTCCCCGCAGGCGTCACGGTCAAGGGCAATCCGGCCCGTTAGGGCGCGTCCCTGGCATCACTGGTCCGAAAATACTCGAACGGCGCGCCGTTTCGCCCCCTTGAGCCGTCCCCGCTGCACCCTTACCTTTGGGACAAGTCAACAGGAGCGCACCATGTTCGCCATTCCCGGCAAGCAGGCCGTCACGATCACCCCGGCCGCCGAACGCCAGATCTCCAAGCTCATGTCCCGCGACGGCCACCAGGGCCTGCGCATCGGGGTCAAGAAGGGCGGCTGCGCGGGCATGGAATACACCATGGACTACGTGACCGAGATCGACACCCATGACGAAGTCGTCGAGCAGGGCGACGCGCGGGTAATGATCGCGCCCATGGCGCAAATGTTCCTGTTCGGCACCGAGATCGATTACGAGATCAGCCTGCTGGAATCGGGCTTCAAATTCCGCAATCCCAACGTGGCCGACGCCTGCGGCTGCGGCGAGTCGATTAAGTTCAAGGATATCGACGAGCTCGCCGCCGAACGCGAAAGCTGACGCGGCAGCGAATTCCGACCCGAAATTCGCCCGAATTTTCCTTGAAAATCATTGCGTTGAGAGGCGCGGTTACTCCGCCGCTTCCGGCGTCGTCTCGGACTCGATCTGCTGGGCCCGTTCCTCGACCTGCTCCACGATGTGATCGATCATCTGGTCGTTCGACATCTTGTGGCTCTGCTTGCCGGCCAGGTACACCATGCCGGACCCCGCCCCGCCGCCGGTGAACCCCACGTCGGTCATCAGCGCCTCGCCCGGTCCGTTGACCACGCAACCGATGATGCTGAGCGACATGGGCGTCTTGATATGCGCCAGCCGCTCTTCCAGGATCTCGACCGTCTTGATGACGTCGAAGCCCTGCCGCGCGCAGCTGGGGCACGAGATGATGTTCACGCCCCGGTGCCGCAGCCCCAGCGCCTTCAGGATCTCGTAACCCACGCGTACCTCTTCCACCGGATCGGCGCTGAGCGACACGCGCAGCGTATCCCCGATGCCCATCCACAGCATGTTGCCCAGCCCGATGGCCGATTTCACGGTGCCCGCGTTCAGGCTGCCCGCCTCGGTGATGCCAAGGTGAATGGGCGCATCCGTCGCTTCGGCGATGCCCTGGTAGGCGGCGGCCGACAGGAACACGTCGCTGGCCTTCACGCTGATCTTGAACTCGTGGAAATCGTTGTCCTGCAGGATCTTGATATGATCGAGCCCCGACTCCACCATCGCGTCGGGGCACGGCTCGCCGTATTTTTCCAGCAAATCGCGCTCGAGGCTGCCGGCGTTCACGCCGATGCGGATCGAACAGCCATGGTCCTTCGCGGCGCGGATCACTTCCTTCACCCGCTTCTCGTCGCCGATATTGCCCGGGTTGATCCGCAGGCAGCCGGCGCCGGCCTCGGCCGCCTCGATCGCGCGTTTGTAGTGGAAGTGGATGTCGGCGACGATCGGCACGGGGCTTTCGCGGCAGACCGTTTTCAGCGCGGCGGTGGCGTCGGTGTCGGGGCAGGACACACGGACGATGTCGGCGCCCGCATCGGCACACGCCAGGACCTGGTTCAAGGTCGCACGCGCATCGCCCGAGTCGGTGTTGGTCATCGTCTGGACCGAGATCGGCGCGTCGCCCCCCACGGGAACGTTGCCCACCATGATCTGGCGCGACTTGCGGCGATAGATGTTCTTCCAGGGACGAACGGCGTTCAGCGACATCGATTGGCTCCGGCAGGATGCGTTGCTCCAGACCTAGTGGCCCCTGACGCCGATGCCAACCGCTACCAGCGCGTCGACCGCCGCGCGCGGCGCAGGGTCACTCGGTGCCGTCGCTCTCGGTCGCGCCGGGCAGCTCGGGCTGGGCCGACATCTCGGCCACGACGCGGGCCAGCGCCTGGTCCGCGGCGATGTCGGCGGTCTGGTAGGTCTCGGTCAGGTTCTGTGCGCTCAGCGCCAGGTTCGACGTGATCTGGCCGCTGGACCCTGCGGGACCGTAAGCCGTGCCGTTGACCGAGAAGTAGATCGCCCCCGACTCGCCCGTGCGCAGGGTCGCCGGCTCCTCGGTCGCGGGCAGCGTGAACGTGTCACCTTCCTGCATGATCTGTTCGTAGAGCGTCGTGCCCTCGGCCGAGCGCACCCGCACCCAGCTGGGCCGCACGGCGACCAGGACCACCTCGGGCGTCCCGTCGGCCAGCACCTGCACACCGGCCGGTCCGCTCCCGTCGCCGGTCCCCGCTTCTGCGACCTGGGCGGCGGCCATGTCGGGGCCTCGCAGCTGGCTTGTGCCCGCGCCCGGAGCGGTGGGCGCTTCCGGCGACGCGCCGGCCAGCGTGGTGGGCTCCGTGCGCGCACGGTCCGACAGCGCGCCGAATTCACGCGGGTCCAGATTGGCGATCGGCCCGTCGCGGGCAACCATGACGGGCACGTCCAGAGCCTGCGGGCGGTAGATGCGGTCGAAATTGTCAGGTGCCGCCGTGGCCAGCTCGGTCGGGTCATCCTCGGCCGGCGCGGCGGGACGCGCGCTGTCCAGCGGGTCGATATCCGCCACGACCTCGGGCGCCTGGTCCACGGGAACCACCTGCACGCGCTGCACTTCGTTCAGAACGGCATAGCCACCGTAGCCGATCAAACCGATCAGGCCGAACAGCACGGCGATGGAGCCGATGGCCCCCGGCTCGATCCGCGAGAGTAGACCGTCGCCCTTGGGCACGAAGCCCAGCGGCGAATCGAGGAACGGATCGCGGGTCGAGTTCTGGACCCGCGGTTCGCGGCGCTTGGACGATGCCGCCTCGCTCATGCCGTGGGCCGTCTCGAAACCGGATTCGACGCAGAACGCCTTGAAGGCCCAGTCGGGGTCGAGTTCCAGGTAACGGGCGTAGGACCGGACGTAGCCCGCGATGAAGCCGGGCGTCTCGAAGGCCGAGGGGTCGGCGTTCTCGATCGCGGCGATGTAGGTCGCCTTGATCTTCAGTTCGCGTTGGACGTCGAGAAGGGATTTGCCGAGCGTCGCGCGTTCACCGCGCATCACATCGCCAAGGCGCATGTCGAAATCGTCGAACCCCTTGATCTCGGCGGGTTCAGTATCGGGTTGGCGATTGCGCCCTATCATGCCCGTCCCCTCGTCGCTCCATGCACTTCATCTGACCGGATCAACGGCATCCCGACCGCGATTCGACCCTATTGTGCCTTTTGACAACGAAATAACACAGAATGGAACGTTCTGGATAACTCTTTGTGGCGTCAAGCCGATAAATCGGCGCGATTTAGCGCACATTGCGCCCAAAGCGTATCCATCGCGTTAACCAAAGCATCCATTTCCCGCGGCCCGTGGACCGGCGACGGGGTGAAGCGCAGCCGCTCGGTCCCGCGCGGCACGGTCGGGAAATTGATCGGCTGGACGTAGATCCCGTGATCCTCCAGCAGCATGTCCGACATCATCTTGCAGTGCACCGGGTTGCCCACGTGGACCGGCACGATGTGGCTGCCGTGGTCGATCAGCGGCAGGCCAAGCCCTTTCAGCCGCGTCTTTAGGATCCGCGCCTGGGTCTGGTGCGCGTCGCGCAGCGCCTGGTCGTGCTTCAGGTGACGCACCGAGGCCGCCGCCCCCGCCGCCGTGGAGGGCGTCAGCGAGGTGGTGAAGATGAACCCGGGCGCATAGGACCGCACCGCGTCGCACATCTTCTCGGATGCCGCGATATAGCCGCCCATGACGCCATAGGCCTTGGCCAGGGTGCCGTTGATGATGTCGATGCGCCCCGCCAGGCCGTCCCGCTCGGTGACGCCGCCGCCGCGCGGGCCGTACATGCCTACCGCGTGAACCTCGTCGATATAGGTCAGCGCGTTGAATTCATCGGCCAGGTCGCAGATCTCGGCGATGGGCCCGAAATCGCCATCCATGGAATAGACCGACTCGAAGGCGATGAGCTTGGGCACGCTCGGATCGTCGGCCTCCAGCAATTCGCGCAGGTGCGCCACGTCGTTGTGGCGGAACACCCGCTTGGCCCCGCCGTTGCGGCGCACGCCCTCGATCATGGATGCGTGGTTCAGAGCGTCGGAATAGATGATGAGCCCGGGAAAGATCTTGGGCAGCGTCGAAAGCGTCGCGTCATTGGCGATGTAGGCCGAGGTGAAAAGAAGCGCCGCTTCCTTGCCATGCAGATCGGCCAGTTCGGACTCGAGCACCTTGTGATACACCGTCGTGCCCGAGATGTTGCGCGTGCCGCCCGATCCGGCGCCCACGGCGTCCAGCGCCGCGTGCATCGCCTCCAGCACCACCGGATGCTGCCCCATGCCAAGATAATCGTTGCCGCACCAAACGGTTACGGGGCGTTCTGTGCCATCGGGCCGGGTCCAGGTGGCGTGGGGGAAATTGCCCCGCTCTCGCGCGATGTCGATGAACGTGCGATAGCGTCCTTCGTCGTGCAGTTTCTGGATCGCGGCGTCGATATCTGTTTCGTAGGACACAAGCAGTCTTTCACATTTCTCCTGTCGCTTAGATAGGCCAATTCGCCGCCGGGGCACAGACCCGATTTCCCGGATCAATCGTCGCACTGGACTGTGACGACCGGGCTGTTACGTTCGCCGCTCGTATTTTGCCGACCGGAGCCCGCGATGAGCCTCGACGCCGTATTGTCCCGTATCGATGCCGATCTCGGCGCCGCGACCGACAGGTTGCTGACTTTCCTGAGAATTCCGTCCATCTCGACCGATCCCGCCTACAAGGGCCAGGTGTCCGAGGCGGCGGATTGGCTGGTGGCCGAGCTGGGGCAGATCGGCGTCGACGCGACCGCCCACAAGACGCCGGGCCACCCGATGGTGGTGGGCCATGGCGGCGAGGGCGGGCGCAGCCTGCTGTTCTACGGCCACTACGACGTGCAACCGGTCGATCCGCTCGAGCTGTGGGACCGCGACCCGTTCGATCCGGCCATCGAGGATACGCCGAAGGGCAAGGTCATCCGCGGCCGCGGTGCCTCGGACGACAAGGGCCAGCTGATGACCTTCGTCGAGGCCTGCCGCGCGTGGAAGGCCGTGCACGGCACCCTGCCCGCGCGACTGACCTTCCTGTTCGAGGGCGAGGAAGAATCGGGCTCGCCCTCGCTCGTGCCGTTCCTGGAGCAGAACCGCGATCTGCTGGCCGCAGACCTGGGGCTGATCTGCGACACGGCGCTTTATGGACGCGACACGCCCGCCATCACCACCATGCTGCGCGGATTGCTGGGCGAGGAGGTCACTGTCACCGGCCCGTCGCGCGACCTGCACTCGGGCTCCTACGGCGGGCCCGCCATGAACCCGATCCGCGTGCTGGCCAAGGTGCTGGCCGGACTGCACGACCTGCAGGGCCGCGTCACCGTCCCGGGCTTCTACGACGACGTGGAAGAGGTTTCGGAGCAGGTGTCGCAGCAATGGGATGCGCTGGGTTTCGACGCGGGCAGCTTCCTTGGCGAGGTGGGGCTGAGCTCCCCCGCGGGCGAGGCCGACCGCAGCGCGCTGGAGCAGATCTGGGCGCGGCCCACCTGCGAAATCAACGGGATCAAGGGTGGATATGCCGGGGCGGGCTTCAAGACCGTTCTGCCCAGCCAGGCCAGCGCCAAGATCAGCTTCCGACTGGTGGCCGCGCAGGATCCGCTGAAGATACGCGAGAGCTTTCGCCAGATGGTGCGCGACGCGATGCCGCCCGATTGCACGGTCGAGTTCCACGGACACGGCGCGGCCCCGGCCAGCCGCATGGATATCAGCGACCCGGCCTTCGAGGCGGCGCGCAAGGCGTTGTCGGGCGAATGGCCCAAGGACGCGGCCTATGTCGGCGCGGGCGGCTCGATCCCCGTGGCGGGGCACTTGCAGCAGATCCTCGGTATCGACTCGATGCTGATCGGGTTCGGCAAGGGCGACGACCAGATCCATTCGCCGAACGAGAAATACGACCTGGAAAGCTTCCATCGCGGGATGCGGTCCTGGGCGCGTATCCTCGACGCGATCTCCTGAGGCTTTCGGCCTGAAAACCATGTCCTGGAAAAGGCTTGCATGAAGATCATCATCGATACCGACCCCGGCCAGGACGATGCCGTGGCCATCCTGCTGGCCCTGGCCAGCCCCGAGATCGAGGTGCTGGGCATCACCGCCGTGGCCGGCAACGTCCCGCTGGAGCTCACGGCCAAGAACGCCCGCATCGTTTGCGAATTGGCCGGCCGGACCGAAGTCCCCGTCTTCGCGGGCTGCGCCGCGCCGCTGATGCGCCCGCTGGTCACGGCCGAGCACGTCCATGGCCGCACGGGGCTGGATGGGCCGGTGTTGCCCGATCCGCAAATGCCGCTGCAGGACGCCCACGCGGTGGATTTCATCATCGACACCCTACGGGCCGAGGGACCGGGCAGCGTCACGATCTGCCCGCTGGGGCCGCTGACCAACATCGCCATGGCGCTGAAGAAGGCGCCCGACATCGCCGACCGGATCGCCCGCATCGTGCTGATGGGCGGCGCCTATTTCGAAGTCGGCAACATCACCCCCGCCGCCGAGTTCAACATCTATGTCGACCCCGAAGCGGCTGATATCGTTATGAAGTCCGGTGTTCCGCTGACCATCCTTCCGCTGGACGTGACCCACAAGGCGCTGGTCACGAAAGAGCGCAACGACGCCTTCCGCGCGCTCGGCACGCCGGTGGGCATCGCCGTGGCCGAGATGACGGATTTCTTCGAGCGTTTCGACCGCGAGAAATACGGCAGCCACGGCGCGCCGCTGCACGACCCCACGGTCATCGCCTGGCTTCTGAACCCCGACCTTTTCACCGGGCGCGAGATCAATGTCGAGATCGAAACGCGGTCCGATCTCACCCGCGGCATGACCGTCGCGGACTGGTGGCGTGTCACCGAGCGCGCGCCCAACGCGCTTTTCATCGGGGATCTGGACGCCGAGGGATTCTTCGGGCTACTGACCGAGCGATTGGCCCGATACTAGGCCGCCGCGAAAGGCCCCATCCCGATGACTGCCAAATTGCGCCTGGCCGCGCCCGAGGATGCCGCCAAGCTGGACCGCCTGATGGCGGCCTGCCACGACGAGACCGGTCACGCCATGGACGAGGACGCGCGCAGCGCGGCGCTCGAACCGCTGCTGGCGGGCGACGTACCGGGGGCCGCCTACCTGATCGGACCGCCCTCCAGCCCCGTGGGATACGTGCTGTTGCGCTTCGGCTACTCCGTGGCCCAGGGCGGCATGGTGGCCGATATCGACGAGATCTACATCCGCCCGCCGGTCCGCAACCGCGCCATGGCGAGCGAGGCGGTCAACAGCCTGGCCCGCAACCTGCGCAACCTTGGCATCGCACGACTCACCGCCCGCCTGGACGACGCAGCGCCTGACGCGCTGTTTCGGCGACTGCTGTTCAAGGGCCGGTCCGAGCAACGGCTGGACCTGGTCCTTTGACAAACTTCATGCACCGCATTCAAAATGCGATGCAAGACGCTGATTTAATTACAGAACAAGCGATATAACGATGATCATGATCAGCGTGTAAAGCATGATGCCGCCGCCGATCAGAACCGTCGGGAAGTTTCGCGTGACCGAGGCGCGCGTCATCTGCCGCGCCTGGTTCAGCAGGTCGGGCCACGTGTAGCTGACGAAGTCGCCCTGCGTGAACACCGCCTTGATGCGCCCGTCGGCATCGACCACGGGAAGGCGGCGGAACCGCTCGTTCGACATGATGCGCAGCCAGTCGACCACGTCGTCATCCTCGCGTGCGAGGCGGGGCTCCTCGGTCATGATCTCGTGCAGCTGGGTCGCCTTTGCGTCGCGGCCCTGGTTCACGATCTTGCGCATGACGTCGCGCTCGGTCACGACGCCGATCACCTTGTCCTCGGCGTCCACGATCATGACCGAACCGTAATTCTTCTGGCACATGGCGGCCACGGCGTCGCTGACCATCTGGTCCTTGGTCATCGTCAACGGCTTGGGTTTGGAGACGTATTCGGCCCGGTCCTTGATCCGCATGCCGCCTCTGGTCTCGGCTTTCATGGCGTCCTCCGTTCGTCGTTGATCCGCGTTGGTGAAAAGACGTAGGGCAATCGCCCGCGCGGCAAGTCTTTTCGATACGTCCGCAACTGCTTAGGTCCATGACAAGGAGATCATGATGCACCTGCCATTCGACAACACCTACGACGCCCTGCCCGACCGGTTTCACAGCCGGCAGCCGCCCGTTCCGGTCGCGCGGCCCGACCTGGTCGCCGTGAACGACGCGCTGGCCGCGAAGCTGGGCCTGGATGCCGAGGCCCTGCGCACGCCCGAGGGCGTGGCCATGCTGGCCGGCAACACCGTGCCCGAGGGCGCCGCCCCGCTGGCGCAGGCCTATGCCGGGCACCAGTTCGGCGGCTGGGTGCCCCAGCTGGGCGACGGGCGCGCGATCCTGCTGGGCGAGGTGCTGACCGACACGGGCCGCTATGACATCCAGTTGAAGGGCGCGGGCCGCACGCCGTTCAGCCGCGGCGGCGACGGACGCGCCTGGCTGGGCCCCGTGCTGCGCGAATACGTGGTGAGCGAGGCGATGGCCGCGCTTGGAATCCCAACGACCCGGGCGCTGGCTGCGGTGACCACGGGCGAGGACGTCCTGCGCGAGGCGCCCCTGCCCGGCGCTGTTCTGACCCGCGTGGCCCGGTCGCATATCCGCGTGGGCACGTTCCAGTACTTCGCCGCCCGCCGCGATACCGAGGCGTTGGAGCTGCTGACGCAACATGTGATCGACCGCCATTATCCCAAGGCCGGCGACGCCTGGGGCCTGCTCGACGCCGTGATCGGCGCGCAGGCCGACCTGGTGGCGCGGTGGATGGGCGTGGGCTTCATCCACGGTGTCATGAACACCGACAACATGGCCATCTCGGGCGAGACCATCGACTACGGCCCCTGCGCCTTCATGGACGACTACGACGCCATGCGCGTGTTTTCGTCGATCGACCGCGGCGGACGCTACGCCTATGCCCGCCAGCCGGATGTCGCAGCCTGGAACCTGGCGCAGTTCGCATCGGCCCTGCTGCCCGTTCTGGGCGAGGAGGAGACGGCGATCCCCCGCGCGACCGAGATGATCCACGGCTTCGGCCCGCGGTTCCGGGACGCATGGCTCGGCGTGTTCCGCGCCAAGCTGGGGCTCGCCACGGCCGAGGACGATGACGCCGACCTGATCGAGGGGCTGCTGGACCGCATGGCGGCCGCCGGGGCCGATTTCACGCTGACCTTCCGGGGTCTCGTGGACGGCAGCGCGCGCGAGCGCTTCGGCGATCCGGCCGCGTTCGACCAATGGGCACAGGCCTGGGAGGCGCGGCTGGCGCGCGAGGGCACCGATGCCACCGCCGCCCGCGACCGGATGCGGCGGGCCAACCCCGCCATCATTCCGCGCAACCACAGGATCGAACAGGTCATCGCCGCGGCGGTGACCGGCGACTACGCGCCATTCCAGGCGATCAACGCGGCCCTCGTCTCGCCCTTCGACGATCACCCCGAATTCGCCGCGCCGCCACTGGACGGCGAAGTGGTCACGGCGACCTTCTGCGGCACCTGAGCCGAGGCTTGCCGGGAGGTACAAACGCAAACGCGGGACGGCAAAACTGCCGCCCCGCGCCGCTGTCTTAGGCTGCTTGACCGTCAGTCCGTGGTCGTGACCTCGTCCATCACCACCATCTCGCCCTGCCCCGTCGCCGGGATCTGGTCGATCAGGTCCATGCCCTCGGTCACGCGGCCGACGACGGTGTAGTCGCCGTTCAGGTGCGGGGCCGGTTCCGTCATGATGAAGAACTGCGAATTGGCGCTGTCGACTGAGTTGCCCGAGCGCGCCATGCCGACGACACCCGGCTCGAAAGCGATGTCCGAGAATTCCTGCGCCAGGTCCGGCAGGTCCGACCCGCCATAGCCCGCGCGGGACATGTCGCCATCGGCCCGGCCGAACTGCACGTCACCGGTCTGCGCCATGAAGCCGTCGATCACGCGGTGGAACACCACGCCGTCATAGGCATCGCGATTGGCCAGCGCCGTGATCCGCTCGGCGTGGTTGGGCGCCACGTCCTCGAGCAGGTCGATCCGCACGGTGCCCTCGACCCCGCCCGACAGCGAGATCTCGATCCCCGACGCCGCCGCCGGGCCGGCCGCGAGGCAGGCGAGAAGGATCAGGCCCTTACGCATCCGCGGCCACCTTCACGCTCAGCATGCGGTCGGGGTTCATCGGCGGCTCGCCGCGGGTGATCTTGTCGACATGCTCCATCCCCTCGATGACGCGGCCGTAGACGGTGTACTGGCCATTCAGGAAATGGTTGTCGGAAAAGTTGATGAAGAACTGAGAGTTGGCCGAGTTGGGGTTCGACGACCGTGCCGCGCCCAGCGTGCCGCGATCGTGCGGCAGTTTCGAGAACTCGGCCGGCAGGTCGGGATGCTCGGACCCGCCGGTGCCGGCCAGGCGGATGTTGAAATCCTTCTCGGCATTGCCGTTCGACACGTCGCCGGTCTGCGCCATGAAGCCGTCGATCACGCGGTGGAACACCACGTTGTCATAGGCGCCTTCGCGGGCCAGCGTCTTCATCCGGTCCACGTGCTGCGGCGCCACGTCGGGCAGCAGCGCGATGGTCACGGGGCCGTCCTTCAGCTCGATGATGATGGTGTTCTCGGGGTCCTTGATCTCGGCCATCGGGGGATCCTTGCTTGGTCTTCGGGTCGCGCGGACCCTAGTCGTGACGCGCGGTGTTGGGAAGCGGAAAGCCATCGCGGGGGCGGTTGCGCGCCGGTCCCGATCACGCGATGACTAGACCGGTTCTTGATGCAGGAGGCCCCGATGGGTTGGAAGACGCTCGACGACATGGATCTGGACGGAAAGCGCGTGCTGGTGCGCGTGGATATCAACGTGCCGGTCGAGGACGGGCGCGTGACCGACACCACCCGGATCGACCGCATCGTGCCCACGGTGAACGATATCGTGAACGCGGGCGGCATCCCGATCCTGCTGGCCCATTTCGACCGGCCCAAGGGCAAGGTCGTGCCCGAGATGTCGCTGAACCAGGTGGTGCCCGCCTTGCAGGAAGCACTGGGCCGCGACGTGACCTTCATCGACGGTGACTACGGCGACCGGGTGGGCCAGCTGGGCCAGGGCGATGTCGCGCTGCTGGAAAACCTGCGCTTCAATCCCGGCGAAGAAAAGAACGACGATGCCTTCGCCGGGCGCCTAGCGTCTCTGGGCGATGTCTACGTGAACGACGCGTTCTCGGCCGCGCACCGCGCCCATGCCTCGACCGAAGCGCTCGCGCGCAAGCTGCCGGCCTGTGCCGGGCGGCTCATGGCCGAGGAGTTGGGCGCGCTGGAAAAGGCCCTGGGCGACCCCGAGCGTCCGCTGATGGCCGTGGTCGGCGGCGCCAAGGTCAGCACCAAGCTCGACCTTTTGGGCAACCTGGTGCGCAAGGTGAACCACCTGGTGATCGGGGGCGGCATGGCCAACACCTTCCTGGCCGCGCAGGGCATCGACGTGGGCAAGTCCCTGGCCGAGCACGACATGACCGGCACGGCGCGCGATATCCTCGACCGCGCGGACGAGGCGGGCTGCGAGATCATCCTGCCGCAGGACGTGGTCGTCGCGCGCGAGTTCAAGGCCGGCGCCGACAGCGAGGTCGTCCCGGCCGACAAGTGCCCCGCCGACGCCATGATCCTGGACACCGGGCCCGACTCGGTCGAACGCATCGGCAAGGCCATGGCGAACTGCCGCACGCTGATCTGGAACGGTCCCCTCGGCGCGTTCGAGATCGCGCCCTTCGACGTGGCCACAAACCAGGCCGCGCGCATGGCCGCTGACCAGACGAAGGCCGGCAATCTCGTGTCGGTCGCGGGCGGCGGCGACACGGTCGCGGCCCTGAACAAGGCCGGCGCGGCGGGCGATTTCACCTACATCTCGTCCGCGGGCGGCGCGTTCCTGGAATGGATGGAAGGCAAGGCCCTGCCGGGCGTCGCCGCGCTGGAGGACTAGGCGCCGATGCGCGCCGCCGGGTCACGCCGCGGCGCGCGTCACCTCGCCCAGGGCCTCGAGCACCAGTTCCCGATCCGCACCCGGGCGGCTCGCCCCTTCGGACAGGACACGCCGCCACCGCCGAGCGCCGGGCTGGCCGGTGAACAACCCCAGCATGTGCCGCGTGACCTGCCCCAGCTTGCCGCCCGCCGCGATGTGACGGTCGATATAAGGCAGCATCGCGTGGACGACCTCCTCGCGCGTGGGCGCCGGACCCGTTTCACCGAAGATGCGCTGGTCGGCCTCCAGCAAGACCATCGCGGGATCGTGGTAAGCGGCGCGTCCGATCATCACGCCGTCGAGCCCGCGCGCCAGGTGCGTCTCGACCTGGTCGAGATCGGTGATACCGCCATTGATCGACACGTGCAGGTCCGGAAACTCGGCCTTCATCCGGTGCACCAGATCGTAATCCAGCGGCGGCACGTCACGGTTTTCCTTCGGGCTTAGCCCCTGCAACCACGCCATGCGCGCGTGGATGGTGACCCTGCGCACACCTGCCGCACGGATCTTCGAAAGGAAGTCCGGCAGCACATCGTCGGGCCGCTGGTCATCGACGCCGATCCGGCATTTCACCGTGACCGGCAAAGGTTGAGCCGCGATCATCCCTGCGCAGCACTCGGCCACCAGCTCCGGCTCGCGCATGAGCACGGCGCCGAACCGGCCCGACTGCACCCGGTCCGATGGACAGCCCACATTCAGGTTGATCTCGTCATAGCCATGGTCCGCCCCCATCCGCGCGGCCCGTGCCAGCTCGCCCGGCTCCGAGCCGCCCAGTTGCAGCGCCACCGGATGCTCCTGCGAGCCGAAATCCAGCAGGTGCGTTGCCCCGCCCCGCACCAAGGCGGGCGCCGTCACCATCTCGGTATAAAGCAACGCGCGACGCGACAGCTGCCGGTGAAACGTCCGGCAGTGGCGGTCGGTCCAGTCCATCATGGGTGCCACAGAAAGCCGAGACGCGGCCCAGGTATCTGATTTTACGACTACATTCACAGTCACGAGACCTGCCTCATACCTTCAGAATCAGTGGATTTCGGCGCGTTATGCCGGGTTTTGCCAGGTTTCACGAGCGGAGTTGCTACGACGTAGCAACTCGAACGGCAGGCCTCCTGCGCGATCGAGAGGGCCTCCGAAGCTGTCTCAGCAACTCGATTTCCGGGCTTCAGAACCCGGACCAACCTTCCGCCTGAGATCAACCAAGGAAGCCCAAACATGTCCGCCACCATCATCACCTTTCCTGGTCTACACACCGCCACATGTCTTGGAACCTCGGCCAAGAATTTGGTGTCCGACACCCGCGCTGCGGACAACAACAAGCCACGTCCAGACAGCAGCTCTCATGCGCCCACCGACCGTCGCCGCAAAAAGGACGGCAAATCTCGCAGTGTCGAGCCAAACATTCAGGAGATCCGCGGTGAGAATGGCAAGCTATCCTACCGCGTGCAAATCCGAAAATTTGTCTCAGGTAGGAGCATAAGCTTCACCAAGACTTTCTCCAAACTCAGCATGGCCAGGAAATGGAAGAAGCGAAAGATCGCCGAGATCGAAATTGATGGCGTAGAGGCCGTATCGAGAAGTGGTGATACTGTTGCAGATGCAATCACTGCGCGCCTGGCGAAGCACAAGAGCTTGGGGCGTTCGGCTAAACAACAACTTGGCTGGGTGAAGGCAAGCGGGTTCGGAAAGAAGAAATTGAATGGGTTGTCGCTGGACGACCTGACTGACCTCGCGGACGAAATGCTTGGAGAAGAGCGCCAACCGCAGACGGTAGCCGGATACCTTACGATCCTCGTGAACACGCTTCACTGGGCGTCAAAACGGGGGTTCTCCGTGCCCATTGCAGCCATGAAGGAAGCTATGGAGCACATGTGGGAAGACGAGATACTCGCCCGCTCCGAGGAGCGGGATCGTCGGCCTACAATTGATGAGCTGAACAAGATCCTCGACGCAGTGGTCGAAAATAAGCGGCAGAAAATTCCGCTCGTAAAAATCATTGTTTTCGCAATTTTCAGTTGTCGACGTCTTGGGGAAATCTGCCGGATTCGCTGGGAGGATCTACGAATCGAGAAGAAACAAATCCTGGTCCGCGACATGAAACACCCAAAAAAGAAGAAGGGTAATGATGTTTGGTGCGACCTGACCGACGAAGCACTGGCAATTATTCTCTCAATGCCTCGGGAAGGAGATCTAATTTTTCCCTTCAAGACAACTTCTGTCGGAACGGCATGGCGCCGTCATCGCGACCGACTTGGAATAAATGACCTCAGGTTCCATGACCTTCGTCATGAGGGCATCACCAGGCTCTTCGAGATGGGAAAGCCGGCAGCCTTCGTAGCCAACCACTCCGGCCACAAGAACGGTGGATGCCTATTTCGGTATGAGCATGTTGAACAGGAAGGCGATAGGTTCTTAGATTGGCCATGGACACTACGGGCAGCAGACCAAGCCGACCCCGATAAGATGTAAAGAAAGTTGAGCTTCCATATTTTTCCACGGAGTAGGATGAACCCACTTCCTGAGAATCCAAATACGGAGGCTCGAATGGACACCTTTGAATTGCTGCTGAAACATTACCACTTCCGGCCCTACATCCCTCTTGAGGAGGCCGGAATTCTCTGGGGGCATACCGAGAAGACCATGAAGGAGAAGATAGATGCCGGCGATATTCGCCTACCCTACTTCACCTCTGACGGAAAACAAAAATCTGTCAAGCTCGTGCGCGTTGAAACCATTGCCAAAATTCTTGACCAGCGGGCGGTCGATGCAGAGCGAGACTTCAAGAACCTTTGGAGGTGAACGATAATTGAACCGACTTCGAAATAACCTTATATTTTCCACCTCGGGGCGTGCGATAAAAAATTGGATCACTTACAATCGAATAACTGTTCGGGCCTAATCGCTCGGCGGCCCTTACCTTCTCGCCCTCGTTTCAGCGGCCGACCGCAGGAACAAATCGGCGCCTCTACATGCGGCATTATTTTCCTCGCGCCGCAATGAATCAACCGTCGTTCAATAGGTCGATACCACATCGGATGTATTGCCCCTTTCAGTCTGCTCTACTGCTTTTACGATGTCCTTCCAAGCTCGTTCGGCAACCTGTCGGTTTTCCAAGAGAGGCACCAAGCGCGGGGCGATCTCATAGTAATTATCCACCAAGTTGATGCCCTCAGGTGTTTCATGAGAGCCTCGTCTCGAAGGTCTCGGAGCACGCGAAGCTCTTGGCAATCATCCGGTAAGCCGCGAAACTCACATTTCGCCGTAGTGAGATTGCAACCCTTCTTCTCACTGGATTTTTTCTCGCGAGATTTCCCTGAGTCGCTTCGATTTGAGCGCCACTGACCGTCCTTGTTCCGAGACCGGTTTTGACCTCGTGTTGGCCCACTTTTCACGATCCGGCCCTTGGAATCTTTCGGCGACTGCTCTTGTCTCCTCCCATTCTCAAGAGGGTGCAGGACCCGCGACGGCTTGGCAGAGGTCCGAAACGCCCCCGCTCGGCCATGGCGTTCATTGCGCACGGCACAGTGCATTCCTGGTAGATCAGAGGAGATTGTGGAAAGGCTGGTCTGCGGCCTCAAGGCCCCGCGAACCCCAGGAAACGCGGCGGCACCGCAGCTGTCATCCAGATACCGTTTTCGGACAGCAAGAAGGTGTGATCTCAGGCTGACATGCCAGCGCAGTCCACGGTCAGCACGACCGCCTTCCCGTGCCGGGACCCAACGATCCTGGCCATTTCGAAATCGCGGCTGAGATGGACGAACTGCCTACGCTGCGGTTGTAGCCCCTCTGCGAAGATATTGTTCAGGTGATGCCGCGCAGTGCCATGGTAGAGCACCGGCGGCGGGATATCCGGCACAAGACCAAGGTCCAGCGAGATCGAGTGGCCCTGTGCCGCCCGGATACGTGACCCGTCTGCCGACAGTGTGAACCTGCTCTTTTCATCCTCCGCCACGACGGCTTCAAGCCGTGAGCGCGACATCGGACGACCGTGACGCTTCATCGCGCGCAGAAGACCGGCAACATCCACCCAGCCTGCCCCGTCGAGATCGATCCCGATCACGTCCGGGCGATGACGCAGGATCATAGAGAGGTAACGACCCCAAGGAATCCGGCGCCGGAGGCCTTCCGATGCTGCGCGGCGCTTTGCTGCGACCTCGCAATAAGATCCAGTCGCTGGTGCGCCGACGAGGTTTCGAGGACCTCGATGAACCGGACCAAGGTAACGGTGTAGAATTCCGCCACTTCGTCTGCGCAGCCGGGATCGGTCGGCACCTTGGACCATAAGAACGCCTGCTCGTGATACGCTTCGAGTCGTCGAGTTTCGATGTCTTGAACGATGGAGATCTTCGCCGTGCTGAGGTGCATGCGGGTCCTCTCTTCTTCTGCGTGTGAACCGATGGATCTTACCCTCGAGCTGGACCGATAACGTCGTGGCGACCCCGATCCGGAGATCGGGGCCCAATTCCTCAGCTCGGCAACGCGGCGGCGAGGTCGCTGAGCCGAGCGCCATGCCATCGCAGCGACGCCGCATACCGGTCCTCAGGTGAATCGACCTCGGCGAGTCGGTCGCGCATCTGCCGCACGACCTTCCCGACGCGCGCAGGATCAGGACTCAGGCCGTCCAAGAGCCGGTCAGCCTCGCAGTAAAGCTCGAGACCGCATTCACCTGCGACCACATGAAGAACCTCTGAGAGGCTGTTTCCGTGGCGCCGCACGAAATCCCGGGCATCGAGCGCTACGCTAAGCGCAGAGCCGCCATACAGGGTCTTGTTCATTAGTAATCTCCCCGCGCGAAGGGCCGGCCGAGAGGCCGGGCGAAAACCTTGCGCGGTCAAGCATCGCCGGCGGGAGAAACCGGCGATGTCGTCTTGATGAGCTGCCCTAAGCGACGCACCGCAGGCCAGTCTCACCGATGGTGCACGAGAGAACATGACGTAAGCCATCGGTCAGCAAACAGATCTCTTCGACCGCGGGGTCGCACGGGTCGATCACGGCGAAGAACCCCATGTATGGCAAGTTCTCGTCGTGGACGTGTTCCAAGGACAGAACAGCCAGGATCTGGTCGAGCATGATCCTCGCTTGTTGTGACACACATTGATCCTGCGCGAGAAGTTCCACGCATCGGTCGACGAGTCGAGCGGACTCGTAGCCGCCCAGGAGGCGCGCCGCGTGCCAAAGGCCTTCGTAATTTCGGGAGACGAAGTTCAGAACCGGATCGACCGAGATTTTCTGGGCGATGTCGGCGGAGAAGTCGGATTTCAGGTCTGGTTTCATGATTGGCTCCGGAAGGTGTCCGCGTCAGGCGCGGGTCAAGATCGGCAATGATCCGGATGCCTGGTGCCCTACCCTTGGGGCAGTTCTTCTCCCTATCTACAAGATGGTCGACCGCATCGCTTGCGGCCCCGCGTAGACGGCCGCAAGCGCTCGGATCGATCCTTCTCAACTGTCCGTTCGGAGGGCTCTCTGACTTTCAACCGCGACACCCGCTCGGACCGGCACGGTCACTACGTCTTGCGTTTCCCAGAAGGCTTCTTCGTCGACTGGGCCGCGATGATGTCTCGAGAAGTCTGCCACAGAGCTTGGGCTGTCGCCGCAACGCAATCGGTCCGATAGGCTCCTCCTGCTTTGCGTGTTCCGTGCCCGAGATGTGTCGCAATGACATCTGCCGCGTGCGCCGGATCATGACGGCGCATGTAGTCTGCGGCGAGGGTCCTCAGATCGTGCGACGGCACGCCGATCGCGGTGTGCGTCAGTTCGGTGGGAAGATTGCGATAAGGCTCGTTCTCAGCGAGCGTCAGCCAGTTCTTCCCGACGAGCTCCTGGTATCGAGCGTGGATCAGCCGATCGGGACGACCGTCGAGAACCCATTCATCGAGGATGTCGCAGATCTCGGGCCACATCGCGCCTGTTTCCGTCCCACCTCCCGTCTTCTCCTGCTCCCATTCCGCGCGCCAGGTGCCGTCGGCGTCCCGGGTGATCTGCTGGCCAATCCGCCATGACACGAGATCGCCTTTGCGCGGCGGCTTGTTGAGGATGACGGCGCAGACGACGGCTTGCTGCATGCAGCGGCGGCGGGCGGCGCTATGCGCCGGCAAATCTTGAGCCCGTGCCCTCAGCTGTCCGACGCGGTCGGCGACATGCGCATAGCCTCCGCGTTCCATCAGGCCGGACAGACGTTCGAACTTGTTCTTCTCGGCCATGGCGGCCTGGTCGCGAAGATCGCTCAGGATCACCCGCATGGCGATCAGGCTGTCCTCTGCGACTCCGCCCCGTGCTCCAAGGGCGATCAGCCCTTCGATGTAGTTGGCGGCCGTCACAGGCTTCACACGCCGATCCTTCTCGGGGTGAAATAGGAACGCCTCCGACAACTCGCATGCTGCAACGAACCCGTGGGTCTCTGAAGCCAGGCCCTCCGCGACGGCTCTGGCGCACCGGTCGATGCTGTCGAAATAACGCTTTCGGGTGCTGCTTTTGATCGGCGCTGCATCGAGGGCCGGTTTCATCCTTTGCCAAGCTATGGGCCAGTTGGCCCCGACCGCCATCTTCGCTGTGGGGGCAACCCTCGGGGCCGCTTTGGTGCGCAGCGCATACCATTCGTCACTCACTTCCCTGGCCGGCGCGGTGCAGACGTGAGGCGCATATGCACCGAGAGCGCGAAGTAGACAGCGAAACGTCGACTCGGACGCCGCGGCGGACCGGTAGACCTCCGCTCCCGGCATCGACAGATTGCTCTTGCGCTCGCGGGCAGCGGACCAGAAGCGGCCCATGACATGGGCGGAACCCGGCGCGAGGTTCGGCGCGTCTTCGATCATGGCGCGACGCACCGCGGCAGGGGCGTCCTTCAGAATCACGTCGAGATTGCCTCTCATGTCAGGTTCTCCTGTTCATGCGGGCGAAGATGTCGGGGTGTTGTGCCAGCAGAGATTCGCGGACGGCGACCGCCGCGGCCTCGCCGCTGTCTTTGCCATAATGGCGCCGCGCGACTTGATCGGTGTTGGCGAGAACGGAGGCCACACTGGCGAAATCGCCCGGACGGACGGCGAGCATCAGCGTCGCCAGCGCGTGCCGGCACTGATGTGGAGACAGCCCGAGCCCGAGTTGCCTGTCCCCGAGATCCCAAAGCTCCATGATCGACGCGACGGACATGCACCCGGAGGGCAGGTTCAGGAAGGATTTCCGCAGCCGCGGGGCGGCCGTTCCCGGGAAGAGATATGGCGAAGAAGGGATTCCGCGGAGCTGCATGAGATCCGTGCGATGAACCCGATCCCACTCCCAGAGAATGCGAGCATCCTCGCCATGAACGTTGACGGTCACGGCCTGGCCGTTCTTGACCTCGCCGCCTACAAATTTGATCTCCGCATGCTGCCCGTCGACGATCCAGGTCAGATTCCGCGGGCATCCGTCCGTGGCCTTGCGGCGGATCATGAACAGGTTGGCGGGG
Source organism: Palleronia pelagia (assembly GCF_900110115.1). Classification (GTDB taxonomy): domain Bacteria; phylum Pseudomonadota; class Alphaproteobacteria; order Rhodobacterales; family Rhodobacteraceae; genus Palleronia; species Palleronia pelagia. Next base: position 558,658 of record NZ_FOCM01000001.1, on the reverse strand, counting down.
CGCAGCGCCCGGCTGACCTGGACAGCGTAGGCAGCTGCGCAAGCGGCGAGCCGCAGCGCGCGTTCCTGTGCGAAGGTGGTGGTTGCCGTCTGCAATGCTTCGGTCGAGATGACGCCAAGGCGGGACGGCGCGTTGACGAACGCGGCCGCAAGATGCGGCGCTTTCCGAAGCCGGTTGCAGATTGCCTCCGCGTCGGCGGTCATTTCGATCGGCGACAGCACGTAGTCGGCATAAAACATGCGCACGAGACTGATCCGCGCAAGGACCTCCGGATCGCGCAAACCATGGCGCGCAATCGTCGTCAGATTGGTGAACCTGGACCAGAGCACAGAACTTTTGTCAGCATCCTTGAGCGTAGGGGAGGCCGCGCTCCGCGCAATCTGGGCGTCGCAGGCGGCCTCCAATGCGTCTGTCGTGATGAGCTCCCGCAGCGTCCCGAGCCCGGCGAACCCGGTATCTGGCGAGTAGCTTTCGCGCAGCAGCCAGGTCGTCGACTGCCGGTAACCGGCAAGCGCGGACTCCAAGTTCTTCGGCAGCTTTTTCTTCTTGCCGCGCCGCGCCGCGACCTCGGCATCGACCTCGACCGCGGGGCGACCAAGACGTTGTTGCTCTTTAGCCCAGGCTTTCAGATCAGCAGGTTGACGCAAGGTCTGCCGAAACACCTCCACGGCATCCGCGCGAAAGGATGCCGGCAGCGATTTCCACTTGATACGCCGGGCGCGGTCCGACGCGACCGGAACGACGAAGTCCAGAGGCGGGAGCAGGTCCGCAAGCTCGGGCCAGGAATTGTGGCCGCGTCGGAGCTCGGCAATGCGCTGTGCGAATTTCCGCAGCGACTTGCGGCTGTCCGGTGTCGCGTCGTGCCAGAGCCGGTCGAACTCTCCCTGGTCGAGGTCGGGCAAGCCAACTCGGGCGCGCGCCCGAACGAGAAGAAGCGGTCTGTGGGTGCTGGTGGTAAAGAGCGCGCCGCTGTCGACGAACCCCTCGTTCTCCATGATGAACTGGATGGCCTTGTCGTAGCTCGCGCGAACGCCAACGTCGGGTGTCTCATGACCGCGCACCGCGAGAAATCGTTGCAGAGCGGACCGAACACGGGAGTTCCCGCGCTTGCGCGCCGTGTCGAGATCTTTCGAACGGGAGACGGCTCCATAGGCGGATACGGCGATCACCTTCTCGAAATAGCCGAGGTCAGCCGGGACGAGATCCAACTCCTCTTGCGTCAGGTCGAGCCGCGTGGCGACCTTCTCGATCTCATAGACGGTGTCGCGGTTCTCGCCGGTCTCCTTCGCCCAGTCCAGAAAATCCGGAAACATCGGGGAGCCGGCGTTGCTCAGGATTCGGTCGTGTTTCATCTTTTCGATCTCCAGGGGTGGGGCCTCGCGGGCCGCCTTCGGGCAGAAAGGCGGCGCGCGCGGCCCAAGCCATGGACCTCATCCGGTCCTTTTAGGAGATCGCGCCCGGTGGGGCGTCTCGCACAGTCTGTCGTGATTTTCCCGCGTTTCGCAGGACCGCCCCCAAGCATAACGCCGATAAATGTTTGGGGACGACTGTGCGACAGGCAGAGCGGTCCCGCTCTTGTCGCGATGATCCCTGTCGAGATTGTGCGACGGACCGTCGGCATCAGATCCACCACTCCGCAGGAAGATTGACACCTTGCAGCGCCAGCCAGTCCGCCACGTCATGCGGGTTGCAGCGCACGGCCCCGAACACGTTCCGCGTGGGCAGCCCGTCATCGATCCACCGCTCGACAGTGCGCACGCTGACGCGGAGCGCTCCGGCGATGGTCTTCTTGCAAAGCAGACGATGCTGGTAGCGCGGAATACGCGCGCGTTTCGGCATCGGACCGTCTTCGCAGGCCCAGACGTCGGGCCAATTCAGGCGATAGGTTCTGCCGATCCGGATCGCATCGAGCTCACCGGCGCGGATCTTGCGTCGGACCGTATCTGGCCTCAGGCCGTAGTGCTCGGCAACATCTTCTACTGACAGCATTTTTTCCTCATCAGTTCGTTCCTGATAAGGAATTAGTCACCGCGCGAGCAGCTCTGAAACGGAGGCAGTCGTGACCAAAGGTGTCGCGTCTTAATTAGCGATATCAATTGAGGCGCGACACCTCTGCTGGTGCGCCACCGCTCACGCTGTCGTGATTGGATGCGTTTCTGCGCGACAGCGTCCGCGCCCAGATCCTCTGAAACGGAGGATGCTGATGAAGCACGACACACAAATTGAAGCTGCGTTCCAGATTCCAGACTGGTCGACACCGGGTGAGGCCAGGGAACGGCTCGATCAGGAAATTGATAACTTCGTCACCGCAGCTGCGGCGGCAACCGCGGAGCCAGATGCTGCCCTTGCCCTGCGGGTGACCGCCGGTCTCGGCAAGACGGCGACGGCTCTGCGTGTGATTGCGCGCCACGGCGAGGCGCTCCTGGCACGCGGGCACGTGCTGATCTACGTGCCGACGCTCGATCTCGCGGAAAGAGCTGATGAGGAGTTTCGGTCACTCGCGCCAAGACTACCGTCCCGGGTGATCCGCGGACGCGACGCGCAGCGTCCAGATGACTGCGAGAAGAAGATGTGCGATCGGGCGGAGCTCGCGAGGGAGATTTCCGGCTTCGTGCCCTCGGTCACCCAGGCCCTCTGTCGCGGACAGGACCCGGACGACAACTTCGTTCAGTCGCCCTGCGCTTCGGGATGTCCGTATCTCCGACAGAAGGACGTCCCGGGTCCCCATGTCGTATTACTTTCCCATGCCTATCTGACCGTCGATCCTCCGATCGACCGCGATTTTCCCATTGCACTTCGTGTGATCGACGAGAAGGTCTGGCCGACCCTGATCCGCACATCGCATCTCTCGATTGAGGATCTGATGCGCGCGCCGACGAACTTGTTCCCTAATGGGCTCTATGGAAATCTCTCCCGCGCGACGGCCGCGCTCGTCGATGGGCTACAGCGCGGCCTGCCCCTCCACGACCATCTGCGGAGTTCCGGGATCGACACCGAGCAGTTGCAGGAGCTGGTGCGAGCGGAGGACCGATCGCGGAGCTCCCTCGAGATTGGTCCATGGCAGTCCGCCGAAGCGGTCAAATTCCGTGTCGCGAACTTCGACACGAGATCCTTCGTCGCCTCAAAGCGTCGGCGCCGAATATTCGACAGTCTCAGCGGAAAGGAGGCGGGGCATTGTGTTGGCCTGAACTTGGCCGAGGTGACCACCGAGCATGGCTCTCAACGCATGATCATGTGTTCGCGAATGGAGGCCGTCGCTCGTGAGGCACCTCTTCTCTTGCTGGACGCCGATGTAGATCGCGACATCACCGAACGTGTTGCTCCCGGGGCGGATTTCATTTCGATCCAGTCACCGCCGATCGCGGACATCGTGCAGGTCTCTGACAGGACTCTATCAGGCAGCTGGCTGCTTGACCTAAACGAGGGAGCACGACGGCGCGCCGGGGTTTTGACGATCTTGAGGCACGAAGTCGATAAGGCCGCGGGAGGCGGCGTCCTTGTCGTCGCGACGAAAGCCGTCCTCTCGGCGCTGCATAGAGATTTAGGTCGCTCCATCGCCAAGGGCGATGACGACGGCCTCAGGCAGCCGCTCCTCGGCGCAAAGCCGCGCTGGTTTGGGCCCAGAACCCAAGGCGTCAACGACTATGAAAATTACACTACGATTGTGGTCATCGGGCGTCTCCAGCCGGGGATCACCGACATTGAGACCTCGGCACGGGCGGTTTTTGCTCAGGATACGCTGCCGATCACCAGGCACGTCTCAGGTCCTCTGCCGGCGGTCGCATCGCGATTTCTGATGGCCGATGGGTCAGCCCGGGAGGCCGATCTGCGGGCGCATCCCGACCCGCGAGTGCAAGCGATACTCGCACAGTCCCGCGAATGCGCGACCCTCCAAGCCATCGCCAGGCTTCGGCTCGTTACTCCAAGCCACAGGAAGCGCGTCGTCATTCTGAGCAGCCTTCCGCTCCCGGAATTCCCGATCACTCGGGTAGTTCCATTCGCCGCACTTGTGCGAGGCCTTGATGAAGAGCCCGATTGGCCGGGCTTCGAACGCATGGAAAAGGCTATGAGGGCGACTATGGGGCGGCCGGTTCGCGGCGCTCGTCTATCCGCGAGAGGACTCACCGAGGATCTCCCGCTCGACTTCCCAACCGAGGACGCGGCGAAGGGTTTCCGAAAGGGGCGAACGTCGAACCACATGATGACGCTCTGCGAGCGTATCTCAAGGGCAAACGGGTGGCCGATGGTGGCGCTCTCGCTCAAACGCCCGGGCGGCGGAAAATCGACCCCTGCGTTTATCCTCGAAACCCACGGGGACCCACTGCATCACGCCAAGGAGCTCTGGCCCGACCTGACGCCGTTCCTGGCCTGAGGACAACAATTTCTCTTCCGCCTGCCGTAAACGAACCAACCTTCCCCCTATCCGCAACACCTAAACCGGGTTTGTCTAACCCGGTTTGACAAACACAAAGACAAATCTGCCATGGCAAACCATAAGACCACCAAGCCCAATGCCGGCGGCCGACCGCTGAGCTACGATCCAAATCTCGTTCATGATATCATTTCAGCCGGTCTGGGTGCTGGGATTCCAGCTGCCGAACTCGATGCTCCTTTCGTTAAGGAGAAGCTCTGCGATGAGCACGGTGTAAAAGGCTCTATCCGCCATGAGACCCTCGAGGCCTTGGTGGATGGCGCACATGCCGAAATTCGTGAGGCCGAGAACCAGGCCCTTCTCAGTGCGCTACCCAAGGGAATTCCTGAGGAAGTGAACTCGGCCGTGGCCGCAGTCGAACGGGAATTGCTGCTTGTGGTCGCCCGCCAAAACTCCGCCTCCCAGGTCATCTCCGAGCAGAAATGCGAAGAGCTCCGCGCTGACAAGCGCAATGCGCAGCATCGCATAGCCGAACTCGAGGGAACGCTCGCAACGAAATCGGAGGAAGTCCACCAGCTCGAGCACGACCGCACGAAGCTCGCCGCTGACCTGCTTGAAGCTCGAAACGAGCTCCATGCCGCGAAGGCCGAAATCGAGAAGCTGTCCGAGAGACCGAACGAAATGGAGCGTCTTTTTTCGGGGCTGCGAGACCCGTCTATGCAGGATCACATACGGGACCTGCTTACTGATATCATTCAGAATTCCCTACGCCAGAGCACTAAATGAACAGATACCAGCGAAAGAAGAACTCGGTCGCCCCTCACGGCAGCCGCTTTGCGTTCTGAACGAGGGTTTCCTCCACCTGGGACGGCCGGAAATACACGCCTCGAAGCCGGGCGGCTTTGGGTCCGTTACCGGGCCCGTTCCTTGGTGTCGGCAGTCTCGTCGGAGGCATCCTGCGCGAGGTTTTCGAGGATCGGGCAATCCGGGCGGTGATCGCCGGCGCACGCATGCACCAGCCGGTCCAGCGTCGCGCGCATGCTCCTGAGCTGCGCGATCTTGTCGTCGATCTGCGCCAGGTGCTCTCCGGCGATCTGCTTGACCTGCGCGCTTTCGCGGCCCTGGTCCTCATAAAGCGCCAGAAGGGTCCGGCAATCGTCGATGGTGAAGCCCAAGGCGCGCGCCCCCGCCAGGAAGACCAGCATGTGCAAGTCCCGCTCGGCGAAGTGGCGATAGCCGTTGTCGCCGCGCTTTGGCCGGATCAGGCCGATGTCTTCGTAATAGCGGATCGTTTTGGCGGGCAGGCCCGACCGGCGGGACACGTCCCCGATGTTCATAGCTCTCTCCCTCCTATTCCGCGGGCGCCGCAACCGGCGCCGCCTTGGCGGCCGCGGTCTGCCCCGACCGCTCGGCCATGGCCGGGGCGACGCGGCGCAGGCGCAGCGCGTTGGTGAGGACGAAAACCGACGACAGCGCCATGGCGCCGGCAGCCAGCACCGGCGATAGCAGCACCCCGAAGGCCGGATAGAGCACGCCCGCCGCCACCGGGATCAGCGCGATGTTGTAGCCGAAGGCCCAGAACAGGTTCTGGCGGATGTTGCGCATGGTCGCCCGCGACACTGCGAAGGCGTTGACCACGCCCGCCAGGTCGCCCGACATCAGCACCACGTCGGCGCTTTCGATGGCCACGTCGGTGCCTGTGCCGATGGCGATGCCCACATCGGCATGGGCCAGCGCAAGCGCGTCGTTGATGCCGTCGCCGACGAAGGCCACCACTCCGTCCGCGCCGCGAAGGTCGTCCAGCGCCGCCACCTTGCCGTCGGGCAGCACCCCGGCGATGACGTGGTCGATGCCCGTCTCGCGGGCGATGGCCTCGGCAGTCTCTCGGCGGTCGCCGGTGATCATCGCCACTTTCAGGCCCTTGTCGTGCAGGGCCGAGATGGCCGCGCGGCTGGCGGGCTTCACTGGGTCGGCCACGCCGATGACGGCGGCCAGCCGCCCGTCGATGGCGGCGAACAACGCCGTGCGGCCGCGACCGGCGATCGCGGTGGCCCGTGCGGCCAGCGGGGCGATATCCACGCCCTCGCGCGTCATCATCCGCTCGGCCCCCACCAACACCTCGGCGCCGTCGACAGTGGCGCGCACGCCATGGCCCGTGACCGACTGGAAATTCCCGGCCTCGGCGTGGCGCGCGCCCTCGGCGCGGGCGGCGCGGACGATGGCATCGGCGATGGGGTGTTCGGACCGGTCCTCGACCGCGGCCAGCTTCGACAACACGTCGGCGCGGTCGAAGCCGTCGCCCAGCTCGAGGTCGGTCAGCTCGGGCCGGCCCTCGGTCGCCGTGCCGGTCTTGTCGAGCGCCACCACCGTGACGCTGTCGAGCTGCTGGAGCGCGTCGCCCTTGCGGAACAGCACGCCCATGTCGGCCGCCCGCCCGGTGCCCACCATGATCGAGGTCGGCGTGGCCAGCCCCATGGCGCAGGGACAGGCGATAATCAGCACCGAAACGCCCGCGACCAGCGCCAGCGTCAGCGCCGGGGACGGCCCGACCACCAGCCAAACCAGCACGGTCAGCGCGGCGATGCCCATGACGGCGGGCACGAACCACAGGGTGATGCGGTCGACCAGTCCCTGGATCGGCAGCTTGGCGCCCTGCGCCTCTTCCACCATGCGGATGATCTGCGACAGCGTCGTGTCGCCGCCCACCCGGGTGGCGCGGAAGGTCAGGCTGCCCGCACCGTTCACGGTGCCGCCGGTGACCGCGTCGCCGGCCCCCTTCTCGGCCGGCACCGGCTCGCCCGTCAGCATGCTTTCGTCCAGGCGCGAGGTGCCGTCGACCACTTCGCCGTCCACGGCGATGCGTTCGCCCGGCCGCACCACGACGATGTCGCCGCGCACGATGTCGTCGACCGCGACCTCGACGCTGTCGCCGTCGCGCAGCACGCGGGCGGTGCGGGGCTGCAATCCCAGGAGCTTCTGGATCGCGGCGCCGGTGCGGCCCTTGGCCCGCGCCTCGAGGAACCGGCCCACCAAGATCAGCACGACGATCACCGCCGCCGCTTCGAAATAGACGGCGCGCACGGAGTCCGGCAGCCGGTCCGGCAGGAAGGTCGCGACGACCGAATAGAGATAGGCCGCCCCCGTGCCCACGGCGACGAGGCTGTTCATGTCGGGCGCGCCCTTCATCAGCGCGGGGAGGCCCTTGGTGAAGAACATCCGCCCCGGCCCGGCCAGCACGGCGGTCGTCAGCGCGAATTGCAGAAGCCAGCTGGTCTGCTGGCCGATTGTGGCGTTGATCCAGTGGTGGAAGGCCGGGATGGCGTGGCCACCCATCTCGACCAGGAAGACCGGCAGCGCGAGCGCTGCGGCAAGCGCGGTGCGGCGCGCCAGCGCGCGCGCCTCGTCGGCCTTGCGATGGGAGCGACCAGCGCCCTCGGCCGCCGTCGCGGGATATCCTGCCGCGCGGCTGGCCTCGACCAGGTCCGCCGTGCTCACCGCGCCTTCGGCGAAGCGCACGCTCGCCGTCTCGGCGGCGAGGTTCGTGTTCACGTCGAGCACGCCCGGCACGGCGGCCAGCGCCCGGTCCACCCGCCCCACACAGGACGCGCAGGACATGGCGTCGACGTTCAGCGTCACGCTGGAGGTGCGCGCCGGGTATCCGAGGTCACTCAGCGCGGCGACCACGTCGGCGACCCGGTTCGGCCGGTCGACGATCAGCCGCGCGGTTTCGGAGGCGAGGTTCACCGAGACATCGCCGACGCCCTCCAGCACCGACAGGCCCCTGTCCACCCGCCCCACGCAGGACGCGCAGGACATGCCGTCGACGGACAGCGTGATGGTCTTGGGATCGGGCATGGCAACTTCCTGGGATCGGTGACACGCCCGACACGGGGCCTCCAGTCACTGGAAGGTCAAGGAGGGCCGTCGGTTTTTTCTCGTGCGAGCGCGGGCTGGGCTGTGTCAGGAGCGCTTCCGCCGAGCGCTATTTGACTCGGGTAAAGGTATGCGGCGCAGGGATGTGATCATCGGGCGGACAGCATACCTTATCTGCGATGGCGAGCCAGGCAGCAAGATGGGCGGAAAGCGGAAGTTCGCTGCGAGGATCACCGAGTTCCGTTCAACCGAGTTTCTCTCAGCAGAAAAGCGTTCGTTAACCTGACCGCCCCTGGGTCGGAAACGATAGGTGCGCGTTTGATCCGAAACTCACTGATAACCGAGAGTGGAGATGCTTCAGTGAATGGCGAATTTCAGAAAGGCGAGCGCAAGACCTACGCCCCCGGCGAAAAAAGCTCCGAGCAGCGCCGACCTTGCGCTTGCATCGACCTTCCATCCGGTGCGTGCACCCAGAATTGCGAGAAGCGCGACGCAGAAGATTTGGGACAAGCCGACGGTGGACTCGACCGTCAGGAAGCCGCTTGCAGCGACCAGGAACAACAGCGTCGGAACGTTCGCGACGGCCAGCGTCGGGAAGCTATGCTTCCAGGCCGCCCTCCAGCCGTGCCGGTCGCGCCGGGCTCCGGTCTCGAGCGAATGCGCCATGAATTCCGCGAAGGTCTTGGCCAGCGTGCGTGCCGGGCACCGATCAGCCGGCCCCGTCCTGGGCCAGCGTTCGGTCCGCCTGAATGTCCCTGATACGCTCGGGCCAGGTTGAGCGAATGAAGGCCAGCACGTCGCGGATCTGCCGGTCGGTCAGGATGTCCCCGAAGCCCGGCATCCCACTGTCGAAATCGACGCCCTGCTGCGCCATCAGCGCGTTGCCGCCGAGCTTGGTATAGTCAAACAGCACGGTGTCGGGGTGGTGCCATGTGTGCCCGGTCTCGTCATGGGGCGGCGCGGGCAGGCGGCCGTCCGGCCCCGGGCTTTGCCAGTCGGGTTGCCCTTGGAGTTCGGACCCATGGCACGACGAGCAGTTCTCTTCGTAAAGCGCCCTGCCTCGCGCCAGGTCAACCGGACCGGCAGCGGTGGCCTCCGCCCCGCCGCGCCCCAGCAGAGCCCAGACGCCGATCCCGGCGATCAGGGCCGCGATCCCGTAGAGAACCGCGATCCTCACGTGACCCGCAGCCAGGTCGTCATGCCCGACGCCGCGTGGCTCAGCATGTGGCAATGGAACAGCCAGTCGCCGGGATTGTCGGCCGTGAACGCGATCTCGCGCGTTTCCTGCCCGCCCACCAGGAGGGTATCGCGCAACGGCCCCAGCGCGCCGTCGGCGGTGACTTCGCGGAAATGCATGCCGTGCAGGTGCATCGCGTGCGGGAAGACCGTCTCGTTCACGATCTCCAGTCGCACAGGCTCGCCCAGGCCCAGCTCGGCCAGCGGTGTATCGGTCATGGCGGCCATGTCGTTAAGCGCCCAGAACCGCCCCTCGGCGATCAGCTCGCGAAAGCCCATGCGCGTGCCGTTCAGAACGGCCGATTGCATGCGGCCCATGGCGCCGCCCGCCATGACAAGGCGCAGCGGGGTCGCGGCGGACAGGTCGGGCAAGCCGGTATTCGGGTTGGGCGGCAGGGGCGCGGGCGTGCCGCGCCGGGTCTGCGCCGCCGTGCCGGTGACGTCGAACGCCGCCAGGAAGTAGTCACCGTCCTCCTCCACCTGGTCCAGGCCCGCCTGCCCGCCCGCGTCCGCAACGACATCGACGATCAGGTCGGCCCGTTGCGCGGGCCCCAAAACCAGCACGTCCCCGATCGGCTCGGGCGCGTCCAGCGGCATGCCGTCCAGCGCCACGACCCAGCCCGCCAGGCCCGGAAGGGTCAGCGGGAAGATCCGCGCGTTCGAGGCGTTGATCAGCCGCAGGCGTAGCCGCTCGTGCCGGCGGGCGGGCAGCGTCAGGTCCGAGCGGCCGTTGACGGTGATATAGTTCCCGATCCGCCCGCCGTGGCTCATCATCATCGGGTGGTCGAAATTGTCGTCGATCTGCCCGGTTTCCGGGTTCAGCAGCCAGTCACCCAACACCATGACCTCTTCGCGGTCCACGTCGGGCGGGGTGGCTTCCTCGACGATCAACGCGCCGTGCAGGCCCCGCGCGACCTGCTCCCACGACCGGTTATGCGCGTGATACCAGTAGGTGCCCGCATCGGGCGCCTCGAAATCGTAGTCGAAGCGCATACCCGGCGCGACCGGCTCCTGCGTAAGGCCCGAGACACCGTCCATGCCGTTGGCGATGCGGATGCCATGCCAGTGGATCGAGCTGCCCTGCGGCAGGTCGTTGACGAAACGGCGGGCGACCCGGTCCCCCTGCCGCACCCGGATCTCGGGGCCGGGCGCGGTCGGGCCATAGCCCCAGATCTCGGTCATCGGATAGTCGTCGGGCAACAGCCGGAACGGTGTCACCCGCGCCCGGAGTTCCTCGATCCCCGCATCGGTCGCGGCCGCAAGCCCGCCGCCCGGCAAGGCCGATCCAAGTCCCGCGGCCGTGGCCATGCGCAGGACATCGCGTCTGCCAAACATCATCTTGTCGCTCCATCTGCTACGCGGGGCGCTTCGTGTGCGCACATCCCGCGATCTGATCATTCGGGTTTCCCGGTGGCACTGGCCGCGTCCGGGCCGCGTTGGGCCAGGCGCTCGCGCCCGCCGTCCTCGCCTTCCAGCAGGTAGGTCGCCATGGCGTCGCGATCGGCGTCGGACAGGAATCGCGTCCCCTCGCGCACGACCTCGGCCATGCTGCCGCCGAAGGCGTCGCCCGACGGCGTGAGGCCGGATTTCAGCGCGTAGGACAGCGACGACACCGTCCAGCCGCCCTCGGCCAGCGCGCCGGGCCGGATCGACGGCGCCTTGCCCTCGCCGGGAAGCGCGGGATTGCCCGCGAAGACCGCCCCCAGGTCACGGCCCCCGGCCAGGTTGCGCGGGGTGTGGCAGGCCCCGCAATGGGCGGCGCCGCGCACCAGTTCGCGCCCGCGGTTCCACGCCTCGCTGCGCCCCGGCACCGGGTCGGTCATCGGGTCGTAGAAGAAGGCTGCGCGCCACAGCTTCAGCCCCCAGCGCTGATCGAAGGGGAAGCCGACATCGTGGTCGGGCGCCGACTCGGCCACCGGAGCGACGGTCTGGAACGCGGCCCATAGGTCGGCCATCTGCTGGTCCGAGAACTCGGCGTAGAACGGATAGGGGAAGGACGGGTAATAGGGGTCGCCATCCGGGGCCACGCCCTGCCGGACGGCCTTGGCAAAGGATTCGGCCGTCCAGTCGCCGATCCCGTGATCGGGATCGGTGGTCAGGTTCGGCGGATAGAAGGTCCCGAAATCGGTTTGCAGGGGCGCCCCGCCCGCGAGGGGAGCACCGCCGTCCTCGAAATTCGAATGGCACGCGATGCATCCGCTCGCGCGCGCGAGATAGGCGCCCCGCTGGGCGTTGCCCTGAAGCCCGATGGGTCCGGGCGCGCTTCCCACGGGCCAGGCGATCACGGCGCTCAGCGCGGCGACACCGAATGCCGCCGCGCCGGCCGTCCACAAGACGATCCTGCCCATGGTCAGCCGTCTTCCGCTCGGAACCGCGAATGGCAGGCCGAGCAGACCTCGGTGGTCATGGTGAAGGCTGCATCAACCGGCATCTCGGCGATGTGCTCGGCGGTCATCATGTCAGATCCGCCGGCGCCCATCATCGCGCTGCCGCCCATCATGCCCGAGGCGTCGCCCGTCATGGACCCGCCGCCCATCATCGACCCGGTGCCCATCTGGCCGCCCTGCCCCATGCCGTTTCCGGCGGCGCCTTCCAGCCCCTCGGCATAGACGGCCAACCGATCGGCAAGGTCTGCGAACGCGTCCCAGTCCTCCCAGACGGCATCCTTCGCCTCGGACGGCATCCCGCCCGAGCCTTCGGGGAACAGCTCGGTCATGGCCTCGCCCGCGTGCTGCTGGAACGTGCGGGCGGCCGCGCGCATGGTGTCGGCGTCGTATTCCATCTCGCCGCGCATCATCGGCGCGACGGATTTCACGGCATCGCCCATGGCCTTCATGCCGTCCATACGCTCTTTCACGATGCCGGTCGCGCCGCTATGGGCCAGCGCGGCCACGGTCGTTCCGGTCATGGCAATCGCTGCCAGGGTAGTGGTGATCTTCATTGTTTCTCGTCTCCGCAAGGTCTGATTTCGGTGTGGTCCAAGATCAGGCCCGGAGGCGCGGTGGCGGAACGTCCAGCCCCGGCGATATGCCGTCATAGGCGTGGCAGGTGGAGAGGTAATCGGCGGCGGTCACCGCTTCCGGCGGATGCACACCGACCCGAAGGCTGAAGACCACGGGGCTGAAGCAATCGAGGCCCGGGTGGCAATGGTCGATGCGGTCGTCGTGGGTATGGTCGCCCGCATGGGCGTCGGTCGAAGCCGTGAGGTGGGCCGCAACGGTTAGGTCGTCACCATGCCCGATCCCGGCCTTTGCCTCGGCCGCGAACAGCAGCAAGGCGCCAAGAACGAACGCGTTCAACAGGACTACCGCATACCGCGCTATCATCACTCGATCCCGTTGGCCCGCTGTAATTCCCGAACGTAAGCTGTCACCATCTTGACGTCACCCTGCGTGACGCCGTCAACGGGCGGCATGTTGCCGAAGCGCCAGTGATGCGCCCGCACTCCGTTCTGGGCTGCCATCACGAAGGCCATGTCGGAATGATGCCCGGGTTCGTAAATCTGGTGGACCAGCGGCGGCGCGACACCGTTCTGTCCCGCAGCGTTCTGGCCGTGGCACGTGGCGCACTTGGCCTCGAAGATCGATTTCCCCAGCTCGGCGTTGCCCGAAAGCTCATCGGGCAGTCGCACCTCGACGATCGGCGCGCCCTCGGCCAGGGCGGTCGTGTCCGGCGGTGCCATCGAATGGCCCGCCCCCTGCGGCCCCGCGGCGAACATCTGCCAGCCGACGGCACCGATCCCGGCAATCAGCACGCCCGCCACCACAACGGTCAACTTGTCCATGCGTCGTCCTTCGTCTCATCGCGGGATCATGGGCGGATGCTGCGGCGGGCACGTCCCGAATTCCATCTCCTTGCACCTCCGGCGCCCGGAAGGGTCGTCTGCTCTTCGATCTCGCCCCTTGGTCACGGTCGACAGGGTAACTACCCGAGAACCCGCCGCGATCCACCTGACAAAACCGCGAGAAATGTAAAGCTTTGTATCCTTGACCTTCCCCGGCGGTAAAACGGCATATGGCGGCGGATTTGGAAGGATCGATAATGGCCATGGACGCACCTGGAACGGCCCCGAAGCAGCGCAAGCTGATGACATACGGAATGATAGCCTGTTGCGCGGTAATGCTCGCGCCGGTGGCGGCCTTTTTCCTTTCCGGCGGCGGGGCCGACGGGCTGTGGCGCAATGCGGGCCTATTCGCGCCGCTGGTGTTGTGTGTCGGTGCGCATCTGCTTCTGCACCGCGTCAAGGAAAAATCCTGTCACGGAGCGGACGCGCCCACCGTCAGGTATAGCGTCACGAGCGATAAGGCGCGACAGGGCCCGGCCGACCGCGGTGATGCGGCCGAGGTCCTCCTGCGCGCGGCCCCCGACTGATCGCCATGGCCGCGCATATCCCAACCGCGCCAACCGCCTTTCCCCAAATGGCTGAGCCATGATCAATCTGGCGCGCAGGCGTTTAATGGCCGCCGGCGGCGTCGCGCTGGTCGCGGGCGCCGTGCCCGTGGCGCGCGACCTAATCGACCGCTTCACCCCCCTGCCCGAATTTCGGCCCATGGCGGACCCGCCCGGCTTCCGCCGGATGGCCGCCGGATCGAGCAGCCTGGCGGGTGCGGCCTTCGTGGGTCTCGACGGCCCCTCGGACATGGATGCCGAGCTACCGATCACACACGTGCGCGGCGCGATCTGCCCGGCGCTTTACGGCGATGCAAATGATGACCCGGACACGGTCCCGATCGCGTCATTTTCGGATTTCTACTGCCCCTATTGCCGGGTTCAGACGAAAGAGATCGCAAGCCTCGCCGACTGGCTGGACGACGACGTCCGCGTCGTCTGGCACGAATTGCCGTTGCTGGGGGATACCTCCCGTCTGGCGGCGAAAGCCGCGCTCGCCGCCAAGAGGCAAGGGGCCTATGTCCGCTTCCAGGAACATCTGATCTCGTCCCCGTTCCGGGCGACCGACGGCTACCTCGAGGCCCTGTCCGAGTCGGTGGGCCTGGACCACCGGCAATTGGTGGCGGACATGAATAGTGCGGACGTCCTGGAAGAGATCCGGACCTCGGCGGCGCTGGCGCAAATCTTCGGCTTTGTGGGAACCCCCGCGCTGGTGATCGGCAAGACCGTCATCCAAGGCCAGATCGACACAAACGTGCTGGAGAAGATCGTCGCGCTGGAACGCGCCGAAGGCTGGACTTCGGTATGCTGATCCGGCTTTGGCGCGCGCTGTTCCTCGCGCTGGCCGTGGCGGGCCTGCCCGAGGGCGGGATGGCCGCATCCTCGGACCCCCAGACATCCCCGGCCGTGACCGCGCGGCTGATCACGGCACAGGACGGCGTTCCCGAAGGGGCCGGAACCTTGTCCGCCGGGCTGGACCTGAAGCTGGGCGACGGCTGGAAAACCTACTGGCGCTCCCCGGGCGAGGTCGGCATTCCCCCGTCGATCGACTGGGCGGGGTCCGAGAACATCGCCGGGGTCAGCTTTCTCTGGCCCGCACCCGAACGGTTCACCGCATTCGGAATCGAGAATTTTGGCTATCGCGACGAGGTCGTGTTTCCGCTTCGCATCGCGCTCGACCGGCCGGGCGCGCCCGCACGGCTGAAGGCGCTTGTGTCGCTGCTGGTGTGCTCGGACATCTGCGTGCCGCAGGATTTCGAGCTGAGCCTGTCGCTGCCGCGCGGCGCCGGGATCGACACCGAGGCCGCAACTCGTATCGCCGCGTTCGCCGCTCGGGTGCCCGTGCCCGGCCCCGAGAGCGGCATCGCTTCGGCCGCCTATTACCTGGACGCGGACGCCACGACCCTGACCGTCGCGCTGCGCGGCGCGACCGCCTTTCGCAGCCCCGACATCTTTCCCGAACTCGGCACCGGCACCGCCTTCGGCACACCCGATATCCGTCTGGGCGATGGCGGGCGCGACCTCTGGGCGACGTTTCCGGTCCTGTCAGGAGGCGAGGCGACGGTAGAAGAGGCGATGCTGACTGTCACCGACGGGCTGGACCGCGCCGTCACGCTGGAACCGGACCGGGTTGAAACGGCCCCTGCCCCGCCGTTCACGTCGTCGGTTGCCGGTCCCGCCATGGGGACGCTGGTGTCGATCGCCCTTGTGGCGTTCCTGGGCGGTCTGATCCTGAACGCCATGCCCTGCGTCCTGCCAGTCCTGTCGATCAAGCTGTCGTCGGTGGTCAGGCACGGCGCCCGCGACCGGTGGGACGTGCGCGCCGGGTTCCTCGCCGCCGCGCTGGGGGTGCTCAGCTTCATGTGGGTTCTGGCGCTGGTCCTGTTCCTGCTGCAACGCGCCGGTGTCACGGTGGGTTGGGGGCTGCAATTCCAGAGCCCGGTTTTCCTGGCGCTGATGATCCTGATCCTGTCGGTCTTCGCGACGAACATGCTCGGCGGGTTCGAGGTGGTCCTGCCGTCGCGTCTCCAGACCTGGCTTGCGAATGCCGGGGGCAGCCAGGGCCGCGCGGCCGATTTCCTGACCGGACTCTTCGGCGCGGTCATGGCGACCCCGTGCTCGGCACCGTTCCTGGGCACCGCGATCACCTTCGCACTGGCCGGGCGCGGCGTCGACATCTTCATCGTCTTCACCGGGCTGGGGGTCGGGCTGGCCGTGCCGTATCTTGCCGTCGCCGCGTTCCCCCGCGCGGTCGCCTGGATGCCGAAACCCGGCCGTTGGATGACGGGGCTGAAGCTGGTCCTCGGCGCGCTGCTGGCGGGGACCGTCGCGTGGCTCCTGTTCGTGATGGTCGGGGTCGCCGGGCCGGCCGCCGCGCTGGCCGTCGGCGGGCTGTCGGCCCTGCTGGTGTTGGCCCTGTCGGTCCGCCGCCTGCCTCCGGTGGCCCGCTGGCCCGTGGTCGCGGTCTGTGCCGCGCTGGCGCTGGCCACGGCCCCGCGTTTGCAGGAGGCCCCTGCCCCGTCCGCCGCGCGCGCGTCGCTGGACTGGAACACGTTCGACCGGGCGGACATCGCGCGCAACGTGTCCCAAGGGCGCGTCGTCTTCTTGGACGTGACGGCGGATTGGTGCCTGACCTGCAAGGCGAACAAGGCGCTGGTCATTGACCGCGACCCGGTGCGAACGGCGCTGCAAGCCGACGGGGTCGTCGCGATGCAGGCGGACTGGACCCGGCCCGACGATGGTATCGCGCGCTACCTCGAGCGTTTCGGACGCTACGGCATCCCGTTCAGCGCCGTCTATGGTCCTGGCGCGCCGGACGGGATCGTGCTGTCGGAAATCCTGTCCGCCGATGCCGTGCTTGCGGCGCTCCGCTCTGCCACCGGCGACGGCGAACCTGCCAAGGACCGGACCGCGTCGACCGAGTGACGCATCCGGGCCGCGCGGCCTGGGCCCGAATGTCGGGTCATTCGTCCAGCGCGGCCTTGCGGCGACGGAACTCCTCTTCGTCGATCTCGCCCTTGGCCAGCCGCTCGCGAAGGGTCTCCAGCGCGTCGGGCCGCCCCGTCGCGTCGGGCCCGCCATTGCCCCCTTTTCCGCGCAGGGCCATGACCGCCCAGACAATCAGGGCGATGATGATCCCCCAGAACAGGATCATCCAAAGCCCACCGAATATCCCGTGCCCGCTACCCCACATCATCTGCTATCCCTCCGCATGCGAATTGAGCCGTTGCGGCAGCATATCATATTCCAAAATAAAGATGTCAAATTGGCGTCACGGCGTCCGCTGTCGATACCGCAATCGGGATAAAGACCGCGGCGCGCAGGCCGCCCCCTTTGAGGTTGCGAAGCGTGATGTCGCCACCGTGGGCTCGGACGATCGTGCGCGCGATGGACAGGCCCAGGCCATGTCCCCCGGTCTCGCGCGACCGCGAGGATTCGAGCCGGTAGAACGGATCGAAAACCTGTTCGAGCTGGACGGCAGGAATGCCAGGCCCCGCGTCGTCCACAGTCACGATCACGGCGTCGTCCTGCCGCGACCAGCCGACCATAGCGCCACCGCCATATCGTCGGGCGTTTTCGATCAGGTTGCGCAGCGCCCGGCGCAGGGCCGCGGGCCGCAGGCGCAGGGTGACGGCCGGGCCCGGAGCGATCTCGAAAGCGCCGTGCATGTCGTGGCGCAGGCCATCGAGGAAGGCGCGCAGGTCCACGCTCTCGGGCGGCTCCGAGCCGGTCAGGCCGCGGGCGAATGTCAGGGTCGCGTCGACCATGCCCTGCATCTCTTCCACCGACGCGACGAGGCTGTCGCGCGTTTCGTCGTCGTCGACCATCTCGGCGCGCACCCGCAACGCAGTGAGCGGCGAGCGCAGATCATGGCCCAAGGCGGCCAGCATCCGGGTCCGGTCGCCGACGAACCGGGTCAGCCGGTCCTGCATCCGGTTGAACGCGACGGTCAGGTCGCGCACCTCGGTCGGACCGGCCACGGGCAACGCGCCGACATCCTCGCCCCGCCCGAGCCTGTCGGCCGCCCCCGCCAATCGCCTGAGCGGACCGGTCAGCCGCGCCATCACGAACCAGATCACGGCGACCAGCAGCACCGCCGCCGAAATAGCGAAGGTCAGGGGCGCGTGGAGGGGCCACTGGATCGGCGGTCGCTCGAACCGCGTCCCGACATTCAGCCAGCCGCCACCCGCGAGTGCAATGGACAGGTTCATCTCGACCGCCGTCAGCTCGCCGCGCATCATGGCCGCGTGCATGTCGGTCATCTCGGGCGACAGGTTCGGCAGCGGCATGAGCTGCCCTTCGACTTGGTGCAGCTCGACGCGGATATCGCGGCTGAACCCGTCATCCAGCAACGTCCGTATCCGGGCTTCGACGACCCCGCCGGCCGAGTGATCCATGTGCCGGACCTCGGCCGTGTCCGACAGCTCGAAGCGCACGAGGGGCGAGTTCGCCGCGCGAATGATCGAGCCGTGCAGATCGGGCGGCGCCTCCTCGATCAGGCGCGCGACATTCGCCGCCCGCCCGGCGGCTTCGAACCCCAGCGCGGCCCGGATAGCGAGACTGCGTTCATCGGCGAAAAGCAGAAGGCTCACACCCTGCGCCGCGGCCAGGGCGGCCACCACCAGCAGGATCAGCTGGACCCTCAGGGATGTAGGGCGCCCGAGCGTCATCAGACGGGCGCGACATCCACGGCCAGGCAATAGCCGCCGTTGCGCACCGTCTTGATGATCGTGGGGCGCAGCACGTCGGGTTCGATCTTGCGGCGCAGGCGGCTGATCTGGTTGTCGATGGTCCGGTCCATGGGCCCCGCCGAACGGCCCGCCGTCAGGTCAAGAAGCTGGTCGCGGCTCAGAACCAGCCGCGCGCGCTCCAGCAGCACGACCAGAAGGCGGAACTCGGAATCGGTCAGGGGGATCTCCCCCCGCGCGGCGCCCGACAGGGTCTGCCGGTCGGTGTCGAGCGTCAGGTGCCCGAACCGCACCCGCTGCCCCGCCAGGCGACCCGCAAGCCGGTCGTCGCGGGTGCTGCGCCGCAGGACGGACCTGATCCGCGCCAGCAATTCGCGGGGGTTGAAGGGTTTGGCAAGGTAATCGTCCGCCCCGGTCTCGAGCCCGACGATGCGATCCGTCTCGCCGTCGAGCGCGGTCAGCATGATGATCGGAACCGTCGCCTCGGCGCTCAGCCTGCGGCAGGCGGACAGGCCGTCCTCGCCCGGCATCATCACGTCCAGCACCACAAGGTCGAACTGCCCAGCCGCCAGTTTCGCGTCCATCTCGGCGGCGTCCTTCGCAGCCGTGGCCCGCATCCCGTTGCGTTCGAGATAGCGCGTCACGCTTTCGCGGATCTGCGCGTGGTCGTCCACGACAAGGATATGCGGCGGCTGTGCCATGCGGCCTCATATCGGACGAAACACCTCGGGGTCACAACGAATTTTGTCGCGGTGTGTATCATCCACCGGGTCTGCGACAGACCGATACAATTCTCAGCGGCGCGACGGGTTTTCCTCTGTCGCGGGCGGACCATCTGGCGATCACCAAGCCGAACGCAATGGAGATACTGATGCCCACACTCGCACGAACCGCTGGAATTCTTGCCATCACGGCGCTGACCGCCGGGGCCGCCGCGGCCGCAAGCCACAATCATGGCGACAATGCCGGTGGCGCCGGCAGCCAAGGTGGCGGCATCGCCATGGACGGCGCGCCCCACGACATGATGCAGGGCATGCGGCACATGATGCAGCGGATGCACGGCGCGGGCACGATGGGCGGCGCCGGTGGCGATGCGGGCGCGATGATGGATCGCGATATGATGACGATGATGGGCCAGGGCACGATGGATGGCATGCCACAGGGCATGAGCGCCGAAAGCTTGCGTGGCCGGCTCGACGAATACGACGCGAACGACGACGGCGCGCTAAGCCTCGACGAATTCGCGGGATGGCACGCCGCGATGATGCGCGAGCGCACGGTCGACCGGTTCCAGCATCTCGACTCCGACGGCGACGGGACGGTGACCCCGGACGAGGTGGACAACTTCGCCGGGCGCGCGGGCTGGATGCAGGGCGCCATGCGGGACGGCCGCCCGATGGGAGACACGGCCGATCAGAACTGATCCGGCGACGGCGCGTTGCAGGGTGGACCGGCCCGCGCGGCCGGGCCAGATCGAAACAGGGGGACATCCCAGATGCGCCAGCATTCTCATCCCGGCTCAGACACGCCGACATCCACTCCGACGCACACGCACGGCCCGACCGATCGTGGTCCGCTGGATCGGGCGGAAAGGGCCCGGCCATGACCCTCGCCGCGCTGCTCATCGGGACCTGCCTTGTCGCGGCCATGGGGCATGTGCACCACCACGCGTTGACCACGCTGGGGCGGCTGGCGCCGAACCCACAAGCCGGCTCGTCGCGCGCGGTGCACGTCACCTTCCTTGGCCTTCTGCTGCTTCACCTGGCCGAGATCCTGGTCTTCGCGCTGGTGAACCGGTGGCTCCTGCGCTGGGAGGCCCTGGGGGGCACCACGTCCGGTCCGCTGGACTGGGCCGACGTGATCTACCTGACCGGCGTGAACTTCACCACGCTGGGGCTTGCCCGCATCAACCTGACGGGCGACATCCGGATCGTCACCATGCTTCAGTCGCTCGGGGGGCTCATGCTGCTGACATGGTCGGCCACCTACCTGTTCAGCGTCTGCCGCCAAAGCTGGCGCGAGGCCGAGCAGGAATGACGCGGGCCGCCGCAGGGCTGACGGCGCGCCGCGTCGCCGCGGGCGTGGGCGCCCTGCTGCTCGCCGGGCTGCTCTTGGCATGGCTGATGGATTGGCTGCCCACCGGCATCGACAGGACCACCATCACCCGCTGGGTGGACGCGGCCGGACCCTGGGGGCCGGTCGCGGTGATCGGCCTGATGACGGCCGCGGTGGTGGCCAGCCCGATCCCCAGCGCGCCGATCGCCCTGGCGGCGGGCGCCGCCTACGGCCATTACGCGGGCGCGGCCTATGTCGCCATCGGCTCCGAGATCGGGGCCATCACCGCCTTCCTGATCGCCCGGTTCGTGGGGCGCCGGACGGTCGAACGCATCCTGGGCGACAAGGCCGATTACGGTCTGCTGGGCTCGCAGAACGCGCTGACGCTGACGGTCTTCGCCAGCCGCCTGCTGCCCTTCGTGTCCTTCGACGCCATGAGCTACGCGGCCGGGCTCAGCCGCCTGCATTTCTGGCGGTTCGCGCTGGCCACGCTGGCCGGTATCCTGCCGGCAAGCTTCGTGCTGGCGCATTTCGGAAGCATCGCCATGGACGGGGATGCCGGGGCGGCCGAATGGCTCGCCATCGGGCTCGGCCTGCTGACCGCCCTGCCGCTGGTCGTCCTGGCCCTGCGCCGCAGGAAAGACCGGCGCGAAGGGGGCGGCCCGGAAGGTCCCGAATGAGCGCGGCCCATCGCCGGAAGAAAAGGCAGGCCGGGCACCGGCGGCATCACGCGCAAGTGACGGCGCCTTTCGCCCGCCCTCACGAATACATCTTGCCAGATGCCCGGAAGCCGGCAATCTGGCGGCCGATATGACCGTAGTTCGCGCCTTCCTTACCCGATTGACCTTTGCCCTGGCCTTGCTGGTCTTGGGCATCGAGCCAGCGTTGGCGCGGGCAAACTCGGTTGACTGCATGGCGCCAACCGTGGCCGTCGGCACCCTGTCGGATGCGGCGCACGCAGCCCATCACGCGGGGATGCATGGCGCCGACGCCGCGCTGCCGGACTCCGACACGCAGCAGACCGCCTCGGGCATGTGCTGCATCGGGACCTTCGGGATCGCCACCGAAATTCTGCCAAGCATCGCTACCGCCGCATCCCGTCTGACCATGGCCGAGCATGATCCCATGGTCGCCGCCGGGGCGAACCTCATCGACCCGACCGGGCTGAGACGGCCTCCGAAGGCCTGAGCGCGTCCTGCCGGCCCCGCCCGGCGCGAACGTTACTTGGACCCAGAGGCAATTCATGACTTTCCGACTCGCGGCCACCGTGCCGTTTCTTCTGGCCGGCTGCGCGCCGCTGCCGGACCTTCCGCAAAGCGCGGCCTTCATCGGACCGGCCGACACGCGCGCCACCGGGACCGCACCGACCGAACCGGTCCTGTCCTACCAGCCACGTCGGGTCGAGGCGCCCGCCGACTGGCGGCGGCTGAACGACCGCCAGGCCCCGGGGGGCGGATCATGAGACTGCTATCCGTAACGGCGCTCGCCCTCCCCGCCCTGCTGGCCGCCTGCGCGGACACCGCGCTGGTCGGCGCCGGCTCGGACCCGCGGCCGGGCTTCGCGCTTCTGAGTTCGAAATCGCGCGATGCGACGGGCGCCAGCCCGACCTGGGCGCAGAACAGCGCCGAGCTGGCCGCGAACGAGGCACGGGTCAAGGCGCTGATCGCCGGCAAGACCATCGGGCCCGATACCGCCGTGCAGGTCGCGCTGATGAACAACCGCGGCTTGCAGGCGGCCTTCGCCGATCTCGGCTTCGCCGCCGCCGATGTCTGGGAAACCGGGCTTGGCCCCAACCCGGCGCTGGCCGTCGGGATCAGCGGGATCGGCGAGGTCGGCATCGCCGATGCCTTCGAGGCCGTCATCGTCGGCTCGCTCCTGGATCTCGCCACGCGCAAGCAGCGCGGTGCCTTGGCGATGACCGATTTCCAGATCGCCCAGCTCAACGTCCTGGCGGCGACGCTTGCGCTCGCGTGGGAGACGAGGCTGGCGTGGATCGACGCGGTCGCGGCCTTCGAGGCCGCCGCCCTCGTGGGACGCGCGCAGGGCACGGCCGACGCCGCGTCGGAACTGGCGGCCGAGCTGGGCCGCACCGGTGCCCTGAGCGCGTCGGACCAGGCGCGCGAATACGCCTTCACCGCCGCGCTGGCCGCCGAACGCGCCGAGGCCCGGCTCGAGGCGCGGCTGGCCAAGGAAAGGCTGGCGCGGCTCATGGGGCTCAGCGGTCCCGAAGCCACCTTCTACGTGCCCGACCGCCTGCCATCCCTACCCGGCCGCCGACCGGGCCGCGCCAACGTGGAACGCATGGCGCTGGAGCACCGCGTGGACATCGCGGCCGGTCGCCTCGCGCTGGACCGCGTGGCCCGGGAATACCGGCTCGACGGACAGACGCGCATGATCTCGGACATCGCGCTGGCCGCGGGGGTCGAGGTCGAGCGGACCGACGGCGACGCGGGCCGCGAGACCGAGACCACCCCGGTGCTCGAGATCGGGTTCGAGATCCCGCTTTATGACACCGCCGCGTTGAAGGGCCGGCGGGGACAGATGGCCTATCTTCACGCCGCCAACGCGCTGGCGCAGACGGCCATCGACGCGCGGGCCGAGGCGCGCGCGGCCCATGCCGCCGTTGAGGGCCGCTACGACATCGCGCGGCACTGGCGCGACCAGGTGCTGCCGCTGCGCCGCACCATCGATGAGGAAGCGCTCAAAAGCTACAACGGCATGCTCACCTCGACCTTCGAGCTGATCGCGGATGCGCGCGAAGCCCTCGAGGCCGAGCTGGGCGCGGCCGAGGCCAAGGCGGATTACTGGCGCGCCGAGGTTGCCGTTTCGGCGGCGATCTGGGGCGGCGCCGCAGAAGGAGACACCGAATGATCAACCGCAGACAGATGCTCACCGCCGGGGCCGGCGCCGTCCTGGCCTCGGCCGCCACCGCCCAGACCCGGTTCCGCGACCTGCCGGAACTGGCCGTCGTGAACGACGCGGCGACGCAGGTTCCGCCGCGCCCGGGCCAGGGCCCCGACTACAACCCCGTGGTCACGCTGAACGGCTGGTCGCTGCCTTGGCGGATGAACGGCAACGTAAAGGAATTCCACCTCGTGGCCGAGCCGGTGGAACGGGTCATGGCCAACGGCATGATCGCGCGGCTGTGGGGCTATAACGGCCAGTCCACCGGCCCGACGATCGAGGCGGTCGAGGGCGAAAGGGTGCGCATCTACGTGACCAACCGCCTGCCCGAACACACGTCGGTGCACTGGCACGGGCTGATACTGCCATCGGGCATGGATGGCGTGGGCGGCCTGTCGCACCCCGCGATCCCGCCCGGCAAGACCTTCGTCTACGAGTTCGACCTGACGAAATCCGGCACCTTCATGTATCACCCCCACGCCGACGAGATGGTGCAGATGGCCATGGGGATGATGGGCCTCTTCATCGTGCATCCGCGCGACCCGGACTTCATGCCCGTCGACCGCGACTTCGCCTTCCTGCTGGCGGCCTACGACATCGACCCGGGCACCTACATCCCCCGCGTGGCCGAGATGACGAACTTCAACATGTGGACCTGGAACAGCCGGATCTTCCCGGACATCGACCCGCTGGTGGTGGCAAAGGGCGACCGGGTGCGCGTGCGCTGCGGCAACCTGACGATGACCAACCACCCGATCCACATGCACGGCTACGATTTCGAGGTCACCTGCACAGATGGCGGCTGGGTGCCGGAGACGGCGCGCTGGCCCGAGGTCAGCATCGACATCCCCGTGGGCGCCATGCGCGCCTACGAATTCGACGCCGTGCACGAGGGCGACTGGGCGATCCACTGCCACAAGTCGCACCACACGATGAACGCCATGGGCCACGACCTGCCGACCTTCATCGGGGCCGACAAGTCGCGGCTGACGCAGATGATCCGCCGCCAGACCCCCGGCTACATGCCCATGGGCACGGCCGGGATGGCCGACATGGCCGAGATGTCGATGGAGATCCCGGACAACACGATCCCGATGATGACGGGCTGGGGCCCGCACGGCCCGCTCGAGATGGGCGGCATGTTCTCGGTCGTGAAGGTGCGCGACGGCATCGCGCCCGGCGACTACACCGATCCCGGCTGGTATCAGAACCCGCCCGGCACCGAAGCCTGGGAATGGACCGGCGAACTGCCGGACCACGCCCGCCAGAGCTCCCCCGAAACCATCGTCACGCCGCGGGCCCATGGCGGGCACGGCGGACATGGCAACGGATGAGAAGATCCTCTTTGACACGAAGGACACTCGAATGAACGGACCTTTCCTTGCCCTGGCGCTGGTTGCCGCGGCATTGCCCACCGGCCTGATGGCCGCGGGCACCCATGCCGGCGGACATGGCCACGCGGCCATGGCCATCGGCAGCCCCGCCGAGAGCGAGCCCACGCGCACCATCGAGATCCGAATGGCCGAGACCGAGGACGGCCGGATGATTTTCGAGCCCGCATCGCTGGACGTCTCGGAAGGCGAAACCGTGCGGCTGGCGATCACGAATACCGGCGCGCTTCCCCACGAATTCGTCATGGATACCCTGCCCAACGTCGAAGAGCACAAGGCCCTGATGGAGCGCTTCCCCGAGATGGAGCACGACGACCCCAACGCCGTGCATCTCGAACCGGGCGAAAGCGGCGAGATCCTGTGGACCTTCGCCGAGGCGGGCACCTTCCAGTTCGCCTGCCTCATCCCCGGCCACTACGACGCCGGCATGCACGGCCCCCTCATCGTCAACTGAACCAAGGACATCTCACATGAAACACTTCGTCTTCGCCGCCGCGCTGGCCCTGGCGGCTGCCCCTGCCCTGGCCGACGGGCATTTCGCCGACGGCACGATCACCAAGATCGACCGGCAGTGGAACAAGCTGACCATCGACCACGGCCCGCTGGCCAATCTCGACATGCCCGCCATGAAGATGGTCTTCGAGGTCTCGGACAGCGTCGCCATCGACGACCTTGCGGAAGGTGACCGGATTTCCTTCGCGGCAGACCGGGTGAACGGCAAGCTCACCGTGGTCGAGATGGCCAAGTAACCCGCCCGACCGGTCCGGCCCCCAAGGCCGGGCCGGTCACGCGCGCAGACGGCTCAGGGCAGCAGCCCCTGCCCCAGCGACGCCCAGAAGGGCGCCCACAGGACCGTCGCGCCAACCAGGATCGCGACCGAGATCCACAGCACCGCCCGCGCCGAGCCGCCCAGCGTCTCGACCGGGCCCTCGGGCGCCGCGAAGACCGCGGGCGCGATGACCCGCAGGTAGTAGAACAGCGACACGACCGTGTTGGCGACCGCGACGACCGCCAGCCAGCCGAACCCGGTGCCGAGCGTTGCGGAAAACAGTGCGAACTTGCCCAGGAACCCGGCCAGCGGCGGGATGCCCACCAGCGACAGGAAGGCCAGCGTCAGGGCCACCACGGCGCCGGGACGCGCCCGCAACAGCCCGCGGTAATCGGCGATCCGCGTGCGCCCGCGCAGCTCGGCCACCACGGCGAAGGCCACGACGTTGGCCAGGCCATAGACCGTCATGAAGCCCAGCAGCGCGGGAAGCGCCATGGGCGCCACGCCGACCACCGCGACGGCCATCAGCGCATAGCCGGTCTGGCTGACCGAGGACCAGCCGATCAGCCGGCGCAGGTCGTCCTGCCAGATCGCGGTGAGATTGCCCACCGTCATGGTCGCCGCCGCGACCAGCGCAATCAGCAGCGGCAGGGCCGCAAGCCCCGGCGCCAGGTGCACCAGCCGGTAAAGCGCGACCGCCCCGGCCAGTTTCGGGACCACCGTCAGGAACGCCGCGGCCGGGACCGGCGCGCCCTCGGCCACGTCGGGCACCCAGGTGTGCACTGGCACGGCGCCGAGCTTGAAGAACAGCCCCGTCAGCACCAGCGTCAGACCGATCAGCGCCAGCGGGTCCTCGGGGATCCCTCCCGACAGCGTCGCGTAATCGGTGCTCCCGGCGATCCCCATGACGAAGACGACGCCGATGACCAGGAAGGCGTTCGCCAGCGCGCCCACGAGGAAGTATTTCATCCCCGCTTCCAGCGATATCTCCCAGTCGCGGTGGTAGGCGGCCAGCACGTATCCCGTGACCGACGACAGCAGCACGCCCATGACCAGCTGCATGAGGTCTGCCGCGCCCGCCATGGCCAGCGCGCCCAGGGTCGAGAACAGCAGCATGGCGTAGAATTCCCCGTGCCGCCGGTCGGTGGCCAGCCAGCGCGGCGCAAGCCCCGCGCAGAGGATCGCAAGACCCGGGATCGCCAGCCGCGCCCATGTCGTCGCCGGGTCCAGGGCATAGGTGCCCGAAAAGGTCAGCCGCTCGGCCCCCGCCTGCCCCAGCGCAAGCGCCATGGACAGGCCAAGGCCCAGAACGGCCAGCCCGGCGCACCAGCCATGGCGCCGCTGCGGCAGCACCATCGCCAGCAGCAACACGGCCACCGCCGTCAGCAGGACCGCCAGTTCCGGGGCGAGATCGCCGATGGGCATGTCAGCCCCCCGGGCCAAGCACGGGGATCAGCGCCGCCGCGTCGATCAGCTCAAGAAGCCAGGCGGGCCAGATGCCGATCAGCACCACCAGCGCCAGAAGCCCCGCCAGAAGCGCCGTCTCGGTCCCGGTCAGGTCGGTGAAGCCCGCCCGCTCCTTCGGCATGTCGCCGAAGAACATCTGCCGGATCATCCGCAAGAACAGCGCGGCGGTGATCAGGATGCCCAGAAGGCCGATCGCCCCAAGCCACGGATAGACGGCGAAGGTGCCGAGGAAGATATGCAGCTCGGCCACGAATCCGGCCAGGCCCGGCAGCCCCAGCGACGCGAAGGCCGCCAGCGTCGCGGCCCCCGTCAGGCGCGGCGCGGGTCCCGCCAGCCCGCCAAAATTGGGCAGGTGATAGTCGCCCGCCCGCTGCCAGACCGCGCCCGCCACCAGGAACAGCGCGCCGGTGATCAGGCCATGGGCGATCATCTCGACCACCGCGCCGGTCAGCGCCATCTGCCGCGCGGCCTCGGACCCCAGCGCCGATCCCGCCACCGCGATGCCCAGCACGGTGTATCCCATGTGGTTGACCGAGGTGTAGGCGATGCGCCGTTTCAAGTTGTCCTGCGCGAAGGCGACGATGCTGCCCCACAGGATCGAGATGACCCCGACCACGGCCAGCGGCAGCGCCCACCGCGCGAAGGTCTCGGGCATCATCTGCATCGGCATCCGGATCAGCCCGTAGGTCCCCATCTTCAGAAGCACCCCCGCCAGGATCGCCGAGGCCGGCCCCGGCGCGTTCACGTGGGCGGGCGGAAGCCAGGTATGGACCGGAAAGACCGGCGTCTTGATCCCGAACCCGACGACGAAGGCCAGAAAGATCAGCCCCGGCACCATGCCAGCGGCGGCCAGCGGCGGGCTGTCGATGATGGCGCGCATGTCGAAAGTCATCTGCGGCATGTTCAGCGCCAGCACGATGATGCCGATCAGGATCAGAAGCGACCCGGCCAGCGTGTAGATGAAGAACTTCAGCGCTGCGTGCTGCGCCTCGCCGTGGCCCCAGCGCCCGATGAGGAAATACATTCCCACGAGGCTCAGATCGAAGAACACGTAGAAGACGATCAGGTCCAGGGTCACGAACAGCCCGATCGAGACCCCGGCGAGGAACGCCATCCACGCGTAGTAGCTGCGCGGGTGGTGCACCTCCATCGGCCAGGCCGAGGCTGCCACGAAGATCAGCGCGCTCATCAGCGCCAGCGCCAGCGACATGCCGTCTACGCCCACGCGCCAGGCAATGCCCAGCGTCGGTATCCACGGCGCCTCGGCCACCGCGCGGAACCCCTCGCCCCCGCCGGCCCAGACGGCGATCAGCGCCAGCAGCGACAGCGCGGGCGCGCCCGTAGCCGTCCAGCGGGCGGCGCCTGCGCCGACGGGCGCCAACGCCAGCACGGCGGCGGCAAGAAGCGGGATGAGAACGGCAAGTGTCAGCACGGGATCAGCCTCCGAAGATCATGAGGCCCACGGCCAGCGCGATGCCGACCGTAAGGATGGTGTAATAATGGTGGGCAAGGCCCGTTTGCAGGCCGCGCAGGTCGGCCCCGGCCATGCCGGTCAGCCGCCCGCTGGCGGTGGGGATCAGGTCGCTCAGCCGCTCGCCTATCCCGGCGCCCAGTGACGCCAGCGCCTCGGTGGCCCGGACCGCCACGGCGACCGCGCCCCGTCCGACCCGGCGCGCGGCTCCGGGCGCCAGCCCATCGATGGCGTCGTCATCGGCGCGCGACAGCCGGCCCGAGGCGGCAAAGCCGATCCCGGCCACGCCGCGCGGGATCAGGTCGACGATCGCGTCGTCGATCCGCGCCATGGTGTTGGCCAGCGCGTGGAACGGCTCGATGACGCCGCGCTGGTAAAGCTCCGGCAGGCCCAACCAGTCGCGCGACGGGGCTTCGAGGCCCGTGCGCGCCAGCCGCAGCCCGGCCAGCACGCCGATGGCAACTGCGGTCAGCGACGCGACCAGCCCCAGGATCGAGCCTTCGGGCAGGGCGATTCCGAACCAGCTTGCGACCGGGTCGTGCACCGCCGGAAGCCACAGCGCCGACAGCGCCAGCGTGGCGAGTGACAGCGCGGCCAGCGCGGCGATCTCTGCCTTCGGCACCTGGGCCGCGTCGTCGTCACCGGGGCCGAACGCCGCCACCCAGAACCGGGTCGCATAGGCCGCGCCCAGCCCGCCCGCGATCACCATCGCCGTCGTCCAGAAGGGACCGGCATGCTCGACGGCCTTGACCATCTCCTCCTTGCTCCACCCGCCCGCCAGCGGCGGCACGGCGGCCAGCGACAGCGCCGCCACGCCCGCCAGCGCGGCCGCCACCGGTACCCGGCGGCCCAGGCGCATGTCCTTCAGATCGAAACTGCCCGTTACCCCCTGCGCCAGGCCCGCGGCGCAGAACAGCGCGGACTTGGTCGTGGCGTGGACGATCAGGTGCAGGACGGCGACCACCGGATAGCCCGCGCCGACGGTGGCGATCATCAGCCCCATCTGCGCCGAGGTCGATCCGGCCAGCAGCTTCTTCGCGTGGCCCTGCCGTAGCGCGACCGCGCCGCCGAGGATCGCGGTGCCAAGCCCCACGACCATGGCCGTCGCACCGAAGCCCGGCGCGCCCGACAGCTGCGGATGCAGCCGCGCGAGGATATAGACTCCCGCCGCGACCATGGTGGCCGAGTGCAGCAGCGCCGAAACAGGCGTCGGCCCGTCCATGGCGCGGAACAGCCACGGCGCGAAGGGCACCTGCCCCGCCTTCGACGCCGCCGCCAGAAGCAACCCGAACGCGGCGAGCGCCTGCGCCCACCCGTCCAGCGCACCAAGCGCGTCGTAGCCGACACGCCCGGCCCCCGCGAAGGTCGCCATCACGGCCAGGAACAGGCCCAAGTCGCCCGCGCGGGTCATCACGAAGGCGAAATTCGCCGAGAGTCCCGGCGCCTGCTGCCGCCACTTGTGTCCGATCAGCGCCCAGGAACAGGCGCCGACGATCTCCCACCCGATCAGCAGCGTGACCAGGTCGGCGGCGATGACGATCAGCTCCATCCCGCCGGTGAAGACCAGCATCAGGCCCAGGAGGCGCGGCAGCCCGGCCGCGTCCTCGTGCGACGCGGCGAACAGGATGATCGGCCCCAAGACAGCCGGAACGAGGATCGCGACCGCCTGCGCCAGCGGGGGCAGCGCGGCCTGCAACGCGATCGCATCCGACCACGCGAACGCGCCCGTTCTGCCGCCCATCGCGACCGCCAGCGCCAGCGTGACCGCCGCAGCGCCAAGCGCCAGGATCGCGACCCGTCCGCGCGGGCCACCCAGGGCCCAGATCGCCAGCCCGGCCAGCGCCGGAAGATATGCCAGCGACCAGATCACCCTTTCAGCGTCCCGATGCTTTCGGTCATGTCGGCCTGCCGCTTGCGGTAGACGGCCACCACCAGCGCGAAACCGATGGCCATCTCGACCGCCATCACGGCCATGACGATGATCGCCAGAAGCTGCCCCTCGGGCATGCCGCCCAGCGACAGCGACCAGAAACCGATGACGGCCAGCAGCGCGCCGTTCAGCATCAGCTCCAGCCCCATCATCAGCATGACGAAGCTTTGCTGGCTCAGCGCGCCGTAAAGCCCGATGCCGATCAGCGCCGCGGCGCCCAGAAGAACGATGGTCAGGGTCATCCATGGCCCCCGTGGTGATGGTGGTGATGATGTCCGCCGCCGCCCTCGGGCTGTCGACCCGCGGGCGCGCCGCCGTCGCTCAGGCCCGGTGGGCGCGATCCCTCGTCCGCCGCGCCGAACCGGCCCTGCCGCGACGACAGGATCACCGCGCCGACCATGGTGGCCAGCAGCGTGACGCCCGCCGTCTCGAAGATCAGCATCGAGGGGCCCAGCAGCTCGTGGCCCAGCTCGGCCACCACGTCGGCCTCGGCGCGCACCGCGTCCTCGGGCGGGCGCGAGAACAGCACGGCGGCCCCCAGAGACAGGGCGGCCACGACGCCCGCGCCGATGGACAGGCGGTGCTGGTGCACCATGACCATCGGGTTCAGCCCCGCCGGGTTCATCATGAACATGACCATGAAGATGGCCATCACCATCATCTCGACCGCCATCATGAACA
The DNA here is from genome assembly GCF_900110115.1 of Palleronia pelagia. Taxonomy (GTDB): domain Bacteria; phylum Pseudomonadota; class Alphaproteobacteria; order Rhodobacterales; family Rhodobacteraceae; genus Palleronia; species Palleronia pelagia. Next base: position 527,432 of record NZ_FOCM01000001.1, on the reverse strand, counting down.
CCGTCGCGACGCCGATATAGGGCGCGGACAGAAGCACCCCGATGGCCCCCACCGCGATGAAGGACAGCATCAGCGAAAACGACGCGCGCACCATGCTGTCCACGCGGAACACGCGCCAGCCGGTCCAGACGGCGAAGAGTGAAAGAAGGGCCACCCACAGATCGGTCACAGCGCCACCACCCCCGAAATGACCAGGTCGGCGCATGACAGCGGCAGCAGCACGACCCACAGGATCGTCAGCATCCGGCTGGGCGTGGTGCGCGCGACGCGGTTGCCGAGCCAGACCAGCACCGCCATCAGCGCGGCCGTCTTCAGCCACAACCACACCGGCCCCGGCAGGACCGGCCCCAGCGGGCCGCCCAGGAACACCGTCGCCGCCACGGCCGAGACCGACACCAGCATGGCCAGCCGCGCGACCTGCCACAGCGCCCGGCCGGCGCCGCTGTCCTCGGCCGATGTGCCGCCCGCGATGTCGGCCGCGTCGGCGAAATCCATCGGCCCCCGCAACGTGAGCGTCAGCGCGACCACCAGGAACAGCGGCAGGCCCAGCGGCTGCCGCAGGACGTTCCAGACCTCGCGCTGGCTGTCCACGATGGCCACCAGCGACAGGCTTTCGGCGGGCAGGGCCGCCGCGATCAGCACGAACATCGAGGGCAGCATCACCGGCAGCCCGATGGCGGCATAGCGATAGGCCCCGATCAGCGGGAACGGCGCGTTCGGCGACCAGCCATGCAGGAAGACGACGATTATCGTCAGCGCCTCGCAGGTGCCCCAGATGACCACGCCCACCGGGCTGTCGATCAGCGCCAGTCCCGGCGCGAAGGGCACCACCGAAAGGCCCACCGCCGCGAGCGCAAGGTAGAAGGCCGGCGCCAGGTCGCGGTTCATCCGGTCCGGCGCCTCGGTCTCGATCCGCTGGCGGCTCAGCGTGCCGGCCAGCTCGGGCAGCGCCCGGTCCAGAAGGGCGGCCAGCACGACGCCGGCAAGAAGCGTGGCGCACACGGCCAGGACAAGAAGCAGAACCGTCATGCCGCCTCCGGTGCCCGCGCGGCGCGGATGAGGGCCGAGGGCGGCAGGGACGCGAGGATCAGCATGGCCTCGCTCCACTCGGCGCCGATCAGAAGCCGTGGCAGATCGAAGGGGCCGAGCGGTGCCGCCTCGCCCTTTCGCCACGCGGCCACCCTGTCCCGCATGTCGGTGCCGTCGATCCGGCCCAGCCCGCGCGAAATGGCACCCTGCACCCACAGCGCGCCCGGCCGCTTGCCCCCCAGCACGCGGTCGGCCGCGCGGTCCAGGCCCAGCAGGCGCAGGACCCGCGCCAGGCACAGATCGGGCGCATCGGCATCGGCGGGCTGCGCGAAGGGCGGGCTGTCGATGCTCACGTCGCAGATCACATCGCCCTGAAGCGTCACTTCCAGCGTCAGGCCGGGCGGCAGCATCGGCGCGAAGGGGCCGATCCGGGCGGAATAGCGGTCCAGCTGCAACCCGTCGCGGATGTCGGGGCCGGTCATCGCCATGGGGCGTCCGTAGGGCGTGCCGCCCATCATGCCCTTGCCGCCCTGACCGTGTGGGCCGATCCCCTTCCATTCGTTCGGCGGCGCGTCCGGCAGGCGATTCTCCTCGCCTGTTGCGGACACGCGAAGATCCTTGAGGGTCTCCATCACGCGCGCGACGATCCGGTCCGGGTCCTCGCCCTGCCACTGCACGGTCGCGCGCGGTGGCGGGATCTGGTCGTGGACGCGGGCCAGCGCCTCGGACGCTTCAGACGGAATATCACCGGCGACAAGCAGGATCGAGGCATCGCGCGGTGTCGAGGCACGGCGCATATCGCGCCGCGCGAACAGCCGCTCCGTCCCGGCCTGCCGCCCCGGCCCGATGGCGGCGAAGACCGCTGCGGGCGCGCGCGCAGCCAGGGTATCGCCGATCACTGCCACCGGAAGATCCCCTCGCGCCAGCCATAGAGGATACCGACCGACAGGATCGCGAGGAACATGCCCATTTCGGCCAGCGCCTTGATGCCCTCGGACACGAAGACCACTGCCCACGGATACATGAACATCATCTCCATCTCAAAGGCGATGAACAGCAGCGACATGGTGTAGGGGCGAAAGTGGAAGCGCTGCCAGGCATGGGTCTCGGCCGACCCGCCGCCAAGGAAGGGCATCGCCTGTGGGGCCGAGGCCGTCGCGGACGGCGAAAGCGCGATGGCGAAGAGGACCGCCAGGGCAGTCCATCCAAGGATGACGGCAAATGTCACCACGATCTGCGTCCTCCGTTTCCGGTCATCCGACTTCTGTTCCGATTACGGTCAAGTTTCCCGATACTCGGTGAAAAAAGGCGTCCAATCGCGAGACAGTTCCAGATTCCGGTCCTTCAGTCGCATGGAACATAACTAACAACGGGACTTTGCCTTGCCTCAAAGGCGATTCAGCGTGGTCAAATCTGCCGAGACTGGGCGGCGCCGGCGCTATCGTGGCAAAATCAGCAACCTTTGCGAAGAGATCGGACGAGCATCTCGATGCGGTCGTGATCCGGCCAGTCAGTGGCGCAATCCGATCTATCTTCAGGACCCGAGGTTTGCGTGCTTCCTTCTCAGTCGGCGGTGACTATAGATGCCGCAGATGCCGATCGTGTGCCTGACGCCGTTGATACCGTTCCTGGGGATCGCCTCTACCTCGGGCTCAATCGAATCGACCGTGACCACCGCAGTCGCTGCCAGCCTGTATGTTACAGACAGAATAGTTCAATGAGCCGGGTTGCCCGCTCCACCGTGGCCCGCATACGCAGACGCTCCCTCGACCTACCAAGGCTGGAAGTATGCTACGGATCTGCTACAAAGCGGTGGGATGATCCTCAAGCCGATGATTTAGAATGATTTCTCAAGTGTTTCTCCAGTCCATCATGGGGGCGACGGACAATCTGGCGTGTTGATCAATATTCATCGTCGACAGTCTCGAAAGATGGGCGGCAATTCAGGATTTGCCATGAAGCGGCCGTGGCCGCCGTCTTGGCTCGGGGCTTTGCCGCCTCTTCCCACAAATCCATCGCGCGGGAAACCGGCATGTGACGCGGTCCAGTTTCGTCGCGGCGCACGCCTGAAGGGAATGGGTACAGTGCGATTCAATTTGATCGGTCACCGCGCTGCGGCTAGCCTTTCTCTCGAAGAGCCTGTGGGGGGCCGAGATCTTGCCGAGACTTTTTCCGCGCGGCCGCGCGCCACTCTCATTCAGCGCGTCCTGACGATGCCTGCCGTTCGGCCCCGGCGAGCTGGCATCGGACCCCGGAATCCCACCCGGTGCAAAAAGCCCGGGATATCGCGCCATCCGGGCGCGGCGGTCTTCGCGGGCGCGATGTCCAAGCCATGGGGACGGACCGGTTCGGTGACAATTGGGCTGAGACGCGCGACATTCCGGTCGGCGGCGGCAATGCGGCCCTCGTCCGGTCCGCGATGCCCCACCGCGCTTCCGCTTGGCTGGGCCCGGATCCCTCCGAACCACCGGCCGAGTGGCATCGGCGGGACCTTTCAAAACGCATTCAGCCAAACGGATATTTGACCGGGCAGCGTGAGCCGCCCCGAGGGAGTGCCTTCAAATGACACTGCAATTCATGCCTTTTCCCTGGCAGACGCTGACAGACGTTCAATCCTTTCCGGACGCCATCGCCATCTCGGCGGACGGCGACGAGATGGCCTTCGTTCTGCCAGCCGTGGCGGGCCTGCAGTCGCGTCTCTACACGTTCGACACGACCACCGGGACCTTCTCGGCCTTCGCGCCCGCTTTGCAACTCGCATCGCTTCCGAGTTGGGTGCTGGCCGACAGCTTCGCAGACGACAGCGTGTCCCGCCTTGCCGTGGTCACGTCCGAAGCCCTGGTCGCCGGAGATATCGACGGCGCAAGGGACGTATACGTCCTGTCGCAGGATGGCGGCGTGGCCCTTGTTGAACCGGCTGGCCGCCCCCGCAATGAAGATGTGGCGCTGCTGGCACTGTCGGGGGACGGCAACTGGGCGGTCCTGTCGTCGGGCCGCGATGGCCTGGTGCTGGCGCGGACCGATGGCGGGGACCAGACCAACCTGTTGCCGGCCTTCGAGGCGGCGGGGCTCGCGCTCGACCGGTTCAACCGCAACACCTACGCGGCGATCTCGGACGACGGATCACGGGTGGCGGTCTGGGGCTTCCAGACCCAGGGGATCTGGGACCGCGACACGGGCGCCTTCACCGATCTCGAGGACATCGCCGACGGCTTCACCCTGGGGGCCGGGAAACCGATAATGTCCGGGAACGGACAATACCTGTTCTTCTACGCCAGCAACGCCTTCAGCGAACGGCCCTACGGACTGGTGCGGATCGGTATCGACGATGGGTCGGTCGACTACGTTTTCGAAAGCACGTTTGGCACCGTTGATTTCTCGGTCTCGGATGACGGACGCTACGTGGCTTTCGCGACGGGTCAGCCGGACCTCACGCCCGACGATCCCTCGGACGATGCAACGCCGCAGGATGTGGATGTCTTCGTTCGGGACATGAACACCGGTGCGCTGACGCGGATCGGAACGGATCCCGAGGACGGGACGCTTGCCTCGCGGTACAACGGGGTCAGCCTGTCGCTGTCCGACGATGGCACGGCCCTGCTGCTGACGGCCCAGCTGTCGGACGTCCTCGACTTTCGCGACCCGGCCTACGGATCGGCCTACCTGGTCGACGGCTACGGCGCGTGGCTGCCGGCGGTGCTGGGCACCGACGGTGGCGATATCCTGGATGGCGGCCCGGGGAACGACGTGATCCGCGGCCTTGGCGGCGACGACGTGCTGCGCGGCTTCGCCGGCAACGACACGCTCGGGGGCGGCGACGGACGGGACACGCTGGTGGGCGGCGATGGCGATGACCGCCTCGTGGGCGGCACGACCGACGCCGATCTGCGCGACGTGGTCTTCGGCGGGGCGGGCAACGACCGCATCCTGGGCGGCCACGGCAACGACGAGTTGAACGGCGGCGCAGGCGACGACAACATCGAGGGAGGGTTCGGCGTCGACACGGTGATCGGCAATGGCGGCAACGACACGCTGACGGGCAGCGCCTTCTCGGACCTGATCTTCGGCGGCGACGGGTTCGATTTCATCAATGGCGGGTTCGGCAGCGACCGCGTCAACGGCGGCACGGGGGCCGATCGGTTCTTTCACGTGGGCGTCTTCGGACATGGCAGCGACTGGATCCAGGATTACAGCGCGGCGGAGGGCGACCTGCTGGTCTACGGCGGCACCGCCACGCGCAGCCAGTTCCAGGTGAACGTCACCACGACACCCACCGCCGGGGCGGACGCCGTGCAGGAGGCCTTCGTGATCTACCGCCCCACGGGCCAGATCCTCTGGGCGCTGGTGGACGGCGACGGGCAGGATGCCATCAACCTGAGCCTCGGCGGGCAGGTCTTCGACCTGACGGTCTAAGAGGCAATTCACCCCAAGGGGCCAACTTGCCGTCAGCCCGACCGACCCGCTTCCCCCGGCGCAGGGGTCTCAGTCCGAGATCGCGCTTTCCTCGTCGCGGGCCATGTGCATGCGGCGCTTGATCCGGCCGCCGACGACGATCGGCAGGACGAAGCCCACGATGGCGACTGTCCAGAGCCCGATGGCCAGCGGCGAGCCCACGAGGACCGAGTAGTCACCGTTCGAGATCTCGACCGCGCGGCGGAAGTTCACCTCCATCTCGTTGCCCAGGAGCGTGCCCAGGATCACCGGCACCAGCGGCACGTCGAGCTTGCGCAGCACCCAGCCCAGCAGGCCGAAGCCGACCATCATCAGAAGCTCGAAGGGCGAGCCCGAGATGCCGTAGATGCCCACAAACGAGATCATCGCGACCACCGGCATCAGGATCCGCGGCGGCACCAGCAGGACCCGGGTGAACAGGCCCACCATGGGGATGTTCATGGCCAGCAGCATCACGTTGCCGATGAACAGCGCGGCGATCAGGCCCCAGACCACGTCCGGGTTCTGCGTGAACAGAAGCGGCCCCGGCGTGATGTTCAGCGCCAGCAGCACGGCCAGCAGCACCGCGGTCGTGCCCGAGCCCGGCACGCCAAGCGCCAGCATCGGGACCAGCGCGCCCCCGGCGGCGGCGTTGTTGCCGGCCTCGGGCGCCGCGACGCCGCGCGGATCGCCGGTGCCGAAGGTCTTGTCCTTGTCCACCAGCCGCTTCTCCATCGAGTACGAGATGAAGGACCCCAGCGACGCCCCTGCCCCCGGCAGCACGCCCGCGATGAAGCCCAGCACCGTGGTGCGGCCCATGGTCGGGATGCAAGACCGGATCAGCGACCACGACGGCACGATGCGACCCACGGCGGTCGGAGGCTTGGTCGAGATGTCGCGGTCGGTGCCCCGATGCTCGAGGAAGACGAAGACCTCGGACAGCGCGAAAAGGCCGACGATCGCGATTAGGAAGTCGATCCCGTCATACAGGTGCACCTCGCCGAAGGTCAGGCGCGGCACGCCGGTCTGTGTGTCGACGCCGATCATGGCGAGGCCGAGGCCAAGCGCGGCGGCGAAGGCGGATTTGGCCTGGTTCGTCGCCGCGATGCCGCCCAGCGTGGCGAAGGCTAGCGTGAACAGCGCGAAATATTCGGCCGGACCGAACAGCAGCGCCACCTTCACCAGCTGCGGCGCCAGCAGGACAAGCCCCCAGGTGGCGAAGAACGCGCCGACGAAGGACGCGATGCCCGACAGCGCCAGCGCCTCGCCCGCGCGACCGGCCTGCGCCATGGGATAGCCGTCGAGACAGGTCATCATCGCCGGCTCGTCGCCCGGGATATTCAGTAGGATCGACGAGATCCGACCCCCGTACATCGCCCCGTAATAGACCGAGGTCAGCAGGATCAGCGACGGCGTCGCGCCGAGGCCGAGGGTGAAGGCCAGCGGGATCAGGATCGCCACGCCGTTCGAGGGCCCGAGCCCGGGCAGCGCGCCCATGATCGTGCCCAGGAAGCAGCCCATGAGCGCCAGGAACAGGTTTTCCCACGTCAGCGCGATCAGGAAGCCGTCGCCAAGATTGCCGAGCAATTCCATGTCAGTCTCCCTGCGGTGCGGTTGCGGGGGCGGGCTCGTTTCCGAACAGGTCGCCGATGGTCGAGAAGAACGCGTCGATGGCCAGCTCCACGCCCTCGCGGGGCAGACTCAAGCCGAGAAGCGAGCGGAAGATCAGGTAGATGCCCAGGGCGGTCAGCACGCCGATCACGACGCTTTCCAGCGGACGCGACCCCAGCCGCCAGGTCAGGTAGGCCGAGGCCAGCGCGGTGGGCAGCAGGAAGCCGAAGACCGGCAGCGCCTCGGCGTAGATCGCCAGCACCAGCGCGGCCAGGCCGATCTCGGCGATGCGCCCCCAGCTGGGCCATTCGGGATCGGGGTCCGGCTTCAGCAGGAACCAGACGGACGATAGGCCAAGGATCACGGCGATGATCCACGGAAAGACCTTCGGCCCGACCTCGTCGGTCAGGAAGCTCTCCTGGATGCCCGCGGCGGCCCAGGCGTAGATGATCGCCAAGACAAGGCCGATGCCGCCGAAGATGCGGTCGCTCATGGTCCCCTCCCAAGGAAACTGGAAAGACCCCGGCGACAGCGGCCGCCGGGGTCGTGATGTGGCTTACTGAAGGATGCCGATTTCGCGGCTCAGGTTCTCGATGTTCGAGACGCTCTCGGCCACGAAGCTTTCGAATTCCGCGCCGTGCAGGTCGAGCGGCGCGAGGCCGTTGGCCTCCATCACGGCCTTCCATTCGTCGCTGTCGTAAAGCGTGTCGAGCTGGCCGACCCAGTAGTCATAGGCCGCGTCCGACATGTCGCCCGGGGCGTAGAAGCCACGCCAGTTGGCGCCGATGGCGTCGATGCCCTGCTCGCGCGCGGTCGGCATCTCCGAGAATTCGCCCGACAGGCGCTCGGGGGCCAGCACGGCCAGCACCTTGATGTCGCCCGACTCGACGAAGCCCTGGGCTTCGGACAGATCGCCCGTGAACGCCTGGAGCGATCCGGCCAGCAGCTGGGTCACCGCCTCGCCGCCGCCCGCGAAGGCGATGTATTTCACGTCGCGCACGTCCTCGACGCCGGCTTCCTGCGCGGCGATCAGCACCTTCAGGTGGTCCCAGCCGCCCACGGCCGAGCCGCCGCCGAAGTTCACTTCGGACGGGTTTTCCTGCACCTGCTCCAGCAGCTCGGGCAGCGTGTCGATCTCGCTGTCGGCGGCCACGGCGATCACGCCGTAATCCGCGCCGATCGAGCCCAGCCAGCGGACCTGGTCCATGGAGTTGCCCGGATAGGCGCCCTGGGCCAGGCGGGTCGCGGTGGCCGACGAGGCGGCGACGATCAGGTCGTCGTCGTCGGCTCGCTTGTTGACGACCTCGGCGAAGGCCACGCCACCGCCGCCGCCCGACAGGTTCACGACCTGCATGGTCGACGGGATCAGGCCCGCATCCTGCAGCGACTTTCCGACCTGGCGGCAGGTGAAGTCCCAGCCGCCGCCGGGGTTGGCCGGCGCGATGCATTCGGGGTTGTCGGGGGTGAAGTCCTGCGCGACACCGGCGAAGGGGGCCGCGACGACAACGGTGGCCGCCGCCATGCCGCGGCGGATCGATTCAAAAGACATGGATGTCCTCCCAATGGTACGTCCGCCGCCTCCCGCCGCGGAACTGGGAAGGGGCTAACACCCGAAGCTGTCACCAACCTGTCATGTGCGAACTTTCGTTCTCCCGCCCGCCGGACTACGCTTCATGCCGGGACAGGGAGGGTCCCGGAGGATGCGGATACTGATCGTCGAGGATACCGCCGACGTCGCCGAGGCGATCCTTGCGGCGCTCGGGCGGCGCGGGATGGCCTGCGACCGCGCGTCGACGGCCAGCGACGCGCGGCATTTCCTGTCGGCGGAAAGCTACGACGTGATCGTGCTCGACATTCACCTGCCCGATGGCGACGGCCGCCAGATCCTGTCCGAGCTGCGGCGTGACAAGAACCGCACGCCGGTCCTGATGCTGACGGCCGAGTTCAACGTCTCGGCCCGGGTCGACGCGCTGGATGCCGGGGCCGACGACTATCTCGTGAAACCGTTCGATTTGCGCGAGCTCGAGGCGCGGATCCGCGTTCTGGCGCGGCGCGGCGCGGGCGCCGCCAGCGCGCGCATCGCCCTGGGCGACCTCGAATTCGACCCCGCCGCGCAAACCGCCCATGTCGCGGGCGCGCCGGTCGCGCTGACGCGGCGCGAGATCTCGCTGCTGGGCCTGTTCGTCGCCCGTCGGGACCGGATCATCGCGAAGGAAAAGATCCTCGAAAGCCTGTTCTCGATGGACGAGGACGTGGGGCTGAACACGGTCGAGCTCTACGTCGCGCGGCTGCGAAAGAAGCTCGCCGCGTCCAGCGTCGCCATCGTGACCCATCGCGGGCTCGGCTACCAGCTCACGGTGCCCGATGGCTGACACAACCGCCGCGATCCGGCCCACGCTGTCGCTCAGGCTGCGCGTCGCCGCGGCGGTCGCCACCGTGCTGGCGCTCGGCGGCGCGGTGGTGCTGGTCGCGACGTTTCTCTACGGGCGCCAAGCGGCGCAAGAGGTCTATGACGGCATCCTCGTCGGCGCCGCCAGCGACATCGCCGAGGCCATCTTCATCCGCGAAGGCGCCCCCGGCGTCGTGCTGCCGGTTTCCGCCTTCGAGCTGCTGGGCCAGGCCCCCGACGACCGCGTGCGCTACCTGATCGTGGCTCCCGACGGGACACCCGTCACCGGCGACGCGCAGACGCCCCGCCCCCGTCGCAGCGCCGCGGGGCCGGTCTTCTACGACGCCGCCTTCGGCACCGAGCCCGCCCGCTACGTCGCGCTCACCCGCCGCTTCGCCGAGCGCAGCTTCTCGGGCCCCGTGCGCGTGATCGTCGGCCAGACCCTGCGCGCGCGGCAGGCGCTGGCGTGGCGGATCGCGCGCAACGCCCTGCTGGGCCTCACGCTGGCGGGCATCGGGATCTCGGCGCTGGCCTGGATCGCCGTGGCCCGGGCGATGACGCCCCTCTCGCGCCTCAGCGCCGGCCTGGCCGAACGCGCCCCCACCGACCTCACCCCGGTCTCGGGCGCGTCCCCATGGGAAATCGCCGCCGTGCAAACCTCGCTCAACGCCTTCATGGATCGTCTCAGCCGCCAGGCCGAGGCCAGCGGCAAGCTGATCGCGGACACCGCGCACCAGTTGCGCTCGCCCGTGGCCGCGATCCGGGCGCAGCTGCAACTGGCCGCCGATGCGCCCGGGCCCGAGGACAGGCGCGCCGCGCTGGACCGGGCCGAGCGTCGGACCGAGGCGCTGAACCGGCTGCTCGACCAGATGCTGGCCCACGCCATGGTGAACCACCGCGCCGACGCCGTCCTGCGCGAAACCGTGGATCTGCGCGACGTGGCCATCGAGGTGCTCGAAGCCTGCGACGACCTGGTCGCGCCCGATGAAGGCCGCGTTCAGCTGCGCCTGCCCGAAGCGCCCGTGCCGGTCGAAGGCGACATGCTGTCGCTCACCGAAGCGGGCAAGAACCTTTTGACCAATGCCCTTCAGCACGGGCGCCCACCCATCCGCATCGGCGTGTCGCAATCGCCCGCCGCGATCTTCGTCGAGGACAGCGGCCGCGGCCCGTCCGAAGACCCCCAGCTTCTCGCCACGCGCCACGCGGGCGGACGGCCCTCGGGCGGGCTCGGCCTTGCCATCGCCCATGACGTGGCGCGCGCCCATTCCGGCGCACTGCGCTTTGCCCACCGCCCCGGCGGGTTCCGCGCGTCGCTGGAGTTTCCATGATCCGGCCCCGCCTCATCGCCTGTCTCGCGTGCGTCGCCCTGCCCGCCTCGGCCGCCGAGTTCGAGGCCACGCTCGGCAGCATGGACCCGGGCGCGCCCGTCGTCACCCTGCGCACCACGACCGATTTCGACGTGCTCGCCCCCGTGCTCGAAGCTTATCTCGGTGACGCCGGTCCGCTTGCGATCCGCTATGAACAATGGGGCTCGAACGACCTGCTGCGGCTGACGCGCGCGGATTGCGCCGCGGATACGCCCGGGGCGGACCTGGTCATCAGCTCGGCCGTCCATCACATGGTCGCGCTGGTCAATGACGGCTGCGCCAGCCCGCACGCCTCGCCCCAGACCCAGCGGTTGGAGCGGGACCTGATCTGGCGCGACGAGCTCTTCGGGCTGACCCGCGAACCCGTGGTGATGGTCTACAATCGCGACCTGGTTCCGGCCTGGGACGTGCCGCGCTCGCGCTTCGACCTGCTGGACCTCATGCGCCCCGACAACAGCCGCTTCCGGGGCCGTGTCGCGACCTACGATATCGAGGAGTCGGGCCTCGGCTTTCTCCTGGCCTTCGCCGACTCGCTCGAGGCGACGACCTTCGGCGGCCTGCTCGAAGGGTTCGGGGGCAGCAACGCGGTGGCGACCTGCTGCTCGGCCGAGATCATCGACGGCGTGGTGCGCGGCGATTACCTGGTGGCCTACAACGTGCTGGGCTCCTACGCGCTGGGCCGCGCCGCGACCGAGCCACGCCTGGGCATCGTCGCGCCCAGCGATTACACCCTGCTGCTGTCGCGCGCCGCGATGATCCCAAGCGGTGCCGCCAATACGGCCGGCGCGCGCCAGCTTCTGGATTATCTCCTGTCGGATGCCGGGCGGCGCGCGCTTGCGCAGGCCCGGCTCTGGGCCGAACTCGACGCGCAGGAAGGCGACACGCTCGAGGTGCCGTCCGACACCAGTGCCGCGTCACGGTATATTCCCCTTTCCCTGGCGATGCTGGTCGCCATGGACGCGCAAACGCGCGCGGCGTTCATCGACACCTGGCGCGGCACGCTGGGAGCGGGCGACGCCGGCGACGCCGACTGAGCGCCGGCGGCCGTCCGATCACCCGCCCGTCACGGGGCATTCGCACAGCCGGCGATGCCGGATCCCAGCGCCCGGATCAGCGCGGGATAGAACCCCGGCCCGGCCTCCAGGTCCACGCCCAGAGGGTCCAGCACCGCGGCCCGCGCCTCGGTCCCCTCGGTCACCGTGTCCACCAGCTGCCGGTTGAACTGCGGCTCGGCCAGAACGCAGGTCACGCCAAGGTCGCGCACGGTCTCCTGCACCTCGGCGATGCGCGCGGGGCCGGGGTCGGACGCGTCGCTCAGCGAAATCGCGCCCGCCGCCGCGATGTCGACGCGGCTTTCGAAATACTGGAAGGCGTCGTGGAACACGATGAAGCTGATCCCCTCCGCCCCCGCCAGCATGTCCCGCACGTCCGCCATGGCCGCGTCGATCTCGCTTTGACCGGCTTCAGCGTTCGCGCGATAGGTCTCGGCGTTCTCCGGGTCCAGGTCGGCGAGCGTGTCCGCGATGACGCCCAGCCAGGCCTTGCCGTTCTCGGGGTCCAGCCAGGCATGGGGGTCGATGCCGTCGTGATCGTGCCCCTCGTGGTCGGCATGGCTCTCTTCTCCGGCGTGATCCTCGGCCTCGGCGTGATCGTCATGGTCCGCGTGGCCGTCCTCGTCGTGCGCGTCGTGGCCGTGGTCGTCGCCGCCGTCATGCTCATCGTCCCCGTGGGCGTGCGCGTCGAAGCGGGCCCCCTCGCGAAACGACAGGGTCCGTGTTTCGGGCGCGTCGAGCAATTCGATCACCGCCGCCCCCTCGGCCAATGTCTCGATCGCACCCTCCAGCCACGGCTCGAGCGCGGATCCGACCCAGAACACCGCCTCCGCGCTCTCCAACGCGCGCGCCTCCGAGGGCCGCATGGAATAGCCGTGCGGCGACGCACCGGCCTCGACGATCATCTCGGGCGTGCCCAGCCCCTCCATCACGCGCGCCACCAGCCCGTGAACCGGCGCGATATCGGCCGCGACCCGGGGCACCTCCGCCGCCGCGCCGGTGGCAAGGAGCGCGGACAGAACGACACCGGACACTGGCAGGCCAAGCTTCATGGACATCGGGGAACCCTGTGATTATATAACATCTCGTGTCCGATATACCGTATAGTATAACACATCAATACCCCGAGGCGCGGAGTTCCCATGACCCAGCAGGCGTTCCAGGCACATGACCACAAAAGCTGCATCGCCGACGGTGTCGCGGCGGCCGCGCAATCCTGCGCCGCGCGCAAACTGCAACTCACCAAGGTGCGGCAACGGGTGCTCGAGATCCTGCTGTCCGATCACAAAGCCATGGGTGCCTACGAGATACTGGACGTGCTTCGCGCCGAGGGGCTGGGCTCGCAGCCGCCTGTGGCCTACCGCGCGCTGGAATTCCTGACCAAGCACGGATTCGCCCACCGGATCGAGCGTCTGAACGCCTTCATCGCCTGCTCGCACCTGAACGACCCGCATGCGCCAATCTTCCTGATCTGCCGGTCCTGCAACCGCGTGGTCGAGGCCGAATCCGACCCCACCAAGGGCGAGATCGGCCGCGCCGCCCAGCAGTCTGGCTTCGTCATTGAACGCGCCGTGCGCGAAGCCGAGGGCCTGTGCCCCGAGTGTGCCGATGCCGCGTGATACCGTCACCGCCCCGCTGATCACGGCCCGCGACCTGACCGTCCGCTTCGGCGACACCACCGTGCTGCACGATGTGGACTTGCAGGTGAACGCGGGCGAGATCGTGACGCTGGTCGGTCCGAACGGGTCGGGCAAGTCGACGCTCATCGCCGCGATTCTCGGCGGCGTGCGGCCCAGCCGCGGCCGGGTGGAACGGGCGGCCAGGCTGCGGATCGGCTACGTCCCGCAACGGCTGGTGCTGGATCCGACCCTGCCCATGACGGTCGCGCGGTTCCTGTCCCTGCCCCGCCGCGCGTCCGCCGCACGGGTGCCCGCGGCGCTGGCGCAGGCCGGTGTGCCCGACATCGCCGGGCGGCAGATGGCCGACCTGTCCGGGGGCCAGTTCCAGCGCGCGCTGCTGGCCCGCGCCATCCTGGAAGAGCCGCAGCTCCTGATCCTCGACGAGGCGACAGCGGGTCTGGACCAGCCGGGCGCCGCCGCCTTCTATCGCCGCATCGAGGACGTGCGCCGCGAAACCGGCTGCGGTGTGCTGATGGTCAGCCACGACCTGCACGTGGTGATGAGCGCCTCGGACCGCGTGATCTGCCTCAACGGCCATGTCTGCTGCGAGGGCACGCCCGAGGTGGTCGCCAACGCCCCCGACTACCGCCGCCTGTTCGGCGAAGGCACGCGCGGGGCGCTGGCGCTCTATCGGCACCACCACGACCACACGCATTTCCACGATCACGCGGCCGGCCACGCGCACCACCATGGCCACGATCACGACCATTCCAAGGACGCCCCTCACTGATGCTGGACGATTTCATGACCCGCGCCGCGCTGGCCGGGATCGGCACGGGGCTGGCCGCCGCGCCGCTGGGCTGTTTCGTGGTCTGGCGCCGGATGGCCTATTTCGGTGACGCCACCGCCCATGCCGCGATCCTCGGCGTCGCGCTGTCGCTGGCCCTGTCGCTGCCGGTGGTCGCGGGCGCGCTGGTCGTCGCGCTGGTGATGGCCACGGTGGTGACGCTGATCTCGGGGCGCGGCTATGCCATGGACACGCTGCTGGGCGTCATGGCCCACTCGGCGCTGGCCTTCGGGCTGGTGGGCGTGACCTTCATCGACGGCGTGCGCATCGACCTGATGGCCTATCTCTTCGGTGACATCCTGGCGGTGTCCCGCGCGGACCTCGCGGTGATCTGGGGCGGTGCGGTCCTGGTCCTGGGACTGATCGGCTGGCGCTGGTCGGCGCTGCTCACCGCCACGCTGAACGCCGACCTGGCCCGCGCCGCCGGCATCGACCCCAGGCGCGAACAGCTGGTCCTGACGCTCGCCCTGGCCGTGGTGGTGGCCATGGCGATCAAAGTGGTGGGCGTGCTTCTGATCACCGCGCTGCTGATCATCCCGGCCGCCACCGTGCGCCCCTTCGCGACCACGCCCGAGCGGATGGGCGTGCTGGCCGCGATCGTGGGCATGGCCTCGGCCTGGATCGGGCTGCGGGCGTCCTTTGCGCTCGACACGCCGACCGGCCCCACCATCGTCTGCGTGGCGGCGGTGCTGTTCAGCCTGTCGACCGTGCCCTCTACCCTGCGGCCATCGTCCTAGGTGCGGCCGATAGGGGACAGGACTGTGCGAATCCATCCGCGCCCGAACGAGACCATTGTTGCCCGATAGGAACCAATTCCCGCCAGCGACGGGCATTGGCATCGGCATGGATCCGCTCTGCCGCGGGCGACGTTGGGCTCTGCAATCAGAAAGGTTGAAGGCCACGGACATTGCACGGATCGGAATTTCTTCAGGTTTGTGACCGGAATCGGGCATTTTCGCGCCCGAATTCGGTTCCAAACCGGTCGCCCGCGGCGCGATCAGGCTGTGCGACATGTGCGTGAAACGCATTGTTTCCTCGCATTGCGGCAAGACCTCGTTAACTTGATGGCAGTATTGCTGGGGGGCAATGAAAATGATGACACCGATAACCGCGCTTGCGAGAAAGGTCTCCTATCCACTGCCGCTGCTCGAGTCCGGCTTGTGCGTCCTGATGCTGATCTACCTGGCTGTTCACGGGTAGGCATCGCGCCGACGGTCTGGTGGATGCGATTTTTCGCTCGGCATCAGAGAAAGCTCGGCGGAAACTGGCCCAAGTAGCCGTCGGGCAAAAATTTCGTTACGACGATCCCGAACTTTAGATGACCCTTATTTCCGTATTTTAGCGTCCGTTGGTCCGCTCACCCCTTACGAGCATCGTTTCAATAGAAGTGATCTGAGCCACAATCATTTTGAGGGCAGAATGCCGATCAGATATTTTTTTCACAAGCTCAAGCGACAGACCAACCCCTTTCCCCGATTGGAATTCGGTCTGTGTCTTCTGGCACTGGTCTACATCATTATCCTGAACTGACCGGTCTGGTCAGTCGTCGGTGGCTGCGTCGATCGCCGGGCGGATCTGGCCTTCCAGTGTACGCTGGGTGATGGGGCCGGCCAGCCGCTCGATCACGCGGCCCTGCCCGTCGATCACGTAGGTCTCGGGCACGCCGTAGACGCCCCAGTCGCGCGCGATGCGCCCCTCGCCGTCGGCACCGACCGCGTCATAGGGATTGCCGAGCTCCGCGAGGAAGGATGACGCGTTGTCGGGCCGGTCCTTGAAGTTGACACCGTAGATCGGGATTCCCTCGTCGGCCAGCGCCTCGAGATTCGGATGCTCCACCCGGCACGGGCCGCACCAGCTGGCCCAGAAGTTCACCAGCTTCACGCCCGGCTCTTCCAGCACGGAGCGGTCGAAGCCCTCGAACTCGTTGAACGGCGTCGCCTCGATCGCCGGCGCGGCCTTGCCCGCAAAAGTCGTGGGCAGCGCGTCGGGATCCTCGCGCTGCATCCCCGCGAAGAACAGGCCCGCCAGCGCGGCGAAGACCACGGGCGGCACGATGGCAAGCACGGGGATCCTAGGCATTTCGCCGGCCCTCCGCGGCGTCCAGCGCGCGCTTGACCCGCTTGCCGCGCCACAGCGTCACGGCCACCAGCCCGACGATCAGCACGGCGCTCAGCCCGTAGGCCGCGCCCACCTCGACCGCGTATTTGCCCAGGTCCGGCATCACGCCATCCTTTCGCGCAGTTGCAGGGCGTGCAGGCGGCGTGCCCGGATCTCGGTCCGCGTGCGCGCCAGAACCAGCGCCACGAACAGGAGCACGAAGCCCGCGATGCAGACCAGCAGCGGAATGTAGAACACGTCCGCCACGTTCTCTTCCTTGTCCAGCGACAGCGACGCGCCCTGGTGCAGTCCCTGGTTCCAGAAGTTCACGGCATAGCGCGACAGCACCGCGAAGACCGAACCGACAAGGCACAGCACGCTCGTCAGGTCGGCGGCGGTATCCGGGTCCTCGATCGCGGCCCACAGTGCCATGTATCCCAGGTAGAACAGGAACAGGATCAGGAACGATGTCAGCCGCGGGTCCCAGGCCCACCAGGTCCCCCACATGGGGCTGCCCCAGACCGCGCCGGTGACCAGCGCCACCAGCGTCATCGTCACGCCCACCGGCGCCGCCGCCTTGGCGGCCAGCGCGCTCACGTGGTGGCGGCGGATCAGCCAGATCAGCGACGCCACCAGCATCATGAACCACGCGTTGATCGCCATCAGGGCCGATGGCACGTGCAGGTAGATGATCTTGACCGTCGATCCCTGGCGGTAGTCATCTGGCGTGAAGAAGAACCCCCAGACCAGCCCCACCACCAGGCACGCGGCCGCCAACGCCGACAGCCACGGCAGCAGCGGCCGGGTCGTCGCCATGAAGCGCGTGGGATTTGCGTAGGACCACAAGGACATCTCGGTTTGCATATATGCGCCCGCGCGGCGCCTCAAGGCGCCTTGACGGGGTCGTGACGCCGCAGGCACGCCCTAGCGCAGCGACACCCGCAGCGCCGCCGCCGTGGCGAAGGGCAGCAGCGCGACGCAGCCCGCCGTGACCGCCCCCAACAGCGCCAGCGGCGGCCCCAGCGCCAGCCCCTCGGCCCCGCGCCGCGCCACGTCGGCCCCGAAGATCAGCGTGGGCACATAAAGCGGCAGCACCAGCAGCGACAGCAGCAAGCCGCCGCGCTTCAGCCCCACGGTCAGCGCCGCGCCGAAGGTGCCGATCAGGCTCAGCGCCGGGGTGCCCACCAGCAGCGACACCGCCAGCCACAGATGCCCCGGCGCGGGCAGGCCCAGCAGCACGGCAAGGAACGGCGCGGCCAGCGACAGCGGCAGGCCGGTGGTCAGCCAATGGGCCCCGGCCTTGGCCAGCGCAACGCCTTCCAACGGCACAGGCGCGGTGGCCAGCAGGTCCAGCGCCCCGTCCTCGCGGTCCAGCGCGAAGACCCGGTCCAGCGACAGCAGGCAGGCCAGAAGCGCGCCCAGCCACAGGATGCCCGGTGCGATGGGGGCCAGCACGGCCGTTTCCGGGCCGACGCCGAAGGGCACCAGCACCACGACGATCAGGAAGAACGCCAGGCTCAGGCCGAAGCCGCCGCCCGCGCGCACCGCCAGAGCCACGTCGCGCGACAGGATGCGGATCATTCCACGGCCCCTTCGGCGAAGATGTCGCCGCCGCCCTGCCCGGCTGTCGCCCCGGTCACACGGTAGCGTTCGAGATCCAGCGCCTCGGCCTCGATCCCCAGCTCCACGTGGGTTGCCAGCACCGCGATCCCGCCGCGACCCAGATGCGCGCGCACCGCGTCGGCGAACCGGGCGACGCTGGCGCGGTCCAGCGACACGGTGGGCTCGTCCAGCAGCCAGATGTCGCGCCCCGTCAGCAGCATCCGTGCAAGGCCCAGCCGCCGCCGCTGCCCCGCCGACAGGTGCTGCGCCGCGCGGCCGCGCAGGTCGTCCAGGTCGAACGCCGCAAGCGCGGGCGCGATGTCCCCGGCCCCGTGCAACGTGGCCCAGAAGCCCAGGTTCTCGGCCACCGACAGCGTGGCCTTCATCCCGTCCGCGTGGGCGCCGTAGGCGCTGCGCTCGCCCCCCGGCGCGACGCGGCCCGCCAGCGGCGGCTGCAACCCGGCGAGCGTGCGCAGAAGCGTCGTCTTTCCGATGCCGTTGCGCCCCGTCAGGATCAGCGCGCGGCCCGGCGCCACGTCGAAACTGACGCCCGCCAGCAGCGGCACACCGCCGCGCGCCACGGCCAGGTCGCTTGCGACAAGGCCGCTCACGTGACGGGCAGCAGAACCGCGCCGATGCGGCGGCCTTCGCTCAGCAGGACGTTGTAGGTGCGGCAGGCGGCGGGCGAGGCCATGACCTCGACGCCCAGCCCAGCGTCTTCCAGGGCGCTGCGGAACCCCGCGGGGGCATGGGCGATCTCGGCGCCGGTGCCGACGAAGACCACGTCCATCCGCTCGGCGGCCTGCAGGACCGTCTCGGTGTCCTCGAACCCGCCCCAGGCGGCCACGCCGCCCGGCAGCACGGCGATGGCGCCCTCGTGCACCTTGCCGCCCACGCGGAAGAAATTGGGGCCGTAGCCGTCGACCGGACGCTCGCCCTCGAAGGGGACTTCGTGCAGTTCCATAGGGGTCCTTTCCTCAGTCCAGGAGCGGCAGGCCCAGAATGGCCGATGCCGCGATGATCGCCTGGGCCACGCCGCGATAGAGGCGCGCCCGTTCGGGCCGGAACATAGCCGCTCCGGCAATATTCGCCAGCAGGTAGGGCAGCGTCAAAGCCAGCCCCAGCACCACCGGCCCAGGCTGCAGCCGCCCCCAGATCCCCAGAAGGACCAGCGACGCGATGTCGACGATCACCAGGAACAGCAGCAGGTTGGCGCGGATCACGGCAACCGGCTTGGTCGACGCCATGTAAAGAAGGATGACGGGCGGCCCGCCGATTCCCGCCGCGCCGCCGAAGACGCCGCCGACAAGGCCCGCACCGGTGACAATCGTGGGCGTCATCGTCCCGCGATAGCGGACCCCGGCGGCCAGGAGCGCCAGCAGCACCAGCGCGGTGATCGACACGGCATAACGGAAGACCTCGGGCGCGATCACCACCAGCAGACCCAGGCCCAGAGGCAGCCCCAGCAGCAGACCCAGCGTCAGGCGGCCCAGGTCGCGCCGCTCGGCCGACCGCCA
This sequence comes from Palleronia pelagia, assembly GCF_900110115.1. GTDB lineage: Bacteria > Pseudomonadota > Alphaproteobacteria > Rhodobacterales > Rhodobacteraceae > Palleronia > Palleronia pelagia. The sequence continues at coordinate 507,871 of NZ_FOCM01000001.1, read as the reverse complement.
CGCGGCGGGCACGTTCGGCAGCGGTCCCAGCAGGTCCATGGCCAGCAGCACGCTCAGGGCGGCGACGGGTGGCAGGTATTGCCCGGCGACGGGCAGGAACACCATGGCGGTGCCGAAGCCCGAAAAGCCACGCACGATCCCGGCCATCACCGCCGCCAGGACCATGGGCCACAGGCCGGGCTGTGCCAGCGCCGCGTCGATCAGCGCCGGCATGGCCGCGTCAGCTGTCGATATTGGCGAACTGGTTGCCGTCGGTCTTGTCGGGCTTGGACCAGTCGCGCTTCACGCCCAGGAACAGAACGATGTTCTTGGCCACGAAGACCGACGAATAGGTGCCGACAATCACGCCCCAGGTGATGGCGAAGACGAAGCCCCGGATCACGTCGCCGCCCAGAACCAGCAGCGCGATCAGCGCCAGCAGCGTCGTGCCGCTGGTCATCACCGTGCGGCTGAGGGTCTCGTTTACGCTCAGGTTCATGACATCGCGCAACTCGCGCTGCTTCCACTTGATCAGGTTCTCGCGCAGCCGGTCGAAGATCACCACGGTGTCGTTGATCGAATAGCCCAGCACCGTCAGCAGCGCGGCGATGGTCGCCACGTCGAACCGGATCTGGAACAGCGAGAAGATCCCGATGGTCAGCAGGATGTCGTGCACCAGCGCGCCCACCGCGCCCACGGCGAACTGCCACTCGAACCGCAGCCAGATGTAGAACAGCATCGCCGCCAGTGCCGCGCCCACGGCCAGAAGCGCCGTGTTGATCAGCTCGCCCGAGACCTTGGGCCCCACCGATTCCACCGACGGGAAGGTGATCGAGGGGTCCACCTCGCTCAACGCCGCTTCGACCGCCGCGACGGTGTCCGAGGCCACGCTCTCCTGTCCCTCTTGGGCCTGGATACGCACCATGGCCACGTTGCGGTCGTCGCCGAAGCTGGGGTCGAAGACCTCCGAGATCACCACGTCGCCCAGCTCCAGCGGCTCGATCGCCGCACGGTAGGCCGCCACGTCGACCTGTGCGGTTCCCTCGGTGCGGATCGTCGTGCCGCCGCGGAAATCGATGCCGAAGTTCAGCCCCAGCATCAGCCAGACGACAAGGCTCAGCACCATCGCCACGCAGGACGCACCGAAGGTCGCCTTCGCGTGCTTGAAGAAGTCGATATTCGTGTCGTCCGGAACCAGTTTCAGACGCATCTCAGACCTCGATGGTTTTGGGGCGGCGGCGGTCGAACCACGTCACGATCAGCAGCCGGGTGACGAAGATCGCCGTGAAGACGGACGTGATGATGCCCAGTCCCAGCGTCACGGCAAAGCCGCGCACCGGACCCGATCCCAGCGTGAACAGGATCGCCGCGATGATGAAGGTGGTGATGTTGGCGTCGACGATGGCGCTCAGCGCCCGCTCGTACCCCTGCGAGATCGCGCGGCTCGGCCCCCGCGCGGTCTTGAGCTCCTCGCGAATGCGCTCGAACACCAGCACGTTGGCGTCCACCGCCATGCCGATGGTCAGCACGATCCCCGCGATGCCCGGCAGGGTCAGCGTGGCGCCGATCAGGCTCAGCAGCCCGAACAGCAGCGCCACGTTCAGAAGCAGCGCGATATTGGCGAAGATGCCGAACAGCCCGTAACTCAGCGCCATGAAGACCAGAACCGCCACGAAGGCGACGAGGCAGGCGATCTGCCCGGCCTCGATGCTGTCCTGACCCAGCTCGGGGCCGATGGTGCGTTCTTCCAGGAAGGTCAGCTCGGCCGGCAGCGCGCCCGCGCGCAGCAGCACGGCCAGCTGGGTCGATTCCTCGACCGTGAAGTTGCCGGTGATGATGCCGCTGCCGCCGGGGATGTGGCTCTGGATCACGGGCGCGCTGATCACTTCCTCGTCCAGCACGATCGCGAAGGGCGACCCGATATTCTCGGCGGTGTAGTCGCCGAAGGCCCGCGCGCCGGTGGGGTTGAAGCGGAAGGTGACGGCGGGCCGGCCGTTCTGGTCGAAGGACGGCTGCGCGTCCACCAGGTCCTCGCCCGACACGACCGGTGTGCGCTCCAGCGTGTAATAGGTCTCGGGCTCGTCCAGCAGCGGATAGACCACCTGCCGCGACGACGTCGCCGCGTCCGGGTCCCCCCCGCGCGAGATCACGGGATTGAAGGTCAGCTGCGCGGTGGTGCCGATCAGCGCCTTCAGCTCCTCGGCCGAGCCGATGCCGGGCACCTGGATCAGGATCCGGTCCTCGCCCTGGCGCTGGATCGTGGGTTCGCGGGTGCCCACCTCGTCCACGCGGCGGCGGATGATCTCCAGGCTCTGGCGGATGGTGCGGTCGTCGGTGGCCGATTGTTCCTCGGGCGACAGCTGGACGATCAGCTGGCCATCGCGGCCCTCGACGCTCAGGTCCTGCGCGCCCACGCCCGAGATGGTCGAGACCGGCCGCGCCAGCCCCCGCGCGATCTCCATGGCGCGGGGCAGGCCCGCGGGATCGGACAGCGCCACGATCAGCTGGTCGCCGCCCTCGTCCACCCGGCGGATGGTGCCCACCTCGTCGCGGGCGTCGCGCAGGGCGTCGCGCAGCTCGGGCCAGATGCCGTCCATGCGGCTGGCATAGACATCCTCGACCTGCACCTCGGCCAGCAGGTGGGCACCGCCCCGCAGGTCCAGCCCCAGGTTCACCAGCCCCGAGGGCAGGAAATCGGGCCAGCCCGCCGCCTGCTCCTCGAGCGCGGCGGTGGCGCCGGACTGCTCGATCGCGGCGCGGGCGTCGTTGGCCTGCTCCACGCGGGAATAGAAGGCGTTGGGCAGCGCCAGGATCAGCCCGCAGGCCACGACGGCCCAGATGAAGATCCGCTTCCAGGTCGGGATCTGCAGCATGTCGGCGGCGCCTCCGGGCGCGGTGTCAGGGGGTCAGGGGAACGCTCAGGAGGCGTCCGAAGGCTCGGTCTTGCTGCGCACCTGCGCGATGGTCGACTTGATGACGCGGACTTTCACGTTCTCGGCCAGTTCGACCGTGGCCTCGCCCTCGTCCACCTTCACGACCTTGCCCACGAGCCCCCCGGCGGTGACCACCTGGTCGCCCCGGCGCAGCGCCTCGACCATCTTTTGGTGCTCTTTCACCTTCTTCTGCTGCGGGCGGATCAGCAGGAAATACATGATGGCGAAGATCAGGATCAGCGGCACGAAGCTGGCGAACGCGCCTCCGGCGCCGCCGGCGGCCTGGGCATAGGCAGGGGTGACAAGCATGTGGACTTCCTCGGTCGTGGGATCGGGGCGCACGCGCGCGGGCGGCGCCCCCTTTGGTCGGCCAGACCCTTATCTGTGGGGGCGGGCCTTGTCCAGCAAGGGGACCTGCGTCAGGGTGACGGGGATTTCACGGGGCGTGATGTGACCGCGCGGCCCCCTCGCACACGGCCAGGGCCGCCCGCGGCGCTTCATCTTTCCAAAAATACCTCTTCCCCGGCCACTACCCTTCCCCCCGCCCCGAACCTGTTGCATATCCGGTCGCGACAAATTCCCCGGAGGCCCCCATGCACGACATCCGCCTGATCCGCGACGACCCCGCCGGCTTCGACGCCGCCATGGCCCGCCGGGGCCTCCCGGACGCCTCGACCCCCATCCTCAAGCTCGACGACGCCCGCCGCGCCGCCATCCACGCGGCCGAGACCGCCAGGGCCGCCCAGAACGCCGCCTCGAAACAGGTGGGCGCCGCCAAGGCCAAGGGCGACGAGGCCGGGTTCGAGCGCCTGCGCGCCGAGCTCGCCCAGGCCAAGCAGCGGATCGGCGAGGCCGAGGCCGAGGCCAAGGATCTCGACGCCCAGCTCACCGACCTGCTCATGGGGCTGCCCAACATCCTGGCCGACGACGTGCCCGACGGCGCCGACGAGGACGACAATGTCGAGGTCAAGCGCCACGGCACGCCCCCCGCCTTCGACTTCCAGCCGCTCGAGCACTACCAGATCCCCGCCGCCGACGGGCTCGACTTCGAAACCGCCGCCAAGCTCTCGGGCTCGCGCTTCGCCGTGCTGTCGGGGCCGGTCGCGCGGCTCCACCGGGCGCTGGCGCAGTTCATGCTCGACCACCACGTCACGCAAAACGGGCTGACCGAGACCATGACCCCCGTGCTCGTCCGGGACGAGGCGATGCTGGGCACCGGGCAGCTGCCGAAATTCGCCGAGGACAGCTATCGCACCACCAACGGCTGGTGGCTGATCCCCACGGCCGAGGTCACGCTCACCAACATCGTCGCCGGCCACACCGTCGACGAGGACTATCTGCCGCGCCGCTACGTGGCCCACACGCTGTGCTTCCGCTCCGAGGCCGGCAGCGCGGGCAAGGACACCGCGGGCATGCTGCGCCAGCACCAGTTCGAGAAGGTCGAGATGGTGTCGGTCACCCGTCCCGACGCGTCGGAGGACGAGCAGATGCGCATGCTGGGCTGCGCCGAGGGCGTGCTCGAGGCGCTGGGCCTGCCCTACCGCACCGTGAAGCTCTGCTCGGGCGACACCGGCTTCGGCGCCCGCCGCACCTTCGATATCGAGGTCTGGCTGCCCGGCCAGGACCGCTACCGCGAGATCAGCTCGGTCTCGACCACGGGCGATTTCCAGGCCCGCCGCATGAACGCCCGCTTCAAGCCCGCGGGCGGCGGCAAACCGCAATTCGTCCACACCCTCAACGGCTCCGGCCTCGCCGTCGGCCGCGCCCTCATCGCCGTGCTGGAGAACTACCAGCAGGCCGACGGCTTCGTGGTGGTGCCGGAGGTGCTGCGGGGGTATATGGGGGGTGTGGAGAAGATTTGACGGAAGCAATCCTATGTCTGTTGCGAAAAGATTTAACCAATTCCACAGCAATATTTCCTTAACCGAAGCGCAGCGTGAGGCCGGCAGGCAGAGTAGAAGATCAATAGTTACAGTTCTCAACAAAAAATATTATTCTTCCGGAAGCAGCGAAGGTAACTCGAAGTTTATCGGCTCTTGGGGTAAATTTACACGAGTCCGACCACCGAGAGACGTCGATATTCTATACGAACTCCCATATTCGACATATACGCGCTTCATAGGCCGGACAGGAAACATCCAATCTCAAATATTACAAGAGGTTCGATCAGCACTTCTAGCAAGCTATCCATCAACCAGCATAAAGGGATCAGGGCCGATTGTCTCGGTACCCTTTTCCGGCTACAAAGCGGAAATGGTTCCCGCTTTTAAGCTAAATAACAACAAATACTGGATATGCGAAACAACCAATGGTGGGAGATTCAAAGAAATTGATTACGACACGGAGTTCGAAATAATAAAGACAAGCGACAGTCAATCGAGTGGAGCAACAAGAAAATTGGTTAAATTTTCCAAACGCTGGCAGGCGTATTGCTCAGTACAGCTGAAGTCATTTTGGATCGAACTTCTTGCAGTCCAATTTATGCGCGGCTGGGAGCATAGAGCCAAGGGAGCCATGTACTATGACTGGATGTGTCGAGACTTCCTCCATTTCCTTTGTAGCAAGGCGAACTCATATCTTTACTCTCCTGGGACTTACGATATGCACTACATTTCCAATGCGTGGCTTACCAAAGCGAAAGCAGCGGCTAGCGCAGCTGACACAGCCTGTTCTCATGAGGGCTCGAATGAAATACTTGCAGGTCTTTATTGGCAGGATATTTTCGGAACAGATATCCCATCAAAGGTCTAAGTGATGGACATTGAGGAGCTTGTGAAAGAGTGTAAGCGCCAAGAGGAATCCTGCGCTTATACCGCTGCTGGGTTGTACGAGTGGCAAAAAAGAGCTTCAAAGTGGCGCACAGGGTTCATTATCACGCCAATCATCCTGAGCGGCGCGGCGTCAATTATTGCAATTGGCGATCCAAATGACTTCCTCAAGTTAATTTCTACTGCGCTCGTGATACTTTCAGGATTCTTTCCTGCAATCTACGTCTCCCTTGGGATGGACATGAGGGTTCGAGAGATTACAACATCGGCGGTTGAGTTTACAAACCTGCGGGACAGATTTCGCCAACTGGCAAACCTCGGAAAAGATTCCGAGGTAGAAACGGTCACGGCTACATTTGAACAATTAATGGATCGGATGGATTCGGCCAGAACAAACTCGCCGCCTCTTCCAACGAAATTCTTCAGTATAGCTCAAAGAGATATTAGAAAAGGTAATTACTCTTTCCGCGTGGACGAAGTTAACAAGCGTTGATCATGCCCCACCTCCTCCTCCTCCTCGCCCTCGCCTTCGCAGCGGCCCCGGTCTTCGTTCCCTTCGACGGATTCGACCCGAATCTCTACCCGGTGCCGCAGCGCAACCCGCCGGTGCAGCCGGCGGGGTGGGCCTTCGCGATCTGGGGGCCGATCTACCTGTGGCTCATCCTCGGGGCCGGTGTCGGGCTGTGGAAGAAGCGCGATGCCCCGTCCTGGCAGGCCTACCGCGCGCCGCTCTGCCTCAGCCTGGCCGTGGGCACCGTCTGGCTTTCGGTGGCCGAGCGGTCGCCCGTCTGGGCCACCGTCCTCATCTGGGTCATGCTGGTCACCGCCATCATCGCCTACCTGCGCACCCCCAGGCGCGACCGGGGCTTCGCGCAGGGGCCCGTGGGGCTTTACGCCGGGTGGCTGACGGCGGCCTCCTCGGTCTCGGTCGGGCTGCTGCTGGCGGGCTACGGCGTGCTGGGCGCCCTGCTCGCCGCCTATGTCGCCCTGTGCCTCGCGCTGGGGATCGGCGCGCTGGTGCAGTGGCGCCGCCCCGGCGCGGGCTACCCGGCGGGCATCGCCTGGGCGCTGGTGGGCATCGCGTCGCAGAACGCGGGGCTGGCGCCGGGCCTCATGGTGATCTCGGGCGCCGCCGCGCTCGGCTTCGCGTTCTGGTCGGTGAAGGGGCTGCGCGGGCCGAAAACGGCCTGATCACATCCCGTCCGACGCGCCGTGCACGCCGCGCCGACACCGTGCACCGGTCGTCCGACCCCTGGTGCCGGTCCGTGCACCCGCGCTGCACGCCCGGTGTACGCCGCGCCGACGCGGCGGGGACGCCCCGTGCACGGTCCGCCGCCTATTCGTCCGCGCGGCCCTTGCCCAGGTGTTTGCGCAGCCGCGAGGGCGTGGATTTCGTGCGATTCTTGTAGGGATTCGCCTCGGATTGCGACCGCATCCACAGCCGCACGGGCGTGCCCGGCATGTCGAACGTGTCGCGTAACCCGTTGACAAGATAGCGGGAATACGCGTCGCTCATCTTCTCGGGGTTGGAACACATGACCACGAATCCCGGTGGCCGCGTCTTGGCCTGCGTCATGTAGCGCAGCTTGATCCGCCGCCCTCCGGGCGCGGGGGGCGGATGCGCCTCGACCATGCCCGACAGCCACTGGTTCAGCTTCGCCGTCGTCACCCGTCGGTTCCAGGTTTCGTACGCCTTTTCAATGGCTTGCCGTAGCCGGTCGAGCCCTTTTCCGGTCAGCGCGGACACCGTCACCAGCGGCACGCCCCGAAGCTGCGGCAGTAGACGCGCGCATTCCTCGCGCAACATCTTGATTTTCTCGGACTTTTCTTCCTCGGCATCCCACTTGTTGACCGCGATCACCACCGCGCGCCCCTCGCGCTCGGCCAGGTCCGCGATCCTAAGGTCTTGTTGTTCAAAGGGAATCGCCGCGTCCAGCAGCACGACCACGACCTCGGCGAACTTCACCGCACGAAGCCCGTCGCTGACGCTCAGTTTCTCCAGCTTTTCCTGGACCTTGGCCTTCTTCCGCATCCCCGCCGTGTCGAAGATCCGCACCGGCAACCCGTCCCAGTCCATCTGCACCGAGATCGCGTCGCGCGTGATCCCCGCCTCGGGCCCGGTCAGCAGCCGATCCTCGCCCAGCAACTTGTTGATCAGCGTGGATTTTCCGGCGTTGGGCCGCCCGACCACCGCCACCTGCAACGGCTTGTCGCGGGTGGGCACGCGCACGGCATCCGCGTCGGCGTCCTCCTCGTCGACCGTGATATCCGTCTCGGGCGTATCCGATCGAGTCCGCGCCGCGAATTCCTCGGACAGCGGCAAAAGCTGGCCGTAAAGATCGTTCAGCCCCTCGCCATGCTCGGCCGACAGCCGGATCGGCTCGCCCAGCCCCAGCCCATAGGCCTCGATGATCCCCGCATCCGCCGCGCGCCCCTCGGCCTTGTTCGCGGCGAGAATCACGTGCCGCCCCCGCTTGCGCAGGATATCGGCCACCGTCTCGTCCACTGGCGTGACGCCCGTCCGCGCATCGATCAGCATGAGGCAAACGTCGGCCATGTCGACCGCACGCTCGGTCAGGCGCCGCATGCGGCCCTGAAGCGTATCGTCCGTGGCATCCTCGAGCCCCGCGGTGTCGATCACGGTGAAGCGCAGGTCGCCCAGCCGCGCGTCGCCTTCCCGCAGGTCGCGGGTCACGCCGGGCTGGTCGTCCACCAGCGCCAGGCGCTTGCCGACAAGGCGGTTGAACAGGGTCGACTTGCCCACATTGGGGCGACCGACGATGGCAAGGGTGAAGCTCATGGCGCTGGCCTCAGGTCAGGGATCAGGCGCGCCGCATATACCCATCCTCAGCGGAAGGCCAGCAGCCGTCCGTTCGACGATACGACGTAGAGCGTTCCGTTCGCCACCACGGGGTTCGTCGCCGCGCCACCCGGCAGCGGAACCTGCGCCGCCAGCGCGCCGGTCTCGGGCGAGAACGCGCGCAGGAGGTTGTCGCCGGACGCCACCCAAAGCCGTCCGCCGGCAAGGATGGGGCCGTAATGGGCATAGATCCCCTGCCGCTTCTTCGGTGCGTTACGCTGGAAGAAGGGCATGGGCGTGGCCCAGATCCGGTCGCCCGTGGCCGCGTCGAGACGGACCAGTTCGGACTGGTCGGACACGGTGAAGACCGATCCGCCCGCGACCAGGGCGGGCGACATGGCGCCGTCCTCGGCCGACCAGATCACCTCGCCCGAGGCGAGGTCCACGGCATTGGTCCGGCCCGAGGGGCTGCCCGCGTAGACGGTATCGCCCACGATGACGGGATCGCCCGTGATGTCGGTGATGGTGGCATAGACCCGGCCCAGCCGCGTTCCGGCCACGTCCGAGACCCAGGTCCGCGTGCCGCCGGGCAGAAGGCCCACCAGCTCGCGGCTGGCAAAGGGCATGACGATGGTATCCCCCGATACGGCAGGCGCCGCGCCTCCGACCACGCCGGCATCCGAGGGCGAGCCCTGCTCGGTCCAGTCGACGCGGCCGGTCGCGGCGTCCAGCGCCCAGCCCGTCGCGTCGCGGGCCACCACGTAGACACGCCCGCCCACGACGGTGGGCGCGCCCGCGGCCGAGGCGCCCAAGTCCTGCGTCCAGTACGTCCGGCCCGTCGCGGCATCCAGTGCATGGACCTGGCCGAAACCGGTCGAGACGTAAAGCCGTCCGTTGGCATAGGCGAGCCCGGCACCCGAGGCGTCGTCCGACGGCTCGCCCGCCGGCGTGACGTCGGCGGACCACAGCGCGGCCCCGTTCGGCGCGTGGGCCATGACGCGGGCCCGGCTGTCGACGGTGTAGATCCGACCACCGCCCACGACCGGATCGGCACTGATGCGGTGCTTGCGGCTGTCGCCCTGCCCGATGGCGCTGGAGAAGATCAGTTGCGGCTGGGCCGACAGCGTTGCGTGCGGGATCGCGTGCCGCGCATTGGCGGCGCGATGGCCCCAATCGGCGAGCGTCTGCATCGGCGGCAGGCTGATCGGGCGGCTCTGATCAACGGTCTGCTCGGCACCGTCCAGCGCCCGCAGGCTCAGGCGTTCGCCCGTCAGGATGGTTTCCTGTTCACCGCAGGCCATCAAAGCGGCTGCGCAAATACCCAGCAATGCCCGTGTCTTGCGCGTCATGCCGTGCCCTGTCCTTGCCTCATGCCGCTTCAAGCGACCCACCCAGCGCCACAATCAACCGCCGTGCCCGCTGGCGCAAGTCCCGCGTCACGGCCTCGTCGGCGATGATGGTCTGAAGGTCACTCAGCGCGGCGTCGGCCTCGCCCGCGCGCAGGCGGGCGACCGCTTGCTGCTCCAGCGCGAGAAGGCGATAGGGCGCGCCCGGGATGGTCAGCGGCGACAGGCGGTCGATGACCTCCTGCGCGTCAACCGTATCCTGCGCGATCATCGCCCATTTCAACACCGCAAGCTCGCGATAGAGCGCGGGCAGGCTATCATCCGCGGCGACGGCGTCGAGCTCGGTGCGGGTCGCGGCACGCGCCTCGTCCCCTTCCAGCCGGTCGGCCGCCAGCATGGCGATCAGGGCGCGGCGCGTGCCCTCGGCCTCGATCTGCATAAGCGCCTCGCGACGGGCCTCGGGCGAATCCTCACCCAAGGCCGCCAGAAGCGCGTCTCCGAACGCCTGCGCCTCTGCCCTGTCCTGGGCCCGCTGGTATTCGTAGACGGCGGCCCCGCCCACCAGCAGCAGCACGAGCGCGATGGCGATCCAGCCGTAACGGCGAAGCATCCCGAACAGACGGTCACGGCGCAGCTCGTCGCTGACCTCGTCGATGAAACTGTCGTTGTTGCTCAATTTCTGGCCTCGTCCCCGGTGTTCGCGACCTTCTAGCCCGGGCGTGCGCCCAATGCAAAGACCCGGTTCTCGTACCCGTTCGGGCGGCTCCTCCCGGCCAAAATGCCGCGGCGCCGCGATCTTGTCGCAAAAAGTGAACCGATTAGTTTACCTTGCACCCTTTCTTATGTTGGCACCGGCCCTTATGTCACCGCTCAACACCACGTCTTTTCTCTATTACGGGACTGCGCCATGAGACTTGTCTCGATCCTGATAGCACTGGTCGTCGCGGCGAGCCTGTATCTGCTCGTCTTCGAACGCGACACCGTGCTGGAACTCGCCGGAACCGACAGCCTTGTCGGGGCCGAGGGCGAGACCGACACCCTGTCGGACGCCAGCGCCGTTTCGGTGGTCGCCATGCAGTCCGAGGCGCGCGCCATCGACACCGCTGTCATCACGCGCGGCCGGACCGAGGCGGCGCGCCAGGTCGACGTCCGCGCCGAAACCAGCGGCAAGATCATCTCGGACCCGTTGCGCAAGGGCGCGACCGTGGCCGAGGGTGACCTGCTGTGCGAGCTGGATCCCGGCACCCGCGACGTGGCCCTGGCCGAGGCCGAAGCCCGGCTGGCCGAAGCAAGGGCCAGCGCGCCATCGGCCCGCGCCCGGCTGGCCGAGGCCGAGGCGGCCCTGCGCCAGGCCCAAATCGATCAGAACGCCGCGCAGCGCCTATCGCAGGACGGATTCGCATCCGACGCCCGCGTGGCCGGCGCAGACGCGGGTGTCGAATCGGCCCTCGCGTCCATCGAGGCCGCCCGGGGCGGGCTGGAATCCAGCGCCGCCACGGTCCAGAGCGCCGAGGCCGCCGTCGCCGCCGCGCAGACCGAGCTGGATCGCCTGAAGATCACCGCCCCCTTCTCGGGCCTTCTCGAATCCGACACGGCCGAGCTGGGTGCGTTTTTGCAACCCGCTGGGCTGTGCGCCACGATCCTGCAACTCGACCCGATCAAGCTGGTGGGCTTCGTGCCAGAAACCGCCGTCGACCGTATCGAAACCGGCGCCATGGCCGGTGCGCGCCTTGCGTCGGGGCAGGAAGTTCAGGGCGAGGTCACGTTCCTGTCGCGTTCGGCCGATGACCAGACGCGAACCTTCCGAGTCGAAGTCTCGGTGCCGAACGAGGACCTGACGATCCGCGACGGCCAGACCGCCGAAATCATGATCCAGAGCGATGGAAGCCAGGCGCACCTGCTACCGCAATCCGCGCTGACGCTGGACGATGACGGCGCGCTCGGCGTGCGGGTCGCCACCGAGGATGACACCGCGCTTTTCAAACCCGTCACCGTGGTACGCGACACGGTGGACGGCATCTATGTCAGCGGCCTCGACGCGACCGAACGGGTGATCGTCGTGGGTCAGGAATACGTGGCCGACGGCGTGCCGCTGACGATCACAATGCGCGGGGACGGATCATGACCGGAATCGTCGATTGGGCCGCGCAGCACGCGCGGATGGTCCTGGCCTTCATCGTCCTGTCGTTGACGGTGGGCTGGGTCACCTACGATACGCTGCCGAAAGAGGGCGAGCCGGATATCGAGATCCCGGCCCTGTTCGTGTCGGTGCCCTTCCCCGGCATTTCGGCCGAGGACAGCGAACGCCTGCTGGTCAAGCCGATGGAGACCGAGCTGAGCGATCTCGACGGTCTCAAGACCATGAGTGCCACCGCCTCCGAAGGTTACGCCGGCGTCGCGATGGAGTTCGAATTCGGCTGGGACAAGACCAAAATCATGGCCGACGTGCGCGACGCCATGTCGAACGCCGAGGCGAACTTCCCCGATGGGGCCGAACAGTATTCGATCAACGAGATCAACTTCTCGGAATTCCCGATCATCATCGTATCGCTCACGGGCAATCTGCCCGAGCGCACGCTGCTGCGCGTGGCGCAGGACCTGCAGGACCGCCTTGAAGGGCTCGAGCCGGTTCTCGAGGCCGGGCTGGCGGGCCACCGGGACGAGATGGTCGAGGTCCTGATCGACCCGCTCCGGCTGGAATCCTACAACGTCACCGCGGGCGAGCTGATCTCGGTCGTGCAGAACAACAACCAGCTGATCGCGGCGGGCGAGGTCGAGACCGAAAGCGGCGCCTTCGCGGTCAAGATCCCGTCGTCCTTCGATGACCAGCGCGACATCTACGACCTGCCGGTGAAGGTGAACGGAGACCGCGTGGTGACGCTGGGCGATCTGGCGACCATCCGCCTGACCTTCGAAGATCGCACCGGCACGGCGCGGTTCAACGGCGAGGAAACCGTTGCCCTGCAGGTGGTCAAGCGCAAGGGCTTCAACCTGATCGACACCACCGCGCTGATCCGGGACGAGGTCGCTGCGGCCGAGGCCGAGTGGCCCGAGGACCTGCAACAGGCGATCCGGGTGAACACCTCGAACGACCAGTCGACGCAGGTCGAATCCATGGTGTCCCAGCTGGAGGGCTCGGTCCTGACCGCGGTGGCGCTGGTGATGATCGTGGTGCTGGCGGCGCTGGGCATCCGCTCGGCCCTGCTGGTGGGCTTCGCGATTCCCACGTCGTTCCTGCTGTGCTTCATCCTGCTGGGCATCATGGGCATCAGCATTTCCAACATCGTCATGTTCGGCCTGATCCTGGCCGTCGGCATGCTGGTGGACGGCGCGATCGTGGTCGTGGAATACGCCGACCGCCGGATCTCGGAAGGGGCCGGCCCCATGACCGCCTTCACCGAGGCCGCCAAGCGGATGTTCTGGCCCATCGTCAGTTCGACCGCGACGACGCTTTGCGCCTTCCTGCCCATGCTGTTCTGGCCCGGCGTTCCGGGCGAGTTCATGGGCATGCTGCCGGTCACGCTGATCTTCGTGCTGTCGGCATCGCTGATCGTGGCGCTGATCTACCTGCCCGTGATGGGCGGCGTCGCCGGCCGGATGAGCCGGGCCTTCGAGGGCGGGTCGAACGCCCTGCGCCGGATGCTGCCGTGGGTGGTCCGCGCCGCACTGGCCGTCGCGGCCGCCTACGTGGTGTTCATCGGCGCAATGCAGTCGCTGAACCACGGCTACCTGTTCGGGGGCCCCTCGCCCCTGCCCGGCCCCGTCGCCTTCCTGCCCGGCGCGGTCCTGTTCCTGGGCGGCGCCGTGGCGCTGGGCATCACGCTCGGATCGGTGAAATGGAACCGCGCCCCGCGCGAGGTGCGCGCGGGCCGTGGCCGCACGCCCTTCGGCTGGGTCATCAAGATGATCGTGGCGAACCCGATCATGCCGGTGCTCGCCATCGGCGCGGTCAGCGCCTTCGTCGTCTCGACCTACATGTACTACGCCGCGAACAACAACGGCGTCGAATTCTTTGTCGAATCCGAGCCCGAGCAGGCGATCGTCTATGTCCGGGCGCGCGGCAACCTGTCGCTGTCGGAAAAGGACGCGCTGCTGCGCGAGGCCGAGGCCATCGCGCTGAACACCTTCGGCGTCGAATCCGCCTTCGCCTTCGCCGGGGAAGGTGGGCTCAATAGCAATACCGGCGGCGCCGAAGCCCCGCTCGACACGATCGGGCAGGTCCAGATCGAGCTGATCCCGTGGGACGAGCGGCCCGATTTCGCCAACGCGCGCGAGGACGTGACCATCGAGCAGCTGGACGGCGACGTGGTGCTTGCGAACCTTCAGGACCAGCTGGACCGCCTGCCGGGCGTGGTGACCGAGACGCTGAACCTGGCCCAGGGTCCGGCCAGCGGCAAACCGGTGAACCTGCGTCTGCTGGGCGACGACTGGGCCGAGCTGCAGGACGCCGCGCGCATCGCCCGGCTGAAGTTCGAGGACACCCCGGGCCTCATCGATATCGAGGACACCCTGCCCCTGCCCGGCATCGACTGGGAGATCGAGGTCGATGTCGAGAAGGCCGGCCAGTTCGGCGCCGACGTCGCCACCGTGGGCGGCATGGTGCAGCTGGTCACCCGCGGCCTGCTGCTCGACACCATGCGCGTGGACAGCTCGGACGAGGAAATCGACATCCGCGTGCGTCTGCCCGAGGAAGACCGCGTCCTGTCGACGCTGGACAGTCTGAAGGTGCGCACCGCCGACGGGCTGGTGCCTCTGTCGAACTTCATCACCCGCAAGCCCGTCCCGTCGCTGGGCCAGATCGACCGCGTGGACCAGACCCGGCATTTCGACGTGAAAGCCGACGTGGTCCCTGGCCTGCAAAAGCTGGTGGACGACGAAGGCGTCATCGCGGGCTTCGTCGCGCCCGTGACGGGCGACGAACCGGACGGCGGGCTGACCCTGAACGGCGAGCCGCAGCGCATCGTATCGCTCCAGGCCGCGGCCTCGGTCTCGGACCTGTCGCAAGGTCTGGAAAATGGCACCCTCAGCGCCGTGCCTGCCAACGCGAACGAGCGCATCGGCGTGCTGACCGAATGGCTGAACGGGCCCGACAACCCGCTGCCCGGCAGCGTCAACTGGGAATGGACCGGTGACCAGGAAGACCAGGCCGAAAGCGGCGCCTTCCTGATGAAGGCCTTCGCCGGCGCGCTGGGGCTGATGTTCATCATCCTGCTGGCGCAGTTCAACTCGGTCTACAACGCGGTGCTGGTGTTGCTGGCCGTGGTGCTGTCGACCGCGGGCTGCCTGATCGGGATGCTGGTGATGAACCAGCCCTTCTCGATCATCATGACCGGCACCGGCATCGTAGCGCTGGCCGGGATCGTGGTGAACAACAACATCGTGCTGATCGACACCTACCAGGAATACTCGCGCTACATGCCGCGGATCGAGGCGATCATCCGCACGGCCGAGGATCGCATCCGCCCGGTGCTGCTGACGACCATCACCACCATGGCGGGCCTGGCGCCGATGATGTTCGGCCTGAGCCTGGACTTCATCGCCGGCGGCTATTCCATCGACAGCCCCACGGCGCTGTGGTGGAAGCAGCTGGCCACGGCGGTGGTGTTCGGCCTTGGCATCGCAACGGTACTGACGCTGGTCTTCACGCCCTCGGCGCTGGCGCTGCGGGTCTGGATCTCGCGCGGGGCCTACAAGGGCGTGCGCAGCCTCAAATCGCTGAGCGTGCTCAAGGTGCGCGAGGACATGCGGCTGGCCCGGAAGGCGCGCAAGGCCAAGGCGCCCGAGATCCAGTGGATCGACGACGGCACCGACCCGGGCCGCGACGATCAAAAGGGGCACCCCCCGCGCATCGTCGCGCCGCTGCAGGCGGCCGAGTAACGGCGGGCCAGCCGCGCGGTCGGGCACGGTCCCGGTCGCGCGCCGCCGCCGCCGGCGTCCCTCAGGCCGCGTCTTCGGATTGCTGACGTTGCCACAGCGCGGCATATCGCCCGCCGCGCGCCAACAGCGCGTCGTGGGTCCCGCGTTCGACGATGCGCCCCTGCTCCAGCACCACGATCTCGTCCGCGTCGGCGATGGTCGACAGGCGGTGGGCGATCACCAGCGTGGTGCGCCCTTGCCCCAGCAAACGCAGCTCGGACTGGATCGAGGCCTCGGTCTCGGAATCCAGCGCGCTGGTCGCCTCGTCCAGCAGCAGGATCGGCGGGTTCTTCAAGAGCGTGCGCGCGATGCCCACGCGCTGCTTCTCGCCGCCCGACAGTTTCAGGCCCCGCTCGCCCACCTGCGTGTCATAGCCCTGCGGCAGACCCGCGATGAAATCGTGGATGCGGGCCGCGCGGGCCGCCTGCTCGATCTCGTCGCGGGTGGCGTCGGGGCGGCCGTAGGCGATGTTGTAGAGGATTGAGTCGTTGAACAGCACCGTGTCCTGCGGCACCACGCCGATCTGCGCGTGCAGGCTGTCCTGCGTCACGTCGCGCAGGTCCTGACCGTCGATGCGGATCGCGCCCTGGGTCACATCGTAGAACCGGAACAGCAGCCGTCCTATGGTGGACTTCCCCGACCCCGAGGGGCCGACGATGGCCGTGGTGCTGCCACCCGGAACCGTCAGCGAAATGCCGTCGAGGATCACCCGGTCGCTCTCGTAGCCGAAGTGGACGTCGTGCAACTCGACCGCACCGTCGGAGACCGCGAGCGGACCTGACCCCGACTGGTCCTGCACCTCGGGCGGTTGATCCAGCAGGCCGAACATCTGGCCCATGTCCACAAGCGCCTGCCGGATTTCGCGATACACCGTGCCGAGGAAGTTCAGCGGCATGGTGACCTGGATCATGTAGGCGTTGACCATCACGAAATCGCCCACGGTCAGCTGCCCCGACTGCACCCCCATGGCCGCCATGACCATGACGACGACAAGGCCCGTGGTGATGATGACCGCCTGTCCCAGGTTCAGCGCGGCCAGCGTGTACGAGGTCTTCAGCGCGGCGGCGACGTATTTGGCCATGGCGCCGTCATAGCGCGCGGCCTCGCGCGTTTCGGCCCCGAAATACTTCACCGTTTCGAAATTCAGCAGGCTGTCGATCGCCTTCTGGGTGGCGTCGTTGTCCTGCTCGTTCATCTCGCGCCGAATCTTCACGCGCCATTCGGTGATGGTGAAGGTGAACCAGACATAGGCCGCGATGGTCGCGGCGACGACCACCAGGTACCAGATGTCGAAAAGCCAGGCGAGCACGCCGGCGATCAGCAGCAGCTCCAGCGCCAGCGGGCCGATGGAGAACAGCAGGAACCGCAGCAGGAACTCGACCCCGCGCACGCCCCGCTCGATGATCCGGGACAGCCCGCCCGTCTTGCGCTGGATGTGATAGCGCAGCGACAGGCGGTGGATATGGGTGAAGGTCTCGAGCGCCAGCGCCCGCAGCGCGCGTTGGCCCACGGCGGCGAAGACCACGTCGCGCAGCTGTTGCATGCCGGTGTTCATCGCCCGTGCCACGCCATAGGCGACGGTCAGACCGATGGCGCCCGCGCCCAGCAGCCACGCGGGCTGCGTGCCCTCGCCCGCCAGCGCGTCGACGGCGGTCTTGTAGAAAAACGGCGTCGCCACGGCGATGAGCTTGGCCAGCACCAGCGCGGCGACCGCGATGATCACGCGGCGCTTCACCCACGGCTCGCCATCCGGCCAGAGATAGGGCGCCACGCGGGCGATGATGCTGAACCCGCCCGCGGACGGGTCGGGATCGGTGGAGGTGGGGCCGCCCGTGCGGCCGCGCGACAGCGACCTCACGCCGCCGCGTTCGCGGTCACCAGCCGGATCCGGTCGATCATGGCGCGCAGGCCGTTCGACCGCTGCGACGACAGGTGTTCATCCAGGCCCAGCCGCGACATGGCCGCCAGCGCGTCGACCTGCGGCACCTCGGCCACCGGGCGCCCGGCATAAAGCGCGTGCAGGATGGCGATCAGCCCCTTCACGATCATCGCGTCGCTGTCGCCGTCGAAATCGAAGCGGTCGCCCTCCAGCTTGGGCACAAGCCACACCTGGCTGGCGCAGCCGTCGACCTTGCTGGCCGGGCCCTTCAGGCTGTCGTCAAGCGGCGGCAGATCGCGGCCCAGCTCGATCACGTGGCGATAGCGGTCTTCCCAGTCGTCGAGAAACTCAAAGGTTTCGGCAATCTCGTCGAATTCGGCTTGGGCCATGGTATCGTCCCGTTTTCTAGCGTCTGCCATGGACCTAGGCGGTTGGTTCCGGCCTTGCAAGCGCGGGCGCGCTTTTCAAACCGGGCGGGCTGGGCTAGTCGTGGCGTGGGCGACCAGCGGGGAACGAAAATGCGGACAGTCGTGACGGGTGTGATGGTGATCGGCCTTCTTGCGGGATGCGGTCGGGTGGCCGACTCGCGGTTGAACCCGTTCAACTGGTTTTCGCGGTCCGCGCCGGCAACGGTGACCCTGTCCGATGCGCCCGCCGCCGACCCCCGGCCATTGATCGACCAGATCGCCACGCTCGAGGTCACGCAGAACCCCGGCGGCGCCGTGGTGCGCGCAACGGGCGTGGCCGACCGGCAGGGCTTCTACGAGGGCGCGCTGCTGCGTGTCCCGGGCACCGAGCCGGGCGTACTGGCCTACGAATTCCGGGCCGCGCCACCGCCCACCGCGACACGCGTCAGCACCGAACGCTCGCGCGAGGTCACGGTGGCCGAGTACCTGACCAACCGGCAGCTGGGCGGCATCCGCGAGATCCGGGTATCCGGCGCGCGCAACGCCCGCGCCGTCCGCCGCTAGAGCTCGAACACCACCACGTCGCTGCCCTGCGCCTTCAGGCCCAGGCGCCCGTCGACCATGCGCAGGGCGTCACGGCCGAACACCTTCGCGCGCCAGCCCGACAGCGCCTGCACGTCGCGGTCGCCCGCGGCGATCAGATCCAGGTCCGACGAGGTCGCGATCAGCTTCTGCGCCACGCCCGCGGTCTCGGCCTTGGCCTTCAGCAGGACGCGCAGCAGGTCGGCCAGCGCCGGGTTCACCTGCAATTTCTCGCGCGACCGGTCGAGCTGAGGGTAATCCGCTGGCTCGATGGCCATGCCCCGTTTCACGGCGGCCAGGATGCCATCGGCGATTTCGCCCTTGCGCGCCTCGCGCAACAGAAGACGGGCGCGCGACAGGTCCTTCTCGCTCTGCGGCTTGGTCGAGGCCAGCTCGACCATGGCGTCGTCCTTGAAGACCCGGTTGCGCGGCACGTTGTTGGTCTGCGCGTATTCCTCGCGGAAGGCGGCAAGCTCGCGCAGGATGGCCATGAACTTGCCGGTCTGGGTGCGGGTCTTCACGCGCTTCCACGCGTCTTCCGGCCGGACGCGATAGGTCTCGGGGTCGCTGAGAATCGACAGCTCTTCCTCGACCCAGGCGGTGCGGCCGGTGCGCGCCAGTTCGCCCGCCAGGTGTTCGTAGATGACGCGCAGATGCGTCACGTCGGCCAGCGCATAGGCTTTCTGCTGGTCGGTCAGCGGGCGGCGCGACCAGTCGGTGAAGCGCGACGACTTGTCGATGCTCGACTTGGCAATCTTGCGCACCAGCGTCTCGTAGCCCACCTGCTCGCCGAAGCCGCAGACCATGGCGGCCACCTGCGTGTCGAACAGCGGCGCGGGGATCACGTCGCCGTCGATGCAGAAGATCTCGAGATCCTGGCGCGCGGCGTGGAACACCTTGACCACGCCGGGGTCGCGGAACAGCTCGTAAAGCGGCTCGAGCGACAGGCCCTTGGCCAGCGGGTCGACCAGGACAGCGTCGGCTTCGTCCTTGCCGGGCACGGCCAGCTGGATCAGGCACAGCTTGGAATAATAGGTCCGCTCGCGCAGGAACTCGGTATCGACCGTGACATAGGGATGGGTGCTGGCGCGGGTGCAGAAGGCGTTCAGCTCTTCGGTCGTCGTGATGGTGATCATCGGGTCGTCGGTTTCCTTTTCGCTCGCTATCCCCCGCGTTCGGGCGTGATAATCGGGAAACGGGCGGAAGAAAAGCCTCAGCCCAGCAGCAGTGGCGACCGCTCGCCTTCGGCCACCCGGCGCAGCACCGAGGGGTAGAGCTCGTGCTCGGCCTTCAGCACCCGCGCGGCCAGGCTGTCGGGCGTGTCGCCGGGCCGAATCGGCACCCGCGCCTGCCCCAGGATCGGCCCGTCGTCCAGTTCCGCCGTCACCTCGTGCACGGTGCAGCCCGCCTCGATATCGCCGGCGGCCAGGGCGCGGGCGTGGGTATCGAGCCCGCGATATTTCGGCAGCAGCGACGGGTGGATATTCAGCATCCGCCCTTCCCAGCTGGCGATGAAAGGCGCGGTCAGGATGCGAATAAACCCGGCGAGGCACACCAGGTCCGGCGCGGCCTCGACCAGCCGGTCCTGCAGCGCGGCTTCGAACGCCGCGCGGTCGCCCTTGAACGGGCGGTGATCGACCGTCGCGGTGGGAATGTCCCGCTCGGCCGCGCGCTCAAGCCCGCCTGCGCCGGGGACATTCGAAAGCACGAGACAGGGCCGCGCCGGATGCAGGCCGGTCATGCTGTCGGCCAGGGCGGCCATGTTGGAGCCGGAGCCCGACAGCAGGATCGCGACCCGCAGGCTCAAGACAGGGCGCCCTCGTAGGACACGCCCTGCCCCGGCTCGACCGTTCCGAGCGGCACGACCCGCTCGCCCGCGTCGATCAGCAGGCGCGCCAGGTCCTCGGCCCGGTCGGGCGCGGCGACCACGACCATGCCGATGCCGCAGTTGAAGGTCTTCAGCATCTCGGCATCCGCGATGCCGCCCGCGTCGCGCATCCAGGCGAAGACCGGCGGCAGGGGCATGGCCGACAGGTCGATCCGCGCGCCAAGGCCCTCGGGCAGGATGCGCGGCAGGTTCTCAGTCAGGCCACCGCCGGTGATATGGGCGAGCCCGCGCACGCCGCCCGCGCGGATCGCCGCCAGCACCGAGGTCACGTAGAGCCGCGTGGGCGTTAGCAACGCGTGGCCCAGGGAAGAGCCATCCTCCCACGGCGCCGGGTCGTCCCAGCCGAGGCCCGCATGTTCGGCCACGCGACGCACCAGCGAAAAGCCGTTGGAATGAACCCCGTCCGAGGCAAGGCCCAGCACCACGTCGCCCGCCGCGATGCCGGCCGGCAGGTCGCTGCCCCGCTCCATCGCGCCGACGGCGAAGCCGGCGAGGTCGAAATCGCCGCCGGCGTACATACCGGGCATCTCGGCCGTCTCGCCGCCGATCAGCGCGGTTTTGGACCGCCGGCACCCTTCGGCGATGCCCTCGATCACCCGAGCGGCGCTTTCGGTGTCCAGCTTGCCCGTGGCGAAATAGTCGAGGAAGAACAAAGGTTCGGCCCCCTGGCAGACCAGGTCGTTCACGCACATGGCCACCAGGTCGATGCCCACGCCGGACAGGTGGCCTGTGTCGATGGCCAGTCGCAGCTTGGTGCCCACGCCGTCTGTCGCTGCAACCAGCACCGGGTCGGAATAGCCGGCCGCGCGCGGGTCGAACAGCGCGCCGAACCCGCCCAGCCCCGCCATGGTGCCGGGCCGCTTGGTTGCGGCGGCAGCGGGCTTGATCCGATCGACCAGCGCGTTTCCGGCGTCGATATCCACGCCCGCCTCGGCGTAGGTCAGTCCGGTCTTGTCCTCGCTCATGCCGCGCGCCTTTCGGGGGAGTTCACGTTTGGCGCCGCGATAGCGTCAATCGACGCGCCGCGCAACGCGGGGCGGATTGTCGGGACGAGAATCTCGCGTGCTCGACCCCGTCACGCAATCTTGACGGGCCTCGCGCCGCCTTCTAATCAACTCGCTGCGGGCCTGTAGCTCAATTGGTTAGAGCAGAGCGCTCATAACGCTTTGGTTGCGGGTTCAAGTCCTGCCGGGCCTACCATCGCCGCGCGCGGATCCCCCGCGAACATCCGGACCGGTCTAGAACGTGTCCTCGGGCATTTCGCGCAGCAGCGCGCGTTCCGACAGCCACGGGTTCAGCTTCAGTGCCTGGCGCAACACGCGCTGCCCCTCGACCCCGCGGCCGAGACCGATCAGCGTCAGCGCCTTGCCGCTGAGCGCGGCCACGTGCAGCGGCTGGCGTTCCAGCGCGGCGTTCAGATCGACCAGCGCGGCCGCGAATTCCCCCTGAAGATAAGCCGCGAAGGCCCGCTGGTTGTAGCCCTCGGCGTAGTCCGGGCAGTACGCCACCAGGTCGTCCAGCACCTCGGTCGCGTCGTCCAGCTCGCCCTCGCCGATCAATTCGCGGCCATCGTCCAGCAGCGCCTGCGCCCTGTCGTCGGGCGCGTCGGCCCAGATCGACCACATGGCGTCGGCGATTGGCCGTGCCTCGATCGGGCTGCGTGCCGCGTTGGCGCGGTTAAACAGGAACGCAAGCTCGCCCGAACGATCGGGCGCCGGCGGGCATTCCTGCGCAAGGGCGGGACCGGCAAGGCAGACCAGCAGGGCAACGTGCTTGAGCATCCCCCGATTGGGCCGTCGCAGGCCGCAGCTGTCAAGCGACGCGAGGTCGCGGGTCACTCCGGCGGCTTGGCCGGCGTGCCGTCGCTGTCCTTGATCGACTGCATCGCCACGTAGGTCGACGTGTGGGCGACAAAGGGCAGCGTCGAGATATGCGCCCCCAGCACCGCGCGATAGGTCACCATGTCCGCGGTGCGGACCTTGAGCAGGTAGTCGAAATCGCCGGCGATCAGGTGGCACTGCTCGACCTCGGGGATCAGGCGCACAGCCTCGTTGAAGGCCGCCAGCGCCGACTCGCGGGTTTCGGTCAGCTTGACCTCGACGAAGGCCACGTGTTCGCGGTCCAGCCGCACGGGATCGATCAGCGCGCGATAGCCGGTGATGACACCGCTTTGTTCCAGCCGTTTGAGCCGGGCCTGGACCGGGCTTTTCGACAGCCCGACGCGGCTGGCGAGCTCGGTCACGCTGATCCGACCCTCGACGCCCAGCACATCGAGCATCGCCAAGTCGAACTGATCCAGGCCGTTGTCTTTCATTCGTGGTGCCCTAGGCTGGAAACAAAGGCGATGTGCCCGCAAGACCGGGCGATTGCGGGCCGTCATCCCGACCACATTAACCTACTTTGATCAAAAGCCTAGGAGAGAGATATGCCGCGAGATACCGTTCTGCCGCCCGCGATCCTGCCGATCGATCCCTACCCGGATGCCGATACCGAGCTGAAGAAGCTCATCGCCATGGCCGACCTGTCGGAGGAGGATCGCAAGCAGATCCACGCACGGGCCACGGATCTCGTCCGCCGCATCCGCAACGATGCGGAACCGGGCATGATGGAAGTCTTCCTCGCCGAATACGGGCTCAGCACCGACGAGGGCATCGCGCTCATGTGCCTGGCCGAGGCGCTGCTGCGGGTGCCCGACGCGCCCACCATCGACGCGCTGATCGAGGACAAGATCGCGCCGGGCGACTGGGGCACCCACATGGGCCACTCGTCCTCGCCGCTGGTCAACGCCTCGACCTGGGCGCTGATGCTGACGGGCCGCGTGCTGGACAAGAAGCGGCCCTCGCCGGTGAAGGCGCTGAAGGGCGCGATGAAGCGTCTGGGCGAGCCGGTGATCCGCACCGCCACCGGCCAGGCCATGCGCGTGATGGGCCAGCAGTTCGTCCTGGGCCAGACCATGGACAAGGCGATGGAGCGCGCCAAGGCCCAGCAGGAAAAGGGCTATACCTACAGCTACGACATGCTGGGCGAGGCCGCGCGCACCATGGAAGACGCGCGCCGCTATTACAAAAGCTACGACAACGCGATCGAATCGATCTCGCGCCAGGCGAAATACGACAGCATCGCCAAGAACCCCGGTATCTCGGTCAAGCTGTCGGCACTGCACCCGCGCTATGAAATGGCGCAGCACGACGAGATCCTGGACGAGCTGACGCCGCTGGTGGCCGACCTGGCCGCCAAGGCCGCGCGGCTGGGCATCGGCTTCAACATCGACGCCGAGGAGGCCAACCGCCTGACCCTGTCGCTCGAGGTGATCGGGCGTGTGCTGAAGGACCGCCGGCTCAAGGGCTGGGACGGCTTCGGCGTGGTCGTGCAGGCCTATGGCCCGCGCGCGTCCTATGCCATCGACTGGATCGCCGACCAGGCCAAGGCGCTGGACCGCAAGATCATGGTGCGGCTGGTGAAGGGTGCCTACTGGGACACCGAGGTGAAGCTGGCGCAGGTGCAGGGGATGGAACGCTTCCCGGTGTTCACCCGCAAGCCCGCCACCGACGTGAGCTACATCGCCAATTCGCGCAAGCTGCTGCAGCTGCGCGACCACATCTATCCGCAATTCGCCACTCACAACGCCAATACCGTGGCGGCCGTCCTGCAGATGGCCAGCCAGATGGGCGTGCGCAAGGACGAGTACGAGTTCCAGCGCCTGCACGGCATGGGCGAGGCGCTCTACGACATCACCATGAAGATGGAAGACGTCCGCTGCCGCATCTACGCCCCCGTGGGCGCCCATCGCGACCTGCTGGCCTACCTTGTGCGGCGCCTGCTGGAGAACGGCGCCAACTCGAGCTTCGTGAACCAGATCGTCGACGTGTCGGTCCCGCCCGAGGAGGTCGCCGCCGACCCGTTCGAGGCCCTGGGCTACACCCCGCCGGTGACGCCCGGCACCGACATCTTCCTGCCCGAGCGGCGCAATTCCAAGGGCTGGGACCTGGCCTGCACGTCGCACCTGGAAGAGATCGACGCGGCGCGCGCCCCCTATCGCGAAACGATCTTCGAAGTCGCCCCGCTGCTGGCGGGTGACGTGTCGGGCGGAGAGCCCATGGAGCGGTTCAACCCGGCCGATCCCGACAGCCTGGTGGCGCGCGTGCAGACGGCCAGCCCTGAGGACGTGGAAACCGCGCTGTCCAAGGCCAAGCCGTGGGACGCCAGCCCGGCCGAGCGGGCCGAGATTCTGAACCGCGCCGCCGATCTCTACGAGGAGAACTTCGGCCAGGTCTTCGCGATCCTCGCCCGCGAGGCCGGCAAGACCCAGATGGACGCGGTGGCCGAGCTGCGCGAGGCGGTGGATTTCCTGCGATACTATGCCGCCCAGATCGAGTATCTGGACGCGCCGGCGCTGGGCACCTTCACCTGCATCTCGCCCTGGAACTTCCCCATGGCCATCTTCACCGGCCAGGTCGCGGCGGGTCTTGCGGCCGGCAACGCGGTGCTGGCAAAGCCGGCCGAACAGACGCCGGTCATCGCCCACTTCGCCACCACGCTGATGCATGAGGCGGGCGTGCCGCGCACCGCGCTGCAACTGCTGCCCGGCGGCGGCGACGTGGGTGCCGCGGTGACGTCGGACGCGCGGATCAAGGGCGTGGCCTTCACCGGCTCGACCGCGACGGCCCGCAAGATCAAGCAGGCCATGGCCGAGCACTGCGACCCCGGCGCCCCGCTGATCGCGGAAACCGGCGGCCTGAACGCGATGATCGTGGACAGCACCGCCCTGCCCGAGCAGGCGATCCGCGACATCCTGCAATCGTCGTTCCAGTCGGCGGGCCAACGCTGCTCGGCGCTGCGCTGCCTCTACGTGCAAGAGGACGTGTCCAAGGAATTCCTGGCCATGCTGAAGGGCGCCATGGACGTGTTCCGCCTGGACGACCCGTGGCAGATCAAGGCCGACAGCGGTCCGTTGATCGACCAGGCGGCGTATGACCAGATCTCGGACTACGTCGAGAAGGCCCGCAAGGAAGGGCGGCTGATCCACCAGACCGCGTCGCCAGACAAGGGCCATTTCCTGTCGCCCACGCTGATCCGCGTGAACGGCATCGAGGACATGGAGCGCGAGGTCTTCGGCCCGGTGCTTCACGTGGCGACGTTCAAGTCCAAGAACATCGACAAGGTCATCGATGCCATCAACAGCACCGGCTACGGCCTGACCTTCGGGTTGCACACCCGCATCGACGACCGCGTCCAGCACGTGACCGACCGGATCGAGGCCGGCAACATGTACGTGAACCGCAACCAGATCGGCGCAATCGTGGGCTCGCAGCCCTTCGGCGGCGAGGGCTTGTCGGGCACCGGCCCCAAGGCGGGCGGCCCGTTCTACCTGCCGCGCTTCGCCGAGGCGAAGACGCCAGACGTCCCCGAGCTCATGATGGAGATGCCCGGGCCCACCGGCGAATCGAACCGCCTGACGCTGGAGCCGCGGGCACCGGTTCTGTGTCTCGGTCCCAGCGACGAACAGCGCCGGGCGCAGGTGGCCGCGGTGAACGCGCTGGGCGGGATCGCCAAGCCGATGACCGATGTGCCGGACCTTGAGAAGGCCGACGCCTTCGGCAGCGCGATCTGGTGGGGCGACGAGGACACGGCGCGCAAGCTTGCCGCGCAGCTTGCCCGTCGCGACGGCCCGCTTCTGCGGCTTGTCACCGGCTCGATCACGGTGCCGGACGTCATGCATGAACGCCACCTGTGCATCGACACCACGGCGTCGGGCGGCAACGCCGCGCTGCTGGCGCAGGTGGCCGCCGACGACCCGCACAAGATGGCCGCCGAGTGAGCGATGATCCTGCCCCGTCCCTCAGGCCCTTCGGCCCGGGGGACGGGGATTGGTTACGCGCGGTCCATCTGGACCATTACCAGCGGGTCGAAGGCTTCGACGCCAGCTTTGCCGCCGCCGTGGACAGCGCCATCGCCTCGCTGCACGTTCGCGCCCACGATCCCCGCAGCCTCTTCCAAATCGCCGAAGCCGGTGGCGTCCCGCGCGGGTCGCTGTTCCTGGCGCCCGATGATCATCACGACGCGGCAGGCAGGCTGCGGCTGTTCTATCTCGACCCGGCGCTGCGGGGCAGCGGCCTCGGGGGCCGGATGCTCGACCGTGCACTGGACCACGCGCGGGCCATGGACCTTGAGCGCGTGGTCGTCTCGACCTTCACCCGGCACGCCGCTGCGCTGACGCTCTATCATCGGCGCGGCTTTGCCGAAGAGAGACGCCGGCCGGTCCACGCCTTCGGACAGGCGCTCGAACAGGTCGATCTCGGGCGCGGGCTTGCTTGACCGGCCCGGCGCCGGGGCCTAGCTGACCTCCATGTTTCCGATCCGAGACCACAACCCGTCGCAGACCGTTCCATGGGTCACGCTCACGCTGATCGCGGTGAACGTGGTGGCCTTCTTCACCACCCTGCCCGCCCTGTCGAACGAGGCTGCGGCGCAGGACTTTCTGGTCCGGTTCGCCGTGATCCCGGCGGTATCGGACCCGGTGACCTTCGTCACGTCGCAGTTCCTGCATGGCGGCCTTCTGCACCTGGCCGGCAACA
The DNA here is from genome assembly GCF_900110115.1 of Palleronia pelagia. Lineage (GTDB taxonomy): Bacteria > Pseudomonadota > Alphaproteobacteria > Rhodobacterales > Rhodobacteraceae > Palleronia > Palleronia pelagia. Next base: position 480,798 of record NZ_FOCM01000001.1, on the reverse strand, counting down.
TGTGGTTTCTCTGGCTCTACGGCGACAACCTGGAGGACGAGATGGGGCATTTCCCCTTTCTCGGCTTCTACCTGGCCTGCGGGGTGGCGGCGGCGCTGGCGCAAAGCCTGAGCGAGCCGGGCTCGACCATCCCCATGGTGGGCGCGTCCGGCGCCATCGCGGGGGTCATGGGCGGCTACCTGCTTCTGTTCCCGCGCGCGCGCATCGATATCCTGGTGATCCTGCTGATCTTCTTCCGGATCTTCGCGATCCCGGCCTGGGTCGTGCTGGGGCTGTGGTTCGCGCTACAGATCGGATCGGGCGCGGCCACGCCCGCGGGCGTCGGCGGCGTGGCCTACTGGGCGCATGCGGGGGGTTTCGTCGCGGGGCTAGCCCTGACCTTTCCGCTGTGGCGGCGGCTGGGCGGTCCCGCGTTCTGGCGCACCACCCACGGCACGCCGCCCCACCCCGAGGCGCAGTACCGCATGCGTCGCACGTCGATCCCGAAGGTCGACCGCCGCCGCTAGGTCTTTCGTGGGTTGGAGCTTCCGACCCGCCGGTCAGCTATCGCGGATGACCTTGGCGAAGGTCTCGAAGATCGCCCCGTTGGCGGCGACGATGGTTTCGCTGTCGAAGATCGACCCGGCCTCGCCGATGGGCGCCACGAAACCGCCCGCCTCGCGCACGATCAGCAAGCCCGCGGCCACGTCCCAGGGCTTGATCCCCCGCTCCCAGTAGCCGTCGTAGCGGCCGGCGGCCACGTAGGCGAGGTCGAGCGCCGCGGCGCCCATCCGGCGCACGCCCGCGCTGGCCGGCAGAACGCGGCCCAGGTCCTTGAGGATGGCCGGCAGCTGCGGACGGCCGCCGAACGGGAGGCCGGTGGCGAAGATTGATTCGATCATGCGGTGACGGTCCGACACCCGCAGGCGCGTGTCGTTGAGGAACGCTCCCCCGCCCTTCTCGGCCGTGAACATCTCGTCCTTGGCGGCGTCGTAGATCACGCCGGCCACGATCTCGCCCTTGTGCTCAAGCGCGATGGAAATCGCCCAGTGCGGCAGGCCGTGGAGGTAGTTGGTCGTCCCATCAAGCGGATCGACGATCCAGCGGCGGGTGGGGTCCTTGCCGGCGATCTCGTCCGTTTCCTCGCCCAGCCAGCCGTAGTTCGGCCGCTCGCCCAGGAGCGCGTCGCGCAGCGCCGTCTCGGCGGCGATGTCCGCGCGGCTGACGAAGTCGCCCGCTCCCTTGCTGGACACCTGCAGGTTCTCGACCTCGCGGAAATCCTTCACCAGCCCCCGCGCGGCCTTGCGGGCGGCCTTCATCATGATGTTCAGATTCGCGCTGCCCTGCATGGCGGTCACCTTTCGGTCGGTCTGTCGGTCGTGGAATGGTGGGCCCGCATACGCCAGCGCGCGCGGGATGCCAAGTGGCAGGCGGCCCGCGATGGGCAGGTGGCAGTTTCGAAGTATTCCGGGACCGGTGATGCAGCGCGCGCGGCGATCAGCCCGGCGCGGCGTCGCCCCCGTGGAACTGGCGTTGCAGCTTGACCGGCTCGGTCTTGGCCAGCCTCAGCAGGTGGGCCATGAAGGGCGCCGTGGTCTCGGCCGAGCGTGTCGCGGCATAGAGACGGCGGGTCAGGCCGCCCTTGGTCAGGGGCCGCGTCACGTAGTCGGATTGCAGCCGCACGTCGCGCACCACCCAGTCGGGCAGCACGGCCACCCCGCGCATGGAGGCCACCAGCAGCAGAATCACCGCCGTCAGCTCGACCTGCCGGATCGCCGCCGGTTCGACCTTGGCGGGCGTCAGAAGCTGGCTGAACACGTCCAGCCGCGCGCGGTCCACCGGGTAGGTGATGAGCGTCTGGTCGCGGAAATCCTCGGCTTCGATGAAGGGCTTCTGCGCCAGCGGGTGGCGCGAGGCGGCGACGAAAACGGGCTCGTAGTCGAAAAGCGGCGTGAAATCCACGTCAGCCAGGTCCTCGGGGTCCGATGACACCACTAGGTCGACCTCTTCGCGCATGAGCGCGGGCAGCGCACCGAAGGCGAGGCCCGGGCGGATGTCGACATCCACGTCGGGCCAGGCGTGGCGGAATTTCTCGAGCACCGGGAACAGCCATTCAAAGCAGGCGTGGCATTCGATGGCGATATGCAGCCGGCCCGACTTGCCCGATTGCAGGCCCGCGAACTCGGCCTCGAGCGCGGCGACCTCGGGCAGGATCCGCTCGGCCGCGCGCAGCAGGCGCTGGCCCGCCGCCGACAGCTTCAGCGGTTTCGACCGGCGGACGAAAAGCTCGACCCCGGCCTGTTCCTCCAGGCCCTTGACCTGGTGGCTCAGCGCGCTTTGGGTGATGTTCAGCCGGTCGGCCGCACGCGCCAGCCCGCCCTCGTCGTGGATGGCCTTGATCGTGCGCAAATGGCGGAATTCGATGTGCATCCGCGCCTTCGCCTCATGTTGATGTTGAAAGTTATGAGTTTGTCTCATGCGCCGCGCCGTGAGACAAGGGTCCAAACCTGCAAGGACACCGTCATGACCGCCCCCTCGATCTCGTTCGAATTCTTCCCGCCCAAGTCGCTCGAAGCGTCGTTTCGCCTGTGGGACACGATCCACACGCTGGCCCCGCTGGCCCCCGAATTCGTGTCGGTCACCTACGGCGCCGGCGGCACCACCCGCGCGCTGACCCACGAGGCGGTGACCACCATCGGCAAGACCACCGGCCTGCGCGTGGCGGCTCACCTGACCTGCGTGAACGCCAGCAAGGAAGAGACGCTAGAGATCGCGCGGAGCTATGCGGCGGCGGGCGTGACCGACCTGGTGGCCCTGCGCGGCGACATGCCGGGCGGCAAGCCGTTCCAGCCCCACCCCGAGGGCTTCGCCAACTCGGTCGAGCTGATCGAGGCGCTGGCCGCGACCGGTGATTTCACCCTGCGCGTGGGCGCCTATCCCGACCGCCACCCCGAGGCGGCAACCGACACCGCCGACGTGGACTGGCTGAAGCGCAAGATCGACGCGGGCGCGGATGCGGCGATCACCCAGTTCTTCTTCGAGGCCGACACGTTCTTCCGGTTCCGCGACCGCTGTGTCGCGGCCGGCATCGACGCGCCGATCATCCCCGGCATCCTGCCGATCGAGAACTGGGCCGGCGTGCGCAAGTTCGCCACCGCCTGCGGCACGCCGATCCCCACCTGGCTGGACGACGCGTTCGAGACCGCCAAGCGCGACGGCCGCGAAGAGCTGCTGTCGACGGCGCTGGCGACCGAGATGTGCTCGGCCTTGCTCGACGACGGTGTCGAGCACCTGCACTTCTACACGCTGAACAAGCCGCAGCTGACCCGCGACGTGGTCCATGCGCTGGGTCTCGCCCCCGAGCGGCAACTGGAGAAGGTCGCCTGACCGGCTTTCCATTGTCGCGAATCTGGGCAAGGGTCCGGGCGCACCACAGCCCGAAGGACCCGAGCCGATGAAAACCGCCGCCAGCGCCGCAGACCTTGCCGATATCGAAGATCTGCGGCGGCAGTCGGGCCTGGAATTCATGCAGGCGATCCTGAGCGGCGAGCGGGCCGGTCCGCCCATCGGCGACGCCATGGGCTTCGCACTCGATCATGTCGAGGACGGGCTGGTGCGGTTCACCGGCACGCCGCATTTCCAGACCTTGAACCCGATGGGCGGGGTCCATGGCGGCTGGTACGGCACGCTGCTGGATTCGGCCATGGCCTGCGCGGTGATGACCAAGGTGCCTTGCGGGTCGACCTATACGACGTTGGAATACAAGGTGAATATCACCCGCGCCCTGCCCGCGGATACCGAGATCGTGGCCACCGGAACCGTGGTGCATGCGGGCCGGTCGACCGGGGTCGCCAATGGCGAGATCCGGGGCGCGAAGGACGGGCGGGTCTACGCCACCGGGTCGACCACCTGCCTGATCATGGCGCTGCCGGTCGTCTGACGGCCGCATCCTCGGCCACCGGCAAGCCTTCGGCATCGGGGCCCACGGCACCGCGCGCGAGGACCGAGGGATGAAGCCGCTCGGACCGGTCAGCCCCGACGACGCGCGGGGTGCGTGCCACGAAGATCCGGCCCCAGCCACGGTTCAGCCCGATGGACGGCGCCTGCGGATCGGTGCCGAAGCGGGCGCGCCATCCCTCGGGAAGGCGCAGGCCCTGCGCTTCCGCCTTCTGCAGCATCCAGACCAGCGAGATATTTGCCAGAGGCCGCGCCGCGCGCACGCCGTCCAGTTGCCCGCCCACGTCGCCGTGGGTGCCGGGGAACCAGACCTGCTCGCAGTCGCCGTCCCAGGCGCCGTCCAGCCGCCACATGACCGGGCGGTAGGCCTCGCGCGTCTCGTTCAGCGCGAGCGCGTGAAAGCCCGAGCGGGTCGTCGGCCCCAGCGCGTGGTTGTGGAACCGGTGCGCCATAGACGACCAGCGCCAGACCACGGGCAGTCGCAGACCCAGCGCCTTCACCGTGTCCCAGGCCCCGATCATCTGCACCTCGACGGCGGCGTGGCAGAACAGCCGCGCGAATTCGCGGGCCCCGTGGCTGTCGGGGATCGTGCGGTAGTGTCGGTAGGCCATGTGCACGTTGCGCTCGGTCGCGGCGTCGGGACGCAGCAGCCCGATCCGGTCGATCACCCCGGCGAGCGAGCGGACGGCGTAGGCGCCGCGGGAATAGCCGAACAGGAAGATCCGGTCGCCGGGCCGATACCGCGAGGCCAGCCACCCGTAGGACCGGCGGATCTGGCGGTTGAGCCCGCGCCCCTCGGCCACGTCGCGCACCTGCCGCCAAGACGTGAACTGGATGCCCGGCTCGTACCGCACCGACAGGTCGGCCGCCGGCGACAGCTCGCGCAGCAGCTTCCAGGTCAGCCCGGCATTGGTCTCGCGTTCCGGCTCGAGCGAGGACATGGTCCCGTCGAGGATGACCACATGGGTGACGGGGCCGCGCCGCGCGGTGGGCGCCGTCTGTTCCAGATGGCGCCCGCGTCCAAGCCACGACAGCAGCTGCCGGGCCAGGCCCCCGGTATTGATCCGGGGGCGCCTGTCCTCATTCGGCGGCGACGGCATCTTGGGCGTCGTTCAGCAGTGTCCAGACCCGGGCCGGCGTGAAAGGAAGGTCCACCTGCCGCACGCCGAGGTCCCACAGCGCGTCCTCGACCGCGTTCGCCACGGCGGCCAGCGCTCCGACCGTTCCCGCCTCGCCGCAGCCCTTCATGCCAAGCGGGTTGGCGGTGGAGGGCACCGGGTTGGTCGAGAACGCCATCATCGGCACATCCGTCGCGCGCGGCACGCCGTAATCCATGAAGCTGGCGGTCAGAAGCTGGCCGTCCTCGTCGTAGACCACGCGTTCCTGGATCGCCTGCCCGATCCCCTGCACGACGCCGCCATGAACCTGACCTTCGGCCAGCATCGGGTTGATAAGGTTTCCGAAATCGTCGCAGACGCTGTATTTCACGACGCGGGTGTCGCCGGTCTCGGGGTCGATCTCGACCTCGGTCAGGTGCAGGCCGTTGGGATAGGATCGGCCCGGCAGCTTCTCCGAGCCGGTGAAGGTCAGCAGATCCTCGCGCCCGCGCTCTCGCGCCAGCGCCGCCAGGTCCAGCATGGTGGGGGCGTCATTGCTGCCCGTCACGCGGAAGCGCTCGTCATCGAATCTGACGTCATCCGTCCCGACGCCCATTTCGTCCGCCAGGAAGGCCGAGAATTCCGAGATCATGCGCTTGGCCGTGCCGTAGGTGGCGTTGTTCTGCACGGTGACGGAGCGGGACCCGCCGGTGCCGCCGCCCTTGGGAATGGCGTCCGAGTCGCCCTGAACGAAGTGGATCTTGTCCACCGGAATGCCCGTGTGGTCCGACAGGAACTGCGGAAAGACCGTCTCGTGTCCCTGACCGTTCGACTGGGTGCCGACAAAAATCGAAGCGGTGCCATCCTCGTGGAAGGCGATCTTCACGTGCTCGGTCGGATCGCCCAGGATCGACTCGATATAGTAGCAGCTGCCGATACCGCGCAGCTTGCCCGCGGCTTCGGACGCCGCGCGGCGCTCGGCGAAGCCTGCCATGTCGCCGATATCCTCGCCCTTGGCCATGGTGGCGGCGAAATCGCCCACGTCATAGGTCTCGCCCGTGGCCGAGACATAGGGAAACTGGTCCGGCTTGATGAAGTTGCGCCGCCGCAGCTCGTGCGGATCGACCCCCAGCTCGCGCGCGGCGCGTGACATGACCCGCTCGAGCGTGAAGATCGCCTCGGGCCGTCCCGCGCCGCGATAGGCGTCCACGGGTGCGGTGTTGGTATAGATCCCGCGCGTGCGCAGCCAGGTGGTCTGCACGTCGTAGGTGCCCATGAGCACGCGGCTGAAAAGCTCGGTCTGGATCATCTGCGCGAAGTTCGAGTTGTAGGCGCCTATATTGCAAGTATTTTCCACGCTGTAAGCGGTGATCTTCAGATCCTCGTCAAAGGCCAGCATGGCGTCGTGCACCAGGTCGCGACCGCCATTGTCGGACAGCATCGCCTCGGTCCGATCCGACATCCAGCGCACAGGGCGGCCGGCCTTCATCGCCCCCGCGGCGACGGCGAAATATTCGGGGTAGTTGAAGCCCTTCATCCCGAAGCCGCCACCCACGTCGGGGTTGCTGGTGCGCACCTGTTCCGGGTTCAGACCGAAATTGGCGGCGAGCTCGCCTTTCAGCCCCCACACTCCCTGGCCCGAAAAACAGACATGCAGCCGGTCGTCGGCCCATTCCGCCCAGCAACCGCGCCCCTCCATGGAGGACACCATGATGCGGTTGTCCTCGACCCTCAGGCGCACCACGTGGGCCGCATCGCGCACGGCCCGCGCGACGCCCGCCTCGTCGCCCTTTCCATAGTCGAAGGCGAGATTGTCGGGCGCCACGTCATGCAGCGCCTCGCCGCCGGTAGACAGGTCCATATGAGCCGGCAGATCTTCGAGGTCGAGCATCACGGCCACGGCGGCGTCGCGGGCCTGCAGCTCGGTCTCGGCCAGCACCATCGCCACCGGCTCGCCCACGAAGCGCACGCGACCGCGCGCGAGGAAGGGACGCTCGGGCGCGGTGCCCTTGCCGCCGTCCTGCGTGGGCACGCAGGTGAATTGCATGCCCAGCGTCAGCCCCATCGCGGCGCAATCATCGGCCGTCAGGATGTCGACCACACCCGGCAGGCCGCGGGCCTCGTCCGTGTCGATGCCGCGCAGCTCGGCGTGGCCCACGGGCGAGCGGACGAACGCGGCGAACAGCGCGCCCTCGGGTGCGATGTCATCCACGTAGCGCCCGTGCCCCGTCAAAAGGCGCTGGTCCTCGCGGCGCGTCACCGACTGGCTTTTCCCGAAACTCTGCATCACTGCTCCTCGCTGATTTACCGGCAGACTACCCGCCCGCGCGGGATTTTCCAGCACCCCGCATGCGGCCCTTGCGCGCCCTTCCCCTTGGCCGGGCTTTTGGCTATCCCCTGCCTCAAGTTTTGCGAAGGAATACCGCCGATGCCCATGGAAAAATCGTTCGACGCCGCCGCGCGCGAGCCCGCCCTCTACGACGCCTGGGAAAAGGCCGGCTGCTTCGTGGCGGGCGCCGGGGCGAAACCGGGCGCGTCGGCCTTCTCGATCCTGCTGCCGCCGCCGAACGTGACCGGCTTCCTTCACGCGGGCCACGGGTTCAACCACACGCTGATGGATATTCTGACGCGCTGGCACCGGATGAAGGGCGATGACGTGCTTTGGCAGCCGGGGCTGGACCACGCGGGCATCGCGACACAGCTGGTGGTCGAACGCCAGCTGTCCGAGCAGGGCATCAAGCGCACGGACCTGAGCCGCGAGGATTTCGTCGCCAAGGTCTGGGAATGGAAGGCCACGTCCGGCGGCAAGATCGTCGAACAGGACAAGCGGCTGGGCTGTTCCATGGACTGGACGCGCGAGGCCTTCACCATGCAGGGCGCGCCGGGCGACCCCAGCCCCGAGGACGGCCCGAACTTCCACGATGCCGTCATCCGCGTCTTCGTCGACATGTACGAGAAGGGCTTCATCTATCGCGGCAAGCGGCTGGTGAACTGGGATCCGCATTTCGAGACCGCGATCAGCGACCTGGAGGTCGAAAACAAGGAAGTGCCGGGCCACATGTGGCACTTCAAGTACCCGCTGGCCGGGGGCGCGACCTATACCTATGTCGAGAAGGACGAGGATGGGAACGTCCTGTTCGAGGAAGAGCGCGATTACATCTCGATCGCCACGACCCGGCCCGAGACCATGCTGGGCGACGGCGCTGTCGCGGTTCATCCGTCGGATGAGCGGTATGCGCCAATCGTCGGGAAACTCTGCGAAATCCCGGTCGGCCCGAAAGAGCATCGCCGCCTGATCCCGATCATCACCGACGAGTATCCCGACCCGGATTTCGGCTCGGGCGCGGTGAAGATCACCGGCGCGCATGACTTCAACGACTACGAGGTCGCGCGGCGCGGCGGCATTCCCATGTATCGCCTCATGGACATGAAGGGCGCCATGCGTGACGACGGCGCCCCCTATGCCGAGGCCGCCGCCATCGCCATGGCCGTGGCCAAGGACGAGCGGACCCTGGGCGAGGCCGAGGCCGACAGCGTGAACCTGGTGCCCGACGACCTGCGCGGGCTGGACCGGTTCGAAGCGCGCAACGCGGTGGTCGAGCAGATCACCGAGGAAGGGCTGGCCGTCATGGTGCCGCCCACCGATCCGCGCCTGGGCGAGCCGGCGAAGGCGCTGGCCCCGGAAGAAGGCGGCGAGCGGCGGCTGGACCAGCTGACCCCGCTGGTCGAGTCGAAGCCGATCATGCAGCCCTTCGGCGACCGCTCGAAGGTCGTGATCGAGCCCATGCTGACCGACCAGTGGTTCGTGGACACCGACAAGATCGTCGGTCCCGCGCTGGACGCCGTGCGCTCGGGCGAGGTCAAGATCATCCCGGAAAGCGGTGAAAAGACTTACTTTCACTGGCTTGAGAATATCGAGCCGTGGTGCATCTCGCGCCAGCTGTGGTGGGGCCACCGGATCCCCGTCTGGTACGGCTTCGACCTGCACGCGAACGGGTTCCGCGACGACGAGGGCGACGGCGCGCTGGACGAGGTCGAACTGGGCCGCATCCTATCGTCCGACAGCCTGTCGAACGGCGAGCTGAAGCCCCACTGCGCCGCCGATTTCGACACGGTGAAGTCCCGCTTCGGCGACCTGCTGGACGATCTGCCCACGCCGCTGAACCACGCCCGCGTGGTCGAGGTCGAAAGCCGCGACAACGCGCTGCACGTGATGGCGAAAAGCCTTGCCGACTATGCCGTCTCGCAGGATCCCACACAGCTGGTCTACCCGGTCTGGCGTGACCCCGACGTGCTGGACACCTGGTTCAGCTCGGGCCTGTGGCCGATCGGGACGCTGGGCTGGGGCGACGACGACCAGAGCTTCATGGAGCGGTATTTCCCGACCAGCGTGCTGATCACCGGCAGCGACATCCTGTTCTTCTGGGTCGCGCGGATGATGATGATGCAATACGCGGTGGTCGACCAAAAGCCGTTCGACACCGTCTACCTCCATGGCCTCGTCCGCGACGCCAAGGGGCAGAAGATGTCGAAAAGCATCGGCAACGTCGTCGATCCGCTTGACCTGGTCGAGAAATACGGCGCCGACGCTTACCGCTTCAACAACGCCGCCATGGCGACGATGACCGGCACGATCCGGTTGGACGAGAAGCGGATCGAGGGCTATCGCAACTTCTCGACCAAGCTGTGGAACGCGTTCCGCTTCGCCGAGATGAACGGCGCGCTCGAGATGCAGGGCGGCGCGCGGCCCGAGACGTCGCACGCGGTCAACGCCTGGATCCTGGGCGAGACGGGCCGCGCGCGTGACGCGGTGGACGCGGCGCTGGCCGGGTTCAAGTTCAACGAGGCGGCGGACGCGATCTACAAGTTCGTGTGGAACGTGGTCTGCGACTGGTATCTCGAACTGTCGAAGCCGCTTTTCTCCAGCGACGATGCCGCGCTGGTGGCCGAGACGCGCGCCACGCTGGCCTTCGTTCTGGACCGGTGCCTGGCGCTGCTGCACCCGATGATGCCCTTCATCACCGAGGAACTGTGGGCCGGCGAACGGATGCTGGCGATCAGCGAGTGGCCCACCGAGGGCGCGAGCGACCTTGTCGATCCGGCCGCCGACGCGGAAATCAGCTGGGTCATCGCGCTGATCGAGGCGATCCGGTCCGTCCGGGGCGAGCTGAACGTGCCTGCCGGCCTGAAAGTTGAGCTCCTGCAGATCGAGCTGGACGACGCGGGCCGCGCGGCCTGGGCCGCCAATGCCGAGATCATCCAGCGCCTCGCGCGGATCGAGACGCTGACCGAGGCGTCCGAGCTGCCCAAGGGTGCCCTGACCATCGCGGTCAAGGGCGGCACGTTTGCCCTGCCCCTGGCCGGCATCGTGGATGTCGAGGCGGAGAAGGCGCGCCTGGCCAAGACACTGGGCAAGCTGGAGAAGGACCTGGGCGGGCTGAACGGCCGGTTGAAGAACCCCAAGTTCCTCGACAGCGCGCCCGACGAGGTCGTGGCCGAGACCAAGGCCCTGCTGGCCGAGAAGACAGACGAGAAGCAGCGGCTGGAAACCGCCGCTGCGCGGCTGGCCGAGCTGTGAGCGACCCGCGCCTGACGTCGCTGGCGGCCGCGCTGCCCGACACCGTGCCCTTCGTCGGGCCCGAAGCGCAGGAGCGCGCGGCCAAGGCGGCGTTCCGCGCCCGGTTGGGCGCGAACGAGTCGCCCTTCGGCCCCAGCCCCAGGGCGGTCGAGGCCATGGCCCGCGCGGCGCAGGACGCGTGGATGTATCCCGACCCCGAGAACCACGAGCTGCGCCAGTCGCTGGCCCAGCATCACGGCATCGGCGCGGATCACATCGTGGTCGGCGCCGGGATCGACGGGCTGCTGGGCTCGACCGTACGGCTGCTGGTGGACCGGGGCGACGCGGTGGTGACCTCGGACGGCGCCTATCCGACGTTCAACTACCACGTGGCGGGCTTCGGCGGGGTGCTGCACAAGGTCACCTACCGCGACGATGCCGAGGACCTGGACGCGCTGCTGGACAAGGCCGTGGAGATGGACGCCAAGCTGATCTACCTGTCGAACCCCGACAATCCCATGGGCTCGTGGCACGACGCGGACTCCATCGCCGCCTTCATCGACCGCATTCCCGAGACCTGCGTGCTGGTGCTGGACGAGGCCTATGCCGAGTGCAGCGCGGCCCGAAGCGCGCCCGCCTGGGCGCCGGAGCATCCGAACGTCATCCGCTTCCGGACCTTCTCCAAGGCCTACGGGATGGCGGGTGCGCGGATCGGATACGCCGTGGGGCCGAAATCGCTGATCGGGGCCTTCGGCAAGGTGCGCAATCATTTCGGCGTGTCGCGCATCGCCCAGACCGGCGCGCTCGCCGCTCTCGCCGATACCGACTACCTGGACGAGGTGCGCGAGATGATCGCGCACAGCGTCGAGCGCATTTCCGCAATCGGGCGCGCGAACGGGCTACAGCCGCTGCCCACGGCGACGAACTTCGTCACGCTGGAGTGCGGGCGCGACGGGGATTTCGCCCGGCGCGTGCTGACATCGCTGGCCGAGCGCGGCGTTTTCATCCGGATGCCCGGCGTGGCCCCGCTCGACCGTTGCATCCGCATCTCCTGCGGGCCGGAACGGGACATGGTGACGCTTAAGCAGGCGCTGCCGATCGCGCTGGAAATGGCCACGAAAAAGTAACGTGACAGAAATCCGCGGCGCGCTAACCTACGCGACATGGATTATCCGCGTCAGCCCGCCCCCGACTATACCCGCGCCTTCCTCGTGTCGCTCGCGCCCCTGGTGTTCATCGCGCTGATGGCGATCTGGGTGATCTGGGGGCTGCTGGCTGCCCTGGGCGTGACCTATGCGTCCGACAAGGCGATCACGCGGCTGGCGCGCCGGTCCTGAAGTCGCGCACGCAGCGCGTGGGGCGCCACGGGTGTTTTCGGACCAGTGATGGGACCGGCCGTACCAGCGGCCCGAGCCGCGTTCCGGTATGGCGTGTCGCCGGCCATGAGTATTTGAGGACCAGTGATGGGATGCGGCGCCCCTAGCCGGGGTCGGCCGCCGCGCAGACGGCGGCGGCGGCGTCCAGCGCACCGGGGCCGTGGGGAATGTCGCACGCCAGAAGCCCCGCCTGCATCACGCCCAGCGTGCCCAGCACCATGTGCGCGTTCACGTGGCCCATGTGGCCGATGCGGAAGAATCCGCCCGCCTCGGGGCTGCCCGGCTCGGCCATGCCCAGCCCGATGCCCAGCGTCACGCCGCCCGTGAACTCGCACCAGTGGCGCAGGCGGTCGGCCCGGTCGCCCCCCAGCCGGATCGCGGTGACCGCGTGGCTGCGATGCGCGTGGTCGGCCATGTTGACCTCGAGCGGGCCGCCCTGCCCCCAGGCATCGAGCGCCGCCCAGATGGCGCGGGCCAGCGTCGCGTGCCGCGCGAGCACGCGGTCGAGCCCTTCGTCGTGGATCATGTCGAGCGCCGTGCGAAGACCGTAGAGGTGATGGGTCGGCGCGGTGCCGTCGAAATAGAGATAGAGCTGATCCGGATCGGTGCGCGGCCGCCAGTCCCAGTAATGGGTGACGCAGCCGGCCGTCTCGCGCGCGGCATCGGCGCGGTCGTTGTACCACACGAACCCGATGCCCGGCGGGGTCATCAGCCCCTTCTGGCTGGCCGCGATGGTCACGTCGACGCCCCAGGCGTCCATCTCGAACGGGTCGCAGGCCAGCGACGCGATGCAATCGGCCAGCAGCAGCGCGGGATGCCCGGTTTCGTCCAGCGCCGCGCGGATGGCGGCGATGTCGTTACGGATGCCGGTGGAGGTGTCGACATAGACCACCGGCAGCGCCTTGATGCGATGCTCGGTATCGGCGCGCAGCACCTCGGCCACGCGGGCCGCGTCGATGGGGTCGCGCTTGCCGAAATCCAGGATCTCGACCTCGGCGCCCAGCCGCCGCGCGATGTCGGACCAGCCATGGGCGAAGCGCCCCGTGGCGGGCACCAGCAGCCGGTCGCCGGGTGACAGGATATTGGCCAGCGCCGCCTCCCAGATCCCGTGGCCGTTGGCGATGTAGATGGCGCAGTGCGCTTCGGTCCTCGCAACGCGTTTCAGGTCCGCGATGATCCCCGGCATCATCTCGCGCAGCTCGCCGGTATAGATGTTGGGCGCGGCGCGGTGCATGGCCCGCAGGACGGCCTCGGGCACCACCGAGGGGCCGGGAATGGCAAGGTAGGAGCGGCCATTGGCAAGCGACATGGATCGGAATCCTTCAACGATGACTTGATCTTCGCGTAGGCGCGGGGCGCGGCGGCGTCAATTGCGCATTGACCGCGGACGCCCGGCATCCCAGCTAATGCCGCAGAGGCAAACCAAAGGGGGCAGACTGACCATGGGCCGCAAGGTGATCGCGCTGACGGGGAAGGACCGCGTCGACTTCCTGCAGGACATGGTGACGAACGACGTCACCCAACCGGGCGCGCTGGTCTACGCCGCGCTGCTGACACCGCAAGGAAAATACCTGGCGGATTTCTTCGTCTCGCACCGGGCCGACGCGATGCTGATCGACGTGGCCGATGATCTGGCCGAGGGGCTGATGCAGAGGTTGTCCATGTATCGCCTCCGCCGCGACGTGGGCCTGGAGATGACCGACCTGGTGGTGTCGCGCGGGACCGGCGCGGCCCCGGAGGGCGCCCTGGCGGACCCGCGGCATCCGGACCTGGGTTGGCGCATGATCGGCGAAACGGACGCGAGCGACGCGACGGACTGGGACGCGCGGCGCGTCGCACTGATCGTGCCGCAGTCGGGGATCGAGCTGCGGCCGAACGACAGCTACCCGCTGGAATTCGGGCTGGACCGGCTGAACGGCATCGACTTCCGCAAGGGCTGCTACGTGGGCCAGGAGGTTACGGCGCGGATGAAGCACAAGACCCAGCTGAAGAAGGGCCTGGTGCAGGTGTCCGTGACCGGTGCGGCAAAGCCCGGAACCGAGATCACCGCGGCGGGCAAGCCCGCGGGCACATTGTTCACCCAGTCGGGTGAGCGGGCGCTGGCCTGGCTGCGGTTCGACCGGGCGGGCGCGGGCATGCAGGCGGGGGACGCGGTCGTCGCCTACGATGGCTGACCTGGCCACATCCGTGGCGACGGCCCTCGGGGCTGGGGTCAGCGACAGCGTGCGGCTCCAGGGGGGTGATCTGTCCAGCGTCGCCCGCATGACCCTGGAAGACGGACGCCGTGTCATCGCGAAAAGCGGCGGGGACGCCCGCGTCGAGGCCGGGATGCTGCACGCCATCGCCGCGACGGGGTGCCCGGCCCCGAAGGTGCTCTGGCACGGAGATGACCTGCTGATCCTCTCCGAACTGGCGGAAGGCCGCGGCAGCGAGGCGGGTTGGGCCGAGGCGGGCCGTGCGATCGCCGCGCTGCACGCGGCGCACGGTGACGGGTATGGCTGGCACACGGACACCGCCTTTGGCCATGTCCCCTGCCCTGCGTCGCCCACCGATGACTGGACCGTTTTCTGGGCCGAGAGACGCCTGCTGGCCTGGCCCGAGCATCTTCCGCGCGACACGGCCCGCCGGGTCGAGCGGCTGGCCGCGCGGCTGCCCGACCTTCTGCCGAAAGACCCCGCGCCCAGCCTCCTGCACGGGGATCTGTGGCAGGGCAACGTGCTTTTGTCGGGTGACAGCTTTTCCGGCCTGATCGATCCGGCCTGCTACCGCGGACATGCCGAAGTGGACCTTGCCATGCTGACGGTCTTCGGCACCCCGCCCGCCAGATTCCGGGACACCTACGGCCCGATGGAGCCGGGCTGGGACGACCGGCGGCCGATCTACCAGCTTTGGCCCGCACTGGTGCATCTGCGCCTGTTCGGCGCGGGCTATCGCGGGATGGTGGACGGGTTGCTGGACCGCGTGGGCGTCTAGGCGCGCTCGGCGTATTCCATCGTCTCGGTGTTGATGACGATATCCTCGTCCTGGCCGACGAAGGGCGGCACCATGACCTTCACGCCGTTGTCGAGGATCGCGGGCTTGAAGCTGTTGGCCGCGGTCTGGCCCTTCACCACCGGCTCGGTCTCGACCACCTTGCAGGTGACCTTCTGCGGCAGGGTCGCGTTCAGCGCCTCGGACTCGTAGTACTCGATCTGGATGGTCATGCCGTCCTGAAGGAACGGCCGCCGCTCGCCTAGAATGTCGGCCGGCAGCTCGATCTGCTCGAAGGTCTCGTTGTCCATGAAGACCAGCATGCCGTCGGTCTCGTAAAGGAACTGCTGGTCCTTCTGCTCGAGCCGCACGCGGTCGACCTTGTCGGCACTGCGGAAGCGCTCGTTCAGCTTCGAGCCGTTGCGCAGGTTGCGCATCTCGACCTGGGCAAAAGCGCCGCCCTTTCCGGGCTTTACGTGATCCACCTTCACGGCGGCCCAGAGGCCGCCATTGTGCTCCAGGACGTTCCCGGGGCGGATCTCGTTTCCGTTGATTTTAGGCATTGGGCAAAACCGTGGCAAAAGGTTGATCGACTATTCGGGGCACCTATATCTGTGGTTCGGAACGGCTGCAACATGGCCGATCTGGGGTGCTTGATGCTGCGGCTATGCTCGCAGCGCATGGCTGGTATTCCGAAACAAGGTGACAAAAGCGGTCCAAATGGTCCATAAGGGCCGTCACGCCGCAAGTGCAAACGGAAAGAGCAATAAGGATCGTCGTATGACCGACTTCGTTGACGGAACCGCATTTAACCACGAGCAGGGCAATCGCGCGCGCAAGCTGTTTGCCGCCGTGGTCTTGGCTGCGCTGGACGATGCGATTGCCGATGACAAGAAATATGGCAACGGCCCCGAGCAGATTGCCCGCTGGGCGCGGTCGCGCGACGGTCGCGAAGTGCTGAGCTGCGCCGGTATCGACCCGAACGAACGTGTCGTGTCGGGGCTGATGGAATTCGTGTCGAAGGGCGTGCGCACCTCGGTCGCGCTGAGCCGCGAGGAAAGCGAGCGTCGCAACGCCGCCCAGGCCGAAGCCGCCTGATCCGACGACACTTGCACGACCCCTTTTCAACGCCGCGGCTCAACCCCGCGGCGTTTTTTCGTGCGGCACCCGGCGGTCGAGGCGGATCAGAGCAAGAGCGGCCAGAGAATCGCGGGCGCCAGTTGCGCCGCGCCAATTGCGGCGAACCCGGCCCGCGCGCGCCAATCGGAATGGCGGATCAGCAGGATCGCCCCAAGCACGATGACGAGGGCAAGCTCCAGCATCCCGACAAGGCGGCCTCCTTCACCCTCCCAATAGGAGACGGGCGAGATGAACTTCCAATCGGTGAGCGGCCAGAAATGGGCGCGCGCGTCGTGGCTGTGCAGCGGGAAGTCGAAGGCCAGGTGCACCAGCGCCGCCCCGGTGAAGGCGATGGCCCAACCGCGCCCCGACCACCACGCCATGGCGAAGGCCAACGCCCATAGAACGAAGGAATTGTCGACGGCGAAGACCTGCTGCCACGCGGCCGAGTAATAGAGCTCGCCGAACACGCGGCCCGCCGAGATGCCCAGGGCCAGCGCCACGCTCGCCATCAGGTAAAGCGACAGATCCGGTGCGAAGGACCCCGCGATGGCGCCCCAGGTCCGGCCCCGGTCGCCCGCCCGGCTGAACAGCGCGGCGCCCATGATCAGGTGGGTCGGGGTGTTCACTGCTCTTTTCCTTTCGTGGCCCGCCCGTTAGGGCGTTGGCAGTATTGAAGGGGCGGACATGACCAAGGCCATCATGATCCAAGGCGCGGGGTCGAACGTGGGCAAGTCGATGCTCGTCGCGGGCATCGCCCGGGCCATGATGCTTCGGGGCCTGAGCGTGGCGCCCTTCAAGCCGCAGAACATGTCGAACAATGCCGCCGTGACCGAGGATGGCGGCGAGATCGGGCGCGCGCAAGCGCTCCAGGCCCGCGCGGCGGGCCTTGCACCGCGCGTGGACATGAACCCCGTCCTGCTGAAGCCCGAGTCCGATCAAGGCGCACAGGTCATCGTGCAGGGCCACCGCGTGGGGACCATGCGCGCGCGCGAATACGGCAGCCGCAAGGCCGAGCTTATGCCGCGCGTGCTGGAGAGTTTCCACCGCCTGGCCGCCACGTCCGACCTGGTTCTGATCGAGGGCGCGGGCAGCCCGGCCGAGGTGAACCTGCGCGCGGGCGACATCGCCAACATGGGTTTCGCCGAGGCCGCGAACGTGCCCGTGGTTCTAGTGGGCGATATCGACCGGGGCGGCGTCATCGCGCAATGCGTGGGCACCCACGCGGTGCTGCCGCCCGCCGACCGCGACCGCATCCGCGGCTTCGCCATCAACAAGTTCCGGGGCGACAAGCGGCTGTTCGACGACGGGTACGAGATGATCGCCGCGCGCACCGGCTGGGCCGGCCTTGGTGTCATCCCCTGGTTCGACGACGCCTGGCGCCTACCGGCCGAGGATGTGCTGGACCTCGACCGTCCGGCCCGCAACGCGGGCGCGCTGGTTATCGCCGTGCCGCGGCTGGGCCGGATCGCGAATTTCGACGACCTGGACCCGCTGGCGGCCGAACCGGGCGTCTCCTTAAGGATGATCGCGCCGGGCCAGCCCCTGCCCGGCGACGCGGACCTCGTGCTGTTGCCGGGGTCCAAGTCGACCATCGCGGACCTGGCCGCCTTCCGCGCGGCGGGCTGGGACATCGACCTGGCCGCGCATCTGCGGCGCGGCGGCCACGTGATGGGGATCTGCGGCGGTTACCAGATGCTGGGCCGCCGGATCGAGGATCCCGACGGCATCGAGGGCCCGCCCGGTGGCGTCGACGGACTGGGTCATCTGGACGTAGTCACGCGGATGCGCCCCGAGAAGCGCCTGTCAGTCTCGCACGCCACCCACGCCGATACCGGCCTTCCGGTCAGCGGCTACGAGATCCACCTGGGCCATACCGAAGGGCCGGACGGCGCGCGGGCCTGGCTGCGGCTGGACGGCCGGCCCGAGGGCGCGGCCTCGCCCGACGGGCGCGTCATGGGATGCTACCTGCACGGGCTGTTCAACGGGGACGACTTCCGGCGCTGGTATCTGCAGCGGCTCGGTGCTGCGCCGTCAGAGGTGGGCTTCGACGACGGAGTCGACGCCACGCTCGACGCGTTGGCGGATCACCTGGAACGGCACATGGATCTCAACCGCCTGCTGTCGCTGGCGGACCCTGTCGGCTAGGCGGGATTACTCGAAATTACGGACCGTGATGGCGCGCATGATCTCGCGCCGGACCAGCTTGCGCACGTTGCGGGTGATCCGCTCGCCCAATGCGCCCTGCAATTCCTCGCGCACGATTTCGGCCACGAGGTCACGCAGCGCAGCTTCATCCAGGACGCCGTCTTCTGACAGCTCGTCGGTGTTGAAGGCGTTGGGCTGCGGTTCTTCGGGCTCGTGCCCTGCATCCTCCCGGATCCCGGGCGCATCGGTTTCCCTCGTCGAGGCTTGGGCCTCTTCCTCGGCGTCTGTGTCGGCAGTCTCCGCATCGTCCGCTTCTGGCAGATCCTCCTTCTCCGGGGGGCCGAAGTGAAATTCGTCCACCGGAACCGAGAAGCGCCCGGTATCGGGCGTGCCCAAGTGAAGACGCGGCGCCATACGCTGGTGGCGGAACCCCGTCGTGCCCTCGCCCCGCGGCGCGGCATCCTGCGAACCCTCGGTCCGGTTGTCGGGGATGAGTTCGAGCGGCGGCGTGTCCGAATCCGGGCCGGACTCCATGCGATCCGAAGAAGCGTGCGTCGCGGTGGCCGGCTGACGTGACTTGAATTGCGAGATGTCGGACGAGCCCGTCAGTGCTTCGCGGGTTGCATCCTGAACCAACCGTTCAAGGGTGGTACGGCCATCGGGACCGTCCTGCGCGCCCCGTGTCCGATGCTTCGGCACACTGGTCGGGACATGTTGCGCCTGATCCTCGCTTCCATCGGGTTCGAAATCGGCGCCAGAGGAAACGGCGCTCTCCAACTGCGCGATGCGCTCTTCCAAGGTGGACGGCGACGCGCCCTGCTGACGCTGAACGGCCTTGTTCGTGCCTGACCGAAAGATCGGGCTCTCACCATTGGCGGGCTTTCGCGCCAAGCGCTCTGACGTCACGACCGGGGCGACGATTTCGGACCCGTTCGGAGAAGGCCGACCGTCCGAACCCGGGTTCCTGGCGGTCCCGGCCTGCCACGCGTCATGCGCGGATCCAGGCTGCTCCTTGCCGTTCTCGGCGTAGGGCTTGGGCTGCGACGCACTTGCTTTCTCTGTATTGTGCGCGACGGGTCCCACACGCTGATCAGAGGTCAGGACAAGCTTCGAGGTTGGCGCGCGTTGGCTGCGTCGACCGCTGTCACCGTCCGGTTGCGAGTCGACCGAAACGAGCCTGCGAATTGAGGCCAATACATCTTCGATTTCCGGGGTCTTCGCTGGATCGGACATATGCCTGCCTCGTTGTCACTCGTGCTTTTTAAGCAAGGGTAGCCCGTTGCAATCGATCACACAACGCTGGCGTGCGTTGCACAAGACAGCATGACACGCAGAGTTTAATTTTTTCCCAGAGACTTAAGCAGCAGGTCCAGCTTCTCACCCTGCGGCGACACCTTGCGAACCGGCGCCGTCTTGACCGCGTTGTAATAGGCCGACGGGTCATAGGTGACGACGGGCAGGTTCAGATGCTCGACCGTCAGCAGCCCCATGGAGGACAGAAGCTGGTAGGAGGCCCGGATCTCGGCGATGCGGCTCGAGATCAGGTTGGCGCGCGCGTCCTGCAGATCCTGCTCGGAGTCGAGCACGTCCAGCGTGGTGCGGGTGCCGAAGCGAACCTCTTCCTGGACCGACCGGAAAGCCAGTGTCGCGGCCCGCACTTCAAGCTGGCTGGCCTGGATCCGGGCGCGCGACACGGACAGCTGCGCCCAGGCCTGGGCCACGCTCTGCAGAACATCGTCCGTCGTGATGTGCAGGTCGGCGCGGGTTTCGTCCCGGTTTGCCACCGCTTGGCGATACAGCGACGACAGCTGGCCGCCCCGATAGATCGGACCGGTCATGGTGACACCGACGGAAGCCTGCTCTTCGAATTCGTCCGCGACCGAGACCCGCGCATTGGCCGAGATAGACGGTTTCATGGCGGCTTCAGCCCGAAGGACGTTGAGATCGCCCACCGTGACCAGGCGCATCTGCTGGCGGATCAGCGGATGCGAGCGCCGCGCCACGCGCTGCGCGGCGTCCAGCGATCCGGCGGCCGGCGCGGGGGCCGAGACATCCTGCAACTGGCCCGGCTGGCGACCCACGAAACGGACGAAATCGGCCCGCGCCTGTTCCAGGTCGCCCCGCGCCAAGGCGAGGTTCGACCGCGCCGAGGCCAGGGCCGCCTCGGCCACCGCCACGTCCGTGCGCGTCACTTCGCCCACTTCGAAACGGTCCTGCGCCGCGCGCAGCTGCTCGGAGATCAGCTGAACGTTGCTCTGGCGCAGATTGACGAAGGCGATCGCCTCGCGCACGCCGAGATAGGCCAGCACGCCGTTCAGCAGCACCTGTTGCTCGGCGTTGATCAGTCCTTGACGCGTGGCGAGCACAAGCTCGCGCGCGACGTCGCCGCGCAGGCGCGTGGCTCCACCGTCCCACAGCAGAAGATCTGCGCTTATTCCGATGGTGGCCGAGGTCTCCGCGCTGTTCTCGATCCGCTGGGGGCCGGTCGGCGTGACGACCGTGCGGTCATTCGGGAATTGCCAGGTCCGCGTCAACGACGCCGTGTAGTTGATGATCGGGCGCAGCGCGGCCAGCGCCTGGGCCACGTCCTCGTCGGCGGCGCGCAGGGCGGCGGCATTCTTGTCGATGAGCCCCGCATTCCGGTAGGCCGACACCAGCGCGTCGGCAAGCGTTTCGGCCTGCACGGGCAGCGCGGTGCCCAGAGCCAGGAGCGCGACGGCGCTTAGCCGCCGTGCCGAGCGGACAATCTTGGTCGTGATCATAGCGCAAAGCTCCGTTTCGCGGCAAAGCCCGGCAAAACGGGTGCGGTGCCATTGAAGGCGTATCGCCAGTTCAGGCGTCCATCGATCTTGTGACCGACGCGGCAGGTGCCATTGGCCCCTTCCATGAAGATGCAACCGATCCGACCGCCTTCGGCCAGCTGATCGGTGATCGCGTCGGGGACCTCTTCGACACCCCCTTGGATGACGATCACGTCGAACGGGGCGTATTCCGGGGCGCCATCGGCCAGCGCACCTTCGTTCACGGTGGCATTGTCGATGCCGACCTCGACCAGGGCGGCCTGTGCCTCGGCCACGTGGGCCGGCTCGGACTCGACCGCGACGACGGCCTGGGACAGCCGTGCGAGGATCGCGGCCGAATAGCCCATGCCCGTTCCCAGATCGAGCACGAGATCCTTCGGCGTGATATCGAGCGCATCCAGCAGCTTGGCCAGGATGCGCGGGTCCATGATGACCCGGCCCGGCCCCAGCGGGAGGTGTTCGCCCGAATACGCGGCTTCGCGCAGCGCCTGCGGGACGAACAATTCGCGCGGAACATTCAACATGGCGTCGATGATGGGAAATTCGGTCACGTCCGAGGGACGGACTTGGGTGTCGACCATCATGCGCCTGCGCTGGGTGTAATCTGCCATGAGCCTCGAGCGTCCCGTTGGTTTGGATCCTTGTTCAAGGCCTGCCACAGCAACCCCGTTTGGGCAACGGTGTATAGAATCGCGGGAAGAATTTCACTCCGGGATCAGCAGAGATGCATCACCATAGCTGAAGAAACGGTAGTCGTTCCCGATCGCGTGATCATAGACGCGGCGGATTCTCTCGACCCCGAGAAAGGCCGAGACCAGCATCATCAGCGTGGATTTCGGCAGGTGGAAATTCGTCATCAGCGCGTCGGCCATCCGGAAGGCGAAGCCGGGCGTGATAAAAATGTCCGTGTCACCGGACCAGGCCGCGATCTGACCCCTGGCTGTCGCCGCCGTTTCGATCAGGCGCAGTGCGGTGGTGCCCACGGGGATGACGCGATTGCCGCGGGCACGCGCTGCCATCATCGCGTCGGCCGCCGCTTGCGAGACTTCACCCCACTCTGCGTGCATCTTGTGCTCGCTCACGTCATCGACCTTGACCGGCAGGAACGTCCCTGCTCCGACATGCAGGGTGACATGGGCGATCTCGATCCCGCGCGCGGCCAGCCGTTCCATCAGGGGCGGGTCGAAATGCAGCGAGGCGGTGGGCGCCGCGACGGCGCCGCTTCGGGCCGCCCAGATGGTCTGGTAATCCTCGTGATCCTGCGCGTCGGCGGGCCTCTTGGCCGCGATATAGGGCGGCAGTGGCATGGCGCCGGCGTCGGCCAGCGCGGCGTCGAAATCGTCACCCGCGAGGTTGAACCGCAGGTGCGCGGTGCCGTCGGACCGTCCCTCGACCGTGGCCGACAGTTGGTCCGAGAAGACGACGACCTCGCCGTCCCGCACCTTCTTCAGGGGCTTCAGCAAGGCGGACCATGTGCCGTCGGCGCGCGGCTCGAGCAGGGTGGCCTCGATCCGTGCCGTGGTCTCGCCCTCGGCGCCCTGCCGGGTCCGATGGCCCGACAGCCGCGCGGGGATCACCTTGGTGTCGTTCAGCACCAGCAGGTCGCCGGGCGACAGCCAGTCGGGCAGATCGCGCACCACGGCATCGTCGATGCGGTCGCCGCGCGCCACCAGCATCCGCGCGGACGACCGGGGCCGCGCCGGACGCACCGCGATCCGGTCCTCGGGCAGATCGAAATCGAACTCCGACAGGCGCATCGAATTCTCCTCGAACTCAGTTGGCGCGCGCGGCGGGACGCTCCGGCGGCGCGCGGCGAAAGATCTCGCGGAACATGCCCGGCGTAAAGATCGACAGCGGGTTCACCCCCACCGACGGGTCGCGCACGGGTCCGCGCAGGGTGAAGTTCACGCCGAACAGCCCCTCGCCGCGCCGGGTAAACACCTCGCCCACCCGGTTCAAGAGATAGACGGGCGACAGCACGCCCTGCATGTCCATGACCCGCGCCCTAGGGTCGTAGATTCCGTCCATGGACAGGCCGAGAGCGTTGCCCGTGGCCGAAGACCGGTAGAGCGTGATGCGCGAGGGCGACAGACGGAACTCGGCGCTGACCTCTTCGAACGGGATGCCCTGCCCGTTCAGCTGCTCCAGCAGGCCCACGACCGACACCGCCGACAGAAGCTCGGCCAGCGCGGGGGCGTTGCGCAGTTGCGGGCCAAGCACCCTCAGCGTGCCGTCGTATTCGCCGCGTTGCCCGGTGGGCCGCAGGATCAGGTCCATCGTCCCGCCGCGCACGTCGCGAAACAGCCCCGCATCGCGCAGGACCGCGCCCGCGTCATTGGCCTGGACCCGGATCGCCGGGCCCCGCGCCGTGCCCGCGAGGGTGCCCGCCACCGGAACGCCACCGTTCAGCGCGCCCCGGAACCCGCCGGCCAGTGCCCGGCCAGGATCTAGATCCATGGCGAAGCCGTTCAGTGCCAGCGTGTCCGTGACCACCAGCCGGTCGAGCCGCAGGCTGACCGGCCCGCGCGCCGCACCACCGCCGCTGCCGCCCGAGCCCAGGTTCGCGCGTCGGATGTCGATCTCGCCCCCCGTCACGCGGATCGCGGGCGGCTGCCCCTGCCCCCGCGCGCTCACCGTAACTGCACCATCCAGCCAGTCGCCCAGCCGCACGCGCGACAGCTCCAGCGCCTCGAAGCGCGGACCGGGCGCCAGCCGCACCCTGCCCTGCGCCGACAGGCCGGGTGCGCTCAGCGAAAGCTCCTCGACCCGCGGGGTGTCGCCAAGCTCCATCGTCAGGTCGAAATCCGCGGGCGTGCCGGCGGGCTTGGACCAACCCACCGCGCCAACGCTCAGACCCGCCCCTACCAGGTCCGACGCCAGCCGCAGGCGCGGCGGGGTTCCGGGGGCAAGGTCTATGGTAAGGTCTGCACGGGTCCGGCCCGACAGCAAACCGTCCGGCAGGCTGACGCCGAAGCGGCGCAGGCTGTCCGGGCCCAGCGTCACCTGCCCGGCCACTTCGCCCTGCCCCCGGTCCTCGCCCGCCAGCGACAGCTGCCAGGCTCCGTCGAAGGGCACGCCGTCCAGCGTCGCCTGCCCGCCGGCCCGCAGAACCATGTCCTCGAGCGTCAGCGCCAGGCTGTCTGCGGCAAGGGACCGCCCCGGCACGATCCGGTCGGAGGACAGGTCGCTCAGCGTCGCGTCCACCGCGAAATCTATATCCTCGGGGCGGTTGCCCTTGCGCAGCAGCAGGTCGATCCGCGCGGTCCCACTGACGCGACCCTCGGCCAGGTCGGCATCGCGGCCGCTGCGGGACAGAAGGTTGAAGCGCGGGCCGTCCAGCACCGCCAGCAGCGCGGGCAGCGGGCCGTCCGCCCGCAAGGTGATCTCGGCCGGGCTGGGCTTGATCCGGCCGTCGGGGATGACGAAGGTCGAACCCGCGATGTCCAGCGCGCCGCGTCCTTCGACCGGCAGGGTTCCGGCGGCCACGTCGATGACCAGCCGGTGATCCATGATCGACCCGAGGCCCGAGGCATCCTGCACCGGCGGCACGTCGCGCATCACCCGCACCCGCGCCTCGTCGAAGCCGAAGGTCAGGTTCAGCTGCGGCTTCTCGTCCCCGGGGCCATAACGGAGAGCCGCGTCGACATTGCGCGCGGTGGCGGCCTGGATGTTATCCACCAGCCATTGCCGGGCCTTCGGGGATATCGGGCGCGGCCACAGCCGCAGCAGCGCGTCGATCCCCAGGCTCTGCGCCCGTCCATCGACGGAGACGCGCCAACCGTCGGCACCCGGCGCAGCGCGTCCCGACAGCAGCAGATCGCGACCGGGCGCGCCGCCCATGTCGGGCAGCGCGATCTGGCCGAACTCAGCCACGAACGGGTTGAGCCGCAGGCGCATATCGATCTGTCCGCGGCTGAGCGACAGGGGGGCGTCGAACAGCTCGGGCGCGTCCAGGTTCAACGCGTCCACGGTCATCTGTGCCACCAGCGCGCGGGGGAAGCCGTCGGGCCCGATATCGGCAAGGTCGGCGTGGCCGGTCAGCGTGCCCGATCCCAGTGCGCCATCTGCCGAGACCTGCGAAAACCGCAAACGTCCCGCCACCGGATCGAAGGTGAAATAGGCCTGCGCCCGGTCGAAGGACAGCGGCTGCGCGCCCGCCCTCGGCGCGAGCCGGCCCGCGCCGATATCCAGCGTGCCGGCCAGGTCCTCCAACGCGCCCTCGCCACTGACCGACAGGCGCAGCGCGCCGGACAGAGGCGCCTCGAGCACCCCGAGAAAACTGAGTGCCGGACTTTGCAGCGCGATATCGCGGGCCTGGACGTTCGACAGCCGCAGCGAGGCCGTCGCCCCGCCCGCTTCCGGCAGGGCGGTCGCGCTGATCTCGACCCGGCCCAGGCTGTCCGTGCCGTTGAAAATATCGGCCGACAGCGTGCCGCCGAGCCCGTCCGCGTCACGGGCCAGCCGCGCCCCGGCGTCGGTCAACTGCCACACGCGGGCCGTGCGGGCATCCTCGACGCTGATCGTCGCGCCCTCGAGCTCGACCCGGTCCACGCGGTCCAGCGGGGCGCGGTCCAGCGCGCCGTCCAACGCGGCCAGAACGCCGGCCAATCCGCCGCCCAGTTGCACGCCGCCACCCCCGAAGGCGACCTGGAACGCGCCCTGCCGGTCGCGGCGCAGGGTCACCGTCACGCCCGAGACGCGCAGCACCCGGGGCGCAAGCCGCCCGCGCAGAGCCGCGGCCGGGTCGAAGGCCAGCCCGATGCGCGCGATCTGCGCCAGCTGCTGGCCCGCATCCGTGGCCAGCTGCGCCTCGGTGATCCAGACCCGCGGCACCGCGCGCCGGTCGAGCCCGACCTCGATCCCGCCGATCTCCAGCCGGGTTTGCGGCAGCGCGCGGGCCACGCGCGTTTCGACCGCGCGGGCGACGCTGTCGGGCAGCGAGAGGCGCGCCTCGCTCAACGCCAGGGCGAAGACAAGGACGACCGCCATGGTGGACAGGGCCACGACCCATCCCCAGGCCACGGCGTGGGCGCGGCGGGCGTGCGACCGCCAGCGCTTGGGCGGCCTGGGCGGCTTGGGGCCGCCGGGCCCTTTCGGATCGGCCGCGGGGTCGGTCATGTGGACTTTATTTCCCAACCCGCGCGGTCACGCCAGCCGGTTTCCCGGCGCCGCCGATCACGAACGCGCGCTACCCGGCGATGCCGATGCCCAGGATCTTGCCGAAGCCGTTGTCGCTGACGGTCTGGAAATCGATCGTCACGGTGTCGCCGGCCACCAGCCCTTCGGGCGCGGTCGCGCCGCCATCCTCCAAAGACCAGACGGACTTGTCGTCCAGGACGATCACCTGTGCCATCCGGTCGAAGGCCAGGACGGTGCCCGTCACCGTGTCGGCGAAAGCGGGGGCTGCGAACAGGGCGGCGGAGAGGGAGAGAAGACCGATACGGGTCATGGGGTGTGCCTTGCAAAAAGGGCCACGCGAGATTGCGTGCGCGGTAAATGGCCCCGCCCGGATCCAACGCAAGATGCGTCTGAAAATAATGTGGTCGGGCTCCAGGCGTTGACCCGATGGCGCGCCGGCGCCGCCCCATTCTGACCGCATTGCGGGGTCAGGTGCTGGAGCATGTCCAGTGATCGCCTTGCCCCGCCGTTCATCGCCGTATTCGGCGTCGTCGCCCTTTAAGTCGCCGCCAAGGCGGTGCGCGTCACCTACTTCTACCTCGGGGTAGAGCCTGTGGCCGATGTCCTGCGCATCCTTTCCATCCTGCTCGTGGCAATCTTCGCGCTGATCATGATCCGCCCGTCGCGGGGCCTGCGGCTGGTCAGGGCGCTGGCCGCGCAGGTCGGCCCGAATGCCGCGCGCGTCAAACTGGCCGTGCTGCTGCTTCTGAGCGCGATGGTCGGGACCCTGTCGCAGAGCGTCTCGCCCTGGGTGATGATCGCCGTCTGCCTGCCGCTGCTGGTGCTGTTCGTTCTGCCAGGGCGCGCCATCGCCGGGATCGTTCCGTCCAACCCCACGCCGACCCTGAGTGAGCTCCGAGAGCGCGGTCGCGCACGGCTGAGGGAGCGCCCCGTGACCCGGGCGGCTCTTGCGGTTCTGACCCTGCATCCGTTCGCGCTGGGACTTCCCGTCATTTTCGGGCCAAGGGCGCTTGCCGCGCCGGACTGGGCCGCGATCATTCCGCTGCCGGCCTTCGCCGCTTCGTCGCTGACCGCGATGGCTGTGGGGGCCGTCTTCATGGCGGGCGCAGAACCCGGTGCGCGGCTGCGCCTGCTGCCGAAGGTGGCGGGGCCGGCTGTCGTCATGTTCGGATTGTCGATCTATGCGGTGCACGGGGCGCTGTCGCACACTGTGCCGTGGGTGGCCGCGCAGATCGGTGGCAGCGTTCGGACCGATGTCTTCACGATCGTCGGCGTTGACCCGGATTTCGACGACCGAACGGGCTGCGGGCGATCGCTCAGGGTCGCCGCGGGCCCGGTCCCGGCGACCATGTGCCGGGTGCCCTACGACCTGATGAAAGCGGCCACGCCGGGGCTCCGGGTGGCGACGACCGGCAAGGGGACGTGGTTCGGACAGGTGCCCGCCACCTCGCGGCTGCTGCCGCCGGAGACGCGGCGATCGGACATCTGACATCGCGCCGCGGCGGCCTATCTGTCCCGATCTGAGACATCGACAGGAGCGACCGAATGAGCCTTCAGGACCAGAAAGCCCCCGATTTCACCCTGCCCCGCGACGGCGGCGAGACCGTCACGCTGTCGGCCATCGATGGGCCGGTGGTTCTTTACTTCTATCCGCGCGACGACACGCCGGGCTGCACGAAAGAGGCCGTGGGCTTCACCGAGGCGGTGGACAATTTCGCTGGCGCGGGCGTGACCGTGCTGGGCGTGAGCCGCGACACCGTGGCCAAGCACGAGAAGTTCCGCGACAAGCACGGGCTGAAGATCGCCCTGCTGGCCGACGAGGACGGATCGGTCTGCGAGGATTACGGCGTCTGGGTCGAGAAGAAGATGTACGGCAAGACGTCGATGGGGATCGAGCGGGCGACCTTCCTGATCGGCGCGGACGGCACGGTGAAGCGCGAATGGCGCAAGGTGAAGGTGCCGGGCCACGTCGACGAGGTGCTGGAGGCGGCGCGCGCGCTCTAGTCGCGGTTGACGGGGCGGCGGCGGCGGGTCAACCAAGAGTGATGACATCCCTGACCCAGATGGCCTGCGAGGTTCTGACCTGTGCCGATGGCCGCGAGAAGACCGCCCTGTCGCACGCCCATGCCGCCCGCTGGCGCGAAATGCGCGCCCAGGGCGCAGGCCGCGAGGCTGTCGGCCGTGGCGCGCCGCCCGACCGTCCCGCCCGCCCCGCGCTGCCGGAGCTGGTCGACCCGCGTGACGTGCTCCGCCGCAAGCCCGGATCGCCCGAGGGCCGCATCGCGATGCTGCACGCCGTCGCGCATATCGAGTTGAACGCCGTCGATCTGCACTGGGACATGGTCGCGCGGTTCGGGCACCTGGATTTCCCGCCCGGCTTCCACGACGATTGGGTGCAGGCGGCGGACGAGGAGTCGAAACACTTCAACCTGATCTGCGACTGCCTGGAGGCGATGGGCAGCCATTACGGCGCCCTGCCCGCCCATGCCGGAATGTGGCGCGCCGCCGAGGACACCAAGGACGACATCATGGGCCGGCTGGCGGTGGTGCCCATGGTCCTCGAGGCGCGGGGGCTCGACGTGACGCCAGGCATGATCGAGATCTTCCGCCGCTCGGGCGCCAAGGATGCCGTCGCCGCGCTCGAGATCATCTACGGCGAGGAGGTGACGCACGTGGCCTACGGATCGAAGTGGTTTCACTTTCTGTGCGGACGCGAGAACCTGGACCCCACGCCCACGTTCCACACACTGGTCCGGCGCTATTTCCACGGCGCGCTGAAGCCGCCATTCAACACCGAGAAGCGTGCCGATGCCGGGCTGCCGCCGGATTTCTACTGGCCGCTGGCCGAACGCGCCGACCGCTAACCCCGCGAGACTCGGCAGATTCTCGCCGATTTTCGGCGCCTTCCGGAACCATTCGACAAATGCCAGGCAAAATTGTTGCGGTGTGGTTTTTGGGTTGCTAGGCACCTTGGAAACAATATGACGCCCACGGCAGATCGGGCGCAGGCGGCAGACACAGCGGAAGGGACAGCGTTTTGACAGCAATGCGGTCGAGTGTATTCAGTGCGGCGCTGGCTCGTGCTTTCCCCGAAAAACGGCTGTTCCTGCGGTCAGACACCGAAACCCGCTACGTCCGTCTCAGCCCCGGAACCCAGCTTTGCGCCGTCACCGGCGTCGCGGCGGTCGTCGGTTGGAGCATCATCGCCTCGGCCGTTCTGCTGATGGACAGCATCGGCGCCGACCAGTCCCGCGACCAGGCCGCCCGCGAGCAGGCGCTTTACGAACAGCGGCTGAACGCCCTGTCCGCCGAACGCGACGCTGCTCTGCACGATGCCAGCGCCGCGCAGGAGCGTTTCAACGCGGCGCTACGTCAGGTCAGCAGCATGCAATCCGACCTGCTGCGCGCCGAGGCCGACCTGACCGAGTTGCAGCGTGGCATGTCCGTGACCCACGACAAGCTGCGCGAAGTCGTTCTCGCCCGCGACGCGGCGCAGGCCAAGGCACAGGACCTGGCCGCCCTTCTCGAGGGGGATGGCGAAGGTGCCGCCGACATCGCGCGGCTGGACGAAATGGAAGACACCGTCGACCTGCTGGCGTCGGCCCTGACCGCCGCTGCCGGTCAACGCGATGCCATGGCCGTCGAGGCGCAGGAGGCCGAGACCTTCGCCGAAGAGATGATCTACGAGGCGAAGCTCAAGGAGGACCGCAACGATCAGATCTTCGGCCAGCTCGAAGATGCCCTGACGATCTCGGTTGCGCCGCTGGACAAGATGTTCCGCTCGGCCGGGCTGAACACCGAAACGCTGCTGAACCAGGTCAAGCGGGGCTATTCCGGCCAGGGCGGCCCGCTGACGCCGATCTCGTTCTCGACCAAGGGCGGCGATATCGACGCCGACGGCCAGCGCGCCAACTCGATCCTCGAGAAGCTCGACCGCATGAACCTCTACCGGCTGGCGGCGCAGAAGGCCCCCTTCGCCCTTCCAGTCCACGGCTCGTTCCGCTTCACCAGCGGATTCGGTCCGCGCTGGGGCCGGATGCACAACGGCACCGATTTCGCCGGCGCCCACGGCACCCCCATCCACGCCACCGCCGACGGCGTCGTCACCCATGCCGGCCGGCTGTCCAGCTACGGCATCCTGGTGAAGATCAAGCACGAGTTCGGCATCGAGACGCGCTATGCCCACATGTCTCGCGCACGGGTGAAAGTCGGCCAAAGGGTATCGCGCGGTGAGCGTATCGGTGATATGGGAAATACCGGACGTTCGACCGGGACGCATTTGCACTATGAGGTGCGCGTCGGCGGCAAGCCCGTCAATCCGATGACCTATATCAAGGCAGCGCAAGATGTTTTCTAAGAGCAAGATCAACGAGCCCGGCCCCAAACAGGGCGGCGAGGCTGTGACCCGACCCACAAGCGAGAGTCCCATGAACGCACCCAAGACCAATACCGACGCCCCCGGCTCCGGATCGAAATCGAAGCCGCCGGCGTCGATCCTGTCGTCCGACCTGACCATCAAGGGCAACCTGAAGACGACCGGTGACATCCAGATCGAAGGCACCATCGAAGGCGATATCCGCGCCCACCTGCTGACCGTCGGCGAAGGCGCCACCGTCAAGGGCGAGGTCATGGCCGACGACGTGGTGGTGAACGGTCGCGTGGTCGGTCGCGTGCGCGGCCTGAAGGTGCGCCTGACCTCGACCGCGCGGGTCGAAGGCGACATCATCCATAAGACCATCGCGATAGAATCCGGTGCGCATTTCGAAGGCTCGGTGGCCCGTCGCGACGATCCGCTGAACACCACCGGTGGCGGCCAGCGCCCCGCGCAGCAGTCGGCGCCGGCGCAGTCGTCGCAATCCTCGGCCCCCGCAAGCTCTGCGTCCGGCTCGGGATCCGGCGGCAGCGACAGCAAGGGCTGATCGTCGGGCGCGTCGCGCCATATATCTTTCATGAAAGGGCATCGCGGCAGCAGGTCGCGGTGCCCTTCCTCTTTTGCACCCCCATCAAGGGTCGCCACGCTTTCGGCGCATCCGCGCGGCGTCCCGGTGACCGTGCGAGTGCGTGCTGTGGGACATCCCCGGGCTTGCCCTGACCCGCCGCCACCGCATGTGGTGACGCGGGCCGGGACGCAAGCGGCGCCCGGCCAACGCACGGGGGCACCATGGACATCACCGCATGACGGCGCCGATCCTGCTCAGCACGGTTGGCTCCCTGGGCGACCTCTTCCCGGTGCTGGCGCTGGCCCGGGCGCTGCGGGCGCGCGGCCAGCCCGTGCGCCTTCTTCTCGGCCCCGACGACCGGGACACGGCGGCGGGCCTGGGGATCGAGGCGACCGCTTTCGGACCGGACAGCGCGACCGTGGCCGCGCGGCTGGGGATGGACCGCGACGCCATCGCCCGGCAGGTGTTCCGCGACCCGTCGCCGATCCTGCGGCAAGCGACTTACCCGATGCTGGCCGACCTCGCGCGCGAGATGCAGCCACACGCGCGCGGCTGCCGGGCCGTGGGCTGGACCGCGCTGGCCATGGCGGCCCCGCTGGCGGCCGAACGCGAGGGCGTGCCGCACGCGCCGATCCTGTTGCAGCCGATGCTCATGCGTTCGGCCCTGGCTCCGCCGCGCGTGCGGGGATTCGTGCCGCCCATGATCCCGCGCCCCGGGGGTCGGCTGGCCTTGGGCTGGAACAGGACGTGGCTGGGCATCGTCGACCTGGAAATGCGGCGCCGCCACGGACGGGCGCAGGCACGGGTGCGCAAGGAACTGGGCCTGCCCCCAACCAACGCCGTCCCGTTCTTCGGCCACGCGGTCGAGCCGGCGCTGCGGCTGGGGCTTTGGGATCCCGTGCTGGGTACGCCGCCAAAGGACGCGGCGGCGGTGGAGGTCACCGGGTTCTCGGCGCTGCCGGATGACGGCGCGCTGCCCGTCGGCTTGCGGGAATTTCTCGATGCCGGGCCACCGCCTTTCGTGGTCACGCTGGGGTCGGTGTCCCACCGGCTGGCCGGGCGCGACTTCTGGGACCGGGCCGTGCGATTGGGCCGCGCGGCCGGGATGCGGATGGTCCTGCTGTCCGGGCCGGTCGATGCCCCGCGGGGGGACGATATCCTCGCCTTACCCTTCGCGCCCCACGCGCCGCTTTTTGCGCGCGCGGGCGTGGTGCTGCACCATGGCGGCATGGGCACGCTGGGCCGGGCGCTGCACGCGGGCGTGCCGCAGCTGATCCTGCCACTGGGCGCGGACCAGCCGGACAATGCTGCGCGGGCCGAGCGGCTGGGCGTCGCACACCGCTTGCGCGGGCAGGTGGACGGCCCGAAGGCAGTGGAAGATCTTAAGGACATGCGCCGACGGGCGGATGTCGCACAAAGCCTCGCCGCGCGGCTGATCCCGGACGGCGCGGTCCGGGCGGCGGACCAGATGATGTCACGGTTTTGAAGCCCGAAAGACCGCCATCTCGCCCAACAATCGGCGCATTGCCCGGGGATTGTCGCCGCGACACGCCATCCAAGAGCCGCAAATCCATGTCCCTGACCGACACCTTGTCCCACCGCCCCGGCCTGACCCGGGTGGCGCCCGTGGTCTTCACCGCCACGATCTTCCTGTCGGCGGGGCTGCTGTTCTTCGTGCAGCCGCTTTTCGCCAAGATCGTTCTGCCCGAGATCGGCGGCGCGGCGGCGGTCTGGACCACGGCGATGCTGTTCTTCCAGACAGTGCTGCTGGCGGGGTATCTCTATGCCCACCTGATCACGCGCTACCTGCCGGTGGGCGCGCAGGTGGCGGTGCACCTGGGGGTCTGGGGGCTGGGCCTGTTCTTCCTGCCCCTGGCGATTCCCGACGGCTGGACCTGGACGCCCGGACAGCCCGCCGCGTGGCAGACGTTGACCCTGTTCGCGCTGGGTGTGGGTGTGCCCTTCGCGGCCCTGTCGGCCAACGCGCCGCTGATCCAGGCGTGGTACGCCCGGTCGGGCGGCGCGGCCGCCGACGATCCCTATTTCCTCTACGGCGCGTCGAACCTCGGGTCGCTGATCGCGCTGCTGGGCTTTCCGCTGGTGGCCGAGCCGGTCTGGGGCACC
The DNA here is from genome assembly GCF_900110115.1 of Palleronia pelagia. Lineage (GTDB taxonomy): Bacteria > Pseudomonadota > Alphaproteobacteria > Rhodobacterales > Rhodobacteraceae > Palleronia > Palleronia pelagia. The sequence goes on along the minus strand of NZ_FOCM01000001.1, from coordinate 447,591 downwards.
AGCGGCATAGGCGCCGGGTTCGCGGCGGGCTATGCCGTTCTGGGCGCCGGGTTGCTGGCCGCCGGGCTGATGGCGCGGGGCGAGGCCCGGCGGCGCGTCGCTAGCGTGTCGTCTGCCCCCTTGCCTTGGCGGCGCATCGGGCTGTGGCTGGTTCTCGCCTTCGTGCCCTCGTCGCTGATGCTGGCCGTCACCACCAAGATCAGTACCGATATCGGGGCGATCCCGCTGGTCTGGGCGGTGCCTTTGTCGCTTTACCTGCTGTCCTTCGTGCTGACCTTCCGCGCCAGGCCCATCCTGCCCCTGCCCGCCTTGCGGCTGGCCACCATCGGGGCGTTGGCCCTTCTGGGGGCCGTGTTCCTGGGCGTGACCGGCGGCCACCAGAAGCTGGGCATGATCATCGCCATGGCGGCGGCCTTCTTCGCGGTGGCACTTTTCGCCCATCGCAGGCTCTACGAGGCGCGGCCCGAGGGGGCGCGACTGACCGGCTTCTACCTGGCCATGTCGGTGGGCGGCGCCCTGGGCGGGCTGTTCAACTCGGTCCTCGCGCCCGCGCTGTTCGACACGCTGGCCGAGGGGCCGGTCACGCTGGCCGTGGCCGCCGCGTTGCTGCTCAGCCCCCGGGCTTTCGCCATCCGCCGCCGCCGTGCCGTGCTGGCTTGGATCCTCGGCTCCGCGGCCGGGTTCGCCCTTCTTTTACTGTCGCGCGTTGCCCCCCAGCCCGAGCTGGTCGCAAAGATTCTGCTGCTGGTCACGGCCCTCGTGCTGCTGCTGTCCCTTCGCGCGCGGATCGGCGCCGCGCTTCTGGCGCTGGCCGCCTTCACCTGGCCCGCGATGCAAAGCCTGCCGGATGACGCCGTCTTCCGCGATCGCAGCTTCTTCGGCGTGCACAAGGTCGACGAAGACGGGTTCGCCCGCAGCTATACCAACGGCACCACGCTGCACGGCGCGCAGATTCTGGAAGAGCCGGGCAAGCCCACGCCGCTGAGCTATTACCACGCCGGCCTGCCGCTGGCCGAGCTCGTGACCTCGCCCGTGGGCCGCGCCGCGCGGGACGTGGGGATCGTGGGGCTGGGCGTGGGCGCCATGGCCTGCCATGCCGCCCCGGGCCAGAACTGGCAGTACTACGAGATCGACCCGGTCGTGGCCCGCATCGCCACCGACCCGGACCTGTTCACCTACCTGTCGGACTGCACCCCCGACGCGCCCGTTCACCTGGGCGACGCGCGGATGGTGCTGGAGCGGCAGGACCAGACCTACGACGTGTTGGTGATCGACGCCTATTCATCGGACGCCGTGCCGGTGCACCTGACCACGACCGAGGCGATGCAGCTTTACCTCGACCGGCTGAATCCCGGCGGATTGCTGATCTACCACATCTCGAACCGCTATTACGACCTGACGGTGCCGCTGGGCCGCTCGGCCAGCGCGCTGGGGCTGGCGGGTGCGCACCGCTACGACCGGCCCGAAGAGGACGAGTTGAACGCCCATGCCAGCTCGGTCGTGGCACTGGCCCGCGATCCAGGGACGCTGGCGTCGGCGACGGCGGCCTCCGACTGGCAGGCGCTGCTGGATGACGGCGGCCGCGAATGGACCGACGATCACGCCAACCTTCTGGGGCTGCTGCTGCGCTGAGGCGTCAGTCCTCGGCGCTGGCCTCGGCGCGGGACTTGCCGGACACGTCTTGCGCCAGCGTCGCCGCCATGAACCGGTCGAGATCGCCGTTCAGCACACCCTGCGTATCCGAAGTTTCCACGCTGGTGCGCAAGTCCTTCACCATCTGGTAGGGCTGCAGGACGTAGGATCGGATCTGGTTGCCCCAGCCCGCATCGCCCTTGGCCTCGTGCGCGGCGTTGATATCGGCGGTCCGCCGGTCGAGCTCCATCTGGTAGAGCCGCGATTTCAGGGCCTTCATGGCGATGTCGCGGTTCTGGTGCTGCGACTTCTCGGAACTGGTCACGACGATGCCCGTGGGCTCGTGGGTGATCCGGACGGCCGAGTCGGTGGTGTTCACGTGCTGGCCGCCCGCGCCCGAGGAGCGATAGGTATCGACCCGGATATCGGCCGGATTGACCTCGATTTCGATATTGTCGTCGACCACCGGGTAGACCCACACCGAGCTGAACGAGGTGTGGCGGCGCGCGGCGCTGTCGTAGGGCGAAATCCGCACCAGACGGTGCACGCCGGATTCGGACTTGAGCCAGCCATAGGCGTTGTGGCCGCTGATCTTGTAGGAGGCCGACTTGATCCCCGCCTCGTCTCCGGAGGATTCGGACTGAAGCTCGACCTTGTAGCCCTTCTTCTCGGCCCAGCGGACATACATCCGCGCAAGCATCGAGGCCCAGTCGCAGGACTCGGTCCCGCCCGCGCCCGCGTTGATTTCTAGGAAGGTATCGTTGGCGTCGGCCTCGCCGTTCAGCAACGCCTCGATCTCGGCGGCGGCGGCGCGGTCCTTCAGGCGGGCCAGGGCCTTCTCGGCGTCGGCCACGACCTCGGCATCGTCTTCCATCTCGCCCAGTTCGATCAGCTCGATATTGTCCGAAAGCTCCTGCGCCATGGCCTTATAGCGGTCCATGGCATCGACCAGTGCCTGCCGCTCGCGCATGAGCTTCTGGGCGTTGTCGGGATCGTCCCACAGGGTCGGATCCTCGACGCGCGCGTTGAATTCCTCAAGCCTGTAGGACGCCGTCTCCCAGTCCATACGCTGGCGCAGCAGGTCCAGCGATTTCTCGATGGCGTCGACGGTGTTCTGGGTTTCTGCGCGCATTGGGTGCCTTTCCTGTCAGCGCACCAGATAGCAACGCCGCCGCCCGCCCGCAACGGCCCGCGTCGGGACGTCCCGGCTAGTAGAGCCCGCCGGAACTGAGCGTGCCGAACGTGGCCTTCTTCTGCGGAATTGTCGCTGTCGAGCCGTCGGCATTGCGCACGCGCTGCGTGCCGCCGCCGGCCGCCTCTTCGAACAGCGGAAGGTTCGCGCCCATGGCGAAGCCGCCGTCGAAGGCCACGCCGAAGACAGGCTCTTCGCCCAGGCGGAAATACTCGGCCACGACGTTGTCGCCGCTGGCCCCGTCCGACAGGCGCGCGCCGGTGAACCGGTCGATCTTGATGAAATGGCCGCCCGGCGGCACGTCGAACGGACCACCACCGTATTTTGCCGTGGCTTCCTGCATGAAGCGGTCGAAGACCGGCGCGCACATGCCACCACCCGAGGCGCCGCTGCCAAGGCTGCGCGGCTGGTCGAAGCCGATATAGCAGCCGGCGGCGATGTTGCTCGTGAAGCCCACGAACCACACGTCCTTGGCGTCGTTGGTGGTGCCGGTCTTGCCCGCGACGGGCACGTTCAGGTTGACGCGGCCGCGCGCCGTGCCGCGCTCGACCACGCCCTTCATCATGGATGTCAGCTGATAGGCGGTGATCGCGTCCATGACGCGTTCGCGGTCGGACGCGATGCGTGGCCCGTATCCGGGCTCGAGCTGCGCGGTGTCGCAATCCAGGCACTCGCGCTGGTCGTGACGGTAGACGGTGCGCCCGTAGCGGTCCTGCACCCGGTCGACCAGCGTAGGCTCCACCCGCTCGCCGCCATTGGCGAACATGGAGTAGGCCGCCACCATCTTGTAGAGCGTCGTTTCCTCGGACCCGAGCGATGCCGACAGGTAGCCGCCCATCCGGTCGTAGACCCCGAAGCGTTCGGCATAGCTCGCCACCACGTCCATCCCGACTTCCTGCGCAAGGCGCACGGTCATCAGGTTGCGCGACTGCTCGATCCCGGTGCGCAGCGGCGTGGGGCCGTAGAACCGGTTGGAATAGTTCTTGGGCCGCCACAGGCCCTGCGGCGTGTTGATCTCGATCGGGGCGTCCACCACAATCGTCGCGGGCGAGAAGCCCGAATCCAGCGCCGCGGCGAAGACGAAGGGCTTGAAGCTCGATCCCGGCTGCCGGGTGGCCTGGGTGGCGCGGTTGAAGACCGAGTCCTGGTAGGAGAAGCCGCCCTGCATCGCCAGCACGCGGCCCGTATCCACGTCCATCGCCATGAAGGCGCCCTGAACCTCGGGAACCTGGCGCAGGCTCCAGCGGATCAGGCTGCCGTCGCTATCGTTGGTCATGCGGCGCACATGGACGACGTCGCCGCGTTCGAAATTGTCGAAGAAGTCGCCGCGCAGCCAGGCGATATCGTCGCGCGGGACGGATTGCTCGCCCTCGCCCTCGACGCCGACGGTCAGCGACTGGTCGGCGATGTCCAGGACGACGGCCGGGTACCACTGGTTGTCCAGGTCGATGTCGCGCGGCACGTCGGTGCCGGCCAGCGCCTCTTCCCAGTTGTCCAGTTCGGCCGGATCGATCGTCTCGCCCGTGCCGCGCCAGCGGCCGGTGGAACGGTCGTAATCCTCCAGCGCGCGCTGCAGGCTGTGGGCGGCCACGGTCTGAAGCTCGCGGTCGATGGTGGCGCGAACCGACAGGCCGCCCGACAGGAACTCGCCCTCGCCGTAGTCGCGGCTCAGCTGGCGGCGGATCTCGTCGGTGAAGTAGTCGCGCGGCGGGATCTCGGAGCGGAAACTGTCGAAATCGCCGCTCTGCACGGTTTGCAACGGCGCGACCCGGGCGGCGCGGTAATCGTCCTCGTCCAAGAAACCGTTCTCGAACATCTCGCGCAAAACGAAGTTGCGGCGCGAGATCGCGCGCTCTTTCTCGCGGACGGGGTGATAGGTCGACGGCGCCTTGGGCAGCGCCGCGAGATAGGCGGCCTCTTCCGGCTGCAGCGCGGCCAGGGGCTTGTTGAAATAGCTCTGCGCGGCAGCCGTCACGCCATAAGAGTTCTGGCCGAGAAAGATCTCGTTCAGGTAAAGTTCCAGAATCTTCTCCTTGCTCAGCGAGTCCTCGATGCGACTGGCAAGGATCAGTTCCTTGACCTTGCGCTCGGCGCTGCGTTCGCCGCCCAGAAGGAAGTTCTTCATCACCTGCTGGGTGATGGTCGACGCCCCGCGCACGCCCTGACCCCGTGCCGCATCGATGGCCGCGGCGACCATGCCGCGGGGATCATAGCCCTGGTGGGTGTAGAAGTTCTTGTCCTCGGCCGAGATGAAGGCGTGCTTCACCAGGTCGGGAATGTCGCCAGCCGGCGTGAACAGGCGCCGCTCCTCGGCGAATTCGTCGATGATCCGCCCCTCGCCGGAGTAGATTCGGCTGATCGTCGGGGGCTGGTACTGGCTCAGCTGATCGGTGTCGGGCAGGTCCGCGCCGTACATCCAGAACACTGCGCCGATGGTCAGCGCGACGGCGAGCACACCCATGGTCACCAGGGTGAAAAAACCGCCGAAAATGGACAGAATGAAACGGATCATGGGCTGAGGGCCTTCGTGGGCATCGGGTGCCCCGTCTTATCTTGGCCGGGGATAAAGATCAAAAGAACTGACGCGACGTCCGGTTCACGAAACGCGGCGCCCGGAGAGTGGCTATTGCCGCAGGCCGCGCGCCTCGACCGCGTCCTCGGCCGCCCAGGCATCGACGGCATGCACGATGCCTGCCACGGCCTGCGCCCGCCACTCGGGATCGGTCAGGTTCACCCGGTCCCGTGCGCTGCTGAGAAAGCCTAGCTCGACCAGCACCGAGGGGATGTCGGGCGCCTTGAGGACCGAGAACCCGGCCTGCAGACGCGGCCGTTTGTGCAGGTCGCCCGTGTAGCTTGCCAGCCCGTCAACCAGCCGCGCGGCCAGCCGGTCGCTGCGCGGGGCGGTGTCCCGCCGGGCCAGGTCCATGAGCACCAGCGCGACCTCGTCGTCGTGGCTGTGCAGGTCCAGCCCGGCCAGGAGATCGCTGCGGTCGTGCCGTTCGGCCAACTTCTGCGACGCCACATCGGAAGCCCGGTCGCTGAGCGTGTAGACGCTGGCCCCCGAGGCGCGGCCCTCGGTCAGGGCGTCGGCGTGCAAGGACATGAACAGGTCGGCGCGGGCCGCACGGGCAATGCTGACCCGGCGCTCCAGCGAGACGAAGCTGTCGTCCTCGCGCGTCAGGGTGACCTCGTGTCCGGCCTCGCGTAGCGCATCGCCAAGCTCGTGGGCGATGCCCAGGATTACGTCGGCCTCGGTCAGGCCCTCTGCCATGGCGCCCGGATCGATCCCGCCGTGTCCGGGATCGAGCACCACCCGCAATGGGCGGTCCCCCTTCTGCCGGGTGAGCGGCGCGTCCATCGCGGCAGGCTCGGGCAAAGCGAAGAGGCCCGACTCGGGCGCGCCGGCGGCGGCGTCGAACGCCTTCTCCGTGCTGGGCGCCAGCGACAGCTTCAACACCGCGCGACCCGTGCTTTCGGCAATGACCAAGCCCGCCGTTTCGATCGCCATGGGCTCGGCCAGTGTGACGACGAGCCGAGACCAGCCGTCACGCATGCGCCCGTGGCTCAGATCCGCGATACAATCCGACGCAACGATCCCGGCCAGGTCGCTGCCGGTGAAATCGACTTCGCCGAAATCGACCACGAGCCGTCTGGGATCGGACAGGGTGAAGACGCGCCACGGCACCGGTTGGCTGAGCGCGAGTTCGAACTGCAGGTCGGGGCCGAAATCGGCGATACGGCTGGTCTCTGTGTCGATCCGCGCCAGGGCGGTCAGCTGCGCGGGTTCGGAGGACGCAGCCGGCACGGCCGCCCCGATCGCGAGAGAGAGGGCGCCAAGCGCCACAACTGTTCGAAAGGCCCGTGCAATGACCATCTGTTGCCCCGATCCGCCTGTTTCGGAGGCTTTGCGCCCCTCTGACACTAGCCTAACGCGAAGGCTGGGGTCGGGGGAAGACGAAATCGCCTATCGATTGTGCCGCCATGCCTTCAGGCGCGACAGACCCTCGGTTATGTCCTCGGTGGATCCGGCGTAGGAAAAGCGCAGCATCCGCCCCCCGCGCCCCGGATCGAAATCCAGCCCCGGCGTCACGGAGACCCCGGCCTTGTCGAGGATCTCGGCCGACAGGGCCAGCGCGTCATCGGTCAGATCGGACACATCGGCGTAGATGTAGAACGCGCCGTCGGGCGGCGCGAAGGCGGTGAAGCCCGCCGCGCGCAGGCCGTCGACCATCAGCTGCCGGTTGGCTGCATACACCGATAGGTTGCGGTCCAGCTCGTCCCGACAGTCGAAGGCGGCCAGCGCGGCCACCTGGCTGGCATGGGGGGCGCAGATGAACAGGTTCTGGGCCAGACGCTCGATGATCCGCACGTGTTCCTCGGGGACGACCATCCAGCCCACGCGCCAGCCCGTCATCGAAAAATACTTCGAGAACGAATTGACCACGTGCACGTCGTTGGTGAGTTCCAGCGCCGAGACCGGACGCATGTCGTAGTCGATCCCGTGATAGATCTCGTCCGAGATGAAAGCGACATCGCGCGCGGCGCAGGCGTCCAACAGCGCGGCCAGAGCCGCACGGTCCAGCATGGTGCCCGTGGGGTTGCCCGGGCTCGCCACGATCAATCCGTCGGCCTTCGCGGGGATCTGGTCCGGCACCGGCTGGAAGCGGTCTTCCATCCGCGTCTCGATACCCAGCGGATCAAGGCTCAGCGCGCGCAGGATTTGGCGGTAGGACGGGTATCCCGGCAGCCCCAGCGCCACCTTGTCGCCCGCCTCGAACAGCGCGGTGAAGGACAGGATGAACGCGCCCGAGGCGCCCGCCGTCACCACCACGCGGCCCGGGTCGAGATCGACATCGTAGGTCTCGCCATAGTGGCGCGCGATCCGCTGGCGCAGCGCGGGCAGGCCCAGGCCGACGGTATAGCCCAGCGGCCCGGCCGCCATCGCGGCACTTAGGGCCGCACGGGCACCTTCGGGCGCGGGGGTGCCGGGCTGGCCTACCTCCATGTGGATGACGCGGTGGCCGGCCTCTTCGCGTGCGCGGGCCCGCTCCATCACGTCCATGACCAGGAATGGATCGACCGCGCCGCGTTTCGACACCCGCATGAAAGCTTCTCCTGTTTTCGGAATTCCGCCGCCTGACTGGCGCGAAGCCAAGGTGGCGTCAAGCCGCGCGGGCCTTTCACATTGGGGTCATGGCCGGTTGCGCCGGCGTCCCGATCTGCGAGTATGCGCGCGACAGTTTCAAGCGCCGGAGCCATGCCATGAAGACCCTCACCCTCGCCGCCATCCTTGCCCCCGCGCTGGCCCTGGGTCAGGGCGCGCTGGCCCAGCAGATGAGCGATGCCGAATTTGGCGAGCGGGTCCGCGCCTACCTGATGGAGAACCCGCAGGTCATCATGGAAGCGGTCGCCGCGCTCGAGGCGCAGGAGTCCGAGGCGCAGGCCGCGCAGGACAACCAGCTGGTGGCCGACAATGCCGATGCGCTGTTCCGGGCCGAAGGCGACTGGGTCGGCGGCAATCCCGAGGGCGACGTGACCGTGGTCGAGTTTCTCGATTACCGCTGCGGCTACTGCAAGCGCGCCCATCCCGAGGTGGCCGAGCTTCTGCAAAGCGACGGCAACATCCGCCTGATCGTGAAGGAATTCCCGATCCTGGGCGAGCAGTCGGTCCTCGCCTCGCGCTTCGCCATGGCGACGCTCGAGGTCGCGGGCAGCGAGGCCTATGGCGAGGTCAGCGATGCCCTGATGACCATGCGCGGCGAAATCACCGCCGACAGCCTGGGCGCTCTGGCCGATGAGCTGGAGCTGGACGGTTCCGCCATCATGGGCGCCATGGGCACGCCCGAGATCGACGCCAAGATCGCCGAGAATTATGCCCTGGCGCAGACCATGGGCATCTCGGGCACGCCCAGCTTCGTCTTCGGCGACCAGATGGTGCGCGGATACGTACCGCTGGACGCCATGCGCCAGATCGTGGCCGAGGAGCGGGACGAGGGCTGAACCGCCCTACCCCGTTCCGTTCGCCAAATGCAGATACGTCTCGTCATAGCGGCGGGACAGGTGATCGCCCGCCAGCACCGTCTTGCCGGAGCCCATGGGCGCGACGTTGGTGTCGTAGTTCGGGTTGAAGAACAGCGGGACCGAGATCCGCTCGGCCGCGGTGCCCACCACCCGATGCGGCGTGGCGCGAACGCGCCCGCCGGTCCACATCTCCAGCATCTCGCCGAAGTTGACGATGAACTCGCCCGGCGGCGCCTGTAGCGGGATCCAGCCGCCACCGCGCTTGCGCACCTCCAGCCCCGGCGTGCCGTCGGTGGCCAGCAGTGTCAGGCAGCCGTAATCGGTATGGGTGCCGATCCCGAAATCCTTCGCGGTCGCCCAGGCGGGCCGCTCGGGGTAGAAATTCCCGCGCAACAGCGCCATGGGCCGGTCGAACTTGTCGTCGAAGAAATCGTGCGGTGCGCGCAGGCTGCGCGCCAGCCCGCGCAACAGATCCAGCGCCACGCCCATGGACTGCGCGTAATACGCCTCCAGCGTTTCGCGAAACCCCGGCAGATCCTCGGGCCAGTGGTTCGGCGCGTAGTATTTCAGCCCGTGCCGCGCCAGCGGGTCGTCCGCCGCAAGCTCGAACCCCATGTCGAAAACCTGCTTGTAATCGGCGTTCGCGTTCGGATCCACGCGCTCGGCCCCCGGCGCGCCCCAACCCCGGTTCGATCCTGTCGCCGCCATGTCGATCCGGGCCTTGCGGGTGGCCGGCAGATGAAAGAAGGCCCGATAGGCCTCGATCACCGTGCGCACATCATCCCCGGACAGCGCCGTATTATGAACCGTCAGGAAGCCTGTCTCGGTCGCTGCGTGCGCCATGTCCTGCAGCAGCGCGGCATGAGACGGGTCGTCCGGGGCGATAAGGCGGGCAGCGTCGATACGGGGGATCATGCGGAACTCCTTCGGGCGGTGCTTTGCATATGGTGGTCTTTTGACCCGCACGCAAACACGCTAGCTTTTCGCGCAACGGACAGGAACCACAGCAGGAAGGATCCCCCATGGCCGATCGCCGCAAGCTTGCCGCCGGCAACTGGAAAATGAACGGCACCACCGCCGAGCTGTCGCAGATCGATGCACTGGTCGCCGCCCATGGCGACGCGGGCTGCGAGGTGCTGATCTGCCCGCCCGCCACGCTGATCGCGCCCATGGTCGCACGCGCGGGCGGCAAGATCGCCGTCGGCGGGCAGGATTGCCACGCCGCCGAGAAGGGCGCGCATACCGGCGACATCTCGGCCGGCATGCTGCGCGACGCGGGCGCGAGCCACGTGATCACCGGCCATTCCGAGCGCCGCGCCGACCACGGCGAAACCGACGTGGACGTGCGCGCCAAGACCGAGGCCGCAATCGGCGCGGGACTGGTCGCCATCGTTTGCGTGGGCGAGACGCTGGACGAACGCGAAGGCGGCCGGACGCTGGACGTGATCGACACCCAACTGGCCGGGTCTGTGCCCGATGGCGCCACCGGAGACACTGTCGTCATCGCCTACGAGCCCGTCTGGGCCATCGGCACCGGCAAGGTCCCCACCACCGAGCAGATCGCCGAGGTCCACGCGCACATGAATGCCCGGCTGAAAGAACGGTTCGGAGACGCGGGCGACGCGATCGCCCTGCTCTATGGCGGGTCGGTCAAGCCCTCGAACGCGGCCGAGATCTTCGCGGTGGACAAGGTCGACGGCGCCCTTGTGGGCGGCGCGTCGCTTAAGGCCGACGATTTCGGCGGGATCATCGCGGCGCTGGAGGGCTAGGCCCCGGCGGTCACGTCGTGGCCGTAGAGCCAGTCGAACCGGCCCAGCAGCAGGCCCGGCACCCGCCCTGCCACCCGCAGCGCCGCGTGGGCGGCCAATCGCGCGGGGCCACGCAGGTGGTAATTGCGGGCGTTCGCGTTTGCCGCGGCGATGGCGCGCGTCACCCGCGGTGCGCGCTGCTTCTGGTAGCCCGCCAACGCTGCCGCGCGGTCCGGCGCGGCCAGCGCCCCTGCCAGGCACCAAGCATCCTCCAGCGCGAGGTTCGCGCCCTGCGCCAGGAACGGCAGCGTCGGGTGCGCCGCGTCGCCCAGCAGCGCCATGGATCGCCCGTGCCAGCGCGGCGCCACGGGATGACGGAAAAGACCCCACAGGTGGCAGATCTCGACCCGCGCCAGCCAGTCCGGCACCGGCCCGCCGAACCCGGCGAAGGCGCGGCGCAGCGCGTCAGGGTCCCCAGGGATGTGCCAGCCTTCCTCGGCCCAGTCGGACCGTTCCTCGACCGCGACCAGGTTCAGCCGTCCACGGCCCAGCGGATAGGCCACGAGGTGCCGGCCCGGTCCCAGAAAGACCTGCGCGCGCGGCGGCGCCATGGCCGGGACGATGGCCCGCCACGCCACCTGCCCGGTGAAGAACGGCGCATCCGTCCCGTTCAGCGCGCCCCGAAGGACCGAGTTCAGACCATCCGCGCCGACGACGAACGGGTGCGATTCCATGCGATCGCCGAACGATAACCGGCACTCGACCCCATCCTCGGCCCCGGTGACGCGTTCGCCCAGCCGAAACGCAACACCGGCCTCCCGCGCGGCGCCCGCCAGCAGGTCGATCAGCGCGGCCCGGTGCACCATGTGATAGTCGCGCCCCGCCAGGTCCATGCGCGCGATGGGCCGCCCGCTGGGACCGTCGATCAGCGCCACGGCCTCGCTGGGGACAGACACGGCACCCAGCGCGTCGCCATGGCCCAGAGCCCGCAGCACGGCAAAGCCGTTCGGGCTGACCTGCACGCCGGCGCCGACCTCGGCGATCCGCGACGCGCGCTCGATCACCGTCGGCGCGAATCCGCGGCGGGCCAGCGCGATTGCGGCGGTCAGCCCGCCGATCCCGCCGCCCACGATGGTGATCGCCTCGCTCATATGCACTCTTCCCAAAGAAAAACCGGGGCGTGAGGGCCCCGGTTCATCAGTCGGCCCGTAATGGGCGCGGTCTCAGTCGTCGCGATGCACCTTCTCGCGCGCTCGTGCCGCTCCTGCGCTTCGAGGCTGAGCGTGGCGATGGGACGCGCGTCCAGCCGCTTGAGCGAGATGGGCTCGCCCGTGACCTCGCAATAGCCGTATTCGCCTTCGTCGATCCGGCGCAGTGCGGCGTCGATCTTGGCGACCAGCTTGCGCTGGCGATCGCGGGTGCGCAGTTCCAGCGCGCGGTCGGTTTCCTCGGAGGCGCGGTCGGCCACGTCGGGGATGTTGCGGGTGCCGTCCTGCAGCCCGTTGATGGTGCTGCGGCTTTCGTCCAGAAGATCGTTGCGCCACGCGATGAGCTTGCGACGGAAATACTCCGTCTGACGTGCGTTCATGAACGGCTCGTCGTCACTCGGCGTGTATTCGTCCGCAATGATTGTATCCAATTTCATCCCCGTTCTCCCCTACCGGGTGCGGGATGACCACCACCGCACCGCTTACCGTTGGCTACTCCTGCGGCGGGACTTATCCCATGGACAAATGCTTGTCACGCTTCATGTTGCATCGGTTGCGGCTTCTTTCTGCCACACCTATGGTCCGCGAAATTCTGGCATCCGGGACGCATCAGCAATGAAATTTGAATCGACCGACGGCTACGTTGCAACCGAAGACCTGACGCTGGCCGTGAACGCTGCCATCACCCTGGAACGCCCGCTTCTGGTAAAGGGCGAGCCGGGAACCGGCAAGACCGAACTCGCCCGACAGGTCAGCGCGGGGCTGGGCCTGCCGATGATCGAATGGCACGTCAAATCCACCACCCGCGCCCAGCAGGGCCTTTACGAATACGACGCCGTCAGCCGGTTGCGCGACAGCCAGCTCGGCGACGCGCGCGTGCACGACGTGCGCAACTACATCCGCCGCGGCAAGCTGTGGGAAGCGTTCGAGCGTGACGACCGCTGCGTGCTGCTGATCGACGAGATCGACAAGGCCGATATCGAGTTTCCCAACGACCTGCTGCAGGAACTCGACCGGATGGAGTTCCATGTCTACGAAACCGGCGAAACGGTGCGGGCGCGCCAGCGCCCCATCGTCATCATCACCTCCAACAACGAAAAGGAGCTGCCCGACGCTTTCCTGCGCCGCTGCTTCTTCCACTACATCCGCTTCCCGGACATGGAGACAATGAAGAAGATCGTCGAGGTGCATCATCCCGGCATCAAGTCGCAGCTGCTGACGGCCGCGCTGACGCAGTTCTACGAGCTGCGCGAGCAGCAGGGCCTCAAGAAGAAGCCCTCGACCTCCGAGGTGCTCGACTGGCTGAAGCTGCTGCTGGCCGAGGACCTGAGCGCCGAGGATCTGAAGCGCGACGGCGCCGCGGCCCTGCCGCGCCTGCACGGCGCGCTCCTGAAGAACGAGCAGGACGTCCACCTGTTCGAACGCCTGGCCTTCATGGCCCGCCGACAGGGATGATGCCGCCCGACGCGGCCTCTTCATCTTTCGGGAAATACCTCGGGGGTGCGGGGGCTGGCCCCCGCTGGTCCCGTCGATGATCCATATCCTCACCCACGACATCCTGCCGGTCTTCGCCATGCTGGCGCTGGGCTTCGCCATGGGGCGCGGCGGCGTGGTGGGCACGGTCGAGGCGCGGGCGGTCAACCGCGTGTCCTTCCTGGTCCTGCAGCCCGCGCTGATCTTCCCGCTCATGGCCGGCGCGGACCTGAGCGGCGTGGCGCCCCGCCCGCTCGCCGCCTACGCGCTGGGCGAGGTGCTGATGTTCGTGCTGGCCTTCACAATCGCGCGCCGCGTCTTCGGCCGCGACCTGCGCGAGGCCTGGCTGCTGGGCATGGCGACGATGTTCGTGAACTCGCTGCTCTATGTCTGGCCCATCACGGTGCTGATCTACGGCGCGGACGGCGTTCTGCCGGTCACGGCGGTGGTGCTGCTCGACACCGCGATCTTCTTCTCGTTCTTCATCCTGTCCATGGAGGTCATGGCGGGCGGCAAGGCCTGGAAGGCGACCCTGGGCCGAATCGCGCTGAACCCGGTGCTGCTGGCCATCGCCGTGGGCGCGCTGGTCAATGTGGGCGGCGTGCCCCTGCCCCAGCCGGTGCTGAACGCGCTGGCCTTCGCCGGTCCCGCCGCCGCGCCCATGACGCTGTTCGCCCTGGGGGTCATCCTGTCGGGCACCGCGCTGGCGCCCACCCCGGCCATCGCCGGCATCGCGGGGCTGAAGCTGCTGGGATTCCCGGCACTGGTCTTCGGGCTGGCGGCGCTGCTGGCGCCCGGGTCGGACTGGTCGGCGCAGATGGTGCTGACCGCCGCCGGGCCGTCGGGCGCCATGCCCTTCGCGCTGGCCTTGCTTTACGGCGTGCGCACCGACACCATCGCCCCGGTGATCGTCTGGACCTCGATCCTGTCCCTGTTCTCGCTCGCCTGGCTCGCCTGATGCATATCCGCCCCCCGACCCACGAAGACCGCCCTGCCTGGGACGCGCTATGGCGCGACTATCTTGCCTTCTACGAAACCACCTTGCCGCCCGAGATCTTCGAGGCGCAATGGGCGCGGCTGATGTCCGACGACGACACGACGATGCGCGGCCTGCTGCTCGAAGTCGACGGCGCGCCGCGCGGCCTTGTTCACTACCACTTCCACGTCCACGGCTGGAAGCTGACCCGCGTCTGTTACCTGCAGGACCTGTTCGTCAGTCCCGATCTGCGCGGCACCGGGGCGGGCCGCGCGCTGATCGAGGCCGTCTATGCCCGCGCCGATGCCCACGGCTGCCCGGATGTGTACTGGATGACGCAGGAGCACAACGACGTGGCGCGCCGGCTCTATGACCGCATTGGCAAATGCACGCCCTTCATCAAGTATCAAAGGGCATGATCATCCGCTCCCTCCTCGCATTGACGCTGTCGCTCGGGCTGACCGCCTGCGCCGCCGTCGACACGCGCCCCGCCGCCGCGCCGGAAGCCACGCGCGTGGCGCTGCCGCCGATGAAGGTCTTCGCGCGGCCGCGCGTGACCCGGCCCACCCGGTCCAACCGCGACATCGCGCAGGATTTCCTCGACCTGACCTTCCAGCTGGAATCGGGCCGCACCCTGCCCGTCTTCACCCGCTTCAGCGAGCCGGTGAGCCTGCGGGTGCTGGGCAACACCCCGTCGCTGGACCGGGACCTGGAGCGTCTGCTCGGGCGGTTGCGGGACGAGGCGCAGATCACCATCCGCCGCGTGCCCGCCGGGCAGCGCGCCAACGTCACCATCCAGACGATCCCGCGCACCCAGCTGCGCCGCGCCGTCCCCGAGGCGGCCTGCTTCGTGGTGCCCCGCGTGTCCAGCTGGGACGAATTCCGCGCCAATCGCCGCGGAGGCGTCACCGACTGGACCACCCTGACCGAGCGGCAGACGCTGGCGATCTTCATCCCCCGCGACGTGCCCCCGCAGGAGCTGCGCGATTGCCTGCACGAGGAACTGGCCCAGGCGCTGGGTCCGCTGAACGACCTTTACCGGCTGACCGATTCGGTCTTCAACGACGACAACTTCCACACCGTGCTGACCGGCTTCGACATGCTGATCCTGCGGGTCTACTACGCGCCCGAGCTTTCCAACGGCATGACCCGCGCGCAGGTGGCGGCACGGCTGCCCGGCATCCTGGCCCGGCTGAACCCGGCCGGCGAAGGCCGGGGCAGCCGGGGGCGGACCGCGACTAGCCGCGCCTGGATCGACCAGGTCGAACGCGCGCTGGGGCCGCGGGCGGGGCTCGACGCGCGGCGCGCGGCGGCCAAGCGCGCGGTGGCCATCGCGCGGGCCAGCGGGTGGAACGACAACCGCCTTGCCTTCTCGCTTTTCGCGCTCGGGCGCCTGTCGCTGGGGGCCGAGCCGGAGCTCGCCCTGGGCAGTTTCCTGCAAGCGGCCAGCATCTATGCCGCCGACCCGTCGACCCAGGTGCACGAGGCCCATATCGCCATGCAACTGGCCGCCTTCGCCCTGTCGGCCGGCCAGGCCGAACAGGCCCTGCGCATCGTGGACGCCAATACCGACGCCGTGATGGCGGCCGAGAACGCGGCGCTGCTGGCGACCCTGCTGCTGGTCAAGGCCGAGGCGCTGGAGCTTCTGGACCGCGACGCCGAGGCGGCCCGCCTCCGGCTTGAGGGTCTGGGCTGGGCGCGATACGGGTTCGGCTCGGACGACGAGGTGCGCCAGCGCCTGGCCGAGATCGTCGCCATATCGCCACGCAACCGCGAGGGACCACCCGCATGATCGTTTTGGCCGGAGTTCTCATCGGCATCGCCTGGGGCATCACCACGGCCCGCCGTCGCGGCGGCAACCGCAAGGACATGGCGCAATACGCCGCCGCCGCCGCCATTGCCGGCGCGCTTCTTGGACTGATCCTGACCATCATCCTGGAGAAGTCGATCTAGATGTTCCTGCCGTTCTTCCAGCAGCTGCGCAGCCACAAAGTGCCGGTCAGCCTGCGGGAATTCCTGGATTTCCTCGGGGTTCTGAAGACCGGCATCGTCACCTACGACGTGGACGGGTTCTATTACCTGGCGCGCACCGCGCTGGTGAAGAACGAAGCCCACCTGGACCGCTTCGACCAGGCCTTCGCCGCCGCCTTCAAGGGGATCGAGTCCATCCCGCCCGAAGCGGTGGTCGAGGCGATGGAACTGCCCGGCGACTGGCTGCGCAAGATGGCCGAGAAGCACCTGAGCCCCGAGGAGCGCGCCGAGATCGAGGCGTTGGGCGGCTTCGACAAGCTGATGGAGACCCTGCGCCAGCGCCTGAAGGAACAGGAAGGCCGGCACCAGGGCGGCAACAAGTGGATCGGCACCGCCGGCACCTCGCCCTTCGGCGCCTACGGCTACAATCCCGAGGGCGTGCGTATCGGCCAGCACGAAAGCCGCCATCGCCGCGCCGTGAAGGTCTGGGACCAGCGCGAGTTCCGCAATCTCGACGACGACCGCGAACTGGGCACCCGTAACATCAAGGTCGCCCTGAAGCGCCTGCGCCGCTGGGCGCGCGAGGGCGCGGCGGAAGAGCTCGACCTGCCCGGCACCATCCGCTCGACCGCGTCGCAGGGATACCTCGACGTCAAGACCCGGCCCGAGCGGCGCAATGCCGTGCGCGTGCTGCTGTTCCTGGACGTGGGCGGGTCCATGGACGACCACGTGCACGCGGTGTCGGACCTGTTCTCGGCCGCCAAGTCCGAGTTCCGGCATCTCGAGCAGTTCTATTTCCACAACTGCCTTTACGAGGGTGTCTGGCGCGACAACCGCCGCCGCTGGACCGAGCAGACCCCAACCTGGGACATCCTGCACCGCTATGGCCCGGAATGGCGCTGCATCTTCGTGGGCGACGCGTCGATGAGCCCCTACGAGGTCGCCTATCCCGGCGGCGCGAACGAGCACTGGAACCCCGAGTCGGGCGAGACCTGGCTGACCCGCGCCCGCGACCAGTGGCCCGCCCATCTCTGGATCAACCCGACGCCCGAGAAATACTGGGGCTATACCCAGTCGATCCAGATGATCCGGCAGATCTTCGGGCCCGAGCGGATGGTGCCCATGACCCTGCAGGGCCTGAGCCAGGGAATGAAGGCGCTGACGTGACCCGCACCCCCGCCGATAACTGCGCGACCATGGCCGAGCTGCGCACTCAGATCGACGCGCTGGACGCCGAGCTGATCGCGCTGCTGGCCGAGCGCGCGACCTATATCGACCGCGCCATCGCCCTGAAGCCCGGCGAAGGCATCAGGGCCCGGGCCGAGGACCGGGTGGCCGAGGTCGTGGCGAACGTGCGCGCGCTGGCCCAAGCGCGCGACCTGGACCCCGATCTGGCGGAACGCCTGTGGTCCGAACTGATCGAATGGTCCATCGCCCGCGAACGGCGCGAGATCGACTGACCGCGTTTCAGCAGGGCGCGAGACGCTCCCGCACGGCGCGGGCCTCGTCGCCGCTCAGCCGGTCGAACGGGTTCGCCCGTTATGTCAGCGGAACCAAGGCCACACCGTCGACCGACAGCAAGGTGCGGACAGGCAGGCCCACCGCGAGAGGCGCTTGCAGAAGCCCGCCGGTGACCCCGGCCGCGCCGCCCATGTATGGGACCGGTGCCGATCTGGCTTCTGAACACGCTCGCTGCCGAACCGCGGGCGCATAATCGCCGTCGGGATCAGCCCGGCGCAGGCGTTGGGCCTGATCGCCACGGCGGCGGTGGCCTTCCACGCTGTGGTGCTTGGGCTCATGGCGGACCTCTGCGACGATCGGCGCGAAATCGTACGATTGGACAGATCATCGTCCGGCTTATCGTGATTCTCGCGCGGCGCAGGATCACGTCACGCGAATTGGCGTCGCGGATCTGGATAGCCGAACGGAGCCTGTCGCTGCCGAAATCCGGCAAGGTGCGCGGCGTTCGGTTCGGGTGGCTGGCCCGCATGCGCGGAGTTGGAGTGTCAGCCCGCAAACCTGCTGGAAGTCGCATCTGCCTGAGCGTCAAGCGTGCGGCGCAGTTGGCCGAGCGTGGCTCGCAAATCGGCGATTTCGGCTTCGCTCATCCCCGTTGCGCGGCCCACGCATTCCGGCACGTGGGCTGTGCGCGCCGCCATGCCCTGCCCCGCGTCGGTCAGCGCGATCTCGACCCGGCGCTCGTCTTCGCGCGCGCGGGTGCGTGTCACGAGGCCCTGCGCCTCGAGCCGCTTCAGCAGGGGCGTCAGGGTCGACGTCTCCATCCCCGTGCGCCGGCCGATCCCGCCCACGGCCAGCGGCGCAGCGTCCCACAGGACGGACATGACCACGTATTGCGGATAGGTCAGGCCCAGCGGCGCCAGAAGCGGCTTGTAGACACGACCGAATGCCTGATGCGCCGCTTGCACGTCGAAACACAGCATATCTTCGGGGGTAAGGTAGTGTTCAGGAACATTCTCGATCATCCTGTTACACTATATCGTGTGCGATCTTGTCGCAAGAAAGTCAAATCCGATGTGAATTTACATCGGCCACGACAGGATCGTGTGCAATGATTCCAAGTAATGGGCCCGCTCGCTGGAACGAAGGCCCGGGTGTCGCGTTTCCGAAGCCGACACACACCGTCCGTTAGATCGGACGAAGGAGGCAAGATGATCAAGAAGCACGGATCCGCGAACTGGAAAGGTGGACTGAAGGACGGGACCGGCACGGTTTCGACCCAGACCAAGGTGCTGGACGCCCAGAATTACGGCTTCAACTCGCGCTTTGAAGACGGCACGAACACCAACCCAGAAGAGCTGATCGGCGCCGCCCATGCCGCGTGCTATTCCATGGCGCTTTCGATGATCCTCGGCCAGCACGACCTGACGGCTGACAACATCGACACGAAGGCCACCGTCAGCCTGGAAGAGGTCGAGGGCGGTTTCGCCATCACCAAGATCCACCTGGACGTGACGGCGAGCGTTCCCGGCGCCACGCAGGAACAGTTCGACACCGCAACCAACGCCGCCAAGGAAGGCTGCCCGGTGTCCAAGGTGCTGGCCGGTGCCGAAATCACGATGGACGCCAAGATGGCCTGACAAGGTTCTTCACGAGTATCTGGAGTATGCAGGCGCCGGCCCCGGACAGGGCCGGCGTTACCTGTTTCCATAGGGCGCGGACGCGGCCAAGCGCCGCGCGGGGGTGTCCGAACGATTGCAAGCAAGCGCGCCACGCACCATCTTCGATACATGTTGAAATTCACCCCGATCCTGCTGGCCATCCTCTATGCGCTGGCGATGTACCGCTTCTCGGTCTGGCGCACATCGAAGGAGCTGGATTCCAAATCGACCGAGTTGGCCGATCCGACCCTGCGCAAGCTGACCGACCGGATGGCGCAGGCGCTCGATCTCGAGCGGATCAAGGTGCATATCTACGAGATCGACCCGGTGAACGGTCTTGCCGCGCCCGATGGCCGCATCTTCATCACGCGGGGCTTCTACAACAAGTATCGCGCCGGCGAAGTCACGGGCGAGGAAATGTCCTCGGTGATCGCGCACGAGCTGGGCCACGTGGCCCTCGGCCATTCGCGGCGGCGCATGATCGACTTCTCGGGCCAGAACGCGCTGCGCACCGCGCTGGCCATGATCCTGGGGCGGTTCATCCCCGGGATCGGGGTGATGATCGCCAACGCCTTGGCCTCGCTTCTCGCCGCGGGCCTGTCGCGCAGCGATGAATACGAGGCCGACGCCTACGCCTCGGCCCTTCTGATCAAGTCGGGGATCGGCACCGCGGGGCAGAAATCGCTGTTCGCGAAGCTCGACGCGTTGACCGGGTCCACCGGCCGCGCGCCCGCCTGGCTGATGAGTCACCCGAAGACGGCCGACCGGGTCGCCGCCATCGAGGCGAACGAGGCGAAGTGGTTGCGGGTCTGACCGCGCTAGTCCGGCGTGGCGGCGGCGGGACCGGTCGGCAGGAGTATTTTTCGACCAGTGATGCAGGCGGGCCGTGCGAGGCCCGATCGTTGCGCGAAGGTGCCTAGGACGCGGGGGGCGCCAGCCGCTTGCCCAGCCGGGGCAGACGCGCGCGCTTCATCAGGGCGCGCAGGTCCAGCGTCTCGCCCGACAAGCGCTCGGCGGTCGCGTGGACGCGGCCGACCACCCCGGCGACCGCGTCGGGATCCCGGTCGTGCAGGCGCCGGGCGAGCTGGTCGGGATCCACCCGCTCGATCCCCTCTTCGGCCAGCGCGGCGCGCGGGAAATCCTGCGCGTTGAAGGTGCAGATCAGGTCGGCGGACCCGGCGATGGCGGCGGCCAGAACGTGGATATCGTTCGGGTCCGGCAGGTGCAGCCGCGCCATGTCGCCCGCGCGGGGGCTGACGCCGGCGCGCGGGAAGGCCTGGCGCAACATCGCGATCTCGCCCCGCGCCACGTCCTCGGCCCCCGGGCCGAGCTTGACCGTGGCGCGGGCCCATTCCTCGAGAATGCGGTCCGACCAGATCGGCGTGTACAGCCCCGCCGCCGCCCAGCCCGTCAGGCATTCCCGCAGGACGGTGGGAAACAGCACGCAGGCGTCGAGACAGACCCTCACAGCCGGAAGAACAGGGCCTTGAGATAGCCCGTCTCGGCCAGCTGCGGCAGCTGCGGGTGATCCGGCCC
The DNA here is from genome assembly GCF_900110115.1 of Palleronia pelagia. Classification (GTDB taxonomy): domain Bacteria; phylum Pseudomonadota; class Alphaproteobacteria; order Rhodobacterales; family Rhodobacteraceae; genus Palleronia; species Palleronia pelagia. The sequence continues at coordinate 426,715 of NZ_FOCM01000001.1, read as the reverse complement.
GGCAAAGCCCGTGTGGATCAGCTGCGCCGCCCGACCGGCCCGCCCGATGCCGCGCACGCTGGCGCCGCGGAACGCGGCAAGGTCCGCGGCGTGCGAGCACGAGCACAGCCCCAGGTAGCCCCCCGGCGCCACCAGCGGCGCGGCCAGGCGCGCCACCCGTTCGTAGGCGCGCAACCCCGCCTCGCGCGCGGATTTCGACGGCGCGAAAGCGGGCGGGTCGCAGATGACGGTGTCGAACTGCACCCCCTCCTCGGCCAGCGCTTCGAGCGTCGCGAAGGCGTCGCCCTGGCGCGTGGCGAAACGGTCGCCGTGGCCCGAGGCCGCCGCGCCCGCCGCGGCAAGCTCCAGCGCCGGGGCCGAGCCGTCGACGGCCAAAGCGCTTTCGGCGCCCGCGGCGAGGCAGGCCAGACCGAAGCCGCCCACGTGGCTGAACACGTCCAGCACCCGGCCGCCCCGGGCCAGACCGGCGGCGAAGCGGTGATTGTCACGCTGGTCGAAGAACAGCCCGGTCTTCTGGCCGCCCATGATGTCGGCCATGTAGGTCGCCCCGTTCATGGGCACCGGGATCGGCGCCCCGGGCGCCTCGCCCAGGATAACCTTCGTCACATCGTCCAACCCCTCGCGCGCGCGGCCCCGGCTGGCGGCGTTCTTCACGATGCAGGTCGCGCCGGCGGTGGCACGCAGCGCCTCGGTCAGCGGATCCAGCAACGCCTCGGCCCAAGCGGCGTTGGGCTGCACCACCAGCGTGTCGCCGAAGCGGTCGACCACCACGCCCGGCAGGCCGTCCGCTTCGGCGTGGATCAGGCGGTAGAACGGCGCATCGTAGAGCCGGTCGCGATGGGCGAGCGCGCGGCGCACCTTGCCCGCCAGCCAGTCGCCGTCGATCCGGGCATCCGCATCACGGTCGAGCATCCGGGCGATGATCTGCGAGCCGGGGCTGAGCGCCACGAGCCCCAGGTCGGCGCGGTCGGCATCCTGCAGACGGGCGATGGTCCCGGCCGGCAGCTTGCCGGTGCGGCGGTCGACGACCAGCTCGTTGGCGTAAACCCACGGAAAGCCATGGCGGATCGCGCGGGCGTTGGCCTTGGGGCGCAGGCGGATGATGGGCGGATCGATGGCGCTGTTCATGGCATCGGCCATAGGCGATGGGCCGGGGCTTGGAAAGCGGGCGCATTCCATGATAGCGCTATCTGGAATGCTGTTGAGCCGTCGCCCCGACGGACGCACAGTGCCGACAGAGGAGGATTCCCATGCCCCTGAACGCCACCATCGCAGACGTCACCGCCCGCATCGTCGAACGCTCGAAGGACAGCCGGTCGACCTATCTCGACCGCATGGCCCGCGCCGCCGAGGAAGGCCCCCGCCGCGCGCACCTGACCTGCGGCAACCAAGCCCACGCGTACGCAGGCGCGGGACAGGACCAGGACAGGCTCGCCACCGAGAACCAGCCCAATATCGGGATCATCACCGCCTACAACGACATGCTGTCGGCCCACCAGCCGTTCGAGCGGTTCCCCGACCTGATCCGCACGGCGGCGCGCAACTTCGGCGCCACGGCGCAGGTCGCGGGCGGGGTCCCGGCCATGTGCGACGGGATCACCCAGGGCCAGGTCGGGATGGAGCTTTCGCTGTTCTCGCGCGATGTCATCGCGCTCGCCACCGGCGTGGGGCTGTCGCACAATTGCTACGACTCGGCGTTGTACCTGGGCGTGTGCGACAAGATCGTGCCGGGCCTTGTCATCGGCGCGGCGACCTTCGGCTACATCCCCGCGATTTTCCTGCCCGCCGGCCCGATGACCAGCGGGCTCCCCAACGACGAGAAGGCGAAGGTGCGCCAACAATTCGCTGCCGGCGAAGTCGGTCGTGACAAGCTGATGGAGGCCGAGATGGCGTCCTATCACGGGCCGGGCACCTGCACCTTCTACGGCACCGCCAATTCCAACCAGATGCTGATGGAGTTCATGGGGCTGCACCTGCCCGGCGCCAGCTTCGTGAACCCCAACACGCCGCTGCGCGACGCGCTGACCGTCGCCGGGGTCGAACGGGCGACGCAGATCACCCAGATGGGCAACGACTATCGCCCCGCGGGCCAGGTGCTGGACGAAAAGGCCTTCGTGAACGGGATCGTCGGGCTGATGGCCACGGGCGGGTCTACCAACCTGCTCATTCACCTGCCGGCCATGGCGCGGGCGGCGGGCGTGCAGCTCGACCTGCAGGATTTCGCCGACATTTCGTCCGCCGTGCCGCTGATGGCGAAGGTCTATCCCAATGGCCTTGCCGACGTGAACCACTTCCACGCGGCGGGCGGCCTGACCTACATGATCGGCGAGTTGATCGACGGGGGCCTGCTACACGACGACACGCTCACGGTGATGGGCGACGGGCTGAAGGATTACGTGAAAGAGCCGAAGCTGAAGGACGACCGCATCGTCTGGGAAGATGCCGACCGCACGACCCATAACGACAAGATCCTGCGCCCCGTGTCGGACCCGTTCCAGCCCACGGGCGGCATGGCGGATCTGAAGGGCAACCTCGGCCGCGGCGCGATGAAGATCTCCGCCGTGAAATCTGACTATCACGTGATCGAGGCGCCCTGCCGGATCTTCGAGAACCAGGAACAGGTCAAGGCCGCGTGCCGCGCGGGCGAGATCACGGAAGACACGGTGGTCGTCGTCCGCTTCCAGGGGCCGCGCGCCAATGGCATGCCCGAATTGCACTCGCTGACCCCCCTGCTGGCGAACCTGCAGGACAAGGGGCTCAAGGTCGCCCTGGTCACCGATGGCCGCATGTCGGGGGCCAGCGGCAAGGTGCCCGCCTGCATCCACGTCTCGCCCGAGGCGGCGCTCGGCGGCCCGCTCGCGCGGCTGCGCGACGGCGACGTCGTGCGGGTGGATGCGACCAACGGTACGCTCGACGTGCTGGACGTGGATCTCGACAGCCGCGACGTCGCCACGGCGGATCTGAGCGACAACGGCCATGGCGTCGGCCGCGAGCTGTTCGAGGTCTTCCGCCAGAACGTGGGCCTGGCCAGCCAGGGCGCAGGTACCGTCGTTTGAGACAGGACAATCAGGAGAGCAGAGCATGAACCCCAGCCAAGCCTCGGCCCAGGCCGAACAGATTTGCCGCCTGGCCCCGGTGATCCCGGTGCTGGTGGTCCACGACCCCGCCCACGCCGCGCCGCTCGCCCGCGCGCTGGTGGCGGGCGGCCTTCCGGCGTTGGAGGTCACCCTGCGCACCCCCGCCGCGCTGGAGGTGATCGCCGAGATGGCCACGGTCGAGGGCGGCACTGTCGGCGCGGGCACGCTGCTCACCCCGGCGGACGTTTCGGCGGCGGTCAAGGCCGGGGCGCGCTTCGGCGTCTCGCCCGGCTCGACCGCCAAGCTGCTGGATGCGGCCGAGGAGGCCGAGCTGCCCATGCTGCCGGGCGCCGCGACCTCGACCGAGGCGATGGCACTGCTCGAGCGGGGCTACACCGTGCAGAAATTCTTCCCCGCCGAGGCAAGCGGCGGGGCGCCCGCGCTGAAGGCCATCGGGGCGCCGCTGCCGCAGATCCGGTTCTGCCCCACGGGCGGCGTCAGCCTGAAGAACGCGCCGGGTTACCTTGGCCTGTCCAACACGCTCTGCGTGGGCGGCTCTTGGGTCGCGCCGCAGGACAAGGTCGAGGCGGGCGACTGGGACGGAATCACCGAGCTGGCCCGCGAGGCCGCCGCGCTGGCGCGCTGATCGCCCCCGTAAGCGCGAAAGGTTCGGTCGGACCGCCGGTTGCGGCCCTCCGGCAGAAGTATTTGAAGACCAGTGATGCCAAAGTCCGCGCGTCCTGCATCACTGGTCTTCCAAGTATCTGGTCCAGACGGATACAGCAGGCGCGACTTCGGCGTCTTGGAACATCGCCCGAGGATGGCGCCGTCCCTCCACATCACTGGTCCGGAAATACTCACGGCGAAGCGCTCGCCACGGGTAGGACGCTGGATCAGTTCGACAGCCGCCCGGCCCGCCCGCCCCGGCGCCGGGGCGCGGGCGGCGTATTGAGCCCCTCGCGCAGGACCGTTTGCATGGGGTGGTCGCGGGGTGCGCCCTGGTGGCGTGACAGAAGCGCGCGGATCGCGCGTTCGGGCGGCATGTCGTCCGGCAGCGACAGGGCCCAGTCCATCAGGATCGACCGGCATTCCGGCGGGCTGATGCCCTCGATCGCGAAGGATTCGCGAATCAGGCCCTTGGGGTCCATGGGGTCGGTGTCGCGGCGCATGCCCAAGTCTTATTCCGCCCAGCCCGCAAGGCAATCCTCGATGAGGCGTGCGGCGCTGTCCTGCAACCTCACCAGCTCGTGCCCCGCCTCCGGGCGGCTGTCCTGCCCCAGCGCACGCAGGATCAGCGCCTCGCCGGAACTGCCGGTGGTTTCGGCATCCGGCGCGCCGGGGCCCAGCAGCCTTGCCGCCATGCGAAAGGCCGACAGGGTGGCGTGGGCGGCCAGCAGGGCGTCCGCCGGGTCGCGCTGAATCAGCCCTGCGGCGCGGCCCGCCTGCACCTGTCCCGCCACGTCGCGACCGGCAGCGCCCGACAACAGACCAAGCGCCGTTGCCAGCAGCTCGATATCCTGCAACCCGCCGGGGCCGTCCTTTGCCTCCCACGCCGCGCGGGGGCGGGCGTCGTGCAGGCGGCGGCGCATTTCGGACACGTCGCGCGCGACATCCTCCCGGGCGTGGTCCTGTGCCAGCACCGCGTCGCGCACCCCATCGACCGCGCGGCACAGGGGCTCGGGGCCCGCCAGTGGTGTGGCGCGGGTCAGGGCCAGGTGCTCCCACGTCCAGGCCTCGTCGCGCTGGTAATTGCGGAAGGACGCCAGCGACACGGCCACCGGCCCCTGCCGCCCCGAGGGCCGCAGCCGCATGTCGACCTCGTAAAGCCGCCCCTGCGCCATGGGCGCCTGCAGCGCGGTGACCAGCGCCTGGGTAAGCCGCGTGTAGTAGACGCGGGCGCCCAGCGGGCGCCGCCCGTCCGAGGACTCCTGCCCGTCGGCGTCGTAGATCACGATCAGGTCCAGGTCCGAGCGCGCGTTCAGCGCCCCGGCCCCCACCGACCCCATGCCCAGCACCATGGCGCCGCGTCCCGGCGGCGCGCCGTGGCGGGTCGCAAAATCGGCGATCACCACGGGCCAGATCTGCGCCACGACCGCGCGGGCGAGGTCGGTATACTGCCGCTGCGCCTCGGCCCCATCGATGAGACCGCGCAGGTGATGCACCCCCACCCGGAAATGCCAATCGCGCGCCCAGGCCCGCGCGGCGTCGAGCCGTTCTTCGTAATCATCGGCCTCGGTCAGCGCGCGGGCCAGAGCGGTTTCCAGCGCGGCCTGCCCTGGCCAGTCCGCGAAAAACGCCCCGCCGATCACCGCGTCGAGCACCGAGGAGTTCTGCGACAGATACCCCGCAAGGTCGGGCGTCGTGCCGGCGATGTCGGCGATCAGGTCGATCAGCTGCGGGTTGGCCTCGAAGAGCGAGAACAGCTGCACGCCGGCCGGCAGGCCCCGCAGGAAATCGTCGAACCGCGCCAGCGCCTGGTCGGGCCGTGCGCTGCCCAGCAGGCGGCGCAGCAGCGCCGGCTTGATCCGGTCGAAGATGTCCAGCGCGCGTTCCGAGCGCAGGGCCGGCAGACCGCGCCAGGCCTCCATCATCTCTTCCTGCTGCGCGCTCAGCTCGGGCATCTGCGCCACGGCGCGGTCGTCGCCGGCAAAGAAGCCCTCGGTCAGCTCGGACACGCGGTGCAGCCGGTCGCGCAGCTCGCCCCGCAAGTCGTCCACGTCGCGGTCCATCATCGCGGCCAGGCGGTGAAAGCCCTCGTCGCTATCGGGCAGCGCGTGGGTCTGCGCGTCGGCGACCATCTGGAGCCGGTGTTCGACCGTGCGGTGGAAGCGGTAGTGCCCGGTCAACTCGTCCGCGATCTCGGACGGGATCCAGCCCGCGTCGACCAGCCGCGCCAATCCTTCCAGCGTGCCGCGCACGCGCAGCGATGGATCGCGGCCCCCCGCGATGATCTGCCGAGTCTGGGTGAAGAACTCGATCTCGCGGATCCCGCCACGGCCCAGCTTCATGTCGTGCCCGGGCAGCGTGATCGGCCCGCCCAGCCCCTTGTGGTCGCGGATGCGCAGGCGCATATCGTGGGCGTCCTGAATCGCGGCGAAGTCCAGGTGCCGCCGCCACACGAAGGGGCGCAGCCGGTCTAGATACCCCTGCCCCGCGACGAGATCGCCCGCGCAGGGACGCGCCTTGATATGGGCCGCCCGCTCCCAGGTGCGGCCGAGCGACTCGTAGTACCGCTCGGCCCGCGACATGGCCATGGCCACGGGCGTAACGCTGGGATCGGGGCGCAGCCGCAGGTCGGTGCGAAAGACGTACCCTTCGGCGGTTTGCTCGCTCAGCAGCTTGCAGGCGGCGCGGGTGGCCCGGACGAAGCCCGCCTGCGCGTCTGGGATGTCGTCGCGCGCGAAACGGTCGTCGTCGAACAGAACGATCAGGTCGATATCGCTGGAATAGTTCAGCTCGAACGCGCCCTGCTTGCCCATGGCCAGCGCCGTGAGCCCGCCCGCAGTCTCGACATCCGCCTCCATCAAGCCGGGCAGCTTGCCCCGGTCGACCAGGCGGGCGACCTCGCTGCTGAGCGCCAGGTGCGTTGCCCGATCGGCCATGCGCGTGAGCGCGCCGGTCACGTCCTCGAGGCTCCAGATCCCGCCGAGATCAGCGAGCGCGGCGATCAGCGCCACCCGCCGCTTGGCCACCCGCAACGCGACGGACAGGTCACCGTCGATGGCGGCCAGCGTCTGGTCGAGCGCGGCCTCGGGGCTGTCCGCCAGCGTCGCGCGCAGCCACTCGGCCTCGCGCGTCATCAGCCCCCAAAGGTACGGGCTGCAGCCCGCCGTGCCGGACAGAAGGTCCCGCAGCACCGGCGCCTGGTCGTCGAACAGCGCCGCGGCCTCGGCGGCTCGGTCGGTGTCGTAGGGGCGGGGCTGTCGGGACAGGCGGCTGGCGAAATCCATGGGGCGACCGTGACGCTGCCCGGCCGGAATGGTCAAGCACCCTTGCGGCCCATGCGGCCTGCTGGCACCACTTGGCGCCATGAGCAAAAGCCTGAAACGCGTGATGCGCGCACTGTCCGATGCCGGTCTCGACGTCACCCCGACCGAGGCCACGACCCAGACCCGCACCGCGGCCGAGGCCGCCGCCGCGCTGGGGGTCGAAACCGACCAAATCGGCAAATCCATCATCTTCCGCGCCGAGGACAGCGACCGGGCCGTCCTGTTCCTGACCGCGGGCGGCAACAGGGTGGATCCGGACCGCGCCGCTGCCCTGGTGGGCGAGCCGCTGGGCAAGGCCGATGCGGCGCTGATCCGGGCGCAGACGGGCTTCGCCATCGGCGGGGTCGCGCCCGTGGGCCACCTGTCGCCCTGCCCGGCCTTCTTGGACCGCCGGTTGCTCGATTTCGACGTGATCTGGTGCGCCGCCGGCACCCCGCGGCATAATTTCCCCATCGCATCGGGTGTCCTGGTCGAGAAATTCGGACTGCAAGTGGCTGATTTCGCGGGTCCTTCGCCGCAAATGTAAATTCTTTTCACATCGGCCCTTGCAGGGTCGAGCCCGGATGCGCATCTGGAGTGATGTGAAAGGAATTTACATTCACGGCAATTCGGAAAGGACCGAAGACAATGACCACATTCGCAGACGTCCCGCAGCAGACCGGCAGTTACCTGTCGCGCACCGAAGCCTGGCTCGACGCCCGCGGCAAGGGCGCCTGGATTGCGGCCATGGTGCTGGGTTTCATCCTGTTCTGGCCCGTGGGTCTCGCGCTACTGGCCTTCATGCTGTTCCGCGGCAAGTTCCAGGGCGGCGGTTGCGCCACGCGCCGGGCCCGGTTCACCGCGCACGGGTCGAGCGGGAACGCCGCGTTCGACGCCTACCGGACCGAGACGCTGCGCCGGCTGGAAGACGAGCAGGAGGCCTTCGAGAAGTTCCTCAAGCGCCTGCGCGAAGCGAAGGACAAGGCCGAGTTCGACCAGTTCATGGACGAACGCGCCAAGAAGCGCGACAACGACCAGCGTGAATCGGAAGACGCATGACCCCGATCACCCAGACAAGCGACACCGCCCCCCTCGGGGGGCGGCGCCCCGTTGAAGGACCCGACATGACGCCCCATCCCGGCCTGCCCGACCCGGACCTGCACGACGCGTTCTACGCGGGCGTGCCGACCAAGCGCGCCCTGGCGTGGCTGGTGGATATCTGCGCGATCTTCGCGCTGTCGCTGGTCCTGACGCCGCTGACGCTGTTCACCTCGATCTTCTACTTTCCGTTCTTCGCGGCCTGCGTCGGCTTCGCCTATCGCACGGCAACCCTCGCACGGGGGTCGGCGACCTGGGGCATGCGCCTCATGGCGATCGAGATCCGCGACCATCGCGGCCTGCCGCTGGACCTGACCGCGGCATTTCTTCACACGGCCGGCTACGCGGCCTCGATGGCGGTCTTCCCGCTGCAGCTGGTCTCGGGCGTGATGATGCTGGCCACCCCGCGGGCGCAGGGTCTGACCGACCACGTGATCGGCACGGCGGCGATCAACCGCGCGGCGGGCTGAGCGAAAAACGCGACCACTGCGGGGCTTGGCGGGCAGATGATGCGTTGCTAGGCTCCGTTTCGTCAGCCCCGGGGGTCGTATGCGCCATTCGTTACCACTTGCGCCGCAGTTCTACGTGACGGCGCCCCAAAGCTGTCCGTATCTGCCGGGCCGCATGGAGCGTAAGCTGTTCACGTCCCTGCAGGGCGACGAGGCGCAATTGCTGAACGACAGCCTGTCCAAACAGGGCTTCCGCCGGTCGCAGAACGTGCTTTACCGTCCCAGCTGCGCCGAATGTTCGGCCTGCCTGTCGGCGCGGATCCGGGTGGCCGATTTCAAGCCATCGCGCACCCAGCGCCGGGTTCTCAAGCGCAACGCGCATTTGAGCCGCCGGGCCAACGCACCCTGGGCGACCGAAGATCAATACGCCCTTTTCCGCCGCTATCTGGACAGCCGACACGCCGATGGCGGCATGGCCGACATGGATATCTTCGAATTCGCGGCGATGATCGAGGAGACGCCCATCCGCAGCCGCGTGGTGGAATACGCCGCGACCGACGCGAACGACGGCAGCTCGGACCTTGCAGCCGTGTGCCTGACCGACGTGCTCGATGACGGGCTGTCCATGGTCTATTCGTTCTTCGACCCGGACCTGGCGGGCGACTCGTTGGGGACCTTCGCGATCCTCGACCACGTGGAGATCGCGCGCGAGGCCGGCCTGCCCTATGTCTACCTGGGCTACTGGGTGCCGGGCAGCCCCAAGATGGGCTACAAGGCCAAGTTCGACGCGCTCGAGGTGTATGCCGACCGGCGCTGGCAGACCCTGACCTCGCCCGAGGCGTTCTCGGCCAAGACCCAGCCCCTGTCGACCGATCCGATCGCCGAACAGGTGGCCCGGATCGATTTGCCCGACACGATGAACGGGCGCGACTGACGACCCTGCTCGCGTTCCGCGCGGGCGGCCGTCAAGGCAGCCTCGGCTTTCCATCCAGGCGGGCGTCTGCGGACGGCGCTTGGTCGGATTCGAGTATTTGAAGACCAGTGATGTGGCGAGGCGCGCCCTTGGACGGGCGCGGTCTCCGCTGGTCGTACGGGCGGGTTCCGTTCGCTGGCGTCGGCGTCTTACAGTGCGGCAAAAGGAAGGGGGCGCGCCGGGATCTGTCCGGCGCGCCCCCCTGTCTTTCGGAGATCGGGGGCCGCGCGAGGCGCGGCCACCGGGATCAGTTCGGGAACAGCGAGGGCACCAGCGTGACGATGCCCGGGAAGGTCCAGAGCAGCGCCAGACCGATCACCTGGATCAGCACGAAGGGAAGCACTCCGCGGTAGATATGGCCCGTCGTGACCTCCTTCGGCGCAACGCCGCGCAGGTAGAACAGCGCGAACCCGAAGGGTGGCGTCAGGAAGCTGGTCTGAAGGTTCACCGCGATCATGATCGTCACCCATTTCGGGTCCATGGTGCCGCCGTAGATGACGGGGCCCACGATGGGGATGACGATGTAGATGATCTCGAGGAAGTCCAGCACGAAGCCCAGGAAGAACAGCACCAGCATCACGATCAGGAAGACGACCATCTCGTTGTCGAAGCTGCGCAGGAACTGCTGAATATAGTGCTCGCCCCCGTAGGAGATCACCACCAGGTTCAGCAGCTGCGAGCCGATGAGGATGGTGAACACCATCGACGTGACCTTCGCCGTCTCGCGCACCACGGCCGGCAGCACGCCGCCGAACCACAGCACCGCGCAGGCGTAGAGCATCCCGAAGATCGCGAAGAGATACGCGGCCTGCGCCAGGATGTAGGCCGTCCAGGTTTCGAACCCGGCATCGCCGACGTTGACGCGCAGGTCGAAATTCACCCCGATCAGGATCATCAGCACGATGGCATAGGTCGTCCACAGGATGATGCGGCCGGATTTCCCGTCCTCCTGCAGCCGGCGATAGGCCGCCAGCATGATGGCCCCGCCCGCCCCCAGCGCGGCGGCCGGGGTCGGGTTGGTGATGCCCCCCAGGATCGAGCCAAGCACCGCGATGATCAGCACCAGCGGCGGGAAGACCACGCGCACCAGGTCGTTCTTGCCCAGGAGGCCCGCGGCGCTCTTGAGGCCGTAGAGGACCAGCAGAAGCGGCAGCAGGATGATGAGGAAGGTCACGCCCGGCGTCGTCGTGGGGGCCACGAAGACCAGGTCGCACAGGGCGATCAGCACCAGACCCAGCGCACCCACGGCCAGCGGACGGTGGTCCGCGGTGGGCGCCACGCCCCGTGCCAGCGCCAGCACGAGACCCGCCAGCAGAAGGCCGATGGCGATGCCGGTGCCCATTGGGGCGAGATCGGCCATGCGCGCGGCTTCGGCGGCGGCGGTTTCTTCCTCGGTCAGTGCCACTGTCTCGGTCGCGGTGGAGCTGGCCTCGGAGATGGCCGCCTGTTCGGCGACCGCGCGGTCCCACGCGTCCTGGCCGTGCAGCTCGATCATCGAGGCCTGGCACTGCTCGGAGACGTTGGTGCGCAGCGATGCCGAGGCCGTCGTGTCCTGCGTCGGATCCCCCAGGGTCTGGGAGCCGATGATCCCTGCCCCGCTGAGCACGAACAGCCCGACGATCAGCGCGACGGGCACGCCCAAGAACCAGGTCAGCGCCTCGTTGCGGGTGATGATCTCGCCCGGGCCGCCGTCGACCAAGACCGGCGGTGCCTTGCGCGGGTTCAGAACGGCATAGCCGAAGGCATAGGCGCCGTAGAGGAACGCCAGGAAGATGCCCGGCAGCAGCGCCGCCTGGAACAGGGTGCCCACCGAAACCACAGCCGCCTCGCCCAGCAGGGTCAGCGCGTCACGGCAACCCAGCGCCTGGGCCCGCGCCTCTTGCGCGGTGGCGTAGAGGTCCCCCGCCAGTGTGCCCAGCAGCACGATGACGATGGAGGGCGGGATGATCTGGCCCAGGGTGCCCGACGCCGCGATGACGCCGGTCGCCAGTTCCGGCGAGTAGTTGTTGCGCAGCATGGTGGGCAGCGAAAGCAGGCCCATGGTCACCACTGTCGCGCCGACGATGCCCGTCGAGGCCGCCAGAAACGCGCCCACGACGACCACCGAAACGGCGAGACCGCCGGGCAGCGGGCCGAAGACCCGCGCCATGGTGGTCAGCAGGTCGTTGGCAATGCGCGAGCGTTCCAGCGTGATGCCCATCAGGACGAACATCAGCACCGCCAGCAGCGTCTCGATCGACTGGCCCGCCAGCACGCGTTCGTTGATGCGGTTCACCACGAAGGACAGGTTGCGATCCATGGCGACTTCCCAGCCTTGGGGGAAAATCGCCTCGTTCACCCGTGGCAGGTCGGGGTATCGGAAGGTCGAGATGGCGTCGCGGGCGACCCCCTCGGCCACCAGCGCGGTATACTCGGCCGAGCTGGTATCGATGGCCTGGTGGATGAGCAGGCCCGCGTTGTCGAGCACCGCGACGATACCGAAGGAAATGACACCCGCGCCGCCGATGGCGAAGGCCACCGGGAAGCCCGAGAGGATCCCGCCGAACAGGCACAGGAAGGTGATGATCAGGGCGACTTCGACCCCGTCCAGACCGAATGGCATCTTAGTTCGCTCCTGACTGGAGTTCTTTTTCAGTGGGGGGCGTGCCGGCGGTCGTATCTTCCAGCACGTCGAGATCCAGGTACTTGTTTTCGCCCTCGGGGCCTTCGCGCAGCTCGGCGATGGCGCGCCAGATGACGGTCACCGCCTGCAGGAAGACCAGCGCGGCGAAGAGCACCAGCAGGATCTTGAAGAGGAAATAGGCCGAGAAGCCCTGCGGCGCGAAGCCGGTGGTCTCGACGTTCCAGCGCAGGATCTGCGAGCGCTGGATCAGGCGGTCGAGCGTATCCGACGCCGAGGGCGCGGGCACGATCAGGTGACGCCACATGAAGAACCAGCTGTAGAGCCAGATCAGCACGACGATGGGCACCATGAAGATGATGGCGCCGATAATGTCGATGATCCGCTTCGCGCGGTACGAGATCGCGGCATAGATGATGTCGACCCGCACGTGGCCGCGCTGGACGAAGGTGTAGGACACGCAGAGCGCCACGATCAGGGCGTTGTAGAACTTCAGCCCCTCGGCCCACCAGCTGATGTCGAAGGTGACCGACGTGCCGAAGCCCAGCGTGATGCTGGAGGTCGCGAAGATCCGCTGCACGAAGACGATGACGATCTGCTGCAGCACCATGATGAGGCCCGCCCAGGCGACCACCCGGCCGAGGCCGTTGGATATCGCTTCGAGCGTGACCACGCCGGCCCAGAGCAGCCTTTGCCGCCAGATCCCGATGGCCGTCAGCACCAGCACGATGTCGAACACCACGAAGAAGAATTCGACCGATGCGCCGTAATAGATGAAACGCACCAGCGCCTCGCGGTCGGCCCAGCCAAGCCACGATGCGGGATGCGTGATCGCATACAGAAAGTTGTAAAAGCCCAGCCCGACATTGCTGACGAACCAGACGAGCGCGTCCAACATTTTGCCCCTCCTCCAGCGCCCGGCCATGGTTGCCGGTTTCGCGGAAAGGCGCTGCCCCCGAACCATCGGGAGCAGCGCCGCGTCCAAAGATCCCGGGCAACGATGGCCCGGGCTCCGGTCTTACATGCTGGCGTTCACGCGGTTGCGCTGACGCACATACTCGTTGTCGGCGATGTCGGCCCAGCTGGCCGATTCATTCATCGACTCGAAGTAGCTGTTCGCGATCTTCGCATACAGCTCGTCCGACATGTTCTCCTCGCGGACCTCGGCCGAAGCGCGGCCGAAGGCATCCCACACGTCATCGGGGAACTGCTTGGCCTGGACACCCTGGTCCTGCAGACGCTGAAGCGCGGCGCCGTTCTCGGCCAGCGACAGCGACAGGTTGTGCTGGTGCACCGCGGCGCAGGCGACCTCGACGATCTTCTGCTGGGCGGCGGTCAGGCTGTTGAACACGTCGAGATTCATGCCGATGGTCAGGGCCGAGCCCGGCTCGTGGAAACCGGCGGTGTAGTAGATCTTGGTGATCTCCTGGAAGCCCAGACGCTCGTCCGCGTAGGGTCCGATCCACTCGGCGCCCTCGATCGCGCCCGACGACAGGGCCTGGTAGATTTCGCCACCGGGGATGTTCTGCACCGACGCGCCCAGACGGCTGAGCACCTGGCCGCCCTGGCCCGGCATGCGGAAGCGCAGGCCCTGCAGGTCCGAGGCCGAGGTGATTTCGCGGTTGAACCAGCCGCCGGGCTGCATGGCCGTGTTGCCGGCGAGGAACGACTTCAGGTTGAACAGGCTGGCCAGCTCGTTGTGGAGCTCGTGGCCGCCACGCTGGTAGTACCAGTTCGCCATTTCCTGGCCGGTCATGCCGAACGGCACGGCGGTGAAGAAGGCGAAGCCCGGGTGCTGGTTCAGGAAGTAGTAGTCGGCCGAGTGATACAGGTCGGCCTGGCCGGCGGACACGGCGTCGAACACCTCGAACGCGCCAACCAGCGAACCGGCGGGGTTCTTCTGGATGGTCACCTGACCGTCGGTCATTTCGGTGATGTAGTCGGCGGCCAGCTGCGCGGCGTCATCGAAGATCGCGAAGCCGTCCGGCACCGAGGTCACCATGGTCAGCGTCCGGTTGCCCTGCGCGTAGAGCGGCGCGGCCAGCGTCGAGGCGGCGGCGGCGGCCGAGCCGCCCAGAGCGGACTTTTTCAGAAAAGAGCGACGATCCATTACATTCCTCCCAAGGATATCGGCACGGGGTCTTGGCGCCCCGCCCGGATCGGTTGCAGTGGGCGGACCCTAGCCAAGGGTGCGAGAGGAATAAATACCGAATCGCGACAGGCCAGCGCAGTTTTATTGCGCAGTCGTCTCGATTTCGGGCGGCAAGCTCAGGTTGCCGCAGGGTCAATCCATGTCAGGTTGTGTCGCTTTTCTCCGATCGCTCTTCCAGGAGTTTCGACACCACGGCCCCCAGAAGGACGATGCAGGCCGACAGCCACATCCACATGAGAAGGATGATCGTGCCGCCGATGGCGCCGAAGGTTTCGTTGTAGGATCCGAAGCTGCGCACGTAGATCGCGAAGCCGATGCTGCCGAGGATCCAGAGCACGCAGGCCAGCGCCGCACCCGGGACGAGCATGGACCAACTCGGGAAATGCCGCGCGGGCGCGACGCGGTAGGTCAGCACGATGCCGGCCCCGGCGATGATCAGCAGAAGCGGCCAGCGCACGAGCATGATCAAGGTTTCCTGTCCCGCCGGCAGCGGCAGCCACGCCAGGACCGCGGGCACCACCGCCCCCACCGCGACGCAGACGAGAACGCCGAGGATCAGGCCCAGCGTCAGGGACAGCTTCAGCACGGTCGCACGGATCAGCCCGCGCTGTTCCTCGACCCCGTGGACCAGGTTCAGCCCGTCCATGATCCCCTGCATCGCCTTCGATGCCGAGTAGAGCGACAGGAGCAGACCGGCCGCCGCCGCCAGCCCCAGCCCGCCGGACCGGTTCGACACGACCTCCTGCGCCTGCCCGACGATGATCTCGGCCGCCGCCGCTGGCAGGACCGATGACAGGGTCTCCATCTGGTCGACGACCATGGCGGGATCGACCAACAGGCCGGCGATGGCGACCATCGCGCCGATGCCGGGGAACAGCGCCAGCAGGCCGAAGAAAGCGACGCCGGCGCCGACGAGCGTCAGCTTCATCCGGTCGGCCTCGGCCTTCACGCCCTTGGCCAGTCCCATGACGCCCTGCGGGCGGGCCGTGCTGTGTGTCATCGTGTCCGTCATCTCGTGGCACCCCTTCTCTCAAATTGCGAACGCGTGGGAGCGGGGGCCGTTCCGACACCGGGAAAAACGCTGTTTCGCCCAGCAGATTTTCACAAAAGTTCTTCTTCACGCCCCTCTGCGCAACAAAAGTTCAAGAAAATGCAATTCGAGGACATGTTTTCCCCGACAGGCGGTTGACCCTCCGTTCGGCTCTGACTATCAGGCTCAGGACCGATGAAAGGATCGAGATCGTGATGCCGCTTATTGACGTCGTACGCAGATCGACAGGGCGCAGGGACCGGTAGCCGGACCCGATCACGGAAGGACGCGCCCTCGATTGACCCTCGGGGGCTTTTTTATGCGCCGAAGATGGCGCGAATTGCGGAGACCAGGACGATGACGAAGCCGATGACAGGCGCGAAGATGGTGGTTCAGGCGCTGAGGGACCAGGGGGTCGAGGTCGTGTTCGGCTATCCCGGCGGCGCGGTCCTGCCGATCTATGACGAGATCTTCCTGCAAAACGACATCCGCCACGTGCTCGTCCGCCACGAACAGGCGGCCGTTCACGCGGCCGAAGGCTACGCGCGCTCCACCGGGAAGGTCGGCGTTGCGCTGGTGACCTCGGGCCCGGGCGCCACCAACGCGGTGACCGGCCTGACCGACGCGCTGATGGATTCGATCCCGCTGGTCGTGCTGACCGGGCAGGTCCCGACCTTCATGATCGGCACTGACGGCTTCCAGGAGGCCGATACCGTCGGCATCACCCGCCCCTGCACCAAGCACAACTGGCTGGTGAAGGAGACCGACGCCCTGTCCGGTGTCCTGCACGAGGCATTCCACGTGGCAGCGTCGGGCCGCCCGGGCCCGGTCCTGATCGACATCCCGAAAGATGTGCAATTCGCCGCGGGCAAGTACACGCCCAAACAGAAGGCCAATGTCAGCCGCTACCAGCCGCGGGTGAAGGGCGATCCCGACATCATCGCCGAGCTGGCCGACGCCATGGCCAAGGCCAAGCGCCCGATCATCTACTCGGGCGGCGGCGTCATCAACTCGGGCCCCGCGGCGTCGCAGCTGCTGCGCGAGCTGGTGGCCGAGACCGACTTCCCCGTCACCTCGACCCTCATGGGGCTGGGCGCCTACCCCGCGTCGGGCAATAACTGGCTGGGGATGCTGGGCATGCACGGTCTCTACGAGGCCAACCTGGCGATGCATGGCTGCGACCTGATGATCAACATCGGCGCGAGGTTCGACGACCGCATCACCGGCCGAATCCAGGATTTCAGCCCGAACTCGAAGAAGGCCCATATCGATATCGACGCGAGCTCGATCAACAAGGTGATCCACGTGGACATGCCGATCCTCGGCGACGTGGCCCACGTGCTCGAGGACCTGCTGCGCATCTGGAAGGCCAAGGGCCGCAAGACCAACCAAGAGGCGATCGCCAAGTGGTGGGAGCAGATCAACCAGTGGCGTGCCGTGAATTGCCTGGCCTTCGATCCCTCGGCCAAGACCATCAAGCCCCAGCACGCGCTGGCCCGGCTCGAGGCGCTGACCAAGGACCACGACCGCTATGTCTGCACCGAGGTGGGCCAGCACCAGATGTGGGCCGCGCAATACATGGGGTTCGAGGACCCCAACCGCTGGATGACGTCCGGTGGCCTGGGAACCATGGGCTATGGCCACCCGGCCTCGATCGGCGTGCAGCTGGCCCATCCCGACGCCCTGGTCATCAACGTGGCGGGCGAGGCCTCGTGGCTGATGAACATGCAGGAGATGGGCACCGCGGTGCAGTATCGCCTGCCGGTGAAGCAGTTCATCCTCAACAACGAACGCCTGGGCATGGTGCGCCAGTGGCAGGAGCTGCTGCACGGCGAGCGCTATTCCCACAGCTGGTCCGAGGCGCTGCCCGATTTCGTCAAGCTGGCCGAGGCCTTCGGCGCGAAGGGCATCCAGGTCAGCGATCCGGACGATCTGGACGACGCCATCCGCGAGATGATCGCCCATGACGGCCCGGTGCTGTTCGATTGCCTGGTGGAGAAGCACGAGAACTGCTTCCCCATGATCCCGTCGGGCGAGCCGCATAACAAGATGCTGCTGGCCAATGCCGAGACCCAGGGCCAGATCACCGCCCCGGGCGCGGTGCTGGTCTGAGACGCCGGGATGCGGGGGGCCAGCCCCCCGCGCCCCCCAAGGTATTTCTGGAAAGATAAAGCAGGCGCCGGCGCGCCGGAGGACAGTATGAGCACGCTGAAGATCAAGAAGGGCACGTCGAAGCATTCGGCCTACGACCTGCGCGACCCGCATTCCGACGTCATCGAACGGCACACGCTGGCCGTGATCGTCGACAACGAAGCGGGCGTGCTGGCCCGCGTCATCGGCCTGTTTTCAGGACGCGGCTACAACATCGAGTCGCTGACCGTGGCCGAGATCGACCACACCGGCCACACGTCGCGCATCACCATCGTGACGGCTGGCACGCCCGCCATCATCGAGCAGATCAAGGCGCAGCTTGGCCGGATCGTGCCGGTGCACGAGGTGCACGACCTGACCGTCGAGGGCGCATCGGTCGAGCGTGAACTGGCTCTGTTCAAGGTCGCCGGCGGCGGCGACAAGCGTGTCGAGGCGCTGCGCCTTGCCGATATCTTCCGCGCCAGCGTGGTGGACTCGACGCTGGAGAACTTCACCTTCGAGATCACCGGCGCGCCCGGCAAGATCGACGCCTTCGCCGACCTGATGCGCCCGCTGGGCCTGGTCGAGATGGCGCGGACCGGCGTCGCGGCCCTGGCGCGCGGCTAGGCCGGTCGGCGGACGGATAGCAGGGCGCCGCGGGCAGTCAGCTGGGCAGCAGGCCACGCTCGTTGGCTGAAAGGAGTTCGGCTTGGCTAAGCAGCCCGTTGCCGTCGGTGTCGGCCATCAAGAAGACCTCTTCGGTCAGTTCCGGGATGGCGGTCTGCGCCTCGCGCAGGCTCAGTAGTCCGTCGCCATCGGCGTCGATCTCCTGGGCGTGGGATGACGACATCCACAGGCTGGAGAAGGCAAGGATCAGGATATATCGGGTCATCTGTGCTCTCCGTGAATTCGGCGCCGGGCGCGAAGGCCAGGCATCCGTACATTCGCCCGGCCGAAGGGACCCGTCAGCGACCACACCCCGGACTACATGTTTCCGGCGGTCCCACGCCGGCCACACTGCCTGCAATCGGCGCCGCATCGCGCGCGCCGGAACAACGTCGAAGCGGTGGCGGGTTCCGACCCATCGGCCCGCGCCTGACCAGCGGCGGGCCGCGCATGGATCAGCCGGTGACGGCGGCCCTGCGCCAGGCGGTGGTCCGCCGTTCCCAGCCCTGCAGCAAAGCGTACTCGATCAGCAGCATCACCGCGACGAAGGCGAAGGCGTAGGCCAAGACGTAGCCGACCTCGAACAGCTGGAAATACAGGTGGATCTGGAAGCCGACCCCGTTCGAGCGTCCCAGGAACTCGACCACCAGCACGATCTTCCAGATGATCGCCAGCCCGTTGCGCGTGCTGGCCGCCAGGAACGGCCAGAGCTGCGGCAGGATCACGTGGCGCAGCCGCGCCGCGGGCGACATGCGGAAGGCGCGCGCCATCTCGGACACGCGGGGATCCAGCGCCCAGATCCCTTCGCGGATGTTTACCGTCACCATGGCGGTCTTGTTCAGCGCGACGGCGGTGATCGCCGCCACCTCGTTCAGGCCGATCCAGAGATAACAAAGGACGATCACCACCAGCGCGGGCACGTTCAGCGCCACCACTACCCACGGGCCCAGCCAGCGGTTCAGCCGTGGTACCAGTCCCAGCGCCAGCCCCAACGCAACGCCCGCCCCCATGGCGATGGCGAAGGCCGCCGCCATCCGCGCCAGCGTGGCCGCCACGTGGAACTGCAGCGCGCCCTTCGCGACCTCGGAGGTGAAGATGCGCCAGACCTCGTCCGGGCCCGGCAGGATCTCGGGGTCGGCCGAGATACGCGCCGCCAGCGCCCACGCAACGACCAGCGCCAGCAGCGACACCGCGATGGTCACGGGGCCGGGATTGCGGTCGGAGGAGGCGTGCTGCTGCATGGGTTCGACATTCGCCCGTGGGGGCTGCGCAACGCATCCCGACCTTCGTCGCATGGGACCGCGCGCGGCGCGGACGTAGCGTTGGCGCATGTCGCGGGTGCTGTCACTGATCCTTGCCCTTGCTCTGGCCGTGGCGGCCCATGCCGCCCGCGCCGAGGTCACGCCGCGCGACGAGATCGCCGCCCATATCCGCGCGCCCATGGAGCTGGGCCCGGCGCTGAACGACCAGGGGGTCTACAGCCTTCTGAACTCGGGCGGCGCGGCGGCGGGCTACGTGTTTGAGACGCGGCCCATGGCCCCCCTGCCCGGCTTCTCCGGTGCACCGGTGAACGTGCTGGTGGTGCTGGATCTCGACGGCCGGTTCCTGGACGTCCGGCTTCTGGACCATAACGAGCCGATCTTCGTCTCGGGCCTGCCCGAGCACCTGTTCTACGATTTCTTCGACCAGTACCGCGGCCTGTCGATCTCGGACACGCTGGTGGTGGGCAACCCCTACGGCGAGGCGGACGAGAGCAGCGCGCTGGTCTACCTGGACGGGGTGACCAAGGCCACCGCCTCGGTCCGGATCGCGCACGAGTCGCTTCTGGCCGCCACGCTGCAGGTCGCGCGCGAGAAGATGGGCGGGATCAGCAGCGGCCCGCCCGCCTATCCCGACCCGACCCATGACGAGGCGCTGAGCTGGGCCGACCTGGTCGACCAGGGCATCGTGCGGCGCCTGACGGTGACGAATGCCGAGATCGACGCGGAATTCGCGGGCACCGTCTGGGCGGATGACGACCCCGCCGCGCGCGACGACCCCGACGCGCCCTACATGGACCTGTGGGTGGTCGACCTCGGCCCGCCCGCCATCGCCCGCGCCGTGCTGTCCGAGGATGGCTTCGCGGCGCTGCAGTCCTTCCTCGAGATCTCGAACGACGACGAGCCGATCCTCGTGGCCGAGACCGCGCGCCACGGCCTCGTTTCTGACGGGTTTACGCGCAATACGTCGCCCGACTGGATCAGCGCCGAGCAGGGCGGCTTCCCGGTGGCGCTGCGCGACGCGGACCTGCTGTTCTCGCTGGCCGACGACGTGCCGGACGCGCTGCACGACGCGGTGGATTTCGGATCCGCCCTGATCCTGCGCACCGACCGGCGGCTGGGCTTCGACCCCGCGTCGGACTGGACGCTGAACGTGAAGGCGGTGCGCGAACACGGCATGTTCAAGCCCGAGGTGGGATCCGTCACGCTCAGCAGCACGCAATCGACGCCCGAACGCTTCTTCACCCGGCCCGAGCTGCGCAAGCCCGCGCCGCCCTGGCTCGAGGCGCTGAAGACCCGTGCGCCCGATCTGGTCGTGCTGGGTCTGTTCCTCACGCTGCTGCTGATGCTGCTGGGCGGGGCGATGAACCGGCTGGCCGGGCATCGCCACTTCACGGCGATCCGCTTGGGTATCCTGGCCTTCGTCACGGTCTTCATCGGCTGGTGGGGACAGGGGCAGCTGTCGATCGTCACGGCCATGGGCGTGCTGCGCGCGGGCGTCGAGGGCGGCAGTTTCATGTTCCTGGCCTACGACCCCTTCTCGCTGGTGATCTGGGCCGTGGCCATCGCCGGGCTGGTGGCCTGGGGGCGCGGCCTGTTCTGCGGGTGGCTCTGCCCCTTCGGCGCGTTGCAGGAGTTCGCCGCGCATCTGGGCCGCCTGTTGCGCGTGCCGCAGGTCGAGCCGTCGGCGCGGTGGGACGCGCGGCTGAAATGGCTGAAATACGCGGTGCTGCTGGCGCTGGTGGTCGTCGTCTTCACCGCGCCCGCCCGCATCGACAAGGCCGCCGAGGTCGAGCCGTTCAAGACCGCGATCACCACCTTCTTCGTGCGCGAATGGTACTACGTGGCCTACGCCGTCTTCTGGCTGGTGCTGTCCATGACGCTCTTCAAGGGGTTCTGCCGCTATGTCTGCCCGCTGGGCGCGCTCATGGCCATCGGCGGCGTCCTGCGCGGACGCGACTGGATCGCGCGGCGGGCGGAATGCGGCTCGCCCTGCCAGCTCTGCCGCGTGAAATGCCGCTATGGCAGCATCGAGAAATCGGGCCGCGTGGATTATTCCGAATGCTTCCAATGCCTCGACTGCGTGACGATCCACGACGACCCGCGCCAATGCGTGCCGCTGATCGTGGACGCCAAGCGGCGGGCCCGCGCGACCGCCGCCCACCCCAATGCCGGCCCGGTGCCCGCCGAATGAGACGCCGCCGCTTCCTCGCCCTCAGCGCCGCGGCGCTGGCCGCGCCCGCCGCGACCCCGGCCTGGCCCGAGACCCGTTGGCGCGGCTTCGGGCTGGGGGCCGAACTGTCGATGACCCTGCGCGCGCCCCCCGCGCTGGCCCGCGACGCCATCGCCGCCGCACGCGAGGAGATCGAGACCGTCGAACGGGCCTTCAGCTTCTACCGCGAGGACAGCGAACTCGTGCAGCTGAACACCTCGCGCATCTTGCGGCCCTCGCCCCTGTTCACCGAGCTCGCGCAGCAGGTGGACCGCGCGCACGCGCTGACCGGCGGCCTGTTCGACCCGACCGTGCAAGCCGTCTGGGCGGCCCTGGCGCAAGGCCGCGACCCGGCGCCCGCACGTGCCGCGGTGGGGTGGCACCGCGTCCATCGCGCGCCCGGGACCGTGGCCTTGCGGCGGGGCCAGTCGCTGACCTTCAACGGCATCGCCCAGGGCTTCGCCACCGACAGGGTGCGCGCGCGTCTCGCCGCGCTGGGCCTGGGCGAGATCCTGGTCAACATGGGGGAATTCGCGGCGCTTGGCGGCCCCTGGCAGCTGGGCATCGCCGACCCCGCCGCCGGCCTCGTCGCCCGGACGACCCTCACCGGTGGCGCCATCGCCACCACCAGCGCGGCGCCGCACCTGATCGCGCCCGATGGCAGGGCGTCCCGCCACGCCACGGTGTCGGTCGAGGCGCCGGACGCCACCCTGGCCGACGCCCTGTCGACTGCCGCGCTGTTCATGGCGCCCGGGGAGCTTCCCGGTCTGCTGGAAGGCGCCGGCGCCACGGCCATCCACACGGTCGATGCCAACGGCCGCCACCGCCGGATCTGACGCGCCACGCCCCTCGCATCACTGGTCTTCAAATACTCGGCGATCCGCTGCCGACCCGTGCGCCGTTCACATGTGGGCGCAACGCAAAACGCCCCGCCGTTTCCAGCGGGGCGCCCGATCCTGTCTCACCCCTGGGATCAGGCCAGCGCGGACACCGCGCGCTGGGTCATGACCTTGGTCAGCTGCGCGCGGTAGGCGCCCGAGCCGTGCAGGTCCGAGATCATCGTGTCGGCCGACACGCTCAGCCCCGACACCGCGTCGGCGCTGAAGTTGCCTTTCAGCGCCTCCTCGGCCTCGGTCCAGCGGAAGACGCCGTCCGAGGACGCGCCGGTGACGGCCACGCGGACATCGTCGCCGAAATGGGCGACGAACACGGCCGTCAGCGGGAAGCGCGACGCGGGCTGGATGAACTTCTGGTAGATCGCCCTTTGCGGCACCGGGAACTTCACTGCCGTGACGATCTCGCCCTCGTCCAGCGCGGTCATGAACATGCCCTGGAAGAAGTCGTCGGCCGCGATTTCGCGGCGGTCGGTGACGATGGTGGCGCCCGACCCCAGTGCGCCCGCCGGGTAGCAGGCCGAGGGATCGTTGTTGGCGATGGACCCGCCGATGGTGCCGCGCGATCGCACGCTGGGATCACCGATGCGTCCCGCCAGCGACGACAGCGCCGGGAAGCTTTCGGCGGTCTCGCGCGCGACGGTGGCGTGGGTGGTGCCGCCGCCGATCCAGATCTGGTCGCCGTCCTTGCGGACGCCCTTCATCTCGTCGATGGCGGTCAGGCTCACCAGGATCTCGGGCGCGGCAAGCCGGGCCTTCATGGTGGGCATCAAGGTCTGGCCGCCCGACATGGGCTGCGCCTCGTCGCCCTTCAGGGCCGCGACCGCGTCGGCAACGCTGGTGGGCCGGACGAATTCGAAATTCTGCATTCTCTCTGTCTCCTGTTGGGTCGGGTTGCCCCCGCGCGGGTCACGCGCGGGGGTCCGCCTTCAGTTCCTGGACCTCAGCTGTTCTGGATGGCGGTCCAGACCCGGTCGGGGGTCAGCGGCATGTTGATGTGCTCGACCTTGTGGCCGCCCCGGTGCAGCGCGTCGATGACCGCGTTGACGAAGGCCGGGGGCGAGCCGATGGCACCGGCCTCGCCGCAGCCCTTCACGCCCAGCGGGTTGTGGGTGCAGGGCGTCTGGCAGGAATGGTCCACCTTGAACATCGGCAGATCGGTCGCGCGCGGCATGGCATAGTCCATGTAGCTGGCCGAGATCAGCTGTCCGTCCGCGTCGTAGGCGCAGTTTTCCATCATCGCCTGGCCGAAGCCCTGCGCCACACCGCCATGGACCTGGCCTTCGACGATCATCGGGTTGATGACGTTGCCGAAATCGTCCGCGGCCGAGAAGGACAGCACGTCGACCTTGCCAGTGTCCGGGTCGACCTCAACCTCGCAGGCATAGCCACCGCTCGGATAGGTGAAGTTCGCCGGATCGTAGAACGCGGTTTCCTCCAGCCCCGGCTCGATGTCCTCCAGCGGGTAGTTGTGGGGCACGTAGGCCGCCAGCGTCACGTCGCCCCAGGCGACCGACTTGTCGGTGCCCGCGACGGTGAACTGGCCGTCCTTCAGCTCGATATCGCCCTCGCTGGCCTCCATCAGGTGGGCCGCGATCTTCTTGGCCTTGGCGATGATCTTCTCGGTGGCGCGGACCATGGCCGAGCCGCCGACCGCGATCGAGCGCGAGCCGTAGGTGCCCATGCCCATGGGCGTCTTCGAGGTGTCGCCGTGGACGATGTCGACCTGCGTGGCGTCGATGCCGATCATCTCGGACACCACCTGTGCGAACGAGGTCTCGTGCCCCTGCCCGTGGCTGTGGCTGCCGGTCATCACGCTGATCGACCCGGTGGCGTTCACCCGGACGGTGGCGGATTCGTAGAGACCCGCCCGGGCGCCCAGCTGACCCACGAGGTTCGACGGCGCGATGCCGCAGGCCTCGATGTAGTGGGCGATGCCGAAGCCGCGCAGCTTGCCGTTCTTCTTGCTTTCCGCGGCGCGCGCCTCGAAGCCGGCGTGATCGGCCATCTCGAGCACGCGGTCCATGGTCGCGTGGTAGTCACCGGTGTCGTATTCCACCGCCACGGGCGTGGCATAGGGGAACTCGGTGATGAAGTTCTGGCGCCGCAGCTCGATGGGGCTGACCCCGCGCTCGCGCGCCGCCTTGTCGATCACCCGCTCCAGCTGGAACGTCGCCTCGGGGCGGCCCGCGCCGCGGTAGGCGTCGACCGGCACCGTGTTGGTGAAGACGGCCTTCACGTTCACGTAGATCAGCGGCGTCTTGTAGTTGCCGGCCATCAGCGTGCCGTGCAGCCAGGTGGGGACCGACGGGGCGAAGGTGGACAGGTAGGCGCCCATGTTGGCGTAGGTTTCCGTCCGGATGGCGGTGAAGTTGTTGTCCTTGTCCATCGCCAGTTCGATCTTGGTCACGTGGTCGCGACCGTGGGCGTCGGACATGAACGCTTCCGAGCGCGAGGACGTCCACTTGACCGGGCGGCGCAGCTGCTTGGCCGCGAAGGTGCAGAACGCTTCCTCGGCGTAGTGGAAGATCTTGGCGCCGAAACCGCCGCCCACGTCGGGGGCGACCACGCGCAGCTTGTGCTCGGGGATGCCCAGCACGAAGGCGCCCATCAGCAGGCGGATCACGTGCGGGTTCTGCGACGTGGTGTAGAGCGTGTGCTCGTCATTGGCCATGTCGTAGTCGCCGACGGCCACGCGCGGCTCCATCGGGTTGGCGACGAGGCGGTTGTTGACCAGCTCCAGCGTGGTGACGTGGTCGGCATCGGCGATGGCCTTGGCGACGGCATCCTTGTTGTCCTCGACGAAGCCCCAGTCGTAGCAGAGGTTCGAGCTCAGGTCGTCATGCACCTTGGGCGCGCCATCCTTGACGGCTTCCTTCATGTCCATGACCGCCGGCAGCATCTCGATATCGATCTCGAGCGCGTCGGCCGCGTCGCGGGCCTGGCCCAGGCTTTCGGCCACGACCACGGCGATCGGGTCGCCCACGTGGCGCACCTTGCCCTCGGCCAGGACGGGGTGCTTGGGCTCCTGCATGGGGCTGCCGTCGATGGACGTGATCTGCCAGCCGCAGGGCACGCCGCCCACGCCTTCGAAATCCTTCGCGGTGAACACGCGCACCACACCGGGCATGGCCATGGCCGCGTCCGCGTTGATGCCGTTGATCTTGCCGTGGGCCACGTCCGAGCGCACGAAATGCGCGTAGAGCTGGCCGTGCAGGTTGATGTCGTCGGTATAGCGCCCCGTGCCGCTGAGGAAGCGTACGTCCTCGCGCCGTTTGGTGCTGCTGCCGATGCCGCCGTCTTTGGGCATGTGGAATCTCCTCCCTGCGGGGTCAGATCTCGCGTCGCGACATCCCGGCCCCTGAAACGATGTTCTGGATTACTCGGCCGCCATGGCGGGCACGTCCTGACCGGAGGCCGCCATGATGGATTTCACGATGTTGTGGTACCCGGTGCAGCGGCAGATATTGCCGTCCAGGTATTCGCGGATCTCGGCCTCGGAGGGCTTGGGGTTCTCCTTCAGCAGCGCGGTCGCCGCCATCACCATGCCCGGCGTGCAGAAGCCGCATTGCAGGCCGTGGTGGTCCTGGAACGCCTGCTGGACCACCGACAGCGAACCGTCGGCATTGGCCTGGCCCTCGATCGTGGCGACCTCGGCGCCGTCGGCCTCGGCCGCCAGCATCGCGCAGGCCTTCACCGGCTCGCCGTTCACGTGCACCACGCAGGCACCGCACTGGGTGGTGTCGCAGCCCACGTGGGTGCCGGTCAGGCGCAGGTCCTTGCGCAGGAAGTCGACCAGAAGGGTCCGGCCCTCGACCTGGCCGGTCACCTCCTTGCCGTTCACGCGCAGCTTGATGGAATTCATGTCTTTCTCCCTGGATGGTCCGATGATCGTCGCGGTCAGGTTGCGGCCTTCTTTCGGCCGAACCAACCTTTTTTCTCTTTCTGCGCCTCCACGGGCGCGGCGGCATCGTCGCCTTCGCCCTCGGGCGCCGAGGGGCCTTCGACCGCCTCCTTGAAGCTGTTGAAGAACTGGTCCGCCATCTTGGCGGCGAAGCTGTCGATGATGCGGCTGCCCAGCTGGGCGAGCTTGCCGCCCACCTTGGCCTCGACCCGGTAGTCCAGCACCGTGGCGTCACCTTCTTCGCGCAGGGTGACATCGGCGCCGCCCTTGGCGAAGCCCGCCGCGCCGCCCTTGCCCTCGCCCGAGATGGTCAGGCTTTCGGGGCGCACCTTGTCGTCCAGCGTCACGGCCCCCTTGAAGGTCGCCTTCACCGGGCCGACCTTCTGCACCACCGTGGCCTCGAAGCCCTCGTCGGCGTTGCCCGACATCTCGGTGCAGCCCGGCACGCATTGCTTCAGCACCTCGGGGTCGAGAAGCGCGTCCCACACCGCGTCGCGTGGCGCCTCGATCGTGCGGCTTCCGGTCATTTCCATGGGTGGGTCTCCCTTTATGTTGGTTACGCTAGGCGCGGCGCCCGGCCCCGCCTATAGGACCAATGGCCAATTTCCGCGCTCAGCGGTAGGCGGGCGTCTCGAGGCTCAGCCCGTAAGACTCGTAGATCCCGGCGATCGCGCCCGATTGCAGCCCGTCGCGGATGGCGTCGTCAACCGTATAGGCAAGCGGCCGGAAGCGGAAGTTCACCGCCACGCCCAGCGTCCAGTCGCCGACCGCGAGGCCCGGCAGGGGCGGCTCGTGCAGCCCGAGCCCGTCGGCCAGGCCCCATTCCAGCTGTCCGCGCGGCCCCATGGCGGCCATCGTCTCGCCCGCCGCCAGGGCATCCATCGCGGCCTCCATGTCGGGAAAGCGGCGCACGCCCTGGGCCAGTTGCCCGCCGGCGAAGGCCGACAGGTAGAAGTCGGAGATCGAGTCGTTCTCGACGGCCACGGTGTCGAAGCGGAAATAGGCCGGCACCGGCTTTTCCTCGGGATATTCCGCCTCGCGATAGGCGATGGCCACGCGCTCGACGCTGTACTGCCCGGTGAAGACGACCTGCTCGTGGCGGCAGGCGAAGGCGCTGTCGTAAGGCACGCGCATCATCACGTTCGACACCGCCCCGCCGACGATGCCACCCTTCCAGACATTGTTGCGCAGGTCGGCGTCCAGGTTCTCGCCCGCCGCGACGAAGCGGAACTGCGGGTCGACGCCCACGTATTCGGCGATCAGCCTGGCGATCTCGACATCGACGCCGCGGGGCTGGCCGCCCTCTTCCCAACTGTAGGGCGGGTAATCCTCGTAGAGCGCGAAGGTCATGAACCCGCGCTCCATGATCGTCTCGAGGTCCTGACCGACCTCGTCCCGGCCCGTATTCTGCGGCTTGGGCTGCGGGACGTAATCGGCGCAGGGGTCCTGGGCCGCCGCCGGCAGCGACAGCCCAAGGCAGATCAGTCCCGCCGCAAGGACGGCGCGCAGGCTCATTGCGCGGCGGACAGGCCGACGGTCAGTGTGTCGGCGGCGGTGCTGTAGCCGGCGTCGGTGCCGTCGATCTGGCGGCTCGCGCGCCAGGCGATCGAGTCGGCCACCGGTGCATAGGACAGGGTCTCTATATCCGCCGCGATGGCGTCGAGCTCGGCCTTGGCCGCGTCGGGATCCGCGTCGCCGTTGCCCTCGGCCCAGGCCGCAAGCTGGTCGCGGATGCTGCGCAGCGCGTCCGAGTGCTCGGCCACCTGTTCGCCGTCGGGCCGGGTCTCGATATAGGTGCGGATGGCCCAGGCGGCCTCCTGGCCCAGAAGCTCGCCGAAGGCCGGCATCTTGGTGGTGCCGTTCTGGGTGTACCCGTGGCGGAAGCGTTCGACATACCATTCGTCGCCGTATTCCTCGGCCTCGAGATACCGCAGGTCCGGCGCCAGCCCGCCCGACACGGCGCCCAGGCCGTGGCAGCGGGCGCAGTTCTGGTTGTAGCCCGAATCGCCGATCTGGATGGCCTTGAACCAGACCTCCTCGCCCGCCGCGTCCACGCGATAGGGGTTCTCGGTCAGCCATTCCTCGCCCACCTCGGGCAGGCCGGCGGTGTCCACGGCCTGCGGGGCGACATCCCCGTGGCCGTACGCCATGGTGGCCAGCCCCAAGGCGGTCAGCGCCACGGCGAATTTCGATGTGGTCCGCATGATCTGCTCCTCCACTTGCATGGTCTGCGTTGGCACCATGGCTACTGCAGCGGACGCATCCGCTCCATGCGACCTTCGCCTGCCTGCACCAAAGTCGAATTCCCCGACCCGCGGCGCACCATACGCTGAGCGGATGATGAAATTTCGTTCATTGGCCGTATCCCTCGCCCTTCTTGCCGCGCCGGCATGGGCGCAGGACCTGACCATCGGCTACCTGCGGCTGCAGGAAACGCCGCCGCCCACCGTGTCGGACCTGGACCTGCCGCCGCCGGACCTGGGCATCGCCGGCGCGCGGCTGGGGATCGAGGACAACGCCACGACCGGCCGCTTCACCGGCCAGACCTACGCGCTCGACCTCGTCGACATCGCGCCGGGCGAGGACATCGCGGCCGCCGCCGGGCCGCTGCTGGAGCGGACGGACCTGCTGTTGGTCGACGCGCCCGCCGACGCGCTTCTGTCGGTCACGGACTTGCCCGCCGCCGCCGACGCGCTGGTTTTCAACGTTGCCGCGCCGGACAATCGCCTGCGCGAGGGTGACTGCCGCGCCAACATGCTGCACGCCCTGCCCTCCACGGCCATGCGCACCGACGCGCTGGCGCAGTTCCTGGTGCTGCGGCGATGGGACGAGCTGCCGATGGTGACGGGCGGCGACCCGGCGGACCAGGCCTTCGCGGCCAGCATCGAGCAATCGCTGCGAAAATTCGGGCTGCGCGTCGGCGACAGGAAGGACTGGCGCTACGACACCGATATCCGCCGCGCCGCCACGACCGAGATGCCGCTCTTCACGCAGGAGTTCGGCCGCTACGATGCACTGATCGTCGCCGACGAGATCCACGACTTCGCCCGCTACATGCTGTACAACACGTGGGAGCCGCGGCCGATCGTGGGCTCGGAAGGCTTGGTGCCCACGGGCTGGCACCCGGTGGTCGAGCAGTGGGGCGCGCGGCAGTTGCAGAACCGCTTCCTCGAGATCGCGGGCCGCGCCATGCAGCCGCGCGACTATGCCGCCTGGGCTGCCATCCGGACCCTCGGCGAAGCCGCCACGCGCACTGGTTCAGCCGAGCCGGAGGCACTGCGCGACTACATCCTGGGCCCGGATTTCGAGCTCGGCGGCTTCCTTGGCCGCCCTCTCAGCTTCCGCGCGTGGAACGGCCAGATGCGCCAGCCGATCCCGCTGGTCCATCCCCGTGGATTGGTGGCGCAAGCCCCGCTCGAAGGCTTTTTGCATCCGGTGACCGAACTCGACACGCTGGGCCGCGACGCCCCCGAAACCCAATGCACCGACTTCTCCGAATGAACCCAACTTCGCCGGTCCGGTAATACCCGAGCGGGGACAGCACCCCCTCCCCGGCAACAAGAAAGACACACGCCGATGATCCGAACCACCCTTGCCACCAGCGCGCTCGCCCTGGCAGTCGCCCTGCCCGCACAGGCCGACGAGATCTGGGTGACAAATGAATTCGACGACACGATCTCGGTCATCGACATCGAGACGCTCGAAGTCACGCGTACCATTCCCACCGGCGAACGCCCGCGCGGCATCACCTTCGCCAAGGATCACAGCGTGGTCTATATCTGCGCGTCCGACAGTGACGCGGTGCAGGTCATGGACCCGGAAACCGGCGAGATCCTGCACGACCTGCCCTCGGGCGAGGACCCCGAGCAATTCGTGCTGCACCCCGACAACCGGCACCTTTACATCGCGAACGAGGACGACGCGATCACCACCGTGGTCGACACCGTCTCGCGCGAGGTCGTGGCCCAGATCGACGTCGGAATCGAGCCCGAAGGCATGGCGGTCAGCCCCGACGGCACCATCGCCATCACCACGTCCGAGACCACCAACATGGCGCACTGGATCGACACCGAGACGCAGGAGCTTTTCGCCAACACGCTGGTCGACAGCCGCCCCCGCCACGCCGAGTTCGTGAAGGACGGAACCGAGCTGTGGGTCAGTTCGGAAATCGGCGGCACCATCACCGTGTTCGACGTCGAAACGCAGTCCGAGAAGGCGAAGATCGATTTCGACCTGCCCAACATCCATCCCGACCGCGTGCAACCCGTGGGGTTCGAATTCACCAACGGAGACGAGATCGCCTTCGTCGCGCTGGGGCCATCGAACCACCTGGCCGTGGTCAATGCCGAGACCTACGAGGTCGAGGACTACATCCTGGTGGGCCGCCGGGTCTGGCACATGGCGTTCAACGCGGACCGCAGCAAGCTTTTCACCACCAACGGGCTGTCGGGCGACGTGACCGTCGTCGACGTGGCCTCGCGCACGGCCGAGAAGACCATCAAGGTGGGTCGCTTCCCCTGGGGTGCCGCCTTCCGCCCCACCAACTGAAAGGACCGTACATGCGCTTTCGCGCCCTGCCCCTTGCCCTGGTGCTGGCCGCCGGCCCCGCCATCGCCCACGATCTCGGCTTCGCCGGCCTCCTGAGCGCGGGCAACAAAGAGGACCTTCCGCCCCTGACGCTTGCCGCCGGCCAGCCCGTGTCGGACGGTCCTCTGACGCTGCAATCCGGCACCTATTACGAGATCGAGATCCAGGCGGACGGCAGCCAGGAACTGGCGCTGGCCGGCGCCGCCTTCTTTCGCGCCATCTGGATCGACGAGATCGTCATCAACGGGCTGGAAATCCGGCCACTGGGGCTTGATTCGGTCGAATTCGACGAGGCCGGCACCATGGAAATCGGCTTCATCGCGATCAAGCCCGGCAGCTACGCGCTGGCGATCCCCGGAACCGAGGGCGAAACCCAGAGGGTCGAGATTACCATCCAATGAGCCTGTCGGTCGCGGATCTGAGCTTCTCCTACGGCGCGCGGCAGGCGCTGGACGGGGTGTCCTTCGACATTCCGGCGGGCCGATTCTGCGCCCTTCTGGGCCCGAACGGGGCAGGAAAATCCACGCTGTTCGGCCTGCTGACGCGGCTTTTCACGACCGCCGGCGGCCGGATCACGATGGCGGGGCACGACCTCGACACCGCGCCGCGCCGGGCGCTGGGGGCCATGGGCATCGTGTTCCAGCAGACGACGCTCGACCTGGACCTGACCGTGCGGCAGAACCTGCGCTATTTCGCGGCGCTGCACGGGATCTCGGGACGCGAGGCCGACACAAGGATCGACGCCGCGCTCGACCGGCTGGACATGCGGGCACGGGCGGGCGAGCGGGCGCGGGCCCTCAACGGCGGCCACCGCCGCCGGGCCGAGATCGCGCGCGCCTTGGTCCACCGGCCCCGCGTGCTGCTGCTGGACGAACCCACCGTGGGCCTCGATGCCGCCAGCCGCAGCGCCATCACCGACCACGTCCACGACCTCTGCGGCGACGGGTTGACCGTCCTCTGGGCCACCCACCTGACGGACGAGGTGCGCGCCGACGACCATCTCCTGATCCTGCACCGGGGGCGCATCCTGCGCGACGGCCGCGCCGCCGAAATCACCGCAGGATCAAACCTTTCCGACACGTTCCTCACCCTGACCAGGGTGGCCGCATGATCCGCGCCGCCCGCCCCTTCATCTTTCCCCAAATACCTCTCGGGGGGGCGCGCAGCGCGGGGGGCGAGCGGCCCCCCTCGTCGGCCGGACACCCATGAGCTGGCTCACCGCCTTCAGGGCGATCGTCGCGCGCGAGGCCCTGCGCTTCGTCCACCAGCGCGAGCGGTTCCTCGCCGCGCTGGTGCGTCCACTCGTGTGGCTGCTGGTCTTCGCGGCCGGGTTCCGCGCCGCACTGGGGCTCAGCATCATCCCGCCCTACCAGACCTACATCACCTACGAGACCTATATCGTGCCGGGCCTGTGCGGCATGATCCTGCTGTTCAACGGGATGCAGAGCGCGCTGAGCCTCGTCTACGACCGCGAGATGGGGTCCATGCGGCTGTTGCTGACCGCACCGCTGCCGCGCTGGTGGCTCTTGCTGTCGAAGCTGGCGGGCGCCACCGCGATCTCGATCCTGCAGGTCTACGCCTTCCTCGCCATCGCCGCGCTGTTCGGCATCACCGTGCCGGGCTGGGGCTATGTCACGGTGCTGCCCGCGCTTGCGCTGGCGGGCCTGATGCTGGGCGCCCTGGGGCTGGCCTTGTCGTCCTTCATCCGCCAGCTCGAGAATTTCGCGGGCGTGATGAACTTCGTGATCTTCCCGATGTTCTTTCTCAGCTCCGCCCTCTATCCCCTTTGGAAGATGGCGGAATCTTCCGAACTCCTGCACGACATCTGCGCGGTGAACCCCTTCACCCACGCGGTCGAGCTGATCCGCTTCGCGCTGTATCTGCGGCTCGAGCCCTGGGCGCTGCTTTGGGTCACGCTGGCCACGCTGGCCTTCGGGGCCCTGGCGATCTGGGGATACGACCCGGCCCGCGGCCTGATCCGCAAGCGCGCCTGATCCCGGTCTACGACCATGGCGCGATGGGTGCGCCGGGACGATCGTGCTAGGTGTGGACCCATGAAACAGATCCTGTCCTGCACCATCGCCTGCCTGATCGCCTTGCCCGCCCTGGCCGAGGACGATCCGTTGGGCACCCTCAATCCAGACGAGATGACGTGGCAATCCATGCGTGATCGCGCGGCGCGGGGCGAGACCTCGATGACCCTGTGCGCGTCGGGCTACATGATGACGAAGTCCGGCGACCACGCCACGGCCCGCGCGATTTTCGAGCGCTGCGCCGAGGCGGGCTATCCCGGCGCGATGACGTGGATGAGCCAGCTGGACAACAACGGGCTGGGCGGCGACTACGACCCCGACGCGAGTGCCGCGTGGGACCGGCGTGCCGCGGACCTGGGCGACCCGGTGGGCAAGTTCAACCACGGCATGAACCTGCTGCGCGGCCACGGCATCGCCAAGGACGCCGAGGAAGGCCGCCGCATGGTCGATGCCGCCGCGCGCGACGGTCTGGATATCGCCAAGCGCCTTCAGGCGGCGGACTACGACCCGAACGCGGTCACGCCAGACGCGGACGAGTGGCGGTTCGCGCCGCTGTTCTGAGCCGCCGCAACGGCACGGGCGGGATCGATCCGCAGGTCAGCAGTATCCCACCCCCTTGGGTCCGGCCCGGTTGGGCGCGTCGTCGACCACCGTCGCAGGCGGCCCGCCCAGCGTGACGATCCGGCTGGCCAGACGCGCCGCCTCGTCCCGCACATGGGTCACGAACAGCGTGGTGGCCTGAGTCTCGGCGCGCAGGCGCAGGAACAGGCCCATCATCTCGTCCACCAGTCCGGGATCGAGCGACACGAAGGGTTCGTCCATCAGCAACAGCTCGGGCCGCGTGGCAAAGGCGCGGGCCAGCGCCATCCGGCGTTGCTGGCCCAGCGACAGCTGGCCCGGAAAAGCATCCCCGCGCCCGCCCAGCCCGATTTCGGCGAGCAGCTTGTCGGCCGCGCCCGCATCAATCCCGGTCGTGACCCGCAGGTTGTCGGTCAGCGTGCGCCAGGGCAGCAAGGTGGGCTCCTGGAAGATCATCGCGGTCCGCGCGGGGGCGTCGATATGCCCCTCGGCCCCGCGTTGCAGCCCGGCCACGGCGCGCAGCAGCGTCGTCTTGCCGATGCCCGACGGGCCGACCAGCGCCACCGTCTCGCCGCGCTTCACCCGCAGCTCCATCGCGCCCAGGACGGGCCGCCCGTCCAGCCGCAATCCGTTGATCCGGATATGCAGAACCGGGCGATCGGAACCGCCCGGTCTGAGTTCGGTCACGGTGGCCGACATCAGCTGCCGGGTTGCAGGAACGTGCCCTCGGGCAGCTCGGTCGCCTCGCCCACCAGCTCGTCCCCGCCAAGCTCGGCCATCAGCGACAGCATGCGCGTGGCCGCGGCCTCGTCCACCGGACCCTCGGCCGGGATACCCGCGCGAAAGCCCTGGACCAGTGCCGCGAATTCGGCGTCGTTGTCGGCATTCATGCGGTCGCGCAGCCGGTCCCACGCGCTGTCGTCGGTGCCCAGCAGGTCCTTCGCGGCGCGCGACGCGGCGGCCAAACCGCGCACCAACTCGGGGGAATCACGCAACATCTCGCCCTTCACCACATATCCGAGCAGCGGCGTCTCGGGGTCGAGTCCAAGGGCTATGGCCGCGTCGCTGATATCGATCAGCTTGCGCATGCCGGCGGCTTCCATCTTGGCCATGAAGTGCCAGTAGTTGATGGCGCCATCCAGGTCGCCGCCCGTCGCCGTCTTGTAGATGAGCGGGGGCGCGCCGTAGACCTGCTCGGTCTCGCCGGACAGGTCCATGCCCAGCTCGGACCGCGCGTAGGCCTGGAGGATCAACCAGGACTTGTCCAACGGGCCGCCCGCGATACCGATCTTGCCACCGGCGAGATCCGCCAGCGTCATGGCGCCGGAGCCTTCCGGGACAAGCACGCCGCCCACCGCCTTGGAATACGGAATGAACACGTAGTCGCGGCCCGCCGCGCGCTGCCGCGCCACCCAGAGCCAGTCGGACACGATCACGTCGGCCTCGCCGCCCTGGAACGCGATCTCGCCCGCCGAGCCCGATGCAACGCCCTGCACGTCGAGCGTGAAGCCCTGCTCGGCGTCCAGACCGTAGTGCTGGATCGTGTCGAGCTCCCAGTTGACGGTGCCGAACTTCAGGACCGCGGCGCGCAATGTCGGCGTCTCGGCCCATGCCGCGACCGTACCGAGGGCGCCCGCCAGAACGGCGGCGCCGAATGCCTTGATGACTCCCATGATCTCCTCCCAGGGTGGCTGTCGCGACGATACCAGCGGGCGCCGGCATCCATATACGACCAAAGGCGAAACGCGCCGGCGGCGCGCGGCCAAACCACTGAGCGCAAGAAGAAATTCCGTGCCAACCGCGCGCCCGCCCAGGGTCGTACGACCATTGTTCAATATGTGTGGCCTAGAGGCCTGCCGATGATCGAGCCGACTGCGAGCGTGTCCGGACCGGGATGCGTCTGCGTCCCAAACGATCAGGGAGGACACCAATGAATCGTTTCGTTACCATCGTCGCCGCGGGCCTTCTGGCCACCGGCGTCGCGCACGCCCAGGGCGTGACCGAAGAGATGCTGGCGGGCGACGCCGCCTCGGGCGGCGACGTGCTGACCAACGGCATGGGCCGTGACCTGCAGCGCTATTCGCCGCTAGACATGCTCAACAAGGACAACGTGGCCAACCTCGTGCCCGCCTACGCCTTCAGCCTGGGCGGCGAGAAGCAGCGCGGCCAGGAAACCCAGCCGCTGATCCATGACGGGATCATGTACATCACCGGCTCCTACTCGCGCCTCTACGCCATCGACGCCAAGACCGGCGAGGAGATCTGGCAGTACGACGCGCGCCTGCCCGAGGGCATCCTGCCCTGCTGCGATGTGGTGAACCGCGGCGCCGCCATCTGGAACGACAAGATCATCTTCGGCACGCTGGATGCGCGCCTGGTGGCGCTGGACCTGAAGACCGGCGACGTGGTGTGGCGCGACAAGATCGCCGACTACAAGGCCGGCTATTCCTACACCGCCGCACCGCTGATCGTGGACGGGCTGGTGGTGACCGGCAACTCGGGCGGTGAGTTCGGCATCGTCGGCGAAGTGCAGGCCCGCGACGCCGACACCGGCGAGATGGTCTGGACCCGCCCCGTGATCGAGGGCCACATGGGCACCCTCAACGGCGAAGAATCGACCATGACGGGCGAGCTGAACGCCACCTGGCCGGGCGATATGTGGAAGACGGGTGGCGGCGCCACCTGGTTGGGCGGCTCGTACGACGCGCGCACCAACACGCTGATCTTCGGCACCGGCAACCCCGCGCCGTGGAACAGCCACCTGCGCGGCGCCGGCCAGCCCACCGAGGGCAACACCGGCGACAACCTCTATGCCGCCTCGCGGCTGGGGATCGACCCCGACACCGGCGAGATCAAATGGCACTTCCAGTCCACCCCGCGCGAGGGGTGGGACTACGACGGCGTGAACGAGGTCGTCGCCTTCCAGGACGCCGAGGGCAACGACCGCCTGGCCACTGCCGACCGCAACGGGTTCTTCTACGTTCTGAACGCCGAAGACGGCGCTTTCGTCTCGGCCGCGCCCTTCGTGAAGGACATCACCTGGGCCGAGGGCATCGACGACACCGGCCGCCCGATCTTCAACGAAGACAACCGCCCCGGCGATCCGTCCGAGGCCGCCGACGGCGGGAAGGGCGAGATCGTGTTCTCGTCGCCCTCGTTCCTGGGCGGCAAGAACTGGATGCCCATGGCGCATTCGCCGAAGACGGGCCTGTTCTACGTGCCCTCGAACGAATGGGGTATGGATATCTGGAACGAGCCCATCAGCTACAAGAAGGGCGCGGCCTATCTGGGCTCGGGCTTCACCATCAAGCCTAACTACGAGGACCATATCGGGTCGCTCAAGGCCATCGATCCCAATACCGGCGAATGGGTCTGGGAAGCCAAAAACGACGCGCCTCTCTGGGGTGGCGTGATGGCGACCGCGGGCGGCCTTGTCTTCACCGGCACCCCCGAAGGCCGCTTCGTCGCCTATGACGACGAGACCGGCGAAGAGTTGTGGTCGTTCCAGACCGGCTCGGGCATCGTCGGCCAGCCCGTCACCTGGGAACAGGACGGCGAGCAGTACGTGACCGTGATCTCGGGCTGGGGCGGCGCGGTGCCGCTCTGGGGTGGCGAAGTCGCCAAGAAGGTCAACTACCTCAACCAGGGTGGTCTTCTCTGGACCTTCAAGCTGCCGAAGCAGCTGGCCTCGGCCGAATAAGACAAGCGGCCGGGCCGCAAGGCCCGGTCCAACGATCCCAAGGGGCGGTGCGTCGCGGAACGCATCGCCCCTTTCCTTTTCGCACGGCGTGCGCGCGGCGGTGCCGAGATCGCCCTATCGACCTTTTGACAGGTGCATCCGGCGCGAAGCCGGCCTAGCGTGAAATCATGCAAGCACCATCCCACCACACCCGATCCGACGAGACCGCCCCGCGGATGGACGCGTCGGGCTGGGCGCTGGTCATCGACGACCACCCGCTGTTTTGCGACGCGCTCGAGCTGACCTTGCGCAACGTCGCGTTGTTCAAGGCGGTGGCGACCACCGAGAGCCTGAAATCGGGGCTGGAGATCATCGCCGAGGACGGGGCGCCCGACCTCGTCGTGCTGGACCTGAACCTGCCGGACGTGACCGGCATGGACGGCCTGATCCGCATCCGCAACAGCGCGCCCGGCACGCCGGTGATCGTGGTGTCCTCGATGACGGAAAACGCCATCATCTCGGCCGCCGTCCAGGCCGGCGCGGCGGGCTACGTGCCCAAGCATTCGCCCCACGTGGAATTCCGCAACGCGCTGGATGCCATCGCCGAGGGCCGGACCTACCTGCCCGACCATTTCGTCGCCTGCCCCCAGCCCGAGGGGCGCGCCGACGCGGTGACGCGCCTGGGCTCGCTGACCGCGCAGCAGGCCCGCATCCTCGAGCTGATCTGCGACGGCAAGCTGAACAAGCAGATCGCCTATGACCTGTCCATCGCCGAGACCACGGTGAAGGCCCACGTCACGGCGATCATGCGCAAGCTTGGCGTGCAGAGCCGCACCCAGGCCGTGCTGGTGGCGCAGCAGGCCAAGTTCGCCTCGATCTTGCCAAACGCGGACGGCTGATCCACCCTTTCGCGCGGGAGGACGACACATCGACGCGACGGCTTCGATCCAGCGCGACGGCGCGCCCCAGCGGCTGATCCCGTCCTGCGCGGTGCCCGCGCGGGCGCCGGATGTCGTGGACCAGGTCGGGCAGCAGCTTTCGGACCAGGACATCGACACGCTGTACCTGTTCGCCTCGCCCGCAAGCGACTTCGACACGCTGACGCGGCAGGCCGCCGAGAGGTTTCCCAACAGCAATACCATCCTCGTGACGACCGCGGGCGAGATCGGCCCCGACGGCTATTGCGAGGATGCGGTGCTGGCGACCGCCCTGCCGCGCGCCCGCTTCCGCGTGACGCCGTTCGTCATCGCGCCGCTGACCGATCTGGACGGCACCTACCTGTCGGACCGGATCGTGCAGGCACGCATGCAGCTCGGCGCGGATGTGCCCGAGATGCCCGGCGGGTTCGGCTTCCTGCTGGTCGACGGGCTGTCGTTGCAGGAAGACCGGCTGCTTTCGGCCATCGCGCCCGGGATGGGCGCCCTGCCCCTGTTCGGCGGGTCGGCGGGCGACGGGCAGTCGTTCCGCAAGACCCGGCTGGGTCTCAACGGCGATGTGCTGGAAAACGCGGCGATCCTGTCTCTGGTGGCGACCGATTGCGAGACGCATGTCTTCAGTCTGAACAACCTGCACCCGACCGAGACCCGGCTGGTGGTGACCGGGGCGGTGCCCGAGCGGCGGCTGGTCACGCATATCAACGGCGCGCCCGCCGCGCGCGAATACGCGCGGCTGATCGGCAAGGACCCCGAGCAGCTGAACGAATTCACCTTCGCCGCGCACCCGGTGGTGGTGCGGCTGGGCGACCAACACCATGTCCGCGCCATCCAGCGGGTGAACGACCGGGGCGAGCTCGTGTTCTTCTCGGCGATCGAAACCGGGATGGTTTTGCGCGTGGCGCGGGCCGACGACCTTTCGAGCCACCTGGATCGCGCGCTGTACGAGATCGCGCGCGACCGCGGCCCCACAGACATCCTGGCTTGCGACTGCATCCTGCGCCGCATCGCCGCCGAGCAGGGCCAGAGCGCACGCGCGGTGTCGGACGTCCTGTCGCGGAACAACGTGGTGGGCTTTTCCACCTACGGCGAACAGATTGGCCCGATGCACGTGAACCAGACGATGACCGGCGTCGCCCTGTCGCCGCCCCGGACCCGCCCATGACCGCCAGCCAACTGATCGACCCCACCGACAGCCTCGAAGATCAGAACGCCCGCCTCATCGCCATTTCCGAGGCGCTGATGGCGAAGATCGAGCAGAGCAGCGATCCATCGGGCCTCGCCTACGCCCAGTTCGAGCGCGCGGCCATCCTCGAGGGCGAGGTGCGCCAGCGCACCGTGGACCTGGAACGCGCGCTGGAGCTTCTGCACAAGACCAACGAACGGCTGGGCGCCGCCAACCGCGCCGCCGAGGCCGCGCGCGCCAACCTGGCCGAGGCGGTGGAATCGATCAACGAGGGGTTCGCCCTGTTCGACGAGGACGACCGGCTGGTCATGTCGAACTCGCGCTTCTGCCGCGACCTGGCGGACGTCGTGCCCGATATCGAACCGGGACTGTCCTTCCATCACTACGTCGAGCTGATCAGCCAGTCGATCTACCTGGCGTTGCCCGACGGGGTCACCAAGGGCGAGTGGCGCGATCGCCGGATGCAGCGCCACAAGGACGACCGGGTGATCTTCAACGTCCGCCTGACGCGCGACCGCTGGCTGCAGGTGGGCGAACACCGGACCGCGACCGGCGGCACCGTGATCCTGCAGACCGACGTGAGCGACATCATCCGCGCCGAGCGGGAGAAACGCGACCGACTGATGGACCGGCAGGCGCAGATGGTGCGCGCCACGCTCGATCATCTGAACCAGGGCGTCTGCATCTTTGACAACGATTTGCGGCTGGCGGGCTGGAACACGGGGATGGAGGCGTTGCTGGACCGCCCGATCCACGGGCAACTCGTGGGCATCACCTTCGATGCGCTTATCGCGCGGCTGAACGACGAGATCACCTTTTCCGAGCACTTCACCCGCGACCACCTGCTGGCCTGGGCCCACAGGCGCCGGGCGCGTCGCCCGATCACCTTCGAGGTGACCCGCAGGCCCGCCCAGATCCTGAGCGTATTCGCCCAAGAAATGCCCGACCGGGGCTTCGTCATCAGCTTCACTGACGTCACCACCGAACGCGAGGCCGCGCGCGCCCTGCGCGAGATGAACGAGACGCTGGAAGCCCGCGTCGCCGACCGGACCGAGAAGCTGGGCCATGCCCTGGACGAGGCGCGGCGCGCCAACGCGTCCAAGACCCGCTTCGTGGCCGCCGCCAGCCACGACCTGCTGCAACCGCTGTCGGCCGCCAAGCTGTTCGTGTCCTTCCTGTCGGACCGGGCGACCGACGACCTGTCGCGTGCCACCGCCGACAAGGCCGTGTCGGCCCTGGCCTCGGTCGAGCACATCATCGAGGCGCTTCTGGATATCTCGAAGCTCGATTCTGGCCAGGCGATCATGAACGTGCAGGACGTGCCGCTGAACGAGATCCTGTCGTCGCTCCGGACCGAACTCACCCCCATGGCCGAGGCCGAGGGGCTGTCGCTGCACATCCGGGACACCGACCACATCGTGCGGTCCGACCCGGTGTTCCTGCGCCGGATCCTGCAGAACCTGGTGATCAACGCGATCCGGTATACCGACGCCGGCCGCGTCGTGGTCGGTGTCCGGCGGCGGGGCGACGCGGCGCGGGTCGAGGTCTGGGACACCGGCCCCGGCATCGCGCCCGAGGACCAGAAGACGATCTTCCAGGAATTCAAGCAGTTGGGCCCCTACATGTCCGGCTCGAAGGGGCTGGGCCTTGGGCTCGCCATCGTCGACCTGGCCTGTGCATCACTGGGCCACGACCTGACCCTGCGATCCGAGCGAGGGCGCGGATCGTGCTTTGCCGTCACCGTCACCCGCAGCAGTCTGGCGCAGCGCGGCCCGACCCCGCGGCGCAGTTCGGGGCGCGAGGCGCGGCCGCGCGCGGAGGGGCTGGTGGTGCTGCTGGTCGAGAACGACGAGGAACTGGCCAGCGCGCTGAGCCTCACGATCGAGGAATGGGGATCCCACGTGGTCCACGCCCACACCGCCGAGCAGGCGTTGGCCTTGCTGGACGAGATCGACATCGCCCCCGACCGCCTGCTGCTGGACCACCAACTAGGCGACGGGATGACGGGGCTCGACCTCTACGAGCGGCTGCGCGCCCAGTTCGGCGCCCTCCCCGCGCGCATCATCACGGCCAACCGCGACCGGGCGCTGGCCGAGAAATGCCGCCGCGCGGGCGTGGACCTGGTGCCAAAGCCGCTGGAGGCCGCAAGCCTAATCGCGCTGATCGACGACGAGGGCCCTGCGGCAGATCGGTGACATCGTCAGCACAATAGCGTTCGGAGGCGCCGAATGGCCCGCGAATCGCCGCAATCCGCCCGCAGCGTTCGGATCGCATCCAGAAGAAGGAGCGATCCGATGATCCGTCACGCAGACGAAAAACCGGCCCCGCAGCCGGTGAAGAAACCCGACAACGGCCAGAAGCCGAAGCCCGGCACTTTCAAGGACTGGGCACAGATCTAGGCCGCACGCGGTCCCGCTTGACCCGATGGGCGGCACGGGGTCAGCATCGGTCATGGGCACGCCGATCTCGACCTTGCGCAACATGGGCCCCGCCATGGAGACGGCCTTTGCCCGCGCGGGCATCGACAGCGCCGAGGCTCTGCGCGACCTGGGCACCGACGCGGCCTATGCCCGGCTGCTGGCCAGCGGCGAACGCCCGCATTTCATCCCCTTCTACGTGATCGAGATGGCGCTGCAGGGCCGTCCCTGGAACGATTGCACGAAAGAAGAGAAGGCCACGCTGAGACTGCGGTTCGACCGGATCAAGGCGTCTGCCGCACCGCCGCCGCGCTCCGAGCTCGAGGCGTTCCTGGACAGAATCGGTGTGCGCGACCCACGCGGAACCGGCTGACCCGGCGCGGGTTGGGATCGCATGAACACACTGCCCGATTTCGACCGTCTCGCCCGCCTCGAACGCCTTGCCGCGCGCATGGACACGGCCTTCGGCATCCCCGGCACGCGGTATCGCATCGGCTGGGATACGCTGCTGGGCCTCGTCCCCGGCGTGGGCGATGCGCTGGCGCTGACCCCCGCAGCTTACATCGTGCTGGAAAGTCACCGGATGGGTCTGCCGCGCCACAAGCTGGTCCGCCAAGGCGTCAACTGCGCAGTGGACTTCGCCGTCGGGTCGGTCCCGATCCTCGGTGACCTGTTCGATGCCGGCTTCAAGGCGAACCGTCGTAACGTCGCGATCCTGCGCGAGGATCTCGAACGTCGCGCGGCGACCGCCACCCCGACGCAAAAGGCCCCCGCCAAGGGCGAGGGCCATCTGTCTTCGCATCACCCGGGATTGGGCGGCGGGGCTTAGCCCACCAGCTCGAGGCCGGAGAAGAAGAACGAGATTTCTTCCTTGGCGGTCTCGGGCGCGTCCGACCCGTGAACCGAGTTCTCGCCGACCGACTCGGCGAACTCGGCGCGGATGGTGCCGGCATCGGCCTCGGCGGGGTTGGTGGCGCCCATCACTTCGCGGTTCTTCGCGATGGCGCTTTCGCCTTCCAGCACCTGCACGACGACCGGCTCGGACGCCATGAACGTGGTCAGTTCGTCGAAGAAGGGCCGTTCGGCGTGAACCTTGTAGAATTCGCCCGCCTGGGCCTTGGTCAGCTGGATCCGCTTCTGCGCGATGATGCGCAGGCCCGCATCCTCGAATTTCGCGTTAATCTTGCCGGTCAGGTTGCGGCGGGTCGCGTCGGGCTTGATGATCGACAGCGTGCGTTCGGTGGCCATGGGTGCCTCATTTTTCAGCGTGGGCAGGCCCAATGCCCGCCCGAATATTGCGCGTTCCGATACCATGCACCCCAAGCGTTGAAAACCCATTCACCGGACTAGCCTTGACTGGGGGAGCATGCTGCGGTCCGCTTCCACTTCGAGTTGATTAAAATTGAATTGGAATGGTGAGACATGACGGCAATCGTTGATTTCCTGAACACCGTGCTGTGGGGCTACGTGCTGGTCTACGGCTTGTTGGCCGTGGGGCTGTATTTCACGTGGCGCACGGGATTTCTGCAGTTCCGTCACTTCGCCGAGTTCTTCCGGGTCATCACCAAGTCGCGCGAAACCTCGGATGACGGCATTTCGCCCTTCCAAGCGCTGACGGTCTCGCTGGCCTCGCGCGTGGGAACCGGCAACCTGGCCGGTGTCGCGGTCGCCATCTACCTGGGCGGACCGGGCGCGATCTTCTGGATGTGGATGGTGGCCCTCGTGGGCATGGCGACAGCCTATGCCGAGTCGACGCTTGCCCAGCTCTACAAGGTCCGCAACGCGGACGAGCAATATCGCGGCGGCCCCGCTTTCTACATGGCCAAGGGCATCGGGTCGAACGCCATGGGATACGTGTTCTCCATCTGCCTGATCGTCAGCTTCGGGCTGATCTTTTCGGCGGTGCAGGCCAACTCGATCTCGGTCGCGATGGAAGAGGCCTTCGCCATCCCGAAACTGATCACCGGACTGGTGATCGCGGCGCTGGCGGGGGTGGTCATCTTCGGCGGCATCCGCACCATCGCCCGCGTGGCCGAACGGATCATTCCCGCCATGGCCGGCATCTACATCGTGGTCGCGCTCATCATCGTGTTCATCAACATCGCCGAAGTGCCCGCCATGCTGGCGCTGATCGTGAAATCCGCATTCGGGTTCGAAGCCGCGGCGGGCGGCTTCACCGGCGGGTTCATGGCGGCGCTGCTGAACGGGGTGAAGCGGGGCCTGTTCTCGAACGAGGCCGGCATGGGCTCGGCCCCGAACATCGCAGCCGTGGCCGTGCCGCAACCGCACCACCCGTCGAGCCAGGGGCTGGTCCAGGGCCTGGGCGTCTTCATCGACACGCTGGTGATCTGCACAGCCACCGCGCTGATGATCCTGCTGTCGGGCGTCGTCGACTACTCGGAAGGCGCGGCCACCGGCATGGCGCTGACGCAGATCGCGCTGGAAGAACATATCGGCGCGCTGGGGCCGATCTTCATCTCGATCGCGATCCTCTTCTTCGCGTTCACCTCGA
The DNA here is from genome assembly GCF_900110115.1 of Palleronia pelagia. Lineage (GTDB taxonomy): Bacteria > Pseudomonadota > Alphaproteobacteria > Rhodobacterales > Rhodobacteraceae > Palleronia > Palleronia pelagia. The sequence continues at coordinate 382,359 of NZ_FOCM01000001.1, read as the reverse complement.
TCATCGGCAATTATTCCTACGCCGAGAACGCGATGGAATTCCTCGGCCTCGGCACCCGCGTGCCCCTTCTGATCCTGAAATGCCTGGCCATCGCCATGGTGGTCTGGGGATCGATGCAGGCGGTGACGACCGTGTTCAACTTCGCCGACGCCTCCATGGCGCTGATGGCGACGGTGAACCTGGTCGCGATCCTGATCCTGTCGAAGACGGTGGCAAAGCTGACCAAGGACTATTTCGCCCAGCGTCGCGCGGGCAAGGAGCCGATTTTCCAGATCAAGGAATACCCCGAACTGGGCGACACCGTCGACGCGACGATCTGGAACCGCGATGTCGAGGCGGAGCTTAAAGGCGGCTCGAGCAGCTAAGGCTAAGGCGCCTCCCGGAACGGGCGGAGCTGGCATGACAGCTTCGCCCGCTCTCCCTCGATTAACCGCCCGGCATGATCGGTCCCGTGGCCGCGATGGCACGTTCGACGGCCGGAAGCACAAGTAACCGGTCGAGATACCCGGCCGCGGCCCCGTCCCCCAAGACGCCGGCATACCGTGCCATGGCCAGCGCATAGAGCATCTGCATATCCGCCAGCGTCAGAGCGTCGCCCATCAGGTACGTGCGTTGTCCAAGATGGCGGTTCAAATGCCCCATATGCAGGTCGAGCTGGCCTTGCGACTTGGCGTCGATCTCGCTGTCGTTGCGCCGCGCCCAAAAGGCGGCGCTGATCGGGCGCATGAGGGTCCCTTCGACGTAGTCCAGCCACTCGTCGTGGCGCGCCCAGGCATCCCGGTCACCTTCGGGCACGAAACGGCCGTCGCCGTGGCGTCGCTGGACATGGCGCAGGATCGCGGCCGACTCGCCCAGCACGAGGTCGCCGTCCACGATCACCGGCGCCTTGCCCAACGGGTGGATTTGCCGCAGGCCCGGCGGCGCCTGGTAGGCGTCGGTCCGCTCGTAGCGCACGATCTTGTAGGGGACCGACAGTTCCTCCATCAGCCAGGCTATGCGGACGGCCCGCGAATATTGCAGCGAATGCAGGGTGATGGTCATGTATTCCTCCGCTTGGTCGGGCCGAGCGTAAAGACCCTGGCCCTGTCCGGCCAGTGTGGCTTTCGCGCGGCCGCACGCTCTGCTAATGCGCGGGCCATGCTCAGGATCCATGACATCACCTACGCGGTCGCGGGCCGCACCCTGTTCGAGGGCGCGTCGGCCACCATTCCCGAAGGCCACAAGGTCGGCGTGGTGGGCCGCAACGGCACCGGCAAGACCACCCTGTTCAAGCTGATCCGGGGCGAGCTGGTTCTGGAAAGCGGCAGCATCGGCCTGCCGTCGCGCGCACGCATCGGCGGCGTGCGGCAGGAGGTGCCGTCGTCCGACGTGTCGCTGCTGGACACGGTGCTGGCCGCCGATACCGAGCGTGCGGGCCTCATGGCCGAGGCCGAGACGGCGACGGATGCCGGCCGCATCGCCGAGATCCAGACCCGCCTGGCCGATATCGACGCCTGGTCGGGCGAGGCGCGCGCCACCCAGCTGTTGCGCGGCCTCGGCTTCACCCAGGCCGAGATCGCCATGCCCTGCAGCGCCTTCTCGGGCGGCTGGCGCATGCGCGTGGCGCTGGCCGGCGTGCTGTTCTCGCAGCCCGACGTGCTGCTGCTGGACGAGCCCACCAACTACCTCGACCTCGAGGGCGCGCTGTGGCTGGAAAACTACCTGTCGCGCTATCCGCACACGGTCATCATCATCAGCCACGACCGCGGGCTGCTGAACCGGGCGGTGAACTCGATCCTCCATCTCGAGGCCAAGAAGCTGACGCTGTTCACCGGCAACTACGACACCTTCGCCCGCACCAAGGCCGCGCAGCGCGCCGCGGCGGAAAGCGAGGCCAAGAAGGTCGAGGCCCGCCGCGCCCACCTGCAGAAATTCGTCGACCGCTTCCGCGCGCAGGCCACAAAGGCCAAGCAGGCGCAAAGCCGCATCAAGATGATCGAGCGGCTGGAAACCATCCAGTCCCCGCAGGAAGCCGCCCTGCGTGCCTTCAGCTTCCCCGAACCCGAAGAGCTGTCGCCGCCCATCGTGAACCTGGAATCGGCCAGCGTGGGCTACGGCGAGCGCGTGGTGCTGGGCAAGATGACCCTGCGCATCGACCAGGACGACCGGATCGCCCTGCTGGGCCGGAACGGCGAGGGCAAGTCGACCCTGTCCAAACTGCTGGCCGACAAGCTCGCGCCCATGGGCGGGCGGATCACCAAGGCCGCCAAGCTGCGCGTGGGCTATTTCGCGCAGCACCAGGTGGACGAGCTGTACGTGGACGAGACGCCCATCGACCATGTCCGCCGCCTGCGCCCGGACGAGACGCCGGCCAGGCACCGCGCGCGGCTTGCGGGCTTCGGGCTGGGCGCCGACCAGGCCGAAACGCTGGTGGGCAGCCTGTCGGGCGGGCAGAAGGCACGGCTGAGCCTGCTGCTGGCCACCATCGACGCGCCCCACATGCTGATCCTCGACGAGCCGACCAACCACCTGGACATGGAAAGCCGCGAGGCGCTGGTCGACGCTCTGACCGCCTATTCCGGCGCCGTGATCCTCGTCAGCCACGACATGCACCTGCTGAGCCTGGTGGCCGACCGCCTGTGGCTGGTGAAGGATGGCCGCGTCGCGCCGTTCGAGGACGACCTCGAAGCCTATCGGCGGATGCTGTTGCAGACGGACGAGCCGAAGAAGAAGGCCGAGAAGCCCAAGGCCCCGGTCAAGCGGGCCAGCCGCGAGGACCTGCTGGCGCTGAAATCCGAGGTGCGCAAGGGCGAGGCGCGGGTCGAGAAGCTGACCGAGATGCGCGAGAAGCTGGCCAAGAAGCTGGCCGACCCGACGCTTTACGAGGACAGCCGCGTCGGCGAGCTGGAGACGTGGAACCGCAAGTATGCCGAGGTGATGGAAGGGCTCGACCGGGCCGAAACACTGTGGATGGCGGCGCTGGAACGGCTGGAACGGGCCGAGGCATGACGGTCGGACGCCCGGATAACGGGTCGCGACCGTCCGCAGCTTCGGGGTCCGCAGCGTGACCGAGCTCGACTTCTACGTCACCGCCTTCGTGACGCTGTTCGTCATCATCGACCCGGTGGGCACCACGCCGATCTACCTGGCGCTGACCCAGGGCATGGCGCGGGCGCGCCGCCGTGCCATCGCCATCCGCGCCTGCATCATCGGCATGGGGATCCTGCTGCTGTTCGGCCTGTTCGGCGAGGCGGTGCTGGGATTCGTCGGCATCTCGATGCCCGCCTTCCGGATCGCGGGGGGCATCCTGCTGTTCCTCACCGCGCTCGAGATGTTGTTCGGCCGGCGCACCCAGCGGCGGCAGGACCAGTCCGAGGCCGACGACCACGATCCCGGCGACGACCCGTCGGTCTTCCCGCTAGCCATCCCGCTGCTGGCGGGGCCGGGATCGATCACGTCCATCATCCTGCTGACCGATCAGGCCAGCGGCGAGCCGCTGTTGCAGGCCGGTATTTTCGGCGTCGCCACGGTGGTTTACGGGATATGCTTCATCCTTTTTCTCAGCGCGGGCTGGATCGAACGCGCGCTTGGCGACACCGGCGTCCTTGTGGTCACGCGGCTGCTGGGGATGCTGTTGTCGGCGCTGTCGGTTCAGTTCGTGCTGGACGGGCTGCGCGGATTTGGCCTGCAAGCCTAGCTTGGCACACCGTTTTCCGGGCCTTAAATCAGGCGCATGAATGGTGATTCGATTGCTTCGCTTGTGTATCTGGTCCTGCTTGGTTCGGTGATTGCAGGGTATTTCTTCGTCTCGAACCGAAACAGCCTGGGCAAGACCATGCAGCAGGCCGCCATCTGGGGCCTCATCTTCGTCGGCGCCATCGCCGTCGCGGGATTATGGAGCGATCTGCGCGACGACGTCGCGCCCGCCCAGGTTCTGAGCAGCCGGGGCGAACTGGTGGTTCCGCGCAGCTTCGACGGACACTACCGCGTCACGCTGAACATCCAGGACATCTCCGTCGACTTCATCGTCGACACCGGCGCGTCGGACATGGTGCTGAGCCAGCGCGATGCGCGGCGCGTGGGGCTCGACCCCGAACAGCTGGCCTATACCGGGCGCGCGCGCACGGCGAACGGCACGGTGCCCATGGCGTTCGTGATGCTCTCGGAAGTGTCGGTGGGGGAGTTCGTGGCCGAGGACGTGCGCGCCTCGGTCAATGGCGGCGAGATGAGCAGTTCGCTTCTGGGGATGAGCTATCTCCAGCGCTTCGGCCGCATCTCGATCGAGAACGACCGGCTGACGCTCAGCCCGTAGGGGGCGTCAGGACTCGGCTTTCTTCTGCCACTGGCCCGATTCCTCGGACCAGTATTGCGCCGACGCGCCGGCCCGCGTCAGGTCCCGCCACTGGGACCGCGCCTTTTCCAGCGCACCGTTATCGTTGCCGTCGAACAGGATACAGACCCGTTCCAGTGAATTGACCTCATCCAGCGACACGTTGGCCCCGTCCACGCTCATCAGGCAGGCGGTCCGGGGCGGCAGGTCCGGACCATCGGCCAGCAGAACGGGTTGCAGCGCATCATGGGGGCCGCCCGCCCGCCCGTGGGGCAGGAAACTGTCGTCCGAATAGGTCCACAACGCCTGGTCCAGCTGGTCGAGCCGGACGGCGTTGCCGCCGCGCACGCAGACCCGCCACCCCTGCGCCAGCGACTTCTCCAGCAGCGTGGGCAACACCGCCTCGAGCGGGCGGCGCGTCAGGTGGTAGAACATCGCGACGCCCATGGCGGGGCTCAGCCCTCGTACCGGTCGCGCACCAGCCGGTCGAGCGCGCGGACGCCCCAGCCCGAGGCCCCCTTGGGGGCGTAGGGGCTGTCGGACTTGGTCAGCGCGACACCGGCGATGTCGATATGGCACCAGGCGGTGCCCTCGGTGACGAAGCGCTGCAGGAACTCGGCCGCCGTGATCGCGCCGGCGGGCCGGCCACCCACGTTCTTCACGTCCGCGATGCGCGACTTGAGCAGATCGGCATAGGGCTTGCCCAGCGGCAGACGCCAGGCGGCCTCGTCCTCGGATTTCGCCGCCGCGCTCAACGCCTCGGACAACGCGTCGTCATTGCTGAAAAAGCCGGCCGTGTCGTGACCCAGCGCCACGATCATGGCACCCGTCAGCGTCGCCAGGTCGATCATCGCCGCCGGTTTGAACCGGTCCTGCGCGTACCACATCACGTCCGCCAGGACGAGCCGGCCCTCGGCGTCGGTGTTGATAACCTCGATCGTGTCGCCCTTCATGGACTTGACCACGTCACCGGGGCGCGTGGCGTTCGGCCCCGGCATGTTCTCGACCAGGCCCACCAGCCCCACCACGTTGGCGCGCGCCTTGCGCAGCGCCAGCGTCTTCATCACGCCCGAGACGACGCCCGCGCCGCCCATGTCCATGGTCATGTCTTCCATGCCCGCACCGGGCTTGAGCGAGATGCCGCCCGTGTCGAAGACCACGCCCTTGCCGACCAGGGCCAGCGGCGCCTCGTCCCCGCCCCCGTTCCAGCGCATGACCACGACCTTCGACGGGCTGTCGCTGCCCTGCCCCACGGCCAGAAGCGCGCCCATGCCGAGCGCGCCGAGCTTGTCCTCGTCCAGCACCTCGACCTCAAGGCCCAGGTCGCCCAGGGCCGAAAGCCGGTCGGCGAACTCGGTCGTGGTCAGGACGTTCGCGGGCGCGTTCACGAGGTCACGGGTGAAGAACACGCCCTCGGCCACGGCCTGCACCGCCGCGGCGTCGAGTCCTTCGGGGCGGTCGGCCATGACCACGACGTCGCGCGGCCCCGGGTGCCCGTCGCTTCCGGGCGTTTTCTGGTCCGTGTAGTCGTAGTCGCGCAGCAGCGCGCCCAGCGCGATCAGCTCGGCATCAGGGCGATCCTCGGCCAGGATGGTGAGCGGGCCGTCGCCGGCCGCGCGCATGGCGGCCGTGCCCGCGCGCCGCGCATCTTCGGCGGAGGCATCGGCGGGCAGTTTCACCGCGATGACGCTGTCGGCCTTCATGCCGCCGGGCCAGGCGATGGTCTGCGCGGCGCCGGTCTTCATCTTCGTGCCGCTCTTGCTGGCCGCAAACCGCGCCACCGCGCCGCCCGCCGCGCTGTCGACGGCCTGTGCACCGGACCCGAGCGCACCATCCTCGCCGAGAAACACCACCACGTGGCCGGTGAGCTCGGCCAGGGCGTCGGTGTCGGTCTTGCGGAAGGTCAACGTGGCGGGGCGGGTCATCGGCGGCTCCTGGATCATTGTAGGGTCCCGGCACACCTAGTCGCGCGCCGCCGTGTTGACCAGAAGGCAGTTTCCGCGCCCGCTGACCTGCGCTAGGGTCGCGCCAGGGGACAGGCCATCGAGGGGGAAGCGTGCCGCGGTTCGATCGCTACGTGCTGTCGCAGCTCTTGATGCTGTTCGGCTTTTTCAGCCTTGTCCTGGTGCTGGTCTATTGGGTGAACCGCGCCGTCGTCCTGTTCGACCGGCTGATCTCGAACGGGCAGTCGGCGCTGGTCTTTCTCGAGTTCACGGCCCTGTCGCTGCCGAACGTGATCCGCGTCGTGCTGCCGGTCTCGGCCTTCGCGGCATCGGTCTACGTGGCGAACCGCCTGCGCGGCGACAGCGAGCTGGTGGTCATCCAGGCGGCAGGCTTCTCGCCCGCGCGTCTGGTGCGGCCGGTGGCGGTGTTCGGGCTGATCTGCGCGACGCTGGCGATGGTGCTGACCCACGTGCTGGTGCCGATCTCGACCGACCGGCTGGACCAGCGCAGCGCCGAGATCGCCGAGGACGTGACCGCGGGCCTGCTGACCGACGGCGAGTTCCTGTATCCTTCCGACGGCATCACCGTGTTCATCGCCGAGATCACGCCCGAGACCGAGCTGATGGGCCTGTTCCTGTCCGACGCCCGCGACGACACGCGGCGCGTGACCTACTCGGCCCGCCGGGGGCTGCTGGTGCGCTCCGATCTCGGGCCCCGGCTGGTGATGTACGACGGCACGGTCCAGACGCTCGACCTTGCCACCCAGCGGCTGGCGACCACCCGGTTCGACAGTTTCGCCTTCGACATCTCGGACCTCGTGGACCCGATGCAGAGCCGCGCGCGGGACGCCGACGCGCTGAGCACGGCCGAGCTGTTCCGCGCCACGCCTGAATTGCAGGCCGAAACGGGAGACGACCGGCGCGCCCTCGTCTTCCAAGGTCACGAGCGCTTCACCCAGGCGCTGGCCGCCATGGTCACGCCCCTGGTGGGCTTCGCCGTGATGCTTCTGGGCCGGTTCTCGCGCTTCGGCGCAACGCCGCAGATCGTGGGCGCGGTCTGTTGCCTGATCGCGGTCGAGCTGATCGACAACCTGGCCGCCGACATGGTGATGTCCGGGGCACCCATGGTCATGGCCTATTCTGCGACCGCGTTCGGGCTGGTGCTGACCGCGATCCTCTTGTGGCAGGCGGCCCGGCCCGCGCGTCGAAGACAGGCACGGGCGGCGGCATGATCCTGCATCGGTATTTCGCGCGGCGGTTCCTGACCACCTTCCTCATGGTGGCCGCGATCTTCTTCGGCATCCTGATGCTGCTGGACCTGGTGGAGCAGGTGCGCCGCTTCGATGGTGACGGGGTCAGCTTCGCGCGGCTTCTGGGACTGACGGCCCTGAGCGTGCCCGAAACGCTCTACCGCATCCTGCCGCTGCTGGTCATCATGGCGACGCTGGCGCTGTTCCTGAACCTGGCCCGCACGTCCGAGCTGGTGGTCACCCGGGCCTCGGGGCGCTCGGCCCTGCGCAGCCTGACGGCACCGGTGGCGGTCGCGCTGGTCGTGGGCGGGCTGGGCGTGGCGGTGCTGAACCCCATCGTCGCGGCCACCAGCCAGCAATACGACCGGCAGGTCACGCTGATCCAGGGCGGCGACCGGGCCGCGCTGACGATCAGCGAGGACGGCCTGTGGCTGCGCCAGGGCGGCAACGGACAGCAGACCGTGATCCGCGCCGTGCGGGCCAATCCCGACGGCACGATCCTTTACGGGGTAAGCTTCCTCGGCTTCACCAGCTTCGGGGCGCCGTCCTACAGGATCGAGGCGGAGGAGGCACGGCTCGACGGCGCCGAGTGGCGACTGACGGATGCCAAGGAATGGCGGTTCGACAGCCCCAACCCCGAGCAGGGAGCGCGGACCCACGAGGATCTGGTGGTGGACGCGACACTGACGGCGACGCAGATCCTCGACAGCTTCGCGAACCCGTCGGGCGTGCCGGTCTGGGATCTGCCGCGCTTCATCGACCAGCTGGAATCCGCCGGTTTCTCGGCCCGCAAGCACAGGGTCTGGCTGCAGATGGAGCTGTCCATGCCGCTGCTGCTGGCCGCGATGGTGCTGGTGGGCGCGGGGTTCACCATGCGCCACACGCGGTTCGGACGCACCGGGCTGATGGTTCTCCTGGCACTCGGATTGGGCTTCGCACTTTTCTTCATCCGAAATTTCGCGCAAATCCTGGGAGAGACCGGCCAGATCCCGATCCTCCTGGCCGCCTGGGGACCGCCCGTGGCCGCCATCCTGCTGCCGCTGGGCCTGCTGTTGCACTGGGAAGACGGCTGATGCGTTTGCTGTGCCTTGCCCTGATCGCGGCGCTTCTGCCGCTGGCCGCGCTGGCGCAGGCGGCGGCCCCGCCCGTGGCGACGCTGGTGGCCGACCGGGTCGAGGTCGAGACCGGCAACCAGCTCGTGGCCGAGGGCCGGGTCGAGGTTCTGTATGACGGCGTGCGGCTACAGGCCACGCGGATCACCTATGACCAGCCCGCCGACCGGCTGATCATCACGGGCCCGATCACCCTGCGCGACGGCGAGGATACCGTGGTCCTGGCCGACATGGCCGAGCTGGACGCGGATCTTCAGAACGGTGTGCTGCGGTCGGCCCGGATGGTGCTGGACCAGCAACTGCAACTGGCCGCGACCCAGCTGGCGCGGGTCTCGGGCCGCTATACCGAGCTGTCGAACACCGTCGCCTCGTCCTGCGAGGTCTGCGCCGAGAACCCGATCCCGACATGGGAGATCCGGGCCCGCCGCGTGGTTCACGACCAGCAGGAACGGCAGCTTTATTTCGAGAACGCACAGTTCCGGGTGCTCGGCCTGCCCATCGCGTTCTTCCCCTACCTGCGGCTGCCCGACCCCACGTTGACGCGGACCTCGGGCCTGCTGATCCCGTCGATCCGAACAACGTCGCAGCTCGGGACCGGGGTGAAAGTGCCGTATTTCTTTCGGCTGGGCGATCACGCGGACCTGACGCTGACGCCCTACCTGTCGACATCGACCACCACGCTCGAAGCGCGCTACCGCCAGGCGTTCCGCTTCGGCACGCTTCAGTTCGACGCGGCGCTGACCCGGGATGACCTGTTCCCGGACGACACGCGCTACTACGTGTTCGGGCGCGGGCGCTTCGACCTGCCACGCGACTTCCGGCTCGAGCTCGATATCGAGGAGGTCTCGGACGAGGCCTACCTGATCGATTACGGATATTCGGACCGCGACCGCCTGGAAACCGGCGCGCGGCTGTTCCGGGCGCGGCGCGACTCGCTTTTCGACGCATCGCTGGCGGGGTTCGAGACGCTGCGCAGTTCGGAAATCCCCATCCGCGACCAGCTGCCCGGCGTCTACGGCACGGTGTCCTACGAACGGGCCATCCGCGCGGGGGGCGGACAGTTGGTGCTGGGCGGCGATCTCGAGGTCCTGTCGCGGCGCTCGTCCCTGCCGACGGACGGGCGCGACACGGCGCGGCTCGGATTCGCGGCGGAATACCGGCGCAGCTGGCTGGCGCCGGTCGGGCTGCTGGCCGATCTGAACATCGGCGCCGATACCGATGTCTATCGCACCTTCGACGATCCCAACTTCCCCGACTACAACGCGCGCCTCGTGCCCCATGCCGCGGCGACCCTGCGCCTGCCGTTGCAGCGCAACGGCGCGGGCGGCGTGCGCCACCTGATCGAGCCGGTGGTCCAGCTGGCCTGGTCCGACACCCGCGGCGACGCCGTGCCGAACGAGGACAGCATCCTGGTGGAATTCGACGAGGGCAACCTGTTCGCGCTCAGCCGCTTTCCCGGCCAGGACCGGGTCGAAACCGGTGTCCGTGCCAATCTTGGCGTCCGCTATACACGCACCGCCCCATCGGGCTGGACGCTGGGCGCCGTGGTGGGCCGCGTCTGGCGCGAGGACGCGGTGAACGACCTGGGCGCCCTGACGACCCAGGGTCCGGGTGGCGGTTTCTCGCCAGCCAGCGGTCTTTTCGGGACCGAGTCCGATTGGCTGGCGGCGGCGCAGCTGCGAATTGGCCCACGCTTCGCCCTCACCGCCCGCGCGGTGTTCGACGACGACCTGGAAATGACGAAGAACGAGGCGCGGCTGGGTTATAACGACGACCGGCTGAGCCTCGAGACATCCTACGTCTTCCTGAACGGCGACGCGTCCGAGAACCGCCCCCGCGACACCCACGAGCTGACGCTCGAGACCGCCTACCGCCTGTCGCGCCACTGGACCGGCAGCTTCAACACCCGGTACGATTTCGACCAGGACCGCGCGCAGCGCTCCGGCGTCGGGCTGCAATACCGCACCGAATGCATCACCGTCGACCTGTCGGTATCGCGCCGGTTCACCGAAACACAGGCCGTCAGTGCCTCGACCCAGTTCGGGTTCGGCGTGTCGCTGGCCGGTGTGGGCAACGGGCGGGCCGACAGCACCTATCGCAAGACCTGCAATGGATGATAAGGCTTGCGCGACCACGACCAGCCCGGAAAGCCCGTGACACGATGATCCTTCGTTCCCTCGCCATCTGCCTTGCCCTTCTCGCCGCGCCGCTGGCCCACGCGCAGAACATGTTCGCCCCGGTGGTCGACGTGGACGGCGGCGTTGTCACCGCCTTCGAACTGGATCAGCGCGCGCGCATGATGCGCCTGTTCCAGGCGCCGGGTGATCCGCGCGAGGCGGCGCTCGACGCGCTGATCGACGAACGGCTGCAACTGGCCGAAGCGCGGCGCCAGGGCGTGACGGTCACCGACGAGCAGCTTGCCGAGGGCAAGGCCGAGTTCGCGGGCCGCGCCGGGCTCGAAACCGCGGAGTTCATCCAGGTGCTCGCGGCCGAGGGGATCGACGAAACGACCTTCGACGACTTCGTGCGCGCGGGCCAGGCGTGGCGCACGATCGTCCGCCAGCAATTCGGCTCGCAGGCCGCGCAGCCGGTTACGCCCGAGGATGTCGAGGAGGCCGCGAAGGCGCCCCCTCAGCCCGGCCTGCGCGTCCTGCTCAGCGAGATCATCCTGCCCGCCAATACCCCCCAGAACGCCCAGCGGTCGCAGGCGCTGCTGCCCCGGCTGCGGTCGATCTCGACCCTGCCGGCCTTCGCCTCGGCCGCGCGTGAATACTCGGCCTCGCCCTCGCGCGACCGGGGCGGGCGGCTTGACTGGCTGGCCCTGGACGAACTGCCGCCGCAGATCCGCAACGTAGTGCAGGGCCTGCAACCCGGCGAGGTCACCCCGCCGATCGAGGTGCCGAACGCCATCGCGCTGTTCCAGCTCCGCGCAATCGAGGAAACCGACCCCGCGCAGCCGGTGATCGGCATCGATTACGCCGCCTTCTACATCCCCGGCGGCGGCTCCGGCGCGGCGGCCCAGACCATCGCGCGGCTGGATGCCGAGGTGCAGACCTGCGACGATCTCTACAGCGTGGCGCAGGGCCTGCCGGCCGAGCGGCTGCAGCGCGACACGCTGCCCCCCGCGCAGATCCCCGGCGACGTGGCGGTCGAGCTCGCGCAGCTTGACCCTGGGGAACGGTCGGTGGCGCTGAGCCGTGCGGGCGGGCAGACGCGCGTCTACCTCATGCTGTGCGAACGGCTTTACAAGACCGAGGAAGAGCTGGCCGAGATCGACCGGAACGCCCTGCGTGACGCGCTGGTCAACCGCCGCGTGGGCCGGCAGGCCGATGCCTACCTGGCCGAGCTGCGCGCCAACGCCACCATCACCTATCCATGATCCCGGCCGCCCCGGCGCCCATCGCGCTCAGCTGCGGCGAACCCGCCGGCGTCGGCCCCGAGATCGCGGTGGCCGCGTGGCGCGCGCTGGGGACCGCCCTGCCCTTCTTCTGGATCGGCGATCTTGCGCACCTGCCCCGGGACACGCCCGTCTCGCTGATCGACACGCCGGACCAGGCCGCCGCCGCCGCCGCGACGGGCCTGCCGGTGCTGGCCCACCCCTTCGCGGGCCGGGCGACGCCGGGGGCGCCGGATCCCGCCAACGCCGCCGGCGTCATCGCCGCCATCGCCCGGGGTGTGGACCTGGTGCAATCGGGCGCGGCCGGCGCGCTCTGCACTGCCCCCATCCACAAGAAGGCCCTGATCGACGGGGCGAATTTCGCCTATCCCGGCCACACGGAGTACCTGGCGGCGCTGGCAGGCGTGGACCGGGTGGTGATGATGCTGGCCTGCGACGCGCTGCGCGTGGTGCCCGCGACCATCCATATCCCGCTGTCGCAGGTGCCACGCGCGCTGACGGCCGAGGGGCTGGAGGCGACGATCCGCATCACCCATGCCGCACTGATGCGGGATTTCGGCTTCGAAGATCCCCGCATTGCCGTCACCGGGCTGAACCCCCATGCCGGCGAAGGCGGCGCCATGGGGCACGAGGATGCGGCGCTGATCGCCCCGGTGATCGAAAAGCTTGCGGGCGAGGGTCTGCGCGTGCGCGGCCCCGCCTCGGCCGACACCATGTTCCATGCCGCGGCGCGGGCCACCTACGACGCAGCCATCGCCATGTATCACGACCAGGCGCTGATCCCGATCAAGACCATCGATTTCTCGGGCGGCGTGAACGTGACACTGGGCCTGCCCTTCATCCGGACCTCGCCCGATCACGGCACGGCCTTCGACATCGCCGGAACGGGACGCGCCGATCCAACGTCGCTGATCGCGGCGCTGCGCATGGCCGGCCAGATGGCCGCCCGCCGCGCGTCAGCCACATGATGAGCTTCATCTTTCTTAAAATACCTCGGGGGCGCGGCTTGCCCGCGCGGGGCAGCGCCCCTCGACGGGTGACGGCATGAGCGGCATCGACGACCTTCCCCCACTGCGGCAGGTGATCGCCACGCACGGCCTGTCGGCCCGGAAGGCGCTTGGCCAGAACTTCCTGCTGGACCTGAACCTGACCGCCAAGATCGCGCGGCAGGCGGGCGACCTGCGCCAATCGGACGTCCTGGAGATCGGTCCCGGCCCCGGCGGGCTGACCCGGGGCCTGCTAGCCGAGGGCGCGCGCCGGGTCCTGGCGGTGGAAAAGGACGCGCGCTGCCTGCCCGCGCTGGCCGAGATCGCCACGGCCTATCCCGGGCGGCTCGAGGTGCTGAATGCCGACGCACTCGAGATCGATCCGCTCACGCACCTGGCGCCGCCGGTGCGGATCGTGGCGAACCTGCCCTACAACGTCGGAACCGAGCTTCTGACCCGCTGGCTCGACCCGCCGGACTGGCCGCCCTTCTGGACGTCGCTCACGCTCATGTTCCAGAAAGAGGTCGCGCAGCGCATCGTCGCCCAGCCTGGTAGCAAGGCCTATGGCCGTCTCGCGGTGCTGGCCCAGTGGCGCAGCGACGCGCGGATCGTGATGGAGCTTCCGCCAGAGGCCTTCACGCCCCCGCCCAAGATCCGGTCCGCCGTGGTGCACCTGACGGCGCGCGAGACGCCCCGCTGCCCGGCGCGGGCGGCAACGCTGTTTGCCCTGACGGCCCGCGCGTTCGGGCAACGGCGCAAGATGCTGCGCGCGTCGCTGAAGCCGATGCACCCGGCGATCGAGGACGTGCTGACCGGCGTGGGCATCGCCCCGACCCGCCGGGCCGAGGAGCTTTCGCTGGAAGAATTCTGCGCCCTGGCCCGCGCGCTCGACACGGCGCGCGACGGCTGAGGTCTATTCGGCGGCCGTGTCGGCGCCGTCGCCCTGGCCACCCTCGGCGGCGGTGTCCGCCGCTTTCTGGCGCGGCTTGCGGGTCCGCTTGGGCTTGGGGGCGTTCTCGGGGGTTTCGACCAGGTTATCCTCGTCGTCGCCGTCCTTGGTATCGATCACGTCCGTGTCGCGCTGCACCGGCTTGCGGCGGTTGCGCGGCTTGCGCTGCTGGCCATCGTCCTGGCCGTCACCTGCCTGCTGACCGCCCGACTGGTCGGCTTGCTGGCCGTTGTCCTGGCCGGACTGGTCGCCCTTGCCGCCGTCGTCCTGGCCGCCCTGCTGGGGCTGACCGCCCTGCTGGTTCTGGTTGTTCGACGACTGATTCTGGTTGTTGTTCTGGTTGTTGTTGTTCTGCTGACGCTGCTCGTGCTGCTCGCGCTTGGCCTCGATCTCGCGCTGCGCCTCGGCCAGCATCCGGGTATAGTGCTCGGCGTGCTGGGCGAAGTTCTCGGCCGCCACGCGGTCACCCGACAGCTGCGCGTCGCGGGTCAGCTGGTTGTACTTGTCGATGATCTGCTGCGGCGTGCCGCGCACCTTGCCCTCGGGGCCCGAGCTGTCGAAGACCCGGTTGACGATATTGCCGCCCGAGGGCTGACGGTTGCGGTTGTTCTTGGACCGCGAGCGTTTGTTCGAAGAGCGCATAAAGTGATGTATCCGGCCTTGTGTGACGCGCCCGGCCCCGGCTTCAAGCTGATCCGCTCGCTTGGATGATGCGAACGCAGGGGGGCGTCTCATGTATTGGCAATGTCAGGCGGGATCGATCGACCGATCCCTTGCCTGTTACCTTGGACAGACCATGCCACGTCCGCGTTGACAAGCCGAAAGTCGGGATTTGGGTCGAAATCGACAGGATTTCAGCGTCTAACGGCCGATATGACACGGTCACGCCCGCCGAGATCCCGGTGACAGACGATATCCAAGAACCCCGCGCCGGCAACGATCTCGCGCACCGCGTCGGATTGTTTCCACCCGATCTCCAACAACAGCCGCCCGCCGGCAGCCAGATGTCCGGGCGCGCCCGCCGCGATGGCGCGGTAGGCGTGCAGGCCGTCGCCGCCCGGGGTCAGGGCCTCGGCCGGGTCGAACTGCGCCACCTCGGGGTCCAGCTCCGCCATCTCGGCCTGCGTGATATAGGGCGGATTCGACACGACGAGGTCGAAGCGGTCGTCCACGCCCTCGAACCAGTCGGCCCGGACCAGCTTCAGCCGATCGCCCACGCCGATGCGCGCCGCGTTGCGGGCGGCCACAGCCAATGCCGCGTCGCTGGTATCCGTAGCAACGCCGACAGCGTCCGGCCGCTCGGACAGAAGCGAAATCGCGATGCAGCCCGTCCCGGTGCCCAGGTCCAGCACCCGCGAGAACGGCGCTGCAAGCGCCTGTTCCACCAGCGATTCTGTATCCGGGCGCGGGTCCAGCGTGTCGCGCGTCACCTCGAACTCGTGCTTCCAGAAGGCGCGCAGGCCCTTGATCTTCGACACGGGTTCACGCGCGGCGCGGCGGGTCACGGCCTCTTCCAGCCGCGCCAGCCCCTCAGGCGCGGTGTCGTCGAGGCCCGCGAAAGCCCAGGCGGTCAGCCGCCGCAGATCGCCCGCCGGGTCCGGAACGCCGGCAGCGCGCAGCCTGTCCAGGAACGCCTCGTGGCGGCTCATGCGTCCAGTTCGGCCAGCCGCGCGGCCTGATCCTCGGCCACCAGCGCGTCGACGACCTCGCCCAGGTCGCCCTGCATCACCTGGTCGAGCTTGTAGAGCGTCAGGTTGATCCGGTGATCCGTCAGCCTGCCCTGCGGGAAGTTGTAGGTGCGGATCCGCTCGGACCGGTCGCCGCTGCCCACCTGCGCCTTGCGCGCGCCCGCCCGTTCCGAATCCGCGCGCTGGCGTTCGGCATCGTAAAGCCGCGCGCGCAGCACCTGCAGGGCGATCTCGCGGTTGCGGTGCTGGGATTTCTCGCTGCTGGTCACCACGGTTCCCGTGGGAAGGTGGGTGATGCGGACCGCGCTGTCGGTGGTGTTGACGTGCTGCCCGCCCGCACCCGAGGCGCGCATGGTGTCGATGCGCAGGTCGGCCGGGTCGATCTGGATGTCGACCTCCTGCGCTTCGGGCAGGACGGCGACCGTCGCGGCCGAGGTGTGGATGCGCCCGCCCGACTCGGTCGCGGGAACGCGCTGCACCCGGTGCACGCCCGATTCGAACTTCAGCCGCGCGAAGACGCCGTCGCCCTGCACGTTGGCGACCAGTTCCTTCAGTCCGCCCAGCTCGGTCTCGGCCATCTCGGCGATCTCGAACCGCCAGCCCTGTGCCTCGGCGAAACGCTGGTACATCCGCATGAGATCGGCGGCGAACAGGGCCGCCTCCTCCCCGCCGGTGCCGGGCCGGATTTCCAGGATCGCCGGGCGCGCATCGGCGGCGTCCTTCGGCAACAGCGCGATGCGCAGGTTCTCCTCGAGCTCCGGCAACCGTTCGCGCAGCAGCGGGAGCTCGTCCTCGGCCAGTTCGCGCATTTCGGGGTCGTCCAGCATCGCCTCGGCCTCGGCGATGGCGTCGAGCGTTGCGCGATACTCGCGGATCTCGGACACCACGGGACGCAGCTCGGCGTATTCCCGGCCCAGGGCGGCGATATCGCCGCTGCCATCGGACATGGCGGCTTCGAGATATTCGAACCTGTCGGTGATCTGGGCAAGGCGGTCGAGGGGCACCATGGCGGCGATCAATCCCGCAAAGCCCGCGCTTGGTCAAGGCCACCCACGCGTGGTATCCTGCCGCCCATGCGATGGATCTGGCTCACCCTTGCGATGACGACGGCGGCCGTGGCGCAGGACGCGAAAGGCGTCGACTGTTACTGCACGGATGCGGACGGCGCGCGGGTGGAAATGGGCCAGTCCGTCTGCCTCAGCGTGGGCGGGCGCGAGTTCATGGCCCGCTGCGAGATGTCGCTGAACGTGCCCATGTGGCGCGAGGTTTCCGCCGGCTGCCTCAGCAGCTAGAGCTGCGCCGCCTCCAGCCAGCCGCGCATACGCTCCTGGTTCTTGCCGAAATCGTACTTCCCCATGACCAGCGACGACGTGGCGATGACGCGGTCACCATCGGCCCAGACATGGGCCACGTCGGGAAATCCCATGACCAGCGACCGGGTGACGGCGACGAACCGGTAGGGCTCGTTCAGCACGATATCGGTGCGCGGGGTGTCGCGGGCGGCGTCCAGCAGGCGCAGCACGGCGGCCTCCGGATCATCGGGCGTGCGCACGGCGGTGAAGCCCGATTGCCGGGTGTCGTCACCCGCCCCTTGCGTGACCTGCGGAAAGTCCAGCGCGGATTGCGGCACCGGGCGCGACCGGATGAAGATCGCGGCGGTCAGCACCGCGAGCACGATCAGGACAAGGACGATCAATACCCATTTCATGCGGCTTCTCCTTTCGCTGTCCCGGCCAGCGGCTGGCGCATCTCGACCAGCCGGGCGAAGAAACTGGCGCCGATGGGCGACAGCTCGTCCTTGAAATCGAAGGCGGGGTTGTGACAGAGCGGCCCGCCGCCCATCCCGAGGTTCAGGTAGGCGCCCGGCCGCGCTTCGAGCATGTAGGCGAAGTCCTCGGCGCCCATGGAGGGGCGCGTGTCCCGCTCGACCCGCGCGGCGCCCACCACGTCGGCGGCCACGTCCGCGGCCAGCATCGCCTGGTCGGCGTGGTTCACCGTGGCGGGATAGTCGCGGATATACTCGACCTCGACCCCGACACCGAACATCGCCTCGATCCCCTTGCCGATCTCGCGGATGCGCCGCTCGGCCAGCTCGCGCATGGCGTCGGTGAAGGTGCGCACGGTGCCGCCGACGGTGGCGGTGCCGGGGATGACGTTGAACGCGGTGCCCGCATGGATCTGGGTGACCGACACCACCAGCCGGTCCAGCGGGTCGGCGTTGCGCGACACGATCGTGTCGAACCCCTGGGCCAGCGCCACCGCCGCCGGGATCGGGTCGATGCAGGTCTGCGGCCAGGCGGCGTGACCGCCGTTGCCGCGCACCGTGATGGCGAATTCGTCCACCGCGGCCATGATCGGACCGGGCGAGGTGTGGAAATGGCCGAATTCGTGCTGCGGTGCGTTGTGCAGGGCATAGACCTCGGCGATCTCGAACCGCTCCATCACGCCTTCCTCGACCATGACCCGGCCGCCGCCGCCGCCCTCTTCTGCGGGTTGGAACAGCAGCGCGACCCGGCCCGCGAAATTGCGCGTCTCGGCCAGGTAGCGCGCGGCGCCCAGAAGCATGGTGGTGTGGCCGTCATGGCCGCAGGCATGGGCGCGGCCCGGGATGACCGAGGCATAGTCGGCGCCCGACTCCTCGGGCATGGGCAACGCGTCCATATCCGCCCGCAGGCCGATGGTCGGGCCCGGCGCGCGGCCGTTGATGATCGCGACCACCCCGGTCTGGGCGATGCCTTCGTGCAGCTCGTCCACCCCGATCTCTCGCAGCCGCTCGGCCACGAAATGGCCAGTGCGGTGGCACTCGAACCCCAGCTCGGGGTTGCGGTGGAGGTGCTGGCGCCACTTGGCCATGTCATCGGCAAAGGCGGCGATCCGGTTCAGGACGGGCATCTGGACACTTCTTCGGGTATGGGGTTCGGTCGGGCCCGTAATGCCCCCAAAGGAAGGCGCTTCGCAATGGCCGATCCGATCCACGACATGCCCGACGGCCTGCCCCGCCTGCGCGCGGTGATGGCACGGCTGCGCGATCCCGAGCGTGGATGCCCCTGGGATCTCGAGCAGGATTTCGCCTCCATCGCGCCATACACGATCGAGGAAGCCTACGAGGTGGCGGACGCCATCCAGCGCGGTGCCATGGACGACCTCAGGGGTGAACTGGGCGATCTGCTGTTCCAGTCGGTCTACCACGCGCAGATGGCCGAGGAGGCCGGGCATTTCGACCTGGACGACGTGATCGCGGGCATCACCGCCAAGATGATCGACCGCCATCCCCATGTCTTCGGGGACGAGAGCCGCGACAAGTCCGCGACCCAGCAGACCGCCGACTGGGAAGCCGCCAAGGCGCGCGAGCGCGGGTCCGCCGGCGTGCTGGAGGGCGTGGCGCTGGGCCTGCCCGCGCTGACCCGCGCCGAGAAGTTGCAGAAGCGCGCCGCCCGCGTGGGGTTCGACTGGCCCGAGACGGACCAGGTCGCCGCCAAGATCGCCGAGGAGGCCGCCGAGTTGGCCGAGGCGCGCGATACGCTGTCGCCCGACAAGATCGCGGACGAGATGGGCGACCTGCTGTTCGCGCTGGCCAACCTGGCCCGTCACCTGGGCGTCGACCCCGAGTCCGCCTTGCGCGGCACCAACGACAAGTTCACCCGCCGCTTCGCCCATATCGAATCCGAGCTGGCCGCGCGCGGCAGCAGCCCCGCCGCCGCCGACCTGGACGAGATGGAAACGCTCTGGGTCGCGGCCAAGCGGGCCGAGTCGCGGGGATGAAAATATTCTGACAAGTTTGATCGGCTATTGACCCGATAGAAAAGGTCGGATTTATCGGGCGTATCGAGACCAACGCAAACCCGGAGGACTCCATGCGTTCCCTGACCCTCGCCGCGCTCATGACCGCGACCGCCCTGCCCGCCATGGCCGAGGTGAACATCTATTCCTACCGCCAGCCCGAGCTGATCCAGCCGCTGCTGGACGCCTTCACCGAGGAAACCGGCATCGAAACGAACGTCGCGTTCATCGACAAGGGCCTGACCGAGCGTCTGCAGGCCGAGGGCGACCGCTCGCCCGCCGACGTGATCATGACCGTGGACATCAGCCGCCTGGCCGACGCAAAGGACGCCGGCGTGACCCAGCCGGTCGAGTCGGAGGTGCTGAACGAGAACATTCCCGAAAGCCTGCGCGATTCCGAAGGCCACTGGTTCGGCCTGACCACCCGCGCGCGCATCGTCTATGCCAGCAAGGAGCGCGTGGGCGAGGACGAGGTCACCACTTACGAGGACCTGGCCGACCCGAAATGGGAAGGTCGCATCTGCACCCGCTCGGGCACGCATGTCTACACGTTGGGCCTGATCTCGGCCCTGATCGAGCATAACGGCGCCGAGGCGACCGAGGAATGGCTGGAAGGCGTGAAGTCTAACCTGGCGCGCGCGCCGCAGGGCAACGACCGTGCGCAGGTCCGCGCGATCTGGGCCGGCGAATGCGACATCTCGCTGGGCAATACCTACTACATGGGCAAGATGCTCGAGGACGAAGAGCAGCAGGAATGGGCCAACGCGGTCCGGATCGAGATGCCTGAATTCGAGGACGGCTCGGGCACCCACGTGAACATCTCGGGCGTCGCCATGGCGAAATCCGCGCCCAACCCCGAGGATGCGCGCGCCTTCATCGAGTTCCTGTCCTCGCCCGAGGCGCAGGCGGTCTACGCCCGCGACAACTACGAGTACCCGGTCGATCCCGACACCCCGGCCACCGAGCAGGTGCAGGAATGGGGCGACCTGAACCCCGACCTGACCGCGCTGGACGCCATCGCCGAAAACCGCACCCAGGCCCTGCAAATGGTCGAGCGGGTGGATTTCGACGGCTGATCGCCGGGACGGCCAGAAGCAAACGAAAGGGCCCCCGCTTCGGGGGCTCTTTCACGTTTGGCGCCAGCCTCAGCCCAGCGCCTGGAACAGGTCCCAGAACATCCGGGCCGAGGTCACTGCCAGGAACAGGCCGAAGGCCAGCCGCAGCGCCCGGCGCGGGATCCGGTGTGCAAGCGCCACGCCCACCCGCGCGAAGGTCATGGTCAGCGGAATGATGATGGCCGCCGCGACCAGGTTCACGTAACCCAGCGACAGGGGCGGCAGATCCGGCGTCCCAAGCCCGGTCAGCACGTAGGTGATCGCGCCCGGCACCCCGATGATGAACCCGATCGCCGCCGAGGTGCCTACCGCCCGGCGGATGTCGTAGCCTAGGAAGTTCAGCAGCGGCACGCAGACGGTTCCGCCACCGATGCCCATCATGGCCGAGATCGCCCCCGCGACCACGCCCAGCGCGGCCCAGACGGTCTTGGGAAAGCTGCGCGGATTGTCACTGTCCTGGCCCTTGCGCAGCACCATGTCGGCCGCGACCAGCGCCGCCACCGTGGCGAAAACCGCGATCAGCGCCAGGCCCGAAACGACGCCTCCGAGAATTCCGCCCAGCACCACGCCGACCAGGATCGACGGCCCCCAGAGCTTCAGCAGGTCGAAATCGATGGCGCCCTTCTTGTAGTGGCCCCAGCTTGAACTGACCGAGGTGAACACGATGGTGGCCAGCGACGTGCCCACCGACAGCTGCATCACCTGGCCGGGGTCCATCGGCGTCAAGGAGAGCGCGAAATACAGCGCGGGCACGATCACGATGCCACCGCCCACGCCCAGAAGCCCCGCGAGGATCCCGCCGAAGATCCCCGCCGCCACGGCCGGCCCCGCGACCGACCACAGGAGTTCCGCCACCGCACCGTCCATGCTGCACCCTTTCCACTGTCCCCGTGCCGGGGCGACGTGACCCGCCTGCCCCGGCACCGTGACATACCGCCCGGTGCCGTCCGGTCAATGGCGCCCGGGCCGCCCGGGGCCGCAGGTCAGAACCGGTTGGCCGGAATCTTGAAGTAGCTGTGCCCGTCATCCTCGGCCGGCGGCAGGCGTCCGCCCCGCAGGTTCACCTGCAACGCGTGCAGCATCTGGGTGGGCAGGCTCAGGGTGGCATCGCGCTCTTCGCGCAGCGCCACGTACGCGTCCAGCGACGTGCCGCCGCCCAGGTGAATGTTGGTCTCGCGCTGCTCCGCGACCGTGCTTTCCCACGCGGGCTCTTCGCGATCGTCGGTGCCGTAATCGTGGCCGATGAAGATGCGGTAGTCGTCGGGATGATCGAGGATCGCCTGCATCGAGCCATAGAGCTCCCGCGCCGAGCCGCCCGGGAAATCGCAGCGCGAGGTGCCGGCATCGGGCTGCATGAAGGTGTCATGGGCGAAGATCGTGTCGCCCGCCACATAGGTGATCGAGCCCAGCGTGTGACCCGGTGACAGCATCACGCGGACGTCGATCCCTCCGATGGTGAAGCTGTCGCCATCGGCGAACAGGTGGTCGAAATCGTTATCAGGATCAAACGCTTGCGGCATGTTGTAAAGGTCGCGCCAAAGCTCGGCGATCTCCTTGACCTTCACGCCGATGGCCTGCCGAACGCCGGTCTGCGACTTCAGCCAGGCCCCGGCCATGAAGTGGTCCGCGTGGGGATGGGTGTCGAGGATCCATTCAAGCTCCAGACCCTCGCGCGCGATGAAATCCAGCGCCCATTGCGCATGGGTGGTCGACGTGCGCGCAGCCTTGGGGTCGAAGTTCAGAACCACGTCGATCAAGGCCGCCTTCCGCGTGGCGGGGTCGATGCAGATGTATTGGCAACTCCCAGTGTCGGGCTCGTAGAAGCCGACCACCCGCGGGCTGCCCGGCCCGCGCGACGGGCTGTCTTTCCAGAGAATGCTCATGGTTCGGCTCCTTTTCATGTCGGGGCCCTACCGCCCCATCCAACACAATCGAAAACACGAATATTAACGGACGTCGACCCCGGATGGGTCCGCCCGGGCGACAAACGAATTCCTATCGCGCCGCCCAGGTTCACCATTTTTCAAGCTTTGCGCCCGATGGTGCGGCCCACAGCACCCATTTTTCCGGAAGGAACCGACCGATGCCGCGCCTGATCCCAACCGTTCTCGCGATCGCCTGCGCCGGGTTTACGGCGCCCATGCTTCACGCCGCCGAGGCCGAGGCGCTGGCCTACGCCCGCGCGCAGCTGGCCACGCTGGGCGAAACACCCGGCATCACATCCGTGGTCAAGGCCGGCAACCTGCGCCACGGCGCCCTGGACGAGGCGCAGATCCTCGAACTCGACGCTGCCTGGCGGGCCGAGATCGGCAGCACTTCCGACACCGTCATCACCCCGGTTCTCGAATCGGACGCCAGCGATGTGCTGCGCAAAATCGTCGAGGCGGCGAACGGCCGGATCGTCGAGATCATCGTCATGGACAAGATGGGCATGAACGCCGCGATCAGCGCGATCACCTCGGACTACTGGCAGGGCGACGAGGCGAAATACCTCGAAACCTACCCGAAGGGCGCCGGGGCCGTCTTCGTAGATACGGTCGAATTCGATGAATCGTCGAATCTCTACCTGCAGCAGGTATCGGGCACCCTGACCGACCCTTCGACGGGCATGCCTATCGGCGCCGTGACCTTCGGCCTCGACGCCAGCGCCTTCAACTGATCCTCGTCCAAGCCAAGGAGTCCGCCCAGTGACCTCCCCTGCCGCCCCGTCGCTGCTTCGTTCGATCGCGGTCAAGTTCGCCTTGGCCGTGGTCCTGTCCATCACCATGGTGATGACCTGTCTCGTCATCTTGCAAAACGCCAGCCTGGATCGCTTCGCCGATAACGCGGTGGCGGACCAAACGACGGCACAAGGCAGCCTGCTCTCCGACCTCCTGCCGCCGCACGTGGCTTTCGGCAAACCCGACATGGTGGCCGCGCTGTTGGCCGATTTCGTCGAGGGTGGTGCGGGCAAGTTCACCGGGGTGGTGGTCGTCGACGCGGATGGCAGCGAAGTGGCGCGCGAAGGCGCCGACGTGGATGAACGGCTGCTTGAATTTGCACGCGCGTCCCTTGATCAACCAGCCGATGCGCATGTTGCCGACGCAGAGCTGGTGGCCTTTCCCCTGTACCACGGCACCGACCGCATGGTCGGTGCAATGGCCACGCGCTGGTCGACCCACGCCATGGATGCCGCGATGTCGGAGATGGCCCTGCGTGAATTACTGGTCGCATCCCTTGCCGGCATCGTGGCGGTAGCCCTGTCCTACATGACCTTCCGTTGGCTTGTCCTGAAGCCCCTGCGTCGCCTGACCACCGTGGTCGAGGATTTGCGCACTGGCAAGTTCGACGCTGAACTGGAGATCACCAACCGCCAGGACGAATTCGGCTTGCTCGCCCGCGCCGTCGATGACTTGCGCGGCCATCTCTCGAAGGGGTTCCAGGCCTCGAAGGACGCCTTCTTCAAGAGCGCGGCATTCAACACCTCGTCGTCCTCCATGATGCTCGCCGATGCGGGAGGCGACGTCTTCGCGGTGAACGCGGCATTCCGCGATCTGTGCGCGGATCGGCTCGATCAGTTCCGGACGGCCTATCCCGGTTTCGATCCGGCCGCCCTGGAAGGGCAGAATTTCACGAAGTATCTGCCCGGGGCCTCGCTCACCGATGATCGCGAGAGGCAGTCCCTGACACTCGCGCTCGACGACCTGCGCATCGCTGTCGACATCGTCGCGATCCGCAACGGCGACGGCGTCCTGACGGGATACGTCCTGAATTGGGCCGATGTGACGGAGACCCGCAAGAACAAGGCCCTTCTGTCGGAAATCAACACCAGCCAGCTCCGGGCCGAGTTTGCACCCGACGGTCGACTGGTGGCCGAAAACGACCTGTTCCGCAGCATCGTGGGCTTGTCCAACAAGGATCGCGCCCAGCCGTCCCTGAACAAGATCCTGGCTGCCGGCCAGGAGACGGTGATGGAAGGCATCGCGACGGGTGACGGCTTCGCCGGGAAGATCGCCCTGCGCGGCCTCAACGATGGCGCCGTCATGCTCGATGGCAGCCTGATCCCCGTCAGTGACAGCGACGGTAAGCCGTATCGCGTGTTCCTGCTGGGTCGCGACATCACCGAGCATGAGCGCACCAGCGAAACCCAGCGCGCCGAGCGGCGCGAGATCGAGGCCGAGCAGGCGGCCGTGGTCGAGGCGCTCCGCGTCGGGCTGAAACGGCTCAGCGCCGGCGACCTCCGCGCCACGCTGTCCGAGCCCTTCGCCAGCCGCTACGAGGAACTGCGCAAGGATTTCAACGCCACGGTCGCACAGCTGTGCGAGGCCATGGCCGCCATCTCCGAGCGGGCCGAGACCATTCGCAACGAAAGCCAGGACATCAGCGGCACCGCCGAGGTTCTGTCGCGTCGGACGGAATCCACCGCTGCCACGCTGGAACAGGCGGCCGCGGCGCTGGACGATCTGACCGGAGGCGTACGGCTGACCGCCGAACGGGCCAAGGACGCCAACGACATCGTGCGTGTCGCCAAGTCGAACGCCGAGGATAGCGGCCAGGTGGTGCTGCGGACCGTAACCGCCATGGACGAGATTTCGGCCTCGTCGGAAAAAGTCGCGTCCATCATCAAGGTCATCGACGATATCGCCTTCCAGACCAACCTCCTGGCGCTGAACGCCGGGGTCGAGGCCGCCCGCGCAGGCGAGGCCGGCAGGGGGTTCGCCGTCGTTGCCTCGGAAGTGCGCGCGCTGGCCCAGCGATCCTCGGACGCAGCGCGCGAGATCAACGACCTGATCGCGCAATCGGTCAATCAGGTGAAGCTGGGCGTGGACCTTGTGGGCGAAACCGGCGAGTCGCTGCGCCGCATCGCCAGCTCGGTCAACGATATCTCTGGGCAGGTCTCGGAAATTGCTGGCTCGGCGCAGAGCCAATCCTCGACCCTCGAAGAGATCAACGTTTCCGTGACCCAGCTTGACCAGTCGACGCAGCAGAACGCCGCCCGGCTGGAAGAAACGACCGCCGCTTCCGACGCCCTGAAAAGCGAGGCCATCGCACTGGTGGACACGATCGGTCATTTCCAGTTGTCCAACCGGGTCATTCCCCTGACCTCGCGCACCAAGGGCACCGGGCCTTCCGATCCTGCACAATCCCCGCAGCGAGAAATTGATCGACCTGTCGACCCGGAGGCCCCCGCCAAGGCCGCGAATGGCGCTTGGACGGATTTCTGATCCAGTTGCAACGCGTGATGCCCGAAGCGAAACCGGGGGATCCCCAATGAGAGACTCACGGATACAGCCCAACGGGCTCGAGACAGCGCCGCCCGAACAGGTGGTGGTCCAGGGAGAATATCGAGTCAGCAATGATCCAGCCGCGGTTCTGTCCACGCTGTTGGGATCCTGTGTCGCGACCTGTCTCTTCGACCCTGTCGCGCAGGTGGGTGGGATGAACCACTTCCTGTTGGCAAGCCGCCCCGGCCGACCAGACGCGTCAGAGCGCTATGGCCTCTATGCCATGGAGGTCCTGATCAACGGTTTGCTGAAGCTCGGGGCCAGCAAGTCACGGCTCGAGGCGAAGCTTTTCGGCGGTGCCACGATGTCGGGCGTCATGGGACATATCGGCGCGGAAAACGGCCGCTTCGCCATCGATTTCCTGACCCGAGAGGGAATCCCGATTCGGGCCACCAGCCTGGGCGGTCAGCAGGCGCGCCGATTACGCTTCCTGCCGACCACGGGTCGCGCGAGCCAGAAACTGGTTGAAGACGCCGAAGCCCTGATCGGAACGCCAGCCCCCCGACCCAAAGCCAGCGACATTCAGTTTTTTGAGGATTGAGCGCCACATGGACGTCGAGACAAATACAGATACCGTGACCCTGGACGCCCGGATGGCGTCGCATTCCGTCGATCAGCTGCTCGACCGGCTTAAGCAGACCAAACCCGGCACCGTGCACATCGACGGGCTGCAGGTCAGAACCATGGGCGCCCGGGCCGCCGAGTTTCTTTGCCGCTTCAAGCTCAGTCACGAGGCACAGGGGGGCACGGTCACCTGTGCCGCATCAGCCGATCTGTGCGACGACCTCCGAATTCTTGGACTCGATCTCCAGCTGCTTGGAAAGGATCTTTGACATGAGCTTGAGCATCCTCGCAATCGACGATTCTCGCACCATGCGCGATCTGCTGCGCAGCGCCCTGGAAGAGGTCGGCTTCAGCGTCACCACCGCGGAAAATGGAGCCGATGGTGTCGGCAAGCTCGACAGCGCCGCACCGGACGTGATCATCACCGACATCAACATGCCGGTGATGGACGGCTTCGGGGTCATCGAGGCCGTGCGCAGGTCAAACGGTGCAGGGTCCATTCCCATCCTGGTCCTGAGCACCGAGTCGGGCGAGGACCTGAAGGACCGAGCGCGTGTGCTCGGCGCAACCGGCTGGATCGTGAAGCCCTTTGATGACCAGCGGCTGATCTCGGCGATCCGTCGCGTGGCGCGGGTCTGATCGATGGCGAGCCTTAGCGAACTACGGCAGGTCTTCTTCCAGGAATGCGAGGATCAGCTCGAAGAGCTGACGGACGGGTTGGCCGAGATCGAGGATCTCGGGTCTGGCGATTCCCCTGACCCCGAGACCATAAACCGGATGTTCCGGGCCGTTCATTCGATCAAGGGCGGTGCGGCGTCCTTCTCGCTGGACGCGATCACGCGATTTGCCCATGCGTTCGAAACTGTTCTCGATGAACTCCGCGACGGTCGGATCACGGTGACCCGTAATCTCGTGAATGTCTTCTATCGTGCCGCGGATTTCCTGGCCGACCTGGTCGCGTCGGGCGCCGAGGATGCGCCTGTCAGCACGACAGACCTGCAAACCCATATCGACGAGGTCATGACGCTGTCGGCCACTCCGCCGGCGCCCGATGTGACGACACCGCAAGCAGGTGAAACCGAACCGGACTGCAGCTCCGAATTCGTGCCGATTGCGCTGGATTTCGGGATCGGAGCGGACGGAGCGCCGAATATCGCGCCGGATGATTACGTAATCATCTTCTCGCCCGAAGCCGGCCTTTATGCCAACGGCCACGAACCCGTGCAGCTGTTTCGCGAGCTCGAAACGCTCGGGACACTATCTGTCACCGCAACCGTGGACGAGGCCCTCGCCTGGGATGACCCGATGCCCGCGATCACGTGGCGGTTGGCCCTGCGCACCGATCAAAGCGAAACTGCCATCAACGAGATTTTCGAGTTCGCGAAGGGCTTCGCCCGGATCGACATCGAACGGGCCGATCCCGGCGTTCCGCCTTCGGCCACGGGTTCCGCGCCCGATATCCGCGATTCGAAGGCCGGAGCGCCGGGTAAGGGTGAAGAAGCCTCTCCGCCCACGTCCGACGATCCTTCCTTGACCGAGGGAGCCGAACCGGCTGTCCCGGCCGGCGGATCCGCGCTGGCCGATCCCCAGAAGACCCGCGGACCAAAAGCATCGAAAGCCACTGTGCGGGTAGACCTGGACGTGGTGGATGAACTCATCAACATGGTGGGCGAGCTGGTGATTACCCAATCGGTGATGACCCAATCCCTGACCGACGCAGGTGGCGCCGAGGGGCGCGAGATGGCGGCGACTCTCGAAGACTTCAAAACGCTGACCCGGAAGATACAGGAAGGGATCATGGCGATCCGGGCCCAGTCGGTGAAGCCGCTCTTCCAGCGCATGGGTCGCATTGTGCGCGAGACCGCCCAGATCGCCGAAAAGGACGTGCGCTTCGTCGTCGAGGGCGAGGAAACCGAGGTCGACAGGACCGTCATTGAACGTCTTGTCGATCCCTTGACCCATATCCTGCGCAATTCAATCGATCACGGTCTTGAACCCGGCACGGCACGGAGGGACGCAGGCAAAGATCCCACTGGCACAGTCACCCTCTCGGCGGCGCATCGCTCGGGCCGCGTAGTGATCGAGGTGCGCGACGATGGCGGTGGGGTCGATCGTGAAAAGGTGCTCTCCTCGGCCATGCGGAAAGGGCTTGTCCCGGAGAACGCGAACCTGACCGACGCCGAGATTGACCGGCTGCTGTTCACACCCGGGTTTTCGACCGCAAGCGCGGTGACGAACCTGTCGGGCCGCGGTGTCGGGATGGACGTCGTCAACAGCGAGATCAGGCGCCTTGGCGGACGGGTTTCGATCCACTCGACCCGGGACCGCGGCACAACGATCTCGATCAGTCTCCCGCTGACGCTCGCGGTGCTTGACGGCATGGTGGTGGATGTCGCTGGCGAAACCATGGTCGTGCCAATCTCGGCCATCGTCGAGACAATCCGCCCCCGCCCCGAGCAGCTCCACAGCATCGGCCCCCGCACCCGCATGGTTGCCGTGCGCGAAAGCATGGTGCCCGTCATCGACATCGCCGACATATTCGGATTCAACGCGCAGCGCAGTGCAGCCAGCGACGCGGTTCTGCTGCTGGTCGAGGATGACCGAGGCGACCAGTACGCGCTGACCGTGGACCGGATACGCGATCAACGGCAGCTGGTGATCAAAAGCCTCGAAGCCAATTACGGGACCATTCCCTTCGTGGCCGCTGCGACCATCCTGGGCGACGGCCAGATCGCGTTGATCGTCGATTTGGACGAAATCACCCATCAGGGCGCCGCAGCCCGTTCCGCAACCCCGTCAAACGCCAGGGTGCCCGCATGACAGACGACAGATCCGATCACCAGCACGTGAAGTCCGAGCTGATCACCTTCTCGATCGGCGAGCAGGATTTCTGCATGGACATCATGGCCGTGCGAGAAATTCGCGGCTGGACCGGCGTCACCATGCTGCCCCATTCGCCGCCCGACGTCATGGGCGTGATGAACCTGCGCGGAGCGGTTGTGCCCATCGTCGACTTGGCCGCGCGCCTGGGGCTGGAACGGTGCCGCGACGCGGGGCGCACGGTGATCATCGTGGCAAACATCGGCGAGCAGACCGTGGGTTTCCTGGTGTCTGCCGTGTCAGACATCGTCAGCATCGCCCCGGATGAGGTGCAGCCCATGCCGCGCATGGACGGACTGGACAGCGACAGCTTCGTGAAGGGGATCATTGCGTCCCAGGAGCGCACGCTGCGCGTGCTCGACATCGCGACACTTTCGGCCTCGATGATCGCATCACCGGTGGACGCATGACCGGTACCGACCTCCTTCGGCTCGATCTTAGCGAAGACGCGTTCGAAAAGATTGCCGCGATCCTTGCCGAACGGACCGGCATCCGATTGGAGCCCGGGACCCAGCGGCTGGTCGTGTCGCGCCTGTCGCGGCATCTGCGCCGGCTCGGCCTGAACAATTTCGAGGCTTTTCTCGACCATGTGCTCGGACCGAACGGCACCGACGACCTGGCGGCCATGATCGACGCGCTGACCACGAATACCACGCGATTTTTCCGCGAATCCGGCCATTTTCGCATCCTCGAAGATCAGATCATGCCGCGTCTGGCCGAGAAGGCCCGCGCGGGCGGACGTGTGCGCATCTGGTCGGCGGCCTGTTCCAGCGGCGAGGAACCCTACAGCATCGCCGCCGTGGTCGAGAAGTGCATGCCCGATGTCTCCCAGTTCAACTTTCGAATTCTTGCCACCGATATCGACAGCAAGGTGCTGAAGGCGGCTGAGGAGGGTCGTTACGCCTCTGCCGCACGGCGCGACGCGGGACCTGATTTCGCCGCGCGGCTTTTCGAAAAGGCAACGGGCGCGGACGATACGCTGCGGGTTCGCGCCGCCCTGCGCAATCTGGTAACTGTCCGGTATCTCAACTTCATGGACCCGTGGCCCGTATCGGGGCCGTTCGACGTGATCTTCTGTCGCAATGTGGCGATCTACATGGAACCGGACACGCAGATGCGGATCTGGAGCGGCCTTGAACAGGTGCTCGACCGCGACGGGGTCCTGTTCATCGGCCATTCCGAACGGATCGGGCCGCCACTGTCCGACCGGCTGGAGCTGTTCGGCCCGACGTCGTTCCGGCGGCCGGGTGCCGCCATTTCCTCGTAAGCCGCCATCCCACACTCAAGGAGCGCCCCAAATGTCCCTACGCGAACAGCTCAAGGTTCTGGTCGTGGACGACACCAGCGTCAGCCGCGGGCTGATCTGCAATGCCCTGGACGAAATCGGCATCAAGAATGTCGACAGCTGCAACGCCGGCAACGTGGCGCTGGAGCGCGCGACACGTCAAGGGTTTCACATCGTCATATCGGACTACAACATGCCCGGAATGGACGGTCTGCAACTGCTGGAGAAGCTGCGGCTGCAGAAGGCCACCGCGCGCATCGGTTTCATCCTGATCAGCGGGTCGATGAAGCCGTCGATCCTGGCCCAGGCGAAGAAACTGGGGCTCAACAACTTTCTGCCCAAGCCCTTCGACACAGCCAAGATGCGCGCCTGCCTGGAAACCGTGACGGGCAAGCTATGAGCGATGCCACCGTGCCGCTGGTCGAGATCCTGTCGCGGCTCGAAACCGAATTGTCGCGCGTGGAAACCATGTCGCGGGGGTTGGAAGACGTGGCCGCGGCAGCAATCCTCGGCCATGCAATCGCCACGACAGGCGACCGAGCATCATGGCAGGAGCTGGATCGCCTGACCCAGACCGCGGCCGATCTGCGCCGCGCGGTTGCCGGGTTGGCCACGCAGTGCGGCGCGGCGCCTCCGGTCGCGCTCAACCCGGTCACCCGTGACCTGCGGCTCGAGCAGGTGCGCGCTGCGCTGACCGGCAGCTCGACGGCGCCCACCCCGTCATCGGAGCCCAGCTTCTTCTAACGGCCGATCCCGCGGCGCACTGCTCCAGTCTTTCGCCGGTGGCCCTGAGCATTGCCGAGAGCAGCGGCACGGTGAGACGGTGAGACGGTGAGACGGTCGTGTTGGCTACAATGGCCGCAGGACAATGGATCATGATGAATCGCGGTCATTGCCGCGGTTCGCGTTGAACACTGACAAAGGCGGTTGAAAAAGACCCGGCGAGCCGAACTGCCCATGGCCGAGAGGCCTTTTGCCTACGCCTCGGTAGGAGGGTCCGTGCGCGGCCCGTAGCTTCGGAAGGCGACATGCACCTCGGCCATCTCGTCGGCGGTCAGGATTTGCGGCGCACCACCAATGCTGGTGAACAGGAAGGTCCGCGCCAAAGCCTCGAGCTCTTCCAGCCGCCACAGGGCCTTATCGACGGTTTCGCCCAAGACGGTCGCGCCGTGATTGGCCATGAGGCAGCCATGTCGATCGGTCATGACCGCCGCCATGTTGTCGCACAAGGCTTGGCTTCCAAAGAGCGCGTAGTCGACCAAGGGCACGTCATCGCCTCCGAAGGCCGCGACCATGTAGTGACAGGCCGGGATCGACCGCCGTTGCGCCGCCAGGACACTGCAATAGGGCGGATGGGCGTGCAAAACCACTGGCATGTCGGGACGTGCGTTGTGCAGCGCCTGGTGGAATGGCCATTCCGAGGAGGGCTTCGGCCCGGTTTCATCCGGTGGTCCCGCCAAGGGAATCGTCACCATCATGTCGGGCGCCAGGGCGTCATAGGCCACGCCCGATGGCGTTATGAGCACGCCCTCCGCGACCCGGGCCGATATGTTGCCCGACGTTCCCTGGTTCAGGCGACGCGCGTTCATGGCGCGGCAGGCGTCGATCAGGGCCTGCCGGGTGGCCGTGGTATCGGGCAAAGGTGCATTGCTCATTCGGCGGACTCAAGAAGGGTTTCGGCAAGAGCGGTGCCGGTGACAAGGTGCGTCGCGAAACCACCTTTCAGCGCGGCGGCGGCCGGCGCCGCGCGGCGCGGACCCGCTGCCACCAAAAGGGCCATGTCCTTCCCTTTCATCTGCTCCAGTGAAACACCGATCATCCGCTCCTCGACCTCGCATTCGACGGCCTGCCCTCGCGCGTCGATAAGCCGGCCGCAGATCACGCCCACGGCGCCTCGGGCGCGCTGCGCCTCCATCCCGGCCGGGTCCAGGATGCCGCTCTGGACCACATGGGCGTCCGCATCGCAGGTCCCGCAAGCGAGAACCGTCTTGTTGCAAGTGGCCAACGCGTCGAGCTGGCGTTTCACGGCCGGCTCGGCGCAGAGCGCATCGCGCAGGCCCTTGCTCGACAGGATCAAGGGCACGTGCAAGTTGATGCAGTCGCCGCTCAGCCTTTGCGCCAGCACCGCGGTGCAAGCCTCGGCGGCGAACCCGAAGGCCGCGGGGCGCGATCCCAGGAGTTGAACCACCGTCAAGTCGGGGATCGGGGTCTGCGGAACACGGTTTGCCATCTGGTAGACCGTCGCCCCCCACGAGACGCCCAGCCGGTCGCCGGGCGCCAGGAGGCGAGGCAACCAATCGGCCGCCGCCTGCGTCACGCGCGCCGTGTCACCCTTGGAGCTCTCGGCATCCGGAACCACCAGCGCGTCCGCCAGCCCGTACGCGGTGCACAACGCCCGCGCCAGCCGGTGGCCGCGAAACACGTCGCTGTCCAGGTGCAGACGTACCCATCCCCGGGACCGGGCCTCGGCCAGGTAGTTCACGACCGACGCCCGACTGATCCCCAGCCGCGCGGCAATTTCGTTCTGGTTCAGTCCGTCGTGGTAATACAGCCAGGCTGCCTCGATCAGCGCGGCATCGTCGCGGGGCATGGGGCGGGCGGTATCCGACATCGCCTGTCGCGGCCGAGCCGTCGTCCCCGGCGCCACCTAGCCCGCTTTCCGCGCGAGATCGGGGAACAACTCGGCCAAGCCCTCCTCGGTGGCCGCGCAGACGCCGCGCTCGGTGATCAGACCGGTCACCAACCGGCTGGGCGTCACATCAAACGCCGGGTTGCCCGCCCCGGTACCGTCGGGGGTGACACGGACCGTGCCGATACCGCCATCCTCGGTCCGCCCCTGGATATCGCTGACCTCCGCGCCATCGCGCTCCTCGATAGGGATCTCGGCGACACCGTCGCTGACCGTCCAGTCGATGGTCGGCGACGGCAGCGCAACGTAGAACGGCACCCCGTTGTCATGGGCCGCGAGCGCCTTGAGGTAGGTTCCGATCTTGTTGCACACGTCGCCGCGCCGCGTGGTGCGGTCGGTGCCGGTGATGACCATGTCCACCATTCCGTGCTGCATCAGGTGACCACCGGCGTTATCGGTGATGTAGTTGTGGGCCACGCCGTGGCTGCCCAGCTCCCACGCCGTCAGCGCACCCTGGTTGCGGGGCCGGGTCTCGTCCACCCAGACATGCAGCGGGATGCCGGCGTCATGGGCCTGATACATCGGGCTGGTGGCCGTGCCCCAATCCACCGTGGCTATCCAGCCGGCGTTGCAATGGGTCAGCAGGCGCACCGGCTCGCCCGCAGGCTTGCGCGCCGCGATCTCGCGGATGATTTCGAGCCCGTGGGCACCGATGCGGCGATTGATCTCCACATCCTCGTCGGCGATCTCGTGCGCCAGCCTCAGGGCGGCCGCGGCCCGATCGGCGGGCGCCAGCGGGCGCAGCGCCGCGCGGCAGCGATCCAGCGCCCAGCGCAGATTGATCGCCGTCGGCCGGGTCTTTTCCAGGAACGTCCAGGCCGCGTCCATGTTCGCGTCGCCGGGATCCTCGTCCATGGCACGGGCCATGCCATAGGCCGCCGTCGCCCCGATCAACGGCGCGCCGCGGACCCGCATCTGGTAAATGGCATCGGCGAAATCCTGCATCGTCGTCACATCGGCGACGCGGAAATCATGGGGCAGCCAACGCTGGTCGATTATCTTGAGGGTCCGGGCGTCAGCGTCCCACCACAGCGATCGGTAATGCGTGCCGTCGATCTTCATATGACATCCTTTCCGTTGAACCCGCGCGCCATGGCCGTCACCTCGGCCACCGATCCGATATCTTCTGCCGTATGGATCAACCGCGCGCCCATGGCCAGGTTGCGCGCCTCAAGCGGCGCGCGCCGGGCGGGATCCTCGATGCCTTCGAAATCGGCGTTATGCGCCAAGGACAGGCACCGGCGGTGCATCTCGATCCCGCACACGGCCCAGGCGTCTCGCCAAAGCCCGGTCAGCACCGCGTCACAGGCGGGCGTGCTGTCCTGACCCTGATCTTCGAAAAGCGAAGCGGGATAGAGGATTCCGGTGCGCTCGGTCTTCCAGAGGTTGCGGAACTCTTCCTCGAAAACCGCCGCCGTGGTCTCGATCACGTCAAGGATCCAGTCCTGATATTCCTCGAGATCTTCGCCCCGGTGGGCAGGCTGACTGAAATAGGCCATGAGGAAGTTGGCGAACAGCATGCCGATATCGAAGCCCATGGGGCCGTATTGCGCGAATTCCGGGTCGATGATCCGCGCCTCGTCCCCGGTTGCCATGATCGAGCCCGAATGCAGATCGCCGTGCAGCATCGTCTCGGTGTTTGACACGAAACGCTGAAGCGCCTGTTGTACCCTCACCTTCAGCGCCACATCGTCCCGCAGGCCGGCGATCACCGGCTCAAGCCCCGGCGTGTGATTGTTCATCTCCGCGTCGAAATAGGGATCGGTGAACACCAGAGCCTCGGTGATGGCGGGGATTGCCACGTTGCCCGCGAAGAGCGCCACGTCCGCCTTCTTGTCACTGCTGGCCATGGACAGCTCCGATCCGCGAAACGCGGTGCGCGAGCAGAATCGGCCCAGTGTCTGCGCGAGCCCCGTCACCCGTTCGCCCGCGATCAGCTTGTGTCGCAGGATCACGTGGGGCGACAGGAACTCCATGACGATCAGCGCCTGTTCGCGGTCGAAATGGAAGATCTCCGGCACCGCGCCGGCATCGCGCCCGGCCTGCCGCGTGAGGGCATGATGCTCGAAATACGCGCGATAGAGAGGCAGCGGCCAGCTGTCGCCCACCAGCCGGACATAGGGAAGCGCCTGCTTGACGATCACGCGTCCCGCCGGGCCGGACACGATGAAAACTAGGTTCAGGTTTCCATCCCCGACCTCGACAACCTCCCACTCATCGGGGTCCGGGCCAACCCGTTCCGACAGCTCAGGCAGCGTGCCCAGCCGGGACGGCAGGCTACTCGCATCCAATGCCTTGTAGGCCGTGTCAGCGGTCATCGTATCCTCCCAAGATGCGCGCGGACCAATGTCACCATCTTCGGAGTAGCCGCCGAAATATACTTATGTCAAATCATTTGACAGATGTATCAGGCTGCGCCTACCGTCGCCCTTGCTTCGGTTGGGAGGACCGGTTTGGAGGCCAACGTACTGGACGTGAACGGTTTGCAGAAATCGTTCGGAAGGAACCACGTGCTCAGGGGCATCGACATCGCGCTGGCGCCCGGCACCGTCACGGTGCTGATGGGCGCCAATGGCGCAGGCAAGTCGACGCTGGTCAAAGTGATCTGCGGCCACCACGGTTCGGACGGCGGCACAATGCGGCTGGACGGTCGGCCCTTTGCCCCGGCGGACGCGGCCGACGCGATCAAGCGCGGCGTTGTCACGGTGCACCAGTCCATCGATGACGGTGTGATCTCTGACCTGGATGTGGCGAATAACCTGATGCTGGACCGCCTCGTGGGTGGGGGCGCCCTGTTCGTGCGCGAGAGGCGTCTTCGTGCCGCCGCGGCCGAGGTCGCGGCACGCATGGGGTTGGAGATCGACCTGCGCGCGCGCGTCTCCGAACTGTCGGTGGCCGATCGCCAGATGATCGCGATCGCCCGCGCCATGGCCCGGGCGCCCGAAGTCTTGATCCTCGATGAACCCACATCTTCATTGTCGGCGACCGAGGCCGACCGCCTGTTCGCCCTGATCGACCGGCTGCGCGACCAAGGCGTCGCGATCCTGTATATCTCGCACCGAATGTCCGATATCCGCCGCATTGCCGACCGCATCGTGGTCATGCGCGACGGGGCAATCTCGGGCCGGTTCGACACCACACCGCTGGATTACGAGGCGGCCGTGACGGCGATGCTGGGTCACCGCATGACGGATGTGGATATCGCCCCCGCGGCGCCGGGTGCGCCGGTCCTGGAACTGAATGGCCTGCGATTATGGCACCATGCGCCCGCGTTCGACCTGGTCGCACATGACGGCGAAGTCGTGGCGATGGTCGGACTGCTGGGCAGCGGGAAAAGCCGTCTGGCCGAGATTCTGTTCGGCCTGCGCACCCCCGTGGCCGGTCGCATGCGCATAGACGGCGCGGCATACCGCCCGGACGGTGCCGGCGAGGCGAAGGCCCGTGGCGTGCACCTGTCCCCCAAGGATCGCGGATCGAACGCCGTCATCCCGGCCTTCGACATCGCCGACAACATGACCCTGCCGTTCCTTGGCGCTTTCGGAGCCGGGCCGCTCCTGAGCGGCCGCGCCCAAGTCGCCAGTGCCGACGACATGATCGACCGGCTGGGCATCGTCTGCCAATCCGCGCGCGATGGGATCGATACCCTGTCAGGCGGCAACCAGCAGAAGGTGATGATCGCGCGCTGGCTGCTACGCGACGCGAGGGTTTTGCTGCTGGACGAGCCTTTCCAGGGCGTCGATATCGGCGCGCGCCGCGATATCGGCCGTCATATCCGCGATACGGCCAAGGGGCGCGCGACGCTCGTCTTTCTGGCCGAGATCGACGAGGCGCTGGAAATCGCCGACCGCGTCGTCGTGCTGCACGAGGGCAGAATGGTGTCCGAGCATCGTGCCGGGCAAATCGACCTATCGGCGCTGGTTTCAGACATCTCGGGTGCCGAGGTGCGCGCATGACCGACCGGCTGCTGGACCTCGCAATCCGCTACGGCTTTCTCGCGTTGCTGGCCGGGCTGCTCGTCTATTTCAGCGTGGCGGCCCCCGGCTTCTTCGGACCGCTCTCAGCCGCCTTCGTGCTGCAATCGGTGGCGATAACCGGCATCCTCGCGCTGGGGGTCACCTGCACGCTGGTAGTGGGCGGGTTCGACCTCTCCATCGGGGCGGTCGCAACCTCGGCGCTGATGCTGTCGGCCTATTCGATGGTAATCCTCGAACATCCCGCCATCGTCGCCGTGGCCCTGTGCCTGCTCATGGGTGCGGGCGTGGGCTTCATAAACGGGATCCTGATCGTGAAATGCCGCGTCCCGGACCTGCTCGCCACGCTGGGCATGATGTTCCTGTTGATCGGGCTGCAGCGGATCCCGACGCAGGGCAACTCCATCGCCACGGGTATGACCCTCTCGGACGGGCGGGTAGCCGAAGGCACCTTCTCGCCCGCTTTCTTGTGGTTGGGCCGGCACCGCTTCGATCTGTTCATCGACCGGCTGCTGCCGATGCCGGTGGTGGTCTTCGTGGTCATCGCGGTGCTGATCTGGCTGTTTCTCGGTTTCACCCGGCACGGTCGGCTCATGTACGCAATCGGGTCGAACGCGCGGGCCGCGGCGCTGGTGGGGACGCCGGTCGAGCGCTACAGGATCGCCGCCTACATGATCTCGGGCGTCACCGCATCGGTGGGAGGCATTCTTCTTGCCGCGCGGCTGGGACGAGGCGACATCGCCAGCGGCAACAACCTTCTGCTCGACAGCGTGGCCGCCGCGCTCATCGGATTTGCCGTGCTGGGTGCGGCGCGCCCCAACGCGTTCGGGACGGCCATGGGCGCGCTCTTCGTCGGAATCCTCTTGCAGGGCATGACGATGATGAACGCCCCCTACTATACGCAGGATTTCGTCAAGGGCGCCGTGCTGGTCGCGGCCCTCGTCTTCACCTTCTACCTGTCCGCGCGCCGGGGGCGTGCCGGGCAGTGACCATCAGCGACAGGGAGGAACCAACATGCTGAGACGTCATCTTCTGGCCCTTGCCGGGGCCGCCAGCCTGGGGCTGGGCGGGGGCACCGCCCTGGCACAGGACGCGCCCGCACCCTTCGACACCCCGGAGGACGTGACCATCGCGCTGGTGCGATACCTGTCGACCGGCGATTTCTTCCAGGCATACCTTTCGGGCGTCGAGACACAGGCCGAGGCACTTGGCGTGAACCTGCGGGTGCTGGACAGCCGCCAGGATGCGGCGTTGCAGGCCGACATGGTGGACCAGGCCATCGCGCTGGGCGTGGACGGTATCATCATCCAGCACGGCCTCACCGAATCCATGCGCGAGGCCGCCCAGCGCGCGGTCGACGCCGGCATCAAGGTCGTGGCCTTCGACGTGGACGTGGAAAACGATGCCATCCCGCAGATCGAGCAGTCGGATTACCTTTTGGGCAAGCTGGCCTTGGAACAGGCCATCGAGGACAACGGCGACAGCTTCACCGCCGGCTATGTCTACGTTCCGGGGATCGCGCCGCTCGACCGCCGCCATGTCGCGTGGGAAGAGGTGAAAGAAGCCAATAGCGGCATCACCGAAGCTGCGCGCATCGGCACGCTGGACAACCCCATTGCCAACTCGAACGCGAACCAGGCCCGCGCGGCGTTGCAGGCCAATCCCGGCATCACGGTCTTTTTCGCACCCTATAACGAGTTCGCGAAGGGCGTGAAGATCGCCACGGACGAGCTGGGCCTGAGCGGCGACATGAGCATCTATTCCGCCGACATCTCGACTGCCGACATCGCGCTCATGCGCGAGTCCGGCAGCGCCTGGAAAGCCACGGTGGCGACCAACCCGGCCGTGGTCGGCGAAGTTTCGGTACGGGCGCTCGCCCTGATGCTGGCGGGCGAGGATCCAGGCGCATCGGTCATCGTGCCGCCGACCCTGATCACCCAGAGCTTTCTCAACGACGAGGACATCCGCAACATGGAGGACCTGGGCGCGAAAATGCCCCAGTTCCAACATGCGGACGTGGCCACGGCGGACTGGATCCCGCTGCCGCAACGCTGAGGCGCCAGCCCTCGGGCGCCACAGACACCGGTTGCGCTGCGCGAAGCTTTCGTTAGCGGTTTCAGTGAATTGCGCGCCGTCCGGCATCCCGTGCGGCGTGCAAATGCATTCAAGCTCCCGCCGCATCCCAGAGCGTTGCGAAGTGGTGGGTTGGCCCGTGCCCCTGCCCCACGTCCAGCCGGTCCGCGGCGCGGATCGCTGCCGTCACGAAATCCTTCGCCGCGCGAAAGGCCTCGGCGGGTGACAGGCCCCGCGCGAGCTGCGCGGCCAACGCAGAGGACAACGAACACCCCGTGCCGTGGGTATTGGCGGTGTCGATGCGCGGCGCGCGGGACCAGACGGCCCCGTCGGCCGAGACCAGGCAGTCGGCGCTGTCCGCCCCCTGACCGTGACCGCCCTTCATCAGTACGTATCGTGGCCCCAGCGCCAGCAGCGCGCGACCCTGCGCCTCGACCTCGGACTCGGTTCGCGCCACGCCCCGGTCCAGCAGATGCGCCGCCTCGGGCAGGTTCGGCGTCAGCATCAGTGCCAGCGGCAACAGGTCGTCACGCACCACGCGCACCGCGTCGGGTTCGAGCAGCGGGGCGCCTCCCTTGGCGATCATGACGGGGTCGAGCACGATCCGCTCCGCCGCCCGCGCGCGCAGCCGGTCGGCCACCCGCGCGGCGATGCCGGCGTTGCAGATCATGCCCACCTTCACCGCGTCGACGGCGATATCGTCGAACACCGCGTCGATCTGTGCCGCCACGAACTCCGGCGGCACCGGATGGATGCCGCTGACCCCTTGGGTGTTCTGGGCCGTCAGCGCTGTCAGCGCGGCCATGGCATAGGCGCCATTGGCCGAAATCGCCTTCAGGTCCGCCTGTATCCCGGCCCCCCCGGACGGGTCCGATCCGGCGATGGACAGGACGTTGGGGATCTTTCGGGTCATGCTTCTCTCCAGTTTCGGATGATGTCGCGTGCGGCGGCGCGGGGATCGGGCGCGCCAAGGATGGCGGACACAACCGCCATGCCGTCGCATCCCGCGTCGCGCACAAGGCCCGCATGGGGTGCCTTCAACCCGCCGATGGCGACCTTGGGCAAGCCCGTGGCGCGGGCCATGGCGGCAAGGCCGTCGAAGCCCAGCGGCGCGGCGTGTTTCGGCTTGGTTGACGTTGCCATGACGGGCCCGAGCCCGAGGTGATCGGCACCGCTATCGGCCACGGACGCCACGTGTGCGGGCGTTTCGCAGGACAGGCCCAGCAGCCGGTCCGGGCCGATCCGGCGCCGCACCGCGACCGGGTCGCCGTCCCCCTGCCCGATATGCACGCCGTCCGCCCCGGCGGCGATCGCCGCCGCAGGATCGTCGTTGACGATCAGCGGAACGCCGGTCCCCTTGAGCGCGGCGCGTATGGCGCTGGCCGTCCGCACGCGGCTGGCGGTGTCGGCGTCCTTGTCGCGCAACTGCACCATCGTCACGCCGCCATCCACCGCCGCACGCACCCGGGCGGGCAGTTCGGACGCCGGGCACAACCCCGGATCGGTGACGAGGTAGAGCCGCAGGCATCGCCGCAGTTGATCGGCCCTTACAGCCATGTGAGATGCGCGGCGTTGCTCAATTCCTCGGGCGTGATCCCCGCCAGCGCATCGAGAAAAGCCACGCGGAAGCTGCCGGGCCCCTGGGAGGCGCGTTCGCCCTGCGTGCCCGCCTCGGCGAACAGCACGAGCGCCGCGACCGCCGCGTCGAGCGGCGGCACCACGGCGGCGAACCCGCCCATCAGCCCGGCCTGCGAACAGCCCATGGCCGTCACCTTTGGCATCCGGTCCGATCCGCCCGCCACGCGCGCGGCGCGGGTGTCATCGGTCACGAAATCCACCGGCCCGGTCACCGCGACGACGGCGCCGGTCTGCCGCGCCAGCGCGCGCGCCGCGTCCTCGGCCGCCTCGACGGTGTCGCCGCTATCGGCGCCCTTGCCCGCCCCGGACTGCCCGGCCAGCGCAAGGATCTCGGACGCGTTGCCGCGCAGGATTGCGGGCTTGCGCTGAAGCAACCGCTGGGACGCATCCCGGCGGTAGGGCGTCGCGAAATTCGCTACCGGATCCAGCACCCAGGGCACGCCCGCGCCGTTGGCGGCATCCGCCGCCGCCTCCATCGCGCGCAGCCATGGGGGGGACAATGTGCCGGTATTGATCGTCAACGCCCCGGCGATGGGCGCGAAATCGGCGACCTCCTCCTCGGCGTGGACCATGGCGGGCGAGCCGCCGGCGGCCAGCAGCACGTTGGCGGCCAGGTCCATGGCCACGTAGTTCGTGATGCAATGGACCAGAGGCACGCTTTCGCGCAGGCGTGTCAGGGCGGTATCGGGTGGGGTGAAGTCGTCCGGCATGGCGTCCTCGTCTTGGGGTCGGGCCATGCGGGATGGGGCGCCAGTGGCGCTCGCCTTCCTCCGCCGGCATGACCCGGTTCAGGTTCGAAGGGTACATCTCAGCCCGAAGGCGCCCCTGGCGTGTGGTTGGTATTGTGTGCCGCGTTGTGCGGGCGTCAACCCCGGCCGGTGTCAGCGCGCCAGCACCACGTCGCGGCGGATGTCGAGATCCGAGGTCGCCGCCTCGACCAGGTAGTCGGCCACGTCGGTCCGCGAGATCAGGCCGTTGCGCCACTCGGACGGTTCGCGCAGCACGCGGTAGCGGCCGCTGGCCCCGCCATTGGTCAGGATGACGGGCAGCACGATGGTCCAGTCGATCGCGGTGTTACGGATCAGCTCTTCCTGCCGGTCCTTGTCGGCGTACGGTCGGCCCAGCAACGCCCAGTGACCCGCCCGTTCCACCGCGCTCATGGCCTTGCGCGACCGCCCGGCCCCGAAGCCGGTGACGGCGACCAGGCGGCGCGGCCCCCGCTCGGCCATGCAGTCCAGCAGGAGGCGCGTGCTGTCCGAGAACAGCGTCACCGGGGTCCAGAGCATCGACACGCTTTCCTTGATCCCCAGCGCATAGATCACCGCGTCCGTCCCTTCGAGCGCCGCGCCCACGTCACCGGAATCAAGCGCGTCGCCGTCCATGGTCTCCAATCCTTCGCGGGCCGCCAGATCATCCGCACTTCGGGCGAAGGCCCGCACGCGGTGCCCCTTGGCCAACGCCGTTTCCATGGCGATCTTGCCGATGCCCGAGGTGGCGCCGAAGATTGTCAGGTGAACACTCAATTCAACATGTCCTCGAACAGGCCGTGAAAGCGGCGATGCTGCGCGCCGTCCCGACCCAGGTACAGCGCGCCGCGTTGGTCGGTCACGCTCCAGGGTGTCTGTTGCAGGCGGTTGTTGTCGATGCTTTCGCTGGGCCGGTCGAGCCGGGCCGTGTCGCGATCCGTGCTGGGCATGGCAAAGCTCCTCGTCTGGTCGGCCCTGTCGGACCGGGTGAACACACAGTCTCAAATCCCGTCGCGCCGCGTGGGTCCGGACGGCCCGCGCGCGAAATGTCGCATCCGGTCCCCGCCTGGCGACAGGGCCGGCCCGCGTGAAATAAGAACCAGGGGCGCCGGACAGGCGGATGCCCGTCCAAGCCTATCCGCCCATCACCGACGACGGAAAACATCTGTTCCGGCAGCCAGGCAGGCCGCGAAACAGCGTTCCGCCCACAGGCCGCATTTTGCCGCTTAATGCAGTTGTTTTCCCCGTCCCATGGCCCAAATGAGGGTCAGAATTGAACGCCACGTCACGAAAGGCCCTGCCATGAAACACGCGATCGTCTCGGCGGCATTCGCCGTCACGCTCACCGCCGCGCCCGCGCTGGCGCAGGAGGACTTCGGCCCGCTGCTGACCCCGGGCGGACTGGAGCAAGCGCAGTCGAACGTCGACGACCTGCTGATCGTCGACATCCGCGACAGCGACGCCTTCGAGGCCGGCCACGTGGACGGCGCGGTGAACGCGCCCTACGGCCTGTTCCGCGGCCCGTCCGACAACCCCGGCCAGTTGCCCACCGAGGATCGCCTGACCGAGATCCTGCGCGACATCGGCGCCACCACCGACCGGCCCACGGTCATCACCTACCAGGGCGGCAGCATCACCGATTTCGGCGCCGCGGCCCGGGTCTACTGGACGCTGAAATCCAGCGGCGTGAGCGAGCTCGCCATCCTCAACGGCGGCATCAACGCGTGGACCGAGACCGGCAAGTCGCTGGGCACCGGCACGCCCGAGGTCTCGCCCAGCCAGATCGAAGTGACCTTCTCGGACGAATGGCTCGCCACCGCCGAGGACGTCCAGGCGGTGCTGGACGGCAACGACGACGCGCTGCTTCTGGACGCGCGCCCCGAAAGCTTCTGGTCGGGCGAGCAGTCGCACCCGGCCGCGGCGCGCCCCGGCACCCTGCCCCAGTCCGAGTATTTCGAACATGCCGGCTGGTTCTCGGACGGCCCCGCCATCATCGACGCGAGCGCGGCCCAGAGCCTGGCCGCCGAGCAGGGCTTCAGCGAGGCCGACCAGCTGATCTCGTTCTGCAACACCGGCCACTGGGCGGCGACCAACTGGTTCGCGCTGAGCGAGCTGGCGGGCATCGACAACGTGAAGCTGTTCCCCGAAAGCATGGTCGGCTGGTCCAACGCGGGCTATGACATGGCCAACGTGCCCGGCCCGATCCGGACGCTTTGGAACCAGATCAAGAACGTCTTCTAAGAAGGGGTCAGCATGGCCACCACCACCGCAAACGCATCGGCGGCCCCCGCCGGTGCCTCGACCTTCGGAAAGGCCGCCCTGATCGGGGCGGCCTTGGCTGTTTCGCTGGCCGTCGCCCTGTTCGTTGGCGCGCGCTATGGCCTGCTGCTGCTGATCGGGCTGGGCTTCGGCATCGTGCTGGAGGGCTATCGCTTCGGCTTTGCCGGCCCGTGGCGCCGCATGATCAC
Organism: Palleronia pelagia; assembly: GCF_900110115.1. Taxonomy (GTDB): domain Bacteria; phylum Pseudomonadota; class Alphaproteobacteria; order Rhodobacterales; family Rhodobacteraceae; genus Palleronia; species Palleronia pelagia. The sequence goes on along the minus strand of NZ_FOCM01000001.1, from coordinate 338,252 downwards.
CGACCGCGATCCCGGCGGCGTCCTGGCGCACCTGCTGTCCATCGGGATCGTGGCGATCTTCGCCATCCCGCTCCTGGCCTCGAACGGGGGCGAACTGCTTGGCGCGCGCGCGCCGGTGGGTTTCGCCATGATCGCCGGCGCCTTCGTCTTCGGGCTGTGCATGCAGCTGGTCATGGGCTGCGGCTCGGGCACGCTGGTCAACGCGGGCAGCGGCAACCCGGTCAGCCTTGTTGCGCTGCCCTTCTTCGCCATCGGCAGCTTCGCGGGCGCCTACCACCTGCTGTGGTGGACGAATCTCGGCGCGCTCCCCGTGATCGCGCTGGAAGGCACGACCGGCACGCTCCTGACGCTGGTGGCGCTGGCCGTGGTCGCGGTGTTCCTGCTGGCCATCGGCGCGCCGGGCAAGCGGGCGATCCCGCGCCGCTACATCGTGGCCGCCGTGCTGCTGGCCGCCCTGGCGCTGGCCAATTTCGCCGTGGCGGGGCAGCCCTGGGGCGTGGTCTACGGCCTGGGCCTCTGGGCCGCGAAGGGCGCCGCCGCACTGGGCGCGGACGTGACGGCATCGCCCTTCTGGGGCACGCCCGGCAATATCGACCGGCTCAACAATTCGGCGCTCACCGATGTGACCTCGCTGACCAATCTCGGCATCATCGCGGGCGCCTTCCTTGTGGCGGCGTGGCGCGGCGGGCTGTCGGCGGGCATGCCCGACCTGCCCGCGCGCGCCTGGGTCGCCACCATCGTGGCGGGCTTCCTGCTGGGCTACAGTTCGCGGCTGGCCTTCGGCTGCAACGTGGGCGCGTTCTTCTCGGGGATCTCGACCGGGTCGCTGCATGGCTGGGTCTGGTTTGCAAGCGCCTTCGCCGGGACGTATTACGGGATCAAGCTGCGGCCCGTCCTGGGTCTGGAGGGCCGGAAATGAGCCGCTGGGTCACCGCCGGGATCGCCCTTCTGGGGCTCACCGCCTTCATGGCGTGGGATCTCGCCGCAAGCGAGCCGCCCAACATATATCGCGCGCCCCCGCTGATCGCGCTGGGGTCCGGCGCGGCCGCGTCAGGCGCCCATTGCGCGGCCCTGCCCTCGGACTGAGACCGCACCTCGCGGGCCGGGCCGGGCCCGCGATAGCCGCCTTTCCTAAACAAAGTGGACGAAAAATTGCCCGCTTGTGATCGCTAAATCCGCCGGGGCGGGGTTGCTGTCGCAGCGTCTCTCTCTATTTTCTAGAATGGTATACCAAATTGCCAACAGGGAGAGAGAGATGAAAAAGACGCTTGTCACGGCCTGTGCCGCCGCGCTTTTGACCGCCGGTGCCGCCAGCGCCCAGACCAACCTGCGCATCCAGACCCACCAGTCGGCCGAGTCCGTCTGGGGTGAGCTCATCGGCGAATTCGTCGAGAACGTGGAGCGGATGTCGGGCGGCGACCTGACCATCGAGATGTTCTACAGCTCGCCCGTGGTCGCCACGACCGAGACCTTCACCGCCGCGGCCCAGGGCATCCTGGATTGCGACATGACGAACGGCAGCTACCAGACCGGCCTGAACCCGGCGTTTCAGTTCGTGTCCGACCCCATGGGCGGCTACGACACGCCGCTGCAATTCCTCGCATGGGTCCAGTACGGCGGCGGCGAAGACGCCATCCAGGAACTGTACGAGGCGAACGGGATGCACTTCATCGGCGCCTATACCGGCGGCCAGGAATCCATGAACTCGTCGACCCCGATCGCAGGCCCGTACGACCTGGAAGGCTGGAAGTTCCGTTCGCCCCCGGGCATGGAGACCGAGATCTTCGCCGAGCTCGGCGCCTCGCCCATCGTGATGGACTTCACCGAGATCTTCACCGCGCTCGAGACGGGCATCATCGACGGGGCCGACGCCTCGACCCTGGCCAACAACGTGGGCCTGGGGATCTACGACGTGGTCAGCCACGCGACCTATCCGGGCTTCCACTCGATGTCGGCGGACCACCTGGCCTGCTCGACCGCCGTGTGGGAGACGCTCAGCGACCAGCACAAGGCGATTTTGGAAACCGCGATGGACCAGATCTCGCTCAAGCTGATGCTGAACACGCTGGTGGCCAACGGCGAGGCCGCGACCGAGCTGCCCAAGCAGGGCGTGACGCTCTACGACTGGTCGGACGAGGACCGCGCCACCTTCCGCGCGGCGGCCGTGAAGCAGTGGGACAGCTGGGCCGAGAAGACGCCCGAAACCCAGGCCCTGGTCGAAAGCCACAAGGCCTTCCAGGAGCGGATCGGCCTCGGCACCTCCGAGTGATCCGCACCTGACCTGAGAGAAAAACGAAGGGGCGCCCCGAGGGCGCCCCTTTTTTCATCCGCTATGATCTCGAACGGCCCGATCTTCGCCTGCCGCAAGCATCTTGCGGGAAAGCTCGACACGCACCGGCCCCGCCCCTTCACCCCAGCTCGAGCAGCACGATCTCGGGCGGGACACCGAAGCGGACGGGTGCGATGGAGCATCCCAGCCCCCCCGAGACGACAAGGTCCGCCGGTGTTCCGTCGGGGCGCGGCTCGACGACGTGTCCATAGGCGTATCGATTGCCGTAACGGGACGGCACGACCGGCGAATGTCCGAAAACCCGGAATTGTCCGCCATGGGTATGTCCCGATACCGTCAGGGCGACGGGACGCTCGGCCGATTTGATGTCCGGAAAGATGTCGGGTTCGTGGGCCATGAGAATGACGGGCGCGTCATCGGTGACCGCGCGCAGGGTCGCCCCGACATCATGCACGCCGCGCCATGTCGTCCGCCCGTATTTGCGCCCCGGCAAGAGAGCGAGCTGGTCGCCGAGCCCGGCGATCCAGAACGGATGGTTGCCCTGTGTCAGGCGGATCGCCTCGTTCTGCAGGACCGGCAGTCCCGCCTTTTCGAGGGCGAGCTGTCCGAAGGTCGGTCCATGCCCACGCCGCTGGGCCGTCTTGTCCTCCCACCAGTCGTGATTGCCTAGGATCGCATACCTGCCGAGGGGCGCCTGGAGACCCGCCAGGATCGGGGCCCATTCGCTCGAATGGACGTAGGAGGTCACGAACCGCGAGGAGATGCCCGCCGAGTAGTCCCCGAGAAGAAGGATGACGTCGGGCTTGAGCGCATTGGTCCGCTCGACGATGCGCGCGATGCGATCGGTGCTCATCCACGGATTGCAGGCATGGATATCCGCAACCAGCGCCACCTTGAGCTTCAATCCGGGCGTCCAGCCGGCGGGCGTGAAGGCATGGCGTGTCGTCTGCAGGCGCAAGAGCGGCTCGATGGCGAACGCGTATGACCCCAAAGCGGCAGAGGATATCGCCCCGAGACCGATGGCCTGGAGAAAGCGGCGGCGGCTGAACATTCGACGCTCGGGCATGGTTCGGCGACTCTTCTCGCTCGGGGATGGGCGGACCAGGTGACCGCCTATCACGAGTCACGCAGACGATCGACGCCCGGATCGAAGTGTCATCGCCATGGTGTGACAGCGGGGGTTTATTAGGTCCCTGAAGCTCGCTGAGCTTGGCGAATGCGGTCTAAATTACAAGCCTTTAGGTCGAATTCGATAGATGGGGGCCTTGCTGAAGAAGCCGCCATCCCGGACCCGGAAGCTGCCCCCGCACTCTTTTGCGGGGGCGTCCGCCGATCAAAACCGTCTGCGCCGGCTTGGCGCGCCTGCCTGTGCGACCCCGCTGGCAAGGGGTGCGATCCTGTATCAGCCGACCAGCCTAAGTAGCTCGCCGGAGACTCTCCGGGATCGACCCGCCCCCCTTACGCCGCTTCGCGCTTGGGGTTCTTGCCCAGGATGATCATCGACAGGATGTCGTCCTCGGTGACGTCCTCGACATGCTCGGTGCCCACCAGCGCGCCGTTCTTCATCACCGACACCCGGTCGCACAGGGCCATCATCTCGCGCGTGTCGTGACTGATCAGGACGATGCCCAGGCCCTGGGCCTTCAGCTCCTTGATGATCTCGGCCACCATCTCGGTCTCGTGCACACCCAAGGCGGCGGTCGGCTCGTCCATGATGACGATCTTCGCGTCGAAATAGACCGCCCGGGCAATGGCCACCGACTGCCGCTGCCCGCCCGACAGGGCCGACACCGGGACGCTGAACTTTTTGAAGTTGGGGTTCAGCCGGTGCATGATCTTGCGCGTCTCGGCCTCCATCGCGCTGTCGTCGACAAGGCCCAGCGACGTGGTGATCTCGCGCCCCAGGAACAGGTTGGCCGAGGCGTCCAGGTTATCGGCCAGGGCCAGCGTCTGGTAGATCGTCTCGATGTTGTAGTCGCGCGCGCCGGCCGGGCTGCGGATGTCGGCCTTTTCGCCGTTGATCCAGATCTCGCCCGAATCCATCCGGTAGGCGCCGGCAAGGATCTTGATCAGCGTGGACTTGCCCGCGCCGTTGTGCCCCAGCAGGCCCACCACCTCGCCCGGGTAGACGTCGATGCTGACGTCATCCACGGCCTGCACGCCGCCGAAGGCGATCGAGATGTTCTTCATCGCGACCAGCGGCGTGCCGCTGCGATCGATCTTTTGCTTGGTCTCGGCCATGGTCTCAGCCCTCCACGCGGCGGCGATAGATGATGTCGATCAGGACGGCGGCGACCAGAACGCTGCCGACGACGATGTTCTGCAGGGGCGCGTCCACGCCCACCATCGCCATGCCCGATTGCAGCGACTGCATGATCAGCGCGCCGAGGATGGCGCCGTAGATCGTGCCGACCCCGCCGGCGAGCGCGGTGCCCCCGATGACGGCGGCGGCGATCACGCGTAGCTCGTCCAGCGTGCCGATATCGTTGGAATGAAAGGTCAGGCGCGACGAGGCGACGAGGCCCGCGATGGCGACCAGCACGCCCATCAGCGCGAAGACCTTCACGGTGAGCATACGGGTGTTGATGCCAGACAGCTCGGCCGCGTCGGGGTTGCCCCCGGTGGCGAAAATGTAGCGTCCGAACCGCGTCTTGCGCGCGACGACCGTCATCACGATGGCGACGGCGATCAGCAGCAGGACCGAGATCGGCAGGCCGTAGGAGGCGGTGAAGCCCTCGGGCACGGTTTCGCCCCGCGCCTCGAACTGACGCTCCAGCACGCGCGACGGCACCTCGTAGGCGTTCAGGATGGCGATGAAGCCCAGGATGGCGGCGACGAAGATGCCGCCCACCACGAATTCGGCCCAGATCGGCTTCACCGGGAAATCATGGCGCAGCTTGGACCGGCGCCCTGAAACCAGCGCCAGGACCGCCGCGGCCGCCGCGATCAGGCCCACGATCCAGGACGACGACGCGCCCAGCGTGCCGTTGATCCCGCCAAACAGCTGAAAGGTCTCGTTGAGCGGGCCGATGGTCTGGCCGTTGGTCAGGTACCAGGCCACGTTGCGCCACACCAGCAGGCCGCCCAGGGTCACGATGAAGGCCGGGATGCCGAGAAAGCCCACCAGGTAGCCCTGAAAGCCGCCGATGATGCCGCCGACAAGGATGCCGAAAATAATGGCGAGGATGGCCAGCCACGGGCTGCCCAGCGGGATGCCCAGAATGTCGGGTAGCCAGGCCGTCTGCATCATCGCCATCACGGCCGAGCAGGTCGCGAGGAGCGAGCCCACGGCCAGATCGATATGGCGGGTGACGATGATGAACACCATCCCGGTGGCCATGATCGCGACCGACACGGTCTGGATCGTCAGGTTGAACAGGTTGCGCGGCGTCAGGAATTGCCCGCCGGTCATGATGTTGAACAGGATGCAGATCAGCAGGAAGGCACCGATCATGCCCAGAAGGCGCAGATCGAGCTCGAGCTGTGAAAAGAAGCTTCGATTGGGGCCGCTGCGTCCGGCGGAGGACGCCTGCCCCGAGGTGGAATCGCTCATGTCCGCGCTCCTGCCATGTTTGCAAAGGGGAAAGTCACGGCGCGCTCAGGCTCCGCCGTGACGGATCTGGTGCCGGGCGGGCCCCGTGGCCCGCCCGGACGTGTCGATCAGTTGCAGGGCGCGGGGCCGTCCGAGACGCCCTGGCACAGCTCTTCCTGGCTGATCCAGCCGGCGTCGACGACGACCGACAGGTTCTCCTGGGTGACCGGCACGGGCTCGAGGAACTCGGCCCAGAGCGTGGTGCCCGCGGGCGAAGTCCACTCTTCCGCGCCTTCCAGCTCGGACATCTCGGTGCCCGACGCCAGCTCCAGCGCGTACTGGCCCGCGGCGGCGCCCAGGTCACGGCTGTCCTTCCAGACGCTGACGGTCTGGGTGCCCTGCGCGATGCGGTTCAGCGCGGCGAAGTCGGCGTCCTGGCCGGAAACCGGGATCCCGTCCAGGCCCTGCGCGGTCAGCGCGGCCACGGCGCCACCGGCGGTGCCGTCGTTCGACGCGACCACGGCGTCGACGTCGTTGCCCTGCTGGGTCAGGATCTGCTCCATGTTGCGCTGCGCGTTGGCGGGCAGCCAGCCGTCGGTATAGGCTTCGCCGACGATGGTGATGTCACCGGCGTCGATCGCGTCCTGCAGGACTTCCTGCTGGCCGCCACGCAGGAAGTCCGCGTTCGGGTCGGTGGGCGAGCCCTTGATCATCACGTAGTTGCCGGTCGGCTGCGCCTCGAGCACGGCACGGGCCTGCATCCGGCCGACCTCGATGTTGTCGAAGGTCAGGTAGAAGGCACGATCGTCCTCGATCAGGCGGTCATAGGCGATGACCGGGATACCGGCATCGGCCGCGGCCTGCACGGCGGGGATGATGGCCTGGGTATCCTGGGCGAGGATGATCAGCGCGTCGACGCCCTGCGAGATCAGGGATTCGACGTCCGATAGCTGCTTGGCCGACGAGGACTGGGCATCGGCCGACACGTATTCGGCCCCGGCTTCCTCGAGCGCGCCCATAATGGCGGCTTCGTCGGTTTTCCAGCGCTCTTCCTGGAAGTTCGACCAGCTGACGCCGACGGTCATGTCGGACGTGTGCTCGGCCGCGAAGGCCACGGTGGTGAGCGACGTGGACAGCGCGGCGGCTGCCAGAAGCGAAAGACGCATGTTTTCCTCCCATTTGGATACGCCCCTGCCTTGTGACGGCGGGGTCGGTCTTTGCGTGGCAAGACCATGGAGTTCTTTATTTCACCTGTCAAAATAAAAACGTTGCGAGATACCGCATGTCGCCTAATCTGGAGCAATATTCTTCGCTGCAGCGCCGAAACTCTCGGTGCACCGCGGCAAAACGGGCGCCCTTATCTATGGCAAATGAAAGAAATGCGCCGATTGTGACGGCGGCCGCTCTTTCCGCACCGCAGCATGGCGGCTGCGGACCGCTGCGCATCAGCCGCGCGGATTCGGGTGATTCGGCGGTGCCGCTGCGCCAGCAGGTCTTCGAATCGGTCCGCGCGGGCGGCGCGCTCAGCCGGGTCGAGATCGCGCGCATGCTCGGCGTCAGCCCCGGATCGGTCACCCAGGCCGCCGCCGACCTGATCGCCGCCGGCTACCTGCAGGAGGTCGAGACCGCACCGCGCGACGGCGAGACGACGCGCGGCCGCCCGCCCGTGGGGCTGGCCGTCAATCCGGCGGCCGGCACCGTGGCGGGCATCAAGATCTCCGAGGCCGGGCATTCCGCCGTGCTCTACGATTTCGCGGGCGGGGCGCTGGCCGACATGACGCTGCCCGGCGCGGTCCGGCCGCTGTCGCGCGCCGAGGTCAAGGCGACCGTCGCGCAGCTTCTGGACGGCTTGCTGGGCCAGGCGAGCATCACCCGCGACCAGGTGGCCGCCGTGGGGCTGGGCATGCCGGGCTTCATCGACGGCGAGACGGGCCAGGCCCTGTGGTCGTCGATGCTGTCGGACGCCAACCTGCCGCTGACCGAACTGCTGTCCGACCACCTGGGCTGCCCTGTCATCATCGACAACGACGCGAACCTGATGACCCTGGCCGAGCTGTGGTTCGGCGACGGGCGCGACGTGTCGAACTTCGCCGTGGTCACCATCGAGCACGGCGTCGGCATGGGGCTGGTCCTGAACAACAGGCTCTATCGCGGCGGGCGGGGTCTGGGGACCGAGCTCGGCCACACCAAGGTGCAGCTCGACGGCGCGCTTTGCCGCTGCGGCCAGCGCGGCTGCCTGGAAGCTTACGTGGCCGACTATGCCCTGGTGCGCGAGGCGTCGACCGCGCTCGACTGGTCGGGCAAGGACCTGCTGGGCCCGCGCGAGATGCTGTCCGAGCTCTACGACCACGCCAAGGCCGGCAACACCGCCGCCCGCTCGATCTTCCGCCGCGCCGGGCGCTACCTGGCGGTAGGGCTGGCCAACGTGGTGAACCTGTTCGACCCCGAGCTCATCATCCTGTCGGGTGAGCGGATGGAATACGATTACCTTTACGCCGACGAGGTGCTGCGCGACATGGCGGCCGCCGCGATCCAGGTGGACCGGCCCGCGCCGCGGGTGCAGATCCACGCGTGGGGCGACCTGATCTGGGCGCGCGGGGCCGCGGCGCTGGCCCTGTCGACCGTGACGGCCCAGCGGCTGGGCACCCCCGGCGCATTGGACGAGGCCTCATGCGTCGCCTGATCCTGCCCCTGCTCTTCGCCCTGCCCGCCCATGCCGATCCCGCTTTCATAGACCGGTCGGGCGCCCTGCCCGCGCCCCATTTCTACGAAGGCGGCTGGACGCATTTCGTCGGCGGTGGTGTCGCCATCCTCGATTGCAACGGCGATAGCCGGCCCGACCTTTTCGCCGCCGGTGGCGCGGCGCCCGCCAGCCTGCTGGTGAACGAAACCACCCCCGGCGGCGACATCACCTTCCGCGCGGGTCCCGCGCAGGAAACGGGCGTCATCGGCGCCTACCCGCTGGACGTGGACGGCGACGGGCACATGGACCTGTTCGTGCTGCGTGACGGCGTGAACCGCCTTCTGCGCGGCGATGGCGATTGCGGCTTCACCGATGCCACTGCCGCGATGGGCCTGCCCGAGGACGCGCGCTGGACCACGGCCTTCAGCGCCACGTGGGAGGACGGCGCGGACCGTCCCACCCTTGCCATCGGCAACTACGTGGACCGCGACGACCCGGACGGCCCCTTCGGCACCTGCGACGAAAGCTACCTGCTCCGCCCCGAGGGGGACCGCTATGGCGCGCCGATCCCGCTGGCGCCGTCCTTCTGCCCGCTGTCCATGCTGATCTCGGACTGGCGGCGCGAGGGCGATCCGCTGCTGCGCGTGTCGAACGACCGCCATTACTACCTCAGCGACGGGTACGAGCAGATGTGGGGCCTGTCGCCCCTGCGCGAATGGGGCGCGGCCGAGGGCTGGGACACCATGCGCCTGTGGGGCATGGGCATCGCCAGCGGCGACATCACCGGCGACGGGCGGCCCGAGGTGGTCCTGACCTCCATGGGCGACCAGATGATCATGGAGAACACCGGCGGCGGGTTCACCGCCTTCCCCTTCGCCATCGGCGCCTACGCCCAGCGCCCGCATACCGGGGACGACGGACGCCCCTCGACCGGCTGGCACGCCGAGTTCGGCGATGTCGACAACGACGGGCGGCTGGACCTGTTCATCGCCAAGGGCAATGTCGACCAGATGCCCGGCCTCGCGATGGAGGATCCCAACAACCTGCTGATGCAGGGCGCGGATGGCACCTTCGTCGAGGCCGCGGCCGATGCCGGTGTCGCCACGGTGGCCCGGTCGCGCGGCGGCGGCCTTGCCGATCTGAACGGCGACGGGCGGCTGGACCTGGTGGTGGTGAACCGCCGCGCGCCGCTCGAGATCTGGCAGAACGCGACCCCCGATTCCGGTCACCGGCTGTCGGTGACGCTCGAGCAGCCGGGGCCGAACCGCAATGCCGTGGGCGCGTGGATCGACCTGCGCGGGGCCGCCGGACCACAATCGCGCGAGGTGACGGTGGGCGGCGGCCATGCCGGGGGACAGGCGGGGCCGGTGCATTTCGGGCTGGGCGACGCGGACATTGCCGAACTGCGCGTCACGTGGCCCGACGGCACGGTGGGCGACTGGCAGCCGGTCGCGGCGGACACCGCGATCACCCTGCGGCGCGAGTGAAAGCGGGCGCACACGCTCCGCGATAGTGTGCGGAAGATCCGGGAATTCTTCAGATAATCCGGGTTACAGCGCCATGGCGTCGGCCAGCTTGTCGCGGTCGGCGGCGACATCCTCGGTCCGGAAACTGACCTGTCCGCCCTGCAGCACGGTCACCCGGTCGGCAAGGCCCAGCGCGAAGTCGAAATATTGCTCGACCAGCACGATGGCGATCTCGCCCTCGTCGCGCAGCACCTCGATGACGCGGCCGATATCCTTGATGATCGACGGCTGGATGCCCTCGGTGGGCTCGTCCAGCAGCAGCACCCGCGGCCGTGCGATCAGCGCCCGCGCAATGGCCAGCTGTTGCTGCTGCCCGCCCGACAGGTCCCCGCCGCGCCGGTGGCGCATCTTGGCCAGCACCGGGAACAGCTCGAAGATCCGGTCGGGCACGTCCCGACCGCCGCGCGGCAGGCAGGCAAAGCCGGTTTCCAGATTCTCGGCCACGCTCAGCAGCGGGAACACCTCGCGTCCCTGGGGGACATAGGCGATGCCGGCCCGCGCCGCCGTCACGGCGTTGGGATGGCCCAGGTCGCGGCCGTCCAGCGTGATCCGCCCCTCGGTGAAGGGATGCCGCCCGGCGATGGCCTTCATCAGCGAGGTCTTCCCGACCCCGTTCACGCCCATGAGCGCGGTCACCTGCCCCGGCCGCGCCACGAGGTCCACACCGTGGAGCACCTGGCTCTGGCCATAGCGCAGGGTCAGACCGGTTACGTCCAGCATCGCTCAGCGCCCCAGGTAGACATCGATCACGTCCTTGTTCTGCGTCACGTGGTCCAGCGATCCCTCGGCCAGCACGCGCCCCTCGTGCAGCACGGTGACCTTGCAGCCCAGGCGGCGGACGAAGGCCATGTCGTGCTCGACCACGACGATGGCGTGCCGCTGGGCCAGCCGGTTCAGAAGGTCGGTGGTATGCTCGCGCTCGGCGGTGGTCATGCCCGCCGCGGGTTCGTCCACCAGCAGAAGCCGCGGCTCCTGCGCCAGCAGCATCCCGATTTCGAGCCACTGCTTCTGCCCATGGCTCAGCGCACCGGCGGGACGGTCGAGGTGATCTTCCAGCCCGATCTCGGCCGCGACCTCATGCAGGCGGCCCTCGTCGATATTTCGGCGCAGCAGCACGTCGAACGGCCCGCGCGGCGCCTTCAGCGCCATGGCCAGGTTGTCGCGCACCGATTGCGCTTCGAACACGGTGGGCTTCTGGAACTTGCGCCCCACGCCCAGCCGCGCGATGGCCTGCTCGCTCAGCCCCACCAGGTTGCGGTTTTCCTCGCCCCACAGCACGTGGCCCGAATCCGGCCGGGTCTTGCCGGTCACGATGTCCATGAAGGTGGTCTTACCCGCGCCATTGGGGCCGATCACGGCGCGCAGCTCGGGCTCGCCGATGGAGAAGGACAGGTTGTCGATGGCCTGGAAGCCATCGAAGCTGACCGACACGCCCGAAACTTCCAGCAGGGTCATTCGCGGCCCTCCTCCTGCCGCTTGGCGCCCTTGTCGGGGCCGTAGTCCCCCTGCCGGTCGGGCACGCGCCGCGCCTGCACCAGGTCCACCAGCCCGCCGATCCCCTTGGGCGCGAACAGCGTGACGCAGACGAAGCTGAGGCCCAGCAGCACCAGCCACCAGTCGGTCCATTGCACGGTGTAGACGCCCAGGTTGATGTCGGGCGCGCCGCCGCCGGTGAACCAGCTGGACAGGAGCGACACCAGCGCCGCGCCGATGGCCGCGCCGTAGAGCCGCCCGCGCCCGCCGATCGCGACCCAGACCGCCAGGTAGATCGAGGCGATGGGCGCGATCTCGGCCGGGTTGATGATGCCCGCCTGCGGGTAATAAAGCGCGCCGGCGATCCCCGTGACCACCGCGGTGAGGGTGAAGGCGAACAGCTTGAAGCCCTCCACGTGATAGCCCAGGAACCGCACCCGCGCCTCGTCGTCGCGAACGGCACGCAGCACGCTGCCCATCTTGCCCGACACCACCCAGGCGAACAGCAGGTAGCCCAGCGCCAGTGCCAGCGCCGACGCCCACAGGAACCACAGGGAGATCGTCGCCTGCGGAACCTGCTCGTAGCCGGGAATGTTCTGCAGCCCCGACAGCCCGTTGTTGCCGCGCAGGCCGCTGTCGTTCTGGAAGAGGTAAAGCGCCAGCGCGAGCGTCATCGCCTGCGTCAGGATCGACAGGTAGACGCCCGTGACCCGGCTGCGGAAGGCCAGCCAGCCGAAGACCAGCGCCAGCAGACCCGGCACCAGCACGACAAGGGCAAGCTGCGCGACCAGCGAATGCGAGAACATCCAGACCAGCGGAAAGTCGGACGCCCCCACGACGCCGAAGATCTGCGACCCGATGGCATCCCGGATCTCGTCCTGGGTGGGCGGCAGGGGCTGCTGGGCCAGCGCGGGCGCGACGATGTTCTCGGTCCGCGCGTACATCAGCCACATCCCGATCATGTAACCGCCCAGCCCGAAGAACGCCATGTGCCCGAGGCTGAGGATGCCGGTATAGCCCCAGACCACGTCCATGGCGACGGCAGCCAGCATCAGGCACAAGGTCTTGCCCAGCGTCTTGACGAAGGCGGTCGAGATCATGCCTTGGCTGGCCATCACCGTGACGACCAGCGTGAAGACGGCCAGCGCCCCGAGGAACACCCAGGTGGACGGCGCCGTGGCGGGACGCGGCGTGGGGCGCAGGGGCAGGCTTTCGCTGACGGCCATGGCTCAGTCCCCCGCCGCACGTCCGCGCAGCGCGACGATGCCGCGCGGCCGGAACTGGATGAACACGATGATGAAGAGGATCATGTAGGTCTGCGCCGCCAGCGTGTTGGACGGGTTCAGCGACTCGATCAGCTTCTGCAGCACGCCGATCAGCCCCGCCCCCGCCAGCGTGCCCCAGACATTGCCGACGCCGCCCACGACCACGGTCATGAAGCTTTGCACGATGTAGTTCGCCCCCATCTCGGACGTGACCTGCGCGTAGAGGCCGATGGCCACGCCCGCGATCCCCGCGATGCCCGAACCGATGCCGAAGGTCGCCATGTTGATGCGGTCGGGGTCGATCCCCATGCTGGCCGCCATGCCCGGGTTCTGCGTGACCGCCCGCACCTCGAGCCCCAGCCGCGTGCGGTTCAGGATGAACAGCAGCAGCCCGAGGAACAGCGCCGCCAGCACGAAGATGGCGATGCGGATATAGCTGATGCCCACCAGCTCGTTCAGGACCCACTGCCCGTCCAGCCAGCCCGGCGCGGTGAGCGGTCGCGCCTGCGTGCCGAAGATGTTCTTGGCCAGCTGCTGCAGCGCGATCGAGATACCGAAGGTCGCCAGCAGCGTCTCCAGCGGGCGGTGATAGAGGTGCCGGATCACCAGCCGCTCCATCGCGATCCCGGCGGCGCCCGCGACCAGGAAGGCCAGCGGCAGCGCGATCACCAGCGACAGGGTGTAGTCGGGCACGAATTGCTGGACGACATAGCCGGTGTAGGCGCCCATCATGATGAATTCGCCATGGGCCATGTTGATGACCCCCATGACGCCGAAGGTGATGGCGAGCCCGATGGCCGCCAGGAAGTAGATCGAGGCCAGCGACAGCGCGTCCAGCGCCAAGTCGGCGGTCTGGGCGGCGCCGACGCGCAGATCCACCGCCTCGAGCGTTTCGCGCGCGGCATCGGTGATGGCGGGGTCGTCCTCGTCGTAGGCGGCGAAAAACACGTGATCGGCCAGCGCGGCGTCGACCTCTTCCTCGGTGACGAAGGGCGGAACCTCGCCCGCTTCGGCCAGGGTGACATAGGCGTCGCGGCGGGCGGCGTCGGTGTCCAGCGTCTCGACCGGCACGCCGGCGACGGTGCCGTCCTCGATCGCCGCGATCAACGCGTCGCGCAGCGCCGCGTCCGACACGCGGGCGGGAGCCAGGCCTTCGTCGACCAGCCGGCCATAGGCCTCGACCCGGCTGATATCCTCGCCCGGGGTGAGGATGCGCGCGACGTTGACGTCATCCGGCAAGGTCGCCGCCACGCGCTCCTCGGTCTCGAGGATCTGGCTCAGCGCCGCGCGGGCGTCGGAGGACACGGTGCCGCCCAGCCCTTCGATCGCCTCGACGCGGGCCTCGGTGGTCTCGCCGAAACGGGCGATCAGGATGTTGCGCAGACGCTCCTTCTCGGCGCGGATGGCGGCGACGGGCTCGTCGGGAATGGACTGGGTCAGCGGTTCGATCTGGTCGGCATCGGGCCGCCGGGCGATGGAGGTCAGCGCCTCGCGCCGCACCTCGGGCGCGGGGTCGGACAGGCGGAAGCGGACCAGCGCGCCGCCCAGCACCCGGCGCACGCCGCCATTGGGCCGAACCTCTTCCACGCGGTCCTCGGGCACCATTGTCTCCGCGCCGGTGTCCAGGTCGATCAGGGTGATCTGCCCGTCCGACGTGCGCCCGGCGCGGTAGAAGCGGCCATCGGCGGTGTCACGGACGATGTCGCGGTCCTGCCACGCGGCCAGGAAATCCGGCGCGTTGGGCAAACCGGCGGCCAGCAGGTCGTCGATCACGACGCCCACGCTGCGGCGGCCGGGGTCGGCGACCTCGTCGGCGTGGGTCTGGAGGATCGATTGCAGGTCCTGCGCGACCACCGCGGTGGGGGCGAACAGGCACAGGGCAAGGGCGAGGAAAAGGCGGCGCATGGATCGTCCCGGTCAGGGCAATGGGCGCGCCGGTCGGCCGGCGCGCCCCAGAGGCTCAGGTCAGTAGTTCGACTTGATCTGCACGCAGGTGTCGGTCTCGGTGTTGTACATCCCGCATTCCAGCTCCTGCCAATCGGACTCGAGCACGGCCGACTCGGGCAGGAAGTCGGTCCAGGCGTCGCCCGGCACCGGATCGGTCTGGGTGATGATGTCGAACTGGCCGTCGGCGCGGATTTCGCCGATCAGCACGGGCTTGGCCAGGTGGTGGTTGGTGCCCATCACCGCGGTGCCGCCGGTGAGGTTGGGAAATTCCTGGCCCCACATGGCCTGACGCACGGCGTCGACGTCGGTGGTCCCGGCCTCTTCGACCGCGTTCACCCACATGTTGAAGCCGATATAGTGGGCCTCCATCGGGTCGTTGGTCACGCGGTCCTCGCTGCCGATGAAGTCCTGCCAGGCGGCGATGAACTCGGCATTGGCCTCGGTGTCGGCGGACATGAAGTAGTTCCACGCGGCCAGGTGCCCTTCGAGATTCGAGGTGTCGAGACCCGAAAGCTCTTCCTCGCCGACCGAGAAGGCGACGACGGGGATGTCATCCGCGCTCACGTTCTGGGCGGCCAGTTCCTTGTAGAAGCCCACGTTGGCGTCGCCGTTGATGGTCGAGATCACGCCCACCTGGCTGCCGTCCGAGCCCAGTTCGATCACGTCCGACACGATGGTCGACCAATCCGAATGGCCGAAGGGGGTGTAGTTTACGAAGATGTCCTCGTCCGCGATGCCCGCATCCTTCAGGTAGCTTTCGAGGATGTTGTTCGTGGTGCGCGGATAGACATAGTCGGTGCCCAGCAGCGCGAATTTCTCGACGCCCAGTTCCTCGAGGAAGTAATCCACGGCCGGGATGGCCTGCTGGTTCGGCGCCGCGCCGGTGTAGAAGACGTTCTTCGACGACTCCTCGCCCTCGTATTGCACCGGGTAGAACAGCAGGCCGTTCAGCTCTTCGATGACCGGAAGAACGGATTTGCGGCTCACGCTGGTCCAGTTGCCGAAGATCACGTCGACCTCGTGCACGCTCAGCAGTTCGCGCGCCTTCTCGGCGAAGAGCGGCCAGTCCGACGCCGGGTCGACGACCACGGCCTCGAGCTCGCAGCCCAGCACGCCACCCGCCTCGTTCTGCTGTTCGACCAGCATCAGCATGGCGTCTTTCAGCGTGGTCTCGGAGATGGCCATGGTGCCCGACAGCGAGTGCAGCACGCCGACCTTGATCGGGCACGAGACGTCCTGGGCGGCGGCGGGAAGCGCCCCCAGAACAACGGCGGAGGAAAGAAGAACGGAACGGATAGACATGATGACCCCTCATCAGGCGCGCGGAACGGGGGGATTCCGGCTCGACACGGGCCGTCACCGCAACATATCCCTGCCCACGCAATTTCGGTTGCGCGTGCGGCGGCGCGGTTCGGTTTCGCAGACTGGTGGCGCCGTCGCACATCTGATGCCGGTTTGATCACCCGGCGGGTCGAATGGAGCGTTCGGAGGCGGATTCGCACAGGACTCAGCGGTTGAGACCCGCAAGGCCCGCCTCGATTGCCGGATTTTGAGGCATATGACCCTGCGTCAGCACAATGCGCAGGCGTCTTTCGTATGCGTCGGACAGCCCCGCTCGGCTGGACAGGCCGTCGGGCGGCATGCATCATCCGCGTCGAAGACACCCCAGGGGTATCCATGCGAAAGTTCCTCGTCATCCTCGACGACAGCCGCGAATGCCTGAACGCCATGCGCTTCGCGGCCATGCGCGCCGCGCGGACGGGCGGCGGCGTGCAGATCCTGTCCATCATCGCCCCCGACGAGTTCAACCACTGGGTCGGCGTGGGCGAGATCATGCGCGAAGAGGCGCGCGAGCGGATCCGCGCCCATTACGAGGTCTTCGCCAAGTGGATGCGCGACCGGCAGGGCGTCGACCCCGAACTGGTCATCCGCGAGGGCGAGGCGGTGCCGCAGCTCATGGCGCAGATCGAGGAAGACGGCGAGATCGGCGTGCTGGTTCTCGGCGCCAGCAGCGAAAAGGGCGGGCCGGGGCCGCTGGTCCAGCACCTGTCGAAGATCGCCGGGTCGCTGCCCGTGCCGCTGACCGTGGTGCCGGGCAACCTGAGCAAGGAACAGCTCGAGGCGATCACCTGACATGAGCGCAGGTGACCGCCCGCAAGGCGCGGCCAAGGCCGGCGCCTGTCCGGCCGCACGCGTGGCCTGGATCGACCGGGCGCGGGGCATCGCGCTGGTGGCGATGATCGTCTTCCACTTCAGCTATGACCTGGACATGCTGGGCGTCACGCAATGGGACGTGGGCGGCGCGCCGGGCTGGCGGCTGTTCGCCATGTCCATCGCCGGGAGCTTCATCGCGCTGGCGGGCGTGTCGCTGCAACTGGCCCATGGGCGCGGTGTCCGCTGGCGCGGGTTTCTGCGGCGGCTGGGGCAACTGGTGCTGGCCGCCGCCGCGGTCACGCTCGCCACGCATTACGCCATGGGCGCGGCGGTGTGGTTCGGCATCCTGCACGCCATCGCCGTCTTCTCGGTGCTGGCGCTGCCGTTCCTGTTCGCGCCCGGCTGGCTGGTGGCGCTGGCCGCCCTGCTGACGCTGGCCGCGCCGCATGTCCTGACCTCGGATCTCTTCTCGCACCCCGCGCTCTACCCGCTCGGGCTGTCGCCGACCCGCTGGTTCGCGCTGGATTACGAGCCGGTCTTCCCCTGGTTCGCCGCCACGCTGGCGGGGCTCTTGGTGGCGCGGATCGCCCCCCTGCCCCGCGGCCCGGTCGCCTCGGACCTGCTGGCCCGCATGGGGCGCCATTCGCTGGTGATCTACCTGTTGCACCAGCCCATTTTGCTGGCCATCCTGATGGGCGCGCGGCAGCTGGGGCTACTTTAGAACGGTTCTAGAGTCCTTGACATGGCGGGCGCCATTCCGCATATCGGGTGCAGCAGTAAGGAAGACGCCGCAATGTTCATCCAGACCGAATCCACGCCCAACCCCGCCACGCTGAAGTTCCTGCCCGGCCAGACCGTGCTCGAGACCGGCACGGCCGACTTTCCCTCGGCCGAAACCGCCGACACCTCGCCGCTGGCGACGCGCATCTTCGCCGTCGACGGCACCACGGGCGTGTTCCTGGGCAACGACTTCGTCACCGTGACCAAGCAGGATGGGACCGAATGGGACCATATCAAGCCCGCGATCCTGGGTGCGATCATGGAGCACTTCCAGTCCGGCCAGCCGGTCATGGCGGGCGGCGCCGACCAGTCGGGCGGCCATGCCGACCACGAAGGCCCCGACGGTGAGATCGTCGTCCAGATCAAGGAACTGCTGGACACCCGCGTGCGCCCGGCCGTGGCGCAGGACGGCGGCGACATCACCTTCCACGGGTTCGAGCGTGGCGTTGTCTACCTGCACATGCAGGGCGCCTGCGCCGGCTGCCCGTCCTCGACCCTGACGCTGAAGATGGGGATCGAGAACCTGCTGCGCCATTACATCCCCGAGGTTATCGAGGTGCGGCCGGTTGCCTGACGCACCGACGCTTCTTGCCTTCGACACATCGGCCGCGCACTGCGCGGCCGCTTTGCGTTCGGGCGGGTCGCTCGTGGCGCTGGCACAGGAGGACATGGCGCGGGGACAGGCCGAACGGCTGATCCCGATGCTGGAAGAGCTGCTGTCGCAGGCGGGCCTTTGCTGGGGCGACCTTGATGCGCTGGCGGTGGGCATCGGTCCCGGCAACTTCACCGGCCTGCGCGTGGGGGTCGCGGCGGCGCGCGGGCTTGCCCTGGGCCTCGACCGCCCCTGCCATGGTGTGTCGAGCTTCGACGTCGCGCTGTCGGCCACCTCGGGCGACGCGCTGGTCTGCCTGCCCGCGCCGCGCGACATGGCCCATGTGCGCGCCTATCGCGACGGCGCGCCGGACGGCCCTGCCCGCCTTATCGACCCTTCCGATCCGCCGGGCGACCTGGCGGCGGGCGCCGGGATGCAGGCGGTCGGCCCCCTGGCGCTGCAAGTCGGCCCCACACTGGGCCTGCCCGCGCTGGAAACCGACCTCGACGCCATCGCGCCGCGTATCTGCGAGATCGCCGAGCGGCGGCACATGGGCGGCGACACCGCGCCCGACCGGCCCGCGCCGCTTTACCTGCGCCCGCCCGACGCCGCCCCCGCCCGCGCCCAGCCCCCGGTCGCATGACGCCCGAGGACCTGGCCCGGCTCCACGCCCGCGCCATCACCGTGCCGCCGCCGTTCCCGGCCGAGGGCTTCCGCGACCT
Organism: Palleronia pelagia; assembly: GCF_900110115.1. Classification (GTDB taxonomy): domain Bacteria; phylum Pseudomonadota; class Alphaproteobacteria; order Rhodobacterales; family Rhodobacteraceae; genus Palleronia; species Palleronia pelagia. The sequence continues at coordinate 319,288 of NZ_FOCM01000001.1, read as the reverse complement.
GCTGGCCCAGCCGGGCGCCGTCCTGGTCACACGGGACCATGCTTTCGCCCTGGGGCGTGTCGTGCTGGACGAGGCCGAGCTGCTGACCATCGCCACCGATCCCGACCACCGCCGCAAGGGCCTGGGCCGCGCCTGTCTCGACGCGTTTCACGATGACGTGCGCGCATACGGTGCAACGCGCGTCTTTCTCGAGGTGGCCGAGACCAACGCGGCGGCCCGGGCGCTTTACGACGCCATGGGCTATGAGCAACTGGGCCTGCGCCGTGGCTACTACCGCGATCCTGCAGCGGGGTCGGTGGATGCGCTGGTGCTGGGCCGGGATCTGGTCCCATGACGAAACGTCATCTGCCTCAATCCACGGCAGGTGCCCCGTCGCGCGGCGATTCATCCACAATCCCGTCTTGATTCTCGGGTCCGCACGGCCCTTAATCGCGGCTGTCGCGGGCGCCCTCGGGCGACCCCGGGCCATGGGCGCCAAAGCCCTTGGCCAAAGAACAACACAAGGGAGACACCCCCAATGACCACCATGAAAACCCTTCTGGGTGCAGTCGCCGCCTCGGCGCTGGCCGCCGGCGCTGCCATGGCCGAGCCGGGCCTCATCATCGACCTGGGCGGCAAGTTCGACAAGTCGTTCAACGAATCCGCCTATAACGGCGCGCAGCGCTGGGTCGAGGACAACGACGGCGCCGACTACCTCGAGACCGAGCTGGCCTCGGAAGCGCAGCGCGAGCAGACCATGCGCCGCATGGCCGATCGCGGCGCGAACCCGGTCGTGGTCCTGGGCTTCGCCAACGGCTCGACGCTGGAACAGGTGGCCCCCGACTACCCCGAGACCAACTTCGTGATCGTCGACATGGTGGTGGACCAGCCCAACGTGCAATCCATCGTCTTCGCCGAGCACCAGGGCAGCTACCTCGTGGGCATGATGGCCGCCATGGCCTCCGAGACGGGCACCGTTTCCTTCGTGGGCGGCATGGACGTCCCGCTGATCCGCAAGTTCGCCTGCGGCTATGCCCAGGGCGCCAAGGCGGCGAACCCCGACGTGGAAGTGATCGCCAACATGACCGGCACCACCCCCGCCGCGTGGAACGACCCGGTGAAGGGCGGCGAGCTGACCCGCTCGCAGATCAGCCAGGGCTCTGACGTGGTCTTCGCCGCCGCCGGCGGCACCGGCGTCGGCGTGCTGCAGGCCGCCGCCGACGAGGGCGAGCTGGCCATCGGCGTGGACAGCAACCAGAACTACCTGCACCCGGGCAACATGCTGACCTCGATGGTCAAGCGCGTGGACAACGCCGTTTACGACGCCTTCACCGCCGCCGTCGAGGGCGAGCTGCAGACCGGCATCGTGGTCAAGGACCTGTCCAACGACGGCGTCGGCGTTGCCATGGACGAGTTCAACGAGGACCTCGTCACCGAGGAGATGATGGCAGCCGTGGAAGAAGCGCGCGCCGCCATCGAGTCGGGCGAGCTGGAAGTCCACGATTACACCAGCGACGACAGCTGCCCCGCGCTGACGTTCTGATCGCGACCTGACGACACCGGCCCCCGCGCGACCCCGCGCGGGGGCCGTTTTACTAAATCCCCGAAGGGTGGGCTCCATGACGGCACCGGCCATCGAACTCAAGGGCATCTCGAAGTCCTTCGGCCCCGTGCAGGCCAACAAGGACATCGCGATCCGCGTTATGCCCGGCACCATCCACGGCATCATCGGCGAGAACGGCGCGGGCAAATCCACGCTGATGTCGATCCTTTACGGCTTCTACAAGGCCGACAAGGGCGAGATCTTCATCCGCGGCGAGCGGACCGAGATTCCCGACAGCCAGGCCGCCATCCGCGCGGGCATCGGCATGGTGTTCCAGCATTTCAAGCTGGTGCAGAACTTCACCGTGCTGGAAAACATCGTGCTGGGCGCCGAGGATGGCGCGCTCTTGAAGGGCTCGCTGTCCAAGGCGCGCACCCTGCTGAAGCAGCTGTCCGAGGAATACGAACTGCATGTCGACCCCGACGCCAAGATCGAGGATCTGGGCGTGGGCATGCAGCAGCGGGTCGAGATCCTGAAGGCGCTCTATCGCCGGGCCGACATCCTGATCCTGGACGAACCCACCGGCGTGCTGACCCCCGCCGAGGCCGATCACCTGTTCCGCATTCTCGAAGGACTCAAGCGCGAGGGCAAGACGATCATCCTGATCACCCACAAGCTGCGCGAGATCATGGAGACCACCGACACGGTCAGCGTCATGCGCCGGGGTGAGATGACGGCCACGGTGAAGACCGCCGAGACCACGCCGCAGGAACTGGCCGAACTGATGGTGGGCCGCGAGGTCCTGCTGCGCGTGGACAAGCAGGCGGCCACGCCGGGCGAAACCGTGCTAAATGTTGAAAATCTGCAAGTCGTGGACGGCTCGGGCGTCGAACGGCTGCGGGGAATATCGCTTAACGTCAAGCGCGGCGAGATCCTCGGGATCTGCGGCGTGGCCGGGAACGGGCAGTCCGAATTGCTCGAGGTTCTGGGCGGTATGCGCCCCGGCAAGGGCCGCGTCACGGTCAACGGACAAGAGCTGGACCTGACCGGCGCCGAATCCGATGCCCGCACCCGGCGCCGCCGCGGCATCGCCCATGTCCCCGAGGACCGACAGGAAGAAGGCCTGATCATGGACTTCTTCGCTTGGGAAAACGTGGCCTTCGGATATCACGACGACGCGCGGTACCAGCGCGGCGTGATGATGAACAACGACGCCATCCGCGAGGATGCCGAGGCCAAGATCGCCAAGTTCGACGTGCGGCCCGCCAATTGCTGGCTGAAGGCCAAGAATTTCTCGGGCGGGAACCAGCAGAAGATCGTCATCGCCCGCGAGCTCGAACGCAATCCCGACCTTCTCTTGGTGGGACAGCCCACGCGCGGCGTCGATATCGGCGCGATCGAGTTCATCCACGAACAGATCGTCGCCCTGCGCGATGCCGGGAAAGCGGTGCTGCTGGTGTCGGTGGAACTGGATGAGATCCTGTCGCTAAGTGACCGTATCGCCGTCATTTTCGACGGTCGTATCATGGGCGAGCGCCTGCCGTCCGAAACCGACGAGCGCGAGCTGGGCCTGCTCATGGCCGGGATCACGGATACCGACAAGGACCACTCGGTCGACGAGATCGAGGAAAACCTCGCCCATGCCACTGGAAAGGCCGGCTGATGGACAAGCTTCCCAAGTGGGCCGACGTGGCCCTGATCCCGTTGATCAACCTGATCCTCGCCCTGATCGTCTCGGGCCTCGTGGTCGCGCTGATCGGCCAGGACCCGTTCGAGGCGCTGGCGATCATGGTGAACGGCGCCGTGGGCTCGACCTATGGCTGGGGCTACACGCTGTTCTACGCCACCAACTTCATCTTCACGGGCCTGGCCGTCGCCATCGCCTTCCACGCACGGCTGTTCAACATCGGCGGTGAAGGCCAGGCGCAGCTGGGCAGCCTGGGCGTCGCGCTGGTCTGCCTGATGGTGCCGTGGCCGCACTGGCTGATCGCGCTGCCGGTGGCGATCCTTGGCGGTGGCCTTTTCGGCGCGGCCTGGGCCGCCATCCCCGCCTACCTGCAGGCGACGCGGGGCAGCCATATCGTCATCACCACGATCATGTTCAACTTCATCGCCTCGGCGCTGCTGGTCTACCTGCTGGTGAGCGCGCTGAAGGCCCCCGGAATGGCGCCCGAATCCGCCCGTTTCGTCGAGGGTTCGCACCTGCCGACGGCGCGCGAGGTGTTGGGGGCCATCGGCATCGACTTCGCCCGCACGCCGATGAATGTCAGCTTCATCGTGGCCCTGCTGGCCTGCTGGGGCCTGTGGCTTCTGCTGTGGCGCACCAGGCTGGGATACGAGATCCGCGCCTTCGGCCACTCCGACAAGGCCGCCGTCTATGCCGGCATCAACCCGGTGCGGATCACCATGATCACGATGCTGATCTCGGGCGCCCTGGCCGGCCTCATGGCCATCAATGCCGTGATGGGCGAGCAGGAGCGGCTGTTGCAGGACAACGTGCTGGGCGCGGGCTTCGTGGGCATCGCCGTGGCGCTCATGGGGCGCTCGCACCCGGTGGGCGTGTTCATCGCAGCGGTCCTGTTCGGCGCGCTGTACCAGGGCGGCGCCGAGCTGGAGTTCGAAACCTCGATCCCGCGCGAGATGATCGTGGTGATCCAGGCGCTGGTCATCCTGTTCACCGGCGCGCTGGACGGCATGGTGCGCAGCCCTCTCGAGAAGGCCTTCCTGCGCTTCCGGCGCCAACCCGACAAACCCGGAGTGCCCGCGGAATGAACTATCTCGACCTGATCCAGATCCTCGATTCGTCGATCCGGCTGGCGACGCCGCTGCTGTTCGCCTGCCTGGCCGGGCTGTTCTCCGAGCGGGCGGGCGTGTTCGACATCGGGCTCGAGGGCAAGATCCTGATCTCGGCCTTCTTCTCGGCCGCCGTCGCCGCGCTGACCGGGTCGGTCTGGCTGGGGCTCCTGGCCGGCATCGCGTCCTCGATGGTGTTCTCGATGATCCACGGGCTGGCCTCGATCACCTTCCGGGGCGACCAGCTGATATCGGGCGTGGCGATCAACTTTCTCGCGGCGGGCATGACGGTGCTGATCGCGCAGGACTGGTTCTCGCAGGGCGGGCGCACGCCGCAGCTGTCGGGGGGCGCGCGCTTCTCGCCGATCGAACTCCCCTTCGCCGAGGCGCTGTCGGGCGTGCCCTTCATCGGTCCGCTTTATGCCGATGCGCTGTCGGGTCACACGATCCTCGTCTATGTGGGCCTGCTGACCGTGCCGCTGACCTGGTACGTCCTGTTCCGCACCCGGTTTGGATTGCGCCTTCGCGCGGTGGGCGAGAACCCCGGCGCGGTGGACACGGCCGGCGTCAGCGTCGTGCGGCTGCGCTACGCCGCCGTGGCGATCTGCGGCGTGCTATGCGGGCTGTCGGGCAGCTTCCTCGCCACCGGGCTGGCTGCGAGCTTCACCCAGAACATGAGCGCCGGGCGCGGCTACATCGCGCTGGCCGCGCTGATCTTCGCCAAATGGCGGCCGTGGTACGCGCTGGGGGCGTGCCTGCTCTTCGGTCTGCTTCAGGCCATTTCCAACCGCTATTCGTCGATCGACCTCGTGCTGTTCGAGATCCCCAACGCCTTCGTCCTGGCCCTGCCCTACATCCTCACCGTGGTGATCCTGGCGGGCTTCGTCGGAAAGGCCGTCCCGCCCCGCGCCGGTGGGCAACCCTACGTGAAGGAGCGCTGAAATGTCCCGCGCCGCAGACGACCTCGCCCGTTTCATCCGCGACCGGGCGGGCGACGCGCCCGTGCGGCTGGGCCTGATCCTGGGCTCGGGGCTGGGTCACCTGGCCGAGCAGGTGGACGGCGTCGCCATCCCCTACGACCAGCTGCCGGGCTTTCCGCACGCAGGCGTGTCGGGCCACAACCCCAAGCTGGTGGTGGGCGAGTTGGAGGGCCAGCGCATCGCGGTGCTGGGCGGGCGCGCGCATTACTACGAGAAGGGCGACCCGTCGGCCATGCGCCTGCCGCTTGAGGTTTTGAAGGCGCTGGGGGCCGAGGGGCTGATCGCCACCAACGCGGCCGGGTCGCTCGACCCGGAAATGCCCACGGGCAGCGCCATGCTGCTGAGCGACCACATCAATTTCTCGGGCCTGAACCCGCTGATCGGCGAGCCGACCGACGCACGGTTCGTACCGATGACCGATGCCCACGATCCCGACTGGCGCGCGGCGCTGCGCGACGCGGCCAAGGATACCGACACGCATCTGCACGAAGGCGTCTATGCCTGGTACTCCGGTCCCAGCTTCGAGACGCCCGCGGAGATCCGGGCCCTGCGGATCCTCGGAGCGGATGCGGTGGGCATGTCCACGGTGCCCGAGGTGATCCTCGCACGCTTCCTGGGGTTACGAGTCGCTGCGATCAGCGCGATCACGAACATGGCGGCGGGCCTGTCGGCCGAGAAGATCGGCCACGAACACACCAAGGAAATGGCCCCCCTCGGCGCCGCGAAACTGGAGAAAATCCTGCGCAGCTTCCTGTCGCGCCTGTGATTTATCGCGTCCGACGCTCTGGATTTTTCGCATCGGCAATGCTTTGAAGGGGTAACGGCCCCACCGAGGCTTTCCATGCAGATCTACCTTCCCATCGCCGAGGTGTCGGTCAATGCCTTCCTGCTCCTCGGGCTGGGCGGCTTGGTGGGCGTTCTGTCGGGCATGTTCGGTGTGGGCGGCGGGTTCCTGATGACGCCGCTGCTGTTCTTCATCGGCATTCCCCCCGCCGTGGCCGTGGCGACCGAGGCGAACCAGATCGTGGCCTCGTCCTTCTCGGCTGTCCTCGCGCATCTGCGACGCAAGACCGTGGACCTGAGGATGGGCACGGTCCTTTTGGTGGGCGGTCTCATAGGATCGGCCCTGGGGGTCTGGGTGTTCAACATCCTGCGGTCCATGGGCCAGGTCGACCTGCTGGTGAAGCTCAGCTACGTGATCTTCCTGGGCGCGATCGGCGGGCTGATGTTCATCGAGTCGCTGAACACCATCCGCAACACCCGCAAGGGCAAGGCGCCCAAGCGCAAGCACCACACCTGGATTCACGCCCTGCCCTTCAAGATGAAGTTCCGCACCTCGGGGCTGTATATCTCGGTCATCCCGCCCGCGCTGGTCGGTGTCTTCGTTGGCGTGCTGAGCGCGATCATGGGCGTGGGCGGCGGGTTCATCATGGTGCCGGCGATGATCTACCTGCTGGGGATGCCCACCAAGGTCGTGGTCGGCACGTCGCTGTTCCAGATCATCTTCGTCACGGCCTTCACCACGCTTCTGCACGCCACCACGAACTACACCGTCGACATGATCCTGGCGGTGCTGCTCTTGGTGGGCGGCGTCGTGGGCGCGCAGGTGGGGGCGCGTATCGGCGTGTACCTGAAGGCCGAGCAATTGCGCATCCTGCTGGCGGTGATGGTCCTGCTGGTCTGCGGCAAGCTGGCGCTGGACCTGCTGATCGAACCGGCCGAGCTGTATTCCATCGGGACGGCGGGACATTGATCCGGGCGCTGATCCTCCTGCTGGCGCTCGCCCTGCCCGCCAAGGCCGAAGACCTGGTGGCGGGCCTGTCGCAGAACCGCATCGCCATCTCGTCCAGCTTCGACGGCTCCGAGATCCTGATCTTCGGCGCGGTGAAACGGCAGGCCCCCATCCCCGAGGGACAGCTGGGCTTGATCGTCACGGTGGAGGGGCCGCAAAGGCCGCTCACCGTGCGCCGCAAGGCCAAGCAGGCGATCATCTGGGTGAACTCCGCCGCGGTCGAGATCGACCACGCGCCCAGCTTCTATGCCGTGAACACCTCGGGGCCCCTGGACGACGTGCTGAGCAACACGTCCGACCTGCGCCACCGGATCACCGTGCGACAGGCGATCCGGTCCGTGGGCGCGCCCATGGACGTGCAGGACGCGTCCGCCTTCACCGACGCGCTGGTGCGCATCCGCGAGCGGCAGGAACTTTACCAGCTGAACATCGGCGCGGTCGAAGTCAGCGACCAGACGCTGTTCAACACCCGGGTCGAGCTGCCCGCGAACCTGGTCGAGGGCGACTATACCTCGCGCATTTTCCTGACGCGTGAGGGCGCCGTGGTCGCCGAATACGCCGCCACGATCGACGTGGCCAAGGTGGGGCTGGAGCGGTTTCTTTATACCCTCGCCCAAGAAAATGCCCTGATCTACGGGCTGATGTCTCTCGCCATCGCCATCGCCGCGGGCTGGGGCGCCTCGGCCATGTTCCGCTACCTGCAAAGCTGAGGGCGATGGGCCGCTACTGCGCGGCGACGTGAGTTTTCATATGCGGCGCGCCATCGGTCGGGCCCGCCATGAGGCTGTCGATCAAAAGGCTCAGCAACTGCCCGCGATTTTGGGTGCCGGACTTGCGGTAGATCGCGTTCAGATGCGCCTTGACGGTGCCCTCGGCGCAGCCGCGGATCCGGGCAATTTCCGCGATCTCGAAACCCTTGACCAGGAAGGTCGCAACGTCCGTCTCGGACGGTGACAGCTTCCAGCGGGTGAAATGCGCCTCGATCACCTCGTGCACGGCGGCGCTGGCGATTTGCAGGTTCCGCTCCAGCCGCGCCTTGCTGCGCATCAGGTCGCGCAGATACCGGGCCTCGAAACCGATGGCCGCCAGCAGGGCAAAGGTGGCGACCGCCTCGATGCTCAGGTGAAAGCTGGCCCCTTCCGTTCCCATCTGCGCGCGCGCGTCTGCCACCAGATCGCCGAGGAAGAACACGACACAGCCGGCCTGCACCGCCATCAGGGCGGTCAGACCGGCCGGCAATCGCGTGTCGGGGACAAGGCGGATCATGGGTGCCAGATTATCCCGGCGGCATGTCCTTGTAACCCCGGACCATGGCGCCCGGCAGGTTCACGCCCGTGCGGTGGCTTTCGTAAAGCACCGCCAGGATGTGAACCAGCACCGAGATCTCGGTCCAGCTCACGGCGATCTCGTGCAGCTCCTCGGGCCATTCGACGCCCCAGAAGGCATCGGTGGTCATCAGCCAGCCCGAGACGCCCACCACCAGCAGCGCCAGCAGCAGGTTGTAGATCATCAAGGCGCCCAGCGGCGTGTGACCCGCATGGGCGTCGCGCCGCCCCGACAGCATGTCCGCCGCCTGCTGCCGCGCGCCGGACACGCTGGGCGGAAAGCTGGCGAAGCGTGCGTAGCGGCTGCCGACGAAGCCCCAGAGGATGCGCAGCAACACCAGCCCCACGACAAAATAGCCCACCCATTGATGCAGCTTGCTGTCGTCGTCGATGACCAGCGCGTTGGCGGCAAAGGCGAGGACAACGGACCAGTGAAAGACGCGGACCGCCGGGTCCCAGACCTGAATACGGTTCATGGTGTCGTCTCCAATTTGACCGAAATGAAGCTGGCCGCCGGGGCGGACCCCGGCGGCCTGGCTCTCAGTCGTCGTTCTCGGTGCGGACCACCGCGAGATCGGCGTCGAGGAAGACCTCGTATTTATGGCCGTCCTTGCGGGCGTAGGCCTCGTACAGGCCGTCCTCGATCTTTATCTTCGCGACCTCATAGCCTTGCTCGGTCAGGATCTGGCGGATCTGGGCGGTCGTTTCGTCGCTCAACTTGACGTCGGAGCTGGCGAAGGCCGCCCCGGCCATGGTGCCGGCCAGAAGAAGGGTGGTGAGGGTTTTCGTGAACATGGGGTGTCTCTTTCGATGCTTTGTGGCTGTGGCGCGGAACGATCAGCGTCCCGGCCCCCCATCACCTGCGCTCTGATCGCGCACGGCGCCATTGCACCGCAGTTGCAGAGCGGTGCCGAAAGCCACTTCGCAGCGGGCCTATAACCCGGGTTTAGGGCGTCTCGGGCGCGTCTTCGCCGTCGAGCTCCAGGGCTGCAGCGGGCGTTTTCAGGTCGGCGATGCCCAGCGGCTCGGTCGGGCGGCCGAGACGGTTGCGCATGACCCAGAACAGCCGCTCTTCGGCGCGGGTGATCGCCACATAGGCCAGCCGCTTCCACAGGGGCACGCCCGCCTCCATCCGCCCGACGCGCGCGGCGGCATAGAGATCGGGGGCGAAGACCTGCACGTCGGGCCATTGCGACCCCTGCGCCTTGTGGATCGTCACCGCCGCGCCGTGCAGGAAGGTCGCGCCCATGCGCGCGGCAAAGGGGATGAACGGCTCGTCTTCGCCGGGCATCTCGATCTTCACGATGGAGGCTACGTTCACCTGCGGGTCGGGCGCGCCCACGACGTGCAGCTTGGAAAAGCCGGGCCGCGATCCGGCCCCGCGATAGATCACCTGAGCGCCCTTGATGAGGCCCCGCGCTTCGAGGTCGATGCGCTTCTTGCGGTGCTTCAGCGGCAGCTCGATCCCGTCGCAGATCAGCGGCTCGCCCGGCAGAAGCTGGTCGGTCGGCGCGGAATAGGCGGTGCGGAAGGCATGGATCAGGCGGATGCGCGTGGCGTTGCGCCAGACCAGCACGGGGCTGCGGGCCATCAGCGCCGCCTCGACCCGGCTTCCCATGACCACGCGGTCGTCCTTGCGCGATGCGTCCTCGACCATGCGCTCGAACTGTTCGAACCCCAGGTCGGGATCGGCCAGCGCATGGGCGAGATCCAGGATCGGGTTGTCGGCGTCCTGGCGGTGCACGCGGTTGAGATTGGCGATGCGCGGCGCGGGCAGGTCGTCGAAGACCATGCTGCCCGACTGCTGCACCGGGGCCAGCTGCGCCGGGTCGCCGAACAGGATCAGCGTGGGAAAGATCTCCTGCAGGTCCTCGAACTGCTTCTTGTCCAGCATCGACGACTCGTCGACCATGCCGATATCCAGCGGCTCTTCCCGGCGTTTCCAGCCGGTGATGAAGTCCGATCCACGCAGCCCCGCCGCGGCCAGCGCCCCGGGGATCGAGTTGTGCTGCTGGAAGAACGCGTGGGCCCGGTCCAGCATGACCTCCTCCAGCCCCTCGATCGTGGGCCGGTCGCCCTGCCCCGACAGCCATTCGGCGATCCGCTCGTATTCGGGATCGTAGACCGGGGTATAAAGGATGCGGTGGATCGTTGTGGCCGGCACGCCGCGCGTGCGCAGCACCGACGCGGCCTTGTTGGTCGGCGCGAGGATCGCAAGCGTGCGCCGGTCCTTGCGGCGCCGCGACTCGTAATCGCCCGAGATCACGTCGACCCCGGCCCCCTTCAGCGCGGCGTAGAGCTGTGCCAGAAGCAGCGTCTTGCCCGACCCGGCCTTGCCGGTGATCGCCATGACCGCCGATTTGCCTTCGGTTAGCGGGCGGGTGCCGCCCGACTCCAGGTCGATGCCGGCACCGGCCAGCAACTCGGACACCCGGTCGCGGGCGGTCTGCTGATCTTGGGAGAGGACGTGGGCGGGAACGGACATCGCCCCCTCATAATGGCGCAGGCGCGGGATGCCCAGCGGCGATCTGAGCGCATGGCCCCATCGTAATGCAGTCGCACGGGCGGGAGCGGATCGTTTCGTCCGCTCCCGCCCGCGGACTTGAACTCAGGTCGGGCCGGCTTCGATCACGTCCTCGATCGTGCGCAGGCCGGTCTTGGGCGCCTGCACCAGAACGGCCATATTGCCGGGCTTGTGCTGGTTCTTGCGCATCTTGGTGTGCGCGGCCGGGATCTCGGCCCAAGGGAACACCTCGGACATGCAGGGATCCAGTCGCCGCTCGACCATCAGCTTGTTGGCCGACGCGGCCTGCTTGAGGTGGGCGAAATGGCTGCCCTGGATGCGCTTCTGGTGCATCCAGACATAGCGCGCGTCCATGGTCAGGTTATAGCCCGTGGTGCCGGCGCATATGACGACCATGCCACCCTGCTTGACCACGAAGGTCGAGATCGGGAAGGTCGCCTCGCCCGGGTGTTCGAACACCATGTCGACATTCACACCCTTGCCGGTGATGTCCCAGATCGCCTTGCCGAACTTGCGCGCCTCGGCGAACCAGGCCTTGTACTCGTCGGTGCCGACCTTGGGCAGCTGCCCCCAGCAGTCGAAATCCTTGCGGTTGATGACGCCCTTGGCGCCCAGCCCCATGACGAACTCGCGCTTGTCCTCTTCCGAGATCACCGCGATGGCGTTGGCGCCCGCCGTGTTGATCAGCTGGATCGCGTAGGAGCCGAGGCCGCCCGAGGCGCCCCAGACCAGCACGTTCTGACCGGGCTTCAGCTCGTGCGGGTGGTGGCCGAACAGCATCCGGTAGGCGGTGGCCAGCGTCAGGGTGTAGCAGGCGGACTCTTCCCAGGTCAGGTGCTTGGGCCGCGGCATCAGCTGCTGGGCCTGCACGCAGGTGAATTGCGCGAACGAGCCGTCCGGCGTTTCGTAGCCCCAGATCCGCTGGCTGGGCGAGAACATGGGATCGCCGCCGTTGCATTCCTCGTCGTCGCCGTCGTCCTGGTTGCAGTGAATGACGACCTCGTCGCCCACCTTCCAGGTTTTGACCTTGTCCCCCACGGCCCAGACCACGCCCGAGGCGTCGGATCCGGCGATGTGGTAATCGGCCTTGTGAACGTCGAACATCGAGATCGGGATGCCGAGACCGGCCCAGATCCCGTTGTAGTTCACCCCGGCGGCCATCACGAGGACCAGCACCTCGTGGCTGTCGGGCTTGGGCACGTCCACGACTTCAAGCTGGAACGCCTGCTCGGGCTCGCCCTGGCGGTCGCGCCGGATGGCCCAGGCGTGCATCTTCTCGGGCACGTGGCCCAGGGGGGGCATCTCGCCCACGGCGTAAAGAGATTTGGCCTCGGACGGCCGCGTCATGGTGTCGACATCCCCGGACATGCGCTGATTCCTTCCAGTTGTCGCCGCGCTGCAGCGGCATTCCCGGAACGAAGTAGGCGGAAACCCGAAATAATGCAACTACCACCAAGGTGTTTTTGAAATTTTATGACCCGACGGCAGTTTCGGCGGGCTCAGGCTCCTGCAGCGCAGCATCGATCAGGGGTGCGGATGCCGCGTAGAACCGCAGGACGCTTTCGGACTTTTCGGACAGGACCAGCGTGCCGTCCTCACGCTCCTCGACCAGCCTGCGCAGCTTGAGCATGTCGATGCCGGCATCGGTGGTGCGCTCGATGCTGCCACGCCGCAGATGTACGGGATAGGCCGCGTCGATCCAGGCCGGCACCCGGCCCGAGATCCAGTCGCGCACCGCGTCGTGGGACCGCGCTCCGTCCAGCAGCGCGGCAGCCACCATGGGCACCGGAAGGATCGGCACGTTCTCGCGGATCCGGTTCATCAGGTGGGTCGCCACGGCCGTGACCTCGCCCCGGTCGCTGGCCCGAAGCTCTTTCAGAGACACCGGGCGCCCGAAGCTGACAGCGGCATAGCCGAACCGCCGCGCTCGCAGCGTCACCCGCCGCCACAGCCAGCGCAGCGCGAAGGCCGTTCCGGTGAGGAACGACCCGCGGAAGCGCCGATTGCCCGTGCGCCCGGCCTCGATCAGGATGCGATCCTCGATCACCCGGTCGTAGTTCAGGGACACCGGGATAAAGACGACATCCCGCTTCGACAGGTCCACGCCCTGCACGATGTAGCTGAGCAGTCCCAGCTTGGCCTCGCCCACGCGACCGTCCAGGCTCAGGCCGCCCTCGGGAAACATCGCCTGGGTCACGCCGTTCTCGATCGCCAATTGGACATAGCGCGCCAAAACACGGCGATAGAGCGTGTTGCGCGAACGGCGGCGGATGAAATAGGCGCCCATGGCCCGCAGAAGGCGGCTGAGCGGCCAGATCTGCGCCCATTCCCCCACCGCGTAGCTGAGCGCCGAGCGCTCGGCCGCAAGGTAGGTGACCAGCACGTAATCCATGTTCGACCGGTGATTCATCACGAAGACCACCGTGGCCTCGGGGTCGATGCCGGCCAGCGCGTCGTTGTCGATCCGCACCAGCCGGACGTGGAACAGCTGTCGGCTGAGGAAACGCGCCGCGCGGATCGCGAAGGTGAAATAGGCCGAGGCGGAAAAGCTGGGCACGATCTCGCGCGCGTATCGCTTGGCCTCGGAGAATGCCACGTCCTCGCGCACGCCGGTTTCGCGGGCGTGGTGGGCCACCGCCGCGATCACCTGCGGGTCGTAGATCAGCCGCTGGATCATGTCGTGCCGGCGGGCCAGCTTGAACGGCTGGATCGGCCGTTCGAGCCGCTTGTTCAGCTCGGCCACCGCCCGCTCCATCCGGCGGCGCAGGAACCAGCGCACCGGCGGAATGAAGAAATGGCTGGCGAAGGTGACCGCCGCGAACAGCAGGATCAGCCAGAACAGCCATAGTGGAAGCGTAATGGTTCCGAACATGGCGGCGACCATGGCAACAAAGCGCGCCCTGGTAAATGCGGCGTGTGCAGCGACCGTGCCGCCGCGGCGCGGCATTGCCGTTGACAACGGCATTTTATTTCCGTCTAAAGCCTGTCGAAGCAATATTATTACGCCAAGGACCGCGCCATGACCAAAGACAAGCCCTGGCTTTTCCGCACCTACGCCGGCCACTCGACCGCCGCCGCGTCGAACGCGCTTTATCGCGGCAATCTCGCGAAGGGACAGACCGGTCTTTCCGTGGCGTTCGACCTGCCCACGCAGACGGGATACGACAGCGACCACGAGCTGTCGGCGGGCGAGGTCGGCAAGGTCGGCGTGCCGGTGGCGCATCTAGGCGACATGCGCACGCTGTTCGACCAGATCCCGCTGGAACAGATGAACACCTCGATGACCATCAACGCAACGGCGCCTTGGCTTCTGGCGCTCTACATCGCGGTGGCAGAGGAACAGGGTGCCGATGTCTCGCAGCTTCAGGGCACCGTGCAGAACGACATCATCAAGGAATACCTGAGCCGGGGCACCTATATTTGCCCGCCGCAGCCGTCCCTGCGGATGATCACCGATGTCGCGGCCTATACGCGCGAGCACCTGCCGAAGTGGAACCCGATGAACGTGTGTTCCTATCACCTGCAGGAGGCCGGCGCGACGCCCGAGCAGGAACTGGCCTTCGCGCTGGCCACCGCCACGGCGGTGCTGGACGACCTCAAGGGCAAGGTCGCCCCCGAGGATTTCCCGGCCATGGTCGGGCGCATCAGCTTCTTCGTGAACGCGGGCATCCGGTTCGTGACCGAGATGTGCAAGATGCGGGCCTTCACCGACCTGTGGGACGAGATCTGCCGCGACCGCTACGGCGTCGAGGACGAGCGCTACCGCCGCTTTCGCTACGGCGTGCAGGTCAACAGCCTTGGCCTGACCGAGCAGCAGCCCGAGAACAACGTCTACCGCATCCTGATCGAGATGCTGGCCGTCACGCTTTCGAAGAAGGCCCGCGCCCGCGCCGTGCAGCTGCCCGCCTGGAACGAGGCTTTGGGCCTGCCCCGCCCCTGGGACCAGCAATGGTCCCTGCGGATGCAGCAGATCATGGCGTTCGAGACCGACCTTCTGGAATACGACGACCTGTTCGACGGCAACCCGGCCGTCGAGCACAAGGTGGCCGAGCTGAAGGACGGCGCCCGCGCCGAGCTTTCGACCATCGACTCCATGGGCGGCGCGGTGGGCGCTATCGACTACATGAAGTCGCGGCTGGTGGAATCGAACGCCGAGCGGATCGCCGGCATCGAGGGCGGCGAGACGACCGTGATCGGCGTGAACCGCTATGAGACGGGCGAGCCATCGCCGCTGACTTCGGGTCCCGACGCGATCATGGTCGCCGACAAGGACGCCGAGGCCGACCAGATCGCGCGCCTGACCGCCTGGCGCGCGTCACGGAATGAGGACGCCGTGCGGGCCGCGTTGGAGGGTCTTCGTCGTGCCGCGCGCGAAGGCACGAACATCATGCCGCCGTCGATCGCCGCCGCCAAGGCGGGCGCCACGACCGGCGAATGGGGCGACATGGTGCGCGCGGCCTTCGGCCAGTATCGCGGGCCAACCGGCGTGTCGGCCGCACCCTCTAACCGGGTGCAGAACCTCGACGATATCCGCGCGCGCGTCGACATGGTATCGACGCGGCTGGGCCAGCGCCTGAAATTCATGATGGGCAAGCCCGGCCTCGACGGCCACTCCAACGGCGCCGAGCAGATCGCCGCCCGCGCCCGCGATTGCGGCATGGCGATCAGCTATGAAGGGATCCGCCTGACCCCTGCCGAAATCGTCGCCCGCGTGGACGAGGAACGGCCCCACGTCCTTGGCCTTTCGATCCTGTCGGGCAGCCATGTGCCATTGGTCACCGAGATCCTGCGGCTGATGCAGCAGTCGGGACACCGGGAAATTCCTATCGTGGTGGGGGGAATCATTCCCGATGTCGACGCCCAGACCCTTCTGGCCGCCGGAGTGGCGCGGGTCTATACGCCGAAAGATTTCCGAATGAATACAATCATGACGGATATCGTGACTTTGGCCGATCCAGATAGGATAGCGGCGGAATGAAATTCGCGTAATTATCGGCGACTTCGCGCCTCGCTTGACGTCGCGGGACGATTTCTCTTGGAAAGTGGAAAAACATGTCCTAACGATCCGATAAGTATCTCGGAGTGATAGGACGAAAAATGGCCATCGATCTTGAAAAAATGTCCCGCGATGAATTGGAATCGCTGAAGAAAGACGTCGACAAGGCTCTCGCTTCTCTCGAAACCCGCCGCAAGGCCGAAGCCCGCGCCGCAGCCGAAAAGGCCGCCCGTGACCATGGCTTTTCGCTGGACGATATCGTCAAGGCCGAAAAGAAGGGGAGCAAGTCTCCCCCGAAATACCGCAACCCCGAAGATCCGCGCGCGACATGGACGGGCCGTGGCCGACAGCCTGCCTGGATCAAGGACGCGCTTTCTCAGGGCAAGTCGCTGGACGATTTCCGTATCTGACAAACGAGCGCGATGCTTGGTTTTCGGATTGGCCCGGCCTTACCGCCGGGCTTTTCTTTTGAACACGGACATCCTGCTGGGCGAACTTCCACCATCCGAGCTCTGAATTACGGGGCAAAAGCCAGAACACGTATCGGTGATGGCGAGAGGCCGGAGCCGCTTGACGGTCGAGATGTACTCCTGCACGCGGGATCTGCGAAGCCCTGATCGATGGTTCGCGAACCCGGTCCAAGCGGTGTTTCATCGTCGCAATTGGCGAGCTTCTTTCTCTGGCGGCCAGTGCCAGTGGCCTCGCCTGTTCATCGGAAAGAAAGCGTTGCGACCATCCGTGTAGCCAGGAATTGGCTCCACAAAACTGGTTTCGGACTCAATCGTTCGGGGAAAGAAAAACGCTGCTGCGATCGCGCGCGGCAGCGTTGGAATTGAAGCTCGGAAGCGGGATCAGACCGCGCGTTCGACCATCAGCTTCTTGATCTCGGCGATGGCCGCGGACGGGTTCAGGCCCTTGGGGCAGGTCCGCGCGCAGTTCATGATCGTGTGGCAACGATAGAGCTTGAACGGATCCTCGAGGTCGTCGAGACGCTCGCCCGTGGCCTCGTCCCGGCTGTCGATGATCCAACGATACGCGTGGAGCAGCGCGGCCGGTCCAAGGAACTTGTCGCCGTTCCACCAGTAGCTGGGGCACGCGGTCGAGCACGAGGCGCACATCACGCATTCATAAAGACCGTCGAGTTTCTTGCGGTCCTCGATGCTCTGGCGCCATTCCTTTTGCGGGCGCTGCGTCTTGGTTTCCAGCCAGGGCATCACGGCGGCGTGCTGGGCATAGAAATGGGTCAGGTCGGGGATCAGATCCTTGACCACCGGCATGTGCGGCAGCGGGTAGATCTTCACGTCGCCCTTCACCTCGTCCATGCCGTAAATGCAGGCCAGCGTGTTGATCCCGTCGATATTCATCGCGCAGGACCCGCAGATCCCTTCGCGGCACGAGCGGCGGAAGGTCAGGGTCGGGTCGATCTCGTTTTTGATCTTGATCAGCGCGTCCAGCATCATCGGGCCGCAGGTATCGAGATCGACGAAATAGGTGTCGACGCGCGGGTTCTCGCCATCCTCGGGCGACCAGCGATAGATCTCGAACTTCTTGATGTTGGTCGCGCCCTCGGGCTTGGGCCAGGTCTTGCCGGTCCGGATCTTCGAGTTCTTGGGCAGGGTCAGTTGAACCATGACATCCTCTTTCGTTCAGCTCAGGCGCCGGTGCGCAACAGGGCGGGAAGGCCCTGGCCAACCAGGCATTGTATCGTTGGCGGGCGCGACGCGATGCGCGTCACGACCTCGGTCGTGGCCGCCGTCGGGCCGGTCACGGCGTCCGAGGCCAGGCCCACCAATTCGGGCGTCGTCGCGTTGTCGATGATGCAGTCGATGGCAGGCTGCACCGGGACGCCCGGGAACTGCTGCACGACCACCCGGCTGACCACGCTGCGCGCGGCCGAGCGGGTGACCTGGTCGCGATCGGCGGGCGTGCAGGCCGCCAGCAGCCCGGCCATGCACAGGGTCGAGACGAGTGCTCTCATCGCGCGACATTCACCGTGGCGCCGACCTGCGTGCGCCGCGCCATGCAGTCGTCGTAGACGGCCTGCGGATCGCGGCCGCGGATGAAATCGCTGCTGATGCCGATCTCCAGGTCGGTGGCGACACCACCCGAGCCGACGCCGATGCCGACGGTCCCGGTCGGACCCGCAGCGGCGCGCGCCCGGTCGGCGCACACCCGTTGCGCGGCTTCGGGCGACATGGGACCGCAAGCGGCCAGCCCGGCCAGGGATATGATCGCCGCACGGGCGATCACAGGCATCCCTGCTGGCGGCGGAGCGTGTCCTTGATGATGTAGCCCGACCCGTTCACGAAGACCGAGTCCGACGGGCGGTGCGGATAGGGGCAGAAGAACCGGCGATGCGTCCCGGACGACACCGTGACCAGCGTTCCGCTGGCGTCCACGCAGGTCGTCCCCGCAGCCACGGCGCCCGCAGCGGCCAGGTCGGCGCAGCTGGCGTATTGCCCAGCACCGGCCACTCCGCCGCCCCATCCACCCGCGAGCGCGGGGCCGGACAGGGCAAGGCCCCCAACCAAGCTCAGAATCAGCGTTTTCATACCGGATCTCCTATCCATGGTGGGGAAAGTTCCCTGCCCGCTTAGTATACCCGCGCCTTGGGCTTGATCTTGTCCAGATCGATGCCGCCCTCGTTGTGGCCCAGCAGCGGGTTCAGGTGCACCGGGCGGTACTCCAGCTTCACGCCGCCATTGACATAGGCCAGCGTGTGCTTGCGCCAGTTCTCGTCGTCGCGGTCCGGGTGATCCTCCTGCGCGTGGGCGCCACGGCTTTCCTTCCGGGCCTCGGCGCTGACGATGGTGGCCAGCGCGTTGGGCATCAGGTTGGTCAGCTCCAGCGTTTCCATGAGGTCGCTGTTCCAGATCATCGAGCGGTCGGTCACGCTGATGTTGTCCAGCTTGTCGGCCACCTTCTCCATCTTCTTGACGCCCTCGGCCAGCGTCTCGTCGGCGCGGAAGACGGCGGCGTCCTGCTGCATGGTCTTCTGCATCTCGAGCCGCAGCTCGGCGGTCGAGGTATCGCCCTTGGCGTGGCGCAGGCCGTCGAAGCGGGCCAGCGCCCCATCGACCGAGGACTGGTTCAGCGTCGGGTTCGACGAATTGCGGTCCACGACTTTGCCGGCCTGGATTGCGGCGGCCCGGCCGAACACAACGAGGTCGATCAGCGAATTCGAGCCGAGGCGGTTGGCGCCGTGCACCGAGGCGCAACCGGCCTCGCCCACGGCCATCAGGCCGGGCACGACCCGGTCGGGATCGTCGGCGGTGGGGTTCAGCACCTCACCCATGTAGTTCGTCGGGATGCCGCCCATATTGTAGTGCACGGTGGGCAGAACCGGGATCGGCTCCTTCGTCACGTCGACACCGGCGAAGATGCGCGCCGACTCCGAGATGCCCGGAAGGCGTTCCTGAAGCGCTTCTTTCGGAAGGTGGTTCAGGTTCAAGTGGATGTGGTCGCCGTCCTTGCCAACGCCACGGCCCTCGCGGATCTCCATGGTCATGCAGCGGCTGACCACGTCACGGCTGGCGAGGTCCTTGTAGGTGGGCGCATAGCGCTCCATGAACCGCTCGCCCTCGGAGTTGGTGAGGTAACCCCCCTCGCCCCGCGCGCCCTCGGTGATCAGGCAGCCGGCGCCATAGATGCCGGTGGGGTGGAACTGCACGAATTCCATGTCCTGAAGCGGCAGGCCCTGGCGGGCGACCATGCCGCCACCGTCGCCGGTGCAGGTATGTGCGCTGGTCGCGCTGAAATAGGCGCGGCCGTAGCCGCCTGTCGCCAGCACGGTCATCTTGGCGTTGAAGACGTGGATCGTCCCGTCCTCCAGGCACCAGGCTACGACGCCCTGGCACTGTCCGTCCTCGGACATGATGAGGTCGATGGCGAAATACTCGATGTAGAACTCGGCGTCGTTCTTCAGGGACTGGCCATACAGCGTGTGCAGGATGGCGTGGCCGGTGCGGTCGGCGGCGGCGCAGGTGCGCTGAACCGGGGGGCCTTCGCCGAACTGGGTGGTGTGGCCGCCGAAAGGCCGCTGGTAGATCTTGCCGGTCTCGGTGCGCGAGAACGGCACGCCGTAATGCTCGAGTTCGTAGACCGCCTTGGGCGCCTCGCGGGCGAGATATTCCATGGCGTCGGTGTCACCCAGCCAGTCGGACCCCTTCACGGTGTCGTACATGTGCCACTGCCAGTTGTCGTCGCCCATGTTGCCCAGCGATGCGGCGATGCCGCCCTGCGCGGCCACCGTGTGGCTGCGGGTCGGGAACACCTTGGTGATGCAAGCGGTGCGCAGGCCCTGCTCGGCCAGGCCCAGCGTGGCGCGCAGGCCCGATCCGCCCGCGCCCACCACGATGGCGTCGTAGTTGTGGGTGGTATAATCGTAAGCGGCCATGGGAAACTCCCGTTCAGATCGCCAGCCGCACGAGGGCGAACAGCCCGGCGGCGATGGCGGCGTATGAGATGCAGGTGACCCCGGCGATCAGCAGGTGGCGGGTCAGCCCGTGCGAATAATCCTCGATCATGGTCTGGGCGCCGGACTTGAAGTGCACCCAGCCCACCGTGATCGTCAGCGCGGCCACGATGGCCGGAAACGGCTGAGAATAATATGCGACAACTTGCTCGTAGCCGCTGCCGAGCGCCGATCCGAAGGTGAAGATGAACAGCGGCACCAGGATCAGAAGGCCGATGGAGCTTTTGGTCATGGACCAGAAGTGATCGGTGCCGGACTTGGCGGATCCCAGCCCCTCGGCGCGCTTGCGGTCGGTCATGTATGCCATGGCGGGTCTCCTCAGATCACGAGCGCGGTCAGGATGGTCAGGACGACCGAGCCGCCGACGCAGGCCCAGCCGAGCTTCTCGGCGGTGGGCAGGTCCAGCCCCCAGCCGGTGTCCCAGATCAGGTGCCGCAGGCCCGCCAGCGTGTGATACCACAGCGCCCAGAGCGACAGGAACATCACCAGGTCGCCGAACCACGAGGTCAGCACCGCGTCGGCGGTGGCGAAGGCGTCGGGACCCATCGCGGCGGCGACGAACCACCAGGTCATCAGAAGGCCACCCACGATCAGACCGTTGCCGGTGATCCGCGTCAGGATCGACGTGATCGAGTTCAGCTGCGGACGGTAGATGGTGATATGCGGGCTCAGCGGGCGGTTGCCGCGGTTCACGTCGGCCATGGGACCTCCTTGCATCGGTGCGCGCGGCCGGGGCCGTCGCCGTTGCGTCATATCTAACGGTTTCCACGGCGCTGTCACGCCCGTTGGCGCATGGATTCACGGGCTAATTCGACGCAACGGTCGCTTATCTGTGATTTGCGATCACACGCCCGGCGCGCGTGATCACAATTATCGGCATCCCGGCCCGGGCGACCGCGCCTTCAATGCGCAACATCCGGGTCGCGCCACCGGCGCCGCGCGGCTAGATCTGGGAGAACACCGATTTCAGGGGACCGCCCGCCATGACCGGCAGCACCGAAGACAGCTATTACTGGCCGATCATGCGCCGCGCCATCGACCGGCTGGATGCCGAGGACGGGCGCGACCTGACCCTGGCCGAGATTGCCGAAGAGATGAACCTGGCGCCCGCGCATTTCCAGCGTCTGTTCAGCCGCTGGGTCGGGGTCAGCCCCAAGCGGTTCCAGCAATACCTGACGCTGGGCCACGCCAAGCGGCTGCTGGACAGCCGCTTCACCACGCTGGCCACCGCCGATGCAGTCGGGCTGTCGGGCGCGGGACGGCTGCACGACCTGTTCGTGCGGTGGGAAGCGATGAGCCCCGGCGAATACGCCCGGCGGGGTGCGGGACTCGAGATCACCTATGGCTACGGCGAGGGGCCGTTCGGTCGGATGCTGGGCCTTGCCACGCCGCGGGGCCTGTGCGGGCTGGCCTTCACCGAGGAGACCGGCGACGCCGCCGCGCTGGCCGACATGCAGTCGCGCTGGCCCGATGCGGTCTATTCGCGGGACGACGCGGCGCTGGCGCCGCACCTGCACGCGGCGGTGACCCAGGGGGCGGAAAGCGAGCTGCACCTCATCGGCGCCCCCTTCCAGATCAAGGTCTGGGAGGCGCTGCTCTCGATCCCCTCGGGCCATGTCACCACCTACGGCGAGATCGCGGCCCGCATCGGCAACCCCAAGGCCGTGCGCGCCGTGGGCACGGCGGTGGGCCGCAACCCGATCAGCTGGTTGATCCCGTGCCATCGCGCGGTGCGCAAATCCGGGGGCCTCGGCGGCTATCACTGGGGGCTGCCCGTGAAGCGCGCCATGCTCGCGGTCGAGGCGGCGCAGACCGGGTTCGCCCCCGCCGAGTGACCGGTTCCTTGCCGGTCGGGAAACCGGCAAGACTTCGCCAGACTGCGGATTCGGCGTGCACTGGGCGGTGCCTGTTCTATATTCGCCTGCGAGATGTGCGACTATTCCCCATCCATGAGGACACAATGCGAATTCTGAACACCCCGATCCTGCTGGCCTCGGCCAGCCTTCTGGCGCTGGGGGCCTGCGTCAACCAGCCCGCGACGGGCGAGCGCAACCGCGCCGCCACCGGCGCGCTTGTCGGTGCGGGCCTGGGCGCCCTGGCCGGCGCCACCCGCGAATCCGGCGATGACCGGCTGCGCAACGCCGCCGTGGGCGCCGTGATCGGCGCGGGCACCGGTGCCGTGGTCGGCACCTTCCTGGACCGCCAGGCCGCCGACCTGCGCAACAACTTCGCCAACGGCGAGATCGACGTCATCAACACCGGCAACGAGCTGATCGTGCGGATGCCGCAGGACATCCTGTTCGCCACCGACAGCGCCAGCGTCGCCCCCACCCTGCAAAGCGACCTGCGCGTCCTGGCGGCGAGCCTGAACCGCTATCCGCAGTCGCTGGTCGAGGTGCAGGGCCACACCGACAACACCGGCAGCGCCGCCTACAACCAGGACCTGTCCGAGCGTCGCGCGCAGGCCGTCACCTCGATCCTGCTGCAAAACGGCGTGGCTTCGGGGCGCCTGACCTCGGTCGGCTACGGCTTCTCGCAGCCCATCGCCAGCAACGCGACGCCCGAGGGCCGCGCCCAGAACCGCCGGGTGCAGATCATCATCCGCCCGATCAACCAGTAACGGTCCGGCGTGGCGCGCCCCAAGGTCGGGCGCGCCACGGCAGCCTGGACAAGAAAAAAGGCCCGGTCGCGCGATGCGGCCGGGCCCTTTTTTACGGTTCGAAGAAGATGGTCAGTGCAGCTTGGCGTCCACCGTCTTGATCGAGTCGTCGATCAAAGCGGACTGCTTGCCGCCGTCGATCTTCGCGCTCAGCACGTCGCGCGCGGCGGCGATGGCCACGTTGACGGCGCGGTTGCGGACGCTGCGGATGGCGTCTTCCTCGGCGCTGGCGATCTGGTCCTTCGCCGCCTCCAGCCGCCGCTCCAGCGACGCCTCGAGATCGGCCTTGGCCTTCTCGGCCGACGCCTTCGCGTCTTCCCGGGCGGCCGCGACGATGCGGTCGGCCTGGTTCTGCACGTCCTTCTGCTTGCGCTCGTACGAGGCCAGCAGCGACTGCGCCTCTTCCCGCAGCTCGCGCGCCTCGGCCAGGTCCGACTTGATGCCCTCGGCCCGCTTGTCGAGCATGCCCAGAAGCATCTGGGGCACCTTGAAATAGACCAGGATGCCCAGGAACACGATGAAGCCGCAGGTCGCGACGAAATCGGTGTTGGCCAGCGAGAAGAACGGGCCCGAAGCGGCCAGCGCGGGCGCCGGGGCCAGAGCCGCGGCCAGGATGGTCAGCTTGCGCATCACGCGGCCCCCTTCATCTGCTTCTCGACGGCGGCATCGGTCTGGCCCTGGTCGGCGTCGAAGCCCAGGCTTTCGACGACCGCGTAGGCGGTTTCCTTGGCGACCGTCTCGACCGATTGCATGGCGCCGTCGCGGATCTCGGCGATGCGCGCCTCGGAGGCTTCCATCTTCTCGGCGATCTCGGCCTCGGCGCGGGCGTTGGCCGCGTCGATCTCGGCCTGCATCTCGGCCTTGTTTTCCTCGGCGATGCGATTGGCCTCGGCCCGGGCATCCGCCAGCGCCTTCTCGTAGGCCTTCTCGGCCTCGGCCGCCTTCTGCTTCAGCTCTTCGGCCGCCGCGATGTCGTTCGTAATGGTGCCCTGGCGTTCGGCCAGGACCGACGCGATGCGCGGCAGGGCCACGCGGGACAGCACGAAGTAGATCGCGATGAGCGCGAGCACCAGCCAGAAGATCTGGTTGGGGAACGACTCGACGTTCAGCTGCGGCATGCCGGTGGCGTCGGCCGGCGCGTCGCCCGGTGTCAGGACCGCTGTGGTGGGTTCGGTTGCCATCTGTCTATCCTCGATATCCGATAACGCGACCGGGCGGACCTGCGCGGCCCGCCCAGCGTCTGCGGCAGATCGGGATCGCTCAGACGGCGAACATCAGCAGCAGCGCGACGAGGAACGAGAAGATCCCCAGGGCTTCGGCGAACGCGATGCCGATGAACAGCGTCGCGGTCTGGCCGGCGGCGGCCGACGGGTTGCGCAGGGCGCCCGACAGGAAGTTGGCGGCCACGTTGCCCACACCGAGAGCGGACACGCCGGCGCCGAGGCCCGCGATGCCGGCACCGATGAATTGACCCATGTTTGCGATATCGCCTTCCATGATCTTTCTCCTTGAATTGGAAGTTCGTGTCAGTGGCGGTGAGAACCGCCGGGATGCGTTTGGCGGGGTTCCCCCCGCCGGTGCTCAGTGATGCGGATGCAGCGCGTCCTTCAGGTACACGCAGGTCAGGATCGTGAAGACGTAGGCCTGAATGAAGGCCACCAGAACCTCGAGCGCGTAGATCGCGGTGATGGCGAGGATCGGCAGGAACGAGAAGACACCCAGCGCCGCGGCGAAGCCCGCGAAGACCTTCAGCACGGCGTGGCCCGCGGTGATGTTGCCGGCCAGACGAACCGAGTGGCTGACGGGGCGCACGAAGTACGAGATCAGCTCGATGATGGCGAGGATCGGGCGCAGCGCCAGCGGGGCCGAGGACACCCAGAACAGGCTGAGGAACGACGCGCCGTTCTTGACGAAGCCCAGGACCGTCACGCCGATGAACACGGCCAGCGCAAGCACGGCGGTCACGGCGATATGCGAGGTGGGCGAGAACGAGGTCGGGATCAGCGCCAGCATGTTCGCCATCAGGATGAACATGAACAGCGTCATGATGTAGGGGAAGTAGCGCACGGCGTCCTTGCCGGTCACGTCCTCCACCATCTTGTAGACGAAACCGTAGGCCAGCTCGGCCACCGATTGCGCGCGGCTGGGGATCACGGCCCGCCCGCGCGAACCCACGACCAGCAGCAGCACGGTGCAGACCACCGCAAGCGCCATCCACAGCGTCGCGTTGGAAACGGTGAACATGCCCACGGGCCCATCGGAAAACAGGGGCTGGACCACGAACTGGTCCATCGGTGCGATGTTGAATCCGCCGTCGCTCGCTGTCGCCATGCTCAGTCTTCCTTCGTCTTGGGCGGCGCGTCAGTCGCCTCGGCCCCGATCTCTTTCGCGGTGCGCAGCATCACGTTGATGCCGGCGGCCAGGCCCAGCAGCACGAAGATGACGAGAAAGATCGGCATCGTCCCCAGGACCGTGTCCAGCCCGTATCCGATGCCGAAGCCGATCAGTAGACCGGCCACCAGTTCCGTCACCATGCGCCAGGCCATGTTGGCCATGGAATAGTGTTCGTCCGTCCTGGGCTTGGGATCCTGCGCCTTGCGCGCCGCCGCCAGTCGCTGCTCCAGCGCCTGCATCCGGTCCCGCGTCTCGTCGTCGACCACCAAAAGCCCCTTTCAGACGGGCGGACCCTATGCCGGGGGCACGAGGATAGTCAAGACGAGGAAAGGGGCCTGCAAGGCGTTGATTCCGTGTATAATTTTCACGGCCTCGGGTTCCATGGAGCCCGCTGCGGAATTTCGCCTTATTCAACCAAGGCGTTGAGTATCATCTGAGGACGCTTGACCGCCCTGCCCCGCAGTGCCACGACACCGGACCATGACGGACCGCTTGGATCAGGTATTTGCCGCGCTCGCGGACCCCACCCGCCGGGCGATCCTGTCGCTGCTGCTGGAAGATGACATGGCGGTCACGGACGTGGCCGCTCCATTCGACATTTCGTTGGCTGCGGTGTCCAAACATCTTGCAACACTGAGCCGCGCCGGCCTGATCGTGCAGGAACGGCGCGGTCGCGTCGTCTGGTGCAAGCTGGATCCCGTTGCGCTCGCCGACGCGAGCACATGGATGCAGGGGTTCGGACAGTTCGAACCGGTCCACCTGGATGCGTTCGAACGCTATCTGGCCGAGCAATTCAGGGGTGACGTGGACCGGGCGGGAGAATAACCGCGCTCACGGAGTGTCACAGAACGAATTGAACGATCGCGACGACGATGACGACAAGTCCGACGAGATAGATGATCTGGTTCACGGCTGGCGCTCTCTTTTGGGTCAGTCTGCGACGAAACGCCGCCGGGCCGACGCGGTTCCCCAAGCATCGTGGCTCGAAAAAGAAAAAGCACCCGGGCGTGGGTGCTTTTTCCAACTGCTGTCAAGATTGTCCGCCGCGAGTGCGCCGATTTAGGAACCGGGGGTAACCGTTGGGGTCGTGGTCGTGCTGGAGCTGTCGTTCGCGATGATCGCGATCAGCGCGGCGAAAGCGATCGCGCCGCCGACGACAACGCCGCTCTCGGCGCCGCCAAGGCCAGCGAAACCCTGGGGACCGCTCGAGTTCGGCGCCAGCAGGACGGTTTGATCGTCATCGGCATCCTGGGCGAAGACGGGCTGGGCGATGAGAAGTGCGGCGGTCAGGCCAACTGCAAGTTTCTTGATGGACATGGAATGATCCCCTTGATGTCGAGATAAACGGGTTATCCAAGGCTATAAGTCTGGCCAGAATACGACGCAAGGCCTCAATATTCGCAGGTGCAGAATAGGCACAATTTGGTCACCCTTCCTGCCACTTCCAACGAGCATCGGCGAAAACCTGCCTTCGCTCAGCCGAATTTCTTGACCGAACTCAGCGGCTCACCACGCGCGGCTTATCTCTTTGAGATAGGATAGTAACGCCTGCACTTTCGCCGTTCTGTGCAGGTCTACATGGGTGACCAGCCACAGCGGAACGGCCCAATCCGGCTGTGACGGCGCCACCTGCACGAGCCCACCAATCTCGTTTGCACAAATTTCGGGCAGGAATCCCAAACCGGCACCGGCGATGATCGCGTCCCGGCTGACCCGGTCGTCCGTGGCGCGGAATCGCCTGTTTTCCTTCGGAATGTGGGTGGTGAGCCAGCGATGCCACGGGGCGCGCATCGATTCGTCGTCATGGGCGACAAAGGTGTGGTTCTGCAGGTCTGCCTGCGATTCGGGCATGCCAAAGCGCGCGATGTAGGATTCGGATCCGTAGATCGCGTAATTCTGGTGCCCGAATTTCTGCGCGACATTGTCGGGCTCCTCGGGGGCGGCACCAGCGCGGATCGCGACATGTGCTTCGCCGTACTCGAGCCGGTAGACCCGTTCATCCGTCAGCGACCGCACCACGAGCTTCGGATGCTGCAACTGAAAATCGACCAGGGCCGGCGTAATCAGGTAGGAAAACGAACCGAGGGACGTGACGATCAGCTCGCCCTCGACCCCGTCGCCATGCCCCTTGATCCGGCTGACGAGCTGGGCGAACTGGTCATCGGTCGCCTGCGCGACCTGTAGCATATCCATCCCCGCCTCGGTCGCGGTATAGCCGCGGGCATGGCGTTGGAAGAGTTTGACCCCCAACGCGGCTTCCAATGCGTCCACGTGCCGGATCACCGTCGCATGGTGGACGCCAAGCGCCTCGGCCGCGCCCGACACCGTGCCGAGCCGTGCGACGTGATAGGCAGTTCTGATTTCGTCCCAGGCCGTGATGGTCATCTGTGCGTCCGCGAACCCATATCCCGGAACGCACCATATGGGTTTCCCTGTGCAGGGTAAATCGCGGGTTTGCGGATGCCTGCGCTTCGCACCGGAACCGCGCGGTTCCGCCGCATGTTGTGACGCCGAAGCCGAAACCGGGAAAGGATCGCACCATGACACCCACGACCCGCAATATCGCCCTGGCCGCCGCCGCCATCGCCCTGCCCGCCGCCCTGGCCGCCGCTGCCGGGCCCGACCGCATGCGCCGCCTGCCCGCACGGGTGCGCGACGTGTTGCACGACGACAGCGTCGAGGGTCAGCTGAAACGCCTCGAGTCCCGGCTGACCGATCTTGGCGACGATCTGGATTTCCACAGCACACGCAGTGACCGCATGGCCGATATCGGCCGGATCGCTGCCATCGCCGGCGCCGTGCTGCTGGTCCCGGCTGCGCTGACGGCGTGGATGAACCGTGGCCGCATCGCCGACACGGCCCGCCGCTACCGCAGCACCGGCGAGACCCCCGGCGGCGGTTTCGCCGATGACCTGGCCGATCTCGAAGACGACATCGAGGAACAGCGCGAAGACGCCTTTGAGGCCGTCACCGGCGCGGCGCAGGGCATGCGCGACTGATCCCGCGTCGCCCGCGCGGGTTGACAGCGCGCGCGGGCTTCTGCATACGCCCCGACGTATTCCGGAAGTCCCGTCACTTCCGGTCCCCCCGGCTTGCGGGGGGATCGCCTCCCACCAGCGCGTTGCGCCCGTGGGAGCGTTTGTCGTTTGGCCGGTCGGACCTTATCTGCGGGGATAGGTTCGCAAGACATTGAAAGGATCTCGCATGTTCGAGAATCTGTCAGAGCGCCTTGGCGGCGTCTTCGACCGGCTGACCAAGCAGGGTGCGCTGAGCGAGGACGACGTCAAGACCGCCCTGCGCGAGGTGCGCGTGGCCCTGCTGGAGGCGGACGTTTCGCTGCCCGTGGCCCGCGATTTCGTGAAGGCCGTGCAGGCCAAGGCCACCGGGTCCGCGGTGACGAAGTCGGTCACCCCGGGCCAGCAGGTCATCAAGATCGTCCATGACGAGCTGAAGCACGTGCTCGCGGGCGACGACCCCGAGCCCGGCAAACTGCGCATCGACAATGCCCCCGCCCCCATCCTGATGGTGGGCCTTCAGGGGTCGGGCAAGACCACGACCACCGCGAAGCTTGCCAAGCGCCTGCACGAGCGCGAGCGCAAGCGCGTGCTCATGGCCTCGCTCGACACCAACCGCCCCGCCGCCATGGAACAGCTCCAGGTGCTGGGCCAGCAGATCGGCGTCGACACCCTGCCCATCGTGAAGGGCGAGACGCCGGTGCAGATCGCCAAGCGCGCCAAGCAGCAGGCGACGCTGGGCGGCTACGACGTCTACATGCTCGACACCGCGGGCCGGCTGCATATCGACGCCGAGCTCATCGCCCAGGCCGCCGAGGTGCGCGACGTCGCCAACCCGCGCGAGACGCTGCTGGTGGTGGACGGCCTCACCGGCCAGGACGCCGTGAACGTCGCGACCGAGTTCGACGACAAGATCGGTGTCTCGGGCGTGGTCCTCACCCGGATGGACGGCGACGGTCGCGGCGGCGCGGCGCTCTCCATGCGCGCGGTCACCGGCAAGCCCATCAAGTTCGTGGGCCTGGGCGAAAAGATGGACGCGCTGGAGACCTTCGAGCCCGAGCGCATCGCCGGCCGCATCCTCGGCATGGGCGACATCGTCGCGCTGGTCGAGAAGGCGCAGCAGACGCTCGAGGCCGAGCAGGCCGAGCGCATGATGAAGCGATTCCAGAAAGGTCAGTTCAACATGAACGACCTGCGCCAACAGCTTGAACAGATGATCAAGATGGGCGGCATGGAAGGAATGATGGGCATGATGCCCGGCATGGGCAAGATGGCCAAGCAGGTGCAGGACGCGGGCTTCGACGACAAGATCCTGACCCGCCAGATCGCGCTGATCCAGTCCATGACAAAGAAGGAACGCGCGAACCCGCAGATCCTCCAGGCCAGCCGCAAGAAGCGGATCGCCAAGGGCGCGGGGCTCGAGGTCAGCGACCTCAACAAACTTCTCAAGATGCACCGCCAGATGGCTGATATGATGAAGAAAATGGGCAAGGGCGGCATGCTGAAAAAGGCCATGGCCGGCATGTTCGGCAAGGGCGGACCCAGCGAGGAGCAGATGGCCGAGGCGCAATCCCAGCTCGGCAAGATGGGTGGCCCCGGCGGCATAGGCGGCATGGGCGGCAATCCCTTCGGCGGCGCGGGCGGCCTGCCCCCCGGCCTTTCAGGCTTCGGGAAGAAGAAATGAGACTGCGCCGCGATCTCCAGACCCGCGACGACGCCATCCGCCTGCGCCCCGCGGCGCGCGGCGCTGTCGTCATGGGTGTGATGGATCACTGATGTCGCTGCACGCCCATATCACCGGTCCCACCCTCACGACCGAACGGCTGACCCTGCGCCAGCCGGTCATGGACGATTTCGGGCCCTTCGCCGCGTACTACGGGTCGGACGATGCCGGCTGGGTCGGCGGACCGCTCGACGACCGGACGGCGTATCGCTGGTTCTCGGCCATGGCCGGGCACTGGACTCTGAAGGGCTATGGCTGGTTCTGGGTCGATGAGCGCGCCAGCGGCGCCAGCGTCGGTTTCGTCGGGCCGCATTTCCCGCCGCATGTGGACGACATGGAAATCGGCTGGGTCATCTACCCGCAGGCGCAGGGACGCGGTTTCGGGCACGAGGCCGCGATCGCCGCGCGTGACTGGACGGTGAAGACCCTCGGCCCCGAACGGCTGGTCAGCTATATCGACCCCGGCAATGCCCCTTCGAAGGCCCTGGCGCGCAAGCTGGGCGCCACGACCGATGGCACCCGCGCCGCGCATGACGCCGGGTGCGAGGTCTGGCAGCACCCGCTGGAGGCCGCATGATCCCGATGGACTGGATATACGGCCTGCTGGGCGGGCTGATGATCGGCATCGCGGCCGCCATCTACCTGCTGGGTGACGGGCGCATCATGGGTGCCTCGGGCGTCATCGCGGGCTTGTGGCAAAGCGTGGGCTCGACCGTCTGGCAAGGCCGGGCGCTGTTCGTTGTCGGCCTGGTGGGGGCGCCCGCCATCGCCGCCTGGGCCATGGGCGGGGCCGAGACCAACGCCACCACCAACCCGGTCCTGCTGGTTCTGGCGGGCCTCTTGGTGGGCTACGGCACACGGCTGGGCAACGGCTGCACGTCGGGTCACGGGGTCTGCGGAATGTCGCGCCTCAGCCCCCGGGGGATCGCCGCCACCGTCACCTTCGTCGCGGTCGGCGTCGTCGTCATGGCCGTGGGCCGTCACGTCCTGGGGGTGATCTGATGCGCGCCGCGATCTCGCTTCTTTCGGGCGCCCTGTTCGGGCTGGGCCTCCTGGTGTCGGGCATGACCGACACCGCGAAGGTGCAGGGCTTCCTCGACCTGTTCGGCGCTTGGGACCCGACGCTGGCCTTCGTGATGGGCGGCGCGATCTTGCCCATGGCCGTCGCGTGGGTCGTCGCCGGGCGCCGCCGCCTGTCGCTGACGGGTGAGCCCCTGCCCGCGCGTCCCGCCGCGATCATCAACGGGCGGCTGCTGGGGGGCGCGGCCCTTTTCGGCGCCGGGTGGGCGCTCGTCGGTCTCTGCCCCGGTCCCGCCATAGCGTCGCTGTCCTTCGGCGGCTGGCCGGGCCTCGTCTTCTTCGCGTCGATGGTGCTGGGCATGATCGGCTTCCAGTGGCGCGACGCGCGCAAGGGGCTGGCGGCATGACCTCGACGCGCCCCACCGATACCGAACGCGCCGCCGAGCTGCTGGCCAAGCACCGCGCCAGCATCGACCGGCTGGACGCGATCCTCATCTACACCTTGGGCGAGCGGTTCAAGCACACCCAGGACGTGGGCCATCTGAAGGCCCAGCACGACCTTCCCCCGAGCGACCCGGACCGCGAGGCCCGGCAAATCGCACGGCTGGAATCCTTGGCGAAAGAGGCGGATCTGGACCCCGATTTCGCGAAGAAACTTCTGGCTTTCGTCATTGCGGAAGTCATCCAACACCACAAGAAAATCTCAGGAGACCACTGATATGGCCATGAAAATCCGTCTTGCCCGTGGCGGCAGCAAGAAGCGCCCCCACTACTCCATCGTCGCGGCCGACAGCCGTTACGCCCGCGATGGCCGCTTCGTCGAGAAGCTGGGCACCTACAACCCGCTGCTGCCCAAGGACAGCGAGGACCGCGTCAAGATGAACGCCGAGCGCATCCAGTACTGGCTGGATCAGGGCGCGCAGCCCACCGACCGCATCCAGCGATTCCTCGAGGCCGCCGGCCTGCGCGAGAAGAAAGAGCGCGCCAACATGAAGAAGGCCCAGCCCGGCAAGAAGGCGCAGGAGCGCGCGCAGGAGAAGGCCGACAAGGCCGCTGCCGCCGCCGAGGCGCCCGCCGCGGCCGATGCCGAATGATCCTTGGACCGGGGGCGGTTCACACCGCCCCCATCCCTTCCCCGGAGTGATCCATGGGTGAACGTGTCTGCGTCGGTGCGATCGCGGGCGCCTTCGGCGTGCGCGGGGACGTGCGGCTGAAAAGCTTCTGCGCCGAGCCCGACGCCATCGGCGACTATTCTCCGCTGACCACCGAGGACGGATCGCGCAGCTTCGACGTGACGCTCGACCGCCCGATCAAGAACGGCTTCGCCGCCCGCATCTCAGGCGTCACCAGCAAGGAGGCCGCCGAGAGCTTGAAGGGCACGCGGCTTTACATTCCGCGCGACAGGCTCCCGGCCCCGGACGACGACGAATACTACCACGCCGATCTGATCAACCTTTCGGTGGTCGATACCGGCGGCACCGCGCTTGGCCGGGTGAAGGCCGTGCTGAACCACGGCGCGTCGGACCTGCTGGAAATCGCGCTGAAGGGCCGGTCGGATACCGTGCTGCTGCCCTTCACGCGGCAGGCGGTGCCCACGGTGGACGTGACGGCGGGCCGCATCGTCGCCGACCCGCCCGACGGGCTGTTCCCCGATGAATGATGCCCCCAGCCGGTCCCACGGTCGGGTCAGCGTCACGGCCTCGCGCCGCCCGTCCGAGCTGATGGGCGAACGCCCGGTGTTGAAGGATGCCTGGCACGCCCGCGTCGTGACCCTGTTCCCCGATGTCTTTCCCGGCGTGCTGGGGGCGTCGCTGACCGGCCGCGCGTTGCAGGAAGGGGTGTGGCAGCTTCACCCCGTGGACCTGCGCCCCTTCGGCGAGGGCCGCCACCGCAACGTGGACGACACGCCCGCGGGCGGCGGCGCGGGCATGGTGCTGCGCGCCGACGTGGTCGACCGCGCGCTGCGCCACGCCATGCGCGGGGCGCCCATGGACCGGGCCGCCTGGCCCATCGTCTATCTCAGCCCGCGCGGCAAACCCTTCGACCAGGCCACCGCCCGCCGCTGGTCCGCGGCACGGGGCCTCACGATGCTCTGCGGCCGGTTCGAGGGCGTGGACCAGCGGGTGCTGGACGAATGGGAAATCGAGGAGGTCAGCCTTGGCGATTTCGTCCTGACCGGGGGCGAGATCGCAGCGCAGGCCATGATCGACGCCACGGTGCGCCTGCTGCCCGGCGTGCTGGGCAACGAGGCCAGCACCGAGGAGGAGAGCTTCGCGCGCGGCCTGCTCGAGGCGCCCCATTACACCCGTCCCGCAACCTGGAACAGGCGCGACATCCCCGCGGTCCTGACCTCGGGCCACCACGGCCGCGTGGCCGCTTGGCGGCACTCCGAGGCCGAGCGCCTGACCCGCGAACGGCGTCCGGATCTCTGGGCCGCGTACCTTGCGAACAAGGGCGATGACGACGCCTGAGCGGGCTTGATCCCACGACCCACTGCCCCTATACCGCGCCTGTCTGCGGCTCGGATCGAGTCGTCGGGCCTGTTGTCCTGTGGCTCCGGCACCTTCGGCCGATGCGGGTTCCAGGGGGACAGTTCGGAAAGGAAAGCGGCCTGACCTCTGGCGGGCATCGCGCGGGCCGATACCGCGCCATGGACCCGGGACGAAGACCAGAGCTCTCGCGCAGCGCATATCTTCGCGGAAAAACCGCGGGCACATCATGAAGGAGCGTTTCGGATGGATCTGATCGCACAACTCGAAGCCGAGCAAGTCGCCGAGCTTGGCAAGGACATTCCCGATTTCAAGGCGGGTGACACCATCCGCGTCGGCTATAAGGTGACGGAAGGCACGCGGACCCGCGTGCAGGCCTACGAAGGCGTCTGCATCAGCCGCAAGAACGGCGCCGGCATCGCGGGCAGCTTCACCGTTCGCAAGATCAGCTTCGGCGAAGGCGTCGAGCGCGTGTTCCCACTGCACTCGACCAATATCGACAGCATCACCGTGGTGCGTCGCGGCAAGGTTCGCCGGTCGAAGCTGTATTACCTGCGTGCGCGTCGCGGCAAATCCGCCCGTATCGCCGAGGTCACCAACTATCGCGCCCCCAAGGGCCGCGGCGCCGAAGCCTGAGGAGCAGCCCCATGAAAAAGAACACCCATCCCGACTATCACGTCATCGACGTCAAGATGACCAACGGCGACGTGGTCCAGATGCGCTCGACCTGGGGCAGCGAAGGCGACCAGCTGGCGCTGGACATCGACCCCTCGGTGCACCCGGCCTGGACCGGCGGCTCGACCCGCCTGATGGACACCGGCGGCCGCGTGTCGAAGTTCAAGAAGAAGTACGAAGGCCTGGGCTTCTGAGCCTTTCGCCTTTTCGAGATTACGACGCCGCCCCCGACCGGGGCGGCGTTTTTCGTTGCGGCCCCGTGGCAGCGCGGGGCAATCGGGCATCATTAACGCAACGATGGTGCCTCCCCGCGCCCCGCATCGCTTCCAACGGGCGGCGGGCGCCCATATAGTCGCGCCAAACCGGGACAACCGGACGACGGGCACGGGCAAGGGGCGGACATGGCGCATATTATCGTTGTGGGGAACGAAAAGGGCGGGTCGGGCAAGTCCACGACCTCGATGCACGTGGCCACCGCCCTGGTTCGCATGGGGCACCGGGTCGGCGCGCTGGACCTCGACCTGCGGCAACAGAGCTTGGGTCGCTACGTCGAAAACCGCCTGGCCTATATCGCGAAGTCGGGTGTCGACCTGCCCTCCCCCAGCTTTCGCCAGTTGCCCGACATCGCGCAGGACGCGCTGGAGCCGGGCGAGAACATACACGATCGGCGTCTCTCGGCCGCCGTGGCGGGGCTCGAGGAGGACGTGGACTTCATCCTGATCGACTGCCCCGGTTCGCACACCCGCCTGAGCCAGGTGGCCCATTCGCTGGCCGACACGCTGATCACGCCGCTCAACGACAGTTTCGTCGATTTCGACCTGCTGGCCCGGGTGGACGGCACCACAAACAAGATCCTCGGCCCGTCGGTCTACTCGGAAATGGTCTGGAACGCCCGCCAGTTGCGGGCGCGGGCCGGGCTGAAGCCCATCGACTGGATCGTGGTGCGCAACCGCGTGGGCGCGCAGCAGATGCACAACAAAAAGAAGATGGGCGAGGCGCTGACGAACCTCGCCAAGCGCATCGGCTTCCGCGTGGCCCCCGGCTTTTCCGAGCGCGTGATCTTCCGCGAGCTGTTTCCCCGCGGCCTGACGCTGCTGGACCTGCGCGATGTCGGCGTGGGCGGCATGAACCTGTCCAACGTCGCCGCCCGGCAGGAGGTGCGCGACCTTTTGAAGGCGCTGGACCTGCCGGGCGTCGAGATCGACTTCTAGCGTCCGCGCAGCGGCCAGATCCGCTGCAAAATTGCCGCCGGGCCGGACCGCTCGCCCTTGTCGGGGCTGCGGCCCAGGCTTTCCTGCTCGATTAACGGCACGAAGCTGTGGGCCCCCTTGGCCGAGGTCACGTCCTTCGACCAGGCCCTGTGACGGTCGACCCGCGAGAACCGCCGGTCACGTGCGATCTGGGACTGCGCCCGGAGCAGGACCGCCGATGCCGTGATGCCGGCGAAGGTCAGCCACAGGAAGAACTGGCGGAAGTTGCTGTGCGGCACCCTCGACAGGGCGGTTGCCCGTGGGCCTTCGAAGGGCAGGATCATCGGTCCCTGGCGCACCGCGTCGCGGCCCCACAGGGCGATCCGTTTCGCGATGCGGGTCGCCAGCCGCGGGTGGCTCAGCCGCTGACCGGCCAGCGAAACGATGGGGCCATAGCGGCCCTCCAGCTCGGTCTCGGGCAGGACGCGGCGCAGCGCCTCGCTATCGGATTCGCCGCGGCGCAGTGGAATGACGGTATAGCCGAAAATCAGATCGGCCTTGGCCGACACCATGGCATCCGGCGCCAGCAAGGGGACGATCAGCGCGTGAACGGCCTGGCCGTACAACATCATCGGCCGCCGCATGGCGAAGGAGGTGTCGATCTGCGCGCGGATCGAAACCTCGCGCGCCAGCCCGGTATCGCGAGCGGGTTCGAAATTGACGACCGAAACGGTTGCGGGCGGCGCGTTCCGCAACGCCAGTTTCCGCGCCGCGGCATCCTGCGCCGCGTAGTATCCCGTGATCAGGTAGCCAAACAGGCTGAGACACGTCGCGAGAATGGCGAGATGCGGAATGGAGGGTCGTCGAAGGGCGGTGGTAAATGACACCGGAAATGGCCTGCCGTGCTTGGAACCTGCCGTGATGTAACGCGGCAAAGCGGCCAAGATATGGCATTCGGTGCCTTTAAGGTTAATCCACGTCCCAGAGCTCGGGATCGTCGACGGCGCCGATCGCGGTCCAATCGGCCCGCACGCGCGCCAGGCGCGAGTCGCCCCAGGTCTTGAAGACGATGGAAAAACCCTCCGGCGTCACCCGTTGCGCCGAGATATCGGCCCGCATGTTCGTCGCGCTGTCGATGTCCCACAGCGCCACCGACACCATGACGTGCGGCGCCTCGAGGAAGGGCTCGACGAAGACGACCGGCTGGGTCACTTCGCGCGGCCCCTCGCCCGTCCACATGGGACCGCTATGCGCGAAATCCGAGAATAGCATCTTCTGTCCGGACTGAATGCCGATGCTATGGAGTGAAAAGCGCCTCATCCGCGGGATCGCGACAACGGGGCGACGGGCGGGCCACGGTGGCGTGGCCCGCGACGCTCGCCGCTTACAGCGACGGCTGCTTGGGAGACAGGCCGATATGTTCGCCCATGGCGACCATGTCAGACAGCAGCTTGGCCGCGTCGTCCACGGGGCCGGGCTGGTTGTCGAACTGGTCCTTGGCCTTGGCGTGGGCCTTCGCTGCCTCTTCGACCATGCGGTCGATCGTCTCTTGCGTGACCTCGTCACGAGGAAGGCTTTCCTCGGCCAGGACCGATACGCCCTCGGCGCCGATCTCGGCGAAGCCGCCGGTCACCACGAATTCAACGGTGCCGTCGGGGCCCTCAGCGTGCAGAACGCCCGGACGCAGCGTGGTCAGGGTCGGCGCATGATCGGGCATGGCGGTCATGTCGCCTTCGGTGGCCGGAAGGCGCACGGCCGTGACCTGCATTGAGGCCACGCGCCGCTCGGGGCTGACCAGGTCGAATTTCAAAGTATCGGCCATGTCTCGTCCTCTGTGTCAGATGGCGGAGCCGGCCGGAACCGGCCCCCGCAGGATCAGGCGTCGGAGGCCATCTTCTCGGCCTTGGCTTTCACGTCGTCGATGCCGCCGACCATATAGAAGGCGCCTTCGGGCAGGTGATCGTATTCGCCGTTCACCACCGCCTTGAAGGACGAGATGGTTTCTTCCAGCGGCACCTGCACGCCATCGGACCCGGTGAACACCTTGGCCACGTCGAAGGGCTGCGACAGGAAACGCTGGATCTTCCGGGCACGGGCGACGGTCAGCTTGTCGTCTTCCGAAAGCTCGTCCATGCCGAGAATGGCGATGATGTCCTGGAGCGATTTGTAGCGCTGCAGGATACCCTGCACGTCACGCGCAACATTGTAGTGCTCTTCGCCGACGACACCGGGATCGAGGATCCGGCTGGTCGAGTCGAGCGGGTCCACGGCCGGGTAGATGCCCAGCTCGGAGATCGAGCGCGACAGCACGGTGGTGGCGTCGAGGTGGGCGAAGGTCGTGGCCGGCGCGGGGTCGGTCAGGTCGTCCGCAGGCACGTACACGGCCTGGATCGAGGTGATCGAGCCAGCCTTGGTCGAGGTGATCCGCTCCTGCATGGCGCCCATATCGGTGGCCAGCGTCGGCTGGTAGCCCACGGCCGAAGGGATACGGCCCAGAAGCGCCGACACCTCGGAGCCCGCCTGGGTAAAGCGGAAGATGTTGTCGACGAAGAACAGAACGTCGGTGCCCGACTGGTCGCGGAACTGCTCGGCCAGGGTGAGGCCCGACAGGGCGACGCGCATGCGGGCCCCCGGCGGCTCGTTCATCTGGCCGTAGACCAGGGCCACCTGCGATTCCGACAGGTTGTCGGGCTTGATGACGTTCGATTCCACCATCTCGTGGTAAAGGTCGTTGCCCTCGCGCGTCCGCTCGCCCACGCCGGCGAACACCGAATAGCCCGAGTGCACCTTGGCGATGTTGTTGATCAGTTCCATGATCAGAACGGTCTTGCCCACGCCGGCGCCGCCGAACAGGCCGATCTTGCCGCCCTTGGAATACGGCGCCAGCAGGTCGATGACCTTGATGCCGGTCACCAGGATGTCCGAGCTGGTGGACTGCGCGGCAAATTCGGGGGCCGGCTGGTGGATGGCGCGGGTCTCGGTCGCATCGACCGGGCCGCCTTCATCCACCGGCTCGCCGATGACGTTCAGGATGCGGCCCAGGGTCGCGTCGCCAACGGGCATCATGATCGGGCTTTCGGTGTCGACCACCTCGGCCCCGCGCACGAGACCCTCGGTGCCGTCCATTGCGATGGTACGGACAGTGCTTTCGCCGAGGTGCTGGGCGACTTCCAGGACCAGGCGCTTGCCGTTGTTGTCGGTTTCCAGCGCGTTCAGGATTTCGGGCAGGTGATCGTCGAACTGGACGTCGACGACGGCGCCGATGACCTGGGTCACTTTGCCTTTTGCTTGTGCCATTTTTGGTTTCTCCGGTTCGTCTTAGAGCGCTTCGGCGCCCGAAATGATTTCGATCAGCTCGTTGGTGATCACGGCCTGGCGCGTGCGGTTGTATTCGCGATTCAGGTCCTCGACCATGTCCTCGGCGTTGCGCGTGGCGTTGTCCATCGCGGTCATCCGCGCACCCTGTTCGGACGCGGCGTTTTCCAGCAGCGCCGCGAAGATCTGGGTGGCCACGCCGCGCGGCAGGAGGTCCGCCAGGATCTCCTCCTCGCCCGGCTCGTAATCGTAGAGCGTCTGGCCGGCGTCGGCGTCTTCCTCGGGCTTGTCGAAGGTCGCCGGGATCACCTGCTGTTCGCGCGGGTGCTGGGAAACGACGTTCTCGAACTCGCCATAGTAGATGAAGCAGCGGTCGAACTCATCGGCGTCGAACCGCTTCAGGATGCCGCGCGCGATGTCCTGCGCGTCGCCGTAGCCGACACGCTTGACCTCTGTCAGGTCCACGTGGTCGATCAGGTGATCGCGATACTGACGGCGCAATACATCCCGGCCCTTCTTGCCGACGGTGATGATCTTGACGGTCTTGCCATCGGCGAGGGACTGCTTGATCCGGACAATCGATTTCTTGACGATGTTCGTGTTGAACCCGCCGCAAAGCCCCTTCTCAGCCGTCATCACGACCAGCAGATGGGTATCGTCCTTGCCCGTGCCACGCAGAAGCTTGGGCGCGGTTTCGCTGTCGCCGACGCTGGCGGCCAGCTGACCCATCACCGCGTCGAAACGCTCGGCATAGGGCCGGGCGTTCTCGGCAGCTTCCTGGGCCCGCCGCAGTTTCGCGGCGGCCACCATCTGCATGGCCTTCGTGATCTTCTTGGTCGATTTGACCGAGTCGATCCGATTTTTCAGATCCTTGAGGTTAGGCATTGTGCTTTCCCTTTAAGGACAATCAGGCGAAGTCTTTGGCGAAGGCGTCCAGGGCAGACTTCAACTTGTCGGCGGCATCGCCCTTGATCTTCGGATCTTCGTCGGTGATCCAGTCCAGCACGTCCTTGTGCTTGGTGCGCATGTGGTTCAGCAGGCCCTGCTCGAACCGGCCCACGTCGCTGACCTTCACATCGTCAAGGTACCCTTCGGTGCCGGCGAAGATGACGCAGACGATTTCCGCGTTGGTCAGCGGCGAGTACTGCGGCTGCTTCATCAGCTCGGTCAGGCGCTTGCCGCGGTTCAGCTGGCGCTGGGTCGCGGCATCGAGGTCCGAGCCGAACTGCGCGAAGGCTTCCATCTCGCGGTACTGGGCAAGCTCCAGCTTCACGGGACCGGCAACCGACTTCATCGAGTTTGTCTGGGCCGACGACCCCACGCGAGACACCGACAGACCGGTGTTCACGGCGGGACGGATGCCTTGGTAGAACAGGTCGGTTTCCAGGAAGATCTGGCCGTCGGTGATCGAGATCACGTTGGTCGGGATGAAGGCCGACACGTCGCCGCCCTGGGTCTCGATGATCGGAAGCGCGGTCAGCGACCCGTTGCCGTAGTCGTCGCCCAGCTTGGCCGAACGCTCCAGCAGGCGCGAGTGCAGGTAGAACACGTCGCCCGGGTAGGCTTCGCGGCCCGGCGGGCGACGCAGCAGCAGCGACATCTGGCGATAGGCCACGGCCTGCTTCGACAGGTCATCGTAGACGATCAGCGCGTGGCGGCCATTGTCGCGGTAAAACTCGGCCATCGCGGTCGCGGCGTAGGGCGCCAGGAACTGCAGCGGCGCGGGCTCGGACGCGGTGGCGGCCACCACGATCGAGTAATCGATGGCGCCGGTTTCCTCGAGCTTCTTGACCAGCTGCGCCACGGTCGAACGCTTCTGGCCGATGGCCACGTAGACGCAGTAGAGCTTCTTGCTCTCGTCGTCGCCGGCGGCGTCGTTGTAGCTCTTCTGGTTCAGGATGGCGTCCAGCGCCACGGCGGTCTTGCCGGTCTGGCGGTCGCCGATGATCAGCTCGCGCTGGCCGCGGCCGATCGGGATCATGGCGTCGATGGCCTTCAGACCGGTCGGCATGGGCTCGTGCACCGATTTCCGCGGCATGATGCCCGGAGCCTTCTGGT
Source organism: Palleronia pelagia (assembly GCF_900110115.1). Taxonomy (GTDB): domain Bacteria; phylum Pseudomonadota; class Alphaproteobacteria; order Rhodobacterales; family Rhodobacteraceae; genus Palleronia; species Palleronia pelagia. The sequence continues at coordinate 278,345 of NZ_FOCM01000001.1, read as the reverse complement.
CGGCCACGCGACGCTCGGTCGCCTCGATGGGGCCCTTGCCGTCGATGGGGTTGCCCAGGCCGTCCACGACGCGGCCCAGCAGCGCGTCGCCGCAGGGCACGTCCACGATCGAGTTCGTGCGCTTGACGATATCGCCTTCCTTGATGTCCCGGTCCGAGCCAAAGATCACGACGCCGACGTTGTCGGTTTCGAGGTTCAGCGCCATGCCCTGGATGCCGCCCGGGAATTCGACCATCTCGCCCGCCTGGACGTTGTCCAGGCCGTAGACCCGCGCGATACCGTCGCCCACCGACAGCACGCGGCCGACCTCGGCCACCTCGGCCTCTTGTCCGAAGTTCTTGATCTGATCCTTCAGGATCGCAGAAATCTCGGAAGCTTGGATGCCCATTTATCCGACCTCTTTCATGGTGTTCTGGAGAGCGGCGAGCTTCGAGCGGATCGAGGTGTCGATCATCTTCGAGCCTACCTTGACGACAAGACCGCCGATGAGAGTTTCATCGACGCTCAGATTGATGTTCACGTCGCGGCCGACGCTTTTCTTCAGGGTCTCGGCCAGCGCGGCCCGCTGATCGTCGTTCAGCGGCGCGGCGGCGGTCACGTCGGCGGTCACCTCGCCGTTTTCCTCGGCGATCATGTCGCGAAGCTGCGAGATCAGCGCCCGCAGCACGAACAGACGGCGCTTGGAGGCCATAAGCTTCAGCGTGTTGCCGGTGATCTGGTGCAGACCCATCTGCTCCGCGAGCTTGGCGATCGCGGACTGCTGCTGTTCGCGGCTGTAGAGCGGCGAATGGATCAGGTCGCGGAAATCTTCCGAGCTGTCCAGGGCGCCGGCCAGCGTATCGCAATCGGCCTTGATCTGGGGCAGCGCGCCTTCGTCGCGCGCAAGCTCGAAGATGGCGGTGGCATAGCGGTCGGCAATGCCGGTTGAGATCGAAGCTGGTTCGGACACGTCAACCCTTTCGATGTATTGCGCACCTCACCCAGCCGCCGGAGCCTTGCGAGACGCGATGGTTTCCGGCGCCAGGGCGCGGCGCGCATCAAAATCGGGCTTGCTCTAGCAGAGCCCCCGCCCCCCCGCAACCGGTCAATCCACGCCATCGTGATCGCCGACGAACGGGTCTGGTCAAGGTTTTAGCATCCTTTCCGGGCAGGAAAAGCCGCCTGTGCCGATCCTGTTCGCACCCGCGGGCCGTCCGGGCTCAGGGCATGCCACCCACGCTGCGCGCGGGCTCGGGCGCGGGACCGCCCAAACCCTCCAGCACCCTGCTCTTGCGGCGCACGGCCACGCCGGTGCCCCCGGCCCGCGCGGGCACCTGCTTCTTGGCCTCGACCATCAGGACCCCCCCGGCAAAGCGCCCGGTGATCGACCGCCCCGCCCGTTCCAGCAGCGGGCCGGCGCGCATCCAGAACCGTTGATCCGTGGCCGGCTGGAACAGCGCGGCGGCGTGGCGCAGGGGGATGAAATCGAAATCCTTCAGCTGCGCCTCGAGCTGGCCCAGCGAATAGGGCCGGCCATAGCCGAAGGGCGTGCGGTCGTTGCTGGACCACAGGCCCGCCCGGTTCGGCACGATGAACAGCGCCCTGCCCCCCGGTCCCAGCGTGCGGTAGCATTCGCGCAGCACGGCGTGGGCGTTCTCGGACGTCTCCAGCCCGTGCAGCAGGATCAGCTTGTCGAGCTGCCCGGTCTGCACCGGCCACAGGGTCTCTTCGCACAGGACCGACACGTTGGGCTGGCCCGCGGGCCAGGGCATGACCCCCTGCGGCCCCGGCATCAGCCCGATGACCCGACGCGCCCCCGCCAGGTAGGGGCGCATCACCGGCACCGCGAAGCCGAAGCCGGCCACCGACTCGCCCCGCGCGACGGGCCACATGCGCACCACCTGGTCGCGCACCGCCTTCTGCGCGGCACGCCCCAGCGCGGTGCGATAGTAGAAACTGCGCAGATCGCGGACGTCCAGATGCATTGTCGGCCCCTTCGCGCGCCTTAGTCTCCAAGGCAGACGCAAGACCCAGATCCCGGAGCCTGCACCATGCCCACCGAAATCCTGACAATTCCCTGCCGGGAAGACAATTACGCCTTCGCGATTCACGACGGAAACCGCACCGCCGTGGTCGACGCCCCCGAGGCGGCGCCGATCGTCGCCGCGCTGAACGACCGTGGCTGGGGGCTGGACGAGGTCTGGATCACCCACCACCATTTCGACCATGTCGACGGTCTGCCCGGCCTGCGCGACGCCTTCCCGGGGCTCACGGTCACGGGCTGCGGCGCGGATGCCGACCGCCTGCCGCCGCTGGACCGCGCGGTGAACGACGGCGACAGCTTCACCTTCGGTGCGGACGAGGTGCAGGTCTGGGACGTGTCGGGCCACACCATCAACCACGTCGCCTTCATCATGCCCGCGCAGAAGGCCGCCTTCACGGCCGACAGCCTGATGGCGCTGGGATGCGGCCGGGTGTTCGAGGGCACGATGGAGCAGATGTGGGGCAGCCTGAAGAAGTTCCTCGAGCTGCCGAACGACACCACGGTCTACTCCGGCCACGAGTACACGATGACCAATGGCCGCTTCGCGCTGACCATCGAACCCGAGAACACCGTGCTGCGCGAAAGGGTGCTGCGGATCGAGGCCACGCGCGCCGAGAACCGGCCCACCGTGCCCTCGAACCTCGGCGACGAGAAGGCCACCAATCCGTTCCTGCGCGCCCACTTGGACGCGGTGAAACAGGCCCTATCTATGGAACAGTCAGACGATGCGGCGGTGTTCGCGGAAATCCGGTCCCGCAAGGACGATTTCTGAACTGCCGCATTCGTAAGCCGTCGCTGAGCCGCATCCGCGCAGTCCCCGATTTTGTGACCGATGCGACAAAGAAAAACCTTGAAGCCTTGGCACAAACAACCAAGCTTTAATCCTATGAGGTCACGGTGGCGTTGTGGCCCGCTCGCAGCGCCCGCCCAATAAAAGGAGCACCCTCGTGCCGTCATTCTCCAACACGCTCGAGCAAGCCATTCATGCAGCCCTGGCGCTAGCCAACACCCGCCGCCACGAGCTCGCCACGCTGGAGCATCTGCTCCTCGCGCTGACCGACGAGCCGGACGCGGCGAAGGTGCTGACCGCCTGCTCGGTCGACCTGGAAGAACTGCGCCAGACCCTGGTGGAATTCATCGAGGACGACCTGTCGACCCTCGTGACCGAGGTCGAGGGCTCCGAGGCCGTCCCGACCGCCGCCTTCCAGCGCGTGATCCAGCGCGCCGCGATCCACGTCCAGTCCTCGGGCCGGACCGAGGTGACCGGTGCCAACGTGCTCGTCGCCATCTTCGCCGAGCGGGAAAGCAACGCCGCGTACTTCCTGCAGGAACAGGACATGACCCGCTACGACGCGGTGAACTACATCGCCCACGGCGTTGCGAAGGACGCCGCCCATTCCGAACCGCGCCCGATCACCGGGTCGTCGGAATCGGAAGAGGAGATGAACACCCAGGTCGAGGACGGCGACGGCAAGGAATCCGCGCTGGCAAAGTACTGCGTGAACCTGAACGAGAAGTCGCAGCAGGGCGAGGTCGACCCGCTGATCGGCCGCGAACACGAGGTCGAGCGCTGCATCCAGGTGCTGTGCCGCCGCCGCAAGAACAACCCGCTTCTGGTGGGCGATCCCGGCGTGGGCAAGACGGCCATTGCCGAGGGTCTCGCCAAGAAGATCGTCGAGGGGCAGACCCCCGAAGTCCTGTCGAAGACCACCATCTACTCGCTCGACATGGGCGCGCTGCTGGCGGGCACCCGCTATCGCGGCGATTTCGAAGAGCGGCTGAAAGCCGTCATGTCCGAGATGGAGGATCATGACGACGCCGTGCTGTTCATTGACGAGATCCACACCGTGATCGGCGCCGGCGCGACCTCGGGTGGGGCGATGGACGCCTCGAACCTGCTGAAGCCCGCGCTCCAGGGCGGCAAGCTGCGCTGCATGGGCTCGACCACCTACAAGGAGTTCCGACAGCACTTCGAGAAGGACCGCGCCCTGTCGCGGCGGTTCCAGAAGATCGACGTGACCGAGCCTTCGGTCGAAGACAGCGTGAAGATCCTGCGCGGCCTCAAGCCGTATTTCGAGGATCACCACGACATCAAGTACACCAACGACGCGATCAAGACCGCGGTGGAACTGTCGTCGCGCTACATCAACGACCGCAAGCTGCCGGACAAGGCCATCGACGTGATCGACGAGGCCGGCGCGGCCCAGCATCTCGTGGCCGAATCGAAGCGGCGCAAGACCATCGGCACCAAGGAGATCGAGGCCGTCGTCGCCAAGATCGCCCGTATTCCGCCGAAGAACGTCAGCAAGGATGACGCGGCGGTGCTGAAGGATCTCGAGGGCACGCTGAAGCGCGTGGTCTTCGGCCAGGACATTGCGATCGAGGCGCTTTCGTCGGCGATCAAGCTCAGCCGCGCGGGCCTGCGCGAACCGGAAAAGCCCATCGGCAACTACCTGTTCGCGGGCCCCACCGGCGTCGGCAAGACCGAGGTCGCCAAGCAGCTGGCCGATACGCTGGGCGTGGAACTGCTGCGCTTCGACATGTCGGAATACATGGAGAAGCACGCGGTCAGCCGCCTGATCGGCGCGCCTCCGGGCTATGTCGGCTTCGACCAGGGCGGCATGCTGACCGATGGCGTCGACCAGCACCCGCACTGCGTGCTGCTGCTGGACGAGATCGAGAAGGCGCACCCGGACGTGTTCAACATCCTTCTGCAGGTGATGGACCACGGCAAGCTGACCGATCACAACGGCCGCGCGGTCGACTTCCGCAACGTGGTCCTCATCATGACCTCGAACGCGGGCGCCGCGGAGATGTCGAAATCCGCCATGGGCTTCGGCCGCGACCGCCGCGAGGGCGAGGATACCGCCGCGATCGAGCGGACCTTCACGCCCGAGTTCCGGAACCGCCTGGACGCGGTGATCAGTTTCGGCGCCCTGCCGAAAGAGGTCATTCTGCAAGTCGTCGAGAAATTCGTGCTGCAGCTCGAAGCCCAGCTGATGGACCGCAACGTGTCCATAGAGCTGACGAAGCCCGCCGCCGAGTGGCTGGCCGATCGTGGCTACGACGACAAGATGGGCGCGCGTCCGCTGGGCCGCGTCATCCAGGAGCACATCAAGAAGCCGCTGGCCGAGGAACTGCTGTTCGGCAAGCTCGCGAAGGGCGGCGTCGTGCAGGTGGGCGTCAAGGACGGCGAGATCGATCTTCGGATCGATCCGCCCGAAACCCGGCGCCTCGGCTCGAAGAAGCCGCCGCTTCTGACCGCCGACTGACATGCGGCGCGGCCTCGTTCCGGCCGCGCTGGCCTGCGCCCTGCCCCTCCACGCGCAGGAGCTGACATTGACGCCGCCGCTGGACTGCGATCCGGCGGCGGCGTGTTACATTCAGCAATATGTCGACACGGATCCGGGCCCCGGTGCCCGCGATTTCACCTGCGGTTCGCTCAGCTATGACGGCCATAAGGGCACCGATTTCGCGCTCCCGTCGCGCGCGATGATGGAGGAAGGGGTCGACGTGGTCGCGGCGGCGCCGGGCCTTGTCCGTGCGACGCGCGATGGCATGGCAGACCGTACGGCCGGCAGCGGCGCGGGTTCGGACGTGACCGGGCGCGAATGCGGCAACGGCGTCGTGCTGGATCACGGCGATGGCTGGGAAACCCAGTACTGCCACCTGAAACTTGGCTCGATCGCCGTCATCGAAGGCGCCACCGTAACGGCCGGCCAGCGACTGGGTCAGGTCGGGCTCAGCGGTCAGACGGCGTTCCCCCATGTTCACCTGTCGGTCAGACGCGACAGTGAGGTCGTGGACCCCTTCGCGCCCGGCGGCGAGGCACGCTGCGGCGAAACCCCGGACGCCACGCTCTGGTCCGATCCCCCCGCCTATCGCCCGGGCGGGATCATCGCCGCGGGTTTCAGCGACGCGGTGCCGGACTACGACTCGATCAAGGCGGGAACCGCCACCCGCGATCTCGGCCGCGATGCTCCGGTGGTGCTTTGGGCTTACCTTTTCGGGGCGCGCGCGGGTGACGTGCTGAAGCTATCGCTGGCCGCCGCGGACGGGCCGATCCTGGTGCAGGACGTGGCGCTGGATCGCACGCAGGCACAACTGTTCCGCGCGGTGGGCAAGCGCGCGCCCCAAGGCGGCTGGCCCAGGGGCCGCGTGACCGGAACGGCGACATTGCTGCGCGACGGGCGCCCCGTGGACCAGGTGGAAGTCGACGCGGCGTTGGACTAGAGCGGGGTCCCCGCTTACGCAGAGACAAGTCATCCGCGATGATCTGCCGAAGATTGTTCGGGATAATCTCGGGTCAGCGCTCGGTCAGCTTCAGCTCGATACGGCGATTGAGCGCGCGCGCCTCGGGGCTGTCGCCCGGGGTGATCGGGCGGTATTCGCCGAAGCCCGTGGGCGCCAGACGCCGCGCCGGAAAGCCCAGAGTCTCGGACATGAAGCGCACGACCGACAGGGCGCGCGCCTGGCTCAGTTCCCAGTTGTCGGCGAACTCGGCGCTGCCGACGATCGGGACGGAGTCGGTATGGCCGTCGACCCGGATCACCCAGTCGATGCTGTCGGGGATTTCGTCCGAGATCTCTTCGAGAAGCGCGGCCACCTGTGCCACCTGCGCACGGCCCGCCCCCGACAGCTCGGCCGAGCCCGACGGGAACAGGACCTCGCTGTCGAAAACGAACCGGTCCCCCACGATCTGCACGCCCTCGCGGTCGCCCAGAAGATCGCGCAGGCGGCCGAAGAATTCGGACTGGTAGCGCTCCAGACGTTCGCGCTCGGCGGCTTCCAGCTCGGCGCGGCGGCGCTGTTCCACCGCCTCGCGGGCCAGGGCCTGGTTCAGCTGCGCGCCCAGGTTGGCGATCTGCACCTCCTGGGCCGCGTCTTCCTCTTCCGCGAGTTGCAACAGGCTTTGCAGGCTGCCGATCTGGCGACGCAGTTGCGCGACCTGCTGCGTCAGGGCCTCCATCCGGCGCTGCGCCTCGGTCGACGCCGCCTCGGCATCGGCGAGCTCGGACCGCGCCGTTTCCAGCAGGCGCGACTGCCGCTCGGCCCGGCTCATCTGGGACTGAGCTTCGTTCTCGGCGGCCAGCCGCAAGGCCAGTGCCTCTTCCAGTTGGCTGCGTAGATCGGCACGGTCCGCCTCGGCCCCTTCAAGCGCGGCAGCCTCGGCGCGCGCGGCGCTCAGGGCGGCGGCCAGGCGGTCTCGTTCATCGGCCTCGCGACCGGCGGCCGCGCGCAGTTCGGCAACCTCGTCCTCGGCGGCGGCGAGCCGGGCGCGGGCGGACTCGAGATCCCCCTGGAATGTCTGCTGCGCGGCCTTCGCCGCCTCCAGCGCGTCCGTGATCGCCGCCAGCTCGGCCTGGCTGTCGGACTCGCGCGCGATCGCGGCGCGCAACGCCGCCTCGGTCCGGTCGATCCGGTCCTCGGCCGCGGCGCGGTCCGCTTGCACCTGCTCCAGCTCGGCCGCCGCGGATTGCAAGTCGGCGTTGCGGGCCTGCGCCTCGGTCAGCTCGTCGCTCAGGGTTTCTGCCTGCTGGACCGCCGTGTCGCGCTCGAGCAAGGCGGCCAGAAGCCGTTCGTCCAGTTCGGCCTCGGCGGCGCGGGCGGCCGCCAGAAGGCTCAGGGTGTCCTCGGCCTCCCGCCGCTGTTCTTCCAGCGCGAGGGTCATGGCCGACAGCTCGGCATCCGCATCTTCCAGTCGGGCGCGCAGGGCCTCGGCCGCCGCCGCCTCGGCCAGCCGGGCGGTCTCCTCCTCGCTCAGCGCGTCTTCCAGGGTGCCGATCTCGGCGGTCAGCGCAGCGGTTGTCTCGGCCCCCTCCTCCAGGTCGGCGCGCAGCTCGGCGGCCAGTGCCTCGAGCGCCTCGCGCCGCGCGGCGGCCAGGCGTGCGGCTTCGGCCGCGGCGTCGATCTCGTCCCGTGCGCTGGCCAGCGCGAGGTTCAGCGCCTCGCGCTCGGACACCAGCTCGGCCTCGCGATCCTCGAGCGTGGCGACCTGCGCGCGGGCGTCGTCCCGCTGGGTCAGAAGGGCGGCGACCCGCTCCTCGAAACCGGCGATACGCTCGGCCTGGTCCGCGCTTTGCGCCTGGAGGCTTGAGATCAGATCGGCCTGCCGGGCGCCCTGCGCCTGGAGGTCGGCGATCAGGTCGGATTGGCTGGCGGTCTGCGACAGCAGGTCGTCGCGTTCGCCTTCCAGCCGGTCGGCGCGCCCCTCGGCCAGCCCCAGCGCCTGCGTGAGGCCGGCGACCTGCGCCGTGAGATTGTCGAGCTCGTTCGCCTGCCCCGAAATCTCTTCGCGCAGCACGAACTGGACCACCATGAAGATGGTCAGCACGAACATCATCACCAGCAGAAGCGCGGTCATCGCGTCCACGAACCCGGGCCAGATCGAGCTGTTGACCGCGCGGGTGGAGCGTCGCGTCAGCGCCATGGCCTAGCCCCGGCCTTCGCCGTCGGCGCGCGCCCCGCGGCTGAGCAGGCGGCCGATCCGGTGCAGCTCCTGCCGCAGCTCGGAGGTGCTTTCCTGTCGGCCCGCGGCGAGTTCCTCGGAGATGCGCAGCAGTTGCACGTCGATCGAGCGCAGGCGCATCCGGCTTTCGGCGTCGAGCCCGCTGCCACCCCCCGCCTCCCTGGCGCCTTCCAGGGCCTCGGCCAGCTTGGCCTGACCGTCGATCATCCGCTCCATCGCCGGCGCCAGCCGGGCGGCCGCGTCGTCGCGATCGGACAGGCGCACCATGTGATCGACCATCTGTCCCAGCTTCTCGTCCAGGTCGGACCGGGTCGCGTCGGCCCGGGCGAACATATCCTCCATCCGGTCCATCTGGCCGGCCATCGCCTCCATCGCGGCGGCGACGATGCCCGCGTCGCTGCCCGTTCCGCCGTCGAGATCGGGACCGGCGAAGCCCAGCTTGGTGATCGAGCTCAGCCATTCCTCGAGCTCGCGGTAGAAGCGGTTCTGGCCGTGGCTGGCAAACAGCTCCAGCAGCCCGACGACCAGCGATCCGGCCAGGCCCAGAAGGGACGAGGCGAAGGCCACGCCCATGCCGCCCAGCTGGCTTTCCAGCCCGGCCATCAGGCGGCCGAACACGGCCATGCCATCCTCGCCCTCGGTGGGGGCGAGCGCGCGAATGGTCTCGACAATCGCAGGAACGGTGGTGGCGAGGCCGTAGAACGTCCCCAGGAGACCCAGGAAGATCAGCAGGCTGACGATATAGCGGGTGATATCCCGCGCCTCGTCGATCCGGGTGGCGACCGAATCGAGGATCGAGCGCGCCGAGGTGGGCGAAATCTGCAGGTTCCGCCGCGAGCGCAGCAGCGCCGCAAGGGGCGCCAGCAGCCGCGGCGCGCGGGTCATGTCGTGGCCGGGCGTGTCGTCGGCGAAGCCCTCGATCCAGTTGACCGACTGGATCAACTGCCATTCCTGCCAGAAGCATGCCAATACCCCCACCACGAAGACGAAGGCGATGAAGCCGTTCAGAAGCGGGTTGGCCAGGAAAACCGGCGCGACGTTCGGGTAAGCCACGTAGATGCCCACGGCCACCAGCACGAGCACCAGCACCATCGTGGTGATCTGGCGCACGGGCTGGGTGAAAAGCGGCTGGCCCTCGGATCCGGGGCGGTCGGTCAGCGACATCTGGCGGTCCTTATTTCGCAGCGGCAGCATAGGCCATGGTCAGGGGCTGCGGAAGCGGGCTAGCCAATTGCCGCGACCCTGTTGCACAGCCACTCCAGATCATCGTCGCCGATGCCCAGCTCGCGCAGGTGCGCGGCGGTGTTCATCAGGTACTCGTCGTTCGGGCCCCGCCCGCCGTGGGCACGTGCGATGATCTGGGCCTGCTCCTCGAGGCTCAGCCGGCAGTATTGTTCGTGGTCGGCGTCGATGACGTAGGCCACGGCGTCGACCACCCGGCCGTCGGTCAGGTCCAGCGTGACCATCCGTTCCAGGTAGGCCGACGAGATCAATTCGCGCGCGCGCAGGGCGGTCAGCGTCGCCGCCTCGTGCCCGTCCTCGACCCGCAGCGCCACGCCGGAGCAGCGCGCCGCCGGCTGCGCGTCCAGCGCCAGCACAAGGCCCGGGTCCTCGTGGGTGCCGCGATGGTGGACCGAGCGCATGCAGAAGGTGCGCGCGTAGCCATGGAGCGAGGCGACCACCCGCTCGGCGACCGGGAACTCGGGGTTCCAGACAAGCGAGCCATAGCCGAAGACCCACATGCCGCCCCTTTGAAACTCTGGAACATGCGTCATGGCGCCTATAGACACGATGCGGCAGGCGGTGAAAAGGTCCGCCGCGCCAACAGGCAAGGAGCGGTCGTCATGGGTAAACTGGTCATTCTTGTGCTTGCCGCCGCGCTGGTCTGGTCGGGCTACTGGTTCTGGGGCGCCCGGACCACGGAGCGGGCGATCACCGAACAACTGAACACCATGCGCGCCGCGGGATGGCAGATCGACGTGCGGTCACGCGCGACGCGGGGCTTTCCGAACCGCTTCGACACCACCTTCGACGAGGTCCAGGTGACGACGCCGGGCGGCCTGACGCTGGTCGCGCCGTTCTTCCAGCTGCTGGCGCTCAGCTATCGCCCGAACCAGGTGATTGCCGCACTGCCGCCGCAGATCGGGCTCGAGTCGGTGCTGGGCACCGCGATCATCACCAACGACAAGGCCCGCGCCTCGATGACGGTGCAGCCCAGCCCGCGCCTGCCACTGGACCACTCGTCGCTGGTGGTCGACGGCCTGGCCGTGGAAAGCGCGGGCCGCACCCTTCGGATCGGTCAGCTGCGGTTCGCGACCCGCCTGCCCGAAGGTGCGCCCGACCCCAGCCACCAGAATATCGGCCTCGCGGTCGAGAACGTTGTCCTGCCCGACACGCTCATGGAGCAGCTGGGCGCGGCCGGCCTGGGGGCGATCGAGGCCCTGCGGCTGGATGCGACCATCGAGCTCGACGCGCCGCTTGACCGCAGCGCACTGGAAACCCCGCCCGCGCCGCAGCGGATCGAGCTGCACGACCTGTCGCTCGACTGGGGCGACGTGACGGTCGAGGCCGATGGCGCGGTCGACGTGAACGCCGCCAACCAGCCCGAGGGCGAATTGCTGCTGACGGTGAACGACTGGCGTGATGCCCTGCGGGTCGCCGTGGCGCTGGGGCTGGTGCCAGAAGCACAGCGCAGCGCCGTGCAGCAGGGTCTGACGCTGCTGTCGGGCCTGTCGGGCAGCGGCGAGCTGTCGCTGCCGCTGGTCTTCGACGCGGGCCGCATGTCGCTGGGTCCCATCCCGCTGGGGCCCGCGCCGGTCATCACCTTCGGGGGGTGACCGCTTCGGTCCGATTGATCGAGGTCCGCTTCGACCTCAGGTGAACTGCTCCTGAAGCAGACGCTCCTCCAGCCCGTGACCCGGGTCGAACAGGATCGTGTGGACCACGCTGGGCTCGGACCGGACCGTCACCGACAGCACGTCGCGCACCGACCGGCCGTCGGCATCGGCCATCACGGGACGCTTTTCTTCTTCCAGCACGTCGAAGCGCACGGTCGCGTTCTTGGGCAAGAGCGCCCCGCGCCAGCGACGCGGCCGGAACGCGGCCATCGCGGTCAGCGCCAGCACGTCCGCACCGATGGGCAGTATCGGGCCGTTCGCGCTGTAATTATACGCGGTGGACCCGGCGGGGGTCGCCACCATGGCGCCGTCGCACACCAGCTCGGACATGCGCACCTTGTCGTCGACGCTGATGCGCAGCTTGGCCGCCTGCGGTCCCGCCCGGAGCAGCGAGACCTCGTTGATGGCCAGCGCTTCGTGCATGGTGCCGCCATGACAGGTTGCATGCATGGATAGCGGGTTGATCGTTTCGACCTCGGCGGCGGCAAGGCGCGCGGGCAGATCGTCCTCGCCGAACTCGTTCATCAGGAAGCCGATGGTGCCGCAGTTCATGCCATAGGTCGGCGCCGACAGCTTCTCGGTCTCGTGCAGGGTGCGCAGCATGTGCCCGTCCCCGCCCAACGCGACGATCACGTCGGCCTCGTGGATCTCGCACTGGCCATACCGGTCGGTCAGCCGCGCCAGCGCGTCCTGCGCCTGCGCGACACTGCTGGCGACGAAGGCGATCTTGTCGAACATGGCCGGCCCTTTCGCCGCTGCATCCCGCGGCAACCTGCCGGGGACGGCCCCGATTGACAAGCGCGATGCCGCGACGGATCGCGCCATCGTCGCAAACGGTCTTTTGCGGGGGGCTGCGATGGGCTAAACCGCGCCCAACCCCGTCAATCGCGCCGAAAGGATTGCCGCCATGAACGCCCCCCACCGCGACGAAGGCTTCTTCACCAAGTCCATCGGCGAGACCGATCCCGAGCTCGCCCGCGCCATGGACAAGGAACTGGGCCGCCAGCGCCACGAGATCGAGCTGATCGCGTCCGAGAATATCGTCAGCCGCGCGGTGATGGAGGCGCAGGGCAGCGTCCTGACCAACAAGTACGCCGAAGGCTATCCCGGCCGCCGCTACTATGGCGGGTGCCAATTCGTGGACATCGCCGAGAACCTGGCGATCGACCGGGCCTGCAAGCTGTTCAGCTGCGGCTTCGCCAACGTCCAGCCCAACTCGGGCAGCCAGGCCAACCAGGGTGTCTTCACCGCGCTGCTGCAGCCCGGCGACACGATCCTGGGGATGAGCCTCGACGCGGGTGGGCACCTGACTCACGGCGCACGCCCCAACCAGTCGGGCAAGTGGTTCAACGCCGTGCAATACGGCGTACGCCGCGAGGACCTGACGCTGGACTACGACCAGGTCCAGCAACTAGCGACCGAGCACCAGCCCAAGATGATCATCGCCGGCGGCTCGGCCATTCCGCGGATCATCGACTTCGCCCGGATGCGGGAGATCGCCGACAGCGTGGGCGCCTACCTGCTGGTGGACATGGCGCATTTCGCGGGACTGGTGGCCTCGGGCGACTATCCCTCGCCCTTCCCCCACGCGCATGTCGCGACCACCACCACCCACAAGACCCTGCGCGGCCCGCGCGGCGGCATGATCCTGACCGATGACGAGGCGCTGGCGAAGAAGTTCAACTCGGCCATCTTCCCCGGGATCCAGGGCGGTCCGCTGATGCACGTGATCGCCGGCAAGGCCGCCGCCTTCGGCGAAGCGCTCCAACCCGGGTTCAAGACCTACCAGGGCCAGGTGATCCGGAACGCGCAGGCCATGGCCGACCAGTTGATCAAGGGCGGCCTGGACATCGTGACCGGCGGCACCGACACGCATGTCATGCTGGTCGACCTGCGCCCCAAGGGCGTGAAGGGCAACGCCACCGAAAAGGCGCTCGGCCGCGCGCATATCACCTGCAACAAGAACGGCATCCCCTTCGACGACGAGAAGCCGACCATCACCAGCGGCATTCGCCTGGGCTCGCCCGCCGGGACCACCCGCGGCTTCGGCGAGCCGGAATTCCGCCAGATCGCCGACTGGATCGTGCGGGTCGTGGACGGGCTGGCCGCCAATGGCGAGGACGGCAATGGCGCGGTCGAGGCGGCGGTGAAGGACGAAGTCGAGGCGCTGTGCCAGCGCTTCCCGATCTATCCCGACCTGTGAAGCTCGAGACCCGGACGGAAGGCGCGGGCGGCACGCCGCTGCTGATCGCGCACGGGCTTTACGGCTCGGCGCGGAACTGGGGCGTGATCGCCAAGCGGCTTTCGGACCGGGGACAGGTCACCGCGGTGGACATGCGCAACCACGGCGGGTCGGGCTGGGACGCGGATCATTCCTACCCCGCGCTGGCCGACGACCTGGCGGAAACCATTGAAGATCAATGGGATGTGCTGGGTCACTCCATGGGCGGCAAGGCGGCGATGGCGCTGGCGCTGCGGCACCCCGAGAAGGTGCGGCGGCTGGTCGTGGCGGACATCGCGCCGGTGGGGTACGCGCATAGCCAGCAGCAGTATATCGACGCGATGCGGGCGCTGGATTTGAGCGGAGTCGAGAGCCGGCGAGACGCGGATCAGCGGTTCCGGGCGCTGGTGCCCGAGGACGGGATCCGCGCGTTCCTGCTGCAATCAATTGATATCGCTGAGAAAAAATGGCGGCTGAACCTGGACGTGCTGGAGGCCGAGATGCCGAAGATCGTGGGCTGGCCCGACGACCTTCAGGGCAGGTTCGAGCGGCCGGTGCTGTTCCTGTCGGGCGGCGACAGCGACTATGTTCAGGACGCCCATCGCGCTGATATCAGGGCGTTTTTCCCCAAGGCGCGGTTCGCCAAGATCCCCGGGACCGGGCACTGGCTGCACGCGGAGAAGCCGCGCGAGGTCGAGGCGAGCGTGCGGGCCTTCCTCGACGCCTGATCCGTCGGACCGGCGTGCACCGCGCGTCCCCGGCCCGTGCAGCCCGCGTGCACCGGCCGTGCGCCGCGGGGCCTGCCCCGTCGGCCCCGTGTCGGCCAGGGGGCACATGGCGTGCACCGGACGGCACCGCGCGTACACCGGGCGTCGGACCACCCCGGCCTGCGCACGCAGCGCTCACCCGGTGGCAAGCACGGCGCGGCAGGCTGTCCGCAACCGGAGGCCCGCCCATGAAGAACTACGATCCCACGTCGACCTTCGAGGCGCTGATGGCCGACCTGAAGGATATCCGCGAGGAGATCATCGAGCCCAAGCGCCTGCCCGCCGAGCCGCCGGGCTGGGTCGAGATCGCCACCGACAACCGCCCCGGCAAGACCCGCGTCACCATCCGCCTGGACAGCGACGTGGCCCGCTGGTTCCGCGACATGGGGCCGGGCTGGCAGACGCGGCTGAACGCGGTGCTGCGGATGTTCTACGACTATCGCTCGCGCCGCCCGAAGTGACGGGGGCCGACCGGGCGGGGCGATCCGCCGCGGGACCCCTGCCGCGGCCCGGCCGTTGAGCGCCCGACGCAACCGGAGGCCCGCCCATGTTCACCCCCCGCAACATCCTGATCGCCGCCCTTTCCGGGGTGCTGGGCTGCATCGCCAACGCGCTGGCCATCGTGGCGCTGAACGCCGAGGCCGCGCTGATGCCGCTGATCCTGTCGGCAGGGCGCGCGTTCTGGTCGGTGGTCTTCGCCCTGGCGCTGATCCCCATCTTCGCACGGCTGAGCGGCGCGGCGGCGTGGATCACCGGATTCGTGGTGCTGGAGGCGCTGGCGTCGCTGTCGGCGAAGCTCATCTGGGGCGCGGGCGCGCCGTGGAGCTTCGTGCTGACGGTGAATGGGGCGTATGCGGTTGTGGCTGTCGGGGTGTATGCGGTGGGGCGGGAAAACTAGCATCGCCCCCTACCCCACACATTCGCTAAAAAGGAATCCCGAACAAAATGCGTGAACTGCTGTCAAGCAAGACCAAGAGTTTCATTTTGCTTCTAGTGGATTGCTCTTAATTACGCTTATATCTTAGTCACCGACAACATGGAGATTTTGGATGCCGATAAGAGAAGCTGAAATACGAGCGGCCGCTCTCGCAGAACTAGATAACTCGCCGAACGGTAGGTTGACCACGACAGAGCTGATCGACGTGCTGACCGAAAAGATGAAGCCGACGGGCAAGGACGCTGAGCTGGCTGACGGGCGCGGCGATACATATTTTTCTCAAAAGGTTCGAAACCTTGTAAGCCACCGAAAAAGCGGAACCGGCCTAGAAGCGCGTGGTCTCGCAGAATATGACGGTGGAGAAGAAAGTTGGACCATCACCGATGAAGGTCGTGCTCACCTAGGTGCTTCATAAATATCAGGTCTACGCTTCTTGACCCCCACTGGAAGCCATTTGAGCTCGGTTGGGCCTGAGTGGCTTCTGTCCCAAACGAACCAAGCATAAGCTGTGGTGCCTGAGCCTTTTTTTTGCGCACCGCGCGGATAGAATGTGATCCTCTCGCTGAAGATCCAAACTCTACTTGGCGCAGCTCCATCAAAAATCGTTTTTTGTCGGCCAGCGCCTTCCAAGAAGGCCAGTCTAAGCAGGAGCGCAAACTTCTTTTTTGCATTTCGCAAGCCCGCCGCTACGAACGGTTCTGCGCTATGAAATGGCGGATTTGTGACGATGTGGTCATGTTTGCGATGAGCCGTGATGTAGTCGACTCCCGGTTCACCAAAACCACGGTCGTATAAATCTGAGCTTTCGCAACCGGGATAAAACTCTTGGATGACCCGAGACATTGCGCCATCGCCACACGCGCTTTCCCAGATATCGGATCCAAAAGTTTCATTCTCAAGGAGAGCCAGTGTTGCCCACTCGGGAGTTGGGTAAAAGTCAGGACCGTCAAGATCCGCGACCCTTTTAAGAGTTGGCTGGGGTGCCAAAACAAACCGATCGTTCATGCCGCTGCCTCACTGTATTTGCCGAAGACTCGCACGTCTTTCCTTTTTCATCAAGAACAGACGTGAATCTTCTTTGGTTATCCTTGGCAAGAGATGCAGATAGGGCAGCGCCCGGCCCGAGGGTGGGCGTGAAGCGCCCGCCCTGGGGGGCGGGTCGGGCGCTGCCCGGCGGTGCCCGCCGGGCGGATGGGTTGGGATGGAGTGATTGGGTGTTCTGAGGGACGCGCGGCTGGCAGTTTCGGAGGCGTCCTCGCCCGAACTGCAACCGGGTGCCGCTGCGCGCCTTGCTGCGCAAGACTCTTTCGCGCACGCGCCGTGAAAATGGCCGGCTTCAGCCGTCCATTTTCAAGGCGTTGATAAACGCTTCCTGCGGGATCTCGACCTTCCCGAACTGGCGCATCTTCTTCTTGCCGGCCTTCTGCTTCTCCAGCAGCTTCTTCTTCCGGGTCGCGTCGCCGCCATAGCACTTGGCGGTCACGTCCTTGCGCATGGCCGACAGGGTCTCGCGCGCGATGACGCGGCCGCCGATGGCCGCCTGGATCGGGATCTTGAACATGTGGCGGGGGATGAGCTCTTTCAGCTTCTCGCACATGGCGCGGCCGCGGCCCTCGGCCCGTTCCTGGTGGACCATCATCGACAGGGCGTCCACCGGCTCGTCGTTCACCAGGATCTGCATCTTCACCAGCTTGTCGGCGCGGTAGCCGATCATCTGGTAATCGAAGCTGGCGTACCCTTTCGTTACCGATTTCAGGCGATCGTAGAAATCGAACACCACCTCGTTCAGGGGCAGGTCATAGACCACCATGGCGCGGGTGCCCGCGTAGGTCAGGTCCAGCTGGATGCCGCGCCGGTCCTGGCAGAGCTTCAGCACGTCGCCCAGGTACTCGTCCGGGACCAGGACGGTGGCCTTGATGCGCGGCTCTTCCACCCGATCGATGGTGCCGGGATCGGGGAAGTCGGCGGGGTTGTGCAGCTCGGTCATCTCACCGTCTCGGGTGTAGATGTTGTAGATCACCGACGGCGCGGTGGTGATGAGGTCGATATCGTATTCGCGCTCGAGCCGGTCGCGGATCACCTCGAGGTGGAGAAGCCCCAGGAAGCCGCAGCGGAAGCCGAAGCCCAGCGCGGCCGAGGTCTCCATCTCGTAGGTGAAGGAGGCGTCGTTGAGCGCGAGCTTCTCGATCGCGTCGCGCATGTCGTCGAAATCGTTGGTGTCCACGGGGAAGAGCCCGCAGAAGACCACCGGGACCGACGGCTTGAAGCCCGGCAGCGCCTCGGGCGTGGGGTGCTTCTCGGTCGTGATGGTGTCGCCGACGCGGGTGTCGCTGACCTGCTTGATCGAGGCGTTGAGATAGCCGATCTCGCCCGGGCCCAGCTCCTTCACGGCGGTCATGGCGGGGCGGTAGATGCCCACGTCGTCCACGTCGTAGGTGCCGCCGGTCTTCATCATTCGGATGCGGTCGCCCTTCTTCAGGACGCCGTCGATGATGCGGACGATACAGATGACGCCCAGGTACTGGTCGTACTTGCTGTCCACCAGCATGGCCTTGAGCGGCTTGTCGCGGTCGCCCCCGTGGGGCGGCGGCAGGCGGGTGACGATGGCTTCCAGGACATCGGGAATGCCGACGCCGGTCTTGGCCGAGATCTCGACCGCGTCATGGGCCTCGATCCCGATCACGTCCTCGATCTGCTCGCGCACGCGGTCGGGCTCGGCGGCGGGCAGGTCGACCTTGTTGAGGACCGGCACGATCTCGTGGTCGGCCTCGATGGCGGTATAGACATTGGCGAGCGTCTGCGCCTCGACCCCTTGCGAGGCGTCGACGACCAGCAGCGAGCCCTCGACCGCCTTCATCGAGCGCGAGACCTCGTAGGCGAAGTCCACGTGGCCGGGCGTGTCGATGAGGTTCAGGACGTAGGTGTGGCCGTCCTTGGCGGGATACTCGATCCGCACGGTGTTGGCCTTGATGGTGATGCCGCGCTCACGCTCGATATCCATGGCGTCGAGCAGCTGGTCCTTCATGTCGCGCTCGGCCACGGTGCCGGTCAGCTGGATCAGCCGGTCGGCGAGCGTCGACTTGCCGTGGTCGATATGGGCCACGATGGAGAAATTGCGGATATATTTGAGCTCGGTCATGGGCTGAGGATATGGGGCGATTTCGGGCGGTTGTCCATGGCCCGCGGCTGCGGCACGGTGCGGGTGCGCGGAGGGTGGTGGATGCCGGAGTTCGAAGACTGGGACGCCTACGATGCGTGGTTGCAGGGGCAGCCGCGCGAGGTGGTGGTTGCGATGGCCGCGCGGAGCGCGTTGCGGTCGGCACCCGCGCTTCTCGCGGGAGACGGGCCGACCGATGTCGGGCTTGTCTTGCTGGGTTTTCGGGCAATGCTGATCTCGGGTGTCGCAGCGGTGGGACCGACCGCCGAGATCAGAGAGGCTGCATACTCAGCCGCCCGATCCGCCGCCTTCTCCGCCACCGACTCCGCTGACTTCGCCTTCTCCGCCGCCCGATCCGCCGCCTTTTCCGCCACCGACGCCGTCCGCTACGGACCCAACTTCGCCTACTTCGCCGCCCGCTCCACCGACGCCGCCCGCTTCGCCGCACGCTCCGCCGACTCTGCCGCCCACTCCGGCCGCTCCGGCGTCTCCGCCGCCCGCTCAGCCGTTTCCGATGACAGCTTGTACGCTTCGGATGCAATTTCCGTTCTGGCGCGACCACTCTGGCCGCGGGATCTGCGCTTCGACGGGATCGCGCCGGACCTGATTGATCGCGCGGCCGAGGCGAACCCGGTCTGGTCCTTCTGGGCGCGGTGGCATGACGGGTTCCTGAAGGGCGCGCCGCTGGACTGGGAGTTGCAGACGCAGATCGCGCTGATCCCGGACGAGGCGTGGCACAAGGCCGAGGGCGAGACGTGGCAGCAGGTGGCCGAACGGATCGCGGGGAAGATCGCGGGGATCGAGGCGCGGTTTGATGTCCGCCAGAAGAAAGAGGCGCTCGAAGAAGAACTCCGGCACGCCTCGATCGACAGGCTCGGGATCGGCGGCAATCTTCCTCCTGAGCCACTGGATGACGCTCCGCAGATAGACAAGAAATACGAGATGATCTGGGCGCCCTTGCAGGTCCTTGGTGAAGAACTCGAGAAGGCGAAACCTGAACGATCCCGTGTCGAAGCGGTACTTTCAGGTCTGACCGATGTGCTGAGGGCCTGTTTGCAATATGCCGGACGAAAGGCGGATCTTGCCATCGACGTGAGTATCAAGGCGGGTGTGCCGGGCAGCGTAGGCTATGCCGTGCTCGAACCCGAGAAGGTCTCAGCACTGATTGAAGCCATACGGAATTGGCTTCCGCTGATTTAGATCCAAGCGGCCTCTGTCCACGAAGCCCCCCCCGCCCCCCACAACAGGCGCCGTGCGAACATCGGACCGGCGCCCTGGGCCGGCGATGTTACGCGCCAAGCGCGCAGCGGGTCCGGGCCATGTGCTTGGTAAGCATGAAGCGCCCGCGCGGCAGGGTGGATCGTCGCCACCGGCCCGCCGACCGCCCGGCTCAGGGGCCAGCGCAGCCCATGGCCGCATGTCGTTTTCCCTCGGAGCGAAGCGTCCTCCGCAGGCAAAGCCATCCCGCCCGTCCGAATACCTGACAAAATTACTTTGACTCCCCGGCGCGGCGGGCGTAGCAGCGATTTACCGACTAAATTTGTCAGGAATCGGAGAGCGACATGAGTGACGGGGAACGCGGCGGGGTTCGCATGGTGATTGGACGGCGCAGCCTTCTGGCGGGCGCGGGGCTTGGCGGCGTGGCGATGCTGGCCGCGCGGCCGGGCTTTGCCCAGGGCAGCGGCGAAGGCGGCGAGGGTGGCGAAGGCGGCGAGCGCGGCGCCATGCCCGGACCCAGCGACGCGGCGCAGCTGCTGCTGGCCCTGGGGCTGATCGAGGGGCACCTGACCGCGGGCGCCGCCGTCCGGGCCGAGGGCGAGACCGAGATCGCCATGACCCACATGAAGCACCCCGAGGACGAGATCTATTCCGACCTGGACCCGCAGCTCGAGGCCGCGGGCGCCGAGGGCTTCGCCGCGGAATTGCAGGCGCTGACCGCCGCCGTGCAGGACGGTGGTGACGTCGATGCCGCCCGCGACGCGGTGCACGCCAAGATCGAGGCCGCGCGCGACGCCGCCGACGCCACCCAGGCCGACCGCGTGCGCGCCATCGCCGCGCTGACCCGCGTGGCCGCCGACGAATACGATATCGGCATCGCCGCTGACGGGTCGATCTCGAACCTGCACGAGTACCAGGACGCCTGGGGCTTCATCCAGGTGGCGAACCGCATGGCCGAACGGCTGGAGCCGGGCGAGACTCGCGACAAGGTCGTGGCGGCGCTGGCCCCCACCGCGGACGTGTTCCCGGCCATCCTGCCCGAGGGCACGGTCGAGGGCAGCGCCGACGTCCTCTACGGCGCGGCGGCACGGATCGATTTCGCAATCCCGGCCGCCTGATGATCCTGATCGAAGATATCTTCGACCGCCACGGCCTTGCCGCGCTGCGCGAGGCCGCCGCCGCCCTGCCCTTCGAGGACGGGGCGGCGAGCGCGGGCCGCTTGGCGCGACAGGTCAAGCGCAATGCCCAGGCGGGCCCCGGCCCGGCGCGCGACGCGGTCGTGGCGCAGGTCGAGGCGGCGCTGCTGCGCCACCCGGTCTTCGCCGCCGCCGCGCGGCCCAAGGCCTTCGCGCGCATTCTGATCTCGCGCTACGGGCCGGGGCAGGCCTACGGCGCCCACGTGGACGACGCGCTGATGCAGGGGGCGCGGACGGACCTGTCCTTCACGCTGGCCCTGACCCCGCCCGAGGACTACGAGGGCGGCGCGCTGGTGATCCAGGACCGCGTGGAATCGCGCGGGTTCCGGCTGAACGCCGGGGAACTGGTGCTCTATCCGTCGGACACCCTGCACGAGGTGCAGCCGGTCACGACGGGCGAACGGATGGCCATCGTCGGCTGGGTCACGAGCTGGATTCGCTCGCCCCAGCACCGCGACATCCTGTTCGACCTCGACACGGCCATCGCCGCCGAAGAGGCGGGTGCGGGCGACCGCGAACAGCTGTCCCGGCTGGCGCGCACACGGTCGAACCTGTTGCGCCTGTGGGCCGAGTAGGCCCGCGCGCCTCAGAAATTGCCGCGGAACACCGTGCGGGTGTGGTCCTGCTCGGCCAGGCTTTTCAGCGTGGCGCGACCGTCCTCGGTCAGCGCGCCGTCGCGGGTCAGCCAGCCACGGCGCATCGCGGTATCGCGGGGATCCGTGTCGGGCCGCCCCACGTGGCGCGCGAAGGCCATGAGGCGGGTCATGTCGTCTGTCTGCATGATGCATGGTCCGGGGTTGCGTAACCCATCACATAAGGCCGCCCGACCGCGCGGCCAGCGTCGGATCCGCACACGGCTTGATGCCCGGCGCGCCATTCGCCATGCTGTGGCCCATGGCGGTACGGACGATCATCAGCGGACGGGTCCAGGGCGTGGGGTTCCGCGCCTTCACCCGTGACGCGGCGCGGTCGCGCGACCTGCGCGGCTGGGTGCGAAACCGCGACGACGGCACGGTCGAGGCCCATGTGGAAGGCCCAGACCGCGAGATCGAGTCGCTGCTGACCGAATTGGGGCGCGGCCCCACCTTCGGATCCGTCTCGTCGGTCGAGACCGAGGACGTGGATGACACCGGTGCAACGGGCTTCGAAATCCGGCGCTGAGCCGCAAGAATTCCATTCAGGCCCGCGCGGTTTTCTGCTAGGTTATCCACATGGCAAAAAGTCGGACGACCCGGGACCAACCAGGGCGACCGCGTAACTAGGGCAGAGATCATGAAGAAAATCGTATTCCTCGCGGCGGCAGCCGCATTCGCCGGCGGCATGGCGCAGGCCGGCCCCATCGAACGGGCCTGCCTGCAATCGGACCGGCAGGCCGCGAACCGCGCCCTGTGCGGCTGCATCCAGCAGGTGGCCAACGTCACGCTCGACCGCCGCGACCAGCGCATGGCCGCGCGGTTCTTCAAGGATCCGCACCAGGCGCAGGTGGTCCGGCAGTCGGACAACCCGCGGCACGAGACGTTCTGGAAGCGCTACAAGTCCTTCGGCGCAAGCGCCGAGACCTACTGCAGCTGATCGACGACGCCGTCGCAGGCCCGCTCGATCAGCCTGAGCGCGCCGTCGAAATCCTTGGTATAATAGGGATCGGGCACCTCTTCGGTGCCCGTTTCCGCGAAAGGGGCCAGCAGGCGCACGGGCGTCTCATGGCCCGCCGGGCGCTGCGCCTCGATATCGCGCAGGTTGTTGGGGTCGGCCGCCAGGATCAGGTCGAATTCGTCGAAATCGGCCGGCGTGAACTGCCGCGCGCGCAGCGGCGACAGGTCATAGCCCGCCCTCGCCGCCGCGCGGATCATCGGCGGGTGCGGCGGGTCGCCCACGTGCCAGTCGCCGGTGCCCGCGCTGTCCACCACACCGCTGATGCCCGCGGCGTCGAGCTTGGCGCGCAGCACCGCCTCGGCCGTGGGCGAGCGGCAGATATTGCCGAGACAGACAATCAGGATCCTGGTCATCGGTGAGCCCCCGGGGCTGTTCCGCTCGGGATCGAAGCTGTTTTCATCCGGATCGTCCTTTCGCTACCACGCATGCAGAGGAGACTAGCGGAGGAGCGGCCATGGAAAAGATCGTGGTTCTGAGCGGCGCGGGACTGTCCGCCGAAAGCGGCCTTGGCACCTTCCGCGACGAGGGGGGTGTCTGGACGCAGTACGACCTGAATGACGTCGCGACACCCGAGGGGTTCGCGCGGGATCCCGCCAGGGTCCACGCCTTCTACAACGCGCGGCGCGCCAACGCGGCGGGGGCCGAGCCCAACGCGGCGCATCACGCGCTGGCGCGGCTGAAGGCCGAGCGGCCGGACACGTTGCTCGTGACGCAGAACGTGGACAGCTTGCTGGACCGGGCGGGCGCGGCGGATGTGCTGCACATGCACGGCCGGCTGGACCGCGCACGGTGCAACGCCTGCGGGGCGACCTGGGACGCGCCCAAGGTCATGGACATGCTGGATCATTGCGCCGAATGCGGCAAGCAGGCGACCCGGCCCGACGTGGTCTGGTTCGGCGAGATGCCCCACGGTCTTGACCGGATCGAGGACGCGCTTTCGCAGGCCGACCTGTTCGTCGCGATCGGCACGTCGGGCACCGTCTATCCCGCTGCCGGTTTCGTCGATGCCGCACGTTCCCGCGACATTCCGACGCATGAGCTGAACCTCGCCCCGTCGGGCGGGGTTTTCGACACAGGACAATACGGAAAAGCCACCGAAGTCGTTCCCGCATGGGTTGATGAACTGCTGAACGCCGCGCGCTGAACACCCGCGCCGGCGAATGGCCTGTCGCAGCCTCGGGGACGTGTGGATCAAGGCCGATCCGGTTGTCCCAACGAGGACCGACAGGAAGGACAGTCCATGAAAAATCTCTCCCCGTTGCTGATCGCCCCTGCGCTGATCATGGGAGGCACCCTGCCCGCCCTTGCACAGAGCGACGCCCAGCGTATCGCCGCACTGGAAAACCGCGTGGCCGAGCTGGAAAACCGGGACGAGCCGCTGAGTTTCGGCAGCTCGAACACCACCGTCGACGTCTATGGCTACATCAAGGCCGATTTCATCTATGATTTCGGGGCCGAGCTGGGCAACACCACCTTCGGGCTGGTGGGGCTCGACGGCACGCAGAGCGGCGATTTCTTCAACGCCACCGTGAACCAGACGCGCCTGGGCTTCCGCAGCACGACGCCCACGTCCTTCGGCGAGCTGGGCACCCAGGTCGAGATCGACTTCTACGGCGCCGCGAACGCGTTCAGCACCGGCGGGGCCGAGCCCCGGCTGCGCCACGCCAACATCACGCTGAACGGCTGGCGGATCGGCAAATACTGGACGACCTTCATGCCGCTGTCGTCCTACCCGATCACGCTGGACTTCCAGGGCGTCGCGGGCATCCCCTTCGCCCGGCAGGAGATGATCCAGTACACCCACGAATTCGGCAACAACATCGTGGGCCAGGTCGCGCTGGAGGAAAATAACGGCGACAGCGACGACCCCGTGCTGATCGCGGCGCTGGCCTACGACACCGACCCGCTGCTTCTGCGCATGTCGGCCATCGGCGGCACCGTCAATGACGGGCTCGGCGGCGACGAGGACATGTGGGGCGTGAACCTGTCGACCACCGCACAGCTGTGGGAAGGCGCCACGCTGGACGCGTCCTACACCACCGGCTCGGCGCTGGCGCCCTATCTGGTGTTCCTGGGCGATTCCGTGGACGGCGCGGGTGACGCCATCGACACCCAGGCAGCCTATATCGGTCTGGCGCAGGAGGTCGGCGAGAACTGGACCTTTCGCGGCATCTATGGCTGGCGCGACATCGACAGCGGCGCCGCGGGCGACACCGAGAACCTAGAGTCAATTCACCTGAACGCGCAGTACCAGGTCGCCGAAAGCACCACGCTGGGCGTGGAGTATTTCCACGGCACCCGCGACACCTTCGGCGGGGGCAGCTACGACGTTGACCGGATCCAGACCTCGATCCAGTTCAGCTTCTAGCGGCCGAGAGACAGGCGGGGCTTTGATGTCCCTTTGTCCCGCCTGGTATGGCGCGTGGTCGCGGCCTCGTGCTAGGCCGCGCGTCATGCCCAACACGATCACAACGCGCTCCGCGCAGCGCTCCGACATCGACGCGATCGCGCGGATCGACCGAAGCGGCCTGTCCACCGGGCTGGCCAGCTTCCGCGACACCCCCCATGACGCCCGGAGTTTCGCCGCCTTCGACCCGCCCGCAGGCCTGGCCCTTATGGGCCTGATGGGCGACGAGGCGCGCGGCTGGGCGGGCGTGTCCCGGACTTCGCCGCGCGCGGTCTATGCCGGCGTGGGCGAAATCTCGGTCTACGTGGAGGCGGGCTTTCGCGGCGCGGGCCTTGGCGCACGCCTGATCGCGGACACCGTGGGGGCGAGCGAGGCGGCGGGGTTCTGGACCCTCGTGGCGCAGTGTTTCCCCGAGAACGCCGCGTCCATCGCCGCGCTGGAACGCGCGGGCTTCGTCCGTCTGGGACTGCGCCGACGGTTGGGGCGGATGAGCTACGGACCCCGCGCGGGGCATTGGTGCGACGTGATGATGCTGGAGCGCCGGTCACCCGCCGTCGGGATGGACTGAGAATACCGGAACACGCGAAAAGACCCCGCCGCAAGCGACGGGGCCTTCCTGCAGATCGGGACGCGGGCGATCAGGCGGTGGCCTGGGCCTTCGCGATCTCTTTCTTGATCTTCAGGGCGTTGGGCGACAGGTCCGTTTCCTTCGCCTTGGCCATGAAGCCGTCGAGCCCGCCGCGGTGATCCACGGTGCGCAGCGCCGAGGCCGAGATGCGCAGCTTGAAGGTGCGGCCCAGCGTTTCGGACATGAGCGACACGTCGTTCAGGTTGGGCAGGAAGCGGCGCTTCGTCTTGTTGTTGGCGTGGCTGACATTGTTGCCAACCATGGGACCTTTGCCGGTCAGTTCGCACACGCGCGACATGATCTTATCCTCGTCTGGTCGTGTCCGAGCCGGGCCACGAGGGGCCGGCCGGCGGACGGAATCTGTGAAGTCAGGCGCGGATAAGCAATCGCGCCGCGCGCGTCAAGCGGCAAAGGGCAATACGCTCCGCGCGGCGCCGCGTCAGTCGGGCCGGTCGCCACCAAAGAGCAGCGACAGCATCCGGTCCGCCGCCGCCGAGGGCGCCGCGTCGCCCGCCGCCACCGCCGCGCCCAGCTCTTCCATGCGCGCGCGCGTCTCGGGGTCGGACCCCAGGTGGCGCAGGATGCCGTGGCGCACCGCGTCGTCGAACCAGTGGCGGTTCTGCCGCGCGCGGGTCTTGTCGAACTGCCCGCTGGCGCGGCGATGCGCGACGAGCGTGCGCATCTCGTCCCAGGCGGTGGCGATCCCGTCGCCGGTGACCGCCGACACGGTCAGCGCCTTGGGAAAATCCTCGGGGTCGCCGGGGCGCTTGCGGAAAAGCCGCAGCGCGCCCGCGTAATCGGCGCAGGTGCGGCCGGCCTGGGCCTTCATCTCGCCATCGGCCTTGTTGACCAGGATCAGGTCCGCGATCTCCATGATCCCGCGCTTCACGCCCTGCAGCTCGTCCCCGCCGCCGGGCGCCAACAGCAGCGTGAAGATGTCGGTCATCTGCGCGACCAGAGTTTCGGACTGCCCCACGCCCACGGTTTCCACGATGACCACGTCGAAGCCCGCAGCCTCGGCCAGCGCGATGACCTCGCGCGTGCGGCGGGCGACGCCGCCCAGCTCGGTCTGGCTGGGGCTGGGGCGGATGAAGGCGTTGGGGTCGCGGCTGAGCTGCTCCATCCGGGTCTTGTCGCCCAGGATCGAACCGCCCGAGCGGGCCGAGCTGGGATCGACGGCCAGCACCGCGACCCGCAGCCCCTGCCCCGTGAGCATGAGGCCGAACGCCTCGGTGAAGGTGGACTTGCCCACCCCGGGCGTGCCCGACAGCCCGATGCGGATGGCCTGCCTCTCGGGGTCGGTCACGGCGTCCAGAAGCTGCGTGGCCTGCGCACGGTGGTCGGCGCGGCCGCTTTCCACCAGCGTGATCGCGCGGGCGAGCGCGCGGCGGTCGCCGTCCCTGATGCCGGTGATGAGCCTGTCGAGATCCATGGCCGCGATCTGGACCGAAGGGGGTCGCGATGTCCAGACGGGGGCGCGGGCCGTCGGCGTCGCGATACAGGTATTTTTGGAAAGATGAAGCCGGGGGCGTGGCGCGGGGGGGCCGGGCCGCGCTATGGGGAGCCATGGAACTGCCCATCGACGAGGTGCTGGACGAGGTGCGGGCCGCGCTGGACGCGCGGGGCCGGGTCGTGCTTCAGGCCCCGCCCGGCGCGGGCAAGACCACCCGGGTGCCGCTGGCGTTGCTGGACCGGGTCGCGGGGCGCATCGTCATGCTCGAGCCGCGACGGCTGGCCGCCCGCGCGGCGGCGGAGCGGATGGCCGAGACCCTGGGCGAGCCGGTGGGCCAGACCGTAGGCTTCCGTATCCGGGGCGAGGCGAGGGTTTCGGACGCGACGCGCATCGAGGTGGTGACCGAGGGCATCCTGACCCGCCGGTTGCAGAATGATCCGGGCCTCGACGGCGTCGGGTGCGTGATCTTCGACGAATTCCACGAGCGATCCCTGAACGCCGACCTGGGGCTGGCCCTGACTTGGGAGGTGGCGCAGGCGCTGCGCGACGACCTGGCCATCGTGGTGATGTCGGCGACGCTGGATGCGGGGCCGGTGGCCGCGTTGCTGGACGCGCCGGTGGTGACCAGCGCGGGGCGCGCGTACCCGGTCGACACCGTCTGGCTGGACCGGCCGCGTCCGAAGGAGCAGCGCTTCGAGACCGCGATGGCGGCACTGATCGCGCGGGCCGTCGACGAGAGCGAGGGCGGCGTGCTGTGTTTTCTGCCGGGCGAGGGCGAGATCCGGCGCGTCATGGCGCAGCTGGACCTGCCGGGCGTGGCGCTGCGCCCCCTGTACGGCGCCCTGCCCTTCGCCGAGCAGCGCGCGGCCATCGCGCCGTCGCCGGGGCGCAAGGTCGTGCTGGCCACCGCCATCGCCGAGACGTCGCTGACCATCGAGGATATCCGCGTGGTGGTGGACGGTGGGCTGGCCCGGCGCGCACGGTTCGATCCGGGCTCGGGCATGTCGCGGCTGGTGACCGAGCGGGTGAGCCGCGCCGAGGCGACCCAGCGGGCCGGCCGCGCGGGCCGCGTGGCGCCGGGCGTGGCCTACCGGCTGTGGACCCGGGGCGAGGACGGCGCCCTGCCCGCCTTCGCCCCGCCCGAGATCGAGACCGCGGACCTGGCGCCCCTGGCGCTGGAGCTGGCCTTGTGGGGCGCGCGGGAGGCGGGCGAACTGCCCTTCCTCACCCCGCCGCCCGAGGGCGCCATGGCCGAGGCGCGGGCGCTGCTGGCCGACCTGGGTGCGCTGGCGGACGGGCAAATCACCGACCACGGCCGCGCGCTGGCCGCCATGCCGCTGCATCCGCGGCTTGCACATATGCTGCAATTGGCGGGGCCCGAGGCGGCGGAGCTGGCCGCGCTCTTGTCCGAACGCGACATCCTGCGGGATCGCGGGGTGGACCTGTCCTTGCGGCCGCGGGCGCTGGCCGACCCCGGCGCCTTCGGGGTCGCGCGCGGGCCGGTGGCGCGGATCCGGGACGAGGCCAAGCGGTTGCGGCGGCTGGCGGGGCCCCGGGCCGATCTGGGCGTCGCGCAGCGGGCCGCGCTGGCCTATCCCGACCGCGTGGGGCTGCGCCGCCCGGGCGACGCGCCACGCTGGCTGTTGTCGGGCGGCAAGGGGGTGAAGATGGCCGAGGGCGACCCGCTGGCCGCTTCGCGCCTGCTGGTGGTCACCGACACGGACGGCCACCCGCGCGAGGCGATGGTGCGCCAGGCGATCGCGATCAGCGAGGCCGAGCTGCGCGGGGTGCTGGGCGACCGCATCCGGTGGGTCGATATCTGCGAATGGTCCCGTCGCGAGGGGCGCGTGGTGGCGCGCCGGCAGGAGCGGCTGGGCGCCATCGCGCTGGACGACCGGACCTGGCCCGATGCGCCGCCCGACGCGGTGGCCCGGGCGATGCTGGACGGGGTGCGCCAGCTGGGGCTGGCCCCCTCGCCCGCCGCGCGGCGGTTCCTGGCGCGGGTGCGGCTGCTGGCATTGTTCGACACGGGCGAGGACGCGCTGCTGGAAAGCGCCGAAGAATGGCTGCTGCCCTACCTGCAAGGGGTGCGCAGCGCCGAGGAGTGGAAGCGGTTCGACCTTCTGCCCGCCCTGCGCGCGCGGCTGGACTGGGACGCGCAGCAACGCCTGGACGCCGAGGCGCCGGGCCATATCGTCACGCCGCTGGGCCGCAAGCTGGCCGTGGATTACGGCGGCGACGCGCCCGAGGTCGCGGTGCGGGTGCAGGAGCTGTTCGGCATGACCACCCATCCCACCGTGGCGGGCCAGCCGCTGAAGCTGACGCTGCTATCGCCCGCGGGCCGGCCGGTGCAGGTGACGGACGACTTGCCGGGCTTCTGGGACGGCAGCTATGAGGATGTTCGCAAGGACATGCGCGCGCGCTATCCCAAGCACCCCTGGCCCGAGGACCCGCGCGCCGCCGACCCGACCCTGCGCGCCAAGCGTCGGGCCAAGTGAAGGAGACACCATGAGCCTGTTGGAAGACCTGGCCGACAAGCTGGCGCAGGAGGCCCTGCACGTGGCCGAGACGACCGGCGACGAGACCGCGATCGACCGCGTGGCCGAAGCGATCGGCGCATCTTCGACCACCATGGAAGAGGCCTACCTGACCGCGGTGCGCGTGCGGCGCGCCGAAGCGCGGGCACGGGCCCTGCTGGCCGAGCTGAAACACGACGCCGGACAGTAATTCACGATTCCGGTGAACCTCCTGGCGGCCCCCCGGTCAAGGACCGATGGGGACACCCCCCGGTTGCCACGGAGGACGGCGGATGGACAGCAGGATCAAGCAGGACTCGCTTTGGATCTTCCCGAGGGTGAACCGGTCGGTCTTCGTGGCCTCGGCCGTCCTGATCCTGGGTTTCATCGTCTTCGGCGCCCTGTTCAACGACCTTGCGAAGTCGATCTTCACCGGCGCGCAGACGGTGCTGGCAAGCAACCTGGGATGGCTGCTGATCATCGAGGTCAACCTGCTGCTGATCTTCGTGATCTTTCTGGCGCTGGGGCCCTTCGGTGACATCCGGCTGGGCAAGATGGACGAGGCGCCGGAATACGGGCTGCTGTCGTGGACGGCGATGCTGTTCTCGGCCGGGATCGGCATCGGCCTGATCTACTGGGGCGTGGCCGAGCCCATGTTCCACTACTTCTCGCCGCCCATGGGCGAGGCCGAGACGGTGGAAAGCGCCAAGCAGGCCATGACCCTGAGCTTCATGCACTGGGGCTTTCACGCCTGGGCGATCTATGCCGTCATCGCGCTGGCGCTGGCCTATTTCCACTATCGTCAGGGGCTGCCCCTGACGATCCGGTCGTCGCTTTACCCGTTGCTGGGCGAGCGCATCTACGGCCGCTGGGGCGATCTCGTGGATGTCTTGGCGGTGTTCGGCACCATGTTCGGGATCGTCACGTCGCTGGGCCTTGGCGCGATCCAGATCAATTCGGGGCTGGAGCGGGTCTTCGGCCTGCCCGAATCCGCCTTCGTGCAGGTCATCATCATTACCTTCATCACCGCGGCGGCGACGGCATCGGTGCTGGCGGGGCTGGATGGCGGGATCAAGCGGCTGTCGAACCTGAACATCTTCCTGAGCTTCCTGATGCTGGCCTTCATGGTGGTGGTGGGGCCGACGCTATTCATCTTCGACAGCTTCGTCGAGAACTACGGCAACTACGTGAATTCGCTGATCGACCTGGGCACCTGGGCCGAGGGCTGGGGCGATGGAACCTGGCAGAACAGCTGGACGATCTTCTATTGGGCGTGGTGGGTCAGCTGGGCCCCCTTCGTGGGGGTGTTCATCGCGCGGATCAGCCGCGGCCGGACGATCCGCGAATTCCTGCTGGGCATCATGCTGATCCCCTGCTCGATCATGTTCTTCTGGTTCACCGCCTTCGGCGGCACGGCGATCCGCATGTCGCTGGCGGGCGAGACACGGCTGGTCGAGGCCACGCAGGAGAACTACGCGCAGACCATGTTCGAGCTGCTGACGTTCTTCCCGTTCTCGGGCTTCATGTCGGTCTTCGCGGTGGTGCTGATCGTGCTGTGGTTCGTCACCTCGTCGGACTCGGGGTCCTTCGTGATCGACATGCTGACGGCGGGCGGGGATCCCGACCCGCCCAAGATCCAGCGTGTGTTCTGGGCCGTGAGCGAGGGCGCGGTGGCGTCGGTGCTGCTGGTCATGGGCGGGCTCGACGCGTTGCAGGCGGCGGCCGTCATCGCGGGGTTCCCCTTCGCCGTGGTGATCGCGATCGTCGCGGTGGGGCTGTGGCGGGCGCTGCGATGGGACAGCCTGATGGTGCATCGCCACAAGCAGCGCTATCGCAACGACCGCGAGGCCGATCACAACATGCCAGACCAGCCCCATTCCGCCGAGCTGGACGACATCGGCAAGGCCGAACCTTCGATGAAAGGCGAGCGCGCGCCTGCCGAATGAGGCGGGCGCCGACTGTCGACCGCCGACCGGATCACCGGATGGGAGAACGCCCCCTTGCGAGCGCCGCGCGGGGGCGTTTTGCTGTCGGCCCGTGCGAAGGGCCTAGACGCCCAGGCAGTGGCGCATGATGGCCTTCTGCGCGTGCAGACGGTTCTCGGCCTCGTCGAAGATCACCGAATGGGGGCCGTCCATGACCTCGGACGTGGCCTCGTCGTCACGGTGGGCCGGCAGGCAGTGCATGAACAGCGCGTCGGGCTTGGCCCTGGCCATCAGCGCGGCGTTCACCTGGTAGCCGCGCAGCTGGTTGTGGCGCCGCTCGCGGGCCGATTGCGGGTCATGCATGGACACCCAGGTGTCGGTGACGACGAGGTCCGCGCCCTCGACCGCCTTGTGGGGGTCCCGCTCGGTCACGTACATCCCGTCCCACGCGCGTTCGGGGTCCAGCGGCTCGGGGCCGGTGAAGGTCAGGTCGAAATCGAACTGCCGCGCGGCGTGGGCGAAGCTGGCGAAGACGTTGTTGCCGTCGCCCGACCACACCACCTTGCGCCCGGCGATGGGGCCGCGATGTTCCTCGTAGGTCATCACGTCGGCCATGATCTGGCAGGGATGGGTGCGGTTGGTCAGCCCGTTGATGACCGGCACCGTGGCGTGTTCGGCCATTTCCAGCAGCGTCGCCTCCTCGAAGGTGCGGATCATGATGAGATCCACGTAGCGCGACATGACCCGGGCGGTGTCGGCGATGGTCTCGCCATGGCCCAGCTGCATGTCGGCCCCCGAAAGCACCATGGTCTGCCCGCCCATCTGCCGCACGCCCACGTCGAAGCTGACCCGCGTCCGCGTGGACGGCTTTTCGAAGATCAGCGCCACCATGCGGTTCTTCAGCGGCTGGTCGGCGTCGGGCTGCCCTTTCGGCTGGCCGTCGCGGCTTTGCTTCATGGCGCGGGCGTGGTCGACGATGGCCCGCAGGTCGGACTTGTCGGTTTTATGGATATCGAGGAAATGCGGCATCGGATCGCCCTTTGCTGGCGGGGGGCTGTGGGTTTTGCACCCGTGGTCCATCATGTTCGCACCCATGGCGCATAGAGGGACGCCCCCGCAGAGGTATTTATGGAAAGATGAAGATCACGGCGCGAGCGACGCCGCGGCGGCGTCGAGCCGGGCGAGCCCCTCGGTCAGGTCGTCGTCGGTGATGGTGAGCGGCGGCAGCAGGCGCACGACCTCGTCGGCGGCGGGCACCGTGAGGATGTGCTGCGCGTAGCCGGCCTTGACCAGCTCGACCGCCGGAACCTTGCATTTCAGGCCCAGCATCAGGCCCTGCCCCCGCACGTGATCGAAAACGCCCGGATGCGCGGCGATGAGCCCCTCGAGCCCCTGGCGCAGGCGCGCGGCCTTGCGGTTCACGTCGTCGAGGAACCCGTCCGCGGTCATGATCTCCATAACCCGCGCGCCCACCGCGCAGGCCAGCGGGTTGCCGCCATAGGTCGAGCCATGGGTGCCCGCCGTCATGCCCGAGGCGGCATCCTCGGTCGCGAGCACCGCGCCCAGCGGGAAGCCGCCGCCGATGCCCTTGGCGACCATCATTATATCCGGCGCGACGCCGGCCCATTCATGGGCGAAGAGCTTGCCCGTCCGGCCCATGCCGCACTGCACCTCGTCCGCGATCAGCAGGATGCCGTGGCGGTCGCAGGCCTCGCGCAGGCCCTTGAGACACTGATCGGGCAGCGGGCGGATGCCGCCCTCGCCCTGCACCGGCTCGATCAGGACGGCGGCGATGCTGTCGTCGAGCGTCGCCTCGAGCGCGTCGTGGTCGCCCCATGCGAGATTGGTGAAACCCGGCAGCAGCGGGCCGAAGCCGCGCGTCATCTTTTCCGACCCGGCCGCGGCGATGCCCGCCGAAGAGCGGCCGTGGAAGCTGCCGGTGAAGGTCACGATTGTGCTGCGCGGCGTGCCTTTGTCGAACCAGTACTTGCGCGCCATCTTCACGGCCAGCTCGCAGGACTCGGTCCCGGAATTGGTGAAGAAGACCGTGTCGGCGAAGGTGTGGGCGACCAGCAGGTCGGCCAGCCGCTGCTGCTGCGGCACCTGGTAGAGGTTCGAGACGTGCCAGAGCCGCTGCGCCTGGTCGGTCAGCGCGGCGACGAGATCGGGGTTGGCGTGGCCCAGCGCGTTCACGGCGATGCCGGCGCCGAAATCCAGCACGCGCGCGCCGTCTTCGGTGGTGAGCCAGGCGTTCTCGCCCTTGGCGAAGGCGAAGGGGGCCCGATTGTAGGTGGGCAGGATAGACGGGATCATGGACGTGTCCTTGCGGGGCGCGAGGCCCGATTGGTGGCAAAGGGAGGATGGGCTGTCAATCGCGCGTGCGCGCGGGCCCGGCGGCTTGGGCCGGTGTCAGCGGGTGCGTCGTCGCAAGGAGAGGCGCGTCAGGTCCATGGGCGGGGCATAGCCCGGACGCGGCGCGCCTGTCCAGTGGCGGCGTTCAGGATTTCAGGCGATAGCCCTTCTGGAACCACCGCAGTGCCAGCAGGCACAGCGCCGCCGTGACGCCCGCGCAGACCGCGAGCCCCAGCCAGGGCGAGGAATCCGACACCCCCAGCGTACCGTAGCGCGCCCCGTCGATGAGGTAGAAGAACGGGTCGAAATGCGCCGCGGTGGTCAGCGCGGGCGGCAGGTCGTCGATGGAATAGAACGTGCCCGACAGGAAGCTGAGCGGCGTGATGATGAAGTTGGTGATGGCCGACATCTGGTCGAACTTGTTGGCCACGATCCCGCCCAGGATCCCGAGCGCGCCCATCATCAGCCCGCCCAGGAGCAGGAAGGTCAGGAACCACAGCGGGTGGGCGAGCCCCGTGCCCAGCACCACGATCATCACCGCGCCGATGACGAGACCCACCAGCGCGCCGCGGGCGAGACCGCCGGCGAGGTAGCCGAACAGAAGCTCCAGCGGCGAGAGCGGCGGCATCAGCGTGTCGACAATGTTGCCCTGGACCTTGGCGGCGAGGATCGAGGACGAGGTATTGGCGAAGCTGTTCTGGATCACCGTCATCATCAGCAGCCCCGGCGCGATGAACATCACGTAATCCACGCCCATGATCTGTCCCCGCGCGGGGCCGATGGCGATGGCGAAGACCGCCAGCAGCAGGCCCGCGTTGATCAGCGGGCCCATGACCGTCTGGCTCCAGATCGCCATGAAGCGGCGGCATTCCCGCTCGGCCAGGGTGAACATGCCCGTGCGGTTCCAGCGCCCGAAGCGGCGCACGCCCATTTCGTCGATATTCGCCATGACCTGTCCCCTGCTGTCTCGGTGGCGCCGCTTGTAACCGGGCGCGCGGTGATTAGAATAGGGGCGTGCGAGAAATCTCAAGGCGGATGCGCAACCGGCGCCCGCCTTTGTTTTGCTTTGAAGGAAGCCCATGTCCTGGACCGACGAACGCGTTGAGACGCTCAAGAAGATGTGGACCGAAGGCCAGTCCGCCAGCCAGATCGCGAAAGAGCTGGGCGGCGTGACCCGCAACGCGGTGATCGGCAAGGTGCACCGGCTGGGGCTGTCGAACCGCGGACCCGGCGCCGACAAGCCCGAAGCCGAGGCCGAGGCGGCGCCCGAACCCGCGGCCGCCACCGCCGCGCCCGAGCCGGCGGAGGCCGAGGAAGGGCCGTCGACCCAGTCGGCCAGCCCGCCGGCCACGAACCGCCGCGCGATCATCCCCGCCGGTCAGCCGCTGCCGCCGCAACCCTCGGCCAACGAGATCTCGCCCGAGGCGCTTGCCTCGGTGCGCGAGGTCGAGAAGAACGCCAAGAAGATCAGCCTGATGGAGCTGACCGAGCGGACCTGCAAATGGCCCGTGGGCGATCCGGCGACGACGAATTTCTGGTTCTGCGGCCTGCCGGTCCAGTCGGGCAAGCCCTATTGCGAGGCGCATGTGGGCGTGGCGTTCCAGCCCATGTCGTCGCGGCGGGACCGCAAGCGGTAACGCACCCGGCAGTCGCAAGAAAACAGAGGCCCGGCAAGATGTTGCCGGGCCTTTTTCATGTCCTGCGCGAAGGGGACTCAGCCGGCCTTGCGGCTTTCGATCGCCTCCCAGATCCGGGCGGTGACGTTGTCGCCGTTGAAGCGCTCCATCTCCTGCAGACCGGTGGGCGAGGTCAGGTTGATCTCGGTCAGGTAGGGGCCGATCACGTCGATGCCGACGAAGATCTGGCCCTTCTCGCGCAAAAGCGGGCCGATGGCGGCGCAGATCTCGCGGTCGCGGTCGGTGAGGTCGATCTTCTCGGGGCGGCCGCCCACATGCATGTTCGATCGGGTCTGCCCCTCGGCCGGGACGCGGTTGATAGCACCCACGGGGTCGCCGTCGACGAGGATCACGCGCTTGTCGCCCGCCGAGACGTCGGGAAGGAATTGCTGCGCGATCAGCGGCTCGTTGTTCATGCCGCGAAAGAGCTCGTGCAGGGAGTCGAGGTTGCCGTCGTCGCGGCGCAGGCGGAACACCCCGGCACCGCCATTGCCGTAGAGCGGCTTGACGATGATGTCGCCGTGGCGGGCCTTGAATTCGCGCAGGACCTCGAGATCCCAGGCGATGGTGGTCGACGGGATCAGCTCGGGGAATTGCAGAACCAGCAGCTTCTCGGGCCAGTTGCGCACCCAGCTTGGGTCGTTCACCACAAGCGTGCTGTCGGGCAGCAGGTCGAGGATGTGGGTCGAGGTGATATAGCCCATGTCGAAGGGCGGATCTTGCCGCAGCCAGACCACGTCCATCTCGGAGAGGTCCTGGTCGCGCATCTCGCCCAGGGAAAAATGATCGCCCCGCTCGCGCCGGACGGTCAGGTCGGCGCCGCGCGCGATCACGCGGCCGTCGCGCCAGCTGAGCCTGTCGGGCGTGTAGTAGAACAGGCTGTGGCCGCGGGCCTGCGCCTCTTCCGCGATGCGGAAGGTACTGTCGGCGTCGATATTGATGGGCGCGATGGGATCCATCTGGATGGCAACGCGAAGCGACATGATGGCGGTCTCCTGCATGGGTCCGCCGATACATGGCGCAGGGCACCGCCCGCGGCAATGGTGCCCGGCGGTTACATGAAGGCGTTTTCGAGGATCTCGATGCGCCCCTGCCCGTCCACCAGCGCCACGTCGAACCGCGTTTCGGTCAGGCCGCCCCGCGGCTCGCCGCCGAGAAACTCGGCCGCCGCCGTCAGCAGACGCTCGACCTGGCGGCGCGAGACGCGATGCGCCGCGCGGGCCAGGTCGCGGGCGCGCTTCACCTCGACGAAGACGACCGAGTCGCCGTCGCGGCAGACCAGGTCGATCTCGCCGCCCTGCCCGCGCCAGCGACGGCTGGCGATGCTGAGGCCCGCATCCTCGTAGTGGCGGGCCACCTGGCCTTCGGCCGCCATTCCCGCCGCGTGATTTGTCGCGCCGTCCATGGGCGTCACTCCTCGTTCGAAAGCCGCAGCGCCAGTTGGTAGGCGTCGCGCTTTTTCAGGGCGAAGGCCTCGGCCACGGTGTTGGCCGCCTCCTTCACCCGCATGGTTTCCAGCGCGCGGCGCATGGCGTCTTCCACATCCTCCGCATCCGCGGTGTCGCGCGCTCGGTCGATGACGACCACCACTTCGCCGCGCAGCGGATCGTCCTCGCAGCCGGCGATGAGGTCGGACAGCCGCCCGCGGCGCACCTCTTCGAATTTCTTGGTCAGTTCCCGGCAGATTGCCGCGTCCCGGTCCCCCAAGATTGCGACACAATGATTAAGCATCGGTAAAGACCGCTTGGCCGTCTCGAAAAACACCAGCGTCGCGGGCACACCGGCCAGTTCGCGCAGGGCGGTGTCGCGCGCGCCCTGCGCGGGCGGCAGGAAGCCGGCGAAGAGAAACCGGTCGGTGGGCAGTCCGGCGAGGCTGAGCGCGACCAGCGGCGCCGAGGGGCCCGGGACGGCGGTCACCTTGTGGCCGGCCTCGGTCGCCGCGCGGGCCAGGTCGAAACCGGGATCGGCCACCATGGGCGTGCCCGCGTCCGAAGCGAAGGCCACCGACCGCCCCTCGGCCAGCGCCTCGAGCACCTTCGGCCGCACCCGCGCGCCGTTGTGGTCGTGGTAGGACCAGAGCGGCCGGCCCGCGAGGGGAATGCCGTGGATTTCCATGAGCTTGCGCAGGGTGCGCGTGTCCTCGGCCAAAAGCAGGTCGGCCGCGCGCAGGGTGTCGAGCGCGCGCAGCGTGATGTCGCGTGCCGTGCCGATCGGGGTCGCGACCAGGTGCAGGCCGGGCTCGGGCGGCGGGCCCGGAGGCAGGCCGCTCATTGCCGATCCTTCGATTTACACCCCGAGCCCGCTCGCATAACGTGAGCCATATCCTGTCGCTTCCTCGAAAAATCCAAGGGGTCCCTAACATGCTTGCACCGCTCGGCGCCATGCTGAAGCCCGTGGGCCGCGGCGCGCTGGTCTGCGCCGCCGCCGTCCTTCTTGCCGCCTGCGAACCGGTCGCCATCGGCGCGGGCGGTGGCAGCTCGGGGCCGCGCGTGGACACGTCGCAACCGGTGCGCGTGGCGCTTCTGGTGCCGAAGGGCGCGGGCGGCGGCGGCGGCGTCGTGGGCCGGTCGCTGGAGAACGCCGCGCGGCTGGCCGTGGCCGACGTCCAGGGCGCGCAGATCGACCTTGAGGTCTACGACACCCAGGGCACCGCAGCGGGCGCCACCGCCGCCGCCAACGCGGCGATCGCCACGGGCGCGCAGATCATCCTCGGGCCCCTATACACCCAGTCGACCAGCGCCATGGTGCCGGTGGTCGCGGACCGCAACATCAACGTGCTGTCCTTCTCGAACAACACCGCCGTGGCGGGCGGCAACATCTTCATCCTGGGCCAGACCTTCGACAGCGTGGCCAACCGGCTGGTAAGCTACGCCCGCCGGGAGGGCCGGTCGAGCCTCGCGGTGGTGCACGCCGCCGACACCGCCGGCCAGGCCGGGCGAGACGCCATCGTCTCGGCCGCCCAGCGCGGCGGGATGAGCGTGGCCACCGTGCAGTCCTACCCGCTGAGCCAGGACGGCATCACCCAGGCCGGCCCCCGCATCGCCACCGCGATCGAGCAGACGGGCGCCGACACCGTGTTCCTGACCGCCAACGTGGACAGCGACCTGCCGCTGGTCGTCACAGCCCTGCCGGAAAACGGCGTGAACCCGGCCGAGACGCGGTATCTCGGTCTCACCCGCTGGAATGCCGCACCCCAGGCGCTGTCGCTGCCGGGACTGCAGGGCGGCCTGTTCACCCTGCCCGACCGTTCGGTGCAGGCGCAGTTCGAATCGCGCTACCAGGCGGCCTATGGGTCGGCGCCGCATCCACTGGCGGGTCTCGGCTATGACGCCGTGCAGGCGGTGGGCGCACTGCTGGCGCAGGGCCGGTCCGACGCGCTGAGCGCAAGGGCCCTGACGCAAGGCTCGGGCTTCTCGGGGGCCAGCGGCATCTTCCGGCTGCTGCCCAACGGCACCAACCAGCGGGCGCTGGCCGTGGCACAAGTACAAAACAACCAGGTCGTGATCCTTGACCCCGCACCCAAACGCTTCGGTGGCTCCGGCTTCTGAGCCGGACGGCCCCGACGACACCCATCGCGACCCCGATGGCCTGATCTGTCCGGCCGGCGACATCTTCGACCGGCCGGCCGAGTTGGGCGCGCTGAATGCCGCGCTCGAGGGTGTGACCGATGCCGCGCAGATCCGGCGCATCACCGTCGAGCGGCTGAAGGACGCGCAGGCACGCGGCCGCGACGCCATCGCGGAGGCCTTCGCCAAGCAGCCGGGCGCCGCGCGGGAATGCGTGTCGGCCTATTCGCACCTGACTGACTGCCTGGTGCGGACCACCTTCCAACTGGTCACCACCCGCCTGCACCCCTGCCCCAACCCCACCGAGGGCCAGCGGCTGGCGGTCTTCGCGGTGGGCGGATACGGGCGGGCCGAGATGTGCCCGTTTTCGGACGTCGACCTGCTGTTCCTCAGCCCCTGGAAGCTGAGCGGCTGGGCCGAGAGCGTCATCGAATCGATGCTGTATATCCTGTGGGACCTGCGGCTGAAGGTGGGCCACGCCTCGCGCACGGTCGAGGAATGCATCCGCCTGGGCCGGGGCGACTACACCATCCGCACCGCGCTTCTCGAGCATCGGTTCCTGACCGGACACCACGCGCTGGCCGACCGGTTGCAGGAGGCGCTGTGGACCGACCTCTTCGAGGGCACGGGCAGCGACTACGTGGCCGCCAAGCTGGAGGAACGGGCCGAGCGGCACCGCCGCCAGGGCGGCCAGCGCTACATGGTCGAGCCCAACGTGAAAGAGGGCAAGGGCGGACTGCGGGACCTGCAGACCCTGTTCTGGATCGCGAAATACGTGAACCACGTGCAGGACGCCGCGGACCTGGTGGAAAAGGGCACCTTCACCGCCGAGGAGTTCGACGGCTTCGTCCGGGCCGAGACGTTCCTGCTGGCCGTGCGCTGCCACCTGCACCTGATCACCGGGCGCGCCATGGACCAGCTGACCTTCGATTTGCAGGTCGAGGTCGCCGAGCGCATGGGCTTCACCGACAAGGCCGGGCGCCGCGCGGTCGAACATTTCATGCAGGCCTATTTCCGCCACGCCACCCGCGTGGGCGAGCTGACGCGCATCCTGCTCACCGCGCTCGAGGCCGATTTCAAGAAGGCCCCGCCCAGCCTCGTCGGCTTCTTCCGCCGCCGCCGCCGGGTGAAGCCGGGCTTCGCGCTGAAGCAGAACCGTCTGACCTTCGCCGGCTCCGACCCGTTCGCGGACGACCCCAAGCAGATCCTGCGCATCTTTGACGAGGCGCTGCGCACCGGATACCTTCTGCATCCCGACGCCATGCGGCTGATCGCGGCCAACCTCGACATGATCGACGACGAGATGCGCCGCGACCCCGAAGCGGTGCGCATCTTCCTGGACCTGCTGCTGAAGCACGCCAATCCCGACCGGGCGCTCCGTCGGATGAACGAGCTGGGCGTGCTGGGCGCCTTCATCCCCGAGTTCGAGCCCATCGTGGCGATGATGCAGTTCAACATGTACCACCACTACACGGTGGACGAGCACACCATCCAATGCGTGCGGCACCTGAACGAGATCGAGGAGCACAAGCTGGTGGACGAGCTGCCGGTCGCCACCTCGATCATCGAGGAAGGCTATGCCCGCAAGGTGCTGTACGTGGCGCTGCTGCTGCATGATATCGGCAAGGGCCGGCCCGAGGATCATTCGGTCCTTGGCGCGCGGATCGCCCGCAAGGTCGCGCCGCGGCTGGGGCTGAGCCGCGCCGACGTGGACACCGTCGAATGGCTGGTGCGCTATCACCTGCTGATGAGCGACATGGCCCAGAAGCGCGACCTGTCGGACCCGCGGACGGTGCGCGATTTCGCCAAGGCCGTCCGCACCAAGAAGCGGCTGGACCTGCTGCTGCTGCTGACGGTGTGCGACATCCGCGGCGTCGGCCCGGGCACCTGGAACAATTGGAAGGCGCAGCTTCTGCGCAACCTGTACCGCGAGACGGCGAACGCGCTGGAGAACGGGCTGGAGGCGCTGAACCGCGAGAACCGCGGGAACGAGGCCAAGGCCGCTTTGCGCGAGGCCCTGTCGGACTGGGACAAGAAGGACATCCGCGCCGAGACGCAGCGCCATTACCCGCCCTACTGGCAAGGGCTGGGTGTGCTGGCTCACACCGCCTTCGCGCGGATGCTGCGCAACATCGCACCGGACCAGATCAAGATCGACATTACCGACGACGAGGATCGCGACGCCACCCGCATCTGTTTCGCCATGGCCGACCATCCCGGCATCTTCTCGCGCCTCGCCGGGGCGCTGGCGCTGGTTGGCGCGAACGTGGTGGACGCGCGCACCTATACCTCGCGCGACGGGTTCGCCACGGCGGTGTTCTGGGTGCAGGACCACGAGGGGTCGCCCTACGAGGCCGCGCGCATCCCGCGCCTGAAATCGACCATCGACAAGACGCTGAAAGGCGAGGTCATCGCCCGCAAGGGCCTGGACGACCGCGACAAGATCAAGAAGCGCGAGCGCGATTTCCGCGTGCCCACCAACATCGCCTTCGACAACGAGGGGTCCGAGATCTACACGATCATCGAGGTCGATACCCGCGACCGCCCGGGCCTGCTGCACGACCT
The DNA here is from genome assembly GCF_900110115.1 of Palleronia pelagia. Lineage (GTDB taxonomy): Bacteria > Pseudomonadota > Alphaproteobacteria > Rhodobacterales > Rhodobacteraceae > Palleronia > Palleronia pelagia. Next base: position 236,719 of record NZ_FOCM01000001.1, on the reverse strand, counting down.
GACGCGGGTGCTGGCCGGCGCCAACATCTCGATCGCCTCGGCCGTGATCGCGACCTACGGCGCGCAGGTGGTCGATACCTTCTACGTGAAGGACATGTTCGGGCTGAAGATCTACTCGGACTCGAAGCAGCGCGCACTGGAGTCCAAGCTGCGCGAGGCCATCGAGAACGGGTCGAAACGCGCCCGGTCCTAGGGCGAAGGGGCCTCGGCGTCACGGATCGTCCGCGTCGCAGGAGGCGGGGTCGCAGGCTTCGGCGACTTCGGCCGCCGCTTCGATCGCCTCGAAGAGACCCGTGTCGTCCTCTTCCACGGTGGCGATGGCCGAAGCACGCTCGACCGCCTGGTCTACCCTGCCGGCCTGCGCGTCGTTGATCGACGCCACCCGCTGATAGATGTCCTTGTCGGGATAGAGATCGACCAGCCGGGTGCAGGCGTCTTCGGCCAGCGCCCGTTGCTCCGTGTCGAGAGCGAAGTCGCAGGCGCGGAAGAGGTAGAGCTCGCTGTCGGGGTCGAGATTGGTGGCCATGGCGTAATCGGCGGCCGAGGCTTCGGGCTGGTCGAGCCGGGCCTTGCTGGCGGCCCGAACGAAATACAGGAAGGCACGATTGACGGCTGGGGCACTGGCGCTGCCGTCGATCGCGGTGTCGAGGTGACGGATCGCCTCGTCGAAGGATTCGATATCGAAATTCAGGGTTGCCAGCGCCTCGCTGCGGCGCCAGTCGATGGCCTCCAGGTCCGCGCTGACCTCGATCCCTTCGAGCATCTTGATGGCGCGGTCGTGGGCCCCGAGCTTGCGGTGCACCTCGGCCTCGGTCAACGAAATGGAGTAGTCCAGATACTCCGCCAACCCCGTCTCCAGCGTGTTGGCCCAGCGGCTGTCCAGCAGCCGGCTGGCGTCGTGACAGTCGCGCCGGGCCGAGGCGAGAAGGCCGATCTGCGTGTTCACCTCGCAGCGGCGCCACAGCAGCCACGGGTCGCGCGGGCTGATCTCGAGCGCCGAGGACAGCGTGGCCAGCGCCTTTCCGAAAAGCCCGTCGTAGAGATAGGCCGTTCCCTTGTAGCGTAGGGCCCGCGCCAGATCCTGATCGGACAGGGTCGCGTCGCCCAGAAGCGCGTCGACAGCGCCCACCACGCTGTCGAAATCGCGCTCGCCCAGCAGGTCGACGGTCTGGTCGAGCCGCGCATCGATCTGTTCCTGCAGGGCGCCGGCATGGGCCGACGCGCCCAGCAGAAGGCCGAGCGCCCAGCCCGCGGCAAGGATCGGCCAGCGCGTCATGCTAGCAGTCTTTCAGGTTCGGCGGGCACGGCGCGGGGGGCGGACCGGCCTGCGCCGTGTTTACCGTGGCAAGCGATGCCAGCGCGATCACCAGGGCAAGCCCGATGGCGACGGCGCGGACCGATGCCGCCTTGCGATCATCCAACATTCTTTCCTCCATCCTGTTTTCCTGTGCCGGGAGAGGTACCGGCGGGGGCCGCCGGGGTCGGCTGACCCGCGGGGGGCAGCGCCGCGGCGGGGGCCGGCGCGGGCGCGCCATCGTCGGGCCGCGAGCCGAACCAGTCTTTCAGAAGGCCCACGAAGGTGCCGAAATAGAAACCGATGATCAGCCCGCCCCAGTTTTCAAGGATCGTGGGCGTGGTGTCGGTGCTGATATAGGGGTGCAGAATGGCGGCCCCGATGGTGAAGAGGGCGATCATCGAAGACACCACGATGATGACGACGACGACGAACCTGCGCAGCCAGCGATCTTCCATGTCTTACCCCTCCACCTGGCATTGCCCCAGCTGGGACGAGAAGTCATAGGCGCTGCCCAGGTGAGACGTTCGCACCAGCGGCTGCGAGCCGCTTGCGTTCACCGTCTCGGCGAACATCGACCAGAAGAAATTGAGGTTCGGATCGCAGATGATCCGTTCGCGGGTGGCCGGGCCGAGCCCCTGCCCCGCCGGTGCCCGGGACACCTGGTAGAGATACTTCTCGAAATCGGAGAGACCGACGCGCTTGGACAGGATCGACAGGTCCGGCTCGAACGTCATGAAGTCGTAGATGTCGCTGATGCAATCGAGGAACTTGGCCTGGTCGATCAGGCCGTATTCGCACGACATCTTGTAGCGTTCCTGGTGGATGCTGGCGAGCCGCCGGGTCAGCAGACCTTCGCTCAGGGCGAGGTCGATGGCCCGGTCGAAGGAGGCACGGGCGAGATCGTAGAACGTGTAGTCGGTGTAGATCGGCTGGTCGAGATTGGGCGCCCGTGCCAGCACGAAGCCAAGCTCGGACAAGACCCGATAACGGTCGATGCCCCCCAGTGCCTCGAACTCGCGATTGAGGTCGATGCTGGCGATGTCTTCCGCGATGCGCTGGTCCATGGCGCCCGGATGCTCGACCATCCGCGCCACAAGCTCGACCAGCAGCATGAAATCCTCGGCATTGTCCGATCCAGCATCGCCCTGAGGCGTGTTCGTCAGAGCGACCGTCCAGTCATAGGCGTCGCGATAGCTGTCGAGCGGCTGGGGATCGGCGTCGATCACGGCACGGATCCGCCGGACCTGCGAGCGGTTCGAGTCGAACATCCGTGTCACCCGCAGGTGTTCCTTGTCGACCCGGCCCAGATGCTCGATCAGGGGGTATTCGAGCGTGCCGCTCCAGACATCGGCGGCGAACGAGACGCGCACGATGGTCGGCAATTCCAGCGTGTCCGACGTATCGACGGTATATTCGGCGACCGCCATGCCCAGAAGTTCGTCCTGACGCTCGCGGCTGGTCAGGGCGAGCGGTCTCTGGATTTCGCTTTGCTGGAAGGAATTGACCGCCCGGGCCTTCAGCCCCTCGATCACGGCATCCGCGCTCCACGGATAGGGCCGGACCAGGTTGCCCTGCCCGTCGTAGAAGTGGATGGCGCCCGAGATCAGGGTCTTGCGTTCGTCGGCGGTCGCGTCCGTGGCGGTGGCGCCCAGCGACGAGAGGATCGCCAGCGTCCCCAGGACGTGACGGATCGAAGGCGTGCGAGGTCCGTGGTCGAAAAGCTGCGACATGGTATCTTCATAAAATCAGCGTCGGGGCCTTGGAAAATGAGCCCAAAAGAGAAAATCGTAAAAATACGCAATCGCAGGTAGATTAGCACGAGATACCTCGCCGATCAACGTTTCCATTATTGCGGGAATATCAAGATGACGGGAACCGCTGTGAGTGCATGTGCCGCGCGGCTTCGGCCGCTTGGCGCCTGACAGCCTCGGGTCGCCCGCGCTCCGGCTTGCGCCGGCCCGCAAACCCGGCCAAGGAAGGGACATGAGTGCCAAGGGGCCGCCACGGCTGATACGGAGTTTCCTGACGGTGGGCGGCTGGACCTTCGCCAGCCGCATCATGGGGTTCGTCCGCGACGTGATGATCGCGGCCTTCCTGGGCGCCGGTCCGGTGGCCGAGGCGTTCCTGGTGGCCTTTTCCCTGCCCAACATGTTCCGCCGCTTCTTCGCCGAGGGCGCGATGAACATGGCGTTCGTGCCGATGTTCGCCAAGCTGGTCGAGGCGGGCGAAGGCGCGCGCGAATTCGCCCGCGACGCGTTCACGGCGCTGGCGACGATCCTCATCGTCCTCACCTTGATCGCGCAGGTCGCCATGCCGGCGCTGGTCTTCCTCATGGCGTCGGGCTTCGTCGCGGACGAGCGCTTCGAGCTTGCGGTCCTCTTCGGGCGGATCTGCTTTCCCTACATCCTGCTGATCTCGCTCGCGGCGCTGCTGTCGGGGGTGCTGAACTCGCTGGGGCGGTTCAGCGCGGCGGCGGCGGCGCCCGTCCTGCTGAACTTGGCTCTGGTGGGGGCGTTGTGGCTGGGCGACCGGATGGGCTGGCCGCCGGGCCTCACGCTGGCCTGGACGGTGCCGCTGGGCGGTGTGGCGCAGCTGGTGCTGGTCTGGATCGCGGCCAAGCGCGCGGGCTTCGCCATGGTGCCGCGCCGCCCCCGCCTGACGCCCGAGCTGCGGCGGCTGGCGGTCATCGCCGCCCCCGCCGCGCTGGCGGGCGGTGTGCTGCAGGTGAACCTGCTGGTGGGCCGCCAGGTGGCGAGTTTCTTCGACGGGGCGATCGCCTGGCTCAGCTACGCGGACCGGCTGTACCAACTGCCGCTGGGCGTGGTCGGCATCGCCATCGGCGTGGTGCTGCTGCCCGAGCTGTCGCGCCGCCTGCGCGCCGAGGATGGGCCCGGCGGGCGCGACGCGCTGAGCCGCGCGGCCGAGTTCGCGCTGATGCTGACGGTGCCCGCCACGGTGGCCTTCCTCGTGGTGCCGGGCCCGCTGGTCGAGGTGCTGTTCCAGCGCGGTGCCTTCGATGCCGCCGACGCGCGCGCCACGGCGCTGGCCGTCGCGGTCTACGGCCTCGGGCTGCCGGCCTTCGTGCTGCAGAAGGTGTGGCAACCGCTCTACTACGCGCGCGAGGACACGCGCACGCCGCTGCGCTATGCCATCGTGTCGCTGGGCGTGAACGCGGCGGTGGCCATCGGGCTGGCGCCCGTGGTGGGCTTCATCGCGGCGGCCATCGGGACCACGGTGGCCGGCTGGGCCATGGCGTTCCTGCTGATCCGGGGCGCGCGCGGCATGGGCGACGCGGCCAGCCCCGACGACCGGTTCCTGCGCCGCCTGCCCCGCATCGCGCTGGCCTCGGCGCTCATGGGAGTGTGCCTGTGGCTGTCGCTCTGGCCGCTGGCGCCGGTTCTGGACGGCCCCTACGCCGCCGCCGGGGTCGCCGCGCTGGTGGCGATCGGCGCGGTCAGCTATTTCGGCATCGGTCACCTGATCGGGGCGCTGTCGCTGGGCCAGATCCGCCGGTCGCTGCGCCGCTGAAGCGCGACACCCGCTTCGGCCGAACCGACATGAGTATTTCCGGACCAGTGATGGGGGGCGCCGCGCCCTGCTGCATCACTGGTCTTCAAATACTCATGTCGCGCCCCTCGCAAAGGGGCGCGGGGGCTATCTCCGGCGCAGCCGGTCCAGCACGCGACCCACGCCGCCGGGCGAGACGACGAAGGACAGCGCGAAGCCCGCGAAGAAGCCCGCGAGATCGGCCACCCATTCCGGCCCGCCGCCGAAGAACAGCCCGAAGGCCAGCTGGATTCCCATGAGGAACGCGATCAGCGTGAAGGCTCGCATGCGCTGTTCGCCCATGGCGCCGAGACCGGTCCAGAGGATGAAGGTATAGGCGCCGATCAGCCCGTAGACGGCCGGGTAGCCGCCCACCAGCGCGATCTGCGGATCGAGCAGCGTGCCGTAGACCACGGCACCGGCCACCGACGACACCGCCAGCGTGGCGACCACCGCCCATTGCGAGAACGCCTCGCCCACCATCTTGCCCAGCGCCAGCAGGAACACGACCACGAACAGCATGTGCACGAAGCCCAGGTGGACGAAGGAATAGCTGAGAAGCCGCAGCAGCGCGCGCGGCGGGAACTGGCCCGTCTCGACCATCCGGTCCCACAGCTGCGGCGGGAAGGCGAAGGCGTTCAGCGCCTCGAGCCTCCAGCCCACGGCCCCCGCGCCGCCGAAACCGCGCGCGCCCGCCTGGAAGGCGAGCTCGATCCCCACCAGCGCGAGGGTCAGGATCACCACCACCGGCGGCAGGGTGTTGAACGGGTTCTGGTTCGTGTCGTCGTGCATCGCTCGGCGTTTCCTTGACGGGTTCCGGCCCCATGGGTAAGCGAGGCCGCACCGATTATCCAGCAAGGCCCTCGCCCCATGTCCGATACGCGTTTCACCCCCCGTGTCTTTTCCGGCATCCAGCCCTCGGGCGGGCTGACGCTGGGCAATTACCTGGGCGCCATCCGCCGCTTCGTCGACATGCAGGAAGCGGGCTCGCACGAGACGATCTACTGCATGGTGGACATGCACGCGATCACCGTGTGGCAGGACCCCGCGGACCTGGCGCGCAACACGCGCGAGCTGGCCGCGGGCTTCATCGCCAGCGGGATCGACCCCGAGCGCTCGATCCTCATCAACCAGAGCCAGGTGCCCGAGCACGCGCAGCTGGGCTGGATCTTCAACTGCGTGGCGCGCATGGGCTGGATGGGCCGCATGACCCAGTGGAAGGACAAGGCCGGCAAGAACGCCGAGAACGCGTCTCTGGGCCTGTTCGCCTATCCTGCGCTCATGGCCGCCGACATCCTGATCTACCACGCCACCCACGTGCCCGTGGGCGAGGACCAGAAGCAACACCTGGAGCTGACGCGCGACATCGCGGCCAAGTTCAACCACGATTACGGCGTCGACTTCTTCCCCCTGACCGAGCCCGTGATCGAGGGCGCGGCCACCCGCGTCATGTCGCTGCGCGACGGCACCAAGAAGATGTCGAAGAGCGATCCGTCCGACGCCAGCCGCATCAACCTGACCGACGATGCCGACACCATCGCCAAGAAGATCCGAAAGGCCAAGACCGACCCCGAGCCGCTGCCCGAGGACTATGCCGGACTGGCCGAGCGGCCCGAGGCGCGCAACCTGGTGAACATCTGCGCGGCCCTGTCGGACCGCAACGTGGACGAGGTCATGGCGGAATATGGGGGCGCGCAGTTCGGCACCTTCAAGCCCGCTCTGGCCGATCTCGCGGTCGCCAAGCTGGCGCCCATCACCGACGAGATGGCGCGCCTGATGCAGGACCAGGCCGAGATCGACCGGATCCTCGCCCGCGGGGCCGAGCGTGCCCGCGCCATCGCCGCGCCGATCCTGGACGAGACCTACCGAATCGTCGGCATGGTGCGCTGAGCGGGCGTCGCGATTTGGAGAGGCGGCGCCGGCAGGGGCAGCGTTCCGGCTTGACGCGATGCCCCAGACGTCCGAGTTTCCCTTTTCTATCAAGCTGGGATCTTACGGGCGGCGCCGCATGGAGCGCCGGCCGTCCGCGCGCCATCATTGAAATCCGCGCGTCCGACCCATCTACTAGTCCAGCTTGTGGAGAAGGATGAAATCAATTGGGTCGACCGTTCGATTGAACGGGTGGCCCGAGGAGCATGAGTGATGCGCACCGAAGATCCGGACAAAAGGCGACAGGAAGAGCTGCACAACGCCGTGTCTCGCCTGCCTGTATCGATGGTCGTGACCAACCCGCGTCTGCCCGACAACCCCATCGTCTTCGTCAACCGCACCTTCGAGCGCGAGACCTACTATTCCCGCGACTACGCGATCGGGCGGAACTGCCGGTTCCTGCAGGGCCCCGAGACCGACCCGGCCGACGTGGCGCGCCTGCGGGCGGCAATCGCCGCGGGCGAGGACCTGAGCCTGGAACTGACCAATTACCGGGCGGATGGCTCGGCCTTCCGCAACCACCTGATGATCGCGCCGGTCCACGATCCCGACGGCGAGATCGAGGCTTTCATCGGCATCCAGAAACAGATCGACGCGGACACGCCGCTCACCGATCCGGTGGATGCGCAGGATGTGATGCTGCGCGAATTGCAGCACCGCGTGAAGAACCACCTGTCGATGATCGTCGGCATGATCCGGATGCAGGCCCGGCAAGAGGTCAGCCGCGAGACCTTCGAGGCGCTGAGCCACCGGGTGCAGAGCCTTGCCATGCTCTACGAGGAATTGTCGCCCGTGGGCGTGGGAAACGGCGACACCAAGAGCGTGCCGGCGGGCGCCTACATGAGCCGCGTGGTCAACACGCTGGGCGCGCTGGACGGCCGCCCGTCGATCCGCATGAACGTGCAATGCGAGGAAATGACCCTGCCCGTCGACCAGGCGGCACGGCTGGGCCTCTTGGTGACCGAGTTCCTGACCAACGCGCTGGAGCATGCCTTCCCCGACGGGCGCGAAGGCGTCATCAACGTGCGGTTCCAACGGCAGTCTGGGGGCCGTGCGCGGCTGGTGGTGGAGGATGATGGCGTGGGCATGCCCGAGGGCAGTGACTGGCCCGCGCCCCCGGCCGCCCCCACCGAGTCCCGCCCGGACGCGACCAATGGCGGCGCGGTGGTCGCCCAGGGCACCAAGCGCGCGTCGGGCATGGGGGGCAACCTGGTCTTGACGCTGGTGGACTCGATGGGCGCAAAGATCGACGTCTCCAACGGTCTGCGCGGGACGGTGGTCACGGTGGACCTGGAGGTGCCGCAGGGCTGATGTCCGGCGGGCAGGCGCGCCGCGCCGGTGCCGCCCGGTCTTCCGGGCAACAAGGGGCGCCTTCAGCGCGGAAACGGTCCAGCGGCGCGTGCGCAGGGAACTTACGCGGCCAGCCGCACGGATGGAGCATTCGGGACGGCATCTGTGCGCGTACGCGCGCTTACCCTGCATCCGTGGACCTGTGCACAGAAGGCCGGGGCGCTTATCCTGGTTGGCGCATCCACAGGAGCCACCCATGACCACGACCCTTCCCGCCGCCACCCGCATCGGACACGTACACCTGAAGGTGGCCGATCTCGACCGCAGCCTTGCCTTCTGGCGGGACATCCTCGGCTTCGAGGAGACCCAGCGCTACGGTGACGGCGCGGTGTTCCTGAGTGTGGACGGCTACCACCACCATATCGCCCTGAACACCTGGCAGAGCGCGGGCGCCACTCCGCCCCCGCCGGGCCACACCGGCCTGTTCCACGTGGCCCTGCTGCTGCCCAACCGCGCGGCGCTGGGGACGATCCTGCGCCGGTTGCAGGAGGCGGGCTGGCCCCTGACCGGCGCGTCGGACCACGGGGTGAGCGAGGCGCTGTATCTCGACGACCCGGACGGCAACGGGGTCGAGATCTACTGGGACCGCCCGCAGGACGAATGGCCGCGCGACGCCGAGGGCGGGCTGGCCATGGTGACCCGGCGGCTGGACCTGGACGCGCTGTTGGCCGACGCCGGCTGAGCGGGGGCGACAGGCCTTGTCCCCGGGGGCCGGCTGCGGCTACGAACGGGCCGGACACGAGGGGACACGCGCATGGCAGTCGGCACCGACATCCGGACCTATTTCAACGGCGCATGGCATGACGGCGACGTGCCCGTCATGCGCGCGGCCGATCACGGCGCTTGGCTGGGCTCGTCGGTCTTCGACGGCGCGCGGGCGGTCAATGGTCTGACCCCCGACCTGCGCGCCCATTGCGAGCGGGTGAACCGCTCGGCCCGGGCGCTGATGCTGACCCCCACAGTGGCCACCGACGACATGGTCGCGCTGATCCACGAGGGGCTGGGCCCCTATCCCGAAGACGCGGCCGTCTACATCCGGCCCATGTACTGGGGCATAGATGGCGGGCCGGGCGCCATTGCCCCCGCCGCCGAGACCACGGGCTTCGCCGTCTGCCTCGAGGCGATCCCCTTCACCGCCGAGGCGACCACGACGCTCACCACCACGCAGTTCCGCCGCCCGGTGCTGGAATCGGCGGTGGTGAACGCCAAGGCGGGCTGCCTCTATCCCAACAACGCCCGGATGCTGCGCGAGGCGCAGGCGAAGGGCTTCGGCAACGCCCTGGCCGCCGACGCCATGGGCAACGTTGCCGAAAGCGCCACGGCGAACGTGTTCATCGTCAAGGATGGCACGGTAATGACCCCCATCGCCAACGGCACCTTCCTGGCGGGCATCACCCGCGCACGGCACATGGCGAACCTCGCGGCCGACGGCACGCCGGTGGTCGAGACGGTCCTGAGCTTCGACGACGTGCGCGACGCGGACGAGGTCTTTCTGTCGGGCAACATGTCAAAGGTGCAGGCGGTCACGGCCTTCGACGACCGCCACTACCAGGTGGGGCCGGTCACCAAGCGGGTGCGCGAGATGTACTGGGACTGGGCCGCAAGCGCGGACGGCGCAGCCTGAAACGGGCCCGCGGGCTCAATCGGCGGACGTCTCGACGCGCGTGACCGCATCGCCCGGCGCGACCGGGCCCGGCGCGACGACGCTGGCGTAGACCCCGCCATGGCCGCGCACCGCCGAGTAGCCGCCGGGGCCGAGGTATTCCTCCATCCGCGAACAGGGCGGGCACGGCCCCTCGACCCGCAGCCGCGCGCCGCCCAGCGCGATCTCGGCGTGCCGCAGCGCCAGCAGGTTGATCCCCGAGACCACGATATTGCGGCGCAGGATCTCGGGCGGCAGGTCGTCCCGGCCCAGCAGCGCGGCGATCACCGCAAGATGCTCGGCCTGGAGCAGTGTCACCGCCCGCTTGCCCGGGCGGCCGTGGTCGCCGCCCAGCCCATCTTCGGCGATCTCGGCCCGGTCGACCGGCTGCACCCCCGCGCGGCGGGCCGGGCGCAGGCCGATCCAGTCCACCCGGCCTGCCCGCGCGTGGCGCGCCATCATCGCCGCAAGGTCGGTCATGACTGCCCCTTCCGATTGATTTGCGCCGCGGCGCGCTATGTCCGGCTTGTTCGGTACAGCATGTCCCGCAAGGAGGATACCATGATCACCCGCCGTCACCTGATGGGCAGCGCCGCCGCCGCGACCGCCCTGCCCTTCCTGCCCCGCGCCGCGCGCGCCGCCGCGCATTCCGCCGCGCCCGTCCTGCCCGCCGCCCAGCGCTTCACCATCGGCGACATGGCCGTCACCGCGCTGTCGGACGGCGCGCTGAGGATCGGGCCCGAGGCGCTGCAGGGCATTGATGCCGAGGGCTATGCCCAGGCCATGACCGACCAGTTCATCGAGCCCGACGCGTTCCGCGCCGCGGTCAACGCCTTCCTGATCGAGGCGGGCGACACCAAGATGCTGGTGGACGCCGGCACCGGCGGCGCCATGGGCCCGGACCTGGGCCGGCTGATGGGCAATCTCGAGGCCACCGGCACGGCGCCCGAGGACATCACCATGATCCTGGCCAGCCACCTGCACCCCGACCACGTGGGCGGGGCGGTCGATGGCGGCAGCGCGATCTTCCCCAATGCCGAGCTGGCGTTCCACGAGGCCGAGCGCGCCTTCTGGACCGACGACGCGATCATGCAGCAGGCGGGCGAGAGCAACGCGATGTTCTTCAACCTCGCGCGCAGCGTGCTGGACGTCTACGGCGACCGGCTGCGCCCGTTCTCGGGCGAGGGCGAGGTCGCGCCCGGCATCACTGCCATGCCGCTTCCCGGCCATACGCCCGGGCACACGGGGTTCGCCATCAGCTCGGGCGACGACAGCCTGCTGATCTGGGCCGACATTCTGCACGTGGCGCCGGTGCAGCTGCGCCACCCCGAGGTGACCATCGGCTTCGACGTGGACCCCGACCAGGCGGCGGCGACGCGGGCGGACATCCTCGACCGCGTGGTGGCCGACCGGATGTTGATCGCGGGCAGCCACATCAACTTCCCCGGCCTGGGCCACATCATGCAGGCGGGCGAAGGCTACGCCATGATCGACGCGCGCTATCCCTACCCGGCCTGACGGCCACGCGCCCGGGCGGAACCATCGCCCGGGCGCTCCGCGTTGCCTTCCTGTGTTCTTTCCGGGACGCGATGAGACCGTGCCAACGAGGAGTCCCCGATGACCCGCCTTCCCGATGCCCAGCGCCTGCACGTGGGCGACATCACCGTCACAGCGCTCAGCGACGGGCCCCTGCCCTTGGGCCTCGATCACCTGAAGGGTATCGACGCACCCGAATACGCGCGGCTGCTGCACATGCACCACGCCGACCCGGCCGCCTGGCGGTCGGGGCTGAACGCCTTCGTGATCCGGACGGGCGACAGGCTGGTGCTGGTCGATGGCGGCGTGGCGGGCAATATGGGCCCCGAGACGGGGCGCGTGATGTCGAACCTGAAGGCCGCCGGCTTCGCGCCCGGGGATATCGACACGGTCTACGTTACCCACATGCATGCCGACCACATCGCCGGGCTGATGGACGGCGACGGCGGCGCGGCCTTCGGCAACGCCGCGCTGCGCATCCACGGCGACGATCACGCCCATTTCACCGATGACGCCAACGCCCAGGACAGCACCCGCGCGCTGCTGTCGGCCTATGGCGACCGGCTGGAGACCTATAGCGACGCCGACGACATCGCCCCCGGCCTGCGCGCGCTGCACCTGCCCGGTCACACGCCGGGACATTCGGGGCTCGAGATCATGTCGGGCGACGCGACCATGCTGCTGCTGACCGACATCGTCCACGTGGCGCCGGTGCAGCTGGCCAATCCCGAGATCGGCACCGGCTTCGACGTGGATATCGACGCGGCGCGCGAGACCCGCAAGGCGATGCTCGACCGCGTGTCGGCGGACGCCACCCCGATCCTGGGCAGCCACATCACCTTCCCCGGCGCGGGCGTGATCGAGCGGGCCACCGAGGGCTTTCGCATGATCCCCGCCTACTACAGCCACGACAGCTGAGCGGGCGCCCCGCCCCTCGGAAAGGTTTCCCCCATGTTCCTGCAAGCGCTCGACCACGTGACGTCCCGCACCGAAGGCGAGGCCGTCAACGTCTTCGTCGAGACCCCGAAGGGCTCGCGCCACAAGTACGACGTGGATGCCAGCGGGCTCTTCCGCATCGCGCTGGAGCTGCCCGAGGGCCAGACCTTCCCGTTCAGCTTCGGCTACGTGCCGAACACCAAGGCGCCCGACGGCGACGCGCTGGACATCGTGCTGGTGACCGATGGCGAGGTGCCGGCCGGTGCGCTGATCGAAGCGCGGCTGATCGGCATCCTGAAGATGGAGAACGACGAGGACGGCAGCATGGCGCGCAACGACCGCGTCGTGGCCGTGGCCAACCTGTCGCGGATGTTTGCCCACGTTCAGACGCTGTCGGACATGCGCGAGGGCTTCGCCTGGGACATGGAGCTGTTCTTCCGCAGCTACAACGACATGATCGACCGGCCCTTCAACGTGGTCGGCCGCGGCGAGCGCGACGAGGCCATGAGGATGCTGGAAGAGGCCGAGAACGCCGCCCGCCGCGACCCGGACGTGCCGGATCCCTAGGCGCGTCACACCGCCCGGTCGCGGGCCCACGGCGTCGCACCATCGAGTATTTCCGGACCAGTGATGCGGGGGCCGCGCGAGACCGGGGCCGTGGCGTTCATTGCGTGCGGATCCGGTCCTGACGCCCGGCGCGCGGGACCGTGCGCCCGGCCCTTCCATCACTGGTCCTGAAATTCCCATGTGGGTGCCTGTCGGGCCCGTGCGACGGCCGTGCTGCGCCTTGCCGCGGACCGGATTTGCGCCACACTCAACAGGACGCCGCCCATCTTTCCGGAGGAGATCCCCATGCGCCGTCCCCTGAGCCTGACCGTCGCCACCCTCATGGCGCTCGCCGCCCCGCTTCACGCCCAGCAGGCGGCCGACGCGGTCGACCCCGAGGCCGCCAGCGCCGACGGCAGTGGCGCATCGGGTCCCGAGGTTTCGGCCACCCCGCTGGCGCCGCTGGCGCGCGATGCCATGGACGCCAAGGAAGCGGGACGCCCGGTCGAGGCCCAGAACTGGATGGTGGCCGCCGCCAACCCGCTGGCGGTCGAGGCCGGCGCCGCGATCCTGGAGGCGGGCGGCAGCGCCGCCGATGCCATGATCGCCGTGCAGACCGTCCTGGGCCTGGTCGAGCCGCAGAGCTCGGGCCTCGGCGGCGGGGCGTTCCTTGTCTACTACGACGCCGCGTCGGGCACGCTGACCACGCTGGACGGGCGCGAGACGGCGCCGCTGTCGGTCTCGCCGACCCTGTTCCAGGACGACGCGGGCGAGACCATGGGATTCTGGGACGCGGTCGTGGGCGGCCGGTCGGTGGGCACCCCCGGCACCCCGCGCCTGATGGAGCGCGCGCACGAGATGTGGGGCCGCGCGGCCTGGGCGGACCTGTTCGCCGAGGCCATCGCGCTGGCCGAGGATGGGTTCACCGTGTCGCCGCGGCTGGCGAGCCTCGTCGCCGGTGACACGGACCGGCTGGGCACGTTCCAGGCGACGCAGGACTATTTCTACCCCGGCGGCGAGCCCATCGCCGAGGGCGACACGCTGAGCAACCCTGCCTACGCCGCCACCCTGCGCGCCATCGCCGAGGGCGGGGCCGACGCGTTCTATACCGGCGAGATCGCCGAAGGGATCGTCGCCACCGTGACCGAGGCCGCGTCGAACCCCGGCACCCTGTCGATGACCGACCTGGCGATCTACGACGTGGTCGAACGGCCCGCCGTCTGCGGCCCCTACCGGGGGCTGGAGGTCTGCGGCATGGGGCCGCCCAGCTCGGGCGGTCTGACCGTGGGACAGATCCTGGGGATGCTCGACCAGTACGATCTGCCCGGAATGGCGGCGGACGACCCGCAGGCCTGGCGGCTGATCGGCGATGCCTCGCGGCTCGCCTTTGCGGACCGGGGCCGCTACATGGCCGACAGCGATTTCGTGCCCATGCCTACCGAGGGTCTGCTGGGTCCCGACTACCTGACCGGCCGCGCGGCGCAGCTGGGCGGGTCCGAGGCGCTGGACGAGGTCTCGCCCGGCGCGCCCGAGTGGTCGCACGCGCAGCTTTGGGGCGACGACGACGCGATCGAGCTCCCTTCGACCTCGCATATCTCGATCGTCGATGCCGACGGCAACGCGCTGAGCATGACGACGACCATCGAGAACGGCTTCGGCTCGCGGCTGTTCACGCCGGGCGGGTTCCTTCTGAACAACGAGCTGACCGATTTCAGCTTCTCGACCCACGAGAACGGCTATCCCATCGCCAACCGGGTGGAGCCGGGCAAGCGGCCACGGTCGTCTATGGCGCCCACCATCGTCATGCAGGACGGCGCGCCGATGCTGGTCGTCGGCTCGCCCGGCGGGTCGCGCATCATCGGCTACGTCGCGCAGGCGATCATCAACCACGTGGACTGGGGCATGAACGTGCAGCAGGCGCTGGTCGCCCCGCACCTGGTGAACCGCTTCGGGACCTTCGACATCGAGGCGGGCACCGCGGCCGAGGCGATGGAGGGCGCGCTGCAGGAGATCGGGTACGAGACCAATATCCGCGACCTGACCTCGGGGCTGCACGCCATCCGCATCACCGGGGACGGCCTGCTGGGCGGCGCCGATCCGCGCCGCGAGGGGATCGCCCTGGGCAAGTAAGCCGGAGATCCGCGAGCACATGTCGCGGCGCGCCCGGGCGGGCGCGCCGTCCCGTTTCCTTTCGAAAGGCCCACCCATGCAGATCGCCATGATGGCACAGAACGCCGAGCTCTATTCCCACAGGCGGCTGAAGGAGGCCGCCGAGGCGCGTGGCCACGAGCTTACCATCATCAAGACGCTGGGCTGCTACATGAACATCGCGTCGCGCCGGCCCACGATCTATTACAACGGCGCCGAGCTTCCGAAATTCGACGCCGTGATCCCCCGCATCGGCGCGTCGATCACCTTCTACGGTTTGGCCGTGCTGCGACAGTTCGAGGTCATGGGCACCTGGCCTCTGAACGAGTCCGTGGCCATCGGGCGGTCGCGCGATAAGCTGCGCGCGATGCAGCTGATGGCGCGCGACGGGATCGGCCTGCCCGTGACGACCTTCGCCCATGACCCGCGCCAGACCGAGGAGGTCCTGCGGGTCGCGGGCGGCGCGCCCACGGTCATCAAGCTGCTGGAAGGCACGCAGGGCATCGGCGTCGTGCTGGCCGATACCGACCGCAGCGCGAAATCGGTGATCGAAGCGTTCCGGGGCGCCAACGTGAACATCCTGGTGCAAGAGTTCATCAAGGAAGCGGGCGGCACCGACATCCGGGCGCTGGTCGTCGGGGGCCGCGTGGTGGCGGCCATGAAGCGCACGGGCGCCGAGGGCGAATTCCGGTCGAACCTGCATCGCGGCGGAAGGGCCGAGGTCGTGAAGCTGACCCCCGAGGAGCGCGCCACGGCGGTGCGCGCGGCGAAGGCCATGGGGCTGAACGTCTGCGGCGTGGACATGCTGCGCGCTAATCACGGCCCGGTGGTGATGGAAGTGAATTCCTCGCCGGGGCTCGAGGGCGTGGAAAAGGCCACCGGCATCGACATTGCCGGACAGATCATCGATTTCCTCCAAAAGACCGCGAAACCGGGCAAGACGGCCACCCGGGGCAAGGGATGATCGCACGGCGCTTGTGAGGCGCGCGGAAATTCGGCACCTGTAGGGTGTCGATTTTGCTGCGAAAATCGCGCCCGAGCGCAGGAGATGCCCCATGCCCCGTGAGCCCTTCCGGATCGGTGATACCGAGGTCGCACCGGGCACGTCGCGCACGGTGGACCTGCCGGTCAGCCGCCTGTCGGACCACACGCCGGTCACCATGTCGGTGCACGTGGTCCATGGCCGCCGCCCCGGCCCCACCCTGTTCGTCAGCGCGGCCGTGCACGGGGACGAGGTGATCGGGGTCGAGATCGCGCGCCGGCTGCTGCGCCAGCCGCAACTGGGCAGCCTGGCCGGCACGCTTCTGGTGGTGCCCATCGTCAACACCTTCGGGTTTCTCAACAACTCGCGCTACATGCCCGACCGGCGCGACCTGAACCGGTCCTTCCCGGGGTTCGAGACCGGGTCGCTGGCCGCGCGGCTCGCGCATCTCTTCATGACCGAGGTGGTGGCGCGCAGCGATTTCGGGATCGACCTGCATTCGGCCGCGATCCACCGCACCAACATGCCGCAGATCCGCGTCTCGGCCTCGTCGGACGAGACGCTGGCCCGGGCCGAGGCCTTCGGCGCACCGGTGATCGTGCGCGCCAAGCTGCGCGAAGGCAGCCTGCGCGCCGCCGCCCGCGCCGAGGGCTGCGACATCCTGCTGTACGAGGCGGGCGAGGCGCTGCGCTTCGACGAATTCGCGGCGCGCGTGGGGGCGTCGGGCATCCTGCGGGTGATGCACCGGATGGGCATGATCGGCTCCAAGGGGCTGGGCCGTCGACGGGCGCCGTCGCTGGCCTGCGCCAGCTCGCACTGGCTGCGCGCGCCGGCGGGCGGCCTTCTGCGGATGTTCAAGGAGGTGGGCGAAGGGGTCGAGCCCGGAACCCTGCTGGCCGTCGTGTCGGACCCGTTCGGCGAGCACGAGATCGAGATCGAGGCCGACACCGCCGCCATCGTGCTGGGCCGCGCCACAATGCCCGTGGTGAACGAGGGCGACGCGGTCTACCACCTGGCGCCCGTCAAGGCCGACCCCGAGGCGCGCATGGCCCGGCTCACGGCCGAGATCGAGGCCGATCCGATGTTCGACGAGGATGAAATCCTGTAGGCGCAGGGTCGTCCGCGGGAAGGCCCGGCACGCAGAGCAGCATGAAATCGAGCAATGCATCGACACTGGCCCGGTCGATATCCCAGTCATCCTGATCCGCACGGGTGGCCGCGAACGACACCGGCCCGCCCCCCGAGAAGGCCATGGCCCAGCCCGAGAACCGGCGGCCCGGCAGGATGCCGTTGGCCAGAAGCGACAGGTCCGTATGCAGCGGGTCGCGGGCGATATTGCCGAAGAGCCGGGCCAGCGGCGCAACGGGTCCTTCGAGATACTGGACGATCGTCGTCCCTTCGATGTGAAGATAGCCCGTGAGGCCGTGCCGGGCGTTGCGGCGGCGGGCACCCCGCGCCATGTCGTGCGCCGTGGCGCTGCCCTGCGCGAACAAGGCGCGCGAGCGGTAGATCAGGTATCGCAGATCCCCGTCGATCGGATCGGCCTCCTTCGGCGTGACGTAATTCCCGTTGCGTCAACTTAAGGCGTTCCGCGCCCCCTTCCAGCCGGGCGCGATATCGCCTACACCCCCGCGCAACATTCCCATGCATGCATTGCGGAGGCCCCATGGCAGCCTATCAATTCGTCTACCACATGGACGGCGTGTCCAAGACGATCCCCGGCGGCAAGAAGCTGTTCGAGAACATTCGCCTGAACTTCCTGCCCGGCGTGAAGATCGGCGTCGTCGGCGTGAACGGCGCCGGTAAGTCCACCCTGCTGAAGATCATGGCCGGGATGGACAAGGATTTCACCGGCGAGGCCTGGGCGGCCGAGGGCGCCAGGGTCGGCTACCTTCCGCAGGAGCCGCAGCTCGACCCGTCGCTGACGGTGCGCGAGAACGTCATGCTGGGCGTGAAGGAAAAGCAGGCCGTGCTCGAACGCTACAACGAGCTGGCGATGAACTATTCCGACGAGACGGCCGAGGAGATGGCCAAGCTCCAGGACGAGATCGACGCGCAGAACCTGTGGGATCTCGACGCGCAGATCGACATCAGCATGGAGGCGCTGCGCTGCCCCCCCGACGATGCCGATCCCGCGACCCTGTCGGGCGGCGAGGCGCGCCGCGTGGCGCTGTGCCGGCTGCTGCTGGAACAGCCCGACATGCTGCTGCTGGACGAGCCGACCAACCACCTGGACGCCGAGACCATCGCCTGGCTGCAGAACCACCTGATCGAGTACAAGGGCACCATCCTGATCGTCACCCACGACCGGTATTTCCTGGACGACATCACCGGCTGGATCCTCGAGCTCGACCGCGGCCGCGGCATCCCCTACGAGGGCAACTATTCCTCGTGGCTGGAACAGAAGGCCAAGCGGCTGGAGCAGGAAGCGCGCGAGGACAAGTCCAAGCAGAAGACCCTTCAGCGCGAGCTGGAATGGATGCGCCAGGGCCAGAAGGCGCGGCAGGCGAAATCGAAGGCCCGGATCAGCGCCTACGAGGAAATGGCCAACCAGTCCGAGCGCGAGCGTCTGGGCAAGGCGCAGATCATCATCCCCAACGGCGAGCGGCTGGGCGGCAAGGTGATCGAGGTCGAGAACCTGAAGAAGGGCATGGGCGACAAGCTTCTGATCGAGGATCTGAGCTTCTCGCTGCCGCCGGGCGGCATCGTGGGCGTGATCGGCCCCAACGGCGCGGGCAAGACCACGCTGTTCCGGATGTTGACCGGGCAGGAACAGCCCGACGAGGGCAGCATCGAGTTCGGCGACACCGTGGACCTGGCCTATGTGGATCAGTCGCGCGACGCGCTCGACCCCAACGCCACCGTCTGGGAGGAGATCTCGGGCGGCGGCGAGATCATTGACCTGGGCGACGCGCAGATGAATTCGCGCGCCTATTGCGGGGCGTTCAATTTCAAGGGCGGCGACCAGCAGAAGAAGGTCGGCAGCCTGTCGGGCGGCGAGCGCAACCGCGTGCACATGGCCAAGCTGCTGAAATCCGGCGGCAACGTTCTGCTGCTCGACGAGCCGACCAACGACCTGGACGTCGAGACCCTGCGCGCGCTGGAAGACGCGCTGGAGGATTTCGCGGGCTGCGCCGTCATCATCAGCCACGACCGCTTCTTCCTCGACCGGCTCTGCACCCACATCCTGGCCTTCGAGGGCGAGGGCCACGTGGAGTGGTTCCAGGGCAACTTCGAGGATTACGAGGAAGACAAGAAGAAGCGGCTGGGCGTGGATTCGCTCGAGCCCAAGCGCGTGAAGTTCAAGAAATTCGCGCGGTAGGCGGCGGGCCGTCTTTGGGCCCCGACCGGAACCAGAAACGCCCGCGCCGGGATGGCGCGGGCGTTTTCGTTTCAGCCGAACCGGAGGCTCAGACCTTGGGCTTCACGGTGCTGGGGGCCGTGTCGAAGCGGTTCGGATCCTTGTCCGATACCGGCGTCTGGCCCAGCACCACGGGTTTGGAAGAGATCTTCTTGTCGGTCATCTTGGCTTTCTGACAATGGCCGCGGGAAAGACGGCCTTGGGTGGGGAAATGAGACGGCACCGGGCTTTTGCGCGATACCTCGTCTAACGGTCAACATATCACGTTGGGTCCATCCCGCGCAGGAAATATGCTGCGCTGCGGCGGCTTGCCGCAACGTAAATTTCCGGGGTGGCGCTTGCGGCCCCTCGGCACGTGGAATGACTTGGGAATTCCCGATCGCAGGATCGCCGGGGGCGGTGCCGCAACGGCAATCTGCGCGAGAAAATGCAGGGCCCTGGACCGGCCCCGGATACGGGAAAGGCCGCGCCCATCGGCGCGGCCTTTCGCTTACAGTTTGCGGCTGGCTTCGCGGGCCACCGTCTTGGCCGCGGCCACCTTCGGGTCGCGGCGACGCTGCACGGTGCGGCGACGGCCGCGACCGCCGAGAAGGGATCTCAAAAGGCGTTTCAACATGACGTTTCCTCCGTTTCACTGGCGGGTCAACGGGTGGTTGCAGCCGCTGTTCCGGCGCGCCCGATCACGTTTCGCGGTCGCGTCCCATGTCGGCGCATATCCGCCGCACCCGATACCAGCCCGCCGGATCGGCCCGCTGATCGGGGTTCGGCGGCGCAGCCAGGCAAGCCCCCCGGTGCGCGGCGATTTTTTCTTGCAAAGCCCGAGGCCCGGTGTCATGAGGCACGTGCTTAGACGACCTCTATCGATCCCCTGTCCCGTCAACGCGGGCATCAGCGAACTCGATCAAGGCACCTTTTGCCACGCTGTTGCAATTCCGCGAACAGACGACCAAACGACAGGAGACATCACATGGCCAACGGCACTGTGAAATGGTTCAACACCACCAAAGGCTTCGGCTTCATCGCGCCCGAGACCGGCGGCAAGGACGTTTTCGTCCACATTTCCGCCGTCGAGCGTGCCGGCCTGACCGGCCTGAAGGACGACCAGAAGGTCACCTTCGACATGGAAACCGGCCGTGACGGCCGCCAGTCGGCGACGAACCTGGCCCTGGCGTAAGCCAAGACCGATACGATGGAGGAAGGCGCGGTATCCCCGCGCCTTTTTTCGTTGGCGATCAGCCCAGGGCGGCGATGATCTCGTCGCGCAGGGATTCGACCTCGGTGCTCCAGGCGCCCTTGCCGCGCTCCAGCACGCCACGCCCCTGCCCCAGCGTCTCGACATAGACCACGCGGTTGCCCAGCACCGTCTTGGCGCGGGTCAGCTCGCGCTCGCCCAGCAGGCCGTCGATCTCGTCCGACACGCGCGTGCCCGACTTGAACCGGTTCAGCACCACCATGGCGGGTTTGCGGATGCGCTCGGCCAGGTCGAGGATCGAGTCCACCGCCCAGAGATCCACCTGGCTGGTGGCCACCGGGACCAGAACCAGGTCGGTCGCCCGCAAGGCAGGGCGCAGATCGGAATCGACCTTGGGCGGCGTGTCTATGATGACGAAATCGTTGGTCTTCTTCAGCTTGTCGCATTCATAGCTGACGCCCCAGGCGCTGGCCGTGGCGAAATCCAGGTCCTCGATCCCCGCCTCGCGCCGGGCCATGAACCACCGACCCAGCGATCCCTGCGGGTCGGTGTCGAGCACGGCCACCGAGTGGCCCGCGCGGACCAGCGCCACCGCCAGGTTCACCGCCAGCGTCGTCTTGCCCGACCCGCCCTTTTGCTGGGCCACCGTGATTACATGCGCCAAACCGCGTCCCCCCGTCATTGCCGCAGTGCAGAATAGACGGCAGCAGGCGACACGCCATTTGCCGCAGAGTCAAGCCGAGAGCAGGCCCGTGAACACGAAAACCGGGATCATCGAGGCCAGCGCGATGATGCAGTAGCCCAGCAGCACGAACAGCCCGTCCACCGCCAGCAGACCCGTGACGATGAACACCACCGACAGGCCCAGCAGCGAGGACGAGAACGGCACCAGTTCCAGAAACGGCATGGCAAAACCCGCGACCATGCAGGCGAGGTAGGCCATGGCCCGTCCGGGCGCCGAGGTGAAGGCGTGCAGCCGGTCGCCCAGGTGCCGGTCGACCCAGTCGGCCAGCGACCGGCTTTTCACGATCCCCTCGTGCAGGCGCTGGCCGCGAACCGTGCGCTTCCACAGGAAACCGGGCAGCCACAGCGACTGGCGCTGGATGAACAGCTGCGACGAGATCAGGCCGATGGTGATGCCGCACAGGCTGGAAAACAGCGGAATGCCGCTGAGCGGCGAGGTGACCAGCAGCGCGGGCACCAGCAGCAGCGGCAGGAAGGCCGTGGGGCCGAACGCCTCGACCACGTCGCCGACCGAGATCTTGTCGCGACCGCTCAGCTCGTCCAGCTGGTCGAGAATGTCACGGACGTAATGTCCCCCGTCGGCCATGTCGTTTTGTCCCGTCATCTGCTCCGAACACGGGCCAAGGCGGCTCGGTTCCCCGCCCCGCACGCGGTTCCCGGCCGAGTGTCGCGTGCTTGCCCTCGACGTTTAGCACGGCCTTGCTAGACTGGCAAAAAACCAAGCGAGCGGACCCTTCACATGCAGATTTCACGCAGAACCTTTTCCTTAGGTGCGGCGGCCCTGGGCCTGTCGGCCTGCCAGGTCGGCGGCGCCGGTGGCGCGGGCGTCCCCGTCGGGCGCGCGGGCCTGCCGCCCGAGATGCGGCCTCAGCCCAATCCCGGCTGGTCGGCCTGGGTCGACGCGTTCCGCGGCCGTGCCGTGGCCGCCGGGATCGATTCGGGCGTCGTGTCGCGCAGTTTCCAGGGTGCGGGCTTCCTGCCGGGCGTCATCGACCGCGACCGCAACCAGACCGAGTTCACGCGGACGCTGGAAGACTACCTGGCCATCGCCGCCTCGGACGAGAAGGTCGCCACGGGCCGCGCGAAGTTCGCCCAGTATCGCGGCACGCTGAACGCGATCGAGGCGCGCTACGGCGTGCCGGCGCAGGTGGTCGCGGCGGTCTGGGGGCTGGAGTCGAACTACGGGTCGCGCCGGGGCAATATCCCGATCGTGTCGTCGACCTCGACGCTGGCCTATGACGGGCGGCGCGGCGCGTTCTTCGAGCGGCAGCTGATCGCCGCCCTGAGGATCGTCCAGAACGGCGATACCACGCCCGACCGCATGGTGGGCAGCTGGGCCGGCGCCATGGGGCACACGCAGTTCATCCCCACGTCCTACCAGGCCTACGCGGTGGATTTCACCGCCGACGGACGCCGTGACATCTGGGGCGAGGATCCAACCGACGCGCTGGCCTCGACCGCCGCGTATCTCTCGCGGTCGGGCTGGCAGCGCGGGGTGCCCTGGGGCGGCGAAGTGGGCGTCTCGGCGCCCTCGGGCGGGCGGGTCATCACGCCCCAGCCGGGCGGCCCCAGCTTCCGCGTCACGGGAAATTTCGACGCGATCAAGCGCTACAACAACTCCGACAGCTACGCGATCGGGGTGGGCCACCTGTCGGACCGGATCGCGGGCGGCCCGGCGATCCAGGGCGCGTTCCCGCCCGACCGCTATGGCCTGACGAAGGACATGCGCGTGGACCTGCAGCGTCGACTGACGCGTTTCGGATATGACACCGGCGGGGCCGACGGCGTCCTCGGCCCCAACAGCCGCGCCGCCATCGCCGAGTACCAGCGCAGCCGTGGACAGGCTGCCACCGGTGATCCTTCGGTGGCGCTGCTGCGATCGCTGGGAGGCTGACCCCAGCCACTTGACCTCGATCAAGGAGGGGCCCGGCGACACCGGTTAACAAGGCGCCACACACGACAAGGAGATCCAAATGTTCAAGAAGATCCTCGTCCCCTTCGACGGCTCCGACCCTGCCGAACACGCGCTGACAGTCGCCGCCAACCTGGCCAAATCCCAGGACGCGACGCTTCATGTGGCCTTCGTGCCCGAACCGGAAACCACGGCGCTGGCCGTGGGGGCCGGCGCGGTCGAGATCCCGGTCAACACCGAAGAGTTGGAGCGCCACACCAAGGAAGTGGTCGATCGTGCGAAGACCGCAGCGGCCGCGCGCGGCTGCGATGTCGAGCCGGATGTTCTGAACGGCCGCCCCGCCGACGCGATCCTTGCCCATGCCGACAAGCTGGGCGCCGACCTGATCGTGGTCGGGCGGCGCGGCATGGGCACGCTCACCGGCCTGCTCATGGGCAGCCTGTCGCACAAGCTGATCGGGGTCGCGAAGGTCCCGGTCATGGCCGTGGGCTGAACAGCCAACACTCGATCCAGACGGCCCGCCCTTCCGGGCCCCGAGCCACCTGGCTGGGGAATTGGGTGCCGGGCACTCGGACCCGGCTCGCTACGGGGGCATCGTCCCCCAGGTCGTCAAGTCGAACATTCGACCGCCGATACTTGGACTGATGGCACCGTGTCCCCGTCGACCAGGACCCACAGGATCTGACCGGTGGGCCGATAGACAACGAAGGCTTCGTCGACGCCATCCGCTCCGGCGCCCGCGGTATGCGTCACGTTCAGCTGGAACCAGTCCGCCGTCGCGCTGTCGCCAAGGCCTTCGATCAGGTCGTCGCCGGTAAATCCGTTGATGACGTCGGCATCGCCGGTTCCGGTCAGTGCAGGGGCGTCGGACCCGTTGTCATCGTCGGGCGTGCCAAGAATTTCGAGCATGGAGGTCGTTGCTTCCCAAATCGAACCGCTCTCACGCCCTACGGTCGATCGTTGCGGCAAGGTGCGCGGGCCGGGTCGGAAAGCAGGCCCCTTCAGGATCGCGTGGCGTTGGACGCTGCGGCTGAGAGCACGAGGTGACAGGCGACAGCGCGCCTCGATGCATCTTGCGCGATCGGCGTGCCCGGAAGCAGGACGTCCAGCGTCACGGCCAACCGATCGCCATCCCGGGCGAAAATGCGAACGAAGGCGATGTCCGAGGTGGTCCGGGTCACGGCGACGTCGCCATCGGGCCGCGTCTTCATGCGCGCGGTGGCGACGGCGTTCCGGCTCACATCAGCAGGTCGATCACCGCTCCGCCAAGATCCAGATTGATGGCATCCTGCCCCGCGCCATCGACCAGGGCCCAGACGATCTGGCCTGTGGGCCGGAAGATGACGAAGGCTTCGGCCACGTCCGCCGCACCGGCCCCCGGCGTGGCCGCCAGGTTCACCTGATACCATTCGGCCAGCGCGCCGTCGCGGTCGGTCGCCAGCAGATCGCCCGCGGCCGCGTCGTAGTCCTGTATCCAGTCGGATCCGCCCGAGAAGCGGGAGACGTGATAGAACGTGTCCGCGCCTTCGCCGCCCGCAATCCGGTCGAAGCCCTGCCCGCCGTCGATGAGATCGTCGCCCGACCCGCCGAAGATCTGGTCAGCCCCGGCGCCCCCCAGAAGCGTGTCGGCGCCCGCCTGCCCCACAATCAGGTCGGCCCCTGTGCCGCCGAAGACGAAATCATCCTCGGTGCCTGCCCAGATACGGTCATTGCCCGCGCCCGCGTCGATGGTGTCACGGCCCTCCATGCCGAGGATCGTGTCACTGAGGTCGAGATAGGCGCCCCGGAGTTGCCCATCGGGCTGCCAGCCGAAGATCAGGTCGTCGCCCATTCCGCCGTTCAGCACATCGCGCCCGTCGCCGCCCGACAGGGTGTCCGCCCCCTCGGCGCCCAGCAGCCTGTCGTGCCCGTCCTCCCCTCGCAGGATGTCGTCGCCGTCCTCGCCCTGAAGCGTGTCGGCGCCTGCGCCGCCGGCGAGGCCATCATCGCCAGCACCGCCCGACAGGCTGTCGTCGCCCGCCTCGCCCAGGATCGCGTCGCCCTGCCCCGAGCCGGTGATCGTGTCGTCGCCCGCGCCCGCGCCAAGCCCAGCCTCGCTGCCGTCCATGGCGGCGCTGTCGTCGCCGTCGCCCAGCCGCACGAAGGCGGTGGCGTCGATGAGGTCGAGCCGGCTCTGCCCCACGTAAGGGCCGTTGTCCTCTTCCCAGGAAATCGCAAGGCGAGAGTCCCCGTCTGCAAACAGCGAGATATCGCCCGGACTGCCCACGTCGCGCAGCACCCGCTCGGCCGGGCCGAAGGGCAGCATGTCGGGCCCCAGCTCGCGCAAGGCCACGTTGAAAGTCGTCCCGGCACCGTCATCTCCGAAATCGTAGGTGCGGTCGTCCATGGCGACGACCACCCGGCCGCCCGGCAGGGCAACCGCGTCGATGAGGCCGTATTCGGTGGTGCCGAAACGCTGCACGGGCCCCGAGGGCTGTCCGTCTGGGTCGAAAACGCGTGCGGCGACGCTCTGCCCGACCTGAAAGCTGAACCCTTCCTGCCACAGCGCCGCGAAACCGCCGCCCTCGAGCGCCACCAACTGCGCGCGGGCAAAGGACGTGGCGTCGGGCGCGCTCAGCGCGATCACGTCCGACACCGCCGCGCCGCCCTGGGTGAAGACCCGGGCGAATACCGTGTCGGCCTGGACCTGATCATAGCCCCCTACCACCGCGTCCTGGGTGGTGGTGGTCCAGATCACGGCCAGATCTCCGTTCGCCAATGTCACCATCTCGGCGATGCGCGCCGAATCTTCGGGGGCCAGGCGCGCGATCTCGGTCGCCGGGCCCGCGGGGGCGCCCTGCGCATCGAAGGCCAGCCGGCGGATCACAACGTCGCGGAAGCTGCCGGTGGCGGCATCGTAGGACTGGTCCTCCCAGATCAGCGCGAAGCCCGCGCCATCGGCCACCAGAAGCGGGGTGGAGTTATAGCCGTCGGGCCGGTCGAACGACGTCGGTTGGCCCTGCGCCGCGCCGTTTGCGTCCAGCACCTGGACGACGACCCGGTCGTCCTCGACCCCCGCAACCCGGTCATAGGCCCGCCAGCTGGCAACCAGCCGCCCGTCGGGAAGCGCGGCGATCACGGCGTCGGAATAGAGCAGGTCGCCGGTATCCAGCGTCACCGGCGTGGGCGGCGGATCCCCCGCGGCGTCAAGCTGCAGCATCAGCCGGTCATCGTCGCGGTTGCCTGGATCGATCGCCTCGGACCACAGCAGCGCCACCCGCCCGTCGGGCAGGATGGTCGCGGTCCGGTGGCCGGGGGTCTCGCGCGACGGCGCGATCGGGTCGAAAAAAATCGGGAGGGTCATGAAAATGCCTCTGAGAAAAGGGATTTTCTCCAGATGGTCACGGGGACGGCAAAGCTGTCAAGGTGGCGCGCGGCCGGGTCCCGCGCTGATCCACCGGACGGATGGCCCGCCCGGCCGCCCGAAGTTCGCCGAAGCGGAGTGCGGAATCGCTGCGCCCGGTGCGACTTCCTTCTCCCCGGTGCGGCGGTCGCGCGGCACGGGACCACCCGTGCCGGCTGTCCGCTACTGGGATCCGCGCGGCTGGAGGTATATCTGGCGGAAATACTCGTAGAGCACCTGCGCCTCGGGCGACATGGACTGCCCCTTGCGCCAGGCCAGCCCCACATCCATCGACGGGACCATGAAATCGGTGGACAGGGTGCTGATCCGGCGCCCTTCCAGCGACCAGGGGCGATATACCATGTCCGACAGGATCGTCACGCCTCGCCCGTTCGCCACCAGCGAGCGTACGGCCTCGGTCGATGACGTGCGAAGCTTGATCCTGGGCGTATGGCCCGAAAGGCCCCAGTATTTCATCGACGTGCTGGCGGCCTCGTCCACCGTCAGCATGATGAAATCTTCCTTGGCGATCTCCTCGAAGGTGGCGCGTCCCTGGCGATAGAGGGGATGGTCGTTCGAGATCCACAGCCGCCGCTCGGACCGGAACAGGGTCTCGGACTCGATATCGGGGTTCGACAGGTTCGAGGTCAGCAGGACCGCCAGGTCGAACCGGTTCGACAGCAGCCCCTCCTCGATGCTTTCGCGGGTCAGCTCGCTCAGGCGGATGTCGAGCTTGGGAAACAGTTGGGCCAGCCGGTCCAGGTGGCCGGGCAGGAAATATCCCATCACCGTATAGGTCGCGGCGACGGAGATGGTGCCCGCGATCTCGGTCGGCCGCTGCGAGACGCGCTTCGCCTCTTCGATCTTGCGCAGGATCGACCGCGCAGACGCCAGCAATTCGCGGCCCGGATCGCTCAGCTCCATCCCTCCGCGCACCCGGTGAAACAGCTGGGCGTTCAGTTCGGTCTCGAGGCTGCGGATCGCGGTGGTGACCGACGACTGCGAGATCGACAGCTGGGTCGCGGCCCGGCTGACCTGTCCCGACTCGGCCGTGGCCACGAAGTACTTCAGCTGACGAACATCCATCCCAACCCCCATGAAATTCGATAATCCGATTATCGCATTTGACGAAAATCCAAACACGAGGGCCAGCGATATCGTTCAAACACTGACCAGACAACGTACAGCCTGGGCCTGCCGCCTGTTTCATTATCGGATTTGCCGATGATGCACCTTCAAGTCTTTGAACTTTACTGTTCGTCAACTTGCTCCGACGCTTTGCGGAACAACAGCGGGAGCGAACATGCGGGATACGGTCGACCTGAATTGCGACATGGGCGAGGACTTCGGTCCCTGGGAGCTGAGCGAGGCGCCCGCCGAAGCCTTGATGGAGATCATCACCTCGGCAAACGTCGCCACCGGCTTCCATGCCGGGGATCCCAACAAGATGGACCGCGTGGTGTCGCTGGCCAAGAGCCACGGCGTCGGGCTGGGCG
Source organism: Palleronia pelagia (assembly GCF_900110115.1). Classification (GTDB taxonomy): domain Bacteria; phylum Pseudomonadota; class Alphaproteobacteria; order Rhodobacterales; family Rhodobacteraceae; genus Palleronia; species Palleronia pelagia. The sequence continues at coordinate 208,720 of NZ_FOCM01000001.1, read as the reverse complement.
CGCACCCGGCCTACCGCGATCTGCAGGGCTTCGGCCGGCGCTACATGGACATGGCCACCGACGAGCTGGTGAACGACATCGTCTACCAGGTCGGCGCCATCCGCGAATTCGGTCGCCGACACGGCGTCTCGCTCCAGCACGTGAAGCCGCATGGCGCGCTTTACATGGAAGCGGCCCGCAACGAAGAGCTGTCGGTCCACATGGTCGAGACGCTGCTGAAGACCGGCGGCGACACGATCCTGTTCTGCATGGGCATGTCCAAGACCTTTGCCGTGGCCAAGCGGCTGGGCCTGCCGGTCGTGCGCGAATTCTACGCCGACCGTGGATACGCGGACGACGGTTCGATCGTGTTCACCCGCAAGGTCGGGCGGATGGATCCCGACCAGATCGCCCAGAAATGCCTGCGAGCCTGCAAGGAGGGGACGGTCGAGACCGATACCGGCAACACCGTCGAGATCGAGTTCGAGTCGATCTGCTTCCACTCGGACACGCCCGGCGCCGTCGAACTCGGCGCCACGATCCGCAAGACCCTCACCGAAAACGGCATCCGGATCGCTCCGGCCGCCACGGTCCTCGAACGGGCCGGCTGAGACCAAACGAACACAGGAAAGGAAACGCCCATGGCTGACATCCAAGCGCCGGCACCCGGCACGTTCTACCACCGCCCCTCGCCCGAGGAAGATCCGTTCAAGGCCAAGGGCGACACCGTCGCCGAAGGCGACGTGATCGGGCTGGTCGAGGTGATGAAGACCTTCGTCGAGGTCAAGGCCGAGACCGCCGGCACCTTCGGCGGCTACGTGGCCGACAACGAATCCGCCGTGAAGGCCGGCGCGGTCCTGGCGACGGTCGAGAGCTGATCGTGCCCATCGAACGCCTGTTCATCGCAAACCGCGGAGAGATCGCCGTCCGGATCGTCAGGGCCGCCAAGTCCCTTGGCATCCACACGATCCAGGCCCATTCCGAGGCAGATGCCGACATGCTGGCCGTGCGGCTGGCCGATGAAGGCGTCGAGATCGGACCGCCCCCCGCGAAGAAATCCTACCTGGACATCGACGCGCTGGTCGCCGCAGCCAAATCCGTTGGTGCGGATGCGGTGCATCCCGGCTATGGCTTCCTGTCCGAAAGCGCGGCCTTCGCCAAGGCCGTCGATGACGCCGGTCTGATCTTCGTCGGCCCCGCCTCGGGCACGATCGAGCGCATGGGCGACAAGGTCGCCGCGCGCCAGGCCGCCGAGACCGCCGGCGTGCCGGTCGTTCCCGGCTCGGACGGACGCGTCGACGGCGTCGATGCCGCCGTCGCCGTCGCCGCCGAGGTCGGATACCCCGTCATGCTGAAGGCCGCCGCCGGTGGCGGTGGCAAGGGCATCCGCATCGCCGAGGACGAGGCGGAACTGCGCAAGCTCGCGCCGCAGGCGAAGCAGGAGGCCGAGGCCGCGTTCGGCGACGGCGGGCTCTACGTCGAGCGGGCGGTAATGAACCCGCGCCATGTCGAGGTGCAGATCATGGGTGACGGCACCGACGCGGTGCATTTCTTCGAGCGCGAATGCTCGCTGCAACGCCGCCGCCAAAAGGTCTGGGAAGAAGCCCCCGCGATGTGCCTGACGGACGAGACACGCGCGAAGCTGTGCCAGTCCGCCGCCGACCTGGCGCGGTCGGTGGGATATCGCGGCGCGGGCACCGTCGAATACCTGTTCGAGGAGTCGACGGGCGCGTTCTTCTTCATCGAGATGAACACCCGGATCCAGGTCGAGCATCCCGTGACCGAGATGATCACCGGCTTCGACTTGGTGCAGGAGATGATCCGGGTGGCAGGCGGCGCGGCCCTGTCTTTGACGCAGGCCGACATCACCATGTCCGGCCACGCGATCGAGGTGCGGCTGAACGCCGAGAACCCCGAGCTCGACTTCCTGCCCATGCCCGGGGAGATCGCCGCGCTGGATCTGCCCGAGACCGATGGCGTGCGTTTCGATCACTTCCTCTACGAAGGGTACGAGATTCCGCCCTTCTACGACTCCCTGCTCGGCAAGCTGATCGTCCACGCGCCGGACCGCGATGCGGCGATCGACAAGATGGCGTCCGCGCTGAAGACCCTGACGATCGAGGGCGTCCCGACGACGGCTGCGCTGCACATGGCGTTGGCGGCCGACCCGGACGTGCGCAAGGGCGCATTCCATACCCGCTGGCTCGAGCCGTGGCTGGCCGATGGCGGGCTCAAATCGCAACAGACCGGAGGCTGACCCCCGTGAAGACACGATACACATTCGGCGGCGACGAGCATGTTTTCGTCGAGATGGACGAGGAGATGTCGCTCGCCGCCTTCTTCAAATCCCTCTCGATGAGCAACGCCGTACGCGACGCCGACATTCCCGGCGTGACCGAGATCTGCCCGGCCAACGCGTCGTTCCAGGTGCGTTTCGACCCCGACAAGATCCATCCCGACGAGATGATGTCGCGGATCAAGGAACTGGAAAGCAAGGCCGAGAAGTCCGAGAACCGCATCGACACCCGCATCGTCGAGGTGCCGGTCTACTACCAGGATCCCTGGACGCACGAGACGCTGATGCGCTTTCGCGAGCGGCACCAGGACCCCGAGGGCACCGACCTGACCTATGCCGCGCGGATCAACGGGTTCGACACGGTCGAGGATTTCATCGAGGCGCACCATTCCGCGCCCTGGTTCGTGTCGATGGTCGGCTTCGTTTCCGGCCTTCCCTTCCTCTACCAGCTGGTCGAGCGCGAGAAGCAGATCGAGGTGCCGAAATACGTCCGGCCCCGCACCGACACACCCAAGCAGACCGTGGGCTACGGCGGCTGTTTCTCCTGCGTCTACTCGGTTCGCGGTGCGGGCGGCTACCAGATGTTCGGCATCACGCCCATGACGATCTTCGATCCGCGGCAGGAGACCAGTTACCTCAAGGATTTCATGGTCTTCTTCAAGCCCGGCGACATCGTGAAGTGGAAGCCGATCGACCGCGAGGAATACGACAGGATCCTCAAGGCCGTCGAAGACAACACCTATACCCCGCGTATCGCCAACGTGACGTTCGACCTGGACGCCTACGAGGCCGACATCGCGGGCACCAACGCCAAGCTGATGGAGGCGCTCAATGACGCTTGAGATCATCAAGCCCGGCATCTCGACGACGATCCAGGACCTGGGCCGTCCCGGCTATTTCCACCTCGGCATTCCCGAGGGTGGCGCCATGGATCGCCTCGCCCTGCGCAGCGCGAACCTGCTGGTCGGCAACCCCGAGGACGCCGCCTGTCTCGAGGCCGTGTTCATGGGACCCGAGATCAAGTTCGGGGCGGACGGCGTGGTCGCCGTGACCGGGGCCGAGATGCCGATGACCCTGGATGGCGAGCCGCGCGAGGCGTGGACGTCGTTCGAGGTGAAGGCCGGTCAGACCCTGAAATTCGGCTTCCTGACCACCGGCGCGCGGCTGTATATCGCCATCTCCGGCGGCATCGACACGCCCGCCGACCTGGGCAGCCGCTCGACCTACCCGATCGGGGCGCTGGGCGGTATCGAAGGCCGCGCCGTGCAGGAAGGCGACAGCCTGCCAGTCGGATCCGCGTCGGGCGCCGCCGCTGGTCGATCCATCCCCGAAGAGTTGCGCCGCCATCCGTCGGACCCGGAAGAATTGCGGGTCCTCCCCGGACTTTACTGGGATCGTCTGACCGACGCCGCCAAGGCATCGTTCTTCGAGGACGAATGGATGGTCGCGTCCGAGGCCGACCGGATGGGCTATCGCTTCAAGGGCGGCCGCGCCCTGGATTTCGTCGAGCGCGAGGCGCCGTTCGGGGCCGGGGCCGATCCGTCGAACATCGTGGATGGCTGCTATTCCTACGGCTCCATCCAGGTGCCCGGCGGGACCGAGCCCATCGTTCTGCACCGCGATGCGGTGTCCGGCGGGGGGTATTTCACGCTGGGGGCGATCATCTCGGCCGACATGGACCTGATCGGCCAGCTCCAGCCCAACACCACCGTCCGGTTCAAGCGCGTCGACATGGACGAGGCGCTGGCCGCCCGCAAGGAACAATCAGCGGTCCTCGAGAAGATCCGCAGCCACTTGGGATGACCCCGGCCGCCGGTGCCCCGCCGGGGCGTCGGCGGACGACTGAGTTTTGACACCAACCCGGAGACCGAAAGATGAAGTATCGACTGAATACGGCCCTTGCCGCATCGATTGCCTTGCTGCCCGCAGGCGCCATGGCACAGGACGCCTGGTTCCCCTACGAGGCCGAGCAGGTCACGCCCCCGTTCTCGACCGACGGTGAAACGTCCGCCGTCACCTACGAGGCCCTGGAAAGCGCGTCGGAGAAGTGGAACATCTGCGTTTCGTTCCCGCACATGAAGGACGCCTACTGGCTGGGCGTGGACTACGGCGTTGTCGAGGAGGCCAAGCGCCTGGGCGTCGCGCTGAACGTGGTCGAGGCCGGCGGCTATACCGAGCTGGCGAACCAGATCAGCCAGATGGAAGACTGCGTGGCCTCGGGCGCCGATGCCGTGATCGTCGGCGCGATCTCCTACGATGGCCTGAACAGCGTGATCGGCGAGATCGCCGGCCAGGGCATCCCCGTGATCGACGTCATCAACGGCGTGTCGTCCGACCAGATCGCGGCCAAGGCGCTGGTGTCCTTCTACACCATGGGCAACGAGACCGGACAGTACCTGGTCGACAAGCATTCGGGCGACAGCGAGCCGGTGCAGGTCGGCTGGTTCCCCGGCCCCGCGGGCGCCGGCTGGGTCGAGGCCGCGCACCAGGGCTTCATGGACGCGGTCGAAGGCTCGTCCATCGAGGTGCTCGAACCGCGCTACGGCGACACCGGCAAGGAAACCCAGCTGAGCCTGGTCGAGGACGTGCTCCAGGCCAATCCCGAGGTCGACTACCTCGCCGGCACAGCGGTGACGGCCGAGGCGGCGCAGGGGCTTCTGCGCTCGCAGGGGCTGACCGAAGATATCGGCATCCTCGCCTTCTACATGACCCCCGGCGTCTACGACGGGATCGAGCGGGGCTTCATCGAGGCGGCGCCGGCGGACTCGATGGTGATCCAGGGCCGCATGGCGGTGGACCAGGCCGTCCGCATCCTCGAGGACAAGGACTACATCCAGCACGTGGGTCCGAAGATCTTCGTGGTGAGCGAGGACAACGTTGGCGACGTCAACCGCGACGACATCCTGCCGCCGCGCAGCTTCCGTCCGGTCTTCTCGGTCGAGTAAGGAACGCGCGCCATCCCCGCCCTGGGGATGGCGCCACACAATATTCCAATGACAGAACATGTTCTCGAAGCCACGGGGCTGACCAAGCTCTATCCCGGCGTGCGCGCGCTCGACGATGTCGATTTCGCGCTGCGTCCCGGCGAGGTCCACGTGCTGTTCGGCGAGAACGGCGCAGGCAAGTCGACGCTGATCTCGATGCTGGCGGGGGCCAACCGCCCCACGTCGGGCACCATCCGCCTGAACGGCCGCGAGGTGTCCTTCGCCGATGTGGGCGCGGCGCAGGAGGCGGGCATCTTCACGGTGTTCCAGGAATTCTCGCTGATCCCGACGCTGAGCGTTGCCGAGAACATCTTCCTTGGACGCGAACCGCGGCGCGGTCCCTTCGTGGATCATCGCGCGATGAAGCGCATGACGCGCGAGATCTTCCAACAACTCGATTTCCCGATCGATCCCGGCGCGATGGTGGCGACGCTGTCGCGCGCCGCGCAGCAGATGGTCGAGATCGCCAAGGCCCATCACGGCGAGCTGTCGGTCCTGATCCTGGATGAGCCGACGGCGTCGCTGACGGATCGGGAGGTTGATCACCTGTTCGAACAGATCGCCGAGTTGAAGTCCAAGGGTGTCGGCGTCATCTACATCTCGCACCGCATCCAGGAATTCGCCCGCATCGCGGACCGGGTGACGGTACTGCGCGACGGCGCGCTGATCGGCACGCTCGAGATGGCGGATGCCGACGACGACACGCTGGTCGAGATGATGACCGGCCGCGAGGTGACCGAGATCTACCCGCGGATCCAGCGCACGGACCCCAAGACGGTGGTCAGCGTCGACGGCCTGTCCACCCCGGGTGTCGAACCCGCCAATTTCGAGATCATGAAGGGCGAGGTGCTGGGCATCGCCGGACTGGTCGGGTGCGGCAAGTCGCGGCTTGTACGCGCGCTGATGGGCGTCGTGCCGCGCTCGGGCGGGACCATCCGCCACCGCGGCGAGGACGTGTCCGGCCTGCCGGTCCGGGACATGATCGCGCGCGGATTCTACTATCTCTCGCCCGACCGCAAGGCCGAGGGGCTGGACCTGGCCCGGACCTCGCACGACAACCTCGCCACGAATGTGATCGAGGGGCGCGGCCGCAGCTTCGTGCGCTGGTCCAGCGTCCGGGCCGAGACGGACGCGATTTCTGACCGGGTGGAGCTCGACCCCGGCTACCGCAAGCGGCTGGTCAGCCAGGTGTCGGGCGGCAACCAGCAGAAGGTGCTGTTCGGCAAGTGCTTCGCCCAGCCCTCGGAGATCTTCATCCTCGACGAGCCGACCGTGGGCGTCGACGTGGGCACCCGAGCGGCCCTTTACCGGATGATCCGCGACCTGGCCGAAAACGGGAACGCCGTCATCGTCGTCTCGTCGGACCTGCCGGAGGTCCTGAACCTTTCGCACCGCCTGCTGGTCATGGCGCAGGGGCGGATCGTCGACGAACTGGAGAAGGACGAGATCTCGGAGGATCGCGTCCTGCGCAAATTTTTCGAAGACCGGGAACAGGCATCATGACAAGGACCACCACCAATCAAGCCAGCGGCGGCCTGCAGGACTTCGCGCGCCGCACCTTCATCCGGCTGGGTGTGCTGCCCGTGTTCCTAATCGTGGCGGTGGTCGTCTTCAGCCTGCTGTCGTCAAAGTTCCTGACCGGCCAGAACCTGATCAACGTGGCGCGCCAGTCAGTTTACCTGGTGCTTGTCGCGCTGGGGCAGATGCTGGCGCTGATCTCTGGCGGGTTCGATCTTTCGGTCGGCACCGCGATCGCCGTGACCTCGGTCGTGTCGGCCCTGACCATGGTCTGGGCATCGGGCGTGTTCCCCGAGATGCTTTGGTTCGCCATCACCATCGGCATCCTCGCAGGCTTCGGTGCCGCCCTGCTGATCGGCATCGTCAACGGCATCGGTGTCTCCTACTTCCAGGTCTCGCCCTTCATCATGACGCTGGGCGTGTCGTCGGTCGGCGGGGGACTGGCGCTGTTCATGACCGGCGGCGTTCCGGTGTCGGGCCTGCCTTTCGACTTCGGCAACGTCTTCGGGTTCGGGCGGCTCTTCGGTGTCCCTGTGCCGGTCCTGGTGGCGATCGTGTGTATCGTGCTGATGTGGATCTTCATGTCCCGCACGCGGCTGGGCACGCAGATCTACGCGGTGGGCGGCAACATCCGCGCCGCCGAGCTGTCGGCGATCAACACGCGGCGGACGCTGATGATCGCCTACGCGCTCTGCGCGCTGCTGGCGTCGCTGACCGGGGTTCTGCTGACCGCGCGGGTCGAGTCGGGCGAGGCCAATCTTGGCGGCTCGATCGCGCTGGAATCCATCGCAGCCTGCGTGATCGCCGGCGTATCCCTGCGCGGCGGCATCGGCCGGGTGGAAAACGTGGTGCTTGGCGCCTTCTTCATCGTGCTGGTCCAGAACGGCATGAACCTGGCGCAGGTCAGCTCGTACATGCAGATGGTGCTTCTGGGGTCGCTGCTGATCCTTGCCGTGATCTTCGACCAGGTGCGGTACCGGATGATGATGCAGGCCCGGTAGGAAAGCGAGTGTCCGGCCGAGGGTTCTCGGAGAATCCTTCCGGCGGCGGCTTGCCATTGAAAATCTGTTGACGCCGACCGCCCGGAGGCATCCGCCACATCGCCGTTCCGCTCAGACCGGCTCGATCCCGCCGCTGGCGAGGCTGCGGTCCACCGCTTCGGCCAGCCTGATCGCCGTCACCGACGAAGCGCCGTCGGGATAGCGCCCGGCCAGATCCGCCGCGGGCGTTCCGGCGTCGACCGCGGCCAGCACGTCGAGAAACTGGCGGATCGCGTCGAAGACGTACCCTTCGGTCACCGGGCCATGCAGCGGATGATCGTATTCCAAAGCGCCGAACGGATTGACCTCTGCCGCCCCCGGCGCCCCGGCGCTTGCGGTGAAATAGCCGCGCTGCTGGCTGTCGACCTCGGCCAGCCCCCCATCGCCCACGACACGGATGCCCTGGTTGACGATCGAGGGGAAGGACCGGGGCAGGACCCAGCTCAGATCGTAGTGCATCTGGAAACCGCCGCGATAGGAGACCATGGCCTGAATGCTGTCCCAGACATCGCCGAGCCCACGAGCCGACAGCGCACCCTTCTGGCCCGTGGCCCAGACCCGCTCGGGTTCGAGAGTCGTAAGCCATGTCACGAGATCGTAAAAGTTCACCCCCAGAAACCACGAGGGCGAGGTCTCGGCCACCCAATCACGCAACCAGCGCTCGGGCACCTCGATCCGGTCTTCCATGTGAACGCTGCCGTACAGCGGCCGGCCCAGAACTCCGCGCGCAATGTCTTCGCGCAGCCGGATATGGGCGGGATCGAAACGCTTGTGCTGATCGACGTAGAGCACCCGTCCGGCCTCCGCAAAAGCCTCGGCCAGCCGGGCCGCACGGGCGGACTGGATGTCCAGAGGCTTTTCACACATGACGTGAAGATCGTGGCGGAAGGCATTGAAAAGAATGGGCGCGTGCAGGTGGTCGGGCGTTGCCACCGCGAGGACGTCGATCTCGCCGCTTTCGATCATCGCATCGGCATCGGCATAGGCGGGCAGATGAAACGTCGTTGCCGCGCATTGCCGCCGGTCGGGATCGGGATCAGCCACTGCGGCAAGCGTGACCCTGCCGCGACGCTGCTCGGCGGCGAAGCATTTGAGAATCATGGTGCCATAGGTGCCGCACCCCGCGACGCCGAGCCTCGGGACAGGGCTCATGCCGTTTGAACGGTCGGCATTTCGACCACCCGGGGCCGGAGCGCGTCGTCCCACGCCAGTCGGCCGGGGCCCAGGGTGATGCGGTGATGGACGAGCGCGCGCCGCAGGATCTTGCGTGCAGCGGGTCCCGCCATTGCGGCGGCGGCCTCGGGATCGGCGATGGACCAGTCCGCCAGGTTCCGGACGGCCTGATCCAGGCGCAAGGCCGACCCGGCGAGACCGACACCTGACGGCTGCACCACGCGCCCGTCCTCGGTCAACCGCACCTCCATGCCCGCGAAGCGATAGTCGCCCGGGGACATTGCGGCGGCGACGACCGCGTCGCTGACCAGAACGCAGTTTTCCGGACCCTTGAGGCTGACGAGGGCGCGCAGGGCATCCGGCGGGATGTGATGGCCATCGGCGATCAGGCACGCGGCAAGGCGCGGCTCGGCCAGTTGCGCGAGCAGCGTGTTGTCGAGCTTCGGCAGAAGTTGTGGCAGTCCGTTGCCCAGGTGTGTCGAAACCGACAGCCCCGCGTCGGCGGCCGCGCGCACGTCGGCGAACCCGGCAGCGGAATGCGCCATGGCCACGATCTTGCCCGACGCGGCCAGCTTTCGGACCGCCTCGGCCGCGCCCGCCCGTTCGGGGGCCAGCGTCACCAGCAGGATCGGGCGGGAGAGCCGTGCCTCGAGCTCGGAGACCAGTACGACCGACGGATCGCACATGGCGGCGGCCGGATGGCAGCCGTGATACCCCTCGCCCGCGTTCAGGAACGGGCCTTCAAGGTGATAGCCCGGCACCATAAGCGGACCCAGACGGCTGGCGCGCACCGCTGCGTCAAGCGCGTCGAACCGCGCGCGCAGATCCTCCGCTGTGGCGGTGATCAGCGTCGGCAGGCAGCCGGTCACTCCGTCGGCCAGCATGGCCTCCAATGCGCGGTCCATGGCGGCGGGCGTGACGGAGATGTCGTTAAAATCGACCCCCGCGTAGCCATTGACCTGAAGGTCGAACAGTCCGTCGGTCTGCACGCCCCGCCCCTCAGATCTTGCCGGTCAGCAGTTGCGATGCCTCGGGGTCCATGTGCGCGCTGACGCTGTCATGGGTTTGCAGGATCGATGCCGGGGCCATGTTGCTCACCGGGCCCTGCAAGGCGGCTTTCACGGCCTTCGCCTTGCGCACATCGGGAACGGTCAGGATGATGTGGTCCGATTTGAGGATCTGACGGATGGACATCGAGACGGCCTGCGCGGGCACGTCCTCGAGCGTCGGAAACCAGCCCTCGCCGTATTGCTGCTGGCGACAGGCCGCATCCAGGTCGACCACGATATAGGGATCCTCCGTCTCGAAATCCGCGGGCGGATCGTTGAAGGCCAGGTGGCAGTTCTCGCCGATGCCCGCGAAGCAGACCACGATGGTCTCGGCGGCGATGCGCGCGTTCAGGCGGGCGATCTCGGCGTCCAGGTCGGCGGCATTCCCGTCGACCTCGACGAATTCGCCCAGGTTGCCGACCGGGCGCACGAAGCGTTCGCGCAGGTACCCCCGGAAGCTGGCAGGGTGATCGTCCGGCAGGCCGACATATTCATCCAGGTGGAAGGCGGTGACTTTGGACCAGTCGACATCCTCGCGCACGAGATGTTCGAGCATCTCGAACTGGCTTGCGCCGGTCGCCACGATGATCGCGGCGCGACCGTCGCGGTTGATGGCCTCGCGGATCAGCGCGGCCCCCTCCTCGGCCGCGGCACGGCCCATCGTTTCCTTGTCTATGTGAACCGTGGTCTTCATGCGCCCGCCTTTTGAACGTTAATGTTTTTATATATGGATGCCCTTTCAGCAATTTTGTCAACCCGACAAGCATCGATCACTTTTTTTGGAACGAATGTGTTCAAATATATTGACGCGCCGGCACGCGATGGGTTTGGTGGCGTAAAGACAACAACCAATCAGGGAGTCTATTCGATGAAACTGCGTCACACCTTGCTGGGACTGCTGGCCAGCGCCGCCATCATCCCGACAGCGGCCTCGGCCCAGACCGTCTTGCGGCTGGCCGAGAACCAGCCCGACAGCAACCCGGTCACCGTCGCGATGTACCGTTTTGCCGAGCTTGTCTCGGAATACACCGACGGTGAGATCGAGGTTCAGGTCTTCTCGGGCGCCCAGCTGGGCCAGGAGCCGGAAACGATCGAGCAGGCGCAGGCCGGCATCATCGATTTCACCCGCGTGAACTCGGTCGGGCTGGCCAATGTGAGCCCCTCCATGGGCGCCTTCACCCTGCCCTACGTGTTCGCGGACTGGGACCACAAGTACAGGGTCCTGGACGGCGACATCGGTCAGGAGGTGCTAGCCGATCTCGAGGATGTGGGCCTGAAGGGCTTCGCCTACATGGATGCCGGCGCGCGGTCATTCTACACCGTCGAGGGCGTGACCATCTCCAGCATCGAGGATCTCGAAGGCCTGAAGATCCGGGTGCAGCCCGCCCCGATCTCGATCCGCATGATGGAACTGCTGGGCGCGGTGCCGACCCCGATGAACTATGGCGAGGTCTACTCGGCGCTCCAGACCGGCGTGATCGACGGTGCCGAGAATGATTTCGTCTCGTACCACACCTCGGCGCATTACGAGGTCGCGCCGAACTATGTCATCGACGCCCACCTCAGCCCCCCGGCCCTGCTGCTGATGAACAAGGCGCGGTTCGACAGCCTGTCGCCCGAGCACCAGGAGGCGGTGACGCAGGCCGCGGTCGAGGCATCGATGTACGAGCGCGAGATCATGCGCGAGGCCAACGAAGAGGCGCGGGAAACCGTCGTCGAGGGCGGCGCCACCGTGAACGAGATCGATAACGGCCCCTTCCAGGAGGCGGTGCAGCCGATCTACGAGGAGTTCCCGGACCTCATGCCCCTGCTCGAGCGGATCCAGGCCGCGAAGTAAGCGGCCGCGGCGAAACAGAACGCTTTGAAACCGATGACCCGGCGCGGCCGACTGGCCCAAGCACTCGACGCAACCAACCGGTTGGCCGCGCTGGCCTGCCACCTTCTTTTGGTGGCGATCACGACCGTCACGGTGGCACAGGTCTTCCTGCGCTTCGTGATGAATAGCCCGACCAGCTGGTCGGAGGAGATCGCACTGCTGTTTCTCATATGGTTCGGCCTCTTGGCCGTGGCCGTGGGCATCCGGCGCCACGAACACGTGGCCATCACCTTCCTGCGCGATCTGCTGCCGCATCGCGTGGCCCTTGCGCTCGACTACCTGGCGCAGCTTTCCATGGCGGGGTTCATGTTCACGGTCATGTACTACGGACAGGACCTGGTCGATCTCGCCGGGGTGCAGGTCCTGCCGGCCTCGGGCCTGCCGAAGGCGCTGCTTTACATCCCCGCCCTCGTCGGCGGGCTTCTTGGCATCGTGAACGCGCTCGGCAACATCGTGCTGCGCGACGTCTCGATCCCCGACAATCGCGAGATCTCGCGCGCGGAGGCGTCGAATGTCCGCTGACTGGGCCGGGATCGCGTTGCTTCTGGGCGGATTTCTCGGGCTGATGCTGATCCGGGTGCCGATCGCCTTCGCCCTCGGCCTCGCGTCGCTGGCGACGGCCACGTATCTGGGACTGCCGCTTCTGCTGGTGGCCCAGCGGATGATCAACGGCCTGAACTCCTTCACCTTCCTGGCCGTGCCGTTCTTCATCCTCGTCGGCAACATCATGACCGAAGGCGGGATATCGGACAAACTGGTCAAGCTCGCCGATGTCCTGGTGGGGCGGCTGCGCGGCGGCCTCGCCCACGGCAATGTGGTGGCGAGCACCCTGTTCGGCGGCATCTCGGGCTCGTCCGTCGCGGATGTCGCCTCGATCGGGTCCTTCCTGATCCCCGCCATGGGCAAGGCGGGGTATCCGCCCGGCTATTCGGTCTCGGTGACGATCACCTCGTCGGTGCAGGGCGTCCTGATCCCGCCGAGCCAGAACATGATCTTCTACGCGCTGGCCGCCGGTGGGCTGCCGATTTCGACCCTGTTTCTCGCAGGCTACGTCCCGGGATTCCTGCTGGGCGCGTCGCTGATGGCCATCTGCGCGGTGATGGCCAAGCGCCACGGTCACCCGCTCGGCCGCCGCTATACGTGGCGAAGCGGTCTGGCGACGCTGGCCGACGCGGCAATCGGCCTTTTCACCATCGTCATCATCATCGGCGGCATCCTGACCGGGATCTTCACCGCGACGGAATCCGCCGCCGTCGCGGTGGTCTACGCGCTGATCGTGACGACCTTCTGGTATCGCAGCCTCGATCGTGCGGCGGTGTCGCGCATCTTCGCGGGCACGCTGACAACCCTTGCAATGGTGACCGCGATCATCATGACCTCGTCGGTCTTCGGCTTCCTGCTGTCCTACCTTCGCATACCTGCCCTGCTGGCCGAGGGGATCTTCTTCATCTCGGACAACAAGCTCTTCGTGCTGCTGGCGATCAACCTGCTTCTGCTGGTGCTGGGAATGCTCATGGACATGGGCGTGCTGATCCTGTTGCTGACGCCGATCCTGCTGCCCATCGTCACGAAGGTCGGCGTAGACCCGATCCATTTCGGGGTGATGATGATCCTCAATCTCGGAATCGGGCTGTGCACGCCGCCGGTGGGTACATCCCTGATCGTCGGCTGCGGAATCGCGCGGATCCGAATGGGCGCAGCCGTCCGGCAGATGTGGCCCTTCTACCTGGCGATGATTGTGGTCCTGCTGCTGGTGACGTATGTCCCGGCGCTCACGATGACCCTGCCAGAAATGATGCGTTGAACGATCGCCATGGAAAACAGCCGCATCGATGACCTGATCGCCGTCACGACCCTGGTGCGCAGCGGACAGGCCACGAACAGGGGCGAGATCTCGCGCCAGCTTGGCCTACGCTCGACCACCGTGTCGGACCTGGTGGGGCAGCTGATCTCGTGCGGCGTGCTGCACGAGAACACGGCCCGTGGCCGCGGCAAGGGACGGCCCGCCGCCGTCCTCTCGCTGAACCAGCTTCGCCTCGGGGCGGTCTTCGTGACCGTGACCGACCAGACCCTGGTGGCCAGCGCCGTCGACCTGGACCTCCGCGTGCTGGGCCAGCAGACCGCGGCGCCGCCGCAGGACACGAGCACCGAGGCGATGACCGAAGTGCTGCGGCGGCTGGTTGCAGACACCGCCGCGCTCTTTGCCCCGCAGGTCGAGCTTTGCGCCGTGGTCTGTTCGCTGTCGGGCCTTCTCGACGTGGGGCGCCTGACCTGGTGCGTCTCGGCCCGCTGGCCCGAGATGCGGGACCTGGACCTCGGCGATGCGCTGGACGAATTCGACTGCCCGGTCTGGCTTGTCCGCAATCTCGACGCCGAGCTCGCCGGCCGCCGCATTTCGGAGAACCATGGACCCGGTGAAACCGCGCTGCTGCTGCACTGGGGCCACGGCATCGGGGCCGCCTACGCGGCGGGCGGCGACGTGGTGAACCGTGACCGCGGCCGGTTCTGCGAGATCGGTCACTGGCGTCTGGGGAATGGCCGCGACGTGCGCTGCACCTGCGGCAACACCGATTGTCTCGAAACCGTCGCGGCGCTCTGGTCGATCCGGCCCGCCCTGCTGACCGAGTTTCCGGAACTGCCCTATAGCGAGGGCGCCATCGCCGCGCATCTTGCGCGGATGGACCTTCGGGATTCGGCCGTGGTCGAAGACGCGCTGGTCGAGGTGCTACGCCTGACCGCCAATCTCTGCCGTCTGCTGTTTCCCGACCGCGTCATCCTGACCGGTCCCTTCGTGCAGAACCCCGAGGTCTTCAGTCGTTTCGTGCAGAGCCTCGAAAAGGCGCCAATGCTGCGCTCGCACGACAAGGTCCGCGTCTCGGTGAGCGACTGCAGCCACGCGCCGGAACTGGCAGGCGCGCTGCGCGAACCCTTCGCCGTCGCCCTTCGCACCTTGCTGGAACAAGGCGACACGGTGCCGACCCGCCCTGCCCGACGGGCTCAGGCCCCCGTGAAATGACTCGGTCGCCTTTGGGCCGGGCGTCTTAGCGCACGACCCGAATGGCCTGTTGGCGCCGCGCCCGTCCTTGAGACTCCAACCCTTTCGATGAAGAGCGCGGGCCGGAACAGGCACGCGACTTCGCGCTCGCGCCGGGAAGTCCAAGGACGGCGCTGGAACGAGGTGTGACCACGTTCACAGCGCGCCCCAAGGCGGGATGGCATGTTCAGGTCATGGCCAGACACGAGGTTGGCCAAACAGCCAAAGCGCAGGAAAGGAAATTCCAATGACCACTTTGATCTATCGCGGTATCGCTCACGATGGGGCGCGGACGAACAGCCCCCGCAAACCGATGAACCTGATCTATCGTGGCGTGCCCCATGACGGGCTGTCCGCAGCGACCACGTCTATGCGCCAGACAGCCTCCGTCATGTGCTACCGTGGCGTGCGCTACGTCCTTCGCGTGGCCGGCCAAATCACGCCCCTTTCCGAGCCGCGCGAGGCCCGGACACTCGGTGCGCTCGCGGCCTGAAAGATCCGCGAGGTGTTCAAACCGGCTTCGCGCGACCGGGCGATAGGCCTTTCTCATTAAGGAAGGCCTGCCGCCAGGGGTTAAGGGACTGTTCTGAAACTTTGACTCGATCAGAGTATTCGGCCAGCGTGACCCTGACACCCACGAGGTTCCGGTACATGAAGCTGCGGGCACTGTTCCTGATCGCGACTCTCTCAAGCGTGCCTTTGCACCAGGCAGGGGCGCAGACGCCGCTCGGGAACATCTGCGTCATCCTTGGCCTAGACGGAACCGCTCGCGTCTCCGCACTGGGCGCCGGCGGCCGTCCCGCGGAGGTGGGTCTGGGGGTGGGCCGCAACGCTACGCTGCGGACCGCGGATGGCGCCCGCGCGACGCTGCAATGCAACGGCGGACTCCGCGTGGTGGTGGGGCCCGGGTCGGAGGTCACGGTCCTGCGCATATTGGAGCAGGCGCCCCGGACCTTCCGGCTCGGGATCATGCAGGGTATCGCGGGGTTCATCTTCGGCAATGGCGATGCGGGGGAAGAGGTGCAGGTGCGCACCCCCTCGGCTGTCGCCGCAGTACGCTCGACCGAGTGGGCCATGCAGGTCGCAAGCGGTGCCAGCGCTATCTTCGCGCGCGAAGGTGACGTCTTCGTGTTCGGCGAAACCGGTACCGCGCGATTGGGGCCGGGCGACGGGGTCGACGTGTCCGCGGATGGAACCGTGGGTGCAGTCGTGCAATGGGGGCAACCAAGGATCGACCTCTTTTCGGAACTCCTGGGACCCGCTTGGTGAGGCGTCGCTGGAGGCGGTGGCGCGGGCCCGCTGTCGGCGGGCTGCTGGCTCTCCTCACCGCCCTGGCGCTGTCTCTTTGGCATCCGGGCGCGCGGACCGAGATCGGTGCGGGCCTGGAGGGACGTCTTCTCGACCTGCGGTTCCAGGTGCGCGGGCACCGACCGTCCCCCGACAGTACGGCCATCGTCGTGTTCGACGACAGGGCGGTCGCGGGACTGGAGACCTTCCCGCCCAGCCGATCGGACATCGCCAGAACCGTGCACGCGCTGTTCGACGGCGGCGCGGCCGTCGTTGCGCTCGACCTACTGCTCGTCGATCCGAGGCCCGACGACGCCACCCTCGCCCAAGCACTGGATCGCGGCGAAACGGTCCTGGGCGTTGCCGAAGCTCCGGCGGGACATGAGATGACAGGATTGATCGATCCCGCCGGTTTCGGCCTTGTCATCGGAGCCGACCCGATCAGGCCACTTCCTTCGTTGGGACCGACGGCCGAATTGCAGGGTCATGCCGCTCTGGGTCATGTGACGGTCAAGCACGACACGGACGGCGCGCTGCGCCGGATGCGCCCGGCGCTGACGCTGCTCACGCCCGACGGGACCCAGACACTTCCGGGCCTGGGGGTCGCCGCGGCGTCCGCGGTGGGACGCCGGCCTGAGATCGTCCTGCCGGGCGACGACATCGCGGGGCGGCTCAGCGGCGACTGGCCGGTTGCCTGGCTCGACACCACCGGCGCGCTGCCGCTCAACTTCTACGGACCGGGCGGGGCGATCCCGACGCATTCCGCAGGGGATCTCGAGGGCGCCGATCTCGTCGGCAGGGTCGTGTTCCTCGGCGCCACCGCGACCGGCTTCGGCGACCGGCACGCCACCAGCTTTGATCCGGTGCTGCCCGGCGTCGAAGCGCATGCCACCCTCGCCGCGAACCTTCTTGCCGGCGAGACCCTGCGCCGCGACCTGGTCGCCTGGTGCCTTGGCGGGGGGCTCGCCATCTCCCTCGCCCTTGCAGGATACTGGGCAGGCGGCCGACGGCGCCCGGCCCTGTTCATCATCGCAAGTGTATCGATCATCGTCTTGGCGCTATTGGTGCTTCAGGTGGCCTTCGCCCGCGGGTGGTGGCTGGATGCGACGACCGTCCTGTCCGCGCTTCTTTGCGGTCTGGCCATCGGCGGCACCCGGCGCGTGCTCGAGACACGACGTCGCGCGGCGACGCTCGCCCGGTTCCAGTCGCCGCGCCTGGTCGAGGCCATTGCCTCGCAAGCGGATTCCCTGGGCAATCCGCTTCCGCGTGAGGCTGTCGTCGTCTTCGTCGACGTGGCCGGCTTCACGTCTATCGCGGAGCGTGTCGGGCCGACCGAGACCGCGCAATTCCTGCGCCGGTTCCATGAACTCGTGGAAGCCGCCGCCGAACCGCAGGGCGGTGCGATCATGGATTTCGCCGGCGATGGTGTGCTAGTCGTCTTTGGCGTGCCGACCCCCACCAGCGACGAGGCCACCCGGGCGCTGCGATTCATCGACCGCCTTCTCGACGATGCGAACCGGCAGGGCCTGGTCCTGCGCTCCGGCGCCCATTTCGGCCCGGTGGAGTTGGGTATCCTGGGGGGGTTGCGTCACCGGACGGTCGCGATCAGTGGCGATGTGGTAAATATCGCAAGCCGGCTTCAGGATGCGGCAAAGCGCATGGGCGCGAGCTTCGCGGCGTCCGCCGATTTCGTCGCCGCGCTGGACGACCGTCCGGCAGCCGGATTGGAACCGGCGGGCGAATTGAACTTGCGCGGTCGGGCGGCCCCCGTCTCGGTCTGGGTGCGGCCCGTGGAGAAACGCGTCGGGAGCTTGCGATGAACGAAGCGACGGGGGGCCGGGCCGATCTGATCCGGCAATGCTATCTTTTCGAGGGCGCCAAGCCCGAGACCATCGCGCGATTGGCCGAGACCAGCACGCTCGAGACGCGGGACCGGCGCATGGATGTCTTTTACGCCGGCGATGCCTCGGACGGAATGCGCATCCTGATCTCGGGCACTGTCCGCATCTGGATCAACGATGTGCAAGGGCGCGAGCTGACTCTGGCTCTGATCGAACCGGGTGAAGCCTTCGGCGAGATCGCCATGCTCGACGGCGCGTCGCGCACGGCCAACGCGAGCGTTCTGGAGACCGCGCGGATGCTTCTCGTAAAGCAGGCCGCCTTCGACGCGGTGCTCGAGACCGATCCAAGGCTGGCGCGGCACCTGATCGTGCTCTTATGCGACCGGCTGAGACGCAATACTTCGGATCTGCGGGGTTTCGCATTTCAGGACATGGGCGCACGGCTTGCCGCGAAGCTTCACGATCTTGCCATGGGACACGCCGAAATCGACGGCGACGAGGCGCGCTTTACCGCCAAGTTCTCGCAGACGGAGCTTGCCAACATGCTCGGCGTCACGCGCGAGGCGGTGAACAAGCGTTTGGCCGCGATGTCATGTGACGGGATCCTGTCGATGGAGGATGGGAAGATCACGATCCGGTCTCTCGCAGCGTTGCGCCTGCGCAGTTCTTCGGACTGAGTTCGCGCCGCCCTTCGGGTCACTTGGTTGCGGTTTCTCGGTCTTGGAATGCCTCTCACCGGGGCGGGCGCGCCAGCACACTGTCCCGGGCAAAGCTGCGTTTACCCTGAAAGACCGCTGCCCGCGCCACGACGGCGCGCCGAAAGCCATGCCGAAAAGAGCGCCAAGATCGAGACGGTTGCGATGACCAGTGTCGCCAGGGCATTGACCTCGGGCGAGACGCCAAGACGGACCTTGGAAAAGATCACCATCGGCAGGGTGGTCGAGCCCGGGCTCGCCACGAAGCTGGCGATGACCACGTCGTCGAGGCTGAGGGTGAAAGCCAGCAGCCACGCCGCCACCAGCGCGGGCGCGAGCCCCGGCAGCGTCACGTCGAAGAACACCCGCAGGGGGCGAGCGCCAAGATCCTGCGCGGCCTCTTCGACCGAACGGTCGAGCGCGACCATGCGCGCCTGGATGACTACCACAGCAAAGGCCGTGCCGAAGGTGGCATGGGCGATGACGATCGTGCTCAGACCGCGACCGCCTGGCCAGCCGAGGGCATTGTCCAGGGCCACGAACAGCAGCAGCAGCGACAGCCCGATAATGACCTCGGGCATCACCAGAGGGGCGGTCACCAGCCCGCCCAGAAGGGTCTGCCCGCGAAACCGCCCGTGGCGCACAAGGGCCGTCGCCGCCAGCGTGCCGAGGACCGTGGCCAGGCACGCGGCCAGGAAGGCGACCTTCAGGCTGATCCAGGCCGCGCCCAGGATTTGCGGGTCGCGTAGAAGCTCGCCGTACCACTTGGTGGAAAAACCGCTCCAGACCGTGACGAGGCGGCTCTCGTTGAAACTGTAGATCACCAGGCTCACGATCGGGGCGTAGAGGAACACGAAGCCCGCAATCACGACAAGGCGCAGGACGGTGTGGCTCATGGCCGTTCGCCTTCGCGGGCCTGAACCCGCCGCAGAAGGGCGATGGGCAGCGCCAGGACCAGAACCATGACGATCGCCACGGCCGCGGCGACCGGCCAGTCGCGGTTCAGGAAGAACTCGTTCCACAGGACCGAGCCGATCATGAGGGTCCCAGGCCCCCCCAGCAGCGCGGGAATGATGTACTCGCCCACCGCCGGAATGAAGACCAGCATCGACCCCGCCACGACCCCCGGCAGAGACAACGGCAAGGTCACGGTCAGGAAGGTGGTCCCGGGCCGTGCGCCCAGATCGGCGGAGGCATCCAGCAGGTCGGCATCGAGCTTCGACAGCGTGGCGTAGAGCGGCAGGATCATGAATGGCAGGTAGGTATAGACGATCCCGAGATAGACGGCGAAATCAGTTTGCAACATGACCAGCGGCTGGTCGATGACCCCGACCGCCAGCAGGGCGTTGTTGACGATCCCGTTCGCCTTCAGCAGTCCGATCCAAGCGTAGACCCGCAGCAGGAACGACGTCCAGAAGGGCAGGATCACCAGCATCAGAAGCAGCCCGCGCCGGTGTTCGGGCGCACGCGCGATCACATAGGCCATGGGATAGCCCAGCAGCAGGGTCAGGACGGTGGAGATCGCGGCGATCTTCACCGAAGACAGGTACGACAGCAGGTAGAGCGGGTCCTCGGTCAGGAAGATGTAGTTTCCGAGGTTCAGCGCGATGGTCAGGATCCCGTCGGCCCAGTCGAGAAGCGGCAGGTAGGGCGGCTGGGCGATGGCCGGCTCGGAGAACGAGATCTTCAGAAGCACCAGGAACGGCACGAGGAAGAACAGCCCCAGCCAGGCCACCGGGACGAGAGCGACCAGACGTTTCACGAGGCCAGCACCACGGCGGATTGTCCGGTGAAGCCGAGCTGCACGGCATCCCCGGCGCCGATGCCTTCGCTTTCGGCGCGCAGGCGGTTGGTGCGGCTGACGCGCACGCGTTTGCCCGAGGCCAGCGTGACGTGGAACACCGACAGGTTGCCGCTGTAGACGATGTCGGTGACCTGCCCTGTCAGAACGTTGTCGTAGGGATCCGGCAAAGTGCGCGAGATGACGATCTTCTCGGGTCGCAGGGCCACGGCGACAGGTTGTCCCGCGGTTCCGGTCACGGCGTGCGGAATGCGGATGTCGATGCCGGCCTCCGGGCTCGCGATGACGGCATCGGTGTCGCGATCCTCGGCGATGGTGCCCTCGAACAGGTTCACCGTGCCGATGAAATCGGCCACGAACCGGCTTTGCGGAAACTCGTATACCTCGTGTGGCGCGCCCACCTGGACGATGCGTCCCTCGTTCATGACGCCCAGCCGGTCGCCAAGCGTCATGGCCTCCTCCTGGTCGTGCGTGACGACGATGAAGGTGATGCCGAGGCTCGACTGGATCTTCTTCAGCTCAAGCTGAGTCTCCTCGCGCAGCTTGCGATCCAGCGCGCCCAGCGGTTCATCAAGCAGAAGAAGTTTCGGCCGCCGTGCCAGCGCCCGGGCCAGCGCCACCCGCTGGCGCTGGCCGCCCGACAACTGGTCAGGTTTGCGGCGGGCCAGCTTTTCCATCTGCACAAGGGACAGCATATCGGTCACGCGCGTGGCGATCTGGGCCTTGGGCATGCCCATGCGGTGCAGCCCGTAGGCGATGTTGCGCTCGACGCTCATGTGCGGAAACAGCGCGTAGGACTGGAACATCATGTTCACGTCGCGCGCATGAGGCGGCACATCCGTCATGTCGCGCCCGTCGATGATGATGCGGCCCGCCGTGGGCCGTTCGAACCCGGCCAGCATCCTGAGCAGCGTGGACTTGCCCGAACCCGATCCGCCCAGCAGGCAGAACAGCTCGCCCTGCTGAATATCGAGGGAAACGTCATCGACGGCATAGACCTCACCGAAGGTGCGGGTGACGCCGTCGATGCGGATGAAGGGGTTGGACATCGCTCGATCCCGAAAGAAGGACCGCCCCGGTCCGGGGCGGTCCCGACGTGTCAGCGACCGGTTTTCAACGTGGTCCAGGCCCGCGTCAGGGCCCGATCGAACCGCGCCGATTTCGGCGTGGGCGTGTACATCTTGGCGACGGTTTCCTCGGGCGGGTAGATGCCGGGATCGTTGCGCACCTCGTCCGAAACCAGCGGTGTCGCCGCCTTGTTGGCGTTGGCGTAGAAGACCGCGTCGGACACCGCCGCGGTCACCTCGGGGCGCAGGAAGTAGTCGATGAAGGCGTGGGCGGCATCGGGATTGGGCGCGTCGGCCGGAATGGCCATCATGTCGAAGCCCAGAAGCGCGCCTTCGCGCGGGATCGTATAGGTGATCTCGACCCCGTTCCCGGCCTCGACGGCACGGTCCTGTGCCTGCAGGATGTCGCCGGAATAGCCGACCGAAACGCAGATATCACCGTTCGCCAGGTCGTTGATGTATTGCGACGAGTGGAAATAGCGGATGTGCGGACGGATACCGTTCAGCAGCTCGATGGCCTGCTCCAGGTCGGCGGTGTCCTCGGAATTGGGGTCGAGCCCGAGATAGTTGAGCGCGGCGCCCACGATTTCGGACGGGCTGTCCAGAAGGGCGATGCCGCAATCTGCAAGCCGCTCGGCATTGGCGGGATCGAACACCATGTCCCAGGTGTCGAGATCGGCCTCCGCGCCCAGCCTCTCGGTCACCATGGCGGTGTTGTAGCCCGGCCCGACCGAATACATCATCCACGGCACGCCGTAGGTGTTGTTCGCGTCGTTGGTGGCGATGATGCGCATGATCTCGGGGTCGAGGTTCCCGTAGTTGCTGATCTTCGAGGTGTCGATCGGCTGGAACACACCGGCCTGCGCCTGCCGGGCCATGAATTCCAGCGAGGGCACGACCAGGTCGTAGCCGGTCGAGCCGGTGAGCATCCGGGCCTCGACCACCTCGTTGGAGTCGAACACGTCGTAGCTCACGTCGATGCCGGTCTCGGCCTCGAAGTTGGGGATCGTGTCCTCGGCGATGTAGTCGGACCAGTTGTAGAAGTTCAGCGTTTCCTGCGCCTGCGCCGCGAGGGGCATGGTCAGGAGAAGGGCCGTCAGAGTCGTGCGGGTCATGGGATGCTCCATGGAGGGGGTTAAGTCAGACGCCAAGGCGATCGCGGGTGGCGTACCACCACGATCCGAGAACCGAGTACGGCACGCGGAACGTCCGCCCGCCGGGGAAAGGAAGCCAGGGAAGACCGGCGAACATGTCGAAACGGCCCAGGTCGCCGCTGATCGCCTCGCCCAGGATGCGGCCGAAGAGATGCGATCCGGTGACGCCGTGCCCCGAGTAGCCGTGCGCGAAATAGGTCGAGGCGCCCAATCGCCCCATCTGCGGCACCCGCAGGAAGGACAGGGCGAAATTGCCCGACCACGCGTGGTCGATCGCGGTCCCCGCGAGCGCGGGGAAGACCTTGCGCATCGAGGCGACCAGCTTGCGCTTGATGTCGCGCGGGTCGGTGCCGCCGTAGACCGTTCCGCCCCCGAACAGCAGCCTGTGGTCGGCGGACATGCGATAGTAATCCAGGATGTAGCGGACGTCTTCCACGCAGGTGTCCGAAGGCATCAGGGCGCGGGCGAGGTCCGTTCCCAGCGGGGCCGTCGCCATCACCTGGGTCGAGACCGGCATCACCCGCCATTCCAGCCCCGGCACGACGCCCTTCAGGTAGGCGTTGCCACACAGCACGAGGGTGCGCGCCTCGATCTCTCCGTTGGCCGTGCGCACCAGGGGGCGGGCGCGCTCGGGTTCGGCGTGGATCACGGGCGAATCCTCGTGGATCGTGCCGCCCAGACGCTCGACCGCGTCGGCTTCTCCCAGGGCCAGGTTCAGGGGGTGCATGTGGCCGCCACGCGTATCGATCATGCCACCGCAGTAAAGATCGGTGTCGGCATGGGCGCGCATGCCGGCGCGGTCCAGCATCTCCAGGTTGGTCAGCCCGTGCGATGCCCACAGGTCGCGCTTGGCCTCCAGACCGCGCATGTGGCGCGCGTTGAAGGCGGCGAACACGTTGCCATCCTTCAGGTCGCACCGGATGTCATAACGCGCGACCCGCTCGCGGATCAGGTCGCCGCCCTCCAGCACCAGCTTCGCCACGCGCGCCGCCACATCGCGGCCGAAGCGGCGTTCGAACACGTCCAGCCCGGCGTTCAGGCCGTTGACGATCTGGCCGCCGTTGCGGCCCGAGGCGCCCCAGCCGATCTTCGCGCCTTCCAGCAGAGTGACCGAGTGGCCCCGTTCCAGCAGGGTGATGGCGGTCGACAGGCCCGAATACCCGCCGCCGACGACACAGACATCGACGGTATGCCGCCCCTCAAGACGGGGGCGCGGCGGTGCGGGGTTCCTGCTGGCCGCGTAGTAGCTGTCGGGATACGGGGCGGCCTGCGCGGCCGGGGGCGACGTGCCGTCCACTACACCGCCTCGAGGTAGGAATGGTATTCGAAGTCGGTGACGTGCCGGGTGAAACGACCGAGCTCCTGGCGCTTCATCTGTTCGAACATGCGCACCAGCCGGGGCGCGAAGATCCCGGTCTGGGCCGCGCCGCGGGCGAAGGCGTCGATCGCCGAGGCCCAGTCCGGCGGCAGCCGGTCCAGCCGCATGGAATACGCGTCGCCGGTCACGGGCGGGGGCGGCTCCATGCCCTTTTCGATGCCCAGCAGCATGCCGCCAAGGATGGCGGCCAGCACGAGGTACGGATTGGCATCGGCGCCGGCCACGCGATGCTCGATCCGGCGCGCGCGGTTGTCGCCGCCGGGAATGCGGATGGCCACCGTCCGGTTCTCGTATCCCCAGGCGACCGCCGCCGGCGCGTGGGCCCCGGGCAGAAGGCGGCGATACGAATTCTCGTGCGGGGCGAAGACCAGCCCGTTTTCCTGCATCGTGGCGATCAGGCCGGCGACGGCCTGGCGCATCAGGGGCGTGCCCTCAGGTCCGCCATCGTCGAACAGGTTCATGCCCTCCGCGTCCACGAGCGACACGTGGGCATGCATGCCCGACCCCGCCCGCTCGCCATAGGGTTTGGCCATGAAGGTCGCCGCGAAGCCGTGTTTGCGGGCAAGGCCCCGGACCAGTCGCTTGAACAGGACGGCATCGTCGGCGGCCTTCAGCGGGTCGGACTGATGGACGAAATTGATCTCGAACTGGCCCGCGCCGTTTTCCGAGATCGCGCTGTCGGCGGGGATCCCCTGCGCCCGGCAGCCGTCGTAGATCTCGTTCAGAAGGGCGTCGAAATGCTGAAGCTCGTCCAGGCTGAGCGCGCCGTCGGTGTCCAGCCGCTTGCCGGTGACGGGCGAGCGCGGCGGTTGCGGGGCGGCCTTGGTGGGGTCGACGATGTAGAATTCGAGCTCGGTCGCGACGACGGGCCGAAGGCCGCGCCGATCCAGGCGGGCCACCACATCGGCCAGTGCCCGGCGGGGATCGCCCGCGAAGGGCGTTCCGTCCTCGGTCCGGGTCCAGAGCTGGATGAACGCGGTGGGTCTTTCGGTCCAGCCCAGAAGGCTCGCGGGGCGGTCGGTATGTTCGCAAATGCCGTCGGCGTCGCCGGTATCGAAGACCAGATCCGAGCCTTCGACGTCTTCGCCCCAGATATCCATCCCCAGAAGCGACAAGGGCATGCGCAGGCCACCGTCGCGGACTTTCTGGATCTGGTCGGCGGGAAGTCTTTTCCCGCGCATCACGCCGTTCAGGTCGCAGATGCACGCGAAAATGGCGTCAAGCTCGGGATGGTCGTCCTCGAGATGCGAGACAGGCGCGGTCTTCTCCATCACCGATTCCAGAGATGTTGTTCCGGAACGCTTTGGATCCCTTCCTATCGCCTGTCAATCTGGATCGTGCGTTGGCGACGACACCAAGGAGCGAAAAGGCGGGCGGCAGCCCCAGGCTCATCGCGTCGGCGCAGCCGAAAGCGCCATCTTCAACTCTTCTGCCAGGCGCCGCTCCTCCTCCGCACGCGGCTTGGAGAACCGCGCAAGCAGAAGGTAGGCGACCGGCGTGAGAAACAACGTCGACAGTGTCGCAAGGCCCAGCCCACCGACGATCACCCATCCGAGCGCCTCGCGCGCCTCGGCCCCCGCGCCGCTCGACAGGATCAGGGGAATGCCGCCCAGCACGGTCGAGGTCATCGTCATCATCACCGGGCGCAGGCGGATGGTCGATGCATCGCGGATCGCGCTGCGGACATCCTGGCCGTCATCGCGCAACTGGTTCGCGAACTCGACAATCAGGATGCCGTTCTTGGCCATGATACCGATCAGCATGACCAGCCCGATCTGGCTGTAAACGTTCAGGCTGAGCCCGGTGAAGACCAGCGCGAAGATTGCGCAGGCAAGACCCAGCGGCACGGTCGCCATCACCACCACGGCCGAGATGAAGCTTTCAAACTGCGCCGCGAGCACCAGAAGCACCACGACGATGGCGAAGCCGAACGTCACCAGAAGACCCGACGAGGTCTCGTCCAGCGTCGCGGCCTCGGCCAGGGGCACGATGCGGTTCTCCTCGGCCAGAATCTCGTCCGACAATGCGGTGACCTGTGCAAGCGCGTCGCCCAGCGACATCTCCGGCGTAAGCCCCGCCGAGATCTCGACCGAGCGGTTCTGCCCCTCGCGTTCCAGCTCGGGCGCGATGGCGCGTTCCTCCAGCGTCACGAAGCTCGACATCGGGACCATCTGCCCGTCGCCCGCCTGCACGAAAACGTTCTGCAGGTCGCCCGGGTCGTCCACCGGGTCCGAGGTCGACAGCATCTGGATGTCGTAACTGGTGTCGTCGATGAAAACAGACCCGACGGTGCGCCCGTCCAGCACCGCCTGAAGCGCTTCGCCAAGGCCGGTGATCTCGATCCCCAGGTCCGAGGCCCGCGTGCGGTCGACCTCGACGAAAAGCTGCGGCTGGGTCGTCTCGTATTCCAGCCGCACCTGTCCGAAGGCCGGGTTCTCCTGCATCCGCGCGACCAGCGCTTCGGACACGTCCGCCAGCTGTTCGTAGCTGTTGCCGGTCACCGCGAAGGTCAGGCCGCGCCCTGCCCCGCGAATTCCAAGGGAATTGGGCTGGATCGCGAAGGCGCGCACGCCGATGATCCCCCGAAGCCGGCCGTTGATGTCGCCGACGATCTCATCCTGGCTGCGTGTCCGTGCGTCCCACGGGGCAAGCGTGAAGACCATGAAGCCGCGGTTGTCTGCCCCGAAGCCGGTAATCGAGAAGACGTTGGCGATTTCGCCGCTTTCGCGCAGCGGCTCCACGGCCTGCTCGATCTCGCCCATCTTGCGGGTCGTGTAGTCGAGCGAGACACCCTGTTGCGCCGTAACCGACAGAAGCGCGACGGCGCGATCCTCGCGCGGGGTCAGCTCCTGCCGGATCCCGCCGAAGACCATCACGGCTGTCAGCGCGAACAGCACGGCCACGACCACCACCACGAAGGGCGAAGACAGCGACCAGTCCAGCGTCCGCTCGTAGAGCGCGGCCAGTCGGTTTCCCAGCCACACGAACGGCCCGCGCGGCGACGGGTCCGGATCCTTGGTCAAAAGCCTGCTGGCAAGTGTCGGACACAGCGTGAGCGCCACCACCGAGGACAGCATGACCGCGATCGCCAGCGTGAAGCCGAATTCCCGGAAAAGCCCCCCCGCTTGTCCGGGCAGGAACGACAGCGGGATGAACACGGCGGCGAGGGTCGCTGTCGTCGTCACGACCGCGAAGAAGACCTGGCGCGTGCCCAGCACGGCGGCGGCACGTGGGCCCATGCCCTCGGCCCGACGCCGCACGATGTTTTCCAGCACGACGATGGCATCGTCGACCACCATGCCCGTCGCCAGCACCAGCGCGAGCAGGGTCAGGATATTGACCGAGAACCCGATCAGGTAGATCGCCGCCAGGGTGCCGATCAGCGCCACGGGCATGGTCAGCGCCGGGATCGCCGTTGCCCTGATGTTTCGCAGGAACAGGAAGATCACGGCGACCACGATCGCCACGGCAAGGGCCAGCGTCTTGACGACCTCGCTGATCGACCCGTTGATGAAGACAGCGTCGTCGGAGGTGACGAAGATGCTCACGTCGCCCGGCAAGGTCCGGTCGAGTTCGGCCACCACGTCGCGGACCGCCGCGGAAATCTCCAGCGTGTTCGACGTGGCCTGCCGGATCACGCCGATGCCCAGGCCCGTCTCGCCGTTGGCCCGAAGGATCGTCTCGTCCCCCGCGGGGCCCAGCGACACCGACGCCACGTCGCCCACGCGCACATTGTCGGCGATGACCAGATCCTCGAAGGCCTGCGGCGAGGAGACCGCGGCGGTGGTGCGGACGCTGATCGACTGGCTCGTGCCCGACAGGTCGCCCGCCGGCGCGTCGTAGGCCACATCGGCCAGGGTCTGCCGCAGATCGGCCAGCGTCAGCCCCCGGCTGGCCAGCTCGGCCATCTCGATATCCACGCGGAAGATCGGTTCGCGGTCGCCGTAGATCTGCAGGTCGGCCACGCCCTCGACCGAGATCAGGCGATCCTCGACCCGCTCCTGAACGATGCGCGTCAGGTCCTGCGGGGACCGTCCCGGCGATGTGACGGCGATCCGGATGACCGGCTGTGCGTTGGCGTCGGCCTTGACGATCCGGGGCTCCTCGGCGCCGTCGGGCAACTGGTTGGCGATGCGGGCGACGGCGTCGCGGGTATCCGTGGCCGCCACGTCAAGGTCCGCCCCTTCGTTGAATTCCAGCGTCACGCGGCTGCGCCCGAAGCGCGAATTGGACGAGATCGTGCGCACACCCGCAACCCGGCCCACCGCACCCTCGATCCGGCCCGTGACGTCCTGGTCGACGCTTTCCGGTGATGCGCCGGGAAACTCGGTCGTCACCGTGATGACCGGGCTGTCGACATTCGGCAACTCGCGGATCTCGACACCGAAAAGGGCCGCGATCCCCGAGATCACGATCAGCGCGCTCAGCACGAAGGCCAGGATGGGACGCCGCACGAACAGCGAGACCCCCGAGCCCATGGTTGCCGCGGCGGTGTCTTCAGATGCCATCAAGGGGTCTCCTCAAAGCCGCGCACGGTTGGTCATCTGCGCCTCGGCGCCATCCGTCCGGGTGCCTGCCGAGACCGAGACATCGGCGCCCGGACGAAGGTTCTGGACGCCTTCGATCACCACGGCGTCGTCCAGCGTCAGGTCCGCGGATTCGACGACAACGCTTTCACTGTTGCGCTGGCGGATCGTGACGCCGACGCGGACGGCCTTGTCATCCCGCACGGCCCAGACATACGAGCCGTCGCTCGACCATTGCACCGAGAGCGGATCGACGGCCAGCAGGGTTTCGCCCGGGAATTCCATCGCGACGGAGAAGGCCATGCCGGCGCGAAGGCGGTCATCATCGTTCGGAATGCGGCCCTGGACCCGCAGGGTTCGGCTGCCCCGGTCGACCACGTTGTCGACGGCCGCGACCTCACCCTCCAGGGCCAGCCCGGACAGCCCCAGGGGCCGCGCCTCGATCGGCTTGCCGACGGTCACCATGCTCACAACCCGCTCGGGCACCTGGAAATCGATCAGGATCTCGGACCGATCGGTGATGGTCGCGATGGTTTCCTGCGGCGAGACCCGGTCGCCGACCGCCACGTCGATGACCCCGAGCCATCCGGCGATGGGCGATGCGATCTCGCGTTGACCCAGGTCGTATTGCGCCTGTTCCACGGCCAGTTCGGCGGTTCTGAGCCCGAGTTGCGCCTCGCGCAGCCGCACCTCGGTCACGGCCCCGGTATCGCCGAGCTGGGCCAGGCGGTCGGCCTCGTCCTGCGCGTCCTCCAGCAGGATCTCGGCCCGTTCGAGCGCGATCCTCTCGGCGGCGCTGTCGAGCCGCAGGATGGTGTCGCCGGACTCGACGTAGCCATTCTCGCTGTGGATGACCTCTGTCACCTGGCCCGCGACCTCGGATCGCAACGTCACGGCACGAACCGCACGGCCATCCCCGATAGCCTCGATCCGGTCGCCGATGCGGCCCTCGGTGACCTCGGCGACAACGACGCTGGTGGCACCGCCCCGGCGAAAGCCCCCCTGCCCGCCGTCCTGAAGCTCGGCGGTCGCCTCGATGCCCAGCAAATCGGCCAGACCAACACGCTCCAGCCACGGCATAGCCGCCGGAACGTAGGTGATCCAAAGGAACACGGCCGCTGCCACTGCGATGAGCGAAAGAATTGTTTGCCGGATGAAAGTCATGCGTGTCCCCGTAGCGCCACGAACTGCTCGGTGACACAGACTCCACCCTGCCACTTCGCGACAATAATGCGAAATAGCACTTAGAGGATGGATACTGGCGAATACACCGGTTTGTGAACGCAAAGGCGCCAGCGGTTGAGCCCGGGGTCCGGCTTCGCCCAACAGGTGGGCAAAGCCGACCGTTGACCAACCGGTTGCGTCGGAATGGGTCTGTTGCACATGTCTCCAGAGTGATTCATCTCGCGAATCCAGCGTGGTAGCTGCGACGCATCGGCAGACCCACGCCCCCGACCTACAGGACCATGAACTGGCCAACCTACCATCAGTCGCGCGACGCCGGGGTTCGCTGACCCTTTGGTTCGATTCCGTTGTGACATGCGATGCCGCAGAGACAGGCAGGGGTGGCCGCCAGTGAGCCCACTGCGATGCGACTTTCTCGACCTGGCTCTCGATGAAGGGTGAGGGGCGCTGATATCGATCCACGGGATCGATGTCAGCGCCGAACCGCACACCGGCAAGGACGGGGACCCCAAGCGGGTTCGTCACTGTCGGTCGGACCAGTGGCGAGACAAAGCTCACGGCGAAACAAGGTCCTGCACACGACCAAATACCGCGGCAGAGCGCTCTGGCGATGATGGAGCGGAGACCACCGCCGAAGCCGAGCCGAACCAAGACGAGACGAAGAGGTATTGCATGAAACTGCTGGGCCAGCGGCGCGTGGCACGAACTTCGACCGTCAGGTCGCCGACCTTCAGGTCCGCATGGCCGTCCGCAACGGCTACACCGCGCTCGGCATATGATGCCATTGCCGACGGTTCAGAACGCCGGGGCTGTTATAGCAGCTGGAAGATCAGGAGGCTCGGAAGACGCATCTGGAAGCGCAGCTGAATGGACCGAAGTCCACACCGGTCCGCCTGCATCCCGGCCTGTCCGATCTCTACCGCAAGAAGGTCGCGGCACTCTCCGAGACCTTGCAGGATTCCTCAATCCGCGGCCGCGCGATGGATATCCTGCTGGGCCTTATCGACCGCGTGACGATCCACTCGGCTGAGGCCGGGCAGCCTGTTCTGCAGCTTGAGGGGGCGATTGCCGCGATGATAGAGGAAGCGCAGCCAGGTGCGCTTGGGTGAGTCGATCATGGTTCGGTAAAAGTGGTTGCAGGAGTAGGATTTGAACCTACGACCTTCAGGTTATTAGCCTGACGAGCTACCGGACTGCTGCATCCCGCGGAAAGTCGCGGGCGATACCTCGGGAAAATGGGCTTCGACACCAATGGAGGACCCGGAATGCCCTCCAGTCAGAATCTTCACCTCGGGTGGTGGGGGCGATTTGTGCCCCCACCCCTGTTGTCGATCAACCCAGGAGGTCGAAAACCCCAGAGTCGGTCTGAATGGACAACGAGTCGAGGTCGGCACCATCCACCAGCGCCCAGAGCACCTGACCCGTGGATTGGTGGGTGATGAAGGTTTCGGCGATGTCTGCCGAACCTGCAGAGCCGGTGACACCATTGCTCACGACGAAATCGTCGGCATCGGCTGCGCCACCGAAGACCAGCGTGTCGGCGTCGCCGTCGAAATCTTGGATCCAGTCGGTTCCATGGCCCGCATCACCGCTGTGATAGACCTTGTCGCTGCCCGCACCGGTATTGATGCGGTCATTGCCGAAGCCGCCGTTGATGAAATCATCGCCGTCACCGCCGAACAGGACGTCGCTTCCGGCATTCCCCGCCAATACATCATTGCCAGCTTGACCGACCAGGAAATCGCCGGCCGTACCGCCAGAGATCATGTCGTCACCCGCCCCACCATAGACCGTGTCGGTCTCGGATCCGCCGGAGAGCATGTCATTGCCGGTGCCACCGTCGATGAAGTCGCGATCTCCCCCACCAAGCAGGGTGTCGTCGCCGTCGTTCCCGCGGATGGTATCGTCTCCGACGCCACCGTCAAACAGGTCGGCCGTCTCATCCAGTATGGTATTCAGGCTGGCGTCAGCCCGTTGCTCGGCCAGAACGGCGAGCGCATCATCCAGCGTCGCGACCTCGATGTCGCCCGCGGCGGCGGGAAGAATGGGGATGTACCCGTTGTCGCCATCCACCTCGCCATCGGTGCCGGCGCCAATTCCGTCGGGGATCTCGACCCCGTGAAGGACGATTTCGCGCATCTCAAGCGGCATCAGGTCGTCGGCATCGTACTGTGTCATCGTGACAGGGCTGACGAAATTCGCGTCCACATCCAGGTCATAGTTCTGGATGAATGCCATCCGGCCTTCACTGTCAGCGACGGGGAAACCGTCAGACCCGGGAAGGCTGAGGATGACGTCGCCGTAGGCGGATACGCCTTCCAGCACCTCGACCATGCCGTCACGATCCGTGTCGTTCGCGATAGTGGGCGCGTTGCTGTCGGCCGGGTTGCCGTCGTCGTCGAACAGCCCGTGGACGTGCTGGACGTGGGCGACGTCGGGCGTCAGTCCCTCGGCATCGATCGAGACATTGATGTAGCGACTGCCGTCAGCGTCGGTGCGGACGGCCAACACTGCGCGGGATGCGACACCGGACGAGTTCAGCGCGGACAGGTCCGCAACGTAGAACGCCTGAGCGCCAGACAGGAAGGTCTCGAAGGATGTATAGGAAGTTCCCAGATGTGCCATGATAGCCCTCTTGTTGCTTGGTACGCGA
Source organism: Palleronia pelagia (assembly GCF_900110115.1). Taxonomy (GTDB): domain Bacteria; phylum Pseudomonadota; class Alphaproteobacteria; order Rhodobacterales; family Rhodobacteraceae; genus Palleronia; species Palleronia pelagia. Next base: position 176,184 of record NZ_FOCM01000001.1, on the reverse strand, counting down.
AGAGTCACGGGCGACGGGCCGGCGGAGTTTCGAAAGAGCTGAAGATTCCTTGAGAGGCCACTCGCGACCGATGCGACCGGTCGCGTGGATCAGCGCCACGCGGGGTGCTGCCAGACGAATGCGGACTGGTCTCTGCCAGGAAAGAGGTGCTGTCCTTTATCGCGCACAGAGACCGCGCCACTCGGCGAGAGCGGCGGTACGGTTCAGCTTGAAATGGCGTCGGCTTGAGAGGCTGCGTTCCTGATTGAAGTGGTTCGATGCCGAAGCGTGAACGGCGGCGAATTTCTGAAGACTTCGCATCCGTCGGAACCGGAGCATCGCACGCTCTCTTCTCCGGAACGGCAGGTGCGAATTCTCGGCTCGATTGTTGAGCCATCGCCCAGTGCCCCGGCGTCCTGCAGCCCCGAGTTCTTTGGGCGCGGCACCGTAGGAGCGTAGCCTGTCCGTGACGATCGCCTCGGGGCGACCGTGCTGCCGCATCGCTTTCTTGAGGAATTTCAGAGCCGCCATCCGGTCCCGGGTCTTCGTCACGTAGCTTTCCAGCACCTCGCCCTCGTGATCGACGGCGCGCCAGAGATAGTGCCGCTCGCCGTTGATCTTCACGAAGATCTCGTCGAGGTGCCAGCGCCAGCGGCTGGACTTCATGCCCTCGATACGACGCTTGCGAATCTCCGCGGCGAACATCGGCCCGAACCTGAGTCGCCAGTAGCGGACGGTCTCATGGCTGACATCGATGCCGCGTTCGTGCAGCAGATCCTCGACGTTGCGAAGAGACAGAGGGACCGGACGTAAAGCATCACCGCCAAGCGGATGATCTCCGGGCTGGTCTTGAAGTAGCGAAAGGGCGGGCGCTTGGTCATCCCAGAAGGCTAGTCATCGCCCTGCCCCATTGTCCCGTATGGTCAGCCTGGGTCGGCGAAGCGGTCTCGCAGGATGTTTTTCTGCACCTTGCCCATGGTGTTGCGCGGCAGTTCGTCGATGACGCGGTAACCGCTGGGATGTTTATAGCGCGCCAGCTTCTCTTTCACCGTGTCGGCAATCGCGTCAGTGTCGGGGGGCGCCCCGCCCGACGGGACCAGCACGGCGAGGGGCGTCTCGCCAAAATCGTCGTGCGGCACACCGATGACGGCGGATTCCAGCACGCCGGGCTGCTGGTCCAGGACGACCTCGATCTCCTTGGGATAGATGTTGTAGCCGCCCGAGATGATGAGGTCCTTGTCGCGGCCGACGATGCTGACATAGCCGCCGGCGTCGATCTGGCCCAGATCGCCGGTGATGAAGAAGCCGTCTTCGCGCAGCTCGGCCGCCGTCTTCTCGGGCATCTGCCAGTAGCCCTGAAAAACGTTCGGACCGCGCACCTCGATCAGCCCCACCTCGCCCTGCGGCAGTGTCTTGCCGGTTTCGGGATCGGTGATCTTCAGTTCGACCCCGGGCAAAGGGAAGCCCACGGTACCCGCGCGGCGTTCGCCATCGTAGGGGTTCGAGGTGTTCATGTTGGTCTCGGTCATGCCGTAGCGCTCGAGGATGCGATGTCCGGTGCGGTTCTCGAACCGATGGTGCGTTTCGGCCAGGAGTGGCGCGGATCCCGAAGTGAAGAGCCGCATGTTGGCGACGAGATTCCGGTCGAAGCGGTCGTCATCCAGCAAACGGGTATAAAAGGTGGGTACGCCCATCATCGACGTGGCGCGCGGCAACTCGGCGATGATCCGGTCCAGATCGAATTTCGGCAGGAAGATCATCGCTCCGCCCGCCAGCAGCGTCACGTTCGACGCCACGAACAGACCGTGGGTATGGAAGATCGGCAGCGCGTGCAGCAGCACGTCGTCCTTGGTGAAGCGCCAAAGGTCCCGCAGTGCCTGCGCGTTCGACAGCAGGTTCGCGTGGCTGAGCATCGCGCCCTTGGACCGCCCCGTGGTGCCGGACGTGTAGAGGAAGGCGGCAAGGTCGTCGTCGGCGCGCGCGACGGTATCGAAAGCGGTGGGCTGCGCCTTGGCCGCGTCGGTCAGGCTGCCGGTTCCGTCGGCGCCCAGCGTGTGCAGATCGGCACCCTGCGCACGGGCGAGCGGGCCCAGTGCGTCGGCTTTCGCCGGATCGCAGATCAGCATCCGCGCGCCGCTGTTCTCGATGAAGTACTCGAGCTCGTCCGTCGTGTAGGCGGTGTTGAGTGGCAGGAAGATGACGCCGGCCTGCACCGCTCCCGCGTAGATCGCCAGGGCTTCGGGCGACTTTTCCACCTGCACGGCCAATCGGTCACCGGGATTGAGCCCCGCGCCCGTCAGCACATGGGCAAACTGGGCCGCGACCGCGGCGAAGTCAGCGTGGCTGATGATGCGGCCGTCGGCGAGGTACAGGAAGGGATCGGAGCGGTCTGCGTGGGGTGCGAAAAGGGCGTCGTAAAGCGTGTTCGACATGCGGTTTTCCTTCAGGCGTTTGTCTTGTCCGCCGCGGCGGCCAGCGTGCGGATCTCGGCCGAGGCCGCGACTTCGCTCAAGGCCGCATAGCGTTCGTGGTTCTGCGCGATCTTATGGGGATCGTAGAGGTAATTCACCATCACGCCCGCCGACTGGGCCTGCCCCTTGGCAGACGTATCGGCGCCCGCGTGGACCCGGTGCACCGACGCCCCGTTGCCGAGGTGGAACCGCCCGACCTGATCCAGCGGCCGTCCGCTTCTGTGCTTCGCCTCGGTCAAGTAGCGCGCGGCCAGCGCGCGCAGCCGCTCGGGATCGTCGCCGCCATGGTCCAGGCCTTCGGACGCCATCCAGTCGCACAGGCCCGGAATGGGCGACAGGGTGACGAAAGTCTTGAGCCCTGGCAGTTCGAGCGAGAGATCCGTCACCACCTGCTTGATGAGCGAATTGCCGAACGAGACCCCGGCCAGACCTGCCTGGCAATTCGAGATCGAGTAGAACACGGCCGTGTCGGCCTGCGCCTCGGGCAGGATGGTCCGCTTTTCGGCCAGAAGCGCCTGTACCGATCCGGGGATGCCGCGCGACAGGGCGACCTCGACAAAGATCAACGGCTCGTCCGGCATCGCCGGATGGAACAGCGCGAAGCAGCGACGGTCGCCCGGATCGACCCGCCGGCGCAGATCGTCCCAGCTGTGAATGGCGTGCACCGCTTCGTAGGCGATGATCTTTTCCAGAAGCCGCGCCGGTGTTTCCCAGTTGATCGGCCGCAGGACCAGAAAGCCGCGGTTGAACCAGCTGGAAAAGAGGTGCCGGAAATCGAGATCCAGCGCCATCAGCGCGTCCTCGTCCCGGCCCAGCCGCAGCAGATCGGCGCGCATCGCGACCAGCTGGGCCGTGGCGTTCGGCACCTGGTTCAGGCGTCGGATAAGCTCCTGCCGCGGCGGCTCGGCAGCCTGCATCACCGCGCGGTAGCTGGACTTGGTCTGCCCCGCCTCGTAGCGCGCCAGAGCCTCGCGGACGCTGCTGGGATCGATCGTCATCTCGTGCGCCATGTGCCGGAAGAACTCAAGCTTCCGGGCGTCGTCGAACCCCGCGTACCGCGCGAGGATGGTCTGGGCGACGATCATCCCCGACACCTCGCCGCGCGCGCCGACCAGGTCGGCCAGCAGCTCGGGCACGGGACGCGTATCGTTGCGGTCCGCGCCGCGTGCGGTCAGCCGCCGCTCGAACACGGTGGCCAGAAGGTCGGCCAGCAGCGTCACAGCGCGTCCCCCATCACCGTGTCTGGCAGCCACAGCGCCAGCCCCGGGAAGAGGCACAGAAGGACGATGGCGACGACCATGCAGGCAACGTAGGGCAGCGATCCCAGGAGGATCGTCTTCAGCTTGATGTCGGGCGCGATGGAGTTGATGACGTAAAGGTTCAGCCCCACCGGCGGCGAGATCAGCCCGATCTCCATGTTGATGGTCAGCACCACGGCGAACCAGATCGGGTCGAACCCCGCGGTGGTGATGATCGGCAGAAGGATGGGCGCCGCCATCAGGATCACCGCCACGGGCGGCAGGAAGAACCCGGCCACCAGAAGGAACAGGTTGATCATGCCCATCAGCACCCAGCGGTTCACGTCGAGCCCGCCGATCCACTCGGCGATGGATTGCGTGATGAAGAGCGACGACAGCATGTAGCTGAAGACCCCAGCCGCACCGATGATGAACAGGATCATCACGCTCTCGCGCGTGCTGTCGCGAAGGATGCCCCAGATGGCGCGCGGGCTCCACAGGCTGTAGATCACCATGGCGATCACCAGGCACAGGAGCGCGCCCACCGCGGCGGTCTCGGACGGCGTCGCGATGCCGCCATACATGGCATAGAGCACGCCGAGGATGATCGCGAGGAACGGCAGCACCCGCGGCAGGATCTCGATCCGCTGGCGCCAGCTATAGGTGCTGGCCCGCAGCACATCCATGTTGCCCGACCGCGCCGTGGAATAGAGCGACCACGCCATGAAGAGGGCGACCAGCAGGAAGCCGGGAATCACGCCCGCGAGGAACAGCCGCCCGATCGAGGTCTCGGTGGCGATGCCGTAGACGATCATGGTCACCGACGGCGGGATCAGGATGCCCAACGTACCGCCCGCCGCGATCGAGCCCGAGGCCACGCTGTCGGGATAGCCGCGCTTGCGCATCTCGGGGATACCCATCTTGCCGATCGCCGCACAGGTGGCGGGCGACGATCCGGACATGGCCGAGAAAAGCGCGCAGGCGCCGAGATTAGAGATGACAAGGCCGCCCGGCACGCGGGTCAGCCATCGCTCAAGCGCCTCGTAGAGATCGGCGCCGGCCCGGGTCGACGCGATGGCCGCACCCATGATGATGAACATGGGGATCGACAGCAGCGCGAAGTTGTCGAGTTTGCCGAAGAACACTTCGGGCATGAGGCTCAGCGATGACATGCCGTCGAAGACGATCAGGAAACCACCCGATACGACCAGCAGACCGGCGGCGACCGAGATGCCCGAGAACAGCACGACGATGGTGGCAAGCGCGACGATGGCGCCCAGCGACAAGGGATCCATTATTCCGCCGCCTTTGCTACGCTGTCGCTCAGGCTCGCATCGGGCGGCAGACCGAACGGATCCTCGACCCGGAAGACGACGGCGATGAGGTCCGCGACCAGTTGCATAAGGTAAAGCCCGAAGCCCAGCGGCAGCGCCAGATATGGCACCCACAGCTTCGGGTTCCACGGCGTGTTCGACGTCTCGCCCCAATCCCAGGCCTCGTGCCAAAAATGGTAGCCGTGCCATGCCATGACGGCCACGACAGCGATGGTCACGAGCAGCACCAGCAGCGCGAGCCCCTTGCGCATGGCCTCGGGCAGCATCAGCGGCAGCAGGTCCACGTTCACGTGGCCCCGCAGATATTGCACGTAGGGCAAGCCAAGCATGGTGGCGCCCACCATCATGTAGGTGACGCCCTCGGTCTGCCAGATCGTCGACCCGTTCAGGACGAACCGGATGAAGATCATCTGGCAGGTGATGGCGATGGACGCGACGATCAGCAGCGCGGCGATGATGCCGGACAACTGGCTGAGCAGCCCGATGGCCTTCAGAAGCGGGTTGCCGCCATGGCTTGCGCGGGTTTGGGCGGGGGATGAACCGGACATACTGCCTCCGATGACCTGGACGAGGGCCTCAACGAAGAGGAGCCGAGGGCGCGACGCCCCCGGCCCCTCGAAGGGTCACTCGACCGACAGGGCCAGATCCAGAAGGCGCTGGCCGTCGGGCGAGCCTTCCAGGAAAGCCTTGTAGGCGGTCTCCTGCGCGATCTCGCGCCAGGCGTTGAACTGCTCTTCCGTCATCTCGGCAATCTCGACGCCATTATCGGCAAAGACCTGGCGGGCCTCGCCATCCTCGGCCTTGGCCTGCTCCAGATAGAACGCCTGCGCCTTTTCGGCGGCGGCCATCAGAGCCTGCTGCTGCTCTTCGGTCAGACCTTCGAAGACCGACTTGTTCATCAGCACGGGCTGATACATGAACCACAGCGCGTAGTCGCCAGCGGGTGTGAAGCAGGCGACCTGCTCGTAGATGCGGTAGGACACGAAGGAAGACGACGACGTGTTCGCGGCGTCAAGAACGCCGGTCTGCATCGCGTTGTAGATCTCGGCCGACGACATCGAGGCGATGGACGCGCCCGCGCCCGCCAGCATCTGCTCGAACGCCTTGCCGGCCGCGCGCATCTGCTTTCCCTCGACATCCTCGGGGGCAACGACGCACTCTTCCTTGCCGGCGAAACCGCCTGCCAGATAGCCGTGAACGAGGACCATGATGTCGTCCTCGGCCAGGATGGCCTCGATTTCTTCCATGAACTCCGAGTCGTTCAGCCGCGCGGCGTGGTCATGGTTCTTCACCAGGCCCGGCATCAAGGTCAGGTTGTAGGCGTTGCGAAGGCCCCCCGCGTAGGACAGCGGCAGGACGATCGCGTCTACTTGCCCGCGCGCCAGCGGCTTGTATTGCTCGCGCGCCTTGAACAGGGACTGGCTGGGAAAGATCGTCAGTTCCAGATCCACGTCTGCCGCGGCAACCTCGTCGGCGACCATCTGTACCACCTTGTGGCGCACATCGCCTTCCGACCATTGATGCGAGACGCGCAGCTCTGCCGCCTGCGCAGCGAATGTCGTGGCGGCCACAGCTGCGGCGCCAAGTGTCGCAGTGAATTTCATGTGTCTTCCTCCCTTTGAAGACCCGCCTCCGGACTGGCGACCGCTCTTTTCACGGACCTTGTCGCTCGGGTCATTCATCTTGTATACAAGAACTTGTATCTTGTCGGCAAGGTGTCGACGAATTCGCTGACCACGGGTCAAGCAAGGGGGTGTTATCCCATGGAACTCAGGCTTGCGGACCGGATCGCGGAGACGCTTGAAGGCATGATACTGGATGGCACCCTGGCGGATGGAGAGCGCTTGGACGAGGTTCAGCTGGCCGAGCGATTCGCGGTTTCACGGACGCCGCTGCGGGAAGCCTTCCAGCGCCTCGCCCTGTCCGGCCTTGTCAGGCAGATCCCGCGACGCGGCGTCTTTGTGCGCCAACCGGGACTGGCCGAATTGGTCGAGATGTTCGAAGTGATGGCCGAGCTCGAAGCGGTCTGCGCACGTCTGGCCGCATCGCGCATCACCGACGACGCCCTTGCGGCGCTCGAAGCGGCGAACGCGCGATGCCTGAGCGCAGTGCGGTCCGAAGATCCCGATGGGTATTTCACCGAGAACGAGCGCTTTCACGCGATCCTATACCGTCAATCCGGCAACGCATTTCTGGAAAAGGAGTGCCAAGCGCTGCATCGCCGCCTGACGCCCTTCCGACGCCTGCAGTTGCGGCTGCGCGGACGCATGCGGCAATCCATGTCCGAACACGAAACCATTGTTGCGGCCTTGCGCGAAGGCGATGCCCGCGCAGCCGAGAACGCGACCCGTGCGCACGTCGCCGTGCAGGGCGAGAAGTTCCACCACCTTATCAGCAGCCTCAAATCCGACGCCGTCTAGATATCGTCAGACGAATACGAAGTGCTCTCTGGCAGGACAGCAGTGCTGTCCATTATCCCACGCAGCAACCACACCACTGGGCGAGCGCGGCGGTACCGGTCAGTTTGAATTGCTGTCGGCGCGAGAGACTGCGTTCGTAGTCGAAGTGGTTCGATACCGAAGCGTGGGCGGAGGCGGATTTCTGACGACTTCATATCCGCCGGAACCGGAGCATGGCACACTCTCTTCGTCGAAACGTCAGGTACAAATTCTCCGCCCTGTTGTTCAGCCAGCGCGCTGCGAAGTGCTTGCCCATCGCTTTCCCGAGGGAGGCGTCCCGCAGAAATACCAAAGAAGAATATTCCATCGGGGCTATTCAGAGCCCGCACCACATGCATACTACATCGCACTCCGGGCGCGCGGCGCAAGTATCGGTCTGCATGGGCCATTTCTTAGCAATAATTGTCCGCGCGAATTTCGGAGACGGATAGGGAGGATAACTATGACCGTTTTGAAAAGCCGCCGCGCGGCCTTGAAGACCATCGGCATGGGCGGAGTCGGCGCACTGGCTGCGCCGCATATCGCGGGCGCACAGGCCAATGGCACGACCTGGCGTATCCAGACGTCCTGGCCGGGCGGCGCTGGTCTGCAGATCTTTCGCGACTGGTGCGGCTCGATACAGGAAAAGACGGGCGGCGAGCTGACGTTCCAGCCCTTTGGCGCCAACGATGTCGTGGGCGACTTCCAGCTCTACGACGCGGTCAAAAATGGCGTGCTTGAGGCGGTGAACCCCTTCACTATCTACGCGCAGGGCATCATCCCGGCGGCGACGTTCCTGACCTCGATCCCGCTGGGTCTGCGTCAGCCGTCCGAGTTCGACACGTTCTACTACGGCCTCGGCGGCATCGACATCGCCCGCGAGCTCTACGCCGCGCAGGGGATGTATTTCGTCGGCCCCGTCCACCACGACGCCAACATCATCCATTCCAAGGTGCCGATCCGGTCCATCGACGACTTCGCGGGCCGCAAGATGCGCCTGCCCGGTGGCATGGTGGCCGAGGTCTTCACCGAGATCGGGGCAGAGACGACCGTCCTTCCGGGCTCTGAGATTTTCCCGGCTCTCGAGAAAGGGACGATCGACGTCGCCGATTATGTCGGGCCCGCGGTCAACTACGCGCTCGGCTTCAGTCAGGTCACGGACTACATCGTCATGGGCCCTCCGGGCTTCATGTCGCTCTACCAGCCGGTCGACATCATGGACATCACCGTGGGCCAGGCCGCCTGGGATGCGCTCTCGCCGCAGATGAAGCAGTTCGTCGAGATGGAGACGCATGTCTATTCCGATATGCATTACGCCGCGATCCAGGCCGCCGACCAGGAAGCCTGGGGCAAGTTCGAGGCCGACGGCACCGAGGTCACGCGGCTGAGCCAGGATGACGTAGACCTGATGACAGAGATCGCAGTACCGATCTGGTTCGACTACGCCAACCGCGACCCGAACGCGGCGCGGGTCTTCAAGATCCAGCTCGACTACATGCAGTCGGGTTCGCTCGGCTACGTCGATCCGGCGCTGACCGAAGGTCTGACGCTGAACCTTTGATCCCAGACGACCTGAAATAGCCCTACCGCCCGGAGCAAAAGCTTCGGGCGGCGTCCTTTCCCGTGACCAAAGGTGCCCGCTTATGCCCGGCCTCAGCTTCACACTGCCGCACTGGCTCTACTGGATCGGCCTGATCGTCTTTCCCCTGATCGCCATGGTCATGGCCCGCCGCACTCAACGTGGCCCGCGCCGCTATTCTGTTGCTCTGGGCTACATGATCCTCGTCACCGGCGGGATTCTCGGGCTGCACCGCTTTTATCTCAAGAATCTGTTGGGCCTCCTCTTCCTGCCGGTGTTCTTTGCGATCCTGATCGCCAACAGCCAGGGGCAGGACGCGCGCTCGGTCGTGTCCAACCTTGCCAACGAGGTTCGCATGGCCGAGCGCACGGTCGAGCGCGAAGGCCCGCGGATCGAGGAGGCGCGCGCGCAACTGGAAGAGTTGCAGACCGCATTCGACGAGGCGGAAACGGGGTCGGTTCAGGCCCGTCTGGCCGAGCGTCGGCTTTCCCGCGCCGAGGATACGATTTCGGGCGGCGAAGAAAGACTGGCGGAAGCTCGCGCGACGCTTGACGAAGTCCAGGGCGAATTGACGGCGGCACGCGGCGATCGGGCCTACTGGGCCCGCGTGGCGCAAATCGCCTTCTACCTTCTCGTGGCGGGCATGGTGGTCGACGCGATTCTTCTGCCGTCCCTGGTTCGCCGCGCGAACCGCGGACTGGAACCCGACACCGGTCTCACGCCGACAGACGAAGTGACCCTCTCCGAAGCTGGCGAGGATCCGAAATCCGATGCGGATTACGCAACGAACTGGATCGACCGACTGTCGCTATTCGCAGGAGAATTCGCCGCCTACTGGGCCGTGATCGCTGTCTTCGTGTACTACTACGAGGTTATCGCCCGCTACGTCTTCGGAAGCCCGACGAACTGGGCGCACGAGGCGATGTATCTGATGTTCGGGATGCAATACCTGATTGCGGGCGCCTACGCGATGCTGACCGAGAGCCATGTACGGGTCGACATCTTCTACGCCCCCCTGCCCCGCAAGCGGAAGGCCTGGGTCGACCTGCTGACCTCGGTCTTCTTCTTCATCTTCGCCGGCACGCTGCTGGTCACGTCATATATCTTCGCCTTCGACGCACTGGCCGTTCCGACGGGCAACTCAACCGTCAGCGAGTGGGCGCGCGGCAATATCGGCTTCAGTGAGATGGTGTCGGGATTCGGTCTGAACCAGTGGTCCGATCCGAACATCCGCTGGGGCGAGATCAGCTTCAACGAATGGGAGGTGCCCCTTTGGCCGATGAAATGGGTCATGGTGCTGGGCGGGCTGCTGCTGGTGCTCCAGGGCGTCTCGAAACTGTCCGAGGACATCCGGGCCCTTCGGGGCGGAGAGCCGCCGACCCGGGGAACGCCCGGCGCGGCCGCTGAACTGAGAGGGAACGCCTGATGGGCATCGAGATTGGAATCGGGTGGCTCACCCTTGTCATGTTCGGATCACTCCTCGCGCTTCTCATGGCGGGGCTCCCACTGGCCTTCGTCACCGGAGGGCTGGCCTGCGTATTCCTGTTCATCCTGGGCGACGCGAACGCCCTGAACATCGTTCCATCGCGGATATTCCCGCTGATGACGAATTATCAGCTGTCGGCAATCCCGCTCTTCATTTTCATGGCATCGATGCTCGAGAGGGCGGGCATCATCAACGACATGTTCGACGTGATCTACAAGCTTCTGGGCGGTGTGAAGGGGGGCCTTGCGGCTGCGACGGTGCTGGCCTCGACCATCCTGGCCGCGATGGTCGGCGTGATCGGGGCGGCGGTTGTCACGATGGGGATCATCGCCTTGCCCGCCATGTTGTCGCGCGGCTACGATCCAAAGATTGCGATGGGTTCGATCATGGCGGGCGGGACATTGGGCATCCTGATCCCGCCCTCGATCCTGGCGATAATCTACGCCGTCGTCGCCGAGCAATCCGTGGGCGAGCTGTTCATCGGCGCGGTTATCCCGGGGCTGATGCTGTCGACCTTCTATATCGGCTATTGCGTACTGCGCTGTACGATCAACCCCCAGCTGGGACCGCCGATCCCGGTGGAGGAGCGGGTGTCGAACCGCGAGAAACTCCGCCTTCTCGGCAACATGGCCGCGCCCATCGCGCTGATTGTGGTGGTGCTGGGGGTGATCTTCTCTGGGGTCGCCACGCCGGTCGAGGCAGCCGGGATCGGCACCTTCGGCGCGTTCATCGTCGCCGCGATTCACCGGCAGCTGGACTGGCCGACCGTACGCGAGGCCTGTCTGACGACGCTGAAAGCCTCGGCCATGGTAATCTGGATCATGTTCGGCGCGACGATCTTCGTCGGGCTCTATGTCCTTGAAGGCGGGCAGCAATTCGTGAACGAAGCGCTCGCAGCGACCGGGCTCGGCCCCTGGGGCATCCTCATTCTCATGCAGGTGCTGCTCGTGATCCTCGGGATGTTTCTCGATTGGGTGGGAATCCTCCTCCTGTGCGTCCCGATCTTCGTGCCCATCGTCCGGGCATTGGGCGCGCAGAGCTTCGGACTGGCCGACCCCGACGATCTGGTTCTGTGGTTTGGGGTGCTCTACCTCGTCAACATGCAGATGAGCTTCCTGTCGCCGCCATTTGGCTACGCGCTCTTCTACCTGCGCGGGGTCGCCCCTCCGGAGATCCCGATGGGCGATATCTTCCGTTCGGCCCTGCCCTTTCTCTTCCTTCAAATCGTGGGACTCGCTGTGTGCATGCTCTTTCCGCAAGTCATCATCTGGCTACCGCGATTGGTCTACGGATGAATGCGGCCGTGGCGTTGCCTGGCATGAAACAGGGGAGTGCTGTCAGACCAATGCGGACTGGTGTCTGCCAGGACATCGGCACTGCCCCTTATTACGCCCAGAGACCGTGCCACTCGGCGAGAGCGGCGGCGCGGTTGTTCTTGAAATGGCATAGGCTGGAGAGGGCTCGTTCCTTGCCGAGCGGATGATCTTCGGACCGGTCTTGAAGTAGCGGAGAGGCGAGCGTTGGGTCATCCTCGACGGTTAGCCACAGCCCTGCCCTGCCTCAGGACATGGGCCCCTGACAATACCTGGCGCACGACCCGAGGGCCTGCTGACGCCCCGACCCTCGCAAGGGGAGCCTCGGCAGAAGAAGGTTTCGACCGATCAGCCGCCAAGGCCCGGGATCACCGCCACGGCGAACCGCAGGCCGACCAACAAGAGGAACGCGCCGAACAGCCGGGTCAGCGCCTCTCGCGACAGGGCGTGACCGACAGATACCCCAAGCCGCGTCGCCAGCAACGACGCGGGCAGCGGGATCGCCACGGCCAGCAGTGACACGAACCCGATCGACCCTGGCGGCAGACCCGGCGCGCCCCAGCCCGCCACCGCATAGCCGATGGTGCCGGGCACGGCGATCAGGATGCCCACCCCCGCAGACGTCGAGACCGCCACGTGGATTGGGCGACCGTGCAGCGTCAGTGCCATCGTCGACAGTGCGCCGCCGCCGATTCCCATCAAGCTGGACAGCAGACCGATGACAGCACCGTAGCCGGACAGCACGGGACCTGACGGCAGGTCGTCGGAGAGCCGCCACCCCGCGCCCCCGGTCAGCATTCGCACCGAGAGCAGCAGCGCAACGGCGGCGAAGACACCCTGGAAGACCGCGGGTGCCGCGATGCTGGCAATGGCGCTGCCGGCAACGACGCCCAGCAGGATCGGCAGGGCCCAGAGCCGCAAGACCCGCCCTTCGACCGTTCCCTTGCGCGCGTGCTGCAGACTGGCCGAAATCGCGGTCGGCACGATGATGGCCAGCGAAGTGCCCACGGCCATGGGCATGGCGATCGTTTCGGGGCTGCCGGTCGCGCGGAATACCTCGAAGAATACGGGCACCGAAACGGCGCCGCCGCCCACGCCGAAAAGCCCCGCCAGGAACCCGATGGCCAGCCCGGCCAGCGCCAAGGCCAGGACAATCGGCACCAGGTCCATCGGCATCATGTCCGTCGGCACGTCAGCGCCGCGCGGCGAAACGCGACAGGCTCGACCCGTCGAAGCCGCCAAGGCCCTCGGCCTGCGCGGCGTCGTAGACCCGCGCCGCGGCATCGGCCAAGGGCACCTGAGCCCCCTTGGCGGCGGCCCAGTCCCGTGCCAGCTGCAAATCCTTCGCCAACCCGTCGATGTCGAAGGTGCCGGGCTGGTCGGTGCCGTCGATGGTGGCCGCAACGACCCCGGCACGGTTGCCAAGAACCGTCGGCCCGGCCGACGAAGACGCCAGCAGGTCAACGATGACCTCGCCCGACAAACCCGCACCGCGCAGCATCGACAGGCTTTCGCCCAGCGCGGCCCAGTAGAGCGCAAGTGGAAGGTTCACCGCCAGCTTCATCTGCGCCCCCGCGCCCACAGGGCCCACATGGGCCACGCGCTTGCACAGATGATCCATTACCGTCCTCGCCCGCGCCACATCCGCGTCGGAGCCACCCGCGAGGCCCAGAAGAGCGCCTTTCAAAGCGGGTGCGACCGTTCCCCCGACGGAACAATCTACAAAGGCCCCGTCGGCATCCGATACGCGAGCGGCTGCACGTTCCTTTTCCGGTGGCAGGAGCGTGCTGGTGTCGATCACCAGCCGCCCGGACAGGTCCGAGGCCGCCAGCCCGTCAATCACCGCAGCCACCGCCGCGGCATCGCGGACCGAGATGAGGATCACATCCGAGACCGCAACCAGCGCGGAAAGATTATCGGCAACGGAAGCCCCGGACGACTGTGCCCGCTTCGTGCCGGATGCGGTGCGGTTCCACACCGTTACAGTGTGGCCGGTTGCGACCAGCCTCTCGGCGAAGGCCGTACCCATTCGTCCCGTTCCCGCTATCCCGATTCGCTCGCCCATGGTCGCTCCCCTGCTTGGTCGGCGGTTTCGATACCGCGCGTCGCTCGAAAGCCGGGCTGCTGCGCCAGGTGCCGGACGGCGAAGACGCGTGATTATTCAGGCCCGATCCCTGTTGCCTCGCTCAAATAATATATTTTTTGCCTCGTTATATCAATTTGTATATTATCGCGTCAGCGTGACCGTTGCGTCGCGCTCATTGGGAGGAGGATTCAACATGACCAAGATCGCGAAAATACGGGCAGTCATCGGCGGGGCGGTCATGACGCTTGGCGCGACGACCGCGATGGCCCAGACCGATGTAACCGTGGCAGTGCCGAACCCTTCGGCGATCCTGTGGGGGCCGATCTGGGCCGCCGCGGGTGAGGGGTATTTCGAGGAAGAAGGACTGAGCGTCGATGTCCAGGCCGTCGACGGCTCGAGCGCCGTGCTGCAGGCGATGTCGGCCGGACAGGCCCAGATCGGCGTGCCCGGTCCCGGACCGGTTCTGGCCGCCAGGGCGCGCGATCTCGACGCGGTGTTTATCTACAACATGTATCCCAAGAGCCTGTTCGGCCTTCTGGTGGAGTCGAGCACCGGCATCACCGACCCGGCCGAGCTTGAAGGTCAAACCGTGGGAGTCGGCACCGCGGACGGGGCCGAAGTGGCCTTTGCCCGCGCGATTTTGGGCGATGCGGGCCTGACCGAGGGCGAGGGCTACGAGTTCCTGCCCGTGGGCGACGGCGGCACCGCGGCGGTGGCCTTCCTGCGCGACGAAGTCGACTCCTACGCCGGCGCGATCAGCGACGCGGCCATCCTGCGGTCCCGCGGTATCGAACTGACCGAGATCACACCCGAGAAATTCCTGGGCTTCTTCGGCAACGGCGTCGCGACGACGCGTGGTTACATGGAAGAGAACCCGGACGTCATCGAAGGCTTCGGGCGCGCGCTGGTCCGCGGCATGGAATTCATGTCCGACCCCGCCAACAGTGAGACCACGCTGGACCACATGGCGGCGGGCAATCCGCAGGAAGGCGAGGATCGCGAATTCGCGGGCGCGCTGCTGGATGCGGTGGTCGAACGCATGACGCCCACCGATGCCTATGCCGATCAGGGCTTCGGCTACCAGCCGCCCGAGCACTGGGAAGCCTGGCACCAGAGCCTTCAGGACAACGGTGTTCTGGACGCGCCGCTCGACGATCTGAGCGCGGCGTTCACCAACGACTTCGTCGCCACGTGGAACGGCCAATGACCGCGATGGCGGCAGAGGTCGAACAGGATCCGGCCGGGGAAACCCGGCCGGTCTACGAGATCTCCGGTCTGACCAAGCGGTACGGTGATTTCCTCGCCTTGTCGGACGTGGATCTCAGCCTCGGCAAGGGCGAATTCGCAAGCGTTATCGGATCGTCGGGCTGCGGCAAGTCCACCCTGCTGAAGATCATGGCAGGCCTGATGCCCCCGAGCGCCGGCCGCGTCGTGCTCGACGACCGTCCGGTGCTGGGTCCACGCGCCGATATCGGAATGATGTTCCAGCAGGCGACGCTTCTGCCGTGGAAGACCGCCATCGAGAACATTGTCATGCCGATTTCGATCCGCGAAGGCCGATCGGCCGCGAAGAAGGCCCTGCCCCGCGCGCAGGAGCTCTTGGAGCTCGTCGGACTGGAGGCCGCGGGCAACAAGTACCCCGACGAGCTGTCGGGCGGCATGGCGCAGCGGGTCGCGATCTGCCGCATGATGATTTCCGAGCCCGCGGTCCTGCTGCTGGACGAGCCGTTTTCCGCGTTGGACGAACTGACCCGCGACTTTCTGAATATCGAGTTGCAGCGCATCTGCGAGGCGCGCGACGCCACCGCCTTTCTTGTGACCCACTCGATCCCCGAGGCCGTGATCCTGTCGGATCGCATCTTCGTCATGCAGGCCAATCCGGGCCGGGTGGGCGAAGTCATCGACATCGATCTGCCGCGCCCCCGATCGCTCGACATGGTCAACACGCAGAAATTCGGGGAAATCGTGTCGCATATCCGCGGCCGGCTCGACAAGGAAGGGTTCCTCTGACATGCCGACAGGCTTCCAGTCACAGCAGACGCCGGGTGAAGATACGGTCTGGATCGAACAGGATCCCTGGATCGACCGCGTGCCACGCTCGGTCGCGATGGTGGCCCTTTTCGTCCTGATCGTTGGACTTTGGTGGGGCGCCACGGCATCGGGCCTGGTGTCGCCGATCATCCTGCCGACACCGGCCGAAACCTGGGAGGACATCGTCTTCGTCGGCGCCAACATCCTTTCCGCGGGCTACGTGCTCGAGGCGCTCTGGACGACCACCAGAACGGTGCTTTACGGGTACGCCATCGCGGCTGGCATCGGCTTTTCGCTGGGCGTGCTGGTCGGTGAAACGAAGTTCGGGGAACGCGCGGTCATGCCCTACCTGGTGGCTATCGACACCATGCCCAAGGTGGCGTTCGCACCGCTGTTCATCGCATGGCTTGGCTTCGGCATCGCGTCGAAGGTGGCGCTTGCGGCCTTTATCGCGACCTTCCCCATCGTCGTATCGACGGCAGCAGGTCTCTATGCGGCGTCCGAAAATGAACGGATGCTGTTCAAGTCCATCGGCGCCACGCGGATGCAGACGCTGGTAAGGCTCAAGCTGCCCACCGGCCTGCCCTACCTGTTCACCGGACTGAAGATCGCAGCAGTGGGTGTAATGGCCGGCGCGATCACCGGTGAGTTCCTGGGCGGCGGCGAGGGCATGGGAGCCCTCATCCGCGTGTCGGCGTCCCAGCTGGACACCCCAAGGGTGTTCTCGCTCATCATCTATCTCAGCTTCCTCGGCCTCGCGATGTACCTGTTCGTGGTCTGGTTGCAGCGCAGGCTGGTGTTCTGGAATCGTGGGGACGTGCCCGGTGCCATCGGATGAGCTTCTTTCCGGCAGCTCGGCCAACCTGTCCGAGCAAGCCTACCAGGCGCTGAAACGCGACATCCTGGCGGCGGCGCTGCGGCCTGGCGCGCGCCTTGCGCTCGACAAGCTGTCCGAGCACTACGCCATCGGCGTGGTCCCCCTGCGCGAGGCGCTCAACCGGCTGTCGTCGGAGAAATTCGTCGAGCGCCGCAGCCAGCGGGGCTTCTTCGTTGCGGGCATGTCGATTTCGTCGCTGGACGAGCTCGTGAAGACGCGGATCTGGCTTGAAACCAAAGCCCTTTCGGAAACGCTGGCGGTCGCGGACGACGCTTGGGAAGATGATCTGGTGCTGGCTTTCCACAGGCTTGAACGCACCCAGCGGCTCGAGGATGGCGATAGCGCCGAGTTGCTGAACCCCGCCTGGGAGGAATGCCACAAGGCCTTCCACTTGCAGCTGATCTCGCTCTGCGGATCGTCCCTGCTGCTGGGCTTCTGTTCGTCGATGATGGATCAGGCGGTGAGGTACCGGAACTTATCGATGAACGTGGACATCGCCCGGCGCGGAGATGCCATCGGCGAACACCGCGCGCTTCTCGAGGCTGCCGTGGCGCGGGACGCCGATCGCGCGACGCAACTGCTCGAAGCGCACTACCGCGTCACACTGAAACGGCTGCGCCCTGTCCTGGAGTAGGACGGGCCCCGCACGGAGCAAGGGAGATGGACATGGCACTTCGGATACTTAGCGGCGGGGCCGCGAACGGTCTGGTGAACGCGCTGCGCGCGCCGTTTCGCGCCGAGACAGGCCTTGAGATCGAAGGCGATTTCGGCGCCGTCGGCGGGATGCGCGACCGGATCGAGGGCGGCGAGCGCATCGACCTGGCGATCCTGACCCGCGCGGCGATCGACGCGCTGGTGGCAGCGGGCAAGCTGGACGGGGCGAGCGTCGCCGACCTGGGCGGCGTCGATACCGGCGTGGCCGTCCGCGCGGGCACCGATCATCCGTCGATCGCGGATGGCGCAGCTTTGGCGCGCCTCTTCTCCGGGGCCGACGGGCTTTTCTGCCCCGACACGCAGAAGGCCACGGCCGGCATCCATTTCGCCGCGGTCCTGAAGGAGCTCGGGCTCGCCGATGCGGACACCCTGAAGGAATATCCGAACGGCCAGACTGCCATGGCGGCGATGGCGAAATCGGACCTGACGTCACCGGTGGGCTGCACCCAGGTGACCGAGATCCTCAACACCGAGGGCGTGGATTACGTGGGCGCCCTGCCCCCGCCTCACGATCTCAGCACGACCTACACTGCGGCAGTCGCGGTGAATGCGATGCAGCCAGAGGCGGCACGCGCGCTGATCGCCCAGCTGATCGATCCCGCCCGGGCCGAGCTGCGCCGTAGCGTCGGCTTCACCTGAAGGTCGACGCACCGCGCCAGTCGGGCCGAGTCATTTCGTGCAGCCGGCTGACCGTGCGGCGAAACTCGGCCCCGAACTCGCCCGCGCGATACAAGACCTCGGGCTCTGTCGAGGCCCGGACCGCCAGCCCGCAACCCGCGTCGTAAAGCGTGTCGACCAGCAGGATGAAACGGCGCGCGGCATCGTGATCGCGCTCGCCCAGGACCGGCACATTGTCGAGGATCAGCCCCTCCGCCTGCTCGGCAAGATCGAGATAGGATGAGGGTGCCATCGGCACGCGGCAGAGCGCGGCGAAATCGGCCCGGACCATGCCGCCCTTCCTGCGCATGACGCCACTGGCCCCGATGGTGATCTCGCGCTCGGCGTCTCCCGCCGCGTCCCAAAGCGCGTCGATCCGTGCGCCCTCCGCCCCGTCGTCGCCCACTGCGTAGAACGCGGCCGCGCAGGAACCCACCCGGTAGTCACGCCCGCCGTCCAGGTGCAATACGTCAAGCCGCTCCTCGATCAGACGTACGAAGGGCAGGAAGAGATCCCGCTTCAACCCGTCGCGATAAAGCTCGGCGGGCGGGCGGTTCGACGTGACGACCACAGTGCAGCCCCGCTCAAGCACCCGCGAAAAAACCCGTCCCACGATCATCGCGTCGACGATATCGACGATCTCGAGTTCGTCCAGCGCGAGCAGCGACAGGCCCGGGACCTGCGCATCCGCGGCGTGGTGCACGAGCTCGTCGCGGCCCTGCTCGCGGGCGGTGTGCAGGGCGCGGTGGATGTCGCGCATGAAGGCATGGAAGTGGGTGCGCCGAGCGGGAATGTCGCCCATGGTCTGCATCAATCCGTCGACCAGCATGGATTTCCCGCGCCCGACGTCCCCCCAAAGGTAGACGCCGCGCGGGGCGGACCCGCGACCGAACAGGCGGGACAGCCCGCCCGACCGGTAATCGTCCAGCTCCGATCGCAGTGCATCCAGCCGCGCCACGATCTCAAGCTGCGCGGGATCGCGGCTGAGACCCTCTTCGACCTTTGCATCGTAATAGGCAGCCAGGGTTTCAGCCATGCAAAGGTCCCTGTACCAAACGCCGGCCGGGGCCCGAAAGGGCCCCGGCATCAGTGACTTCAGTCGGCAACTGGCCGATCACATGTTCGCCTCGCGCCAGGCTGCGACTTCTTCCTCGACCTCGGCGCGATCGAAATCATTCGCGGCTTCGACAGGGCCCGGCTGAAGGAAGCGGTCCGGCTCGACCTGCTCGTCGATCAGGCCGAATTTCTGCATGCCCGGCTGGATGGCGCTCCAGGTCTCGGTATTGAGCCCGCCGAGGGTCTCGGTGACCGACACATTCAGGCGGATGGCATTGTTGAGGTATTGCTGGCCGAATTCCGGATCTTCCCACTCCTCGGGCACAGCGGTCCGGGCGATCTGTGCAACGACCTCGGGGTCGACCTCCGCCACGTACATGCCCTTGGACCAAGCGCGCAGATAGCCTTCGATGGCGTCACCCTTTTCCTCCAGCGTCGACGCCATGACGGCAAAGGTGTTGCCGGGCTTGTTCGAGACTTCCTCGGGCGTGATCAGCTTGACCGGGATGCCGTTGGCCTGAATGGCCAGCCAATCGGGCCCCGACCCGGCGATGGCGGCGACGGTCTGGTCGCGGAACGCGGCCGCCAGCGTTGGCCCCGCCTCGCCGACAACGACGGTGGTGACGTCGTCCTCGGTCATGCCGCGTGCATCCAAAGCGATCTGCATGGTCACGCGGTCGCGGTCGGAAACCAGCCCCACGGTTTCGCCGGCCAGTTCCTCGACATCCGTGATGCTGCTATCACCCGATATCGCGATGCCGTCCGGCGCGGTCTGCATGACCTCGTAGATCACGTTCAGGTCCACGCCCGCCGCGATTGCCTGAAGCACCTCGGCCGAGTCCAGCATCGCGATGTCGGCCTGGCCGTTGCGCAGGAAGTTCACGAAAGGAATGGGCGTATCCGAGGGCAGCAGGTTCACCTCGATGCCTTCCTCCTCGAAGTATCCCAGTGCCTCGCCGACGATCAGCGGGAAATAGTTGGCCGAACGCTGCTTCGGCATGACCGCGTTGATGGTGGTCGTGTCCTGGGCCATCGCGGGCATCGCGACAAGGGCGCCCAGCGCCGTTGCTGTAAGTATGCGTCTCATGTGAGATTTTTCCTCCCTTGGGGTTCGCCGGGTGTGGCAGCGTCGGTCACGGACCAGCGCGCGCGCCGTCTCCGGCCGACGGCGTCCATCCTCTCCGTTCGCCGCCAGAAGACGACGCGATCGTCGAGAATCTCGATGAGGCTGAACAGGATCAGTCCAAGCAGCGACATGCTCAGGAGGGCCGCGATGGCCGCGCTCATGTTCAGCGAAAAACTCAGCCGCTGCATCAGCACGCCGATGCCGGCGGTCGCCTGGCTGAATTCAGCGACGACGGCGCCCACCAGCGCCGTGGTGATGGCGATCTTGAAGCCCGCGAAGATCATCGGCAGCGCCGCGGGCACCCGCAACTTCCAGAACACCTGCGCGCGGCTCGCCCCCATGGAACGGAACATCTCGAGCGTGTCCTCGTCGGTGCGCGTCAGCGCCAGCAGCGTGTTCACGAAGACCGGGAAAAAGCAGACGATGGCCCCCAGCGCGATCTTCGAGCTGTAGCCGAAACCGAACCAGGCGATGACGATGGGTGTCAGGGCCAGACCCGGTGTCACGTTCAGCAGGATTGCATAGGGCGAGACGTAGCGGCGGAAACTGTCGTTCAGCGATGACCCGACCGCCAGCGCCAGGCCCAAAACACCGCCCACGAGAAAGCCCGCGAAGGCTTCGTAGAAGGTGATGATGAAGTGGCGATAGATGGTGCGGTTCTCGACGTAGAGCTCCCAGATGCTGGCGGCGATCTTGTGCGGCTCGGGCAGCAGGATCACGTCGATCACCCCCGTCGCGGCCGCCAGTTCCCAAAGGGCGATCAGGCCGGCGAAGACCAGCAGGTGCTTGATCACGGGCACCAGGCGAATGGCAAGGTGTCCCATCACGATGTCGTCCCCATCTTTGCACGCCAAGCGGCCTTGCGGCGGCGGCTCATGGCGTCGGTGCGGTCACCGTCGGACCAGAAGACGACGATGCGGTCCAGCTCCTCCATGCCGCGGAAGATGAAATAGCCAAGCGCCGAAAGGGTCAGCACGCAGACGAAGGCGGACGCCATGTTCAGCGTGCCGGTGTACTGGGTGATCAGGACACCAAGCCCGGCATTCGACGCGATGAACTCGGCCACCAGGGCCCCGCCCAGCGCGGACGCCATGGCAAGCCTCAGCCCGGCCGAAATTTCCGGCAGCGCCGAGGGCCACAGGAGCTTGGTGAAGGTCTGAACCTTGCTTGCCCCCATCGAGCGGAACATCGATTGCTTCTCGGGCTCTACCCCCACAATGCCGTTCAGCGTGTTCACGAACGGGGCGAAGAAGCAGACGAGCATCACGATGGCCGTCTTGGAGGTCCAGCCGAAACCGAAGGCCGCGATGATGACGGGACCGATGGCGATGCGCGGCGTCGCCTCCAGCACGACGACGTAGGGCTTGAGATAGCGGCGAAGCCGGTCCGACATGCCGACGCAGACGGCAAGCGCGATGCCGAGCGCCGATCCGGCAAGGAAGCCGACCAACACCTCGAGCATGGTAAGACCGAGATGCGGCCAGATATTGCCCTGGGTGATATAGAGCCGCCAGAACCCCAGAAGGATCGCGCTGGGATAAGGGAAGAACAGCGGGTCGAGCCAGCCCATCCGGCACGAGATCTCCCAGGCGGCAACAAGCGCGACCAGGATTCCCGCGTGCCGCGCGACGATCCCGCGGGTCCTGCCCTTCGCCGCGACGGCACCCAGATCGCCCTCGTCGCTCATGCGTCCTCGCCGGCGGTTGTCTCGGTCTCGAACGTGGCCCGCACCTTGGACACAAGGGCGTTGAACTCGGCGCTTTGCTGCAGCGACGGACGCCTCGGACGCTCGAAAGGCACCTCGACAATGCCGGCGATCCGGCCCGGGCGCGGGGTCATCACGAAGACGCGGTCGGCCAGGAATATCGCCTCGCCAATATTGTGGGTCACGAATAGAGTGGTGGCCCCCACCTCTCCGACGATGCGCATCAACTCCACGTTCAGATGTTCGCGGGTAAACTCGTCCAGCGCGCCGAAAGGCTCGTCCAGCAACAGGATATCGGCGCCCGTCTGCAGCAGCCGCGCCAGCGCCACCCGCTGCTGCATCCCGCCCGAAAGCTGGCTGGGAAAAGAAAAGGCGAAGTCCTCGAGTCCGGCCAGTCGCAGAAGGCCCATAGCCTTGCGACGATCATCGTCGGTGACGCGTCCGCCGATCTCGGACGGCAGAAGCACATTCTCGATCGCCGTGCGCCAATCCAGAAGCGTGGGTTTCTGGAACATCATGGCCACGGCCGGATTCGGGCCGGTCACATCGCGACCGTGTATCGACAGCGTGCCCGCGCTGCGGTCCAGCAGCCCCGCCACCATGCGCAGAAGGGTGGACTTGCCGCAGCCCGAAGGTCCGACAAGCGAGATGAATTCGCCCTCACGAACGGTGAAATCTGCATCGTCAACGGCAACGACCGCACCGCCGCCGAAAGTCTTTCGAAGCGCCTCGGCCCTGATCACGGACATGTCGCGCCGGTCCCCCCTGTCCGCCATGCGCGCCTACCCGACCCTGTTGTGCAGCGACCCAAGGCCGGTGATCGACACCGTCATCGCGTCGCCCGCTTGCAGGTATTTCGGGGGCGTGAAGCCGATCCCGACGCCGGCGGGCGTTCCGGTGGCGATGATGTCGCCGGGGCGCAGGGTCATCGTGCGGCTCAGCGTTTCGATGATGGTCGGGATGTCGAAGATCAGGTCCTTCACGACCGCCTTCTGGCGTGTCTCGCCGTTGATCTCGGTGACCAGCTCCATCGTTGTCGGATCACCCACCTCGTCCGCGGTGACGAGCCATGGGCCCATCGGGCAGAACGTGTCGAGCCCCTTGCCGATGGTCCATTGCCCGTGCTGGCGCTGCAGTTCACGCGACGTGACGTCGTTGATGATGACATAGCCGAAAATGTGGTCCCACACCGCATCACCGCTGACACCGAAGGTGGGGCGACCGATGACCAGACCCAGCTCGCCCTCGTAATCCACCGTCGCCGTCGGATCGAGCGACCCGCGCACCTCGGCCTCGGGCCCGACGACACTGCTGGGAGGCTTGGTGAAGATGACCGGATGGTCGGGCAACGCGCTTTTCGATGACGAGTCGAATCCCGATCCATGAAATTCGTCGGCATGGGCGTGGTAGTTCTTGCCGACACAATAGATCGGCCCCCGCGGGTCGGGGATCGGTGCCAGGAGACGCACGTCTTCCGGCGCCATGCGCGGACCGCGCCGCCGCGCCCAGTCATCGGTCTGGCCCGACCGGATCGCGTCCAGCACCGCATTTCCGGCCCCGTCGCCCTGAGCGCAAATGCGGATCGTGCCCGATTCCAGCACACCTGCGCCGAGTTCCCCGTCCTTCTCGAAGGTCACAAGCTTCATATCATCGATATTCCAAATTATTATCGATAATCAATCTGGCCGATCTTGCGTTGCTTGTCAAATTCGACGCATGAGAAGGCATGGACATGCTGCTTCCCCCTGATTCCGCGCCGTCTGGCGCAACGCTGGCCGACACAGCTTGGCAGCGCCTGCGCCGCGATATCGTCTCGGGCACGCGCCCGCCGGGCGAAAGGTTGAGAATCGAGCGCCTGCGCGAGTTTTACGGCATCGGCCCCACCCCGCTGCGGGAGGCACTTCAGCGCCTTTCGGCGGAGGGACTCGTCATCGCCGAAGGGAATCGCGGCTTCGCGGTCGCGCCGCTCGATCCGGCAGAGTTCTCGGATCTGACCCGGGCGCGCATCGCGGTCGAGCGGGAATGCCTCAGGCTGTCGATCGCCCACGGAGACCGCGCATGGGAGGCACGCGTCGTGTCGGCAACCTACCTGATGGCCAGCGCCGATGCCGACACGGTGCCTGGCGCCGACGATTGGGAGCAGGCGAACGCCGACTTCCATCTGGCCATGGTGGCCGCCTGCGGATCCGACTGGCTTCTGCGGGTCCGCGCCGGGCTACAAACACTCGCCGAGAGATACCGCCGGGCCTCGGTGGATCGATCACGCGGCCGGCGCGACCTCGGCGCCGAGCACAAGGCGATTTCCGAGGCCGTGCTGGCGCGCGACGTCGAGAAAGCTCTGGTCCTGACCGAACGCCACTACGGAAAAACCGAGGAAGAGCTGCGCGCCGCCGCCCCGCCCTCGGATGAGCACCAGGACCTGGGCAAGGAGTGACTCCACTGAAGTGATCTACCAAGGGGATGGAACGATCCCGTCATGGAGAGACAGATTTGCGAGCCAAATCGCCAGCCGGGCCTTGGCGGACACGCACCGCGTCGGATCGGGCCCGAAGGCATCACGTTGACCGAGCGGGGAAAGGGCACCAACACCCGGCAGATCAACAATATCGCCATGGAGAACGAGGATTACTGCGACTCGCTTCTCGTCACCGAGGTGTTCACCCCGGCCGGTCACTGGTCCTCCTATCCGTCGCACCGCCATGACGGACGATTTCCCGCGTATCACCTACCTGGAAGAGACGTATTATCATCGCCTGAACCCTGCCGCGGGTTTCGGTGTTCAAAGGGTTTACACGGATGACGGACAGCTGGACGAAACCATGGCGGTATCGGATGGCGACGTCGTCCTAGTCCCGCGCGGCCATCACCCCTGTGGCGCTCCCTACGGGTTCGAGATGTACTACCTGAACGTCATGGCGGGCCCGCTGCGTAAGTGGCGCTTCGTTCCTGCGCCCGAGGTCGAATGGATCATGCAGCGCGATGCCTGACGCCGAATTGATCCAGTTCGCGCTGAACCAGAAGACGTTGCCGGAAACACCGTTCCTGGCCTTTCTCGACCTCGCGGCCGACCTCGGCTGTGTCGGCGTCGAAGCCCGGATTGATCTCGGCCGCCCCCTGTTCGACGGTCTTCCCGCGGCCGAGGCGGGGGACCGCATACGGGAGCGGGGCTTGCGCCTTGTCGGGATCAGCGAGGTGTTCCCTTTCAAAGATTGGACGGAGGAACGCCGCGCGCTGACCAAGTCGCTTCTCCGCTCGGCCTCCGAGGCCGGCGCGGAAACGATCAGCCTGATCCCGCGTGTCGATGGCAAGGGACCCAGCATGTTTGGCTCCCCTGCCCGGCATCAGGATATTGTTTCCCAGATCCTGTCCATGACCGATGATCACGACATTTCGCTACTCATCGAGCCGATCGGCTTTCCGGGCAGCTCGATCCGGTTTCACAGTGAGGTTGCGGACTGCATCTCCCAGCTCGATGCGAGCGATCGAGTGGGTATCCTCCACGATACGTTCCAGCACAGCCTGTCGGGCGACGGCGAAATACTGGTCGAACACCTCCGTCATGTTCACATTTCGGGTCTGCCTGACGGGCGCGGCCCCCTGACCGAAGCCGACGATGCAAAGCGGGTCCTGATCGACGAGAATGATCGGACCGGTGCCGCCCGGCAGATCAGCCATCTGATCACCAAAGGATATCGCGGGCCCTTCTCGTTCGAGGCAACCGCACGGGACGCGCGCTACCGCGAAAACCCGCACACATCGATCTCCGCGTCCATGGCTTTTCTAAGGGATTTCTCCAAGTGATCAGGATGAATCCAATCACTCCGGAGAGCCTGAGTTATCCAACACGCGACTAGACGCGAACCAATAAACCATGAGCCGGATGAGGACTGCTGGTCTGCCCCCAAGAAAATTGGTCCTTCTTGAAGTAGGCTTTCGAGCCAGATGGAGGAAGACTGGCGTAGACACTACAACGAAAACCGACCTCACACCGCGATCGGATATAACGTCCCGATTGCCGTGCATTATCCCGATGGCGCAACCAGCCCGTCACCGTGAAACAGCCGGGAAATTCCAGCTCCCGGCGGTCCAAGGTTGGGGAGCAGAGCATCAACCTGCGGACGCTCCGGAAATCCGGAGGAGAGCCGGGTCTCAGCTCAATAGCTTTGCCACAAAAACGCGGGACCGGAAGGCGTCTCCAAAAATTCCTCAAGAAATCGATGCGGAAGCTTCGTCGGGCGAGGACGCCTTTAGACATGCATCCAATTCATTACGAATTTCTTCAAGGCGGCGTCGTAAATCTGGGCCAAATCTCGACTTCGCCTGATCGTCCGTTCCAATCTCCTCAAGCAGCTCGGCCCGACTCTCTCCCGGTATCTTGGCGTAGTGCCTGTCGGTTATTGTTTCGCCCTCGTGACCCATGTTTTCCGACCAGGCTTTGCGCTGTTCGCGGGTCAAAGATCGTTCGTCGCGCAACGCGGCGATGGTGGCTTCGGGATCGTGCTCGCAGACATGAGTGGTTGCCTCAAAGACCGAAAGGCGTTCCAGAAGCCGGAACTGGCTGTTTGGATCTATCGTCGCATAACGCCCTATCGCCATATGCGCCGTAACCAATGTGATAGCTTGGACGTCGAATGTTTCGATGAACGCCTGTTCGACGAAATCCGCTGGGGACCCAAACGCTTCGAAGTCCGGCCAAGGATAGCGATCTGATGTAGGTTCAGTCGCGATGTATTTCGTCCGAGCTATCGCGCAGAGAGATTCGGCATGACGCCTTACGAAATCATTCCAAAGGACATGCAGTGATTCATAGCCGCAAGGCGCGAACATTTATTCAACCTCGCATACGTATTTGGTCCAGGACGCCATCAAATCGCGCCGCTTCTCCAGCAGGTCCGACCGGGCATACGCCCGTTCTACGGCCGTGCCGACCCGGTGCGCGAGGCACATCTCTGCTACCTCACGGGGCGCGCCCGCGGCTTCCGCCGCCCAATCGCGGAAAGCCGATCGGAAGCCGTGGATCGTCACACCCTCGATCCCCATCCGGCGCAGAAGCATCAGCATCGACATATTCGACATCGGTCGGTGGCGTTGCTGGCCCTCAAAGACGACCTCCGCCCCGGGCGCCCACTGCTCGTCCAGGATCGCAAGCATTTGCGGCGTCAGCGGAACGCGATGGGCCTCGCCGGCCTTCATTCGCTCGGCCGGGCAGGTCCAGAGCCGCCCGGCCACATCGATCTCCTCCCAGCGCATGCGAAGAACCTCGTTGGTGCGCGCTGCGGTCAGGCAGGTGAACAACAGCGCTCGCGCTGCCATTGCCCTACGGTCTTTCAGCAAAGCATAGAAGGCCGGCAGGTCCTGCCAGCGCATCGCGCCGTGATGCTGGGGCTTCGCTCGGACCTTCGGCAGGATGGCCGCGTCTTTGATCGCCGTGACCCGATTCTCGCCATCGCGGAACCCTTTTGAGCGGGCGACGTCGAGCACGATCTTGATCCGTTGAGCAAGACGCCGGGCGGTCTCATGCTTCTCTGTCCAGATCGGCGAGAGGCATATCAGCACCTCCGGCTGACCGATGCTATCGACCGGCATACGGCCGATTTTTGGAAAAGCATAGTCGTGCAGCGTGTTGATCCACTACTGGCCGTGCTTGGCATTTTTGAAGGTCGGCAGACGCTCGATATGCACTTGAGCCGCGATCTTTTCGAAGGATGGCACTTCGCGTGTCGAAATGAAGCGGGGATTGAGCCCGGCGCGCGCCATCCTGCGGTACTCCAATGCTCGATCGCGTGCCTGCGGCAGCGTCACGAGTTCTGCGCTGCCAAGGCAGAAATCCGTCCGAAGCGGCTTGCCCCTAGAGTTACGCTGCCCCTTTATTGTCACTCGCGCGATCCAGCGACGCGCGCCGGAGGGATCGACGACTAAGTAGAGACCGTTGCCATCCCCATGCCGGCCGGGGCCGAGATTCGCCACGAGCTTCTTGATCAGCTTGCCGCCCAGCGCCATCCAATCGAACCACTATCCATACCACGCAACGAACGAGTGCAGGTAAAGCGAAAGAAATCCAGTACAGCTTGGCCGCCCCTCCAAGTCACAGATTGGATTGAAAAGGCCGCTTAGGGTGGCTCGGAGGAACTCAATCAAAAAGTGAAATGGCGGAGGGGATGGGCCTGACGTCGAACCTTCTCTCCCCTGTACAGCGTTGACCCTTCACAATTTCATCTAGCGCGATTCCAGTCTCCATGCAGTCCAACTTGGTGGTCCTTCTTTTACGCCGTCAGGTCGAACACCTGCCCTCCGAAGCTCAGATTGATGGCGTCCTGCCCGTCGCCATCCACCAGCGCCCAGAGGATCTGGCCCGTGGGACGGTAGATGACGAAGGCCTCTTGGACGTCGTCTGCGCCTGCCGTGGGCGTGGTGGTGACGTTCATCTGGAACTCATCGCGCGTGGCGCTGCCGCCGTATACAAGCACATCGCCCTCGGCCGCGTTGTAGTCCTGGATCCAGTCCGACCCGTGATCCGCAATCCCGACGTGAAAGAATCGGTCGCCGCCCGCCCCGCCGTTGACCCTGTCGCTGCCGAAACCGCCATTGACGAAGTCGAGCCCGTCGCCGCCGAAGATCAGGTCGCCGAAGGCCGAGCCTGTCAGTGTGTCATCGCCCGCGCCGCCGATTACCGTGTCGGCCCCGAAGCCACCGGCTATGGAGTCGTTGCCCGCGTCTCCGCGCAGCTCGTCATTGCCGTGGCCGCCGTCGATCGTGTCGTCGCCGTCGCCTCCATAGATGTTGTCCCGGAGATCAGCCCCCGTTTCGCCCCCCTCGATCAGGTCGTCGCCGTCGCCGCCGACAAGGGTGTCCAGACCGTCACCTCCGCGCAAAGTGTCGTTCCCGGCATTTCCGATCAGAAGGTCATTGCCTGCGTAGCCTTCGAGAAGGCTGCTGCCCTCACCGTCGACAAGCCTGTCGTCTTCGACGGTACCGAACAACCCTTCAGGTACATCAATCTCATGAGAAAAGAGCGCTCCGACCCCGCGCATATCCGGATTTGCTGACTGCTCGCCGGTCAGGCGCGTCAGAGTCTCGTCGGCATCCATAACCCAGAGGTTCCCGCCGATCATTTCGACGCCGCCGAAGCCGTCGTCGATGACGGCGTTGCCGCGCATGTAAAGCCGCTCCTCCGTCGCGGCGAAAACCCCTACTCCGAAGTCCCCTGATAGGCTGCCGATGCCGGGCACCGTGTTCACCGTACCATTATCGCTGAGCCTATACAGCTGCTGGCTGCCGCCAGGTCCATCGGCCGCAAGATAAATCCGGTTTGCAAAAAGGACGACATCGCGAATGATCCCCAACTCGCCCTCCTGCAAGAGCTGGGTCAAGCCGCCGTCAGGTGCCACTTCGAAAAGGTCGCCGTAAGTGCTGTAGAGAAGAAGGCGGCCGTCTTGCTCCTTCAAGATCAACCCGAGGCGGAACAGGCTGCCAGCGTCCGACAGATCGACTGCCTGCACCACCCCGTCGCTGCCGATACGGTAAAAGCCAGGATCGCTCACCCCGCTCGTGGCGCCGTAGTCCACCGTGAACCAGACCGCACCGCCAAAGCTGTCCAAGTCTCTCACATCGCCAAGGGGATCCACAAAGACGAAGTCGTTTGTGCCGTCTGCATTGCGGCGCCACAGCTCGTCGCTGCCTAGAGGCGATTGCTGATCCGCGATGTAGTATAATGTGTCCCCCAGCCCCGCGAGGGCAGCATCCGGGTGGCCCCCGTCGCGAAACAGATTGCTGAGCTGTGTGATCTCCCCGCTCAGCGATACGGTGTAGACATCGCCATTCACCACACCCAGCCGACCGCCGAGATCACCATCTAGGATCGGCAAGGTGTAATTCCCTTGCCAATCTATCGCACTCGGCCAGAAGCTACTCCACTGGTACCCAGTAGCTTGGGCATTCTCGAAGCGGGCTATTCCGCTATCGAGGATGCCCTCGTGCGTTATCCGATGCACAACAACGTTCAGGCCCTGCGCCCGATTTCCGCCCGCTTCCGAGTATACGGTTTCCAGCGAGGTAAACCACAGATCGCCCTGCACATCGGCAAGGTTGACTTGAGCAATGCCCATCGACCCGAGCGTCTGGTCGCCGCCTGAGATCTGCGAATCTGGACGGAAAAGTGGGACCAGTTCGCCAGTGCCTGTAGCTCCGTACAGTTCGAAGGTGCCTGAACCCCGAAGGCCAAGGAACACCACCTCGATATCGTTCGAAGTGACCCGCATGATCATCCCCCACTCAAAGGCCCTATCAAGAAAGGCTAGCCGAGAGATCTCGTTATGTCACATCAGCGTTGTCTTTTTGATATGTTCTCCTTCAGACACCACATCGTAAAGTCAGCTAGCTCTCTCGGCCTGAGCCCGCCGCTTCCGTCAGTTTGGGGTAAGACTCCACTCCAACTGCACTGCTACCCACCTTGGAATACCTGCACTCCCAAAAGTGGTCTTCCCATAAGGAGCCATACGAGCCGAGTAGCTTCAAGCCGTTAGGTCGAACACCTGCCCGCCGATGCTGAGGTTGATCGCATCCTGCCCCGCGCCGTCGACCAGCGCCCACAGTATCTGTCCGGTGGGGCGGAAGATCACAAAGGCCTCTTGCACATCATCGGCGCCCGCCGTGGGCGTGGTGGCAAAGTTCAGCTGGAATTGTGACGCATTTGCCATGCCGCCATAGGCCAAGACATCGCCCTCGGCGCTGGAATAGTCCTGAATCCAGTCGCTGCCGTGATCCGCGATGCCGAGGTGGAAAAACCTGTCGCCGCCGGCCCCGCCATTGACCCGGTCGCTGCCGAACCCGCCGTTGATGAAGTCGAACCCGTCGCCGCCGAAGATCTCGTCGCCGAAGGCGCTGCCGGTCAGCGTGTCGTCGCCGGTCCCACCGATCACCGTGTCCGCGCCGAAGCCACCGGCGATGGAGTCGTTGCCTGCATCACCGCGCAGCTCGTCATTGCCCCGACCGCCCTCGATGGTGTCGTTACCGTCGCCACCATAGATGTTATCCCGTAAGTCGGCCTCGGTTGCCCTGTCGTTCCAGCCAAAAATCAGGTCATCGCCTGCCTCACCGATTATGGTGTCGGCACCTGGGCTTCCTATGATTGTGTCGTCCAGAATAAATCCGCGAAGTAAGACATCTTCGCCTCCGGCGCGGATCTCACGACCATTCAAGAGGAACTCGATCGAGATGGCACCGCCAAGCTCGAAAGAGTCCTCGTAGAACTCACTTACATCTGCTGGCAGAAGGAGGGCTTGTAGCGAGCCGTCCTCAAGACGGCTGGCGACGTTTCGGAGCGTTCCTCGCTGCGTAAAGGTCTCAACCATTTCCTGGGCTATGCCCAACCTATCAAGATGGGCTTCGAGTTCTTCGCTGCGCAGAGCCACACGGAAACCAGCATCCTCGAAGAAATCATCGTTCACAACTGCGGCCACTTGTGCCGCGCTCAGCCCGGCCGGATCAACGAGACCCGATTCCCTTGTAACCAGTATCTCCAGCTCGACCAGCGCTGGTGGCTCGGGGGGCGTCGGCTCCTCCGGCGATCCGCCCGGTCCTTCGACAAGCGTTTGTAAACCATGGTCATATTCGAAAATGGCACCGTCGAGAGTAAATCCGCTCACGTAGGTACGCAGGTCTTCCAGATCATCCATGGCGACTGCATCGACGATACCGCTCAACAGTCCCGTCTCCACTTCGCTGCTGGCCATGCGTGTAGTGTTCGCGAGGCTGTCGAGATCGACTGTGTCAGAGGTGAAGTCGACTACACGCGAAGCACCTAAATCCAGTGGATCAGTCCCGGTGGAAAAATAGTAGAAAATCATGGCCAGCCTTTAACTTCGGTATTGATTTAGTAGTCGGTTTCACAATTCCTTCAGTTGTTTCGCATAGAAAGAAATGGACTGAAGTGATTTCGAACCGCATCGCTGCGACGTTCACTGATCAAGTAGACGTAGCGCATCCCTTGTGGTGAAGGTCGATGGTTCGTGCAGCGTCGACCGGACCCATCACATTCAGCATTATTAAGGCGTTTGGCTGGGTTTTTCGAACACAGGTATAAAGGTAACCTCTGCACAAGAGCGGGTGTCGCCGTGTGGATAGCGACTAGCCGAACCCTTGAGAAATGTATTGGGCGTCGCCCTCTTTGAGTGCGCAATTAGACTGTCAAGAAAATAACGGACCCAACTCACGGAATGAATTGCAAGCAAAATTGATCCCCCAACCAACCCCGAACGTCCTCAACGCTAGCGGCGCCGCGTTGGCCGATCAAGATAAAATTCTCGACCATTCTCGTCCTCGAGCGCCTTCAGACGGCGCATCTCGTCCGGCAGCAAGCCACCACGGTTTCGTCCAGCTGAAGTGGGTCGTCTGCTGCCCCCCGCCTTACGGCAGACTCTGTCACGGGCGTTCTGTCCTCGCCCTGCTTCAGGATGATCGCCTTCTGCGCCTGTATGAACCTTGATGCCTGCATGCGACTCCGCTGCTCTCCCAGCCGGGAAAGCTGAGCCGGAACCTCCAGCTTCGAACGGTCCAGTTTTCGGGGGGCAGAGCAGCCGCGCTCAAGCGGAAAATCGTTACTGCTAGATCACTAAACTCCCCCGCCGGAGACGGATCGTCTGCCATAAGATCAACCTACCGAGTTCGTTACCCTGCCGGCCCACCACGATGACAACCGGCGCTGTGCGCCCGCAAGACCGGCAAAAGATGTAGGCCGGACCATTTCTGGCCCGGCCCATTAAATGATAACAGAATACCCAAATGCGACGGATATCGTGGCTCAAGAATGCCCCACGCTCCTGCCCTCACACAACCTGTACAATTAGTCAGGTCTCACCAAATCACGCAAAACGGTCGTTGTCGAAGCTGCTCACTGTTGTGCTTCCAGAAACAATGATGCTCTTTGCGACAATATTGCGGCCCTTTCGCCGCTCACTTGGTCAATCCGGTGCTGTCGAACGAATGCGAACTGGTGACTGTCAGGACAGAGGCGCCGTCCATTATATCGCACAGAGATCGCGCCACTCGGCAAGAGCGGCGGTGCGGTTTAGCTTGAAAATATGCCGGCTTGAGAGGCTGCGTTCATGGTTGAAATGGTTCGATACCGAAGCGTGAACGGCGGCGAATTTCTGAAGATTTCTCATCCGTCGGAACCGGGGCATCGCACGCTCTCTTCTTCGGAACGGCAGGTGCAAATTCTCGGCTCGATTGTTGAGCCATCGTCGAGTCTCCTGGCGTCCTGTAGCCCCGAGTTCTTTGAGCGCGGCACCGTATCAGCGTAGCCTGTCCGTGACGATCGCCTCAGGGCGACCATGCTTCCGCATCGCATTCTTAAGGAATTTCAGCGCCGCCTTCCGGTCCCTGGTCTTCGTCACCTAGCTTTCCAGCACCTCGCCCTCGTGATCTACAGCGCGCCAGAGATAGCGCCGCTCGCCGTTGATCTTCACGAAAATCTCGTCGGGTTGCCAGCGCCAGCGGCTGGACTTCATGCCCTCGATACGACGCATGCGGATCTCCGAGGCGAACATCGGCCCGAACCTAAGCCACCAGTGCCGGGGACTTAGCGGTAGCGATCGGCGGAGTTCCCGGGCGGCGCCGTCAGGTCCCGGACGAGTACGGAAAGCTGGACCAGTCCATCGAGCAACCGCAGCGCTTCATTGTGGGCGACGCGCTTCTGGGCCTGCGCTGCAGGGATGCAGGGCAGCAGGAGATTGACCTGGTCTCTTGATACTTCCGCTTACAGTTGAGTGAACCTGATCACGGCAAGGAGATGTAGTCCGCGGAAACAAAGCCGGTGATCCCGGGGGCATCCGCGAGAGAAACCCGGCACCAGAGTTGACCAATCTCTGTCACGCAATCGCGCCGGATCAACTCCGTGCCATCCGGCAGACCGAGGATCACTCGAAAGCCGAGGCCCGGCCCGGCGCGGAGTTTCAGGAGCTCATCCGGGCCCGTTCGCTCAACCACTGAACGGTCGCCGCCCACGGTGCCACAGCCGGTCAGGAGCGCGATTGCAACGACTGCCGTGATTGTGTGACGTGTCATGCCGGTCCCCCAAACTGTCCTCATCTCCCTGCCGCAATCCGATCGGTGTTACAACGGGTCGCACCGGTCAGATCAGTCGGTTGGCGACGCGGTGCGCATACGCTCCAGCAGGTTTTTGACGCTTGATACGTGCCAGATTCGGCTGCGGCGCGTCTGTATTCCTCGGGCATTGAGCTCAGTTGCAATATCGCGAAGCGTTGCATGGCCGTTGGCGCGGATGTCGGCGATGACCGACGCAAGAGACATGCTGAAGGCGTCGGCATTGGCAGTCACCACCTTGCGCAGGGCCGCGCCACCCTTGCCTGCACGCCGGAGTGCCGCGGCACCGTTCGGATTGCCGAGCTTCACGCCTCGTGCCTTGGCAGCCGCCAACGCCTCCTTGGTGCGCCTCGAGATCGCCTCTCGCTCCTGTTGCGCCACCAAGGCCATGATCCCAACGGTCAGGTCGTTCGCCTCGGGCATGTCGCAGGCTAAGAAGCGGACGCCGCTGCCCTGAAGGGTCAGCAAGAAGGCGGCGTTGCGCGACAGGCGGTCGAGCTTGGCGATCACCAGCGTGGCGCCGGTGAGACGCGCGAGCGTCAGAGCACTCTCCAGCTCCGGCCGATCATTCCTGCGGCCGCTTTCCACTTCGGTGAAACGCGCGATGACCTCGGCGTCGCGGGAGGCCGCGTAGTTGTCGATCGCCTTGCGCTGCGCCTCCAGACCCAACCCGGACCGCCCCTGCCGGGCTGTCGAGACCCGCTCGTAGGCGACGAGCCTCTGCGATGGGGCAGCATTCTTGACCATGTACACACCTGCCTGACGTTGGTTGCGCAGATGTGTACCGTAAAGGCGGCGCTGAGTGTACGGAGGTTCAGAGGCGGGCGTCGAGATAGTGGCGCTTGACCCCGTCCTTCTCATCTCTTTCCAGCTGTGCCTGGCTCGGGCCGTCCTCGTAGATCATAACGAATTCCATCTTGGGGCTGGTGTCGTCTCCCTTCATGGTCCGAATACGAGACCTGGCCGCGGGCGTGAGCCCCAATTCGCCCATGTAGCGCCCCATGAGTTCCAACTGCTTGTTGGCCACCGACAGCCATGGTGACTGCTGGACGTAGCCGGATGGGGCCTTCAGCAACGGCGGTGTTTCCTTCAGCCTTTCCTCGGCCTCAACCCATCGCCCATAGGCCTGGCAATAGGCCGCCAAGGCTGCTCGGTCGGCGAGGGTTACAATGCCCGCGTCAAAGAGCGGGGTGGCGAGGCGACGCCATTCCTTCTGGGCAATCTTCGACAGATGAGGGGGGCAGCGAGGCAAGGCGGCAAGCGGCGTATCCTTCAAGGACTTGCGGTCCGGCCTCGGTTTGCGTCCGCGCATCATCGATCGGGCCTCATGGGGCCTCCCCCAGGCGCGCTCGGGCGACGTCTGCGAAGGCGTCACCGCTGCCCGCCAGCACGGCCTGTTGTCCCGTGAACGCCTGCCAGCGTTGAACACAGACGTCCAAATAAGCAGGATCAAGTTCAATCGCGCAGCAGACACGTCCAGTCGTCTCGGCAGCAATCAGGGTCGTGCCGGATCCGGCGAACGGCTCATATATTGCCTGTCCGGGGCTGGAGTTGTTCAGGATTGGTCGACGCATGCACTCGACCGGCTTTTGAGTACCGTGCACGGTCTCGGCGTCCTGGTCACGGTTCGGAATCGACCAAAGCGTTGACTGCGTGCGGTCGCCAGACCAGTGTCCCTTGCCCCGCACGGCATACCAGCAGGGCTCGTGCTGCCAGTGGTAGTGCCCCCGGCTCAGAACCAGTCTCTCCTTGGCCCAGACGATCTGTGCGCGGATGTCGAAGCCGGTGTCAACGAGGCCCTCGGCAACGGTGCCCGCGTGCAGGGCGCCGTGCCAGACATAGGCGACGTCGCCCGGAAAGAGCGCCCAGGCCTCGCGCCAGTCGGCCCGGTCGTCATTGCCCACCTTTCCCGTCCGCTTCGTCTTCGCCGCACCAGTCTCGTTGCGCCAGGCCGGGTCGTAGCTCACGCCATAGGGCGGATCGCTGACCATCAGGTGGGGCACCACACCAACGAGCAGCCGCGCAACGGCGTCGGGGTCGGTCGCATCGCCGCACAGCAGCCGGTGGGCCCCGAGGCACCAGAGATCGCCCACGCGGCTGACTGGATCGACCGGTGGCTCCGGCGTCGCCTCCTCGCCGTCCTTCGCGAGCCCGCTAGACAGCAGCGCGTCGAGCTCCGCCCCCTCAAAGCCGATCTCGCCCAAGTCGATCCCGAGATCGCCGAGGTCGGCCAGCTCAAGACCGAGCAGCTCCCGGTCCCATCCCGCCCGTTCGGCGAGACGGTTGTCTGCGAGAATGTAGGCCCGTTTCTGCGCCTCAGAGAGGTGGCCGAGTTCGATCACCGGCACCTCGGCGAGCCCCAGCTTCCGCGCGGCCAGCACTCGGCCATGACCCGCGATGATCCCGTTTTCGCCGTCGACGAGCACCGGGTTGTTGAATCCAAACTCGCGGATCGATCCGCCGATCTTCGCGATCTGTGCGCCAGAATGAGTTCGGGCATTTCGGGCGTAGGGGACGAGTGCGTCGACCGAGCGCCGCTCGACCGTCTGCGCTCCCGGCATGTGTTCTGCGTGACGCTCTGCACCGACCATGACCCCGCCTCGGATTACCGAAGCACACTCGCTCCGTTCTGCGGCAGAATATCAGAGATTTAACTAATTGTATTTATGTCGTTTTACGAAGACAAAAGACATAAGCCGACAATTTACTGGGAACCGCTCATGACGCGCGATGCTGGACTGGCGCGAGAGACAGCAGCGCTGGCGCTTTTAGACGCCCGCCTTTCCACAGCGATTTAGGCGACATTTCTCTTATAAGTACTGATAGGGATTTGTCGCATAAACAGACGAAGGGCGTTCAACGCCGGATCGTGAGTTCAGCTGCTCCGGTCCAAAAAACTCGATGTCCGTGGTGGAGCGCAAAAGAAACTACGATGATCGTGCGAGTGCTTGGGACCAAAGCGGCCGACGTTTCCGGGCGCTGCGATGTTCTGCTGTACTGACGAAGCGGCCCTTCACTGCTACTGAGCCCAATCCCGCTACCGGAAATCTGCTTGCGCCAAAAATGGTGCTTTCTGGACTTGTCCGATCATGATGCCGAAGCGACAGCGATGTACGTTCTAGAATGCCGTCATATCACCTAACCTGCGGTGCGATGGCATTGTTGAGAACGTCGTGGAAGCGCGCGGCGATACTTTGAAAACCATCGGAGGTCCCGTGGATCTCGTCGTTCCAGTCAGTCACCCTTGGGAGGGCACCGCGACAATCTACCAGCCAGATACCAGTCTCGCTCGCGTCGCCCGCTAAGCCGGAGAGCATATCGTAGAGCCGGTCCAAGAGGAAAACGATCACTTCGCGCCGCAACCGTGCGTCGTCAATACCGTGGTGCGAGAAGGCCGAACCCAGCCACTGGTCTTGTTTGGCATAGCGCGGGTCGCGCCATTCAGGCGCTCCGCCGACCTCGGGCGTCGTCGGATAGGGAAACGGGTAATCGTAGCCGTGGATCACGATCGGCAGCTTCGAGAACGGCGGCAGGTGCGACGGACGGTCGGCGCTGTCCAAGCCCCGGACGTTGGCGATTACCGAGCGGTAGGCGTGTCTCAGGCTGCCGAGCCGGCGCTCAAGCTCCTCCATGTCTACCACGTCGCGCACATCCGGGTCCGCACCCACGGGCGCGCGCAAAAGTTTCCGTAGCGCGGGAACGGCATCCCCGGTGGCCAGGTCCTCGCCGATGATGTCGTTGCCTGCGGCCGAGAATAGGAAGGCCTGCACGCGGCTGCGATGGCGCCAGAGTTCGGTCAGGAACTCGGCCCCGCCGCGCCGGGGTGGGCCGAAGACCATGTTCTGTGCCGTGTCGCCGGCCGCACCGAACGACGCAATGGTGTAGTGCGGGCGCAGATGGTCGATGACCTCCTTGATGAGGATCGGGAACTGGAACCAGCTGTCGCCTTCCGAGACCAAAAACGGCCGCTCGTCGCCATTCTGGATGCGCGCGCGGGTCTCGCGATGCCGTCGGAACCGGGCGGCGGCATTGCCGATCGCCATCGCGCTTTCGAGTTCCTCTTGAAGCTCGGTCATCTCGACCTTTTCCGGATCGGGGCGAAGCACGAACTCGAAGCCGCTCGCGCCGCGCTCGATCAAGGAGTAGTCTAGGATGCGCTCGTCTGGCGTTTTGGGATCGCCAATCATCTCGAGGTAATCGGCGTAATCCAGCTTGCCGAGACCGCGTGCCGTCTCCTCCGGATCGTTCGTCATGGCCTCCCCCTTCGCCACGGGTGCTAGGGCGGAGCCTGCGGCGGAAGTTGCCCCTAGGTCAAGTGGCCGTCACATGCTAGCCTTTGCCTAACGACCGAAGGGTGCGTATGACCTCTGAAGATGAGCCCTCTGACGGCCAAGAAGCTCACGATGCCGTGCTTGCGGAGGTTGAAGCGCGTCGGCAAGCCCTGAATCGCCAAGCAGAGGATGGGTATGGCGGCATGGTGAGCCGTATCGCTGCCGAAACCGTGTCAGCGAAGGTGCGCGGCGCGCTGCCCGCCGATCCCGACAATCGGCGGGCCAAGCGGGTTGCGCGCGACGAGACCGTCACGATGCGCGACCTCTGGGAGTTGGCCCAGTCCGGCATCATGCCACCTTTGGAGCGGGAGGCGACCGTGGGGCGCAGCGATTTCCTGCGCGTAGACACCTTCGTAAAGGGCCTCGTCGCCGCACGCTCGATCGGACGTCTCGACGCGCTCGGCGGCTCCTATTTCGGCACCGGCTTCATATGCGCACCAGGCATGATCATGACGAACAACCATGTCCTGCCGTCGGAAACGGTGGCCTCTTTGACCGAGATCGGGTTTGAGACGTATGACGGCCGGACCGTCTTCCCGGCTTGCGACCTTGCGCCGGACCACTTCTGGTGGACGGACGAGGGGCTCGACGTGAGCATCGTGGCACTCGACCCCGCGAAGGGCGCAGAAATCTCGCGCCGCCTCGGCTGGCATCCCATGATCCCCGACCAGGGCAAGATCGCGCTCGGCGACCCGACGGGCGTCGTCCAGTACCCCAAGGGCATGCGCAAGTCGGTGGTGCTGCACGACTCGACCGTGGTCTTCCTTCAGGACCACCGCGAGAGCGAGTTCGACCAGGCGCTATGGTACACCTCGGACACGGAGCGCGGAGCCTCGGGCTCGCCGGTCTTCAACCGCCACTGGGAGGTCGTCGCAGTGCACCATGCCACGGTTGCGGCTCGCGACAAGGAGGGCCGACGGATCGATGAGCTCGGCAATCCTGTTTCCGACGAGGAATACGACCGTAACCCAAGCCTCGCCGTACACGTTGCCAACAAGGGGATACGGACGTCGCGAATCGTGAAAGGGCTCACGGGCGCCAAGTTCCCGGAGCGCCCGAAGCACGCCGCGATCCGGGACCGCATCTTGGCCGACTGGCAGATGGGCAACGGCCAAATCGATGTCCGCCGCGCCATGCGCGCCGTAATTGCGCGCCAATGGGACGAGATCACAGGCGCTGCCGATGACCCGCTGAACGGAGTGCCCGCCGTGGGCCCCGAGCTCGAAGCGGCGCGCCGAGCGCCTGACCGCACTCGAGGCGACCTGCTCGATCAACTGCTTGATCGCGTCGCACCCAATGGGAGCCTTAGTATTACACTCAATTGGCACCGTGACTAAGAGGTTGATTCCGCCGGTACCGGAAACGGTTTCGTTTTGGCCGTCGACTGCCTCGAACCAGACCCTCACCGTGGGTGTGCAGACGGCAGCTGTGTGGGACAAACCACTACTTCGCTGCGCCAGGTTCCGACGGCCGCTGTTTGCGCATGACGACGTCGCGTTCAAACAGGGAGGGCGGGGATCCGTCATACGCCGCAAGCGCGAAACTCAATTTGTAGCCACGCGATAGCGGGCATTCACGTGAGGATTACTCGTCGTGCAGGCAGTAATGGCTGCGCGTCGCCAACACTTGCCCGCTCGGCTCGAAGAGCGCGAAGACCGCTCCGCCGCGTCCGCCATCGGTGAACTCCATCAACGCATCATAAGGCCTGACCAGAGCCGTAACTTCGTCCTCCGCGAGCGGTGTCGCCGAGAAACCGAGCCCGAAGAATTCGATCCCGATTTCGGTGTCGAGCCGCACTTCCGTGGCATAAATCGCGTTCGCTGCGACCGGGCGGGCCGCAAGACCCTGGCCCAGGATCGGATAGGGGCCGGATGGCGAGAGTCCCACGCCGAACACCCAGCCTTGTTCGGAGGCCGCATAGTCGAGCGACACGACATCGCCGGACCGGCAGAAGCCGCCCTGCGAAAGTGGA
The DNA here is from genome assembly GCF_900110115.1 of Palleronia pelagia. GTDB lineage: Bacteria > Pseudomonadota > Alphaproteobacteria > Rhodobacterales > Rhodobacteraceae > Palleronia > Palleronia pelagia. The sequence goes on along the minus strand of NZ_FOCM01000001.1, from coordinate 135,689 downwards.
ATAGCTTCGCTGCCCGATGAAACCGCCCACGATGCGGAGAGCGCCACCGTCCCGACCTGCACGTCGAGCCCGGGAATGGTGACACTGATCATGCTGCGGTTGAGGCGTTGCAGATCGGCGCCGAGATAGCCCGTGCGGGAAGCGGCGAAAAAAACAGCTATCAGGCCGAGTGCAATTGCCGCGCGCGCGCCCCACCCGGCGCTTGTCCAGGCTGCGGCCAGCTTCTCGATCAGCAGCTTCAGCATTGCGCCTCAGTCACGATAGGCCAATGCAAAACCAGAGACCGACTTGCCGCTGATTTCCCGCATCTGCGGCTCCTGCACATCCATCCAAGTCGTGCGCGAGCTATGCTGGAATACCTGCTCGTGCGTGTAATCGAAGACTTCCTTCAAATCGACGAAGCGGTTCGGGATGCTGTCGTGGCTTTCTCCATCGAGGGCTTTGATCAGGAAATGCGTGAATACGCCGTTCTGAAGATCGGTGTCTTCCCAGGACAACTGATCGGCAGAACTGGAGGTCAGGAAAATCCGGTTCGGCGCGTCGAGAAGTTGGTTCGTCAAGAGCGCGTCATAGGTCAGCCCGGTTCGCGCATCCGTCTGACCTTTCGAACCGGCAGAGGAATACCCGCTGCGGCACGCATCGAGAACGAAGATGACCTGCCGCGCCTTGCTTTTCCGGACCCAGTTCTCAAGGTCGGCGATGGGCAAGCCGCTTTCGACATTGTCTTCGACCGAGTCGCTCAACATCAGATACACGTCCTCTTCGTCGTAGCGGTCATAGCTTCCGTGGCGGGAAAAGAAGACGAGCACGATGTCGTTCTCCTCCGCGCGGAGTAGCAGCTGGCGCATCGCGGTTACGACCGGAAGCCGACGCGCTTTGGCACCAATCATCGGCTTGACATTCCACTCGCCTAACCGGCCGCCGCGCAGGAGGCGTTCGAAATCATGGGCATCGTTCTCCGCATATCGTAGATCCTTCAGCGGTCCGGGCGTGCCCGGGTCCGGCAGAGCCTCGTAATCGTTGATCCCGATCAGCAGCGACAAACGCCGTCCAGGCGTGCCGAGCGGGCTGTCCTCGGGCGGCGTGAGCCGCCGCGACTGTACCTCACCCCCCTTGCCGTCCGGTCCGACGGACAAGGCGGCGATCTGCATGTTGTGAACGAGAATGCTCTGATACCGGGACATCGCCCGATCGATCAGGTTCTCGATCCCGCAGATATTGTGATGCCCTTCCAGCCACCGATTTAGCGCCTGCTTGCCGGGTTCGGGTCCGAGCGCATCGAAAGCCGCCGCGGCAGTGAACCTCTGATACGGGCTCGACACGCTCGGATCGCAGGGCGCTTCGCTGTCGATGCCCGCTGGCGGTTGGATGCTGACTGTGTTGATCTGCGGTTCCGGCTCGGGTTCGACCGGCGGGACCACAGCAGCAACGCTGAAGCTGACCTGTTGGATCAGGGAATCTTCGGACCACGGCACCTGCTGCCCCTCGGTGGTGCGGACGACCTTCTGCCTGACAAGCCGCAGGGTATCTCCGATCTCCGCCGTCGGCGTGGCATATACCGCTTCCAGAAACGCCTCCGCGAACGGACTGAACGAGCCCGCACCGTCCATCGCCACGGCGCCGGGCGACGTTGAATAGACGAGCATCGTATTGGTATCGAATTCGGCAGGCCGGACCAGTCCGTTTAGGTCGCCATCGCTTGACGCAAGATCGAACGGATCGTCCCGACAGGCATCGAAAATGGCAATGAAGATTTCGGCAGCCTCGGACAGGCTTTCGACCACCTCGTCCATGTTGATCGCGTCTTCTTTCAGCTTGGCCTGACATTCCTCTTTCTGTTTGCAGACAAAATCCGTGGCGAACAAATAGTTCGTCCGGTCATAGGCCATTCCATGCCCCGCGTAATAGAACATGACCTGCTCATACTCCGGCGCGCGCTGTTCCACGGTGCGCAGTGCGTCCCGGAAGACATCCTCATTTGCGTTGGTCAGAAGGACGACATCATGGCCGAGGCGCGAGAAGAGCTCGGCGACAGCCTCTGCGTCATTGGTCGGGTTCTGCAAAGGAGGAAGTGCGTTATAATTCGAGTTTCCCACGACCAGCGTCAGGTAACGACCGTCTCCTGCTTGCAGTTCCGGCGCCGGTTTCGGCGTTATGATTTCCAGCCCAGCCAAAGCGGGCAGAGCAACGAAAACAAATGCGACCACAACAAGTAAACGGCGTATCATCCCAAAATCCCATAAAAATTTCGGTCCGTCGTTTGTATCATAGCACAGATTCGGGGTTTGCAGGAAACACGTCGTCGCGCGTCGTCCAGATCTGGCGAACGCTCTCGGGCATGCGCGGGCCGAGCTCTGCGTTAAGCCGCACCAGCAGTTCCTGCTGATACAGGCGGGCGCGTATCAGCGTGACCACGTCAGCGCGCGCGTTTCTGGAAACAGATAATCACAGCCGAGATAAGTGTCGTTCTCGTACCGGGCGATCCAAGTGAAGGCCCTACATAGGGTGAACTCGCGATACTGCCAGTGCAGGCCGGTCAGATCTTCCTCGAACGAGAACTCCTTCGGCCAGTCGCCGAAGAACCCATTCAGAACGTCGGCCGAGCTCATCACCGCCTCGAAATTCCATCCATTTGTTGGGCGGTCAGGGGCGTCATCCGGAAGCTTGGTAGATCGAAGCTGCGCGGCAGATCAACGTCCGCAAGGTCCGCATTCCTCCGAGATGTGTGACTTCGCCGACAGCCTGATCTTGCGGGCGCGGCGAATGTCTCTTCCGGTAGGCAGCACTGCAGCATCGCGATGGTAGGGTGAAAGGCGGCTCTGGGCTGATCCATTCGGAGACTAGAGGCGGCACTGCACGCTTCTCACACATTTGAACGAGCCGCAGCATCAGGTACTCCGGCCTCCTTCCAGCCATTCGCTGATCGTCGGATGAACGGCTGCTTTGCGGGTCCTCGGGCGGCAACCGATACTATCCGCTCAGAACTTAAGATTGTCATCTTCGGCTCTTCAGGCCAAAGAAACCGAGCCCGCGTGCGAGAAGTTGGCGAGCGGCGCGTTGTCGACGTCGGTCGACCAGACACGCTACCGCCCATGTCCGCGTCCCGCGCGCGGGTATCGCGTACGGCCTACCTATGCCCTGTGTCGGTTGGTGAGCCCTTGAGCGGTAGGCATAGGACGACCAGCCCCGGCTCTTGCCGAGACCGGCCCCACTGCCTTCGGCTGTCCGTGTCGGCCGGAGCCGCCCCGTCGCTTCAGGCCCTTTCGGTCGCATGACCAGCGCCGAGAGGTCGACCGCTACTTGCGACACCTGGTCTGATGCCGGGGAACGCGCTTCGATCTTCCGGACTGCGCTTGGCATGTGTTCCCGCCCCGTGGTGTGCCGTTTCGGAAGTGGCGCCACGGTCATTCAACCCTCCGCCAGCCTCGGCCGACAACCCTGGATCGACGATCCGCCATCGGCCCGACCATCATGCATCACGATATAAATAACTGTAATATAGTCATTTTTAGAAACGCGCCGCCAAGAGCCGACAACAGTAAAGCACCAGGCTCTCAAGGCCACGTTCAGTCAGTCGTAGCCCTGCGCTAATTCGTATTCTACCGGCCCGTGTCGCACTATCCATTCATCGGGAGATACCGGATGCTGAACAACCGCGCTTACATCGGCGAGGCGGTCCACAAGGGCGAGAGCTATCCCGGAGAGCACGACGCCATTATCGACCGCGAGACGTGGGCCCGCGTTCATGCGATCATGAAGGAGAGTCCTCGCAAACGCGCTGCGCGCACCCGCGCCGAGACGCCCGCGCTGCTGAAGGGTCTGCTGTTCGGCCCAGATGGCGCCGCGTTCTCGCCGACGCACACCCGCAAGGGCGACAAGCTCTATCGCTACTATGTCAGCCAGACGGTGCTGAAACACGGCGCCGGATCGTGCCCGGTCGGCCGCGTGCCCGCGGGCGAGATCGAGTCGGCGGTCATCGACCAGCTGCACGCTGTCTTCCGCCAGCCCGAGATCGTGGCAGGGACGTGGAAGGCGGCGCGCGCCCACGAGGGCGACATTACCGAGGCCGACGCGCGGGCAGCCCTGCAGCAGTTCGACCTGCTCTGGGACGAACTCTTCCCCGCCGAACAGGCGCGCATCTTGGCGCTGCTGGTCGAGCGCGTCGACATCGCCACGGATGGGCTAAACGTTCGGCTCCGTGTCGACGGCCTCGGCAGTCTCGCGCGCGAGATGTTGGCCGGTAAAGTGGAGCGCGCGGCGTGACCCGCGCAACGCCGATCCCCGACACCGTGACGCTCCACGTCCCGTTCCGGATCGTGAAGCGCGGCGGGCGCAAAGAGATGCAACTTCCGGAAGGCGCTGCCCAGCCGCGCCGGAAGGACAGCACGCTGGTCAAGGCGCTGGCGCGCGCCTTCCGGTGGAAGCGGATGCTGGATTCCGGGGAGTTCACCACGATCGCTGAACTGGCCGAGCGCGAAGGGATCGCGTCCTCCTACATGACCCGCGTCCTGCGCCTGTCCTTGCTCGCGCCCGATATCGTCGGTGCCATCCTGGACGGGAAGCAGGGGCAAGCGCTGACGCTGGCGCGTGGGATGGAGCCTTTCCCACTCGTATGGTCGGACCAACGGGTAGAATTATCCTGAGCGAAGCGAACGGCCCGAACCGGACGTTCGCGCCACCACAAGTGAAGGTCGGCTCCTGCAAACGGAACAGCGACGCGGGTCTGTTGACCGATAGCTTGCTATAGCTTCACGCCGATCGCGTTCCCGGTCTAATCTTCAGCGATCGCGATCTCGCGCGCAAGGTCGGGCGACGACAGGCCGAGGGTAGATCGTCTTGTGGTAGAGCGGTATGACTTCTCGGCCTGCCTCAGGCTGCCTCGCTGGCGGCCAAGGATGCGAGCCGGGCGCCCAAATCGCGGACCGACCGTGAAGCGGCCGCCTTCGACGCTTCATGCCTGTGATCGGCGAATTCCTGGTACTCGACGCCGACATGGTGAAACTCGGACATGCCAAGATACCGGGATACGGAACGCAAATGCGGGACGAGATGGTCGCCGCCCTCGTTCAACTCGCCTGATCCGAAGCCGAACTCGCCGCATGCAGTCAGTGCGATGACAGTCTTGCTCGATAGCACCGGCTCGAGCGGCCGGTCGCCGCGTGCGAGGTCGAAGGTGAAGGTCTTGTTGACGCGTACCACCTGATCGAACCACGCCTTCAGGCGGCACGACCATTGCGTGGCGCACTCCACCGGCACGCCGCCGATGCGGCTGGGCGATATGGCGTACCTGCTGCTGATCACGGTCGCCGCCGCCGTCCTGACAGGACTGCTGGCCCTGCCGGTCACGCTGGCGAACGGGCCATCCGCGCACGAGGCCGCCGCACCGTTAGTCGTCGCAGGTGGCCCGGTTCCCGCGCCCCTGGGCTGACAGCGCATCCCGCACACGCCGTCGCCGATGCCTTCGTCGCCGCAACCGCCCGACCCATGCCCGGCAAAGGCAAACCCACCCCATCCCGGCCGTCCGCGCCAGCGGTCCGCCAAAACCCCCCGGAAGGAGCAATGAAATGGACCATGACCCCCACCACGCCTGCGGCTGCGACGTCACGCCCGAGAAGGTCGACATGGCGCGCAGGCGCCTGATGAAAGGCGCGGCCGCCGCCACGGCCGCCGGCACCTTGACCGCCGGCGCCGCCATGGCCGCTACCGACGAGGCCCGCGCGCTTTACGCCGATCCCGATACGCCGGGCCTGCCGCAGATCGACATGGAAATCGCGCCGGGCCGCACCGCGCTGGTCGTCACCGACCCCCAGATCGACTTCCTGTCCGAGGACGGCGTCACCTGGGGCGTCGTGGGCGAAAGCGTGACCGAGCAGGGCACCGTCGACAATATCGAGCGCCTGTTCGCCGCCGCCAAGGCGGCCGGGATGCCGGTCTTCATCTCGCCGCACTACTACTACCCCCATGACCACAGGTGGGAGTTCGAAGGCACGCTGGAGCGCACGATGCATTCCATCGGCATGTTCGACCGGCCCGGCCCCCTTGATCTCGACGGCTTCGAAGGGTCGGGCGCGGACTGGATGCCGCAATACAAGAAGTACATCGAGGATGGCGAGACCATCATCTGCTCGCCGCACAAGGTCTACGGCCCTGCGCAGAACGACCTGAACCTGCAGCTGCGCAAGCGCGGGATCGACAAGGTGATCTTGGCGGGCATGTCGGCCAATCTCTGCACCCAGGCGCATCTCTACGAGATGCTCGAGCTTGGCTACGAGGTCGCCGTGGTGCGCGACGCGACCGCGGGCGCGAAGGTGCCCGAGGGCGACGGCTATCTCGCCGCGATCATCAACTTCCGCATGGTCGCCAACGGCGTCTGGTGGACCGACGACGCGGTCGATCGCATCGCGCGCTCGGCCTGACCCGGCAGCCCGGTGACACCCAATTCACTCCAAACCCCTGAAAGGACCCTTCCAATGAAAATGATCATCAGCCTGCCCGCCGTGGCCATCACCCTCGCGCTCGCGTCTGCCGCCTTCGCCGCCGACGAGGTCAACGTCTCCAACGGCCTGACCGCGACCGGCAACCCGCTGGGCCTGCACGGCACCGACCCCGTTTCGATGTTCGGGGGTGCAGGCCCGCGGATCGGCGACGCGGGCTTCACCTCGGAACACGACGGCGTGGATTACTACTTCGCCACCCAGGCGGCCAAGCAGCAGTTCGACGCCGACCCGGCGGCCTTCCTGCCGCAATTCGGCGGGTTCTGCGCCTTCGGTGTCTATCTCGGCAAGAAGCTCGATGGCGACGTCCGCTACGCCGACATCGTCGATGGCCACCTATATCTCTTCGTCAATGCCGCGACCCTCGAGAAATACCTCGAGGATCCGGAGACGGTCATCGCGGGCGCCGACGCGCAGTGGCCGAGCATCGAATCGACCCGCGTCGGCGATCTCTGAGCAAAGATCGCATTCCTCTCCCGGGTGCCGATCGTCGGGACCCGGGATTTCCGTTGCACATGATGGCTGGAGCCCCGTGAAACCAGCCATCTCTCAAACCTCACAGAAGGGCCGCCAACATGACACGTATCCTCAGAGTCGACGCAAGCGCCCGCACCGGGCGTTCCCTTTCGCGCAAACTCGGCGACCAATTCATCGATGCATGGATCGCGCACGAACCCGAGATCGACATCACGGTGCGGGACGTCGGACGGAGCCCGCCTCCGATCATTACCGAGGCGTGGATCGCGGCTGTCTTCAGCACCGAGATAACCGCGCAGCAGCGCGAACTCACCAGGATCTCCGACGAGTTGATCGCCGAGGTGGCGGCGGCTGATGTCATCGTTATCACGACGCCGATGTACAACTATGGCATGCCCGCGGCTCTGGTCTTCGGTCTGGTCTGTCTGTCGGTCTTGCGCATGGCGGTGGCCCTTCTCTGGGCGGAAAGGCCGCGCCGGGATCGTGCCAGCGCCCGACCTTTCCGGTGGTCGATGCGGGCACGCTATCCCTGCCCCGCCAACCCGGTATCGGCCCGGCCTGCCAAGCGCTTGGCTGAACCTGCCATGCACTGCGCGAAGCACGGGCACGGGGTGGCGGGCGTCGCGCAATCACGATCTGTCGGGGGGACTTGATTGAACGTCGCCGCGGTGCAGCCCGGACCAAGGCCCGCGCGTCAGGTGGTCCAAGGGGCACCCGGGGCCGCGCTGACGCGCGCCTTTAGCGGGCCGGACCGTGCTGCTTGAACTGCGAGGGGGTTTGACCGCTCCAGCGCTTGAAGGCACGGCTGAAGGTGCTCTGCTCGGAAAATCCGGTCAGGAACGCGATCTCGGCGATCGAGCTGGTGCTGTCGCGCAGAAGCTCCTGCGCCAGCGAGGCTTGCGCCTCGGTCACCACGTCGCGGAATGTCAGCCCTTCATCCGAAAGGCGACGGTAGAGCGTGCGCTCGCTCATCCCCATGTCCCGCGCGATCTCGGCGGCTTGCGGCACCCCGTCGCTCAGCGCGGGGGTCAGGCGCCGCAAGAGCTCGGCCCGCAGGTCCAGCATCTCGTGGCGCAGCATAATGGCGTTTCGGGCGGCCCCGAAGCTCACGGGACAGCCGAAATGGGCGGCATAGTGATCGGGGTCGCCGCGGCACGGGTGCCGGAACGACACGTGCTCAAGCACCAGATCGCCGTCGACGAAGAGCCGCATGTTCCGGGCGAGGGCGGCCAGCGCGCCCTCGTTGCGGAAGTCGAGCGCGGGATGATGCCCCGTCCGCCCTTCGAAAACCAGGGCCGCGGGGTCGTCCGAGCCGTCCAGGTGATAGATCGCGGTGTCGGTGACCACGCGCCAGTACCGCTCGATCCGTTCGAGCGAGGCCCGCAGCGTCGGCGCCGTCTTCATCGCGAGCCCCAGCACGCCGATATCATCGGCGCGGATCTCCTTGGCATAGGCCGCGAGCAGCGCGATCTCGTCGCCGTGGCGCTGGCGGATCCAGTCGAGGAGATCGAAGTAGTCCGTTTCGGAAATACGACCGTCGCGCGGCCGCGGCAGCCGGCGCACGGCGACCCCGCCCGAGATCAGGACACCGTCCTCTCTCAGCTCCATTCCGGCCGCCTGGGCCATCGCGCGCGCGAATGCGTTGGTCACGGTGGGCATGGCCAACGCTAGGCCGGAATCGCTCGCGGCGCCAGTTCCACGCGTTGGCCGCCACGACGGCCCGCGCATTCAGGGGCGCGCCTGCCGCCGCATGGCAGGACGGCCGGCCAACTGCCCCTCCAGGTCCGCGATCCGTTCGGCCAGGCGCGCGATCTCGTCGTCGCGCTCGCCATCCGTGTGGCGGACGGGGATATGCCTGGGGCAGTTCCAGTCGAACGCGGCCAGGCGGATGACGATGCCGCGCTCGGCCCGCGGGCCGTCATCGCCGTTCAAAAGACCCACGATATCGGGATCTTCGGTGATCCGGGCGCGGCCCCACAGCTTCAACCGTTCGCGGCGGGCATAATCCACGGCGATCAACGAAACCCGGTCGTCCAGCCGCAGGTTGCCCACGCTGATATACTGACGGTTCCCCGCGTAGTCCGCGTATCCTATCGTGCGCGCGTCGATGACCTTCAGGAAACCCGGCATGCCGCCTCGGAACTGGACATAGGGCCAACCCGTCTCGGACACCGTCGCCTGGTAGACCCCGTCCCGCGCGGACAGGAACGCCGCCTCGCGCGGGCCAAGTTCCGCGCCGTCGTCGCGGTCGGGCGACAGGACGCGCGCATAGGCGTCAGCCGATCCGAAGCGTTGCTGCTCGGCCCGGACGCGCGGCGTGAAGGCGATATCGGCAAAGGCATTCGGCATGGTGCACCTCCTATAGCCCGAGCTCCGACAGGCCCGGGTGATCGCCGGGCCGCGGACCGAGCGGCCAGTGAAAGAGCCTCTGGTCCGGGGAGATCGGCAGGGTATTGATCGACGCGATGCGCTGGCGCATGAGCCCCTCGGCGTCGAACGCCCAGTTCTCGTTTCCGTAGCTGCGAAACCACGCGCCGCCGGCGTCCCGATGCTCGTAGGCGAAGCGGACCGCGATGCGGTCGCCGTCACAGGCCCACAGCTCCTTGATCAGGCGATAGTCCAGCTCTTCGGTCCACTTGCGGGTCAGGAACGCGATAATGCGGTCGCGGCCCCGGAACATCTCGGTCCGGTTCCGCCACCGGCTGTCCGGCGTGTAGGCAAGCGCGACCCGTTCCGGCGCGCGGCCGTTCCACGCGTCCTCGGCCAGGCGAACCTTGGTCCGTGCGGACAGCGTATCGAAGGGCGGCAACGGGGGACGTGTCATGGCAGTGGTCCTGGTGGCAGGGGCAGATTGCACCCCGGTCGCGCGGGAGGGGGGAGACGGGACCGCGACCGGGGTGTCCGCGGTGTCACGCCGCCGAGGCGGTGACGACCGGGAAATCGATGGGCGTGTCGAACGCCTCGTTGAGGTAGTTGGTCAGCGTGTTCAGCGCGACATGCGCCACGATCTCGACCATCTCGGCGTCGGAATGTCCGGCCATCCGCACCGCGGAGAGGTCGGCCTCCGAGACCTGCCCCCGCGCGCGCACCAGCGCCGCCGCGAACTTCACGGCTGCATCGGCCTTGGGGTCCGATGACCCGCCCGCGCGGTTCGCGGCGATCTCGGCCGCGTCGAGCTTCGCCACGTTCGCGGCCAAGTAGGCGTGCGCTGACAGGCAGTAGTCGCACCCGTTGATCTGGGCCACCGCCAGCGCGATCCGCTCGCGGGTCTGGGGCGCCAGGCTGCCCTTGGCGAGCGCACCGCTCAGCCCGACATACCCCTCCAGCGCGGCGGGGCTGTTGGCGGTCAGGCGGAAGAGGTTCGGGACGCTTCCGAGCGACTTGCCGACGCGCTCGAGAAAGGCTTGGGACGCGGCCGGAGCGGCCGAGATCGAACCGGGTATTTGAATGCGGGACATGGCTGGCTCACTTTGCTGGTTTCCATGTACCGACTGTCGCGATTGAGGCCGCGATCGTCTTGGCCTGCTCTGCCAGGCCTTTGGCTCGATCTGCCACGTTGGTCGTGATATGGATACCGCGAGGGCCAAAACCGTGACGACCGACACGATCATCGATGTAGCCGTTCCCGTCGCGGTCTTCGTGATGATGTTCGCGCTTGGCCTCGGCCTGACAGTCGCCGACTTCCGGTCCTCCTTGAAACGGCCAGGGGCTCTCTTTCTCGGGATCGCGAGCCAGATCGTTCTGGTTCCGATCGTGGGTTTCCTGTTCGTCTCGGCCCAGCAACAGGATGCGGAGCTTGCCCTCGGCATCGTGCTCCTCACGCTCTGCCCCGGTGCGGCGATGAGCAACCTGCTGACGCGGATTGCCGGCGGTGACGTGGCCCTGTCCGTATCCCTGACAGCGGTAAGCAACCTCCTTTCGGCGGCGACCCTGCCGGCGCTGTCCGTGCTGGCGGCGAACTATTTCCTCGGCACCGAGGGGACCCGGGTCGCCTTCGAAGATCTCACGCTGCGCGTCATTGCGCTTGCCACGGTTCCCGTCCTTTTGGGCATGGCGATCCGCTACCTCGCGCCCCGCCCCGTCGAGAGCCACGAGCTTGCCATCTTCCGCATCTGCTCCGCCGTGTTCATAGCGATCATCGGCTGGTCCTTCATAGAAGTCGCCGACACCTTGCGATCCGGCCTAATCTTGATCGGGTTGCAGCTTTTGCTTCTCACCTTTCTGCTTCTGGGCCTCGGCCTTGCCCTCGGACAGGCCTGCGGTCTGTCCGCGCCGCAGCGGACGACCATCGCCGTAGAGACCGGCGTGCAGAACAGCGGGCTGGGGCTTGCTGCGGGGGCGATGTTGTGGGGCGATGCGGCGGGCTTTCCGCTCTACGCGACACCTTCGGTCGTCTACGGTGCGCTGACCTATGCAATGACCTTTCCGGTGGTCATCCTGCTCTCGCGAGCATGGCAGCGCGTCTGAGGTCGGAACATCAAGCGAGGGCTACTCGGTCAAGAGCCGACTTCGAGAACAGCAGCGGTCATTGGGTCAGTGCGCAGCGAAGGTCCGCTTCCCGCCCTTCCCGTCGAGCTTCAGGTTGTGCGCAGTACATCTGTATCGGCGTGTGCGCTTCACCCGGCGGCTAGCGAACGTTCGATCTCCGTTCCGTGTGGTCGAACGCGACCCCAGTCGAAGTATTCAGGTCGCGCAGAAAGAAATCCATGCTTAACAGTGCCTTACAAGCTATTCACCAAATCGGCGCAGTCATGAGGTCCAGAGAATATCTGGCCTGAGAGACCGCTTCCGTGCCTTCTCGCGCCTAGGGCAGTGCTCAGCCCCTCCCGCATAACCCTCGAAAACAACGGAAAAATCCTGCCGCAGCCGGATCGGGAGAACGCGTTCGCAGGGGCAAGTGGCGGAGCGACAGGGATTCGAACCCTGGAGACGGTTTCCCGCCTACACACTTTCCAGGCGTGCGCCTTCGACCACTCGGCCACCGCTCCGTTGGCAAGCGCCTAGCGCATCTTCCCACCCTTGCGCAAGGGCCGGTGGACGCCGCGCGGGCTCAGGCGAGGTGCAGGGTGATCCGGCGCGAGGTCGCGGATTTCTTCTCGACCTTGCCCAGCCGCAACCGGCCGATCTGGCCAGTGGTGGACACGTGGGTGCCGCCGCAGGGTTGCAAGTCGACCTGATCGTCGCCTTGGCCGATGCGTACCAGCCGGATCCGACCGGCGCCGCGCGGTGGCTGCACCGACATCGTCTTCACGAGGCCCGGGTTGGCGTCGAGCTCGTCCTCGGTGATCCAGTCCGTGCCGACGGCCAGGTCGCGGGCCACCAGGTCGTTCAGCGCCCGCTCGATCGCGTCCTTGTCCTCGGGCGGATCCGGCATGGCGAAGTCCAGACGCCCCTTCTCGACCGAGATGGCCCCGCCCGTCACCGGCAGCGGCACCACCACCGACAGCAAGTGCAGCGCGGTGTGCACGCGCATGTGGCCCCAGCGCCGGTCCCAGTCGATCGCCTGCTCGACCGGAAGCCCCTCATCGGGCGCGGCGCCATCGGCAAGCCGCAGGATCGGCGCGCCGTCCGCCCCCTTTTCGCAGATCGTGACCTTGGCCTGCCCGCCGTCCCATCTGATCTCGCCGGTGTCGCCGGGCTGGCCGCCGCCGGTGGCGTAGAACAGGCACGGATCGACCCGCACCCAGCCGTCGCCGGTCTCGACCACCTGGCCCGTGGCGGTCTTACGGAACGGATCGTCGAGATGCAGAAGGTCGGTCATGCGGGGCTCTCCGGGGTCGAGGCATCGGGCTGCGAATGTGGCGCGTCGGGGCTTGGCGCCCCTGCCCCGCCGGATGCGACGGGGCGCAGGCTCTCGGGGTTGCGCAGCCACAGGTCCTGCTGCGGGAACGGGATCTCGATCCCCTCCTCGGTGAAGCGCTTTGCGATGGCGTGGAGCAGGTCGCTTTGCACCACCACGATGAAATTCACGTCGCGCAGGATGGCGCGGATCTCGAAATCGAGGCTCGAGGCACCGAAGGCGCGGAAAAGGATCGCCGGCGGCGGGTTCAGCATCACCATCGGATGCGCCTCGGCGACCTCCTGCAGGATTTCGGCCACCCGCTCTGTATCCGAGCCGTAGGCCACGCCCACCGGCACGATCACCCGGCCCACGTTGTTGCCCCGGGTCCAGTTGATGACCGAGTTCGACACCAGATCGGCGTTGGGCACGATGACGTCGGTGCGGTCGAAGGTCTCGATCCGGGTCGAGCGCACCGAGATGTCGCGCACGTAGCCCATCTGGTCGCCCACCTGGATCATGTCGCCCTCGGAAATCGGGCGTTCGATCAGCAGGATGATGCCCGACACGAAGTTCGACACGACGTTCTGCAGGCCGAAACCGATGCCGACCGACAGCGCACCGGCGACGACGGCCAGCGAGGTCAGGTCGATCCCCACGCCGGTGATCGCCAGAAGCGCCGCCAGGAAGATACCGATGTAGCCGACGCCCGACACGATGGCGTTGCGCCCGCCCACGTCCAGCCGGGTCTTCGGCAGCACCGTGTTGCGCAGCGTGCCCTGCACCAGCCGTGTCAGCGCATAGCCGATGACGAAGATCAGCAGGAAGGCCAGGAAATCCGTGGGCGAGATCCGCGTGTCGCCGAAGGCAAAGCCCGCGCGGAACCGCGACCAGACCTCGGTCAGGTCGGCGACGCGTGCGCCCCAGATCAGCGCGTAGACCGGCAGCGCGGCCAGGACCAACAGGAACCCGATCAGGAGCGGGGCGAGCGCCTCGCTTTCGCCCTCGGCCGTTCCGGTCAGCAGCGCGTAAAGGTCCGAGACCAGCTTTTGCAGCAGACCCAGGACCGACGTGACGCCAAGCGTCATGGCCGCGGGGACCAGCACCGCCTGCGCCGCGTTGGAATAGCCGACGGCGGCCAGGAGCACGCCCAGAACGCCCGCGATGATCGACAGCCGTCCGATCAGCCGCAGAAGCGAACTGCCCACCCTCTGCGTCCCGCTCTCGTCCGTATTGCCACGCCCCATCCTGATCAGGATGCGACCGATGCTGAACAGCAGGCAGCCAAGCAGAACGCGCGGCGCGAATTTCAGGACGTCCACCGGGACGTCACTGCGCCCGGTCACGTTTGCCAGCAGCGCCACGGCGAAGATCGCCGTCACCGCGTAGCCGATGAGAACGCTGTGCCACCGAAGCGACGTGAGCGGGACGTCATCGCCGCGCCAGAACGGCTGCGCCGTGGCCTCGCTGCCCAGAAGGACATGGGCCAGCCATTTGGAAACGAAGATCGGCATGGCGACCAGCGGCAGTGCGTCCAGCACCGTCATCGCGGCCCCGTCGAACAAGCCCGTCAGCGCCGCGGCGCGCGCCAGGAAATAGACGCCGAGGGTCGGGAACAGGATCTGGCCCAGCGACAGCAGGAAGAAGACGACACCGCGGCCCCGGGTCGAGTGATTGACCGCCCAGCCCGAGATCAGGCGGATCCACCAGCGGCTGCGGAAGATCAGCAGAAGGGCGACCAGCGCCAGTGGCACGGCGGCGGCCAGGCTGTCGAAGGCCCGCGCCCGCTGACCGGGATCCTGCCACGCCTGGATCACCGGCGTCGCGACGGTGTCCCATCCCTCGAGCAGCAGGTCCGCGGCCCCCAGCCAGTAGGCCGGGTTCAGCGGGCTTGCTTCGCGCGCCAGCAATTGCTGAGCGTATTGTTCGCGTATGGTGCGGTCGATCTGGCCGATCAGGCCATTGGCGAGCGTAAATGCCTCTTCGGCGGCGATGACCGGGGCGCGCAGTTCGGCCAGCTCCTCGTTCAGCTCGGCGCGGCGTTGCGCCACGTCTTCGGCCTCGGGCTCTTCCCCCTCGGCCGGGGGCGGGCCCAGGGCTTCGATCTGGCTTTCGACGGTGGCGATGCGGTTCGCGTTGATGTCCTGCGCCGCCAGGAAGGCCTCGCGCCGCTGCGCGACATCGGCGCGCAGGTCCTCGAGCGTTCCCACGGTGGCGAAGCCGTCGAGCGTCTCTTCGACCTCGGACGTCAGCTCGGACCAGGCATCGTAGTTCGGGCGGGGAATATCCTGCGCCGTGACGGCCCCTGCGACAAGCAGCAGGACCGCGCACAGCCAGGCGCGCAAAAGCGGCATCACGTGTCGACGAAGACCGAGGGCATCATCCGCTCGGATCCCTTGCGCAGCCACTCGGGCACCGGCAGACCCTTGCTGTCCAGGAACTCGGGGTTGAACACCTTGGACTGATAGCGCGTGCCATAGTCGCACAGGATCGTCACGATGGTGTGGCCCGGCCCCAGCTCACGCGCAAGGCGCATGGCGCCCGCGACGTTCACGCCGGTGGACCCGCCCATGCAAAGACCTTCGTGCTGGAGCAGGTCGAACACCACCGGCAGCGCCTCGGCATCGGGGACGCGGTAGCAGAAATCGGGACTTAGCCCCTCGAGATTGGCGGTGATGCGCCCCTGCCCGATCCCTTCCGAGATCGAGTCGCCGGGATTTTCTTCCCCGGTGTAGATCTTGTAGAGGCCTGCCCCCTCGGGATCGGCGAGGCCGATCTTGACGCCCTTCGGCTGCAGCACCTGCGCGACACCTGCGAGCGTCCCGCCCGAGCCCACGGCGCAGATGAAGCCGTCGACCTTGCCGCCGGTCTGGTCCCAGATCTCGGGGCCGGTGGTTTCCACGTGCGCCTGCCGGTTGGCCACGTTGTCGAACTGGTTGGCCCAGATGGCGCCGTGCGGCTCGGTCTTGGCCAGCTGTTCGGCCAGGCGGCCGGAATATTTCACGTAGTTGTTGTCGTTCTTGTACGGAACGGCAGGCACCTGCACGAGCGTGGCACCAGCCAGCCGCAGCATGTCCTTCTTCTCCTCGGACTGGGTCTCGGGGATCACGATCACGGACTTGAAGCCCAGCGACGCGCCGACGAGGCTGAGACCGATGCCGGTGTTGCCGGCGGTGCCCTCGACGATGGTGCCGCCCGGTTCAAGCAGGCCCTTTTCGACGGCGTCGCGGATGATGAACAGTGCGGCGCGGTCCTTGACCGACTGGCCCGGGTTCATGAACTCGGCCTTGCCCAGGATCTCGCATCCCGTGGCCTCGGACGGGCCGTGCAGCCGGATGAGGGGCGTGTTCCCGACGGCGGCGGACAGGTCGCTGTGGATCATTTGGGCGGCTCCCTCGGATTTGGGCGGTGCTATGCGGTGCCGATGGTTGTAGGCCCCGGCCGGGCCCCTTTCAAGCGACCACCCCCACGGCGGGTTCCCCGATTTCAGGCAAAACGGCCGGCCGCCCGCTCGCGTTGGAGCCAGAGCACAGAGACCAGAAGGTGGCCCACGTCGACCTCGCCGCTTTCCATCAGCTCAAGCAGGCGCGTGAACGTGATGACATGTGTCCGGATGTCCTCGTTCTCGGCATCCGATCCGGCGATGGTCTGGATGCCGTCCGGCAGTTCCGCCTCGGCCACATAGGAATAGAGATACTCGGTCGTGGCGCCGGGGCTGGGATAGTATCGCGCCACGAGATGCAGCGGTCCCAGAGACAAACGCGCCTCTTCCATGGCTTCCCGGCGCGCGGTCTGCTCGGGCCCTTCACCCGGGTCGATGCGCCCGGCAATGGGTTCCAACGCGTAGGGATAGAGATCGCCCCGCGCGAAGGGACCGAAACGGAACTGTTCGACCAGCATCACCCGGTCGCGCGCCGGATCGTAGGGCAATACTGTGACCGCGTCGGACATGACGAAGCTTGCCCGTGTCACCTGTGGTGACTGCCCGCCCCCGTGCAGGGGATGGCGTAGGTCGCATTCCTCGACCGCGAAGAACTTGGCGTAGGGCACCCGGCGGTCGTCTACCGTGATCGCGTCGCGGTTCGTCGAGGCGCGCAGGGTGCAGGGCACCATTTCGCTTTCGGCGCGCAGTGCCGCATCGGCGCGCGTGAAAATCATCGGCACCCGCTCGCGCAGCGTCGCGCCATCGATCTGGCCGAAGTCGCCCATGCTCTCACGCGCGGCGCGGCGGGTGAGCGCGCCCCATGCCTGCTGCCAGGCGGCAAGATCCCAAGGGGTGTCCGAGGCGGTCACGCCGTCGCGCGGTCGGTAGACGATCGCCTCGACCGGCTGGCCGTCCGCAATCACCGTCACCGGCTCGGGCCCGAAGCCGAACCCTTCCTCGTAGAAATGCAGCCGGGCCATCTGGGTCGCGTCGGGCGTCAGCAACAGACCCTCGACGCGGGTGCCCGGCTGCGCCACCAGCGCAGGAAAATCGGCACCCTCGACACGGTTTACCGCGTGGTCGTCCAGAACGGCCGGGCGTGTCGCGACCGCGCCGCCCGCGACCAGGTCGCGCAAGGACGCATCCAGCAAAGTGCCGAAGAGGAAAAGATCGGGCATCAGCGCCCGTAGCGCCAGGCGAACGCTTCGGACAGGACACCCACGATGATCCCGCCCACAGCCAGCGTCGCCAAGCATTGACCAGGCCAGGTGTATTGCGCGAATTCCATGGCGAGCGCGATGGACGCCTCGATCGCCTCGACCGGACCGTTGTAGCGCCGGTTGATGGAGCGCATCAGCGCCTCGTAGCCGGCCCACATGATGATCGCCCAGAACAGGATCGCGGCGGCAGTGGTCAGCCCGATCCCGATGGCGTTGACGAAGCCCTGACCGGCGCGGGCGCCCATGATCCGCCAGCCCAGGATCATGGCCAGCAGCGCGTTCACCTCGGGCATCAGGCCCTCGGACCGCCCTTCGGGCAGGTTGGGAATGATGAGCAGGCTGGCGTACCAGACCAGGGCCGCGTAGCCCAAGGCGGCGAAAAGCTTGGCGGCGGTGGGATACATGTCAGGCGGGCTTTTCCACGGTGATCTGCGTCACGTCGCAGTTACCGACGTGGAAGGTCGCCGCGCAAGAGGTGAGATAGAAATTCCACATCCGGCGGAACCGGTCGTCGAAGCCCAGGCGCGCGGCCTCGTCCCAGCGGTCGTTGAAGGTATCGAACCACCGGCGCAGGGTCTGGCTGTAGCTTTCGCCGAACTCGACCGATCGCGCCACGGTCAGGCCGGCCGCGCGCACCTGGTCGCGCAGCACCGACGGGCACGGCAGCATGCCACCGGGAAAGATGTATTTCTGGATGAAGTCCGGACCGCGCTTGTAGACCTCCCAGCGGCGGTCGGCCACGGTGATGATCTGCAAGGTGGCCGCGCGGCCGGGTTTCAGCCGTTCGCGCAGCGTGTCGAAATAGATCGGCCAGTATTTTTCGCCCACCGCCTCGAACATCTCGATGGACGCGACGCCGTCGTACTGACCCCGCTCGTCGCGGTAATCCTGCAGCTTGATCTCGACCCGGTCCGACAGGCCCGCCCGTTCCATGCGCGCAACGGCGTAATCGCGCTGTTCGCGGCTGATGGTCAGGCCGGTGACCTTCAATCCCCGTTCGGCCGCCGCGTATTCGGCGAATCCGCCCCAGCCGCAGCCGATCTCCAGCACGTGATCGCCGGGCTTGGCGCCCATCTGGTCCACCAGCGAGGCGTATTTCGCCGTCTGCGCCGCCTCGAGGCTTTCCTGCCCCGTGGTGAACAGGGCCGAGCTGTAGGTCATCGTGTCGTCGAGCCACAGCTTGTAGAAATCGTTGCCCAGGTCGTAGTGGTGGCTGATGTTCTTCCGGGCCTGGCGCTTGGAATTGGATTGAAGCCAGAAGCGCAGCCGCTCGTAGGCGCGCACCAGACCCTGTCCCGGGAAGCCGTCGTAGACATCGTCGTTGTCGGCGTGGACCACGTCCATGAAGGCTTGCAGGTCCGGCGTGGACCACCAGCCATCCAAGTAGGCTTCGCAGAAGCCCAGGTCGCCCTCGCGGATCAGCCGTGCGAACAGGTCGGGATGGTGGATGTCGATCTCGGCCACCGGCCCGGGCTTGGTTCCCTCGGCCCGGAAACGACGACCGTCCGGCAGCACGAAGTCCAGTCGGCCGTGTTCCAGCTTCGAGGCCATGGCAAAGGCCTGGGCGAAGTAGCGGGGCAGCCCAGCCTGCCCCTTGGTCGATGTCAGGTTCTCCATCGTGCTCCCCGTGATGTTCTCGAGGAAGCTAAAGGCCCACCCCCGGTCCTGCCACTGGAAATCAGCGGTTTACGTTGCGACACTCGCCGCAGGATCGTCACGCTGCCTAGTAGATCGTCTTCAGCGGGTCGGGCATCAGGGACGGCAGCACCACGACCCGCACGCCATCGCGGACACGCTCGTAGAGATCGATCGCGTCGTGATCGAGCATGCGAATACAGCCCGACGACACCGCCTTGCCAAGATAGGCGGGCTCGCAGGCCCCGTGGATCCGGTAGAGCGTATCCTCGCCGTTCTGGAACAGGTAGTGCGCCCGCGCGCCCAGGGGGTTGTCGGGGCCGCCCGGCATGCCGCCATTGGCGATGGAATAGGGCTCGAACTCGGGGCGACGCTCGACCATCTCGTCGGGCGGGGTCCAGCGCGGCCACTTGCGCTTGTATTGCAGCTTGGCCTCGCCCCACCAGCCGAACCCGGCGGCGCCCACGCTGACGCCGTAGCGCAGGGCGTTGCCGTCTTCCTGCATGAGCCACAGGTAAGCCGCGTCGGGATCGACCAGGATCGAGCCTTCTTCCATGTCGGGCCGCGGCGAGGCAACCACTTGCCGGAACAGGCGCGGATCGACCACGCCGGGCTGGATGGCCGGGATCGGAAACGGCTCGTCGGTGATTGCGCCATAGGCGGCGGGCACCGGTGCCGGAAGCGTCACGGCGGGGGTCGCGGTCCGCGACACCTCGGGGGCTGGAGTGCGGGCACAGGCCTGAAGCGCGGCGGCACCGGCACTGGCCATGAGAAAACGGCGGGAGATCATCGTATAACCTCGTGAATTTCGATCTGGGCGTTAGGGTGTTCTCGGCGATTGGGCAAGCGAAAGCTCAACCGCGCGGCGGATCCCAGACGGCCCATGCCACCCGGCGTGGCGACGATGTCGCATCCATGTGCGATCTGGGCACCGAGACTTCCGCGGGCCGCGTAAAGCCTGCGTCCGTCGCGATCGCTAGATCGGGGCCGCAAGACGCTCCGAGGATCGATTTGCCCTTGCAGTCGCGTTTCGCCGAAGCGACGTCCACCCCGGAAGCGCGCAGATCGCCCATCTCGGCGGACGCGGCGGACCCGCCAAGGGCCGCGCCGGCCATCGGGCTCGCGTAGGCGGCCCACGGCAAAAGCAGGGCGGTCAAGGCGGCCAGCAGGATCGTGCGGATCACGGACATGCGACGGAACATACCCATCCCGCGTATCGTGTCCACCGCGCGACGGGTCGCACACGCGGACGTGAGCCGATCAGAAATCGCGGTTCTGGTAGGTCTCCAGCGCCCGCTCGCGCCCCTCTTTGTGGCTGACCACAGGTTCGGGGTAATCGTCATCGGGCGACATGGGCCAGCGCCGCGGGATCGCCTCGAAGTATTTCAGCGCGTCGGGATGCGGGTCCGATTTCCCCTCGGCGATCCAGCGGTCGGCGTAGGCGCGGTTCTTGTCGAACTTGTCCAGCTGCGTCACCGGGTTGAAGACGCGGAAATAGGGGGTCGCGTCGGGCCCCGATCCTGCGGACCACTGCCAGCCCATGGCGTTGCTGGCCGGATCCCAGTCGACCAGGCAGTCCTCGAACCACTTCATCCCGATCTTCCAGTGGCACATCAGGTGCTTGCTCAGGTAGCTTGCAACGACCATGCGGGACCGGTTGTGCATCCGGCCGGTCACGTACATCTCGCGCATGGCGGCGTCGACGAAGCGGATGCCGGTGCGGCCCTGTTTCCAGGCCTTCACCTCGGCCACGCGCTCGTCCTCGTTCCAGGGGAACTTGTCCCATTCCTCGCGCCAGTTGCCCGACACCAACCTGGGTGTGTGATAGACGAGGTGATAGGCGAATTCGCGCCAGATCAGCTCTTCCACCCAGGCGGTTGCGCCCGCCTTGTCATCGTCGATGGCGCGCATCCCGGCGTGATAGCAGGCGCGGGCCGAGATTTCGCCGTAGGTCAGGTTCTCGCTCAGGTTCGAGGTGCCATCCTTCGCCGGCAGATCGCGCAGGTCGTCGTAGTCGGCGATGCCGTCGCGGGCGAAGGCGGCCAGCCGTTGCTGCGCGGCTTCTTCGCCGACATTGACGAACCCCGCGACGATTTCGGCGCCGCGATCCATGGCCGCGCCCATCTGCCAGTCGTCCAGGTCGTCGCTGTCGGGCCAGCTGTCCGGCGGCCGCAGCTCGGACGGCGCGCTGAGCGTGGGCGAGACCTCGCGATCCCACACCGCGCGCTTGTAGGGGGTGTAGACCTTGTAGAACCCGCCCTGCTGCGTCTCGACCGTCCAGGGCTCGAACAGGAGGTGGCCCGGCACGCTGCCCGCCTCGGTCCCCTGCCCCGTCAGCGCGGATTTCACGCCCTCGTCGCGGCGGATGCTGTCGGGATCGTAGGCGCGGGTCCACCACACGGTCGTGGCGCCGGTCTCGTCCACCAGCTGCTGAAGCACCTTCACCGCTTCGCCCCGCCGCAGAATCAGGCGCGAGCCGATCCCTTCCAGGCGCTCGGCGAACGACCGAACACCGAGTCCCAGCCGCCACTTGGGCGCGGCGCCATGGCCTTCCACCACCTCGTCATGCACGAAAACGGGGATCACCGGGCGGCCCGTCGCGGCGGCGCGGTCCAGCGCGGGATGGTCGCTCAGCCGCAGGTCGCGGCGAATCCACAGGATGATGGGGGAATTGTCTGCCATGGCCGTCCTCTCGCTCGCACCAGCAAGCTAGGACGCCGGGCCGTCGATCAAGGGCCGCGCCGTCGTGGCGCGGCCCCCGGTCAGCCTGCTGTCTACTCGGCCGGCTGGGCCGGATCGTAGAGCGTCGGGATGCCCTGCTGCTCGCGCTTGTAGTCGCGGTAGACGGCCTTGAAGAGCGCGACGCACATCAGCACCATCACCACCGAGAAGGGCAGCGCGCCGATCACCATGGCCGTCTGCACGGCCGACAGGCCCCCGCCGATCAACAGCGACCCGACGACGAGGCCCAGCGCCGCACCCCAGAACAGGATGTGCGGGCGCGCCTTCGGGCCCTCGTCGCCCGCGGCGTTGATCGTGTTGATGATCAGAACCGCCGAGTCCGCCGAGGTGACCAGGTAGGTCAGCAGTAGCACCACGACGATGACCGAGAAGATCCAGGCCAGCGCGGGCTGCAGCATGACGGCCAGCATCGCGAACAGCTGATCCTCCTGCCCCGCACCGACGATGGCGCCATCGGCCGTGCCGCTCAGCTCGAGGTCGATGGCCGTGCCACCCACCAGCGCGAACCAGACGAAGCACATGAGCGACGGCACGATCAGCGCACCCAGAACGTACTCGCGGATGGTTCGGCCCTTGGAAATGCGGGCGAGGAACAGGCCCACGAACGGCGCGAAGGCGATCCACCAGGCCCAGTAGAAGACCGACCACGCGGCCTGCCAGTCGCCAAGCTCGCCCTCGACGCCGGCGGCATCGGCATCCCAGACGGTGAACAGCATGCCCGGCAGCGCGACCAGGTAGTCCCAGATGCCGACGAACAGCGCCGACAGCCCGAAGAAGGTCGACCCGAAGATCACGAAGAAGGCCAGCAGGAAGAACGACAAGCCCATGTTGATGTTGGACAGCCACTTGATGCCCTTGCCCACGCCCGACAGCGCCGACAGGGTCGAGGCGCCCATGATGACGACCAGCGCGAAGATGATGCCTGCGGTGGTCGAGGTCGTTCCGCCATCACCGTCCGGGCGCGTCAGCCACGACCCGAAGCCGATCCGCTCGAGACCCGCGATGAACTGCTCGACCCCGAAGCCCAGCGTCTGCGCCACGCCCAGCACGGTCGCGACCACGGCGACCACGTCGACCACGTGCCCGGTGCGGCCCGCCATACGCTCGCCGAACAGCGGCGTCAGCGATGACCGGATGGTCAGCGGCAGGCCGCGGCGATAGCTGAAGAACGCAAGTCCCAGGCCCGCCAGCGCATAGGCGCCCCAGGCGCCCAGCCCCCAATGGAGGAACGACCACTGGTAGGCCGCGCGCACGTTGTCGGCCCCGGACTCGGTGGTGAGGCCCTGGATCGTCTGCGGGTTCGACTGCCAGTGATACAGCGGCTCGGCTGTGGCGAAGGTCAGCATGCCAATCCCGATGCCGGCCCCGAACATCATCGAGAACCACGAGAAGTTGTCGAATTCGGGCTTCTCGTGATCGAGCCCGAGCTTCAGCTTCCCCGAACTCGGGACCGCCGCGAGGATGAAGCACGTCAGAAGGAACAGCGCGATCGCGTAGATGTACCAGAGGTTGAAGAACGCCAGGATGAAGCTGTTGATGTTGGACAGGAAGGCGCCGGCCTGCTCGGGAAATGCCACGGCCCAGACGATGAGCGCGCCGATGATCAGCTTTGCCGTGATTGTCACGTGGGTGGTGAAGCCATCGTAGAAGCCGCCGTCGGCGGTCTTGATGTCGATCTCGGTTATCGGTGGTTTCATTGAATATAGTCCCTCTGCCGGGGCCGCGTGCCGCGACCCGATCCACATTTTGTAGGTCTGTTTTCTGGGAGCGTTGTTTGGACTATATCTTGAGACGGCCTCATTTCAAACGCGCTATGTAAAAAAACACCCGACCGGATTTCTCCGGCCGGGTGTCTCGTCTTTCAGGTGGCGCGCGGGGCGCGCCGTAGGGTCAGACGCCCCTGGGCTCGGACCGCAGACCTTGCAGCAGCGACCAGCACAGCACCAGCAGCACGCAGGTGAAGAAGATGCCGGTGGCATTCACCATGGCCTGCAGCGCCTCGAGCCCGCCGCCGATCAGCAGCACGATGGCGACGATGCCCTCGGTCGTGGCCCAGAACACGCGCTGCGCGGTGGGCGCGGCGGTCTTGCCGCCCGCGGTGATCGTGTCGATGACCAGCGAGCCCGAGTCCGACGAGGTGATGAAGAACACCAGGACCAGAATGATCGCGAGGGTCGACAGGACATTGGTCAACGGCAGCTCGCCCAGCATGGCGAACATGGCGATGGACGCGTCGTAGCTGCCGATCACGTTCTGGTACACACCGCTGTCGGTCGTCTGCTCGACCACCTGCGTAATCGCGGTGCCGCCGAAGACGGCCATCCAGAACACCGACACGAGCGTCGGGATCAGGATCACGCAGGTGATGAACTCACGCACGGTGCGGCCACGGCTGACACGGGCGATGAACAGGCCCACGAAGGGCGACCAGCTGATCCACCAGGCCCAGTAGAACGAGGTCCAGCCTTCGCGGAAGCTGTCATCCTCGCGGCCGAACGGGTTCGAGAGCGGCACGACGTCCTGCGC
Source organism: Palleronia pelagia (assembly GCF_900110115.1). GTDB lineage: Bacteria > Pseudomonadota > Alphaproteobacteria > Rhodobacterales > Rhodobacteraceae > Palleronia > Palleronia pelagia. The sequence goes on along the minus strand of NZ_FOCM01000001.1, from coordinate 111,392 downwards.
GTAGGTCACGAGGCCGGTGAAGAAATCGCGCACGATCTGCGCGGTCGGCCCGAAGATGAACACGAACAGAACCAGCGCGGCGGCGAAGACCATGTTGATGTTCGACAGCACCCGCACGCCGCCGTCGAGGCCGCGCACGACCGAAACCAGCGCGATGGCGGTCACGACCATGATGACGATGACCTGCGTGTTGATGGTGTCGGGGACGCCGTAGACATAGCTCATCCCGGCGGTGGCCTGCTGCGCACCAAGGCCCAGCGACGTGGTCAGGCCGAACAGGGTGGCGAAGACGGCGATCAGGTCGATCAGGTGACCGGGCCAGCCCCAGACGCGTTCGCCCATCAGCGGGTAGAAGGCCGAGCGGATCGAAAGCGGCAGCTGCTTGTTATAGGTGAACAGCGCCAGGCTCAGCGCGACCACGGCGTAGATCGACCAGGGATGAAGCGCCCAGTGGAAGATCGTGGCGGCGAGGCCGTGGGCCCGCGCCTCGGCGACCTGCTCTTCGTTCAGGGTGCCGTCGGTGAACGGCCCTTCCAGCCCGAGAGGTCCCGACACCTGCATGTGGTACACGGGCTCGAGCACGCCGAAGAACATCAGGCCGATGCCCATGCCGGCAGCGAACAGCATCGCGAACCACGAGAAATAGGTGAAATCCGGCTTGGCGTCGGCGCCGCCCAGGCGCACCTTGCCATAGGGCGAGACACACAGGAAAAGGCAGAACACCACGAAGATGTTCGCGGCCATAAGGAAGAACCAGTCGAACGTCGTGGTGACGAAGTTGAAGATCCAGCTGAACGCCGCGCTGGCCTGGTCCTGGAAGATCAGCGTGACCAGGACGAAAGCCACGACCGTCAGCGACGAGATCATGAAGACCGGATTGTGAATGTCGAATTTCAGCGGCCCAAGGTCGCCTTCGACGTTATCCTGACCGACCGAGTAGTCCGTTTCGATGATTGTGACGTCCCCATCGGGTGTCGGGATGTCGAGATCGGGTTGTGGTGACTGTGTCGTGTCTGACATGTCGTTTACCCCTCCTTGTCTCGGTTTATTGTAAATTTCGGCGCGAGCGTCCCTCATACACCGTCCCGCCGTTTAACGCGGAGGGGCGCGAGATTGATCCCCCTAAATGAAAATTTATGTAAAAAGACGTGGGTTCGCCCGGCTTTTCACACCGGGCGAACCCTGCAATCTCCGACCATCGAGCGTCTCAGGTATTCAGGATCCGGCCACGTCGACCAGCACGCGGCCCTTCACCTGTCCCTTCAGGATCTCGGACCCCAGCCGGGGCAAATCCTGCAATGTCGCGGGCTGGATCATGGCTTCGAGCTTGTCCATGGGCAGGTCGCTCGCGATCCGTTGCCAGGCGCGCAGGCGGTTGTCGTAGGGCTGCATCACGCTGTCGATGCCCAGCAGGTTCACACCGCGCAGAAGGAACGGGATCACCTTGGCCGGCAGGTCCGCACCGCCCGCAAGACCCACGGCCGCGACCGACCCGCCATAGCAGATCTGCCCCAGGACGCGCGCCAGCATCGGCCCGCCCACGGCGTCGATGCACCCCTGCCACTGCTCGGATTCCAGCGGGCGCTTGACCGTCTCGGCCACATCCTCGCGCGCGACGATTTGCGTGGCGCCCAGATCCTTCAGGTAATCGGCGTTGTCGGGGCGCCCGGTGACGCAGGCGACCTTGTAGCCCAAGTTGGCCAGGATCGCCGTGGCCACCGACCCCACCCCGCCCGAGGCGCCGGTCACCAGCACCGGCTCGGGCCGGTCGGGGTCAATCCCGTGATCCTCCAACGCCATGACGGCCAGCATCGCAGTGAACCCGGCGGTGCCCACGGCCATCGCCTGCTTGGTGCTCAGACCCTCGGGCAGCGGCACCAGCCATTCGGCCTTGGCCCGCGCCTTCTGGCCGTAGCCGCCCCAATGCGCCTCGCCCACGCGCCAGCCGGTCAGCACGACCTTGTCGCCGGGCTTGTAGCATTCGTGCTCGCTGCTCTCGACCGTGCCGGCATAGTCGATGCCGGGCACGTGGGGGTAGTTGCGGACGAGGCCACCGCCCGGCCCGATGCACAGACCGTCCTTGTAGTTCACGGTGGAATACTCGACCGCGACCGTCACGTCGCCCTCGGGCAGGCGGTCGTCGTCCAGCTCCTGCACGGATGCGTGGGTCTTGCCCTCGTCGTCCTTCTCGACCAGCAGCGCCTTGAACATCTCTCTCTCCCTCAGTTCCAGAATGTCTCGCGCACATGCGCGTCGATGGGGCCGTCCGGGCCCTGGATCAGCAGGTGCGTGCCCGGGTCCCAATGGGTCATGCGCACCATGCCGATGGCCACGCCGCAGCCGAAATCCGGCGACAGCGCGGCCGAGGTGACGCGGCCCACGCGCGCGCCGCGGGCGTCCGTCACGTTCCAGATGCGGTCGCAGGGTGGCACCGATGTCGCGTCGAGCTCCAGCGCGCGGATCTGGCGCACGGGGCCTTCCATGCTGACCCGCAGCAGGGCGTCGCGGCCCACACAGCCGATTGCGGTCTGCGTGTCGCAGAACCGGCCCAACCCGCATTCGTGGGGCGTGTTCTCGCGCGTCATGTCGTTGCCATAGCTCAGAAGCCCGCTCTCGATCCTTTCGATCAAGTTGGGGCAGCCCGCGTGGACGTCCAGATCGCGCCCCGCCTCCATCAGCGCGTTCCAGAGCGGCATGCCGTTGTCGAAGCCGTCCACGTAGATCTCGAACCCGCCCTGCTTGGAGTAGCCCGAGCGCGCGACGACCATCCAGGTGCCCTCGAACTCGAACCAGCCGAAGCGGAAGAACCGCACCTTGCGCACGCCGTCGCCGAAGACCCGCGCCACCAGATCCTCGGCCTTCGGACCCTGCACGGCCAGGGGCGCGATGTCGGGCTCGTCCACCAGCACGTCCAGCCGGTAGCCGTAGACGATACCCTTGACCCACAGCAGCAGGTCGCTGTCGGCGATCGAGATCCACCACCGGTCCTCGGCCAGCTTCAGCGCCACGGGGTCGTTCAGCATGCCCCCGGTCTCGTCCACCAGCGGCACGTAGGCGCACTGGCCGGGCAGCATCCCGCGCAGGTCGCGGGGCGTCAGCATCTGCATGAGCCGGCCCGCGTCGGGACCGCGCAGTTCGACCTGCCGTTCGCAGGCCACGTCCCAGACCTGCACCGCCTGTTTCAGGTGGCGATAGTCCTCCTCGATGCTGCGGAAGACGGTGGGCAGCAGCATGTGGTTGTAGACCGTGTAGCCCTTCACACCGGCCGCTTCGTTGCCATCGGAAAAGGGCGTGCGCCGCAACCGGCGCGAGGGCGAGATCGTGGCCATCAGTCGGGCTCCAGGAAAAAGAGATCAGTGTCGCGGGTCGCCTGCCCCGTCTGGGTCAGCGCGGCATGGATCTGGCCGCGGTGGTGGGTCTGGTGGTTGAAGAGATGCGTGACAACCTGCGCCATGGGCCGGCTGACCTGCCGCCCCGCGGCCTTGGAATGCCAGCTGTAATCGGTGTCCAGCCAATCCCCGGTCACACCGCCCGCCCAGTCGACCAAGGCCGCGTCGGTCTCGGCGCGCTGGTGCACCAGGGCGGACCAGTCCGTCACGTAATCGCCCGAGTCCGCGATGCGAATGCCGGGCAGATCGCCCCCGGTGAACCGCGCCAGCCACATCTGGTCGCCCCAGAGGATATGGCTCAGCGTGCCGTGGATCGACCCGAAGAAAAGGCCCCGGTCCGTGCGCCGCTTCGCATCGCCCAGCGCCTCGCACGCCTCGATCACCCAGCCGTTCTGCCAGGCGTTGTAGCGCGCCATCATGGCGACCCAGGCGGGCGTGATCACCGCCCCGGACCCGACCAGTCGATGGGGCAGATCTCGGCCGACTTGCCCGAGAAATCCCACACCCGGCCATAGTCGCGCAGCTTGGACTTGATGCCGCGCGCGGCGATGATGTCGGGACCCATCCAGTATTTCGAGTTCGAGATCATCACCGGGTGATCGGGCGACTTGCCCGCCAGCGTCTCGATCTCGCCCTGGATCTTGCGGCCCACCATGATGGTGCGGCGGTTGCCTTCGCGGGTGATCTCGACCCGCTCGCGCTCGGCGCCGATGATCTCGCTCACCAGCATGGTGAACAGACCCGTTGTGCCGCCCGCCGCGCCCGACAGGATCTTCAGCAGCCCGTTATAGGCCTTCTGGCTCGCGCGGTCGTCGACGTAGGCCGCGACCTTCCAGTTGCCCTCGGCCATGCGGCCGGGGATGTCGACCAGCAGCCCGATGTTCAGCCCGTCCAGCGGCTCGCCCTCGAAATGGCCCTCGTCGATGGCGATGGCCATCCAGGCATGGCAGTGCCCCTCGGTCGGCGGGTGCGCGCCCAACGACACGACGCAGGGACAGAACACCTCGCACGAGCAGTTGAGGAACAGCTCGCCCTTCATCCGCCACTCGGTCGGCTTGCTTTTCCGGCGCAGCGGGTTCGCCATCTGCTGCATAATGCGGTCGCGCACCCGCAGACGGTCGGAGGGGGCGGGCGTGTCGGGCGTATCGGACATGGGCAACCTTTCGGAACGGATCAAAGGATCGAGGCGGCGATGAGACCGCCCCCGGCGAGGCAGAGCGCGGCGCCCGCCGGCCGGAGCAGGCGGTGGCCGATCTGCGGCAATTTCTCGAGCACCATAAACAGGGTCGCGGCGCCCATCCACAACAGGCTCATGACGCCGCCGACGAAGCCCAGCGCCATGAAGCCCCAGCAGCAGCCGACGCAGAAGGCGCCCAGCGAAACGCCCATGCGCAGCCCGCCGTGCCCGCCGGGGCGCCAGTGACCGAGGAAATATGTGGTGGGGGCGTGGCAGACGCCGTGGCAGACCTCTTTCGCGCGGGTGAACTGGAAGAGACCCACGGCGATCAGCAGGCCGCCCGAGATCAGGCCGCTCGTCGCGATGCCCAGATCGTCGATGACACCCGCGCGCAAAAGGGCGACCTGCACCGCCGCGATACCGGCCGCGAAGACCACCCAGACAGCGAAGAAGCCCGCAAGGACCCCCAGCCAGCCAGCCCGCGTGGCGCCCGCGCTGCGCGTCAGGTCGTCATAGGCGCGCAAGGTCGGCACCATGGTGGGCAGCATCATCGCCGCCATCATCGCCGCCCACATGACGAACAGCGCCCCGAAGCCATCCATCGGCATCATGTTCATGGAAACCGGGCGCCCCAGCAGATCGACGCCGGACATGCGCGCCATGGAGTACATCAACCACCAGGCGCCAAGGATCACCGCGAAGAAGCCGAGCCAAAGCGCCGATCGCACCCATCCAGTCCAGCGGGTCACGCGCGCCTCCCTGCTTCGCGGTCCATTCACCGGCTTGGTCGACCAGATACGTGGCGCCTGTCAAATCGAATCGTGATCCTCGGGCGACGGTTGCAAAACCGCGCCCCCGGCTCGAAAGTCGAGAAAAGGGGCGCCGCTGGCGCACAGGGAGGGGAGCGTACCGCAATGACTGCATCCGTGGATGCCACCGCGACGTTGGTTCTCAGCTTCGAATTCGCTTTGCCGACCGTGCCCACCCATTGGCAGAGCGGAACCGCTTTCCAGACCTTCGAAGAAGACGTCGTCGACCTGCGGGCCTCGACGTCGCTTTTCGACTGCACACACTATCCGGGCCTCAAGACCGGGTCTGTCAGCCTGCGCTTCCCGCGCGAGATCAGGATCGAGACCGAGGGCCGCAGCATCGATCACGGCCCGTTCCCCGAGGCTCTGGAGGCGCATTTCAATCTGTCGGTGGCCGCCCTGCCACTGGGCCGCGCGGTGGCCTCGCTGGCGTTCGACCTCCGGGATCTGGAGCTCACGCCCGAAAGACTGGATGCGGTCACACTGATCGAAAAGCTCTGGGCCCCGCGGGAGCTTTCGACGCCCCCGCGGATCGAGGCTGCGACCGCCAGCGGCCGCCAGAGCCTGACCAAATTCATCGACGGCCTCCTGGCCGAGGTGACGGGCGCCGAGCCCCACGACATGTCGCCCGCGCGGCTGGCCTTGTTCGTGGAAAGCCCAGCCCTGTTTGACCTCGTGCTCGCCGCACGCGCAGAGGCGGACGCACCCTTCCCGCCGCTTTTGGAAAGCTTCGCCGGCTGCGCGCAGAACGTTCTCGATCACGCACATCAAGATCGGGCCGAGACCCTCGATAGCCTCGATCCGATCTTCGCCGAGGATGGTGTGATCGTGATCGCAAGCCAGCGCATTCTCATCGAGGTCGCGCGCCAGTCGCGCAGTTTTCACGAGGGCCGCAAGGTCGTGGGGACATGCCCGTATTTCTTGCTTGTGCATGTTCTGGCCACTCACAACGAAATGGTGCTGCGCCGCTGGGTCGATAAGGTGTCGGGCGTCTACAACCGCATCCTCGACGTGCAGTCGCGGCTTGCCGGCAAGGATGTGAGCCGTCTGGCCAGCGCCGATGTCCGCCTGATCGAGGGATTGCAGAAGGAATTCGCGGATATCCGCGTGTCGGTGATGATCGACATCCGCTCAACCGCTTTCCAGAACTCTTTCCGCTACGACACCGAGCGCGAGATGTTCGACAACCTTATGGCGACCCGAGGGCTGGTCCGGATCAACCTTTACTGGCAATCTGTCCTCGACAGTTGCGATCAGGCGATCAGCGACATCGCGCGGCTGAACGAAAGCAGCCGGGGACGGCGGATGAACATTATCCTCGCGGCGCTGACCTGCGTGACCATTCTCTCGGTGGTGATCGACCTGCGGACCGAGATAGACGCCGGCAGCACCGTGGTATCTACCTTTCTTGCCGCAGGCGCGGTCTTTGGCGCCTTCGCGGGGCTCCTATTGCTAATACGGCGGTTGTACTAGGCGGCCCGCCCGGAACTTTGCGCCGCGCCGGTCGCTAAAGGCGAAATCAGCGGAGAGTTTTCATGGTCGACCTTCTGAACATCGTCATCGCGCTTCTGTCCATCGGCTTCGGCGCCATCGGCTGGCTGGCGCCGCGCTACACGATGGAAAAACTCGACACCCAGGACAAGGGCTCGACCATGGGCGTGTCCGAGGTGCGCGCCGCCTCGGGCGCGCTGTTCGTGGGGCTGGGTCTGGGCGCGCTGCTGATCGGCGACCCCATCGCCTATGCCATGATCGGCTTTGCCTGGGGCGGCGGGGCCGTGGGGCGCGCCACGTCCCTGCTGCTCGACGGCGTGACCCGGTCGAAGGTGATCTTCTTCGCGGTCGAGGCCGTGGTGGGCATCGTCGGCATCTGGATCAATCTGGCCTGAGCGTCGCGCTTCGGGCTTGAACCGACCGCCCGCGCCCCCTATTTCTAGGTTGTTCTGCAAGGAACTATGGACATAAACGCGCTCGTAATAAGCGGATCGGACCCGGGGGCGGTACCCGGCGGCTCCACCAAATTCCCTCGTTGGGGGCTCATGGGGCCGAAACAGGATCGACGGACGTCTAAAGGGGTTGCTTTGTCTCGGTGAGCTACCACCGATATCGGTGCAGAAAAGTACAATTGCCAACGACAATCGTGCTCCGGTCGCCGTTGCAGCCTAAGCTGTAACAGACCGAAATCTAAGTCCTTGCGCCTAGCAGCGTAAGGCGGGGTTCGCAGGCACCTGGCAACAGAAGCCTGCATTTTCATCCCCCGAATTTTCATCTTTTCGCGGGTCTCCGCACGGGCCCTTTCGTCCCTTTTCATCGCTTGCGAATGTCGTATGGTCAGAGGAACCGACAAGGGCAGAGGCGATGACGCGCAAGATCGATTACGGCAACCTGATGCACGCGGCCATGCGGGGCCTCATCCGACGCGTGCTCGAGGATGTGCGCGACCACGGCCTTCCGGGCGACCACCATTTCTTCATCACCTTCGACACGATGCACCCCGACGTCGAGATCGCCGACTGGCTGTCCGACCGTTACCCGGGCGAAATGACGGTGGTCATGCAGCACTGGTACGACGGGCTGGAGGTGACCGGGGAAGGCTTTTCCGTCACCCTGAATTTCGGCGACAGCCCCGAGCCACTCTACATCCCCTACGACGCCATCCGCACCTTCGTGGATCCTTCGGTGGAATTCGGCCTGCGCTTCGAGACGCAGGAGGATGAGGACGCGTCCGACGATGACGACGAGGATGTCGCGCCCGCCGGCATGATCGACATCGACGATGACGCCGAGGCGAAGCCCAAGCCCAAGAAGGACGCCGACGTGGTCAGCCTGGACGCCTTCCGCAAGTAGCGGGCCACGCGCGCCGTTGTCGCGGGCGCGGCGCTGCGCTAGTCCACTGGGAAACCCCAAGGACCGCATGTGAGGACCCCGCAGATGACCGGCACCCGCACCGAAACCGACAGCTTTGGCCCGCTTGACGTTCCAGCAGACAAGTACTGGGGCGCGCAGACCCAGCGGTCGCTGATGAACTTTCCCATCGGGTGGGAGCGTCAGCCGGTGGCCATCGTCCGCGCGCTTGGCGTCATCAAGCAGGCCTGCGCCATGGCCAACAAGGCCCGCGGCAAGCTGGACGACGGCCGGGCCGACGCGATCATCTCGGCCGCATCCGAGGTGGTGGCCGGCAAGCTCGACGATCACTTCCCGCTCGTCGTGTGGCAGACCGGCTCGGGCACCCAGTCGAACATGAACGCCAACGAGGTCATCGCCAACCGCGCGATCGAGATCATGGGCGGCGAGATCGGCTCGAAGGACCCGGTACACCCCAATGACCATTGCAACATGGGCCAGTCCAGCAACGATACCTTCCCCACCGCCATGCACATCGCCTGCGCCACCACAGTGCGCGACACGCTGCTGCCCGGCCTGCGCCACCTGCACGCGGCGCTGGACGCCAAGGCGAATGAATGGGACGCCATCATCAAGATCGGCCGCACCCACACCATGGACGCCACGCCGCTGACCCTGGGTCAGGAGTTCTCGGGCTACGCGCACCAGGTCGCCATGGGGATCGAGCGGGTCGAGGCCACCCTGCCCCGCCTGCACCAGCTGGCCCAGGGCGGCACCGCCGTGGGCACCGGGCTCAACACCCCCAAGGGCTGGGGCGAGGAAGTCGCGGGCCACATGGCCGACATCACCGGCCTGCCGCTGGTCACCGCGCCCAACAAGTTCGAGGCGCTGGCCGCGCACGACACGCTGGTCGAGCTCTCGGGCGCGCTGAAGACGGTGGCCGCGTCCATCTACAAGATCGCCTGCGACATCCGCATGCTGGGCTCGGGCCCCCGCTGCGGCCTGGGCGAGCTGATGCTGCCCGAGAACGAGCCCGGCAGCTCGATCATGCCCGGCAAGGTGAACCCCACCCAGGTCGAGGCGATCACCCAGGTCTGCGCCCATGTCATGGGCAACGACGCCGCCGTGGGCTTCGCCGGCAGCCAGGGGCATTTCGAGCTGAACGTGATGAAGCCGATGATGGCCTACAACGTGCTGCAATCCATGCAGCTTCTGGGCGACGCCTGCGTGGCCTTCACCGACAATTGCGTGGCGGGCATCCGCGCCGACGAGGATCGCATCGGCAAGCTCATGCGCGAGTCGCTGATGCTGGTCACCGCGCTGGCCCCCGAGATCGGCTATGACAACGCCACGACCGTCGCCAAGACTGCGCACAAGAACGGCACGACCCTGAAGGAAGAGGCCATCAACCTGGGCTTCGTCGATGCCGAGACGTTCGAGCGCGTGGTCCGTCCCGAGCAGATGATCGGCCCGAAATGAGCGATGGCCCGATCAACCTGAACAAGGCCCGCAAAGCGCGCAAGCGAGCCGACGACAAGGCGCTGGCCGACGCCAACGCCGCGAAACACGGCCGCAGCAAGGCCGAGCGGGTGGCCGAGGCCGCCCGCACGGACCGCGCCCGGGCGCTGCTCGACGGTCACAAGTTCACCGAGGACGAGTGAGCGGGCCACCGGTCAAACGCTCGCTCACCCTGCGGGGGCATCGCACCTCCGTGTCGCTGGAGGACCCGTTCTGGCGGGAATTCCGGCGCATCGCGGCCGAGGACGGACGCGCGCTCAACGACCTTGCCGCCGCTATCGACGCCGCGCGCGACCCCGAGACCGGTCTCGCCTCGGCGATCCGGGTTTTCGTTCTGGAACGGGCGCTTGAAAGAAAGTCTTAACCCTTTCGCGCTCAAACTCGGCGCATGGACACGCGATACCAGACGATCACGCCGGACCAGTTCCTGTTCCAGGTCTTTCGCAGCAAGTCGGCGATGTCGGGTGGCGTGGTCCGCCGCGCCGCGCGCGACGTGGAGCGGGTGATGGGCCGCGCTGCCTTCCGTGCCGAGCTGGAACGCCGTGGCTTCCACGCCGTCGAGAATGCCGGCCAGTTCGTTATTTTCTGCAACAACGAACCGGTGCGCGTGGTGTGCTGAACCTGTGATGAGATCATCTGCGATGATCTCCCGGAGACTATCTCGGATAGTCTCGAACAGATGATCCAGGATCATCTGGGCGACAGGTCCAACCAGATCCCCTCCGCCGCCCGCACCGTCAGATGCGCCTGCGGTACCGGCACCCGCCCCGCGACCGGGGCCAGGCGCCAGTGCGCGAGGATCGCGGCCAGCAGGATCACCCCCTCGGCCATGGCGAAGCCCGCGCCGGTGCAGACCCGTGGCCCGGCCGAGAACGGCATGTAGGCGTCGCGCTGGCTGTCGCGGGTGGCCGGGTCCTGCCAGCGGTCGGGGTCAAAGGCATCCGGATTGTCCCAAAGCCGTTCGTGCCGGTGCAGGTGCCAGGGGCTCAGCACCACCAGGTCGCCCCGGCGTGCATCGCGGTCGCGCAGCCGCTCGGCCCGGCTCGTCTCGCGCACCATCATCGGCACGGGCGGGTACAGTCGCAGGGTCTCGCGGAATACGTCGCGGGTGGTTTTCAGAACCGACAGGCGCGCGAAGGTCGGGTCGTCCATGTACTCCCGCGCCTCGGCCGCCACACGGTCCTGGATCTCGGGATGGGTCGCCAGCAGGTACAGCGCCCAGCCCAGGGCCGCCGCGCTGGTCTCGTGCCCCGCCAGGAAGAAGATCGCCACCTGGTCCACCATCTCGTCCGCGTCGAAGCGTGCGCCGGTCTCGGGATCGGCGGTGGTCAGGATCTTGGTGGCCAGGTCATCTGGCGCGCGCCCCTCGGCCACCTCGGCAAGGCGTTGATCGACCAGACCCGCGATCAGGCCGCGGATGCGCCTGGCCGCCGCGCGGGTGCGACGGCGGTGCAGGCGCGGCGCCCAGGACGGCAGACGCAGAAAGGCGCCCAGGTTCATCAGGGGCTGGGTCCGCTGGTAGGCCCGGAACTCGTCGAAGACCCGCGCCGCGACCTGATGTTCGATCGGGATCGAGAACAGCGTGCGGAAGATCACGTCGGCGGCGGCATGGCTGGCCTCGGGCTCGACGTCCTGGACGCCGGTCTGCAGCCGCCCGGCCCCGGCGCGCGCGGCCTCCAGCATGGCCGGGAAGGTATCGCGCAGCCGTCCGCCCGCGAAGGCCGGGTCGATGATCCGCCGCTGGCGCGCCCATTCCGCGCCGTTGGTGACGAAGACCGAGCGGCCCAGCAACGGGCGCAGCCCCTCGCCCACGCGGTCAGCCTTGGGGAAGTCGGCGGGCCGGTCACGCAGCACCAGCCGCAGGACGCCCGGATCGTTCACCATGAAGGACCGGAAGAACGGCGTGCGGAACTCGGCCATCCACGCACGATAGAGCCGCGCGGGCTGCGCGGACAGGATATCGGCGCGGAACAGCTTGAAATACCGCCAGAGCGGCACCCGGTCGGGTCGCGCCACCGGCTTGGGCGGCAACGTCATGCAGCCATGGAGGTATGGGACGAGGCGGCCACATCAATGCGCGAGGCCGAAGGCTTGCGGCCCGCCAGCCGCGCGGCCAGGGTCTGCGGCCCGGCCGTGATCGCGAAATAGTCGTAGCGGCCCGGATCGTCGGGCAGGTCGTCGAAGGCGCAGAGATACTGGAAATGCAGCCGGAAGAAGCGCCAGCGCAGCTTATTCCAGGTCTCATCCCGCAACGTCTGGGTGAAGGCCGCCGACAGCACCAACGGCCAGCGCTGCCCGGTCCCGGGGGCGACGCCCGAGACGGCGACGGGGTCGCACAGCGCGAACGAGCAGCCATCGCCGGGGGCGGTCACGTCCACCCAGGTCAGCCGGTCGGTCGTGGACAGGAACCGCAGGTCGGCCCGCAGCCGGTCCGCGGCGGGCAGGAAGCTCATCATCGGGATGACCTGCCCCAGCGACAGGAAGGACAGGACAGGGCCGTTGGCCGGCACTTTCCCGTCGCGGATCAGGTCCGCGAGGATCGACACCGCCAAATGCGCGCCCGAGCTGTGCCCGATGACCAGCACCTCGTCCACGTCCTCGGCCAGCGCGGCGGCGATGGCATTGCCGAACGCGTCCATCCGCGCCTCGAGCGCGGGCGGGTTGGCCCCGTTCCACCGCGCCGCGAAGGCGTAGTCGTGCATCAGGTAATAGGCGTAAAGCCTGTTATCGATCCTGCGAAACCCGCGCAGGGCCGCCACCGCCACCGCCGCGCCGACGACCAGCTCGATGACCGGCCCGACCCATCCCAGGCCGATCCCGAGCGGATGCAGGCCCACGGTCAGGCCGAAGGTGAGTGCCGATCCCACGATGCGCCCCGCCACCACCGCGAGAACGAGCTGCAGAAGCAGCATCCCCACCGGGTAGAGCGCGGCGATGACCGGCCCCTTGCGCAGCCACATGAGCCGCCGCAGCGCGCCCGAGGCGATATAGGTCCAGGCCGTGCGCGCCAGCTGCGCGTAGGTCGCCGCGATACCGCCGTTCATGGATGTGCGCACGATATCGGACCAGACCAGCACTTCGACCGAGCTGAGAGCCGTGCGCCCCTCGATCCGGGCGCCCACGTCCCAGCCGTACCGCTTGCCCTGTCGCGGCTTGATCCCGATCTCGTATCCCGAAAGGGCCGCCTGCTGCTTGCTTTCCTTTCGGTAGAGCTCGCGGTAGCGGCGCGGGTGGATCGGGTCGTATCCCGGCAGGTAGAAGACCCGGCGCGTCTTGACCGGGCGGCTGGCGGCGGTTTCCATCGGCGACATCCCTCGTGCTTGGGCGAAGGATAGCAACGAAATCGGGCAACAATAAGTAGCGGAGCGCCACGATTAGCCCAGAAGGGCCAGCCCGGGGAACGTGTTGAGCAGCCAGAACGAGAAGGCGGTGAAGGCCCCGGTCATCAGGGCGACCCCGACCACGACCAGCAGCGCGCCCATGGCCCGCTCGATCGCCTTCATGTGCCGCTTGATCCGGTTCATCACGCCCATCGCCCGCTGGATGAACAGGGCCGCCAGAAGGAACGGGATTCCCAGTCCGGCGGCATAGACGGCCAGCAGGGTCGTGCCGCGCGCGACGTCGGCCTCGGACGCGGCAAGGCTGAGGATCGCGCCCAGCTGCGGGCCGATGCAGGGCGTCCAGCCGAAGGCGAAGGCCAGCCCCAGGACGTATGCGCCCAGCCCGCTGCCGCCGCGGTCGCCGGCATCGAGCCGCGCCTCGCGATCGAGGATTGGGATGCGGAAAAGGCCCAGGAAGTGCAGGCCGAAGATCGTGACCACGGCACCCGAGATCTTCGTCATTATATCCTGATATTGCAGGAAAAACGCGCCGAAGGCCGACGCCGTGAACCCGAGGATCAGGAAGACCGTCGAAAGGCCCAGCACGAAGAACAGCGCGGGCAGCATCGCGCGGCGTCGCTGGACCGTGCCCGCCTGGATCTCGGACATGGAAATGCCGCCCATATAGGCCAGGTAAGGCGGAACGATGGGCAGCACGCAGGGGCTCAGGAACGACAGCAGCCCCGCGCTGAGCGCGATCAGCAACGCGGGCAGAAGGCTCGCATCGATGATGTCGAATCCATGCATGGGGTCTGCTTAGCCCAGCGGGCGCAGCGCGTCATCCGCACAAGCGTCACAAGCCCGTGGACAAAGTGAAACACCCCCGGCAGTGTCGCGCCCATGACATTCGACCACGATCTGGACGCGCGCGGCCTGCTGTGCCCCCTGCCCGTGCTGAAGCTGCGCAAGCGGATGCAGGCGCTGGCCCCCGGCGCCGTGATCCGCGTGCAGGCGGACGACCCGGCGGCCATCGTCGACATTCCACATTTCTGCGCCGAAGCTGGCCACGAGTTGTTGGGACAATCCGAAACCGACGACGCGCAGCACTACTTCGTGCGCAAGGCCGGCTGATCCACCGGCACCCGCCGCGCCCACAGCAAGAGCCCCAGCCAACACATCAGGCCCGCCACGGCATAGGCGGCAAGGATTGGCTGCATCTCGGCGTGGCGCATGCTGTCGGTGTCGGGACTGGCGCCGGCCGCCACGAACAGGCTGGCGGCGAACAGGGCGCGACCGGCCAGGCTTTGCACCGAGAGGTAGGTGGCGCGGGTATGGTCATCGAGCAGCGGCTGGATCCTCGCGAGGATGAAGGGCGTCGACAGCGCATCCGGCACCATCCGCAGGAACAGGATCGCGACGACAAGCGCGCTGGCGCTGGCGGCCAGCACCGCGCTCAGCCCGATCTGCATCCCGAAAGCCAAGAGCAGCAGCGCCGCCAGCCCGAAACGCCGGCGCAGCCCCGGCGCGGCCCAAGAGGCGGCGACAGAAACCACCATCATGACCGCCGTGACCACCCCGCTGACGGCCGGCGTGCCCTCGGACAGGCCCAGCGGGCGCAGCGCGTCCAGGATGAAGGGCTGGCCGAAGACAAAGGGGATATGGCTGTAGCCGTACATGAGCACCGCCAGCGCGAAGAGCCATGCCAGCACCGGCCGCGAGATGGCCGCGCGCAGGCCCGGCAACGGGTTGGCGGCCTCGGCCCCCCTGTGCGGCGGTTCGATGAACAGCCACGCGATCAAGCAGGCCGCCGCGAAGGCCACGCCGCCCAGGCCGAAGGTCAGCGGGAAGGACACGAGGCCCAGCGCCCCGCCCGACACCGCCGCCAGCGCCAGCGCCGAGAACGAGAATCGCCAAGCGCGGAGCTCCTCGGCCTCGACCCGGTCGCCGCGGCCCTGCGCCCGCAGGGATTCGTAGAGGAACGAGCTGTCGGTCCCCGAGGCAAGCGCCGCGGCCGCCCCCAGCGCCACCTGCCCCAGCACGAAGATGGCGAACCCGCCGCCCAGCGCCAGCAGGCCGCATCCCAGCGCCCCGCATCCCGCGGCCAGGATCAGTGTCGGCCGGCGCCCCAGGCGGTCCGAGGCATAGCCCGACGGAACCTCGAGGATCAGCGTTGCGGTATCGTAGACGGCATAGAGCGCCACGGCTGCCGCGGCCGACAGGCTGGACTGGAAATAGAGAAACCAGACCGCCTGCCAGAACAGAAGCGACTGGAAGAACTTGAACCACGGGTAAAGCGCGACGTTGCGCGCGGCGGCCTCGGGGTTCATCCCGCGGGGCCTGGAACGACACGCGCCCGGCACGGGGGCCGGGCGCGTTCGGATCCTAGCTTCTCAGCGACCACCAACCGCGTTTCTTCGGCTTTTGCGACTCGTCGGACCCTTGGTCGGCATCGGCCATGGCCGGCTCGGCCTTCTCGGGCTCGGAATCCGCAGGCTCGGGGGCGGGCGCGTCGTCGGCCTTGGTCTCAGCCACGGGCGCCGGGCTCTCGGGCTCGTTTTCCGCGACCGGCGGCGCGACGGGGGCGTCCGCGCTGATCTGGTCCTTCACCTCGTCCGAGACGGGCTGATCCATGGCCGGCGCACTGTCGTCGCTGGCCGTTTCATCCACGGGTGCGGCGGCGGGGGTCTCTGCCCGCGCGGCGACCTCGGTCTGATCGTCGGTCTTGGGCGCGTCGGTCTCTGCCGCGGCTTCCGAGGCGACGGGATCGGCCGGCTTTCGCCGACGGCCGCCACGCGACCGCTTGCGCTTGGGCTTGTCACCGGACGAGTCGTCGTCGTCCTGCGCGTTCTGGTCGGCCGGCTTGGCCTCTCCATTGCTGTCGGGCGCCTTGGCGTCGTCGTCCTGCCTGGACTGGTCGCCGGACTTGGCGTCGGCAGTCTGAGTCTCGGACTGGCCGTTGCCGTTGCCGTTGTCGTTGTCGGCCCCGTCCCCATTTCCGCCCTTGCGGCGACGACGGCGGCGGCGGCGCTTCTTCGGCTTGTCCTCGCCCGGGTCATCCGATCCGGCGCGCGACGGCGTGGGCTCGGACCCGTTCGCCGCCGGGGCTTCGTCTGCGATGACCTCGTTGGTCTCGTCCACCGCGTCGAGCTCGTCCATCATCGAAGCCGAGGACACGATTGCGGCGGTCTGCTCGACCTGCCGGGTCATCTGCTGCTTGAATTTCTCGAGCTTGTAGTCGGGGCTGACAAGCGTGGCGTCGGCTTCGATCCGGACGACCATGCCATAGCGCGCCTCGATCTGGATGATGTGGTCGCGCTTGTGGTTCATCAGGTAGTTGGCGATGGCCACCGGCGCCGTCACGCAGATCTCGCGCGTCTTCTTGCGCGTGCCCTCTTCCTCAAGCTGGCGCAGGATGGCGAGCGACACGTTGTCGTCCGAGCGCAGCAGGCCGGTGCCGTGGCAATGCGGGCAAGGCTGGGTCGTCGCCTCGATCATGCCGGGGCGCAGGCGCTGGCGCGACATTTCCAGCAGGCCGAAACCGCTGATCTTGCCGACCTGGATGCGCGCGCGGTCGGTCTTCAGCTTTTCCTTGAAGTGCTTCTCGACATTCGCGTTGTGCTTGCGATCCTCCATGTCGATGAAGTCGATCACGATCAGGCCGGCCAGGTCGCGCAGCCGCAGCTGGCGCGCCACTTCCTCGGCGGCTTCCATGTTGGTCTTGTAGGCCGTGTCCTCGATCGAGCCTTCTTTGGTGGCCCGGCCGGAGTTCACGTCGATGGCCACAAGCGCCTCGGTCACGCCGATCACGATGTAGCCGCCCGAAGGAAGCTGGACCGTCGGGTTGAACATGCCGCCCAGGTAGCTTTCCACCTGGTGACGCGCGAACAGCGGCATCTGGTCGTGGTAATTCTTCACGTTCTTGGCGTGGGACGGCATGATCATCTTCATGAAGTCCTTGGCCACGCGGTAGCCGACCTCGCCCTCGACCAGCACCTCGTCGATCTCGCGATTGTACAGGTCGCGGATCGAGCGCTTGATCAGGTTGCCTTCCTCGTAGATCGGCGCGGGCGCGATGGATTGCAGCGTCAGGGCGCGGATCTGCTCCCACATGCGCTGCAGGTATTCATAATCGCGCTTGATCTCGGTCTTGGTGCGCTTGGCGCCCGCGGTGCGGATAATCAGCCCGGCGCCTTTCGGCACCTCGATGGAGGTGGCGATTTCCTTCAGCTTCTTGCGGTCCGCGGCGTTGGTGATCTTGCGGCTGATGCCGCCGCCCCGCGCCGTGTTGGGCATGAGCACGCAGTACCGGCCGGCCAGCGACAGGTAGGTGGTCAGCGCGGCGCCCTTGTTGCCCCGCTCTTCCTTGACGACCTGCACCAGCAGGATCTGGCGGACCTTGATGACTTCCTGGATCTTGTACTTCTTCGCGCGCGGCTTGCGGCGCGGGCGCACGTCGTCCGGGGTGTCGTCGTCGGCGACGGATTCGATGTTGTCGTCCCGCTCGGACGCATCGTCGGCGGCGACGTAGGGCTTGGGCTCGTCGTCATCGTCGTCGCCGGGCGCATCGGCGCCGTCGTCGTCCTCGGTCAGGTCGACCACGTCCATGCCCGGCACACCGTCGATGACGGCGGCGGTCTTGGCGTCGGCCAGTTCGTCGGCATCCGCGCCCTCGCCCTCGGCGGCCGCGCTGGTCACGGCGTCGTCGGTGTTGGTGTCGGCGGCCTTGGCGCGGCTCCGGCTACGGCTGCGACGCTTGGGCTTTTCCTCTTCCCGGGCCTCTTCCTCGGCCTCGGCCATTTCCTCGGCCAGCAGGGCTTCGCGGTCGGCGACCGGGATCTGGTAATAGTCGGGGTGGATCTCCGAGAAGGCCAGGAAGCCGTGGCGGTTGCCGCCGTAATCGACGAAGGCCGCCTGAAGCGACGGTTCGACCCGCGTTACCTTTGCGAGGTAGATGTTGCCAGCGAGCTGGCGCTTGTTCTCGGATTCAAAATCGAATTCCTCGACCTTGTTTCCGTCCACCACCACGACGCGGGTCTCTTCCGCGTGGGTGGCGTCGATGAGCATCTTTTTTGCCATAAATCCAAATTCCGCAATCCGGGCGGCGCAGCGACCTGCGGGGGTGCTGTGCATGGGGGCACGGATTGTCTGTCACGGGCGATGGCTGGGCCGCAAAGCGACCGCCGGGGGCGCCCGATGGGCCCCATGATCGGCTGGTCTGTCCTAGGCGCGCGGCGCATCGCAGTTCATCTCCGACAAGTGAAGCAGCGCTCCGCTCGTCCATTCGGGATCCGGCGCGGACGCATCCTTTGCCGGAATTATCACGGGCCTCTCGGCCCAGATCTGTCTGCCGGGACACACGGTTTGTCCGGTGTCGATCTCCGCCAGCGAAATCGAGGGGGCGACACGGACATGTGTCCATCGGTCATCCGCTACCCTTCTTCATAGAGGAGATGGCGACCGATTTACAACGACAATATGCGCGATCCGCGACAACCCATGGGTGCGCACCCGCGCCCGGGCCCAACCCTTGGGGACCCGGCGCACGACGGATTTACTGTGTATCGGGCGCGGATCAGCCGCCGAGATAGTCCGATCGCGTCAGGCCGTACTTGGCCATTTTCTCGTTCAGGGTCCGCCGTGGCAGGCACAGCTCGTCCATCACGGCGACGATCGAGCCGCGATGGCGGCGCATCGTGTTGTCGATCAGCATTCGTTCGAACGCCTCGACATACTCCTTGAGAGGCTTGCCTTCGGTGGTCATCCCCGGCTCGGCGTCGTTCTCGTCGGCCATGAGCAGGCTCGAGATCTTTCCCGAGCCGCGCCGGTTCTGCATAACCGCGCGTTCGGCCACGTTGATCAGCTGACGGATATTGCCCGGCCACGGCGCCTGCAACAGCTGCGCGGCCTCCTGTGCGTTCACCTCGGGCGCGTCACAGCCGTATTCCTCGGCCGCCTGCTCCGAGAAGCGGGCGAAAAGCGTCAGGATATCCTCGCCACGCTGGCGCAGCGGCGGCAGGGTGATCTTCATCGCCGCGAGACGATAGTAGAGGTCCGGGCGCAGCACGTCCTCGCAGGTCTTGCCCTGTTCGCTGAGGTTCGAGATGGCGATCAGCCGCGTCTCGGCCGGCGTGCCCTGCTCGTTCATCCAGGTCAGAAGGCGCGCCTGCAACCCCGTGGGCAACGCGTCGATATCCTCCAGCACCAGTGTGCCGCCGCGCGCCTGCTCCAGCAGCGGAATGTCCTCGCCCCCTGCCCCGAACAGATGAGCGGTCAGCGTTTCCTCGTCCTGGCCCGCGCAGGAGAACAGCACGAACTTGCGGCCCGCCTTGGCCCCGACCGCGTGCAGCGCGTGGGCGACCAGCGTCTTGCCGGTGCCGGTCTCGCCGTCGATCAGGACGTGTCCGTCAGCCTGGCCCAGGTCAAGGATGTCCTCGCGCAGACGCTCCATCACAGGGGACGAGCCAATCAGCTTCTTCATGATGCCGGTGCCGTCCGACAGTTCGCGCCGCAGGGCGCGGTTGTCCAACGTCAGGCGCCGCTTGCCAACCGCGCGCTTGGCCAGCTCGGTCATGCGCTCGGGGTTGAAGGGCTTTTCCAGGAAATCGAACGCGCCCACACGCATCGCCTCGACCGCCATGGGTACATCGCCGTGGCCTGTGATCATGATGACGGGCAGCGCGCTATCGACGCCCATCAGGCGCTTGAGGAACTGCATGCCGTCCATGCCGGGCATCTTGATGTCGCTGACCACGACACCGGGATAATCCTGCCCCAGCACCTTCAGGGCATCCTCGGCGGACCCGAATGTCTCGGTATCGAACCCGGACAGCGCCAGCCATTGGCTGATCGATTGGCGCATGTCCTGTTCGTCATCAATGATCGCAATTTTCATGGACGCAGCCATACTGCACCTCCTGTCATTCCGCCGCTTCCCGGCCCCCCTCAAGGCTGGGAAGGAGCATCTCGAACACCGCGCCGCCCCCGCGACCGTTGCGGGCTGTCAGGCGGCCGCCCAAGTCGGCCACGATCCCGGAGGAGATCGCGAGTCCCAGCCCTGTGCCGTCGCCCGGCGCTTTTGTCGTGTAGAACGGCTCAAACAGGGCGTCGAGATCGTTAATCCCGGTGCCGTTATCACGCACGGTCAAAACCGCGTTGTCACCGTGGGCCAGGATCAGCTCGATCCGTGGCGCCTTGGCGTCCTTGGTGGCGTCGATGGCATTGCGCAGGAGGTTGACGATCACCTGCTCGACCCGGATGCGGTCGGCCATGACGGGCACCGGATCGGGTGGCACCGACCGGCTGATCGTCACGTCGCGCGCCTTGAGCTGCGGCTCCATCATGGCAAGCGCGGCCGACAGCGACGCCCTCAGGTCAATGGGCTCGAACGCGTCGCCGCCCTTTCTTGCATAGCTTTTCAGCTGCCGCGTGATCGCACCCATCCGTTCGATCAGGTCGTCGATCCGCCGGAACGACGCCAGCGCCTCGTCCGGGCGATGCCGCTGGACCAGCAGCCGCGCGCCGGCGAGATACGTCTTCATGGCGGCCAGCGGTTGGTTCAGCTCGTGGCTGACCGACGCCGACATTTCGCCCAGCACTGCCAGTTTCGAGGTCTGCGCCACCGTCTGCTCGGCCACTTCGAGGTTCTTTTCGGCCTTCTCGCGTTCGGCGATTTCCCGCTGCAAGGCACCGTTCAACGCGCGGAGTTCAGCCGACTCGCGCTGGAAAAAGATCGACCGGCTGAGCGCCTTGCGCCCGGCCAGGAAGGATCCGGCGGCGATAAGAAGGGCGAAAGCCATGATCTCGATCGCCAGGACGCCATTCACCTGGTCACGCACCGAGGCGTAGTTGGTGAAACTCGTCATCCGCCATCCCTGGAACGGGATGCGCGTGGACTGCCGCATTACCGCCTCGCCTGACAGGTAGGCGTCGGCGGGCAGTGCCGTCCAGTCGGCGGTTGCGCGGATCGCCCGCTGGATCGCCCCCGTCGCGGACCGGCGTTCCAGCGCCACGTCCTCGGTCAGACCGCGCCAGCGCGATTCCGTCGCCAGCACGATCTGACCTTCACTGTTGGTCACCATGACCGCGTCGGAAAAGCCTGCCCAGCTTTCCTCGAACTGGCGCAGGTCCACCCCAACGACGATCACGCCGGTCAGATTGCCGCCCACGCGGATCGCCCGGGAATAGCTGAAGGCGAAGGCGCCGCTGTCGCGCTGTGTGGTCGAGAAGACCGTCCCGTCGCCGCGGATGGCGTTGATGAAATAGGGCTCCTGCCGGTGGTTCGATCCCAGTCGTGCCCGGTCGGTGGCGGCAACCGCGCGTCCGTCACGGTCGAGCAACATCAACGACGCGGCACCGATTTCTTCCAGATACGAGATCAGGCGCTGGCTGGTCGCGGTGAAATCATTCGATGTCAGCGCGCCGATCAGCGCCGGATCCCGGCTGAGCAGCAGCGGCACGACGCCTGCCCGCTGCAGCGCGCTCATCAGGTTGCCCGAGTAGAGCGCCAGGCGCACCTCGGCCCGGTTGCGGGTGCTTTCGGTGAAACGCTCGGTCAGCAGGATGTTGGTGAACCACACCACAGACACCGCCGCGGCCAGCGCAAGTGCAGCCGCCAGCCGCCAGGCCCAGCGGCGGCGGGGAGTATCTTCGGTCACCGATTGGTCGGATGCGCTCATGCCGCGAAATTACGCGCCCGCGTCCGCCCCGGCAAGCTCAGGCGTCGGCGAAGGATTGCGCAAGGCTCGTGAACAGCGCCCGCCCGTCGGTGCCGCCCAGCGCCGGATCGGCCGCGCGCTCGGGGTGGGGCATCATGCCCAGCACACGGCCGTTTTCGCTCAGCACACCGGCGATATCGTTGCGCGAGCCGTTGGGATTGGCGGCATAGGTGAAAGCCACGCGCCCTTCGCCCGTCAGCCGCTCCAGCGTGTCGGCATCGGCGGAATAGTTGCCGTCGTGGTGGGCAATCGGGATGTCGATGGCTTGCCTGTCGCGATAGCCGTTGGTGAAGGCGCTGCTGGCGTTCTTCACGATCAGCGGCACGGTCCGGCAGATGTATTTAAGTTCGCGGTTGCGCATCAGCGCTCCCGGCAACAGGCCGCTCTCGGTCAAGATCTGGAAACCATTACAAATACCAAGGACATAGCCGCCCTTCTTCGCGTGGTCCACGACGGCCGACACGATGGGCGAGCGGGCCGCGATTGCGCCGCAGCGCAGGTAGTCGCCGAACGAGAACCCGCCCGGCAGACCCACCAGGTCCACATCGGCCGGCAGTCCGGTGTCCTTGTGCCAGACCATGGTCACGTCGAACCCCGCCGCGCGCAGGGCCACGGCCAGGTCACGGTCGCAGTTCGATCCGGGAAAGACGATGACGGCCGCCTTCATTGCGCACGCTCCTTCTCCAGCCGTTCGATGAGGTCGGGCGCGTCGGACCAGCGCATCAGCCGGTGGGCGACGTCCTGCCCGCGATTGTGCAGCGCATCAAAGCAGACGACGATGCCCCCGAAACCCTCGAAATGGCGCGGCGAATCATCGATCAGCACATCGGCCGCGATGATCGACTTGTCGCCGCACAGGACCAGGTTCAGCACGGGCACCATGGGGAAATGCCGCTCCATCCACGCCACCTTGTGAACGCAGGACGCGGGATATTCC
The DNA here is from genome assembly GCF_900110115.1 of Palleronia pelagia. Lineage (GTDB taxonomy): Bacteria > Pseudomonadota > Alphaproteobacteria > Rhodobacterales > Rhodobacteraceae > Palleronia > Palleronia pelagia. The sequence goes on along the minus strand of NZ_FOCM01000001.1, from coordinate 88,687 downwards.
ATGGCCGCCGTGGCAATGAAGACCTCGTGATCCTCGACCAACCGCGAGAGAGCCTCTTGCGCGCCTTCGATGACGTCGACATTGCCGAACACGACACCGCGATGCAGCATCGTCTCGACCCGCGCGGCATCCTCGGCACTGACGAGCTCGGTGACCTTGCGGCCCGTCATCTCGTCCTCGGTGAAGGAATAGCCGCGCTCGCGCAGAAAGGTCAGCTTGGCCGCGTTCGTGTCGGCCAGCACCTCGTCCATGTCGATGGCGATACGCACCTAGAGAATCTCGATCCGGTAGGATTCGATCACCGTGTTGGCGAGCAGCTTCTCGCACATCTCGCCGATGCGGGCCTCGGACGTGCCGTCCTCGAGGTCCAGCTCGATCACCTTGCCCTGACGCACGCCGCGCGCCTCGTCGAAGCCGAGCGAGCCCAGCGCATGACGCACCGCTTCGCCCTGGGGGTCGAGGACCCCGTCCTTCAGCATCACGTGTACCCGTGCCTTCATCGCGGGGTCCCCTGCTTCATCTTTCTCAAAATACCTGACGGCGCTCCACCAGCCCTCAATTGATCAGCGTAGGCTTGGTGGCGTGGGTGACGTTCGAGGGCAAAACTCCCAGGCGCCGCGCCACCTCGGTATAGGCGTCGGTCAGGCTGCCCAGGTCGCGGCGGAACACGTCCTTGTCCAGCTTCTGGCCGGTCTCGACATCCCAGAGCCGACACGAGTCGGGGCTGATCTCGTCGGCGACGATAAGGCGCTGGAAGTCGTTGTCCCACACCCGGCCGATCTCGATCTTGAAATCCACCAGCTTGATGCCGACGGCCAGCATGACGCCCGACATGAAATCGTTCACCCGCAGCGCCAGCGCCACCATGTCGTCCAGGTCCTGCTGCGACGCCCAGCCGAAGGCGATGATGTGCTCTTCGCTGACCAGCGGGTCGCCCAGCTTGTCGTCCTTGAGGCAGAACTCGACGATGGGACGCGGCAGCGCGGTGCCCTCCGACAGGCCCAGCCGCGTCGACATGGAACCGGCGGCGAAGTTGCGCACGATCACTTCCAGCGGGATGATCTCGACCTGGCGGATCAGCTGCTCGCGCATGTTCAGCCGCTTGAGGAAGTGGTTGGGGATGCCGATCTGCGTCAGCCCCTTCATGAAGAACTCCGAGAGGCGGTTGTTCAACACGCCCTTGCCGTCGATCGTCGCCTTCTTTTCGGCGTTGAACGCGGTGGCGTCATCCTTGAAATACTGCACGAAAGTGCCCGGCTCGGGGCCTTCGTACAGGATCTTGGCCTTGCCTTCGTAGATTTTCTTGCGCCGTGCCATGGGTGCTCCTCGATCGGGGCGCGCGCGCACCGGGCGCCCGGGTGTTGTTGCGGCGTATAGGCGATTGCCGACGTACCGGCAAGAACGGGGGCTTGGCAGCGCGCACGACGGGCCGCATAAAAGAAACGAATACCACCAGGGAGGTCCCCATGACCGACATGCACGACCGCGAGAAGGCGTTCGAGAACAAGTTCGCCCACGATGCCCAGATGCAGTTCAAGGCCGAGGCGCGGCGCAACCGCCTGCTGGGGCTCTGGGCCGCCGACCTGATGGGCAAGACCGGCGACGACGCCGCCGAGTATGCCAAGGAAGTGGTCAAGGCCGATTTCGAGGAAGCCGGCGACGAGGACGTCTACCGCAAGGTGAAGGGCGACCTGGGCGACCGGGTCGAGGAAAAGACCCTGCGCGACAAGATGACCGAGCTCTTGACCGAGGCGAAGGCGCAACTCGCCGACGAAAGCTGACGAAGACCTCTTCTCGCCTTAGCGAATTCTTGGCATCTGCCTGTCATCGTGCCCGTCGGGGCAGCTTCGACGGGTAGGGTATGTATCAGGCAGTAACGACGTATCTGGGTCCCGCCTTGCGGGGCCTTTTTCCCATGCTCCTCGCCGTGGCCCTCCTGGTGGCGCTACGCGATGCGTGGCCGGCGGCCGAGCTGGGCGACATCCTGGCACGGCTGACCCGGATCGGGCCGGGGCAATGGGCCCTGTCGCTTGCGGCCACCGCCGCCTGTTTCGGCTGTTTCGCCCGGTCCGAGGCCGCGGTGCACCGCGCGCTCGGCACCCGCCGGGCCCCGCTGGCCGCCGGGCGCAGCGCGATGGCAGCGTTGGGCGTCACGCAGGTCACCGGCCTGGGGCCCCTGGTGGGGCTGCTGGTGCGCTGGCGGTGCGATCCGGCCGGGGGGCTGGGGCGCGCGGCCATGGTGACGGCCGCCAGTTCCGGCGCCTTCCTGGCTGCGCTGGCCACGCTGGCCGCATTGGGCTTCGTGTCGGGCGGGCTGGGCGGCACCGCGCTGCGCATCGCGGGGTGGAGCATCCTTGCCGTGGTGGCCGCCGGGCTGCTGGCCGTGGCGCTGAACCGCCGGGCGGGGCGCTTGCCGCCGCTTCCGCTTGTGCTGACCATCGCCGGCTGGGCCATGGCCGATGCCGGCTTCGCGGCCTGCGCGTTCTGGGCCTTCCTGCCCGAGATTCCCTATCTCCAGGTGCTTCCGGCCTTCCTGCTGAGCCTTGGCGCCGGCCTGGCGTCGGGTCTTCCGGGCGGGGCGGGCAGCTTCGACCTGACGCTGGCGCAGTCGCTGCCGGTGGCGGCGCCGGGCGCGCTCATCTGCGCGGCGATGGCGTTCCGAATGGCCCACGTGGCCGTGCCCGGAGCACTGGCGCTCGCCGCGCTGACGCTGCGCCCCAGCCTTTTCGCCGCGCCGGACCTGCCCGCGCGAACCGCCACGGGACTGGCCCCGCCGCCGGACGCCACGCGCGCCGAGGCCGGTCTGCTGCATCAGCCCGGCGCGGTGGCCCTGCTGCGCCATGGCCGGCCCGCCGCGACCTGCTGGGCCGCACCGCACACGCTGGCGCAGATCGGTGCGGACTACGATGGCTACACCCGGGCCGACACGCTGATCGATGCGGCATGGGAACAGGGACGTATCCCGCTCGCCTACAAGATCGAAGAACGCGATGCCGTTCGGCTCGGGGCACGGGGCTGGGCGCGGCTGCGGCTGGGCGCCGAGGCGGTGGTCGACGCAAGCACCTTCGACCCCGCCCTCCCGGCGTGCCGCCAGCTGCGCCGAAAGCTACGCAAGGCCGAGACGGCGGGCGTGACCATCGGCACCGGCCCCGCCTGCCCCGCCGACATGGCGCGGATCGACCGCGCCTGGCAGGCCGCCTGCGGCCCCGCGCGCGGCGTCTCCATGGGCCGCTATGCGCCCTGCTACGTGGCGCATCAGCGCGTCTTCACAGCCCGTCTGCGCGGCCGCGCCGTGGCCTTCATCACGCTGCACCAGGGCGCTCGGGAGTGGACGCTCGACCTAGTCCGCTGGGACGCGGAGGCGCCGGACGGAACCATGCACGCGCTCGTCGCGCACGCGATCCTGGCGGCGCGCGCCTGTGGCATGCGCCAGGTCTCCCTCGCCGCGGTGGCGGACGGGGCGCGCTGGCAGCCCCGGGGCAGCGAGGGTCTGCGCCGGTTCAAATCGTATTTCGATCCGCGCTGGCGTCCCTTGTATGCCGCGGCGCCCTCCCGGCTGGCCCTTGCGCTCGGCCTGGCGGACCTGCTGTGGTGCATCGCGCGACCGCCCGAAACGGCACCGGCGCATGAAGATGATGAAACATCTGCATTTGTCCACAGCGCGCATTCGTGACACATCAGCGGAAATCAATTCTGGGAAGCAAAGCACCATGTCCGACGCCCTGACCAAAATGCTCGCCACGCGCGACTGGATCCTGGCGGACGGCGCCACCGGAACGAACCTGTTCAACATGGGGCTTCAGTCCGGCGACGCCCCCGAGCTGTGGAACGTGGACTCGCCCGAGAAAATCCGCGCGCTCTACCAGGGCCCGGTGGGCGCGGGCAGCGACCTGTTCCTGACCAATACCTTCGGCGGCAACGCCTCGCGGCTGAAACTCCACGACGCGCAGGACCGCGTGCGCGAGCTGAACCGCGCGGGCGCCGAACTGGCGCGCGAGGTGGCCGATGCCGCCGATCGCCCCGTGGTCGTTGCGGGCAGCGTCGGTCCGACCGGCGACATCTTCGCGCCCATGGGCACCCTCACCCACGAGCTGGCGGTCGAGATGTTCCACGAACAGGCCGAGGGCCTGAAGGAAGGCGGCGCCGACGTGCTGTGGGTCGAGACCATCAGCGCGCCCGAGGAGTACCGCGCCGCCGCCGAGGCCGCGCGCCTGGCCGGAATGCCCTGGTGCGGCACCATGAGCTTCGATACCGCGGGCCGCACCATGATGGGCGTGACATCCACTGACATGGTGACCCTCGTGGGCAAGCTGAACGACAACAAGCCGCTGGCCTTCGGCGCCAATTGCGGCGTGGGCGCCTCGGACCTGCTGCGCACCGTCCTGGGCATGGTGGCGGCCGATCCGGACCGGCCCGTGATCGCCAAGGGCAATGCCGGCATCCCGAAATACGTGGAGGGCCACATCCACTATGACGGCACGCCCGAGCTGATGGCCGATTACGCCGTGCTGGCCCGCGACTGTGGCGCGCGGATCATCGGCGGCTGCTGCGGCACCACGCCCGAGCACCTGGCCCACATGCGCCGCGCCCTGGAAGAGAGACCGCGCGGCGAAACGCCGGACCTGGCCGCGATCGAGGCGCGGCTGGGCGGGTTCTCGTCGCCGACCGATGGCACGGGCGACGATACCGCCGCGCCGCGCGAACGCCGCCGCGGGCGCCGCGCCCGCACATGATTCCGGATCATGTGCCGGAGACAATCCGGGATTGTCTCGAAAAGATCATCCCGGATGATCTTCGGCCTAGAACAGCGACGGCTGCCGCGCATCGCCCAGCGGCACCTGGAACAGATCGCACCTGAGAGGCGGGAGATGTTCGACCAGACCCAGCCGCTTGACGGCCAGATCGAACCGTTTCGCGATCAACGCCGCGTGCACCCCCTCGCCGCGCATACGGTGCCCCCACTCGGCCGAGTAGGTCTTGCCGCCATGCATTTCGCGCAGGCGCGCCAGCACCTTGTCGCGGCGGCCCGGCGCGTGGGTCTCCAACCAGTCCTCGAAAAGGCCCGACACCTCGAAGGGCAGGCGCAGCATGATCCACGAGGCGGCCACCGCGCCCGCGTCGCGCGCCGATTGCAGGATCGATTCGAGCTCGGGATCGGTCAGGCCCGGGATCAGCGGCGAGGCCATGACCCGCACCTCGACCCCGGCACGGGCCAGACGCTCGATCGTTTTCAGCCGGCGCGCGGGCGACGGCACGCGCGGCTCCAGCGTCCGGGCCAGCCCGGCGTCCAGCGTTGTGACCGACACACCGACCCGCGCCAGACCCTGCCCCGACATCTCGGACAGGATGTCCGCGTCGCGTTCGACCAGGCTGCCCTTGGTGGCGATGCTCAGCGGGTGACGAAACCGCTGCAACACCTCGAGAATGCCGCGCATGATGCGGCGATCCCGCTCGATCGGTTGGTAGGGGTCGGTGTTGGTGCCCATGGCGATGGTCGCGGGCGCGTAGCCCTTCCGCCGCAGCTCGGTCTCCAGCCGCGCGGGCGCGTCGGGACGGGCGATGAGCCGCGTTTCGAAGTCCAGCCCCGGCGACATGCCGAGATACCCGTGGCTGGGCCGCGCGAAGCAGTAGACGCAGCCGTGTTCGCAGCCCCGATACGGGTTGATCGACCGGTCGAAGCCGATATCGGGCGACGTGTTGCGCGTGATGACACGGCGCGGCGACTCGTCCCGCACCTCGGTCCTAAGGGTCGGCAGATCCTCATCCTCGGAGACCGCCCAACCGTCATCCTCGGCCACCCGCGCGTAGCGGTCGAAACGGGTTTCGGGGTTGCTGTCGGTGCCGCGCCCGGGCGTGCGCTGGCGCGGCGGAGCGGTATGAGGGCGGCGAGACATGCGGCCAGACTAGAACGAAAAAGGAACATATGCCAGATCGGGCGACGAAACAGTGTCTTAACGTCGCCAAATCGACAATCCATGTCGCCAATCACCAACTGGCCGCGGCCGGTTCCGCCATACGGAACTGAAACGCCGCGCCTTTAGAAGGAGTGCAAGATGTCAGACGACGAAGAGATCATCCTGAGCGAACTGGACGATGACGAACTTGTCCAGCAGATGCACGACGACCTGTATGACGGCCTGAAAGAAGAGATCGAGGAAGGCGTCAACATCCTGCTCGAGCGCGGATGGCAGCCCTACGACGTGCTGACCAAGGCGCTGGTGGGCGGCATGACCATCGTCGGCAACGACTTCCGAGACGGCATCCTTTTCGTGCCCGAGGTCCTGCTGGCCGCGGGCGCCATGAAGGGTGGCATGTCCATCCTCAAGCCGCTCTTGGCCGAGACGGGCGCCCCGCGCATGGGCAAGATGGTGATCGGCACCGTGAAGGGCGACATCCACGACATTGGCAAGAACCTCGTCGCCATGATGATGGAAGGCGCCGGGTTCGAGGTGGTCGACCTGGGCATCAACAACGCGGTCGAGAAGTATCTTGAAGCGCTGGAGACCGAACAGCCCGACATCCTGGGCATGTCCGCCCTGCTGACCACGACGATGCCCTACATGAAGGTCGTCATCGACAGCATGGTCGAGAAGGGCATCCGCGACGATTATATCGTGCTGGTGGGCGGCGCGCCGCTGAACGAGGAATTCGGCAAGGCCATCGGCGCCGATGCCTATTGCCGGGATGCCGCGGTCGCCGTGGAAACGGCCAAGGCCCAGGTCGCCCGTCGCCACAACCAGGGCGTCGCCTGATCCCCTACCCCACCGGAAGCGAACGCTGCTTCCGGTGGGCGACCCGGGACGGTCGCGACAATTCCCGAATGAGCGCCAATTGGCGCCGCTTTTTCGCCATGACGCATCTTAACTCTGAGGGCGACACAACCGGAGCCCTTTCGAATGCACCGCAAGATCAATGTTGTCCTGCTGTCCCTCGTCGCCCTTCCCACCGTGTTCTTCCTCGCCTCGCTGCGCACCGCCGTCGCCCTCTCGGCCGATGCGCTGAGCGCGCCCGGGCTGGCGGCCATGATGCCCGTCGCCCTGCTGGCCGCGCTGCTGGTGCGCATGATTCTGAAAGGGCACGGCGCCAACGCGGCGGACTGATCTTCCGCGGCGCATCGACGGCCCCTATATCTGGGACAGGAGGTGCGCCATGCCGCTCGACAAGTTCGTCCTGATCCTCGTGATCGTGGTTTTCGCCGCCGGTCTGACCATCTGGCTGGGCAGCATGATCGTGGCCGGGCTGCATGCGCCGCTGGCGCTGACCCTGTTGATCCCCGCCGCCCTTGTTCTCTACGTCGTCTGGCGGGTGATCGCCCAGCGTCTGTCCTCGCACGAGGACGACCATTACGACCAGACCCCGCGCTGAGAGGGCCGCGTCATGCTCATCACCACCACCGAAACGGTCGCGGGCCGGCAGATCACCGAAACGCTGGGCCTCGTGCGCGGATCGACCGTGCGCGCCAAGCACGTGGGCAGCGACATCGTCGCCAGCCTGCGCAACCTCGTGGGCGGCGAGGTTCGGGAATACGCGCAGCTGCTGGCCGGCGCGCGCGAACAGGCCCATGACCGCATGGTGGCCGAGGCGCGGGCGCTGGGGGCCGACGCCATCGTCGGCGCGCGGTTCGAGACGTCGCAGATCGCCGAACGCGCGTCCGAGGTCCTTGCCTACGGGACGGCCGTGCGCCTTGGCTGATACGCTCCCGCCAGTCGATACGCTGACCCATGGCGGCACAGCGCCCAGCGGAGACGGACGGATCCTGATCCTCGCCTGCGGGGCGCTGGCACACGAAATCACGGCGCTGATCCGCCTGAACGGCTGGAGCCACATGGATCTGGCCTGCCTGCCCGCCATCCTGCACAACACGCCGGACCGCATTCCGGACGCGGTGGCCGGGGCGGTGGCGCAACACCGCGACCGCTATGACCGGATCTTCGTGGCCTATGCCGATTGCGGGACCGGCGGCGCGCTGGCCGCGACCTGCGCGCGGCTGGGCGTCGAGATGATCGCGGGCCCCCATTGCTACGCCTTCTTCGACGGGCTCGACCGCTTCGCCGCGCGCGGCGAGGACGACATGACGTGCTTCTACCTGACCGATTTCCTCGCCCGGCAGTTCGACGCCTTCGTGACCAGGCCCCTCGGGCTCGACCGGCATCCGCAGCTGCGCGATGCCTATTTCGGCCACTACACCACGCTGGTCTACCTGGCGCAGACCGACGATGCGACGCTCACGGCGCGCGCCGAGGACGCGGCGCGCAGGCTGGGCCTGGCGTTCGAGCGGCGCCGGACCGGCTACGGGGACCTCGAGACCGCGCTGGCCCGCGCCTGACAAGCGCGGCCCGGATCACTGGGGAACGGTGAAGACCTGCCCGGGATAGATCAGGTCGGGATCGCGGATCTTGTCCGAATTCGCATCGAACACCCGGACGTAGGCGAAACCGTCGCCGTAGTTCTCGTCCGCGATCCGCCAGAGCGTGAAGCCCGGCTGCACCGTCACCAGCGCCACCTCGTTGCCGTCGGCATCTCGTTCGAGCCGCGCCAGCGCGCTCTGGGTTTCGGGGCGGAATGGCGTCTCGGCGCGCGAGGTCACGCGCCCGTCGGCGTCGATCTGATCCACGCGCAGGGTATAGACGCGGGGATCCAGCCGGGGCAGGTCCGCCCGCCACTGACCGTCGGGCGCGGTGGTGGCCAGTTCGACCGGGGCGTTGTCCACGTAGACGCGCACCTGCCCCCCGGCATTCCCGCGCCCGCCCAGCCGCACCGCGCCGCCATCGGCATAGGTGATGGTGTCGATGCTCAGATCGCTCAGCGCCTCGGGCCGGGCCGTGTCACCGTCCTGCACGACCGCTACGCCGTCGCGCCCCGCCCGGATCACCCGCGGCGCGGCGGGGGGCGCGGCATCACCGGGCGCAGTCGCCGTGGCTACGGGGCCGGTCTGGACCGGCGGTGCGCTTGCCTCGGGCGCATCGGGCAAAGTGTCCACGGCCACGCTGGGCGCATCGGGGCCCGGGGCGGGCTGGGCGGCCGCCGGCACTGACGGGGGCGGCGGCGTTCCCGCCGGCCCGCCCGATTCCGTTGCGGCAGTTTCGGACGGGTCGTTCGCGAGGGCCCCGGCGTCGCCTGTCGCCAGCGGCGGCACGGCGGGTGTGGCCACATCCGGCGTCAGCCCGGCGACGACATCGGTCGTTCCCGCATCGAGGGCCGTCGCGGGATCGCCCCCGGTCGAGGACGGCGCATCCAGGCTGCGGGCGGCGGCGCCCGCCGTCTCGGGCCGCGCGTCCTCGGGCGTGTCGACATTGGCATCGGCCACCGCGGGCGCGGCGGACGGCGCGCGCAGAGGCTGGATCATGAAGCTGTCGCTGCTGGCCCCCTCGCCCGACAGGCGCAGGACCTGCGGCGCGTCACTGGCGGGCAAGGTGAAGAAGCTGACGAACCCGCCATCGTCCCCGGCCGTGGCGTCGCCCACCACTTGGCCGTCCAGAAGCAGGTCGAACCGCGCTCCGGGGCGGCCCGATCCGGCCAGGATCCCGCTGCCATCGGGCTCGACGCGGAAGAGGTCCACATTGATGGCCCGGGCCGATTCACTGGTCTCGCTGTTCTGGTCGTTCGAAGTCGCGTCCGGCGCTGACCCGGATAGGTCGGCCGTGTCTGCTTCGACCGTATCGGTCTCTGGCGCTTCCGCCGACGGCCCGGGCGCGTCGGACGAAACGGTCCCGGGCATCGAAACACCCTCTGTCGTGGCTGCATCCTGTCCGACCGATGCTGCCGCCTCGCGCGAAGGGGTGACTGCGTCCTCTCCGGCGGCGTCTGCGGTTTGCACGGGTTCGGGCGTGGCGGATTCGTTTGAGGAAGGGTCGAGAGGCTCGCTCGTCTGACGAGGCGACAAATCACTTTCCGGCCCGAAGACCACCAAGCCAACTAGGCTCAGCGACACGGCCACGGCGGCCAATCGCACCACTTGGGCGGTCATCAGTCTACTTCTCCCGGCATCGGCGGCACAGCGGGCCTTGCCCGCCTGGCTCATCAAGTCTAGCAACGCCGTGTTCTGCCGTCAAAAAACGCCAATTTGCAAGGTTTGCCATGTCCAGCCCCGACACCCCGTCGATCTGTGTCTATTGCGGCTCGCGCGAGGGGGCCGACCCGGCCTTCGCCGCGGCGGCCGATGCGCTGGGCCGGGGGCTGGCGGCGGCCGGCTGGCGGCTGGTCTACGGCGCGGGCGATGTGGGGCTGATGGGCCGGGTCGCGCGCGCGGCGCAGTCTGCGGGCGGCGCGACCATGGGGGTCATCCCGACGCACCTGCTGGACATGGAAGTCGGCAAGCGCGACCTGGACAGCTTCGTCGTCACCGAGACCATGCACGAGCGCAAGAAGGTGATGATCATGAACGCCCACGCGGTGGTCATGCTGCCCGGCGGCGCGGGATCGCTGGACGAATTCTTCGAGGCGCTGACCTGGCGCCAGCTGGGCCTGCATGCCAAGCCCGTGGTGCTGGTCAATGTGAACGGCTTCTGGGACCCGCTGGTGACGCTGATGGACCACGTGGTCGAACAGGGTTTCGCCGACCATTCGCTGATGGGATTCGTTCAGGTTGTGCCGGATGCCGAGGCCGCCATGGCCGCCCTGCGCGATCGCCTGGAACTGCGCCAGAGCGACCAGGAATAAAGGCTCACCGCCGTCCAGATCAGCGGGAACGCCACCTGGTGCCAAGGGGTGAAGGCCTGGGCGAAGACGGTGACGCCAATCAGGAACTGCAAGGTCGGGTTCACGTAGAAGAAGATCCCAAGCGTCGCGAAATGAAGCCGCTGGGCGGCCACGGCGAACAGCACCAGCGGCAGCGCGGTCAGCGGCCCCGTCCCGATCAGCAGCGCCCGAGTTAGTAGCCCCTCGTCGAAATGGGCGCCGTCCCGCAGCACGATCCAGGCCAGCGCGACGGGTGCCAGCAATGCGACCTCGACCGTCACGCTGACGGTGGCGTGGGTGGCCAGTCCGCGCTTCAACGTACCGTAGGTCGCGAAACTTCCCGCCAGCAGCAGGCTGATCCAAGGCGCGACGCCCAGCCCCACCCCCAGCACCAGAACCCCCGCCGAGGCCAGCGCCACCGCCGTCCACTGCAATCGGCTGGGCCGTTCGCCATACGCCACGCGGCCCAGCGCCACGGCCACGAGCGGGAAGATGTAGTAGCCCAACGAGGCCTCGATTACGGACCCGCGCTGCACCGCCAGCACGAAGACCAGCCAGTTGACCGAGATCAGGATGGCGGCCAGCGTCAGCCGCACCATTGCACCGCGATCCGTCATCACCCGGCGCAAGGCCCCGAGCCGGCCCGTGGCCGACAGGATCGCGGCGAAGAGCACCGCTGACCAGACGGTGCGATGGGCGATGATGTCGATGGCCGGAACATGGTCCAGCGCCGCGTAGTAAAGCGGCGATAGACCCCAGATGACGCTCGCGCCAAGGCAGGCGGCCAGCCCGACCAAGCCGCGCCTTGATAAGGACGCGTCGTCAGTCACCCGTGGGGACCAGAGCCGCCGACAAAGGCGCAAGCTCGACGTCGGAGGCGCGATTGCCCAGGCGCCATTCCAGGATCGCTCCGGTCGTCTCGGGGCGGTTGCGGCCCAGCAGGATGACCGTTTCCTCCTGCCGCGCGCGGAAGGCGGCGTTGTCGAGGAAGCGTTTCACCGCCGCCAGGTCCTGTCCCTGGTTGTCGATCTGGCGGAATACCAGGCCCGCCGGCACATCGGCCCGCGCCGCCAGCTGCTGCGCCCGGTTCTGGCCTTCGGGCAAGGTCACCAGCCCGTGTCCACTGTCCGACAAACCGTCAAGGATGACCTCGACCGTTTCGGTCGCGGTGCCGATGGGGCGCGACGGATCCTCGACCACGGCCAGGCTGAAGGGCACGGCCGACAGGCTGGCGCGCAATGCCTCGCTGATCTCTGCGGGCGAGCCGCCGCCGGTGGTGTCGGGCATGACCGCCACCTCGAAGCCCATGGCGAAATAGGCGGCAGCGCGGTCCGCGACATCGGGCATGGTCGGGTCCAGCGCGATGGTCGCGTTGACCGGCACGTCGATCATCGGCCCGCCATAATCCAGCAGGATCACCGCCATTACCGGGAGATCCTCAGGGTTGTCGAAGGGTTGCCGGAAGTCGGTCATGGGGTCGCCCGTCAGTTCGGCCACCGGCGCGTCCGGATCGATTTCGAGCGGACTGGCAGTCACGACCGGCGCGCCGGGCGACTCAGCGCCGGGGTCCGCGCCGGGAACGCCGGAATCGGGCATGAAGCCCTGCGCCCGCCGCTCGATCAGGTTGGACGACGGTGCGGTCGGTCCGGCAGCCGGATCCTCGGACTCGGCAAGAGCCACCCGTTCGTCGGGGCTGAGCGACGGGTCGTCCTGGGCCTCGGGGGCGGAATCAGAATCGGCGGCATCCGTTGCATCCGAGCCCTGGCCCGAGCCCGCCAGACCCGAGTCGTCGCCATCCGCTTCGCCCGATGCATCACTCTCGCCCGCAGGTCCGTCGGCGTCGCCCCCCTGACCGTCCGGTGCGGGCTCGGGTTCAGGCGCGGGTTCGATTTGGACCAGGCGGTTCACTCGCACGCCACCCGGCTGCGCGGACGGCGGGGCCGCTTCACTATCGGCCATTGCGGACGGGAAAGACGTGGCGATGTCGTCGTCCATGTCGGGCTCGGGCACGCCGGCCTCGAGTTCATCGGTTCCGTCGATCCCCGCACCGGCCGGGGGCTCGTTCCGACCGGACGTGTCTTCATCGGACCTGACGATCTGGTCCATGTCGATCACATCGGCGGCGCTGACCCCGCGCGGCGTCTCGTCCTGCGATGGCCCGGTCGGCGCGTTATTTTCCGTTCCCGTATCAGAAGCGGCCGCGTTCGGGTCAAGCTCGCCCGTCATGTCCTGGGCGATCATGATGTCGGCGGCGGCGTCATCGGGCGCACCGGCGGGGTTTTCGTCCGACGCGGGCGTCTCACCAGCCGTATCACGGCCGGACCCGGGCATCGCCTCGGGGGCGAGATCGGCCACGCCGCCGGCCGAAGGATCTTCGGCCGCGTCGACGACAGGATCGCGTTGGGCATCGGAGGGCGCGTTTTCGGTCGTCTCGATCTCGGTCTCGGGCGCTGTGTCGACGGCGTCGTCCACGGGACCCTCTGCCGGCGCCTCGCCCGCCGGGCCTTCGGCCGGTCCGCCCGCATCCCCGGGGATGGTGGCTTCGGCGCCCGTTTCGGGCGTTTCGCCGGAGGGCGCGGCGGGCCGCGGGCCCAGCGGATCGGGCGCTTCGGCCAACTGGATCGTGTCTGCCGCCTCCGGCGCGGCGGGAGCCGACATGTCGATCTTGGCAGCGATATCGGGCGCCGAGGCAATGGCCGGACCATCCGGGATCGCCGGCGCCGCCAGCGTCACGTCAGGATCGACGATCAACGTGGGCCCTGGCGCGGCCGGCACAGCGGCAGGGATCGGATCGGCTTCGGGCGCGGCCGAAAGACGACTGTCGGGTGTGTCGGCGGGCGGAATATCGGCCGCCATACCGCGGTCGATCGCAGCGTTTTCGGCGGCGGTGTCGGGCGCGCCCATCTGCAGGGTCGCCGCCGCGTCGCCGCTCGTGTCGGGCATGGCGGGCGCATCTCCGGGACCGTCGGCCGCGAGATCGGTGTCGGACGACGCGGGCGGCTCCGGGCTGGCCGGATCGGCCGTCGTCTCGTCCGTGGCGTCCGCGGCGTCGAAGGAACCCGGGATAGTGGGCGACACAGCCTCGTCGACAGGCGTGTCGGGGCCGGATCCGGGCAAAGTGCCGCTATCGTCCAGCGCCGTCGCGGCCTCGGGCGGCGTCGTGCTCAGGGTCTGCAGGTTCAGCATCTGCGACGCCACGACCACAATGCTCAGCGAGACGACCGCGCCGGTGGCAACGCCTTTCAACAACGCCATGCTCAACTGGGCTTCTCCGTAACATGCCTCGGGGCGCGGAGCCCTTCGCTCAGCCCCGCCTGAAAACGGACCGCCCGGCCAGCGCTTGACGCGGCGCCGTCGTCGGCCCAGCTTGACGCTTCGACGCGCCTTTGCGCATGTATATCGCGACAGATCAACGGGATCACCCCCCGTTTCCACTCGAAAGGCCCGGCGGCTTGCTCCTGCTTATCGACAACTACGACAGCTTCACCTGGAACCTCGTGCATTACCTCGGCGAACTCGGCGCCGAGGTCGAGGTCGTGCGCAACGACACGCTGAGCGCGGCGGAGGCCATGTCCAAGCGACCCGCCGGCATCGTGCTGTCGCCCGGCCCCTGCGACCCCGACCAGGCCGGCATCTGCCTCGAGATGGTGCAGGCGGCCGCCGACAGCGGCACCCCGCTGCTGGGTGTCTGCCTGGGCCACCAGGCCATCGGGCAGGCCATGGGCGGGCGGGTGATCCGCCACAGCGCCATCGTGCACGGCAAGGTGGACGAGATGCGCCATGCGGGGGCATCCGTGTTCAAGGGGCTTCCCAGCCCGCTGCGCGCGACCCGCTATCATTCGCTGGTGGTCGAACGCGACGGGCTGCCCGACAGTTTGCAGGTCACGGCCGAGCTGGCCGACGGCACCATTATGGGGCTGGCGCACCGGTCGCTGCCCATCCATGGCGTGCAATTTCACCCCGAGTCGATTCGGTCCGAGCATGGTCACGCCATGCTGCGCAACTTCCTGGACCTCTGCGCGGTCCCGGCATGAGCGATGACCTGAAGCCCCTGATCGCCGCCGCCGTCGACCGCCCCCTGACCGGCCCCGAGGCCGAGACCGCCTTCGGGATGCTGTTCGACGGCGAAGCGACGCCCAGCCAGATCGGCGGGTTCCTGATGACTCTGCGCACGCGCGGAGAATCGGTCGCCGAATACGCCGCCGCCGCGGCCGCCATGCGCGCGCGATGCCGCGCCGTGCGCGCGCCCGAGGGCGCCATGGACATCGTCGGCACCGGCGGCGACGGCAAGGGCACGCTGAACATCTCGACCGCCACGGCTTTCGTGGTCGCGGGCGCGGGCGTTCCGGTGGCCAAGCACGGCAACCGCAACCTCAGCTCGAAATCCGGCGCCGCGGATGCGATCGCGCAGATGGGCATCGACGTGATGGTCGGCCCCGAAACGGTCGAGCGCGCGCTGAACGAGGTCGGCATTGGCTTCATGATGGCGCCCATGCATCACCCCGCCGTGGCCCACGTGATGCCCACCCGGTCCGAGCTGGGGACGCGCACGATCTTCAACATTCTCGGCCCGCTGACGAACCCCGCGGGTGTGAAATACCAGCTGACCGGCGCGTTCTCGCGCGAGGTCCTGCGGCCCATGGCCGAGACGCTGGGCGCGCTGGGCAGCACGCGCGCCTGGCTGGTCCATGGCGGCGACGGCACCGACGAGATCTCGATCGCGGCACCCAGCACGGTTCTGAAACTCGAGGACGGCGCGGTGACCGAGCACGAGATCGCGCCCGAGGATGCGGGACTGCCCGTGCATCCGTTCGAGGCCATCGTGGGCGGCACCCCGGACGAGAACGGCCGCGCCTTCCGCGCGCTGCTGGAGGGCGCGACCGGCGCCTATCGCGACGCCGTGCTGCTGAACGCGGCGGCGGCGCTGGTGGTGGCCGGGCGTGCGGACGACCTGGCAGCGGGCGTCGAGATGGCGCGCGAAAGTATCGATTCGGGCGCGGCGCTTGAGAAGGTTCGCAGCCTGGCCCGGGTGTCTCCGTTGAAGGACTGACACGCGGCCGGGCGGGCGCAGCCGCTTCGTCGTTCCACATGAGCAAGTGATGCGCAGAGGGCTGGCGTCACGTCGTCAGTGCTTCCGGACCGGCAACGCCGCGCTACGGCGCTCTGGTTGCGCCCATGCTGGCTGGCCCTTCAAGCACCGAGCGCGGCCAGCACCTTCGGAAGCTCATCCGGCAGATCCTCGGCGATGAGACCGGGGCCGAAGGTGCGTGCGGATTCGGCGTGCAGCCAGGCGGCCAGCTCGGTCACGGCGCGCGTGTCACGGCCCGGCGCGGCGCAAAGCCCGGTGATGAACCCGGCCAGCACGTCCCCTGCCCCTGCCGTCGCCAGCTGCGGCACCCTGCGGTCGTAAAGCGCGGCGTGAACGCCGACCGTCCCCTCCGGATCGGCAATGACCGTCGCGGCCCCCTTCAGAAGGACCACCGCGCCGCAGCGTGCGGCGGCCTGCCGGGCCGCGTCGATCTTGGACAGGCTGCGCCCCCGTTCGGCGAGGTCGGGAAAGAGGCGGGCGAATTCGCCCTCGTGCGGGGTCAGCACGCAATCGCCGTTCAGCATCTCGAATAGCGTTTCCGGCGCCTCGCGGAAGCTGGTCAATGCGTCGGCATCCAGCACCACCCGCCGGTCGCCGTCCAGCGCGGACCGGACCAGCTCACGGGTGCGCGCCCCCACCCCGAGCCCCGGACCGAGGCAAACGGCCGAAAGGCGCCCGTCCTCCAGAAGGCGGTCCAGGTCGTCGGGCGTGTCCATCGCAGACAGCATGATCGCGTTCAGCTGCGCCGCGTTCTCGGGCAGTGCGTCCCGGGGCACGGCGACGGTGACCAACCCGGCGCCCGCCCGCAGCGCCGCCCGGGCCGCCATGCGCGCGGCGCCGCCCTTTCCCGGCCCGCCGCCCAGGACCAGCGCATGGCCCCGGTCGTACTTATGGAGGTGCTCGTCGCCGCCCGTGACACGGCGGTACCACGCGCGTTGCTCGGCGGCGTCACCGGACAGCAGACGGGTGGCGGCGCCGGTCGCGGCGGCGTGCTCGGCCAACCCGATAGCTACGACGCGCGGGGGGCGGCGGGCGGCTTCGTCGAGGAACAAGCCCTGCTTCGCCGCGTGGAAGGTGACGCACAGGTCCGGAAGCAGCCGCCATGCGGCGGGATCATTCCCCTCGGGCTCGGGCAGGAAGTAGCCGCCGCGATCCACGTCGAAGCCCGACGGGCAGTCCAACGCGACGGTGCGCCCCGGCGGCCCTGAGGGCGCGTCCGATGCGGCAAGCGCGTGCCAGGCCTGCATGCAAAGGTCGGGGATCGGACGCGACACGCCGATGCCGAACATGGCGTCGATCAGCAGGTCGGGCGGCGTTGCGCCGGCTGCCTGCTCCATTGGCTGAAGCGGATGCCGGGCCGTCCAGGCTTCGAGGTTCGCGCGCGCATCGCCGGCGACGCGATCGGGGTCACCGTAAAGATAGACCTCGACCGTCCAGCCGCGGTCCGCCAGCAGGCGCGCCACCACGAACCCGTCGCCCCCGTTGTTTCCGGGGCCGCACAAGACGGCGGCGCGGTGCGGTCCGCCCGCCAGATCCGGCCACTCCGACAGGATAGCGGCCACGGCCCCTTCGCCCGCCCGCTCCATCAAGTGGCGCCCCGAGGTTTCGCCGCTTTCCATGGCAGCTTTCTCGGTTTCGCGCATTTCTGCGGCAGTCAGCAAACGCTCCATCGATACCCCTTCACAAACTGCACAGCCGTAAGCCACATTGCATATAATTTCAGCACGCCCTAGGAATGACCCCCAGCGACCGCCCTTGCCCCCAGCCTATCCAATTGAGGCCCGGCGCGGGAAGTGGTCTGACCCCAAGTGACGCGGAACCGGAGGAATCGGCCCATGAAAAAGATCGAGGCGATCATCAAGCCCTTCAAGCTCGACGAGGTGAAGGAGGCGCTGCAGGAAGTGGGCGTCCAGGGCCTCAGCGTGCTGGAAGTGAAGGGTTTTGGCCGCCAGAAGGGCCATACCGAGCTCTATCGCGGGGCCGAATATGTCGTCGATTTCCTGCCGAAGGTGAAAATCGAGGTCGTGCTCGAGGAAGGCCAGGTCGACAGCGCCGTCGAGGCGATCATCTCGGCCGCCAAGACCGACAAGATCGGCGACGGCAAGATCTTCGTGAGCCCGGTGGAGCAGGCCATCCGGATCCGCACAGGTGAAACCGGGCACGACGCGCTGTAACCGGCCGCGCGTCCGACAAGACCAGTCCAATCAGGGAAAGAGGGTATTCCATGAACAACAAGGAACTCGTCCAGAAGATCAAGGACGAAGAGATCGAATATGTCGACATCCGCTTCACCGACCCGCGAGGCAAGTTGCAGCACGTTACGGTGATGTCGCACGAGGTCGACGAGGACTTCCTCGAAGACGGCTTCATGTTCGACGGCTCGTCCATCGCCGGCTGGAAATCCATCGAGCAGTCAGACATGAAACTGATGCCCGACGCGGGATCGGCCTACATGGATCCGTTCTACGCGGAGAAGACCATCTGCGTGCACTGCACCGTGGTCGAGCCCGATACCGGCGAACGCTATGACCGCGACCCCCGCGGCACCGCGCGCAACGCCGAGGAATACCTGCGTTCGTCCGGCATCGGCGACACCGCCTATTTCGGCCCCGAGGCCGAGTTCTTCCTGTTCGACAACGTCAAGTACTCGGTGGCCATGAACAAGGTCAGCTACGAGGTCGACGCCCAGGACGGCGCGTGGAACAGCGACGCGGACTTCGAGATGGGCAACATGGGCCACCGCCCCGGCATCAAGGGCGGTTACTTCCCGGTGAACCCCGTCGACGACGCGCAGGACCTGCGCTCGGAGATGCTGTCGACCATGAAGCGGATCGGCATGAAGGTGGACAAGCACCACCACGAGGTCGCTTCGTGCCAGCACGAGCTGGGGCTGATCTTCGGCACCATGGTCGAACAGGCCGACAACCTGCAGAAGTACAAGTACGTCATCCACAACGTGGCCGACGCCTATGGCAAGTCGGCAACCTTCATGCCCAAGCCCATCTCGGGCGACAACGGCACCGGCATGCACGTGAACATGTCGATCTGGAAGGACGGCAAGCCGCTCTTCGCCGGTGACAAGTACGCCGACCTGAGCGACGAGGCGCTGTATTTCATCGGCGGCATCCTGAAGCACGCGAAGGCGCTGAACGCTTTCACCAATCCGTCGACCAACAGCTACAAGCGCCTGATCCCCGGTTTCGAGGCACCCGTGCTGCGCGCCTACTCGGCCCGCAACCGCTCGGGCTGCGTCCGGATCCCGTGGGCCGAAAGCCCCAAGGCCAAGCGCGTCGAGGCCCGTTTCCCCGATCCGTCGGCGAACCCCTACCTGTGCTTCGCCGCCCTGCTGATGGCCGGCATCGACGGGATCAAGAACAAGATCCACCCGGGCGAAGCCATGGACAAGGATCTCTACGATCTGCCCCCCGAGGAGCTGGCCGAGATCCCGACCGTCTGCTCGTCGCTGCGCGAAGCGCTGGACGAACTGGAGAAGGACATGGACTTCCTGACCGCGGGCGACGTCTTCACCAAGGATCAGATCCAGGGCTACATGGATCTGAAGTGGGAAGAGATCTACGCCTACGAGCACTGCCCGCACCCGATGGAATTCAAGATGTATTACAGCTGCTGACCCCGGTCTCAGCCGAGCATATCGAAGGGGCGCCGTTCGTCGGCGCCCCTTTTTCGTAGGAAATCCGGCTTAGCAGTGGCATCCAGCCGATAATTCGATAGTATGATGCGATATTGGCCGAGTGACACGGTCTGCATCACGGCATCACGGCTTCGCGAAGCCGGATTGAGCCATCTTGTTTTTTGACGGTATTTACCTCTCGTCCGCCCTTTTCGCGCCGTGATCGGCCAACAGTGTTTCTCCATCGGCATTTGAACTACGAGTGAGGAAACAATGACACGCGAGCCAAAGGTCATTACGGCCAAAGTCCGGTTCGGTCCCGGCAAGGCTCCCGATTTCTACGCGATCTCGGGCCCCGTATGCTGGTGCCTTCGTCAGGCCGACGTATGCATCCTGTCGCAGGATCTGGGCTTCGATGGTGAGAGCATGCGGATCGAGACGGATCACGGCATCATCGAGCTTCAGTCGTCGGCTTTCGGCAAGGGATCGGAAGTGGCTATCGCCGTCCGGGCCGCCGAGACCGTCGAAGGCCTGGTGGCGCGGCAACTCTGCTACGAACTGGCGCGGCGGATCAGCATGCGTCTGTCCGCAGCTTCGATCCTGTGGAAACCCACCAGCCAGGTGCTGCGTCCCACGCAATTCACCTGGGCTGTCCTGCAGGACATCCCCCGCCGCCTGCCCGTCTCGGGCCGGATCAGCCCCGAACCCATGCGCGGCGCACTCCTGCACTGACAGCTGCCTTTGCGGCCCCGCTAGCCCCCGGCCGCGGCGACCAGGTAGGTGTGGATCGAAAAGCCCACCAGTCCCGTTTCGGGCAGCCGCAGGATCACCTGCCGCTCGACCCGCTTGAACCGCGAGTCGCCCGGCCCGCGCGGTGTTTGCGAGAATTCCAGCCGCGGATTGAACAGCGCGTCGCTGTCGTGATGCAGGAGATTGTGCCGGACCAGCGGCCGGTCTGGCCGTACCCCGTCGAACAACCGCTGAACGCGCCGCGCGACATCGCCTTGATAGTCCGGCACGGGGCCGTGCAAGGCGTCCAGCGTGCGGCCCATCTTCTGCGCCAACGTCCAGGCCGACGGAAAACACAGGACCGCCCCGACGAGGCGGTGACCCTCGGGCGATGGCGCAAGAATGCACAGATCCTCCTGCACCAACCGGCCGATGGTGCCCAGCGGATTGTCGTCGTTCAGCGAAACGCGCCTGCCGTCGGGCCGTCGGACCGTGTCCTGCGTGACCTCGAAATCCGACCGCCGCGACAGGTGGTCCACGACCAGCGCCAAGGCCTCCCGCGCCGCTGCGCGGCCGTCTGGCAGCACGTCGCGCACCAGGTGCGGGCGGTCATCGAGCAACGAGTCGCGCAAGGCCATCTGCGCGGCATAGGCCTCATCCACACGCAGCCAGTCGTCGGGATCGATCGGTCGCGTCCCCGGCAAAGGATGGGCCACCGCGTCGTCGGGAAGGCGCTGCAGCAGCACGCCGTTGCTCATGCGCGGGGGAAGACGAAGCAGCGGTCGCGGCGGATCATCAGCCACAGCGGCGTACCCGGCTTGGGCAGGAAGACCGAGGGCACCGTGGCGATCATCTTGCCGCCCGTCGCGTCCAGCCTGAATTCAACAAGGCTTTCGTTACCGATGAAACGCGACCGCACGACCACCGCTCGGGCGGGCGTACCGTCCTGCGGCGTGGGATTCGGCCCGCGACCGTCCCGATCGAAGTCGATGCGCACGTGCTGGGGGCGAATGGCGATGTCGACCTTGGTGCCGTCGGGCTGGCCCGGGGCGAGGAACTGGCCGAAGGGCGTATCGGTCAGCGCCCCGTTAACTTCGCCCTCGATCACGTTGATATCGCTGAAGAAGGCGGCGGCGGCCCGGTCCGCCGGCGCGTTGTAGACGTTGTAGGGCGCACCGCGCTGCACGATCCGCCCATCGCGCATCAGCGCGATCTCGTCGGCCATGCGCATCGCCTCTTCCGGCTCGTGCGTGACCAGCAGGACGGCGGTGCCTTCCTCCTTCAACAGGGCCAGCGTCTCGTCCCGAATGCCGTCGCGCAGCCGGTTGTCGAGGCCCGAGAAAGGCTCGTCCATCAGCATGACGCGGGGCTTCGGCGCGATGGCCCGGGCCAGAGCGACCCGCTGCTGTTCGCCGCCCGACAGCTCGTGCGGATAGCTGTCGAGATAGCGCTCGAGATGGACCCGCTCCAGCAGGGCATGGGCCCGGGCGCGCTTGTCCTTCTTGCGGCCCTTCAGACCGAAGGCCACGTTGTCGGCCACCGACAGGTGGGGGAACAGGGCGAAATCCTGGAAGATCAAGCCGACGCCGCGATGCTCGGGCGGCACGCTGCCCTCGGGGCCGAAGACCGGGGCGCCGTCGATGCGGATCGTCCCGCTGTCGGGGATCTCGACCCCGGCGATGGCCCGCAGGGTGGTGGACTTGCCGCAGCCGGACGGCCCCAGCAGGCACATGACCTGGCCTTCGGCAACCGACAGGGTGACATCGCTCACCACCTGCCGGCCGTCGAAGGAGCAGCACAGGTCGTCGACCTGAAGGCGGAGAGTCGTAAGCGGCATCGCGATGTCCGACAAGTTTCGTCAGGTGCAGCTAGCAGCCCGGCCCCGCGCCATCAAGACGATCACATGGACAGGTTGGTCGCGCCGCCGTCCAGCAGAACGTTCTGCCCGACGATGAACCCGGCATGGACCGAGCACAGGAAGGCACAGGCCTGCCCGAACTCCTCGGGCGTGCCATAGCGACCGGCTGGGATCGTCGCCTGCCGGTTCGCGCGCGCCTCGTCGAAGCTGATGCCCTCCTTCTCGACCACGCCCTTGTCCAGCGCATCGGCGCGGTCGGTCGCGTGGATGCCGGGCAAGAGGTTGTTGATCGTCACGCCCTTGCCCGCCACCTGGCGCGAAGTGCCGGCGACATATCCCGTCAGGCCGGCGCGCGCGCTGTTCGACAGGCCCAGAACCGGCACGGGTGCCTTGACCGAGACCGAGGTGATGTTGACGACGCGGCCCCAGCCCCGCTCCATCATTGCGGGCACGCAGGCCTTCATCAGCGCGATGGGCGTCAGCATGTTGGCGTCCAGCGCCGCGATGAAGTCGTCGCGGTCCCAGTCGGTCCACATGCCCGGGGGCGGGCCGCCGGCGTTGGTGACCAGGATGTCGGGCTGCCCCGCGGAGTCCAGCACCTGCTTCTGCCCTTCGGCCGTGGTGACATCGCAGGCCACGGTGGTGACCTCGACGCCCCAGCGCTCGCGGATGCGTGCCGCCGCGGCCTCGAGCGCCTCGGCCCCGCGCGCGTTCATCACGAGGTTGCAGCCCGCTTCGGCCAGCGCCTCGGCGCAGCCCAGCCCAAGCCCCTTGGACGACGCCGTGACCAGCGCGCGCTTGCCCGAAATTCCCAGATCCATGCCGTGTCTCCTTCCCGATTGTGTCGGGCCGTGACTTAGCACCGCGCCCGCGTGCCGCCCACTGCAAAAGACCCGGACGAGCGTGTCCGGTATCGAAACAGTCTGCGCGCAAACGCTCCCTCGTTTACCAGGCCGAACCGGTCGCGCGTCCAAATGACCCCGCCGACCCGTCGCGATTGTCGCACGGGCCGAAATCGGGTAGCGTTGGCAGGCTCCGAACTTCCGTCGCCGCAGGGCTGCGCGGCGGGCAACGGGGCCTTGCTAGTACGAGTTTCCACATGACCCTTCTTTCCGCGATCGAACAGGATCCGGCGCAAAGCCTAGTCATCTATCCCGCCCAGTCGTTCATCGCGGTGGACGGCGCCAACCTGGGCGACCCGCTTTCGGTGGCCGACGACCTGATCCTGGGCGACACCTATGCCCTGATGCGCGGGGCCGAGCCGGTGCGCCTGTCGGTCTCGCACCGTCCGGGCCAGATGGTCGTGGCACCGGGCACCGAGGCGGGGCTGGTCGGGGCGGATCTGCACCTGGACTGCCTGGCCACGTTCATGTCCACCGACGGTACCGCGGTCGAAACGCTGGTCATTGTCGAGCTGAACCGCGACCGCTGCACCATCGCGCAGGTCTACCTGTTCCCGCTGGCCCCATTGGCGTCGCGCCGCGACTACACGCTGGTCACCGTCGACCGCGACGCGGCCGCCGCCCGCTTTGCCGAGGCCGCCTGCGTGTCCTTCACCCGCGGCACCCACATCACCATGGCCAACGGACGCCAGGTTCCCATCGAGAAGCTGCGCGTGGGCGATCCGGTCCTGACCCGCGACCACGGCGTGCAGCAGGTGCGCTGGGTCGGCACACGCACCGTGCGGGCCATCGGCGCCTTCGCCCCGATCCGCATCGCCAAGGGCGTTCTGCACAACGAGAACGACCTGATCGTCAGCCCCAACCACCGCCTATTCGTCTACCAGCGCCAGGACCGCGCGGGCGTCGGCCGGGCCGAGGTGCTGGTGAAGGCGAAATACCTGGTCAATGGCGACACCGTGACCCGCACCGATGGCGGGTTCGTCGAGTATTACCAGCTGCTCTTCGACCGGCACGAGATCATCTATGCCGAGGGCATCGCCGCCGAGACGCTGCTGGTCGACACCCGCACCCGCAACGCCCTGCCCGAGGCCGTGGCATCGCATGCCGGCGAAGGTCTGCCCCCCGCGGCCGAGCTGGACGAGCACGGCACCCGCACCCCGATTTCCGTCGACACCCTGCGGCGCGCCTCGGCGTGCTGATCCGCGCCCTTGCACTGGCGCTCGTGGCCGCCGGACCGGTTGCCGCCCAATCCCTGCCGAGCGTGGAGGCCCCGCCCGCGATCCGCGCCGACCTGGCAGAGGGCAGGACCCTGGACACCGTGAAGGCGTGGGCGTGGGATTTCGACCAGGACGGGGCGGGCGATTACCTGGTGCAGGCGGCGTATCCCTTTCCCGGCGGCAACGCGGTGAGCCTGGGCTACTACGCCTATGTCGCCCGCGACGACGGCTTCGTGCGCGCGGCCGAATTCGACCTGACCGGCGGCATCGCGTCGGTCACCCCCGCGCCCGAAGGGCTGCTGCTGGAACTGTACGTGCTGCAGGACGGCGACCCGCGCTGCTGCCCGTCCGGGCGTCGCACGATGACGCTGCGCTTCTGATCAGCCGGGCCTGTCGTAGAAGAACTCTTCCCGCGTGATCTTGCCGTCCGCGACCGTGTAGACGGCGACCTCGCGCATCTGGAAGCGCTGATCATTCGACCGGTCGGTGGCGTCCACCTGGTAGATCACCGCGAACTTGTCATGGCCGTGGGGAAACGGCCCCTCGACCTCCATCGCGTGGGTCTCCATGTGCTCGTCCCACCAGGCATGCTTGCCGCGCAGCGCGTCCAGCCCGCGCGTCTCCCGGTCCTGCCCCTCGGGGCTCCAGGCCTCGATCGAGCGCGCATCCTCGTCGTAGATCTCGTCCAGCAGCCGGGTGCCGTCGCCATCGCGCACCCGCTCGACCAGCTGTTTCGCAACTGCCATCAGTTCCATGAGTCCACCTCCCCGTCAGGTGGGTTCAGCATACCACGAAACGCGCCCGATTGCGTGCCAATCCCGCGCGGCCTATATCGCAGCCCATGTTGGATCGTTCGCACAATGCCGCCCCCCTGCCGCCCGAGATCGCGCGGCGCAGGACCTTTGCCATCATCAGCCACCCGGACGCGGGCAAGACCACGCTGACCGAGAAGTTCCTGCTGTATGGCGGCGCCATCCAGATGGCCGGACAGGTCCGCGCCAAGGGCGAGGCGCGGCGCACGCGCTCGGACTTCATGCAGATGGAAAAGGACCGGGGCATCTCGGTCTCGGCCTCGGCCATGTCCTTCGATTTCGGCACCTACCGCTTCAACCTGGTGGACACGCCCGGCCACAGCGACTTCTCGGAAGACACCTATCGCACGCTCACCGCGGTGGACGCGGCGGTGATGGTGATCGACGGCGCCAAGGGCGTGGAGAGCCAGACCCAGAAGCTGTTCGAGGTCTGCCGCCTGCGCGACCTGCCGATCCTGACCTTCTGCAACAAGATGGACCGCGAGGCGCGCGACACGTTCGAGATCATCGACGAGATCCAGGAAAACCTGGCCATCGACGTGACGCCGGCCAGCTGGCCCATCGGCCAGGGCCGCGATTTCCTGGGCTGCTACGACATCCTGAACGACCGGCTGGAACTCATGGACCGGGCCGACCGCAACAAGGTAGCCGAGACCATCCGGCTGCAGGGCCTCGACGACCCGAAGATGGCCGATCACGTGCCCCCCGCCCTGCTGGAACAGCTGCGCGAAGAGGTCGAGATGGCGCGCGAGCTGCTTCCGGCCTTCGACCAGCAGGCGCTTCTGGACGGGACGCTCACGCCGATCTGGTTCGGCAGCGCCATCAACAGCTTCGGCGTGAAGGAGCTGATGACCGGGATCGGCGATTTCGGCCCCCAGCCCCAGCCGCAGAAGGCCGAGCCGCGCCAGATCAGCCCCGACGAGGACAAGGTCACCGGCTTCGTCTTCAAGGTGCAGGCCAACATGGACCCCAAGCACCGCGACCGCGTGGCCTTCGTCCGCATGGCGTCGGGGCATTTCAAGCGCGGCATGAAGCTGACCCATGTGCGCTCGAAGAAGCCCATGGCGATCTCGAACCCCGTGCTGTTCCTGGCCTCCGACCGTGAGCTGGCCGAAGAGGCCTGGGCCGGCGACATCATGGGCATCCCGAACCACGGGCAGCTGCGCATCGGCGACACGCTGACCGAAGGCGAGGCGCTGCGCGTCAGCGGCATCCCCTCGTTCGCGCCCGAGCTTCTGCAGAACTGCCGCGCGGGCGACCCGATGAAGGCCAAGCACCTGGACAAGGCCCTGAGCCAGTTCGCCGAGGAAGGCGCCGCCAAGGTGTTCAAGCCGATGATGGGCGCGGGGTTCATCGTGGGCGTGGTCGGCGCGCTCCAGTTCGAGGTCCTGGCCAGCCGGATCGAGCTGGAATACGGCCTGCCCGTCCGCTTCGAGGGCTCGCAGTTCACCTCGGCCCGCTGGGTGTCGGGCACGGACGCGGCGGTGGACAAATTCGTGCAGGCCAACAAGCAGCACATCGCCCACGACAATGACGGCGACCTCGTCTACCTAACGCGCCTGCAATGGGACATCGACCGTGTGGCGCGGGACTATCCCGACATCAACCTGACCGCGACAAAAGAGATGATGGTCTAGGCAATCGGAACGCGCCGGGGCGCCTGCGCGTTTTTGCCACATGACCGAATCCGAGCCGGGCGAAAACCACCGAGTGCAGTCCCTGCTCGCCCGGCTGGGCGAGTTGTCGGACGGCGACGGCGGCGTGCGGTTCGACGTGCTGCTCGAAACCCTGCAGGCGCGGGGATTCGGCCCGCTCCTCCTGACGATCAGCGCATTCCTGCTTCTGCCGGTGGGAATGGTGCCGGGCGTTCCGGCCCTGGTGGGCGCGACGCTGGTGATCCTGGGCGTGCAGCTACTGCGCGGCCGGCGCGGCTTGCGCGTGCCGGATATGCTGGGACGGCGCGAGATCCCGAAATCCGCCCTGTCGAGCGCGGTGAACAAGGCGTCCCCCGTGGCCAACTGGATCGACGACACCCTGTCCGGCCGGCTGCGGGGGCTGGCCCGGGCACGGGTCGTCCTGGCGGCCGTCGGCACGGCCACGGCGTTGGGCGGCGTGATCATGGTGCTGGTTGGCTTCGTGCCGGGGCTGCCCGCCATGCTGGCGGTGCCCTGCTTCCTGTTCGGGCTGGGCCTGACCATGGGCAACGGCGCGATCCTGCTTCTGGGCTTCGCGACGCTCGCCCCGGTGGGCTGGGCGATTGTGGCGGCGCTCTGACGGCCGGGCGCGGGAAACCACCCGCCGATTGACGACGGGCCGTCAAGCCAGTAGTCAGGCGCCGGGCGGCGATGCGCGTGCGCCTATTCGACGGGACGGCCGTTTTTCATCGTCCCAACATGCAAAGGCGGCACGGGCCGCCTCGACGTTCGGACACACATGACGAAATTCAGCGACCTGAAGCTGGGCCCCAAGGTCCAGAAAGCCATCGAAGAAGCCGGCTACACCACGCCGACCCCCATCCAGGCCGGGGCGATTCCCGCCGCGCTGGAGGGACGCGACGTGCTGGGCATCGCCCAGACCGGCACCGGCAAGACCGCGTCCTTCACCCTGCCGATGATCACCCAGCTCGCCCGCGGCCGCGCCAAGGCGCGCATGCCGCGCAGCCTGGTGCTGGCACCGACCCGCGAACTGGCCGCCCAGGTGGCCGAGAACTTCGACACCTACGCCAAGCACGTGCGCCTGACCAAGGCGCTGCTGATCGGCGGTGTCTCGTTCAAGGAACAGGACGTGCTGATCGACAAGGGCGTCGATGTGCTCATCGCGACGCCGGGCCGCCTGCTCGACCATTTCGAGCGGGGCAAGCTCCTGCTCACCGACGTCAAGATCATGGTGGTGGACGAGGCCGACCGGATGCTCGACATGGGGTTCATCCCCGATATCGAGCGGATCTTCAGCCTGGTCCCCTTCACCCGGCAGACGCTGTTCTTCTCGGCCACCATGGCGCCCGAGATCGAGCGGATCACCAACACCTTCCTGTCGAACCCCGAACGCGTCGAGGTCGCCCGCCAGGCCACCGCGTCCGAGACGATCGAACAGGGCGTGGTGATGTTCAAGGGCTCGCGCAAGGATCGCCAGCCCAGCGAGAAGCGCAAGCTGCTGCGCACGCTGATCGACAAGGAAGGCGACGCCTGCTCGAACGCGATCATCTTCTGCAACCGCAAGATGGACGTGGACGTGGTGGCCAAGAGCCTCAAGAAATACGGCTACGACGCGGCGCCCATCCATGGCGACCTGGACCAGTCGCAGCGCACCCGCACGCTCGACGGCTTCCGCGCGGGCGACCTGCGCTTCCTCGTCGCGTCGGACGTGGCCGCCCGGGGACTCGACGTGCCCGCCGTGAGCCACGTGTTCAACTTCGACGTGCCCAGCCACGCCGAGGATTACGTCCACCGCATCGGCCGGACCGGCCGCGCGGGGCGCGAGGGCAAGGCGATCATGATCTGCGTGCCCCAGGACGAAAAGAACCTCGACGATGTCGAGCGGCTGATCGAGAAACAGATCCCGCGCCTCGACAGCCCGCTGGGCAACGACGCGCCGAACGAGCCGGCGACGGCCGAGGCCGCGACCGACGAGAAGCCCAAGCGCAGCCGCTCGCGCCGCCGCAAGTCCGACGCAGACACCGCGCCGGCGAAAGCGGACACCGCCCCGGCGAAAGAAACCGCGTCCGAGGCACCCGCCGACGAGACTCCTTCGAAAGCCGAGACGCCGAAGGACGACGCCCCCAAGGCCGAAGCGCCCAAGGACGAGACGCCCAAGACCGAGGCCGAAAGCGGATCCCGCCGCGGTGGTCGCGGCCGGGGACGCGGCAAGGGCGCGTCGGGCGACGATGCGGTCAAGGGCATGGGCGATCATCTGCCGACATTCATCGAGAAGTCTTTCGAAGAGCGTCTGGCGGGCTAGCTCACGGTCCATGGGGCGTTTTACCTGCTTCCTCTTCGCCTCCGTCGTCTGTGCCACCCCTGCCCTGGCCGAGGATCTCTGCCGGGCCGAGGTCAACTCCACGACCCTCACCATCGACCGTGACGCGCTCGACGCGCCGCACCCGGGCCTGCGCGAACGCGCGGCGGGCTGGGCCGCTCTGGGCCTCGACCGGGTGCGGGGCCGTCCCCCCGCCTGCGACAGCGAAACGCTGATCGCGTTCCTCGCCCGCGAGGTTCCCGAAGATGATCTGAGCGGGTATTGCCTGTTGCCCGATGACCTGATGGGCTTCCTGCTGGTGCCGGGCGAACGTACGTACCGTGGCCGCTGCGCCCGCACCGCCTGCGAACGGGTCAACACCGCGCGCGACACGGCGGTGGGCATCGCCGGAACCGCCACCGATATCGCCGCGGGCCGCGCCGAAGGCCAGAGCCGCACCAATGCCGTCCTGCATGCCTCGGGCGCGGCAATCCTGTCGGGCAGCGCCGCATCGATCGCGTCCAGCGTCGGCAGCAGCGCCAGCGGCGCGGTCTCCGCAGCTTTGGCCGCCCCCGCGCTCGCCGGTACAGCGGCCGTCAGCCTGGTCGCCGTCGGCGGCGCCGTCTATCTCTGCTCAGGGGACGACGACGACGAGGCCGAGGGCACGGCCACGCCTGACGTGGCCCCGCAACCGATCGACTGAAAAGCCAGATGGGCGCGGCCCGCCCCGGCTTCATCTTTCGACAAATACCTCCGGGGAGGCCGCGAAGCGGACGGGGGCGGCGCCCCCTGCCCGGCCTCAGCTCAGGCGCGAGATCACCACGGTGACCTCGGGCTTGCGTCCCAGCTCGTCATTGGCGGTATTGCGAGCCACGCGGCGCAGCTGTTCGTCCAGCTTGTCGTCATCCATCAGCGTGCGGTCGTCGGCGCGTTGCATGAACTGGCCCAGGTCCTGCTCCATGATCTCGGCCACGGAACTCCCCGAGCGTCCCGTCTCGGGCAGGCCCACGAGCTCGACCCAGGGATCGCCCAGCGGCGTGTCGTCCTCGTCGATGATCAGGGTCACCACCACGTGGCCGTTCAGAGCCATGCGGATCCGGTCACGCACGATGCCGTCCAGCGCGCCGACCTGAACCGCGCCGTCCAGGTAAACGCGGCCGGTTTCCACGTACTCGACCACCTCAGGCTTGTTGCCCGACAGCGACACGCAGGTGCCGTTGGGCGCCAGCACCCCCGCACGGCCGTTATCCTTGGCCAGCTTCACGTGCTCGCGCAGGTGACGGTGTTCACCGTGCATGGGCACCACCATCTGCGGGCGCACGAGCTCGTGCATGGCCAGGATGTCGGGCCGGTTGGCGTGGCCCGACACGTGGTAGCGGCCGCCATCGTCGTCGACCACGTCGACGCCCTGCTCGGAAAACTGGTTCATGATCGAGATCACGCCCCGCTCGTTGCCGGGGATGGTCTTGGAGCTGAAGAGGAACGTGTCGCCCTCGGCCATGGTCAGCCCCATGTATTTCCCGCGCGCCAGCTGCGCCGACGCCGCGCGGCGTTCGCCTTGGCTGCCGGTCACGATCAGCATGAGGTTGCCGCGCGGCACCTCGCGCGCGTCCTCGGGCGGGATGGTCGACGGGAAATCGGACAGCACGCCGGTCTCGACCGAGGCCTCGATCATGCGGCGCATGGCCCGGCCCAGCAGGCAGACCGAGCGTCCGGCGGCAATGCCGGCCTCGGCCAGCGTCTTCACCCGCGCCACGTTCGACGCGAACGTTGTGGCCACCACCATGCCGGGCTGTTCGGCCACGAGCCGCGTGATCTCGGGCGCAAGCGAGGATTCGCTCCGCCCCTCGTGGCCCGAGAAGACGTTGGTCGAATCGCAGACCAGCGCTTTCACGCCGGGCTTCGACGCCTCGGTCCACAGGTCGCGGTCGAATGCCTCGCCCACGCCGGGATCGTAGTCGATCTTGAAGTCGCCGGTATGGATGACCCGCCCGTCCGGCGTCTCGATTACCATGGCCGAGCTTTCGGGGATCGAGTGGCTGACCGGCAGGAAGCCGATATTGAAATCGCCGATCTGGCGCATCTCGGGCCAGGGGCCCATCACCTGCACCTTGTCGGGGTTGTGACCCTGCTCTTCCATCTTGCGGCGCGCGTGATGCGCGGTGAAGGCCCGGGCATAGACCGGTGCATCCAGCTTGCCCCAGAGATGGCCGACAGCGCCCACGTGGTCCTCGTGGGCGTGGGTGATGAAGATGCCGTCGATGCGGTCCTTGCGCTCTTCCAGCCAGCTCACGTCCGGGAAGATCAGGTCAACCCCCGGCGTGGTGTCCATGTCGGGGAAGGTCACGCCCAGGTCGACCACGATCAGCCGCTCCTTGCCGGGTGTGCCGTAGCCGTAGACGTAACAGTTCATGCCGATCTCGCCCGCCCCTCCGAGGGGCAGGTAAATCAGTCGGTTTTCGCTCATGGTTAGTTACCCATTTCCTTGTTGTGACGATGGATCACGACCAACCCGTGCATCGTCAGATTGTCTTCGAACACGTCGAACAACGCGTCACCTTGCTGGAATAACGGTGCCAGCCCACCCGTTCCGATGACCTTCATGGGGCGGGCGCGCTCGTCCTTGATGCGCTCGACCACCCCGTTGATGAGGCCCACATAGCCCCAGAAAATTCCGGACTGCATGCAGTCGACGGTGTTCTTGCCCACGACCTGCGCGGGCTTGGTCACGTCGACCAGAGGCAATGCAGCTGCAGCGTCATGTAGGGCCTGCAGCGACAGATTAACACCCGGCGAAATGACACCGCCCACATAGGCGCCATCACGCCCCACCACGTCGAAGGTGGTGGCGGTGCCGAAATCCACGACGATCAGGTCCGGCCCGTGAAGATCGAAGCCGCCCACCGTGTTGACCAGCCGGTCCGGCCCCACCTGCGTGCCGCTGTCCACCCGCACGTCCACCGGCAGCAGGCAGTCGGGCTTGCCCACCACGTAAGGCCGGCAGTCGAAGTAACGGTTGCACAGGACCCGCAGGTTGAACACCACGCGCGGCACGGTCGAGCTGACGATCACCTCGTCGATCGCGACGTCGATCTTGTTCAGGCTCATCAGGGTGCGCAGCCAGACATAATACTGGTCCGCCGTGCGCTGCCATTCGGTCGAGGTGCGCCAGGTCGCGATGAAGCTCTCGCCGTCGAAGATCGAGAAAACGGTATTCGTGTTGCCGCAATCGATGGCCAGAAGCATGCGCGAGGTCCCCTAGAAGTAGATATCGGCGGCCGCGATCCGCCGCTCGCCCTCGGGAGTGTCGAGCACCAGGTGGCCGCCCTCATCCACGTCGCGGAACACGCCTGTGAGTTCTTCGGTGCCGGTGCGCGCGGTGATGACTTCGCCCAGGCGCGCGGCGTGGCGCAGCCATTTCTCGCGGATCGGCGCGAAGCCCAGCCGCTCGATGATTCCTTCTTCGGTGGCGTAGAACCCGGCGAGCGACGTGAGCAGATCCTCGGCCGCGATGTCGAGATCCAGCTTCACTGGCGGAAAGGCCGCGTCGCGGATTCCCTCGGGCACATGCGCGACGTTCACGCCGATCCCGATGGCCAGCCAGTCCACCGCGCCATTCCGCGTCGTCGTTTCCAGCAGGATCCCGGCCACCTTGCCGCCGTCCAGCAGCACGTCATTGGGCCATTTGAGCGACAGGCGCGTGCGGTCCACGTGCAGGGCAAGCGTCTCGAACAGGGCATTGGCGGCAAGAA
Organism: Palleronia pelagia; assembly: GCF_900110115.1. Lineage (GTDB taxonomy): Bacteria > Pseudomonadota > Alphaproteobacteria > Rhodobacterales > Rhodobacteraceae > Palleronia > Palleronia pelagia. Next base: position 56,066 of record NZ_FOCM01000001.1, on the reverse strand, counting down.
AGCTGCGCAGCGCCGCCCATCCGGCAGTGCCCGTGGGCCGCATCATCAGCGTGGCCGAGAAATTGCCCCGCGGCGTGGCCCAGCTCCGGCCGCGCCGTCCGCGACCGCCGGTCTGTTCATGCCCTAGGATCCAGGTGGGGCGCTCCAGCGTGGGTGCCAGGCGAAGGCCCTCGGCATTGGTGCTGTCGATGCTGTCCCGAACCAGCCGTGCGTAGCCCTCGGGCCAGGACGGCTCAGTTGACAAGGGTTTGCGCCGCCAGGGCCGCCGCGCCCTCGACACCGAAGAGGTTCACGACGCCCAGCACCATCGCGGCGGCGGACGCCATGAGGAACCCCCAGAGCACCGGCGACCGTCCGCCGTTCAGCGCATCCGACGGCTCGCCGAAATACATGTAGTAGACGATCCGCAGGTAGTAATACGCCGCGATGGCCGAGGCGATCACGCCCAGCACCGCCAGCCACGCCATGTCGGCCTGCACCGCCGCGCTGAGCACGTAGAACTTGCCGAAGAAACCCACCAGCGGCGGCACGCCGGCCATCGAGAACATGAGCACCAGCACCGCCAGCGCCTTGGTCGGCTCGCGCGAGGCGTAGGAGTTCAGTGCGTCGATCCTCACCACCGGCACGCCGTCCTTCTCCATGGTCAGGATGAAGGCGAATGTGCCCACGTTCATGGTGACGTAGATGGCCATGTAGACCAGCATGGCCTGCACGCCGAAAGCCGTCCCGCTGGCCAGGCCCATCAGCGCGAAGCCCATGTGGTTGATCGAGGAATAGGCCATCAGCCGCTTGATGTCGGTCTGCCCAATGGCGGCAACGGCGCCCAGGAACATGGACGCGACCGACAGGAGCGCCACGATCTGGGTCCAGTCCGACACCACGCCACCGAACGCATCATGCACCACGCGGGCGAACAGCCCCATGGCCGCGACCTTGGGGGCCGTGGCGAAGAAGGCGGTGATCGGCGTGGGCGAGCCCTCGTAGACGTCGGGTGTCCACATGTGGAAGGGTGCCGCGCTGACCTTGAAGGCCAGGCCGGCCGCGATGAACACCAGGCCGAACAGTAGGCCCAGCGACGCCGTGCCCTCGCCCGCCGCCTCGATGATGCCGGAGAACAGCGTGGTGCCCGCGAAGCCATAGGTCAGCGACGCGCCATAGAGCAGCAGGCCCGAGCTGAGCGCGCCGAGGACGAAGTATTTCAGCCCGGCCTCGGTCGATTTCACGCTGTCGCGGCGCAGGGCGGCGACCACGTAGAGCGCCAGCGACTGAAGCTCGAGCCCCATGTAGAGCGCGATCAGGTCGCCCGCGCTGACCATGACCATCATGCCGATGGCCGCCAGGGTGACGAGGACGGGGTATTCGAACCGCAGCAGCCCGCGGCGGGCCATGTATTCCTGGCTCATCACCAGGATCGACGCGGCCGACAGCAGCACCACGACCTTGCCGAAGCGCGAGAACGCATCGTCGATGAACAGCCCGTTGAAGGCGACATCGGTGCCGCCGCCGCCCAGCCCGATCCACGCCGCCACCAGCACGAACAGGATGGCGGTGATCCACACCAGCGCGGGCGCCAGCCCGTCCTTGCGGGTGTAGACCGCGCCCAGCAGCGCCAGCATGGCGTAGACGGCCAGCAGGATCTCGGGCGCGAGGATGGCAAAATCGGCAGAGCTCATGGCGCCGCTCCCTTAATGTGCTTCGGCGACGGCGGTGCCGTCCGCGTGGCCGAGATCGGCCGCGGCGACCGCGTCGTCGTAATTCGTCAGAAGATCCGCCACCGCGGGCCCGATCCGGTCGGTCACCAGCGCGGGGTAGACGCCCAGCAGGATGGTCATGGCCGCCAGCGGGGCGAAGGTCCATTTCTCGCGCGGGGTCAGGTCCTGGATGGTCTTCAGGCTTTCCTTGATCAGCGCGCCCATGACCACCCGGCGATAGAGCCACAGAGCGTAGGCCGCCGACAGGATCACCCCCGTGGTCGCCACCGCCGCCACCCAGGTGTTGGCCTGGAACATGCCCATGAGCGTCAGGAATTCACCGACGAAGCCGCTGGTGCCCGGAAGGCCCACATTGGCCATGGTGAACAGCATGAAGATCAGCGCATAGGCCGGCATCCGGTTCACCAGCCCGCCATAGGCGTCGATCTCGCGCGTGTGCATCCGGTCGTAGATCACGCCGACGCACAGGAACAGCGCGCCCGAGATGAAGCCGTGGCTGATCATCTGGAAGATGGCGCCATCGAGCCCCTGCTGGTTCGCACTGAAGATACCGGCGGTGACATAGCCCATGTGGGCGACCGACGAATAGGCGATGAGCTTCTTCATGTCGGTCTGCGCCAACGCGACCAGCGAGGTGTAGACGATGGCGATGGCGCTCAGCCACAGCACGAAGGGCGCCAGGATCTCGGACGCGACCGGGAACATGGGCAGCGAGAAGCGCAGGAAGCCGTAGCCGCCCAGCTTCAGCAGGATCGCGGCCAGCACGACCGACCCGGCCGTGGGCGCCTGCACGTGCGCGTCGGGCAGCCAGGTGTGCACCGGCCACATGGGCATCTTGACCGCGAAGCTGGCGAAGAAGGCCAGCCACAGCATGGTCTGCAGCCCGCCCACGACCTGGATGCCGAGGACGCTGAAGGTGCCGAAGCTGAACTCGTGCTCGAGCAGCGCGGGGATGTCGGTCGTTCCCGCGTCGTTGAACATGGCGATCATCGCCACCAGCATCAGCACCGAGCCGAGGAAGGTGTAGAGGAAGAACTTGAACGCGGCATAGATCCGGTTCGCCCCGCCCCAGATGCCGATGATCAGGAACATAGGGATCAGGCCGGCCTCGAAGAACAGGTAGAACAGTACCATGTCCAGCGCCATGAACACGCCCAGCATGAGCGTCTCGAGCACGAGGAAGGCGATCATGTATTCCTTCACGCGCGTCTCGACCTGCCAGCAGCTGATGATGACCAGCGGCATGAGGAAGGTGGTCAGCATGACGAACAGCACGCTGATCCCGTCGACGCCCATCTTGTAGTTCAGGCCGAGGATCCACTCGCCCTCTTCCACGAACTGGAAGCCCGCCCCGGGATCGAACCCGGCCAGCACGAACAGCGACAGGAGGAAGCTGACCACGGTGGCGATCAGCGCCAGCCACTTGGCGTTCTTCTGCGCGGCCGCGTCGTCGCCGCGAAGGAACAGCGCCAGGATGGCCGCGGCCAGAAGCGGCACGAAGCAGATGATCGAAAGCAAATTGTCCATCAGTCCGCCCCTCCGCCGAGCGTCATCAGGGTGATGAGGAGCGCGATGCCCAGAACCATCGCGAAGGCATAGTGAAACAGGTATCCGCTTTGCGCGCGGCCGGCGAGCCGGGTGAGCATCGGGATGATCCCCATGGCCAGGCCGTTGATGCCGCCGTCGATGACGTTGCCGTCGCCGCGCCGCCACAGGAAGCTGCCAAGCGATTTGGCCGGGCGCACGAAGACCGCGTCGTAGATCTCGTCCACGTACCACTTGTTGAGCAGGAAGCGGTAGAGCACCGGGTTGGCGCCGGCCAGGCGGCCAGGCAGCTCGGGCCGGCGGATATACATGAGCCAGGCCAGGGACAGCCCGAGGATCATCGCGATGAACGGGCTGATCTTCACCAGCGTCGGCGCATGGTGCGCATCGTCCATGACATGGTTGTCGGGCGCCATGTAGATGGCCCCGGCCTCCCAACCGCCTGCCATCACATCGCCGTGGGTGCCCTCGCCGCCGTGGCTGTCCTCGGTCGGCTCGGTCGCGTCGTCCACGGCTTCGGCCACGTCGCCCTGCGCCAGTTCCTGCGCGGCTTCGCCCACGCCCTCGCCGGTGTCGTCGCCGGCGGCGGTTTCGGCGCCGTGGTCATCGGCGGCCTCGGCCTCGGCATGGGCCGGGATGCCGAAATAGCGGTTCACCTGCGCCTGGTCGCCGAAGAACGACCCGTACCAGATCATGCCCGCCAGGACCGACCCGACCGCCAGGACGCCTAGCGGGATCAGCATGATGTTGGGCGACTCGTGCGCGTGCTCGTGCGTGTGCTTGTCGCCGCGCGCCTTGCCCCAGAAGGTCAGGAACATCAGCCGCCAGCTGTAGAAGCTGGTCATGGCGGCCGCGATCACCAGCATCCAGAAGGCATAGGTGCCGACGCCGGATTGGGCGCCCCAGGCCGACTCGATCACCGCGTCCTTCGACAGGAACCCGGCGAAGCCGATATGGGTCAGCGGGATGCCGACGCCGGTGATGGCCAGCGTGCCGATCAGCATGGCGTAGAAGGTGTAGGGCAGCTTGTCCTTCAGCCCGCCGTAGTTCCGCATGTCCTGCTCGTGGTGCATCCCGTGGATGACCGAACCGGCACCGAGGAACAGCATCGCCTTGAAGAAGGCGTGCGTGAACAGGTGGAACATGGCGACCGAATAGACGCCCACGCCCGCGGCCACGAACATGTAGCCCAGCTGCGAACAGGTCGAATAGGCGATCACGCGCTTGATGTCGTTCTGCACCAGGCCCACCGTCGCCGCGAAGAACGCGGTCGAGGCGCCGAGGAAGGTGATGAAGGCCGTGGCGTTGGGCGCGTATTCCATGATCGGCGACATGCGGCAGACCAGGAAGACGCCCGCGGTCACCATCGTCGCCGCGTGGATCAGGGCGGACACGGGCGTCGGGCCTTCCATGGCGTCGGGCAGCCACGTGTGCAGGATCAGCTGTGCCGATTTGCCCATGGCGCCCACGAACAGCAGGAAGGCCACCAGCTCGGCCGCGTTCCAGGTGGTCCAGAGGAAGCTGAGCTCGGTCTGCGCAAGCTCGGGCCCGGCGGCGAAGATGTCGTTGAACTGGACGCTGTCGACCAGGAAGAACAGCGCGAAGATCCCCAGCGCGTACCCGAAATCGCCCACGCGGTTGACAACGAAGGCCTTGATCGCGGCGGCGTTGGCGCTGGGCTTGCGGTAGTAGAAGCCGATCAGCAGGTAGGACGCGACGCCCACGCCTTCCCAGCCGAAGAACATCTGGACGAGGTTGTCGGCCGTCACCAGCGTCAGCATCGCGAAGGTGAAGAAGGACAGGTAGGCGAAGAACCGGGGGCGGTAGCTTTCGCCTTCCTTGAAGTTCTCGTCATGGGCCATGTAGCCGAAGCTGTAGAGATGGACGAGCGCCGAGACCGTCGTCACCACCACCAGCATGATCGCGGTCAGCCGATCCAGACGGATCGCCCAGTCGGTAGCGAGCGAGCCGGACTCGATCCAGCGCAGGATCTGGACCTGGCGCATCTCGCCGTCGAAGCCCAGGAACACGATCCACGACAGCACGGCCGCGAGGAACAGCAGGCCCGTGGCGGTCCACTGCGCCGGCTTCTCACCGATGAAGCGCCAGCCGAAGCCGCAGATCAGCGCGCCGACCAGCGGCGCGAACAGGATGATCGTCGTCATGCGCTCAGCCCTTCATCACGTTGACGTCTTCGACGTCGATGGTGCCGCGGTTGCGGAAGAAACAGACGAGGATCGCGAGGCCGATGGCCGCCTCGGCCGCGGCGACGGTCAGCACGAACAGGGTAAAGACCTGACCGACCAGATCACCCAGGTAGGCCGAGAAGGCGACCAGGTTGATGTTCACGGCCAGCAGCATCAGCTCGACGCTCATCAGGATGATGATGACGTTCTTGCGGTTCAGGAACAGGCCGAAAATCCCGATCACGAACAACGCGGCCGCGACGGTCAGGTAATGCTCAATTCCGATCATGTCCCTCGTCCTTCTTGGTCTTCTGGGGGCATCGGGGACCGGCCCCGCGCCCGATTGCCGGATAGGCCATCGGCCCCCGAGGTTAAAGCCCCTGCCCCGGCTTCACGTCCTTCAATTCCATCGCCTTGGCCGGATCGCGCATCATCTGGGCGACCACGTTCTGACGTTTCACGTCCGAGCGATGGCGCAGCGTCAGCACGATGGCCCCGATCATCGCCACCAGCAGGATCAGCCCCGCCAGCTGGAACAGCAGCAGGTAGTCGTCGTAGATCAGCTGACCCAGCAGGTTGGTGTTGGCGGCGTTGGTGAAATCCTCGGGCCGGGCGGCCAGGTTCTGTTCGGCGATGGGGCTGGATTGCCAGACGCCGAAGGCGATGCCCAGCTGCATGAGGATCACGACCCCGATCAGCAACGCCAATGGCATGTACTTGGCCATCTCGGCCTTCAGCTCGGCGAAATCCACGTCGAGCATCATCACCACGAACAGGAACAGCACCGCGACCGCGCCCACGTATACGATGATCAGCAGCATGGCCACGAACTCGGCGCCCAACAGGACGAACAGGCCCGCCGACGACAGGAAGGCCAGGATCAGCCACAGGACCGAGTGCACCGGGTTGCGGGCGATAACGGTGAACAGCCCCGCCGCGACCACGGCGGTCGCGAACAGGTAGAAGGCGAAATCGGCTGGGGTCATGGATGAATCCTCGGGTCCGGCGGGACGCGGCTCAGCGGTAGGGCGCGTCGATTTCCAGGTTGCGGGCGATCTCGGCTTCCCAGCGCTCGCCGTTTTCCAGAAGCTTCTGCTTGTCGTAGTACAGCTCTTCCCGGGTTTCGGTCGAGAACTCGAAATTCGGCCCCTCGACGATGGCATCGACCGGGCAGGCTTCCTGGCAGAAACCGCAATAGATGCATTTTGTCATGTCGATGTCATAACGCGTGGTACGGCGGCTGCCGTCCTCGCGCGGTTCGGCATCGATGGTGATGGCCTGCGCGGGGCAGATCGCCTCGCACAGCTTGCAGGCGATGCAGCGCTCTTCCCCGTTGGGATAGCGGCGCAGCGCGTGTTCGCCACGGAACCGTGGGCTGATCGGGCCCTTCTCGTGCGGATAGTTCAGGGTGGCCTTGGGGGCGAAGAAGTACTTCAGCCCCAGCTTCAGGCCCTTGAACATGTCGAACAGCAGCCAGTAACGGCCCGCGCGGGCATAGTCGAAACCGGTGTCAGCCATGGGTCGCCTCCTTGGTGGCGGTAGCAATTTCGGGCGTCCGGGCGGCGCGACGGCCACCCCGGACGGATGCGGCGCGACGGGCGCCGCCTTGATATGGACCTGCGCCGCAGCGCCGCGTCAGGCGAGCGAGCGCGGGCGTTCCGGCCCCGTGCAGACGCGTGACAGCACCGACGCCCAACGATCAGCCCCCCACCGTCCAACGGGCGTAGGCGCCGCCGAACAGCTCGAAATGGGCGAAGAACGACACCAGCACGACCCAGAACAGGCTGAACGGCAGGAACACCTTCCAGCCCAGTCGCATCAGCTGGTCGTAGCGATAGCGGGGCACGACGGCCTTCACCATCGCGAAGAGGAAGAAGAAGAATGCCATCTTCAGCACCATCCAGAACGCCCCGTCAGGCAGGAACGGGATGGGCGACAGCCAGCCGCCGAAGAACAGCAGCGTGGTCACGGCGCAGAGCAGGAAGATCGCGATGTATTCGCCGGCCATGAACAGCAGGAACGGGGTCGAGCTGTATTCCACCTGGTAGCCGGCGACGAGCTCGGACTCGGCCTCGGGCAGGTCGAAGGGCGGGCGGTTGGTCTCGGCCAGGCACGAGATGAAGAACAGGAATACCATCGGGAAGTGCGGCAGCCAGTACCAGTTGAACAGGCCCAGGTTGCCGTCCTGCGCGCGCACGATGTCGCCGAAGTTCAGGCTGCCGGTGGTGATGATGACACCGATGATGATCAGGCCCAGCGACACCTCGTACGAGATCATCTGCGCCGCCGAGCGCAGCGACCCGAGGAACGGATATTTCGAGTTCGACGCCCAGCCGCCCATGATGACGCCGTACACTTCCAGCGACGAGATCGCGAAGATGAACAGTACGGCCACGTTGATGTCGGCCAGCACCCATGTGTCGTTGAACGGGATCACGGCCCAGGCCAGCATCGCCAGCACGAAGGACATGAGCGGCGCCATCAGGAACACCGTTCGGTCCGCGCCGGCGGGCACCACGATTTCCTTCAGAACGTATTTCAGCGCGTCGGCCACCGTCTGCAGCAGGCCGAAGATGCCGACCACGTTCGGGCCGCGCCGCATCTGCACGGCGGCCCAGATCTTGCGGTCGCCGTAGACCATGAACAGCAGGCTCACCATGACGAAGGTCACGATCAGACCGGCCTGCGCCGCGACGATCAGGACGATGCCCGCTGGGGTGGTCAGGAATTCAGACATGATGGCTTGGCTCCGTCACTGTCAGACCGTTGGAATGCCGTCCTGCTGGCAGGTCGCCACGACGACTTCGGCGTCAATATTTCGGGCCCCCGGTGGCAGCGCGGGCGACACCGTGTAAACCGCATCTCCGCGCCAAACGCCACCCTCTTCCTCGACATTCGTGCGGATGTGCCGCGCGAAACCGAAGCCGCGGATCAGGGCGTATTGCGCGGCAGCGCAGCGGGCATAGGCATCCACGTCCGCCGGGGCGCGCGCGCCGCGCATCTCGACCAGGAAATTCACCAGGTCAGGCTCCAGCAGGCGCGTCTGGACACCTGCATAGCTGGCGTTCTCGGGCGGGATCACCCGGGTCACCGGCAGGTCGGGGCCATCATCGACGGCCCCCGAGCAGCCCCCGAGCGCAAGAGCCACCACCGCGATGGAGGCCGGGCGCATTCCGGTCACTCGGCCGCAAGCGCGGCACCCGCGCGCGCCTTGGCGCCCGCGCTGAGCTCGGCCATGAGCTGGCTCGCCCGGGCAATCGGGTTCACCAGGTAATGGTCCTGAAGCGCCTGCCCGAAGGGCGTCTTGGCCACGTCGCCGCGGGCAAGGGTTTCCCCCTCGTTCTCGGCCAGCTCGTCCAGCAGGCCCAGATGCGGCACCGCGTCGACCATGCCGCGCCGCAGCTCGGCGATGGAATCGAAGGGCAGCGTCGCGCCCATCTCGGCCGACAGGGCGCGCAGGATGGCCCAGTTTTCCTTGGCTTCACCGGGGGCGAAGTTGGCGCGCAGCGCCAGCTGCGGACGACCTTCGGTATTGACGAACAGGCCCTGCTCCTCGGTCCAGGCGGCGGCGGGCAGGATGATGTCGGCCCGGTGCGCGCCCCGGTCACCATGACTGCCCTGGTAGATCACTGTGGGCCCCTGGGCGACCTCGACCTCGTCGGCGCCCAGCGAGAAAATCACCTCGGCCCCGTCCATGGCAGCGTCCAGGCCGCCCTCGGTAACCGCGCCCACGTCCATCGCACCCACGCGCGACGCGGCGGTGTGCAGGATCAGCAGGCCCGAGCCCGTCGCCTCGGCCAGCGCCTGCGCGGCGGCCAGGACGGCCGCGCCGTCGTCGCGGCGGAGGGCGGCCTGGCCCACGATGATGACCGACGGCTTCTCGCGCACGTCGGAATGGTCGCGCGACAGCAGGTCGTCCAGCGTGCCCGGGCCGTCGCCCAGGTGGTCGTAGGAATAGGTCAGGTCCACGGCCTCGCCCACCAGGCCCACATCGGCGCCGCGCAGCCAGGCCTTGCGGATCCGGCTGTTCAGCACCGGCGCTTCGAGCCGGGGGTTGGTGCCGATCAGCATGACGGCCTTCGCGTGGTCGATATCCTCGATCGCGGCGGTGCCGGCATAGGCGGCGCGGTTGCCCTGGGGCAGCTTGGCGCCGTCGAGACGACACTCGACCTTGCCGCCCTGCCCTTCGACCAGTTGCTTCAGCGCATGGATCGCCTCGGTCGGCGCAAGGTCCCCGACGAGCCCGGCGATCTTCTTGCCCTTCATGGCCTCGGCCGCGGCCGACAGGGCCTCGGGCCAGGTGGCCGGGCGCAGCTTGCCGTTCTCGCGGATATAGGGCTTGTCGAGCCGTTGCCGGCGCAGGCCGTCCCACACGTAGCGCGACCGGTCGGCGAGCCACTCCTCGTTGATGCCGTCATTGTTGCGCGGCAGGATGCGCATGACTTCGCGCCCCTTGGTGTCCACGCGGATGTTCGAGCCGAGCGCATCCATCACGTCGATGGTCTCGGTCTTCTGCAGCTCCCACGGGCGGGCGGTGAACGCATAGGGCTTAGAGGTCAGCGCGCCCACCGGGCACAGGTCCACGATGTTGCCCTGCATCTCGGAGTCGAGGGTCTGGCCCAGGTAGCTGGTGATCTCGGCATCCTCGCCCCGGCCGGTCTGGCCCAGCTCGGGCATGCCCGCGACCTCGGTGATGAAGCGCACGCAGCGGGTGCACGAGATGCAGCGCGTCATGTGGGTGCCGACCAGCGGGCCCAGGTCCATGTTGGTGACCGACCGCTTCGGTTCGCGGAAGCGCGAGAAGTCGACGCCATAGGCCATGGCCTGGTCCTGCAGGTCGCATTCGCCGCCCTGGTCACAGATCGGGCAGTCCAGCGGGTGGTTGATGAGCAGGAACTCCATCACCCCTTCGCGGGCCTTCTTGACCATGGGGCTGTTCGTCTTGACCTGCGGCGGCGCGCCTTCGGGGCCGGGGCGCAGGTCGCGCACCTGCATGGCACAGCTGGCGGCGGGCTTGGGCGGGCCGCCCACGACCTCGACCAGGCACATGCGGCAGTTGCCGGCGATGGACAGGCGTTCGTGGTAGCAGAACCGCGGGATCTCGATCCCGGCCTGTTCGCAGGCCTGGATCAGGGTCATCGCCGGATCGACCTCGATCTCTCGCCCGTCGATGATGATTTTGCGAAGATCGCTCATGCCGCTCGTCTCCAAAGGGTCGCAAGGGGGCGTGGGCCGCGCCGGATGCACGGCCGCCCGTCGGGGCGCAATGTAGAGGACATCGGCGGCAGGGAAAACCGCGCAATCATGCGATGATCCCATTTGTCGCGCGCATTTTCCACACCGCGCCCGCCGATTGGCCGCAGCGCGGCGGTCGGGATCAATCCCTGAGCAGGCGCCCCGCCGGGGTGCCGCGCGCGATTTCCTCGCGCCCGATCTTGCAGTAGCCCGAGGTCTGGCCGGGTACGGCGCCGCGGGCCTGCAGCTCGGCGTTGACCTCGGCGCGCAGGGCGTCCTTGGCGGCGTCGTTGTCTTCCAGCGCCTTCACGTCGGCCTCGGTGTAGCCCTGCTCGCGGGCGTATTGCTCGAGGTCCTTCAGGGCCGAGTAGGCCCGGATCAGCCGGGGGGAAATCTGCGGGCAGTTCTTGCGGATCTCGTCCGCGAGGCCAATCGCATAGAAGCCATCCCGCACCACCTGGTTCTGCTCGAGCGGAACCTGCTGGGCGGTCGCGGCCTGCCCGCCCAGGGCAAGCGCAGCGGCAAGGAAAAGGGATCTCGTAATTTTCATGGTCGTCTCCGGCGGCAACAGAATCAAGGGTCCGCACACATCAGCACCCGATCAGATAAAGGGGGGATGCTGCGCCCGCAATACAGACGACGCATTCGTGACCTGTGCGATAGCTTGCGGATCAGCGCGCCGCGCAGCGTCCCGAGACGACGGCCGTGCCGTCGGAATCGTAGCGAACGACCCAGTCCTCGGGCCCGCCATCGGTGCGCCAGTCGATCACCGAAGACCCGAAGCGGCGCAGGCAGTGGCGCGTGGCCGGAAAGCGCGCCGACTCGCGCCAGGCCTCGATCGGCGCGCCGCGCGTTGCGACAGAAACCGTGAATTCGGGCGATCGCCTGTCGCCGTTGAGATTCGCGCCATAGGGAAGCGGCGTCTCGGGCTGCCATGTTGAGAACGGGTTGAGCCGTTGCACCGTGCCGCACCCGGCCAGCCCTGCGCATAGCAGCAAGATTATGGACAGCCGTGGCGTCACAAGATCACTCCCCTTACGCGGCTGCCCGCCGCACTCCCCTGCACTAGCGCGGCTTGGATCAAAGCGCAATTCCGCAGCGCGGACTAGCCCGCGAGGGCCGCGCGCATCGCGATGTTGTAAATGAATCCGCGGCTGTATTCATCCATGGTCAGCGTACCGTCGCCGTCCAGATCGGCGAAATCGAAGGCCCGGTCAAAGCCGTTTTTGTGTTCGTCGGGCGCGATCACGCCATCGCTGTCGCGGTCGAAAATGTCGAAGATGATCGCCTGCGCGGTGTCATAGGCCTGCTGGCGGCCACGAAACTCGGCGATCTCGGTCATGCCAAGCCGGAACGACGCGATCTCGTCCAGCACCAACCGTTCATCGCCGTCCCGGTCCAGCGTCTCGAACACGACGTCACCATAGGCCGCCAGTTCGTCCGGGCTGATGGCCTGGTCGTGGTTCGTGTCGATCGCGAAACCGATAAGCTCGATCTGCGCCTGCGCCGCGTCCGCCGGTGCCTGCGCCACGGCGGGCAGGCCCAGCAGGATCGCGGTGGCAAGCGCCAGACTGCAGCGGATCATTCCGCCGCCACGGCTGGACGGGCCCCGCCGCGCTTGTGCGTGATGCGGTCCTCGATCTCGTGCCGGAAGTGACGGATCAGGCCCTGGATCGGCCAGGCGGCCGCATCGCCCAGGGCGCAGATCGTGTGGCCTTCGACCTGCTTGGTCACGTCCAGCAGCATGTCGATCTCGGAGGGGTCCGCCTCGCCCTTCACCAGCCGGTCCATGACCCGCATCATCCAGCCCGTGCCTTCGCGGCAGGGCGTGCACTGGCCGCAGCTCTCGTGCTTGTAGAAGGCCGAGAACCGCCAGATCGCCTTGATCATGTCCACCGACTGATCCATCACGATGACCGCCGCGGTGCCGAGGCCCGACCGCTGCTCGCGCAGCCAGTCGAAATCCATGATCGCCTCTTCCCGCATGATCTTGGCGGGCAGGCACGGCACCGAGGACCCACCCGGCACGACAGCCTTAAGGTTGTCCCAGCCGCCGCGGATGCCGCCGCAATGCTTCTCGATCAGCTCTTCGAAGGTGATCGACATGGCCTCTTCGACCACGCACGGGTTATTGACGTGGCCCGAGATGGCGAAAAGCTTGGTGCCCTTGTTGTTGTCGCGCCCGAACGAGCTGAACCACGATGCGCCGCGGCGCAGGATGGTGGGCACGACCGCGATGGATTCCACGTTGTTCACCGTGGTCGGGCAGCCGTAAAGGCCCGCCCCCGCCGGGAACGGCGGCTTCATGCGGGGCATGCCCTTCTTGCCCTCGAGGCTTTCCAGGAGGGCCGTCTCCTCGCCGCAGATATAGGCGCCCGCGCCGTGGACGAGGTACAGGTCGAAATCCCAGCCCGACCCGGCGGCGTTCTTGCCCAGCAGCCCGTCGTCGTAGGCCGCGTCGATGGCGTTTTGCAGCGCCTCTTTCTCGCGGATGTATTCGCCCCGGATGTAGATGTAGCAGGCATGCGCGTTCATCGCGAAGCTGGCGATCAGGCATCCCTCGATCAGGGTATGCGGATCGTGGCGCATGATCTCGCGGTCCTTGCAGGTGCCCGGCTCGGATTCGTCGGCATTGACGACCAGGTAGGACGGGCGCCCGTCGGATTCCTTGGGCATGAACGACCACTTCAGCCCGGTGGGGAAGCCCGCGCCGCCGCGACCGCGCAGGCCGCTGTCCTTCATCTCCTGCACGATCCAGTCGCGGCCCTTCTTGATCAGGTCGGCCGTGCCGTCCCAGTGCCCGCGCGACTTCGCGCCCGCCAGGCTACGGTCCTTGCGGCCGTAGATATTGGTGAAGATGCGGTCCTTGTCGTCCAGCATGGTCTCTCGATCCTCGATCCTCGGCGGCCCGGTCCGGGCCACCCGTCGTTGCAATTCGGTGCCGGGTGCGCGCTGCGGGCTACCCGTCGTGTTCCTGGCTGCGGCGCCAGATCTGGTATGTGACCACCAGCGCCCAGACGAAAGCCGCAAGCGCCGCCAGGTCGAACAGGAAGACGAAGCGCGCGGGCAATCCCAGCCGGCCGCCGATGAACTGTGCGCCCATCCACAGCACCATGGTCACCGCCATGACGATGCCCACGTTGCGCGCCCTGCGCCCCAGGGCCAGGTCCTTCGGCCGCTTGCCGTCAGACATGGCACGAATACCGGGCGGCCGCGATGGGACCATCTGCCGCCCGACCCGTCATGCCGACCCGTTCTCGGACTTCTTCGAGAACTCGGTCTCGCCGCCCGCGGCAAGGATCCTTGCCTGGCTCACCCATTCGTCGCGGCTGGCGCGGCCCTTGAAACCTTCGAGGTTGTCATCGACCCAGGCCAGCTCGGGGTCCGACCAGTTCGCGATCTGGTCGAAATGATAGATGCCCATGTCGTGCAGCATCGCCTCGAGCTTGGGTCCGACACCCTTGATCTTCTTCAGGTCGTCGGGGCCGTCGCCGCGCGGCGCGTCGAGGCGCGTGGGCTCGGTCCCGGGCGAGCTGTCGGTATCGGTCTTGGTGTCCCCATCGTTGAAGGGCGTGCCCGACTGGTCGACGCCGTGGGCATTCGAAACGTTCTCCGCCGCGCCCGCAGCCGCCCCGGGCTTTTCGTAGCGCCAGTCGCCCTTGCGCGCGGCCAGCTCCTCTTCCCCCTTCAGAAGCGTGCCGGTCTTGACCTTGTGGCCCGCGCTGCCGGGCTCGACCCCAGCGGTTCCGGCCGGGCGGGTCACGTCGCCCAGCTTGCCGTCGGGTGACGGCGTCAACGCGGCGGTTTTGGGAGCCGCCTCGACCGGTGAAGCGTCCTTGCCGTGGAAGCCCGAGAACAGGAAAACCGCCGCGGCCCCCGCGATCACGATCGCCATGAAAATCGCCGGGGACAGCGTGAAGCCCCCCACCACCACAAGTGCAACGGCTGCGACGAATCCGATACCGCCGGAGATTGCCCCAACCAGCAGCATGGATCCCTGTGATTGCTTGCTCATCTTCACTCCATCCCTCTTTGCGTGGCCGCTTTTCGACCCTGGGATCAGTATCTAGCGCGAAATCAGTCGTCTGTCGCCCCACCTGCCGCGAGAATGCGTGCCTGGCCCACCCAGTCATCGCGGATCACGCGGCCCTTGAAGCCGTCGAGGTTGCGATCGACCCAGGCGATTTCGGCCGGCGTCCAGGCCGCGACCTGGTCGAAATGGTGGAATCCCATCTCGTGCAGAAGCTCTTCCAGCTTGGGTCCCACGCCCTTGATCCGCTTCAGGTCATCCGCGCCACCGTCGCGCGGGGCATCCATGCCGGCGGGACGCTGCTCGTCGCCCTCGGCCACGTTCTCGGCAGCGGCGTTGTCGGCGCCACTATCTGCCGACAGCGGGCCCGTGCCCTCGCCCATCCGCTCGCGCCCCTCGCCCGGCTCGCCCGCAGCCGATCCGGCGGGCTTCATGCCGTCCTTCTCGGCCCGCTCGGGCGCGTCGGCGACGCTGCCCTCCTCGGGGCGGCCGAGATTCTTCTCGTCGGTTTCCTGCTTGGTCATGCCTTCGTCGCTGACCGGCGTGTTGGCGGCGGGCTGCTTGCCCGGCGTGGGTTCGTCGATCCCGCCCTTGGGGCCCAGCATGTCGTCGCGCACCTTGGGCGGGGTCGCCGCGCCCGGCTGTTTCAGGTCGCGCCAGGGGGCGCGCAGCGGCACCTCGGTGCCGTCGATCCGTTTCAGCGTGTCGCCGATCTCGGTCGCAAGCGCGACGCTGGCATTGCTGTCGTGGTCGGGCTCACCGCCCAGGCTGGTCAGGCCCGAGGCGGGTTCCGACGCGCGGCGGCCGGATTGCGGTCCGGGGGTCGGCACCTCGCCCGCGGCCATCCGATCGATGAGAGTCGCGAAGCTCTCGGTCGTCAGGTCCTCGTAATAGTCCTTGCCGATTTGGGCCATGGGCGCGTTCGAACAGGCCCCGAGGCATTCGACCTCTTCCCACGAAAACTTGCCGTCCGCGCTCAGCTGATGGGGCTTCTTCGCGATTTTGTCCTTGCAGACCGCGATCAGGTCCTCGGCCCCGCAGATCATGCAGGACGTGGTGCCGCAGACCTGGATATGCGCAACGGAACCAACGGGTTGCAGCTGGAACATGAAGTAGAAGGTCGCCACCTCGAGCACGCGGATATAGGCCATGTCGAGCATCCGGGCGACCTCTTCCATCGCCGGGCGGGTCAGCCAGCCCTCCTGCTCCTGCGCGCGCCACAGAAGCGGAATCACCGCGCTGGCCTGGCGGCCATCGGGATACTTGGTGATCTGCGCCTCGGCCCATTCCTGGTTGGCGGGCGTGAAGGCAAAGCTTTCGGGCTGGTCGGGGTGAAGGCGGCGAAGCATTACGGTGTCCTGTCAGCTCAGTTGATGGCGGCGGCGCGGCACAGCCGATCCGTCAGGATCGCCCGGCGGCCGACCACTGAAACGGCGCCGCTGTCGTATAACGGTTGGATGATGGCTTGCAACTGCGCCTCGGCCAGACCGGTTTTCGCCGTGATGTCGGGGACCTGGCGTGCGTCCAACGTGCAGTCGTTGCGTGCGAATTCGGCGACCAGCTGATCCTTGGGCGTCATCGCAGTTCCTTCGGGCGGACACAGCGACGGAGGCACGCTCAGACGGCCCATGGCATCCTCGGTCGCGGTGCCGTCCAGAAGCAGGCCAGTCAGCGTCTCACGTACGAATTCAGGGGTGAAACCTTCGGGACCGAACGTGTCCGCCACCTCCTGCGGGCCGACCGAACATCCACGCTCGGCCAAGACGGCGAACAGCGCCTCTTCGGTCTGCTCGGCCGCGGCCGCCATGGGCAGGCCGCAAGCCAGGGCCGCGATGCATATTCCGCGCATCAACGGTCGATTTCGCCGAAGACCACGTCCAGCGTCCCGATGATCGCCGAGACATCGGCCAGCTGGTGCCCTTTCGAGATATGATCCATGGCCTGCAGGTGCAGATACCCGGGCGCGCGCAGCTTGGCGCGATAGGGCCGGTTCGTGCCGTCGGCCACCATGTAGACGCCGAACTCGCCCTTCGGCGCCTCGACCGCGGCATAGGCCTGCCCCGCGGGCACGTGGAAGCCCTCGGTGTACAGCTTGAAGTGGTGGATCAGCGCTTCCATCGAGGTTTTCATGTCGCCGCGCGTCGGCGGGCTGAGCTTGCCACGATGCATGATCGGGCCCTGCCCGTCCTCGGCGCGAAGCTTCTCGCAGGCCTGGCGGATGATCTTCACGCTTTCGCGCATCTCGGCCATGCGGACGAGGTACCGGTCGTAGCAGTCGCCGTTCTTGCCCACGGGGATCTGGAAGTCGAACTCGTCGTAGCACTCGTAGGGCTGGGCGCGACGCAGGTCCCAGGCCAATCCCGACCCGCGCACCATGACGCCCGAGAAGCCCCAGTCCTGGATTTCCTGTTCGTTGACGATCCCGATATCGGCGTTGCGCTGCTTGAAGATGCGGTTCTCGGTCAGCAGCTCGTCGATATCGTCCATGACCTTTAGGAACGGGTCGCACCACGCCTCGATGTCGTCGATCAGCTCGGGCGGCAGGTCCTGGTGGACGCCGCCGGGACGGAAATACGCGGCGTGCAGCCGGGCCCCGCAGGCGCGTTCGTAGAAGACCATGAGCTTCTCACGCTCCTCGAAGCCCCAGAGCGGCGGGGTCAACGCGCCCACGTCCATGGCCTGCGTCGTGACGTTCAGCAGGTGCGACAGGATGCGGCCGATTTCCGAGTAAAGCACGCGGATCAGCGACGCGCGGCGCGGCACCTCGGTGCCGGTCAGCTTCTCGATCGCCAGGCACCAGGCGTGCTCCTGGTTCATGGGCGATACGTAGTCCAGCCGGTCCAGGTAGGGCAGGTTCTGAAGATACGTGCGGCTTTCCATCAATTTCTCGGTCCCGCGGTGCAGCAGGCCGATATGCGGGTCGCAGCGCTCGACGATTTCGCCGTCCAGCTCGAGCACCAGCCGCAAAACACCATGCGCCGCAGGGTGTTGCGGGCCGAAGTTGATGTTGAAGTTGCGGATTTTCTGCTCGCCCGTCAGGGCATCTTCGAATTTCTGGTCTTTCATGATCCTCGACCTCCAGCGGGTGCGCGGGCCCTATCGGGCCTCGGGCGCAGCATGTGTCAAAGGCGACGCGCGCACCGCGTCAGCCCTGTGCCTCGGCCTTGTCGTCGCCGGGCAGAACGTAATTGGCGCCCTCCCACGGGCTCATGAAATCGAACTGGCGGTATTCCTGGACAAGACTCACCGGCTCGTAGACCACGCGCTTGGTCACCTCGTCATACCGCACCTCGGTATAGCCGGTGGTGGGGAAATCCTTGCGCAGCGGGTGCCCGCGGAAGCCGTAATCGGTCAGCAGGCGGCGCAGGTCGGGATGGCCCGCGAAGAGCACGCCGAACATGTCGAAGACCTCGCGCTCGAACCAGTTGGCCGAGGGGTGCACGTTGATGATCGACGGCGCGATCTCGTCCTCGCGCACCTCGGCCTTCAGGCGGATGCGGTGGTTCTGGTACATCGACAGGAAGTGGTAGACGAGGTCGAACCGCGCCTCGCGCGAGGGGTAGTCCACGGCGGTCAGGTCGACCAGCGTGGAGAACTGGCAGGTGCGGTCGGTCTTCAGGAACTCGACCATGCTGACAAGGCTCGACAGCGCCACGTGCACCGTCAGCTCGCCCAGCGCGATTTCGTAATCTAGTACGCAATCGGGGCGCTTTGACTTGATGTGCTCGCCCAGGTTTTCCAGGTTCTCGGCCATGTTGCCCCCCTTAGCGGCTGATCGTGCCGGTGCGGCGGATCTTGCGCTGCAATTGCAGGATTCCGTATAGCAGCGCCTCGGCCGTCGGCGGGCAGCCGGGCACGTAGATGTCGACGGGAATGACGCGGTCGCAGCCGCGCACCACCGAGTAGCTGTAGTGATAGTAGCCACCGCCATTGGCGCAGCTGCCCATGGAGATCACGTAACGCGGCTCGGGCATCTGGTCGTAGACCTTGCGCAGCGCGGGCGCCATCTTGTTGGTCAGCGTGCCCGCGACGATCATGACGTCCGACTGGCGCGGAGAGGCGCGCGGCGCGACCCCGAAGCGTTCGGCGTCGTAGCGCGGCATCGAGGTGTGCATCATCTCGACCGCGCAGCAGGCCAGCCCGAAGGTCATCCAGTGAAGCGAGCCGGTGCGCGCCCAGTTGATGATGTCCTCGGACGTGGTGACGAGAAAGCCCTTGTCCTGCAGTTCCCGGTTCAGCGTCTGGGTCGCAACCTCGCGGTCGGCCCCGGCTGTATTGGCTCCGTAAGGATTGGCGGGGGTGGCAACACCCATGTGACATCTCCGGTTGCTGATCTTTTGCGGGCGTCGGTGACTGCCCTGTCATTGCAAATCTAGGTAGTCGCAAAGGACCATAGCGTCAACGCGCCCCCGCTGCGTCAATCCCGCCGGACCCGCGGCGCCACGCCGCCTTGCCGGGCAAGGCAAAGGGGCCAGATGCCGCGCATGAACAGCCTGACCGACACCCTTTCGCCGCTGCTGGCCACCATCGCCCGGCGCGAAGCCGTGCTTTTTCGCGACATTGGATGGATTTTGCTGGCCTTCAGCCTGTTCGCCTTCGCACAGAAACTGGTCGTCGTGCCCGATCGGATCGAAAGATACACGCCGCTGGTCACGCTGCACGGCGCGGTGATGCTGGGCTGGCTGGGACTGTTCACCCTGCAGGCCGAATTGCAAGCGCACGGGCGCATGGGCTGGCACAAGACCCTCGGCATCTTCAGCACGCTGCTCGTCGGGGTCGCGGTCTGGACCGGGTTCATCGTCAGCCGCGAGTTCTCGGGCGAGGCCGATATGATCGAGGTGTTCCTGGCGAATCTGGTCCACCTGTCCGGCCTCGCGATCTTCTGGGCTGCCGGGGTCGTGGCCGCAATCCGGCACCGCATCGACATCCACCGCCGAATGATGCTGCTGGCCGCGCTGGCCATCCTGTCGCCGCCGATCAGCCGGGTGACCCAGACGCTCGGGCTGCCCAACGGCATGGCGGCGGGGCTGCACCTGGGGCTGGTCCTTGCGCTGCCCGCGATCTACGACCTCGCCACGCGGGGCCGGCTGCACCGCGCCACGCTTGCAGCTTTCACGGTCATCTTCGTGCTGTCGGGCCTGGCGGCGGCCGCCGGAGTGATCCCGCCGTTGAACGCGGCCGTGTCGGCCTATCTGGGGCTGTCCTGAAACGAAAAACGCCGCCCCGGGGGACGGCGTCTCGATCAATTCGATAGGGCAGGATCACTCCCACTCGAGCGCGCCCTTCTTCCATTCGTAAGCAAAGCCCACGGTCAGCACACCCAGGAAGACCATCATCGACCAGAAGGCCGCGTCGGTCATCACGTTGAAGCTGACCGCCCACGGGAACAGGAAGGCGATCTCGAGGTCGAAGATGATGAACAGGATCGACACGAGGTAGAACCGCACGTCGAACTTCATCCGCGCGTCGTCGAAGGCGTTGAAGCCGCATTCGTAGGCGCTGACCTTCTCGGCATCGGGGTTGCGCACGGCCAGGATGGCGGCCGCCAGGATCAGGATAAGGCCAAGGGCGACAGCCAGGCCCAGCAGGATCATGATGGGCAGGTATTCGCGGGACAGGACGACATCCATGGGATCGGACACCTTCTGGGTTGCGGCGCCGGACCCGGCGCGGTTGTCTTTTGCCTAGCCTCCAGGCGGCCGGGCGTCAACGTGGCAGGGGCGCGCGCGCCCGGCGCAAGGCTCACTCCCAGGGGGGGTAGAAGTCACGCTCGAACAGCAGCTCGGCCCCCTCCGGCGGCAAGGCGCTCTGGAAGGTTTCACGCTCGGTGATCTGGTCGTACCAGCGTTTGACCTCGGGGAAGCCGTCGAGCGGGGCAAAGTGCCGCGCCATGTAGACCGCCTGCCCCACCGAGATGTCGGCGGCCGAAAACCCGCTGGTCAGCAGGTAGTCCCGATTCTCGACCGGGGTCGACAGCCGGCCCTCGATCGCCGCGTAGCATTTCTTCAGCCGCGCGGCCTCGATCTTCATCACCGTGGGCGAGCGCATGGAGTCCTCGTAGAGGATCACGTGCTGCTGGGTCAGCGCCGCGGCATGCTGGCTGATGGTCTCGGCGAAATGCACCCAGGTCAGGAATTCCGGCCGGTCGATATCGCCCGGCGGACGGCCCAGCCCGTGTTCCGGAAAGCGTTCGCACAGAACCTCGGTGATGGCGCCGCTTTCCCAGATCACGTCGCCGTCCAGTTCCAGAGCGGGCACGCGGCCGGCAGGGTTCAGTGACAGGTATTCGGGATCACGCAGGGACTGGTCGAAAGGCCGCACGCGCAGCTGGAACTCGACATCCAGCTCGTGCAGCAGCCACAGGATCCGCATGGACCGGGTCTGGTGGCAATGGTGCAGGGTGATCATCTCGGGCTCCGTCGCGGCACTCGCGCGGACGCTACCAGCGCCCCGCGCGGGATGCCACCGCACAGCGGCTCATATCTCGGCGAGCCGGATCAGCGCGTCACCGGCTGCCACCTGGCTGCCCTGATTGACCAGAATTTCGGCAATCTTCCCCGCGCGTTCGGCCCGCAGCACGTGCTCCATCTTCATCGCTTCGAGCACGGCCAGCGCGTCGCCTATGGCCACATCGGCGCCCTCGGCCACGTGAACGGCGCGCAAGAGGCCCGGCATGGGGGCCTGGACGACGTCGGCCCCCGGCCCCGCCGCCGCGTCGCGGTCGAGAGGGTCGATCACGCGGAAGGCATGGCCGGGGCCGGACGGCACCACGACCAGCGCGCCGGACCGCAGCGCAGCAGGCATGCGCCGCCCGTCGACCCACCACGCGTCGCCTTGCCACAGTAGACGCACCGGGCCGTCCGGCATCCCGGAAACCACGCGCGACTGCCCGGCCTCGCAAAGCACTGTCAGCATCAGGCTGTCGTCGCCATGGGCCAGCACCACCGGTTGGCCGACCCCCTTCCACAACGCAAAGCCCTGTAGACGATCACCCGTCGTCCCCAGCCCAAGCGCGGCTAGGGCGGCCATCGCGATCTCGGCGCCGCCGGGCGCGGGCGTTTGCGTCAACGCCGCGAGGTCGCGGTCGATCAGCCCGGTATCGACCTGCCCCGCGGAAAAGCCTTCGTGGTCCACCAACGCCTGGAGGAAGGCCTTGTTGGTCACCGTGCCGCCCACCACCAGGCTTTCCAGCCCCCGGGCCATGCGACCAAGCGCGGCGTCACGGGTGTCGCCGTGGGCGATCAGCTTGGCGATCATCGGGTCGTAATGGGGGCTGATCGTGTCGCCTTCGCGCACGCCGGTCTCGACCCTCAGCCCCTCGGGGAAGCGCAGGGCGGCCAGTGTCCCGGTCGCCGGCAGGAAGCCCGCGGCGACATCCTCGGCATAAAGCCGCACCTCGACCGCGTGGCCCCGGATCGCGAGGGCATCCTGCGCCACCGGCAGCCCCTCGCCCGCCGCGACGCGCAGCTGCCATTCCACCAGGTCATGGCCGGTGATCGCCTCGGTCACAGGGTGCTCGACCTGAAGGCGGGTGTTCATTTCCATGAAATAGAAGCTGTCCTCGTCCAGCGTGCCGCCATCGACGATGAACTCGACGGTTCCGGCGCCAGCATAGCCGATGGCCTCGGCGGCCCGCACGGCCGCCGCGCCCATGGCAGCGCGCACGCTCTCGGACATGCCCGGCGCGGGCGCTTCTTCCACCACCTTCTGGTGGCGCCGCTGAAGCGAGCAGTCACGTTCGAACAGGTGCAGCGCGTGGATGCCGTCGCCGAAGACCTGCACCTCGATATGGCGCGGGCGGGACACGAACTTCTCGACCAGCACGGCGTCGTTGCCGAAGGCATTCCGCGCCTCGGACCGGGCGCTTTCCAGCGCGGCGGCGAAGTCCGCCGCCCGGTCGACGCGGCGCATCCCCTTGCCGCCGCCGCCCGCCACGGCCTTGATCAGCACGGGGTATCCGATCTCGTCCGCCGCCTTGGCCAGGGTATCGGCCTCCTGGTTTGATCCATGGTATCCCGGCACGACAGGCACGCCCGCCTCGACCATCAACGCCTTGGCGGCGTCCTTGAGGCCCATCGCGCGGATCGCGTCCGCCGACGGGCCGATGAAGACCAGCCCGGCGGCCTCGACGGCATCGACGAAATCCGGGTTCTCGCTCAGGAAGCCGTAGCCGGGATGGATTGCCTCGGCCCCCGTCGCCAGCGCCGCCGCGATGATGGCGTCGCCGCGCAGGTAGCTTTCGGCCGGCGCCGCGCCGCCGATATGCACCGCGCGGTCGGCCATGCAGACGTGGCGCGCGCCCGCGTCGGCGTCGGAATAGACGGCAACGGTCGCGATGCCCAGCCGGCGGCAGGTGTCGATGACGCGGCAGGCGATCTCGCCGCGATTGGCGATCAGGATGGTGCGGAACACGTCTCACTCCTTCGCGGGGCGTCCCGCAGCAATTCTTCGGCCTCGGCCACGACGCGGGCCAATATGTCGGCTGCGGGCAAACGGTCGCCGATCAGGCCCACGGCCTCGCCCACCACGGGGCTGGTGGCTTCGGCGTCGCCGGATTGCATGGCCCGGACCCAGCCCGCACGGGCATCCGCGTCGTCGCGCAGCGCGGCGCCACGACCGGCCCAGCGATCGGTGAACGCCGTGCGCAACGTGCGGATGGCGTAGGCGCCCGGCCAGTTCAGCCCCCGCGCGGCATCGGGCAGGTCGCCCTTGACGGTGCGGTCGCCATCGGCCGCCAGCGCGGCGTCCACCAGGCCGGGGGCCACCAGCGCCTCGGACGCCGCCCAGAACCGGCTGCCCAGCATCACGCCATCGGCCCCCAGCATCAGCGCGGCGGCCATCCCGCGCCCGTCCGCGATGCCGCCCGCGGCCACGAGCACGACATTCGGCGCCTCGGCGGCCAGCAGGTCGGCGATCTCTGGCACCAGCGCCATGGTCCCTCGCGCCGCGCCGTGGCCGCCCGCCTCGCCGCCCTGCGCGACGAGCACGGCCGCCCCCGCCGCGATGGCCCGGCGGGCGTGGGCCACGCCTTGCACCTGGCAGATCAGCGGCACGTCCGCCGCGTGGATCGCGTCCGCGAACGGCATCGGGTCGCCGAAGGACAGCAACAGCGCGCGCGGCCGCAAGTCCAGGGCCCTCTCCAGCGCTTGTGGCGTCAGCGACCAGGTGATGAACCCCACGCCCACCGGCGCATCGGCCAGCGCCATCTCGCGCACGACGGCATCCGGGTCACCGTAGCCCCCGCCGACAAGCCCGAGCCCCCCCGCCCGGCTGACCGCCGCGGCCAGCGCGCCGCCGGACACGCCCGCCATGGGCGCCAGAACCACAGGTACCTCAAGCCCGAACAACTCCGACAGCCGGGACCGGATCATGCCCACACCCCGCGGGCCCTGCGCCGAACAGCCGATCCGTCCCGCCCGCCCGCGGCATCACTGGTCTTCAAATACTCACGGCGCACCGCCCGGAAGCAGCGCGGCATCACCGCGATGTCCTGCCGCCCGCAATCCATCCTCACATCCGGAACACGCCGAAGCGCGTCTCGGGGATCGGCGCGTTGCACGCGGCCGCAAGGCTCAGCGACAGCACGTCGCGCGCGCGGCGCGGATCGATCACGCCATCGTCCCAGAGCCGGGCACTGGCATAAAGCGGATGCGACTGCCGCTCGAACTGGTCCTCGATGGGCGCCTTGAACGCGGCCTCGTCCTCGGCCGACCAGCTCTCGCCGCGCGCCTCCTTCTGGGCGCGCGTCACGGTCGCCAGCACGCCCGCGGCCTGCGGACCGCCCATGGTCGAGATCCGGCTGTTCGGCCACGTCCACAGGAACCGCGGCGAATAGGCCCGGCCGGCCATACCGTAATTGCCCGCCCCGAAGCTGCCGCCGATCAGCATGGTGATTTTCGGAACCGACGTGGTGCTCACGGCGGTCACCAGCTTCGCGCCATGCCGGGCGATGCCCTCGTTCTCGTAGCGCTGGCCGACCATGAAGCCGGTGATGTTCTGCAGGAAAACCAGGGGGATGCGCCGTTGAGAACACAGCTCGACGAAATGCGCGCCCTTCTGCGCGGCCTCGGAGAACAGCACGCCGTTATTGGCGACGATGCCCACCGGCCAGCCGTCCACATGGGCAAAACCGCAGACCAGCGTGTCGCCGAACCGCGCCTTGAACGGATCGAAGCGCGAGCCGTCCACCAGCCGCGCGATGACCTCGTGCACGTCGTAGGGCGTGGTCAGCGCCTTCGGCACGACCCCCAGCAACTCGGCGGGATCATAGGCCGGGGCCTCCGGCGTTTGCCGCGCCACCGTGACCTGCGGCGCGGCCCCGAGGCTCGCCACCGCCTGCCGCGCCAGCGCCAGCGCGTGGGCATCGTCCTCGGCCAGCGCGTCGGCAACGCCCGACAGCCGCGTGTGCACGTCGCCGCCGCCCAGGGCTTCGGCATCCACGACCTCGCCGGTGGCCATCTTCACCAGCGGCGGGCCGGCCAGGAAGATGGTGCCCTGATCGCGCACGATGATGGTCACGTCCGACATGGCCGGCACGTAGGCGCCCCCGGCGGTGCAGGACCCCATGACCACTGCAATCTGGGCGATACCCGCCGCGCTCATCCGCGCCTGGTTGTAGAAGATGCGCCCGAAATGATCCCGGTCGGGGAACACGTCGTCCTGCAACGTCAGGTTCGCGCCGCCCGAATCCACGAGGTAGATGCAGGGCAGTGCATTCTGCTCGGCGATTTCCTGGGCGCGCAGGTGCTTCTTCACCGTCATGGGGGTGTAGGTCCCGCCCTTCACGGTGGCGTCGTTGGCCAGCACCATGCATTGCCGCCCGGCGACCCGTCCCACCCCGGCGATGGCGCCCGCCGCAGGGGCCGCACCGTCATACATGCCGTGGGCCGCGGTCAGGCCGACCTCGAGGAACGGCGACCCGGGGTCCAGCATCCCCGCGACCCGGTCGCGCGGCGCCATCTTGCCCCGCGCCACGTGGCGCGCGCGCGCGCGTTCGCCGCCGCCCGCCATGGCCGTGTCGGCAGCCGCGCGGACCTGCTCGAGCAAGCCCAGGTGGTGCGCTTCGTTCTCGCGAAACGCGGCCGATCCGGTCAGGATCTTCGATCTGATCTGCAACCGAATTCCTCCCAAAGCCCGGCGAGCCGCAGGTTAGGCGGGGGCGCCGACAGCGGCAAGGCCCCGCGGGCCGGTCCGACGCCGTGTCCGCCCGTCCCGGCCCTGCAAACGGTCAGCGGCTCCTGCCGCATCACTGGTCCGCAAATACCTCGGCGCTCCCTCCGAGCCAAAGCGCGTGCGAAGCGGGGCGCGCTTCTTTCATCATCGCCGGTCTTCTTTTACTCATCCGGTCCAGCCGCCCGGCTCAGATCCCCGCCTCGGGCAGGTCGATCTCGAAGCCCAGGCGCGACACGCCGATCACCCGCCGCTCGGGGCCGTCGCAGGTGATGCGCAGCCAGACCCTCCCCTGGCCCGGCACGGCGACACATTGCGCGACCCGCCCCCCGGTCTCTTCCGCCCAGCGCTCGGCGTGGAGGGCGATCACCGCGCCCTCGTCCAGGCGGACCGCGCGCAGTCCCAGCACCAGACCGAGGCCAAGCGCCGTGGCGGCCAGCGCGACCAGCACCACGACCACCGGTCCGCGCCTCATCCCATCCGGGCCATGAGTTCGCGGCCCACCAGCATGCGCCGGATCTCGGAGGTGCCGGCGCCGATCTCCATGAGCTTGGCATCGCGGAAGATGCGGGCCACGGGGGCGTCGGCGAGGAATCCTGCGCCGCCCAGCGCCTGCACCGCCTGGTGGGCGACCTTCATCGCCTCCTCGCTGGCGTAAAGCACACAAGCCGCCGCGTCCTGCCGGGTGACGCGGCCCGCGTCGCAGGCGCGCGCAACCTCGTAGACATAGGCCCGCGCGCTGTTCATGGCGGTATACATGTCCGCGATCTTGCCCTGCATCAGCTGGAAATCCCCGATCCGCTGACCGAATTGCTTGCGCTCGGCCATGTAGGGCATCACCTCGTCCAGGCAGGCGGCCATGATGCCGGTGCCGATCCCCGACAGCACGACCCGTTCGTAATCCAGCCCCGACATCAGCACGGCGACGCCGCCCCCCTCTTCGCCCAGGACGTTCTCGAACGGCACCTCGACCGCGTCGAAGATCAGCTCGGCCGTGTTCGACCCACGCATCCCCAGCTTGTCGAAATGCGACGAGGTGGTGAAGCCGGTCATGGTCTTCTCGATCAGGAAGGCCGTGATCCCGCGCGATTTCGCCTCGGGGTCGGTCTTGGCATAGACCACCAGCGTGTCGGCGTCGGGGCCGTTGGTGATCCAGTACTTCGTGCCCGACAGGCGGTAGTGATCGTTGCGCTTCTCGGCCTTCAGCGACATCGACACCACGTCCGACCCCGCCCCCGCCTCGGACATGGCCAAAGCGCCCACGTTCTGCCCCGAGATCAGCGCGGGCAGATACCGCGCCTTCTGCTCGGCCGTGCCGTTCAGCGCGATCTGGTTCACGCAGAGGTTTGAATGCGCGCCATAGCTCAGGCTGACCGAGGCGCTGGCGCGCGCGATTTCCTCCACCGCGATCACGTGGGCCAGGTATCCCATCCCCGCGCCACCCTCGGCCTCGGGGACGGTGATACCCAGCAGGCCCAGCTCGCCCATCTCGGGCCAGAGCTCGGGCGGGAAGCTGTTCGAGCGGTCGATCTCGGCCGCCATGGGTTTCACCCGCTCCTGCGCCCAGGCGTGCACCATGTCGCGCATGGCGTTGATGTCCTCGCCCAGATCGAACGTCATCGAGCCCGTGAACATGCCCGCTCCTCCCTTTGGTTTCCGCCACAGTATCGCCGGCGCCGCCGGGCGCAAATTTTCGATCCGAAAATTTGGCCGCTCAGCCCAGAAGGCGGTCCACGAGGTCGGGCAGGTCGTCGAAATGATCCAGCAGCGCCTCGGGCGCAAGGCGCGCGATGTCGCGGCCCTCGGGGCCGAAGGTGACCAGCACCGACGGCACGCCCGCGTTGCGCGACGTGGTGCGGTCGGTCTCGGTATCGCCCACCAAAAGCGTGCGTTCTCGCGCGCCGCCGGCCAGGTCCACCGCCTCCCACAAATGCGCGGGATCCGGCTTGCGCACCGGCAGGCTGTCGGCGCCCACCAGCGGGCCGAAATGGTCGCGCACACCCAGCGCGCGCAGCAGCTTGTCGGCCAGCCCGAAGGGCTTGTTGGTGGCGATGCCCAGCGCGACGCCGCGCCCGCGCAGGGCCTCGGCGGCCTCGACCGCGCCGGGATAGAGGCGGGAATGCACGCACACCGCCCGGTCGTAATGGGCCAGCAGGCCCGGGTACTCGCGATCGACCACCGTCTCGTCCACCGCACCGGTCCGCCCCAGGCCCAGCCGCAGCATGGCGCGCGCACCGCGGAAGGCGGTGGCCTTGTCGGCCTCCGGGTCCAGCAGGTCGCCCAGCCCCATGTCGCGGAACGACGCGTTCGCGGCGGCGATCAGGTCGGCGCCGGTGTCGACCAGCGTGCCGTCGAGGTCGAAGATCACGGTCTGTCGCGATGCGCTCATGCCAAGGTAACTCGGCGAAACGGGTTGTGATGGCAAGCGGGATTGCACCCCGGCGCGGCCTGCGGCACACAACCGCAAGATCCACGGGAAAGGGTGCCGATGCCGTCTCATCTTGTCGTTCTGGCCGCGGGCGCGGGCACGCGGATGCAATCGGACCTGCCGAAGGTCCTGCACCAGATCGGCCACGCGCCGCTCTTCGCCCATGCACTGGCCTCGGCCGTCACGCTCGAGCCGGGACGCCGGGTGCTGGTCGCGGGACACGGCGCGGACGCGGTGCGCAAGGCCGCCGCCGAGACCGATCCCGACCTCCAGGTGGTTCTGCAATCCGAACAACTGGGCACCGGCCATGCCGTGGCGCAGGCGCGCGCGGCGCTGGAGGGGGCCGAGGGCGATGTCTTCGTGCTTTACGGCGACACGCCCTTCATCCGTCCCGAAACGCTGACCCGGATGGCCGAGGCCCGCCGCGACGGCGCCGCCGTCGTCGTGCTGGGCTTCGAGGCCGCCGACCCGGGCCGCTATGGCCGGCTGAAGATGGCGGGCGACCGGCTTGAGGCCATCGTCGAGTTCAAGGACGCGACCGAGGACGAGCGGGCCATCACGCTTTGCAACTCGGGCGTCATCTGCGCCGATGCGGCCGTGCTGTTCGACCTGATCGACGCGGTGGGCAACGACAACGCCAGCGGCGAATACTACCTGACCGACATCGTCGCCATCGCCCGCGCGCAGGGCATGCACGCCACCGCCGTGACCTGCCCCGAGGCCGAGACGATGGGCATCAACACCCGCGCCGAGCTTGCCCGGGCCGAGGCGCTGTTCCAGTCCCGCAAGCGCGACGCGGCGCTGGAGAACGGCGTCACGCTGACCGCGCCGGACACCGTCTACTTCGCCCACGATACCGAGCTGGGCCGCGATGCGGTGGTCGAGCCGCACGTGGTCTTCGGCCCCGGCGTGACGGTCGAGTCGGGCGCGACCATCCGCGCCTTCAGCCACCTGGAGGGCTGCCACGTGGGCGCCGACGCGGTGGTCGGCCCCTACGCCCGCCTGCGCCCCGGCGCCGAGCTGGGCAATGGCGCGAAGGTCGGCAATTTCGTCGAGATCAAGTCGGCCGAGCTGGGCGAAGGCGCAAAGGTCAACCATCTCAGCTATATCGGCGACGCCCGCGTGGGCGCGGCCGCGAATATCGGGGCGGGTACCATCACCTGCAACTACGACGGGGTCTTCAAGCACCAGACCACGATCGGGGAACGGGCCTTCATCGGGTCGAACACCATGCTGGTCGCCCCGGTCAAGGTCGGCGACGAGGCGATGACCGGCTCGGGCTCGGTCATCACGTCGGACGTGCCCGACGGCGCGCTGGCCCTTGGCCGGGCGCGTCAGTTGAACAAGGACGGCTTCGCCCGCAAGCTGATGGCGCGGCTGAAGGCCGCGAAAAGCAAGAGGACCAACTAGCATGTGCGGCATCGTCGGCGTTCTGGGCAAGCACGAGGTCTCGCCCCTTCTGGTCGAGGCGCTGAAGCGGCTGGAATACCGCGGCTACGACAGCGCCGGCATCGCAACTGTGGATGACGGTCATCTCGACCGGCGCCGCGCCGTGGGCAAGCTCATCAATCTCAGCGACACGCTGGTGCGCGATCCGCTGCCCGGCAAGTCCGGCATCGGCCATACCCGCTGGGCCACCCACGGCGCGCCGACCGAGGTCAACGCCCACCCGCATCGCGCGGGCCCGGTGGCGGTGGTGCACAACGGGATCATCGAGAATTTCGAGACGCTTAGGGCCGAGCTGAAGGCTCAGAACTTCGGCGCCGAGACGGATACCGATACCGAGACCATCGCGCTGCTGGCGCAAAGCTATCTCGAGGACGGCGCAACCCCCGACGAGGCCGTGGCACAGACCCTACAGCGGCTGGAAGGCGCGTTCGCGCTCGCCTTTCTGTTCGACGGGTACGACGACCTGATGATCGCGGCGCGGCGCGGCAGCCCGCTGGCCATCAGCCTGGATGATGGCGAGGCCTATGTGGGGTCGGACGCCATCGCGCTGGCGCCCATGACCGATCACCTGACCTATCTCGAGGAAGGCGACTGGGCGGTTCTGACCCGCAACTCGGTCCAGATCTACGACGCCCACAACCAGCCGGTGGAGCGCCCCAGCGAGCCGATCACCCCCGAGGCGGGCCGCGTGGAGAAAGGCGGCCACCGCCACTGGATGGCCAAGGAAATCGCCGAGCAACCGGCGGTGCTGGACCAGGCGCTACAGCACTACATCCGCGACGCCGACCTGGTGATGCCCAACGACGCCGTCGATTTCGCCAAGGTCAACCGCGTGGTGATGGTCGCCTGTGGCACGGCGTACTATGCCTGCCACGTGGCGAAATACTGGATCGAACGGCTGGCCAACCTGCCGGTCGAGGTCGATGTGGCCTCGGAATTCCGCTATCGCGAGCCGCCGATCCCCGAGGGCACGCTGGCCGTCTTCGTCAGCCAGTCGGGCGAGACGGCCGATACCCTGGCCGCCCTGAACTATTGCAAGGGCAAATGCCCCATCGTCGCGGTAGTGAATGTCGAGGGATCTTCGATCGCGCGCGCGGCGGACGTGGTGCTGCCCATCCTCGCGGGCCGCGAGATCGGGGTCGCGTCGACCAAGGCCTTCACCTGCCAGCTGGCCGTGCTCGCGGTCCTCGCCCTGAAGGCGGCGCGCGATCGTGGCACGCTGACGGGCGAGCAGATGGACGCGCATCTCGACACGCTGACCCGGATCCCGGCGCTGATCGCCCAGGCCCTGAACATCGAGGACGAGCTGCGCGATATCGCCCGCGACCTGTCCGAAGCGCGCGACATCCTGTTCCTGGGGCGCGGCGCGATGTATCCACTGGCGCTGGAAGGTGCGCTGAAACTCAAGGAAATCAGCTATATACACGCCGAAGGTTATGCGTCGGGCGAACTGAAACACGGGCCAATCGCGCTAGTGGACGACAGCGTGCCGGTGATCGTCTTCGCCCCCACCGACCCGCTGTTCGGCAAGACCGTCAGCAACATGCAGGAGGTGATGGCCCGCGGCGGCAAGGTCGTGCTGGTCAGCGATACCCAGGGGCTGTCATCGCAGCGCGCTACCTGGCACACCGCGCAGATGCCCGACGTGGCCGAGCTGTGGGCGCCCATTCTCTATGCCGTGCCCGCGCAGCTGCTGGCCTATCACACCGCCATCGCCAAGGGCACGGACGTGGACCAGCCGCGCAACCTGGCGAAATCGGTGACGGTGGAGTGATCCACTAGGCGTTCTCGTCCCGCAGCGCGCGGCGCATGATCTTGCCCGTGGCCGTGACCGGCAGGCTGTCGCGCAGATGCACGGCCCTGGGCGCCATGTGCGGGCTCAGGGCCGTGCGCACGTGGGCGATGAGCGTGGCTTCGATGTCGGCAGGGTCGATTCCGTCCGCCAACACCACGAAGGCGGTCACCGCCTCGCCCCGCTGGGGGTCGGGCAGGCCCACGACGGCGGCCGCCGCCACGGCCGGGTGCGCGCAAAGGCAACCCTCGATCTCGGACGGGCCGATGCGGTAGCCGCTGGAATTGATCACATCGTCGTCGCGCGACACGAAGGCGACGTAGCCGTCCCGGTCCATCCGCCCCAGGTCGCCTGTGCGCATCCAATCGCCGGCGAACTTCTCGGCTGTCTTCTCGGGCCGGTTCCAATACCGCAGGAACATGCCGGGATCGGGCCGCCCCACCGCGATCTCGCCCAACTGGTCCAGCACCGGGGTGCCGCCCGCGTCGATCACCGCGACGTCGTGGCCGGGCACCGCGCGGCCCATGTAGCCCTGCTTTTGCACCCCCCGCGCGGCGTCCGAGGCGACGACGAGGTTGCACTCGGTCTGGCCGTAAAGCTCGTTGATCTCCGCGCCGAGCGTCTCGCGCCCCCAGTCGATCAGGTCGGCGCCCAGCGCCTCGCCCCCCGACCCGATGGACCGCACGGCGACGCCCTGCGGCACCGGCACCGTCCGCATGGCCCGAAGCGCGGCGGGCGGCAGGAACAGGCGCGTGACGCGCTCGCGCGCGATCAGGTCCCACGCGGCCCCGGCGTCGAATTTGCGCATCCGGTGGCTGATCAGGCGCACGCCGTAGTAAAGGGACGGCATGGCCAGGTCCATGAGGCCGCCGATCCACGCCCAGTCGGCGGGCGTCCAGCCCACGTCGTCCGGCAACGGCAGGTCGGCGTGGTTGACCTCCATGCAGGGCAGATGCCCGAGCAGGAAGCGATGGGCGTGGAGGACACCCTTGGGCGGCCCGGTGGTGCCGGACGTGTAGATCATCATGGCCGGGTCGTCGGCGGCGGTATCGACCGACCGGGCAATCGGATCGGTCGCCGCGACCAGCGCGTCCAGCGCCGGCACGCCCTGCCCCGGATCGGTGCAGAGCAGGTGTTCGAGGTCGGGCAAGTCGTCGCGCAGGCCGGTGAGCTTTGGCAGGTTCGCGCCATCGGTGATCGCGACCTTCGCCGCGCTGTCGGCCAGCCGGAACCGAAGGGCCTCGGGGCCGAACAGCGTGAACAGCGGCAGCGAGACGGCGCCCAGCTTCATCGCCGCGAAATGCCCCAGCATGACTTCGGGGCCCTGGCTCAGCAGCAGCGCCACCCGCTCGCCGCGGCCCACGCCCCGTGCCGCCAGCGCCGCCGCCAGCCGGTCCGAGGCGTCCTTCAGGGCGGCATAGGTCCAGTCCGTCACCGCGCCGTTCGCGCCCACGCGACGCAAGGCCACGCGGTCGGGCGCCAGCGCGGCCCAACTGTCGCAACAGCGCTCGGCGATGTTCAGCCGGCCGGGAATATCCCAGGCGAAGGCGGCGCGATCGGGCGGCAGAATACGCCGGTCGCGCCCCGCGCCGTCCATCAGTTGGCGTAGACGACCAGCGTCGGCAGATCGGTCAGCGGCGCCTCGAGCAGGCGCATGGCCGCCAGCGATACCTGGCTGCCGCCGTTACCGTCCAGCGGCCGCAGCTCGACAACGGCCGAGGTGCCGCGAACCGGGTATTCCAGCCGGCCCGACTGCTGCGCATCCACCAGCGATGTCTTGATCCAAAGACCGGGCTGCGTCGGATCGCCCAGCGACGCGACGACCTCGCCCAGGCGCTGCTCGCCCCCGCTGGGCGCGGCGCTGGCGGCGGTCCGCTGCTCGTCCGTAACGGTGTCGAAATCGTCGGCGGTGCGTGACCCGCTGGCCGGTGGCGGGGCGCTGACGATCTCGGCGATTTCCTCGGGCGGGGGTGGTGCCGCCTCGGCCTGGGGCGCCGGTGAAGACGACCCACCGCCCTGGAAAACCGAGGACACGCGGGCGCAGCCCGACAACGAAAGGGCGACCGCGCCCAGGATCAAGAATACTTTCATGTGCTCCAAGCTAGGTCCTGCGGCGCGCCTTGCCAACGACCAAAGGAGGCTTGCGGGCCGACGGCGCGACCCTTAGCTTCCCCACCATGACTGCACCCCTCATCGACCCGTTCCAGCGCGCGATCTCGTACCTGCGCGTCTCCGTCACCGACCGCTGCGATTTTCGCTGCGTCTATTGCATGGCCGAGAACATGCAGTTCCTGCCCAAGAAGGAATTGCTGACGCTCGAAGAGCTCGACCGCATGTGCTCGACCTTCGTCCGGCTGGGGGTGAAGAAGCTGCGCATCACCGGCGGCGAGCCCCTGGTGCGCCGCGATATCATGACCTTCTTCCGCTCCATGTCGCGGCACCTGGACAGCGGCGACCTGCACGAGCTGACGCTCACCACCAACGGATCGCAGCTGCATCGCTTCGCCGAGGACCTGTATGCCGCCGGCGTGCGCCGGGTGAACGTGTCGCTCGACACGCTGGACGAGGACAAGTTCGCCCGCGTGACCCGCTGGGGCCGCCTGCCGCAGGTGCTGAAGGGGATCGACGCCGCGCTGGCCGCCGGGCTGAAGGTCAAGATCAACACCGTCGCGCTCAAGGGTTTCAACGAGGACGAATTGTTCGCGCTGACCGAGTGGTGCGCCGATCGCTGCATGGACCTGACCTTCATCGAGGTCATGCCCATGGGCGACCTGGGCAACGAGGACCGTGTCGGCCAGTACTGGTCGCTGAAGGACCTGCGCGGGCAACTGGCCGAGCGCTATACCCTGTCCGATATCCCCAAGCGCACTGGAGGTCCGGCACGCTACGCCAAGATCGAGGAGACGGGCCAGGATATCGGCTTCATCACGCCGCTGACGCATAATTTCTGCGAAAGCTGCAACCGCGTGCGGCTGACCTGCACGGGCGAACTTTATATGTGCCTCGGCCAGGAAGACATGGCCGACCTGCGCGCCCCGCTGCGCGCCTCCGAGGACGACCGGGTGCTGGAACAGGCGATCCGTGCCGCGATCTCGCTGAAGCCGAAGGGCCATGATTTCGACTATTCGCGCCAGCGCGCGGATGGGCAGATGACCCGGCACATGAGCCACACGGGCGGATGAGCCTGCCCGGCCGGGCGCTCTACGCACTGTACCGGGTGCTGGCGGCGGGGATCGCGCCCGTCGCCTATCGCCGGGATGCCGACAAGCTGACTTCGCAAGGCGTGCCCGGGGATCGGTTGCCCGAACGCCGGGGGATGCCGTCCGGCGATCGCCCGGCGGGACGGGTCATCTGGGTCCACGCCGTGTCGGTGGGCGAGGCGATGTCGATCCTCCCCCTCGCCCAGCGCCTGTCGCGAGATGCCACCGTGGTCCTGACCACCGCCACCGCCACGTCGGCCCGGATGGTGGCCGCCCGCGCACCCGACCTGGTCCACCGCTTCGCGCCGCTCGACACCGGGCGCGCCGTGCGGCGGTTCCTGGACCACTGGCGCCCGGACCTGCTGGTGCTCACGGAATCCGAGCTCTGGCCACGGCAGATCACCGAAGCGCACGACCGCGCCATTCCCGTCGCGCTGGTGGGCGCGCGCCTGTCGGACCGGTCGCTGCGCCGCTGGCAGAAGCTGCGCCCCCTGGCCCGCCACATGCTGGAACGGATCGGCCTGATCCTCGCCCAGGACGAGCGGACGGCGCTGGGCCTGCGGCACCTCGGTGCGCGGGACGACCGGCTGCGCGTGATTGGCGCGCTGAAGACGGCCGCCGATCCGCTGCCCGTGGACACCGCCCGGCTGGACGAAATGCGGGGCGCGCTGGCGGGTCGGCCCGTCTGGGTCGCGGCCTCGACCCACCCGGGGGAAGAGGTCATTGCCGCCGAGGCGCATCGCGCCCTCCTGAACGACCGCCCCGACCTCCTGCTGATCCTCGTCCCCCGCCACCCCGAGCGTGGGGACGCCATCGCGGCCGAGCTGCAGGACCGGGGGTTCTGGGTGACCCAACGCTCGACCGCCGCGCTGCCCGACGCGCGCTGCCAGGTCTACCTGGCCGACACGCTGGGCGAGCTCGGGCTGTGGTTCTCGCGCGCCCCCGTGGCCTTCGTCGGCGGCTCGTTCACCGACATGGGCGGCCACAACCCGGTGGAGCCCGCGCAACTCGGCTGCCACGCGGTGACGGGGCCGCATATCACCAACGCCGCCGACATCTACGCGGCCCTGGTCGATCAGGGCGCCGCGACCGTGATAGACGATCCGGCGCAGTTGCCTGCCGCGATTGCGCCCTTCCTGGATGGCGACCGCGCCGGTGCCGCCGAATTGCAGGCCCCGGACCTCGACGCGGTGGCGGACGAGCTCCGCGCGCTGGCGGCCCACCCGCCCGAGACCGCGCCGCCCGTCGTCCTGGCCCCGAATTTCAAGCGCCGGCTCTCGGGCGTGACCGCCACGGTGGTGCGACTGGTGCCGCTTCAGGCCCGCCAGATCGCCATCCGCGCCACCGCCCCCGCCCTGCCCGACCACGTTCCGCAGATCCCGCTCTGGCGGTTGCCGCTTCTGCCCCGGCGGGTGCGCCGCGTCTGGCACGCGCGCCGCAATGTCGAGATGATCGGAGGCCTCGCCTTGCGCCACCTGCTGCGCAAGCGGATGGCGTTGCTGTTCACCTCGGCCTCGCAGCGGCGGCACACCGGGCTGACCAAGTGGCTGATCGCGCGCATGGATGCCGTGGTGGCGACGTCGGACAAGACCGCCGCCTATCTCGACCGGCCCGCCACCGTCATCCGCCACGGGATCGACACGGACGCCTTCACCCCTGCCCCGGACCGCGCCGCGCTGCGGCATCGGCTGGGCCTGCCGGACGGGCTGCTGATCGGCTGCTTCGGGCGCATCCGAAGCTCAAAGGGCACGGACCTGTTCGTCGACGCGATGCTCGCGGTCCTGCCCGCGCATCCCGACGCCACCGCGCTGATCATGGGCCGCGCGACCGAGAAGGACCGCGCCTTCCTGCAGGACCTGAAGGCGCGCGTGGAGGCCGCTGGCCTGTCCGGGCGCATCCTCTTCCCGCCCGAAGTTCCGGTGCACGAGATCGCCGACCATTACGCCGCGCTCGACCTCTACGTCGCGCCCCAGCGGTGGGAAGGCTTCGGCCTGACCCCGCTCGAGGCCATGGCCTGCGGCGTGCCGGTGATCGCCACCACGGTCGGCGCCTTCGACGAACTCGTGGTGGACGGCGAGACTGGCGCGCTGGTGCCGCCTGGGGAGGCGTCGGTCATCGCCGACGCCGTGCGCACGGCCCTGTCCGACCGCGACCGGCTGGCGCAGCTGGGCGCCGCCGCCCGCGCACATGTCCGCGCGCATTTCACCCTGCAATCCGAGGCGGACGCGCTGATCGCGATCTACCGCGACCTGCTGCGCCGCGCCTGAGGCAGGGCGCGCCCCAGCCTCATCACTGGTCTACAAATACTCATATCCCACGCCTCACGCCCCGCGATACCGCCGGACGAAGTTGGCGAGGATCCGGTGCGACGCGTCCACCGGCCCGGCGGCGGCAAGGGCCTTCAGCCGCTCGGCCTCGGACGGCTCGAAATAGCCGCGGTCGGCATAGACATCGATGCGCAGGGCAAAGCTGGCGGCGTCGGCCTCGGGGTGGAACTGCGTGGCATAGACGTTGCGCCCGTGGCGGATCATCTGGAACGGGCAGTCCGGCCCCTCGACCAGATGCGCGCAGCCCGGCGGCAGGGCCTGCACCGCCTCCTTGTGGGCCACCAGCGCGCCGAAACGGTCGGGCACACCTTCCAGCAGCGGATCGGCGCGGCCCGCATCGGTCACACGGCAATCGGTCACCGATACGCCCTCGCCCCAACGCTCCTTCGAGACCGGGCCGCCCAGGAAATCGGCCAGCGCCCCGATCCCGTAGCAACAGCCGAGAAACGGCAGGTCGCGCGCGCAGATATCGACCAGCAGTGCGCGCAGCCCTTCGACGATGCGGGTCTCGGGCGCGCTGCGGGTCGAGGGGTCATCGGAGACGCAGGCGGGCCCACCGCCCATGATGATCGCGCCGACATCGTCCAGCGACAGGCCGTCCGGCAGGCCGTCGCGCTCCAGCCGCACGCGCAGCGTGTCGTCCCCGGTCAAACCGCCGCGGCGCAGGATCGCCTCGTATTCCTCGTCGGCCGCCACGTCCTCGGGGCGGCCCTGGAGGATCAGGACCGGCTTCACGCCGCCGGCAGTCGCTGTTCCACGATGCCGGCCCACCACGAGCAGCCGGCAGGGATCGCGTCATCGGTGAAATCGTATTCGGGGTGGTGGACCGGCGCGGTATCGCCGTTGCCCACAAGGATGTAGGCGCCCGGCCGCTCCTCCAGCATGAAGGCGAAATCCTCGCCCCCCATGACCAGCGGCGCATGCGCGCAGTCTCCGGCCACCGAGGCGGCGACCTGCGCCGCGAAATCGGTCTGGTCGGGATGGTTCACCATCACCGGGTAGTTCCGATCATAATCCACCCGCGCCACGGCGCCGAAGCCCGCCGCCACGCTTTCGGCCAGCTGGCTCAGCCGGGTCTGCGCCAGGTCGCGCATGGCGGGGCTCAGCGTGCGCACGGTGCCCTTCATCGCCACCGATCCGGGGATCACGTTGAAGGCCCTGGACGAGGACTCGACCGAGGTGACCGATACCACGATCTGTTCCACCGGGTCGGCGTTGCGCGATGCAATGGACTGGATCGCCGAGACGATCTGCGCGGCACAGACGATGGGATCGACCGTTTCGTGCGGCTTGGCGGCGTGACCGCCCTGCCCGTCCACCACGATGTCGAACACGTCCGTGGCGGCGAAGAAGGGCCCGGGGCGGATCGCGAACTGGCCCACGGGGATGCCGGGCCAGTTGTGCATGCCGTAGACCTCTTCGATGTTCCAGCGTTCCATGATGCCGTCGCGGCACATCTCGCGGCCGCCGCCACCGCCCTCTTCGGCGGGCTGGAAGATCACCGCGACGCGGCCGTCGAAATTGCGCGTCTCGGCCAGGTATTTCGCGGCGCCCAGCAGCATGGCGGTGTGACCGTCGTGGCCGCAGGCATGCATCGCGCCGTCGGTGGTCGAGGCATAGGGCTTGCCCGTCGCCTCGCGGATCGGAAGCGCGTCCATGTCCGCGCGTAACCCGATCGTGCGGCCCGAGTTGTTGGTCTTGCCTTCGATGATGCCGACGACGCCGGTGCGACCCAGGCCGGTGGCCACTTCGTCGCACCCGAAGGCCTGAAGCCGCTCGGCCACCAGCGCGGCGGTGCGGTGCGTATCGAACAGGATCTCGGGATTGGCGTGCAGATCCTGCCGCCAGGCGGTGATTTCGGGCAGCATTTCGGCGAAACGGTTCTTGATGGGCATGGGGGGCTCCTGTCGGCTTGGCGCGCAGGATGGGACAGGCGCGGCCGGGCCACAAGACCCGCGGCTTGCCTGCGACGGCGCCGCCGCTAGCTCCGCAAGAACACGCGGCACGGGATACGGCATGGCGAAGGGCGACAGGGATCTTACGGCAGGATCGGTGCGATGGGCTGTGGTGGGCACTTCGGCCCCCATGGTCGTGGGCATTTTCGGCGTGATCGCCGTGGGGCTGGCCGACGCGTTCTTCCTGGGGAAGGTCGGCCAGGCGCAGCTGGCCGCCGTCGGCTTCTTCTTCCCCGTCGCCACGGCGATCACGTCATTGTCCATCGGGCTGTCGGCGGGCAGCAACGCGGCGCTGAGCCAGGGGATCGGCCGCGCCGATGGCGACGGCGCCGTCAACCGCGTGGCCTTCCACGCCCTGGGACTGGGCATCGCGATCGGCGTGATCACGGCCCTTGTCCTGTGGCTTCTGCTGAACCCGATCTTTTCCCTGCTGGGCGCAACGGACCGCACCCTGCCCGAGATCCGCGCCTACATGGGGTGGTGGCTGATGTCCTTCCCGCTGCTGGTGATCTCGATGCAGCTGGGGGCCATATTCCGGGCGCACGGGAACGCGGTCACGGCGTCGATCATCATGTCGGGGCAATCCGTCTTCAACATCGCGATCGATCCGCTGCTGATCTTCGGGATGTGGGGCCTGCCCGAGATGGGCACCGGCGGCGCGGGGCTGGCCACGTTCCTCGCGCGGCTGCTGGCCGTCCTGTTCGGATTGGCGTGGGCACTGCGCAGCGGGCACCTGACGCTGTGCGCCGATCCGCTGAAGAACCTGTGGAACAGCGCGCGCCAGATCCTGGGTGTAGGGCTGCCGGCCGCATTCTCGAACGCGATCAATCCTATGGGCATGGCCGCGGTCACGGCGGCCGTTGCGACGCTGGGCGACGCGGCGGTGGCGGGGTTCGGCGCGGCCACCCGGATCCAGACGTTGGCGCTGGTGCCGATGCTGGCGCTGAGTTCGGGGATCGGGCCGGTGATCGGCCAGAACTGGGGTGGCGACCGGCAGGATCGCGCGGGCGGCGCCATGCGCTTCACCTTCCTGCTGTGCATTCTCTACGGCGCGGCGCTGGCGGCGTTGTTGCTGCTGTTCGGCGATGTCTTCGCCGGGGCGATCGCCTCGGGCGAGGAAGACGCGCAGATCGCCACGACCTACCTGCATATCGCCGGGCTGTCGCTGTTCGGCTACGGCATGATGGTCACGGCAAACGCTGCGATGAACGCCCGGTCGCGGGCCACGGTCTCCATGGGGCTGAGCCTCGGGCGGATCCTGCTGGTCTATATCCCGCTGGCCTGGGCGCTGGTGGGGGTCATGGGGTTCACCGGCATCGCCGTCGCGGCCGCGGTGGCCAACGTGGCGGCGTCGCTGGCCGCGCTGGTGGCGGCCCGCTGGACCGGCATCCTGTCGCTGGACCTGCCCGGCGTCCCCGTCCCCAGCGCGCGCCCGGCCGAGTGAGCGCCTACTCGATCGCGTTGCGAATGCGGCGGACCAGCGCCCACACGGCCAGCACCACCAGCGGGACCAGGATTGCCGTGCCGATCGCCTTGGACACGCCGATCGCGGCGAAGATAGGCGCCGCGACGTACAGCACCAGGTTCAGCGCGTAATAGCTGATCGCCACCACCGACAGGCCTTCGACCGTGCGTTGCAGCCGCAGTTGCAGGTCGGCCCGGCGATCCATGCTTTCCAATAGGTCCTGGTTCTGGGCCGAGCGTTCGACATCGACCCGGGTGCGCAGCAATTCACCCGCGCGCAGAGCGCGTTCGGACATTTCCTGCAACCGCCCGCGCGTCGCGGTGACGGTGCGCATGGCCGGGTCGAACCGGCGCATCATGAATTCGCCGATGGTCTGGCGGCCCTCGAAAGCCTCTTCGCGCAGGACCTTTACCCGCTGGTTCACCAGCGCCTCGTAAGCGCCGGTGGCGCCGAACCGGAACGAGGTCTGGGCGAGGATGGTTTCGAGCTCGGCCGAGACGCCCAGCAGCGCCTTCAGCGTCGCCTCGGGGCGGGCGTTGTCGCCGGTCATGTCGTCCATCAGCCGCGTCAGGTCCCGGTCGAGCTGCCCCAGCTTGGCCGACAGGCTGCGCACGCGGGCGAGGCCCAGCATGGACATGGTCTTGTAGGTCTCGATCTCGCACAGGCGCTGCACGATGCGACCCACGCGGCGGTTGCCGATATCGGGCTTGGTGAAGACCGCCATCCGCATATGCCCCGTCGTGTCGATGCGGAAGTCGCTGGCGATCAGGGCGCTGCGGTCCAGAACCTCGGAGGCGGCCAGGCTTTCGGGCACGAACCACTTGGCCAGCCGATCACGCACCGTGTCGTCGTCGGGCCGTTCCTCGACCCGGATCAGCGCCGAGGTGATGCGCGCCCCCGGCGCGTCGGCCAGCCAGTCGTTCGGAAAGACGTCGAAAATGCCGCTGTCGAACGGTTTCTCGGCCACGCCGTCCCCGAAGATCGTGTAGGTCACGAACTCGGTATGTTGCTCCCATTTCAGCTCGTACCGGCCGATCTGTCCGAACCAGTGGGTGGCGTCGGCCTTGGGGTGCTGCGCGCCGAAGCGGTCGAGCAGCGCGACCAGGTGGTCGCGGTCGGCGGTGCGGTCGCGACCGGCGGCATTCTCGGGCGCCTTGATCGCGAGATAGGCAGCGAAACAAGGCGCGCTGAGCGACGGGAAAGGCCGCGCGTGAAGTTCGTTGGCCAGCGCGTAACGCAGCGGATGATCGTTGATGGACGCCATGGGAACCTCGCGCGGATTTGCGCCACGCTAGCCCTTGGAACGCAAAAGGGAAACGCTGAATGTGCAGCGTTTCCCGATATTTAGCGGAATACGTCGGTATACTGCCGACGCGGAAGCCTCAGGATTTCTTGGCTTGCGCCGCCGCCTTCTTGGCCGTTTCCTCGACCTTGCTGACTGCTTCTTTCATCTGGCCCTGCGCCTGTTTGAAGGCTTCTTCGTTGGCGTTGCGGGCGTCCTCGGCCATCTTGCGCATCATCTTCAGCGCTTCTTCCACCGCGTCGTTCATGGCGGCGGTCTTGGCCTTCATCTGCTCGGGGCCGGTATTCGCCTCGATCCACTCGTATTGCTGGCGGGCGGCATCGGTCATCTTGTCGAAGATTTCCATCTGCTTATCCAGCAGGCCCTTATAGGCCTCGGCGGCCGACTTGTTGGCCTCGGCCATGGCGTCGAAGTTGCGCTGGTTGGCCTTGATGACGTCTTCCATGTCGAACATCTGGCCCTTGGGCTGCTGCTGGAACATGCTCATCATGTTCTGCGGATCCCACATCTTGCGCATCTCCTCGGGATCAAAGGCTTTCATCCAGGGATTCATGTCGAAGGGATTGTTCTGTGCCATGGGGCGTCTCCTCTCGTTGCGGGGTCGGGGCGCACCGGGCGGCACGCCCCCTCACTGTATCTTATGGGCTTACCTAGCGTGAACCGGTCCGGTTTCAATCGGCACGCTATTTCGAAACCCTTTGTTTTCAGGAACATCCGGGCTGAACGGGCAACACGGACACCCCGAAGCGAAACGGCCGCGGAAGGGATCCGCGGCCGTCTCGAGTCTCATTTCTTCTTCGGCGGCATGAGGTCCGTGATGGTGCCCTCGAACATCTCGGCCGCGAAGTTCACCGTCTCGGACAGTGTCGGGTGCGGGTGGATGGTGTGGCCCAGGTCCACCGCGTCGGACCCCATCTCGATGGCCAGCGCCACCTCCGAGATCAGGTCGCCCGCGTTGGTGCCGACGATGGCGCCGCCGATCACCCGGTCATCCTCGGGGTCGAAGATCAGCTTGGTCATCCCCTCGGACCGGCCATTGGCCAGCGCGCGGCCGGAGGCGGCCCAGGGGAACACGCCCTTGTGGATCTTGCGACCTTCCTTCTTGGCCTGCTCCTCGGTCACGCCGCACCACGCCACCTCGGGGTCGGTATAGGCCACCGAGGGGATGATGCGGGCGTCGAAGGCGCGTTTCTCGCCGCAGACGACCTCGGCCGCGACCTTGCCCTCGTGCACCGCCTTGTGCGCCAGCATGGGCTGGCCGACCACGTCGCCGATGGCGAAGATATGATCCACGTTGGTGCGCTGCTGGTGGTCCACGTTGATGAAGCCGCGGTCGCTGACCTTCACGCCGGCCTTGTCGGCGGCGCAGGACGCGCCCAGCGGGCGACGGCCCACGGCGACCAGCATCTTGTCGAACATCTCGCTGCTCGACTCGCCCTTCTCGTCCTCGAAGGTGACCTTCAGCCCGTTCTTCTGGGCCTTCACGTCCGTGACCTTGGTCTTCAGCTTGATGGATTTCAGCCGCTTCTCCATGCGCTTGGACAAGGGCTTAACGATGTCCTTGTCGGCGCCGGGCAGGATCTGGTCCATCATCTCGACCACGGTCACCTCGGAGCCCAGGGCCTCGTAGACGGTCGCCATCTCGAACCCGATGATGCCGCCGCCGAGGACGCACATCTTCTTGGGAATGTTGGACAGTTCCAGCGCGCCGGTGCTGTCGACGATGCGTTCGTCATCGTGCGGAATGAACGGCAGCTCGACCGGGGTGGAGCCCACGGCGATGATGCACTGGTCGAAGGTCACGGTCTTCTGGCCGTCATCGGTCGACACGCTGATCGAGTTCGCGCCCGAGAATTCGCCCCAGCCGTTCACGATCTGGACCTTGCGCTGCTTCGACAGCCCCGCAAGGCCGCCGGTCAGCTGCTTGACCACGCCGTCCTTCCAGGACCGCAGGTTGTCCAGCTCGATCTCGGGACGATTGAAGGCCAGGCCGTGCGACGACATCTCCTCGGTCTCGGTGATGACCTTGGCGGCGTGCAGCAGCGCCTTCGACGGGATACAGCCCACGTTCAGGCAGACGCCGCCGATGGTGGAATAACGCTCGATCAGGATCACCGACTTGCCCAGGTCCGCGGCGCGGAAAGCGGCCGTGTAGCCGCCCGGCCCCGAGCCAAGGACGACCAGGTCGGCGTGCATGTCGCCCGACCCGGCCTTGGTGCCCGACGCGGCCTTGGGCGCGGGCGTGTCGTCCTGCTTGGGCGCCTCGGCCTTCTCGGCGGGCTTGTCGTCGCCGCCCCCGCCGCCGCCGGACCCTTCGTCGGCGCCCTCGAACACCATGATCAGGTCGCCTTCGGAAACGGTGTCACCTTCCTTGACCTTGATCTCTTTCACGACGCCGGCCTGCGGGCTCGGCACCTCCATCGTGGCCTTGTCGGATTCCAGCTCGATCAGCGGGTCCTCGGCCTCGACCTTGTCGCCCACGCTGACCAGCACGGCAACGATGGGCACATCGGTGAAATCCCCGATGTCGGGAAGTTTGATATCAGCCATGTCTCGCTTCCCTCTTTACAGCATCAACCGGCGGGGGTCCGCCATGAGATAGGCCAGGCGCGCCGCGAACTTGGCGGCCAGCGCCCCGTCGATGGCGCGGTGGTCGTAGCTGAGGCTCATGGGCAGGGTCTTCTGCGGCACGAACGTCTCGCCGTCCCAGATGGGCTTCATCCAGTACTTGGTCAGGCCCAGGATCGCGACCTCGGGCGCGTTGACGATGGGGGTGAAGCTGGTGCCGCCGATGCCGCCCA
This sequence comes from Palleronia pelagia, assembly GCF_900110115.1. Classification (GTDB taxonomy): domain Bacteria; phylum Pseudomonadota; class Alphaproteobacteria; order Rhodobacterales; family Rhodobacteraceae; genus Palleronia; species Palleronia pelagia. The sequence continues at coordinate 11,469 of NZ_FOCM01000001.1, read as the reverse complement.
GGGACGAGATCGTGAAGGTCGCGCCCTTCATGTCGTCGCCCTTCAGCTTGCCGTCGCGCGCGGCGGCGCTGAGGCTGCCGAGCTCTTTCGAGATCTCGACGATGCCCTTCTTGTCGGCATCCTTGATGACCGGCACCATCAGCCCGTTCGGCGTGTCCGCGGCGAAGCCGATATTGTAGTAATGCTTGCGGATCAGCTTGTCGCCATCGGGGTGGAGCGAGCTGTTGAACTGCCAATGCGTCTTCAGCGCGCTGACGCTGGCCTTCACCACGAAGGACAGCAGCGTGACGCGGTAGCCCTCGTTCTTGGCCTGGGTGTCCAGCTCCTTGCGGTAATCGTCGGTGACCGAGATATCCGCGTCCTCGTTGTGGGTGACATGCGGGATGTTCAGCCACGACCGGTGCAGCGCGGGGCCCGAGATCTTCTGGATCCGGGTCATCTCGACATTCTCGACCTCGCCGAACTTCGAGAAGTCCTGCGCCGGGATCGGCGGGATGCCCATGCCCCCCTGCGCGGCCTGCCCGGCGCTGGCGCCCGACGGCGCGGCCTGGGATTTCAGCGCCTTCTCGACATCCTCGCGCAGGATGCGGCCCTTGCGGCCGGACCCGTTCACCTGCCGCAGGTCCACGTCCACCCGGCGGGCGAAGGCGCGCACGCTGGGCGAGGCGTGAAATTTCGAGCTACCGGTGTCGACCACGGTGTTGGACGACTGGGCGTTCGACGCGGGCGCGGCGCTCTGGCCCTTCTGGTCGCCGTCGCCATAGCCCTCCTGGCCACCGCCCGAGGCCTCGGCGGGCTTGTCCTTTCCGCCGCTGTCGGCCCCGGCTTTGTCGTCGTCGCCACCGGAGTCGTCACCGCCGCCGGCACCCTCTTCCTCGAGCAGAAGGATCACGGTGCCCTCGGAGGCGCTGTCGCCCTCGCTGAGCTTCATCTCGACGACCTTGCCCGCGTGCGAGCTGGGCACTTCCATGGTGGCCTTGTCGGACTCCAGCTCGATCAGCGGGTCTTCCTTCGCGACGGTATCGCCGACGCTGACCAGAACGGCCACGACGGGAACGTCATCGAAATCGCCGATATCGGGAACTTTAACTTCTGTTGCCATTGTTCTTCTGTCTCCTCGTTATCGGTCGACTTCAGGCCAGCCGCGGGTTGGGCTTGCCGCCGTCGATCTCGTATTTCTTCAACGCTTTTTCCATGTCGGCCTTGGTGACCGTGCCCTGCTTGAACAGCTCGTGCATGGCCGCCGCCGCGATGTGGTTCGCGTCGACCTCGAAGAAGCGGCGCAGGTTCACGCGGCTGTCGGACCGGCCGAACCCGTCGGTGCCCAGCACCGTGTAGGGCTGCTCGACGAAGCCGCGGATCTGTTCCGCGAAGTTCTTCATGTAGTCGGTCGCCGCCACGATCGGCCCCTTGGCGTTGGTGAGCGTCTGGGTGACATACGGCACCTTGGGCTCGGCGAAGGGGTTCAGGCGGTTGTGGCGGGCGCAGTCCTGCCCGTCGCGGGCCAGCTCGTTGAAGGACGTGGCCGACCAGATGTCGCTGGTGACGCCGAAATCCTCCTTCAGCATCTCGGCCGCCTTTATCACCTGCACCAGGATCGTGCCCGACCCCATCAGGTTCACGTGCTTCTTGCCGGGCTTGTCGGTCTTGCGGAAGCGGTAGAGCCCCTTGAGGATCCCCTCCTCGCTGCCCATGGGCATCTCGGGGTGGTGATAGTTCTCGTTCATCAGGGTGATGTAGAAGTAGACATCCTCCTGGTCCGCGAACATCCGCTTCAGGCCCGACTGCACGATGGTCGCCACCTCATAGCTGAAGGTGGGGTCGTAGCTGATGCAGTTCGGCACCGTGGAGCTCAGGATGTGGCTGTGCCCGTCCTCGTGCTGAAGACCCTCGCCGTTCAGGGTGGTCCGTCCGGCCGTGCCGCCCAGCATGAAGCCACGCGCGCGGCTGTCGCCGGCGGCCCAGGCCAGGTCGCCGATCCGCTGGAAGCCGAACATCGAGTAGTAGATGTAGAACGGGATCATCGGCACGCCGTGGGTCGAATACGACGTGGCCGCCGCGATCCAGTCGGCCATGGCACCTGCTTCGTTGATGCCTTCCTGGAGCACCTGACCTTCCAGAGCCTCCTTGTAGTAGGACATCTGGTCCCGGTCCTCGGGCGTGTAGTTCTGCCCCAGCGGGTTGTAGATGCCGACCGAGCGGAACAGACCCTCCATCCCGAAGGTGCGGGATTCGTCGGGCACGATGGGCACGACGCGTTCGCCGATCTTCTTGTCGCGCAGCAGCGTGGTCAGCACGCGCACGAAGGCCATGGTCGAGCTGAATTCGCGGTCACCGCTGTCCTTCAGCTCGCGCGAGAAAGCGTCGAGCGACGGCACCTCGAGCGACGGGCTGTCGGTGAAGCGCGCGGGAAACGGACCGCCCAGATCCTTGCGGCGGTCGGCCAGGTAGGCCTTCTGCGCGTTGTTGAGCGTGATGAACGGCGCCTTCTTGGCGTCCTCGTCGCTCAGGTCGATCTTGAAGCGGTCGCGGAAGGCCAGAAGCTGTTCCTCGTCCAGCTTCTTCTGCTGGTGGGTGGTGTTCTGCCCCTCGCCGGCCTTGCCCATGCCATAGCCCTTGACCGTCTTGATCAGCAGGCAGGTGGGGCGGTCCTTGACCTCGGTCGCGCGCTTGTAGGCGGTATAGACCTTCTGCGGGTCGTGCCCGCCGCGGCGCAGGTTCCAGATCTGTTCGTCGGTCCAGTCCTCGACCAGTTCCGCCGTCTCGGGATACTTGCCGAAGAAGTGCTCGCGGATATAGGCGCCATCCTTCGAGCGGAAGGTCTGGTAGTCGCCGTCCAGCGTCTCGTCCATGAGCTGGCGCAGCTTGCCCGAGGTATCACGCTCCAGCAGATCGTCCCAGCCACGGCCCCAGAGGGTCTTGATGACCTCCCAGCCGGCGCCGCGGAAACTGCCCTCGAGCTCCTGCACGATCTTGTGGTTGCCGCGCACCGGGCCGTCGAGCCGCTGCAGGTTGCAGTTGATGACGAAGATCAGGTTGTCCAGCTTCTCGCGCGCGGCGAGGTTGATGGCGCCAAGGCTTTCGGGTTCGTCCATCTCGCCGTCGCCGAGGAAGCACCAGACCTTGCGGTCCGCGGCATCGATCAGGCCGCGGTTGTGCATGTATTTCATGAACCGCGCCTGGTAGATCGCCATGAGCGGGCCGAGGCCCATGGAGACGGTTGGGAACTGCCAGTAATCCGGCATCAGCCAGGGGTGCGGGTAGGACGACAGCCCGTTGCCCGCGACCTCCGAGCGGAAATTGATCAGCTCGTCTTCCGAGATGCGGCCTTCCATGAAGGACCGGGCATAGATGCCGGGGATGATGTGGCCCTGGAAGAAGACGAGATCCCCGCCGTGGATGGACGACTTGGCGCGCCAGAAGTGGTTGAGCCCGATGTCGTACATGGCCGCCGAGGACGCGAAGCTGGCGATGTGACCGCCGTATTCCGACGATTCCTTGTTGCGACGCACCACGGTCGCCATGGCGTTCCAGCGGTTGATGGAGCGGATGCGCTTTTCCATCTCGGCGTCGCCGGGGATTTCCAGCAGCTCGTCGGCGGGAATGGTGTTCTGGTAGGGCGTGGTCGACGAGAAGGGCAGCTGCGCGCCGTGGGCGCGGGCCTGTGACACGGCCTTGTCCAGAAGGAAATGCGCACGGTCGGGGCCGTCGCGGGCGATGACGTCCTCGATCGCCTCCTGCCACTCCTGGGATTCTACGGGGTCGATATCCGATTGGCCGTCTTTCATAGTCTCATCCCTTCGCGTTCGTACCGTGGGAGAGATCGGGCGCTGTGGGTGGCAGGCGGCGCTATGGCAGCTTGCTCTCCCGACGCCAGGACGCCTCCCGTCGGCCTGGTAATGTCGCCTAGTGGCTAGCTAGACCTTAGTCCGGAGCAGTCCAACGCGACACCGAGGGTTTGTGCAACCCCGTCATGTCACTAGGTAAACCCGAACACCGGGCGGATGTCATCTAATTGCGCCGGTTTTTTCCGCGCGGCGCGGCGAGGCTTTTCAGCCGGCGCCATCGCGCCTATAGCCGGGCTGAGACCCGACCCTGGCGAAAGGCCGCAACATGCGCAGCGCTTCGATCACCCGTAAGACCTCCGAGACGGACATCACCGTGATGGTCGACCTCGATGGCACCGGATCCTACGACATGGAGACCGGGGTGGGCTTCTTCGACCACATGCTGGACCAGCTGGCGCGCCATTCGCTGATCGACATGAAGATCAAGGCGAGCGGGGACCTGCATATCGACGACCACCACACGGTCGAGGACGTGGGCATCGCGCTGGGCCAGGCGCTGGCCAAGGCGCTGGGCGACAAGCGCGGCATCGCGCGCTACGGCCAGTGCGCGCTGCCCATGGACGACGCGCAGGTCATGTGCGCGCTGGACCTGTCGGGCCGGGCCTGGCTGGGCTGGAACGTCGCCTTCCCGACCCAGAAGATCGGCGGTTTCGACACCGAGCTGGTGCGCGAATTCTTCCAGGCGTTCAGCACCCACGGCGGCATAACGCTGCACCTGGACATGGTGCGTGGCATCAACAGCCACCACATCGCCGAGGCCGCGTTCAAGGCCACCGCCCGCGCCCTGCGCCAGGCGGTCGAGGCCGATCCGCGCAAGGCCAATGCCGTGCCCTCGACCAAGGGCGCGCTCTGACCCCATGCTCACCGTCCTGATCGACACCGACAGCGGCAACCTGCATTCGGCCGAGAAGGCCTTCCAGCGCATGGCGCGCGAAACCGATGGCGGCCGGGTGCTGGTGTCGTCGCGACCCGAGGACGTGGCCCGCGCCGACCGCGTGGTGCTGCCGGGCGACGGCGCCTTCCCGGCCTGCCGCGCCGCGCTGGTGCGCGACCGCTCCGCCCTGCACGAGGCGCTGCTGGAAACCGTCGAAGGGCGCGGCCGCCCGTTCCTGGGCATCTGCGTGGGCATGCAGCTGATGGCGCAGCGCGGGTTCGAGTACCGCGAGACCGAGGGCCTGGGCTGGATCGACGCGGACGTCGTCGCGATCGATCCCGGCGACGCCGCGCTGAAGGTGCCGCATATGGGCTGGAACGACCTGGTCATCGACCGGCCCCACCCCGTACTGGACGGGCTGGAGACCGGCGATCACGCCTATTTCGTGCACTCCTATCACATGGCCATGCGCGACCCGGCGCAGCGGCTGGCCCACTGCGATTACGGCACCGACATTACCGCCGTGGTCGCCCATGGCACCCGGGTCGGCACGCAGTTCCACCCAGAGAAAAGCCAATCGGCCGGGCTGCGCCTGATCGCGAATTTCCTGGCCTGGACCCCCTGACCCCCGCGCGGGGCTGGTCCCCAGACCCTCAGCCGCAGCGAAAGACGTGGCGCACGGTCCTGCGTGCGGTGTCCCGCGTCGCGATATGGGTCGCACCGCCCTGCCCCCGCGCCCGGCACCTGCGCGCAGCCGCGTCCCGGCTGGCCGATCCCGGATCCGGCGTGGACAGGTAGGTGTCGACCATCACCGTGTTACCCGCCTCGGTGCCGTCACCGGACCCGCAGGCGGCAAGAATGATCAACGGCAGCAGGGCAGAACGGGCGCATCGCATGACCCCATCCTGCCCCGCGATCCCTTACGATGGGTGAACGCGACCTCAGTCCTTCAGGAACTCCAGCAGGTCGGCGTTCAGCTGCTCGGCATGCGTCGCCGTCAGGCCGTGGGGCGCGCCCTCGTATTCCTTCAGGGTGGACTGCTCGATCAGTTCGGCCGCCTGTCGAGCCGACACGTCGATGGGCACGATCTCGTCCCCCGTTCCGTGGACGATCAGCACGGGCACGTCGATCTTGCGCGCGTCCTCGCGCAGGTCCGTGGTCCCGAACGCGTCGATGCAGTCGATCGTGGCCTTGGGGCTGGCCATCATCGCCATGTTGAAGGTCCAGTCGAGCATGCCGTCGCTGACCCCGCCCGCATCGGTCCCGTTGCCGAAGAAGTTGGGAAAGAAGTCGCGCATGAACTGCGGGCGGTCTGCGCGCACGCCGTCCTTCATCCCCTGGAACGCGTCGGCCGGAACGCCCTTGGGGTTGTCTCCGGTCTTGGCCATGTATGGGACGATGGACGCGATCAGCGCGGCGCTGCGCAGGCGCGCGGTACCGTGGCGGGTCATGTAGCGGGCGACCTCGCCGCCCCCCATGGAAAAGCCCACGATGGTGACGTCGCGCAGGTCGAGCGTGCGGATGATCGACGCCAGGTCATCGGCCATGGTGTCGTAGTCGTAGCCCTTGCAGGCCTGGCCCGACCGGCCGAACCCGCGCCGGTCGTAGCTGATGACGCGGAAGCCGGCCTCGAGCAGGGCCAGTGCCTGTGCCTCCCACGCGTCAGCGTTCAGCGGCCAGCCGTGGATCAGGATGACCGGGCGGCCCGACCCCCAGTCCTTGACGTAAAGGTCGATCTTGTCGGCAGTCTGGATCATCGGCACGGGTGGCGTCCTCCTTCGCTGTGTCGCGCTTGAAGAACGACCTAGCCCCGTGCCGGGTCTCAGCCAGCCTTGCTCAGTTCGCCCGGGCCCAGGTCTGTCCGCGGCAGACCACCAGGACGCAGCCCTCGACCTTCAGCGAATTGCCCGAAAGCTGCATCTTAGAGTTGTAGGTCTTGTCGCGGTCCGGGGCCCAGATCTTGCCGCCGGTGAAGGACCCGCCGCCCTGGGGCGTCATGTCCCAGACGATGCGCCGGCCCACGTTCGGCGACTGGATCTGGCGGCCGTCGGGGCCGTAGGCCGCCGAGATCACGCCGCAATAATCGCCACCGCAGGGCGAAATCGTCACGACCGCGAAGTTGCCGTTGTCGTCGGCCTGCGTGCGCCACTGGCCGCTGACATCCTGGGCATGCGCGGCCCCGGCCAGGCCCAGCGTGGCGATGGCGGCGAGAATGGTCTTTTTCATGGTATCTCCTCCCGAAAGACTGCGCCGACGATGCGCAGCACCCGCGCGCCACGCAACACTGACGTTGGGTCTGTTGCATGCCTTCGCCGCTGCGGGCAAAAGCGCGGTGAAATCGCCACAGGAGCCCGCGCCATGATCCTCTACCCCGCCATCGACCTGAAGGACGGCGCCTGCGTAAGGCTTCTGCGCGGCGACATGGAGGCGGCGACCGTCTTCGGCGAGGATCCGGCCGCGCAGGCCCAAAGCTTCGTGGCCGCCGGTTGCGAATGGCTTCACCTCGTCGACCTGAACGGCGCGTTCGAGGGCCGGCCGGTGAACGCCGCGGCGGTCGAATCGATCCTCGCCGCCGTCGACATCCCCGCGCAGCTGGGCGGCGGCATCCGCGACATGGCGACCATCGAGGCGTGGCTCGACCGCGGCCTGGCGCGCGTGATCCTCGGGACCGTGGCGGTCGAGAACCCCGACCTTGTGCGCGAGGCGGCGCGCGCCTTCCCGGGCAAGGTCGCCGTGGGGCTCGACGCGCGCAATGGCCGCGTCGCCACGCGGGGCTGGGCGACCGAGACTGACATGCAGGTGACCGACCTGGCGAAATCCTTCGAAGACGCGGGCGTCGCCGCGATCATCTACACCGATATCGACCGTGACGGCGCCATGCAGGGGCCGAACGTGGCCGCCACTGCGGCGCTGGCGCGCGCGGTCGAGATGCCGGTCATCGCCTCGGGCGGGGTGTCGTCCATGGACGATCTTCTGGCCCTGCGCGACACGGGCGTCATCGCGGGCGCGATCTCGGGCCGCGCGCTTTACGACGGCGCGCTGGACCTGTCGCAGGCCATCGCGGCGCTGGGCTGAGGGCCCCACGCCGCGACAGGCCGGCCGGACCTATTCGGTCTCGGCCTCACCCTCTCCGGTCTCTTCCATCTGGCCGGTCTCGGCCCCGGTGTCTTCGGTTTCGGCCTCTTCTTCCTGGCAGGCGGCCAGCCCGAGGAAGGCGGCAAGCGCCATCGTGGGGATCAGGGGAATCGTGCGCAGAGTCATGGCGGCATCCTTTCCGGTCATGCGCCGCGCCGGAAATGGCGCGGTCTGACGTTCAGGTGGGGCATCGATCCCGGCGGACGAGGCCCCCGCCACGCCATCGGCACAGAGGCGCCTATTCGCCCGCCGCGGCCGACGAAAACTTGCCGAGCGCGCCTTCCATCTGCTCGAGAACCTCCAGGTCTTCCACGGCGTCCAGCTCATCGAACGTGTCGTCGACCTCCTCGTAGGCGACCCAGGTCTGACCGTCGCCATCGGAATAGACCAGGATCTTAAGCGGCAGATGCAGCCCCGCCAGCGGGTCGGCCTGCATGGCGGGCGTGCCCAGCATCGGGTTGCCGAAGATCAAAAGCTGGCTGTCGGGCAACTCCATGTCCACCGACGCCGCGCCCGCGCCGTGGTCGATGGTGGCGAACACGGTCGCCCCCGCCTCTTCCACAGCGGCGGTCAGGCGCGCCATGGCGTCCGGGACCGAGCCCTCCGCCTGCATCCGCTGGTAGTCGGCCAGGGCGGGCGTCGCGGCCAGCAGGGCCCCAAGGACCGGGATAAGTCTGCGCATGATTGCTCCTCCGGATTGCTGTATTGCCCGGAACATAGCCCGCGCCCGGCCCGTCGATCGGCCACTGGCACAAACGTGATGCCCGCGCTAGAAGCGGGCCATGCTCAAGACCCGGATCATCCCCTGTCTCGATGTCGCCGATGGCCGCGTGGTCAAGGGCGTGAACTTCGTCGACCTGCGCGACGCGGGCGACCCGGTGGACGCGGCCATCGCCTATGACGCGGCCGGCGCGGACGAGCTGTGTTTCCTCGACATCCACGCCACGCACGAGAACCGCGGCACGATGTTCGACCTGGTCACCCGGACGGCCGAGCACTGCTTCATGCCGCTGACCATCGGCGGCGGCGTGCGCACCGCCGACGACGTGCGCAACCTGCTGCTGTCGGGCGCCGACAAGGTCAGCTTCAACTCGGCCGCCGTGGCGAACCCCGACGTGGTGTCCGAAGCCGCCGACCGCTTCGGCTCGCAATGCATCGTCGTGGCCATCGACGCCAAGGCGGTGTCCGAGGACCGGTGGGAGATCTTCACCCATGGCGGCCGCCGCCCCACCGGCATCGACGCGGTGGAATTCGCCTGCACCGTTGTGGCCAAGGGCGCGGGCGAGATCCTGTTGACCTCGATGGATCGCGACGGCACGCGGGCCGGGTTCAACCTGCCCATGACCCGCGCGATCAGCGACGCGGTCTCGGTGCCGGTCATCGCCTCGGGCGGGGTGGGCACGCTCGACCACCTGGTCGAAGGGGTGACCAAGGGGGGCGCGTCGGCGGTGCTGGCCGCCTCGATCTTCCATTTCGGCGACTATTCCATCGCCGAGGCCAAGGCCCACATGGCCGCCGCCGGCATCCCCATGAGGCTGACATGAGCGCGCTGCACGATCTCGCCGCCACCATCGCCGCCCGCAAGGAGGCCGATCCCGACAGCTCGTGGACCGCGCGGCTCCTGTCGAAGGGTCCCGAGAAATGCGCCGAAAAGTTCGGCGAGGAAGCGGTCGAGGCGATCATCGAGGCCGTCAAGGGCGACCGCGACCGCCTGGCATCCGAGGCCGCCGACGCGCTCTATCACCTGCTGGTCATGTGCGCCGCCCGCGACGTGAGCTTGGCCGATATCGAGGCCGAACTCGCCCGGCGCCAGTCGCAATCCGGACTCGCCGAAAAAGCCGCGCGCTGAACGCCGGATCAGGACCGCGGCGCCAGCAACTGCCCATGTCGCAAAGCCAGGAACAACCCCGACTTCATCTTTCCCGAAACACCTCGGGGGAGTCCGCGCAGCGGACGGGGGCGGCGCCCCCGTGACCGGTCCGGCACCCTACCGCCGCTTGGACGAGATCACCCCGGTCGCGAAGCCGCCCATGCGCAACTCGCCGAACAGGCGCTGGTACTCGATCTTGGGGCAGCGGTTCATCACCACCTCGATCCCCCGCGCCCGCGCCTTCGCGGCGGCCTCTTCGTTCTGCACGCCGATCTGCATCCAGATCACGCTGAGATCGGGCATGACCTCCAGCGCCTCGTCGACGATCTCGGGCACGAATTCCGAGCGGCGGAAGACGTCGAGCATCTGCACCCCCGCGGGCAGGTCCGACAGGCTCGACAGGACCTCGCGCCCGAAGATCCGCTGCCCCGCGGCCACCGGGTTCACCGGATGCACGGTGAAGCCGCGCAAGCTCAGGTAGCGGGCCACGAAATAGCTGGGGCGCACCGGGTTGGGCGAGACGCCGAGGCAGGCGACGGTCTTCGTGCCGGTCAGGATCCGTTTTAGGTCGCTGTCATCCATGGCCGCACCTTCGACAAAAAAGCGCCCGTGGCGCAAGGCCCGGGCGCGAGTTTCGGAACGAGGGACAGTGACAGGTCACCCGAAGTTCCGGATCGGGTGCCACGGGAATAAACTTGGGAATCACCGCCTGGTTGCACCAGATCCGGTCGCGCGAGTGTGATCACCGCGCGATTCGCGTGGCATAGAGCGCCACGGCCGCCGCGTTCGACACGTTCAGCGAGCCGAAGCCTCCGGCCGCGTCGATCCGCACCAGCCCATGGCACAGCTCGCGCGTGCGTGCGCGCAGCCCGGGCCCCTCGGCCCCCATCACCAGGCCCAGCGGCCGGTCGTGATACTGCGCCGCCGCATCGGCGATTGAGGTCTCGGCCTCCCCGTCCAGCCCCAAAAGGATCACGCCGGATTTCGCCAACGCGGTCATGGTGTTGCCCAGGTTGCCCACACGCAGGTAGGGCTGGCGCTCCAACGCGCCCGACGCCGTCTTGGCCAGCGCCCCGGTTTCCGGCGCCGCGTGGCGGGCGGGTGCGATCACCGCCGTCGCCCCAAACACTTCGGCCGAGCGCAGGATGGCGCCCACGTTGTGCGGGTCGCTCACCCGGTCCAGCAGCACTAGGCGCGGCGGCCCCCCGGCCCGCGCCAGCAGATCGTCGAGCGGCCCCCAGTCCAGCGGACGCACCTCGAGCGCCGCGCCCTGGTGCACCGATCCGGGATCGAGCGGCGCGGGGAACTTGCGCGGATCCGCGATCTCGGGCGTCATTTCCGACGCGGCGATGGCGTCGGCCAGCCGGTCCTCGGCGTTGCGCGTGACCACCAGCCGCAGCTTCTGCCGCGCGGGGTTCAGCAGCGCGTCGCGCACCGCGTGCAGCCCGAAAAGCCACAGGGTGGAGCGTGCCGCGTCGCGCCGCGCCCGCTCCTTCTCGATGATGCGTTGGGGTTTCCTGGCCATGGCGCGGTGATGCGGGCCAATCGCAGCGATGACAAGAGAATTTCGTCTTGACCCTCCCGCGGCGCGGCGATACCTCGGCGCACGTTGGGCGACAGGCCGCAAGGTGTGGCAGGGGACTGTAACTCCCTCGCGGAGACGCACGCCTGGTTCGATTCCAGGGTCGCCCACCAACCTCCCCCTTACACGATCAACCGCCGCACCGAGCCTGTCCGCTTGC
>NZ_FOCM01000002.1 GCF_900110115.1 Palleronia pelagia | reverse complement strand
TCGGTGAAGCCGCACACGAAGTTCGAGGCCGAGGCCTACATCCTGACCAAGGAAGAGGGCGGCCGCCACACGCCGTTCTTCGCGAACTACCGCCCGCAGTTCTACTTCCGCACGACGGACGTGACCGGCACGGTGCAGCTGAACGAAGGCACCGAGATGGTCATGCCGGGCGACAACGTGCAGTTCGGCGTCGAGCTGATCGCGCCGATCGCCATGGAAGAGAAGCTGCGCTTCGCCATCCGCGAAGGCGGCCGCACCGTCGGCGCCGGCGTGGTGTCGAAGATCATCGAGTAATCGGAACGCATCCCGGCGCACCCCGCCGGGATGGCCGCTCCGTCGCGCCCCGGACCCGGTCCGGGGCGTGTGCTCAGGATACCGGTCCGATGTGGCGCGAGGGATGAGCCTCGCCCCACCTCTCGACTGAAACCCGTCAAGGGAAAGAGAAGAAAATGGCCGCCAGCCAGAACATTCGTATTCGCCTGAAGGCGTTCGATTACCGGGTGCTCGATTCCAGCACCCAGGAAATCGTCTCGACCGCCAAGCGCACCGGCGCGTCCGTCCGCGGGCCGATCCCGATGCCCAACAAGATCGAGAAATTCACCGTCCTTCGTGGCCCCCACGTGGACAAGAAATCCCGCGATCAGTTCGAAATCCGCACCCACAAGCGGATGCTCGACATCGTCGACCCGACCCCGCAGACCGTGGACGCGCTGATGAAGCTCGACCTGGCCGCCGGCGTGGCCGTCGACATCAAGGTTATGGGAGGCTGACATGCTGCGCTCTGGCGTTATCGCAAAGAAGGTGGGCATGACGCGCATCTTCCAGGAGGATGGTCGGCAGGTGCCGGTCACCGTCCTGCAACTCGACAAGCTGCAGGTGGTCGCACAGCGCACCCCCGAGCAGCACGGCTATGCCGCCGTGCAGCTGGGTGCCGGGACCGCCAAGCCCAAGAACACCTCGAAGGCCCTGCGCGGTCACTTCGCGGTGGCCAAGGTGGAACCCAAGCGCAAGATCGCCGAGTTCCGCGTGGCCCCCGAGAACATGATCGACGTGGGCGAGGAAATCATCGCCTCGCACTACTTCGAAGGTCAGTTCGTGGACGTGAGCGGCACCTCGATCGGTAAGGGCTTTGCCGGTGCCATGAAGCGGCACAACTTCGGCGGCCTGCGCGCCTCGCACGGCGTGTCGATCAGCCACCGTTCGCACGGCTCCACCGGCCAGTGCCAGGACCCCGGCAAGGTGTTCAAGGGCAAGAAGATGGCCGGCCACATGGGCGCCGCCCGCGTGACCACGCAGAACCTGCAGGTCATCAAGACCGACAGCGCTCGCGGCCTGATCATGGTCAAGGGTGCGGTTCCGGGCTCGAAAGGCGGCTGGGTCACCATCAAGGACGCGGTCAAGAAGGTCACGCCCGAGGGTGTCATCTATCCCGCCGCGCTGAAGTCCGCCGCGGACGAGGCCGAGCGTCTTGCCCAGCAGGCTGCCGAGGAAGCCGCCGCCGCCGAGGCCGCGGAAGCCGAGCGCCTGGCCAAGGAGCAGGCCGAGCAGGAAGCCGCCGCGCTGGCCGAAGCTGAGGCGCAGATCGAGTCCGAGAGCTCGGATGCCGACAACAGCGACGCCACCGAGAAGAAAGAGGGCGACGATGAAAACTGATGCCATCACACTGGACGGCGGCAAGGCCGGTTCGGTCGACCTGGACGAGGCCATCTTCGGCCTCGAGCCCCGGGTGGACATCCTGCACCGCGTGGTCCGCTGGCAGCGCAACAACGCGCAGCAGGGCACCCACAAGGTCAAGACCCGGTCCGAGACCAGCTACTCGACCAAGAAGATCTATCGCCAGAAGGGCACCGGCGGCGCACGCCACGGTGACCGCAACGCGCCGATCTTCCGCAAGGGCGGTATCTACAAGGGTCCCGTTCCGCGCAGCCACGGTCACGACCTGACCAAGAAGTTCCGCAAGCTGGGCCTGCGCCACGCGCTGAGCTCGAAGGCGCAAGCGGGCAACCTGGTCGTTCTGGACTCGGCCGACCTGGGCGAAGCCAAGACCAAGACCCTGGCCAAGCAGGTCAAGGATCTGGGCTGGAAGCGCGCGCTGGTGATCGACGGGGCCGAGGTGAACCAGAACTTCGCCCGCGCCGCCGCCAACATCGACGGTCTGGACGTGCTGCCCTCGATGGGCGCCAACGTCTACGACATCCTGAAGCGCGATACCCTGGTCATCACCAAGGCCGGTATCGAAGCCCTGGAGGCCCGTTTGAAATGAGCACGAAGCCCGAGCACTACGACGTGATCCGCAAGCCGATCATCACCGAGAAGGCCACCATGGCGTCAGAGAACGGCGCGGTTGTCTTCGAAGTGTCCATGGACGCGGCGAAGCCGGCCATCAAGGAAGCGGTCGAGACCCTGTTCAATGTCAAGGTGAAGGCGGTGAACACCTCCATCACCAAGGGCAAGGTCAAGCGTTTCCGCGGTCAGCCCGGCCGCCGGCGCGACGTCAAGAAGGCCTATGTGACCCTGGAAGAGGGCAACACGATCGACGTGACCACCGGTCTCTGATCGTCGGACCTTCCGCGAGAACCAAAGAACCCCCGCCAGACCGGCGGGGGTTTTTCTTTTTGCGGCAATTCAGCGCGAGAACAGCACGGGCAACTGGCTGACCCGCAGCAGCTCGCGGGTGGCCGCGCCGATGACAAAGTCATAGGCGCGGGAATGGCCGAACGCGCCGATGGCGATCATGTCCGCGCCGGCCTGGAACGCCTCGGCGTTCAGGGCCGCCGCCACGCCCTCGGCCTGCCAGTTCTTCTGGGTCACGGTGGCCTTGATCCCCTGCCGGTCGAACGCGGCGGCGAGGTCGGACGAGGTCGGGTCGCGGTCGTCGGTATCGTGCCCGTCGTTGACCCGCAGTATATGCGCCGCGTCCCCGTCGCCCAGCAGGGCCATGGCGTCGTGGGCGGCGCGCGCCGCCTCGCGCGAGCCGTTCCAGCCCACTAGAGCCGAATGGCCCAGGCTGTCACCGCTCCAGTCCCGCGGAACGACCAGCACCGGTCGGCCGGCGTTCCGGATCACCGTCTCGAGAACGGTGCTCTGGGTGCCGAAATCGTCCTCGGGCGCGGCGGGCATGACGACGAGATCCGCGACGCGGCCGCTTTCGATGATCCGCTCCGACGCGGGTTCGGTCTTGCAATGCAGAAGCCGCCACTCGGCCACGAAATCCTCGGGCGCGGTCGCGGTCTCGAACGTCTCCTTGATCGCCTCGGACACGTCGATCTGCGACTTGCCGTAGCGTTCGTAGACGGTGTCCGGGATGTGCGTGGCGATGCCAGGATAGACCATCAGCGACTCGACCACGTGCAGGCCGATCAGGTGGGCGTTGTAGCGTCGCGCCAGCAGGCAGGCGGCGGCGGTGGCAGCCTTGGCGCTGTCGCGATCGGTCAGGCAGACAAGAATGGTTTTCGGGGTCATGGTTCTGGCTCCTCTCCCGGAAGGACCGGGCGCACCCGGCCAACTGACGGATAGGATAAAGAGGGTCGCGCGGAGCTGCCTTGATCGGGATCAAGGTGTTGCGACGGGGCCGCTTTAGGGTCGGGCGAAAGAGATGCGTCCCCGGCGACGCGGCGATCGTCTTGCCATGCCATCACAGGATGCCGATGACTTGTCCTGAACCCCTCTTGCCGACCGGCCCGCGCACGTGAGCGACACGCCCCCCGTTTCCGATCGCCCTTGCGACGTCATCCTTGACGGAAACCGGCTGCGGCTGGCCGGGCACCTGACCATCGATGCCTTGCAGACATTCGACCGGGCCGCTGCCGCGGAACTGGCCCGTCGCGCCGTTGTCATCGACATCACCGAAACCGACGCGGTCGATACCGCGGGCGCCTGGCTTCTGGTCGCGCTTGCGGCGCAGGGGCAGGGGGGGGGCGCCGATATCCACGGTGCCTCGTCCCACCAGGCGCAGCTAATTGACACCGTGCGGGCCAACATGCCGCCGCCCGAGGCCGGGTCGGAGGCGACAGGCGGGATGACCGACCGGCTGGCCCGGCTGGGCGGCCGCATCCATGGCGGTGCCGGCGCGGCTGTCGAGCTGGTGTCCTTTCTGGGCCAGGTGGTCGCCACCATCGGCGGGATCATCCTGCACCCGCGACGGCTGCGGCTGACCTCGGTGGTGCATCACTGCCAGGAAGTCGGGTGGAACGCGGTGCCCATCGTCACGCTGATGTCGTTCCTGATCGGCGTCGTGCTGGCCTTCCAGGGGGCCGCGCAGCTGAGCCAGTTCGGCGCCGAAGTCTTCGTGGTCGACCTGATCGCCATCTCGATCCTGCGCGAGCTGGGCATCCTGCTGACGGCGATCATCGTGGCGGGCCGGTCCGGCTCGGCCTTCACCGCCGCCATCGGCTCCATGAAGATGCGCGAGGAGATCGACGCCATGCGCACCCTTGGCCTCGATCCCGTCACTATCCTCGTGGTGCCGCGCGTGCTGGCGCTGATCGTGATGCTGCCGGCGCTGGGGCTGATCGCGGACGTGGCGGGCCTGTTGGGCGGGGCGGTCATGGCCTGGGTCGACCTGGGCGTGTCGCCCGCGGCCTTCCAGGCGCGATTGGTCGGCAATACCGACCTGTGGCATTTCGGCGTCGGCATGATCAAGGCACCGTTCTTCGCGCTGATCATCGGCATCATCGGCTGCTACGAAGGGATGAAAGTGGGCGGCAACGCCGAAAGCCTGGGGCGGTTGACCTCGACCTCGGTGGTGCTTTCGATCTTCATGGTGATCGTGATGGACGCGATGTTTTCGATCTTCTTCGCCGTGGTGGGGGTGTGATGGCCGACGCCCCCGTCATCCGCGTGCGCGGGCTGGTGACGCGCTTCGGTCGGCACGTCGTGCATGACGGGCTGGACCTGGACGTGCGCCGGGGCGAGGTGCTGGGCGTCGTCGGCGGCTCGGGCACCGGCAAGTCGGTCCTGCTGCGCGCCATCGTGGGACTTCTGCGCCCGGCCGAGGGGCAGATCGAGGTGCTGGGCCAGAGCGTGCGCGACACCCCGCCGGACGCCTACCGCCGCCTGCGCCGCCGCTGGGGGGTGATGTTCCAGGACGGCGCGCTGTTCTCGTCGCTGACCGTGCGCCAGAATGTCGAGGCGCCCATGCGCGAACAGCTGGATCTGCCGCCGGACGTGATGCGCACGCTGGCGGGGATCAAGGTGCGCATGGTTGGCCTGCCCGAGGACGCGCAGGGCAAGTACCCGTCCGAGCTGTCGGGCGGCATGCGTAAGCGCGCGGGGTTCGCCCGGGCCATTGCGCTGGACCCCGAGATCGTGTTCCTCGACGAACCCACCGCCGGGCTGGACCCGATCGGTGCGGCGGCGTTCGACCGGCTGATCCGGCAGTTGCGCGATGCGCTGGGGCTGACGGTGTTCCTGGTGACCCACGACCTCGACAGCCTGCACGCCGTGTGCGACCGGGTCGCGGTGCTGGCCGACCGGCGCGTGCTGGCCATCGGCAGCATCGCCGACATGCTGGACGTCGATCACCCCTGGGTGCGCGAGTATTTCCACGGGCCGCGCGCCCGCGCCGCCAAGATCATGCCGCCGGAGCCCGCCTGATGGAGACCCGTGCGAATTTCATCCTGATCGGCGCCTTCACGCTGGCGGCCATCCTGGGGACGCTAGGCTTTTTCATCTGGCTGGCCTCGTTCCAGATCGACCGGCAATACCAGACCTACGGCATCCTGTTCGAGGATGTCTCGGGGCTCGACTCCTCGGGCGACGTCCTGTTCAACGGTATCCGCGTGGGCCGGGTCATCGATTTGCAGATCTACGATGAGGATCCGTCTCGGGTCTTCGCCACGGTGGAGGTCGACGCCGAAACGCCGGTGCGCGAGAACACGGTGGCCCGGCTCCAGTCGCAGGGGGTGACGGGGGTCTCCTACATCTCGCTTTCTGGTGGCACGCCGGGGGCCGAGATGCTGGTGCCCGACGGCGACGGCCTGCCGATCATCCCGTCGCAACGGTCCACCGTGCGAAGCCTGGTCGAGGATGCACCGGGGCTGGTCGTGTCGGCGGGCGAGCTTCTGGCGCAGCTGCGCGACCTCGTGGGGCCCGAAAACCGCGCGCTCGTGAACAACATCCTGCGCATCCTCGATGCGGCGTCGGCGCAGATGGACCAGGCGCTGGCCGATTTCTCGGACGTGACGGGGTCGGTCAGCGATGCGACCGTCCAGATCGCGCGCTTCACCGACCGGCTGGACAGCATCGGCACCGCCGTCGAGCAGACCCTGGGCCGTGCCGACACAGCGCTGGCCGCGGCCGAGCGGACCTTCGGCCGCGCGGACACGGCGCTCGACGCCTCGGTGCCCGCGCTCGAACGGGCCGAAGGCGCCTTCGCCGCGGCGGAAACCGTCCTGGCCAAGGACGTGCCCGCGTTGCTGGCCCAGCTGTCGCAGGCCGCCGAGCGGGTGCAGACCGCCATCGCCGATCTGCAGGACCGGTCCGGGCGCACCATCGACGGCTTCGGACAGACGGCGGTCCTGATGAACCTGCGGCTGGTCGAGCTCGAACGTGCGATGCTGGGGGCGAACACGGCCTTCACCGCCGTGACCGAGGCCGCCGACAGCTTCGACATACTCGTGGATGGCGACGGCACCCTGCTGGTGGCCGAGGCGCGCGGCGTGCTCGCCGACGCCAAGCGCGCGCTGACGGTGATCGAGGACGTGGTCCTGACCGACGTGCCCCCGGTCGTCGCCGACATCCGCGAGGCCGTGGCCACGGCGAGCCAGGCCGTCGACCGTGTGGCGCAGGACATCACCGGTGCAACCGCGCGGCTGACGCCGTTGGCCGACGATGCGTCCAACACCCTGCGCGCGGCCACCGACACCTTCGCCCGGGCCGGCGGCACGCTGGACGCGCTGGACCGCACGCTGGCAGGGGCCGATGCGGCGCTGGGATCGGCGGCCGACGCGTTCGACACCGCCAACGGGCTGATGGAGACCGATATCGCCCCGGTGCTGGACGACATCCGTACCGCTTCGGGGCGGATCAGCGCGGCGGTCGAAGATGTGACCCGGGACGTGCCGGCCATCGCCGCCGATCTGCGGGCCCTGATTGCGCGGGCCGACAGCGTCGTTCGCCAGGTGCAGGGCGCGGTCGCCGGCACCGCACCCGGCCTGACCGAGTTCGCGGACCGGGGCCTGCCTGCGCTGACCCGTCTGGGCGACGAGGCGCGGGCGCTGGTCAACACTCTGAACGGGCTGGCCCGGCGGATCGAGCGGGATCCGGGCCGCTTCCTGCTTGACAATCGCGTGCCGGAATACCGCAGATGACGCCATGAAATCCCTGGACCTGACCCGCCGCGCGACCCTTCTGGGGGGCATGGCCGCATTGGGCGGCTGCGGCGCCCTGGGCGCGCTGAACACCGCCGCGACGCCCTTGCCGATCTACGACCTGAGCGCGCGCAGCGGCGCCAGCGCGGGCCGCCGGACGGACCGCACGCTGGTGGTGGCCCGACCCGAAGCGCCCGCCACGCTGGACACCGACCGGATCATGGTCCGCCCCGATGCCGTGTCGGTGGCCTACGTCCCCGCCGCGCGCTGGGGCGACGACCTGCCCGAGGTCGTGCAGTCGCTGCTGGTGCGCAGCCTGTCGGGCACCGGGCGCATCGGCTACGTTGGCCGCGCCGAGGGCGGCCCGGTGCCGGACCGCGCCCTGCTGACTCGCATCGACGCGTTCGAGGTCGTGGACGCGAGCGAGACCCTGACCGCGCGCGTGGCGATGTCGCTGACACTCATCGCCGACCGAAGCCAGCGGGTGATCGCCTCGCGCGAATTCGCAGGCCAGGCGGTGGCCGGGGACGAAACGCCGCGCGCGGTCGTGCAGGCGTTCCAGACCGTGCTGGACGAGGAACTGCCCGCCATGGCCGACTGGGTCGCCGCGCGCGCCTGAAGGCTGGTTCCGCGGCCCACGGCCTATTGGTCCGAAAGCCGACAGCGGGGCCTTGACCGTTCCGGCGACCTTTCCTACAAGCCCGCATCGGCCTGGCCCCGGATTCGTCCGGGGCTTGGCTTTTGGGCGGCATGCCGCCCGTCCCGGACATCGATTCGGGGCCTCGATGGGCCAACGCGCCGCAGGGTTTCCCCGGGCGCGGCGGACCGAACCAACCGGGGACCTGCCCAGCAGGGCCCTTAAACCGCGGAGCCGCAAGGCTTCGCCACACAACGGAAGACAGAAAGCATGGCACTCAAGTCGTACAAGCCGACGACGCCGGGCCAGCGCGGGCTGGTGCTGATCGACCGTTCGGAGCTGTGGAAAGGCCGTCCGGTCAAGTCCCTCACCGAAGGGTTGACCAAGAACGGTGGCCGCAACAACACCGGACGTATCACGATGCGCCGCAAGGGCGGTGGCGCGAAGCGTCTCTATCGCATCGTGGATTTCAAGCGCACCAAGCACGACATGGAAGCCGTCGTCGTTCGGATCGAATATGACCCGAACCGCACCGCCTTCATCGCGCTGATCCAGTACAGCGACGGGGAACAACGTTACATCCTCGCCCCCCAGCGCTTGGGCGTTGGCGACAAGATCGTCGCCGGCGACAAGGTCGACGTGAAGCCCGGCAACGCGATGCCGTTCCAGGGCATGCCCATCGGCACGATCGTCCACAACATCGAGCTGAAGCCCGGCAAGGGCGGCCAGATCGCACGTGCCGCGGGCACCTATGCCCAGTTCGTCGGTCGCGACGGCGGCTACGCCCAGATCCGTCTCAGCTCGGGCGAGCTGAGGCTGGTGCGCCAGGAATGCATGGCCACCGTGGGCGCGGTGTCGAACCCCGACAACAGCAACCAGAACTTCGGCAAAGCGGGCCGCAACCGTCACAAGGGCATCCGGCCCAGCGTGCGCGGTGTCGTCATGAACCCGGTCGACCACCCGCATGGCGGTGGTGAAGGCCGGACGAGCGGAGGCCGCCACCCCGTGACCCCGTGGGGCAAGCCCACCAAGGGCGCGCGCACCCGTAACAAGAACAAGGCTTCGCAACAGCTGATCATCCGCTCGCGCCACGCCAAGAAGAAAGGACGCTGATAGATGTCGCGTTCCGTCTGGAAGGGCCCTTTTGTCGACGCTTACGTCCTCAAGAAGGCCGAAAAATCCCGCGAGAGCGGTCGCAACGAGGTCATCAAGATCTGGTCGCGCCGTTCCACCATCCTGCCCCAGTTCGTGGGCCTCACCTTCGGCGTCTATAATGGCAAGAAGCATATCCCGGTCAGCGTGTCCGAGGAAATGATCGGCCAGAAGTTCGGTGAATACAGCCCGACCCGTACCTATTACGGTCACGCCGCCGACAAGAAGGCGAAGCGCAAATGAGCAAGGTAAAGAACCCCCGCCGCGTGGCCGATAACGAAGCCATGGCGAAGACCCGCATGCTGCGCACCAGCCCGCAGAAGCTGAACCTGGTCGCCGCCATGATCCGTGGCAAGAAGGTCGAAAAGGCCCTGCAGGACCTGACCTTCTCGAAGAAGCGCATCTCGGACGATGTCCGCAAGTGCCTTCAGTCGGCCATCGCCAACGCCGAGAACAACCACAACCTGGACGTCGACGAGCTGATCGTCGCCGAGGCCTATGTGGGCAAGAACCTGACGATGAAGCGTGGCCGCCCGCGGGCACGTGGCCGGTTCGGCCGCATCATCAAGCCGTTCTCGGAGATCACCATCAAGGTCCGCCAGGTCGAGGAGCAAGCCTAATGGGTAACAAGGTCAACCCCGTCGGAATGCGCCTGCAGGTCAACCGGACCTGGGACAGCCGCTGGTACGCCGACACCAAGGATTACGGTGATCTTCTGCTGGAAGACATCAAGATCCGCGAGTTCATCAAGGAAGAGTGCAAGGCCGCCGGCATCAGCCGTGTGATCATCGAACGTCCGCACAAGAAGTGCCGCGTCACGATCCACACCGCCCGCCCCGGCGTCATCATCGGCAAGAAAGGCGCGGACATCGAAACCCTGCGCCGCAAGCTTGCGTCGATGACCGACAGCGAACTGCACCTGAACGTGGTCGAAGTGCGCAAGCCCGAGCTCGACGCCGCGCTGGTGGGTGAATCCATCGCCCAGCAGCTCGAGCGCCGGGTCAGCTTCCGCCGCGCCATGAAGCGCGCGGTGCAGAACGCCATGCGCATGGGTGCGCTCGGCATCCGCGTGAACCTCGCCGGCCGCCTCGGCGGCGCCGAGATCGCCCGGACCGAATGGTATCGCGAAGGCCGCGTGCCGCTTCACACCCTGCGTGCGGATATCGATTTCGCCCGCGTGGAAGCCAAGACCGCCTACGGCGTGATCGGCATCCAGGTGTGGATCTTCAAGGGCGAGATCCTCGAGCACGATCCGGCTGCCCGCGATCGCCGTGCCCAGGAACTTCAGGATGGTCCCACGCCGCGCGGCGCTGGCGGCCGTCGTTAAGGAGGCATCGATATGCTGCAACCGAAGCGCACAAAATTCCGCAAGATGCACAAGGGCCGCATCCGCGGCGAAGCCAAGGGCGGATCGAACCTGAACTTCGGCACCTTCGGCCTGAAGGCGATGGAGCCCGAGCGGGTCACCGCGCGTCAGATCGAAGCTGCCCGTCGTGCCATGACGCGTCACATGAAGCGTCAGGGCCGCGTCTGGATCCGGATCTTCCCCGACACCCCCGTCACCTCGAAGCCTGTCGAAGTGCGTATGGGTAAGGGCAAGGGCTCGGTCGATTTCTGGGCCGCCAAGGTCAAGCCCGGCCGCGTCATGTTCGAGATCGACGGCGTCGGCGAAGACGTCGCGCGCGAGGCCCTGCGCCTGGCCGCCATGAAGCTGCCCTGCAAGTCGCGCACCGTGATGCGCGAAGACTGGTAAGCCCGTCGTCTTCTCAGCGAGAAGGCGACTCCAGACAGAAAAGCCCCCGCCGTTGCGGGGGCTTTTTCATTTGCCGGGCCCTCTCACGCAAGTCGCACAAGCGCCCAGCCCGCCACCGCGATCTGACCCAGTTGCAGCACCACCGACGCGCCGTGCAGCCGCCCGAAGGCCCGCCTGTCGCCCCGGTCGGTCGCCGCGTTGATCTGTCCCATCAGCACCTGCCGCGCGTAGATCGTCGTGACGCAGATCGCCGCCAGCAGCAGCGCGGCCTGGGCGTCCACCAAGGTCGCGGCCATGGCGGCCAGCAGCGACAGGACGATCACCGACAAATAGTAGGAGGGAAACGTCCCGCGCAGCAGCGGCCGGGCGCGGTCCTCGGGCAGCTGAGCGAACAGCACCGGGGCGAATCCGGCGCTGAAGAAGGTCATGCCGCCGAACAGCAGCGCGCTCAGCAGCAGGGCAGGGATGGTCATGGCGTCCTCCGGGTCCGTGTTTCGGAATGACCTAACGCGATGGGCCCGGCCGACCTTGCGCGGATCGCCGCAGCGCCGTAACGCTGGGCCATGTCCAGAACCACGCCCCTTTTCGTCACGCCGCTCTACCGCGCGCGTCTTGCCGACCACGCCCCTGCCGTCGATGCCGACGAGCTTGCCGCGTCCTGCTTCTCGATCGCCGAGGATGACGAGGCGGGCCAGCAATGGTGCGAGGATAACGACTTTCCCGGCTACACCTCCTACGCCTCGCTGACCGATCTGCCGTGGCGGTTCTCGATCTTCGCCGACGTGGTCAAGGCGCTCGACGCCCACGTCGCCGCCTTCGCCGAGGACCTGGGCTTCGACCTGGGCGACAAGAAGCTGCGGCTGGAAGATATCTGGATCAACATCCTGCCCGAGGGCGGCATCCACACCAGCCACCTGCATCCCCATTCGGTGATCTCGGGCACGACATATGTGGCGATGCCCGCGGACACGTCGGCCATCCGCTTCGAGGATCCGAGGCTGCCGATGATGATGGCCGCGCCCGGCCGTCGGAAGGACGCGCCCGAATCCTTGCGCAACTTCGTCTACGTCAAGCCGCAGGTAGGCGACGTGCTGCTATGGGAATCTTGGCTGCGCCACGAGGTCCCCATGAACATGAGCGAGGACGAGCGGGTCAGCGTGAGCTTCAACTACGCTTGGGGCTAAGCCGCGCGGGCGCGGATCGACCTGAACGATGCGGGCAGGGGCCTTCTGAGCCGCCAGCTTTGCCGGACTCGAAGGAAGGGTGTTGCCAACGCCCCGCAACACTCCTATACGGCCCCCTCATCCACCTCCACCGGGAATCAGGGTGACGTGCTCGCACGGCCTTCCGGTGATGTTGCAAGGAGCATACCATGGCGCTTGACGCCCAAGACCTGCGGGGCAAGACCCCCGACGAACTGCGCGACCAGCTGGCCGCCCTGAAGAAAGAAGCCTTCAACCTGCGCTTCCAGGCCGCCACCAACCAGCTTGAGAACACCGCACGCATGCGCACCGTCCGCCGCGACGTGGCCCGCGTGAAGACCATCCTGAACCAGAAAGCCGCCGAAGCGGCCAACGCGGAGGCCTGATCCATGCCCAAACGCATCCTGCAAGGCACCGTGACCTCGAACCAGAACGAGCAGACCGTCACCGTTTCGGTCGAGCGTCGTTTCACGCACCCGGTTCTGAAGAAGACCATCCGTAAGTCCAAGAAGTACCGGGCTCACGATGAGAACAACCAGTTCAACGTCGGCGACTCTGTCCGTATCCAGGAATGTGCGCCGAAGTCGAAGACCAAACGCTGGGAGGTGATCGCTCAGTAACGGGCGTCGCCACCCATAATCGAAACCCTGGGGAGTAACGGGCAGAGCCCACCCCAAAGGTCGGGAGTAACCTCATGATCCAGATGCAGACCAATCTGGATGTCGCTGACAACTCCGGCGCACGCCGGGTTCAGTGCATCAAGGTCCTCGGCGGCTCGAAGCGGAAATACGCGTCCGTGGGCGACATCATCGTGGTGTCGGTCAAGGAAGCCATTCCGCGCGGCCGTGTGAAGAAGGGCGACGTCCGCAAGGCCGTTGTCGTTCGCACCGCCAAGGAAGTCCGCCGCGAAGACGGCACCGCGATCCGCTTCGATCGCAACGCCGCCGTCATCCTCAACAACAACAACGAGCCGGTCGGCACCCGTATCTTCGGGCCGGTGGTTCGTGAGCTGCGCGCGAAGAACTTCATGAAGATCATCTCGCTCGCTCCGGAGGTGCTGTGATGGCTGCCAAACTGAAAAAGGGTGACAAGGTCGTCGTTCTGGCCGGCAAGGACAAGGGCAAGCAGGGCGAGATCACGTCCGTGAACCCCAGCGCCGGCAAGGCCGTGGTCGACGGCATCAACATCGCCATCCGCCACGTGAAGCAGAGCCAGACCAGCCAGGGCGGCCGCACACCGCAGCCGATGCCCATCGACCTGTCGAACCTCGCGCTGCTGGACAAGAACGGCAAGGCGACCCGCGTCGGCTTCAAAATGGAAGACGGCAAGAAGGTCCGCTTTGCCAAGACGACCGGAGACGTGATCTGATGCTCGATAACGCCAACTACACCCCGCGTCTTGAGCAGCTGTACGTGGACGAGATCCGCGGCAAGCTGAAAGAAGACTTCGGCTTCACCAACCCGATGCAGATCCCGCGCCTGGACAAGATCGTCCTGAACATCGGCGCCGGCGCCGAGGCGGTGAAGGACAGCAAGAAGGCCAAGTCGGCCGCCGACGACCTGACCGCCATCGCCGGTCAGAAGGCTGTCGTCACCAAGGCGAAGAAGTCGATCGCTGGCTTCCGCGTCCGTGAAGACATGCCGCTGGGGGCCAAGGTCACCCTGCGTGGAGACCGGATGTACGAATTCCTCGACCGCCTGATCACCATCGCGCTGCCCCGAGTCCGCGACTTTCGCGGCCTGAACGGCAAATCCTTCGATGGCCGCGGCAACTATGCCATGGGCATCAAGGAGCACATCGTGTTCCCCGAGATCAACTTCGACAAGGTCGATGAGGTCTGGGGTCTGGATGTCGTGATCTGCACCACCGCGTCCGACGACGCCCAAGCCAAAGCGCTGTTGAAGCATTTCAACATGCCCTTCAACAGCTGAGAGGATCTGAACTCATGGCGAAGAAAGCAATGATCGAGCGCGAGAAGAAGCGTCAGGCCCTGGTCGAGCGTTATGCCGCCAAGCGTGCCGAGCTGAAGGAAATCGCGCGTGACGAAAGCAAGCCCATGGAAGAGCGGTTCAAGGCCCAGCTGAAGCTGGCCAAGCTGCCGCGCAATTCCTCGGCCACCCGTCTGCACAACCGCTGCCAGCTGACCGGGCGTCCCCACGCCTATTATCGCAAGCTGAAAATGTCGCGTATCGCGCTGCGTGATCTTGGCTCCGACGGCCAGATCCCCGGCATGGTCAAGTCGAGCTGGTAAGGAGGGTTTGAAAAATGAACGATCCTATCGGTGATATGCTGACCCGGATCCGCAACGCCCAGCTGCGCGGCAAGACGACGGTCATCACGCCCGCGTCGAAGATCCGCGGCTGGATCCTGGATGTGCTGGCCGACGAAGGCTACATCCGCGGACACGAGAACATCACGGGTCCCGACGGCCACCCGGCCATCGAGATCAGCCTGAAGTACTACGAAGGTGCCCCCGTGATCAAAGAGCTCAAGCGCGTCTCGACCCCCGGTCGCCGCGTGTATGCCGGCGTCAACGACATCCCGTCGGTGCGCCAGGGCCTGGGCGTCTCCATCGTCTCCACCCCCAAGGGCGTCATGACCGACGCTTCGGCCCGCTCGGCCAACGTGGGTGGGGAAGTGCTCTGCACGGTATTCTAAGGAGGGATTGGTATGTCTCGTATCGGTAAACGACCCGTTGAGCTGCCCTCCGGCGTGGAGGCCACGGTCAGCGGCCAGAAAGTCGAAGTGAAGGGCCCCAAGGGCACCCGCAGCTTCACGGCCACGGATGACGTCACGGTCGCGATGGAAGACGGTGCGATCACCGTCACTCCGCGCGGCAAGTCCAAGCGGGCGCGCCAGCAGTGGGGCATGAGCCGCACCATGGTGCAGAACCTGGTGACCGGCGTGACCACCGGCTTCAAGAAAGAGCTCGAGATCCAGGGCGTGGGTTACCGCGCGCAGATGCAGGGCAACGTCCTGAAGCTGAACCTGGGCCTCAGCCACGACGTGGATTTCGAAGTGCCCCAGGGCGTGACCGTCACGACCCCCAAGCAGACCGAGATCGCGGTCGAGGGCATCGACGAGCAGGTGGTGGGGCAAGTGGCCTCGAACATTCGCGACTGGCGTCGTCCCGAGCCCTACAAGGGCAAGGGCATCCGCTATAAGGGCGAGTTCATCTTCCGCAAGGAAGGCAAGAAGAAGTAAGGAACGCAAAGATGGCAAACAGCAAGAGAGATCTGTTTCTGAAGCGCCGCCTGCGCGTTCGGAACAAGCTTCGCAAGGTCAACGCCGGGCGCCCGCGCCTGAGCGTGCACCGCTCGAACAAGAACATCAGCGTGCAGCTGATCGACGACGTGCAGGGCGTGACGCTGGCTTCGGCCTCGTCACTGGAAAAGGACCTGGGCATCGTCGGCAAGAACAACAAGGACGCGGCGGCCAAGGTCGGCGCGGCGATCGCCGAGCGCGCCAAGAAGGCGGGCGTGGAAGAAGCCTATTTCGACCGCGGCGGTTTCCTGTTCCACGGCAAGGTGAAGGCCCTGGCCGACGCCGCGCGTGAAGCCGGACTGAAGCTGTAATCGGTGCGGGCGGGGTGATCCCGCCCGTCTCCTTCCTGGTGGTGTTTTCCACCCCTTTGCAGGCGGCGGCGCCGCCTCGATGACCGGGGCCTTCGGGCACTGCGGTTGGACCAAGAGACGCCCGGCACACGGGCGAAAAGACAGGAGCCATCATGGCCAGAGACGACAATCGCGGCGGACGCCGCAACCAGCGGGACGAAACGCCCGAATTCGCCGATCGCCTTGTGGCGATCAACCGTGTGTCGAAGACCGTGAAAGGCGGCAAGCGTTTCGGCTTTGCCGCGCTCGTGGTTGTCGGCGACCAGCGTGGCCGCGTTGGCTTCGGCAAGGGCAAGGCCAAGGAGGTCCCCGAGGCCATCCGCAAGGCCACCGAGTCCGCCAAGCGCAACATGATCCGCGTGCCTCTGCGCGACGGCCGCACCCTGCACCACGACGTGCACGGCCGCCACGGGGCTGGCAAGGTCATCATGCGGACCGCCCCGCAGGGTACCGGCATCATCGCCGGCGGCCCGATGCGTGCGGTGTTCGAGATGCTGGGCGTCCAGGACGTCGTCGCCAAGTCGAACGGCAGCCAGAACCCCTACGCCATGATCCGCGCCACGCTGAACGGCCTGATCAACGAATCGTCGCCCCGTTCGGTCGCGCAGCGTCGCGGCAAGAAGGTCGCCGACATCCTGCCCAAGCGTGACGAGGCGCCCGAGGCGTCCGCGCAAGTCTCCGAGGAGGCCTGATCCATGGCCAAGACCATCGTCGTCAAGCAGACCGGCAGCCCCATCCGTCGCCCCGCCATCCAGCGCGCGACCCTGAAGGGCCTGGGCCTGAACAAGATGCACCGCGTGCGCGAGTTGGAGGACACCCCCTCCATCCGCGGCATGATCGCCAAGATCCCGCACCTGGTGGAAATCGTCGAAGAGCGCGGCTGACGCGCCCGGAGATTTCATTCCCGACCAAAACAAAGGCGGCCCCGCGAGGCCGCCTTTATCGTTTGACCAACTCGGGTGGAAAGGGCCGGACCAATCGCCCGGCCCAAACGGTCAGATCGACAGCGTGATCTTGCCGAAATGCGCTCCGTCGGCTTCGTGCCGGAACGCGTCGGCGATGCGGTCCAAGGGAAAGCTTCGGTCGATCACCGGCTTGATCCCGGTGCTTTCCAGCGCGCGCACGAAATCGCGCTGATGGGCGTGGCTGCCGACGATCAGTCCCTGAAGCTTCTGGTGCTTGGCCATCATCTTCGCGGTCGCTACCTCGCCCGACCGGCCGGTCAGAACGCCGATCAGCGCCATGTGGCCGCCGATCCGGCAGGCGTCGATCGAGTTGCTCAGCGTCGCAGGGCCGCCGACCTCGACCACGTGGTCCACACCGCGCCCGCCGGTCATTTCGGCGATGGTTGCGCCCCAGTTCTCGTCCGTCTTGTAGTTCACGACGCCGGCCGCGCCCATGTCGGTCAGCCGCGCGAGCTTCTCGTCCGACGACGACGTGGCGAAGACACGGGCCCCCATGGCACGGGCGATCTGGAGCGCGTAGATCGACACGCCGCCGGTGCCCAGGACCAGCACGTCGTCGCCGGCCTTCAGCCCCCCGTCCACCACCAGGGCGCGCCAGGCGGTCAGCCCCGCGGTTGTGATCGTCGCTGCCTCCTCGTGGCTCCACCCGTCGGGCGCCTTGGTGAAGGCGCTCGCAGGGGCGACCACCGCCTCGCGGGCGTAACCGTCGATGCCATCGCCCGGCGTGCCGGAGAAATCGGCGACCGGCGGCGGGCCGTCCTGCCATTGCGGAAAGAACACTGATACAACGTGATCGCCGGTGGTGTATTCGGTCACGCCATCGCCCACCGCCTCGACCACGCCGGCGCCGTCCGACATGGGAATCCGGCCGTCCTCGGTGGGCATGTTGCCGGAGACGACGCCGAAATCGTGGAAGTTCAGGGAGCTGGCTTTCAGCCGCACCTTGATCTGGCCGGGGCCGGGCGTGCCCGGCGCGTCGATATCCACCAGCTTCAGCTTGTCCAGCCCACCGGGCTTGGCCACTCGAATGGCTTTCATGGGGTTTCCTTTTCGATGCGAGGGCAGGGACATCCCTGCGGTTGCCCCACAGGTAGGCCCGTGCCCGGGCGGTCAAGGATCCCGGGATCCGCCGCTGTCGACAAGCGCGATGCGGTTCGTGGTGGGACAAACGAAAAAGGGCGCCCGGATCCCACCCGATCCGGACGCCCGATGCCTTGCGACGGCGCAGGGACAGGCCCCGCGCCGGGCCGGATTACATCCCGGGGGACACGGCGAAGCCCGAGAAGCCGCCCATGCCCAGGTCGCTCAGCATCGTTGCGGTGCCGTCGTCCAGGTTGATGGCGTAGAGACCGGCGGTCTCGGCGCCTTCCATCTGAAGCACGGCGTAGGCCTGGTTCTCGCCCTCGCTGGGCGACAGGATGTCGAAGCCGCCCATGGCCGACAGGTCGACCGCTTCGCCATCGACCATGATCGGCGCCACGGTCTCGAGCGTGCCGTCGTTGTTGGCGACGCTGATCAGCGCGTCGGTTTCGGCGTCCAGCGCGTATTGGAACGTGCTGCCGGCCGTCTCGCCCGCGATGGCGTTGGTATAGGCGTTGGCGAAGACCATCGGCGTGGTGCCCACGTTGTCGTCGCCCTCGGCATAGGCCAGGTCGGTCACGCGGATCACGCTGTTGGCGCGGTCGTCGCCGTCGCCGAAGCCCTCGGGGAAATAGACCAGGTTGTCGCCGGCCGAGGTGATGGCACGCACCGCGTCGATTGCGTTGTTGAAATCGAACGCCACGACCGATCCGTCGGCCACCTGCGCGCCGTCGTTGAAGGTCGCGCCCACGTCGGTCAGGGTGCCGTCGGCGGTGTTGATCGTGTAGATGGCGTCGTTGGTGTAGCCCAGCAGGTCACCGGTGACGGGGCGGAACGCGATGGCGTCCAGCGCGGTGTCCAGATCGAAGGTCTGCGCCTCGCCCGGGGCGGCGATGTCGGCCATGGTCACGAGGGTCGCGCCGTCATCGGCGAGCGCATAGCCCATGGTGCCGGCGTGGCCTGCGGCGTGGACCTGGGTGGCGAGAAGGGCGGCGGCAGCGGCGCTGCTGAGAATTGCGGTTTTCATGTCGTGTCTCCCGTTGATGGACAGAACAGCCGCCTTCGGGGGCGGCGATACGGGAGGCACGGCAGGTCAGGGCGGGAAGTTTCGGGGCGCGCGCGAAATTTTCATGTGGCGCCCCGTGGCGGGTCCGAAAGGCTTGCAGAAAATCCGGCGATCTTCTATCAGGCGGCCTTCCCGCAAGGGATTACGCAACGCCGTGTCCGCACCGCTCCCGTCGCTGGGGGTGCGCGTCCGGCAAGGAAAGGAAGCGACACATGTTTAAACTGAACGAACTGCGCGACAACGCGGGCGCCGCCAAGAAGCGGATGCGCGTCGGCCGTGGCCCGGGCTCGGGCAAGGGCAAGACCGCCGGCCGCGGCATCAAGGGCCAGAAGTCCCGCTCGGGTGTGGCCATCAACGGCTACGAAGGCGGCCAGATGCCGCTCTACCAGCGTCTGCCCAAGCGCGGTTTCAACAACATCAACGCCAAGCATTACGCCGTCGTGAACCTGGGCCTGATCCAGAAGTTCATCGATGCCGGCAAGCTGGGCGAGGAGATCACCGAGACCGAGCTTCTCGATTCGGGCCTGGTGCGCCGTAAGAAGGACGGCATCCGCGTCCTGTCGAAGGGCGAGATCACGTCGAAGGTCACGATCACCGTCACCGGTGCGTCGAAATCGGCCATCGAGGCCGTTGAAAAGGCCGGCGGCACCCTGACCGTCACCGGCAGCGCGGCCAGCGCGGCCGAGTAATTGGTTGTGAGCGCCCGACGGGGCGCTTACATACCCAATCAGGTTTTCATCACGCCGCGCGAGCCCCGAAAACCGGGTCGCGCGGCGTTTCCGTTTGAAAGAGACCCGACATGGCATCAGCAGCCGAACAAATGGCCGCGAACATGAGCTGGGGGGCCTTCGGAAAGGCCACCGAGCTCAGGTCGCGGATCCTTTTCACCCTGGGCCTGCTTTGCGTCTATCGCCTTGGCACCTACATCCCGGTGCCGGGCATCGACGGCGGCGCACTGCGCGACTTCATGGAGCAGGCGGCAACCGGCATCGGCGGCATCCTGAACATGTTCACCGGCGGCGCGATCAGCCGCATGGGCATCTTCGCCCTGGGGATCATGCCCTATATCAGCGCGTCGATCATCGTGCAGTTGATGACGGCGATGGTTCCGCAGCTGGAACAGCTGAAGAAAGAGGGTGAGCAGGGGCGCAAGAAGATCAACCAGTACACCCGCTACGGCACGGTGTTGCTGGCGACCTTCCAGGCCTACGGTCTTGCCGTGTCGCTGGAGGCGGGCGACCTGGTCACCGACCCCGGCCTGTTCTTCCGCGCGGCCTGCGTCATCACGCTGGTGGGCGGCACGATGTTCCTGATGTGGCTGGGCGAGCAGATCACCCAGCGGGGCATTGGCAACGGCATCTCGCTGATCATCTTCGTCGGCATCATCGCCGAGGTCCCCGCGGCGCTGGCGCAGTTCTTCGCAAGCGGCCGGTCGGGCGCCATCAGCCCCGCCGTCATCATCGGCGTGATCCTGATGGTCGTGGCCGTGATCGCCTTCGTGGTGTTCATGGAGCGCTCGCTGCGCAAGATCCACATCCAGTATCCGCGCCGCCAGGTGGGCATGAAGGTCTATGACGGCGGGTCGTCGCATCTGCCGATCAAGGTGAACCCGGCGGGCGTCATCCCCGCGATCTTCGCCTCGTCGCTGCTGCTTCTGCCGACCACGCTGGCCACGTTCAGCGGCGGCCAGAGCGGACCGGTCATGTCGACGATCCTGGCGTATTTCGGACCCGGACAGCCGCTCTACCTGCTGTTCTTCGGGGGCATGATCGTCTTCTTCACGTATTTCTACACCGCGAACGTGGCGTTCAAATCCGAGGACGTGGCCGAGAACCTGAAGAACCAGAACGGCTTCATCCCGGGCATCCGTCCGGGCAAGCGAACCGAGGAATACCTGGACTACGTGGTCGCGCGGATCCTGGTCCTGGGCTCGGCCTACCTGACCGCCGTGACCCTGCTGCCCGAGATCGTGCGCGCCCAGTTCGCCATCCCGTTCTACTTCGGCGGCACGTCCGTGCTGATCGTCGTGTCGGTGACGATGGACACGATCCAGCAGGTGCAAAGCCACATGCTGGCCCATCAATACGAAGGACTTATCGAAAAATCGCAGTTGCGTGGTAAGAAGCGCGGTGGGAAGAAACCCGCGCGGGGAGGAAATCGTCGATGAACATCATACTTCTTGGACCTCCGGGGGCCGGAAAGGGCACACAAGCCCGCCGCCTGGTGGATGAGCACAACATGATCCAGCTCAGCACCGGGGACATGCTGCGGGACGCCCGCAGCTCGGGCACCGAGATGGGCCAGAAGGTGGCCGCGATCATGGACCGCGGCGAATTGGTGACCGACGATATCGTCATCGGCCTGATCGAGGAGAAGCTCGAGGGCGACAAGGGCGGGGGGCTGATCTTCGACGGCTTCCCCCGCACGCTGGGCCAGGCCGATGCCCTGGGGGACCTGCTGAAGCGTCACGGCGAGGACCTGGGCGCCGTGATCGAGATGCAGGTCAACGACGAGGCCCTGATCAAGCGCATCACAGCCCGGTCCACCTGCGCCTCGTGCGGCGAGGTCTACAACGACATCTCGCGGCCGATCCCCGAG
Organism: Palleronia pelagia; assembly: GCF_900110115.1. GTDB lineage: Bacteria > Pseudomonadota > Alphaproteobacteria > Rhodobacterales > Rhodobacteraceae > Palleronia > Palleronia pelagia. The sequence continues at coordinate 520,534 of NZ_FOCM01000002.1, read as the reverse complement.
GACGGCAAATGCGCCAACTGCGGCGGGACCGAGTTCAAGCGCCGGGCCGACGATAACGAGGAAAGCCTCAAGCAGCGGCTCATGGAATACTACAAGAAGACCTCGCCGCTGATCGGCTACTACTACGCCAAGGGCGACCTGAAGCGCGTAGACGGCCTTGCCGACATCGAGCAGGTGGGCCAGGCGATCGAGCAAATCATCGACTGAACCGCGCCTCGGCGACGGAATGACGGAAGGGCGGCGACCGGGACACGGTCGCCGCCTTTTTCGATCCGTATCCGGCGGCCACCCGCTTTTTTCCTTCCCCTAGATGCTGCGGTTACCCGCGGGGCGAAGGCACCTTGTAGTCCGCCCGTCGCGCCGGTGGCGCAGATGCGCCCATTTACGCTTTCGTGACCGGTGCATGGTTTGGTGCGGCGCAAGCGCACTGCTAGATTTGGCGTACAACAACAAAAGACGACACGAGGCAGAGCAATGAATGATATCGTGACGATCATCGTCGCCATAAGCGGCGTGGGGTTCGCCTTCGGGCTGTGCGGCCTGGGCATCCTCAGCGTGGTTCAGCGGATGGACCGGCGGGACGCCGGCAGCGGGGCAGAAGGCGGCTGAGCCGACCCCGAAACGCTTGTTTTTCGCGTCGCGCGCGCCCGGCCACGGTCCGGGCGCGCGTGCTCGTGCGCGGGGCTTGACCACCGGGCGATTCGGCACTATTGCGCACCATCCCAAAGGGAATCGTCAAGTTGTGGGGTCGCACCCCGCCTCGACTCATCGGAATTCGACTGCGGCCCGTGGGGATACCCTCGGGCTTCCGTTGTGAAAAAAGGGCCTGGAACCACGGGCCCGCAACGAAAGGAAAGTACGCTTTGGCACGTATTGCAGGGGTCAACCTCCCCACCGCCAAACGGGTCCCCGTGGCCCTGACCTACATCACCGGCATCGGCCCCAGCTCGGCCGCGACGATCTGCGATGCCGTCGGTATCGACAAGACCGCGCGCCTGAACGAGCTGAGCGACACCGACGTCGTGAAGATCCGCGAATACATCGACGAGAACTTCACCGTCGAGGGTGACCTGCGCCGCGAAACGCAGATGAACATCAAGCGCCTGATGGACCTGGGCTGCTACCGTGGCCTGCGTCACCGCCGCAACCTGCCGGTCCGCGGCCAGCGCACCCACACCAACGCCCGCACCCGCAAAGGCCCCGCGAAGGCCATTGCCGGCAAGAAGAAATAAGGAGACTGACCAATGGCACGTGATCGTCGCGTCAAGAAGAAGGTTTCCAAGAACATCGCCGCCGGCGTTGCGCATGTGAACTCTTCGTTCAACAACACCAAGATCCTGATCTCGGACGTGCAGGGGAACGCCATCTCGTGGTCGTCCGCCGGCACGATGGGCTTCAAGGGCTCGCGTAAATCCACCCCCTACGCCGCGCAGATGGCCGCCGAAGACGCCGGCCGCAAGGCGCAGGAGCACGGTGTGCGCACCCTCGAGGTCGAGGTGCAGGGCCCCGGCTCGGGCCGCGAATCCGCGCTACGCGCCCTGGCCGCCGCGGGCTTCAACATCACGTCGATCCGCGACGTGACGCCCATGGCCCATAACGGCTGCCGGCCGCCCAAGCGCCGCCGCGTCTGATCGGACTTCTTTGCTAGAGCGGGGTCGCGCATGCGCGCGGCCTCGCGCCGTCATTTTCAACCTCGGGGGTCGGCCGCATTGCATGAGCGGGCTGGCAAGAATTGAGGAGACACCATGCTTCATAAAAACTGGCAGGAGCTGATCAAGCCCACGCAGCTTGAGGTCAAGCCCGGCAACGACCGCACGCGCCAGGCCACAGTCGTGGCCGAGCCGCTCGAGCGTGGCTTCGGCCTGACGCTGGGCAACGCGCTGCGCCGCGTTCTGATGTCATCGCTGCAGGGCGCCGCCATCACCAGCGTCCAGATCGACAACGTCCTGCACGAGTTCAGCTCGATCGCGGGTGTCCGCGAAGATGTGACCGACGTGGTCCTGAACCTCAAGGGCGTCGCGATCAAGATGGAAGTCGAAGGCCCCAAGCGGGTGTCGATCTCGGCCAAGGGCCCCATGGTCGTGACCGCCGGCGACATCTCGGTTAGCCAGGGCATCACCGTCCTGAACAAGGACCACGTGATCTGCCACCTGGACGACGGTGCCGACCTGTTCATGGAACTGACCGTGAGCACCGGCAAGGGCTATGTCAGCGCCGACAAGAACCGCCCCGAGGATGCGCCGATCGGCCTGATGCCCATCGACGCGATCTACTCGCCGGTGCGCAAGGTCAGCTACGACGTGCAGCCCACCCGCGAGGGCCAGGTGCTGGACTATGACAAGCTGACCATGAAGGTCGAGACCGACGGTTCGGTCGCGCCGGACGATGCCGTGGCCTTCGCCGCCCGCATCTTGCAGGACCAGCTGTCGATCTTCGTCAACTTCGACGAGCCGGAATCGGCCAACCGCCAGGACGACGACGACGGGCTCGAGTTCAACCCGCTTCTGCTGAAGAAGGTGGACGAGCTGGAGCTGTCGGTGCGTTCGGCGAACTGCCTGAAGAACGACAACATCGTCTATATCGGCGACCTGATCCAGAAGACCGAAGCCGAGATGCTGCGCACCCCGAACTTCGGCCGCAAGTCCTTGAACGAAATCAAGGAAGTGCTGTCGGGCATGGGTCTGCACCTGGGCATGGATGTCGAGGAATGGCCCCCCGAGAACATCGAGGACCTGGCCAAGAAGTTCGAAGACAACTTCTGAGCCGAAACGGCGCGCCCCGCCAGACGGTCGGGGCGGCCGACGACCGGTGACGCCGCGGATCCCTCCGCGGCCGACCCCAAGGAGAGCCGGTGAAACGCAACACCGGCCTGACAAAGCAAAACACGTATCGAAGGAAACCAAACCATGCGTCACGCCCGCGGATACCGCCGCCTGAACCGTACCCATGAACACCGCAAGGCCATGTTCGCCAACATGGCGGGATCGCTGATCGAGCACGAGCAGATCAAGACGACCCTGCCCAAGGCGAAAGAGCTGAAGCGCATCATCGACAAGCTGGTCACGCTCGGCAAGCGCGGCGACCTGCACGCCCGCCGCCAGGCCGCCAGTCGCCTGAAGCAGGACAGCCACGTCGCCAAGCTGTTCGACGTGCTGGGCCCCCGCTACGCCGAGCGCCAGGGCGGCTATGTCCGCGTCCTGAAAGCCGGCTTCCGCTACGGCGACATGGCCCCGATGGCGATCATCGAGTTCGTCGATCGCGACCGCGACGCCAAGGGCGCCGCCGACCGCACCCGGCTTGAAGCCGAAGACGCCGAATAAGCCGTTGCGGCACCATAATGGCACAGTGAGCCGCCGCTCCGACCGGGGCGGCGGTTTCAAGTTGACCAAACGTCACCTTGCGGTCCCAATCGCCCTGAAGTTGTTGCCGGAAACAATGGAATAGGCGAATATAATTTCATGTTTGACCGTACCAGTTTCGATGGCGAGCTCAGTCGGCTCGATCCCTACGCAGAGAAGGGCTACTTCGCCGCTCTGCACATCCGTTTCACGTCCCCGCTCATGCTGTTCACGACCTACTCGCCCGAGTGGACGGAGCACTACACGCAGCAGGGCTACGTTCTGCGTGACCCCATGACCGCCTGGTCCTTCGCATCGACCGGCGCGACCCGGTGGTCCAATCCGAAGATCCCGGACCCCTTCCATGTCTTCGACGAGGCTCGGAAGTTCGGATTGAATTACGGCGTCACCGTCTCGGCCGGACCGATTACGTCGCGCACCGTTATCAGTGTCGCGCGTGGCGACCGGGAATTGCGGGACGAGGAGATGATCGCAATCGAGGAGATCGCGAAGAATCTGCACGGCATGGCCGACCCGAATATCCGCCTCACGCGCGCGCAGCACGAGGCGTTGAAATGCGTCGCCGACGGCCATCGCCATTCGGCGGCCGCGGCGATGCTTGGCGTTTCGGAAAGCGCATTGAAACTGCGCCTGACGGGCGTCCGTGAAAAGCTCATGGCCAGGACCACAGCAGAAGCAATCCAGCGCGCAAAAGACTACAATCTCATTTAATTTCAGTAACTGTGTAAGAAAGCTCGCATATTCCTCTCCTTCAGATAACTTTCAGATTGGGGGAATCCTCCGCTAATTGTATCAAGGAGTCTTCTGATGCAGACGACAACGCTTTCTTTCGAAAACATGCACCAGCACGGCGAGCTCTTTGCGAACATGCTCCGGGCCCGTCACGAATGGTTCATTCGGCATAATCACTGGGATCTGCCCCAGGCCATGGGCATGGAATACGATCAGTACGACAACCCCGCCAGCCGTTGGGTTGTTGTCCATGACGAGGACGGTCGTGTGCTGGCTGGCAATCGCCTGACGCCGACAACCGCGAAGTGCGGAATCTACACATACATGATTCGTGACGCACAGCGGGGCCTGCTGGACACCATCCCGGCGGATCTGCTGTATGACGAGGCGCCGGTTGCAGCCGATGTCTGGGAAAGCTCGCGCCTGTTCGTATCACACCACGTGCCCGCCGCCGCGCGTCGTCGTGTCCACGCGCAACTGGTCATGCAGCTCGGGGTCGCCGCCCGGGCGGTTGGCGCCAAGTCCTGCCTGACATTGCTGGCCGCGAACTGGCCGCGTTGGGCCAAACGGGTAAAGGTCGACATGACCGCCATGGGGCCCGTGATGGAGATCGAGGGTGTCATGAACCAGGTCGTGTCCATGAACTTCGAAAGTGCCATGCAGTAATAGCGGCCCGCAGGATCCAATCGCTGCCTTGATCGGATCCTGATACCCGCCTGCTGGTGCGACGCCGCGCGCCACCCTACATAGACAGGCGATGGCAGACCTATTCGATTCCGGGCCGCAGAATGCGGCCTCTCCGACACCGACCGATACCGCGCACCGCCCGCTGGCCGACAGGCTCCGGCCGCGTTCGCTTGCGCAGGTGGTTGGACAGACCGACGTCCTGGGTCCCGATGGCCCACTGGGCGTCATGCTGGCCTCGGGGGCCTTGTCGTCTCTGGTTTTCTGGGGCCCGCCGGGGGTGGGAAAGACGACCATCGCCCGACTGTTGGCGCAAGAAACCGATCTTCATTTCGTTCAGATCAGCGCGATCTTCACCGGAGTGCCGGACCTGCGCAAAGTGTTCGACGCGGCCCGCCACCGCCGGGCCAACGGGCAGGGCACCTTGCTTTTCGTCGACGAGATCCACAGGTTCAACAAGGCCCAGCAGGATGGCTTCCTGCCGCACATGGAGGATGGCACGATCCTTCTGGTCGGTGCCACCACCGAGAATCCCAGCTTCGAGTTGAACGCCGCCCTTCTGAGCCGCGCGCAGGTTCTGGTGCTGTCGCGCCTGGACGCCAAGGATCTTGGCCGCCTGATCGACCGCGCCGAGGACGAGCTGGGCCGCAAACTGCCGCTGACCGCGGCCGCCCGGTCCAGCCTGGTCGAAATGGCCGATGGCGACGGGCGCGCGATGCTGAACCTGGTCGAGCAGGTGGCGTCGTGGCGTGTCGGCGAGCCGTTGGGGCCGGATGCGCTCGTCACCCGGCTGATGCGGCGGGCGGCGCAATACGACAAGTCGGGAGACGCACATTACAATCTGATTTCGGCGCTGCACAAATCGGTGCGCGGCAGCGATCCTGACGCCGCGCTCTATTGGCTGGCTCGCATGCTCGAAGGTGGGGAAGATCCGCGCTACCTCGCGCGGCGGATCACGCGCATGGCGATCGAGGATATCGGGCTGGCCGACCCACAGGCGCAGCGCGTTTGCCTGGATGCCTGGGAAACATTCGAGCGACTGGGCAGTCCCGAGGGCGAATTGGCCTTGGCGCAGTCGGTGATCTACCTGGCGCTCGCTCCGAAATCGAATGCGGGATATGTCGCCTACAAGGCCTCGCGAAAATCGGCCAAACAAACGGGGTCGAATCCGCCGCCCAAGCATATCCTGAACGCGCCGACTTCGCTGATGAAGGACCAGGGCTATGGTGACGGTTATGCCTATGACCACGACGCCGAGGATGGTTTCTCGGGGCAGAACTATTTCCCCGATGGGATGGCGCGACCTGAATTCTACGTACCGCCCGAGCGTGGGTTCGAGCGGGATCTGAAGAAGCGCCTGGACTATTTCGGGCGGCTGCGCGCCAAGCGGTCGGGCGATTGACAAGCCTGCCCGCCCGGGGGAAAGGGGCGACATGCTGACAACTCTTCTACAGGTGATGGCGGGTGGTGCCCTGGGCGCCGGCCTGCGCTGGGGCTGGGGCCTCGGGATCAGCCGGATGGTCGGTCCCGGCTTTCCGCTGCCGATCCTGACTGCGAACGTCTTCGGCTCGTTCCTCATGGGGCTGTTCGTCGTGATGGCCGCCAACCGCGGCCTTGGGCACTTCGGGCCGTTTGTCCAGGTGGGGCTGCTGGGCGGGTTCACGACCTTCTCCAGCTTCTCGCTCGAGGCCGTCACGCTGATGGAGCGGGGCGAGGCCGGCCAGGCCGCGGCATATATCCTGTTGTCGGTGGGCGCATCCATCGGCGGGCTGTTTCTTGGCCTGACGCTGGGACGGGGGATCTTCGCATGAGCGGCGTACAGACAGTGACCGTGGCCGAGGACGAGGGCGACCAGCGGTTGGACCGGTGGTTCCGAAAGCGGTTTCCGCACATCCCGCAGGGCCGCATCGACAAGATGTGTCGCAAGGGCGAGATCCGCGTCGATGGTGGCCGGGTCAAGGGCAACACGCGGGTCGAGGCCGGCCAGGAGGTTCGCGTGCCGCCGCTGCCCGACAGCGAAGCGCCCGCGCCGCGCGACAGCGTGACCCGCATCAGCGACGCGGACGCGAAGATGATCCAGTCTGCCGTTGTTTACCGCGACGACCACGTGATCGCCCTGAACAAGCCGGCAGGCCTGGCCACCCAGGGCGGAAGCAAGACCGCGCGTCACGTGGACCAGCTGAGCGAAGCGTTGCGCTTCGGGCTCGAGGATCGGCCCAAGCTAGTGCACCGGCTGGACAAGGACACATCGGGCGTCCTGCTGCTGGCGCGCACGCGGCAGGCGGCCAAGGGCCTGTCCGAGGCGATGCGCCACAAGAACACGCGCAAGATCTACTGGGCCGCTGTCGCGGGCGTGCCGCAGCCCAAGCACGGGGTCATCAAGTTCGGCCTTATGAAGGCGCCCGGCCACGGTGCGCGGGGTCAGGGCGAAAAGATGATCTGCCTGCATCCCGATGACGTGGCCGGGACCGAGGGCGCCAAGCGGGCCGAGACCCGGTTCACGACCCTGTCGGGGCTGGGCAGCCGCGTGAGCTGGTGCGCGCTGGAGCCGGTGACGGGCCGCACCCACCAGCTGCGCGCGCACATGGCCGAGCTGGGGCACCCCATCGTCGGTGACGGCAAGTACGGCGGGTCGAGCCAGGAGAACATGGGCGACGGCTGGGGCGCGGGACTGGGGACCGAGATCGGGCGCAAGCTCCACCTGCACGCGCGGTCGATGACGCTGCGCCATCCCGTGACGGGGGCCGACCTGCACATCGTCGCGCCGCTGCCGCCGCACATGCGCCACACCTGGGATTTCTTGGGGTGGGAGCGGGACGAGGCGCCGGACGACCCCTTCGAGGACATGGTTTGACCGACCTGCGCTGCGTGATCTTCGATGTCGACGGCACGCTGGTGGACAGCCAGGTCGATATCGTCGCCTCCATGGCGGCGGCATTTGCCGCGGTAGAGCTTCCCGCGCCGCCCCGGGCCGATATCCTGTCGCATGTGGGCCTGTCGCTGGGCCTGATCTTTCCCCGCATGGTGCCCGATCTCGACGCGACCGCGCACAGCGCCATGGAGGCGGCCTATAAGGATCGCTATGCCGCGCTGCGTACCGCCGGCGGCGCCAGCGGCGGTGCGCCGCTTTACCCGGGTGCAGCGGAGGCGCTGTCGCGGCTGTCCGCGCAGCCCGAAACCCTGCTGGCGTTGGCCACCGGCAAGTCGAACCGCGGGCTTGACCATCTGATCGAGGCGCATGGCTGGCACGGGCTTTTCGTGTCGCGCCAGTCCGCCGACGATCATCCGTCGAAGCCCCATCCGTCGATGATCGCGCAGGTCTTGCGTGACACCGGCGTGGATGCGCGCCGGGCCGTGATGGTGGGCGACACGAGCTACGACATGGACATGGCGCGGGCCGCCGGCATCCACGCGGTGGGCGTCGCATGGGGCTATCACCCGGCCCAGAACTTGCGGGCCGACGCGCGGATCGACAGTTTCGATGCGCTGCCCGCCGTGATCGACAATCTGCTGGAGACGACCGCATGAGCGAATGGAGCCCCAAACGCTTCTGGAAACAGACCACCGTCGGCCAAGAGGGGGACGGTTTCACGGTGCTGCTGGACGACAAGCCCATTCGCACGCCGGCGAAGGCGGCCTTGGCGCTGCCGACCAAGGCGATGGCCGAAGCGGTTGCGACCGAATGGGACGCGCAGGGTGAGCGGATCGTGCCGGACAGCATGCCGGTCACACGCAGCGCCAATTCGGCGATCGACAAGGTTACGGTGCAGAAGCCCGAGGTCGTGGCGATGCTGGCCGAATATGGTGCCACCGATCTGCTCAGCTATCGCGCCGACGGCCCCGAGGAACTGGTCGAGCGCCAGGCAGCGGCCTGGGACCCCTATCTCGACTGGGCGGCCGACCGCTTCGATGCGCGGCTGGCCGTCACGGGCGGCGTGATGCCCGTCGCGCAGGACAGCACGGCGCTGGATCGTTTGGCCGCGCCTCTTGGTGAACTCGACGCGTTCGAGTTGACGGCTGCCCATGACCTGATCGCCATGTCGGGGTCCCTGGTGCTGGGCCTCGCGGTCATCGAGGGCCGCGCCGCCGCCGCCCCGATCTGGGATATCAGCCGCGTGGACGAGCTGTGGCAGGCCGAAGTGTGGGGCCGCGACGAGGAAGCGGAAGAGACCGCCGCCCGCAAACGCGGTGATTTCCTGCACGCCGAAAGGTTCCTTCAGCTCGCGCGGAACGCGTGAGCAAAACGCGTTGTTTGCCGTCGAAGTGGTAAAAACCCGTAAACCTGCACAGTTTTTCATCACGGCCCGTGCTGATCGCCTTGACCTGCGGTGATGAATACATCCAAACTTGCGGGCGATTGGAACAATGCGTTCCATGCCACCAACCGGCCACAGGGCTGGATCGCAAAACCGCCCGACACGGGGCGGGCAACTCAGGAAGAGGTAAACATGAAGAAGACCGTATTTCTCGGCGCTCTTGCCGCCACCGGCCTGATGGCCGGCGCCGCTGCTGCACAGACGCTGGAAGACGTGCAGTCGCGCGGCACCCTTAACTGTGGTGTGACCACCGGCCTGGTGGGCTTCGCCGCGCCGAACGCGAACGGTGAATGGGAAGGGTTCGACGTCGCGCTCTGCCGTGCCGTCGCCGCCGCCGTTCTGGGCGACCCCACCGCCGTCGAATTCGTCCCCACCACGGGCAAGACGCGCTTCACCGCGCTGGCCTCGGGCGAGATCGACATGCTGGCCCGCAACACCACCTGGACCTTCAGCCGTGACAACGACCTGAAGTTCGAATTCACCGGCATCAACTACTACGACGGCCAGGGCTTCATGGTCCCCAAGGGCCTGGGCGTGACCTCGGCCAAGGACCTGGACGGCGCGACCGTCTGCGTGCAGACCGGCACCACCACGGAGCTGAACCTCGCGGACTTCTTCCGCAAGAACAACATCAGCTACGAGCCGGTCCCGATCGAGACCAACGCCGAGGCGCAGCAGCAGTATCTTGCCGGTGCCTGTGACGCCTACACCACCGACGCGTCCGGCCTGGCCGCGACCCGCGCCACTTTCGAGGCGCCCGCCGATCACGTGATCCTGCCGGAAATCATCTCGAAAGAGCCGCTGGGCCCGCTGGTCCGCCACGGCGACAACGAGTGGGGCGACATCGTCCGCTGGACGCTGAACGCCCTGATCGCCGCCGAAGAGCTGGGCGTCAGCTCGGCCAACGTGTCCGACATGGCCTCGGCCGCTGGCGACAGCCCCGAGATCAACCGCCTGCTGGGCACCGAGGGTAACCTTGGCGAGATGATCGGCCTCGAGTCCGACTGGGCCGTGCAGGCCATCTCGGCCGGCGGCAACTACGGCGAGCTGTTCGAGAAGAACATCGGCGAAAACACCCCGATCGGCCTGGCGCGCGGCCTGAACGCGCAGTGGACCGAGGGTGGGCTGCTGTACTCGCCGCCCTTCCGCTAAGTTCATAAAATGGGAAGGGCGCGGTCAATCCGCGCCCTTCTCGTATCCGGACCTCACACGACACGACCGCGCGGCACACACCGCGGGCCGAATGGCCCCGGCTACGCTTCGCCGTTACAGGATGGGACCCAGGTGATGGCCAGTATTTCGGATCCGCAGAGCCAGCAGGACAGCTTCCGCCTATCGATGCTGTTGAACGACACCCGCTATCGCGGGCTCACGTTCCAGTTCATCGCGCTGATCCTCATCATCTTCGTCATGGCCTATCTGGGCATGAACCTCGTCAGCAACCTGGCGACCGCCGGCCTGACATTTTCCTACGATTTCCTCGGCGATCCCGCCGGGTACGACATCAACCAAGCGCTGATCTCCTACACGAGCCAGTCCACCCACCTGCGGGCGGCCTTCGTCGGTGTGATCAACACGCTTCTTGTCGCGCTGTTCGGCTGCATCACGGCAACGATCATCGGCGTGACGGCGGGCGTGCTGCGCCTGTCCAAGAACTGGCTGGTGGCCAAGCTGATGGCCGTCTATGTCGAGGCCTTCCGCAACGTGCCGGTGCTGATCTGGATCCTGATCATCGGCACCATCGTCACGATCTCGGGCGCCAACCCGCGCGCCTTCCTGACCCGCGGTGGCAGTGTCGAGCCCGAAAGCGAGATGCTGTTCGGCGCCTTCGCCTTCACCAACCGCGGCTTCTACAGCCCGGCGGTGAACCTTGGCCCGGGCTGGATCATCGTTCTGCTGGCGCTGATCGCTGGGATCGTCGGCGCGTTGCTCTGGCGCCGCCACATGCGCAAGACGCTCTATGCCTCGGGCAAGCTGCTGCCGGGCTGGCCCACCTGGATCATCCTGATCGCCCCCGTGGTGATCGCGCAGCTGGTGTTGGGCTCGCTGTCGCTGTCCATGCCCGATGTCGAAAGCAACAACTTCAACATCCAGGGTGGCACAGTGATCGGGAAGCCGTTCATCGCGCTGTGGCTGGCGCTGTCGGTCTATACCGGCGCCTTCATCGCCGAGAACGTGCGCGCCGGCATCCTGGCCGTCAGCAAGGGCCAGACCGAGGCGGCCGCCGCGCTGGGCCTGCGCCCGCGCCGGGTGATGAACCTGGTGATCCTGCCGCAGGCGCTGCGCGTCATCATCCCGCCGCTGATCTCGCAATACCTGAACCTGACCAAGAACAGCTCGCTCGCCATCGCGGTGGGCTATGCCGACATCACCGCGACGCTGGGGGGCATCACGCTGAACCAGACCGGCAAGGCGCTGGAATGCGTGCTGCTGCTGATGCTGTTCTACCTGATCATCAGCCTGGCGATCTCGGCGATCATGAACGTCTACAACGCCTCGGTCGCGTTGAAGGAGCGGTGATATGAGCGATACCCACGCCGAATCCGTCGCCTACGTGCGCGAAACCTTCGTCGGAGAGCAGCCGCCCCCCGCCCAGGAAACCGGCGCGCTGATCTGGCTGCGCAAGAACCTGTTTTCGAACTGGTTCTACAGCATCCTGACTCTGCTGGCGCTTTACGTGATCTACGTGCTTCTTTCGGGCTTCCTGCCGTGGCTGCTGGGTGGCGTGTGGGACGCGTCAAGCATCCGAGAGTGTCGCGAGATCGCCGGCGAGGGCGCGGCGGGCGGCTGTTTCGCCGTGCTGAGCGAACGCTGGAACCAGCTTCTCTTCGGGTTCTCCTACCCGTCCGAAGCTTACTGGCGCCCGACCCTGGCCCTTGTCCTGCTGGCCGTCGCCGCCGCGCCGGTGCTGTTTCCCAAGGTGCCGCGTGCGCTGCTGATCGTCACGCTGATCTACCCCTTTGCCGCCTATTACCTGATCTGGGGCGGCACGATCCTGATTTCCGTGATGGCGCTTCTGGGCGTGATCGTGGGCTACATCGTCTACTCCAGGCTGGTCGATCGCGGCTTCGCCTTGGGCTTCTTCGCGGGCGTCGCCGCCGCGATCATCGTCTGGCAGATCGGCGGCTTCATCGCCGCGGCCGCGCCGAACGTCCTCGCTCTGACAGAGATCCCGTCCCGTGACATGGGCGGCTTCATGTTGAACCTGATCCTGGGCGTGGTCTGCGTGTCGCTGTCGCTGCCCATCGGGATCGTGCTGGCGCTGGGCCGTCAGTCCAGCCTGCCGATCATCAAGTGGATCTGCGTGGTCTTCATCGAGTTCATCCGCGGCGTGCCGCTGATCACGCTTCTCTTCGTGGCGAACGTGGTGCTGGCCTACTTCCTGCCGCCGGGCACCAATTTCGACCTGATCCTGCGCGTGATCATCATGATCACCATGTTCGCCTCGGCCTATATCGCCGAGGTCATCCGGGGCGGCTTGGCGGCCTTGCCGCGCGGGCAGTACGAGGGCGCCGAGAGCCTGGGCCTGGATTACGCGCAATCCATGCGGCTGATCATCCTGCCGCAAGCGCTGAAAATCTCCATTCCCGGGATCGTCAACGTGGCAGTGGGTCTCTTCAAGGACACCACGCTGGTCTCGATCATCTCGATGTTCGACCTGGTGGGGATGATCCGCGGCCCGATCCTGGCCTCGCAGGACTGGAACGGCGTCTACTGGGAGCTCTACGGCTTCGCCGCCTTCCTGTTCTTCATTGTCTGCTACGGCATCTCGCAATATTCCCAGTGGCTCGAGCGTCAGCTGGCCACCGATCACCGCTAACAGGGGGCGCTTCCATGTCCATGACCGAAGAAATGCAGGTCGACACCTCGAAGATGAAGGTCAGCGACGAGGTCGCGATCCGGATCGAGGGGATGAACAAGTGGTACGGCCAGTTCCACGTGCTGCGTGATATCGACCTGACCGTCTATCGCGGCGAACGGATCGTCATCTGCGGGCCTTCGGGGTCGGGCAAGTCGACGCTGATCCGCTGCATCAACGCGCTGGAAGAACACCAGAAGGGCAAGATCGAGGTCGATGGCACGGTTCTGTCGTCTGACCTGAAGCAGATCGACAAGATCCGGTCCGAGGTCGGGATGTGCTTCCAGCACTTCAACCTGTTCCCGCACCTGACAATTCTCGAGAACTGCACGCTGGCCCCGATCTGGGTGCGCAAGACGCCCAAACGCGACGCCGAGAAGACCGCGATGCACTTTCTCGAGAAGGTGAAGATCCCGGACCAGGCCCACAAGTACCCGGGCCAGCTGTCGGGCGGCCAGCAGCAGCGCGTGGCCATTGCCCGCAGCCTGTGCATGCGCCCGCGCATCATGCTGTTCGACGAACCGACCTCGGCGCTCGACCCCGAGATGATCAAGGAAGTGCTCGACACCATGATCGAGCTGGCGGAAGAGGGCATGACCATGCTCTGCGTCACCCACGAGATGGGCTTTGCACGGCAGGTGGCGAACCGCGTGATCTTCATGGACCAGGGCCAGATCGTCGAGCAGAACGAGCCCGAGGAGTTCTTCAAGAACCCGAAATCCGAGCGGACCAAGCTCTTCCTCAGCCAGATCCTGGGACACTAGGCCGCGGACCCGCACGGGGCGGCCGGGCATTGCCTCTCGAATGACCGAGAGGATCTACCATGTCGCAGCAAGATAGCGTCGACGCCCTGATCCGCGATCAGGGCGTTCTTTTTTCGGAAGGGATGGGCGCGACCATCGCGCGCAATACCCCGCAGGAGCTGTTTCACTGGCTCTGCGGCAGCGTCCTCCTGGCCGCCCGGATCTCGTCCGACCTTGCCGTTCAGGCGGCGCAGGGCCTGCGCAGCGAGGGGCTGCACACGGTCGATGCCCTTGTCGCCGCGGACGAGGCCACGATCATGCGATGCCTGGGCGAGAACGGCTACAAGCGCTACGACGGCGTCGGCACCGACTATCTCAAGGCCACGGCCCGCCTGGTGCAGGACCACTATAACAGCGATCTGCGCAACATGCTGGACGACGATCCCGACGCGGTGCTCGGGCGCCTGAAAGAGGCCAAGGGCCTTGGCGATACCGGCGCCGGCATCTTCGCGCGCGAGGCGCAGCTGGTCTGGGATGTCTTCTATCCCCGGCTGGACGGGCCCACGATCCGCGCCGCCGAGACCCTGAGCCTGACCACCGATCACGGGGCGCTCGTCTCCATGGCGGGCTCGCGCGAACGGTTCGTGCGGTTGGCCGCGGCCCTGACCCGTGCCGACCTTGGCGCGCCCTCTGAAGCCGTCCGGCAGACCGTCGATTAATCGGTCAGGTCGCGCGGCACCACGAAATCGACGACCCGCGCGCAAGCCGGACCCAAGGCGGTCCAGTCGTCGCCCGGGATATCCAGGACCAGCGTCGCGCAGGTGGGAAAGCGATGGAACTCCACACGGTCGGGGGTTTGGGCGACCAGGTATTGTGCCAGTGCCGCCAGTCCGGGGTTGTGGGCGATGACCAGGACATCGCCCGGCGGATGGGCCTCAACGCAGTCGAGGATGGTCTCGGGCGTGGCGTGGTACAGCCGCTCCAGCCGCTGGGGCGCCGCATCGGGAAGGGTCGGGGCGATGCCGTCCCAGGTCTCGGCCACCCGCAGCGCGGTGGACAAAAGCACCGTCGTGGGGCGCACGTTCCGGTCCTGTAGCCAGCCGCCGATGGCCAGGGCCGAGCGGTGGCCGCGCGCGTTCAGCGGCCTGTCGTGATCCGGCAGCCCGGGATCGCCCCAATCCGACTTCGCGTGCCGCATCAGGGTTAGGCGCAGGCTCACCTGGGCGTCCGGATCAGGCTACCCGCGCCCTGGGCCGTGTAGAGCTCCAGGATGCAGGCATGGGGCGCGCGCCCGTCGAGAATGACCACCGCGCGCACCCCGCCGTCGATGGCGTCCAGTGCGGTCTGGGTCTTGGGGATCATGCCGCCCTTGATGACGCCTTCGGCGGTCATCTGGCGGATGGCCTCGGGCGTCATCTCGCTCACCACGTCGCCGCTGGCATCCTTCAGCCCCGCGACGTCGGTCAGCAGCAACAGGCGGTCGGCCTTCAGCGCGGCGGCGATGGCGCCCGCGGCCGTGTCGCCGTTCACGTTGAACGTCTCGCCGTTGCGCCCCGCGCCGATGGGGGCGATGACCGGGATCGTCTTGGTGTCGCGCAGCGATTGCAGGAACTGCGGGTTGCATTCGACGGGCGTGCCGACGAAGCCCAGCTTGGGGTCGGTCTGTTCGCAGATCATCAGGTTCGCGTCCTTGCCGCTGATCCCGATGGCGCGGCCGCCCTCGGCGTTGATGGCCTGCACGATCCGTTTGCCCACGAGACCGGACAGCACCATTTCGACCACCTCGATGGTGGCGGCGTCGGTGACGCGCTTGCCATCGACGAATTCGCTGACAACGCCCTGTTGCTCCAGCGTGGCGTTTATCATCGGGCCGCCACCATGGACGATCACCGGGTTCACACCCACGTGGCTCATCAACACGATGTCGCGGGCAAAGCTGCGCATGGCCTCGTCCGAGCCCATGGCGTGCCCGCCCAGCTTGATGACGACGGTCGCGCCGGCATAGCGCTGGAACAGGGGCAGGGCCTGGCTCAGCGTGCGGGCGGTAGCCACCCAGTCGGTATCGGTTGGCGCGGTGTCGGCGGTCATGCGTGTCCTCTCAGGCAGTGCCCTTTGGTAAGCCGGGCGGGCGGGGCGCTCAAGCCGATTGCGCGGGCTGGCGCGAAAGGACGGGGTCAGTCGATGCCGGCGATGATGGCGCGCAGGTCGGCGATCCCCTCGCCCTTTTCGGACGAGGTCAGCACCAGCTCGGGGAAGGCGGCCGGGTGCTGGGCCAGCGTCGCGCGCGTGCGCTCCAGCGCGCGGTCCAGGTCGCCACGCTTGAGCTTGTCGACCTTGGTGAGAACGGCCTGGAACGGCACCGCGGCCCGGTCGAGCAGACCCATGATCTCGTCGTCCACGGGCTTGGTGCCGTGGCGGGCGTCGATCAGCAGGAAGGCACGGCGCAGGTTGGCGCGTCCCGACAGGTAGTTCTTCATCAGGGCCTGCCAGCGCTCGACCACCGCCACCGGCGCGTTTGCAAAGCCGTAACCGGGCAGGTCGACGATGTAGAAATCCGCGAGCGTGAAGAAGTTGATCTCCTGCGTGCGGCCCGGCGTATTCGATGCCCGGGCCAGCCCCTTGCGGCCGGTCAGCGCGTTGATCAGGCTGGATTTCCCGACGTTCGACCGGCCGGCGAAGCAGATCTCGACCCGGTCGTCGGGGGGCAGGCCGTCCATGGCCACGACACCCTTCACGAAGGTCGTCTCGCCCGCGAAAACGCGCCGCCCGTGTTCGAGCGCGGGGTCGTCCGGGGTCGCTGTGGGAAAGGGAAGCTGCATCGCCGGGTCCTTGCCTTGGCCCCGCGGGGCACCGTCGCAATCACCGGCGGGAGGAAACAGCCCCGCCCGCTTTTGTCAAGCGGGCGGGGCCGGGCCGGGTCACTTGGCGACCGGCTCCTGGCTGGCGAACCAGGCCGCCGCGGCGTTCAGCTGCTCGGTCGTCATCTTCTGCGCGATGTCCCACATCGGGCTGTAGTCGGTGATCTCTTCGTCTTCCGCAGTCTTGAAGTGGTCCAGCCGCGCGGCGAGATAGTTCGCGTTCTGGCCGTGCAGGTTCGGGATTTGCGGCAGGTTCTCGGTGTTTTCGCGCGCGTGGCAGGTCAGGCAGGCCCGCACGTCTTCCGTCGGAAGGCCGCGCCGCACGATCTGTTCGCCAAGCGTGAGGTCGGTCGAGACCGGCTCCTCGGGCTGGCGCACCAGCGGCTCCATCCCGTCGAGATAGATGGCCAGCGCGTCGATCTGCTCGTCATCCAGGCGGATCGCGGTCTGGTGCATCCGCGAATTGTCACGGCGGTTCGACCGGAAATCGTAGAGCTGCCGCTCGATGTAATCGACGTTCTGGATGGTGAGGTTGGGGGTTTCGCCCGACGGCGCCCCGGCCATGTCCTCCTGGTGGCACTCGCTGCAGACCTGCGTAATCTGGGTCTCGGCGGTCTCGACCTGGGCAGGTGTCGCGGGCGGCGTTTCGTCCTGCTGCGGCGCAGGCTCCATCGGCGACAGCCCGGCAAAGTAGGCGGACACGCCGGCGATGTCGGCATCGGTCAGGTTGTGCGCAACGCCGGTCATGGGCGACCAGGTGGACGTGTGACCGCGGCCACCGCTGCGGAACTGCCGCAGCTGGCGCGCCATGTAGACCTGCGATTGACCCGCGAGGCGGGGCACCAGGACGCCGTCCGCGTTGGCCGTGCCATCGCGACCGTGACAGTCAAGGCAGGCCGAGATGCCGTCCTCGGGCCGGCCGACCATGGCCAGCGTCTCGCCCTGTGCGACGACCTCGGCATCGGGCGCTTCGT
Organism: Palleronia pelagia; assembly: GCF_900110115.1. Taxonomy (GTDB): domain Bacteria; phylum Pseudomonadota; class Alphaproteobacteria; order Rhodobacterales; family Rhodobacteraceae; genus Palleronia; species Palleronia pelagia. The sequence goes on along the minus strand of NZ_FOCM01000002.1, from coordinate 503,009 downwards.
CCATGACGGTCGCCTTGGTCTCCAGCGTGTCGCCGTAGTAATTGGCCAGCGCGTCGATCTGGCTGTCCGACAGCTGCGAGGCGACGACCTGCATGTAGCCCGAATGACGGTCGCCCGCCGCGTAGGATTGCAGGGCGGCCGACAGGTAATCGGGGCTTTGGATCGTCAGGTTGGGCGCCTCGCCCGTGGTGGGCGCGCCGTCACCTTCGGCACCGTGGCAGGTCGCGCATTGCGCAACCGGAACGCCAGCCAACGCATAGTCGGCGAACCCGCCGGTGGGCGCGGCATACAGGTGCTCTTCCATGGGATAGCGGGTGAGGTAGAAATCCATCGGCTCCGCCTCGACCAGCGGACCGAACTCCATCTCGGGCGCGTCGGATGCCTCGGGCGAAACCATGTCGACGTAAGTGGCCGCGTCCATGTCGCCCAGCTGGCGGATGAAGGCGACGGTGGACCAGATCTCGTCGGGGCGATCGGGCGCGGGCCACGCCGGCATGGCCGACATCATCACGCCCTTTTCCAGGATCACGTAAAGCTCGGCATCGGTGAACTGGTCGATGACCGAGGGAAGGTGCTGCGGCGTGGGCTTCATAGCCAGGACCATGGGATTCTGGCCGATCCCGGGCGCGCCGTGGCAGCGCACGCAGTTCTGCGCGAAATGCTGGGCGCCGAGCGCGATGCGACCCTCGTCTTCCAGGTCCTCGGGAGGCTCGATGCCGTATGCCTCGACCGCGACCCAGCGTTTGAAGGTCCCGTGGACGAGATTATAGAACCATTTCGGGTCCGAGGTGTTCGCTGCCAGGTTGATGGCGCCTGTGAAAATCAGGGTCACGGCAAGGATGGCGCCCAGAATGCCAAGTGCCGCTGCCGTCAGGATAAATTTGACGATGAAATTGCGATTGAGAATGCCTGAAAGCATCGGCTGTCCCTCCTAGAGTTGTGATCCAACTCAAAGAGAGACAGTCCGTTCCGATAACATCGTGCGTCAGGACGCCTCAGTCGTCTTTCTTGTTCCGTGCAAAGCTCGACCGGATATTGCCGAAGACATCCGGCTTGTAGCCTTGGCTGCGCATGATCGCGTATTGCTGCATGAACGTGATCGTGTTGTTCGCGATCCAGTACAGCACAAGCCCGCTGGCGAAGCTGCCCAGCATGAACATGAACACCCACGGCATCCAGGCGAAGATCATCGCCTGCGTCGGGTCGGTGGGGGCAGGGTTCAGCTTCTGCTGCAGCCACATTGAGATGCCCAGCAGGATCGGCAGGATGCCGAGGCTGAAGATGAAGAAGATCGATCCTGCCTCGGGCGTGCCCCAGGGCAGCAGGCCGAAGAGGTTCAGGATCGAGCTGGGGTCCGGCGCGCTGAGGTCGCGGATCCAGCCCACCCAGGGCGCGTGGCGCAGCTCGAGCGTGACGAAGATCACCTTGTAGAGCGAGAAGAAGATCGGGATCTGGAGGAGGATCGGCAGGCAGCCCGAGGCCGGGTTCACCTTTTCCTTCTTGTAGAGCTCCATCATCCCCTGCTGGAGCTTCTGGCGGTCGTCGCCGGCCCGCTCTTTCAGCTTCTCCATCTCGGGCTGGAGTTCCTTCATCTTCGCCATCGAGACGTAGGACTTGTAGGCCAGCGGCAGGAGGATCGCCTTGATCAGCAGCGTCAGCGCGATGATCGCCCAGCCCATGTTACCGATCATCAGGTTCAGCCAGTGCAGCACGGCGAAGATCGGCTTGGTCAGGAAGAAGAACCAGCCCCAGTCGATGCTGTCGATGAAGCCGTCGATGCCGTCGGCCTCGTACTCGCGGATGGTTTCCCACTCCTTGGCGCCTGCGAACAACTGCATCGAGGTCTCGACGCTGTCGCCGGCGGCGATCTCGACCGTCGGCAGGCGCACCTCGGTCTGGTAGATATCCGCGTTGTCCACGTATTTCGCGACCGAGGTGAAGGGCGTTCCCGGCGTCGGGATCAGTGTGGTCATCCAGTACTTGTCGGTGAACCCGATCCAGCCGTCCTGCGCCACGTCGATCACGTCGGCCCGGGCGGCTTCACGTTCGACCAGGTCAAGGTCGGGCAGGTCGTCGTAGTCCAGCTCCTGCAGCTCGCCGTCGGACATGCGCACGACGCCCTCGTGCAGGATGAAGAAGTTCGACAGGTCCTGCGGCTCGCCATGCCGGGCGACGGTGCCATAGGGCGCGAGGCGCTGTGCGGTATCGCCATTGTTGGTGACGCGCTGCCGGATGGTGAACATGTAGTCGTCGTCGATCGTGATCTCGCGCTCGAAGACCAGGCCCGCGGGGCTTTGCCATTCCAGGGTCAGCGGCGTCTCGGGCGTCAGGCGCTCGGCCTCGCTGGTGACCTGCCACTCGGTGTTCGCGCCCGGCACGTCCTCATAATCCAGAGCCGCGCCCGGCGCCCAGCCGAACAGGGCGTAATAGGCATCGGGGCCGCCGACGGGCGACAGCAATTCGACGATCGGGGCGTCGGGGTCGATCGTCTCGCGATAGCGCTTCATGGCCAGCGCGTCGATGCGTCCGCCCTGGAGCGAGATCGACCCGGACAGCGCGGGCGTGTCGATGTCGATGCGCGGCGCGTCCTCGGCGGGCGCTTCGACGGCGGCGGGGGCCTGCGTGCCGTCTGCCGTCACCGAGGGCGGCGCCGATGCGGTGTCGGGCAGCGCTGTGCCGCTGCCATCCTCGGTCGCGGTGACGGCGGGCGCGTTGGGGTCGACCGGCGTCTCTTCGGGCGGGAACAGCACGAACCAAATGAGGATCACGAGGAAGCTCAGAACCGTCGCAAGAATGAGGTTCTTGTTCTGATCGTCCATGAGGGACCTACGCCTGTCGCTGGAAAAAGGGTCAGCGGGCTTTCAACAGGGCAGGGCCAGAAAGGTCAAGCCGTTTTGCGCCATGGCTCAGTGGCCACGAGCCGCACCGGGGCGTCTGCCGAAGCCTGCCGACAGCTGCCGAAGCGAGGCGGGCAGGGGGGTGTGCAGCACCTGATGACCGTGCCGCAGCAACCAGCCGGGCAGAGCGTCCGCGTTCATTGGCCGGGCAATCTCGTAACCCTGAACGTGCCTGCAACCCAGCTCGGCCACGCGGCTGTGTTCGCCGGCGGTTTCGATGCCTTCGGCCATCACCTCGAGCTTCAGCTGGTCGGCCAAGGTCACGATTGCGGCAACCATGGCCTGCTGTTCCGGATCACGGTCCAGCCCGCGAATGAAGGTGCGGTCGATCTTGATCCGCCGGGCCGAGAAGCGGCGGATGGCGTTGATCGAGGCTTGCCCGGTGCCGAAATCGTCCAGGTCGATCCGGCAGCCCATGCGCGCGAGCTGGGACAGGACCTGTGGCACCGTGTCGTCCTGATCGATCGAGACCACGGTTTCGAGCACCTCGATCCCCAATCGACTCGCCCCTAGCCCCGCGGCGTCCAGCGCCCAGGCAATCCGCGTCGGAAGTTCCGGATCCGACAGGTCGGCTTGAGAAAAGTTGATCGACACAACGGGCAGGTCCAACCCGGCGGCATCCCAGTCCGCCAGGTGCGACAGGACGGATCGAACCATGTGGTCCGTCAGGCGCGTCATCTGGCCGGCGGCGTCGATTGTGGGCATGAAATCGCGTGGGGATAACGTGCCGAGATCGGGGTGGCGCCACCGCGCCAGTGCTTCGGCCCCGCTGACCAAGCCGGTGTCCGTCGAGACCTGGGGCTGGAAGAATGGTTGAATTTGCCCACTTTCGAACGCTTGGTCCAGATCGGCGGCAAGACGCAGTTCGGGCGGCGCCATGTCTTCACTCCCGCCGCGTGCAATGCGGATGGTGCCGCCCGGGGCGGCATGGGCGGCGGTCAGGGCCCGCTCGGCCCCGATCAGCGCATCGCGATGCTTCGTTTCGCCCGGCCGGCCGGGGGCGTGCACACCAATGCGCATGTCCGGACAGTCTGGCGCATGGGCCAGCACCTGGCGCGCGCGGTGGACCAGGGCCGCAGTGTCGGTCGGCGCGCCCGGGGAAAGCGCGACCGCGTGACGTCGGCCGGGGAGGGTCGAAACGGTCGCGCCAGCTCCGAAGAGGCGTTGCAAGGTGCCTTCATCCAGGGCTGCCGGTGCGCGCCTGCCGCGGCGGGCTGAACCGTGATCGATGAGAAAGAGGGCCCCCGGTGCAGCGCATTCAACCGTGTTCGTCGCCTTGGCGAAGGGTTCAAGCGGCCCGCCTGGCGCCGTGGCCGTGGGCCGGTGTGAGAACGGTCGCCCCAGAGGCCAGATCAAGGTGGCGCACACCGTGCCCATGAGCGCTGCGACCGCGGAGAAAGCCACTATCGCCCAGACGCCAAAGCCGGAGGTCGTCCACATTGCGAATCCGGGGACCAGGCCGATGCAGAGCCCGACGGCAAGACACCGCGAAAGCGGTCTGGCAAGCGACAGGAACGACACCGTGCGACGCATCATGATTGTCCTCAGAGGCTCGAACTTGCCTCAGGGTAATCACCGGCCGTGGCCGAAGGGTTAACCGATTGGAAAAATCGTTCTCGGTTTAGTCCAAATTCGATTCGATTTCGAGATTTGCGAAATCGAACAGGCTGGGATCCAGCAGATGCGAGGGGCGCGCGTTCATAAGCGCGCGGAACATCACCTGCCGTCGGCCGGGGCTGTTCTTCTCCCATCCATCGAGGATCTGTTTGACCTGCTGGCGCTGCAGCCCGTCCTGACTGCCGCACAGGTCGCAGGGGATGATGGGATAGTTCAGGGCACGCGCGAAACGGTCGCAATCGGCCTCGGCCACGTGGGCCAGCGGACGCAGGACGAAAAGATCGCCCTCCTCGTTCACCAGCTTCGGGGGCATGGTCGCCAGCCGTCCGCCGTGGAAGAGGTTCATGAAGAACGTCTCGAGGATGTCGTCGCGGTGGTGGCCCAGCACGACGGCGCTGCATCCTTCCTCGCGGGCGATGCGATAGAGGTTGCCGCGCCGCAGCCGCGAGCAGAGGGCGCAGAAGGTCCGCCCCTCGGGCACCTTGTCCATGACGATGGAATAGGTGTCCTGATACTCGATCCGATGCGGCACGCCCATACGCTCGAGGAACTCGGGCAGGACCGTCGCCGGGAAGCCGGGCTGGCCCTGGTCGAGGTTGCAGGCCAGGATCTCAACCGGCAGCAGGCCACGCCACTGCAACTCGGTCAGCGCGGCCAGCAGGGTGTAGCTGTCCTTGCCGCCCGACAGGCAGACCAGCCACCGCTCGCCCTTGCGCGCCATGGCGTATTGCTCGACCGCCTCGCGGGTCTGGCGCACGATGCGCTTTCGCAGCTTGCGGAACTCGGTGCTGTCTGGGGCACCGTGAAACAGCGGGTGAATGTCGTTATGGTCCAGCATGGGCGCCGATTATCCCATTTCCGACCGTCCGCCCAGAGGAGATCGCCATGGAGCTTCGTGCCGCCCCGCCGCATCCCGTCGATCCGTATCCGGCCGATTGGCACCGCGTCAGCGATTTCGAGTACCTGTCGCCGCTGAGCCTGATCCGGCCCGTTGCCAACCTGATCGACCGGCTGGGCGAGGATGGCGACTACGTGTTGCAGCACGATTTCGACTGCGCCGTCCGCGTGGATGGCCGGCGCCACGTGATGACCGCGCCGCGCGGGCTGGTGACCGACCTGACATCGGTGCCGCCGGGGTTGCGTTGGCTGGTGGGCCGAGTGGGGCCGTGGCTGGAGGCGGCGATCATCCACGACTACCTTTACGTCGCCTGGTCCTTCCTGCCGGGCCGCGCGCCGAAAGAGCGCGACAGGCTGTTCGCGGACGAGGTCATGCGCCTGGCGATGGAGGCGGCGCGGGTGCGCGCCTGGCGGCGCTGGGCGATCTACCTGGGGCTCAGAGCGTTCGGCGCGCGCCTATGCCCGGGCGGATCCGGAGCGGGCCTTCGCCGACCTTGGCGATCACGCGTTGCGAACGCCGCTGGTCGTGCCGGACCGCTGAGCCCTTCTAGGGCACGTTGTCGATGCCCGAACCGCCAAACGGGTGGCACCGGGCGATGCGCCGCAGCGCCAGCCAGCCGCCGCGAAGGCCGCCGTGCTTTTCCAGCGCCTCGAGCGCGTAGGCCGAGCAGGTCGGGTGATAGCGGCAGTTGAAGCCGACCCAGGACGAGAATGTCGCGCGATAGGCCAGCACCGGCCAGGAGAGCACGCGCGCCAGCGGGGTCATCGGTGCAGCTTGTCCAGCGCGCGGGCGAGGTCGCCGCGCATCCGGTCGAAATCGGCCCCGGCGGTGACGTCGCGCCGACCGATCAGGACGTAATCCCAGCCCGGCCGGCCGTGGTCCGGCAGGGTGAGGCGCGCGATCTCGCGCAGGCGCCGCTTGGCCCGGTTGCGGGCCACGGCGTTGCCGACCTTCTTTGAGCAGGTGAACCCGACGCGAATCGCCGCGTCGCCATCATCGCGCCGCCGGGCCTGGAGCATGAAGGCCGGGAGCCGCACGACCTGCGCCCGCGCGGCGCGCAGGAAATCGGCGCGGGACTTCAGGCGGGTGATCTCGGGTGTGTCCAACGCGTCCAACCCGCCTGCGGAGGGATCCGAGGCGGGCGGAAAGGCTGTCACGGCGGAAGAGCTCAGGCGCTGAGCGACTTGCGGCCCTTGGCGCGGCGCGCGTTCAGGATCTTGCGGCCGGCCTTGGTGGCCATGCGCGCACGAAAGCCGTGGCGGTGCTTGCGAACCAGGTTCGAAGGCTGGAAGGTGCGTTTCATCGCGTCTCTCCATCAGGTGCGGTGCGGCAGGATTCTGCGCGCGAACATCTCGAAGCCCGCCGTTTAAGCGCCGTCCCACCGCCTGTCAACCGGCGGGCATGTTACAATCCGCCACTCCAATGTTTCAGAACGCGGTCCCGCCCGAGGCTTTCGGACACGGGTGTGTCAATCCGGCGTGACGGGGCTGGCGCGGAGCCATGACCGCCGCAGATAAGGGACGCGAGCGCCCCAGCCCGAGAGGACAGACCATGGCCAGCCAGACCGAAGACGACAGCCGATCGAAATGGGTGCGGCGCCTTCCGATCATCGCGATCGCGGTCGTGGCCCTGGTTGGCGCCTTCACCCTGCGCGACTACCTGAGCTTCGAGACGCTGTCCGAGAATCGCGAGGCGCTGATCGCTTTCCGCGACGCGAATTACCTGGCGACCGTGCTGGTTTTCATCGCGGCCTACGTGGCCATTGTCGCCTTCTCGCTGCCCGGGGCGACCATCGCGACGCTGACGGGCGGGTTCCTGTTCTCGACCTTCCCCGGCGCGCTGTTCAATGTCACAGGCGCCACGCTGGGCGCGATCTGCATCTTCCTGGCGGCGCGCTGGGGGCTGGGCGACCGGCTGGCGGCGCGGATGGATGCCTCGGACGGGATGGTGTCGCGCATCAAGCAGGGCATCGACGAGAACGAGTGGTCGATCCTGTTCCTGATCCGGCTGGTCCCGGCCGTCCCGTTCTTCGTGGCGAACCTCGTGCCCGCCTTCGTGGGGGTCGCGCTGTGGAAATTCGCGGTGACGACCTTCTTCGGCATCATCCCGGGGGCGGTGGTCTACACCTCGGTCGGCGCGGGCCTGGGCGAGGTTTTCGCCCGGGGCGAGACGCCGAACCTTGGCATCATCTTCGAGCCGCATATCCTGCTGCCGATCCTGGGCCTGTGCCTTCTGACCGCGCTGCCCATCATTCTGAAAGCCGTGCGCGGCAAGAAAGGAATTTGAGCGATGGAAAAGATCACGTGCGACATCTGCGTCATCGGCGCCGGCTCGGGCGGGCTGTCGGTGGCGGCGGGGGCCAGCCAGATGGGCGCGGACGTCGTCCTGATCGAGGGCCACAAGATGGGCGGCGACTGCCTGAACTACGGCTGCGTGCCGTCGAAATCGCTGCTGGCCGCGGCCAAGCAGGCCCATGCCATGGGGCAGGGCGCGGGCCTTGGTGTCGCGCCGGTGACGCCGCAGGTGGATTACGCGGCGGCCAAGGACCACGTGGCCAGCGTGATCGACACCATCGCGCCCGTCGACAGCCAGGAGCGGTTCGAGGGCTTCGGCGTGCGGGTCATCCGTGACTGGGCAAGCTTCAAGGACAAGCGCACGGTTGTGGCGGGCGAGCGCGAGATCACCGCGCGCCGCTTCGTCATCGCTACGGGGTCGGGGCCGTTCGTGCCGCCCATCGACGGGATCGAGGACGTGCCGTATTTCACGAACGAGACGATCTTCGACCTGCGGGAACGGCCCGACCACCTGCTGATCATAGGCGGCGGCCCCATCGGCATGGAGATGGCGCAGGCGCACGCACGCCTCGGCAGCAAGGTCACGGTGATCGAGGGGGCGAAGGCGCTGGGCAACGACGACCGCGAGCTGGCCGAGGTCGTCATCGCACAGTTGCAATCCGAAGGCGTCCAGATCGTCGAGGGCCAGCAGGCCAAGCGCATCACCGGCGGCGACGGCAGCGTGACCGTCGAGACCGAAGGCGGCAGTCACACCGGAAGCCACCTGCTGGTCGCGGTCGGGCGCAAGGTCAATCTCGACCGGCTGAACCTGGACGCGGCGGGCGTGAAACACGACCGCGCCGTGGTGGTGGGCGACGACCTGCGGTCGAAGACCAACAAGCGTGTCTATGCCGTCGGCGACGCGGCGGGCCGGATGCAGTTCACCCATGTCGCGGGCTACCACGCGGGCATCGTCGTGCGCTCGGCCGTGCTGGGCATGAGCTGGGCCAAGGCCCGGCAGGACCATATCCCGTGGGTCACCTACACCGCGCCCGAGCTGGCGCATGTGGGCCTGACCGAGGCGCAGGCGCGCGAGAAATTCGGCGGCAGCTTGCAGGTCGTGCGCTTCAACTACGACGAGATCGACCGCGCCGTGGCCGAAGGCAAGACGAAGGGGTTCGTCAAGGTTCTGGTGGCCCATGGCAAGCCCAAGGGCGCCAGCATCGTGGGCGACCAGGCGGGCGAGCTGATCGCCATGTGGGCCATGGCCATCGCAAACGGCCAGAAGATGAGCGCCATCGCCAACACCGTCCTGCCCTACCCGACGCTGAACGAGATCAACAAGCGGGTCGCCGGAACCTATTTCTCGCCCAAACTGTTTGATAGTGCATCGGTCAAGACCGCCGTAGGATTGATCCAGAAGTACCTGCCCTGACGCCCCGAGGACGCGCCAAGAATGCTGAGCACCCTTTCAGGACGGTTCCTGATCCTGACCGTGGTGTTCGTGATGCTGGCCGAGGTCTTCATCTTCGTGCCGTCGGTGGCGCGGTTCCGGGCCGATTATCTGGATGCCCGGCTGGAACGCGCGCAAATCGCCTCGCTCGCCCTGCTGGCCGACGACATGATCGACCCCGCGCTCGAGGCCGAGCTGTTGCAGAACGCGGGCGTCTTCAACGTGGTGCTGCGGCGCGACCAGATCCGGCAGCTGATGCTCAGCTCGGACATTCCCAGCCCCATCGTCGCCACCTACGACCTGCGCGATCCCGGTCCCTGGACGCTGATCCGCGATGCCATGATGACGCTGGTTCGCCCGGGCGACAGCATCGTGCGGGTGATCGGCGACCCGGTCCGTGAAGGGGGCGAGCTGATCGAGGTCACGATGGCCACCGCGCCGCTGCGACAGGCGATGATCGAGTACGGGCTGCGGGTCCTTGTCTTGTCGGCGGTGATCTCGATCGTGACCGCGCTGCTGCTGTTCCTCGCCGTGCGCCGGTTCCTGGTGGTGCCGATCCAGGGCGTGGTGGCGGCCATGCAGAGCTATAGCCAGGCCCCCGAGGATGCCCGCCGGATCATCGAACCCTCCGCCGGCGTGCGCGAGCTGCGCGCGGCCGAGGAGGCGCTGCAATCGTTACAGACCCAGCTGACCGGCGCCCTACGGCAGAAGGAACGGCTGGCGCAGCTGGGCAGCGGTGTCGCCAAGGTGAGCCACGACCTGCGCAACGTGCTGACCACGTCCCAGCTGTTCGCCGACCGGATCGAGATGTCCAAGGACCCCACCGTCGCGCGGATGGTGCCGAAGCTGCTGAACTCGATCCGCCGGGCGGTGTCAATCTGCGAGGGTGTGCTGGCTTTCGGCCGCGCCGACGAGCCGCCCCCGGCGCTGAGCCTCGTGCCGCTGTCGGGCGTGGTCGCAGATGTCATCGACGGCGAACGGCTGGCGGCGGGCGACGCCGCCATCTCGTTCGCCGAGGACGTGTCGCCGGCCATGGTGGTGCGGGCCGATCCCGAACAGCTGTTCCGCGTCATCGCGAACTTGGTCCGCAACGCCCGCCAGGCCCTGCAGGCCAGCGGCAAGGGGGGCGAGATCTGCGTTGCCGGCCGGGACGAGGACGCGGCCTGGGTCATCCACGTGCGCGACACGGGGCCGGGCCTGCCCGCCCGCGCGCAGGAAAACCTGTTCCGCCCCTTCCAGGGCGGCGTGACCAAGGGCGGATCCGGGCTGGGCCTGGTGATCGCGGCCGAACTGGTGCGCGGGCATGGCGGCACGCTGGGCCTGCTCGACACCGGCCCCGAGGGCACGACCTTCGAGATCCGGCTGCCCAAGCAACTGGTCATCTCCGAGGGGGCCCTGGGATAGCCGCGCGGCCCGGGCCGGGCCATTGACCGGCCCGCCGAAATCTCTCAAAACCGGGCGACGCCGTTTTTCCGGGATTTCGCGATGTATGACTTTGCCGTCATGTGGGACTGGCTGGCCTTCGCCGTGCGCTGGCTGCACGTCATCACGGCCATCGCCTGGATCGGCTCGTCCTTCTACTTCATCGCGCTGGACCTGGGCCTGCGCAAGGCGCCAGACCTGCCGCCCGGTGCCCATGGCGAGGAATGGCAGGTGCATGGCGGCGGTTTCTACCACATCCGCAAGTACCTGGTCGCGCCCGAGGCGATGCCCGAGCACCTGACATGGTTCAAATGGGAAAGCTACTCGACCTGGCTGTCGGGCGCGGCGCTTTTGGCCGTGCTCTACTGGGCCGGTGCCGAGCTTTACATGATCGATCCCGGCAAGGCGAACCTGGCGACGTGGCAGGCCATCGCGCTGTCGGTCGCGTTCATCGCGGTGGGTTGGATCGGCTACGACGCGCTCTGCCGCTCGCCGCTGAAATCGCGGCCCACGCTGGTGATGCTGGTGCTCTTCGCCGGGATCGTGCTGGCGTCATGGCTGCTGAACCAGGTGTTCACCGGGCGTGCCGCGCTTCTGCACCTGGGCGCCATGACCGCGACGATCATGACGGCCAATGTCGCCATGGTCATCATGCCGAACCAGCGGATCGTGGTCGCCGACCTCAAGGCCGGGCGCACGCCGGACCCGAAATACGGGCAGATCGCCAAGCTGCGCTCGACCCACAACAACTACCTGACGCTGCCGGTCATCTTCCTGATGCTGTCGAACCACTATCCGCTGGCCTTCGCGACCGAGAACGCGTGGATCATCGCGGCGCTGGTGTTCCTGATCGGGGTGTCGATCCGGCACTATTTCAATTCGCGCCACGCGGGGACCGGCAACCCGACCTGGACCTGGGCGGTCACGGTCGTGCTGTTCATCATCCTGGCCTGGCTGTCGACCGCGCCGCTTTACCGGGACGACGCGCCCGAAGACCAGGCGATGACCGCCATGGCCCGGCAATTCGCCGCGGCCGACGGGTTCGGCACCGTGCACCAGACCGTGGTCGGCCGCTGCTCCATGTGTCACGCGCGCGAGCCGGTCTGGCCAGGCATCCGCTGGGCCCCCAAGGGCGTCGTGCTGGAGACCGAGGCCGACGTCGCGGGCGAGGCGCGGCGCATCTTCCTGCAATCGGGCGTCACCCACGCGATGCCGCCCGGCAACATCACCAACCTGGACGAGGACGGGCGTCGTGCCATCCGCGACTGGTATCGCGGCGCGACCGGAGGCGCATAAGACAATGAGCGACGGAATCAAACGCAAGTACTTCACGCCCGCGGGCGGCCACCTGGGACAGGAGAAGAAGGTCATCGACCGGTCGGTGTTCACCACCGCCTATGCCGTCATCCCCCACGGCGTCCTGCAGGACATCACCACGTCGCGGCTGCCGTTCTGGCGCGACACGCAGCTCTGGGTGATCGCGCGCCCGATGACCGGCTTTTCCGAGACCTTCTCGCATTACCTCATGCGGGTCTCGCCGGGCGGCGGCTCCGATCGCCCCGAGGATGAGCCGCAGGCCGAGGCGGTGCTGTTCTTCACCTCGGGCACCGGGCGGCTGACCATCGAGGGGCAAAGCCACACCATGCGCGAAGGCTCGTATGTCTACATCGCGCCGGGGACCAGGTGGTCGCTCTTCGCGGGCGATCGCGAGGCGTTGCGCTTTCACTGGATCCGCAAGCTCTATCAGCCGGTCGAGGGGCTCGATCAGCCGGAAAGCTTCGTCACCCACGAGGATCGCGTGAAACCGCTGGCCATGCCCAAGACCGACGGCCACTGGAGCACGACGCGCTTTGCCGATCCCGATGACCTGCGCCACGACATGCACGTGAACATCGTCAGCTTCGACCCGGGCGCGATGATCCCCTTCATGGAAACCCACGTGATGGAGCACGGGCTTTACGTCCTGGAGGGCAAGGCCGTCTACCGCCTGAACGAGGACTGGATCGAGGTCGAGGCCGGCGATTATCTCTGGCTGCGCGCCTTCTGCCCGCAGGCCTGCTATGCCCAGGGGCCGGGCATGTTCCGCTACCTGCTCTACAAGGACGTGAACCGCCACGCCGAGCTGCGGCTGCTCTCGGGTGCACAGAGGTAGGGGGCGGGAGGCGACGCAGCCCTCGCGGGACGATTGGACCACGATCTTTGCGTTGGCGAGTGCTTCGGCATCGTCTGGATCCCGTTCAGGCACCGCCTGTTGAATGAGACCTCACCGCTCGCTGCTCCGCACGCCAACGGCGCGTCACATCCTCGCTTCATCTTTCCTAAAATACCTTATCCAACGTCATCCGAGGGCGCGAAGCCGGCATGGCGCGCCCCGCACCTAGCCCGCCACGATGCGCACCGGCTGGGCCAGCGGGTGCTCTTCCAGGTTCGCGCCGGATCCGATGCGGTCAACCACGGCAAAAAGCCCCGGCGCGTGCAGCGGCGTCAGAACCCCGTGCCAGGTGCCGCGCAGCAGGTTGATGGCTTGTCCCGGCGCGGTGAGAAAGGCATGGACCGTGCCGGGGCGGTCGCCCGCATCCTCGGCGACGATCACCAGGAACGGCTGGTGCGACATCGGGATGAAGGCCTGCGAGCCCTCTGGATGCCGTTCGAGCAGGTCGAGCTTGTAGGGCAAGCTGCGCGGCTCGGCGTTGAACAGGCTGATCCCCGCGCGGCCGTCGCCGAAATCCAGCCGGGCGCGGTCGTGGTAGCGCCCGCAAAGCCCCTGGTTGATGATCTTGTCGGGGTCGCCCGCGCAGTCCAGCACGTCGCCGAACGGGGCGAAGGCCGCGGCGGTGAGGGCGCGCGCGATCACCTCGGTCATGGCCGGCGCCCCGCGGCGGCGATGGCGGACATCATGTCAGCGCCTCGCGCAGCCGCAGCTCGGCGATGCGTTCCACCTGGCGGCAGGCCTCGGCGAATTCGGTCGCGGTGTCGTTCTCGACCCGCCGTTCGAAGGCGGCGAGGATGCCCGCCTTGTCGTGGTCGCGCACGGCGATGATGAACGGGAAACCGTGCTTGGCGGTGTAGGAGTCGTTCAGGGCGGTGAAGCGCGCCCGCTCGGCATCCGTCAGCGCGTCGAGCCCTGCGCTGGCCTGCTCGGACGTGCTGTCGGCGGTCAGGCGTTTCGCCGCGGCCAGCTTCCCGGCGAGGTCGGGGTGGGCGCGCAGAACGCCCAGCCGTTCGTCGTGCGACGCGGCGCGGAACGCCCGGGCCAGCGCGCTGGCCAGCCCCGCCGGGCTGTCGTGGGCGGCCCCGAGCTCCAGCCGCCAGGCGCGCCGGGCGACCCAGTCCGAATGCTCGAAGATGCCGCCGAAGGCCGCGACGAAATCTCCCTCGGACATCAGGCTGGGCCGCTTCCGCGCCGTGTGCGGATGCGTCTTCGCCCAGTGTTCGGCGATCTGCTGGCGCGTGGCGAACCAGACCCTGTCATGGGCCTGCGCGTGCTCCAGGAACCGCTTCAGGGCCATGACCCGCCCCGGTCGCCCGATCAGGCGGCAATGCAGGCCCACCGACATCATCTTCGGCGCGCCGGATTCGCCCTCGGCGTAAAGACAGTCGAAGCTGTCGCGCAGGTAGGCTTCGAACTGGTCGCCGGAATTGAACCCTTGCGGCGTCGCGAAGCGCATGTCGTTGGCGTCGAGCGTGTAGGGCACCACCAGCTGGGCGCGCCCGTCGACCTCGACCCAGTAGGGCAGGTCGTCGGCATAGCTGTCGGCCACGTAATCGAACGACCCGGTGCGCGCGGCAAGCTCCACGGTCTGCATGGAACAGCGCCCGGTGTACCAGCCGCGCGGGGGGCTGCCCGTCACCTCGGTGTGCAGGCGGATCGCCTCGGCCATCTCGGCGGCCTCGGCCTCGGGCGTGTAGTCCTTGTACTCGATCCATTTCAGGCCGTGGCTGGCGATCTCCCAGCCCGCGTCCTTCATGGCGGCCACCTGTTCGGGACTGCGGGCCAGCGCCGACGCGACACCGTAGACGGTGATCGGCAGATCTTCCATCAAGCGATGCAGCCGCCAGAACCCGGCGCGCGCGCCGTACTCATAGATCGACTCCATGTTCCAGTGCCGCTGCCCCGGCCAGGCCGCGGCGCCCACGATCTCGGACAGGAACGCCTCGGACGCGGCGTCGCCGTGCAGGATGTTGTTCTCGCCGCCTTCCTCGTAGTTCAGCACGATCTGGACCGCGATCTTCGCGCCTCCGGGCCATTGGGGGTCCGGCGGATTGGGCCCGTGGCCGCGCATGTCGCGGGGATATCTTGTCATGGTGGCGTTCGTCCCTTGTGCCCGGCCGGTCCCCCCCTAAACAGGTGGGGCGTTTCCACTGCAGGAGAGACAGATGCCGGGCTATTTGACAACACACGTGCTGGACACGGCGAAGGGTCGCCCGGCGGCGGGCCTGGAAATCGTGCTGTATCGCCTCGAAAACGGCGCGCGCGCGGAAATCGGTCGCAAGGTCACGAATGAAGACGGGCGCACTGACGGGCCGATCCTGCCCGAGGCCGACTTCGCCACCGGGACGTACGAGCTGGTGTTCCGCGCGGGCGGCTACCTCGACGATACCGGGTTCCTGGGCGACGTGCCGGTGCGGTTCACCATGTCCGAGGCCGCGCACTACCACGTGCCGCTGCTGCTGTCGCCCTACGGCTATTCCACCTACCGGGGCAGCTGAATGATCGACACCCGCACCCAGACCGCCCTGATCGACGCGCTGCGCGAGGCCGCGCGCGACCAGGTCCTGCCGCGTTTCCGCAACCTGGGCGCGGGCGAGGTCGACACCAAGACCGGCCCCGAGGACCTGGTGACCGTGGCCGACCGCGCCGCCGAGGATCAGCTGAACCGAGCGGTGGGGCAGATCCTGCCCGGCGCCCACGTGGTGGGCGAAGAAGCGGTGTCGGACGATGCCGCGATCCTCGACCGCCTGTCGGCGCCGGGGCTCAGCGTCATCATCGATCCGATCGACGGCACCGCGAACTACGCCCATGGCAACGCCAGTTTCGGAATGATTCTCGCCGTGGCGGTGGATGGACGGACCGAGTTCGGCGTCCTGTACGACCCGGTCTGCGACGATTGGGTCGCGGCGCGGCGGGGCGGCGGCGCGTGGTTCCAGCGCGGGGACCAGCGGCGCACGCTGCGTGTCCGCTCCGAGCGGGACATCACCGCGCAGACCGGGTACCTGCCGATCTACAACTTCCCGGCGGACAGGCACCCGAAACTGGCCGCGCTGTGGCCGCAGGTGGGCCGGATGAGCAACCTGCGCTGTTCGTGCCACGAATACCGTATCCTTCTGACCGGACACGCGGATTTCATGGTCGCCGCGCAGTCCAAGCCCTGGGATCACGCCGCCGGGATGCTGGCGCTGGCCGAGGCGGGCGGGGACGGCGGCGCGCTCTCGGGTGCGCCCTACGAGCTGACGGACCCGGGCGCCGTGCTGGTCGCCGGGACCGGCCCCGACACGCGCAAGACCATCGCCCACATGCTGAGCGAGGCGCTGGCGGACAGCTGACGGCTGTCCGCCCCGCCTTAGGCCCGTTTCCGCTGTCGTGACCGGAAGCGGGTTGCGTTCCTGCGCGTCGCGCTGCTAGTTTTGCTATGCAAAATATAATTCTGCATAGTGAAACTAGGGAGGTTCACCAATGTCCAAGATGCTCCGCACCGCTGCGGTTGCCGCCACGCTGGCCGCCACGGCCGGCCTGGCCCAGGCGCAGACCACGCTGTTCTACGGCGAAGCCGGCCCGAATCGCGGCGCCCGCGCCGAGGCCACCAACTGGTTCGCCGAGCAGGTGGCCGAGACCACCGGGGGCGATCTGCAGTTCGACATCCAGTGGGGTGGCGCGCTGTTCAAGGCCGGCGCCGCGCTGAGCGGGATCGCCGATGGCGTGGCCGACGCGGGCACGATCATCGCGGTGTACTTCCCCCAGGAAATGGTCGCCTACGGCATCGCCGACCTGCCCATCAACAACCCCGACGCCTGGGTCGGCATGCGCGCCACGGACGAGCTGATGCGCAGCTCGGACGCCATTCAGCAGAACCTGGCCGACATGAACCTTGTCTATATCGGCACCTACACGACCTCGGCCGTCCACATCGGCTGCAAGGACGCGGCCATCCGCACGGCCGACGACATCGAGGGCCTGAAGGTCCGCGGTGTCGGCGCCTACGGCAAGACCTTCGCCGATTACGGCGCGAACCTTGTCAGCATGTCGATCTACGACGCCTACCAAGGTCTCGATACGGGCCTGATCGACTGCTCGCAGGGCTACAGCTACGCCATTGCCGCGCTGAAGCAGCAGGAGGTCATGGACAGCTATACCCTGCTGAACTGGGGGCAGGTCGGTGCGCTGGGCATCTTCATGAACAAGGACATGTACGACAGCCTGTCCGCCGAGCATCAGGACGCCCTGGCCGAAGCCGGCATGGGCATGGCCGACACGCTGGGCGAGCTGATCAATGCCGACAACGAAGCGGCCGTCGAGACCATGCGCGAAGCGGGGGTCGAGATCATCGAACTGCCCGAGGAAGAGCGTGCCAAGCTGGTCGAGAAGGGCAGCACCTATATCGACGAGTGGGTCGAGCAGGCCAATGCCGCCGGCCTGGATGGCTCGGCGCTGCTGACCGAGTATCGCGGGCTGATCGACAAGTACACGGCCGAGCGCGACGAGCAGGGCTATCCCTGGGAGCGCTGAGGCGTGACATCCGGGGCCCGGCGGTGACGCGGGGCCCCGAACCTGGCCGGGCGCCGGATCACGACCCGATGGCCCCGCGCCGCCACACCCATCTTCAACCTTTCGACCGCACGGAGCGCAGCCCATGCTGACCCGCATCGAAAAGCTGTTCCTGGATCTGGCCGCCATCGCCGTGGTGGGGCTGGGTGCACTCATCACGATCAGCGTCTGCCTGCGGGTGTTCGCCAATTCCGGTATCCCCGATACCGTCGTCATGGTGCGCGAGCTGATGGTGGCCGCCATCGTCCTGCCGCTGGCCGCCGTGGTCACCGCCCGCGCGAATATCGTGGTCGAGGTGCTGACCCAGCACTTCCCGCGCCGCGCGCAGGATTGGCTGGTGGTGTTCGGCTCGATCGTCGGGCTCTTTGCGCTGCTGCCGCTCATGTGGGCGGGCTGGCACGAGCTGGCCGGTAACTGGTCGTCGGGGTCGTTCTTCTTCGGCCAGCTTTCGCTGCCGAAATGGCCGGGCCGGGCTCTGTTCTTCCTGGGAATCGCGGTCTGCTGGGTGCGGCTGGCCATCACCGTTTGGCGCGACATCGCCACCATCCGCGCGGGAGGCCATATCGATGGCGGCCCCGCCCATGTCGAAGACGAGGCCTGATCCATGGACGGAACCCTGATCGGCATCGTCGCCTTCGCCAGCGTCATCGGCCTGCTGGCCATTCGCGTGCCCATCGCCTTCGCGCTGGCGGGTGTCGCGACCGTCGGCACCTTCGTCATTTTCGCGTTCCGCACCGGTGCCTTCGCGCCCGAGCGGGCGTATCGTCCGACCTCGTCGCTGGTCTTCTCGAACTCGTTCGACCTGATCCACAGCTACGATTTGTCGATGATCCCGCTCTTCGTCGCGCTGGGCCACATCGCCTATCGCGCCGAGATCACGACCGCGATCTACCATGCCGCGCGCGTCTGGCTGGCCAAGGTGCCCGGCGGCGTCGCCATGGCCAGCGTCGTGGGCTGCGGCGGCTTCTCGGCCATCACCGGGTCGTCCATCGCCTGCGCCTCGACCATGGGGCGGATCTGTTCGCCCGAAATGCTGTCGATGGGCTACGACAAGCGGCTGGCGACGGCCTCGGTCGCGGCGGGCGGCACGCTGGGCAGCCTGATCCCGCCATCGGTGCTGTTCATCATCTATGGCATTTTCACCGAGACCTCGATCAGCGCGCTGTTCCTCGCCGGTGTCCTGCCGGGGCTGCTGAGCCTGGCGGGCTTCCTCCTGGTCATCTGGATCTGGGTGAAGCAGAAGCCCGGCGATGCGCCCGCCTATACCGGCGAGATCACGGCCTCCGAGCGGCGCAGCGCCGCGATCGCCGCCTGGCCCGCCGTCGCGCTGTTCGTCATCATCGTCGGCGGCATCTACGGCGGGTTCTTCACCGCGACCGAGGCGGCCGCGATCTCGGTCTCGCTGGCCGTCGCGATCGGTTTCATCCAGCGCAAGCTGACGCTGCGGGGGCTGTGGGAGTCGCTGCGCGAGACCTGCATCCAGACGACATCGATCTTCCTGATCGCCGCGGGCGCCAAGATCTTCGTGGCCTTCATCGCGCTGACCGGCGTGGCGCCCGACATCGTGCAGGCGGTGACCGATGCCGAGCTCAGCCCCGTGGTGCTGATGGCGGCCATCGCCGGGATCTACCTGCTGCTGGGCATGTTCCTCGACCCGATCGGGATCATGGTTCTGACCCTGCCGCTGATGATCCCGCTGATCGAGACCTATGGCTTCGACCTGATCTGGTTCGGTGTCGTGGTCATCAAGCTGCTGGAAATCGGCCTGATCACCCCGCCCGTGGGTCTGAACGTCTTCGTCATCTCGTCCGTCGTGGGGCCGTCCGTGCCCATCGACCGGATCTTCTCGGGCATCCTGCGGTTCCTGAGCATAGACGTGATCGTCCTGATCATCATCATGGCAGTGCCGTGGCTGAGCCTGGCCATTCCGGGGAGCATGTGATGACCGACCAATCGCCCCACGCCGATCGCCGTTTCGCCACGACGCTGGCCCGTGGCCTGAGTGTCCTGCGCGCCTTCCGTCCCTCGGATGACGGGCTGAGCAACGCCGAGATCGCCGAACGGACGGGCCTGCCCAAGTCCACCGTGTCGCGGCTGACTTTCACGCTGCAATCGCTGGGCTACCTGACCCACGGCCGGCTGCGCGACCGGTACCGCCCCGGTCCCGCGCTGCTGGCGCTGGGCAACGTGGCGGGCGCATCGATCAGCTTCATCGACATCTGCGCCCCCATCATGCAGCGGCTGGCTGACGAGACGGGCACCCTCGCGCTGCTGGCCATGCGCGACACGAACAAGGTCCTGCTGGCCAAGACGTTCCGCCCCGTCGACCGGTCGTCGATCTGGCTCGAGGTCGGCCACCGCCTGCCGTTCCGGGGCACGTCCTCGGGGCATTGCCTGATCGGTGCCACGTCCGAGGACGCGCTGCCCGAGCTCGTGTCCGAGGTCGATGGCGACCGGGGGCTGGACCTGGCCACCGCGCGCGAGATCCGCGCCGACGCCCGCGACCAGATGTTCGCCCGCGGCTTCGTCATCACCGAACCGGCGCAGTATTTCAGCGGCAACATCCACGCCGTGTCGACCCCGTTTCAGCCGCGCGACATCGGCGGGCCGGTGGTCTTCACCTGCGGCGCGCTGCCCGTGGACCTGCCGGTGGAGCGGATGGAGACTGAGGTGGGCCCGGCGCTGCGGGTCGCGGTGAAGGAACTGGAACAACGACTGGGCATGCCGCCCTCGCCCCTGCCGGGCTGAGCGCGCGGCAACCCACGACCGAACAGGAGGAACCATGAGCACACCCGTCACCTACGACCTGGACGACGAGATCGCGGTCATCACCGTTGACAACCCGCCGGTGAACGCGCTGGGCCATGCCACCCGTGCCGCGCTGAAGGACTGCGTCGACCGGTTCGCCGCCGACGAAACCGCGCGCATCGCCGTCATCTGCGGCGCGGGGCGGCTGTTCCTGGGCGGCGCGGACGTGAGCGAGTTCGGCAAGCCGCCGCAGGACCCGTGGCTGCCCGAGATCTGCACGCTGATCGAGGACTGTCCCAAGCCCGTGGTCGCGTCGATCCACGGCGCGGCGCTGGGCGGCGGGCTCGAAGTCGCGCTGGGCTGCCACTATCGCCTCGCGCTGCCCGGAACGAAGCTGGGCCTGCCCGAGGTTTCGCTGGGCATCCTGCCCGGCGCGGGCGGCACGCAGCGTGCGCCGCGCGTGGTCGGGACCGACGCCGCGCTCGAGATGATCACCTCGGGCAAGCCCGTGACGCCCGAGGCGGCGCGCGAGAGCGGACTGATCGACCGTGTGGGCGAGGGCAAGGGCTCCGAGGCCGCGCGGGCCGAGGGCGTGGCCTATGCCCGCGAGCTGCTGGCCGAAGGCGCCGCGCCGCGCCCCGTCTCGGGCCTGCCGCGTCCGGCCGCGCCCGCCGATGGATGGGACATATGGGAGCAGAACTTGCGTCGCAAGTTCCCGGGCCAGGTGGCGCAGGTGCAGGCGATGAAGGCCGTGAAGGCCGCCACCGAGATGGACCTGCCCGACGGGCTGGCCGAGGAACGGCGCCTGTTCAACGAGCTGATCGACACCCCCCAGCGCGAGGGCCTGATCCACGCCTTCTTCATCGAGCGCAAGGTCGCCCGCGTGCCCGGCCTGAAGGACGCCACCCCGCGTGACGTGCAGGCCATCGGCGTCGTCGGCGGCGGCACCATGGGATCGGGCATCGCCACCGCGGCGCTGCTGGCCGGATTGCCCGTCACGCTGGTCGAGATGAAGCCCGAGGCCGCCGACAAGGCCCGCGCCACGATCGAGTCGAACCTCGCGGGCGCGGTCAAACGCGGCAAGATGAGCGACGCCAAGCGCGACGCGGCGCTTGCGACCCTCACCACCACGACCGATTACGGCGACCTGAAGGACGCCGATGTCATCATCGAAGCCGTGTTCGAGTCGCTGGACGTCAAGAAAGAGGTGTTCACCCAACTCGATGCGGTCGCCAAGCCGGGCGCGGTGCTGGCGACCAACACGTCTTACCTCGACATCAACGAGATCGCGCAGGCCACGTCGCGGCCCGCAGACGTGATCGGCCTGCATTTCTTCAGCCCCGCCCACGTGATGAAACTGCTGGAAGTCGTGGTGGCCGACGCGACCGACACCGACGTGACCGCCACGGCGTTTGCCCTGGGCAAGCGGCTGGGCAAGGTCAGCGTGCGCGCGGGTGTCTGCGACGGGTTCATCGGCAACCGCATGCTCAGCCACTATCGCAGTGCGGCCGACTGGATGATCCTGCACGGGGCATCTCCCTACCAGATCGACCGCGCGCTCGAGCAGTTCGGCTTCGCCATGGGGCCGATGAAGGTCGCCGACCTGGCGGGGCTCGACATCGGTTACATGACGCGCCAGCGGAAGGGCAAACAGCCCGGCGTGGTCTATCCGCAATGGGCCGATGACCTCTACGGAATGGAACGTCTGGGCCGCAAGACCGGGCGGGGCTTCTACATCTACGACGACGAAAGCCCCAAGGGCCGCGAGGACCCCGAGGTTCTGGATCTGATCGCCAAGGAGCGCGCCGCGCAGGGCGTCACGCCGCGTGATTTCACCGGTGACGAGATCGTCGAGCGCTACATGGCCGCGATGGTGAACGAGGGCGCGCGCATCCTGGAAGACGGCATCGCGCTGCGCCCGCTCGACATCGATGTGGTGAAGCTCATGGGCTACGGCTTCCCGCGGTATCGCGGCGGGCCGATGAAATACGCCGATATGACCGGGATCGCCACGATCCGCGACCGGCTTAACGCCTACGAGGATGGCAGCGGCTTCTGGTCGCCCGCCGCCCTGATCGACACCCTGGCCGCCGAGGGCCGCAATTTCGAAAGTATGAACAATGACTGACGCCGTAATCGTCTCCGTCGCGCGCACCCCCATCGGCAAGGCCCACCGGGGCGCGTTCAACATCACCCACGGCGTCGACCTGGCCGGTCACGCGACCCACCACGCCGTCACGCGCGCGGGCATCGATCCCGCGCTGATCGAGGACAGCATCTGGGGTTGCGGCTATCCCCAAGGGGTCACGGGCCGCAACATCGCGCGCCAGGCGGTGATCCGGGCGGGCCTGCCCGTGTCGATCGCGGGCACGACCGTGAACCGCTTTTGCGCGTCGGGCCTTCAGGCCATCGCCATGGGGGGACACATGATCGGGGCCGAGGGCGCCAAGGCCGTCCTGGTCGGCGGGGTCGAGTCGATCTCGGGCGTGCAGCCGCCCCCCGACGAGGCGCCGAACGACTGGATCATGGAGCACAAGCCCGACCTCTACCTGCCGATGATCGACACCGCCGACATCGTGGCCGACCGCTATGGCATCAGCCGCGATGCGCAGGACGAGCTGGGCTACCAGTCCCAGATGCGCACCGCCGCGGCCCAGAAGGCGGGCCGCTTCGACGCCGAGCTGGCGGGCATCAAGACGACGAAGGCCGTGAAGAACAAGGAAACCGGCGAGGTGACCCACGAAGAGGTCATGCTGGAGATGGACGAATGCAACCGCCCCTCCACGACGCTTGAGGCCCTGAAGGGCCTGCAACCCGTGCGCGGCGAGGGGAAATACATCACCGCCGGCAACGCCAGCCAGCTGTCGGACGGCGCTGCCGCGCTGGTCATGATGGATCGCAAGGAGGCCGAGCGCGCGGGGCTCGAGCCGTTGGGCGCCTTCCGCGGCTTCGCCGTCGCGGGGTGCGAGCCGGACGAGATGGGCATCGGGCCGGTCTATGCCGTGCCGCGCCTTCTGGAACGCCAGGGCCTGTCGGTCGACGATATCGACCTGTGGGAGCTGAACGAGGCCTTCGCCTCGCAGCTTCTCTATTGTCGCGACACGCTGGGCATCGACAACGACATCCTGAACGTCAACGGCGGCTCGATCTCGGTCGGCCACCCGTTCGGCATGACCGGCGCACGCATGGCGGGGCACATCCTGCACGAGGGCCGGCGCCGGGGCGCCAAGCTGGGCGTTGTCACCATGTGCATCGGCGGCGGCCAGGGTGCCGCGGGCCTGTTCGAGATTTATTGAGAAAGGAACATCGCGATGGACCTGAGCTACACCGACGAGCAGAACGCCTTCCGCGCCGAGGTGCGGGCGTTCCTGGACGAAAAGCTTCCCGAGCGGCTGTCGGACAAGGTGCGCCTGCGCCACGAGCTGACGAAGGAAGACCACGAGGAATGGCACGCGATCCTGAACGAACGCGGCTGGCTGGCCGGCAACTGGCCGAAGAAATACGGCGGCACCGGCTGGGACGCCGTGCAGCGCCACATCTTCGAGGAAGAGACGACCGCCGCCCACGCCCCCCGGATCGTGCCCTTCGGCATCAACATGCTGGGCCCCGTGCTTCAGCAGTTCGGCAGCGAGGACCAGAAGGACTACTGGCTGCCGCGCATCCTCAACGGCGATGACTGGTGGTGCCAGGGCTATTCCGAGCCGGGCGCCGGATCGGACCTGGCCAGCCTGAAATGCGAGGCCAAGCGCGACGGCGACCACTACGTCGTCAACGGCCAGAAGACGTGGACCACGCTGGGCCAGCACGCCAACATGATCTTCTGCCTCGTGCGGACCTCGAAAGAGGGCAAGCCGCAGGAGGGGATCAGCTTCCTGCTGATCGACATGAACGACCCGGGCGTCGAGGTCCGGCCGATCGTGCTGATCGACGGCGGGGCCGAGGTGAACGAGGTCTGGTTCAAGGACGTGCGCGTGCCGGTCGAGAACCTGGTGGGCGAGGAGAACAAGGGCTGGACCTACGCCAAGTACCTGCTGACCCACGAGCGCACTAATATCGCGGGCGTGGGCTTTGCCAATGCCGCGCTGGAGAACCTCAAGCGCATCGCCCGGCTGGAACACAGCCACGGCCGCCCGCTGATCGAGGATCCGCTTTTCGCCGCGAAGGTGGCCGAGGTCGAGATCGCGCTGATGGCGATGGCCACGACCAACCTGCGCGTGGTCTCGGCCGCCGCCGAGGGACAGGCCCCGGGCGCGGAATCGTCCATGCTCAAGATCAAGGGCACCGTCATCCGGCAGGAGATCAACGCGCTGACGCGCGAGGCCGTGGGCCCCTACGCCATGCCGTTCGTCTCCGAGGCGCTGGAGCCCGGCAGCAATGTCGAACCCGTGGGCCCCGACTACGCGCTGCCGGCCGCGGCGACCTATTTCAACAACCGCAAGCTGTCGATCTACGGCGGCTCGAACGAGGTGCAGAAGACCATCATCTCGAAAGCCATCCTGGAGCTCTGAGCCATGAAATTCGACCTGACAGAAGAACGCCAGATGCTGCAGGACGGCCTGCGCCGTTTCCTGGCCGATACGCTGGACAAGAAGGCGCGCGAGGCGGTGGCCGAGGGCGACACCGGCTATTCGCAAGAGGCCTGGGACGGGCTGGCCGAGATGGGCGTCATCGGCGCCCTTTTCACCGAGGATGAGGGCGGTTTCGGCGGCGCGGGCTTCGACCTGAGCGTCGTCTTCGAGGAACTGGGCCGCGCCGGCGCGACCGAACCGCTGCTGGAGATCGTTCCCGCGGGCGGGCTGATCGCGCGCCGCGGCAGCGACGCCCAGAAGGCGTTGATCGAGGACGTGATCGCGGGGTCCACGATGCTGGCCTTCGCCCATGGCGAGCCCGGCAGCCGCTACGACCTCAGCCGCGTCGCGACCGAGGCCAGACGCGACGGCGACACCTACACCCTGACCGGGCGCAAGGCGGTCGTGCCCGCGGCCGGGCAGGCGGGCAAGATCGTCGTGTCGGCCCGCACCGGCGGTGACGTCGCCGACGAGGACGGGCTGTCGCTGTTCCTCGTGGACGCGGATGCCGACGGTCTCGATATCCGCGATTACCGCACCATGGCGGGCGGGCACGCGGCCGAGCTGGCCCTGGACGGCGTGACGGCCGAGCTGCTGGGCGGCGAGGGCGATGCCTACGCCGATATCGAGTGGGCGACCGCGCGCGCCACGGCGGCCCTGTCGGCCGAGGCGCTGGGCCTGATGGAGGCCTGCCGCAAGCTGACCGCCGACTACCTCAAGCAGCGCACGCAGTTCGGCCGCCCCATCGGCAAGTTCCAGGCGCTACAGTTCCGCATGGCCGACATGCTGGTCGAGATCGAGCAGGCCCGCTCGGCCGTCATCAATCTGTGCGGCCATCTCGAAGCGGACCGCGACACGCGCGAGCTGCACGTGTCGGCCACGAAACAGCTGATCGGCAAGGTCGCCAAGCTGGTGGTCGAGGAATCGATCCAGATGCATGGCGGCATCGGCATGACCCAGGAATACGACCTGGCGCATATCGCCCGGCGCCTGACCATGGCCGATCACCGCTTCGGCGACAGCACCTATCACCTGGGCCGCTTCGCCCGGATGCGCGCGGCGGCATGAGCACGCCCGGCATCATCACCGACGAGACCGGTACCCAGCGCACTATCGGCTACGTGCTGGACGTCTCGGGCGGCGACGGGTGCGCCCGCTGCCGCCTGACGCTGGACGACCGGCACACCAACCGGCACGGCGCGTTCCACGGTGGGCTCGCGGCGGTGATGCTGGACAACGCCATGGGCGCGGCGGGATCGCTGACGGTGGACGACAGCGGCCTGTACCCGATGGTCACGATCTCGATGACCACGAACTTCATCGCCTCGGCGCAGGTCGGCGACACGCTGACCGCGACGGGGCGCGTGGTGGGCGGTGGCCGGTCGGTGAAGTTCATCGAGGGCGAGCTGCGCCGCGATGACGGCACGCTGATCGCTACCGGCTCGGGCGCCTTCAAGGTCATGAAGAAGGCGCAGGGATGACCGCACGGATCGAACAGCGCGGGGATGTCCTGATCGCCTGGAACGCCAACGCGTCCCGGCGCAACGCGCTGACGCCAGACTACTACGCGACGCTGCGCGAGGCCTGCCAGTGGGCGGCCGAGCCGGGCATCGCCGCGCTGGTGCTGGCGGGCGAGGGCGATTTCTTCTGCGCGGGGGGTGACCTGAACACGTTGCGCACCCGCCGCGACCTGTCCGCGCCCGAGCGGCGCGAGAAGATCGAGACCCTGCACAACGTCATCCGCGACCTGCGCGCCTGCCCCGCGCCCGTGATCGCCGCGGTCGAGGGCGGCGCGGCGGGGGCCGGCGTTTCGATCGCCTTCGCGTGCGACATGCTGGTGGCGGCCCGGGGCGCGAAGTTCACCATGGCCTACGTGAAGGCCGGTCTGGTGCCCGATGGCGGCCTGACCCACAGCGCGGCGGCGGTGATCCCGCCGCCGCTGCTGGCGCGGCTGATGCTGCTGGGCGAGCATGTGGAGGCCGAACGGCTGGAGGCGATCGGCGCCCTCACCGCCATGAGCGAGGCGGGCGAAGCGCTGGAAACAGCGTTGGGCCTTGCCGCGCGCCTGTCCGACGGGCCGCAGGACACCCAGCGCGCGATCAAGCGGCTGCTGACGGACGGGCGCGCCGCGACGCTCGACGCACAGCTGGACCGCGAACGCGACGCCATGGCCTACGCGCAAGGCTCGCCCGAGGCGGGCGAGGGGATCGCGGCCTTCCTCGAAAAACGGCGCCCCGATTACCGGAAGCTGCGCGCATGACCGATCCCGTCTTCGACACCGCCGCCACCCGTGCCTTCGGGACACGCCTGCCGATCGTGGCGGGCGGGCTCATGTGGCTGGGCGACGCGGCCTATGTCAGCGCCTGTGCGCGCGCCGGGATCATGGGGTTCCTCACCGCCGCCAGCTTCCCCGACACGCTGGACGCCGAGATCGCCAAATGCCGCGACATGGCCGAGGGGAACCCCTTCGGCGTCAACGTCTCGATGCTGCCCAAGCTGGTGCCGGGCGAGAAGACGGCGGATGTCTTCAAGCAGATCGCGGATGCGGGCGTGCGGGTGGTCGAAACCTCGGGCCGCAACCCCGAGCCCTACATCCCGCAGCTGAAGGACGCCGGCATCACCGTTTTGCACAAGGTGCCATCGGTCCGCTTCGCCGTGAAGGCGCAGTCCGTCGGCGTGGACATGGTGACCATCGTCGGCGCCGAATGCGGCGGCCACCCGGGCATGGACCTGGTGGGGTCCATGGTGAACATGGCGCTGGCCGAGGAGCGGCTGGACATCCCCTTCCTCATCGGCGGCGGCATCGGCGCGGGCAGCCAGATCGTCGCCGCGCTGGCCGCGGGCGCGTCGGGCGTGACCATCGGGACCCGCTTCCTGGTCTGCGAGGAACTGACGGCGCATCCCGGCTACAAGCAGGCCATGGTCGATGCGTCCGAGCGCGACACCGACCTGACCATGCAGACGGTGCGCAACACGATCCGCACCCTGAAGAACGAGACGACGAAAGAGGTCGCGCGGCTGGAGCGCGAGAACCCCGAGGGGGGGATCGACCAGCTGATGCCGCTGGTGAAGGGCACGATCGGGCGGCAGGCCTATGCCAGCGGCGACGTGTCTTGGGGGATGCTGTCGGCGGGGCAGGCGCTGGGCCTGACCGATGCCATCAAGCCGCTGGCCGAGATCGTCGCCGAACTGGAACACGAGGCCGAGGTTGCGCTGGCGCGACTGCGGCCCGAACGGAGAACCGCATGACGCGCTTGCACGAGATCATCGACGCCCACGCCAAGGCCAGCCCGCAGGCGCCCGCGCTGCGCGACACGCTGGGCTATCGCTTCGATTTCGCCGGTTACGCCGCTGCCAGCCGCGAGGCGGCCGAGCTGCTGTCGGCCCGAGGCGTGCGGGCCGGGGACCGCGTGGTGATCGTGGCCGAGAATTGCGCGGTGATTCCGGCCCTCATCTTCGGGGCGTCGCGCCTAGGCGCCTGGGCCGTTCCGGTCAACGCGCGGATGACGGCGTCCGAGATCGGCCGGATTTCGGCGCAC
The DNA here is from genome assembly GCF_900110115.1 of Palleronia pelagia. GTDB lineage: Bacteria > Pseudomonadota > Alphaproteobacteria > Rhodobacterales > Rhodobacteraceae > Palleronia > Palleronia pelagia. The sequence goes on along the minus strand of NZ_FOCM01000002.1, from coordinate 474,831 downwards.
TGCACGCCCCGCGTGACCGCCTACACGACCGAGGCCAGCGATGCCGCGCGCGGCCATGCGGAAACGGCGGGCGCGACGGAGGTCGAGACGTCCTTCGGCGGCGTCGCCTTCGGACCCACGGACAACGGGTCCAAGGCCGAGACGGACGGGGACGTCGCCATCCTGCTTTATACCACGGGCACCACGGGCGACCCCAAGGGCGTCATGCTGACCCATGACAACCTCGTCTACGCCGGCACCGCCTCGCGCGACCTGCGCGACATGGTGCCGTCCGACCGGATCTACGGCGCGCTGCCGCTGACCCACGTGTTCGGCATCGCGTCGATGCTGACGGCGGGGGCGATCACCGGGGCCGAGGTGCAGCTGGAGACCCGCTTCACCCCCGCGGCCCTGCTGGATGCGCTGCGCGACGGGGCCACCGTGCTGCCCGCCGTGCCGCAGATGCACGCGCTTCTGATGAAGCACACCGCCGAGTTGGGCATCGACAGCCTCAAGGACGCCAAGCTGCGCTATGTCTCGTCCGGGGCGGCGCCGCTGGACCCGGCATGGAAGCGCAAGGCCGAGGCGTTCTACGGTCTGCCCCTGCAGAACGGCTACGGCATGACCGAATCCACTGCCGGTGTCTGCGGCACGCGCAACCCCATCGGCACGGCAGATATCAGCGTCGGTCCGCCGTTTCCCGGGCTGGAGGTCGCCATCGACGCGCCCGACGCGAACGGCGTGGGCGAGATCCTGACCCGCGGGCCGCACGTGATGAAGGGCTACTACCGCGCCCCGGACCTGACGGCACAGACCATCGACGCCGATGGCTGGCTGAAGACCGGCGACCTGGGCCGGATCGACGAAAGCGGCAACCTGCACGTGGTCGGCCGGGTGAAAGAGCTGATCATCCGCTCTGGCTTCAACGTCTACCCGCCCGAGGTCGAAGCGGCGCTGAACGACCATCCCGCCGTGGTGCAGTCGGCCGTGGTCGGCCGGGCACGCGATGGCAACGAGGACGTGCTCGCCTTCGTCGAAACAACGGCGGACGACGCGGTGACCCCGGACGCGCTGCGGGATTTCGTCGCGGACAGTCTGTCGAACTACAAGCGGCCATCTGCTATATTCATCGTGAAGAAGCTGCCTGCCGCCGCCACCGGAAAGATACTGAAACACAGGCTTCTGGACGCTTTCGCGGACCGGATAGCGGAGCTGGACAAGGAGTAAGACATGCCCAAGGACACCCAAGGCCACGGCCCCGAACTGTCGTCCTTCGAATGGGACGACCCGATGCTGATGGAAACCCAGCTGACCGAGGATGAGCGGATGCTGCGCGACGCGGCACGGCAATTCGCGCAGAACACCCTGCAGCCCCTCGTGATCGACGCCTATCGCGAAGAGACCGTGGCGCCCGAGCTGTTCCCGATGATGGGCGAAGCCGGCCTGCTGGGCGTGACCATCCCCGAGGAATACGGCGGGCTGGGCATGAACTACGTCACCTACGGCCTCGTCGCGCGCGAGGTCGAGCGCGTGGACTCCGGCTACCGCTCGATGATGTCGGTGCAATCCAGTCTCGTGATGTACCCGATCCACGCCTATGGCAGCGAGGAACAGCGCAAGAAGTACCTGCCGAAGCTCGCCAGCGGCGAGTTCATCGGCTGCTTCGGCCTGACCGAGCCCGACGCGGGGTCCGACCCCGGCGGGATGAAGACGGTCGCCAAGAAAACCGACAGCGGCTACGTGCTGAACGGCTCCAAGATGTGGATCTCGAATTCGCCCTTCGCCGATGTTTTCGTGGTCTGGGCCAAGTCCGAGGCGCATGGCGGCAAGATCCGCGGCTTCGTGCTGGAAAAGGGCATGGAGGGCCTGAGCGCGCCCAAGATCGGCGGCAAGCTGAGCCTGCGCGCGTCCACCACCGGCGAGATCGTCATGAAGGACGTGGAAGTGGGCGAAGATGCGCTCCTGCCCAATGTCGAGGGTCTGAAAGGGCCGTTCGGCTGTCTCAACCGCGCCCGCTATGGCATCTCGTGGGGCGTGATGGGCGCGGCCGAGTTCTGCTGGCACGGGGCGCGGCAATACGGGCTGGACCGCAAGCAGTTCGGCCGCCCGCTGGCGCAGACCCAGCTGTTCCAGAAAAAGCTCGCCGACATGCAAACCGAGATCACGTTGGGGCTGCAGGGCTCTCTGCGGCTGGGCCGGATGATCGACGACGGCACCGCGGCGCCCGAGCTCATCAGCCTGATGAAGCGCAACAACTGCGGCAAGGCGCTGGAGATCGCGCGCGTCGCCCGCGACATGCATGGCGGCAACGGCATCTCCGAGGAGTTCCAGGTGATGCGCCACATGATCAACCTCGAGACGGTGAACACCTACGAGGGCACCCACGACGTGCACGCGCTGATCCTGGGTCGCGCCCAGACCGGCCTGCAGGCCTTCGTGTGACGCGATGACCGCGACGCCGGGCCGCCGGTCGGATTATTTCGCCTTTCGCACGATGCCGACGCGGTGGTTCGACAACGACGTGTATGGGCACATGAACAATGCCCTGCACTACCAGTTCTTCGACACCGCGGTGAACGCACCGCTGGTCGAGCGCGAGCTTCTGGACCCGGCCACCAGCCCGACGATCTTCCTGGTGGTCGAATCCGGCTGCCGCTACTTCGCGCCGCTGGGCTTTCCGCAGGACATCACGGCCGGGCTTCGGGTGGCCAAGCTCGGCCGCAGCGCGGTGACCTACGAACTGGGACTTTTCGGGGGTGATGCCGAGGTCGCGGCGGCCGAGGGGCATTTCGTCCACGTTAACGTGGACCGGGAGACGAATCGCCCGGCCCCGATCCCGGATCAATTGCGCGCCTATCTCGAGGATCTGCGCATGGTCTGACGGCGGGACCGCCGTCAGACCCAATCATCCGCGATGATTTGCCGGAGATTACCCCGGATAATATCGCCGCTCAGGCGGCCCGCCGGCGCCCGCCCGACTTGCTGCGCCGGCGCCCGGACTTGGCCGCACCGCCACCGGGCTTGCCACCGCCGCCGCCCGGCTTGCGGCCGCGACCGCCCTGTTTCGGCGGGGGCGTGTCCTCGGCCCAGGGCGCGCCCGAGGCAACGTGAACGCGGCCCTTCAGCACCTTCTCGATGTCGCGCAGATAGCTCATCTCGTCCGGCGCGCAGAACGCCACGGCCTGCCCGTCACGCCCGGCCCGCGCGGTGCGGCCGATCCGGTGGACGTAGTTCTCGGGCACGTTCGGCAGCTCGAAATTGTAGACGTATTCCACGCCCGGGATGTCGATGCCGCGGGCCGCCACGTCGGTGGCGACCAGCACCTTCACCGTGCCGTCCTTGAACCCCTGGATCGCGCGGTCACGCTGGTTCTGGGACTTGTTGCCGTGGATCGACGCGGCCTTGTAGCCGTCGCGGTCGAGCTGCTTCATCAGCCGCTCGCAGCCGTGCTTGGTGCGGCCGAAGACCAGCGCCCGATCCTCGGGATGGCGGTCGAGACATTCGCGCAGCAGGTCGGGCTTGCCGTCCTTCGAGACGAAATGGACCTCCTGCTCGACCTTGTCGGCGGCCTGGCCGGGGCGCGCGACCTCGACCCGGATCGGGTTGCTGAGATAGCTGTCGGCGATCTCGGACATGAGTTTCGGCATGGTGGCCGAGAACAGCATGGTCTGCCGGTCGGCGGCCAGAAGCGGGGCGATCTTCCGCAGGGCGTGGATGAACCCCATGTCGAGCATCTGGTCGGCCTCGTCCAGCACCAGGAATCGCGTCTGGTCCAACCGCACGGCCTTGCGGTCCAGCAGGTCGATCAGGCGGCCGGGCGTCGCGACCAGCAGGTCGGCGCCGCGCTCCAGCCGGCCGATCTGGCGGTTGATGCTGACACCGCCCACCACGACGGCGATGGACAAGTGCGTGCCCCCGGCGAACCCGCGCAGGGAGTCGGCGATCTGATTGGCCAGCTCGCGCGTGGGCGCGAGGATCAGGCCGCGCACGGTCTTCGGATCGGGCTTGGTGCCCTCGGCCGACAGGGCGTTGATCAGCGGCAGGCCGAAGGCGGCGGTCTTGCCGGTGCCGGTCTGCGCCAGGCCCATCACGTCACGGCCGTTCATGGCATGGGGGATGGCCTGTTTCTGGATCGGGGTTGGTTCAGAGATGCCCAGCTCGGCCAGGCGGGAAATCATCTTGGGCGGAAGGCCCAGCATGTCGAAATCCATGGAATGGATCCTTTCGGAAAATGGGAATGTCGGGTCCCCGCGCGTAGGCGGACCCGTGAGCGTTCAGAGGAACGCCAGAAAACTGACCGGGGCCGGATTGCCCTGGGGCGGCCGCAACTGGCGCGTGCCTCCCCGCGTGATCTGGGAAACGGTGCGACGATCCTCGGTGGGGCGCCTCGCGCCCGGTCTGCTCACGCGGCAGGGATCATCGTCTTGGGCTGCATATCGGGGGGATACCCCGTCATGTCAAGCGGTTCGACCTATTGCAGATCGGCGAAGGCGTCGCGCAGTCGTTCCACGGCCTCTTCCACGCGGGCGCGGGGGGTGGCGATGTTGAATCGCAGGAACCGCTCGCCACCATTGCCGAAGGTGGGGCCGTGGTTCACGGCGATCTTCGCGCGCTCCTCGACCCGCTGCAGGTATTCCTTGCTGTCCATGCCGGTGCCGTCGAAATCGACCCAGGACAGGTACGTCGCCTCGAGCAGCATGGAGCGCAGGCCCGGAATCGACGCGATCCCCTCGTCGAAGAGGCGGCGGTTACCGTCGAGATAGTGCATCAGGTCGTCCACCCATTCGGCGCCCTGGGGCGAATAGGCGGCGGTGACCATGTGCATCCCGAAGGCGTTCGGCGACGTTCCCATGGCGGCCATGCGGGTGGCGAAACGCTGGCGCAGCGCGTCATCGGCGATGATGACGTTGCCCACATGGGCACCGGCGATGTTGAAGGTCTTGGTCGCCGCGGACATCATCACCAGCCGGTCGGCGATGCCGTCGATCTGCACCATCGGCGTATGGCTCTGGCCGGGATAGACCAGGTCGTGATGGATCTCGTCCGACACGATGACCAGGTCGTGGCGGCGCGCAAAGTCGGCGACGCCCCGAAGCTCGTCCCGGGTCCAGACCCGACCACCGGGATTGTGGGGCGAGCACAGGATCAGCATCCGCTCCCGCCCGGTCATCTGCGCATCGTAGGCATCGAAGTCGAGCGTGTAGCGCCCGTCGTCCAGCGCCATCTCGCATTCCACGATCTCGCGCCCCGCGGCTTTCAGCACCCGCGCGAAGGCATGGTAGACCGGCGTGAACAGGACCACGCCGTCGCCCGGCGCGGAGAAGGCGTCGACGCACATGGCGGTGCCGTTCACCAGCCCGTTGGTTGTGAAGATGTGGCCGGGATCGACCTGCCATCCGTGGCGGTGGTCCATCCACCAGCAGATCGCGGATTTGTAGGCGTCGTCATCGCCGAAATACCCATAAACGCCGTGGTCGTGCAGCCGGCCCACGGCGTCCTGCACGGCCTGGGGAGGGCGGAAGTCCATGTCGGCCACCCACATGGCCAGCCCGTCGTCCTTCGGCACGCCGTAGACCGGCTCCATCATGTCCCACTTGGCACAGTGGGTGCCCCTGCGGTCGATGATCTCGTCGAAGGATCGTTTGGCTCCGTCGAATGACATGGCGTGCTCCCGGTGTCTGGCTGGGCTGTAACCTGTCACATCCACCGCCGAGGTCCAGCCCCGCGCGCCGCACGCGCGTTTTGTTGCATCCCCGCCGCGCCACGCCTAAATGGACGGCATGATCCGCCCCATCCTCATCCATCCAGACCCGCGTCTGAAAAAGCCGGCCGATCCGGTGGACACGGTCGACGACGACCTGCGGACGCTGGCCGCCGACATGCTGGAAACCATGTACGACGCGCCGGGCATCGGGCTGGCCGCGCCGCAGATCGGCGTGATGCAGCGCGTGCTGGTCATGGACTGCGTGAAGGAAGAGGGCGCCGAGCCGCGGCCGATGGTGTTGATCAACCCCGAGGTCACCTGGGCCTCGGACGAGGTGTCCATCTACGAGGAAGGCTGCCTGTCCATCCCCGAGCAATATGCCGACGTGGAACGCCCGGCCGAGGTGAAGGTCGCATGGACCGACCTCGACGGCGCCGAACGGTCGGAGCATTTCACCGGGCTGTGGGCGACCTGCGTGCAGCACGAAATCGACCATCTGGATGGCAAGCTGTTCATCGACTACCTGAAGCCGCTCAAGCGCCAGATGATCACCCGCAAGATGCAGAAGCTGAAGCGCGAACGGGCGCGGGCCTGACCCCGTGCCGACGCGGCCTTTCGTCATGTGGCCCGACCGGCGGCTGAGCCAGCCCGCGCGACCCGTCGAGGCGATCACGGACGAGATCCGCGCGATCTGGGACGACATGATCGACACGATGGAAGCCATGCCGGGCGTGGGTCTTGCCGCGCCGCAGATCGGCGTGCCGCTGGCGCTGGCCGTGGTGGATGCGTCCGAGGATCGCGGGCAGGCGGTGCGCATGGCCAACCCAGAGATCCTGCACGCCAGCGTCGAGCCGCGCGATTTCGAGGAGGCATCGCCGAACCTGCCCGGCGTCTCGGCCCGGATCACACGGCCCCGCGCGGTCACGGTGCGGTTTCTGAACGCCGATGGCGTGGTAGAAGAGCGTGATTTCATCCATCTCTGGGCCACGTCGGTGCAGCACCAGGTCGATCACCTGGCGGGACGCATGTATTTCGACCGGCTGAGCCGCACCAAGCGCCAGATGCTGCTGAAGCGCGCGGCCAAGCGAAGGGACTGAGCCGATGCGCGTGATATTCATGGGGACGCCCGATTTCTCGGTCCCGGCGCTTCAGGCATTGGTCGATGCGGGGCACGAGATCGCCTGTGTCTACACCCAGCCGCCGCGCCCGGCGGGCCGGGGCAAGAAGCTGCGGCCCGGTCCCGTCCATGCCCGCGCGCTGGAACTGGGCCTGCCGGTTCGCCACCCCGTCAGCCTGAAAGACGCCGAGGCGCAGGAAGAGTTCGCTGCGCTGGAGGGCGACATCGCGGTCGTCGTGGCCTATGGCCTGTTGCTGCCGCAGCCGGTTCTGGACGCGCCGCGCCATGGATGCCTGAACATCCATGCCTCGCTGCTGCCGCGCTGGCGCGGGGCCGCGCCCATCCACCGCGCGGTCATGGCCCGCGACGCCGAGACCGGCATCTGCGTCATGCAGATGGAGGCGGGATTGGACACCGGGCCGGTTTTGCTGCGCGAGGCCACGCCGATCGGCGAGACCGAGACCACTGGCGACCTTCACGACCGGCTGGGCGCCATGGGGGGACGGCTGATCGTCGAGGCGCTGGGCCGGCTCGACCAGCTCACACCCGAGCCGCAGCCCGAAGACGGCGTCACCTATGCAAGCAAGATCGACAAGGCCGAGGCACGCGTGGAGTGGACCCGTCCGGCCACCGAAATCGACGCACTCATCCGGGGGCTTTCACCGTTTCCCGGCGCGTGGTGCGAGGTGGCGGGCGAGCGGGTGAAGCTTCTGCGCTCGCGGCTGGTGCCGGGGCAGGGGACGCCGGGACAGCTGCTGGACGGCTTTTCCGTGGCCTGCGGCGACGGCGCGGTCGAGGTGCTGGAGCTTCAGCGCGCTGGTCGGCGGGCCATGGGCGCCGCCGAGGCGCTGCGCGCCATGGACCTGCCCGACCGGCTGGACTGACGGTCTGTCTCAGAAATTGCGGGGCGGGCGCGACTTGTAGACCGGCAGGTGCCAGCCGAACCACAGCGATCCCGCGCGCAGGATCAGCGTGACGGCACCGCAGACCGCGACGGCCACGCGCATGTCATCGCTTACGGCGAATGCGATCAGGGCGGCCCCCCCGCCCGCGAAGGCCGCGGTGACGTAGAGCTCGCCCTTGGCCAGCACGACCGGCACGTCGTTCACGACCACGTCGCGCAGCAGGCCGCCGAAGGTGCCGGTGAGGATCCCCATGAGGATCACGATGGGCCAGGGCTGGAAGAATGCCTGTGCCGCCACCACGCCCGCGGGCACCGCGACGGCCAGCGCGCAGGCGTCCAGCCACACCAGCCAGATCAGGCGGTTGTCGGCAAGGTGCGCGGTCCAGAACACCACGACCGCCGCGCTGGCGGCCACGGCCAGGTAGCTCGGGTCGACCATCCAGAAGATCGCCCGGTCCAGCAGCAGGTCACGCGTGGTTCCGCCACCCAGCGCCGTGAGGCTGGCGAGGAAAATGAAGCCCACGAGGTCCAGTTGCGCGCGGCTCGCCGCGAAGGCGCCGCTGAGCGCGAAGACGAACACCGCGCAATAGTCGAGGATCGCCAGCGCCGTCATGCGCTCGGTTTGAACGGGGCCATGCCCGCCCGGGCCAGCTCGTCCGCGCGTTCGTTCTCGGGATGGCCGGCGTGGCCCTTCACCCATTCCCACTTGACGTCGTGGCGCGCCTGCGCGGCGTCCAGCCGTTTCCACAGGTCGTCGTTCTTGACCGGCTTCTTGGCCGACGTCTTCCAGCCGTTGCGCTTCCAGCCATGGATCCAGCTGGTCACGCCGTTCTTAACGTACTGGCTGTCGGTCACCATGGTGATGCGGCTGGGGCGGCTGAGACTTTCCAGCGCGCTGATTGCGGCCAGAAGCTCCATCCGGTTGTTGGTGGTGTTGGCTTCGCCCCCCTTCAGGTCGCGCGACTTCACGACCGCATCGCCATCGCGCGCGATCAGCAGCGCGCCCCAGCCGCCCGGCCCCGGATTGCCGGAGCAGGCGCCGTCGGTATAGGCGAAGAGATCGGTCATGGTGCTGGTCCTCGGCGCGTTCGGATCGGCCCGGGCTTGCCCCAAAGCGGCGCCCGTCGCAAGCGGGCTCAGTCCGGCTTGCGGCTCAGGTGGATGACGAAGGGTTCGATCCGTCCATCCAGCCCGCTGCCCTCGCCCAGCCGCGTTGCGAAGGGCTCCAGCCCCGAGGCGCGCGTCATCGCGTCCAGCTCGGCAGGCTCCCAGTAGCTGAAAAACCGGCCGATGGGGTCGCGCGCGGTGCCGCTGCCCCGTTTCAGGCCCAGGTGAAGAACGCCGCCGCGCAGCAGGGCCCTGGCGGCCAGGTCGATCATTTCCGGCATCCGCTCCGGCGTGACGTGCAGTAGCGAGAAATTGGCCCAGGTCCCGCGGTATTTCGGGATCGGCGCAAGCTCTTCGAACGGCTCGACCAGCACCTCGACCCCAAGGCCGGTCGCGATCTCGGCCATTTCGGGCGACGCGTCCGTGGCCTCGACCGTGATGCCGCGGGCCATCATCATGGCGGCCGAGTTGCCGGGGCCGCAGCCCCAATCCAGCACCGGCGCGCCCGTGTCGGGCAAGGCGCCCATGAAGGCCAGAAGGTCCGCGTCCGGGCCGGCGCGGCTGATCGTGTCCGCGTATTCCTGGGCGCGCCGCGCGTAACAGGCCAGCGTTTCGGGGTCGGCGGTCACAGCAGGATCGGCAAAAGCGAGACGACCACCAGCCCGGTCAGCAGGAACCGCAGGTGCATCCACCACGGGGGGGCCAGCCCCTGTCGCCAGAACAGCCAGTCCAGGCCAAGGATGCCGATGAAGCCCAACGCGAGGTAGACCGCCGCCGAGACCGGCCCGCCGCCGACGAAGAAGAACGCCCACAGCGCGGGGACCGTCGACAGGGCATAGCCCGACGCCGCGACCTGGCCTTCCGCCTTGGTGGCGAATCCCCAGAGAACCCCGGACATGAACGACAGGATGACGGTGCCGTAGGCCAGCTGCACGTAGGGCCCGGCGAGGCGCGGGCTGACGTTTTGTCCGGTCCAGGTGCCGAGATCGGGCAGCAGCATGGTCACCAGGCCCCAGAAGAAGGGCAGAAGGCCGGCCAGGCCCAGCAGCAAGGGCGCCTTGGGGATGGTCATGCCCGCTCGACCGCCAGCCGTCCGGCCAGCCCCGCGAAAACCGCCGCAATGCCGCGCGACATCCAGCGCAGCACCCGGTCGTTGCCCAGCACTGCGCGCCGCACCTGCGCCGCCGCCGCGCCGTAGCCCGCGAAGATGACGAAGGTCATCGCCATGAAGACGGCCCCGAGGCCCAGCATCTCGGCCGTGGCCGTCGCGGGGTTGCCCGACAGGAACGGCGGCAGCAGCGCCAGGAAGAAGATCGACAGTTTCGGGTTCAGGATGTTGATCAGCGCCCCGCGACGGGCGACCAGCGGCCCGGGCGTCGGATCGCGCCGGGCAGCCACGTCGAGGCTGCCGCCCTCGCGCAGGGCCTGCCACGCAAGATAAAGCAGGTAGGCCACGCCGGCGAATTTCACGATCTGGAAAGCCAGCGCGCTGGTGTGCAGAAGGGCGGCCAGGCCAAGGGTCGCAGCCAGGAGGTGCGGGACGATCCCGAAGGTGCAACCCAGCGCGGCCCAGAGCGACGGACCCCAGCCGCGCCCCAGACCGATGGCCAGCGTGTAGAGCACGCCGGTGCCCGGGGCGAGACAGACGACCGTCGCGGTAAGAAGGAATTGCCAGGACATCTAGGCGCGCCTTTTCCGGTTCTGCCGGGCGACCTTAGCACGCGGCTCGGGCCTGCCAAGCGGCGGATCCGCTCAGGCAGGTTCGCGCAGGACGCGGGGGACCTTGAACTCCACCCGCTCGACCGCTGTTTCGACCATCTCGACGGTCACGTCGTACCGGTCGCGGAAGGCGTCGATGACCTCTTCGATCAGGATCTCGGGCGCCGAGGCCCCGGCGGTGATCCCCATGGAGGCGATGCCGTCGAGCGCCCGCCAGTCGATATCTGCGGCGCGCTGGACAAGCTGGCTGTAGCTGCAACCGGCCCGCGCGCCGACCTCGACCAGGCGCTTGGAGTTGGAGGAATTCGGGGCCCCCACCACCAGCATCGCGTCGCACTTGGGCGCCATGGCCTTCACCGCTTCCTGCCGGTTCGTGGTCGCGTAGCAGATGTCTTCCTTGTGCGGGCCGATGATCGACGGGAACCGGTTCTTCAGGGCGGCGACGATCCCGGCGGTATCATCGACGCTGAGCGTCGTCTGCGTGATGAAGGCCAGCTTCTCGGGGTCGCGCGGCATCAGGTCGGCCACGTCGTCCTCGGTCTCGACCAGCAACACCTCGCCGGGCGGAAGCTGGCCCATGGTGCCCAGTGTCTCAGGGTGGCCCGCGTGGCCGATCATCACCATCTGCAGCCCGTTCTCGTGGTGGCGCTCGGCCTCGATATGGACCTTGCTGACCAGGGGGCAGGTCGCGTCCACGAAGACCATCTCGCGCGCCTGCGCGGCCTCGGGCACGGATTTCGGCACGCCGTGGGCCGAGAAGATCACCGGCCGGTCGTCGGGCGCCTCGTCCAGCTCCTCGACGAAGACGGCACCCTTGTCGCGCAGTTCATCCACGACATAGCGGTTATGGACGATCTCGTGGCGCACGTAGACCGGCGCGCCCCATTTCTGCAGTGCCATCTCGACGATCTTGATGGCGCGGTCCACGCCCGCGCAGAAGCCACGCGGCGCGGCGAGATAGAGTGTCAGCGGCGGTTTCGACATGGCGGCATTCCCTTCGGATATCCCAGACCTAAGAGCCTGCCGGCCGGATTGCCAGAGTCGATCCGGTGCCGCCACCGGCCTCAGATTTCACCGTTCTGAACCATCTGCACCACCTCGATCCGATTGCTGACGCCGAGCTTGCGGTAGGCGCTCTTGATGTAATCGTTCGCGGTGTTCGGACTGATCCCGCACATACGGGCGACCTCCTTGCGCGAAAGCCCGCGGGCCAGGAGATACACCATCTCCGTTTCGCGCGGGCTGAGTTGATGCAGCTGCTCCTGGTGGGGCGCGATCAACAGTTCGCGGAATTCCTGGGCGCCGCAGGGTGTGGCCGCAAGCTCCTCCATCCGCCGGTGTGCGATCAGGCAAAGAAATCGAACCTTCTCGCGATCGGGCCAGATATCGCGCAGGAAGTCCTCGGGTGTCAGGCCCGTGCCGACGTTGAAACCGCCGTAACGCTCCGATCCGGTCAGCCGCATGGGCAGTGCCAGCCCGGTCTGGAAGCCGTGGGATGCGGCATCCGCGATGAATGCGCGCGCGCGATTGCCGAGATAGGGATGCTCGTCGAGAAATCCGACACCGGTTCGCGTGATTCGATACGAACTGCAGCAGTGCTGAAGAAATGGATCCTTCGCCGGATTCGAAAGATCGTAGATCGCTTCGAGGTTCGTCATCAGCTGAGGCGCGCGGCCATCGCGGTCGACTGTCAGGTAGATGACCCTGGAAAACCCAATGGCCTGCAGGGTTTCAAGCGTGACCTGCCACAGGTCTCGCACGTTCTCGGCCGTCTCGATCGTGTCGAATCGGTCAAGTCCCAACGGTCCTATCCCCCATTATGGGGGGATTTTGACGAATCTGATCAAAAGGTAAAGAAGTTACATTCGATGATCGCTCTGGGCAGCATTATTGTCCCGCATGCCGCGCGCGACGCAATTTCAGAATAACGACGCCGGAGGGTCATCGCGACCCGCCGGCGTTTTCTGGTGTTGGCACAGCAGGCTGCCCGAGCGACCATTCGCCCGACAGTCGGTCTATTCCAGATGTGCGTGTAGCCTACTCGGCGACGGCGCGGATCTCGTCGCGGGGCGGGCGGCCGATGGACTCGCGCAGCTCCTCCAGTTCGATGAAGTTGTCGGCCTGCCGGCGCAGTTCGTCAGCAATCATCGGCGGTTGGCTGCGAATGGTCGATACGACCGAGACTCGCACGCCAGCACGCTGCAGCGCTTCGACCAGGGGACGAAAATCGCCATCGCCGGAAAACAGGACGATGTGATCCACGCGCGGCGCAAGCTCCATCGCGTCAACGGCCAGTTCGATGTCCATGTTGCCCTTGATCTTGCGGCGACCCTGGCTGTCGGTGAACTCCTTGGCCGGCTTCGTGACAATGCTGAACCCGTTGTAGTTCAGCCAGTCGACCAGCGGACGGATCGGCGAGTAATCCTCACCTTCCAGCAAGGCGGTATAGTAGAACGCCCGGAGCAGCTTGCCCCGACGCATGAATTCCTGCCGGAGCAGCTTGTAATCGATGTCGAAGCCGAGCGCTTTGCCGGCGGCGTAAAGGTTCGAGCCGTCTATGAACAGCGCAAGACGCTCATCTCGATAAAACATTAAGTGTCCTTTGCACTCCGATGGGCATAATCACCCTTGGCTGCGGTGCGGCCAGGATGGCCAACCTATGCGTTTGCAACAGATCCGCAACATCGACTCATGGATATACGACTGCCCGGATGGATATAAATTCACAGACTGCCTTTGTTGCCCTCGGCTCGAACCTTGCAGTGGGGCGACTCACCCCGGCAGGGATGCTGAAAAGCGCTCTAAAATTGTTACGAGAGTATCACGAATCGCCGTTTGAAGTAAGCGATTTCGTATCCAGCCCCGCCTTTCCGCCGAACAGCGGCCCCGACTTCGTGAATGCCGTTGCGTCACTACGGACCGACTGGCCGGCCGACCGTTTGCTGGACCTTCTTCACCAAGTCGAAGCCGAGCTGGGTCGAACGCGGGCCGCGCGTTGGGCGCCGCGGGTCGTGGACCTCGATTTGCTCGCGGTGGGCAAGCTTGTTATGCCCGACCCCGCCACCCAGGATCGTTGGCGCGCCCTGTCCCTCGGACAGCAGCGGGCCGAGGCGCCTGACCGGCTGATCCTGCCTCACCCAAGGTTGCAGGATCGCGCCTTCGTCCTTGTGCCCTGGGCGCAGATCGCACCCGACTGGCGGCACCCGCGCACGGGGATCACGGTGGCCCAGATGCGCGACGCTCTGCCCGCCACGGATCGCGACGCGGTGCTGCCTTTCGATGGGGGCGGAATATGAAACCGCGTCTTGTCAAGTCCGAATGAATGGTCTAGGTCCCGCCTCTCTACTTGCGCCCCGTCTCGGGGCCTGACCAGATTCCATGAGGTGTCGCCATGGCGCGCGTTACAGTCGAAGATTGCGTCGATAAAGTTCCCAACCGGTTCGAGCTCGTGATGCTGGCCGCGCACCGCGCTCGCGAGATCGCGTCCGGCTCGCAGCCGACGGTCGACCGCGACAACGACAAGAACCCCGTCGTCAGCCTGCGCGAGATCGCCGAGGAAACCCAGCAGTCGGATGACCTGCGAGAGCGCATGATCGAGTCGCACCAGACCCAGATCGAAGTCGACGAGCCCGAGGAAGACGCCATGGCGCTTCTCATGGGCGGCGGCGAGCAGGACAAGCCGGCCGATGATGATATGTCCGAGGAAAAGCTCCTGCGCGCGCTGATGGAAGCGCAAGGGCAACAGTAAGACGCGGGACGGGCGGCGGGCCGAATGGAAGACATCTCCGGCCTGATCGCCCGTATCAAGTCCTACCACCCCAAAAGCGACGGCGACCGCATCCACCGCGCCTATGAGTTCGGCGCGGCGATGCACGAAGGGCAGTTCCGCCACTCGGGCGAGCCCTATATCTGCCACCCGCTGGCCGTGGCCGAGATCCTGGCCGAACAGCGGCTGGACGACGACACGATCGTCACCGCCCTTCTCCACGATACCGTCGAAGACACGCGCGCCTCGTTCGAGGATGTGGCGGACCGCTTCGGGCCCGAGGTCGCGGGCCTGGTCGACGGCGTGACCAAGCTGACCAAGCTGCAGCTGAACTCGAACGAAACCAAGCAGGCCGAGAACTTCCGCAAGCTGTTCATGGCCATGAGCCGGGACATGCGGGTGATCCTGGTCAAGCTGGCCGACCGCCTGCACAACATGCGCACCATCAAGTCGATGAAGCCCGAGGGGCAGCATCGCAAGGCGCGCGAGACCATGGACATCTACGCCCCGTTGGCGGGCCGCATCGGCATGCAGTGGATGCGCGAAGAGCTCGAGGACCTCGCCTTCTCGGTGCTGAACCCCGAGGCGCGCAACTCGATCATCCGGCGGTTCATCACGCTGCAACGGGAAACCGGCGACGTGATCGACAAGATCACCAGCGACATCCGGATCGAACTGAACCGCGTGGGCATCGCAGGCGAGGTGCATGGCCGCGCCAAGCGGCCGTTCTCGATCTGGCGCAAGATGGAGGAAAAGCAGATCGGCTTTTCCCGTCTCAGCGATATCTACGGCTTCCGCGTCATCGTCGAGACGGAAGAGGAGTGCTACCGCGTCCTGGGTGCCATTCACCAGCGCTGGCGCGCGGTTCCGGGCCGGTTCAAGGACTACATCAGCCAGCCCAAGTCGAACGGCTATCGCTCGATCCACACGACCGTGTCGGGCCGCGACGGCAAGCGGGTCGAGGTCCAGATCCGCACCCGCCAGATGCACGAGGTGGCGGAAACGGGCGTCGCCGCGCACTGGTCCTATCGCGATGGCGAGCGGGTGCTGAACCCCTTCGTCGTCGATCCCGCCGGCTGGGTGGCGTCCCTGAACGAGCAGTTCGACAGCGCCGATGACCACGACGAGTTTCTCGAGGCCGTCCGGCTCGAGATGTACCAGGACCAGGTGTTCTGCTTCACGCCCAAGGGCGAGGTGGTGAAGCTGCCGAAAGGCGCCACGCCGCTGGATTTCGCCTACGCGATCCACACCCGCATCGGCGATGCCTGCGTGGGCGCCAAGGTGGACGGGGTGCGTGTGCCGCTGTGGACGCGCCTGCGCAACGGTCAAAGCTGCGAGATCCTGACGGCCGAGGGGCAGCGGCCGCAGTCGACCTGGATGGACATCGCCGTGACCGGACGGGCGAAATCGGCCATTCGCCGGTCGTTGCGCGCCGCCGACCGCGTCAAGTTCATCCGCCTTGGCACCGAGCTCGCCCGCGTGGCCTTCGACGGCGTGCAGAAACGCATGACCAACAAGGCCCTCGCCACCGCGGCCAAGTCGTTGCACCTGCAGGACGTGGACGAGCTCCTGGCGCGTCTCGGCGCGGCCGAGCTGACGACGCGGCGGTTGATCGAAGTGCTCTACCCCGAGCTGGCGACCCAGACGGGCGACGAGATCGACGCCGGATCGGCCATCGTCGGGCTGGACGGCGACGCGGCCTTCGAGCGTGCGAATTGCTGCCAGCCGGTCCCGGGCGAGCGCATCGTCGGCATCACCCGCCGCGGCAAGGGCGTCATCATCCACGCCATCGACTGTCCCACGCTGGTCGATTTCGAGGATCAGCCAGAGCGCTGGGTCGACCTGCACTGGCACTCGGGCAACCACCCGTCGGTGAACACCGTGACGTTCGACCTGACCATGACCAACGATGCGGGCGTGCTGGGGCGCATCTGCACCCTTGTCGGTGCGCAGAAGGCCAATATCTCGAACATGGAATTCATCGATCGCAAGCCCGACTTCTATCGGGTCAGGATGGACGTGGACCTGCGGTCGGTCGAGCACATGCACGCGGTGCGCCTGGCACTTGAAGCCGACCAGGACGTGGCCACCATCGCCCGGGTGCGAGACCCCGACCGCAAACCGTAACGAAAGGCTGGGCCCCGCGTGTTCAAACGTCGCCAACCCAGGTCGACGATGGCCGCCATCGGGCGCGCGCTGTACCCGCGCGGCGGCTGGTGGCGGGCGGCGCGTTACATGGTCTACCGGCTGCGCCGCCTGCCGGACCCGGCCTACAAGATCAGCCGCGGCATCGCCGCCGGCGTGTTCACCAGCTTCACGCCGCTGTTCGGCCTGCATTTTTTCATCGCCGCCGGGCTGGCCTGGATCATGGGCGGCAATGTCGTCGCCTCTCTGCTGGCGACCTTCGTGGGCAACCCGGTCACCTTCCCGGTGATCGCGGGCGCGTCGGTCGAACTGGGCGCGCGGCTGCTGGGCCAGGATCACGCGCTGCCGCTGAACGCGACCTTCGATGCGTTCAGCCGCGTCTCGGTCGAGCTGTGGTCGAACCTCAAGGGCGTCCTGACCGGTCGCCCGGTGGTCTGGACCGGGTTCGAGCATTTCTTCAGCAACGTCTTCATGCCCTACCTGGTGGGCGGCGTGCTGATCGGCACGGTGGCCGGGGTCGCGTCCTACCTGATGTCGCGCCCGGTGATCTCGGCCTACCAGAAGGCGCGGATCAAGCGGTTGAAGAAAAAGTTCGAAAAGCAGCGCCGGATCGCGCAAGAAGCGGCGGCGAAGCGCATGAAGAAAGAGGCACGCGATGGCTGACAGGCTGCGACTGGGTGTGAACATCGATCACGTGGCGACGGTGCGCAACGCGCGCGGCGGCACGCTGCCCGATCCGCTGCGCGCCGCGCGCATGGCCGAGGCCGCGGGCGCCGACGGCATCACCGCCCACCTGCGCGAGGATCGGCGTCACATCTCGGACGCCGATATCGACGGGCTGATGGCCGCGCTGACCGTGCCGCTGAATTTCGAGATGGCCGCCACGCCCGAGATGCAGGCCATCGCCCTGCGCCATCGCCCCCACGCCGTCTGCATCGTGCCCGAACGGCGCGAGGAGCGGACGACCGAGGGCGGGCTCGAGGTCGCCAAGGACGAGAACCGGTTGGCCCATTTCATCGCACCGCTGCGCGACGCGGGGTGCCGGGTGTCTATCTTCATCGCGGCCGACCGCCCCCAGATCGAGGCCGCGCACCGCATCGGCGCGCAGGTGGTCGAACTGCATACCGGCGCCTATTGCGACGCCCATGCCGAGGGCCGGATCGAAGACCGTGACGCCGAGATGATCCGCATCCGCGACATGGCCGCCTTCGCCGCCGAACTGGGGCTCGAGGTGCATGCGGGCCACGGGCTGACCTACGAAACCGTGCCGCCCGTCGCCGCGCTGCCGCAGATGGCCGAGCTGAATATCGGGCACTTCCTGATCGGCGAGGCGATCTTCCGCGGGCTGGAACCTGCCATCCGCGAGATGCGCGGCATCATGGACGCGGCGCGGACGGCTTAGGAGAGATAAAGGCTGCCGTCCCGCAGGAGCGGGAAAGCGTCAAAATCGTTCGGGCTCCGGGATTAAATTTCCGCAGAGATCGGGCAGGCTTGCGCAGATGGGTTTGTCCCCGTCTCAATGGTCACCCGTAAACGTAGGGCCTCACTTACAGGGGATCGCGCAGTGCCGATCAAGCTGGCGCCATCAAATCCACCGTGACGATCGTGCCGTGCTTGGAGGCGCTCACGGTCAGATCGCCGTCGAGATGGTCGACCATTGCCTTGACGATGCTTGCGCCCAGGCCCGACTTGCGCTTGCCGCCGCGCGTGTTGAGCGTTTGCCCGTCGCCGGCAGGATCGGTGGCCTCTTCCTTGCGCGTCTCGACGCTGGGTGCGCCATGGGGCCAGTCGAACCCGTCGGGCAGTCCGATGCCGTCATCCTCGACCGTCAGGCGCAGCTTGCCTCGCGTCATCCTGTTCAGGCGGACCTGCACCACACCCTCGTCGCGCCCCGTGAACGCGTGTTCCAGGGCGTTCGTGATGAACTCGTTGAGAAGCATCCCGAGGCGCGCGCCCGTCTCGACCGGAAGCTCGATCTCGTCGCATTCGACGTTCACCCGGATCGAGTTTCGCCCGTCGATCGCTGCGATCGTGTTGGCCACGCGGCTGAGATATGCACCGGCCGGAAGGGTCTCCGCCGTTCGGTCCACGATCCCCGCCGGCGACAGTTCCTCGTAGAGCAGGGCCAGCGTCTGGACGCGGTGGCTCAGCGCCTCGAAGGATTCGCGTGTCACCGCCTTGCGGGATTGCAGGCGGATCAGGCCGACCACCATCGAAAGATGGTTCTTCACGCGGTGCTGCAATTCTCGCAGCATCTGGGCGCTGCGATCGTCAATGGAGGTATTCTGGTCGTCTTCCTCACCCGGGATCTCGCTCTGGATGCCGAGGAAGGAGTGGATCTTGCCGTCCTCGCCG
The DNA here is from genome assembly GCF_900110115.1 of Palleronia pelagia. Classification (GTDB taxonomy): domain Bacteria; phylum Pseudomonadota; class Alphaproteobacteria; order Rhodobacterales; family Rhodobacteraceae; genus Palleronia; species Palleronia pelagia. The sequence goes on along the minus strand of NZ_FOCM01000002.1, from coordinate 456,035 downwards.
CGAAGGGGGGCGATGACGACGCGGTTGAGAAACCGCGTCCCGTCGGCCTTTTCATTGATTAGGTCGGCGGTGACATCCCGCCCGGCCTCGATCGCCTCGCGCAGCTTCAGCCGGGCGGCCTCGTCCGTCTCGTCGCATTGCAGGAAACGGCAATTCTTCCCGAGAACGGCATCGCGCGAATAGAGCGTGATCTTCTCGAAGGCTTCGTTCACGAAGACGAGCGGATTGTCCTCCTGGCCCGGGTCCGATAGGACCATTGCGGCCGGATTGTCCTGAAGGTTGGATTGCAGTGATTTCTGGGACATGCGGTCGGCCGATCGCGCTTGGAGACGGAAAGGTTCATCAAAAATATTAGCAAACCCAATTGCCGGTCAGGCTACATTGCCGATCCCAATTGTCCATAAAGTTTTATCCACAGGCCTCGGCGAAGACATTCAGCGGAGGTCTGCAAATGGTGGCGCGAAAGCGGAATTGTCCGCTGAACTGACCCCTAGCCGCGGCAAAAAGCCGGGCGACCGACAGCGTCGCGCTACCGCAAATCCGGGGGCTCCAGCCCGTCCGTCTCGCCGTGCACCGCGAACTGCATGAGGTCGGCCTCGGGCGGCTCGATCGCGCGGAAGCTTTCGCGCACGCCCGCCTCGGTCAGCTCGCGCGTGACCGCCAGCAGCGTGTTGGGCGGATGGCCGGAGCACAGCTCGGCCATATCGTCGATCTGCTGCCGTGCAACGGGCCGCGCGGCGTCGATGTCGGGGGCGCCGTAGTGGCTGACGAAATGGCGCGCCAGCATGTCGGCCAGCGTGTCCATTTCGGACGGCTCGACCTTGGTCACCGCCACGAAGCTCACGCGGCCGAAGGTCTCGACGCCCAGCCAGCCATTGGTGAACGCCTGTTTCGCCTTGCCCGCCAGGTCGGCCTCGGACCAGTCCGAGAACTCGAACCCGCCGGGGATGCACCATTCCCCCGTGCGGGCGGGGGCGTGGAACACCTGTCGGTCGCTGTCGTCGAAATGGATCGCGCGGGCGAGTTGCATGGGGCGGGGTCCTGCTGTGACGTCGGTCAAATGGCCGGGCTAGTGATATGGGTATTTATCGGAAAGATGAAGGTCAGGGCGTGCGCACCAGGCTGGTCAGCGGCACCGCCGAGGTGCCCGCGTCGGTCTTGACCAGCTTCGAGAAACGTTCGTCGACACCGAGCGCGCCGTCGCCCATGTCGCGGACGAGACCTTCCCATTCCCGGTGCAGCGCCCGCAACTCGCCATCCTGCCAGCGGTTCAGCCAGACCAGCGTGTGGCGCACCCAGGCTTCGAGCAGGGGAAGCCGCTCGACCTCGCCACAACCCTCGGCATAGAGCGCGGTGCGATCGGGCGCGGCGCCAGCATCGTCGCCCTCGGGCAGGAAGGCCAGGTCCAGCGTCACGATCAGCCAGTCGGGCACCAAATCCGCGTCGGTGGCCGGCCCGATCAGCTTCAACGCGCCGCAGCGGCCGCCATTGACGAAGATCGTGCCGTCCCAGCCAAGCTCGACGGCGACCTCGGGCGGCGCCAGGGCGCCCAACGCGTTCTGGAGGCCCACGCCGCAGACGGGCAGGGCGAGCGCGCAGCCGGCCAGCGGCTCTTCGGGCGCGAAGACGATGGCCGCCGACAGGTCCCCGCCGGTGGGGCCGTAGACCACCGTTCCACCGTCGCAGCCCGCGCGCGCGGCCCCGATGGCCGTGTCGACCACCGGGCCTTCCGCCGCGAGGGCGGTGAAAAGCGGCGGAAGGCTGGGCGTGGGCGTCATGCGCGGCCGTCGGCCACCAGCCGCCGGGCGAGATCACGGAAGACCTGCGCCTGCGGGCTGTCGGGTTGCGACACCACGATGGGTGCGCCGCCGTCCGACGAGGTGCGGATGTCCAGGTGCAGCGGGATTTCCGCCAGCAGCGGCACGCCCAGCTTCTCGGCCTCGCGGGCGACGCCGCCATGGCCGAAGATATGCTCTTCGTGGCCGCAATTGCTGCAGATATGGGTGCTCATGTTCTCGATCAGCCCGTAGATCGGGGTCTTGAGCTGATTGAACATGTCGATGCCCTTGCGCGCATCCAGCAGCGCCACGTCCTGCGGCGTCGACACGACAAGCGCCCCGTCCAGCCGTGCCTTCTGGGCCAGCGTCATCTGCACGTCGCCGGTGCCCGGCGGCAGGTCCACCAGCAGCACGTCCAGCGCGCCCCACTGCACCTGCATCAGCATCTGCTGAAGCGCGCCCATCAGCATCGGACCGCGCCAGACCACGGCCTGGCCTTCGTTGGTCATCAGGCCGATGGACATCATGGTCACGCCGTAGTTGCGCATGGGCAGGATGGTCTTGCCGTCGGGGCTGGCGGGCCGCCCGGACACGCCCAGCATGCGCGGCTGCGACGGGCCGTAGACATCGGCGTCCAGCAGGCCCACGCGCCGCCCCTCGGCGGCCAGCGCACAGGCGAGGTTCGAGGCCACCGTGGACTTGCCCACGCCGCCCTTGCCCGACGCGATCGCGACCAGGCGGTCGACACCCGGCACCGGCTCGGGACCCGCGGGCTGCGCCTTGCGGGACGGCTTCAGGTCCGGCGGCGTGTCGGGCTTGGAATGGGCGGTCAGAACGACCGACACGGTCTCGGCCCCCGGCAGGGCCTTGATTCGCGCCTCGGCATCGGCGCGCACGGGCTCGTAGGCCTTGGCCGCGGAGGCGGCGATCTCCAGCACGAACCGCACGGTTCCGCCATCGACGGTCAGGGCGCGCACCACGCCGGCAGACACGATGTCCTGCCCGGTGGCGGGGTCCTTGATATCCTTCAGCGCCGCGAGAACGGCGTCACGCGTCAGGCTCATGCCTGCCCCTTGATCTGGCCGGTGACCACGTGTTCGAGATCGACGCCGTCGATGGTCAGGACGACCTTGGCGTTGTAGACCTTGCCGGCGGTGTCGTGGTCGCGCATGGCCTGCTCGATGGCCTGCTGCGAGGTGACGCCCACCTGTTTCAGGAATTTCCGCATCGACATGTTGAACTCTTCGTCCATCGCTTCCGCCCTCCCGTGGCGCTGTCGGATTGATCGTTGACCGAGGTAGGCTGCGGCCCCTAGCGTTGCAAGCGCAACCTGAACGGGGGCCCGATGCGTGCCATCCTCGCCATCGTCGCGACGATCTGCCTGGCCGCGCCCGCGGCGGCCGAATTGCGCGTCGCGGTGCCAGACGCGCTGGCGCAAAGCGGTGTGCTGGACCACCTTTTGCCGCGCTTTTCGCTGAAGACCGGCGTCCGGACCGAGCAGGTGCCCGAGGGCGCCGCGGCCGAGGGGCGGTTCGGTCCCGAGGGCACGCCGGTTCTGCGGGGCGGTGGACAGGTCTGGCACCTGGATGGCGAGGGCGAGGATCTCGACAGGCTGCTGGACTGGTTCCGTTCCGATGTGGGCCGTCGCACCATCGCCAGCTTCGAGGGCGCCGATTTCGCCGCACCCGAACGGGCGAGAACGGTGGCCGCGGCACCGCAGGTCACCGGCGACGCGGCGGCGGGCGCGGACCTGTCGTTGAAGCTTTGCGGACGCTGCCACGTGGTGGGGCCGGTCAACAGGATGAAGGGGCTGGGCTCGACCCCCTCCTTCCGCGTGCTCCGGGGATTGCCCGGCTGGCAGGGGCGGTTCGCGTCGTTCTTCGTGCTCGCGCCCCACGCGGCCTTCACGCAGGTCACCGACGTTACCCCGCCGTTCGACCCGGCCTATCCGCCGCCCATCGTCCCGATCGAGCTGAGCCTCGAAGACCTCGAGGCGATCACCGCCTTCGTGGCCGAGATGTCACCCGCCGACCTGGGCGCGCCCATCCAGGCGCGCTGATGCGCGGCGCGCCGCGGGCGACGGGCAAGCCCGTGCCGCACCTCACGAATTCGCGGCCACCGCCGGATCAGTGATCCTTGCGGTCGGTGTAGTAGTCCGCGGTCGACCGGGGCTTCGGCCGCTCGCCGGCGGCGAAGGGATTGTCCTGCGAGTGATACTGCGCGTTGATCCGGCAGGTGTCGCACATCTGGATCATGCGCGCGGCCTGCGGGTTGGCGAACATCGAATGCTTGCCGGCCAGCTTCTCGGTGATTTTCTCGACCGTCGATTTCACGCCGAAAAGCGCGCCGCACTCGATGCAGGCGAAGGGCTCTTCCTCGTTCAGGACCTCCTGCCGCAGGGCCGAATCGGCCAGGTTCAGCCGCGGCTCGAGCGTTATGGCGTCCTCGGGGCAGATATTGGCGCAAAGGCCGCATTGCAGGCAGGCGTCCTCCTGGAACAGAAGCTGCGGCAGGTCGGGGTTGTCGCCCAGCGCGCCCGACGGGCACAGCGACACGCAGGACAGGCACAGGGTGCACGCATCGGTGTCGACCAGCACCGCGCCGTAGGGCGCGCCCTCGGGCAGGGAGAGCGTCTCGGAGCCGTGCAGCGCCTTGGCGGCCAGCCGCGTGATCTGGCGGCGCGATCCCATGGGCAGCACCGGCTTGCGCTCGACCTGCGGTGCCGCGCCCAGGGCTTCGGACAGGGCATCGGGGTCCGCCACGTCCAGCAGGCGCAGCGCCGCGTCGCCGCCGATGGCGCGGGCCAGAGCGGCCTCGTGCTCGGCGGTCGGGCGTTCGGTCTTCGGCGCCAGCAGCAGCGATACGTCGGTGAACCCGCAAGCCAGCGCGCCCAGCGCCTCGGCGTGGCCGAAGGCATTCAGCGACGGTATGGCGAAGGGGATGACATCGGCGGGCAGGCCCGCGCCGTGGCGGGCAAGAAGGCCGATCATCTCGGCCCCGAACGCGTCATCGTGGACCAGCAGGCGCGGGGCGCTGCCGCCCGCCTTGCGAAAGGTTTCGGCCAGCGTGGACAGGCGGCGGAACACCGAATCGACAGGCGGGGCGTCAAAGCTGACCGCGCCCGAGGGGCACAGGGACGAGCACGCGCCGCAGCCCGCGCAGATCATCGGGTCGATGCTGACATGATCGCCCGCGGGCGTGATCGCGCCGGTGGGGCAGGCGTCGAGGCAGCGGGTGCAGCCGGTCTGCTCGGCCCGGGAATGGGCGCAGAGCTCCGGCGACAGGCGGACGTGCAGGGGCTGTTCGAACGTGCCGGTCATCTGCGCCGCGTCGAAGATCACGTCGGCCACGGCCTCGGGGCGGCCGGGATCGGCGCGGAAATATCCCTCGCGCTTGTGGTGCGCGGGAAACAGGGGCGTGGCGCCCGACAGGTCCACGATGATGTCGCATTCCGACCGCGCGCCGTCGCGGGGCTCGGACATGGTCATCGGGCCGCGCCCGCCCGCGATCACCTGCGCCAGACCGTCGATGGTCACCGCGAAACCGCCCAGCGCGCCAGTCGCGTTGCGGATACGGCCATGAACGGTGTCGAAGTCGCGCGTCTCGGGCGGCGGGGCGCCGTCGGTCAAAAGGCAGGTGACGGCCAGGCTGCGCGCCAGGCGCTCGGCCGCGGGCAGGGCGGTGGCGGCATCGCCGATCACCAGGCAGGTGCCGGTGCTTTCCACGTCCATCACGCGCGGGGCGGGGATGGGCAGCAGTGCCTCGGCCAGCAGGGCGGCCTGCTTCGGGGTCGGATCGGCCGGATCGTCGCTCCAGCCCGCGCGGTCGCGCAGGTCGATGCAGGCGGGGGCGTCCTGCTCCATCGCTTCGGCCAGCGCCTCGAAGGTCGGCCGCTCCTGCGCGCAGGCGATCACCACGTCGCCCGCGCCCATGGCTGCCTCGACCGCGCCGATCTCGTCGCCGCAAAGAAAGCTGTGCACCTTGGAACAGGGAAGCCCGCTGGCCCGCGACAGCGCGTCGGAATCCAGTTTCTGCGATCCCAGGCAGTCACACAGCATCACGGTCTTGGTCATCTCGGCCCCCCTTCGGTGCTCAGGCGCGACAGGCTAGGGCCAAACAGCGGCAGTCTCAATCACGGAAGCCCGAGGATCGGTCTACGACCAAAGTCGTATCCTTTCTATCGCGCGGATGTTCGAATATGGATGGTATACAACCGGGTGCAGCCAGCCCGCCAAAGCTTTAGTCTTTCGATCAGGAGTTTACGTGTCGCCAAGCAAGCGATCACTCGAACTATCTCTGGGCGTCGTCATACGGCGCCTGCCCGGCGTGACTCGCTGGGCCAAGTGGTCTTGGAAGGCCATCGCCGTGCTGCCCGGCTCCGACCATGGCGCCTGGAAGGTCCTGCGCGAGGAGGATGGCGCGACCGAGTTCCACGCGGGCACGCTGACCCTGTCGCTGCATGCCGGAGAGACCGAGGCCTATATCCACAACCTCACCGCGAAGGAGCCGTCGATCTACGTCATCATGCGCCACCGCGCGGGTGATCCGCCGCTCGACCTGGTGCTGGTCACCGCCAGCCCCTACGAGGCGCAGGATTACACCGACAACGGCGAGGATATCGTCGAGCGGGTGCCGTTGCCCGACGCGCTGCGCGGCGTCATCGCCGATTTCATCGACCGCCATCACGTCGAAGAGCCGTTTGTGAAGCGCAAGCGCGACCGGGCGCGTGTGGACCGGGTCGAGGATGGTCGCGGCGACCCGCGCATCAAGCAGACGGGCGATGTCTACCGCGCCCCCCGCAAGGTGTTGTCATGAGCGCGCGGTCCGATTTCTGGTCGCGCCGTCGCGCCGCGGTCGCGGACCAGGACCGCGCCGAGACGCGGGCCCGCGAAGACGCCAAGGTCGCCGAGGAGCAGGCCGCGCTGGCCGAACGCCCCGAGGAGGAGGTCCTTGCCGAGCTTGGGTTGCCCTCGCCGGAAAGCATCTGCTCGGGCGACGACGTGAAGGCCTTCATGGCCAAGGCCGTGCCGGATTACCTGCGCCGCCGGGCGTTGCGCACGCTGTGGCGGTCGAACCCCGTTCTGGCCTGTCTCGACGGGCTGAACGATTACGACGGCGATTTCACCAACGCGGCCACCGACGCCCCGGGCGTGCAGACCGCCTACCGCGTGGGCAAGGGGCTGCAGAAGCATCTGGACGAACTGGCGCGGCAGGCTTCGGCGGACGAACAGGATGACGACCTGACGCCGGAAACCGCGCCCGAACAGTCTCTGGACGAGGGCGCGCCGGCTGGCGAGGACGTGGTCGCGGCCGCGCCCGAGCCCGAGCCGGAAGAGACGCCCGAAACCGACGCGGCGGACGACACGCCCGCCGACGCCCCTCGCCCGCGCCGCATGGCGTTCCGTTTTGACGGGGGTGCGGCATGAGCGACCAGGTGACCATGCAGGACATTGCTTCCGAAGACCGGCTGCGCGCCGATCTCTACAATTATCTCGGCCTCATGCTGGCGGCCCCGCCCAACGACATGCTGCTGGCGCAGACCGCCGGGTTGTCGGGCGATTCCGAGACCGACCTGGGCCGCGCCATCGCGAGCCTTGCGAAGGTCGCCCGCGTGACCAAGCCCAAGGCCGTGGTGTCCGAGTTCAACGCGCTGTTCATCGGGCTCGGCCGGGGCGAGCTGCTGCCCTATGCCAGCTACTACCTGACCGGTTTCCTGAACGAAAAGCCGCTGGCCAGCCTGCGCGCCGACATGGCGGCGCGGGGCATCGCCCGCGCGCCCAACGTGTTCGAGCCCGAGGACAACATCGCCTCGCTCATGGAAATGATGGCCGGGCAGATCATGGGCCGTTTCGGACGCCCCGCGACCGTGGCCGAGCAGAAACAGTTCTTCAACAAGCACATCGGCCCCTGGGCCGTGCACTTCTTCTCCGACCTCGAAGCGGCGAAGAAATCCGTGCTTTACGCCTCGGTCGGACAGGTCGGCCGGGTGTTCATGGAGATCGAACGCGAAGCGTTCCGTATGAGCGCGGGGGACGCCCCGCAATGAAGCAAGGGAGACGAGTGATGAGCGACGACAACAAGACCGGCACCAGCCGCAGGGGTTTTCTGAAACTGGCGGGGACGGCCGCGCCGGCAGCCGCCGTCGCCGTGGCCGCGGGGGGCGACCGGGCCGAGGCCCAGCCGGTCGACCTGTCCTCGGACAAGATGCAGGACACCGCGCATACCCGCGCCTATCTGGACAGCGCCCGCTTCTGAGCGACCCGCGCCCGTAAATTGGGGAGGAGACTGAAATGCTTCGCAAAAAAACAAACAGCGTCTCGCGCAGCGCGCGTCCGGGGGGCATCGTTGCCGCCGCGGCCGAGGCTCGCGTCGATCGCCGCGGCTTCCTGCGCGGCTCGGGGCTGGCCATCGGCGGCCTTGCCGCCATCGCCGCGACCGGCGGGACCGTCACGCAGGCCACAGCGCAGACCGCGGCCAACACCGCCGTGGAAACCGTGAAATCGGTCTGCACCCACTGCTCGGTCGGCTGCACCGTGATCGCCGAAACGCAGAACGGCGTCTGGACGGGCCAGGAGCCCGGCTGGGACAGCCCCTTCAACCTGGGCGCCCACTGCGCCAAGGGCGCGGCCGTGCGCGAGCACGCCCATGGCGAGCGCCGCCTGAAGTACCCGATGAAGAAGGTCGGCGGCGAATGGCAGCGCATCAGCTGGGACGAGGCCATCAACGAGATCGGCGACCAGATGCTGTCGATCCGCGAGGAAAGCGGCCCCGACTCGGTCTACTGGCTGGGTTCGGCGAAGCATAACAACGAACAGGCGTATCTCTTCCGCAAGTTCGCCGCCTACTGGGGCACCAACAACGTCGACCACCAGGCGCGGATCTGCCACTCGACCACCGTGGCGGGCGTGGCGAACACATGGGGCTACGGCGCCATGACGAACAGCTACAACGACATCCACAACTCGAAGGCCATCTTCATCATCGGCGGCAACCCCGCCGAGGCGCACCCGGTGTCGCTGCTGCACGTGCTGAAGGCCAAGGAGCAGAACAACGCGCCGCTGATCGTCTGCGATCCGCGCTTCACCCGCACCGCGGCCCACGCCGACGAGTACGTGCGCTTCCGCCCGGGCGCGGACGTGGCGCTGGTCTGGGGGATCCTCTACCACATCTTCGACAACGGGTGGGAGGACAGGGAATTCATCCGCACCCGCGTCTGGGGGATGGACCAGATCAAGGAAGAGGTGATGCGCTGGACCCCCGACGAGGTCGAGAACGTCACCGGCGTGCCGGAAAGCCAGGTCAAGCGCGTCGCGCGCACGCTGGCCAACAACCGTCCGGGCACCGTGATCTGGTGCATGGGCGGCACCCAGCACACCAAAGGCAACAACAATACCCGCGCCTACTGCATCCTGCAGCTCGCGCTGGGGAACATGGGCGTCGCCGGCGGCGGCACCAACATCTTCCGCGGCCACGACAACGTGCAGGGCGCGACCGACCTGGGCGTCCTGGCCGACACGCTGCCCGGCTACTACGGCCTGTCGGACGGCGCCTGGGGCCACTGGGCCCGCGTCTGGGACGAGGACCTGGACTGGCTCAAGGCCCGCTTCAGCGAGGCGACCTTCAACGACCAGCCCATGCGCAACCTGAACGGCATCCCGGTGTCGCGCTGGATCGACGGCGTGCTGGAAGACCCGGCGAACCTGGACCAGCCCGCCAACACCCGGGCCATGGTGCTGTGGGGCCACGCCCCCAACTCGCAGACCCGCATGACCGAGATGAAGACGGCCATGGAAAAGCTCGACCTGCTGGTCGTGGTGGACCCGTACCCGACCGTTTCGGCCGTGCTGCATGACCGCACCGACGGCGTGTACCTGCTGCCGGCCTCGACCCAGTTCGAGACCTACGGTTCGGTCACCGCGTCGAACCGGTCGCTGCAATGGCGCGAGAAGGTGGTCGACCCGCTGTTCGAGTCGCTGCCCGACCACGTCATCATGAAGAAGTTCGCCGACAAGTTCGGCTTCTCGGACCGGATCTTCCGCCACATCGAGGTCAACGGCGACGAGCCGCTGATCGAGGACATCACCCGCGAGTTCAACAAGGGCATGTGGACCATCGGCTATACCGGGCAGTCGCCCGAGCGGATGCGCATGCACATGCAGAACCAGCACACCTTCGACCGCACCACGCTGCGCGCGAAGGGCGGCCCGGCCGATGGCGACTTCTACGGCATGCCGTGGCCGGCCTGGGGCAACCCCGAGATGAACCACCCCGGCACCGCGAACCTCTACGACATGTCGATGCCGGTGGCCGAAGGCGGCCTGACCTTCCGCGCGCGCTTCGGCGTCGAGCGGGACGGCGACAACCTGCTGGCCGAGGGCGTGGCCAGCGTCGGGTCGGAGATCCAGGACGGCTACCCCGAGTTCACCATGCAGATGCTGCGTGACCTGGGCTGGGACGGCGACCTGACCGACGAGGAGATGAAGCAGATCGAGTATGTCGCGGGCTTCCGCGACCGCAACGACGGCGTCGTGGGCGAGACCACGTTCACCGGCGAAGTCCCCTCGGACTACGAAGAGCGGACGGGTGCGGTGAACTGGAAGACCGACCTGTCGGGCGGCATCCAGCGCGTCGCGATCGCCCATGGCTGCGCGCCCTTCGGCAACGCCAAGGCCCGCGCCGTCGTGTGGACCTTCCCGGACCCCGTGCCGATCCACCGCGAGCCGCTTTACACCAACCGCCGCGACCTGGTCGAAGCCTACCCGACCTACGAGGACAAGAAGTTCTGGCGCGTGCCGACCATGTACAAGTCGATCCAGGAGAACGACTTCAGCCAGGATTACCCGATCATCCTGACCTCGGGACGCCTGGTGGAATACGAGGGCGGCGGCGACGAGACCCGGTCGAACCCCTGGCTGGCCGAGCTGCAGCAGGACATGTTCGTCGAGATCAACCCGCGCGATGCCAACAACCTTGGTATCCGCGAAGGCGGGCAGGTCTGGGTCGAAGGCCCCGAAGGCGGCAAGGTGCTGGTCATGGCGATGATCACCGAGCGGGTGGGCGAGGGCGTGGCCTTCATGCCCTTCCACTTCGGCGGCATGTACCAGGGCGAGGACCAGCGGTCGAAATACCCCGAGGGGGCCGACCCGTACGTGTTGGGTGAATCCACCAACACTGCCCAGACCTATGGCTATGACAGCGTGACCCAGATGCAGGAGACGAAAGCCACTCTCTGCAAGATCTGGGCGGCTTAAGGGAGGAAAAGACGATGGCAAGAGCCAAGTTTCTCGTCGATGCCGAGCGCTGCATCGAGTGCAACGCCTGCGTCACCGCGTGCAAGAACGAGCACGAGGTGCCGTGGGGCATCAACCGCCGCAAGGTGGTGACCATCCAGGACGGCCAGCCGGGTGAACGCTCGATCTCGGTCGCCTGCATGCACTGCTCGGACGCGCCGTGCATGGCCGTCTGCCCGGTGGACTGCTTCTACCAGAACGAGGAAGGCGTGGTCCTGCACTCGAAGGACCTGTGCATCGGCTGCGGCTACTGCTTCTACGCGTGCCCCTTCGGCGCGCCGCAATACCCGCAGGCCGGCAACTTCGGATCGCGCGGCAAGATGGACAAGTGCACCTTCTGCGCCGGCGGACCGGAGGAAAACAACTCCACCGCCGAGTTCCAGAAATACGGACGCAACCGGATCGCCGAGGGCAAGCTGCCCATCTGCGCCGAGATGTGCGCCACCAAGGCCCTGCTGGCCGGTGACGGCGACGTGGTGTCGTCGATCTACCGCGAGCGCGTCGTCGCGCGCGGCTTCGGCTCGGGCGCCTGGGGCTGGGGCACCGCCTACGAGCAGAAGGGCGGCTGATCCGCAGCCCCGCCTTTCGGCCATGAAATCGGGGCGGCCCTGCGCGCGAGTGCGGGGCCGCTTCCTTTCCCGTCCCGCGTCTCGGGACGGATGACCTGCAGTTTCCCCAGGGGGCCCGCAAAATGCGTCTTCTTCGTTCCGCTCTCGTCTTTCTCTGCCTCGCCGCCGCGCTGCCCGCCATCGCGCAGGACCGTCCGCTGGGCGATGCCGCGCTGGCCGACCGCGACCAGCCCTACCGCACACCCGCCGGAACCTCGTCGGTGCGCCCGCCCGAGGAAGGATCGCGGGACATCCTGCCCACGACCGACACGCCCGAACTGCCGGGCGAGGTGACGATGGAAACGCCCCTGCGCGACGCGTCGGAGGAGTTCGACACCCAAGGCGGCTCGTCCGTGCGCCCGCCCGAGGACACCGTCTACGAGGACGCGCCCCTGTCGGTGCAAAGCCGCCCCGAAACCGGCGGCGCGCAAACGCTGGAAGACATCCTGGCCCGCCAGCGCGGCGAGATCATCGACGAGGATTTCCGCAACAACCCCGACGCCGTCGGCACCGCCCCGGGCGCCGACATGGCGGGTGTGGGTGAGCTGGGCGCGCTAGGCGGCACCTCGGATTCCGAGCTCTGGCGCGCCATGCGTTACGACGCGCAAGAGCTGACCGTGACCGCCCGCGGCCCTGCCGCCGGCGTGCTGATGCAGGATGGCGGCATGGCCTGGTTGCAGTTCCGCCAGGGCCCGCTTCTGAAATGGGGCGGCATCGCCCTGGCCGCCATGGCCGGTCTCCTGCTTCTTTTCTACATCATCGCCGGCCGCATGCGCATCGACGGCGGCAAGGACGGCTCGACCATCACCCGGTTCCAGGGGGTCGAGCGGTTCGGCCACTGGCTGCTGGCCGGGTCGTTCATCATCCTGGCGATTACGGGCCTGTTCTCGCTGGCCGGACGCACGCTGCTGATCCCGGTGATGGGCAAGGAGGCCTATGCCAGCATCGCGGGCTTCAGCAAGTTCGTGCACGACAACATCAGCTGGGCCTTCATGATCGCGCTCGCGCTGATCTTCGTCATGTGGGTCTGGGAAAACCTGCCCGACCGCACCGACTGGACCTGGATCAAGATGGGCGGCGGTTTCCTGACGAAGCATCACCCGCCCGCGAAGAAGTTCAACTTCGGCCAGAAGATCGTGTTCTGGTCTGTGATTGTGCTCGGCACCTCGATCTCGATCTCGGGCCTGTCGCTGCTGTTCCCGTTCGAGCTGCAGCTGTTCGCCCCCACCTTCGACAAGCTGAACGGCCTCGGCATCCCGCAGGTTCTGGGCTTCGGGCCGCTGGACACCGACCTTGCCCCGCACGAGGAAATGCAGCTGAGCCAGCTGTGGCACGCCATCGTGGGCTTCGCGCTGATGACGCTGATCCTGGCGCATATCTATATCGGCTCGGTGGGCATGGAGGGCGCGTTCGCCGCCATGGGATCGGGCCAGGTCGACGAGGCCTGGGCCGAGCAGCACCACTCGATCTGGGCCGAGGAGCAGAAGGCCAAGGAACGGGAAGGCACCGGCACCGGGGCGGCAACCCCCGCCGAGTGAGCCCGCCGGTGCGCGCCCTTGCCCTGACGCTGGTCTGCGCCGCGCTGCCGCTGGCGGCCGATCCCGCGCGGCTGTCGGGGCATGGCGGCCCCGTCATGGACGTGGCGGTGTCGCCCGGGGGGCGCGTCGCCACAGCAAGCTTCGACAACGCGGTCGGGCTCTGGTCCGGTGACGATCCGCGCTGGCTGGACGGCCACGCCGCCGCGGTGAACGCGGTGCTGTTCCCCGGCGCGTCCGCGGTGTTCTCGGGCGGTGACGATTTCGCCGTCCGCCAGTGGACCCCGGAGACGGGCGCGTCCCAGGTGCTGGGCCAGCATCGCGGCAAGGTCTCGGCCCTGGCCCTGTCGCCCACCGCGCCGCTGCTCGCCTCGGCCAGCTGGGACGGCACCGTCGCGCTGTGGGAGATCGCGGCAGGGGGGGCGACCCCGCCTTCGCAAGGCGACGACGCTATCGTCCTTCGCGGGCACGACCAGGGCGTGAACGACGTTGCCTTCTCGGCCGACGGCACGACTCTTTACACCGCCTCCGCCGACGGGACGATCCGGGCCTGGGACCCCGGAACCGGGGCCGAGACGCGGGTCATCGCGCGGCACGGGTTCGGGGTGAACCGGCTGGTGCTGGGGCCGGGCTGGCTGGCCTACGGCGCAGTGGACGGGGGGACGCGGCTGGTGTCGCCCCTGACGGGCGAGCTTCTGGCCGACTTCACGGCCGAGCGGCGTCCCATCCTGTCGCTGGCCTACAGTGACGCGGCCGGGCTGCTGGCCGTCGGCGACGGCGAGGGGTTCATCATGGTGATCGACACCGCGACCCGCGGCGTCGCGCACGATTTCCGCGCCGTGTCGCGTGGCCCGGTCTGGGCGCTGGCCTTCTCGCCGGACGGATCGCGCCTGTATTCCGGCGGACTGGATCCCGACCTGCTGGTCTGGGAGGTGGCCGAGCTGGAGGAGGCCGTCCCGGCCACCACGGCCAAGCGGGCGAGCTTCCTGCGCGACCCCGAATCCATGTCGAACGGCGAACGGCAATTCATGCGCAAATGCTCGATCTGCCACAGCCTGACGCCCGACACGGCGCGGAAGGCCGGCCCGACCCTGCACGGGGTCTTCGGTCGCCGCGCGGGCACCGTGCCGGGCTACGTCTATTCCGAGCGTCTCGACGGGTCGGACATCACCTGGACGCCCGACACCATCGACGCCCTGTTCGACCAGGGCCCCGATCATTATATTCCGGGCTCGAAGATGCCCATGCAGGTCATCGCCAAGCCCGGTGACCGCGCCGACCTCATCGCCTGGCTTCAGACCGCCACGGCGACCCCCGATCAAGGAGACCAACCGTGAAAGCCTTCGTTCTTGCCGTCGTTTGCCTGGGCCTGATCACCGCCGCGGCGCCGATCCTGCTGGAAGACATTTTCGGCGACAGCTCGGCCGCGGTCACGGCCAGCGACAGCGTGCGCCTGCCCGAGGACTGATCGCCCGCTCTAGCCGGCGTCGGGCACGTTCAACCCGCGCTGCACCGCGGGGCGCGCCATGAAGCGGTCGAAATAGGCGTTCACGCGCGGGTAGTCGGTCCAGCCGACCATGTCCTTCGCGCCGTAGAACTCCAGCGCGCCCAGCCACGGCGCGATGGCCATGTCGGCGATGGAATACTCGCCCGCCACCCACTCGTAGCCCTCGAGCTTGGTCTCGAGCACCGACAGAAGGCGCTTGGCCTCGTTGATGTAGCGCTCGCGCGGGCGGGGATCCTCGATGTCCTTGCCGCCCAGCTTCACGAAGAAGCCCAGCTGCCCGAACATCGGCCCGAGACCGCCCATCTGCCATTGCAGCCAGGTGATCGCCTCCCAGCGCTGGGTGCCGGTGCCAAGGAACTGGCCGGACTTCTCGGCCAGGTACATCAGGATGGCGCCCGACTCCCATATGCCCAGCGGTTCGCCCCCGGGTCCGTCGGGATCGATCAGCGCGGGGATCTTGTTGTTGGGGTTCAGCGACAGGAACTCGGGCGATTTCACGTCCGCGTCCTTGAGCGTGACCAGGTGCGGCTCGTAGGGCAGGCCGGTCTCTTCCAGCATGATCCCCACCTTGCGCCCGTTGGGCGTGGGATAGGAGTAAAGCTGGATCCGGTCCGGGTGGCTGGCGGGCCATTTGCTGGCGATGGAAAAGTCGGCAAGGGTGCTCATGGCGTATCCTCTGGGTTCTGCGTCTTGCAGCCACCTAGGATGCCGAAAGGTATACGACAGGCCGGGCCGCGCGCAGAAGGGCTGCGCGCATGCAGGAGAAGGATAGATCCTCCTATTTCCTAGAAATTCGCGCCGCAGCCCCGCGCCAGAGCCCTGCCGGCGATCCGCGCACTGTCGACCGAAAAGGCCGTCGTATAATAGACCGCGCCAAGTATCTTCAGCCCGGATGTGACCGATTGCTCGGCCTTGCCCATTTGCGCCAGCAGGTCCAACGGCATCTCGCCTGTCACCGATAGCTGACCGTCGCCGGCACTGTCGGTCTTTCCCGCCAGAACGAAATGTCGGTTTTCATCCACCTGCACCACCAGGTTGATGGATGCGGCGTTCATGAGCTCGGCCCGGGCAAGCCCCACCTTCTCGGGGGTCGAGAACCGCGCGATGGGCACATCGTCCGCGCTGCATTCCAAAGACAAACCAAAAGCTCCACCCTCTTTCTTCTTTGCTTGCAGGGGAGCTGTATCCATCGCTCCCTGGTGGTTGCTCAGCATCCAGTGTCCGAATGCGGGCGCCGTCAGGGCCAGCAAAACGGAGGCAAATCCGAGAAATTTCATGACGTTATCGTCCCATTACCCCAGTTCGGAGCATTCTGCTCCGAAAGGTCGGTCGATGGATCTCTCGTCCCGATCCGACCACGTCAGCGTCCCACATGAAACGACGCCTCCGTTCCGGCGTCCCGTTGCTCGCTTCTGCGAAATCGATGACGCGGATTGCGCCCTAGGGTAGCAGGAAAAGCGGAAATAGTTTGGCAGGACGCTGTCAAAATGGGAATTTATCGGTGTCCGTGGCGACGATGCGACGAAACGTGATAATTTGTCGTGTGACGCGACCCAGACCCGGACGGGGACAACGCAGTATTTCAATCTCTAGGAGATCGGCATGATCGGTGAATTCAAGGACTTCATCGCCAAGGGCAATGTCATGGACATGGCTGTGGGCATCATCATCGGCGCGGCGTTCACCGCGATCGTCAGTTCGCTGGTGGCGGACCTCATCAACCCGTTCATCGGGATCTTTACCGGTGGAATAGACTTCTCGAACATGTTCGTCGTTCTGGGCGAGGGCGAGTATGCCTCGCTTACCGCCGCGCAGGAGGCGGGCGCCGCCGTCTTCGCCTATGGCAGTT
This sequence comes from Palleronia pelagia, assembly GCF_900110115.1. Taxonomy (GTDB): domain Bacteria; phylum Pseudomonadota; class Alphaproteobacteria; order Rhodobacterales; family Rhodobacteraceae; genus Palleronia; species Palleronia pelagia. The sequence continues at coordinate 439,468 of NZ_FOCM01000002.1, read as the reverse complement.
TCATCAATGCGGTCATCAATTTCCTGATCGTGGCCTTCGTGGTGTTCATGCTGGTCAAGATGGTCAACCGCGTGAAAGAGGCAGCGACCAAGCCCGACGATGTCGCGCCCGAAGTTCAGACCGGCCCCTCCGAGCTGGATATCCTGATCGAGATCCGCGATGCGCTGGCGGCCGATCGAAAGGCGTCCTGAGCACTCGGAAGACCGGCGGCGCGGGGCAGGGTGCCGCTCCGTCACCACACCTTTCCGTGGTCTTTCATTTACCGGTTACGATTTGAGGTTATCTTCGGGGCATGACCAGGCTTCAAAGATATTGCCCGCGCTACGCCGTCGAGCGTCGCACCGACGCTGCGGTGCATTATCTCGGCCTGGGCCTTGCCTTGGCGGCTGTGCCAACGCTGATCGTGCTGGCGGTGCTGCGGCGGGGCGACGCGCCCACCGTGACTGCGGTCACGGTCTACGGGCTCAGCCTGGTGGCCATGCTGGGCGCCTCGGCCATCTACAATATCACCGGACGCCATCGCTGGACCAAGGTCCTGAAACGGCTCGACCATTCCGCCATCTACCTGAAGATCGCGGGCAGTTTCACGCCGCTGGTGGCGCTGACCGGCGGGGCGGGCGTGCCTTTCCTGGCCGGGCTCTGGGGCGCCGCGCTGGGCGGCACGTCGCTGAAGATGCTGGCGCCCGACCGCATGCGATGGCTTGGCCTCGCGCTCTATCTCGGGATGGGCTGGGTCGGCATTTGGCTGGGCTGGGACGTGTTCACCGCGCTCAGCCCCGCGGGGATGTGGCTGATCGGGCTAGGCGGCTGTCTCTACACGCTGGGGGTCATCTTCTTCCTGTGGGAACGGCTGCCTTATCACACGACGATTTGGCACAGCTTCGTCCTGGTGGCGAGCGGCCTGATCTACGCCGCCATCACCGTCGAAGTGCTGCGCGAGCTCGAGCCCGAGCTGATCGCCGAGACGATCGCGCCGGTGCTTTTCTAGAACTCCACGCCCACCTGCGCCTTGATGCCCGACCGGAACGGGTGCTTCACCAGCTCCATCTCGGTCACGAGGTCCGCGGCCTCAATCAGGTCGGGATGCGCGTTGCGCCCCGTCAGGACCACGTGGGTCATGGGCGGCTTGTGATCGCGCAGGAACGCCAGGACGTCGGCCAAGTCGAGATATTCATAGCGCAGCGCGATGTTGATCTCGTCCAGCAGGACCATGCGGTTGGTGTCGTCCGCGATCAGTTCGCGCGCCTTGGCCCAGGCGGCCTGCGCCATCTCGGTATCGCGGGACTTGTCCTGCGTTTCCCAGGTAAAGCCCTCGCCCATGGTGTGAAACGCGCAGACATCCTGGAATTTCGACAGGATAAGGTCGCGCTCGCCCGTGGACATGCCACCCTTGATGAACTGCACCACCGCGCAGGGCATTTCGTGGGCGATGCAGCGGAAGATCATCCCGAAAGCGGCCGAGCTCTTGCCCTTGCCCTTGCCGGTATGGACGATGATCAGCCCCTTCTCGTCGGTCTTGGTGGCCATGATCTTGTCGCGCGCGGCCTTCTTCTTGGCCATCTTCTGGGCGTGGCGGTCGGGATCGTCGCTCATCGGGGGCTCCTTTCGTGACGGGGGCAACCTGACGCCCCGCGCGCGGCTGCGCAAGCGCGTTCAGGGTTTGTTAACCTTGGCGCGGCAGGCTGTGTGCCATGCGCTGGTTCGTGATCTTCCTGTCGGTCGCGGCTTGCGACAGTCCGTCGCTTGAGTTCGCGCGGGCGCCGGTGACGCGGGTGGCGGTGGGCGACATGATGTTCTCGGTCCGTGTGCGCGGCGAACGGGCCGAGGCCATCCGCACCTCGCGTCACCTTCTGCCGCGTGAAGGCACGGTGCTGCACCACGCCGAGGTGGCGATCGAGAGTGCCAGCGGGTGCCGGGTGAAGTCACTGGATGCCGATCAGGCGATCCAGAGGGCCAGGTTAAGCTGCGACGATGCCCCGGACGATCCGGCCCCGTTCAGCAGACGTGTGGTGGTGTTGAAGCGGTACTGAGCTCGGACGCCTAAGTGCGCAGATGCAGAGTGAAGGAGGGCCGCAGTGTCCGATGCCACGTCCGTCTTCTCTGGCGGAACGCACGGTCGGCAGAAGGCGCCGCGCCTCAGCGTCGAGCCCGTGTCCCAGGCAGAAACCCTCTGACCTAGAGGAACAGCCGCACGACAACGGGTGCCAGCACCGCCGTCAGCACCGCGTTCAGGCCCATCCCGATGCCCGAGAAGGTCCCGGCGACCTCGTTCACCTGGAACGCGCGCGCGGTGCCGATGCCATGGGCGGCGACCCCGACCGCGAAGCCCCGCGCCCGGTAGTCGGTGAAGCCCAGCCCGTTCAGCAACGGGGTCACGATGATCGCGCCGATGATCCCGGTCAGGATCACCAGCACCGCCGTCAGGTTGGGCAGGCCGCCCAGCTCTTCTGTGATGCCGATGGCCACGGGCGCGGTGGCGGATTTCGGGGCCAGCGACACCAGCACGTCCATGGGCAGGCCCAGCGCCCAGCCCAACGCAAGCGCCGATCCCATGGCGACGACCGACCCCACCAGCAGCGCGGCCCCCATGGGCACCAGCACCCGCGCCACCCGGCCGTGATGCGCCCAAAGCGGCAGCGCCAGCGCCACGGTCGCCGGGCCCAGCATGAAGTGGACGAATTGCGCGCCCTCGAAATAGGTGGGGTAGGACGTGCCGGTCACCATCAGCACACCCGACAGGATCAGCACCGCCACCAGCACCGGGTTCACCAGCGGGCTGCGCCCCGACGCCCGGAAGGCCCAGTCGCCGCAAAGATAGGCCATCAGCGTCGCGGTCAGCCAGACAAGCTCGCCCCGGCTGAGGTAGGACCAGATCTCGCTCATCTGCCGTCCTCGGGCGCGAAACGGCGGGCCAGCACGGCGAAGACCCATGCTCCCGCCACGATGGCAAGCGCCGTGGAGACGACCAGCACCACGAGCAGCGCGAGGCCGCTGTCCCGCACGGTGTCCAGGTTGCCGACGATGCCGGTTCCGGCCGGGACGAACAGCAGCGACAGGTGCCCCAGCAGGGTCGACGTCAGCGGCCGCATCGTGTCCTCGAGCGCGGGGCGCAGCCATAGGGCCGCTACCAGAAGAACCAGTCCGATCACCGGGCCGGGGATGGGCAGGCCGAAGCCGCGGGCGATCACCTCGCCGGCCAGTTGAAAGCTCAGCAGGATGACGATGGAGCCGATCATGCCAGTTCCTCCAACGTCGCGCGGGCCGAGTTCGACTTGGGCTGCCACAGCCCCCGCTCGGCCGCCTCGGTCAGGCGCTGCGCGATCTCCCGCAGGGCGGGCGCGTTGTGCGCCTCGATGAATTCGCGGGTCTCGTCATCCTCGATGAAGGCGGCGTGCACCAGGTCGAAATGGTGGGACTTCACGGCGCCGGTCGTCGCGGCGAAGGCGAACATGTAGTCGACCGTCGCCGCGATCTCGAACGCGCCCTTGTAGCCATGGCGCTTCACCCCGTCGATCCACTTGGGGTTCACTACGCGCGCGCGGACAACGCGCCCGATCTCGTCCTCGAGCGTGCGGATCACCGGGCGTTCGGGGCGCGAATGGTCGTTGTGATAGATCGGCCGCCTGGTGCCCTGCAGCGTTTCGACCGCCGCCGCCGCGCCGCCTTCGAACTGGTAGTAGTCGTCGCTGTCCAGCAGGTCGTGCTCGCGGTTGTCCTGGTTCTGGACGATGGCGTCCGTCTGGCCCAGCCGCGTCTCGAAGGCCTGGCGGGCGGGCTGCCCTTCGGTCCCCGCGCCGTAGGCATAGCTGCCCCATGTCAGGTAGGCTTCCGCGAGGTCGGCGGTATCGTTCCAAAGCCGCTCGTCGATCATGGCCTGCAGCCCGGCGCCGTAGGCCCCGGGCTTCGCCCCGAAGACGCGTGCGCCGTCCTCGCCCGTGCGGGCCCGCGCCGCGGCGGGGTTCATGTCGTCGGGTTCATCCAGCGCCTGCACCGCGCGCGCGGCGCTGTCGAACAGCGCGATCAGCTGCGGGAAGGCATCGCGGAAGAAGCCCGAGATGCGCAGCGTCACGTCCACACGGGGCCGGTCGAGCGTGCCGGATGGCAGGATCTCGAAGCCGGTGACGCGGCGATTGGCGCTGTCCCATTTCGGCTTCACCCCCATCAGCGCCATGGCTTGGGCGATGTCGTCGCCGCCCGTGCGCATGTTGGCGGTGCCCCAGGCGGTGATCAGCATCGCGCGCGGCCAGTCGCCGTGATCCTGCAGGTGCTTGTCGATCAGCAGGTTGGCCGACTTCCACCCCAGCGCCCAGGCCGTGGGCGTTGGCACCGCGCGGCTGTCGACCGAGAAGAAGTTGCGCCCGGTCGGCAGCGTGTCCAGCCGTCCGCGCGTGGGCGCGCCCGATGGCCCGGGCGCGATGGCGCGACCGTCAAGCCCGCGCAGAAGCGCCCCCATCTCGGACGGGCCGCACCCGCGGATCGCGGGAAGAACCGTGGCGTGCAGGTGATCCATGACCGCGGCGCTGGCGGGACCGGGGGGCTGCGCCCGCCCCTCGACCAGCCGCGCGGCCAGCGCCTCGAGCCGCTCGACCGTGTCGCCGGTGCTGCGCCATGTCCCGTCGCCCAACAGCGTGTCGGGCCGCGCCCCCGCCCATGGCGCGGCCATGTCGCAATCCAGCGGGTCGAAGGCCAGCCCGAGATCCCCGGCCAGCGCCCGGATCAGCGAGGCGTCGGCCCCCGTCCCGTCGCCGCGCGGCACCCGCACCAGCGCGATGGCCAGGTCCCGCTCCAGACGCCCCCCGGGCGCGGTGCCGAAAACGTGCAGCCCGTCGCGGATCTGCGCCTCTTTCAATTCGCACAGGTAGGCGTCGAGCTTGGCCAGGTCGCCCTCGGCCTCGCCTGCGAAGCCCACGTCGCGGTCCAAGCCGGTGCTTTGGGCCAGCGACAGGATCTCGCCCCGCAGGTGGGTGATCCGTCGCGGGTCGACCCCGGCCGCCTCGTAGTACTCGTCCACCAGCGCCTCGAGATCGCGCAGCGGCCCGTAGCTTTCGGCGCGGGTCAGCGGCGGTGTGAGGTGATCGACAATGACGGCCTGCGCGCGCCGCTTGGCCTGGGTGCCTTCGCCCGGGTCGTTGACGATGAACGGGTAGAGATGGGGCAGGGGGCCGAGAACCGCCTCGGGCAGGCACTCGGCCGACAGGGCCAGCGCCTTGCCGGGTAGCCATTCCAGGTTGCCGTGCTTGCCCATGTGAACGATGGCCTGCGCGCCGTGGACGTGTCGCAGCCAGATGTAGAAGGCCAGGTAGTTGTGCGGCGGGACAAGGTCCGGCGAATGATAGGTGTCGGTCGGGTCGATGTTGTAGCCGCGGGCGGGCTGGATGCCCACGACCGCGTTGCCGAACCTGAGGATCGACAGGCGGATGCCGCCCGCGCCCGCGAACGGGTCGTCCTCGGGCGTGCCCCAGCGGTCCTCGATGGCCTGGCGCACCGACAGGGGCAGCGCATCGTAATGCCGGCGGTAGGTGTCGAGGGGCAGGACCTCGCCCCCGCGCCGGTCCGCACGGTCGGTCAGCCAGTTGGTCGGCCCCGCCATCACCCGTGCCATCAGCGCGTCGCTGTCGGCGGGGATATCGCCCACGCCATAGCCCGCCGCCGCCAGCGCCCGCAGCGCGCCCACCGTGGCGGCGGGCGTGTCGAGCCCCACGCCGTTGGCCAGCCGCCCGTCCTTGTTGGGGTAATTGGCCAGCACCATCGCCACCTTGCGCCCGGCCGCCGGGGTCGTGCGCAGCCGTGCCCAGTTCGCGGCCAGTTCGGCGACGAAGCCGATCCGGTCCCCGTGCGGGCGGTAGGTGGTGATGTTGCACTGGGTCGCCTCGTCGAAGAAGGCGGTGTCCTTGAAGCTGATCGCGCGCGACAGGATGCGCCCGTCGACCTCGGGCAGGGCCACGTTCATGGCGATATCGCGGGCCGACAGGCCGCTCAGCCCCTCGGACCATTGATCCTCGGTCGAGGAGGCGAGAACGCATTGGAACACGGGCGCTTCGTTCGCCCAAGGGGCAGCCAGCGGATTGTCGGCCCCTTCTCCGGCGTGGGGGCTGCCCACGGCGAAGCTGGTGGTGTTGAGAATCACCGACGGTGGCGCGGCGCGGAACAGGTGCTCGAGCGTTGCAGTCGAAACGGGGTCCTTCAGGGACGCGACGAAGACCGGCATGGGGTTCAGCCCGGCGCGCAGCAGCGCCTTGACCATGCGGTTGATCGGTTGCAGCCCCGCACCTTGCACCAGCGCGCGGTAGAAGATCACCGGGACCACCGGCGCGTCCGGTGTCCACGCGGCGCGCAGGTCGTCGAGCGTCGGCGCAGGCGTCCCGGGCCAATAAAGCCCGGCCCGCAGCAGGGGGCGCGCGGAAGGCGGACGCTCGGCCCCGTCGAGCATGGCGGCGGCGTGGGTCAGCAGCGTCTTTGCGTTCTCGACCCCGCCCTCGACGAAGCACGACCAGAGCGCGTCGTAATCGGCCCCCGACACGGTCGAGAGCGCCCGCAACTCGGCATCGGGCTTGTCGTCGCCGGGCAGCAGCACCAGGGGCACACCCGCCCGTGACAGACGATCCGAGAACTGCGCGACACCGTATTTCCAGTGTCCCACCCCGCCCAGCAGCCGCACGATCACCATGCGGCATTGGCGGGCGCAGTTTTCCAGGTGCAGGTCCACCGACATGGGGTGGCGCAGGTAGGTCAGGTTGGTCAGGCGCAGGCCGGGCGCATCGTCCATCTCGGCGCGTGCCATCGACAGGGCGGCAAGGTCGGTATCGGCGGCCGACAGGATCAGCAGGTCGGCGGGCGTCTGACCGGGATCTACGGGCTCGGTCCCATCGTCGATGGTGCCCGGGGTGGCGGCGAGAAGGTGCATGGCGCGTCAGGGCTCCAGCGGTTTTTCCATGAAGATGCTGGCCGAAATGTCGGACCCGTCCTGCCCGTAGGCGCCGAACGGGCCGCACATCGTGAAGCCGAGCGAACGGTAAAGTGCCACGGCGGCGTCCAGCCCGGTCCCTGTTTCCAGCCGCAGATGCGTGTGCGCGCGGTCGCGCGACAGGTCCTCGGCGGCGCGCATCAGGGCGCGGGCCACGCCCCGGCGACGGCCCGCGTCGGTCACGAACAGCGATTTCACCTCGCCATAGTCGCCCATGTCGGCCAGCGCCACCACGCCCAGGGCCGCGTCGCCGTCGCGGGCCCGCCACAGCGTGACGTGGGGCGCGGCAAGCGCGTCGTGGGATAGGAAGTGGTTCTGTTCGGGCGAGAAGAGCTTTCGCATCATCGCCTGGCTCGCATCGAGCAGGGCCGCCGCGTCGGGCTGACGCGGATGCGATTTTTCAATCGTCAACATGGATCCGCGCTCCAGTTCCTAGGGCAAAGGAGACACGATCATGACCGACGAGAACGGAAAACGCACCGACCGCCCCGCCCACGAGGACAAGGCGAAAGGCAAGACCAAGTTCGACAAGCCGCCCACGGGGGACGAGGCCATCGCCATCGACGAGGAATGGCCGAAGAACGTCCGCGGGCCCGAGGGCCACGCGAAGAAGTCCGACGACTAGGGTCACGCCGCCTGCAGCGCCGCCGTGATGGCGGCGCGGTCAAGCCCGGCCTGGCCGATGACCACCAGCCGCGTTTCGCGGGTGGTGGCGCGCTGGTCGTAATAGCTGTCGACGCGCGGGCCAACGGCCTGGATCGTCAGACGCATGGGTTTGCCGGTGACGGTGGCGAAGCCCTTCAGCCGCAGGATGTCGTGGGCGCGGATCGTGTCGGCGACCTTTTCCGAGAACGCCGCCGGGTCCGAGATCTCGCCCAGCTCGACCGTGAACGACTCGAACTCGTCGTGGTCATGGTCGTGATGGTAGTGGTGATCGTGATCGTCGTGGTCGTCGTCATCGTGATGATGATGGTGGTGATGCGCGGCGCGGGCGTCGACGCTGGCTTCGGCGGCGGCGTTCTGGCCCAGCAGCACGGCCGAGGGCAGCACGCCCATCGACGTGGTGACGACCTGCACGCCGGCCCGTGCCTCGGCCCGCAGGCGATCGGCCAGGCCCTTGGCCTCGATCGGCTCAAGCAGGTCGGTCTTGTTGACCACGATCATGTCGGCGCAGGCGATCTGGTCCTCGAACAGCTCGGACAGCGGCGTTTCGTGGTCGAGGTTGTCATCGGCGGCGCGCTGGGCGTCCACGGCCGACACGTCATGGGCGAAACGCCCCTCGGCCACGGCCTTGCCGTCGACCAGCGTCACGACCCCGTCGACGGTGACGCGGGTCGAGATCTCGGGCCAGTTGAACGCCTGCACCAGCGGTTGGGGCAGGGCGAGGCCGCTGGTCTCGATCACGATGTGATCGGGCGGCAGGTCGCGGGCCAGCAGCTTTTCCAGCGTCGGTACGAAATCCTCGGCGACGGTGCAGCAGATGCAGCCGTTTGACAGCTCCATCACGTCGTCGTCGCTGCAATTCTCGATCCCGCACCCCTTGAGGATGCCGCCATCCACGCCGAGATCGCCGAACTCGTTGATGATGAGCGCGATTCGGCGGCCTTCGGCGTTCTGCATCAGGTGGCGGATCAGCGTGGTCTTACCCGCGCCGAGAAAGCCGGTGACGATGGTGGCGGGAATCTTTGCGGGCATTTGAACGGCCTTGCTGAACGGGAAAATCGCGCGTCCCGCTACGGGACGCGCGCGTGGTCTTCAAGGGGCGATCAGCCCCAGCCGAGCGCAGTGAGGGTCGCGCCCTCGACCGTCTCGAGCGTCAGGAACAGCCCCATGCCGGCGACCAGGGCGCCCGCCAGGCGCGGCTGCATCGCGGCGGCGCTGTCGGCCACGCGCAGGGCGAGCGCGCCGGCGGCCAGCGCGATCAGGTACTGCACCGCGACCAGGCCCAGCAGGTAGCCCGGCAGCACGACCATGGCCGCGCCCGCCTCGGCCGAGGCCATCGCGCCGCCGAAGGCAGCACCGTGAAACAGGCCGAAGCCCGCGAACAGCGCCAGCGCGGCCCCGTGCGATACCTTGCGGCCCGACAGAGCCACCGCACCCAGCGCCAGCAGCGACACGGCGATGACCGCTTCGGCCAGCGGCAGCGCGACGCCCGCGACGGTGAACAGCACGCCGGCGGCCATGGCGCCCAGGTAGGCCAGCGGCGCGGTGCGCAGGTGGCCGGTGAACGCGGCGACGAGGCCCACGGCCACGACGAAGAACAGGTGGTCGAAGCCCAGCACGGGGTGTCCCACGCCCGAAAGCAGCCCGTGGGCGAAGGTCGTCATCTCCATCCCGGCCAGCGGGTGGTGGGCCAGCGCGGGCGTGGCGGCGAGGGCCAGGGCCCCGGTCGAAATCAGTTTTTTCATGTCGTTGTCCCCTTTCGGATCCCAGTTTTGAAAGGGGGGTCTGGCAACAAGGGGGCGCGGGCGGTGTCGTCGCGTCCTTCCCCATCCCCGGAACACCCCGTCCGTTCAGCAGGCCGGGTGCCGAGGCGCCCGGTGCATGGCTGGTCTCCTGGCTTGCGGGTCGTCGCTTGCGCCGGCCTTCCCGGGTCCGTGCGGACCCAGTGGCGTGATCGGCGCGCGCTCGCCGCGTACAGTCGCGGGGGCGGCTGCGGTCTGACGGGGCCCGGTATGGGTCCCCCGTGTCCGCATTCCCATTTCAGCCCCCTTGCCGCGGCTTCTGACGCGGCCCGACGGGGCACCATGCTGCGACAGTGTTGCGCAGGGCGGCGGGCCCGCGTCAAGCGGCATTCGAGCCGCGACGCGGTCGGTGACAAATTTCCCTAATGCCGGAACGCGGCAGGCCTAGGACGCGGCGGAACCGCCCACCGTCAGCCCGCCGATCATCAGCGTTGGCTGGCCCACGCCCACGGGCACCCACTGGCCCGCCTTGCCGCAGTTCCCGATCCCCGGGTCCAGCGCCATGTCGTTGCCCACCGCGCGGATCTTCTGCAGGGCGGTCGCCCCGTCGCCGATCAGCGTCGCGCCCTTCACCGGCGCGCCGACCTTGCCGTTCTTCACGCGGTAGGCCTCGGTGCAGGAAAACACGAACTTGCCGTTGGTGATGTCCACCTGCCCCCCGCCGAAGCCGACGGCGTAGATCCCGTCCTTCAGGTCCGCCAGGATCGCGGCCGGATCGGCGTCGCCGCCCAGCATGTAGGTGTTGGTCATCCGGGGCATGGGCGGGTGCGCATAGCTTTCGCGCCGTCCGTTGCCGGTGGGCGCCACGCCCATCAGGCGCGCGTTCTGCCGGTCCTGCATGTAGCCCACGAGGACGCCGTCCTCGATCAGGACGTTCTTGCCCGAGGGCGTGCCCTCGTCGTCGATGGTGATCGAGCCGCGCCGGTCGGGAATCGTCCCGTCATCCAGCACCGTGATGCCGGGCGCCGCGATGCGCTGCCCCATTAGCCCGGCGAAGGCCGAGGATTTCTTGCGGTTGAAGTCGCCCTCCAGCCCGTGACCGATGGCCTCGTGCAGCAGGATGCCGGGCCAGCCGGGCCCGAGGACCACGTCCATGACGCCGGCGGGGGCCGGTTCGGCACGCAGGTTGACCAGCGCGATGCGCAGCGCCTCGCGCGTCAGGCCCTGCCAGTGCTCGGGCGCCATCAGGCCTTCGAGCCCGGTGCGGCCGCCGCCGCCCATGCCGCCCGACTCGCGACGCCCGTCTTCCTCGACGATGACCGACACGTTCAGCCGGGCCATGGGGCGCACGTCGCGCAGCGGGATGCCCTCGACGCGCAGGATCTCGACCTCCTGCAACGACGCGGCGAGGGTCGCTGTCACCTGCACCACGCGCGGGTCCAGCCCCCGCGCGAAGGCGTCGATCTCGCGCAATAGGTCCAGCTTGACAGAGAACTCGGCCCCCGCGACCGGGTCGGCATCGGTATAGAGCTTCCGGTTCGTCTGCGCGGGCGCATCGGCCGCCACGCCGCCGCCGTCGCCCACCGCCAGGCGCGCCGTTTCCACCGCCCGCAGCAAGGCCCGTTCGCTCAACTCGGTCGAGTGGGCGTAGCCCGCGGTCTCGCCCCGCACGGCCCGCAATCCGAAGCCTTCCGAGGCGTCGTAGCTGGCGTTGCGCACCCGCCCGTCGTCGAAGCTGAGAACCTCGGAACGCTTGCGCTCGAAGAACAGCTCGCCGTCGTCGGCGCCGTCCAGCGCGGTGCGCAGGTGGCGGCGCGCGGCGTCTTCGTCGATTCGGTCGCCGAGCGGGCGAAAGGGTGCGTCGGTCACGGAGGGGCTCCTTCTGCGGGAAAATGCACGGGATCCGCGTCATTATTGGCGATCGGGTGACGGGATGCCGCAAGCCTGCGGCTTGTTCCCTGAGCGGTAATATGGTTTTAAGCGGCAACATTCCAGCGGGCGGAGCGCGCGCACCCCACAGGGTCCGCGGCGACGCCCGCACGTCGTAGCCTGACAGGACAAGCCGATGCGCATAGCCTTAACGATCACCGCAGCCGCAACCGCCGCCTTTTCCGCCTTCGCCGCCCGCGCGCAGGAAGTCGGTCAGGATCTCGAGATCATCGGTCGGCCGACCCCTGGCGCCATGGGCTTCCAGCCTGCTGCGACGTCGCTGGCCGAGGATGTCCATTGGCTCGACGGCATGCTGCTGATCATCATCACGGCGATCACGCTGTTCGTGGTGGCGCTGCTGGGTATCGTTCTGGTGAAGTACAACAGCCGCCGCAACAAGGATCCCAAGACATTCACCCACAACACGCCGATCGAGATCGCGTGGACCGTGGTGCCGATCGTGATCCTGGTGTTCATCGGTGCATTCTCGCTTCCGATCCTGTTCAACCAGCAGGAAATCCCCGAGGCGGACGTGACGGTGAAGGCGACCGGGTACCAGTGGTACTGGGGCTACACCTATCCCGACCATGACTTCAGCTTCGACAGCTACATGATCGGCTCGCCCGCGACCGGCGGCGACAACCGCATGTCGTCCGAGGTGGTCGCGCAATTGGAAGAGGCCGGTTACACTCAGGACGAATTCCTGCTGGCGACCGACACCGCCATGGTGGTTCCCGTGGGCCAGACCATCGTGGTCCAGGTCACCGGCGCCGACGTGATCCACTCGTGGACCGTGCCCGCCTTTGGCGTGAAGCAGGACGCGATCCCCGGCCGCCTGGCCGAGCTGTGGTTCGAGGCCGAAGAGGAAGGCATCTATTTCGGCCAGTGCTCCGAGCTCTGCGGTATCGCGCACGCCTACATGCCGATCACCGTGAAGGTGGTCAGCGAAGAGGAATACGAGGCCTGGCTGGACCGGTCGATCGAGGAATACGGCGGCACCCCGCGCGAAACCGCGATGGCCGAGCAGACGGGTGACGCCGACGCCACCACGTCGGACGAGGCTCCGGCCGAAGGCGGTGACGACGCCGCTGCCGAGGAGACGCCCGCCGAGGACGCCGCCTCCGGGGAACCGGCGGCCGACGACGCTGCTTCTGAAGAAGGGACGACCGACGACGCCGCCGCCGATGAAGAAACGGCGGATGGCGAAGCGACCGATGCCAGTGCCGACGACGCGGCGGCCGAAGACGGCGCGGACGAAACCGCGAACTGATCCAGCGATCCCGGCGCGGCGGGGTCGCGCCGGGACGCAAGGAGTGCACCCATGGCCGACATCTCAGTCCACACGCCCGAGCGCGAGGCAGAATTCGGCGATTACTTCGCCCTTCTGAAGCCGCGTGTGATGACCCTCGTGGTGTTCACCGCGCTGGTGGGTCTGCTGGTCGCGCCCGTGTCGCTGCACCCCTTCGTCGCCTTCTGCGCAATCCTGTTCATCGCCGTGGGCGGCGGGGCCTCGGGCGCGCTGAACATGTGGTGGGATGCCGATATCGACGCGGTGATGAAACGCACCGCGCGGCGCCCGGTCCCGTCGGGCCGCGTGTCGGGGGGCGAGGCGCTGGCCATAGGACTGGCCCTGTCGGGCTTCTCGGTGCTGATGCTGGGGTTGGCCACCAACTGGCTGGCTGCCGGGCTGCTGGCCTTCACCATCTTCTTCTACGCCGTCGTCTATTCCATGTGGCTCAAGCGTTCGACGCCGCAGAACATCGTGATCGGCGGGGCCGCGGGGGCGTTTCCCCCGATGATCGGCTGGGTCGCGGCCACAGGGTCGGTCAGCCTCGAGTCGGTGCTGATGTTCGCCCTGATCTTCCTGTGGACGCCGCCCCATTTCTGGGCGCTGGCGCTGTTCATGCGCAGCGATTACGACGACGCGGGCGTGCCCATGCTGACCGTGACCCACGGCCGCCGGTCCACACGCCGTCACATCCTGGCCTATACCGCGATCCTCGCGGCCTTCGCCGTCTGGCTGGGCTTTACGGCTGCGGGCGGTCCGGTCTACCTGGTCGCCGCCATCGCGCTGAACGCCTGGTTCCTGAAGGGCGCGTGGGAGATCTCGCGCCGGGACGAGGACATGGCCGAGGCCGACAATTTCGCTGTCGAGAAGGCGTTCTTCAAATTCTCGCTGCTGTACCTGTTCATCCATTTCGGCGCGCTGCTGGCCGATGCGGCCCTGCGCGCAGGGGGTATCATCTGATGGCAATCCAAGCGGAACACGAACTTCACGGTCGCCGCAAATCCCGCAATGTCGGGGTCGGCCTGGTCCTGGCGGGCTTCATCGCGATCATCTTCGGACTGACCGTGGTGAAAGTCGAACAGATCGGCGCCGTCGACGGCTTCGACAACGCGAACGTGCCCGGCACAGCGGTGACGCAATGAAGATGGATGGCAAGACGAAGACGGTCGCGCAGACCCTCGGGCTCGTGCTGGTCATGGGTGGCCTGGCCTGGGCGTCGGTGCCCTTCTACGACTGGTTCTGCCGGGTCACGGGTTACGGCGGTGCGACCAACACGGCCGAGGCCGGGGCCGACACGGTGCTGGACCGCGAGATCACCATCCGCTTCGACGGCTCGCTGGAACGCGGCATGCCGTGGGAGTTCAAGCCGGTCGAGACCGAGGTCACGCTCAAGATCGGCGAGACGGGGCTGGCCTTCTACGAAGCCTACAACCCCACCGACGAGCCCATCGCGGGCAGCGCGTCCTATAACGTGGCGCCCTACGATGCCGGCAACTTCTTCACCAAGATCGACTGCTTCTGCTTCGAGGAGCAGGTCCTTCAGCCCGGCGAGCGGGTGCAGATGCCGGTGACCTTCTACGTCGATCCCGCCATCGTCGACGACCGCGACGCCAAGTTTGTGAATCACATCACGCTGTCTTACACGTTCTACCAGATCGACCTGCCGCAAGAGCAGGCCGCGCTTGACCTGAATTAAGCCGAAGCCAAACCCGAGGGACCGCCCATGGCGCACGAAAAGAACCACGACTACCATATCCTGCAGCCATCGCTTTACCCGTTCATCGGCGCGGTCGGCGGCTTCATCATGCTGTTCGGCGCCGTGCTGTGGATGGCCAATGACAGCCCCTGGATGTTCTTCATCGGGCTGGCCGTCGTGGCCTACACCATGTTCGGCTGGTGGTCGGACGTCGTGGCCGAAAGCCGCGATGGTGATCACACGCCCGTGGTGCGCATCGGCCTGCGCTATGGCTTCATCATGTTCATCATGTCAGAGGTCATGTTCTTCGCCGCGTGGTTCTGGTCGTTCTTCAAGCACGCCATGTACCCGATGGAGACGTTCAGCGAAGGCCAGTGGCCGCCCCCCTCGATCGAGACCTTCGATCCCTGGCACCTGCCGCTGATCAACACGCTGATCCTGCTGTGCTCGGGCGCGGCGGCGACCTGGGCCCACCACGCGCTGGTGCACGAGAACAACCGCAAGGACCTGCTGAACGGCACCCTCCTGGCCGTGGTGCTGGGCCTGATCTTCACGGTGTTCCAGGCCTATGAATACAGCCACGCGGCCTTCGGGTTCTCGGGCAACATCTACGGCGCCAACTTCTTCATGGCGACGGGTTTCCACGGCGCGCACGTCATCATCGGCACGATCTTCCTGTTCGTCTGCTACCTGCGGGCGCGGGCCGGTCATTTCACCCCCGAGAAGCACGTGGGCTACGAGGCCGCCGCCTGGTACTGGCACTTCGTCGACGTGGTGTGGCTGTTCCTCTTCGCGTCGATCTACATCTGGGGCTCCTGACGCCCGGCACCGGCCCGGATGCCTGTTTCGGCAGGGCGGGCCGGTCCTGAAACGAACGACGAAAGGGCGCGCTTGCAGCGCCCTTTTTTGCAGACAGGGGAAGGCCAATGGCCCGGACGACTCGCGTGCGGATGATCGGTTTCGGTGTGTTTGCCGTGGTGGGCCTTGCGCTGCTGCTGGGGCTGGGGATCTGGCAGGTGCAGCGGTTGGCCTGGAAACAGGATATCCTCGCCCGCATCGACGCCCGCATCGCGGGACCGGCCGAACCCCTGCCGCGGAACGTCTCCGAGGCCGCCGATGAGTACCAACCGGTCACGCTGACCGGTCAGCCCCGCGATGCCGCGATCCGGGTGCTGGTGACCACCGCCGAGCTTGGCCCGGCCTATCGCCTGATCTATCCGCTGGACCTGCCGGATGGCCGCGCCGTCCTGCTGGACGCGGGCGCCGTGCCGGCCACGTCCGGCAGCGACATCCCCGATCTGGGCGACACGCTCACCGTGACGGGCAACCTGCTCTGGCCGGACGAGGTCGACGGTTTCACACCCGATCCGGACCTGGACGACAATATCTGGTTCGCCCGCGACCTGCCGACAATGGCCGCAACGCTCAACACCGACTTCGTGCTCGTGGTCGCCAACGCGCGGGTCCATCCCGATATCCTGCCTTTGCCCATCACCAGCGAAGGCATCCCGAACGATCACCTGCAATACGCCATCACCTGGTTTTCCCTGGCCGCGATCTGGGCGGGGATGACACTGCTTCTGCTTCGGCGTATGGCAAGGTCCACCAACTGAAGGTTGCCGATGCAGTATGTCTCGACCAGGGGGCAGGCCCCCGAGCTTGATTTCGAAGGCGCGATGCTGGCGGGTCTGGCCCGCGATGGTGGTCTTTACGTCCCCGATCACATTCCGACGCTGGATCAAGACGCCATCGCCGCCATGGCGGGGCTGCCCTACGAAGAGATCGCGCTGCGGATCATGCAGCCGTTCACGGGGCTGCCCGAGGATCGACTGAAACCCCTGATCGACGCGGCCTACGCGGGGTTCGGTCACGACGCGCGCGCGCCGCTGGTGCAGCTCGGTCCGAACCATCACCTGCTCGAACTTTTCCACGGGCCCACGCTGGCGTTCAAGGATTTCGCCATGCAGCTGATCGGCCAGCTGTTCCAGGACGCCATGCGCCGCCGCGGCGAACGGATCACCATCGTCGGCGCCACCTCTGGCGATACCGGGTCGGCGGCGATGGAGGCGTTCCGCGGGCTGGACAACGTGGAATGCTTCATCCTCTACCCGCACGGTCGCGTCAGTGATGTGCAGCGCCGGCAGATGACCACGCCGTCCGAGGCCAACGTCCACGCGCTGGCTGTCGACGGCGATTTCGACGACTGCCAGGCGGCGGTCAAGGCCATGTTCAACGACCACGCCTTCCGGGACCGGGTCGGGCTGACGGCGGTGAACTCGATCAACTGGGCGCGGGTGCTGGCGCAGGTCGTCTATTTCTTCTCATCCGCCCTGTCGCTGGGCGCGCCCGCGCGGCCCGTGCGCTTCACCGTGCCCACGGGCAATTTCGGCGACATCTTCGCGGGCTACATCGCGCGCCAGATGGGGCTGCCGATCGAACGGCTGGTGATCGCCACCAACCGCAACGACATCCTGCACCGCACGCTTGCCACGGGCGAGCATCGCAAGGACGGCGTGTCGCCCACCATCAGCCCGTCCATGGATATCCAGGTCAGCTCGAATTTCGAGCGCGCGCTGTTCATGGCCTATGGCCGGGACGGGGCCGCCGTGTCTCAGCTGATGGACGAGCTACGCGACGCCGGCGGTTTCCCTGTCAGCCAGGGCGCGCTGGAGGCCCTGCGCGAGATCTATGGCTCGGGCCGCTGCTCGGAGGATGAGACCGCCGCCACCATCCGCGCCATGCACACCCGCACCGGCGAGGTGCTGTGCCCGCACACCGCCGTCGGCGTCAAGGTGGCCGAGGAGCATCTGGGCGACAGCCGGACGCCGATGATCACCCTGGCCACCGCCCATCCCGCCAAGTTCCCCGACGCGGTCGAGGCCGCCACAGGCGGACGCCCGGCGCTGCCGGACCGGATGGCCGACCTGTTCGACCGCGACGAGCGGCTGACGCGCATCGACAACGACGTCGCCGCGATCGAAGCGCTGATCGAGGATCGCCTGAAATGACCCCGCAACTGCACACGCTCGAAAACGGCCTGCGCGTCGTGACCGAACCCATGCCGGGCCTTCAATCGGCCAGCATAGGCATCTGGGTCAATGCCGGGGGGCGGCACGAACGCCCCGAGCAGAACGGCATCGCCCATTTCCTGGAACACATGGCCTTCAAGGGCACCGAGCGGCGCAACGCCCTGCAAATCGCCGAGGCGATCGAGGATGTGGGCGGCTATATCAACGCCTACACCTCGCGCGAGATGACGGCGTATTACGCCCGGGTGCTGGCCGCCGACGTGCCACTGGCGCTGGACGTGATCAGCGACATCGTCCTGAACCCGATCTTCGAGGAGCGCGAGATCGAGATCGAGCGCGGCGTCATCTTGCAGGAAATCGGGCAGGTGCTGGATACGCCCGACGACATCGTCTTCGACTGGTTGCAGGAGGCCGCGTATCCCGGACAGCCCATCGGCCGGTCGATCCTCGGCCCCTCGGACAAGGTGCGCGGTTTCGGCCGGGCGGATCTGTCGGGCTTCGTAGCCGAACGCTACGGTCCGGACCGTCTGATCGTCGCGGCGGCCGGCGCGGTCGACCACGACGCCATCGTCCGCTTCGCCGAGGAAACCTTCGGCCACATGATCCCGCGCGCGAATGCCGATGCCGCGCCCGCCCGGTTCGAGGGCGGCGAGCGGCGCGAAACGCGCGAGCTGGAGCAGGTGCATTTCACCCTCGGCTTCGACGCGCCCGGGTATCGCGACGAATCCTTCTACGCCGCGCAGGTCCTGTCGAGCGCCTTGGGCGGCGGCATGTCCTCGCGCCTGTTCCAGGAACTGCGGGAACGGCGCGGCCTGTGCTATTCCATTTTCGCGCAGGCCGGCGCCTACGAGGATGGCGGCATGATGACCGTCTATGCCGGCACCTCGCCCGACCAGATCGACGCCCTGGCGGACGTCACGATAGACGAGCTGAAACGCGCGGCCGACGACATGACGGCGGTCGAGGTCGCGCGCGCCCGCGCCCAGATGAAGGCGGGTCTGCTCATGGGGCTGGAAAGCCCCTCGGCCCGGGCCGAGCGCCTGGCGCGGCTGGTGGCGATCTGGGGCCGCGTGCCCGACATCGACGAGACCGTGGCGCGGATCGACGCGGTCACCGCCGGTGAGGTGCGCGAGTTCGCGGCGAACATGCTCTCCCGGTCGCAAGCCGCCATGGCGCTTTACGGTCCCATCGACCGTGCGCCGGTATTGCAGGATCTGCAGGCCCGTCTGGCCGGTTGATGCTGGGTCGAAAACGGAAATTCGCGATCCAGACGGATCGCCTGACCCTGCGCCCGCCGCAGCACGGAGATTTCCGCGCCTGGGCCGACCTGCGCCGCGACAGCGCCGATTTCCTCCAGATGTGGGAGCCGGTCTGGGCCGCCGACCACCTGACGCGCAAGAGCTTCACCAACCGGGTCTACTGGGCCCAGCGGTCCATTGCCGCCGACACGGCGGTGCCCCTGTTCCTGATCCGCCGCGAGGACGGGATGCTGACGGGCGCCATCACGCTGGACAATATCCGGCGCGGCCCGGCGCAGTCGGGCACGCTGGGTTACTGGATCGGGGCGCCCTTCGCGCGGCAGGGTTTCATGTCCGAGGCCATCGTCGCCTTGGTGCACCATGCCTTCCACAAGATGGACCTGAGCCGGGTCGAGGCCGCGTGCCTACCAGAAAACGTGGCCTCGCGCGGGGTGCTGGAGCGGTCGGGCTTCAAGTACGAGGGCGTCGCGCAAAGCTATCTCCAGATCGCGGGGCGGTGGCGGAACCATGTGCTCTACGCCAACCTGCGCGCCGACCGCCGCGGCAAAACGGGCGCCGGCTAGGTCTGGCCGGGCGGGCCGGCGGCCCTAGCTGTCCGGCGAACCGAAACAGCCGCTGCGCCCGCCATGACCTTTCTTCGTTCCGTCCTGATCGCCCTGTGCCTGGCCGCGCCGATGTCGGCGTCCGCCAATGACTGGCATCGTCTGTCCGAGCCCGGTGTCATGGCGATCATGCGGCACGCGCTGGCCCCCGGCACCGGGGACCCGGCCAATTTCACGCTGGGCGATTGCAGCACCCAGCGGAATCTGGACGAGCGCGGCCGCCACCAGGCGCGCCGGCTGGGCGCCGCCCTGCGCGAACGCGGCATTCGTTTCGACCGGGTGCTCACAAGCCAGTGGTGCCGCAGCCGCGAAACGGCCGAGCTGCTGGAGGTGGGCCCGGTGGTCGATGAGCCGGAGCTGAACTCCACCTTCGCGGGGCGCGGCGACAGCGGCGCGCAGACGCAACGGATGCGCGAGATCATCGCCGCGGCCGACGGGCGCCTGATGATGGTCAGCCACCAGGTGAACATCCGCGACCTCACCGGCCAGAGCACCCGCTCGGGCGAGGTCCTGCTGATCCGCGAGGGCGAGGACGGGATCGAAGTGGTGGGCGAGATCCTGGTGGCGCCGTGAAGCGCCCGCCGATCCGCCCGCGCGATTGTGAAGCGGCAGGCAAGGCCGCTACCGGGTGACCTGTGCGCCGGGCGTGCTAACGTTGCGGAACCTCAGGAAGGGGAGACCACCTTGCGAAAACTTCTTTCACTTGCCCTGATCGCCCTTGCCGTGCCGTCCCTGGCGGCCGCACAGGACCGCATGCCCAGCCACTGCATCGCCATCGCCGACGCGGCGCCGGGGATCGAGTACCTGCACAAGGCCAGCTGGCGCGAACCGATCGGCGACCCCTATACCGTGCGGCTGACCTATATCGATCATTCCATGTTCCTGATCCAGGCGCCCGACGGGACCTCGGCGGTGACAGATTACAACGGGTTCATCGGCGGCGTGGACCTGGTGCCCGACGTGGCGACCATGAACCACGCCCATTCCAGCCACTGGACCGTCCGGCCCGACCCGCGCATCCCCAACCTGCTGGAGGGCTGGGGCGACAGCCTCGAGCCGAACCTGCACGACATGATGCTGGGCGAGATGCGGGTGCGTAACGTGCCCACCGACATCCGCCGCGGCACCGGGGTCGAGAAATTCGGCAACTCGATCTTCGTGTTCGAGGTCGGGGGCCTTTGCATCGGCCACCTTGGTCACTTGCATCACAAGCCCGACGATGCGCAATTTGCCGCGCTGGGCCGGCTGGACGTGGTGATGGCGGCCGTCGATGGCGGCATGACGCTGGACCTGCCCACGATGGTCGAGACGCTGAAGCGGCTGAGATCCTCGGTCGTGATCCCCATGCACTGGTTCGGGCCGATGACCCTGGGCCGCTTCCTCGACGATATCTCGCAGGACTTCGACGTGGATCTGCGCGACACCTCGTCCATGGAGGTCAGCCTGCGAAACCTTCCCGACCGGCCGACGGTGGTGGTCCTGCGACCGTCCTTCCTCGGCGCAGAATGACCGGTGGTCCCCTGACGCCCGATCTGCGCGACGCGCTGGCTGGGCAGCTTTCCGACGGCGCGCTGCGCGAAGTCTCGGACGCCTACCTGAGCGAGCCGCGGGGCACGTGGCGTGGCAGCGCGGGCGCCGTCGTCGCGCCGCGCGACACAGAAGAGGTGGCGAAAGTCATCTGCTTCGCCCGCGATCACGGCGTTGCGGTGGTCCCCTGGGGTGGCGGCACCGGCCTTGTCGGCGGCCAGACCCTGCCGAACGCCGCGCCGATCCTGCTGAGCCTCGAACGGATGCGCGCCATCCGCGCCGTGTATCCCGATGAGAACGTGCTGGTGGCCGAGGCGGGCGCGATCCTGGCCGACGTGCAGGCGGCAGCGCGCGACGCCGGGCGGCTGTTCCCGCTGTCGCTGGCCTCGGAAGGAACGGCGCGCATGGGCGGGTTGCTGGCCACCAACGCGGGCGGCGTGAACGTCCTGCGCTATGGCAACGCGCGCGATCTTTGCCTGGGGCTGGAGGCCGTGCTGCCGGACGGGTCGATCCTGCACGGGCTGCGGCGGCTGAGGAAGGACAATACCGGCTACGACCTGCGCAACCTCCTGATCGGCGCCGAGGGGACGCTGGGCGTCATCACGGCGGCCAGCCTGCGGCTGTTCCCGCAGCCGGGCGCCGAGGGCACGGCGATGCTGGTGGTGGATGGCCCCCGCGCGGCGCTGTCGCTGCTGGCGCGGGCGCAGGCCATGGGCGGCGTGTCGGCGTTCGAGCTGATCTCGGGGCAGGGGCTGCGGTTCCTGCGCGACCACGCGCTGCCGGTGCGCCAGCCCTTCGACGATATCCCCGACTGGTGCGTCCTCGTGGATCTCGGCCTGCCCGAGGGGGGCGATCCGGCGTGCCAGCTGGAACGGCTGTTCGAGGCCGGGTTCGAGGCGGGCGAGGTCAGTGACGGTGTCATCGCCCAGTCCGAGGCGCAGCGCCACGAGCTCTGGGCCGTGCGCGAGACAATCCCCGAGGCCAACAAGCGCACCGGCGCGATCGCGTCGAACGACATCTCGCTGCCCTTGTCCGAGGTGCCGGGCTTCATCGAGGCGTGCGGGGCACGTCTGCACGCCGCGGCCGAGCTGCGCATCAACTGCTTCGGGCACCTGGGCGACGGCAACCTGCATTTCAACCTGTTCCCGCCCGAGGGCCGGTCGAAGGCCGAGTATCGCGACCGCGCGGCGGACCTGCGCCGGATCGTCGACGACGCGGTGGCCGAGCGCGGCGGATCGTTCTCGGCCGAGCACGGCGTCGGGCGGCTGAAGGTCGAGCAGATGCGCCGCTACGGCGATCCGGCCAAGCTGGCCGCCATGCGCGCGATCAAGGACGCGCTGGACCCGGCGGGCATCATGAACCCGGGCGCGGTGCTGGGCGATTGAGCGTCGGACCGGGGCTCTGCCCCGGACCCCGGAGTATTTGAGGACCAGTGATGCGGCAGACGCGCGGGGCGCCCGGCGTCAGCGCAGGAAATTCGGACGCAGGCGCAGTTTCTGCCGGGCCTCGCGCGGCAGGTGGCGGTTCAGGCGGCGCGAGGCCAGCGCGAACAGCCCCACCACGCTCAGGGTCAGCAGGATGAAGTAGAAGGCCAGGATCGGGTAGGGCACGAACGGGTTGAAGGTCTTGTCGGCGAAGTAGTTCGCGTAATAGAGCGCGTCGCCCCGTTGCTGCCACGCAGGGAAGCCCGAGAAGAAGACAAGCGTGGTGGCGTGAAACAGGAAGATCGCCTCGTTCGTGTAGGCGGGCCAGGCCAGGCGCAGCATCGTGGGGAAGGTGATGCGCCGGAACTTGTTCCAGCCGGTGATGCCGTAGGCCTCGGCCGCCTCCATGTCGCCCCGGGGGATCGAGCGCAGCGCGCCGTAGAAGATCTCGCCCGAGTAGGCGGCGGTGTTCAGGAAAAGCACAACCAGCGCCCCGGCCCAGGCAGCGGTGAAGGCACCGAAGAACGGGTAGCTGTTCTTGAGGCTGAGAAAGAGCAGGTAGGCGAAGAAGAACTGGATGAAGAGCGGCGAGCCACGGAAGACGAAGATGACCCATTCGGCCGGCTTGCGAAACAGCGGGTTGGCCGACGCCTTGCCCACCGCCAGCGCCACGGCCAGCACGAAGCCCGAGCAGAGCGCCAGCACGCCGAAATAGATGTTCCAGATCATCCCCGAGCCGATCAGGGTGAATTGCTGACAGAGGGTGTATCCCTCGCGCGGGAGCAGCCGTTCGCCGAAGCCGATCGAGCGCAGGGCGTAGTCGGCGATGGTCTCGACGCAGCTCATGCCGCCATCCCCCCGGTGGTGGCCTGGCCGAAGGTCAACCGTTTCATCAGCCGTTCCAGCACGATCTCGGACACGCGGGTCAGCAGCAGGTAGAAGACCAGCAGCGCCAAGAAGTACCAGACGCGCCAGTCGCCGTGGGGATAGTCCGAGAAGCGCGGCGTGACCGACCCGCCGAGCTCGCGCGCCCAGTAGACGATATCCTCGACCCCCAGCAGGAACAGAAGCGGCGTCGCCTTGACCAGGACCATCCACAGGTTCGACAGGCCGGGCAGGGCGTAGACCCACATCTGCGGCACCAGGATGCGCCGGAAGGTCTGGGCGCGGGTCATGCCGTAGGCCTCGGCGGTTTCGATCTGCGCGCGCGGCACCGCCATCATCGCGCCGAACAGCACGTTGGCGGCGAAGGCGCCGAAGACGATGGCGAAGGTGAACATGGCCAGCAGGAAGCCATAGACCTCGTGCACCCATTGCGGGGCGCTGTTCGAGGGCAGCTTGGCGGCGCTGCACACCACGAAATCGTTGCCCTGTCGCACCGGCTGGTCCCAATCGGGGCAGAGCGCCAGCAGGCGCAGGTATTCCAGCCCCTGGTCCAGCGCGATCACGAAGAACAGGAAGAAGGCGATGTCGGGCACGGACCGGACGATCGCGATATAGGTCTTGCCTAGCATGCGCAGCGGCAGGAAGCGGGCACGGGCCGCAACGGCGCCGCCGAAGCCGAACAGGAGCGCGGTGGGCGCGGTGATGGCCAGCAACAGCATGACCGTGCCGAACGAGGCGTAGAACGCCATGTGCTTGCCGGTGGTCAGGTAGCAGGCCAGCCAGGCCAGGCCGTCAAGCGATGCGGGGTCGGTGCAGTAGGCGAACATGCTCAGCGGGGCCCGTGGTGCGGCGCCGGTCCGGCGGCGGGGCTGTGGGATGTGGGGCTTCGGTGCATGTCGACGTCCCGCTGGGCCGGGCGCCCGGTCGGGGCGCGGTCATGCCCCGGGCGCAGCCATGGCGCGCCCGGGGGCGAGGCAATCTTAGAACGTCGCGCCGTCGGGCAGCCATTCCTCGATCAGCGCGTTCAGCGACCCGTCGTCCTTCATGGACTGGATCGCGGCGTTGAACTTCTCGCGCAGTTCGCCGTCGCTTTCACGGAAGCCCATGCCGATGCCGCCGCCCAGCAGGACATCGTCCCCCACGACCGACAGCTCGGATTCGTTCTCGACGATGGGCATCAGGAACGCCTTGTCGGCCAGCACCGCGTCGGCTTCGCCGTTGCGCACGGCGGCGACGGTTTCCTCGGGGGTGGCGAATTCGACCAGGGTCGCGCCCTCCATCGAGGCCACGTGGCCGGCCTGGATCGTGCCGGACTGCGCCGCGACGACCGCGTTCTCGACATCGACGTCGTCCATGGTCGAGACGTAGACCGACGGATCGGGCTGGGTGTAGGGATCGGAGAAGTCGATGACCTCGTCCCGCTCGTCGGTGATCGACATGCCGGCCATGATGGCGTCGTAGTTGCCCGAGACCAGGTTCGGGATGATCGAATCCCAGTCGTTGGTGACCCACTCGCAGGTCAGCTCGGCCCGCGCGCAGAGTTCGTCGCCCAGTTGACGCTCGAAGCCGGCGACTTCGCCGTTGTCGTCGAGGAAGTTGTAGGGGGCATAGGCGCCCTCGGTGCCCAGGCGCACGGTCTCGCTGTGTTCGGCGGCAAACGCCATGCCGGTGCCAAGCGCAAGCGCGGCGGTGGCGGTCAGGATGGTTTTCATGCGGGTATCTCCCATTGATCGGATTCGACGGGCCTGTGGTCGGCCCTTGACCGCCGCAAAATCGGGCGCATGCGTGTTTTTTGCAAGGGTGCCCCAAGGGAAACTGCCCCGCGGGGCCGTTTTCGCGGCCAAATCGGGCAGGATTTATGCGGTCGGTCGCATGTTGCCTAAGGGTCAGGGGCGGCCGGGATGCTGCATCTCTGCGCCCGAGGCGTACAGTCGGCCGAATATCGGCGTACTCTGATTTTCAGAGAATGGCGAAGGACATGGATACGAGAAGCCCCGCGATGCCCACCACGGTCTTGTACCAGTACTCGGTCGGGCGGTCGTAGTCGCCTTGCTCCAGTCGCTCCGGCGATCCCGCTTCGACGGGATAGAGCGGGCCGTCGAGATATATCCCGGGCGTGTGGAAGCCCGCGGCGCGCTCGAGATTCGCAACGATCTGCAGGATCGCGTAGAGGACCCGGTATGATTGGTGCAGGAGGAAAAGGCATAGGGCGGTGACGATCAACACGGCCGCTCCGCCTGCGGCCCGATGGGTGGTGTCGAGCGCCATGTCGGCATTCGTCGCCAGGAACCCGGTGATGGCGAAGGCGCCCAGCACGAAATTGCGGGTCAGTTGGTAGGCCCGGTCGCGGCATCGCGCGGCAATGCCGCATTTCTCGTCATAGGTCATTTGAAGAAAGGCCCGGCGCGCCTCCTTGTCCAGGGGCTCCGGACGCGGCGGCGCGGTCTCGGCGCCACGAGTCATGACGTTGACGACAGGAAACCGCGCAGGCGTTCGCTTTTTGGGTTGCCGAACAGCTCGGACGGCGCGCCTTCCTCCTCGATCCGGCCCTGGTGCAGGAAGATGACGTGGTCCGAGCAGTCGCGGGCCAGGCCCATGTCGTGGGTCACGATGATCATGGTGCGGCCTTCCTCGGCCAACCCCTGGATCACGCGGATGACCTCCTGCTCGAGCTCGGGGTCGAGCGCCGAGGTGGGTTCGTCGAACAAGAGCGCGCGCGGCTCCATGCACAGGGCGCGCGCGATCGCGGCGCGCTGCTGCTGGCCGCCCGACAGCTGCGCGGGATAGACGTCGCACTTGTCGCCGATGCCCACCTTGGCGAGATAGCCGCGCGCGGCCTCCTCGACCTCGGCGCGGTCGCGTTGCAGCACGGTGACCGGCGCCTCCATCACGTTTTGGAGGATGGTCATATGGGCCCACAGGTTGAATTGCTGGAACACCATCGACAGGTTCGTGCGGATGCGGGTGACCTGCCGGGGATCGGCGGGCTTGCGGTCCGCCCCGGTGCCGCGCCACTTGACCGGCTCGCCCTCGAACGAGATCTCGCCGGACTGGCTGTCCTCGAGCAGGTTCGCGCAGCGCAGCAGGGTGGACTTGCCCGACCCCGATGACCCGATCAGCGAGACGACATGGCCGCGCGGCGCGGTCAGGTCGACCCCTTTCAGGACCTCCAGCGCGCCGTAGCTCTTGTGGAGGTCTCGGATCTGGAAAACGGGGGTATCTGTCACGGGGTCCGGCGGGCTCGGGCTGTTGCGCGTCGCGGCGCAGTAGGGCGGAAATCCGCCGGGATTGCAACGCCCGGCCCGCGCGGGGTTACTCGACGCGCTTGCGCGCCATGTTGCTGTCGCGGTCGTTGACGCCCAGCATGGGGGCCACCATGCGCATCAAGGCGTTCTCGTCCTCGTCCCGCCGGCCGTCGGCCAGCACGACACCCCACAGCGCCTCGACCACGGCCAGGCGATCCTCGTAGGCCACGCTGTCCTTTATGGCGCGGGTGAAGCGGACGGTGTCGGGCGCCTCGGACTCGAGCGTTTCGGCCTCGGCCCGCAGGGATTGCGCGGCCTCGTCCGTCAGCCCGTAGCGATGGGCCAGCGTGCGGTCGATCCGCGCGATCTCGGCGGCGGCATAGTCGCCGTCGGCCCGCGCGAGACGGACCAGGAGCGCTGCCAGGGCCAGGCGGGAATCGCTATCGGCGAGGGGGGCGGGCTCGGGCGCGGTCATGCGCTTGAGAAGATCTGCAAACATGCGGATTGAGATAGGCGCGTGTTGCACGAAGGCCAAGCCCATCCACTTTCGCGTGTTAATTCGGCGCGCCCCTGTTCAATGCGCGGTGCGGGGACTAGGTAGTTCAGAACTCTTGTGTGTTTGGACGATCCAATGCTGCGAATCGCTGCCCCCGTACTGGCCCTTGCCATGGGCCCCTCGGCCCTCATGGCCGGTGACCTGAGCCTGCCTGCGCCCGAGCCGCAGCCGGTGTTCCAGGCGCCCGCGCCGTCGACCCCGAACCTTGTTTTCACGCTGCGCGGCGGCGCCGCGGTGAACCCCGACTATTTCGGATCCGACGATTACTCGGTGGGGCCCGATTTCGGCTTCCGCCTGGGCTATGCCAACCTGTTCGGCCGTGAGTTCGGCAATGCCGACGGCTCGCCCAGCTATGGCCTGGGCGTGCGCGGATCGTTCCGCTACATCGGTGAGCGTGACGATGCCGACAACCCCGAGCTGACGGGCCTGAACGACATCGACGCCTCGGTCGAGCTGGGCCTTGGCCTGGGCTACAGTTCTTACAATTTCGACGCCTTCGCCGACGTGCGCTATGGCGTCATCGGGCACGAGGCCGTGGTCGGTGAGCTTGGGGCCGACTTCAAGGTGCATCCCAGCGACCGGCTGACGCTGAGCGTCGGGCCGCGCGTCTTCGTCGGGTCCGGCAAGTACTCGGACGTGTATTTCGGCGTGACCCCGGCCGAGGCCGCCGCCAGCACCAGCGGCTTCACCGCGTATGATCCCGACGGTGGTATCCTCAGCGCGGGTGTCGAGCTGGGCGCGAGCTACGAGATCAACGACCAGTGGGGCGTCGAAGGCGCCGTGACCTGGGACCGTCTGACCGGCGACGCCGCCGACAGCCCGATCGTGCAGGCCGGCGACCGCGACCAGTACGGCATCCGCGTGGGTATCACCCGCCAGATCACGCTGGATTTCTGATCCGGTCATCGTCCGCGAACGAAAAAGCCGCCCGGTTGGGCGGCTTTTTGCATTTCTTGGGTGGGGCAAGATCAGACGGGCGGGAGTGACCCGTCTTCGGCCACGCCCGCGAGGTTCGCGCTGATCCCGCCGTCGGGCTCCTGGGTCACGAACAGGATCGCCATGTCGCCCTCGGAAAGGTCGCGGTCGGGGGCGATGTTGAACTCGGTGATGGGGGTGCCTTCGGGGACGAGCACCGGCTCATCCTCGCCGTTGTAGCTGACCACGATCACCGATCCGTCCGACGCGTTCACGACCTCGCCCACGGTGGCGTTGGTCATCAGGCTGTCCTCGGTCAGATCCCACGCGGTTTCGCCTTCCCCCGTGCCGCGCAGGGCCTCGGGGAAGACGTTGATCGAGACGGCGACCTTGCGGCCATCCTCTCCCTCGGTCGACGGGATCGACAGGAAATCACCCTGCCGCACGTCGCCGATCTCGATATACTCGTAGACCAGAACGCTGAAGTCGTCGGTCAGGGTCACGTCATAGCTGTCGCCGCCCTGGGTGGTCACCGTGACGGTGTCGCCGCTGGTCGACGTGACTTCGCCGCGCAGACGCGCGGTTTCCTGCGCGAAGGCAGGGGTCGCCAGCGCAAGGGTCGTGGTGATCATCGCTGTGGAAATCAGGGCGTTCATGGAATCCTCGTAAGTTGGTCGAAGACCCAACACCTGTTCCGCCCTTTGGTTTCAGACCGCGGGGCCACGCAAGGCGCGGCCCCGGTCGCTGTTTTACTTGCGATCGCTCGTGACCGAATCCTTCGCGGTGTCGACGGCATCTTCGACGTGACCGGCGCTTTCCTGCGCCTTGCCCTCGACCTGGTCCGCCTGGCCTTCGGCCTTCAGCTTGTCATTGTCGGTGGTGTCGCCCGCGGCCTCTTTCATCTTGCCGAGCGCGTCCTTGACCTTGCCCTTGATGGTGTTCTCGCTCATCGCGTCTCTCCATTTGCTTGCTGCAATCTGAAGGGACAACGTCAGCGCGGGGCTCGCGTTCCTGCGGCCCGAAAATCGTGATCGGGGTGGCCGCGGTCAGACCAGGCGGCTCATCTCGACGGCGGCGCGCACGAAATCGGCGAACAGGGGATGCGGCGCGAAGGGCTTGGATTTCAGCTCGGGGTGGAACTGCACGCCGATATACCAGGGATGGTCCTTGATCTCGACGATCTCGGGCAGGCGACCGTCGGGCGACATGCCCGAGAAGACCAGCCCGCTGTTTTCAAGCGCGTCCTTGTACTTGATGTCCACCTCGTAGCGGTGGCGGTGGCGTTCCTCGATCCGGTGACTGCCGTAGATCTCGGCCACCTTCGAGCCGTCCTTCAGGCTGGCGGCGAAGGCGCCCAGCCGCATGGTGCCGCCCTTGTCGTCCAGGACATCGCGCGCGATCTTCTGGTTGTCCTTGATCCATTCCTTCAGGTGGAAGATCACCGGCTCGAACCGGGCCTCGCCCGCCTCGTGGTCGAATTCCTGGCTGCCGGCGGTCTTCATGCCCGCCAGGTTGCGCGCGGCCTCGACCACGGCCATCTGCATCCCGAGGCAGATCCCCAGATACGGGACCTTGTGCTCGCGGGCGAACTGCGCGGCGCGGATCTTTCCCTCGGTCCCGCGCTCGCCGAAGCCGCCGGGGACGAGAATCGCGTGGAAATTCTCGAGGTAAGGGGCGGGGTCCTCGCGCTCGAACAGCTCGGCATCGACCCAGTCGATGCGGACCTTCACCCGGTTGGCCATTCCGCCGTGGGTCAGCGCCTCGGCAATGGATTTATAGGCATCCTCGAGCTGCGTGTACTTGCCGACGATGGCGACGCGCACTTCGCCCTCGGGGTTGAACACGCGGTCTGCGACGTCGTCCCAGCGGTCCAGCGTCGGCTTGGGCGCGGGCGAGATGCCGAAGGCGTCCAGCACAGCCTGGTCCAGCCCCTCGCGATGATAGGCGAGCGGCGCCTCGTAGATCGACTTCAGGTCATAGGCGGCGATCACGCTGTCGGGGCGCACGTTGCAGAACAGCGCGAGCTTCTCGCGCTCCTTCTCGGGGATGGGCCGTTCCGAGCGGCAGACCAGCACGTCCGGCGCGATGCCGATTGAGCGCAGTTCCTTGACCGAGTGCTGGGTCGGCTTGGTCTTCAGCTCGCCGCTGGCCGCGATCCAGGGCAGCAGGGTCAGGTGCATGAAGATGCACTGCCCGCGGGGGCGTTCCTGCCCGAACTGGCGGATGGCCTCGAAGAAGGGCAGGCCTTCGATATCGCCCACCGTGCCGCCGATCTCGCACAGCATGAAATCGACCTCGTCGGCGCCGATGGTCAGGAAGTCCTTGATCTCGTTTGTGACGTGGGGAATGACCTGGATCGTCTTGCCCAGGTAGTCGCCCCGGCGTTCCTTCTCGAGCACCGAGGAATAGATCCGCCCCGAGCTGACGCTGTCGGTCTGGCGCGCGGCGACGCCGGTGAACCGCTCGTAATGACCCAGGTCCAGGTCGGTCTCGGCGCCGTCATCGGTGACGAAGACCTCGCCATGCTCGAACGGGCTCATCGTGCCGGGATCGACGTTCAGGTAGGGGTCGAGCTTGCGCAGCCGCACCGAGAACCCGCGGGCCTGCAACAGCGCGCCCAAGGCGGCCGAGGCCAAGCCCTTGCCCAGCGAAGAGACGACACCGCCGGTGATGAATACGTAACGCGCCATGTGCCGACGACTCCCGTGACTGGTGGCCCGATCGGCCAAAAATCCTGCTTAAGGGGCGATCCGACATCGCCCCATCACGGGATTTGAGCATTACAAGGTATGCGGACCCGTCGCAACAGGGACGCAGGATGATGTGGCCCTTATTCCGCGCGGGGCGGCAGGGCGGGCGCATCGCCGGCGGACGGCGGCAGAAGGCCGCTGCCATCGGGCAGGGACGGTGCGGGAGCGCTGTCCTCGGTCTCGGACGTGCCGCCCAGACGGTCGATGACCGACGTTCCGGCGCTCTGATCGGCGGCGATGATCGTCAGCGTGATCGAGGTGGCGATGAACGCGATGGCCAGCGCCCAGGTCAGCTTGCCCAGGGCCGTTGCCGCGCCGCGCGCGGACATCGCGCCGCCACCGCCGCCCATCCCGAGGCCGCCGCCTTCGGACCGCTGCAGCAGCACCACGCCGATAAGGCACAGCGCCAGGATCAGGTGGACGACAAGCACGATATTTTGCATGGGGCAAAGGCCTTCGCGGTCAGGGACAGGCGGTATCTAAAGGCCAAGCCGCGAACCCGCAACCCCGAGAAACCGGCCCCGCGCGATTGCGGGTTTCCCACGCGGCGAGGGGTCTGTATGGAAGGCACGCAATTTCCGCATGATAGGATACGGCACATGGCCAACGTAGTGGTGGTGGGCGCCCAGTGGGGCGACGAAGGCAAGGGCAAGATCGTCGACTGGCTGTCCGAGCGGGCCGACGTGATCGCCCGGTTCCAGGGTGGACACAACGCCGGCCACACGCTGGTCATCGACGGCGAGGTCTACAAGCTGCATGCCCTGCCGTCCGGCGTGGTGCGGCGCGGCAAGCTCAGCGTCATCGGCAACGGCGTGGTGCTGGACCCCTGGCACCTTGTTTCCGAGATCGAGGGAATCCGCGCGCAGGGCGTCGAAATCA
This sequence comes from Palleronia pelagia, assembly GCF_900110115.1. Lineage (GTDB taxonomy): Bacteria > Pseudomonadota > Alphaproteobacteria > Rhodobacterales > Rhodobacteraceae > Palleronia > Palleronia pelagia. Next base: position 408,115 of record NZ_FOCM01000002.1, on the reverse strand, counting down.
CGCCCGAGACGTTGATGATCGCCGAGAACACGCCGCTGATCCTGCCCTTCCACGGCGAGCTGGATCGCGCGCGCGAGAACCAGGCGAGCGTTGCGAAGATCGGCACCACCGGCCGTGGCATCGGCCCCGCCTACGAGGACAAGGTGGGCCGCCGCGTGATCCGCGTGGCCGACCTGGCCGATGACAAGACCCTTGAGACGCGCGTCGACCGCGCGCTGGTCCACCACAATGCCCTGCGCAGCGGGCTCGGGCTCGAGCCCATCGACCGCGACGCGCTGCTGGCCAAGCTCCGCGAGGTGGCGCCCAAGATCCTGCCCTTCGCCGCGCCGGTCTGGAAGGTGCTGGGCGAGAAGCGCGCGCAGGGCAAGCGCATCTTGTTCGAGGGCGCGCAGGGCGCGCTGCTGGACATCGATTTCGGCACCTACCCCTATGTCACCTCGTCGAACGTGATCGCGGGTCAGGCGCCCACCGGCACCGGCATGGGGCCGCACGCGGCGGGCTTCGTTCTGGGCATCGTGAAAGCCTACACGACCCGTGTGGGCGAGGGCCCGTTCCCGACCGAGCTGCACGATGCCGACGGCCAGATGCTGGGCGAGCGGGGCCACGAGTTCGGCACGACCACCGGGCGCAAGCGCCGCTGCGGCTGGTTCGATGCCTGCCTGGTGCGCCAAACCTGCGCCATCTCGGGCATCTCGGGCATCGCTCTGACCAAGCTCGACGTGCTGGACGGGTTCGACACGCTGAAGATCTGCGTTGGCTACGACCTGAATGGCGAACGGCTGGACTACCTGCCCACCGCGTCGGACAAGCAAGCGCGCTGCACCCCCATCTACGAGGAAATGCCGGGCTGGTCCGAGACCACCGCCGGCGCCCGCAGCTGGGCCGACCTGCCGGCGAACGCCATCAAGTATGTCCGCCGCGTGGAAGAGCTGATCGGCTGCCCGGTCGCCATGCTGTCGACCTCGCCCGAGCGCGAGGACACGATCCTCGTCAAAGATCCTTTCGCGGACTAACCCCATGGCGCTGTCGCACAAGGCCAAACGCCGCTGGTCGCTGGTGATCCTGCTGGTTCTGCTGCCGATTTATATCGTCGTGGCGTCGAGCATCATCACCTGGCTGGGCCGCCCGCCAATCTTCGTCGAGCTGCTGGTCTACCTGGTCCTCGGCGTGCTCTGGGCGCTGCCGTTCAAGAACGTCTTCAAGGGCGTGGGGCAGCGCGACCCCGATGATGACGGGGCCTAGCCAGAAAGCTCAGCTCGAATGAAAACGGCGCCCCGCGGGGCGCCGTTTCCGTTTCTTGCGTTCGTATCTCGCTTAGCTGCCGGTGGCGCGGGCGCGTTCGATCATCTCGGCGCTGTCGTCCACAGCGAACTGGCCCTTGCCGACCTTGCGGATCCGGCCCGAGCGCAGCAGCTGGCCGAAGCTTTGCAGACCCTGCTCGCGGGTGATCTCGCCCTCGGCGGCGCTGGCGGCGCGGCGCAGGATGGTCGGGCGCGACACGCCCTCCTGCCCCTCGACGATCTTGGCGTAGACCGCCGCGGCCTCGAGCATGTCGGGTAGTTCCTTCGCGCCGACCCGGGCAGCGAAATCGCGGAAGCTTTCGCCATCCAGGGTCTTGGCAGTGGCCGGCCGGGCGGCCGAAACGCGCTGCGGGCGGCTGGGCGTGATCGTCATCGACCGGCGCGGCTTCACCTCGCTGTCGACCCGCTGTTCCGAGACCAGCACCAGCGGCGCGGGGCGGCTCTGGATATCCGCCTGCGGGCGGCCCGTGCGGTCCCCGTCAGCCTTGGGCGCGGGGCGCGAGGGACGCACCACCTGGGCCAGGTCGTCCCGGAACTGGCTGATCGCTTCGGCGTCTTCCTCCTGCCGCTTGTCGCGCAGCTTGCCGTCGGCCTTGGTCGCAGCCACGGCGGCCTTCAGGTGGGCGATGGCCGACCGGCGGCGGTTGCCTTCGGCGTCGCCGAGCTGCGCGTTGGTCTTGTCCAACAGCCGCTTCAGGGCCTCTTCGCCTTCGTTCTGTGGCGCAGCTTCGGCCACCTGGTCGTCCGCGTGGTCCTCGTCCTCGTCGGTGGCGGCTTCGACCGCTTCGTCCTCGTCCCAGGTCTCGCCGGTCTCTTCGGCGATCAGTTCATCCAGCGACCGCATCTGGCGCGGCTCGGACGGGGCGTCGGCTTCGGCGGTTTCACCGGCTTCGGCGCGGCGTGCCTCGCGTTCTACCTCGGCCAGTTCGGCGACCAGGTCGTCCTCGTCCTCGGCGTCCAGCCCCGATGCGCTGACCAGGTCGCGGATACCGGCGGACAGGTCGTCGTCTTCGCTGGCCGAAGTGTCTCCGGTGGCATCGGCGTGCTCTTCCTCGTCGGCAAGATCGTCCGCGTCCCCCGAGAACATGTTTTCGGTCTCGTCCACATCGTCGGACCGATCGTCGTCGGCGTCGTCCATCAAGCCCGCGATCAGGGTATCGGCCCCGTCGTCGTGCAGCTCCGCGTCGGCATCCTCATCGGAAGCGGTCGCAACAACATCCGTTCCGTCGTCGTCAATGGCGATCTCGGCGGTCAGGTCGTCGCCGGCATCGTCCTCGTCCTCGATTTCCTCGATCTCGCCGGCGGCCAGAGCAGCCTCGAAATCGCTACGCTTGAGCTTGATGACCCGTGCGACGGGCGCGGCGGGACGCGCCTGCTGCGGCGGCAAGGGCGCGGTGCATTCTTCGAGGGTCTCGGCTTCGGCTCCGGCATCAATCGCGATCTCGGCGCTGCCGTCCTCGATCGCGATTTCATCTGTCTCGGACGTATCCAGGTCAACTGTGGCGGTCTCGAGCGCATCCTGTTCGTCAGCGTCGTCGACGCTGTCCTGCGCGGCCTCGATTGCGGCGATCTCGGCCGCGATGGCATCGGCCTTGGCCTTGGCGCGCTCGGCCTGGGCGTGGGCTTTTTCCTCGGCGCGGGCCTGCTCGATGGCGGCAAGCTCGGCCTCCCTCGCTTCGGCCTTCAAGCGGTCCATCTCGGCGCGCTCGGCTTCGGCTTTCGCGCGGGCTTCTTCCTCGGCGCGCTCGGCTTCGGCCTTTGCGCGGGCTTCTTCCTCGGCGCGCTCGGCTTCGGCTTTCGCGTGGGCTTCTTCCTCGGCACGTTCGGCTTCGGCTTTTGCGCGGGCCTTTTCCTCGGCGCGCTCGGCCTCGGCCTTTGCGCGGGCTTCTTCCTCGGTACGTTCGGCTTCGGCCTTCGCGCGGGCCTCCTGCTCGGCGTCGTCCGGTTCGTCCTCTGCGACCGTGGGCTCGGCCGGAACCGAGAGGTCGTCCATCAGCGGCATTTCTTCGGTCGCGACGTCTGCTTGGTCCTCGTCGGACGCATCGGTGAAGGCCGCGTCTATGTCATCGCTGACCACGGCGTCCTCGATCCCATCGTCGGGGGCCGTGTTCTGCGCCTCGGCGCGGGCCTTGGCGACCACGGCGCGGATGCGGCTGAGCTTGTCGGCCACGCTGTCACCCGATGCGGCGGCGGCCGGTGCGGGGGGCGTGCAATCCTCGGCCGGTGCCGCGGCGGCGGGCTTGGACGGGGCGGAGAGCGGCGCGGGCAGCGCGCTGTCCTGGTCCATCTGGCGCAGGACGACACCGTTCTTGGCGATGCGCGCCTCGACCCGCTTCTGCACTTCGCGCTCGGCGATCTGGTGCAGCATCTGCGCGTCAGGCTGGGGCGGTTCCGCGCCGAAATACCTGTCCTCGGCGGCCAGATCACGGAAATACTCGGCGATCGACTGCATGGTGCTGAAGGGTTGGTCGAACCCTTCGAGAGTGCACGAGAATGTGCCGTAGGATACGGTCAGAATTTTGTTCGATCCAGTCATCGGCGTCTCGCTTTCTTTCCGATTAGGCAAGAAAAGGTTTACCACGCATTGGTTCCTAGAAATGAACAGAACCAAGAAAGTTGCGGTATTTTTTCGGGGCCGAAATGTGGCCGTTGAGAACAAAATGGCAGTATCTAACGGAAATGGCGAGTACCCGAGTTTTTTCGCAGGGCCTGACCCTGTTGGGCGGCGGCGCATCCGATCCGGCTGATTTGGCCGAGTCGCTGGTCCGTGCCCCGGATCTTGTAGCGCTGGACGGTGGGGCTGACGTGGCGCTGGCCGCGGGTCACACGCCGGCGCTGACCATCGGCGACATGGATTCGATTTCGGGGACGGCGCTCGCGGCGCTGCCGCCCGACAGTGTCATCCGGGTCGACGAGCAGGACACGACCGATTTCGAGAAGGGGCTGAGCCGGGTCTCGGCGCCGCTGATCCTGGGCGTGGGATTCACGGGCGGGCGGCACGACCACATGCTGGCGGCGCTGTCGGTGCTGGTCCGGCTGCGCCCGCCCTGCGTTCTGCTGGGCGGCGAGGACGTGATCTTCGCCGCGCCGCGCCGGGTGATGCTGGACCTCGCGCCCGGGACCCGGGTGTCGTTGTTTCCGCTGGCGCCGGTCACCGGGCGGTCGCGGGGGCTGGAATGGCCCATCGACGGTCTGACCCTGTCGCCCGTGGGCCGCGTCGGGACATCGAACCGCGCGCTGGGCCCGGTCGAGCTGTCCTTCGACGGGCCGGGGCCGATCGTGCTGCTGCCGCGCAGCTGTCTCGATCAGGCCATCGCGGCGGTGACGGCCTAGCAATTCGGGACATTCACCGCGAGGCCGCCCAGGGATGTTTCCTTGTACTTCTCGCTCATGTCGTTGCCGGTCTGGCGCATGGTCTCGATCGCGGCGTCCAGCGGCACCAGGTGCACACCGTCGCCGCGCAGGGCCAGCGACGCGGCGCTGACGGCCTTGATGGTGCCAAGCCCGTTGCGCTCGATGCAGGGCACCTGGACCAGCCCGCGAATGGGGTCGCAGGTCATGCCCAGGTGATGCTCCAACGCGATTTCGGCCGCGTTCTCGATCTGCCGGGGCGTGCCGCCCAGCACGGCGCACAGCCCCGCGGCCGCCATGGCCGACGCGCTGCCCACCTCGGCCTGGCAGCCGCATTCGGCGCCCGAGATCGAGGCGTTGTGCTTGACCAGTCCGCCTATGGCCGCGGCGGTGAGCAGGAACTCGGGCACCTGCCGCCGCGACGCGCCGGGCATGTGGTCCAGCCAGTAGCGGATCGTCGCAGGCACCACGCCCGCCGCGCCGTTGGTGGGCGCGGTGACGACCTGGCCGCCGGCGGCGTTCTCCTCGTTCACCGCCATGGCATAGGCGCTCATCCAGTCCAGCATGACGTGGGGCGTGGCCTGGTTGCGCCCGTGCTCGGCCTTCAGCGCATCGAAGATGCCCGCCGCGCGCCGCCGCACGTTCAGCCCGCCGGGCAGCGTGCCGTCGGTTGTCAGACCCCGGTCGATGCACGCGGCCATGACCTGCCATATCCGGTCGAGCCCGCGGTCCAGATCGCCCCCGCTGCGGCGTGACAGCTCGTTCTTGCGTTTCATGGCGGCGATGGAAAGGCCCGAGCTCTCGGCCATCTCGACCATCTGTGCGGCGGTCTTGAACGGGTAGGGCACGGGCGGTCCGGTGTCGGTATCCGCACCCTCGGCCAGTTCGCGGTCGGTCAGCACGAAGCCCCCGCCGACCGAGTAGAAGACCTGCTGCACCAGCGTGTCGCCCTGCGCGTCGCGGGCCAGCAGGACCATGCCGTTGGCGTGGCCGGGCAGGGCGGTCTCATAATCGAAGCGCAGATCCTTCTCGGGATCGAATCCCATGCGCGGCAGCCCCTCGGGCGCGACGGAGCGGCGTGCGGCGATATCGGACAGGGTCGCCTCGGCGGCGTCGGCGTCGAAGTCCTCGGGCGTGAAGCCGGCCAGCCCGAGGATCACCGCCCGGTCCGTGGCGTGGCCCTTGCCGGTGAACGCAAGGCTGCCGTGCAGAACCGCCCCCACCGACGCCGGCGTGAACGGCCCCGCGCGCAACTGGTCGAGGAAACGCGCGGCGGCCACCATGGGCCCCATGGTGTGCGAGGACGACGGGCCGATCCCCACCTTGAACATCTCGAAGACCGACAGGAACATGGCGGCTCCTTCTGATTTGGCACGCGGCCAGATTGATCCATGGGGCCGAGCGCGCAAGGGGGCGCGGCTTTGCCATGGCCCCGGCGGGCGTCACCGCTTATAAGGCCGGCGAACCATCCGAGAGGTCCCGCCCATGTCCGCACAGCTTTCGCCCATCGACACCGCGAAATTCGTCGCTGCAAAGCGCGCTTGCGACTTCGTCGAGAACGGGATGCGCGTCGGGCTCGGCACCGGGTCGACCGCCGCGTGGCTGGTGCGCTGCCTGGGCGAGATGGTGGAGAAGGACGGCCTGCGCATCAAGGGCGTGCCGACCTCGACCCGCACGGCCGAGCTGGCGCGCAGCGTCGGCATCGACGTCATCGCGCTGGACGAGGCCAAGTGGCTGGACCTGACCATCGACGGCGCGGACGAGTTCGACAACGAACTGAACCTCATCAAGGGCGGCGGCGGCGCGCTGCTGCAGGAGAAGATCGTCGCCACCGCGTCGGACCGGATGATCGTCATCGCCGACAAGTCCAAGCACGTGGAAACGCTGGGCGCCTTTCCCCTGCCGGTCGAGGTGATCCCGTTCGGCTGGCAGACCACCAAGGCGCTGGTCGAGGAAACCGTCAGCGCGCTGGACGTGCTGGGCGACCAGGTGACCCTGCGCATGGATGGTTCACGGCCCTACGTCACCGACGAAGGCAACCACATTCTCGACCTGCACCTGAACCGCATAGGCAATGCCCGACAGCTGGCGCTGGTCGTCAACCAGATCCCCGGCGTCGTCGAGAATGGCCTGTTCATCGACATCTGCGACGTGGTGGTGCTGGGCCATGGCGACGGGCGGGTCGAGGTGCGGGACATCAACGATGGCACCACGCAGGAGGACCGGATCGATTTCGTCGATACCGAGAACCTCTTTTCCGACCTGAACGACTGAGCGCGGAGTAACCATGTCTGAATTCGACTACGACCTGTTCGTGATCGGCGGCGGCTCGGGCGGGGTGCGCGCCGCACGCACCGCCGCCGCGACCGGCGCCCGCGTGGCCCTGGCCGAGGAAAGCCGCATGGGGGGCACCTGCGTGATCCGCGGCTGCGTGCCCAAGAAGATCATGGTCTTCGCCTCGGAATACCCCGAGGCCATTGCCAACGCGCAGGCCTACGGCTGGGACGCCAGCATCGGCGCCTTCGACTGGCCCGACTTCCGCACGCGCCTGCACAAGGAGCTGAACCGGCTGGAAGAGGTGTATCGCTCGATGCTGAAGAAGTCGGAGGTCGAGATCTACGACAGCCGCGCGACACTGGCAGACCCGCACACAGTGAATCTGGCGGATGGCGGGACGAAGACCGCCAAGCACATCCTGATCGCCACCGGCGGCCACCCCGTGCGGCCCGAAGTGCCGAATGCCGACCTGGGTCTCGTGTCCAACGACATCTTCCTTCTCGAACAGCTGCCCGAGCGCATCCTGATCGTCGGCGGCGGCTATATCGCCTGCGAATTCGCCTGCATCCTGCACGGGCTTGGGGTCGAGGTCGAAATGTACCTGCGCGGCGCCCAGGTGCTGCGCGGCTTCGACGAAGAGGCGCGCGGCCTCGTGGCCGAGATGATGCGCGACCGCGGGATCGGCATCCACACCGGCACCAATATCGCCGAGATGGACCTGGCCGAGAACGCCGACCACCGGCCCAAGGGCACGCAATCGGACGCTGCCATGGGGGCGCCCGCCAATGACGGGATGTCCCGCACTCTGGGCGAGAACCCCAGGTCGCGCACCGAGGATGCCGCCGGCAAGAAGATCTGGGTGAAATCGACGTCGGGGCGCGAGAACGTCTATGACCACGTCTTCTTCGCCACCGGCCGCAAGCCGTCGACGGATGGCCTCGGGCTCGAGGATCTGGGCGTGAAGCTGGGCCGGTCCGGCAATATCGAGGTGGACGAGTATTCCCAGACCTCGGTGCCGTCGATCTATGCCATCGGCGACGTGACCGGCCGGGTCGAACTGACGCCGGTCGCCATCCGCGAGGGCATGGCCTTCACCGAAACCGTGTTCAAGGGCAACCCGACCCCCGTGGACCACGAGATGATCCCGTCGGCCGTGTTCACGCAGCCCGAGCTGGGTACCGTCGGCATGACCGAAGAAGAGGCCCGCGAGGACCGCGAGATCGAGGTCTACTGCACCTCGTTCCGTCCCATGCAGACCGCCTTCATCGATCGGCCCGAACGCACGCTGCTGAAGCTGGTGGTGGACCGCGAGACCCGCGTGGTGCTGGGCTGTCACATCGTCGCAGATGCCGCGGGCGAGATGATCCAGCTGGCCGGCATCGCCGTGAAGGCGGGCCTTACCAAGGAGCAGTTCGACGCAACTTGCGCGGTTCATCCGACCATCGGTGAAGAACTCGTGACCATGCGCGAGCCGACCCGAACGGGTTGAAGTTTGGCCCCGATTGCCCAATTGGATACCATACCCATACGACCGAAGACGATCGACAAAAAGGCGACAACAAGCATGGCGAACAATAACGGCGGCCCTTGGGGAGGCGGCTCGGGTGGCTCGGGCGGCGGCAATCGCGGAAACGGCGATGACCGGCGGCCCGGCAATCGGCGCCCGGGCGATGGACCGCAAGTTCCCGACATCGACGAAATCGTGCGCAAGGGCCAGCAGCAGCTGAAGGTGCTGATGGGCGGCCGTGGCGGCAACAACCGCCCGAACGGCTCGGGCGGCGACGGCGGTCCCGGCATGGGTCGAAACGGCTTCGTGGTCGGCGGGCTCGTGCTGATCGCTCTCTGGCTCTTCGCCAGCTTCTACACGGTCCGCCCCGAAGAGCAGTCGGTGGAATTGTTCCTCGGCGAATATTCCTCGACCGGCAATCCTGGCCTGAACTTCGCGCCGTGGCCCGTCGTCACCGCCGAGGTGATCCCGGTCACCCGCGAACAAACCGAGGAACTCGGTATCGGCCGCGGATCGAACCAGGATGACGGCTTGATGCTGACCACCGACGAGAACATTGTCGACATCGACTTCGAGGTCGTCTGGAACATCCGCGACCCCGCCCAGTTTTTGTTCAACCTGGCCGAGCCGCAGGCGACCATCCGCGCCGTCTCCGAATCGGCCATGCGCGAGGTCATCGCCCAGTCCGAGCTGGCGCCGATCCTGAACCGCGACCGCGACCTGATCGCCAACACGGTGCAGGAGCTGATCCAGTCGACGCTCGACAGCTACGACTCGGGCGTGAACATCGTGCGTCTGAACCTCGACAAAGCCGACCCGCCCGCCGAGGTGATCGACGCCTTCCGCGACGTGCAGGCCGCCGAGCAGGAGCGCGACCGGCTTGAGCGTCAGGCCGACGCCTACGCCAACCAGGCGCTGGCCGATGCTCGCGGTGAGTCCGCGCAGATCCTGGAAGAGGCCGAAGCCTACCGCGCCCAGACCGTCAACGAGGCGCAGGGTGAGGCAAGCCGCTTCACGGCCGTGCTGGGCGAGTACCAGAAGGCACCCGAAGTGACGCGCAAGCGGCTGTATCTTGAAACGATGGAGCAGGTTCTGGGACGGGTCGACAAGGTGATCCTCGATGAACAGGCCGGTGGCGGCACCGGGCAGGGTGTCGTGCCCTACCTGCCGCTCAATGATCTGAACCGCCGTTCCGGCAACCAGACCCAGACCAACGGAGGGTCGAACTGATGCGTAAATCCTATGTGGCCCTCGCCCTTGCGGCCCTTGCCCTCGTTGGTATCAGCGGCGCGGTCTTCATCGTGGACGAGCGTGAAAAGGCGCTTGTGCTCCAGTTCGGCCAGATCCGCGCCGTGAAGGAAGAGCCCGGGCTCGCGTTCAAGCTGCCCATCATCCAGGAGGTCGTGCGTTACGACGACCGCATCCTGTCGCTGGACACCGATCCGATCGAGGTCACGCCCAGCGATGACCGCCGTCTCGTGGTCGATGCCTTCGCGCGTTACCGCATTGCCGATGTCGAGCAGTTCCGCCGCGCCGTGGGCGTGGGCGGCGTGCGCTCGGCCGAAAGCCGGCTGGCGTCCATCCTGACCACCCAGACTCGTGCGGTGCTGGGTTCGGACGGTGTCACGTCGAACACGATCCTGTCCTCGGACCGCGCCGCGCTGATGACGCGGATCCGCGACCAGGCCCGGCTGCGCGCCAATGCGCTGGGGCTCGAGGTGATCGACGTGCGGCTGAAGCAGACCGCGCTGCCCGACCAGAACCTCGCCGCGACGTTCGACCGGATGCGCGCCGAGCGGGAACGCGAAGCCACCGACGAACGGGCCCGCGGTGAAGAAGCAGCGCAGCGCGTCCGCGCGCAGGCCGACCGGACCCGGGTCGAGCTTGTCTCCGAGGCCGAGCGCGAAGCGCAGATCGCCCGCGGTGAGGCCGACGCCGAGCGCAACGCGATCTTCGCCGAGGCGTTCGGATCGGACCCGGAGTTCTTCCAGTTCTATCGCTCGCTCACGGCCTACGACCGTTCGCTGCAGGGGCAGAATTCGACGCTGGTCCTGTCGCCCGACAGCGAGTTCTTCGACTACCTCAAGTCGGACAATCCGCGCGACGTGAACATCCAGGCCGTCGCGTCCGCGCCGTCGGAGGCATTCGATGAAAGCGGGTCCACGGACGAGTCCGGTGCCGGCCCCACGGTCGAGCTGCCCGCCACGACGGATGACGACGCTTCCGGGGAAACGGCCACAAACTGATGGCCACGATCCTCCTGGCCATAGGCCTTGTATTGATTATCGAGGGGCTGGTGTTCGCACTGGCCCCTTCGCGTCTAGAGGACCTTCTGGCGGCCCTGAAACAGATGCCGATCGAGACGCGCCGCCTGGTGGGGTTCGGGGCGCTGACCCTGGGCGTGATCCTGGTGGCGTGGGCACGGTCGCTGGGCGCCTGAGCACCGTCGGACTGTCCGCCGGCGCCATGTTACGATCTGTCACGCTGCTTTGAGAGCGCGTCATCGCCCGTTGTGTTGAACAAATCACAGCCTACATTCTAAGCACATGACATCTTGCGCGGCCCGCCGCTTTTTCCGTGGCCCCGCGACAGGCGACATTCTCAACCCGTAAGGAGAGACGACGCGTGACGTCCCAAGCAATCACATTCAGGCCCGTCCGCAGCACCATGCGGCAATGGCTGTCCGCCCTCATGCTGGGCGGCGCCCTGGTTCTGACCCAGACGGTCACGGCCAAGGCAACCCCCGAAACCTTCGCGCCGCTGGCCGAACAGATCTCGGACTCGGTCGTGAACATCACCACGTCCACCACCGTCGCGGCCCGTTCGGGACCCGCGCCGCAGATCCCCGAGGGTTCGCCCTTCGAGGATTTCTTCCGCGACTTCATGGACCGCGCCCCCGGTGGCGAGGGTCAGCGTCCGCGCCGCAGCCAGGCGCTGGGCTCGGGCTTCGTGATCTCGGAAGACGGCTTTATCGTGACGAACAATCACGTCATCGACGGCGCCGACGAGATCAATATCGAGTTCTTCAACGGCGAAGAGCTTCCGGCCGAGGTGATCGGCACGGACCCCAAGACGGACATCGCGCTTCTGAAGGTCGACAGCGATGCGCCCCTTCAGCCGGTTCCGTTCGGCAACAGCGACGAGGCGCAGGTCGGCGACTGGGTCATGGCCATGGGCAACCCGCTGGGTCAGGGCTTCTCGGTCTCGGCCGGTATCGTGTCGGCCCGCAACCGTGCGCTCAGCGGCACGTATGACGATTACATCCAGACCGACGCCGCCATCAACCGCGGCAACTCGGGCGGCCCGCTGTTCAACATGGATGGCGAAGTCGTCGGCGTGAACACCGCGATCCTGTCGCCCAACGGCGGCTCCATCGGCATCGGCTTCGCCATGTCGTCGAACGTGGTGACCAAGGTCGTCGAACAGCTGCAAGAGTTCGGCGAGACCCGCCGCGGCTGGCTGGGCGTGCGCATCCAGGATGTGACCGACGACATCGCGGAAAGCATCGGTCTCGAGACCGCGGAAGGCGCGCTGGTCACCGACGTGCCCGAAGGCCCTGCAATGGAAGCCGGCATGGAAGCGGGCGACGTGATCGTGTCGTTCAACGGCAATGACATAGAGGACACCCGTGAGCTGGTCCGCCGCGTGGGCGATGCCGCGGTCGGCGCCGAGGTCCCTGTCACCGTGTTCCGCGAAGGCGACGAGGTCGAGCTGACCGTCGTCCTTGGTCGCCGGGAAGAGGCCGAGGCCGTGCCCGCTGCAATGAGCAGCGACGACGCGGAAGAGCCGTCCGAGACCGAGCTTCTGGGCATCACCGTCGCCCCCCTGACCGACGAGATGCGCGAAGAGCTGGGCGTCTCGAACGGCATGGACGGTCTTGCCGTGACCGAGGTCTCCGAGGACAGCGACGCGTTCGAAAAGGGCATCCGTGCCGGTGACGTCATCACCGAGGCGGGCCAGGAAAAGGTCGCATCCGCCTCGGATCTCGAGGCGCGTGTCGAAGCCGCGCAGGAGGCCGGCCGCAAGTCGATCCTGCTGCTGATCCGCCGCGGCGGCGAACCGCGGTTCGTGGCCCTGCCGATCGAATGATCCGCGGGATCTGATCTGGAACACCAAAACGGCCCCCTCGGGGGCCGTTTTTTCGTTCACGGGTCGCGAGGTAGGTCAGGCGTCCGGGAATGTCGGTTTACCGTCCCAGCACGGCATCGACAGTGGCGCATCCGGGTCGCCCACCGCGTGGCATTTGCCAAGCAGCCAGCCCTTCGCCTCAACGCCCGAGCGCCCCGTCATCGCACCGGTGGACATCCCCAACGACAGGAATCCGGCCACCAAGGCCGAGGCCGCTGACGTGCCGCCGAACCGGCTGAAATACGATCCGAATTCCCTGATCGGGGCGCCAACCGGGTCCGTCGGGACCGAGCTGCCCGAATACCCCGCGGGCCCCGGCACATCGGTGCTGATGACGTCGAACCGCGAATACTTGGCGTTGTCGTTGTCGACCGGGACGCCGATGGGGTCATAGTCCGGTGCGCTTTCGTCCAGGCGGATCTCGGTCGCGTCGAAGATCTCGGCGTCGTTGCTGGGCGCCGCGACGGTGACCCCGCGCGCGGGGGCGAAGCCGCTGCGCTGACCCTTGGCGTTCACGGCGCCGACCGAGATGATCCCGTTATGGTCCGTGGCCAGGTTCGCGGGGTAGATCCCGCCATCCTCGGCGGCGTTCCCCGCCGCGCACACCACCGGGCGACGGTGGGACACGGCGACGATCAGGGCGGCCAGTTCGCTCCAGAGGTCGGCCTCGCCTTCGACGGGGGCGACCTGCCGCACCATGTCGCCAAGACTGCGGTCGCCGATCTTGATGTCGTCCAGTTCCGGCACGGTGCGCACCGGGTCGGCGATCACCCGGGGCAGCAGGACAACATCCGCGCCCACGAGGTCGGCATAGAGGAACGCGAGGATCAGGCTTTCCGGCGCAGGATCGAAATTAGTCGACACCTGGATGATCCGGCACATGGGATCGACACCACTGTAGGGCAGGGGCAGGTCGGCGGTTCCGCCGCCGGGCAGGGCTTGCTGCGCGATGGCGGGGCGGGCGCCGACCAGCCCGGCGATGTTGGTGCCATGGGCCGAAAACATCGGCGACACGCAGGGCTGCACGCCAAGGTGGTGCGCGGCCGAGCCCGAGGACAGCCGGTCTACCAGCTCGGCCAGCAAGCCGGAACTGCGTGGCAGTCCGTCGGCGATCGTCGTGGTCCAGTCCAGCGGCAGCGCCCCGATCTGGTCCTGCCCCTCTGGCAGGTATGGAAACGACCCAAGCCGCGCCGAGAAAAAATCCAACGACAGGTCGCGGTCGATCGCGTCGACAAGGTTCGGATGGTCCGGCGCGGCGGAGGTGTCGATGACAACCACCTTGGTGGGTTTCTCGGGCTTGGACAGCGCCCAGCCGCGCGGGGCATGATCCGCGTCCAGCACGCCAAGGGTGACCAGGTGCCAAAGCGCATCGTAATGCAGCGCGGCGGGGACGGCGGTTTCGGTATATCCATCCATCACAGCCACTCCGCCTGGGCGGCCAGCATCTGTTCGGCGCAGACCTGTTCCAGCACCGGCGCAACCATTCGGGCCAGGGCGTAACCGGCGGCCGTGTCCGAGGCATAGTGCACCCCGGCCCATTCGCGGTTCTCGGCGATGCGGCGCGCGGCCACGAACATCTCGGCACTTGCCGGGTGTTCCGGCAGCACGCGCGAGAACAGGAACGCGACCGAGAACGACTGGAACGAATGGTTCGACGGGTACGACTGGTGCGCCGGGTTTGGCAGCAATGGGCGCAGCCGCGGCTCGACCTGGTTCGGTCGGAGCACGCCGAAGCGATCCTTGTACCGCAATCCGATCTCGTCGGTCAGGGCGAGGATCAGGTAGAACAGGCTTTCGGTCGCGCCGTAGTCGCCCAGCTCCTCGATCCCCAGGGGCCGAAGATAACCCGACAGCTCCAACCCGGCTTCGCGGTAGATCTCTTCGTGGCGCTGGGACTCGGCGGGACTGCGGCGCAGCGCCTGCTTGATCAGCAGATCGACTGCCTCGCGCCGCAGGCCGTCAAGTCCGGGCGGCGGCGGCAGAGGAAGCGCCATCCACTGGTCGGCCAGCGCGTGCAATTTCTGCCGTTCCCGCCACGGCTCCTGCAGCCCGCCGTCGGGCGCCGCGTCGAGCATCCGGTTTCGATTGCGGTTGCGGTTCCTGTTACGGTTTCTGTTCCTGTTGCGATTACGGTTCCTGTTGCGGTTCAAAGCCAGCACCGAAAGTGCGCCGCCGCCTCCGGCGGCCGTTGCGGGATCAGCGACCGGCTGCGCCGAGGTCTCGTTCAGCAGCAGCCCGGTCGGCGTGACGGTAAAGCGGTTCGCCGCAAGAATGTCGTGAAGTCCCATGTGTAGCCCCCTTCAGCCGGAAATGCGTCGGACCGCGGCGATCAGGTCGTCCTCGCGGTCTGCTTGAGAAATGCGGAACCGGGCTTTCTGCACCGCCGGATCGGTGAATTCGGGATCGCGCAGCAGCAGGTTCTCGAACACTTCGCGCGCCTCGTCCTCGCGGCCGGTCTTGGAGAGGTTGACCAGCAGATACCGCATGGCCGCCGCAAAGCGCGGCTGCTTCGACAGGGCAGCGCGGCTCGCGGCGATGGCCTGTCCGTCTTGGCCGGCCATGGTTGCCGCCATGGCGAGGGTGGTATCGTAGGTATAGCTGAGCGGACTGTACGCCCCGATGGACACCGCACGGCGGGCGGCTTCGATCGCCGTTTTGTAATCTCCCGCGTAGATCCGGTTCAGCGCGTAGTGATCCCACACGAACGCCTGGTGCGGGTTTAGTTGCAGGGCGCGTTCCAGCAGGCCGCGCGCCTGTTCGTGGTCGCGCAGCACGTAGCCGACGGCGTGCCCGAGACAGGCCAGTGCGACCGAGTTGAACGGCGAATCGCGCAGCACGTCCGCGACGATGGCCCGGGTCTCGTCCTCGCCGGACTTCGCCAGCGAGCCCAGGTTCTCGCCCACGCGGAAACTCGTGGCATAGGCCGAGAGCGCCGGCATCAGGACTCCGCCCGCGCTGCCCTTTGCGCCGGCCAGCATCGTCTCGGCATTCTGCAGCGCGTTGCGGTCAAGGCGGAACATCATGTTCAGCGCGGTGTAGCCGGTCAGCAGCGTCGAGGTGCCTTGCTGCGCGGGCGCGGGCCGGCGCCGCTCGATCTCGCGCGACAGGCGGTCGGCGTTCTGGGTGACGAAGCCGGCCAGGATCTGGCTGTCGGGGGTCAGCACCTCGGAACGGTCGGCCTGGATCGACTGGCTCCAGGCCAGGGTCATGGTCTCGGCCAGATGGAAGAAGAAGGTCAGCGTCAGCGAGCCGTGGACCTGAAGGGTGCGCACCCGCAGGAAGTACTCGGTATCGCCGGCACCGATCAGCCGGTCCGATGGCCCACCCGCGTCGCGGAAATCGTAGACGGCAATCGGATGCAACTCGCCCAAGTTGCGGACGATCGACTCCATCAGGTGATCTGCGACGAAGGCCGTCTGGTCGTCGCAGCCTTGCAGGATATGCGGCATCAATCCCAGCGAGATGCGCCCGGCCTTCGGCATCGCGACGCTTGCGGACGGCGGCGCGGGCGCGGCGGCCGTTGCCGGTGCGCGGGCGGCCCGTTCGGCCAGCCGTTCACGCGCATCGTGCCAGCCTTGCCGCTCCAGCAGCAGCCAATCCTCGAACTCGGGGTCGCCGATGTCGATGCCTTCCAGCAAATCCGTTTCGGCCGACAGGCCGGACGCCGCCAGCAGCGCTGAATTCTCTTCGACGGCGTGAATATCGATCCAGAGCGCGCCAGGGCGCAGGCCAAGCGTCTGGCGGTCGACCTCGAGGATCTGGTCGAACAGGTCGCCCAGGTCGCGCCGTAGCTCGAAAATGGTCTGCCGCAGGCTGGTCGAGGCATTGCGGTCGCTGCTGTCTGACCAGAGCTTGTCGCGTAGCCACACGCGCGTGCGTTGCCGCCGGGGCGCAAGCGCGAGAAGGGCAAGAAGCGCGCAGGCCTTCTGACCGCGAGGGGTGCACGGCGCGCCATCGGCATCGGTCAGCGCCAGCGGGCCGATTAGGTGAAGTCGTGCGACGGGTTGCGACGTGCCCAGCATATGCGAACCATAGAAAGGCGTTGGCGCATTTGGAAGGAAAGTGGGGCTATGGTCCCGCTGGTCGGGCCACCGATCAGCCCCATGGCGAGCCATGGATGCCCTTCGGATGACGCTCCCAACAGGTTCGTCCTCAATGAATGGATCAAAGCCTTGGGTGCTCAAATGAATTTTCCACTTTCCTCCAAATGCACGAATCATCCTACGAAGTGCGGCGTTAGCCCGGCGTTAGCTCTTTCCAGAACAGTCGTTAACCTTGCGTTAACTTGCGGAAATCGCCACGATGAACGGTGTCGGTAGGGCGTCCGCCGCTCGGCCACCGGCTTCCGATCCCACAGACTCACTGCCCTTGCGTCATGTGATATATGATATATCGTCGAGGTCGGGAGGATTCGAATGAGCATGGCACTGGACAGCCGCGAGGCGACCGGGCGGCAGAAACTGTCCGAGATCGCGCGCGACCTCATTCGCGAGAAGATCGTCTATGACGAGTTCGGTTTCGGGCGCGTCCTGCGCGAATCCGAGCTTTCTCAGATGCTGAACATGAGCAAGAGCCCCATCCGCGAGGCGCTGTCCGAGCTGGCCTACGAGGGGCTCGTGGTGATGTCGCCCAACCGGTCGGCCCGCGTGATGCAGTTGAGCGCGGGGGACATGGGCGATCTCGCTCACCTGCGCGAGATGCTCGAGGTCGACGGGCTGCGCATGGCGATGGCGTCCGACGCCGCCGGGTTGGCCGCCGCGCTCGATGCCCAGGTCCAGGCCGGTGCCGCCGCGCTCGAGGCTGACGATATCGAGGCGTTCAGCCGGTCGGACAACGAATTCCACCTCGAGATCTTCCGCCACTGCGGCAACCGCTACCTGGAACAGACATTCATTCAGTTCGCGCCGCGCATCCAGGCCATGCGTACCCGCCTGGCCCGCGAGCGCGACCGCATCCGGACGTCGCACGCCACCCACACCGCCATCGTCGCCGCCGTGCAGGCGGGCGAATTGGAGCGCGCCATAGACCTGCTGCGCGATCACGTGCGCGACAATGCGGATGCTTATACCGATTTCTGCTCCGCGAGCCGCGAGGTCGGCGCTCCGCCCCGCGTCAGCTTGGCCGAGATGGAACGCTTCGCCCGCGCCGCGCTGGAGAAAGTGGGCGCCGACGCCGCCACGACGGAATCGGTCGTGCGCGCGCTGGCCCACGCGTCGGGCCTGGGCGTCGACACCCACGGCTACCGGCTGCTGCCCCATTACCTGCGAGGCTTCGCCGGGGGGCGGCTGAACACCACACCCAAGCTGAGCTTTCCGCGCGGAACCGGCGGGGCCGCGGTGCTGGACGCCGACGATGCCCACGGGGCGCGCGCCGGGTATGCCGCGGTCGATCGCGCCATCGAACTGGCCCGCGAATACGGTGTCGGGGCCGTCGCCATCCGCGCGTCGTCGCATTTCGGGGCCGCCGGTGCCTATGCAACCGCCATCGCCGAGGCCGGCATGGCGGGGCTGGCCGTGTGCAATTCGGATGCCTTCGTCCGCCTGCATGGCGGGGCCGAGCGGTTCCACGGCACCAATCCGATCGCCTTCG
This sequence comes from Palleronia pelagia, assembly GCF_900110115.1. Classification (GTDB taxonomy): domain Bacteria; phylum Pseudomonadota; class Alphaproteobacteria; order Rhodobacterales; family Rhodobacteraceae; genus Palleronia; species Palleronia pelagia. Next base: position 389,962 of record NZ_FOCM01000002.1, on the reverse strand, counting down.
CCGCACCGACCGGACCGGGTCAGGAGCCTTGGCTCCTGGACATGGCGACGAGCGCGATCCCCTACAACAAGGTGCTGCTGTCGCGGTCGCTGAACAAGGCCCTGCCCGAGGGCACGGCCTCGGACGCGAACGGCGTTGACACCACCGCGCCCGGTATCGCCGAGATGCTGGCCCCGCTCGGGGCGGCCTTCGGCTACAAGGGCGCCGGGCTTGCGGGGATCTCAGAAATCCTGTCGTCGGCCCTGTCGGACGCGCCGCTCAGCCGCGAAATCGCGCCGATGGTCTCGGACGACATGTCGACGCCGCGCGGTCTCGGCGCCTTTGTCCTGGCCATCGATCCCGACGCCTTCATGGGGCGCGACGTGTTCCAGCGGGTCGTGTCACGCTACCGCGCCGCCATCCGCGCGTCGGACGCGGCGCCGGGGCAGTCGGTCATGGCCGCCGGCGACCGCGAATGGGAGGAGGGCCGTCGCCGCCGCGCGCACGGGATCACGCTGGACCCGACCACGATCAAGGAGCTGGCGGAGTTTGCCGCCACGCACGAAATCGCCCCGCTCGGACTCGATGAAGACGTCGGCCGGGCGGATTAGAACGGTCATTGAACAAAAGGGAGAGAGATTAATGACCAAGACCACCATGAGAATTGCACTGGCGGCCACCACCGCCATCGGAGTTGCCGCACCGGCCTTCGCGCAGGATGCGGACCGCGTCCTGAAGTGGGCCCACGTCTACGAGGCGAGCGAGCCCTATCACACCTGCGCCGTCGAGGCCGGCGACAAGCTGGCCGAGCAGACCGACAACCGCCTGGGCATCGAGGTCTTCCCGGCCTCGTCCCTGGGCAAGGAAGTCGACATCAACGAAGGACTTGGCCTGGGCACCGTGGACATCATCTGGACGGGCCAGCTCTTCGCCGGCCGGTCCTACGGGCCGATCGCCATCGGCGGCGCGCCGTTCATGTTCCGCGACTACGATCACTGGGATGCCTACCGCAACAGCGACCTGTTCCAGGAGATGCTGAACGGCTACGAAGAGGCGACGGGCAACCACCCGGTCACGCTGGCCTACTACGGCGCCCGGCACACGACCTCGAACGGGCCGATCCAGACGCCCGCGGACATGGAAGGCATGAAGTTGCGCGTGCCGAATGCGCCGCTCTACATGATGTTCCCGCGCGCGGTCGACGCCAACCCCACGCCCATCGCCTTCGCCGAGGTCTACCTCGCGCTTCAGCAGGGCACGGTGGACGGGCAGGAGAACCCGCTTCCGACGATCCAGGCCAAGAAGTTCTACGAGGTCCAGACGGATATCAACCTGACCGGCCATATCGTCGACAGCCTTTTGGGCATCGTCGGCGGGCCGACCTGGGGTAGCCTCGACGAGGCCGACCAGGAAACGCTGGCCACGATCATCGAGGAAACCTCGGACTGCGTGACAAGCCAGATCCGCGACGCCGAGGCCGAGTTGGCCGATTGGTTCCGCGAGCAGGGCGTGAACGTGAACGAGGTCGACATCACGCCCTTCCGCGAGGCGGTGATGGAGATGCACAACGGCGACATGGCGACCTGGGACCAGGAAACCTACGATCGCCTGCAAGCTATCGGCGCCGACAGCTAAGCTGTTCGCATAGGCGAAGGATGCGCGCGCGGCCCGGGGTCGCGCGCGCATCCCGCATGACAGCACCGACGCCACGCCAGCCAGGGGGACCGCGATGACCGACAAGCGCGACACGGACGAGCCCGAAGCCATCGTCTTCGAGGAGGACGAGATCAATCTCGATGACATTGCCTGGCTCGATTACCTGGTGCTGGTCATCTTCTGGGTGCTGGCCTTCGTCGTCTTCCTGCAGTTCTTCACCCGCTACGTGCTGAACGACTCGCTGGGCTGGACCGAGGAGATCGCACGCTTCCTGCTGATCGCCGTGACCTTCACCGGCTCGATGCTGGCCGCGCGCAAGAACAGCCATATCGCGGTCGAATTCTTCTACCGCTGGATCCCGCGGTCGCTGCGCCGCGTGGCGCAACTCGTCATCGACCTCATAACCACCGCGGCCTTCGCCGGGATGACCTGGCTCTGTATCCAGCTGGCGGGGCGGACGAACCAGCTGATGGTGTCCATCGAGGTCCCGAAATCCACCGTCTATTACTACGTCGCGGCATGCTTCCTCGGCATGACCCTGTTCGCGGCCTGGAACACCTGGCGCCACCTTCGCGACGGAACCAGCCGATTGATCGACCCCGACGCCCACGAAGACGCAACCCTGGGAGCCGATTGAGCCATGACCATCGGAATCATGTTCGTCATCCTGTTCGGCCTGCTGGTCATCGGCGTGCCGGTCGCCGTCGCGCTGGCCGGAGCCTCGGCGATCTTCATCCTGTCGGGCACGGTGCCGCCGATGGTGGTGGCGCACCGCGTCATCAACGGCGTGGACAGCTTCCCGTTGCTGGCGGTGCCGTTCTTCATCCTCGCCGGCAACCTGATGAACACCGCCGGCATCACCGAACGGATCTTCAACTTCGCGCTCGCCCTGGTGGGCTGGATGCGCGGCGGCCTGGGCCACGTGAACGTGGGCGCCTCGGTGATCTTCGCCGGCATGTCCGGCGCCGCGGTGGCGGATGCCGGGGGCCTCGGCTCGATCGAGATCAAGGCCATGCGCGATGCGGGCTACGATCCCGGGTTCTCCGTCGGCATCACGGCGGCGTCCTCGACCATCGGGCCGATCATTCCGCCGTCCCTGCCCATGGTGATCTATGGCGTCGTCTCGGGCGCCTCGATCGGGCAGCTGTTCGCGGCGGGCTTCATCCCGGGCCTCGTCATGGCGCTCAGCCTGATGCTGATGATCTTCTTCTTCGCTGGCCGCTACGGTTTCCAGCGCGACCAGCCCTTCGCCTGGGGCGTGCTGGCGATCACCTTCAAGCGCGCGTTCCTGTCGCTGCTGACGCCGGTCATCATCGTGGGCGGCATCCTGTCGGGCGCGTTCACCCCGACCGAAGCCGCCGTGGCCGCCTGCGCCTATGCCATGTTCCTGGGCCTGATCGTCTATCGCACGCTGACGCTGAAGCGGTTCCTGCGCGTGAGCTTCGACACCATCGAGACGACGGCGGTGGTGCTGTTCGTCGTCGCGGGCGCGGCGATCTTCGCCTGGATCCTGACATCGAACCGGGTGCCCGAAATGGCGGCGTCGCTGCTCTTGGGCGTGTCGGACCGGCCCTGGGTGATCCTGCTGATGATCAACCTGGTGCTGCTGGTGGTGGGCTGCTTCATGGAAACGGTGGCGGCCATCACCATCCTGACGCCCGTGCTGCTGCCGGTCGCGGTCGAACTGGGGATCGACCCGGTGCATTTCGGGGTCATCATGGTGCTGAACCTGATGCTGGGCCTGCTGACCCCGCCGGTGGGCATGGTGCTATACGTGCTCAGCCGGGTGTCGGGCGTGCCGTTCGAACGCTGTGTCGTTGCGACGTCGCCCTTCCTGATCCCGCTGGTGGCCTGCCTGCTGCTGATGACCTTCGTGCCTGCCATCGCCATGTGGCTGCCGACGCTGATCTACCGATAGGCGCAGTGCCGGGGTCAGGTCAGCATCTGCGTGTCGCCGCAAACCGAAATGGCCTGCCCCGACACCGCCCGGCCCAGCGGGCTGGCGAGATACAGCGCCTGATGGGCGATATCCTCGGGCGCGACATAGGCGCCGGTGGAGGTATAGCGCAGGGCGTCGGCCTCGACCTCGGCAAAGCTGCGGCCCTGCCGCTCGGCCTTCTGGGTCAGGACGCGCACCTGCCGGTCACCCGACACGATGCCCGGCAGGATCGCGTTGGCGCGCACCCCGTCCGGGCCCATCTCGATGGCCAGCGACTTGGTGAAGCCGATCACGCCCCACTTGGCCGCCGCGTAGGGTGTGCGCAGGCCAAACCCCAGCCGTCCCGCCAGGGACGAGATGTTGACGATGCTCGCGTTGTCGCTGGCCCGCAGCGCGGCGGCGGCGTGGCGGGTGGCGCGGAACTGGCTGGTCAGGCAGATCTCGATCGTGGCGGCCCAGTCGGCATCGTCGATTTCGTCCACCGGCGCGGTCGGCCCGGCGATGCCGGCGTTGTTCACCAGCGTGTCCAGCCCGCCCATGGCCGCGATGGCGCCCGAGACGAAGGCCTCGATCTGGACCGCGTCGCCCATGTCGGCGCGCGTGCCGGTGATGCCATCGGGCAGGGCGTCCAGCGCCGCCTGGTCGATGTCGCAGACATGCACCACCGCGCCCGCGTCGGCGAAGGCCCGCGCGGTGGCCAGGCCGATGCCCGCCGCGCCACCCGTCACGATCACCCGTGCGCCCGTCATTCCCCAGTCCATCTTCAATTCCTTCCCTGATTTCCATCCCTTCCTAGCGCGCCGCGCGACCGAACCGAAAGAGGACAGCCCATGCCAAGCTCCCGCAAAGTCATCCTGACCTGCGCCGTGACCGGCGCGATCCACACGCCCTCGATGTCCGACGCGCTGCCCGTCACCGCGCACGAGATCGCCGAGGCGGCGCTGGGCGCGGCCGAGGCGGGCGCGTCGATCGTCCACTTGCACGCCCGCGACCCCGAGGACGGCCGCCCCGACCAGACGCCCGAGGCCTTCGCCCCCTTCCTTCAGGTCATCAAGCAACGCAGCGACGTGGTCGTGAACATCACCACCGGCGGCGCGCCCACCATGAGCGTCGAGGAACGGATGCAACCCGCCGCCACCCACGCGCCGGAACTCGCGTCGCTGAACATGGGGTCGATGAATTTCGGCCTGTTTCCGATGCTGGGGCGGTTTCCCGACCTCAAGCACCAGTGGGAGCGGGACTACCTGGGCAACAAGGACATCCTGTTCAACAACACCTTCGGCCAGATCGAGAAGATCATCACCACGCTGTCGGAGAACGGCACCCGGTTCGAGTTCGAATGCTACGACACCGCGCATCTGTATAACCTGAAGTATTTCCTTGATGCGGGGCTGGTGAAGCCGCCGCTATTCATCCAGACGGTGTTCGGGCTGATGGGCGGGATCGGCGCCCATCCCGACGACGTGGCGCACATGAAGCGCACGGCCGACCGGCTGTTCGGCGACGACTGGCGCTGGTCGGTGCTGGGCGCGGGGCGCAACCAGATGAACATCGCCGCCATGGCCGCCGCGCAGGGCGGGCACGTGCGCGTCGGGCTCGAGGATTCACTCTGGATCGGACCGGGCGAGGCGGCCACGTCCAACGCCCAGCAGGTCGCCAAGGCGCGGCGGCTGATCGAGACGCTGGGGCTCGAGGTCGCCACCCCGGACGAGGCGCGCGCGTTGCTGGACCTGAAGGGCGCCGACCGGGTCGGGTTTTGACCGGCGCTCGTGCCCTAGGCGCCGCGCGCGATCCGTCGCAGCAGGTCGGATTCGCCGAAGCCGCCGGACTTGGTGGCGATCTGCAACGTGCCCCATGGCACGTGGGCCTCGCTGACGGGCACGCCGGGGGCGAGTTCAGCGCGGACTTGCAGCACGCCGATGCCCAGCCGGTCGAGGATTGCCTGCGCCGTCTCGCCCCCGGTGGCGAGAAGCCCGTCGGGCCGGGTGGCGCGCAAGTGGTCTGCGACCGCGTCGGCGAAATCGCGTGCGGCATCCTCCGGCGTCCGGCCCGCGCGGCTCTCGGTCATCTGGAAGACGGTGGTCCCGCCGGCGGGGACGTCCCCGGTCGCCCGCCCGTCGGGCAATGCGGTTATGGGCAGCAAGACGCGCAGCGCCTCGACCTGGTCAACGGTGATCGGGTCGCGCGAGCCGACGGCGAAGACCAGCGGATGCGCCAGTTGCCCGTTTACCGGATCGAGCGGACCGAACAGCCGCCGCGCCAGGGCAAAGCACAGGCCCCGCGCCCCCACCCACAGCACGCGGCCCTCCGCGGCGACGCAGGTGTCCAACTGCGCGTCCGTCGTGGCCTCGGGGATCGTCACCGGCCGGTCGAACAGCGGCGCCAGCGCGATGGGCGCGTCGATGCCGTCGCCCGTCACGGCGCCTTCCTTCTGGATCCGCCCCATCTGCGGAACGGCGGGCAGTGCGACGATCCGCTCGGGTGCCATGGCGTCGGCCAGCGCGGCGCATTCGACGCCGACATGGCCCTTGAGCCGCGAGTCCACTTTCTTGATCACGACCGGCACCGCACCCAGATCGAGCCGGTCGGTGCAAGCCCGCATCCGCGCCCGCGCGGTTTCGGCGTCGCCCTCGCGGCAGGCCAGGTTGACCGACAGCACATCCGGCGCACGCTCCAGCGCCTCGGGAATGCGGGCCACGTCGCGGGCCACAACCACGCTGCGCCCGCCACCGGTGAAGGCGACGGCGCTGTCCAGCGCTCCGGTCAGGTCGTCGGCGATGATGAGAACTTGCACGCGAACCTCGGCACTCGGACGCCGTTGATGCTATGCGCCGGTCCGGGCGGGCGCAACGCCCACACCGGGACCGCCAAGACGAAAGGAAAGACCCAATGACTGCTCCGATCCTGCTGACCATGGGCGATCCCGCCGGTGTCGGCCCCGAGATCACCGTCAAGGCGCTGGCCGAGCGCGACCCGAACCTCCGCCGGCGCGTGGCCGTCATCGGGGACCGCGACGTGCTGGTTCGCGCGGCCGAGGTTTCGGGCGTCGATCTGCCGGTGATCGATGTCGGGGCGGAGGGCGACGGCCTGCAGGTCGATCACCTCGCGACCGACGGTCTGCCCGGCCGGTTCGGTGTCCAGGACCCGGCCTGCGGCGAGGCGTGCTTCCGCTACATCTCGCGCGCCGTGGACCTGGCGCTGGAAGATCCGGCGCGCTGCATCGTGACCGCGCCCATCAACAAGGCGGCGCTGAACGCGGCGGGTCACCACTATGACGGGCACACGGGGATGCTGGCGCATCTGACCGGCTCCAAGTCGTCCTGGATGCTGCTGGCGTCGGAAAAGCTGAGCGTGCTGCACGTCTCGACCCATGTCTCCCTGCGCGAGGCCATCGGGCGGGCCACGACGGAAAGGGTGCTCGAGACGATCCGCATCGGGAATGCGCACCTCAAGAAGATGGGCAACCCCGAGCCGCGCATCGCCGTGGCGGGCATCAATCCCCATTGCGGCGAGGGGGGGCTTTTCGGCAACGAGGATGACGAGGCCATCGCCCCCGCCGTCGCCGCCGCAAGGGACGAGGGTATCGCCGTCGAAGGGCCGGTGCCCGCCGACACGGTCTACCACCGGGCCTATCGTGGTGCCTTCGACCTGGTCATCGCGCAGTACCACGACCAGGGGCACATCCCGATCAAGCTGGTGGCCTTCGATACGGCGGTGAACGTGTCGCTGGGGCTGCCGATCAACCGCTGTTCGGTGGACCACGGCACCGCCTTCGACATCGCGGGGACCGGGAAGGCGGATCACGGCAACATGCTGTCGGCGCTCGACTACGCCGAGAAAATCATCTCGGCCGGGCGCTGACCGGATCGGCAGTGAAGGCCGGCCGGGCCTTTGCCCGCCGCGCCAAGCCGTGTAGGGGTTCCCCGTGACCCGCCCTGACCCGTAAACCGACACGCGCCACGGTGCCGCCATGATCCGAAGCCTGTTCTCGCTTGCCGCCCTGCTGATGGGCTCTGCCTTTCTTCTGTTTGCCGGTGGTCTGAACAGCCTGATCCTGCCCATCCGGGGCGAGGCCGAGGGCTTTACCGCCGCATCGCTGGGTCTGCTCGGCACGGGCTGGGCGCTGGGCTATGTCGTCGGGTGCCTGCGAACGCCGACGCTGGTGGCGCGGGTGGGGCACATCCGGGCCTTCGGCGCCATGTGCGCCATCGCGGCCATCGCGGTGCTGTTGTCGCTGATCCTGATCACGCCGTGGGTCTGGATCCCGGTGCGCGCGCTGTCGGGCTTCTGTTTCGCGGGCGCCGCGATGATCGTGGAAAGCTGGCTGAACGAACGCACCGATGCGTCGTCGCGCGGGCGGGTGTTCGGAGTCTACACGATGGTGAACCTGGCCGCGACGACGGCGGGCCAGCTGATCCTGACGCTGGGCGACGCGACCGGCTACGTGTTCTTCGCGCTGGCGGCCATCGTCTACTGCATGGCGCTGCTGCCCACGGCGATCAGCGCGACGACCACGCCAGCGCCGCTGACCCAGGTGTCCCTGAACCTTCGCGCGTTGTGGCGCAATTCGCCCATCGCCGTCTTCGCGGTCATGATGGTCGGGGTGTCGAACGCGTCCTTCGGCACGCTGGCCGCCGTTTATGCCGCGCGCATCGGCATGAGCCTGAGCGAGATCGCGTTGTTCGCCAGCATCCCGATCCTGGCCGGGGCGGTGTCGCAGATTCCCGTGGGGATCGCGTCGGACCGCTTCGACCGCCGCAAGGTCCTGATTGGCGTCAGCCTGCTGGCCCTGGTCGCCGACGGTCTTTTCATCGCGCTGGGATCCATGGGGCCGCCGGTGGTGATGGCGCTGGCCGCGCTGTTCGGAGCGACCGTCTTCGCCATGTATCCGGTCATCGTGGCCCATGCCAACGACCACGCAGAACCGGGATCGTTCATCCAGGTCAGCGGCGGGCTGTTGCTGGTCTTCGGGATCGGCTCGATCTTCGGTCCGACGGTGGCGGGTTTCGCCATGACGTCGTTCGGGGCGGCCACCCTGTTCGCGGTCACCGGGGGCGCCCACGCGCTGCTGATCGCCTTCGCCATCCTCCGCATCGCCACCGCGCCCGCCGTCAGCCCCGAGAACAAGACCCGCATCCGCGCCAGGCTGCTGGCGCGGGGATCCACGCCCGAGACCCTGGCCATGGCCGCCAACCAGAAGGAATTCGATGCCCGGGACAAGGCCGCCGCGCCAGATTCGGCACCGGGCTAGGTCAGGGTTGCACCATCCGGTGGAAAGGTCGGCCCACCGGGGCGTGCCGCCGCCATCAGAGCGACCGTATCAACCGTAGCGCGTCGTAGATCGCGGCGTGCGTGTTGCGGGCGGCAACCGCGTCGCCGATGCGGAACAGCTTGTAGCGTCCGTCGGGGTTTCGCGTCACGGTCTGCGGGCGGCCGGCGATCAGCGCCTCGTGGTCCACCTCGCCACGGTTGCTAGAGCCCTCGCGCAGGTCGAAATACAGGTCGTCCAGCGGCCGGGTGCCGTGGTTGACCACGACCTGGTCGACGCGACGCTCGCGGGTGAAGGCGCCGTAGTCGCTGCCCAGCGTGGCGACCAGATGGTTGCCGTCGCGCCTCACGGCATCCACGCGCCAGGTGGGCGTGAAGGTCACGTCGTGGTCCTGCAGGATCCGCAGCGACGGCGTCAGCGACATCGCCATGACCTCGGAGACGATGGTGCGGTCGCGGGTCACGATCTCGACCCGCGCGCCGGTCCTGGCGATGCGCTCGGCGGCCTGCAGGGCCGGGTAGTCGCCCGCGTCGTCGTAGATCAGGACATTCTCGCCGGGCGCCACGTCGCCCGACAGGATGTCCCAGGCCGAGACGACCAGGTCGTCGCCGGTCTCCAGCACCTCGGTATGGGGCAGGCCGCCCGTGGCGATGATGACGGCGTCGGGGCCATCGGCCAGCACGTCCTCGGGGGCGGCGAAGCTGTTGTAGTGGAACCGCACGCCTGCGCGGTCGCACTCGGACACGCGCCAGTCGACGATCTGGATCATCTCGCGCCGCCGCTCGGTCTGCGCGGTCAGGCGGATCTGGCCGCCCGGCTGGTTCGCGGCCTCGTGCACCACGACGTCGTGCCCGCGCGCCGCCGCGACGCGCGCGGCCTCGAGCCCGGCGGGACCGGCGCCGATGACCATGACCTTGCGGGGCGTCTCGGCCCTGGCGATTTCGTGCGGCTGTTCCAGCTCGCGCCCCGTGGAGGGGTTGTGCACGCACAGGGCCATGCCGCCTTGGTAGATCCGGTCGAGGCAGTAGTTCGCGCCGACGCAGGGGCGGATGCGCGCCTCGTCCCCGCGCTGGATCTTGGCGACGATATGGGGGTCGGCCATGTGCGCGCGGGTCATGCCGACAAGGTCCAGCTTGCCCGACCCGATGGCGTGGCGTGCGGTGGCGACATCCTGGATCTTTGCCGCGTGGAAGGTCGGGAAGGCCGTGGCCTTGCGGATCTCGCCCGCGAAATCCAGGTGCGGCGCCGACCGCATCCCCTGCACCGGGATCACGTCGGTCAGGCCCGCGTCGGTGTCGATATGGCCCTTCACCACGTTCAGGAAATCCACCAGCCCGCTGTCTTTCAGGCGGCGCGAGATCTCGAGGCCGTCCTCGTTGGTCAGCCCGCCCGCCAAGTCCTCGTCGCCCGTGTAGCGCACGCCGACGATGAAATCGGGGCCGCAGGCCTCGCGGATCTTGCGCAGCACGTCGAAGGTGAAGCGCAGGCGGTTGTCCAGCGACGGCCCGCCGTAGGGCCCGTCGAGATCGTTGGTGAGCGGCGACCAGAACTGGTCCATCAGGTGGCCGTAGGCCTGCAGCTCGATCCCGTCGAGGCCCGCGGCCTGCATCCGTTGCGCGGCCGAGGCATAGTCGGCAACGAGGCGGGCGATGTCCCAGTCCTCGGCCTTCTTAGGGAAGGCCTTGTGCGACGGCTCGCGCTCGTGCCCCGGTGACACCACGGGCAGCCAGTCGCCCTTGTCCCAGCGCGTCCGGCGGCCGAGATGGGTAAGCTGGATCATCACCGCGCAGCCGTGGTCGTGGCATTCGTCGGTGAGCGCCTTCATCCAGTCCACGACCTCGTCCTTCCAGGCGAGGATGTTGTTGAAGACCGGCGGGCTGTCGCGCGACACGCTGGCCGACCCGGCGGTCATGGTCAGGCCGACGCCCGCACGCGCCCGCTCCACATGGTAGGCGCGGTAGCGCTCCTTCGGCATGCCGTCCTCGGGATAGGCCGGTTCATGCGACGAGATCATCAGCCGGTTCTTCAGGGTCAGGTGCTTCAGCTGGTAGGGCTGGAAAAGCGGATCCTGCGCGGTGGACGTTTGCGTGTTCATGCCTCGATCTTCACCTTGCCGATGGGGTTGGAGCAGCAGGCGAGGATGTATCCCGCCGCGATGTCGTCGTCGGTGATGCCGCCATTGTGGACCATGTGGACGTGGCCTTCGGCCTTCTTCACCTTGCAGGTCCCGCAGACCCCGAAGGTGCAGCCCGCCGGAAGCAGCGCGCCGGCCGCGCGGGCCGCGGCCAGCAGCGTTTCGGTCTGCGCGACCTTCACCTGCTTGCCTGAGACCGTGAACTCGACCTCGGCCATCTCGGCGTCGTCCAGCGTGACGTCTTCGGGCACCTGCGAGGTGTCGGGCAGGGGCGCATGGAAGCTTTCCTGGTGGTAGCGGTCCATGTCGTAGCCGAGACCGTAAAGCGCCTCGCGCACGGCCTGCATGAACGGCTCGGGGCCGCAGCAGAACACCTCGCGGTCCAGGTAATCGGGGGCGGCGAGGCCCAGGATCAGCTGGTTGAACGTGCCGCGATAGCCGGTCCAGGGCTGGTAGGGGTCCGTGCCCTCGACCACCCACGCCAGCTCGATCCCGGTGATACGGGACGCGATATGCTCCAGCCGCTCGCGGAAGATGATCTCCGACGGCCGCCGGGCGCAGTTGACGAAGACGATGTCCGGATCGCGCCCGGCATCGTACATATGCGCGGTCATCGACATCATCGGCGTGATGCCCGACCCGGCCGAGATGAACAGGTATTTCTGGGCCGGATGGTTCAGGTACGAAAACGTCCCGCCCGGCCCGGTCGCGCGCAGCCGCATGCCGGGCCGCAGGTGGTCGAGCATCCAGCGCGTGCCCAGCGACGCGTCCTGCGCCTTGACGGTGGTCGTCAGCGAGGTGGGCCGCGAGGGCGAGGACGAGATCGTGTAGGTCCGGTGCAGGGGCCCGCCGGCCACCGGCAGTTCCAGCGTGACGAACTGCCCCGGCTTGAACGAGAACAGCGCACCCGACGGCGCCTGGAAGGTGAAGGTCACCACGTTCGGCGCCTCGGGCAGGGTCGAGACGCATTCGAGCGGTTCTTCGTCGCTCCAGAAGGCGAGGCGGGGCTGGCTGTGGGTGTTCATCGCGTCACTCCGCCGCGACGGCGCGGGGGCCACGTGCGCGGCCCATGGTTGCCGCGTACCAGTCCACGAACTGGATCACGCCCGATTCCTCGAGACTGCTGTAAGGGCCGGGGGTGTAGGCGGGGGAATTGATGCCCTGCTGGTTCGCCTCGACGATCTCGCGGTCCTCGTCGTTGGTGTGCAGCCAGACCTCGGTCAGGGTCTTCAGGTCGTAATCGACGCCCTCCACCGCGTCGCGATCCACCAGCCACGTGGTGGTCACCTCGGTTTCCTGCGGGCCGACCGGCGTCACGCGGAAGGTCAGCGAGTGATCGGGCAGGAAGTGGCACCAGGTCGAGGGATAGTTGAACATCAGCAACGATCCCGCGTCGGGGATGGCCACACGGCCCAGCGGACGGCGCACCGCGGGCTGGCCCGTCAGCGTATAGCTGACCGCCCCTTCGTTCAGCGGCATCCGTGCGACGCGGTACTGCCCGTCGCCCTCCATCCGGAACTGGGCGGGGGCCCCGGCGGCGGCGCACTTGTCGAAATGCGCCTGAAGCTTGGGCGAGGCGCCGCCATCCGCCGTCACGCCGCCGATCTCGGGGTCGATGGGGAAGGACTGGCACAGCGACGGATGCGCGCCGCCGCAGTGATAGCATTCGCGGTTGTTCTCCCACACCAGCTTCCAGTTGCCCTTCTCGGTGATGGTCGTGGTGTGGGCCACCTTGGCGCGGTGCAGGTCGTGCACCTCGAGATAGGGGCGGGCCAGTTCGGCGAAACCGTCGAAATCGGGCGGCGTCTCGGCCAGGCAGATGAAGACCAGCCCGCACAGCTCGCGCAGGTGGACGGGGCGCAGGCCCCATTTCGCGGCGTCGAAATCGTCGCCCATGCCCCGTGCCCACAGTAGGCGGCCGTCCAGCTCGTAGGTCCACTGGTGATAGGGGCAGACCAGCTTGGCCACCTGCCCCTGCGACGCCGCGCACAGGATCGAGCCGCGGTGGCGGCAGGAGTTGTGGAAGGCCCGGATCTGGCCGTCCGCGCCCTTGACCACGACCACGTCGTAGGCGCCGATCCTGACCCGGACATAGGAACCGGTCTTGACCAGCTGGCAGGCGGGCAGGGCAAAGAGCCATTCGCGGTAGAAGATATCCTCGAGGTCCGCGTCGTAGATCGCGGGGTCGGTGTAGAACGGCCGCTCCAGCGAGAAGCCCGGCTGGCGGCGGTCCAGAAGGTCGGAAAGTGCGTGCGGCATTGGGCGGCCTCGGTGGCGGATCGGTTTACCTGATCTTGCCTGTTGGGCGCAAATAGGGCTAACGTTCAATAGCAGTAATTCTCAACTTGGGTTGAGATCAGATAACCTGATGCACATGCGGCATCCCGAAGGCGAAAAGCGACCCGTGTCCCGACCCTACGCCCTGCCGTCCTTCACCTCGCTCAGCTGCTTCGAGGCGGCCGCGCGCAACAACAGCTTCAAGGCCGCCGCGGCCGAGCTGAACGTGACGCCCGCCGCCGTGAGCCACCAGATCAAGGCGCTGGAGGCCGAGATGGCGCAGCCGTTGTTCCGTCGCCAGCACCGTGGGGTCGAACTGACCGAGGCGGGCGCCTTCCTGTTCGTGGCCGTGCAGCGCGGGTTCGAAGGGATCTCGGGCGCCGTGCGCGAAATCCGCGGCCGCCCCGAAGGCGAGGATGTCATCATTCACGCGACCACGGCGGTCAGCGCCTTCTGGCTGACGCCGCAGATCTCGCATTTCTGGAGCCACCATCCCGAGACGGTCGTCTCGCAGGTCGTCAGCGACGTCGAGCCGATGGAGGATCGCGTGGACCTGAGCATCCGGTACGGCCCGATCCCCGACGATGACGGCACCTATGTCACGCTCTTCACCGACAACATCGTCGCGGTCGGCTCGAAGGAATTCGCGCGGCGATATGCCGTCGCGTCGGTCGCCGACCTTGCCGCCGCGCCGCTGGTGCATGTCACGACCCGGCGGGTGGAATGGACCGGGTGGAAGGACTGGCTGGGCGCCTTCGGCGTCGAGGCGCAGACCGGCAAGCGGACGACCGTGAACAACTTCATGATCGCGCTGCAACTGGCGCAGGACGGCGTCGGCGCCGTGCTGGGCTGGGAACGGCTGATCGGCACGCTGCTGGAGCAGGAGGCGCTGGTCCCGCTGGTGCCCGATCACCTGGTGTCGCCGCATCCCTTCTACCTTCAGATCCATCCCCGCGCCTCGGCCGAGGCGCGGTTCGTGGCCGAGTGGATCGCCCGGCAAGCCGGCTGATCCGCGCCGGTTCCCGGGACCGGCTTCTCCGACCTCCTCGCCGATCGTCGGACCGCGCCGCAGGGCCAATTGAGGGATCCACCCCATAACCCCCGCCACCGGGGCACCGGTAGACCTGTCTGCATCGGATCACGAAGCAGGCGCGGGGCGCCACGGACAGGAGGAAAGATCATGGGTTGGACAACTTTCGGCAAGGTCGCGGACGTCATCGGCGTGGTGGTCAGCGGCATCGGCACTGGCATGACCGCGAAGGACATCATCGAGAACATCCTCGACCCCAGCGCCGGCCTGAACGACGCGGTCGCGGAACTCAGCGCCGAGATCGCCGAGCTGGGTCGCAAGATCGACGACCTGGCCGAGCAGCAGCGTATCGAGGCCCTGAACGACGGGCTGCAACTGTCGAAGCAGGCGTTCGACCGGGTCAAGGATTACCCCGAACTGGGCCCCAGCGAAATCCAGTCGGTCATCCGCGACGCCTTCAACGGGCTGGACGACGTGGTGAACACGGCGACGGGGATCATGGACCGCGATCCGACCCCCGAAGAGGTCCTGTCGGTCGGCAGCGCAGTGTCCTTCGCGATGCTGGTGCAGATCCAGTCCGCCGCGCTGTTCTCGGAGGGTGAATACCTGGGCCCCGACGCCTCGACCCAGGGGGGCGAACGTCAGCACGGCGGCCATCGCCGCGACTCGATCCGCGACAACCTGATCGAAGGGGTCCAGATCCTTCAGGCGCTGGACGAGGCCGCCGAACAGGCGCTGGACCTCGATGTCTCGCAGTCCACCACCACCTACTACGCCACCGACACTACGCTGGATTACAATGAATGGTGGACCCGGGCCGACGACGGCGCGCTGATCGACTTCCTCGAGTTCGCGGGCAACTTCAGCTTCGGCGGTGGCGGCAGCACCTACCGCGTTCCGTCCAAGACCATCACCACCTACACCATCAATGTCGACGGCGATGCGGATGGCGCCAAGATCAAGGCCGTCCTCGAGACCTTTTTCGGGGACGACTATCAGCTGCACGGTTCGACGCCCGGTGCGCCGATGACGGCCTGGGTGCCGACGGGCACCACCGTGACCATCCCGGCCGAGGCGACCGGCGGCGCCCCGCTGACGCTGACCAGCGGTTCGCATACGGCCCACACCATCTCCAACTACCTGGAAGACGCCATAACCCACGCGATTTACGGGGGCACGCCGCTGGACGGCACGGGCGAGACCTCCGCCGAACTGATCGCGCCGGTGATCGACCTGATCGACGGCCAGATGATCCGGAAGCACGACGGCGACGGCACCTTCCACGGCACGCGGTCGTCCACGGACCAGCGCGGCGAAAGCGACAACCCGTTCCTCAGCGCCGACGGCGACGATTTCATCACCAATGTCGGCAGCTACGACGGGGCGACCCTGCTGGGCTATGGCGGTTCCGACTATCTCAAGGGCGGGATCAACACCGACATCATGAAGGGCGGAAGCGGTAACGACGTCTATTTCGGCGGCACCGGCAACGACACGCTCTTCGACGACGAGGGCGGCCTGGACCGGGCGATCTTCGTCGGCGACAAGCAGGACTACACGCTGACCCTCGAGGTGGTCGACGATGCGCTCAGCGTGGTCGTCAGCGGGCAGGAGACGATCGTCGATGGCCAGACCGTCTACGCGCTCGACGGTCGGGATAGCCTCTACGGGATCGAGAGCGTCACTTTCGACGACGTGACGGTCGACCTGCGCACCGAAGACTTCGGAACCGACAAGATCGCCGATGGCGTGGCGACCTGGACCCTGGCCGAGGGCAGCACCAACCTGTTCGGCTGGATCGGCGACAACGATCTGACGGGCCGCGCGACGGATGACCGGCTGGTCGGACAGGACGGCCAGGACACGCTGTCCGGCCAGGGCGGGGACGACGACCTCGCGGGCAATGGCGGCGACGACGTGCTGCGGGGCGACGGTGGCAACGACCTGCTGCTGGGCGGCGCTGGGGCCGATACGCTGGAAGGCGGGCAGGGCAACGACACCCTGAACGGCGGCGACGGGGTCGACTGGCTGGAGGGTGGCGACGGCGCGGATGTGTTCGTCTTCGACAACATGGACGATGTCGACGTCATCACCGACTTCCAATCCGGCACGGACAAGATCCAACTGGACGGCGATGTCTTCTTCGGGTTCGACGGCGGCTTCGGCACGGACGACCTGGTCTTCGGAATGGATGTGAACCCCTCGTATTACGCGATGGCCCCGTGGATGTGGGGCATGATGGGCGCGTTCGACAACTCGATGGTCTACCGCGACGGGGCGCTCTTCTACGACGACAACGGCGGGATGTACGGGGGCGAGACGCTGATCGCTTTCCTGGAAGGCGCGCCCACCCTGGCGGCCAGCGATTTCGAGATCATCTGAGACGGTGCTGGCAACAGCGAGCGACCAATTCCGGGCGGCATGACACCTGAAGGTCATGCCGCCCGGATCGTGTCGCACGCCCGCATCCCGGTGCGGCCCCGTTCAAAGCTGCGACGACGGGTTCAGCAGCCCTTCCTTCAGAGCATAGGACAGAAGTTGCGCCACCGAGTGAACCTCCAGTTTCGCCATCAGCCGCGTGCGGTGGTTGTCGACGGTCTTGACGCTGACCGACAGCCGCTCGGCGATCGCGGCGTTCGAACATCCTTCCGCGATCAGGTGCAGGACCTGCCGCTCGCGCGGGCTGAGCTCGGGCTTGCCCGCATCGCGTTCCAGCCGCATCAGCACTTCCCGCGCGACGTAGGGTTCTCCCTGCAGCAGGACGCGAAACCCCTCGGCCATCTCGTCGGGGGGCGTGGTCTTCAGGAAGATCCCGTCCACCCCCGCCGCGACCCAGTCCGCCAGCACGCCTGTGGCATTGAAACCGGTGACGACGGCGATGCGCGTTTCGGGCACCCAGCGGCGCACCTCGCCGTAGACTTCCATGCCGCGCGCCTTGGGCATTCCGCTGTCCAGCAGCAGCAGGGTGGGCCGAAGCTCCCGCGCCAGGGCGATGGCTTCCAGCCCGTCCTGCGCCTCGCCCACCACGCTTGCGCCGTCGAGAGACTCAATGATGCTCTTCAATCCGTTGCGGACGAGTGCATGATCGTCGGCGATAACCACGGTGGCGGCAGGACATGGCTGTGACATTCTCACCCTCCCGGAGCATGATCCTGTTGGCGGCGCTGTTCTTCAGTGCCCTGTTGCTGCTCGTCGTTCAAGTTCTGGACGAGGACGATGATGACGACTCGCGGCCGGGTCTCGCGGGCCGGGGGGCGGTTCTGTCCCTGCAGCCGGGCGAAACGGTCGAGGACCTGTTCCGGGTGATGCGCCTTGCGGACGGTGCCGCGGGGCCGTGCGCGGCGGGCGACGCGGCGCCCCCGCTTGCGGACGCCGCCGTCGGGCCGGGCGCGTCGGGCTGCGTGCGGTTGCGCAACGCGCGCGATGCACCCGGCCTCTGGCGGATCGACTTCGAGGGGCCGTTTTCGGCCGGCTATACCTTCGAGATGGAAGGGGAAGACGGCGCGCAGGTCGTGCTGGACCAGCCCCCGGTGGGCGGACCGGCGGGTCGCCCGGTCCTGGCGGACAGCAAGAGGGTGGCGTCCCTGCCGATCGTCCTTCCACCCGGGGGCGCGTCGGTCCTGCGCGTGCGGATCGACGATCCTGCGGACCTGGCGGATGCCGATCCCGTCCTTCGGCCCGAGGCGGAATTCGACCGGGCGATGCGCCGGGACGCACAGGGCATGGGGGCGCTGCTGGGCGCCGGCGCGTTGCTGCTGGCGGTCCTCGCGACCACTGCCCGGCTGGTTCGGTCGCGCCCCGCGGGACATTTCGCGGCCTATCTCGGGGCGACCCTGCTCGCCGCCGCCGTGAATGCCGGATATCTGAACGGGGCGTTTCCCGGGAATCCGGCCCTGCCGGCCGGGGCGTTGGGCCGGTTGTTCGGGGCGGTGCAGCTTGCCGCGCACATGTCGTTCATGGCGGCCTTCGTGGACGAAGCGTTGCCCGGTGCGGCGCTCGCTGGACGGTTGCGGCGTGCCGGTCTCATGGCAGGAGCTGCGCTTCTGCTGCTGGCCGGCGGCACGCTGGTGCTGTCGGATCCGGCGGATGCCGCCCGGTTCCTGGACCTGGGGTTCGAGCTGGACCCGCTGATCGAAGATCCCCTGGCATCACTGCCCGCGGTGCTTGCGGCCGCCATCACCCTTGGTTGGATCGGCAGCATCATCGGCGTATCGGCCTACCTCCTGAGACGCGAGGTGTCGGGCAGCCGGCTGTTTGCCCTCGGCGGCGGGGTACTGTCCTTCGGGCTGCTGTCGGCCGGCTTGGGGATCGACGCCTTCGACCCGTTCGATGACAACCCGTTCGGCCTGCAATTCGTGCTGCTGCTGGACGGGCTGATCTTCGCGGCCGCGATGACGCGGCAGGCTTTCGGCTTGAGGGGCGAGCGGGACCGCGCGCTGCGCAAGGAACTTGAGGCCACGCGCGAAAGGCAGGCCATGGCAGAGCGTCTGCTGAAGGCGCGCAAGGATGCCGACCGCAGCCGCACGCTGGCCGAGACCCATCGCAACCGCCTGGCGCTGACCGGTCACGACCTGCGCCAACCCCTGACCTCGCTCCACCTGGCCGTGCGAGAGGTCGAGCGGACCAACCCCCCGCTCAGCAAGACCCTGCGGACCAGTCTCGACTATATCGGCTCGGTTCTGAACGCGACGGTCGACGACACCAGGCCCGATGACCTGTCCGAGGATGAGGGGCAATTCCACACCGAGACGGACCCCCGCGAGGCCATCGAGGTCGCGCTGCTGCTGCAAAACGCCGTGCGCATGTTCGCAGACGAGGCGGCGACGAAGGGGCTGACGCTGACGCACGAGTCGTCGGATCTGGTCGTGGAGACCGTTCCCGTGACTATTATCCGGATCCTGTCGAACCTCGTGTCGAACGCGGTGAAATATACCCAGAATGGCGGCGTGGTGGTGCGCGCCCGGATGCAGGGCGACACGGCGACGATCGAGGTGCAGGATACGGGCGCCGGTCTGAGCCCCGAAGAAATCGAACGGATCCAGCAGGACTATACCCGAGGATCGGCTGCCGCGGGGGTGCACGGCGACGGGCTTGGCCTTTCCAGCGCCCGTGATTTCGCCGCCGAGCTGGGGCTGTCACTGAAGATCCGCAGCACGGTCGGCGAAGGGACTTGCGTTTCGATCGAGGGGCTTCCCCTGGCGCGGGTCGACTGATGAAACGCCCGCCTCCTCGTTCGAAGCTCCCGGGTCGGGCGGATCCGTCGGCCTAGTCCTCCAGCCACGCCTCCAGCCGCGCGACCGTGTCTTGCGTGATGGATTGCAGTTCGCGTGACACATCCAGGTAGGGACAGGGATCTTCGAGCCGCTCGCGGGCGTCGCCCATCGAAAAGGCGTTGGCCGCGTCCAGGCGCTTCAACTCGGACCACGTGACCGGCATCGCCACCGCGGCCCCGTCGCGGGCGCGCAGGGAATAGGGCGCGATGGCCGTCTGGCCACGGGCGTTGCGGAACCAGTCGATGAAGATCCGACCCTTGCGCTTGGACTTCGACATGGTCGCGGTGAAGCGGTCGGGCTCGGCGTCGGACATGGCGTGGGCCAGGGTCTGGGTGAATCCGCGCACCGTGTCCCAGCCGTGGCTCCGCCGAAGTGGCACCCACACATGCAGCCCCTTGCCGCCGGTCGCCAGAACGCCGGACGCGATGCCCAGGTCCGCCAGCCGGTCGCGCAAGTCGAAGGCGGCGGACCTGGTGTCGTCCCAGTCCAGCCCCTCGTCGGGATCCAGGTCGAACACCATGCGGTCAGGCCGCTCCAGCCGGTCGGTCCGGCTGCCCCAGATATGGAACTCGATCGTTCCCATCTGCGCCGCGGCCACGAAGGACCCGGGGCGCGTGGCATACATGTAGGTCGCGGTCTCGCCGTCCTCCTCTTCGATCTCGATCTCCTGGATCGCGTCGGGAAACCCGTCGCCCGCGTGCTTCTGGAAGAAGGTCTGCCCGCCGATGCCCTTGGGTGCACGCAACAGCGACAGCGGACGGTTCCCCGCGATCTCGGTCATCCGCTCACCGACCCGTTCGTAGTGACGCGCCACGTCCAGCTTGGTGCAGCCCATGCCGGGAAAGACCTCGCGATCGGGCGAGCTGATGCGTTGCCCGGCGACTTTCCCGCGGCGGTCATCTTCCGTCCCGGCGCTGTCGGCCTGCTCGGGCGTCTCTAGTCGGACCGCGTCGGCGGCCTTGTCATGGCGTGTGCCCTGATAGGCGCCATGCCGGATGTGGCCATCGGCGGTGAACTCGGTGAACTCGACCTCGATCACGGTGTCTGGCGTGACCCATCGGGCGTCCCGTTCGATATCGCGCGGCACCTCGGCAAAAGGCGATGTCTTTCGCTCGCTGAAGCCGCTGGACAGGGAGTCGAGGTCGTCCTGCGCGAACCCGGTGCCGACCCGCCCGCGATAGCGCAGCGCGCCATCGGACCCGTATTCGCCGACCAGCAGCGAGGCGAAGGGCCGGTTCTTCTGGGACGGGGCGAAGCCGCCGACGACGAATTCCTGCCGGTTCGTGCATTTCACCTTGCGCCACGCCTTTACGCGGCGGCCCTTGTAGGCGGCCGACAGTTTCTTCGAGATGATGCCTTCGGCCCCGCGTTCGCAGGCGGCCCGGAACACCTCGGGGCCGCGGCCCACGACCTGGTCGGTCACGCGCAGGGGGCCATCCTTCGGGACGCCGCGGAACAGCTGCTCGAGCGCCGCGCGCCGGTCCGACTGGCTTTCGCCCGTCATGTCGGTGCCGTCCAGAGACAGGATGTCGAAGCAGTAGAACACCAGGTCGCCCCCGTCGGACAGCGCGCGCTGGAGCGAGGAGAAGGGCGAGCCGTCGATCTTCGCCGCCATCACTTCGCCGTCCAGCAGGCATGCATCGCAGGGCAGGGGATCGAACGCCCCCGCGAGCGCGGCGAACTTCTCGGACCAGTCCTTGCCGTTGCGGGTCCAGAGCGTCACGCCGCCCTTTCCGATGGACGCGAGCGCGCGGTAGCCGTCGAACTTGGTCTCGTGCACCCAGTCGTCGCCCTCGGGCGCGTCCTCGACCAGGGTCGCAAGCTGCGGCTTGCGGAACCTGGGCGCGCGCCGGTCGCGGTCGGGACTGGTGCCGACCATCGCCTCGGCGTCGGCGTCGGCGTCGGCGTCCTCGGCGATGGCCTCCATGTCGCGGCCGGTGGCGACGCTGGTCGTGAAGGCCCCGGTCAGGGAGCCGCTGTCGCCGGTATAGCCGTCCTTCTCCTTGATAAGCAGCCACGCGCGGTCGCCGCCCTTCTTGAAGCGCACCAGGGCATAGCCACCGCGCATCCGCTCGCCCGCGATGTCCATCTTGAGATTGCCGTTCTCCAGCATCTTCGCGACGTCGCCGCGGGGGCTCCAGGTCCCGCGGTCCCACAACATGACGGTGCCGCCGCCGTATTCGTCCTCGGGGATCGTGCCCTCGAAATCGCCGTAGTCCAGCGGGTGATCCTCGGTCCGCTGCGCCAGCCGCTTGTCGCCGGGGTCGGGCGACGGGCCTTTCGGAATCGCCCAGGACAGAAGAGCGCCATCCCATTCGAGCCGCAGATCGTAATGTAGCGACGACGCGTCGTGCTTCTGCACCGAGAACCACAGGGCGTCCTCGCGGCTTTCGCCCACGACGCCCTTGGGCTCGCGGGTTTTTCGGAAGTCGCGCTTGTCGTTGTAGTCCTTCAGCCGGTCCGCCATCACGACGCCTTCTTCTTCTTGCCGGAACTCTTCTTCTTCTTCGAGGATCCGCCGCTGGCCTTCTCGTCCTTGTCGAGGCTGGCCTTCAGCGCGCTCATCAGGTCGACCACGTTCTCACCGCCCCCACTGTCCCCGTCATCGGCCAGGATGCGGTCGGTGTCCCCATCCTCGCGCTTGGTCTCGATCAACGCGCGTAGCGCCTGGTAGTAGCTGTCGGAATAGGCCGAGGCGTCGAAGGGCCTGGTCTTCTTCTCGATCAGCTGGGTCGCCAGCTCCAGCATGTCCTCGTCGGTCTCGTCATCCGAGATCTCCGAGAACATCGGGTCGGCCTCGCGGATTTCCTCGGCATAGCGCAGGGTCTCGAGCAGCAGGCCGTCGCCGCAGGGCCGGATGGCGGCCAGGTGCTCCTTGCCGCGCAGGGTGATCTGGCACAGGCCCGACTTGCGCTCGGCCCGCAGGGCGTCGCGGATCACGCGATAGGCATCCTCGGTCCCGCTGTCCTTAGGCACCATGTAATAGGGCCGGTCGTAGTACAGCGGCGCGATCTCGTCCTGCGCCACGAACTGCACCAGCTCCAGCCGCTTGGACGTCTCGACCTTCAGCTGGTCGATCTCGTCGGGATCCAGAAGGATGTATTCGCCGTCATCGGTCTCGTAGCCCTTCACGATGTCGTCGCGGTCGACCGGCCCGACGCCTTCGACGACCTTCTCGTAGCGCACGCGCTTGCCGCTGGGCTTGTGGATCTGCCGCAGGGACAGGCGCGGCCCCGAACTGGTCGCGGCGTAGAGCTCGACGGAAATGGCGACCAGCGACAGGCGAAGCTGTCCGGTCCAGACGGCACGTGGGGCCATGGCAATCCCTCCTTGACGCCAGGATAACGGGCAGGCCGGCCAAGAGTTGCAGCAGCGCGGGGCGGGATTGATCCGCCTACACCGTCAGCAACCGCGCCGCGACTGACCCCGAGAGATCTAGCCCGGCCCGGCGCGCCATGTCCCAGGCCAGGGCCAGGTTGCTGCTGACCACCGGAATGCCGAGTTCCACCTCCAGTCCCGGTATCACGTCTAGCGTGCGCAGGTTCGTGCATGAGAGGAAGATCGCACCGGGCCGCACCCCTTCGGCCACGTGGCGCGCCGCGGCGATGACCGAGGCCGCGTCGATCCGGGCGACCCGGGATTCGATCTCCTCGCCGAAGGAAACCGATCGCGTCACATCGATCCCTGTTTTCTCGAAAGCCGCGCGAATGGGCTCGGCCACAGCTGGGATGTAGGGCGAGACCAGCCCGATCCGGTCAACGTCCAGCGCGCGCATCGCCGCGACCGAGGCCGTCAGCGGATCGGTCACCGAGTCGGTCCCGCATCCTGATTTCACCAGTGCGGCCACCTTGTCCGCGCCGATCAGGGTGGTGCCTGATGTGCAGGCATAGGCCACCACCTTGAAGTCTGCCGCGGGCGGGAGCATGGCAGCCGCCTCGGGCAGGCAGGCCTCCATCGCGGCGATGGTATCGGGGGTCAGCTCGGCGCCCGAGGCAATGCGCGTGACATGGAGGGGCGTTGCGGGATCGAACAGGCGGCGGAAATCGCGTTCGATCGTTTCGTCCACCTGAAGGACGATCAGGCCAAGCGTGCGCGCGTCCCCCTGCGGCTCCAGACGGTAGCGAAACTTCATGCGGACAGCTCCGGCAGCTCGGCTGGCGCGCGCGGCGACAAAAGCTCGCAGCCATCCGCCCGCAGCACCACGTTCTCTTCGTGCACCAGGATGCGCCCCGGCGCCACGACCGCCCCCGGCTCGATCGCCAGGACCATGCCCTCGCGCAGCACGGTTTCATCGCGCGCGGTGAACGAGGGCCACTCGGTCAGCGCCACGCCTACCCCGTGACCAAGCCGCCCGCCCGCCGGTTCCGCCCCGTGTCGGGTGATGCTCCGTGCCAGCATCGCGTGCATGTCGCAGGCCCGCATGCCGGGCCGGATACCGGTCAGCGCCTCTTCGGTCGCCCGCCACAGGGCGTGATGGGCGCGGCCAGCGTCGGCGCTGGCGGGGCCGACCGCGAAGTTCCTGTCGAAATCGCAGTAATACCCGTCGCGGACCACGCCGGTGTCGAGCATCAGGACATCCCCCGGAACCAGCGGACCGGTGGCGGCGGCCGAGATGACGTTGCCGTAGCCGCCCTGTCCGGCGGCGCCCGCGATGTAGCCGACCCAGCCGGCGCCTGCCTCCAGGAGCGCGATCTGGAACGCGCCGAACACGTCGCCGATGGGCATGCCCGCGTGGACGAAGTGCGGCACGCGATCGAAGGCCCGTCCGGCGACGTCGCAGGCGGCGCGGATCTTGTCGATCTCGGCCGCGCTCTTGATCTCGCGCACCCTTTGCACCGCGGCGGTGGCGTCGACCAGACGGCGCGGCGCGATCGCATCTTCCAGGCGAAACAGGTCCGCTCTGGGCATCCGCACATGCGTCTCGGGTCCCGAGGGAAGCCCGATGGCTGCTCCCGGTCCGGTCAGTTCGGCAAGCGTATCGGCCAGAAGCGTCACGCCGTCGTCGTCGGGATCGGGAGAGTCCCACGTGCGAATGTCGTCGATCCAGGTCTGTCCCATCAGGTCGGCCCCGATGGAAGGGATCACCGCCACGGGGTCGCCCGCGCGCGGTACGACGACGAACCAGGGCCGGGTTGGGCTCTCCCAAAAGCGCGTGAGGAATCCAGTGACGTAGAAGATGTCGGCGGGCGTGGTCAGCAGGATTGCGGCGAGGTCGCACTCCGCCATCTGCCTTTGCAGCCGGTCGGCGCGGCCCTCGAATTCGCTGGCCCGAAACGTCATGGAGCGTCTAGCCATCCACCGCGCCTTCGGTGACGAAGGCCAGGACGCGCGCCTCCGGTCCCAATTTCAGGCCGCACAGCAAGGCGGCCAGCCCCGCGCCGCCCGATGGCGACGTCTCGAGCCCCCCGGCGGCCAGCGTCCGGATGGCCTCCTCGACCTCGTCATCGGCCAGCGTGACGAACTGGTCGGCATCCCGCGACAGGCCGGCGAGGGCGATGAGCGATGGCGTCTTGCAGTCGAGCCGCCCCATGCAGGAGGGCGGGCCCCGTGAGGTCACGACCCGCTCGCCCCGGATGCTGTCGAGAAGGGCCGGCGCCGTCGCCGGTTCGATGATGACGATCCGCGGAGCATCGCCCCAGACCAAGCGCAGATGAGCGGCGACCGCCGCCGCCATGCCCCCGACCCCGGCCTGAAGCAGAACGTGCGTCGGCGGAGCGGCGATCTGCCCGACCGCTTCGGCCGCCATTTGCAGGTACCCCTCCATGACCCGCCGGGGCCAATCGGTGTAGCCCGGCCAGGACGAGTCCGAGAGCAGGGTCCAGCCGTTGTCCGTGGCCACCTTTTCGGCGGCCTCCATCGACTCCTCGTAGGTGGCGCCAGCCCTCACCGGCTCTGCGCCTTTAGCGGCAAGCGCGGCGGCGAAGCTGTCGGGCACGGTTCGCGCCAGGAACACGACCGCCCGCGCACCGAAGACGCGGGCGCCCGCAGCTACCGAAAGGCCATGGTTCCCCGCGCTCGCGGTGACGAAGACATGCCCTTCCAGCGCCCGCGCCCAGTCGCCCCCCTCGACAGTCTCCGCGGCGGCGCGGGCGATGGCGTGTGCGGCGCCAAGCGCCTTGAAACTGCCCAGCCCCATGCGCGGGCGTTCGTCCTTCACGGACACCCGGTCGACCCCGGCCCGGCGGGCGAGCCCGGGCATCTCGAACAGCGGGGTCTCGTTATGAACAGGGCATCGCGAAAGAAGCCTGGCGACGCCATCGGTCGTGCTGATTGGAAGCGGCCCGAGGCCAGGCAGGCCCCGCCCGCGAAACGGGTTGTCGATCCGATCCTGCATACATTCGTCCCCGCGGTGCCCGATGCGCGCATCCCATGTTAGCCCGCGCAGGAGCGCCTGTCCCGCTTGAACGCCCCGATGATCGAAACCGGCTGCCGGCGACGGCAACGTGACCGCCACCGGATCGCGATGCAGAAAGTCCCGAATTGGAAGCGTTTTGCGTGGTATCATCATCGGCAAAGGAACGATTCGATGGAGGTTTCGCCGTGATGGTGAGCGCCCGGACATCGACTTCCCTTCGGCAGGCGGTCACCGGCGCGCTGGCGCTGTGGCTTGTTGCAACGCATTCGCTTTCGGCCCAGGACCGTGTTGCCGTGAGTTTCGCCGCCGGTGCGTCCAGCGCCGAGATCAACGGCACGATCACCGGTCACGAATACATCGATTACATCGTCAATGCCCGCGGCGGGCAGGAGATGGTCGTCTCGCTTGCCGCGACCGGCACGAACGGCCACGGCAGCGCTTTCTTCAACATTCTTCCGGCGGACTTGGATTTCGGCGGCCCCTACATCGGCAGCGAAGATGATGACCGCCGCGCCGAGGTCATCGTGCCCCGCGACGGGGACTGGGCCATCCGCGTGTACCTGCTGGGCAACGACAAGGATGCGAACAGGACAGTGGGTTATTCGATCAATGTCTTTATCGGACCCGGTTCGGGCGGTTCGTCGGGGAGCAGCGCGTCGGGTCCCGACCTGCTTCCCGAGGAAGATATCTTCGTGGTGCGCCTGTCCGACGCGAACGGGCGCCTGAACATCCGGGACGCCCCGCGCCCCTCGGCCCGGTTGGTCGGCACACTGGCCAATGGCGTCAGCGTCGCCAATGTCGGCGGCTGCACGATATCGGACGGTCGGCAATGGTGCGAGATCCAGGCCGAGAGCGGTGGGTTGCGGGGGTGGGCCTCGGCCCGCTACCTGGCCTTGCCGAGGCTGGGCGCCCCGGCCCCGGCACCACCGCCCGCCGCATCGGGCGAGGTCGTGACCATCTGGCACGTTCCCCCGAACGACATTCTGAACGTGCGCGCCGGTCCGGGAACCGGGAGCCCGATCGTCGGGGCGCTTGGGAACGGTGACCGGGTCGTTGCGCTGGGGTGCGAAACCCGCGGCCAGTCGCGCTGGTGCCAGATCGAAATGCTGACGGATATGCAAGAGCGCGGCTGGATCAATGCGCGGTACATATCGGGGCATGGCGCCACGGCGCCGGCGGCCGGTGCGTCCGGCGCGACGCGGATTAGCTTCGGCGCCGGAACGGCCGGCACGGAATTCTCCGAGCGTCTCGGTCCGGAAACGAGCGTCGGCTACCTGCTCGGGGCCATGGCAGGGCAGGATCTTTACCTGCGGGTTGCATCGTCCGGAACCGGCGTGGCGTGGCGTCTGCTCAACCCCGATGGAAGCCTGCTGGATGAGGGCACGGCCGCGAAGGGGTATCGCGGGCAGCTTTGGCAATCCGGCGACCACAGGATCGAGGTCAGCAACAGGGGGGGAGGGCCTGAAAGGTTCAACGTGATCGTCGGTGTCGAATAGCGGCGATCATCCGTGAATTATGAGAAACAGCAAAAGGATTTCAGAATGTCCCGTTTTCAGAATGTCGCTTGCGGTTCAGTCGCGCTCTTCGCCCTTGCAGGGTGTGTCGAGGACACGGGCGGATCGTCCATGCCGGTCGCGTCCAGTTCGCCGCCCTTCATCGAGGGGTCGTTCGGTGCAAGCGACGCCGCAGTTGCCGCTTGCCGCCAGCAATTGAGCGCGCAAACAACCGGCGGGGTCAGGGTCGTCGGCTCCGAGTTTTCGGAAGCAAACTCTGCCGTCTACATGCGTGTCGGCGAGAACGGAGCCCCTTGGCGGTGCCTGGTCTCCGACGACGGCACCAACCCGTCGCTGATGTTCATGGGCAGCGAGGGCGCGCTCTGATCCAATCGCGGTTTACCGCATCGCCAACATGGAGGAGCTTAGGATGACCGAACGCCTGTCACGTGCGGTTCGACTTTTTGCTCTCGTCGGGGTGCTTTCCGGCTGCATCGTGGAGGGGCCGCCCATATCTGGCCCGGTGAGCACCCCGCCCGGAATGAAAGAGTCGTGTATCGCGCAAGCCGTGCGCCTGACCGGCGCGCCGCAATCCGCCATTGTCGCCCGCGCGCCGATCAGCGTCGGCCCCGAAAATCGACCGTTCATCGGATTGAACGTCGCGGGCGCAAGCTACGGATGTCGCATCGAAGACGACGGCAGCTACACCGTGTTCAGCGAGTACGCGAACTGAGCGCCGAGATGGCCGGGATATGCAAATGGCTGCTCGGTCTCTTCGGCGCCCTTTATTGCATGGCGTTGGCCTTGTTCCTGATCGGAACGTTCGGCCTGCTCGGCCAGGCGCGCGATCCTCTCGCGGGCGTCTTCCTCATGCCGCTGGGCCTGCCGTGGATTTGGTTCACGGGCGGCGCGCCGGAGGGGGCAAGGTCGTGGCTGGCGGTCCTCGCACCGGCCCTGAACCTTGTCATCCTCTACGTCCTCTGCCGGTCCTTCGGCGGGGCCGGCCGTATTGGAAATACCAAAGAAAGGTAGAAACGCCATGGTCTTCGATATTCCGCAAATGATCGCGACGGGCTTGATCGTCCTCCTGATTCTTTGGATCGTGGATCACACCGCGGCATTCGAAGGCGCTTCGAAGGGCCGCAAGACGCTCTACAAATTCGTGGGTATGTTCATCCTGCTGTTTATCCTTGGTCTAATCTGGCCCTACGGAACGGGCGCCTGACGAACAGATGGGCGCGGCCGGTCAGGTGGCCTGTCAGCCGCCGGAGCCACGATCATCGACATTGCGGCCCCGCCGATTGCGTGGGACCCTCCGGGAGAACTGGAATGGTAGGACCATCAGATGGCATCCGAGAAGTCCGAACGTGCGCAGTCGTTTGACCTGAGGAACGGCTCAACGGATGTTCATGCGGTGTCCGGCTACTACGACGACTGGGCCGCGACCTATGACGACACGCTGAAGGCCTGGAACTACCAGGCGCCGTCTGTCGCCGCAGAACGTCTCGCCGTCCACCTGACACCGGGCGACGCCGTCCTGGACGTGGGCTGCGGAACCGGGCTGTTCGGTCAGGCCATGGCCCGACAAGGCGCGTTCCGGATGACCGGGTTGGATATCTCGGCCGAAAGCTTGCGACGGGCGGGGGATCTGGATCTCTACGAGCGGCTGGTCGCGCATGATCTGCAAAGGCTTCCGCTGCCTGTCGAGGGCAACGCGGTGGCCGCCGCCGCATGCATTGGCGTGTTGACCTATATCGAAGACGCGGCCGATCTGCTGCGCGACATGTGCCGATGCACACGCCCCGGCGGCGTCGTCACGTTCACCCAGCGGACCGACCGCTGGGCGGAACGCGACTTCGCCAAGGCCATCGAGGCGATCGCCACTGAAGGCATCTGGACCGTGCTCGAGATCAGCGAGCCGATGGACTATCTTCCCGGAAACGACGATTTCGGGAAGGAGATAAAGGTCATCCACACGCTTTGCAGGGTGAGCTGACCCCTGCAACCGCTGGGCCAACGTGCCGCCACGGCGAGCGCAAGGCGGTTGTTCAAAGACCTTCTACCAGGATGAGATCCGTGTCCGCGATCTTCTCTCTCACGGCCCGCGCCTCGGTATAGGCTTCGGACTCGTAGAATGATCGGGCGGATGCAAGGTCTTCGAATTCGATCACGATCGCCAATCCCTGTGCGCCGCCCTCCCGATGGTCGGGATCGGGGTTTCGAACCAGAACCTTGCCGTTATGGGCCGCGATGGCGGCGCCTGAGAGCTTCTTGAACTCTTCGAATGCCTCGCTGTCGTGAACCCGGATATGTGCAATCAGATACCCCTTGGCCATGTCGGCGCCTCCCCTGTTTTGATGGTCCGGACCAATGGTCGCCAGATCGATATTCTATCATAGATGCGCACCGGTCTGCCGGGTGTCCGACACGGATTCGTGGGTGCGGTTGCCGTGACGGGACCGCACGACATGCCGTTCAGTTCAGGATCACGAAGGGTGCCTGCTGGCAGGGCAGGTCCCCCTCGGCGATGATCCAGAGCATGTAGGGCCCGGGCGGCGCGATCGTGCCGTCGGGCGGTGCGGTCAGGCGCAGGCCGGTGCTCGTGACGGAAAAATCGAGCCCGACATAGCGCTGGTCGCCGTCCCATGCGTGGGTGACCGTTCCGCAGCGCATCAGCGCGGCGCGTTCGATGCGGTCGCGTGCGGTCGTGTCGATATGGAACTCCTCGCCATACGAAATGCTGCCCGGCGCGTCGTCAATCTCCGGGCGGCCCGTGTCCCAGAACCACGGCGGCGAATAGGTTTCGATCTGGAACTCCTTCAGATGGTCGCCCCCTGAGCTGCCATCAACGTTGGATCCTGCAGTCAGAACCCGTCCGTTGGGCAGAAGCAGCGCGACGGAATGGTAATTGCGCACGACCGAGGCCGGCGCGACGGTCCGCCAGCTTTCGGTGATGGCAGGACCGTCCGCTTCTTCCTCGGGGACCACGATCCTGTCCGCTTCCCAGTCGATCGCGGGGGTGTAGACTTCGCCCTGAAGCGTCGCGTTCTCGTTGCTCAGGCCCGCCTCGCCCTCCTCGTTGATCCCGCCGGAAAAGAAGACCTCGCCCGTGGGCAGCAGGGTCGCGACTCCGTGGTGACGCAGCGGCGGCGTGCCGTCCCAATCGCGCGGGGCGGTCGCGACCCATTCGGGCGGGTCGGCGGTGGCAAGATCTTCGAGAGGGGTGCCGCCCTCGAGATCGGGGCGCGGCAGGGAAATGCGATAGCTACCGGTGTTGTTCATCATCAGCACGTGGGGGCGGTAGTTGTCGCCCGGCAACAGCGGTAGAAGGACGGCGGTGTGGTTGGTCTCGCGGTAGAGGATGCCCGCATTGTCCGGCGGGTCGATCTCGGGGCCTGAAAGAAGGCCCGTGCCGGTATCATAGAACCGGCTGAAGTCGTCGTTGGGCGAAGCGAGGAATACACGGCCGCCGGGAACCACGAAGATTCGAGGATAGTACAAATAATTGACCGAGCGGTTGGCGTTCGTCGTGGGTCGGTCCTGGCCATCCGGGAACTCCCACAACTCCTGAAGCTGGCCATCGTCGTCGAGCACCGGATCGAAGATCTCCTCGCCGTCTTCGTCCAGGACAGGGTTGCCCTCCGCATCCTCGCGCCTCTCGCGGATGACCTCGACATCCCGCCAGTTGACGTAGATCCAGTATCCACCCACGTAGCTCCAGGTGTTGGCGACGGGATCGTAGATTTCGGGCATCCAGGCACCGTGACGCTGGTCGGAAATGCTGGGATGCCCCCCGACTGCGAGGATGCGGCCATTTGGAAGCGTGATGAGTGTGGGATACCAGCGCCCGCCGCCCACGTTTCCTTCGCGATCTGGCTGAGGCAGCATGTCGGAGCGTGCGGCCCATTCGTAATTGAGACTGTAGCTGGCAGATTCGCGCGCGCCGCCCCAGTGATCGCGCGGCTGTTCATGCGCGCCGGCATGGTGGCCGCGCCATAGCTCGGTGCCCCCCGCGACGAAGGGGTGCCCGCTCGACAGGAACGCGTGACCGCAGCAGAACAGATCGACGTCGGGGGACTCGCTACTCAGGATCCGGTTCGATGCGATGTCGTAAACGCGCGTATTCCGCCAGGCGCCGATGTCCGACAGGCTCATATCGTGCTCGTCGCCTCCGAATATCAGGACCTGCCCTTCCGGTCCGTGCGGGACCAGGCAGGCGTGGATCGCGAAGATCTCGGTATGGGTGATGGGAATGTCCCAGGCCGGCGGCAGGAAGCTTTCGAGGTTGTCGAGATTGTTGGCTTCGGAAATATCCGGCCGGGTCCGCAGGTGATGACCTGAAGGGGCTTCGACGACGATCACGTCCAACCGATTGCCACCGGTTCCGTGCACGAAGTAGCTGTGACGCCTGAGCAGGAGATCCTGGATCGCCCACCGCGCGTCCCGCGCCCATCCTTCTTCGCTGTTGCCGATGACAAGGATGTCGCCATCCGTGTCGCGCAAAGCATGCGTAACGTGTCGGTCCGCCATGAACCCGCTCCCTGAATTGATTTTTGAAATGCGGCGCGAGTGTACCACCGGCGGCGCAGTTCTCAAAAAGCGGAGATCAGGCCGTTATGGATTCCACAGTTGCTGGCATCTGGTCCGTCATGACGGCAGCGGATGCTCGCAATGCCACGGTCCCGGGATGAAGCTGCCGCCCAAGCGCGATGGTGGCGTGTCCGACGACTGATTCGGGTCGATTTTTCAAGCGGTTGAGAAGTCGCTCAACATCACAGAAGCCAACCGTTCTCCCACGACTTATTCGCGCTGGCGCAATGCTCGGTCTGCTTCGCGCTGAAAATCACTCGGTAAGACGGTAGAGGTCGGAAGAACGCTCCAGATGGACTTTCATCGCGTCTCTGGCCGTCTCGGACGAACCGACTTCAAGCGCATCCACGATCGCACTGTGTTCGTCGAGGGTGGTCGTTTCGTTTCCCGTCCAGCGCAACAGGTGCACGTGGTAGGCCGACAGCCACGTCAGGATCGCCTCGCTCAGGGCTGCGTAAATCGGATTGCCCGAGATTTCCGCGATCTGACGGTGGAAATCCATGTCGCAGTAGATGAATTCCTGCGCGTCGGGGCTGGAGATCTTGGAGCGCTGCATCTCGATATTGTCCCGCAGCACCGCGATGTCATCGGCCGTCGCCCGTTCGGCCGCCGTTTCGACCATCCCCAGCTCGAACCGGATCCGGGCCTCCTTGAGGTGATCGAGATAGTTCGGAAAACCCGAGATCAGCATCCGCGCCACGGCGTCCATGCTGCGCAGGGCGGTGTCGGCGGCGATCTCGTTGACCCGCGCGCGGCCACCCTGCGACACCGAGATCAGCCCCGCGTCATGCAGGCGCTGCATCGCCTCGCGCACGGCGGGACGGCCGACGCCGAACTCCTCCATCAACTCCCGTTCCGACGGCATCTGTTCGCCCGGCGACAGGACGCCGGAGGCGATACGCTCTTGCAGCCGTTCGAGCACCTGGTCGGACAGCCGCGTCCGGACGATCTTGGTGCCGGGGTTCTGGGGGCGACCGAAACCGCTCATGGCTCCCTCCGTTTCAGGTGATGCGACGGATGCTGTCCGCGATCTCGTCGGGTTCGAAGAGGCCGAGCCAGTCGTCGCGCAGGATCCGCGGATACCCGTTCTCGATGGCCTTGTTGCAGGCATCGGAGAAGACGCCGTCCACCTCTTCCATGATGACCGCGCCGAGAATGTTCATGTGTCCCAGCAGGAAATCGCGCGCGGCGACCTTGTCGACGCCACGGCGGACAACCTCGTCCATCGCGTCCTTCATGGCAACCAGCAGGGTGGCGCAGACCGTCTCGGACAGGCCCGGCTCCAGCATGGCCATCTGCTCCACCGTGACCCTGTGCGACCGCAGGATCGGCTGGAAGATCGTCCTGGCGATGCCCTCGCCCAGGGCGAAGTGTTCTTCCGGTCCCTGCATGAGGGCGCTGACGATCGCCTGGCGTGCGGCGACGCCGCCGAAGAAGTCGCGCTTGGCGGCGGGGTCCGTCTCGTCGTTGAAGATCGGCGGATGGCAGGGGTGGGTCACGAAATAGGTGATGTCCGAACGCTCGGGCAGGTGTCCGGCGGCGGGGGCGGCCGCGTCGAGGATGACCACGATGGTTCCCGGCGCCAGATCGTCCACCAGCCCCGCGCTGACCTTGCCGATCATCGTGTCCGGCACCGCCAGGATCACGGCATCCGCGTCCTTCAGGGCCTCCGCCTGCGGCACGCAGTCGGCGCCCACCGCGGCCTTCAGCCGCTCGCGCCCGCCCTCGCTGACCTCCACGTGGGCCACGTCGTAGGACGACCCCTCGAGATTCAGGGACAGGCGAACGCCCATTTTTCCGCCGGCGCCAATGAGTGCGATTTTCATGCTCGGTCTCCAGAAGGCAGAGGTTGATTTCCCTCCGCTTATAATCTTATCAACTTGTATGACAAGATGATAAGGTGACGGGCAGGCGCCATGGGCAGGATCTACGCTGAATACGAACTCGAAAGCCCGGTCGCGCTCGAGCGGGCGGCCGAGGTCATCGCCGGTGAACAATCGTCGGGGACCTTCCTGAAGCTGCCGGGCGAGACCGATGACCTCCGCGCCCGGTCTGGCGCCGTCGTCGAGCGGGTCGAGTTGCTGGACACGCGGTCGGCGCCCTCCTTGCCGTGCCGCATCGAAAGCGAGTCTTTCCAGCGGGGCCGCATCCGGCTGTCCTGGCCGGTCGAGACGATGGGGCCGTCGCTGCCCAACGTCCTGGCGACCGTGGCCGGCAACCTGTTCGAACTGGCCGAGGTCTCGGCGCTGCGGCTGCTGGATGTCTCGTTCCCGCCCGAGTTCGCGTCGGCCTGCCCGGGACCGGCGTTCGGCGTGGCCGGCACGCGGCGCCTGTGCGGTGTCGAAAGCGGGCCGCTGATCGGGACCATCATCAAGCCGAGCGTCGGCCTGACGCCCGACCAGACGGCGGACGTGGTCGAGGACCTGGCGCGGGGCGGCATCGACTTCATCAAGGACGACGAATTGCAGGCCAACGGCCCGGCCTGCCCATTGCCCGAGCGTGTCGACCGGGTCATGCGCGTGGTCAACGATCACGCCGACCGGACCGGCAAGAAGGTGATGGTCGCCTTCAACATCACCGGCGACCTGGACGAGATGCGGCGCGGCCACGACATCGTGCGCGCGGCGGGCGGAACGTGCGTGATGGTGTCGATGCACTGCATCGGCCTGGCCGGCATGACGGCGCTGCGGCGCCACGGCGACCTGCCGATCCACGCCCACCGGGCCGGATGGGGGCTGTTCTCACGCTCGCCGGATATCGGGATCAGCTATGTCGCCTGGCAGAAATTCTGGCGGCTCGCCGGGGCGGACCACTTGCACGTGAACGGGCTCGGCAACAAGTTCTCCGAGCCTGATGACAGCGTCACGGCCTCGGCGAAGGCCGTCCTGTCGCCGCTGTTCGACGACGGTCCGGCCTTCGAGGCGATGCCGGTCTTTTCCTCGGGGCAGACGGCGCTGCAGGTCCCCGGCACGGTCGCCGCGGCGGGTTCGGACGACTTCCTCATCTGCGCGGGCGGCGGGATCATCGGGCACCCGGGCGGCATCGGTGCTGGTGTCGCCAGCATGCGGCAGGCCGCCGAGGCCGCCGCCCTGGGCCGCAGCCTGCCCGACCATGCGCAACAGAACGAGGCGCTTGCACAGGCGATCGCCGCCTTCGGGAAGCGGATGGCCTGATGCTGGACCTCACCTATTACGGGGACGACTTCACCGGCTCGACCGACGTGATGGAGGCGCTGGCCGGCAACGGCGTTCCGACTGTCCTCTTCACCCGCATCCCTACCGCGGATCAGCTTGCGCGGTTTCCCGATGTCCGGGCCATAGGCCTCGCCGGGGAGAGCCGCAGCCGCGATCCCGACTGGATGGACGCCCATCTGCCCGGCGCTTTCGAGTGGCTGAAAGGGCTGGGCGCGCGGCATTGCCACTACAAGACATGCTCGACCTTCGACAGCGCGCCGCGAAAAGGATCTATCGGTCGCGCGCTGGAAATCGGACTGGAGGTCTTCGGGCAGGAGGTCGCCAGTCTCGTAGTTGGCGCCCCGCAACTGCGCCGCTACACGATGTTCGGCACCCTGTTCGCCAGCTACCAGGACCAGGTCTACCGCATCGACCGTCACCCGGTGATGAGCCGCCATCCCGCCACGCCCATGGCCGAGGCGGACCTGCGGATGCACCTTGCCGCGCAGACGTCTCTGCCCATCGGCTGCGTGGGTCCGGACGCCACCCGCAAGACGACCGGCCTTGCCGCGCTGCGGGCGAACCGGCAGGCGGGCGAGCGGGTTTCGATCGTCGACGTCTACGATGCTGCGTCGCAGATCAACGCCGGGGCCCTGATCGAAGACGCGCTGGAAGAAACCGGCCCGTTCATCGTCGGGTCGTCCGGCGTGGAATACGCGCTGCTGGGCCACTGGTCCGCCAAAGGCATGGTTCAGGGGGCTGCCGACATCCCGCCACTCGTGCCCGAGACGGTGATCGCGGTCGTCTCCGGCAGTTGCTCTCCGACGACGGAGCGTCAGATTCGCGCGGCCTGCAGCGCGGGTTTCGCCGGGATCGAGGTCGATTTCGCGGCGCTGGCGTCGGGGCAGGGCGTGGATGCCGCCCTGTCCTTGGCCTTTCAGAACGCCTGCGCTGCCATAAAAGAAGGCCGGAGCCCGATCCTCTATACTGCACTTGGGCAAGTCTCGCCCGACGTGTCACAGGACTCCGCGGATCGGGTGGGCCTGGCGCTTGGCGGATTGCTCCGCCGGCTCACCGACAGGTTCTCGCTCGGCCGGGTCGGCGTCGCGGGTGGTGACACGTCGAGCCATGCGCTATCGGCCCTCGACATCTTCGCGCTTACCCTGCGCTATCCGTTGCCGGACAGCCCCGGCTCACCCATCTGCCAGGCCCATCGCAACAGCGGACAGTCGTTTGAGATCGCCTTGAAAGGCGGCCAGGTTGGCGGTGACGACTACTTCATCAGGCTGCGCGACGGATTCCCGGCGGGATGATCTTGAGACGGCGGAACGCGATCGTCGCCGGAAATACCGCAGCGAAGAGCGCCGCGCCGAACGCCATTGCGTTTTCGGGCGCGCCGGTGCGGTCCAGCAACCACCCGGCCAATGGGGGGCTGGCGGACATGATCGCGTAGTAGATGGTAAAGAAGATCCCCATCCCGAAGGCCCGCCGCTCGGGCGCCACGGCCTGGCCGGCCAGGGCCATGATCACACCGGCCGGCGCCATGCCGATCAACCCGAACAGCAGGCTCGCCGTCAGCCCGGCGCCGGGCACCGACAGCAGCATCATCGCCACGATGGCCCCGGCCATGCAGACAGCGATGACGATGTCGCGTCGCCCGCGCCTGTCCACGAATTGCCCGCAGAAGGCCCCTGAGACGATCATCACCCAGCTTCCGACGCTGATGACCGACGCGGCGGCCAGCGTGCCCATGCCTTGCGCCTCCAGCAGCGTGGGCCCGAAACTCAGATACACCACGTAGCCTGCATTGAAGACGCCCCAGGCCGTGCCGGCCGCCACGATCAGCCCCCATTCGCGCCGCAGCAGGCCCGTCATCCGGACCGCGCGGCGCGAAGGAAGGTCCCGCGGTGTCCTGTAGAAGGCGATCACGGCGAAAGCTGCGACCGCGCACCAGGCGGCGGCCACCACGAAGGGCGCTCGCCAGCCGTGTAGATCGGCAAGCCAGGTGTGACCGACCTGTCCCATCGCGATGCCGAAGGGCCAGCTCATGACCAGCACGCTCATGGCGGTGGCGATCTCGCGCCCGTCGAACCAGTCGGCCACCATCTTGGTGAAGTAGAGGGTCGTGAACAGGAAACCGGCTCCGCACAGAACCCGCCCGGCCCCGATGCCGAACGGTCCGGCGGCCAGCGCGGACATCAGGCTGCCCACGGCGAGGGCGGCAAGGCCCAAGCCGGCCAACGTTCTGTCCGAGGCGAAGCGACCGATGATCCCCGCCGGAAGGGCGAGGAACAGACCCGGCGCCATGAACAGCCCGATCATGAACCCCAGGTCGGCGTTATCGAGCCCGAAGGCATCCGTCAGATCCCCGCCGACCGCGCCCATGGTCTGGAACTGAAAGCCCAGCCCGACGCGCGCGGCGAAGAGCAGCGCGAGGATCCGCCAGCGCATCATGCCCAGCCCAGCTGTCGCAGCGCGTGGCCATCGTTCCAGATCTTGGTCATGCTGGCGATGCGGTCGCCGTCGAAGGCCATGACATAGGCATAGTCGGATGCGACGGTCTTGCCTGTCGGCGCGGCAGGCCCGCCCGGTCCGGTCTGGGTCCCGCGGAACACGGCCGCCGCGACCACGGTCCTTCGCTCGGTATCGACCGCGAAAGCCGTGAGATCATAACGGCCGTCCGGGATCGGGGTCAGCAGCCCCTTCATCCAGTCGGCATATGCCGCAATCGTCGTCACGTCCGCCAGCGCGTCGGCCTGGCAGTGAAAGCGCGCGCCGTCGTGGCAGAACGGCGCGCAAGCCTCCCAGCCGCCGCCGGTTTCGCACGCTTCGAAAAAGGTCCTGGCTGTCTCTTCCATGCGCATCGGATCACCTCGTGTCTGTCGATGCGGCCAGGATGACGCGACGGGATGATCCGCGGTATCGGGCATCTGCAGTAAACGGCGCCTGCGGCCTGCTGTATTCATCTACAGCATCTGCAGGATTGCCCGGAAACAGCCGCTGCCACAGGATCGGGGGCATCAAACCCGAACGGTCGCCCCACCATGTCACCCGAAGACATCCTCAGTCACCGCGAGATCGAGATCGCCCGAGCCTATGCCAAGGGCGACACTTACCAGGTGATCGCCGCCCGGCTGTGCATCGCGCCCTCCACCGTGCGCACGCACCTTGCCGCGATCTATCGCAAGCTCGAGGTGTCGTCGAAGCTGGATCTGCACGCGCGCCTGGATGGCGCGGCACCGCAGGCAGACATCAAGATCGACCACGCGGCGGTGATTTCCGAGCTGGCGCTCAGCCTGGAGGAAGCACTGCGCCGCGAGCAGGCACTGGCCGAGGTCCTGAGGATCATCAGCCGGTCGGACGGTGAAATCGACGCGGTCATGTCGGCGATCCTCGGGTTCGCGCTGGAACTGTGCGAGGCGGAGTTCGGTATCCTGTTCGCCTATCACGGCGCGGGCCGCTACGAGGCGAGCCACATGCGCGGGATCCCCGGGCCCTTCCGGGACTGGCTGGAAGGGCAGGGCGTCTTCGAGCCCGGCCCACAGACCGGGCTTGGCCGCCTGGCGATGAACCGGGCGGTGGTGAACATCTTCGACGTCCGGGCAGAAGAGGTGTTCCAGACCGACGATCCCCTGCGCTACGCCACCGCCATCCTGGGCGGGGCCCGCTCGTTCGTGGCGATCCCGATGATGTCGGGTGAAACGCTGGCGGGCGCCTTCACGATCTATCGGCAAGCCGTGCGGCCGTTCAGCGCCCAGGCCACCGGACTCGCCCAGACCTTTGCCGATCAGAGCGTCATCGCGCTCGAGAACGCGCGCATGGTCGGTGCGCTGCGGGGCTTCGGCTGAGGGGCGGGACATGTGTCGCACACGCGTGAATGTGTGTTCCCGCGTTTCGCACCGTATCGGGCGATCCTGCCCGGCAGCGGAGCGTTTCGCCACCCGCCGGACAGGTTACACGTTTCAGCTTCGTTCCGGACAGCCTGAAACGTCTCAAGCTCCGGCCGGGGACGCGGGCTCGCCTACTGGGCCGCGATCGGGAAGAACATCGTCTCGCCCGAATGGTCGTCGACGCCGTCATTGTCGGTCGACACCCACATCGTGCCATCCTCGGCGACCGCGAGCCCCTCGACCTTGTCGAGGACGTAGCCGCCGGTCGAGCGCAGGTGGGGCAACAGGTCCACCACGACTTCCGGTTCCAGCACCGCCGGGGTTTCGTCCAGCCCAACCATCCGGTCCATGGCGCTCAGCGGGACCCGGGTGATCTGCTTGGTCACCGCGCGGGCGTCGTGCTGGTTGTCACGCTCAATGAAATAGACCGAGTCCCCTTGCGCCACGATCTCCGACAGGCCGACCCAGCCCGCGTCGGGCGCTGTCAGCGGGTAGTGGATCACCGACCATTCCTCGCTGCCCAGGTCGTATCCCAGGACCTTGGCGTGGTTGTCGGGATCGTCGCGCCACTCGCGCTGCACCGCGATGTAGAGCATGTCGTCGATCCGCGTGATCCCTTCGAATCCGAAGCGACGCTCGACGGCCAGAAGCTCGTCGGGCAGGGCGATGTAGTCCTCGATCTCGCCGTCGGCGCCCACGTGGTATATCGCGTGCGGCACCAGCCGGTCCGAACGTCCCTCAGACGCGATCCAGAAGCCGCCATCGCCGTCCAGCGTGATGCCTTCCATGTCCATCAGCTGGGCCGGTTGCCCCTCGCGCGTCACGCGGATCGCGTCGACGATGCGCGCCGGCTTTTCCGACACGTCGATATGGAAGATGGTGGGCTGCATTCCGTAGAAGCTGTCCGAAACCGCGTAGATCGTGCCGTCCTCGGCCATGACCTGGCCCGAGATCGCGCCCCAGCCCGTCAGCTCGTCCATGCCGGCCGATGTCAGGTGCGGATAGACCGCCGGCGCGTTCTGGTATTCGAACAGCATGACGTGGGCGCGGGCGCCGGCATCGTCCGTCTCGTTCGCCGAGATCAGCAGGTTGCGCTCGGGGATGGTGACATAGCCCTCGGGTCCGGTCCCCGACGGCAGCAGCTGCCGCAGCACTGGCGCGGCCGGATCGGTCACGTCGTAGACGCCGACCACCGATGCCCGCTCGGCGCCCACGAAGACGAACGGCGTTTCGCCGAAGGTGTCGATGGTCACGCTTTCGGGCTCCACGCCCTTGTTGCCCGAGCGTTCTTCCGGGTAGTGGCCGATCTGGATGATGGCGTTCTCGAAATCCATGCCGGACTCGTAGACGACGTCGCCATCCTGGCTGAATATCGTCCAGCCACGCGATCCGCCGTCCATGTCGCCCTCGTTGGCGGTGGCGAAGTGGGTGTCGTCGATCCAGGCGATGCTGTCGGGCTCACGCTGGACGGTGATGGTGTCTTCAAAGACCAGCGCCCCTTCTTCGCTCGTGTCGACGTTGTCGAGCTTGACCTCGCCGGCGGAGAAATGGCTGATCACCGTGCCGTCCGACGAAAGCACTACGATGTGGTTGTTTTCCTGCAGGGTGACGACGACCTCGTTCTCGGTGTTGATCGACACGAATTCCGGCTCGGGGTCCTCGGGCGCGACCTCGGCCAGGCCGGTGACGTCCGCGATGCGAGCCGTGTCACAATCGATAAGCCCGTCTTCGGTCAGGTCCACCATGAAGACCGTACCGGCGGGCATCTGGCCCACACGGCCGTCGCCGAGATCCTCATCGCGCTCGTTCTCGATGGCCACGGCAAGAAACG
This sequence comes from Palleronia pelagia, assembly GCF_900110115.1. Classification (GTDB taxonomy): domain Bacteria; phylum Pseudomonadota; class Alphaproteobacteria; order Rhodobacterales; family Rhodobacteraceae; genus Palleronia; species Palleronia pelagia. Next base: position 349,073 of record NZ_FOCM01000002.1, on the reverse strand, counting down.
ATCCGTCGGGTGCGATGCCGACGCTGTCGGGCTGACCGGGCAGGTCGCAACGGCCCACTTCCTGCCGCGTCGAGACGTCCACCTCGACCAGATAACCCGACGGCGCGGTGAAGCTTTCCGAGGTGTTGACCCCGGCGAGGGCATGGTTGCCGATCACGGCCACGGAGGTCGGCTCGCCCTCGGGCATGAAGACGCCAGCCGCGGTCGGATTGGCCGGGTCGGTGATGTCGATGAACCCGATCGAGCCGCCGGGGCTGTCGGTATAGACGAGCGTCATGCCGTCTTCGGTCGCGGCGATGATCTCGGCCGAGGTCTCTTCGGCGTCGGGCAGGTTGTCGGCGACGCGGAAGGACGCGATGCGGTTGAAGTTCATGTCCTGCGCGAATGTCGGCGCTGCAAGACAGACGAGGGCCGACGATAGCGTCAGCGCGCGGTAAGCCATTTGATGTCTCCCCAGTGGCGATATGCGGGCGGAGCGCGCTTCGGCGCGCAGCCGCGCCCGTTATGCCCACGCCTGTGTGACAGTTCCGCGACGTGACCCGAGGGAAATCGTCCTGGGCTCTAAGACTACATCTGCGCCCGCTTGGCGCGCGTGCTGTGGATGACAGCCCAGGCGGCGAGCAGGGGGACGCAGGCCGTCGCGGTGACCAAGCCGGCGACCCGTTGGATCTCGGCCCAACTGACCGGCGCTTGCGGCAGGTCGGTCCGCGCAATGGCACCGGTGGCGGACAAGGTCTCATCTTCAGCCGGGATTACCTGGCCACGGTCGTGGACACTTCGATCTCTGGCCCCCGTGTCGCCCGCGAACTGGACCGGATCGCCGAGATGCGCGCTTCCCCTGTGTGGTGGCCAGTAACACCCTCAGTCCAACGGTCGGAACAAGACCGAACCCTGGACTGAGTCAACTTACAGACGCGAACTTTTCAGGGGAGCAGGTCAGAAAAGAGTGCACCCGGGTTCATGATGTTGTTCGGATCCATGGCCCGCTTGATCTGGCGCAGGGCGGCCATCTTGCTGGCGCTGGAATGTCTTTGCAGATCGTGGGGCTTCAGCCTTCCGATCCCGTGTTCCGCACTGATCGAGCCGCCGAGCGGCAGGGTTGCCTCGTTGATCGCCTCGCGCACGCGGGCCGCGATGCCGGGATGGGCGTCGAGGAAGTCGGTCTTGCCGACCCCTTCGGGAGGAAAGACGTTGTGGTGGATATTGCCGTCGCCGATATGACCGTAGCTGTTCGTCCGCAGGCCGTCGTGGACAGCGGCAATCGCCGCGTGTGTCCTGGACACGAAGGCAGCTATCTGGCCGATCGGCACAGAGGTATCGCTGCTGCAGAAGGCGCCGGTCTTCTTGTTGGCATCGGGCGTATTCTCGCGCAGCGACCAGAGCGCGTCGCGTTGCGCCTGTGACTCGGCGATCACCACGTCGGTGACGAAGCCTTTCTCGATACACCCCGCCAGAGCCGTCTCGGTTTCGTCGCGCAGTCCGGGATTCCCCGCGGTCTCGACTAGCAGGTACCAGGGATACTCGTCCCGAAAAGGATTCTTCAGCGTCGGGAAGTGTTCGCGGACAAGCCGTACTCCCAAGCCGCTCATCAATTCCATGCCGTCGAGACGGTCGCCAATGGTGCTGCGCAGCGCGCGCAGGGTCATCAATGCGTCGGCTGGCGAGGCGATGGCGCAGAAGGCGGTCACGGTGGCGCGATCACGCGGCTTCAGCAGCAGGCTTGCTGCCGTGATGACGCCAAGCGTGCCCTCACTGCCGATCAACAGATGCCTGAGATCATAGCCCGTGTTGTTCTTTCGTAGCGGGCTCAGTTCTTCCAGCACATCTCCGGACGGCAGCACCGCTTCGATCCCGACGCAAAGATCGCGCGCATTGCCGTGGCGCAGCACCTGTATTCCGCCCGCGTTGGTGGCCAGGTTGCCACCGATCGTGCAACTGCCCTTCGACGCCATGCTGAGGGGAAACATCATGCCGTGCCGCTCGGCCTCGGCGTGGATGTTTTCCAGCACGCAGCCCGCTTCGGCAACCATGACGAAATCATCCGTCGAAACGCCGCGCACACGGTTCATCCGCTCCACCGACAGGATGATGGCATCGCTGCTTTCGAGCGAGAGCTGACCGGCCACCACGCCCGTGCCGCCACCATGGGGTATGATCGGGGTGCCGGTTTCGTTGCAAAACCGGACGATCCGTGACACCTGCCCGGTCGTCTCCGGCAAGACGACGCGGCACGTCTTTCCGGTGAAACTGCCGCGCGGATCTTCGTAATACCGCGCTGCATCCGTGCCGGACTTGCAGGCGGCATCGCCGACGATGGCTCTCAGGCCTTCCGAAATCGTGTCGATCGACATCTTGAAAGCCATCCGAAATCAGCCGAGCAGTTCACGCTTGAAAAGAGCATAGAGCGCCGATTTCGCCTCGAACCCGACGCCCGGCACATCCGGAAGGCCGACCTGGCTGTCCCTGACCTCGACCGTATCGGCAAAGCCGCCGAAAGGCTGGAAGACGTCCGGATAGCTTTCGTTTCCACCGAGATGCAGACCGGCCGCGATGTTGAGAGACATCTGGTGGCCGCCGTGGGGCACGACGCGCCGGGACGACCACCCGTGTTCCGCCATCATGTCGAGCGTCCGCATGTATTCGACCAGCCCGTAGGACAGGGCACAGTCGAACTGAACGATGTCCTGTTTCGCGTTCATGCCACCGTACCGGATGAGATTGCGGGCGTCCTGCATCGAGAACAGGTTCTCACCCGTCGCCATCCGGCCGGAATAGCGGCCGGAAAGCTCGGCTTGCAGCGCGTAGTCCAGCGGATCGCCGGCTTCCTCGTACCAGTACAGGTCGTAGGGCTCGAGCGCATCGGCATAGGCGATCGCGGTTTCCAGATCGAACCGGCCGTTCGCGTCGACGCAAAGGTTCTGGCCTTCGCCGACGACCTCGAGAGCGGCCTCGATCCGCCGTAGGTCGTCCGCGAGCGGGGCAAGGCCGATCTTCATCTTGCAGACCCGGTAGCCGCGGTCGCGATAGGACTTCATCTCGTCCTTCAGGCCCTCGATCTCCTTCCCGGGATGGTAGTATCCACCGGCGGCGTAAACCCAGACGCTGTCGTCCGCCTGACCCTGGTGATAGCGGTCGGCCAGAACCTGGTAGAGCGGCTTGCCCTCGATCTTCGCGACCGCGTCCCACACCGCCATGTCGATGGTGCCCACGGCGACCGAGCGCTCTCCATGGCCGCCGGGTTTTTCGTTCGTCATCATGGTGTTCCAGATGGCGAAGGGGTCGAGGTTGTCGTGGGCTTCGTCGATCAGCGAGGCCGGATCGGCGTCCATCAATCGCGGGATGAAGCGGTCGCGCATCAAGGCGCCCTGGCCATATCGCCCGTTGGAATTGAAACCGAAGCCGATGATCGGCTTGCCGTCACGCACTTGGTCGGTGACGACGGCGACGACCGAGCAGGTCATCTTGGAGAAGTCGATGAAGGCGTTGGCGATCGGGCTGGCGATCGACACGGTCCTTTCGCGGATTTCCGTTATGCGCATCTGGATGCCCTTCCTGCCTTACCGGGACGCGATGACACTGGCGATGGCCTCGCCGCATTCCGCGGTGTTGGCCTTTCCGCCCATGTCCTTCGTGCGCGATGCCGGATCCGCGATAACCTCTTCCATCGCGTCGATCACCGATTGCGCGGCCTCCGGATGACCCAGGTGGTCGAGCATCATCGCCGCCGACCAGATCTGCCCGATCGGGTTGGCAATGCCCTGGCCCGCGATGTCCGGCGCCGAGCCGTGGACGGGCTCGAACATCGAGGGAAAGTCGCCCTCGGGGTTGATGTTCGCCGATGGTGCGATCCCGATCGAGCCGGCAACGGCAGGCCCGAGATCGGAAAGAATGTCGCCGAAAAGGTTCGAGCCCACCACGACATCGAACCAGTCCGGATGCTGCACGAAATGCGCGGTAAGGATGTCGATGTGATACTGGCTGGTCTCCACGTCGGGGTAGTCGGCCTTGACGGCTTTGAACCGCTCGTCCCAGAACGGCATCGTGTGCACGATCCCGTTGGACTTGGTGGCCGAAGTGACGTGCTTGCGCTTCCGGGTGCGGGCAAGCTCGAACGCATAGCGCATGACCCGGTCGGTGCCGCGGCGGGTGAAGATCGCCTCCTGGATCGCGATCTCGTCCTCCGTTCCCCGGTAAAGGCGGCCACCGGCCTCGGAATACTCTCCCTCCACGTTCTCGCGCACGACGTAGAAGTCGATGTCTTCGGGGCCGCGGTTGGCAAGCGGGCTGGTCGTGCCCTTCAGCAGGCGCACGGGGCGCAGGTTCACGTATTGATGGAACTCGCGGCGGATCGGGATCAGCAGACCCCAGAGCGAGACATGGTCCGGCACGTCCGGCCAGCCGACCGCGCCCAGAAAGACGGCATCATGCTGCTTGAATTGCTCCAGAGCGCCGTCCGGCATCATCCGGCCCGTCTTCTTGTAGGTGTCGCAGCTCCAATCGACCTCGTCGAACTGGAACGCGATGTCGAACTTGCGGCCGACCGCCTCGAGAACACGCATCCCCTCGGGCACGACCTCGCGGCCGATCCCGTCACCTGGAATGGTCGCGATCTTGAAGGCGTTGGTGGTCGTCATGGGACAGTACTCCGGGCAAGAAACAGGGCTTTGAACTATGGGCAGTCCGAACGCATGTCAGAAAAGGTGACCACGCGGCATCGGGATCAGCAGAACTTCCGTCATCAGCAGGTAGAAGCCGGCCAATATCGCCACGCCAAGCACGATCAGGAGCGCGATCTGCTTGAGAGACATCCGCTCGTGCATCGCGACGACCATCACGGCGAAATACCCGGCGATACTGGCCAAGAGGAAACCGATCACCGGGATCAGCGCGATCCAGGCAATCATCGCTCCCACGAAGAAGGCGCGTCGCGCGTTGGATCCCCCGGTGGCCGGTGCCTCGTCCGACTGCGCCTCGGACCCTCCGCGTCCGCGCAGGGTCAGCACCAGATTGCGCAGTATCAGAACGGCGGAGAACACGATGAGCGCAATCGAGATCGTCGTCGGAAAGACCGACCCCATCGCGGTCATGCCGCGCGTCTCGAGCGCCAGTGCAATCCCGAGGATGACGAACAAGGACGCAACGAATGTGCCGGCGGGGTCGTGAAATCTACTTTGCACTGCGGCTCTCCACGGTAGCGTTGGTGGGCGAGATGCGTCGCTTCGAGATGGCCCCGGACACGATCGGGTAGAACAGGGCGATCACGGCAAAGGCGACGATCGCCAGCGAAATCGGTCGCCCGAAGAACATCCCGAGCACGTTGCCCTGCGCATTGCCGATCAGGTAACTCTGAACAAAGCCTTGCTCGGCGATCTGCCCCAGAACCAGCCCCAGAACGATAGGTGACGGCGCATATCCGGCGCGGTTCAGCACCCAGCCGACGATCCCGAGCGCCAGCATCACAGCCGTGTCGTGCAGATTGTTGTGGATCGCGAAGGATCCCACCACGGTCATGAAAGCGATCGTCGGGACAAGCGCCGCCTTGGGAATGGCGATGATGCTTTTGTATGCGTAGCGACCGACCATCAGACCGACAGGCAGCATCAGGATGGTGCCGATCAGCAGCCCGAAAATGAAGGTGTAGACGATGCCCCCCTGTTCGGAAAAGAGGCCCGGGCCCGTCTTGATCCCTTGAACGAAAAGCGCGCCGAGGATCACGGCATCGGGTGGCGTGCCCGGGATGCCGAGAACCAGGGTCGGAATGAAACCGCCGCCCACGGTCGCGTTGTTCGCCGCCTCGGTCGCGATGATCCCTCCGGGTTCACCCTTGCCGAAATTTTCCGGGGTCTTCGAGGCGCGCCGCGCTTCTGCGTAGGAGACGAGACTGGCGACCGAACCGCCGGCGCCGGGCAGGATGCCTACCACGGTGCCGATCACGGCGCTGCGCACCATGTTGAATTTCTGCCGCGAGGCGATTGCAAGGGACTCGGCCAGCCTGAACCCCGAATTGGTCGCGACCTTCAGGTGCGGGTCCCTGGTGGCCACCAGGTCGATCAGGACCGGTATGCAGTAAAGGCCGATCAGTCCTGCGACGATGTCGATCCCGCCAATCAGGGTCTGGCTGCCCATGGTGAAGCGGACATCGGCTCCGATGACAGCGACGCCGACCATGGACAGGATGAGCCCAAGACAGGCGCCGATCATTCCCTTCAGAAGGTTTCCGACCGACAGCGCCGAGATCAGCGTGAGGCCGAAGACCGCCAGCCAGAAGTACTCCGGAGGACCGAAGGCCAGCGCGACCTGCGCCAGCGGTGGCGCCAGGAACATCAGCATCAGCGCGCCCACGAGGCCGCCCACCACAGAGGCCAGCGTGGCCAGGGACACGGCAAGTGCGCCGTCGCCGCGGCGGGCCATGGGGAACCCGTCGAACGTCGTGGCAATGGCCGAGGGTGTGCCGGGGGTATTGACCAGGATGGCCGAATAGGAGCCACCGTAGATCGCGCCGTTGTAGATCGCGCCCAGCACGATGAGACCGGAGGCCGGGTCCATCGCGAAGGTGAACGGCACGAGAACCGCCACCGCCATCGTGGCGGACAGACCGGGCAAGGCACCGATCACGATCCCTGCCGCCACGCCGCAAAAGGCCAACATCAGGTTCGTGAGGGTCAGCGCCTCACCGAGATAGATGAGCTTATCCATGGAGACCCGCCGATTGTGGATCCGGGCGCCGCGCGAGAGGTCCCGCGGCGCCCGCCGTCATCAGTTCGTCGACTCGATCCCCATGAGAGGCGCGACATTCTCGTATTCGGCGCGCCGCTCGTCCATGAAGGACGGCACTTCGCTGTAGGGCACGTCGATCACGACGAACCCCCCGTCTTCCATCTTCTGGATGAATTCGGGGTCCTTGTTGACCGCGTCGAGCGCATCCGAGATCTGCGTGCGGACCTCTTCAGGGGTGGCGCTGGGAACGCCGACGCCGCGATAGGCGCCGCCGACCATGTCGTAGCCCGCCTCGCCAAAAGTCGGGACATCCGGGAAGCTCGGAACGCGCTCGTCCGCGGCCACGGCGAGAACGCGCACGGCATCGCCCTGTTGGATCGCTGCGGTCGTATAGCTGAAGGCCGCCTGCACCTGGTTGCCGAGAAGCGCGGTCATCGTCGGTGCCGTCCCCGAGAACGGGATGTAGGTCGTGTTGATCCCGGCCAGTTCGTTCAGCCGAACCGTCGCGACATGATTGGCCGAGTTGGTGGCCGATCCCGCGACCGTCACTGCACCCGGATTCTCCGTGGCATAGGTCACGAAATCCTCGAGTGTCTGGAACTGGCTGTCGGCCGGAACCAGCAGCGCATCAGGCGTATACTGGAAGAAGTAGACGTTCGAGATGTCGTCAGTCGTGTAGCCCACGTCCTGGGCCATCGGCTGCAGGATGATGTGCGGCAGGTTCGTGCCCATCACCGTGTAGCCGTCGGCCTCCATCCCGTTCAGCTGTGACCACGCCTGCGCACCGCCCGCGCCGGCCATGTACTGGATCACCATGTTCTGGCCCGTCAGGCGCTCGAACACGGGTTGCTGAAGCCGCGCGGCGATGTCCGACTCGCCACCTGCGTTGAACGGGATGATGTAATTGACCTGCTTGGACGGATACTCCTGCGCGATGCCAGCGACGGCCGCGAGCGATAGCCCGGCGCCCAACAGGGCGCCTCTGAATAGTGACTTCATTATTAATATTCCTCCCATTGAATGCGACGCGCCAAGCCAGGTCTCCCTCTTCTGGGGAGCGTGCGGACGGGTCGAACTCAAGGCTAGGAGCAATTTTTTCATCGGGCAAGCTTGTCGGGGGACGGCTGTGCCGCAAGGGAAGGCCGCTGAACAAACCACCCGCCGAACGTGCGTGCTGCGTGGGGACCCGACAAGGACCGGACTGGGAACGGGCTCGTCGTGGCGGATGATCGACCGTTTGGTGCCTGAAACCCAATCCCGAGGTTGTCCGCTTCGCTAATGAGGGTCGGTAGCCGAGGGGCAAGTCGCCGGACGGGTTCGGATCGCGAGCGGCGACCCCTCGGGATCACGGATCAAGATGGTCCGGCCGGGCGAACGCATCGCGGCACAAGCAGCCATTGCTCAAGCGGCCGGCGATCGACGGGCGAGTCCCCGAGGCTTCTGGATCCCGTCGGATCAGCCCACGTCGCGTGCGGCATCCTGCGCAGGCGCGGCGTATCTGGCGGCCCGGGTGCGCAGGATATCGCAGAATTCCAGCGCCGCCTCGCTCAATCCTTCCTTGGAACGAGTGACCAGACCGAACCCCGTCAGCAGCACCGCCGGCCGGATCTGGATGGCGCGCAGAAGCCCCGCCCGGATCGGGGCGTGCACCACCGCCTTGGGCAGCAGGGCCACGGCATCCGACACCTGCACGAGGTTCAGCAGCAGCAGGATCGAGGAACACTCGATCGTGTCGGTCGGCCGCGCCATCCCGGCGCGGTCGAAGGCCGCCTCGAGAACCTGGCGCGTCGGGTTTGAGCGGGGCTGCAATGCCCAGGCACAGCGATCGAGCTGGTCCAGCCCCGTGATGCCCTTGTCCGCGAGCGGATGATCGGCGCGCACGACAAAGGCCAGATGCTCGTCGGCCAGGGGCTCGAAATCGAAGATGTCACGGTGCCGCTCCGTGCTGAACCGGCCCACCGCCAGGTCCAGCCCGCCCACTTCGAGCTGGGCCAGGATGTCCTCGCTGGTTTCGCCATGCAGCGTGACCATCAGCTGCGGGCGCTTGCGCTTGATCTCTGCCACGGCATGCGCAACGAAATCGGGCGCGGCGCCGGTGATGGCGCCCACCGTCAGCGTGCCGTAGCCGCCGGCGCGCAGCACTTCGAATTCGTCGGCGAACCGCCTGAGCCGCGACAGCTGCCGACGCGCGCCCCGGATCGCGAAATCGCCCAGCGGCGACGGCACCAGACCCCGTGGGCCCCGTTCGAACAGCGTCGCGCCCAGCACTTCCTCGATGTCGCGCAGCATCTTCGACGCCGTCGATTGCGTCATGTTCAGCGCATCGGCAGCGCGGTGCGTTGTGCCGTGATCGGCAAGCGCCACGAGCAGCGACAGATGCCGCATCTTCAGGCTGGACAGGATTCCCGGGTCGATGGTGTTCGCTCCCTGCCGGTGATCGCAATTCGCGATCGCAGAACGTTTTTTATTCATTGGAACGGTATCACCGGCCTGTCTATCGTCAATGGCGAGACGGGGGGTCGGACCGGCGAAGACCGGGCTTGAAATACCGTCAGATCGGCGGGCCGCCTGCGCGGACCGTACGGCACATAACGACTGGGAGGACGAGACGAATGAATTTCCTGAAGACAGCGACGGCCCTCGGCGGGCTGGTTCTGATGACCGGCACGGCTTTCGCGCAGAGCTATCCCGACCGACCGATCCAGTTGATCGTGCCCTGGGGCGCGGGCGGCGGCACCGACGCGGTGGGCCGGCTTCTGGGCGGGCAGATCTCCGAGGAACTGGGCGTGCCCGTCAACGTGGTGAACCGCACCGGCGGGTCGGGCGTGGTCGGCCACAGCGCCATCGCCAATGCCGAACCCGACGGCTACACCATCGGCATCATGACGATCGAGATCGACATGATGCACTGGCAGGGTCTCACCGATCTGACATACGAGGACTTCGACATCCTCGCCATCGTGAACACCGATCCGGGCGGCGTCATGGTGTCCGCCGACAGCGAATACCAGGACATCGAATCCCTGCTCGAGGCGATCAAGTCCGAGCCCAAGGGCACGTTCAACGCGTCGGGGACCGGACAGGGCGGCATCTGGCACGTGGGCCTCGCCGGCTGGCTGATCTCCGAAGATCTGCCGCCCGACCAGGTGACCTTCGTGCCGAGCCAGGGCGCCGCGCCGGGGCTAGCCGACATGGTGGCGGGCGGTGTGGACATCGTGCCCTCGTCGCTGGCCGAGGGCCGGTCGATGATCGACGCCGAACGGGTCGTGCCGCTGGCCACCATGTCGGCCGAACGGCAGAACGCGTTTCCGGACGTGCCGACGCTGGCCGAAACCACCGGCTCGGACTGGACCGTGGCGGTCTGGCGTACCGTGGCCGCCCCGGACGGGCTGCCCGATGACGTGAAGGAGACGCTCGAAGCGGCGGTCGAGGCGGCCTACAACTCCGAGGAGTACCAGACCTTCATGCAGGAGCGTGGCTTCGGCCTGCGCTGGGCCGGCAGCGAGGAGGCGACACAGATCGTTGCCGATGACGACGCCGCCTTCGGCGAGGTCATGAAAGAGGCCGGCCTGGCGGCCGAGTAACCGCCGGGTTCCGACCTTCGGGGCGGCACGGGTGAAATGTACCGTGCCGCCCCGTTCCGCTTTTCCAAGGGGGGCGCATATGCGCGTGACGGATCTGACGCTCGGGATACTGACGCTGCTGGGTGGTCTCGCGATCTTCTGGTCGGCGCGGAATTTCCAGGTGATACCGGGACAGTCCTATGGCGCGGGCACGATGCCGCGGGCGGTAGCCTTCGTCACGGTTCTGGTAGGGCTTTTCATCATCGGGCGCGCGCTTTGGGAGCGGCGGCTGGCGCTGGGAATGCAGCTTGCGCCCTGGGCGCGAAGCGGCGCCGCGCTTGGCCGAGTGGCCATGGTGCTGGTGCTGATCGTGGGCTACGTGCTGGTGTCACCGGTGCTGGGCTTCGTGCCCACGGCTTTCGCCGTCATGACGGCGTCGATGCTGATCCTCGGGACCAGTCCGCTGCTGGCCCTCGCCACATCCGCGGTCGCGACAGTCGCCATCCAGCAAAGCTTCGGGCGGCTGCTGCTGGTGCCGCTGCCGCGCAGCGATTTCCTGCCCTTCCTGTGGTGAGCAGCCAATGGACACGATAGTCGCTGCCGCCGCACTGGTCTTCCAGCCCTACGTGCTGATGGTCATTTTCGGCTCGGCCGCCTTCGGCATGTTCGTGGGCGCCATACCGGGCCTGACCGCGACGATGGCGACCGCGCTTCTGGTGCCGGTCACGTTCTTCATGGACCCGGTGCCCGCCATCGCCGCCATCGTCACGGCGACCGCGATGGCGATCTTCGCGGGCGACATTCCCGGCACGCTTCTGCGGATGCCGGGGACGCCGGCCAGCGCCGCCTACGTGCAGGATGCCTTCGCGTTGACGAAGAAGGGCGTGCCGGAACAGGCGCTGGGCGCGTCGCTGGTCTTCTCGGCGCTGGGTGGCATTTTCGGGACGCTGGTGTTGATCACCTCGTCTCCGGTGCTGGCCGAGATCGCGCTGAAATTCTCGTCCTTCGAATATTTCTGGCTGGTGGTGCTCGGCCTGTCCTGCGCGGTTTTCATTTCGCCCGGATCGCCGGCGCGGGGGCTTATTTCGCTGTTCATCGGGCTGTTCGCGGCCACCATCGGGCTGGAAAATCCGGCGGGCGCGCCGCGCTACACCTTCGGCAGTGTCGAACTGATGGCCGGCGTTCAGTTCATCCCCGCGATGATCGGCCTCTTCGCCGTGTCCGAGGTGATCCGCGGCTTCATCCATCGCACCGATCCGGGCAAGCCACCCAAGACATCGGGCCGGGGGATAATCAGCCAGCAATGGCAGAACCTGAAACGTTACCCGAAACAGGCGTTGCGCGGATCGGTGCTGGGCACCGCCATCGGCGCGCTGCCGGGCGCGGGCGCGGACATCGCGGCGTGGATCTCCTACGCGGTGTCCAAGAAATTCTCGAAGACGCCCGAGAAATTCGGCGAGGGCCATGTCGAGGGGCTGGTTGAAGCGGGGGCGTCCAACAACGGCGCCATGAGCGGCGCGTGGATCCCCGCGCTGGTCTTCGGCATCCCCGGCGACTCGATCACCGCGATCGTCATCGGCGTGCTCTACGTGAAGGGGCTCAATCCCGGTCCGATGATCTTCATCACCCAGCCGGAAATGATCTACGCCGTCTTCATCGTGTTCCTTCTGGCCAATCTCATCATGCTGCCGCTTGGCTGGATCGCGATCATGTCGGCGCGGAAGGTGCTGTCGATCCCGACGCGGGTGCTGATGCCGATCATCCTGATGTTCTGCATCGTGGGATCATTCGCGATGAACAATTCGGTCTTCGGCATCTGGATCATGCTGGTCTTCGGGGTTATCGGGTTCCTGATGGAGGAAAACGACATCCCCATCGCGCCCGCGATCCTGGGCCTCGTGCTGGGCCCGATGCTGGAGCAGAATTTCGTCACCTCGATGATCAAGTCGCAGGGCAGCTTCATCGCCTTCTTCGAACGGCCCATCGCCGCCGGGCTTGGCATCTTCACCATCGCCGTCTGGATGCTGCCTCTGATGCTGTTGCTGCTGCGCCGGCGGCGCGCGGGCCGGACCGACGCCGCCTCGGCCAACTGAGGCACCTTATCGACCAACAAGGAACGAACTCTCATGTCGAAACCCGATCTTCTCGTCCTTTGGGACCTGGGGCCCCACGCGCTCGGAGCGTTGGAGCAGGATTTCACGCTGCACCGACACTTCGAAGCCGATGACAGGGATGCTTTCATGGCCGATTTGCCCGGGGGCGTGCGCTTCGTGGCGACCGGCGGCGGCACCGGCTGTTCGCGCGAGATCATCGAGGCGTTGCCGGATCTCGAGATCATCTCGTCCTTCGGCGTGGGCTACGACGCGGTCGACGTGACGGCCGCGCGCGAACACGGCGTGCGCGTGACCAACACGCCCGACGTCCTGAACGACTGCGTGGCGCAGGTGACCATGGCGCTGATGCTGGCGCTCGCCCACCGCCTCCCCGAGGCCGACCGCTACGTGCGCGAGGGCCGATGGGAGACCGAGGGCAATTTCCCCCTGACGGACGAGCTGACCGGGAAGACCGTGGGCATCATCGGCCTGGGCCGGATCGGCAAGGCCATCGCCAGGCTCGCGCAGGCCTTTTCCATGCGCGTGGTCTATCACGGTCGGACCGACCAGCCACACGAGCCATATGTCTGGTACGACGACCCGAAAGCGATGGCCCGGGACGTGGACTGGCTGGTGGTCATCGCCCCGAGCACCGACCAGACGCGCGGCATCGTCAGCAAGGACGTGCTGGACGCGCTCGGCCCCGAGGGGCGCCTGGTCAACGTGGCGCGCGGCGACCTGGTGGACGAGGAGGCGCTGATCGCGGCGCTCTCATCGGGCGGGATCGCGGGCGCCGCGCTCGACGTTTTCGCGCAGGAGCCCCATGTCCCCGAGGCGCTGCGCAAGCTCGACAACGTGGTTCTGCTGCCGCACCAGGGCAGCGCGACGGTCAAAACCCGCCGGGCGATGGGCGACCTTGTGGTGCGGAACCTGCGGGCGCATCTGCGCGGCGATCCGGTTCTGACGCCAGTCGCCTGAGTTGGGCGCCTGTTTGGGCTCGTCAGTCGGAACGGGCGCGCGCGCCGCGGTCGCGTAAATTGCACGGCCTCGGGTCCGAGGCGGTCGCGGCGACACCACCGGACTGTTGGTGGGATGGGCCTCGTGGACCGGCAGACCGTTTCGCCAAAGAGGTTGCCTTGCCACCTGCGCTCGGGACGTGGAGGGGCCGGGCGGTCGCGATCAATGGATGCAGAAGGGGCGCGCCCCGGTCCTCGGCGAGGTGAGAGATTTCCCGTTCTCCATTCACCCGCGCGGTCGGCAGATCGATCGAGAGCAACTGTCGCGCATCGGCGCCAATCTGTCCTGAGTGCAGGCTGGCGCCTGACGTGCAAGCTATTCCCGAGGCGCGTCTCTTGCGAGCAGGTCGTCAGAGCCTTGGCGCTCCGTGTCCACGAGAGGGATCAGCGCCTTTTCCTCCGATTGATGGATTGACCGCTCCTTCTCGGCAGTGGCCGCTCGTGGGGCAGGCTTATCGGCGGACGGGCTCGGCGCGGACGTGCCAAGGGACACGCCAGTCCCCTCGAGACGGATGCGGTAGGTGGTATCGGGAATTGCTACGCCTGCCTCCTCGATGGCAGACTTGACCAAGCGGATGGCGTCCCCTCGGGCTGTCGTGAAACCGGTCGCGTTCTGGTCGATCCAACCGGTCACCCTCAGGATCGCGCCGGACTCGGTGATGTTCTCGATCCAGACCAGTTCCTCGGGTTGATCGAGCACGAAGGGCAGCTCTTTCAGGGTGTTCTGCGCAAGGGCACGTGTCGCTTCGAGATCTGCGTCAGGATCGATGCCGATGTCGAACATGAACCTTCGGGCGAGGTTCTGCGTGTAGTTCACGATCCGGCCTTTGAACACGGTGGCATTCGGTATGCGGATGTGATTGCCGTCAAGCGACAGCAGGATCGTCGCGCGCGAGGTCAGCCGGATCACGCGGCCCACGTCCCCCTCGATCTCGACCAGGTCGTTTGGCCGAAAGGGTTGGCGCAGGCTCAGCATGATGGAGGCGACGAAGTTCTCGACCGTGTCACGGACCGCGAAGCCGACGGCCAGTCCAACGATTCCGGCAGCCCCGAGTACGGTGCCCAACAGCGCTGCCGCCCCCATGATATCAAGCGCGACAACGATGCCGATGATCCCGCAGGCGACACGAAATGCTTGGCGATAGATGCCCGCGATGAAGGCATTCGGAGAGATCCGGTCCCAGAAGCGTAAGCGCGCCAGTAGAATACCCACGAGCAAGACTACCGCGAAGGCGGCGAGCGCGAAAAGGACGAGCGGCAGGCGCGCGATCAATTGATGTATCCGCGCGCGAAAGCGGTCGAAAGCGGGGTTGATCTGCTGTGCGATATCGTCCGACGCGGCCAGAGTATTTCTCACCGCGACAACGCCCTCAAGGCGCTCGGCAATACCTTCGATCCGGCGGCTTGTCGATGGATCTGCGATGTCGCCCGTGAGCGTGACCACCCCGGCTTGCACGGTGACCGCGATTCCGTCCTGCTCGAGCGCGTCGATGATCGAGCGCAGTCGGTCTGCAATGGCCGTGTCGGACGGGGCATCCGCCACGGAGACGGGAGGCCCAGCATCGCCTTCCGTCCCGGCGCCTTGGGTGGAGGCCTGACCTGTGGCAGCGAAAAGGATGAAGAGGCCAAGAACGATGCGCTTCATGAGCATTCCAGATAGGATGCTCCGGGCTTTTTCACACCCGGATGGCGCGGGACCTATGGCGATGTGGCCGAAATATGCGGCTTGGGAATTGTCCGCGACGGCGGAAGCGTCCGGTCGGTCGCGCAGCAGATTCGGATGCGAGATTTGGACGACACCCAAAAAGCTATGCGTTTCGCCACGAACGCAGTGCGCAGAGATGAGTGGCAGGTCACGACCTTCGTCCGCGAAGTCCTTGGCCCGGCGAAATCCCTGACACGTCAGGCCGCCGGAAAATCCACCCGCACGCTGTCTTCGGGGAAATGATCGAAGCTTTTCGGCCAATCCAGCCCGGGCCAGTGGATGTCCACGGCGCCGTCCGCGGGGCGGTAGGCGGCGGTGAACAGCGTGCCGAACCCGTGCGAGAACGCGGTTGAGTAGAGGGGCGGCTTCAGGAAGGCGCCCACGAACTTGTCCTGCGTTTCGGGATGCAGGGTCAGGCGATGCAGAAGGAATCGCTCGCGCTCGACCGTCGCGGTAAAGCGCGCGTGGCTCGACCATTCCACCCGTTCCTGGTGGTTCGTCGCAACGGCGGCGTGGGTGATCTGGGTGGGCCGGTCGGGCGTGAGATAGGCCGTCAGGTAATTGCGCTGACGGTCCAGCACCGTGACGTTGTAGCTCATATGCGAGGGCACTCGTTTCAGAACGGCGCCGGCCTCGTCCGCGGTGGCGCAGGTCTGCAGGATATAGCGCAGGATCAGTGGCACGCCGAAGCCCTGGCCGACCTCGCGCCGCCCGCCGAAGGTCAGCGACACGGCGAGACCCGCGTCGTTCACCCCGTCGACAAGCCCGAACAGCCCGTCGGTGGTGCCGATGACGCCCCGGCCCTGCCACCGGGTCTTCATCACCACGGCATCGAAGGCTTTCTGCGAATAGTCGTAGTTGCGCACCAGCAGGGGCGTCTCGCCGGGCCAGATCGCCTGGCTGCATCCCGACAGATACGCGGGCGGCGTGTAGAAGCTGAGAAACCGCGCCTGCGCGTCGCTGCCGCCCGCCAGTTCGCACAGCGTGTCGTAGAGATCGGCGATCTCGGGCATGTGGGTGCGAATCTGCCGGCGCGACTCGAGATAGGTGGGCCGGCCGCGAAGACCCTCGCGCCGCCACCACGCGTGGTAGGCAGGCCAGTATTCGGCGAAAAGCCCGGCCCATTTCGGGCCGGGCTGATCCTCCGAGACGGCTCGGAACGTCAGGCTCATGAGGCCCCTTACATGATCTTGAAGGCGGGGCTTTCCGTAGCGGCGGCCGAGGGCAGCGGTCGGGCCGAGTAGGCCTTCTTGATGCCGTCGATCCAGGCGCGGGACTTGTCCGTCAGCTGGAAGTTCTTGGTCATAGACCGACCGCGCGTCACGAGGATGCCCAGGTCCGCCCCTTCGTAGCGATAGTCGCCGGGGGCCGAGATGCGCAGGAAGAACGCCTCGTCCTCGCCCTCGACGGCGCGACGGTGATAGTCGAAGCGGTCGAAGGCGATCGTGCCGTCCTCGTGCATCTTGTAGATGCCGGTGGGCGGCGCGTGGGTGATGATGTCGACGTTGTCCTCGGTGTGCTTGATGACCATCTGCGACCACGAGTCGATCATGTCCGGGTCGGCCCAGCGGGCGTTCAGCTCTTCCACGTCCAGCTTGAAGGGCTTCTTGGAAAACTCCAGCAGGTGGAACAGGAACAGCGGCGCGTCCGCGTGGGCGAAGGCCGCGTGGTTGGTCATCGACGACGCGCCGGTGATGCGCGGGTTCAGCTCGCCCAGCCAAATGTCGCCGGTCTTCTTGTCGATCAGGAAGTCGAGCTCGAAGTAGCCGCGATAGCCTTCCTTGCGCAGCTGTTCGCCGAACTGGAAGGTCAGCTCGCGCGCCTTCTGCCGCGCCTTCGGCGCGAAGGCGGTCGAGAAGATCTCGTTCCCGCACCAGCCGCCGCGATAGGGCGTCAGCTCCTTGAAGCCCACGAGCTCGGTCATCAGCGGGCCGACGATCGTGCCCTCGGACGTGGCGCAGGCCTCGATGGCCGAGCCGCGGCAGTCGATGCGCTTCATGATCTTGATCTCGCCCTCGTCGACGATCTCGTGCTCGTGCTTGCGCCAGTCCTCTTCCGAGTTGATGAAGAAGGTGGTGTGACCGCTGTCGCCGAAGGCCGATTGCAGAACCAGGTCGTCGCCCAGGTCATGCTCGGCGCAGATCTTCTTCAGCTCGTCGTAGGACTTCACCTCGGCCAGCGTGTTGGGCACCGACGGCACGCCGGCCTTGTTGCCCACGCGCACGGTCTCGATCTTGTTGTCCATGGATTGGCGCAGCTTCGCCTTGGGGAACCAGACTTCGCCGCCCAGTTCCTTGACCAGCCGCTCGGTCGTCTCGTCGAACATCAGGAACACGAATTTCGGCTTGCCGCCGCGTGCCTTGACGTAGTCGACAACTTCCTTGTGCTGCAGAAGATAGTTGTTGATGTCCTCGATCGACTGGAACTCGTCATGCGGGATTTCGCTGGGGCACAGCACGTTCGGGTGCTTGCCGTCGAAGCAGTCCATGTAACAGATGAACTTGAAATTCTTCACCCACTCGTCCAGCCCGAGCAGGTTGAAGTTGGTGGCCGAGACGAAATAGATCGGATCCTTGTTGGTGTGGAAGAAGCGCCGAATCTCCGAGATATTTCTCAGGGTCTTCTTGGGCATCAATGTCTCCTCTGTCGTCTGTTTTTTGTTATTTCGGTCTGCTTTCAGGTCTTCTTCTTGTGGACCAGCTTGTTCAGTGCCTCGGGCGTGAACACGCGCAGGCCCAGGTCGGGGCGGTATCCGTGGATCTCGCTCACGTCGAGCGCGCGCATGAACGCCAGGATCTCGTGGCTGATGACCTGCCCCGGCACCAGGATCGGAAATCCGGGCGGGTAGGGGATGATGAAGCTGGCCGAGACCAGTTCCTCGCCATCCACCAGCCGGGTCATCAGGTTGTCGTCCAGGCTGAGATAGTCGCAGTTGGTCTCGTCGTAGGCGAGGAAGAACGCCTCGCGGATGTCGCCCTCGGGCGTGTCGCGGCCCGAGCGGAACGCCTCGTGGAAGCGTGAGAAGTCGGGCAGGGGCGGCACGTCCTCGATCAGGGCCTTCACCCGGTTGTCGAAGCTGCGCCGCTCCATCAGTGAGGCGTCGTCCAGCAGGTCGTCGAGCCCGTTGGCGATCTCGACCAGCACCTCGATCAGGTAGGCGACCGAGCTTCGGGTGGTCCCGATATTGGTCATGAACAGGACCGAGTTGCGCGAGGTCTTGTTGATCTGGATGCCGTAGCGATCCATCAGCACCTTGGTCTTGAAGGTGTCGCCGTCCCAGCCCGTCCCACCGACGGCCAGGGTCACGCGGGTGGGATCGAGGACGAATTCGTCCGTGGCCCAGATCTCCTGCTTGTCCGACCAGCCCTCGTGCGCGTCGTAATAGGCCGTGACCCCGCTTTCGCGGTATTGCTCTGGGATCATGTCCTTGGGCGTCAGGACCCGGAAGTATTTCTTCAGCACCGGGTGGGTCATCACCGCGCGGCGGATCGCCATGGCGGATTCCACCTGCCGCTGCACGAATTCGAACCCTTCCAGCTCGACCTGGCGGCGGCCCACGTCCAGCGACGCGATGATCTGGTAGTTGGGCGAGGTCGAGGTGTGCGTCATGTAGGCTTCGTGGAAGGCCTGTTCGACTTCGCCTTTGAAGTCCATGTCATTCACATGGATCATCGATCCTTGCCGCAGCGAGGTCAGCGTCTTGTGGGTCGACTGGGTGGCGTAGACCCGCACGCGTGCGTCGGGCGGCGGCACCAGCCGCGTATTGATCAGAGTTTCATCGTCTGCGCCTTCGAGCGCCTCCTGCTGTTCGTTCCAGGCGCGCGCACATTCCTCGGTGCGCAGCGTCTCGCGCAGGTCGTTGGCCACACCCATGGCGGTGCGCTGGCGGTAAGTGGGGCCGAAGCGGGCGAAAGCAAACCAAGCCTCGTCCCACAGAAAAACCAGGTCCTTCTTGATGGCGAGGCATTCTTCCATCACGCGGCGAACGTTGTAGACCAGCCCGTCGAAGGTCGAGCTCGTCAGAAGCACCATCCGAACTTTGTCGAGCTTGCCCGCCGCCTTCATCTTCAGCAGCGTGTGCTTGATCTCGGAGATCGGCACCGCGCCGTACATCGAGTATTCATGCAGCGGATAGCTGTCCATGTAGGCCACGTGCGCACCGGCCAGCACCATGCCGTAATGGTGCGACTTGTGGCAGTCGCGGTCGACCAGCACGATGTCGCCCGGCCGGACCAGCGCCTGAACCACGATCTTGTTGGATGTCGACGTGCCGTTGGTGCCGAAGAACGTCTGCTTGGCCCCGAAGGCGCGGGCTGCGAGTTCCTGTGCCTCCTTGATCGGCCCGCGTGGCTCCAGAAGCGAGTCGAGCCCGCCCGAGGTCGCGGACGTCTCGGCCAGGAAGATGTTCGGCCCGTAGAAATCGCCCATGTCCTGAATCCAGTGCGACCGGCTGATCGATTTGCCGCGGCTGATGGGCATGGCGTGGAACACGCCGGTGGGCTGCTTGGAATATTCCTTCAGCGCGGTGAAGAACGGCGTCTTGTAACGCCGGTTCACGCCGCGCAGCACGTTCAGATGCAGTTCAAGGAAGTCCTCCTGGTTGTAGAACACCCGGCGGCAGCGGCCCAGGTCCAGCCCGGCGATATCCTCGGCCGAGCGGTCGGTGATCAGATAGGCGTCCAACTCGGGGCGGACCCTGGCGATTAGGCGGCAGGCCTCGGGGCCGTATTCATTGGGCTGCAGCCCGTCCACGTCGGTGTTGTCGCTCAGACGCTTCAGGTATTCCTTGATCATCGGCAGGTTGTTCTTGGATTTCAGAACCAACCCGGGCCGGACGATGACCGCCTGGACGTTGTGGTTGAACAGGATCCCGATCAGCGCGTCTTCGAGGCTGGGCACGAAGACCGGTTCATAGATGAACTGGTCCTCGCTCCGCCGCGCGCGCTGCAGATTGTTGCGCAGGAACCGCTCCTGGTGCTCGGTCAGCTGATCGACGACCAGAACCTCGAAATAGGGTCGTCCCAGTGCGCGAGCCTCGGGGGGCAGGGTGGCCTCGTCCTCGAAATCGTCGAGATCCGTATCTCCGCCCACCAGCGGGATACTGCGGCGCCGGAACGCGCCCGAGGTCAGCGCCCGCGCCACCCGCCGCAGCGACGTCGACAGCTCCGGGATATTGCGCTGGTCCAGCATCTTGCGCAGATGCTCGAAGGCGATCCGGCCCGGGAAGGCCCAGTAGATCTCGATCGGCGCAAGGCTGTCGAACAGCTCTTCCGCACGTGCGATCAGCCGGTCGCCGCGCCGCCCCTCTATGCCGTCGGCCGACATCGACTCGGCCACCTCGCGCAGGGCGCTCCACCGGTCGGCCCTGAGTTGCGTGAAGCTGTAATAGTCGCTGATCGACGGAAGTGTGACGTCCCTTGGTTGCTCATTCATGCTGGCTCTCCCTTGGTGCGCCACACTTCGGCGCGTCATATTATTGGGGCCCGGGCGTTAGCCGGTGCCCGTGCCCTTGAAGTTCGCGCCGCTCCATTGGCTGAACTGCACTTGTTTTCCATCAGATAGCGCGGTGCGCGGGTCTGCCATGTCAACCCCGGCGCGCGATCCCTGTCCCGGCGTCTCGAGCGGGCCGAGGGTCGAAAGATAGGCATCCGTGCCGCTGGTGCGGTCGTAGACGGAAAAGTCGGCGGCCCGGTCGCGGAAGGATTTCAGAACCTGGCCCAGCCCCTTGAGGCCGGTCTCGCGCTGGCGGCGGACCATGTCGAGATCCACCTCGATGGGGAACATGTCTTCCTGCCCGGCGGACTGGTGCAGCACCGTGGCCGCGGGATCGACCACCAGCGACCGGCCCACGCCGCCCGCGCCCAGTCCATTCACGTCGATGACGTAGCACTGGAACTGCGCCGCCGTGGCCTTGGCGATGGAAATCTCGGCCTCGCGGTCCGTGGTGCCGGTCAGGACCGGGTGCAGCAGCACCTCGACCCCCTGGCTGGTCAGCTGGCGCGTGGTCTCGGGGAACCAGATGTCATAGCAGATCGACAGGCCGAACCGGCCCACGTCGGGCACGTCGAAGACGCAGAAATCGGTGCCCGAGCTGATCCCGGCCTCGTAGGGCTTGAACGGGAACATCTTGGAGTATTTCGATACGATCTCGCCTTCGGGATTGATGACCACCGAGGTGTTGTAGATCGAGCCATCCGCCCGCTTTTCGAACATCGACCCCGGGATCAGCCAGATGCCGAAGCGGCGGGCGTCTTCCTGGAACTGGGCGATGGTGTCGTTCGGGAATGGCTGGGCATACTGGTCGAGCGGGCCGAACGGCGCCAGTTCCGAGAACAGGACCATCTGGGTCCACGGGAACCGCGCCATCAGGATCTCGATCCGGTGGCGCATGTCTTCGACGTTGGAATGAAGGGCCGAGACGTGCATCTGCACGCCGGCAATGGCGAATGGTTTCATGTCAGGCGTTTGCCTCCTGGAACGTCCCGCGGCGCATTCGGTGCGGCGGGATCGGAATTCTTGGTGTCGGACAGGTCGGGGACCGGTCCCTGGTCGCGATGGGCGGTCATACGCCCTGGCGCGACGAGTTGCAGGTAGCTTTTCAAGCTCGGGTCGCTTTTACAACACCTCCGTGAGTTGGTGGGTCTAGAAGGTCGGCGGCGTGCAGGCGCTGACGATGATGCAGGGCTCGTGCCCGATATTGCGGAAGCGGTGGGGCAGGCGGCTGTCGAACAGGTACCCGTCGCCGGGGTTCAGCACCCGCACCTGGTCGTCCACCGTCACCTCGATGATGCCCGAGATCACCACGCCCGATTCTTCGCCCTCGTGGCTCAGCATGTCGGGACCGGTGTCGGCGCCGGGCGGATAGCGTTCGTGCAGCATCTGCAGGGAATGCTCGGCCGCGCGCCCGATCTGGCGCAGCGACACCCGGGCGGCGGCGTCGCCGAATCCGGCTTCTTGCGGCGACAGCTCGGTGAATTCGCTGGCGGCGTAGAAATAGCGTGCCTCGCCCTCGGCTTCGCACTCGGCGAAGAACTCGGACATGGTCAGGGGCAGGGCGTCCAGCAGCGATTTCAGCGACGCCACCGATGGGGATGTCTTGTTCTGCTCGATCAGCGAAATGGCGCCGCCGGTCAGGCCCGCGCGGGCCGCAAGGTCGCGTTGCGACAGTCTTTTCTCTTCGCGCACCGCCCTGAGCCGCCTGCCGATATCCACTGCCACACCCCTTGTTCAAGCACTCGCTTGATATAATAAGCGGTTGGCGCAGGGAAAGGTCAACGGGTGTCGTGCAGTCCACTTGCCTGCGGAGACGGGCGATTCCGGGAAATGGAACTGATCCGCCAGAATCACGATTGACAAGAATAATAAGCAGCCACATGAGTATTCTCATCGCACTTCGAACTTTCAAAGGCAGGATCACGGCCATGACCAAAACCACCGCCGACAAGAAGACCGCCGCCAAGCGCAGCAAGGCCGCCAGCCCGCGCAAGACCCGCGCCAAGGCCCAGGCCGAAACGGTCACCACCCCGGACGTGGTCGCGACCCATATCGCTGCGCCGCAGACCCACGCCCCCGTGCCGGCCCATACCGCGGGCTCGAACGACGCGCTGATGGCGCGCCGCAATGCTGCCGTTCCGCGCGGTGTGGCTTCGGCCATGCCGTTCTTCGCCGCCAAGGCCGAGAACGCCGAGCTGTGGGACGTCGAAGGCAACCGCTACATCGACTTCGCCGGCGGCATCGCCGTGCTGAACACCGGTCACCGCCACGCCAAGGTCGTCGAGGCCGCGAAGGCGCAGGAAGACCTCTACACACACACCTCGTTCCAGGTCGTTCCCTACGAGCCCTACGTCGCGCTGGCCGAGAAACTCAACGCGCTCGCCCCGGGTGAGTTCGAGAAGAAATCGCTGCTGGTCACCACCGGCGCCGAGGCCGTTGAAAACGCCGTGAAGATCGCCCGTGCCCATACCGGGCGTCCCGGCATCATCGCCTTCTCGGGCGGCTACCACGGCCGCACGCTGATGACGCTGGGCCTGACCGGCAAGGTCACCCCCTACAAGAAGGACGTGGGCCCGTTCCCCACCGACATCTTCCGCGCGCCGTTCCCCGATGCACGCCAGGGCGTGACGGTCGAGGATGCGCTGAAGGCGCTCGAGACGCTGATGCTGACCGATGCCGATCCGTCGCGCATCGCCGCCATCATCCTCGAGCCCGTCCTGGGCGAAGGTGGCTACGTGCCGGTCCCGGCCGAGATGTGGCAGGCGCTGCGCGCGATCTGCGACAAGCACGGCATCCTGCTGATCTCGGACGAGATCCAGGCGGGCTTCGGCCGCACCGGCACCTGGTTCGCCATCGAGCATTCGGGCGTCGCGCCCGACCTCATCACCGTGGCGAAATCCATGGCCGGCGGCTACCCCATCGCGGGCGTCATCGGCCGGGCCGATGTCATGGACGCGCCGATGCCGGGCGGCCTGGGCGGCACCTACGGCGGCAACCCGGTGGCCTGCGCCGCCGCGCTGGCGGCGATCGAGGCGCTGGACAGCGAGGGCCTGCTGGAGCGGTCGACCCGCATGGGCGAGCATTTCCGCGCCCGTTTCGCCGAGATCGGCGCCCGCACCGCGCCCTATCGCATGTGGGACATCCGCGGCCTTGGCGCGATGCTGGCTGTCGAGTTCGTGACCGATTTCGAAACGGCCACGCCCGACGCCGCGCTGACCAAGTCGGTGATCGCTCACGCCCAGAAGCGCGGCCTCATCCTGCTGGCCTGCGGCATGCACGGCAACGCGTTGCGCATCATGGTGCCGCTGACCGCCAGCGACGCCATCGTGGAAGAGGGGCTCGAGATCTTCGAAGCCGCCCTCGCGGACGCGGTCGCCGAACGGATGGCCCACGCGGCGGAATGATCGCCGCCCCGCGATGAACCTTTCCCGCCGTGGCGCGCGTTTCCCGTGTGCCACGGCTTTTCTTTGACGACAGGAGATTTCCCATGCTGGATCAGACCACCGACCTCGCGTCACTGCTGAACGATCCCGACCTTCTGGTCACCCGTGCCTACATCGCCGGCGAATGGGCCGATGCCGATGATGGCAAGACCTTCACCGTCACCAACCCCGCGCGCGGCGACACCATCGCCGAGGTCGCCGACCTGTCGCGCACCGAGGTGGCCCGCGCCATCGACGCCGCCCACAAGGCCCAGAAGGAGTGGGCGCAGTGGACCGGCAAGGAACGCGCCGCCGTCCTGCGCAAGTGGTACGACCTGATGGTCGAGCACGCCGACGACCTGGGCACCATCCTGACCGCCGAGCAGGGCAAGCCCCACGCCGAGGCCAAGGGCGAGATCATGTACGGCGCCAGCTTCATCGAGTGGTTCAGCGAAGAGGCCAAGCGCGTCTACGGCGAGACCATTCCCGGCCACCAGCGCGACAAGCGGATCACCGTGATCCAGCAGCCCATCGGCGTCGCGGCGTCGATCACTCCGTGGAACTTCCCCAACGCCATGATCACCCGCAAGGTCGGCCCCGCGCTGGCCGCCGGCTGCGCCTTCGTCGCCCGCCCCGCCGCCGAGACGCCCCTGTCGGCGCTGGCGCTGGGCGTGCTTGCGGACCGCGCCGGCATCCCCAAGGGCGTGCTGTCCATCGTGCCGTCCTCGCGCAGCTCGGAGATCGGCAAGGAATTCTGCGAGAACCCGATCGTGCGCAAGCTGACCTTCACCGGCTCGACCGAGGTGGGCCGCATCCTGCTGCGCCAGGCCGCCGACCAGGTGATGAAATGCAGCATGGAGCTGGGCGGCAACGCGCCCTTCATCGTGTTCGACGACGCCGACATCGACGCGGCGGTCGAAGGTGCCATGATCGCCAAGTTCCGCAACAACGGCCAGACCTGCGTCTGCGCGAACCGCATCTACGTGCAGGCGGGCGTCTATGACACCTTCGCGGCCAAGCTGAAGGAAAAGGTCGAGGCGATGAAGGTCGGCGACGGCCTGGAAGAGGGCAGCCAGCTCGGCCCGCTCATCAACCGCGACGCGGTCGAGAAGGTGGAAGAGCATGTCGCCGATGCCAAGTCCAAGGGCGGCAGCGTCCTGACCGGCGGCCAGCCCCACGACCTGGGCGGCACGTTCTACAAGCCCACCATCGTCACGGGCGCGACCCAGGACATGGTCTTCGCCCAGGACGAGACCTTCGGCCCCATGGCGCCGCTGTTCAAGTTCGAGGACGTGGACGATGTCATCGCCATGGCCAACGACACCATCTTCGGCCTGGCCGCCTATTTCTACGCCAAGGACCTGAGCCTGGTGACCAAGGTTCAGGAAGCGCTGGAATACGGCATGGTCGGTGTGAACACCGGTCTCATCTCGACCGAGGTCGCGCCCTTTGGCGGCGTGAAGCAATCGGGCCTTGGCCGCGAAGGCTCGCGCCACGGCATGGATGAGTTCATGGAGATGAAATACATCTGCACGTCGGTCTGACCCGCAGACCCGAAATCTCGCAGAAAATCCAGGCGCCGCGTCCCGGAGAGGGCGCGGCGCTTGCCATTCTCAGTCGCCGTAGATCGCCGTGACCGGGTCGCTGCCCTCGCGCACGTAGCCGCGATACATGCCCTCGCAGTTGAACGGCAACGCCAGGTTGCCCCGCGCATCCACTGCGATCACCCCGCCCGAGCCGTCATTGGGCGCCAGGTCTTCCATCACCACGTGGGTGGCTGCGTCGATCAGCGACTGGCCCGCGTGACGCATCCGCGCCGCGATCTCGGCGCCGGCGGTGTAGCGGATGAAGACCTCGCCATGGCCGGTGCCCGACACGGCGCAGGTGGCGTTGTCGGCGAAGGTGCCCGCCCCGGGGATCGGCGTGTCGCCGACGCGGCCCGGCAGCTTGGCGGTCATCCCGCCCGTCGAGGTCGCGGCGGCCACGTTGCCCTGCCGGTCGCAGGCCACGGCCCCCACCGTGCCGTGCTTGCGGGCGGGATCGTCGTCCTCGACGCCCTGTTCGCGCATGGCCAAGGTCTTTTGCAGCGCGTCCCAGCGGGATTGCGAGAAGAAGTAGTCCCGGTCGCCCATGGGCAGGCCCGCGCGCTCGGCCAGGGCCAGCGCGTTCGGGCCGATCAGGCAGACATGGGGGGTCTGCTCCATCACCGCGCGGGCAAGGCGGATGGGGTTTTTCGGCCCGAAGACGCCCGCGACGGCACCGGCCGACCGGTCGCGCCCGTCCATGACGCAGGCGTCCATCTCCTGCTGGCCCTCGGTGGTGTAGACCGCGCCGCGGCCGGCGTTGAACAGCGGCTCGTCCTCCAGCGCGCAGACCGCCGCGCAGACGGCGTCCATCGCGCTGCCGCCCGCGCGCAGGATATCCTCGCCCGCCGCGACGGCACGGGCCAGCCCGGCGTGGTAGTTCGCCTCGGCCTCGGGCGTCATCTTGGATTTCAGGATCGTTCCCGCGCCGCCGTGGATGGCAAGGGCGTAGGGGGTATCAGGCATTTGGTGTCTCCAATCGGGCCTCGACGGCGCAATAGGCCGCGATCTCGGCATGGGTTGCGATCCACACATCGCCCTTGGCGGTGATGTGGTCCAGCAATTCCTCGAGGATGAAGATGCGCGAGCGGTATCCGATCACATGCGGATGCATGGTCAGCAGGAACAGCCCGCCATCCTCGTGGGCGCCGTCGAATTCGCGGCGGAAGATGTCCAAGACGTCGGCGGGCGGGGTATAGGGCCGCTGCGCGCCGAAACGGTTCATCAGGAAATAGGCGGCATCGTCGCGGATCCACTCCACCGGCAGCTCGACGATACCTGTAGGGACACCGTCGGCCACGATCTCGTAGGGGTCATCGTCGGAGAAAAGCGAGCTGTCATAGCCCAGCCCCATCTCGCGGGCGATGGCCAGCGTGTGGTCGGAATAGTCCCAGGACGGCGTGCGCATCCCCACGGGCCGGCTGCCCGTCACGTCCTGCAACGCGTCGGCGGCGCGCAGCATCAGCTCGCGCTCGGCCTCGGGCGGCAGCTCGGTGTTGCGTTCGTGGATCCAGCCGTGCAGCCCGATCTCGTGCCCCTCGTCGACCAGCGCGCGTTGTTCGTCCGGGTGCAAGAGCGCCGAGACGGCGGGCACGAAGAAGCTCGCCCGCGCGCCGAAGCGCTCCAACACCCGCTTGATCCGCGGCAGGCCCGCGCGCGCGCCGTATTCGCCCCAGCTGAGCCGGGCGATGGAGCGCCCGCCGTCGCGCAGCTCGTTCGTCTCGTGATCGCTGTCGAAGCTCAGCGCCACCGCGCAGCGCGCGCCGCCGGGCCAGATTCGCGGCTTCAGCGACTGGCCCGCGCGGACGGCCTCGACGCGGCCGCGCCACTCGGGCTCGTCCCACTGCCATGGCTCCCGGCTCATGCGCGGCCCCCGTCCACCGACAGGATCTGCCCGGTGATCCAGCCCGCCTGGTCCGAGCACAGGAAGACGGTGGCGTGGGCGATGTCCTCGGGCGTGCCCAGCCGCCGCATGTGCGTGCCCTCGATCACCTGCTTCTGGCGGTCGGGTCCGAAAGCCTCCCATTGCCGCGCGGTGGCGGGGTTCGAGATGACGAAGCCCGGCGCGACCGAGTTCACGGTGATGCCGGCCGGCCCGAGTTCCAGCGCGAGCTGCTTGGTCAGGCCCACCAGCGCATGCTTGGCGGCGGCATAGGCCTGTATGCCGGTCAGGCTGGGGCGCAGCCCCGCGCCCGACGAAATGGTGACGATGCGTCCCGCACCGCGGGCCTTCATGTCCGGCGCGGCGGCCTGGGCACACCACATGGCGGCGTCCACGTTGGCCGCGAAGACGGCGTGCCAGTCGTCGGGCCGGATGTCGTCGATGGGGCGGCCCACCTGTCCGCGCACGCCACCCGCCGCGCAGACCAGACCGTCGATCCGGCCGTGGGCGTCCTGCACCGCGGCGATTGCACCGGCAGCGCCCGCGCGGTCGCCCAGGTCGGCGGCATGGCGGCTGGCGACGTCGAGATCGTTCAGGCCGGCCTCGTCGATGTCGATCGCCGCGACGATGGCGCCGGCGTCGCGCAGCCCGTCGCAGATCGCGCTGCCGATGCCCTGCGCCGCGCCGGTCACGGCGAAGACCCGCCCGTCCAGATCTACGCGCATAGGGGCGACAGTTCGTCCAGAAGGTCGGGCGATTGCGCGCGGCGGCCGGTCTCGATGTCGCGGATCAGCTCGACCATGCGTGCGAGCACCGGCATCTTCAGCCCGTGGGGTCGGGCGATGTCCAGCATAATCGCCATCTGCGCGTCGACCTCGGTCTTGCGCTTGCGCACGGCAAGGTCGCGCCAGATGCCGGAATGCGTTTTCGCCGTCTTGCGGTTGTGCGCGACCATGCGGTCCAGCGACTTGGCCATGCCGGCGCGGTCGGCGCGGCGGAAGGCCTCGGGGTCGAAGCCGTTGAACCCCAGCGGGCTGATGCCTTCGGCGGCGGCCAGGCGCATGACCTCGTGGCCCAGCGCCTCGTAGACTGGGCGGTGGTCGGGCCGGTCCAGCGCGTCGGACATGGATAGGGGGGTCAGCGCGGTGGCGAAAAGAAGCGCGCCATATCCAAGCTTTCCCCAGAGATATCCCCAGATATTTTCCGTCAACACCGCGTCCGGCTCGACCAGCGACAGCAGGGCATGGATCTCGCGCGCGCGCGGGGTGATCTGCCCGTCGAGCTCGCCCACGGCAATGGCGGCGCGGTTGCCGTAAAGGATTCGCCCGGGTTCCAGCCAGTCGGCGCCGAAATTCACGAAGCAGCCCAGCACGCGCTCGGACCCGATGCGGGCGGCGATTGTCCGCTCGTTCAGGCCGTTCTGCGCCGAGACGACATATCCACCGGGGGCCAGGTGCGGCAAGGCCATGTCCAGCGCCGCCTCGGTGTGGTGGGCTTTGACCGCA
This sequence comes from Palleronia pelagia, assembly GCF_900110115.1. Classification (GTDB taxonomy): domain Bacteria; phylum Pseudomonadota; class Alphaproteobacteria; order Rhodobacterales; family Rhodobacteraceae; genus Palleronia; species Palleronia pelagia. Next base: position 320,094 of record NZ_FOCM01000002.1, on the reverse strand, counting down.
AGGATGATGCGGTCGAACTGACCCGTAAGCGTTTCGGGGGTGGAGGCCATAAGCGGCTGCACGAAGTCTTCCACCGGCCCCTCGATCCGCAGGCCGTCGCGCATGGCCGCCACGTGGTCTTCCACGATGTCGACCATGTGGACCGCGTGGCCCTCGCGCGCCAGCACCGCGCCGATGACGCCGCCGATGGCACCCGCGCCCCAGATCAGGATCGTGTCGCTCATGCCCAGTCGCCGTCCAGCAGCGCGCGGGTTTCCTCGACCGCCACGGCCCACAGCCGGTCGGTGTCGGCGTCGGGCTTCTGGTAGACGCCGCCGTAATTGCCGTCGCCGATCAACTCGCGCACTCCGGCCGCGTTACGGTCGCGCAGCTTCTCGAAGGGCACGAAAGGTTTCTGCGCGTCGGGCAGGGGGCGGCCGGGCAGGCGGGTCCAGGGAAAGTTCTCCATCCAGCTGGCGTGGCTGGCGACCGGGTCGATTTCCTGCACCGTGGCCCAGGTCTTCGGTGCCTTCCACCAGTCGTGGAACCGGCAGCGTGCGCCCTCGTGCGCCTCCATCCATTCGGCGCAGACGGGCTGAACCGGGCTGTTCCCGCCGTGGCCGTTGACGATCAGGATGCGGCGGAACCCGGTCGCGTAGAGGCTGTCGAGGATGTCGCGCACCAGCGCGGCGTAGGTGGCGAGCTTCAGGCTGACGCTGCCGGGGAAGCCCATGAAGTAAGGCGTGAGGCCGTAGGCCACTGCCGGGAAGACCGGCACGCCCAGCGGCGCGGCGGCGTCGGCGGCCACGCGTTCGGACAGGATCGAATCCACCGACAGGCTCAGGTAGGCGTGCTGCTCGGTCGAGCCGAGGGGCAGGACGGCCCGGTCATCGGTCTTGAGGTATTCCTCGACCTCGAACCAGTTGCTTTCGCTGATCTTCATTCGGCGGCATCCCTCGCGGGTTTGGGTTTGCGGCGGCAGGCCTCGATCGCGGGCAGCAGGTCGCTGCGGATGGACTGCACGTCGGGGGTATGGCGATATTCGAACGCCGCCTGGCCATCGGCCAGATCGCGGTTCAGGTAACCGGCGCCCGAGGCATAGATCACGACCTCGGCCTCGGCGATGCGCTGCGCTTCGTCGGCGTCGCCGCGCACCACCATGGACAGGTTCGAGACATGCGGCGCGAAGCGCTGGATGCCGGTCTTCATGATGGTGACGAAGCCCGGGAAATAGGAATAGCCGACCACCTTGGCGTCGGGGGTCAGGCCGGCCAGGGCGACGCGCGTCGCCTCGTTCGGGATCAGCGTCACCGCTACCGCGTCGACATCCGGTGCCCGCTCGCGGATCTGCGGCAGCAGGGTGCGCGGCCCGATGATCAGGTCGTGGCCGCCGGCGGTGTCGAACTGTTCCAGCGTCACCACGTCGATGGTGTCGGTGCCGGACAGGTGCGGGCGCAGGTCGTTGGCGTAACTTTCGGTGGCATCGTGGAAGTTGCCCACCATCAGGATGCGGATGCCGCGCGAAACGGCGGGCTGTGCCATGGCCACGCGCAGCGACAGGTCCGCCGGGGACAGGCCCGCTTCCCGCCCGGCGGCCAGGAGGTTGCCGATCATGGCGTCGATGGCGCCCAGCTTGCGGCGCTGGTCGTCGCCCGACGCGCCGCGCACGAAGGTGCCCGATCCTGCACGCCCCTCGATATGACCGGCCGATTGCAACGAGGCATAGACATGTGAGACGGTCACCGGTGAGATGCCGACGCGCTTGGCCAGCATACGGACGGAAGGCAGTTTCTGGCCCGTCGGCAGTTCGCCCGAGGCGATGCCGAATTCCAGCGCACCGCGCAGCTGGGTCGAGACCGAGACCGACGATTTCGGGTCGATCGCGGCGACGATTCGCTCCACGGCCGGATCAAACTGTGCCTGCTTTTCGCGCATCCGTTATACCCAAGTGAAACGATACCGGTCATTTATCCTATATCGAGACGGAATGCATCCGTCCACCGTTTTCACTGTTACAAAATTCTCTTGACCGTTCGCAAAATCGCTCCTTAACGTGACAGACAATGATAACAGTCCGACCGGGAGTCGCCATGACCAAACACCTTCTCAAATCCGCTGTCGCCGCCGCGGCCTTGCTGGCCGCCGCGCCCCTGGCCGCGCAGGAGCTGACCATCGGTCTGCGCGCCGGTCCGGACTCCATCGACCCGCACTGGTCGACCCTGGGCAGCCAGGCCGAGGCCCTGCGCCACGTGTTCGATACGCTGGTGGACGTGGACGACACCCTTCAGCTGAAGCCGGGCCTTGCGGTCAGTTGGGAGCCGATCGACGACACCACCTGGGAATTCAAGCTGCGCGAGGGCGTCACCTTCCACGACGGCTCGCCCTTCACCGCCGAGGACGTGAAATTCTCGATCGAGCGGATCCCCGAGGTCACCGGCCCGATGTCGATGACCCTTTACACCAAGTACGTGGACACCGTCGAAGTGGTCGACGACCTGACGCTTCGCGTGAACACCAAGGGCATCGCCCCCGCGCTGCCCAACGACTTCACGCGCCTTTTCGTCGTGCCGTCCGAGACGGGCATGGAGCAGGGCAACGAGGAGTTCAACTCGGGCGAGGCTGCCATCGGCACTGGGCCCTTCACCTTCGTCAGCTGGGAGCCCAAGGGCGACCTCGTGCTCGAGCGCTACGACGACTACTGGGGCGAGACGCCTGCGTGGGAGCGTGTGGTGCGCAAGGAAATCCCGGACGACGCCGCCCGCGTGGCCGCGCTGCGCTCGGGCGAGGTCGACCTGATCAACTACGTCCCGGCCAGCGACTACCTGGCCATGCAGAACGACGGCGACATCGAGACCTTCGTGTCGGACTCGGTCTACATCCTGAACGTCCAGCCCAACGTGAAGGACGAGGAGCCGCAGCCGATCACCGTCAACGGCGAAGAGGTCGACGGCAACCCGCTGCAGGACAAGCGCGTGCGCCAGGCTCTGGACCTGGCCATCAACCGCGACGTGCTGGTCGACGTGGTGCTCGAAGGTCTGGGCACCCCCGCCACGCAGCTGATGCCCGAGGGCTTCTTCGGCTATTCCGACGACATCGGTGCGCGCCCCTACGACATCGAGCAGGCCAAGGCCCTTCTGGCCGAGGCGGGCTACCCGGACGGGTTCGAGGTGGATTTCACCTGCACCAACAACCGCGTGCCGGGTGACGCCGTGGTCTGCGAGGCGCTGGCGCAGATGTGGTCGCGGCTGGGCCTGACGGTCAATGCGCAGGCGCTGAACGGCACCGTGTTCTTCCCCGCCGCCGCGCGCGAGGAATACACCATGGCGATGTCGGCCTGGGGCACCCTGACGGGCGAGGCTGCCTATACCTATGGCGCGATGATCCACTCGAAGGACGACGAGCTGGGCTTCGGCAACTTCAACCGGACCGGCTATTCGAACCCCGAGTTCGACGAGGTCTTCCAGCAGGGCACCCAGACCCTCGAAGCCGAAGAGCGCCGGGCGCTTTATGAGCAGGCGTCGGAGATCGCCATGGAGGACCGCGCGCTCATCCCGACCGTGATCCTTCAGACGGTCTGGGCGGCGGATGCCGACACGCTGGACTTCGCCCCGCGCGTCGATCAGGAAACCCGCGCCTACGAGATCACGCCGGCCGAGTAAGGCCCGCGTTCCCGACCTGACGGGCCGGGGCGGCTCCTGCCGCCCCGGCCATTCCCCCGAAGACCGCCCCACGCGACAGGGACCCCCCGCATGCTCGGCTATCTCATCCGCAGGCTCGCCCAGGCTGTCGTCGTGGTCTTCGCCATGTCGATCATCGTCTTCACCGGCGTCTATGCCATCGGCAACCCGATCGACGTGATGATCGATCCCGGCGCGACCGCCGAGATCCGCGAGAAGCTGATCGCGCAATACGGGCTCGACCAGCCGCTGTGGCGGCAATATTTCACCTTCCTCGCCAACGTGGCCCAGGGCGATATGGGCACCTCGATGGTCTACAACATTCCCGTGGTGGACCTGGTGTTCTCGCGCCTGCCCGCGACGCTGGAGCTGGTGTTCGTGTCGGTCTGCATCGCGACCTTCATCGGCATCCCCGCCGGGCTTTACGCCGGCTATCGCCCCGACAGCGTGGCGGCCAAGCTGATCATGGCGCTGTCGGTGCTGGGCTTTTCGGTGCCGACCTTCTGGATCGGCATGCTGCTGATCATGACCTTCGCGGTGAACCTGGGCGTGCTGCCATCGGGCGGGCGCGGAGACGTGGGATCATTGCTGGGCATCCCCACCTCGCTCGCCACGCTCGACGGGTGGAGCCACGTGATCATGCCCGCGCTGAACCTGTCGCTGTTCAAGATGGGCCTGATGATCCGCCTGACCCGCGCCGGCATGGTCGAGGCGATGCGCACCGACTACGTGAAATTCGCCCGCGCACAGGGGCTGACGGATCGCGAGATCATCTTCAGCCACGTCCTGCGCAACATCTCGATCCCCATCGTCACGGTGTTCGGGCTTGAGCTCGGATCGACGCTGGCCTTCGCCGTGGTGACCGAAAGCGTGTTCACCTGGCCCGGCGTCGGCAAGCTCATCATCGACTCGATCCTGCAACTCGACCGGCCGGTCATGGTGACGTATCTCGTGCTGGTGGTGATCCTGTTCGTCCTGATCAACCTGACCGTGGACCTGGTCTATGCCCGGCTTGACCCGCGGGTGCGTCTGAAAGGGGGCAGCTGATGTCCGATACCCTGACGCCCGAAGGCAACGTCACGGCCACGGCCTCGGCCGCGCCGGCCGAGACGCGGGCCAGCCGGTTGCGCGACTTCTGGTCCGACTACCGCCGCTCGCCCATCGCCTTGCTGTCGCTGGCCGTCGTGGTGCTGCTGGCCGCGCTCAGCTTCGGCGCGCCGCTGGTCGCGCCGCAGGACCCCTACGACATGGCCGCGCTCGACTGGCTCGACGCGTTCCTGCCGCCGGGCACCGAGGGCTCGGGCGGCTACACCCACCTGCTGGGCACTGACAATGCCGGGCGCGACATGCTGTCGGCCATCCTATACGGCCTGCGCACGTCTTTCGTGATCGGGCTCAGCGCCGGGGCGCTGGCGCTGATGGCGGGGATCTGCGTGGGGCTCAGCGCGGCCTATTTCGGTGGGCGGCTGGAAAGCCTGCTGATGCGGATCGTGGACCTGCAGCTGTCGATGCCCGCGATCCTGCTGGCGCTGGTGCTGGTCGCCATGCTGGGGCAGGGGGTCGGGCAGATCATCCTGGCGCTGGTGGTGGCGCAATACGCCTATTTCGCCCGCACCACCCATGGCGCGGCCACGGTCGAGCGCGGCAAGGATTATATCGAGGCCGCCCGCTCGACCCCGTTGCCGACCCGCCGGGTGCTGTTCCGCCACCTGCTTCCGAACGTGCTGCCGCCGCTGATCGTGGTGGCGACGGTCCAGGTCGCCAGCGCCATCGCGCTCGAAGCGACGCTCAGCTTTCTCGGCGTGGGCCTTCCCCTGACCGAGCCGTCGCTGGGCTCGCTCATCTCCAACGGTTTCAAATACATCCACACGGACCGCACATGGCTTTCGATCTATCCCGGCATCTTCCTGATGATCACCGTGGTCGCCATCAACCTGGTGGGCGATCAGGTGCGTCACGTCCTGGACCCGAAGAACCAGCGATGACCGCCGCACTGGACGTCCGGGGCCTGACCACCCGGTTCGAAACCCGGGGCGCCACCGTGACGGCCGTCAACGACGTGAGCTTCGCGGTCGAGCCGGGGCGCATCCTGGGCCTTGTCGGCGAAAGCGGCTCGGGCAAGAGCGTGACCGGCTTCTCGATCCTCGGGCTCATCGACAGCCCGGGCGAGATCGCGGCGGGCGAGGTCCGGATCGACGGCGACGACCTGCGCGCCATGTCGCCCGACCAGCTGCGCCGCATGCGCGGGCGCAAGGTCTCGATGGTGTTCCAGGACCCGATGATGACTCTGAACCCGGTTCTGCGGGTGGGCGACCAGATGGCCATGGCCGTGCGCGTGCACGACCGCGTGTCGAAACGGGCCGCGTGGGACCGCGCGCGCGTGGCGCTCGAGACCGTGGGCATCCCGGCGCCCGCCGAACGGCTGCGCGCCTATCCCCACCAGCTTTCGGGCGGGATGCGCCAGCGGGTCGCCATCGCCACGGCGCTGCTGCACCGCCCCTCGGTCATCATCGCGGACGAGCCGACCACCGCGCTTGACGTGTCGATCCAGGGTCAGATCCTGGCCGAGGTCCGGCGGCTGGCCGACGAGACCGGCACCGCCATCGTCTGGATCACCCACGACCTGGCGGTGGTGTCGTCGCTGGCCGACGATATCTGCGTCATGTACGCGGGCCGCATCGTGGAAAGCGGCACGGCCGAGCAGGTGATCGGCCATCCGCGCCACCCCTACACCAGGGGCCTGATCGACAGCGTGCCGTCGCGCGGCCAACCGGGCGAGGCGCTGCCGCAGATCCCCGGCTCGACACCGCAGCTGGCCGACCTGCCCACGGGCTGCGCCTTCCGGCCCCGCTGTTCCCGCGCGTCGGAGCTGTGCCGGACCGACCCGCCATTGATCGGCAAGGACCACACCGCGCTCTGCCATCACCCGATCGAGGAGCCCGCGCCATGAGCCTTCTGCGCGTCGATGCCGTGTCGAAACGGTTCAGCCGCACGCCCGGCCTGCTGGGCCGCGCCGCCGACCGCCTGACCGGGCGCAACTCGGCCGAGGTGGTGCATGCGCTGACCGGGATCGATTTGCGTGTGGAACGGGGAGAAGTGCTGGGGCTCGTGGGCGAAAGCGGGTGCGGCAAGTCCACGCTCGGGCGGATCGTGTCGGGGATCTATTCCCCCAGCGACGGCGCCGTGACCCTTGCCGGCAAGCCCGTCGCGCGCGATGTCGGCGGCGATGCACGCAAGCTGACAACGGCGGTGCAGATGATCCACCAGGATCCCTTCGCCAGCCTCGATCCCCGCATGAAAGTGGGCGAGACCATTTCCGAGGGGCCGCGCCTCCACGGGCTGTGGACCGCGGCCGAGGCGCCCGAGCGGGTGCGCGCGCTGCTGGCGCAGGTGGGGCTCGATGGCGGCTATGCAACGCGGCTGCCACACCAGTTCTCGGGCGGGCAGCGGCAGCGCATCGCGATCGCCCGCGCGCTTGCCATGGAGCCGGACCTGCTGGTGCTGGACGAGGCCGTCGCCTCGCTCGATGTTTCGATCCAGGCGCAGGTGCTGAACCTGTTCCTCGACCTGCGACGCGAGCTGGACCTGACCGCGCTGTTCATCAGCCACGACCTGAGCGTCGTGCGCCATGTCTGCGACCGCGTGGCGATCATGTATCTGGGCCGCGTGGTCGAACTGGCCAAGGCCGAGGATTTGTACGAGGCGCCGCAGCACCCCTACACCAAGGCGCTGTTCGCGTCCGTGCCCACTCTGGGCACCGGGCGGGCGGCCTTCCAGCCCATCAAAGGCGAGATCCCGTCGCCGCTGAACCCGCCAAACGGTTGCGCCTTCCATCCGCGTTGCCCGTTCGCCGGCCCGCGCTGCAAGGCCGAGGTGCCCCGGCTGACCAACGCGCCCACGGGGCAGGTCGCCTGCCACCTGAACGACGGCGGGACCGGGGCGCGCGCCGCGGCATGAATGATTTCGCAACGCTGTCGGGTCGGGTGAACGACCTTCTGTGCGCGGTGAACGCGCTGCAATGGGACTCGCGGGTGATGATGCCGGCCGCCGCCGCCGCCAGCCGCGGCCAGCAGATCGCGACCCTGAAGGGCATGGCACGCGAGCTGATCCTGTCGCCCGAGATGGCCCGCGCCACCGACGCAGCGGTTGACACGGCCACGACCGAGACCGAGCGCCGCGCGGCCCGCGCCATGGTCGAGGCGCGCAGCCACCACGCCCGCATTCCCGCCGACCTGTTGCAGGCCCAGGCCGAGCAGGCGGCCAGCGCCAATGCCGCGTGGGTGGCCGCGCGCCGCGATGCCGATTTCACGGTGTTCCAGCCCTATCTCGCCCGCAGCATCGAGCTTGCCCGCGCGCAGTCCGATGCGCTGGGCTTCGACGCGCATCCTTATGACCCCTGGGTCGCGCTGTTCGAGCCGGGTGAGACGGCGGCAAGCATCGCGGCCCTGTTCGACCGGCTGCGCGACGGGATCCTGCCCATCCTCGACGCGGCGCGCGGGCGACCCCGGCCGCGCACCGATTTCCTGTCGCGCCACTTCCCCGCCGCCGCGCAGCAGGCACTCTGCCGCGATCTCGCGGCGCGCGTGGGCTTCGACTTCACACGAGGGCGGCTCGATACCACGGTGCACCCGTTCGAGATCAGCCAGACCCATGCGGACGTGCGGATCACCGCCCGGTGGGAGGAGACCTACCTGCCCATGGCGATCTTCGGCACGCTGCACGAAGTCGGTCACGGGCTCTACGAGCAAGGCATCGACCCGGACCTCGCGCGCGGACCGCTGGCCACCGACCTGCCGGGTCTCTACGCCGTGGGCGGCACCAGCTTCGGGATGCACGAAAGCCAGTCGCGCCTGATCGAGAACCACGTGGGCCGCGCGCCGGCCTTCTGGCAGGCCCATTTCGGCCTGTTGCGCGACGCCTTTCCCGACCAGTTGTCGGACGTGTCGCTCGAGGAATGGCTGGCGGCGATCAATTCGCCCCGGCCGGGGTTCATCCGGATCCAGGCCGACGAGCTGACCTATGACCTGCACATCATGCTGCGCGTGCGGCTGGAAATGGCGCTGCTCGACGGCAGCCTTGCCGTCGCCGACCTGCCCGAGGCATGGAACGCCGCCATGCGCGACGACCTGGGGCTCGACGTGCCGGATGACGGGCAGGGCTGCCTGCAGGACGTGCATTGGTCACACGGCTATTTCGGGTCGTTCCCGACCTACACCATCGGAAACATGACGGCGGCGCACCTGTTCGAGACGTTGTCGCGCGATCCCGAGGTGGCGGCCGGGTTGTCCGATGCCGACTACGCGCCCTTGCGCGCCGCGTTGGGGCGGCATGTCTGGCGGCACGGCCGGTCCAGGATCCGCGCCGAGATTATGCGCGACGCGGGGGCCAATGGCGCGCCCGAGGATGCGTATCTGCGCCACCTGTCCACGCGGTTCGGCTGACCCGCCTCAGCGCGATTTCGGCGCAACCGGCGGCCACATGCGGGAAAACACGCCGTCGCGCTTCAGCAGGCCATGCTGGAGGGCGGCAAGCACATGCACCCCCAGGATCAGGCTGATCGCCCATGCGCCGTAGAAATGCACCGCCTTGGCGGTGTCGGCCAGCGCCTCGGACTTGGGGACAAGGAAGGGCGCGTTCACTGCGTTCAGCGCCTCGATCGGGAAGCCGCCGGCGATCACCCGCACGTAGCCCGCCACCGGCATGACGATCAGCAGGATATAAAGCGCGGTGTGGCTGGCCGCCGCCGCGCGGGCCTGCCAGGCGGGCAGGTGCGCGGGCAGGGGCGGCGTCGGGGTGAGCAGGCGGTAGGCGATGCGCAGCACGGCGAGCAGCCCCACCAGCACACCCACGTTCTTGTGAAAGATGAAGAGCCGGTTCTGCACGGTGCGGCTCAGCCCCTCCTGCACCATGAGCCAGCCCGCGACGATCATGGCGATGACCAGAAGGGCCATGATCCAGTGAAACAGGCGTGCGGTGGTCGCGTATCCTTGGGGCGTCCGGCTCATGGCGATCCTCGCGGTTCTACGCCGACGGGCAGGGCCCTTGCGGCAGTGCCGTTGGGCGGCACTTGACCCCGCCCGCTTTGCGCTAACCTATCATTCATGAGCCTGTTACACACGGATTTTTCCTCGCCGCCCCCGGCCATTGCGCGTACCCGTGCGGTGACCGCCCCGGCGTGGCGCTTTGCCGCCGCCGCGCTGCTGGGCGCTTGGGGCGTGGCGCTGCTGGCGACGTGGCTCATGCAGGGGGACACGGGCGCGACGGGGGGCGCCACGGTCGTGTATCTCGCCGCCTGCGCCTTCGTCGGCTACCGGATCCAAATGGCCTATCCCCACGACGCGCTGGGCTGGTGCAACCTTGTCACCCTGGCGCGTATGGGCATGGCCGCCGCACTGATCGTGCCGATCATTGATCCCGGCGCCAGCGGCTGGGCGGTGACCGCGCTTGCCGTTGTGGCGCTGTCGCTTGACGGGGTCGACGGGTGGCTCGCGCGCCGGCAGAACCTGTGCTCCGATTTCGGCGCCCGCTTCGACATGGAGGTGGACTCGGCCCTTGCCGCGCTTCTGGCGCTGAACGCGCTTGCCGCCGGGCAGGCCGGACCGCTGGTCCTGATCCTCGGCGCGCCGCATTACCTGTTTCTCGTCGCGGGCTGGATGATGCCGTGGATGGCGCGGCCGCTGCCGCAGCGGCTGGGGCGCAAGGCCGGCTGCGTGCTCCAGATCGCGGCGCTGATCGTGGTGCAGGTGCCCGCGATCTCCCCGACGCTCGCCACCCTGGCGGTGGGTATCGCGGTGCTGGCGCTGGCCTGGTCTTTCGGCCGCGACATCCACTGGCTCTGGCGCAGGCGCGCAGGGTGAGCCCGGGGCGCCTTGTGGGGCCCGTCCTGCTGCTGCTGTCGGCCCTTCTTCTTCACCTGCTCCTGATCCAGCCCAACCATCCCGGCGCGATGACGTGGCAGGCGCTGTTCCTGTTTCCGCTGGAGCTTCCTGCCATCCTGCTCGCCCTGATCGCGGCCTCGGGGCGGGTGGCGTTCGTCTTGCGGTTGGCGGTGACGGTGCTGCTCTGCCTGCTCGCGGTCCTGAAGGCTGCGGATTTCGCCTTCTTCACGGCGCTGGGGCGCGGGTTCAACCCGGTGGCCGATATCGTGCTGGTCGGCGCCGGGTTCCGGCTGCTGTCGGGCGCCATCGGCCTTGTTCCGGCGATCCTGGCGGCGGTCGGTGCGGTGATCGCCACCGCATTGGTGGTGCGCGCCACCTGGTGGGCCACCGGCGTCTGGGCGCGGGTGCAGCCGCCCATGCTGGCGCGCGGGGCCGCGGGTGTGGCCGCGATCGCCGCTGCCGGCGTCGCGGTGGGCGAGATCGGGCAGACCATGGGCCGCTGGCGGCTGCCCGTCGATCCGCCTGGCGCCGCTTTCACCGCCCGGGTCGCGGTGGAACGCGTCGGGCTGGCGCGGCGCACGCTGGCCGAGCTGCGCGATTTCCGCATCGCCGCACTGCGCGATCCCATGGCCGAGCGCGACGATCTGTTCGACCTGATCGACCGCGACGTGCTGCTGGTCTTCGTCGAAAGCTATGGCCGGGCCAGCCTCGATACGGATCTCTATGCCGCGACGCACCGCCAGACCTTGCGCGACGGGGCCCGGCGGTTGGAGGCGGCGGGGCTAGCCATGGCCTCGGGCTTCGTGTCGGCGCCGACGCAGGGCGGGCAGAGCTGGCTGTCGCATGCGACCTTCGCCAACGGGCTGTGGGTGAACGGCCAGACCAAGTATTCCGCCGTGCTCGCCTCGGGGCGCGAGACGCTGTTCCACCTGGCCGCCCGCTCGGGGTTCCACACCGCCGCCGTCATGCCGCAGATCACGCTGGACTGGCCCGAGTCCGCCGTCATGGGCTTCGATACCATCCTGGCCGCCGCCGACCTGGGCTATGAGGGTCCGGCCTTCAACTGGGTGACCATGCCCGACCAGTTCACCTTCGCCGCGCTGGACCGGCTGGTGCGGGATCCCATCGACCAGCCGGTCTTCGCCCAGCTCGCCACCGGGTCGTCGCACGCGCCCTGGGTGCCGGTGCCCGAACTGGTGGAGTGGGACGCCATCGGCGACGGGCGCATTTTCCAGTCGATGGTCGAGGGGGCCCCGACGCCGGAAGAGGTCTGGCGCGATCGCGACCGGGTCCGCGAGCAGTATCGCCGGGCGGTCGACTACGCGCTGTCCAACGTGATCGACTATGCCGCGCGCCACGCCGACGACCCGCCGCTGATGATCGTGACGGGCGACCACCAGGCCGCCGATTTCGTGGCGCTGGACGATCGCAGCGATGTGCCGGTTCACGTTATCGGTCCCCCGGAGCTCGTGGCGCAGGTGCGGGACTGGGGCTGGCGGCCCGGCCTGATCCCGGCGCCGGACACGCCCGTGATTGGCATGGACCGGATGCGCGACCGTCTGATCGGCGCGTTCACAAGCGGCCTGGCCGCCGTTCCCCTGGGGGGCTGAGCGTGCCGCGCTTGCCCGGATGGTTGCGGCGCGTGGCGCAGGTCGCGGTGGCGGTTCTGCTGCTGGGGCTGCTCTGGCGTTATGCCGGCGGGGGCGAGGCGCTGGATCGGCTTTGGCAGGCGCAGCCCGGCTGGCTGCTCGCCGCCTGGATCGCGCTGGTGACCCAGACCGTGCTGTCGGCCCTGCGCTGGCGCCTGACCGCCGCGCAGCTGGGCATTGGCATGAGCCGGGGCCGCGCGCTGTCGGAATACCTCGAGGCGCAGCTTCTGAACCAGTCGATCCCCGGCGGCGTTCTGGGCGACGCGCGCCGGGCGGTGCGGGCGCGCGACCAGGCGGGCATGTGGGCGGCGGGGCAGTCGGTGGTGATCGAACGCCTGGCGGGGCAGGTGGGCCTGTTCCTGTGCCTGGCCGTCGGCTTCGCCGCGACCCTTGTCGTGCCGGGCCGGGTCGACTGGCCCGGCTGGCTGGCCGTAGCCATCGCGCTGGGCCTTCTGGCCGCGGCCCTCGTGCCGCCCGGGCTGGCCTGGCTCGCGCGCCGAAACGACCGCGCACGCGCCATCTGGCGACCCGTGGCGCACGCGCTGCTGGCGCCGCAGGTGCTCCGCGCGCAGCTGATCCTGAGCTTTGGCACCGCGCTGTGCAACCTCGCGGGCTTCGCGCTGGCCGCGCGGGCGGTGGGGGCCGGACTTGGGCCCATCGAGACGCTAACGCTGGTGCCGCTGATCCTGCTTTCCATGCTCATCCCGCTTTCCATCAGCGGGTGGGGATTGCGCGAAGGGGCGGCTGCGGTGCTGTTCCCGCTGGCGGGGTTGTCGGCCAGCGCGGGGCTCGCGGCGAGCGTCACCTTCGGGCTGCTCCTGATCGCGTCGGCGCTGCCCGGCGTAGTGGTGCTGCTGCTGCGCAGACCAACCCCGGCCTGACCCGCCGGGTCAGCTTCCGGCGACGCGGCGCGGCTTGGCGTGGACCGGGTCCAGTGCGGCCTGCGCGTCGGGCGCCAGCGCACAATCGAAGACCACGTCCGATCCCAGCGAGAACACGCGCGTTTCGGGACGCAGCGCGTCGGACAGTTTCTCGGTCGGGTGGGGCAGGGTCAGGCCCAGCTGCCCGCCGCCGATCAGCAGCGGCGCGACCGAGACCTGGAGGCGCGTCAGGCACCCGGCCTCGATGAAATGCGAAATGGTCGTGCCGCCGCCCTCGATCAACAGGGATTGCAGGCCCAGGGCGTGCAGCGCCGCCAGGATCTCGGCCGGGTCGAACGCACCGTCCGGCGCGGCAAGGCGGACCACCTCGACCCCGTCGGGCCGCGGCAGGTCGACGCCCTGTATGACGATGCGGCGCGTGGCCTGGCAGTGCAGGAGCGGAGCGTCGTTGGGCAACCGTCCGCGCGGGTCGATGACCGCGCGCACGGGGCTGGGACCGGGACACAGCCGCACGGTCAGGCGCGGCGTGTCGTGCAGCGCGGTGCCGACCCCGATCACCACGCCGTCGACCAGCGCCCGCATCCGGTGCAGATGGGCCAGACCGTCCGGCCCCGAGATATCGCGTGCATCGCCCGTGACGGTGGCCACGCGCCCGTCCAGCGATTGCCCGATCTGGGCGACGGTCATGGGGCCGAGGTCGCGCCGGGCCAGCGGGCCGTAGAGCGCAAGCGCCGCGCGTTCACCGGGGGACCAGCTGCCGCAACAGGTGCAGAACCGTCCGTCTCGCACGGCAAGTAGGCGCTCCCAGACGCGTTCGGTGACCTCGATCGGCTCCATCACGCCCCTCCGCCGGGTATGGCCAGCAGGTCGATGTGACCCACGCGGCACTCGGCGGTGCCGGCGGCGGCCACGCGCCGCTGGCCCCATTCCCCCGCGCCGGCGGCCCCCGCGATGCCGCGCACCAGCTCGGCCTGCAACGCGGCGGCGTCGGGGCCCAGCCGCCACGGGCTGCGGGCGGTCCGGACGTCGAAGCCGGCGGCCTCGAAAGCCGCGGCACTGCGGTCGCCCGCCTCTGGCCCCATGGCGATGCCGAAGCCCTTGTCGGTCTGCTGATCGGCATTGAACGTGTCGGTCACCGCCGCGTCTTCGGGGTCGAGCGGGGTCCAGCCCATGTGCCCGTCGTAGGACAGCGCGGCGTAGAACGGCACGTCCAGCCGCGCCGCGAGGGCGCGCACCCAGTCCTCGGACGCGAGGTCCAGCAGGGCCGAGGCGGTCACGATGGTCACGTCCTCCAGCGGTAGGTCCTCGAGCCGTTGCAGGTCCAGCTCGTGGGTTTGCGCCCCGTCGCCGGCAGCGGCCGCGGCGTGGGGCAGAAGGTCCGGGTCGTTGTCCACCAGGTGCCATTTCGCGGATGCGGGCAGGTGCGGCCCGAGAGCGCGCACGGTGGCGCCGGTGCCGCAGCCCAGGTCCAGCACGACCGGATCGGGGCCCGCCGCCTCGGCTGCCTGCCGCAGCAGCGTCGCGTCCCGCGCCGCCATGTCGGCGGGCTCGCGCAGGGACAGCCAGTCGGCGGAAAAGCCCATGTCTAGACCTCGCCCTCGTACCAGGCGCGGGCCACGTGGCTTTCGTGGAGCAGGATGCGCAGCTTGCGCAGCCGCCCGCCGTCCTTCAGGTGTCCCTGCTTCACGAACTCGGCCATGCCGTCGAAGATATGGCGGCACAGGAACTCGGTCGTGGTGAACTTGCCCTTGAACTCGGGCACCTCGTCCAGGTTCTGGTAGCGCAGCGGCTCGAGCACCTTCGAAAGCCCCTCGGTGGCCAGGCCGATATCGACGACCAGGCCGTGCTCGTCGATGTCTTCGGTGAAGAAGGCGGCGTCGACGGTGAAGGTCGCCCCGTGCATCCCCTGCGCGGGGCCGAATACGGGCGAGGGCAGGGAATGGCCGATCATGATGTGGTCTCGGACTTCGACGGCGAACATGGTTGCTCCTTAAATTGGGTCGTAACGGACGCGGTGGCACAGGGTCGCGGGGTCGCCCAGGATCGCGCCATACCGTTCGGGCAGGTCGGCGAAGGCCGTCTCGCCCGAGATGAGGATATCGAGCCGCGGATCGCGCAGAAGGTTCAGCGCCATGCCCAGGCGGCGGGCGTAGTCCCAGCGCGCGCGCCGGTGCGGGGGCACCTGCCCGACCTGCGAGCCGATGATCCGCAGGCGGCGGCTGTGGAACGCGCCGCCCAGCGGGGCGGCGACCGTGCCGCTGCCGTACCAGCTGGCCTCGACCACGGCGGCCTCGACCCCCGCGCAGTCGATGGCAGAGGCCAGCCCGTCGGCGGTGGCCGAGGTGTGAATGACGACGTCGCAATCACGCGGGGCCGCCTCGGGGCTCGCGAAATCGCAGTCGAGCGTGCGGGCCGGCATCGCGCGGTCCGCGTTGACGTCGACCAGCGTGACCTCGGCCCCCGGAAGACGCGCGGCCAGGTAGCCTGTCAGCGTGCCGACCAGCCCGGCCCCGATCACGGCGATCCTGTCCCCGGCCCCCGCGCCGCTGTCCCACAGGATGTTCAGCGCGGTTTCCATGTTTGCGCCCAGCACGGCACGGTCGGCGGGCAGCCCGTCGGGCAGGGGCGTCAGCGCCTCGGCGGGCAGGCGGAATTGCGTCTGGTGCGGGTAGAGCGCGAAGACTTCCTGACCCTCGCGCGGACCTTCGAGCACGCGGCCCACGGCGGCGTAGCCGTATTTGACCGGGAAGGGGAAATCGCCTTCTTGTGCGGGCGCGCGCATGCGCCCCGCCTCGCTGTCGGGAACGCGGCCCTCGAAGACGAGCCGCTCGGTCCCGCGGCTGATCCCGGAATAAAGCGATCCGACCGCGATGCCGTCGCCCACCGCGCCCGCGCGCGCACTGACGACGCCCGGTGCGTCGCACCACAGCGCGGTGGCGTGCATGTTCATGGCAGCAGGTGCCCCGACCGGGCCGCCTTCGTCGCCAGGTAGTGCGCGTTCAGCGCCGAGCGTCCGACCTGCAAAGGCACGCGCTCGACCACGTCGATGCCGTGCTCGGTCAGGCGGGCGATCTTGGCGGGGTTGTTGGTCATCAGCCGCACGCGCGAGATGCCAAGGGCGTGCAGCATCTGCGCGCCGATGCGGAAGTCGCGCTGGTCGTCGTCGAAGCCCAGCCACTGGTTCGCGTCGACGGTGTCCAGCCCGGCATCCTGCAGGTTATAGGCTCGCATCTTGTTGGCCAGGCCGATGCCGCGTCCCTCCTGGTCGAGATACAGCAGCACGCCGCCCGCGGAGTCGCCCATCGTGGTCATGGCTGCCCGCAACTGCGGGCCGCAATCGCACTTGCGGCTGCCCAGCACGTCGCCGGTGAAACAGGCCGAGTGCAGGCGCACGAGGACGGGCTGCGAGAAATCCGGCTGTCCGACCTCGACGGCCGAGTGTTCGCGTCCGCCACCCTCGGCCCGGAAGACATGGACGCGGCCGGTCTCGGAGCTGTCGGTGGGCAGGGGCGCCGCGCTGACGCGGCCGTGCGAGGCCGACGTCCCGAGCGCGGCAAGGATGTCACCCGCGGCGATGGTCAGAAGGCCAAGCCGCGTGGCCTCGGCACGCCCGGCGCCCAGCGGCACCACGACGGCCGCCGGGAGCAGTTCCTCGGCCTTGGCCAGCCCCACGGCGGCGGCGTGCAGGTCCGAGCCGGGCTCGGCCGCCGCGGGCGGCACGGGCGTGACGGGCGCCAGGGTGGCCATGCCGCCCGCCATGGTGCGGATGGCTGCCGCGGTGCCGACGCGGGCCAGCGGCAGCCGCATGATGCTGCCGGTGCCCGGCGCGGGATGCGCGCCCAGGGCCACGGCGCGGTGATCGGTCAGCGCCAGCTCGACCGGGCCGAGCGACGACAGGGCGGCCAGGCGCGCGTCCGACAAGGGCTCGACCAGCGCGACAAGCGCAGAGCGCGCGCCGTCGGTCACCACGACCGGCAGGCCCATGCGCAGGTCGCCGCGCGCCCGCGCCAGTTTCTCGGTCCCGCGCGGGGCGAGAGCCGCGATGCCGGTGTCGTCATCCGCGGCGGGGTGTCTGAAGATCTGCAAGGCCGTGGTCCAATCGCTACTCAAGCTGGAAGATCAACTTAGGCGGGCTGGGACCAAGGCAAGCTGCGCGACGCGTTTCCGCCGGCCCGCGGGGTGAGGCCACTGGACGCAGGGCGGGGCGCGCTAAATGCCCCTCAACCAATGATTCATCGCAAAGGCGCCCCGATGCAGCACTGGCTGGGCTTTCTGAGGTCGTTCCTGATCTATCACAACCCCGTGACGATTGCGGCCTGGCGGCGGTTCTATCGCGGCGTTTTGACGCCGGGGGATCTGGTCTTCGACGTGGGCGCGCACATGGGAACGCGGGCCCGGGCCATGCGGGCGGCGGGCGCCCGGGTCGTCGCCTTCGAGCCGCAGGCCCCTTTCGCCGGGTTCCTGCGCCGCACCCTGCCGCGCGACATCACCCTGGTCGAGGCCGCGATCGGCGCCGAGGAGACCGTGGCCGAGATGGCCGTGTCGTCGCGCCACCCGACCGTGTCGTCGCTGGCCACCGGCTTCGTCGGCGGCGCGTCGCAGGCGCACGGGTTCGAGCATGTCAGCTGGGACAGGCGCCAGCAGGTGCAGATGGTGACGCTGGACGGCCTGATCGCGCGTCACGGGATGCCGTCCTACGTGAAGATCGACGTCGAGGGCTTCGAGATCGAGGTCCTGTCGGGCCTGTCGCAGCCGTTGCCGATGCTGTCGGTCGAATACCTGCCCGCCTTCCCCAAGCTCACCGTCGGCGTGATCGACCGGCTGTGCGCGCTGGGCGACTATCGCTTCAACCCCGTGCAGGGCGAGACGGGCGCGTTCCTCTGGCCCGATTGGCGCGATGCCGATGCCGCGAAGGCCTGGCTGGCCGGTCTGCCCGAGGACGCGGAGTCCGGCGATCTTTTCGCCCGGGTCGCGTCGCACTAGTGGCAGTCACCCCCCGCGGATGATCCGGGCGAAAGGCGTGAACAGGTCCGGGCCGGCGGCGATGACGTCACCCGTCGTCTCGGGCGGGCCGTCTGGCGTCCAGCTCTCGACCCGCGCCCCGGCGGCCCGCAGCAGGACAATCCCGGCCGCGATGTCCCATGGCTGCAACCGCCGTTCCCAGAACCCGTCCAGCCGCCCGGCCGCCACGTAGGCGAGGTCCAGCGCCGCCGCGCCGAACCGGCGCACCCCGGCGCAATGCGGGGCGATCCGGGCGATGTCTGCCGCGTGGTCGTCGATATGGGGCATGTCACCGAAGGGGATGCCGGTCCCGAACAGCGCCGCGGTCATGTCGCCACCCGGGGACGGCGCGATGGGGGCACCGTTCAGGGTGGCGGGACCGTCGCGGGTGGCGGCGAAGGTCTCGCCGCGCAGCGGGTCATGCACGACGCCGAGCGCGAGGCCGCCGTCATCCTCCAGCGCGATGGACACCGCGAAATGGCCCAGCCCGTGCAGGAAGTTCGTCGTGCCATCCAGCGGGTCGACGATCCAGCGGCGCGGGGCGGGCGCGCCGGCGCCGGTTTCCTCGCCCAGCCAGCCGTCCCTGGGGCGGGCGGCCTGCAACCGGTCGCGCAGGTGCCGCTCGGACGCGAGATCGGCCTGCGATACGAAATCGCCGGCCCGCTTGGATTGCGGCTGCAAGGTCGCGCGGTTCTGCCAGTGATGGCGCAGGATGTCCCCCGCTTCGCGCGCAAGCTCCACGGCCAGCGCAAGGTCTTCCTCCCGTCCGCTCATGCCGCCCGCCCCGTCACGCGGTCGAGAACGGCCAGCAGTCCCCGCCCGGTGTCGTCCCAGCTGGGAAGGTCACGGGCGGCGCTGCGCGCGGCCCCGGTGGCACCCGCATGGGCCACGGGATCGCTCAACAGGCCGCGCAGCGCGGTCGCGAAGGCGGCAGGGTCGTCGGGCGGCACCAGCCGGCCCGCACCAGGCGGCACGGTGCCCGGCACCGCGCCCGCCATGGTCGCGACGATGGGCAGACCGCTCAGCAGCGCCTCGTCGAAGACGATCCCGTACCCCTCGTACCGGGTGGCCAGCGCGAACAGATGGGCCCGGTCGTAGAGATCGCGCAGCCGGTCGTCGGGGACCCGGCCCGCGATCTCGACCCGGCCGGTCAGCCCCGCGCCGGCGATGCGGTCGCGCAGCCGGGTTTCGAAGCCGTCCTGCCAGGGCGCGCCGACGATCACCGCGTGCCACTTCAGATCACCAAGCATCGCCAGCGCGTCGACAAGCGTGTCGTGACCCTTGCGCGGGTGCAGCAGCCCCACGGACAGGATCAGCGGCGGGTCGTCCTTCGCCCTTTCGGTCGACGGCCGCGGCTCACCGCTGCGGCCCGGGCGCAGGACGGTCACGTCATTCTCTGCAACGCCGTAATCGGCCAGCAGCACGTCGCGGATATGCGGGCTGGGGACGATCACATGCGCCGCGCGGGCGAGATTGCGCCGCTCCTGCGCGGCAAGGCGCGCGGCGGTCTCGGGGGGCAGGTAGCTTTCGTGGGCCAGCGGATGATGGACCAAGGCCACGATGGGCGCCGCGATCCGCGCGACCGCGGCGTCGGGCAGGGCGCCGAAGGCCAGACCGTCGATGATGACGACCTCGTTGCCGGGCAGGGCGGCCAGCATGTCGGCCGCCCGCGCCATCTCGGTGTCGGTCGGGAAGGGGAAATCGCCCGGCAGGACCACGGGGCGCATGCCGTGCCCGGCGCGGCGCACGGCCTCGATCAGGCTGCGGTCGTAGTGGTATCCGCCGGTGGTGGCGTTCAGGTCGCCGGGAACGGCAAAGGCCGCGTCATGGGGCAAGATATTTCTCCCTGGATCGCTTGGAAGGCTTAGGGCGCGGCAGGGGCCGGGCAATGGGCGCGCGTGCGGTGGCGTGCGGGCCACGCCTGTTTTCGCGGCACGGATGCGCGAAATTGCGTCAGCCGCTTCGGAGTCGGGGTGGCTTGGGTGTCGTCGCGGCGAATTTCGCGCGGCCGATCCAGGCGGTTTTCGCCCGTTTCTCGGCCTGCCGGGCCCCGCGCCGCGGGACGCCGAAACCGCAGAAAGGATTTGACACGGCGGCGTCGCTGCGATGACAGTGCGGAAAGTGAAACGTTTCAATTCACGCCGAACACCACGGACTGCCCCAACCCGGAGCGACCTGACATGACCGAGACGCTGAAGCTGTCGATGGAGGGAATCGTCAAACGGTTCGGCGGCGTCGTGGCCCTGGACCACGTCGACTTCGAGCTGCGCCGGGGCGAGGTCATGGCGCTGGTGGGCGACAACGGGGCCGGCAAGTCGACGCTGATCAAGACGCTGGCCGGCGCTCACATGGCCGACGAGGGCGTCATGCGGCTGGACGGTGAGCCGGTGCGCTTCACCTCGCCGCAGGATGCCTGGTCGCGCGGCGTCGCCACGATCTTTCAGGAACTGGCCCTGGCCGGGAAGATGACCATCGCCGACAATATTTTCCTCGGCCGCGAGATCACCCGCAGCGTGGCCGGCATCCCGTTCCTCGACCGCCGCGCCATGCATCGCCGCTCGCGCGAGCTGCTGGAAGAGCTCGACGTCCATGTGCCCGACATCCACACCTGGGTCGAATACCTCTCGGGCGGTCAGCGGCAAGGCGTCGCCATCGCAAGGGCGCTGAATATCGACGCCGACGTCATCGTCATGGACGAACCCACCGCCGCACTGGCCGTGGCCGAGGTCCGCAAGGTGCTGGAGTTCATCAAGACCCTGCGGCGCCAGGGCAAGTCCGTCATTCTCATCTCGCACAACGTGCAGGATGTGTTCGAGGTGTCCGACCGGATCACCGTGCTCAGGCGCGGTCAGCGGATCGGGCTGCTCGAAACCCAGAAAACCACCCCCGAAGAGGTGGTCGGCTACATCACCGGAGCGGCCGAGACCAAACGGCGCCCGGTTGCGGCCGGTTGAACCAAGACAAACCCATCACGGAGGTCTTTCCATGTCACTGACGAAATCACTGTCGCTGGGCGCCGCACTGGGGCTTGCCACCGCAATCCCCGCCGCCGCGCAGGACGACACCACGCAGATCGCGTTCATACCCCAGATCGCGGGCATTCCCTACTACGTCGCGATGGAGGAGGGCGCGCAGCGCGCGGCCGAGGAACTGGGCGTCGAGTACGTCCAGGAAGGTCCGACCAGCACCAACGCGGCGGACCAGCTGCGCATCTTCGAAAGCTTCGTGAACCAGGGCTTCGACGTCATCGCGATCTCGCCCCTGGACGAGGAAACCCTGAAGCCCGCCATCGCGCGCGCGCTCGAGGCCGGGATCGTCGTGCTGACCTCGGACGCGGACGCGCCGGGCAGCGACCGGCAGTTCTTCGTCGCGCAGGCCCTGGACCAGGACCTGGGCTACACCCTGCTGGATGAGGCGGTCGAGCGCATCGGCGAAAGCGGCAAGATCGCGATCGTGTCTGACTCGCCCACCATCCAGTCGATGCAGAACTGGATCGCCGCCATCGAGGAACGCGCGGCCGAGGCCTATCCCGAGATCGAGATCGTGTCGGTCGACCACACCGACGGCACGGCGCAGCGGGCCTACCAGTTCGCCACCGACGCCATGACGCGGAACCCCGACCTGAAGGCGGTCCTGGGCATGGCCTCGACCACCTGCCCGGGCATCGCCCAGGCGGTCGAGGCGGCCGGGCTGGTGGGCGAGGTGCTGACCGCCGGCTATTGCTCGCCCAACACCGCGCGCGAATACATCAAGTCGGGCGCCATGCCCTTCTCGGTGCTGTGGAACCCGGCCGAGCTGGGCTACCTGACCGTCTGGGTCGGCGACCACTTGGTCGATGGCGGCGAGATCACCGAGGATTTCGAGGTCGACGGCTTGGAGCAGACCATCCAGTACCTGCCCGAGAACGACGTGATCCTGCTGGGACCGCCCGCCGTGTTCACCGAAGAGAATGTGGACGACTTTGACTTCTGAAGCCTCGGACGCGCGCAACCGCGCATCTGTGATCTCCCGGCCGATCCGCATCGGCCGGGAGGTGCTGTTGCTGATCGCGCTGGGCGTTCTCGTCGCGATCTTCGCCAGCCAATCCGAATTCTTCCTGTCCGAACGCAACCTGACCACGATCCTGCGCAACTCGGTCGATCTGGCCGTAATCTGCGCCGGGATGACCATCGTCATCATCCTGGGCGGGATCGACGTGAGCGTGGGCGGCATCGTCGCGGTGTCGGCGGTGCTGATCGGACGGGCCTATCAATACGACATGCCCGACATGGTCGTGGTGCCCATCGGCCTGGCTGCTGGGGCGGCGCTGGGCGCCATGAACGGCGCCATCATCGCCAAGTCGCGCGTGCCGCCCATCGTGGCAACGCTAGGCACCATGTACATCTTCATCGCCGTCCTGTTCCTGGTGATCGGCGGCGTCTGGATCAGCGGCCTGCCCAACACCCTGTCCTTCCTTGTGCTCGGCGAGTTCTTAGGTCTGCCCTCGGGTCTGTTCGTGATCGGCGCGATCTACGGGCTGTCGTGGCTCATGCTGCGGCGCACGCCGTGGGGCCAGCGGGTGGTGGCCATCGGCTGTGACGAGCATGCGGCGCGGCTGGTGGGCATCCGGGTGGACCGCACCAAGATCCAGGCCTACGCGCTTCTGGGGCTTTTCGCCGGGCTGGCGGCGGTCCTCTACGTCGCGCGGCTGCGCAATGTCGAGGTGAACATCGGCACCAACATCGCGCTCGAGGCCATCGCGGCCACGATCCTCGGCGGCGCCAACATCCGGGGCGGCATCGGCAGCCTGCTGGGCACGCTGATGGGCGTGCTGTTCATCAAGATGACCCAGAACGGGCTGGTACTGATCGGGGTGTCGTCGCTGTGGGAAACCGTGGTGATCGGTGGCCTTCTGATCGTGGTCCTCGTGCTGGACGCGCTGGAAACCCGGAGGACGTCATGAAGGATCCGCTGACGCAACGCATGGTGTTCCTCACCGGGCTGCTGGTGCTTGCCGGAGTGGCCGGGGCGCTGCTGTCGCCGCATTTCCTCCAGGGCTCCACCGTGGGTTACCTGCTGCAATACGTGCCGGTCCTGGGCGTGCTGGGCATGGCGCAGACGCTGGTGATGCTGTCGGGCGGCCCCGGCATCGACCTGTCGGTCGGCGCCACCATGTCGCTGGTGGGCCTTGCCATCGCCGCGATGTTCGGCGCCGGGGTGCCGCTGCTGCTGGCTTGCGCCGTGGGCCTTGTGATCGGCGGCCTGCTGGGCGCGGTGAACGCCGTGCTGGTCTGCGTGCTGAAGGTGCCGTCGCTCATGGGCACACTCGCCACCTTCTTCGCCTATTCGGGCCTGGCGCTGGCGCTGACCGGCGGCGCGCCCATCGGGGGCATCCCCGACTGGTTCGCGGGTCTGGCGCAGGGCCGGTTCCTGGGCATCCCCGTTCACATGTGGGTGGTCTTCGTCCCGCTGGCCGTGGTGCTGCACGTGATGCTGTCGCGCACCCGGATCGGCAGCCATATCTACGCCGCCGGCAACGACGAACGCGCCGCGTTCCTGTCGGGGGTGAAGGTCTGGAGGCTGCGCTTCGGGCTTTACTGCCTCAGCGGGGTCATCGCCGGGCTGGCCGCGATCATGACCCTGTCGTGGTTCCAGGCCGCGCGACCCGACGCGGGCGAGGGGATGGAGCTTCTGTCGGTGACCGTCGCCGTGCTGGGCGGCGCGCATATCTTCGGCGGGATCGGCCGGATCTCGGGCACCGTGCTCGCGGTGCTGATCGTCACCACGCTCCAGGTCGCGCTGCAGCTCGCCAACATCTCGCAGGCGTGGCAGCTGGCGGCGATCGGGGTGCTGCTGATCGGCAGCGTCATGGCCGACAACGCGGTGGGCGATCGTCTGCGCGCGGCGGCCCGCCGGGCCGCCTCCTGATCACGGGGCGGTCCAGCCGAACCAGTCCTTCTGCACCGCATCCGCACCCGACCCGTTCGCCGGGTCGGTGACATTCAGGCCGCGCGCCTGCGCCACCGCCAGGCACAGCGCTTGGCAGGTCAGCGCGGCATCGAAAGCCGCGCCCAGCGTGCCCAGCGGCGCGTCGAACCCGGCCAGCTGATGCCCGACGCCCAGCTGGTCCAAACCGTCGCGCAGCGACAGGGTGCGCGCGTCTCCGGCCGCGTCGGCGCCGCACAGGGTGGCGTGATCGCCGGGGCGCAGCATGAACTGGGCGCCGTGGGCGAAGTTCTCGGACTCGAAGGCGAAGGCCGTCAGACCGCCCGCTTCGTGCATCTTGGCCGCGCCGTACTCGGCCGACCCCAGGGCCGCACCGCTGCCCAGGAAGAAGAACCGGCCGTCGGAGGCCATGCCCGTCGCCGCAGCGTCCGCGGCCGCGTGTGCGCACGGGGTTCGGCCGTGGAACAGCGTCGCGATGGCATCGGGGTCCGGATCGTCCATCAGCGATGCCAGCGCCAGCAGCGTCACGTGGTAGTCCAGCCCGTGGGGGATCGCCCGGCTCACCGGCGTGTAGGGCAGCGCGACCACATCGTCCGCAGCCTTGCCCAGGGCGCTGTCCGGCCTGAGCGTGATCGCGATGGTGCGGGCGCCGCGTGCGCTGGCGGCGCTCAGGGCTTCGACGGTGCGACGCGTGCCGCCCGACAGGCTGATGGCGATGACCGTGTCGCCCGCCGCGATGGGCGCGTCCCACAGCATCTCGGCCGCCGAGGCCGGGCGGATATCGATCCCTGTCCTGCGGGCGTGGTGGGCGATGGCCCGCGCGGCGAACAGGCTGTCGCCGCAGCCGCCGACCCAGACGGGCCGCGTCCGGTCCAGCGCGATGCGGGACGCCGTGCCGACAAGCGCGCGCGCCGCCTCGGCCAGTATGTTGGGTTGTTCGTCCAGTTCGCGCGCCATCAGCGCGTGGCTTTCGGAGGCGTTCATGGCTGGATCTCCCCGTTGCCCCGGTGCCGGTCTACCGCGCCCCCTAGGTCAGCCGGGCGGACCGGGCCGATTTCGGTCAGGATCGACGTCACCAGGGTTGGCGGCACGATCTCGAGCTCGGGGGCCGCGGTCGTGGCCGTCTCGCCCGGTTTCAGAAGGAAGTCATAGCGGCGAAGCGGCGGCGCCGGCAGTTCGTCCCGTGTCCGGTCGCCCACCTTGAAAAGGTCCGCGGCGCCGTGCACGGGGATGCCGTTCGCCATTGCCGCCCGCGCCGCGGGAGTCGAGCCGACGGTGTTGCTGATACCGCCGTCGCGCGTGACGCTTTCGGCGCCCAGCAGCACCGCGTCGGACAGCGTCACCGCGTAGTCCAGCGCGGCGTCGGGCAGGAAGGCGATCTCGACCCCCAGGTCGGACAGCGCCGTCATGTAGCGCCGGCCGCCGTCGATGGCGCGGCTTTCGGGGATGATGATCCGGTCCAGGCCGGGACCGTTCGCCAGCGCGCGAACGAGGTCGGCCACGGTGCTGGAATAATCGAAGATCAGCGGCGCGCGCGTTCCGGCCAAGGCGGTGACACCCGCCTCGATCAGGGCGCGGCGGCGCGCTGCGGCGGCGCCCTCCCATTCGGCGGCGCGGTCGGACAGCAGGCGCGCGGCGTCCCGTGGGTCCAGCTCGGACGCGCCGGCCGTCTGCCAGCGCAGCGCGTTGGCGACGATGGGCGCGCCCTGGCCTCGGGTCCGCGCGATGAACTCGGCCAGCGCCAGCGCCTCGTCCCGCGCGGTCGGTCGGTCTGCGGCGGCCAGCCGGGCGACCAGTGGCAGGGCCAGCGTCACGTGGTTGGACGCGCCCAGCGTGCCCTCGTCCACGATGTCCAGAAGACCCTGCATGGTGGTCTCGTCGGGGGCGGGCCAGCCGCGCTCGGTCATCTCGGCTGCGAAATCGAACCGTTTCTCAGGCATGGGTGTCCTTCGGTGTTCGGGCGTCAAGAAAGGCCCCGACCTCGGAGCGGTCGGGCAGCCCGGTCTGCGCGCCGTAGGCCCGGACCGACAGCGCGGCCGCGGCGTTGGCGAAGCGCAGGGCCGTTGCGTCGTCTGCCCCGTCCAGCCGCGCGGTCAGGAAGGCGCCGGCGAAGGCATCGCCCGCGCCCGATGTGTCGGTCACGGGGACGGTGTGGCCGGGCAGGCGGGCGACCTCGCGTCCGCCGCGTTCCACCCGCGCGCCCGCGTCGCCCATGGTCGTCACGACGGTCCGGTCAGCGCGGTCGCCCACCGGGCCGATGGCGGCCTCGACGGCCGGGCGGCTCTGCGCGCTCAGGAACAGCAGGTCCACGGCCTCCACCAGCGCGCGCACCGACCCGCCCGAACTGTCCAGGTCCGCCGCCTCGAGATCCAGCGACACCGTGGCGCCGGCAGCGCGCGCCAGCTCGATCGCACGCAGCGCCAGGTCATGGCGGGTGAAGGTCATGTGCAGGTGGGCGATCCCGTCGAAGGCTTTCGGGGTCAGGTCCTCGGGCCGGGGCAGGTAGGCCGGGCTCAGCGCCTTCACCAGCGACTTCTCGCCCCGGTCGTCCACCATGATGACGCAGAAGAACGTGGCCGCGCCCGGTCGCACCGCAAGGTGGTCGAGATCCAGACGCTCCCGCTCCAGTGCCGCGCGCGCCTCGGCGCCCATCGCGTCGTCGCCAACGGCGGCCAGCAGCCGGGTCGGCATGCCCAGGCGCCGGGCCGCGACGGCGACGTTGGCGGCCATGCCGCCGGGGCATTGCAGCACCCGTTCGCCGTCGACCTTCTGATCGGGCCCCGGCGGCTTCGGCACCCGCAGGATGATGTCCATGTCCATGTCGCCCACGCACAACAGGCGGGGCGCGCCCGATACGTCGGTCATGTCAGCGCTCAGCCCCCGCGGTCTCGGTGGTCGTATCGGCCACGCCCAGGGACGCGGCGGTCGGGATGCGGCCTTGCGCCCCCATGGATTCCAGCGACAGGCTGGCGCCGCGCGTCGCCAGCTCCAGCGCCCGGGGCGCGTCGCCGCTGGACAGCCAGGCGGCCAGGAAGATGCCCGTGAAGGCGTCGCCCGCGCCGGTGGCATCCACCATGTCGATGCCGGGGGCGGGACAATGCAACGGGGTCTCGCCGGGGCGGTAGAGCGTCGCGCCCGCCGCGCCGTCGGTGATGAGAAGCGCCTTGCAGCGCGCATCGTCGGAAAGGCCGAACAGCCGCTCGGGCGCGTCGGCCGCCTCGGGCACCGCCGGGGCGAAGGC
The DNA here is from genome assembly GCF_900110115.1 of Palleronia pelagia. GTDB lineage: Bacteria > Pseudomonadota > Alphaproteobacteria > Rhodobacterales > Rhodobacteraceae > Palleronia > Palleronia pelagia. The sequence goes on along the minus strand of NZ_FOCM01000002.1, from coordinate 292,863 downwards.
GTCCAGGGTTTCGCGGTTCAGGACCAGCAGGTCGAAGGTCCCGAGCAGCCCGGCCATGTCGTCGCGGCCGCGCCGCGTCTCGGGCAGGCCCGCGCCATGCAGCGCCATGCGGAAGCCCGCCGCGTGCAGGTCGGCCGCGACCTCTTCCGCCGCGCCCAGATGGAAGCCGTCGAAATGGACGCAGGCCGGCGCGGTCGCCCCGTCGTGGACGGTCAGGCGGCGTGCCAGCAGCTCGGCCGGGATGTTGAGGGGCTCGTTCACGATGGTGCGGCGGCCGCCATCCTCGACCAGCACGATGCAGCGCGACAGGCGGGTGCCCGGCTCCTGCAATGCGCCGCTCGCATCCACGCCGCGGGCGGCCAATTCTTCCAGCGCCCAGACGCTGTCGGGGTCGTGGCCAAGGCGCGTCACCAGCTCGACCGACAGGTCCAGCGGCGCGCCGAGTCCGGCGGCGAAGGCGGCGACGTTGGCGGCCGGGCCGCCCAGCATCTTGTCGATGGAGTGTGACGTGGTGCGGGCGCCGGGAGACGGCACCTCGCCGATCCGCACCATGTAATCGATCGAGATATAGCCGACGCAGATCAGCCGGGGCCGGTCGGGGCGGGCGGATACCTCGTTCCGGGGGCGCCGGGCGATCAACGATCGCGCCAGGCTGTTGGGCCGGTAGTCCAGCGTCTCGACGGCGTCGAGCACGGCCTTGCGCGCCGCGCTCGAGACGCCCTTGCTGTCGTTCAGGACATGGGACACCGTTCCCACCGACACGGCGGCCAGCCGCGCCACGTCCTTTATCGTGGCCCGACGGCTTCGTGCGTTGTCTTCCGGTGCCGCCACAGGTCCCCCGCGTCCGCTTCATTGAAACGTTTCACCGATCAGCGCCCACCTGTCAATGCGCTGTTCCGGCGCCGCCCGTGGCGACCGGGTGTCAGGCGGCGACGGCGCCCGTTCGCGACGGGCGGGGGCCGCGCAGCAGAAGCAGCAGCGCAAAGCCCAGCTCGGAGACCGTCACCACCAGCAGCAGCGCGACCTTCACGGCGGCCAGCCAGCCGGCCTCGGGCAGGGCGAACATCTGCACGCTGTCCACCAGGTATCCGGTGCCGCCGACGATCAGTCCAAGTCCCAGCAGCCGGGGATAAAGGCCCGAGCGCATCACCAGCGTGCCCAGCAGCCACAGGTGCAGCCAGAAGAAGACCTGCCAGATCCACACGCCCGCGTCGTGGACATGGCGCATGAGCCCCGCAAGCTCGACCCTCTGCGCCATGCTGAAACTGTCCAGCGGCACGGTGCCGTCGGCCAGCGCCAGCGACGCGGCGTGGAAGAACAGCATCGCCGCCATCACGGCGACCATCATCATCCGCGCGAAGGCCGCCGCCAGCGACAGCGTCGGGTTCACGGTGCGGAACATGAAGAACAGCATGGCCGAAACCATCACCTCGGCGGTCATCATCACCACGTCGCCGACCAGCCCCGCGTGAAACAGGCCGCGGCGCTCGGCGATGTTGGCGAAGGTGGCCGCCGGGTCGCCGGGCACGTTCAGCAGGCCGGGGACATAGAGGATGGCGAACCCGCCGGCGACGGCGATCACGAGATACAGCGCGCCGGTCACGCGAGCGTAGGCGCGGGAGGTTGGATCCTGGAAAGCGTGCATGGCGGGCCTCCTTTCAGTGTGAGCGATATTGAAGGGTGTCTAATGCTCTGCGAAGATGCAGGGAATTGACCGGAATTGCCGAGCTGATATGCGTATTCGCATGGATTGGCGCAGCGTCACCTTCGATTGGAACCGGGCCCGCGCCTTCCTGGTGACGGCCGAGGAAGGGTCCCTGTCCGCCGCCGCCCGGGCGTTGAAACTGGCGCAGCCCACGCTGGGCCGCCAGGTCGAGGCGCTGGAGGCCGAGCTTGGCGTCGCGCTGTTCGAACGGACGGGCCGGGGCCTGCGGCTGACACCGGCGGGTCACGAGCTGCTCGATCATGCGCGTGTCATGGGCGAGGGGGCGCGCGCCCTGTCGCGTGCGGCCTGGGGTCAGACCGAGGCGATCGAAGGCGACGTGGCGATCTCGGCCTCGGACGCCTACGCGGGGTATCTCCTGCCCCCGATCCTCGAGCGGCTGCACCGGTCCGAGCCGCGAATCCGCGTCGAGATCGTCGTCTCGAACGACCTGTCGGACCTGTCGCGCCGCGAGGCCGACATCGCGGTGCGCAACGTTCGCCCGTCCGAGCCCGACCTGATCGCCCGGCGCGTGCGCGACGCGCAGGCCCGGCTGTTCGCGGCGCCGGCCTATCTCGACCGGCTGGGGCGTCCGGCGGATGCGGCCGGCTTCTCGGCGGCGGAATTCATCGAGATCGACGCGGCTGGAAGCCTGATGGGATTGCTGAATGCGCGCGGCTTTCCCCTTACGCCGGAGAACTTTCCGTACCGCTGCCGCAACTTCACGGTGATGTGGGAAATGGTACGCCGCGGTTTGGGGCTCGGCATCCTCGACGACCGGATCGGCGATTCCGATCCGCAAGTCGAACGCGCGGTGCCTGGTTTCGCGCCGATCGACTTTCCTGTCTGGATCGTCGCCCACCGCGACATCGCACGCTCCCGTCGCCTGCGGGTGGTGTTCGACGCGCTGGTCGAAGGCTTCGGCGGCTGAGAGCGGCCAGGTCGCCGGATGTCCGGTAATCCGACCAGCCGAGTGCGCCCGTTTGTTGCGAATGCTTCGCAGGTGCATTGACGTGACCGCCGCCCGACACTAGCTCTTGCAATAGGGCAGTCGGATCGTCGGCTGCGATGAAGCGGGAGCTACCGATGATCCTTGGCAGGAGAGCCTTTCTGGCACTCGTCACGGCCATGGGCCTTGCGCAGGCCGCTGGCATGGCCGCCGCGCAGGAGCGTCTGTCGGTCGTCGCCACGACCGGCATGATCGCCGATGCCGCGCGCGAAGTCGGGGGCGACCTGGTCGACGTGCGGGCCCTGATGGGGCCAGGTGTCGATCCGCACGCCTATCGCCAGACCCGCAGCGACATCGTGGCGCTGGCCAATGCCGACCTCGTGCTGTGGAACGGTCTCTATCTCGAGGCGCAGATGGAGGAGTTCCTGCTCGAACTGGGCCGGGACCAGCCGGTGGTCGCGGTGGCCGAGGGCGTTCCCGCGGACCGGCTGATCGGCAGTGCGGATTACGACGGCCGCTATGATCCGCACCTGTGGATGACGCCCGAGCTGTGGTCGCGCGTGGTGGAAACCGTGCGCGATGCCCTGATCGAGGTGCGCCCCGAGGGCGCGGACACCTTCACCGCCAATGCCGAAGACTACCTGTCCGAGCTGTCCGACCTGGCCGACTATACCGCCGAGGCCCTGTCGTCGGTGCCCGCGGACCGCCGCGTGCTGGTCACGGCGCACGATGCCTTCGGCTATTTCGGCGCGGCCTATGACTTCGAGGTCATCGGCATCCAGGGCATCTCGACAGAAAGCGAGGCGGGGTTGCGCCGTGTCTCGGACCTGGTCGACCTGCTGGTCGAGCGCGACATCGGCGCCGTTTTCGTCGAGACCTCGGTCAGCGACCGCAACATCCGCGCCCTGATCGAAGGCGCCGCCGCCGAGGGGCACGAGGTCGCCATCGGGGGCGAGCTCTATTCCGACGCCATGGGTGAACCGGGCACCTACCGCGGAACCTATATCGGCATGATCGACTCGAACGCGACGACCATCGCCCGGGCGCTGGGCGGCGAGGCGCCCGAGGCCGGGATGCGGGACCTGCTGAACTGATGGCCTCCCCGATGACCCCTGGCCACCAGCCCACCATCGCAGCCGAAAACGGACGGGCCGCCCGGCCTGTCGCCGTGCCCTCGGGCGCGCCACTGGCGGTCCGCGGCCTGACCGTGTCGTATGGCGAGAAGCCTGCCGTCTTTTCGGTCGACGCGACCTTCCCGGCGGAATCCATGTCGGCGATCATCGGCCCCAACGGTGCCGGGAAATCGACGCTGCTGAAGGCGTCGCTGGGCGTGATCCCGCTCCTGTCCGGCGATGTCTACGTCTTCGGCCAGGCCATCGAGAAGGCCCGCGAGCGGATTGCCTATGTTCCCCAGCGCGCCAGCGTCGATTGGGACTTCCCGACCACCGTGATGGATGTCGTGCAGATGGGGCTGTATCGCAGGGTCGGGCTGCTGGGCCGGCTCTCGGGCAGGATGACGGCCCGCGCGCGGGATTGTCTTGACCGCGTCGGCATGGCGGATTTCGCCCATCGCCAGATCGGCCAGCTGTCGGGCGGCCAGCAACAGCGCGTGTTCCTGGCGCGCGCGCTGGCGCAGGACGCGGATCTCTACCTGCTGGACGAGCCTTTCGCGGGCGTGGATGCCGCGACCGAGCGCGCGATCATCGACGTGCTGAAGACGCTGAAGGCCGAGGGCAAGGCCGTGGTCGCCGTCCACCACGACCTGTCGACCGTCCGCGACTATTTCGACCACGTTTTCCTCATCAACGTGCGACGCATTGCCGAGGGGCCTGTCGCCACGGCTTTCACGACCGGGAACCTTCAGGCGACCTATGGCGGGCGGCTGGCTGCCACCCACCTCGACGAGCTGTCGCCGACCGGCGGGGCGTGATGCAGACGTTCCTCGACGCGCTGTTCCTGCAGGCGGGCTATAACGCCGCGCTGGTGTCGATCGGGGCTGCGCTGCTGGGCTTTGCCGCCGGATCGGCCGGGACGTTCCTGTTTCTCAGGAAACGCGCGCTGGTCTCGGATGCCGTGGCCCACGCGACCCTTCCCGGCGTCGGGATCGCCTTCATCGTCATGGTCTGGCTCGGCGGGGACGGGCGCAGCCTGCTGGGCCTGCTGGCGGGTTCGGCGCTGACGGCGTGGATCGGGCTCTTGTTGATCGAATGGATCACCCGGCGCACCCGGCTGGCCGAGGATGCGGCCATCGGCGCGGTGCTGGGCGTGTTCTTCGGGCTGGGTGTGGTTCTTCTGACCGTCGTGCAAAGCATGAGCGCGGGCCGGCAGGCGGGGCTGGAAACCTTCCTGCTGGGCTCGACCGCCGGGATGCTGTTCGAGGACGCGGTGGTGATCGCTGTGGGCGGATCGCTGACGGTGCTGGCCACCTGGCTTCTGCGCCGCCCGATGACGCTGGTGGCCTTCGACAGCGAATACGCCGCCGCCATGGGATACGATGTGCGGCGGATCGATCTTTTGATGATGGGCCTCGTCATGGCCGTGACGGTGATCGGCCTGAAACTGGTCGGACTGATCCTGATCGTCGCCATGCTGATCATTCCCGCCGTGACCGCCCGTTTCTGGACCGACCGGTCGCACCGCGTGATCTGGATCGCCGGGGCGGCGGGCGGCGCCTCGGGATACCTGGGGGCCGTGATCTCGGCCTCGGCCCCGTCGATGCCCACCGGTCCGATCATCGTGCTGGTCGCCGCGGCGATCTTCGTCGTGTCGCTGTTCTTCGCTCCCGGTCGCGGTGTGCTGGCCGCCGTGATGCGGCACCGCCGGTTCCAGGCGCGGGTGCACCGTCGGCAGGGGCTTCTGGCCCTGGCGGCGCAGCACCCGATCCGCGAAGCCTATACCGTGCGGCTTCTCGCGCGCGAGGGGCTGGTGCGCCCCGACGGCGTGCCGACCGATGCGGGCCGCGCGCAGGCCGCCAAGGTCGCCCGTGACGAACGCCGCTGGGACGTGGCGCGCGAGGTGCACCAGGATGCCGGGCTGACGGGCCGCTACGACGGGCTGACCCCCATCGAAGAGGTCTTCACCCGTGACGAGATCGACGAGTTCGACCGACGGCTCGGCCCGCCCATGGGCCTGGGGGACGTGTGATGGGGGCCGAGTTCGTCCAGTTCTCGCTGACGCCGATCCTGATCGGGATCTTCGCGGCCATCGCCTGCGCGCTGCCCGGAAACTTCCTGATCCTGCGGCGCCAGGCCCTGATCGGTGACGCCATCAGCCACGTTGTCCTGCCCGGCATCGTGGTGGCGTTCCTGCTGACCGGGATGGTCGCCGCGATACCGATGATGATTGGCGCGGCGGGCGCGGCCATTCTGGCCGTCATCCTGATCGAAGCGGTGAAGCGCCTGGGCCAGATCGAGCCGGGCGCGGCCATGGGCGTGGTCTTCACCACCATGTTCGCGGCCGGGGTGCTGATCCTCGAGCAGACCGACACCAGCCAGGTTCACCTGGATGTCGAGCACGCGCTGATGGGCAATCTCGAGTCGCTGATCTGGTTTCGGGCCGATGGGTGGGGCTCGCTCCTCGATCCGGCGGCGCTGGCTTCCCTGCCGGACGAGCTGCCGCGCATCGCGCTGGTCTGTGCGCTGGTGGTCGTGCTGACGCTGGTCTTCTGGCGCTGGCTGAAGATCGCGACCTTCGACGAGGGTTTCGCGCAGGCGCTGGGCATCCCGGCGGCGGCGGTGGGCTTCGGCCTGATGGTCACCGCGGCCGTGGCCGCCGTCGCGGCCTTCGACGCGGTGGGCTCGATCATCGTGATCGCCATGTTCATCTGCCCGCCCGCCGCCGCGCGGCTGATGACCAACCGGCTGGCGCACCAGGTCTGGTGGTCGGTCGCCTTCGCCACGCTGTCGGCCATCCTGGGCTATGTCTTCGCGGGCTACGGGCCGCTTTGGTTCGGGGCGCAGAACGCGGTGAGCGCGGCCGGAATGATCGCGACCGTGTCCGGCGTCATTTTGGGGCTCGCCTGTCTCTTCGGTCCGCACCGGAGCCGTGTGGGCGCAGGTCGGGACGAGGCCGCCTGATCGGAACGGCAGCGCCACCCGGCCGTTGACCGCCAGGGGTGGGGGAGATCGCCTGCCGCTGCCCGAAGGGCCGATCCGTAGCCAGGATCAGCCGCATCGAGCCAAGGAAGGTAAACGCATGTACGGAGAGATCGAAGGCACCGGGTTCGAGACCATCGACCCTGATTTCGAGTCCTGCCTGATCGGCCACGCGCGGGTCGAGAGGCTGTGGACCGGAGCGCGCTGGTCGGAAGGTCCGGTCTGGTTCGCCGCCGGGCGCTACCTGCTATGGTCCGACATTCCCAACAACCGCATCCTGCGCTGGGACGACACCGACGGCAGGGTCTCCGTCTTTCGCGAGCCGTCGCGCAATGCCAACGGGCACACGGTCGACCGGCAGGGCCGGCTGGTGTCCTGCGAGCACCTGTCGCGGCGGGTCACCCGCACCGAGCATGACGGCCGCGTAAGCGTCATCGCCGACCGCTACGAGGGCAAGCGCCTGAACTCGCCCAATGACGTGGTGGTGAAATCGGACGGCTCCATCTGGTTCAGTGATCCCAGCTACGGGATCCTGATGGATTACGAGGGCGCCCGCGCCGAAAGCGAGATCGGCGCATGCCACGTCTATCGCGTGGCGCCGGACGGCCGGATCAGCATCGCCGCCGACGACTACATGAAGCCCAACGGGCTGGCCTTCTCGCCCGACGAAAGCGTGCTCTACATCGCCGATACCGGCGTGACCCACACGCCGGGCGGACCCAAGCACATCCGCCGTCACGCGGTGGCCGAGGATGGCACCCTGTCGGGGGGAGAGGTTTTCGCCGAATGCACCGCCGGGTTCTTCGACGGCTTCCGCGTGGATCGCGATGGCCGAATCTGGACCTCGGCCGCCGACGGGGTGCATTGCTACGCGCCCGATGGCCGGTTGCTGGGCAAGATCCGCATCCCGGAGCTGGTGGCCAATGTCTGCTTCGGTGGCGCCAAGCTGAACCGGCTGTTCATCTGCGGGACCACGTCGCTCTACTCGGTGTTCCTGAACGTGAACGGCGTGTCACCGGTCTGAGGTCGGTTCAGTCCTCGCTTGCCAGGAAGCCGCCCGATTGGCGTTGCCACAGCCGGGCGTAAAGTCCGCCCTTCGCCAACAGCTCGGCGTGGGTGCCCTGCTCGGCGATGCGGCCGCCATCCATCACAACCAGCCGGTCCATGGCGGCAATGGTGGACAGCCGGTGCGCGATGGCGATCACGGTCTTGCCCTCCATCAGAACGGACAGGCGCGACTGGATGGCGGCCTCGACCTCGCTGTCGAGCGCGCTGGTCGCCTCGTCCAGCACCAGGATCGGCGCATCCTTCAGCGCCACGCGGGCGATCGCGATGCGCTGCCGCTGGCCGCCCGAAAGCTTCACGCCCCGCTCGCCCACGTGGGCGCCCAGACCGCGCCGCCCCTCGGCATCGCTGAGGCCCGGAACGAATTCCTGCGCCTCGGCCATTGCGACCGCCTGCTCGATCTGGGCCTCGCTGGCCTCGGGGCGGCCGTAGGCGATGTTCTCGCGCACCGAACGATGCAGCAGCGCGCTGTCCTGGCTGACGACGCCGATGGCGGCGCGCACGCTGTCCTGCGTAACTTCGCGCACGTCCTGCCCGTCGATGGTGATACGGCCCGCGTCGATGTCGTGCAGCCTGAGCAGCAGGTTGACCAGCGTCGACTTGCCGGCACCCGAGCGGCCCACGAGGCCCACCCGTTCGCCGGGACGGACATGCAGCGTCAGGTCGTTCAGCACCGCCATTGGCCGCGCATCGTCGGCGCCGGAATAGCGGAAGGTCACGCTGTCGAACCGGATCTCGCCCGCGACGGGCACGAGCGGCGCGGCGCCGGGGCGGTCCTGCACCGCGCGCGGCAGCGACAGGGTCGAGATCCCGTCGCGCACGGTGCCGATATTCTCGAATAGCGCGGCGAATTCCCAGGTGATCCAGTGCGACATGTTGTTGAGCCGCAGGGCCAGCGGCACGGCCACGGCCACGGCACCGACCTCGACCCGGCCCGCGGACCACAGCCACAGCCCGATGCCCGTCACCGCGGCCACCAGCGCCACGTTGATCGTGTTGAGGAAGATGTCCTGCGCCGCCGACAGCCGCATCTGGCGATGGACCGTGCCCAGGAACCGGTCCATCCCCTCGCGCATCCAGGCCTCTTCCCGGTCGGAATGGGAAAACAGCTTTACCGTGGCGATGTTGGTATAGCTGTCGACGAACCGTCCGGTCATGCCCGCGCGCGCGTCGGCCTGACGTTGCGCGACCTGTCCAAGCCGCGGCACGATCACCCACAGCATCACGCCATAGGCCGCGGCCCACGTGGCGAAGGGCAGGGCCAGGCGCCAGTCCAGCGTCGCCGCCAGCACCAGCGCCGACAGGAACAGGGTCGATACGTAAACGCCCACGTCGACCAGCTTCATCGCGACCTCGCGCACGGCCAGCGCGGTCTGCATCAACCGTTGCGAGATCCGGCCCGAGAACTCGTCGTTGAAGAACCCGATCGACTGCCGCAGCAGGTAGCGATGGGCCTGCCAGCGGATGCGCTGGGGGAAATTGCCCATGAGTGTCTGGTGCATGATGACCGTCGACACCGCGTTCAAGAGCGGCAGCACCAGCAGAAGCACCACCGCCATGAACAGGATGCGCCCCCCGTGCAGGTCCCAGAACTGGTCGCGGGGCGTGGCGGACAGGTCGTTGACGATCTCGCCCAGCCAGCCGAACAGCGCGACCTCGATCACGGCCATGGCACCCGACCCGAGCCCCAGCAGCACGAGCCATGGCAACGCGCCCCGGCTGTAATGCAGCATGAACCGTCCCAGCGTCGCAGGCGGCATCTGCGGCGGGTCATCGGGATAGGGCGCGATGCGCCGCTCGAACCAGGCAAACATGGGCTGTCCTCGGGGTGTCGCGCGGCCCGTCGGGCAGGCGGCGCAGGGCCTCAACATAGGCAGGTTGCCGGCTGTTGTCAGGGCCGGAATCGGCCACCTCCGCAAGCCCCGGCCCGAGGACGCCCGCGACGGCAGGCCATTACGACGCCACGTCGCTTGCGCAAGCGCTTGCAATGCGCGGGCGCCCCCCTAGTTCCCACGAAATACCCGCAGGAAAGCGGGTCGGCGAAAGGGCGTTACCGGGTGAGATCACGCCCGGCGAGTGGGACGATGCGTAAATGACGAAGAATGTACTGGTGCTCGATGACGAGGCCCTTATCGCCTACGACCTCGCCGACACGGTCGAAGCATCGGGACGCAAGGTGATCGGCCCCGCGATCTCGATCAACGAGGCCCGGGAACTGGCCAAGAAATACTGCCCTGACATCGCGCTGCTCGACATCAATATCCGCGGACAGACCGTATGGGAACTGGCCGAGGAACTGCGGCACCTGGGCTGCGCCCTGATCTTCTGCAGCGCGAACGCCGCGCCGAGCGATCCCGACTTCGCCTTCGCCGATTGCACCTTCGTACCGAAGCCGTCCTCGCCCGAGAAAATTTGCAAGGCGCTGGAACAGGCGGGGTAACGACGGCTGGCCTCGTGGCTCAGTCGTCGCCGTCCATGGCCGAGAAGACCAGCCGCCGCCGATAGCCCGAGTCCAGCCGCTCGGCCTCGACCTCGCCCGAGAGCTGGTGCGCCGTGGCCGAGACCAGCCGGGTCCCGAACCCGCTGCCATCGGGCACGTCGTCGGCCACGCCGTCTTCCAACCAATTCAGATCGATTTTACCGTCCGCATCGGTCCAGTCGATCCGCAGCGTGCCGCCATCGACGGCGAGCGCGCCGTACTTCATCGAATTGGTGATCCACTCGTGGAAGATCAGGGCGAGCGGCGTCAGCCGTTCTCGGCCGATGAGCACATCGGTGCCGTCGATCTGGATGGAATGGTCGTCCAGGACCGGCGACAGGACGGCGTCGATCACGTCACGCAAGGCGAATTCGTTGACCTCGTCCAGCCCGGTGGAAAGCGAATGGGACCGGTCCAGCGCCTGCAGGCGACCGCGCAGGGTCGCGGCGAAGGACTCCACGTCCTTTACGTCGCGGGCCGACACGCTGATCAGCGACGACACCACGGCAAAGAGGTTCTTCACCCGGTGATGCATCTCGCGGATCAGAAGTTCGCGCTGGGCCAGAAGCTCGCGCTCGGGCGAAACGTCGTAGGTCACGCCGATGAACTTGCGTTCGCTACCGGCGGGCACGCGCCGCCCCATGCCGTGCAGCCAGCGGGTGCCGCCGTCGCGCAGCTCGATCCGGAACACCTCGTCGAAATCTCGGTCGCCGTCCATGGCGCGGCGCAGGGCCGAGTTCACGCGGTTGCGGTCCTCTTCGGGCAGCTTCTCGAGGATTACGTCCATGCTGTCCTCGTTCGTATCCTGCGACAGGTCCAGCAGCGTGCGCTCGGTCTCGTCCAGCGTGATCGCGTCGCTTTTCGGCTCGTACTCCCACACGCCGATCCCGGCCACGTCAAGCGCAAGGCCCAACCGCTCCTGCTGCTCCTTCAGGTTCCGCTCGAGCATCAGGATGTTGGTGACATCTGTGAAGATCAGGGTCGCGCCGTCGGTCTCCCCGTCAAGCCGACGATAGGGCACGACGCGGGCGACGAAGGTTCGATCCTCGGTCTGGCTGCGGTATTCGCCGGACTCGTTGCGCCCGGCGGCCGCGCTGGCCATGTCCAGATATTCCTGGTCCGTCAGCTTGCTGGGGATGTCCGACAACGATTTGCCGACGCTGTGCTTGGACAGGTTGAAAAGATCCTCGGCGGGATCCGTATAGCTGCGCAGCCGCAAGTCCCGGTCAACCACCATCACCACCAGCTCTGTCGAGCCGAAGAAGTTCTTTAGGTCGGCATTGGCGACCGTCAGCTCGTCGACCTTGTTCTTCAGTTCGTCGTTGACGGTTGTCAGTTCCTCGTTCGTCGATTGAAGCTCTTCGTTCATCGACATCATTTCTTCGTTCGAGCTTTTCAGCTCTTCGTTCGTCGTCTCGAGCTCTTCGACGGTCGAACTCAGACGGTGCCGGGCCGATTGCAGTTCTTCCTCGAGATACCGCAGTTGGCCGTTCTGGGGATCGACCTCGGTCATCTCGTCGCCCTCGAAGGGCTGGAGCGGGCCGGTCTCGCGGATGACGAGGAGGGTCGAGGTCATCTCGATCGGCTCGGCGGCAACCGAACAGGGGATCTTGCCGAACTCGGTCGCGATCTCGACCTCGGGCAGGGTCACGCGGCGGGCCTCGGTACGGCTTTCGCGCAGCATGGCGCCCAGCACCTCGCGCAGACCCGGGCGGGCGAGCGACGGGACGTGCACATAGCGTTCGACCCGGTCGGGGAAATCCAGGTAGCGGCCGACGCGGCCCCATTTCTGCAGCAGGTTGCCCTGGTCGTCGATCAGCATGCTGACCGGCGCATAGGCCTCGGCCAGGCGGCGGAGCGCGGCGCTTTCGGTCGCGTCCTCGCGCGGCCGGGACCGCTCGCGATAGGGTGTCGCCGCCCGGCGTTCCCCGTCGCGGGTCGAGCCCCGCGCCAGTTGCAACGAATAGTGGCTGCGCACCGACTTGCGACGGAAGATGCGCGCGCTCTGGTCGATGGTCTCGAACAGGTCCTCGAACCGGCCGATGGCCTCGGACGAGCCAAGGAAAAGATAGGCATCCTTGCGCAGCGCGAAGTGGAACAGCGGCACCACCTGTGCCTGGATCTCTTCGTTGAGATAGATCAGCAGGTTGCGGCACGAGACCAGGTCGATCTTCGAGAAGGGCGGATCCTTGATCAGGCTGTGCAGGCTGAAGCGCACCATGTCGCGCACCTGCGGGATCAGCGAAAAGTTGTCCTGGTTGACGATGGTGTACTTATCGCGGAATTCGGCCGGGATATCGGTCAGGGCCGACAGCGGGAACGTACAGGCGCGGCCCAGGTCCAGCATCTTGTCGTCGATATCGGTGGCGAAGATTTGGACGTAGGGGCGCACGTCGTGCTTGCGGATCGCCTCGATGAAGTAGATCGCGTAGGTGAAGGCCTCTTCCCCGCTGGAGCAGCCGGGAACCCACAGACGGATTTCCTCGCCGTTGCGCGCGTTCGCCACCAGCGGCTCGATCACCTCGGCGTTGAGCTTCTCGAAATGCTCGGTGTCGCGGAAGAACCGCGTCACGTTGATCAGCAGGTCACGGAAGAGCAGGTTGCACTCTTCCAGGTTCGACTGGGTGAAGCGCAGGTACTCCATCCCGTCGTCGATCCCCAGAACCTGCATCCGGCGGGCGACGCGCCGCACCAGCGTGGGGCGCTTGTAGCTTGAGAAATCGTGCCCCACGGTCTCGCGCAGCCGGTCGCACAGCGCGTCGATGTAGTCGGGGCTGTCGATCTTGGCCGAGCGCGCCGTGGTCTGCATCTCGGTGCGGTCGAAGAAGCGGGACAGATGCTCGATGATCCCGTCGGGCTCGGACACCACGTCGACAAGACCGGTCCGGATGGCCGAGGTCGGCATCCCGTCATACCGCGCAGTCGACGGTTCCTGCACCAGACACAGGCCGCCCTGTTCCATGATGGCGCGCATGCCGCGGCTGCCGTCGGCCCCGGTGCCCGACAGGATCACGCAGGCCGAGTTGCCGCGCTTGTCATGCGCAAGGCTTTCCAGGAAATCGTCGATGGGCCGCCGCATGCCGCGGGGGTCGACGAACTCGGTCAGTTTCAGCACGCCCTGCTCGATCGCCAGACCATTGCCCGGCGGAATCACGTAGATGTGGTTCGCCTCGAGCACCTCGCCGCCGGCGGCCTGCGACACGGCCATGTCGGTATAGCGCTCGATCAGCTGCGCCATCAGCGACTCGTGCGTGGGGTCCAGGTGCTGCACGACGACGAAGGCCATGTCCGCAGGTTCGCGGAAGGCCGAGAACATCTCGCGCAGGGCCTCGAGCCCGCCCGCGGACGCGCCGATCCCCACCACCGGCAGGTTGTGCTGGTCGTAGCGGGGCCGATCTTCAATCATTCAGCTTCGCCTGGATGATGGTCTCGAAGCTAGATGCGAGCGTGGCGGTGGAGCTGAGCATGGGCCAGCCGCTCTGGCTGGTCAGCGCGTTGATCTGTTGGATGTCGCTGGCCAGCGCGTCGTCGAAGGCGTCGGCCCCGCGCGCGGTGAACTTCGTGATGTCGAACTGCGACCCGAGGAACAGCGTCGGTTTGCCGGGGCGGCGCAGCTTGGACATGTAAAGCAGGTTCAGAAACCGCTCGCCCGATTTGCGCACGTTCGAGATCAGGAACCGGTCCTGGGTCTTGGCGTCATTGGCCATGAAGGCGCGGATGCGCTCGCGCACGGGACCGGCGCCCTGTTCCGGTTGTAGGAAACGGCAGTTCCGGCCCACGACCTCGTCGCGGTCGTAGCCAGACAGCCGACAGAAGGCGTCGTTGGCAAAGATCAGGGGCGCGTCGTCGATGCCCGCATCGGCAAAGACGATGGGGACTTCACTGCGACTGAGGATCTCGATGACCGAAGCGGGAAGGGCGTGCTCGCCATGCCCGGCGGTGGAGGTGTCTGTCATGTTTGCAAGGTGCGCATTTATCGGGGAATGTCCAGTCGTCTCAAGGGGAAACGGCGCGTCAGATCAGGACGTGCGCGGCGGCGCCGAGACCGGCGCCCAGGGCGATCCCCGCCGCGACCGGCCAGCGCAGCGCGAAGAGCGCCACCGCGACCGCCACGGCGATGCCGGTCGCCACCGGGTCCAGTGTGGCGGGGGCCGGCAAAAGCAGCCTGGCGGGGCCGGCCCGCAGCGTGGCCAGCTCGGTGAACAGAACGTGCAGGGCGAACCAAACCGAAAGATTGGCGATCACCCCGACGACCGCCGCCGCCACGCCGGCCAGCGCTGCGGCCAGGCGACGGCGGCGCGACAGGATGTCGATCCATGGCGCGCCCGCGAAGATCCACAGGAAACAGGGGGCGAAGGTCGCCCACAGAGTCACGATTGCCCCCGCCAGTCCCCACCAAAGGGCATGCTCGGGCACCAGCGCGGCGCGGGCCGAAGCCAGGTAGCCCACGAACTCGGTCACCAGGATCAGCGGTCCGGGCGTCGTCTCGGCGAGACCCAGCGCGTCCAGCATCTCGCCCGCCGTCAGCCAGCCGCGCCCGGTCACGGCCTCCTGCGCCATGTAGGCCAGCACCGCGTAGGCGCCGCCGAAGCTGACGGTCGCGAGGGTCGCGAAGAACCGCGCTAGCTCGGCAAAGATCGGCGGCGCGACGAGGCCGATCGCGGCCAGGGGCAGCAGCCAGACCGCCAGCCACAGCGCCACGCGTCTCAGGGTGGCCGTGACCTCGGCCCCGCGCGGCGCGTCGCCCGAGTCCGATGCGGTGTTTGCCGGCGCGGCCAGCCGCAGCGCGCCCCATACCGCCGCCAGCGCCACCACGGCCGGGTAGGGCACCGCGAACACGAAGAGCGCGAGAAAGGCGAGCCCGGCGAGCGCGACCGCCTCGGGACCGCGCAGGGCCCGGCGCGACAGCCGGACCAGCGCCTGCACCACGATGACCAGCACCGCCGCCTTGATCCCGGTGAACAGCGCAGCCACCAGCGCGAGATCGCCGTAGCGACCGTATAACGCCGCCAGCGCCGCGATCAGGATCGCGCCGGGCAGCACGAACAGGCCGCCCGCTAAAAGGCCGCCGCGCACGCCGTGCATCCGCCATCCCGCGAAGGTCGCCAACTGCATCGCCTCGGGGCCGGGGAGCAACATGCAGAAGGACAGCGCGTCGAGGAACTGCCGTTCGCTCAGCCAGCGCCGTTCGTCCACCACCATCCGGTGCATCAGGGCGATCTGCGCCGCCGGGCCGCCGAAGGACAGGATCCCGATCCGCGCCCAGACCCGCGTCGCGTCCCGCAACGCGGGGGTTGGCTGGCTAGCGATCGCCGCGCCATCAGATTTCTCGGCCATAGCCATTCACCCTTGCGCGACTGCCCCACGGCGCATCTAGTCGCGGGAGTAGGCGAGGCAAGCGAGGCGCGTATGGGGGCCGGATACCGCAGAGAGGGGGCGAATGGCACAATGGCTGGCCGCTGCCGCGGACGGTGCCTGGGGCGCCCGTGAGCATTCCTGACACCGCCCGGGCCGTCATCATCGGAGGCGGCGTCATCGGCTGCTCGGTCGCCTATCACCTGGCGCAACTGGGATGGCGCGATGTCGTGCTGCTGGAGCGCAAACAGCTGACCAGCGGCACCACGTGGCACGCGGCCGGGTTGATCGCGCAGCTGCGCGCCAGCGCCAACATGACCCGGCTGGCGAAGTATTCCGCCGACCTCTACGCGCGGCTCGAATCCGAGACGGGCCTTGCCACCGGGATGCGGCAGACCGGTTCGATCACCGTGGCCCTGACCGAGACGCGGGTCGAGGAACTGCGGCGGCAGGCCGGCATGGCGCGCGCTTTCGGGGTCGAGATTTCCGAGCTGGCGCCGGACGAGATCGCGGCGCGATACCCGCACCTGAACACCGACGGCGTTTGCATGGGCGTGTGGCTGCCCGGCGACGGGCAGGGCGATCCGTCCAACATCGCGCTGGCGCTGGCCGCGGGCGCGCGGGCGGGCGGCGCGCGCATCGTTGAGCAGACCCGCGTGACGGCGATCGACCGGGTGGGCCGCCACGTCCGGGCCGTGCGCTACGACGGCCCCGATGGCCCGGGCCGCATCACTGCCGAGCACGTGGTCAACTGCGCCGGCATGTGGGCGCGCGAGGTCGGCGCCATGGCCGGCGCCACCGTGCCGCTGCACGCGGCCGAGCATTTCTACATCGTGACCGAGCCCGTCGCCGGCCTGGGCCGCCTGCCGGTCCTGCGCGTGCCGGACGAATGCGCTTACTACAAGGAGGACGCGGGCAAGCTGATGCTGGGCGCGTTCGAGCCGCGCGCCAAGCCCTGGGGTATGGAGGGCATCCCCGAAAGCTTCTGTTTCGACGAATTGCCCGAGGATCTCGACCATTTCGCGCCGATCCTGGAACGCGCGGTCGAGCGGATGCCGATGCTGGCGCAGGCGGGCATCCGGACGTTCTTCAACGGGCCGGAAAGCTTCACGCCCGACAACGCCTACCTGCTGGGCCGCTGCAACGAGGCCGACAACCTGTGGGTCGCGGCGGGCTTCAACTCGATCGGGATACAGTCCGCGGGCGGCGCGGGCATGGCGCTGGCGCAGTGGATGCAGGACGGCGTGCAGCCTTTCGACCTGGGCGATGTTGACGTGGCCCGTGCCCAGCCGTTCCAGCGCAACCGCCGCTACCTGCGCGACCGCGTGAGCGAGACGCTGGGTCTGCTCTACGCCGATCACACGCCTTTTCGACAGAAGGTCACCGCGCGGGGCGTGCGGCGCTCGCCCCTGCACGCCCACCTGCTGGCGCGGGGCGCCGTCATGGGCGAGCTTGCCGGATGGGAACGCGCAAACTGGTTCGCCGCGCCGGGCGGGGTCGCGGCATACGACATCGGATGGGGTCGCAGGCCCTGGTTTCCGAACTGGGCGGCCGAACATGCCGCGCTGCGCGAGGGGGTCGGTCTTTACGACATGTCCTCCTTCGGCAAGATCAGGGTCGAGGGCGCCGATGCCGCCGCCTTTCTCGACCGGGTCTGTGCCAACCGGATCGACGTTCCAGTGGGCCGCATCGTCTACACCCAGATGCTGAATCCCCGCGGCGGGATCGAGGCCGACGTGACCGTCACGCGCCTGTCCGACACGGCCTTCCTCGTGGTGACACCGGCCGCGCGCCTGCACGCCGACATGGCGTGGCTGCGCCGCCACTTGGGCGACGCCCGCGCCGTGATCGTGGATGTCACGGCGGGCGAGGCCGTGATCTGCGTCATGGGACCAGGGGTGCGCGGGCTGATGGCCGCGGTTTCGCCCGACGACTGGTCCGACGCGGCCCAGCCCTTCGGCACCGCCCGCGAGGTCGAGATCGGGATGGGCCTCGCCCGGGCGCACCGGGTCTCCTACGTAGGCGCGCTGGGCTACGAGCTTTACGTCAGCGCCGACATGGCCGCGCATGTGTTCGAAACGCTGGCCGCGGCGGGCGCGGATCACGGACTGGCGCTTTGCGGACTGCACGCCATGGACAGCTGCCGGATGGAGCGCGGGTTTCGCCATTTCGGCCACGACATCACGCCCGAGGACAGCCCGCTCGAGGCCGGGCTGAGCTTTGCCGTGCCGAAGGACAAGACAGGCTTCATCGGGTGTGACGCGGTCGCCCGGCAACGGGACGAGGGGGTGAAGCGGCGGATGGTCGCCCTGCGGCTGGACGACCCCGCGCCCATGCTGTTCAACAACGAACCGGTGCTGAAGGATGGCCGGGTGGTCGGGCACGTAACGTCCGGCAGCTATGGCCATCACGTGGGCGCGGCGCTGGGGCTTGCCTACCTGCCGTCCGAACTCTCGAACCCGGCTGCCCTGGCCGAGGGCGGCTTCGCCATCGAGGTGGCGGGGCAAGTGGTGCCCGCCACCGTGCAGCGCCGGGCGTTCTTCGATCCCGACGGGATCGCGATGCGCGGTGATCTTCCGGGCGCCCCCTAGGCGGTTCGCCTTGAACTACAGTCCCAGCTCGGCCGCCGTCGGAGGGTTGGCGCCCGCGCGGCTGACCGTCACGGCGGCCGCGCGCGTGCCAAGCGCCAGTGCCGCGCGCAGCGTCTCGTCGTCCAGCGCGGCGATGGCGTCCTTCGTCAGCACTCCGGCCCGGTCCAGCGCGGCGAGGAACCCCGCGTTGAACGTGTCCCCCGCGCCCACCGTATCGACCACCTCGACCCGCTGTGCGGTGACGCCAACCGATCCGCGCGCGGTGAAGGCGGTAACGCCCTTCGCGCCCTCGGTGATGCAGACGATCTTCGTGCCTTCCGCCACCAGCTCACCCGCCAACGTGGCGATGTCGCCGTCGCCCTTCAGCCAGTGCAGGTCCTCGTCGCTGAGCTTCACCACGTCCGCGCGCGGCAACATGGCGCCGAGCCGGGCGCGATAGGTGTCCTCGTCCGAGATGAAGCCGGGGCGGATATTGGGGTCGATCATCACCACGCGCTCGCCCGCCTCGCGCGCGCAAAGCGCGGCGTAGGCCTCGGCGCAGGGCTCGACCACCAGCGAAATTCCCCCGAAGAACAATGCTGTTGCAGATACGGCGTCTGGCAGGTCGCCCGGCGACAGCATGCGGCCGGCCGTGTTCTCGTCGTAGAAGGCATAGCTCGCGTGACCGTCGGTCAGGGTCACGAAGGCCAGCGTGGTGGGCTGCGACGACCGGGCCGCCAGCGCAGTGTCGACGCCGTCCCGCTTCAGCGTCTCGACCAGTTGCTGGCCGAACAGGTCGTCCGACAGGCCCGAGAAGAACTGCGTCTCCGCGCCGAGCCGCGCCAGCGCGATGGCCGTGTTGAAGACCGCACCGCCCGAGTAGGGGGCGAAGGCCCGCTCGCCCGCCGGCGTCTCGCGCGGCAGCATGTCGATCAGCGCCTCGCCGCAGCACAGGATCATGGCTTTCCTCCCCCTCTAGCCGTTCAACGCATAGACATAGCCCAGAACCGCCGCAAGGATCAGCCCGGCTCCCACCGCGAGCGCGATCTTCCACGCGGACCACGGCCGTTCGCCCTGCACGCGCCCCGTCTGGCCGTTGACCACGAAGCGGTAGCTTTTCCCGCGAAAGCGATAGGCGGCCAGCCACACCGGCAGCAGGACGTGCTTGAAGGTCACGTCGCTGATGTCGGTGTCGATCCGGTCGATCCGCTGCCGGTCGCCGCCGATGTCGAACCGGACATCATGGGCGATCTGCGCGTCCATCCGGGTGCGCGCGGTGCCGAACCCGTCCTCGAGCGGCACCTGGTAGCCCTCGGCCCGGAACCCGGCCAGGAAGTCGGGGCTGTAGGGCACCAGGGCCGACAGGTCCCACGGCTCCAGCGCGTCGGTGTGCCCCTTGGGCAGCGATGTCGAGGCCAGCACCAGGACATCGTCGAAGAACCGCGCCACGCGCCCCGAGACGGCCCGCCAGCGCACCTTCTGCACGCGCACCGTCTGGCGTTTGCCGTCGCGCATCACGGTCCGCGTCTCGTAGTAGACCGTGCCCCGCTGCCCGGAATAGCGCGACGCCGTGTCGGCGTCGAAGGTCCAGTAGGGGACATAGATCCCCTGCATCCGCCGGCCCTTGCGGGCGTAGTCCTTCAACCCGTTCGGCGCGAACCACAGCGACCCGAGCCAGTCCTTCATGCCCTGCCGCGCCGCCGCCTCGTCGACGGCGAAGGGCAGCAGGGCCTGCGGCTTGATATGCCGGTGCGCGCCGGTGTCGGTGACCACGGGCGTGGCGCAGAACGGGCATTCCGTGGCGTGGATCTCGGGGTCGAACGCGACCTCGGCGCCGCAATTGGGGCAGCGCGAGACGCGGGTTTCCTCCATCGCGGTGTCCGGCAGACGGGCCTCGATCGCGTCGCGGAAATCCCGCTCGGCGATGGCCGACGGCGCATCCCGGTCCAGCGTCTCGGTGTTGCCGCAATGGTCGCAGACCAGGTTCCCGGTGCCGGGGTCGAACCGCATGTCCGACCCGCAGGCGCCGCAGGGGAACCGATGGTCGGGGGCTGGACCGTCCATCATCGCCGGGCCTGCCGTTGCGGGCCGACCGGGAACGCGTGCGATCGGCGCATGTCAGACGCCGGGCGGCGGGGGCGGCGGCATCACGGTGAACAGGCGGGCAAGCTCGGCCACGTCCTCGGCCCGCATCCATCCGTCCTGGCCCTGCGTCCAGACCATCGTGTCGCGGGTCAGGCCGCCCTCGGTCGCCATGCGGCCCAGCCGTGCCTTGGAGTAGGGGCCGTGGGTCGATCCGTTCTCGGCGATATGCCAGACATGCTCGACCGGTGGCGGAGGCGGCGGCACGGCCGCGGCGGCGGGCGCGGGGCGCGCGCCCCAGGGGCCGGTCTGCGCCATGGCGCCGCCCATCTGCATGCCCAGCCCGGCGCCGAGACCGGTGCCCATGGCCGCGGCCGCCGCGCCGCCCTCGGCGCCCAACGCCTCGGCCGCGCGCCAGCGCATGTGCTCGTCCAGGTTCCCCGCCAGCCCGCGCGACGTCCGGTCGTCCAGCGCCTTTTCCACCGCCTGCGGCAGCGAGATGTTCTCGATGTAGAGCTCGGGGATGACCAGCCCGTAGGCGGCGACCGTCGCGCTGATCTCCTCGGCGACGATGCGGCCCAGGTCGGCGGTGTTGGCGGCCATGTCCAGGACCGGGATGCCCGACTGCGCGATGGCGCGGCTGAACTCCTGCACGATGATGTTGCGGATCTGGAAGCTGACCTCGTCCGAGGTGAAGGCCCCGTCGGTGCCCACGATCTCGCGCAGGAACAGGGCGGGATCGGCGACCTTCACGGTGTAGGTGCCGAAGGCGCGCACGCGCACGGGACCGAACTCGGGGTCGCGCAGGATCACCGGGTTCTTGGTGCCCCACTTCCAGTCGGTGAACCGCGCGGTCGAGACGAAATAGACCTCGGACTTGAAGGGCGAGCGGAAGCCGTGATCCCAGTGCTGGAGCGAGGTCATGATCGGCATGTTGTTGGTTTCGAGCAGGTAGAGCCCCGGCGTGAACACGTCGGCCAGCTGCCCCTCGTGCACGAACACCGCCGCCTGACCCTCGCGCACCGTCAGCTTGGCGCCGTACTTGATCTCGTGGCCCTCGCGCTCGAACCGCCAGACCATGGTGTCGCGGGTGTCGTCGGTCCAGTGGATGACGTCGATGAACTGACCGGCGAGGAAGTCGAATATGGGCATGGTCGGCTCCGGCAAAGAGAGGATTGGCGCCACTAGATCGCAGGTGGTCCCTCCGGCGCAAGGCCATGCGCGCGCTCGCATGTCACAAGGCGGCACGGGCGGCCGGCGCCGGATTCGAGTATTTGAAGACCAGTGATGGGAAGGGGCGCCCCTGCATCACTGGTCTTCAAATACTCACGGCGCAGCCGTTTCCGCCCGCGCAACGGGCCGGGCAGGGGAGAACGGCATGCTAGCTGCCGCCGCCGCCGATGGCCTCGCGCGCCAGTCCCGGCAGCAGGGGCGCGACCTCGGCCTCGGTCATGCCGGGGCGCAGGCGCGCGTCGTAGAGGATGCGCAGCAGCGCCTCGTCCATGGTGGTCAGCAGCGCGAATTCCTCGTCGTCGTTGAAGATCGACGGGCGGGCGCCGGGCCAGTCATTGGCCAGGCCCAGCCCTTGCGTGATCTCCTCGTGCAGGCAGCTCAGGCGCAACAGGTCGGGATGCTCGGCCCGGACGATGGCCACCGCGCGGGTGTAGGCGCCGTTGTCGCGCGGGTCAGAGGCGAAGACGACGCAATAGTTCTGGCGCGGCAGGTCCAGCACCGTTGACAGCGCGCCACTGCCAAGGCCCGGCAGCAGGCGGCGCAGCTCGGGGCCGAGCTCCTTCCTCTCGTCCTCGCGCACCACGTACACGATGAAGTTGCCGCCCTCTTCGACCACGTCCACCGGGTGCCGCGCGGCGCGCGACAGGCGCGACGCCAGCCCGATCATCGCATTGCGGTCACGGGTCACGCGGTCGGGCGTGACCGACGCGCCGAAGCGCGGCTCGATCCGCACGGGCCCCTCCCAGCGGTGCAGCTGGCTGGCGGTCTCGCGCTGCACCAGGCCGCCGCCGCTGGTGTCGTATTCCTGGAACAGCGCCACCCGGCGGAAGGTCTGCGCAAGCCGGTCGGCATCGAACGGCGTGTCAGGCCCGCCTCCGTCCTGGCGCAGCAATCCCTGGGTCAGCAGACTTTGCTGCACCCGCGTGTAGTAGTTGACCAGCGCCGCGCTTTCCGCCGGACGCTCGGCTTCTACGGTCTCGGGCGCCGGCGCGGCACGGGTGGGGCGTTCGGGCGGCCGCGGCACGGGATCGACCGGCAACAGCTCTGCGCACCCCGCCAGCAGCAGGGCCGTTGCGGCGACAACGCCGCGCAGCGGGGTGCGCCAGTGGTTCACTGGGTGGTCCGGTCGCCGCGCGACGATGCGGCGGCCAGCGTGGTCTTCAGCTCGGACTCCATCGCCTGAAGCTCTTCCTCGGCCTTGGCCCGACGCGCGCGACCCTCGTCGGCGATGCGCAGCGAATCCTCGATGGTAGCGATCAGCTGGGCGTTGGCGGCCTTCACCGCCTCGATGTCGAAGACACCGCGCTCCATCTCTTCGCGGACCTTGGCGTTGGACTCGCGCAGGTTGTCGGCATTGGCGCGCAGCAATTCGTTGGTCAGGT
This sequence comes from Palleronia pelagia, assembly GCF_900110115.1. GTDB lineage: Bacteria > Pseudomonadota > Alphaproteobacteria > Rhodobacterales > Rhodobacteraceae > Palleronia > Palleronia pelagia. Next base: position 269,952 of record NZ_FOCM01000002.1, on the reverse strand, counting down.
CGCCCGCCTGGCGCACCGCGTCGGCGGCATCCTCGGAGCGCTGGATCGTCACCGCCTGCGCCAGCTGGTTTTCCCAGAGCGGCACGGTGTTCACGAGGGTCGAGTTGATCTTCATGACCAGCGATTTGTCGTTCTCCTGCACCAGCCGGATCGACGGCAGCGACTGCATCGTCACCTGCCGCGTCAGCTTCAGGTCGTGCACCCGGCGTTCCAGGTCATCGCGGGCGGCGCGCATGTCGCGCAGATGCTGGCTGTCGATCACGTCGTCGCCCGCGCCGTCCGAGGCCTTGACCTCCAACTGCGGGATCTCGTCCTCGTCCAGGCGGCGCAGCTTCTCCTCGCCCGCCAGGATGAACAGCCCCAGTTCGTCATAGAAGGCCAGCGTCTTCTCGTAGAGCTTGTCCAGCGCCTTGATGTCCTTCAGCAGCTGGTGCTCGTGCCGTTCCAGGTTGCTGGCGATGTCGTCGATCTGGCCCTGCACCTCCTGGTAGCGGGCGGCGAATTTCGCGGCGGGCGCGGCGCGGCCCAGCAGGCGTTCCCAGAAGGTCCGGTCGCGCCGCATGTCGAGCTCGTTGACCGAGAAGCCGCGCAGCGCCGCCACCATCGACCGCAGGCCGTCGCCGGCCGGGCCCACGTCCTTGTTGCGCACGTCGGACAGCATCGCCTGGCTGATCTGCTGAAGCTCGGCCTGCGCAGCCGACCCGAAGCCCACGATCGATCCGGAATCGCCCATGTCGAGCTGCGCGATGCGCTGTTCGACCGCGTCGCGCGTCTCGGGCGGGGCCTCGGCCAGCGCGGGCATGTCGGGCGCCGGTTCGGGCAGGCTGTGGGCGGCGACCGCGTCGATTTCGTCGGTGATGGCGGTCTTGGTCTTCGGTGTGTCTTCGGCCATGGCGGGGTCCCCTAATCCCTGTCGGTCTGCGAGACGGCCAGTGATTCGCGCTCCAGCCGTTCGCGCAGCACTTCGATCTCGATATCCATATCCTGGCGATCGTCCAGCAGCATGGTCTCGGTGCGGCGGGCGAAACCATCCTCGAGGTCGTCCAGAAGCGCGATGTAGTCTTGTCGCACGGCCGGGTCGCGATTGCGCGCATAAAGCGTTGCGAACTTCTCGGTCGCGTCGCGGGCGCCCAGCAAATAGACGCCCAGCCACCGGCGCGCGGCCCGCAGGTCGCGCGGGTCCTGCTCGACGGCACGGAACAGCCGCCGCGCCGTGGCGATGAAGCTTTCGACCCGCGCCTTCAGCGGCTTGTCGCGGGTGGCGTCGATGACCGTGCGGATCTCCTCCAGGTGGGCCTCGGCCTCGTCCACGGCGCGGGCGACCCGGGCGCTGGTGGCCGCGTCGGCGCCCGGCGCGCCCTTGTCGCTCAGCGGATCGGGACCGAAGGCCAGCAGGTGCAGCCCGAAGCCCAGCACGCCGAAGATCACGGGCGCGGCCAGCTCGCCGCCGACCATACCGGCGGTGCCCAGCCCCAGCCCGGTTAGCGCGGCGCCCAGGATCTTGCGCGGCAGGGCAGGGCGGCGCGCGACGGTGCGCGCGTCATAGGCCTCGTGCGCACGCAGACCTTCCCGCGTCAGCCACGCGGCCGCCATGAGCATCCCGAAGGCGAGCAGGTTCAGCAGCAATCCGGTAGGGTCCGACCCGAAGGCGCGGAACACCAGCGGCACGGGCGCGATGAACAGGGCGTTCGACCGGGCACCGGCACGGCTGGGCTTGCGTTCGGCCCAGTCCGCGCCCCCGGCGCCGGGGCTGTGCCGCCCGCCGAAGCGCTGGGCCATCAGCCCGACCCCCAGATCGACACGTAAAGGATCAGGGCCACCAGGATCAGGAACGCTGTCTTCTGCATCATGCCTCCTCCGGGCCGCGCCTCGGACAGCGCCGCGCCACCGGCCCGGATCGCCTGCACCGCCGCGCTGACCACGACCGCCAGCGCGGCCACGATCACCGCGACGAGGATCAGTCTGGACATGACGGTGCGGCCCCCCTCGGCCCTCGATTGCTGCGGAACTTGGCCGGACGACGGACGCCGGGCAAGCCTATGTCATTCAAATATGCAGGTTTCCGCCCGTTCAAAGGGGCGGGCCGCGTCAATCGCGCGAACGGGGACGCTGGGGACGGCGCTTGCGCTGCGGCTTGGGCTTGGCTTCGGCGAAGCCCTCGGTTCCGAGACCCAGCTGCTCGCGCAGCACGCGCGGCTTGACCTCCTCGACCGCGCCGGCCTTCAGGTCGTTCAGGCGGAAGGGGCCGTAGGACACGCGGATCAGGCGGTTCACCGGCAGGCCGATGGATTCCATCGCGCGGCGCACCTCGCGGTTCTTGCCCTCGCGGATGCCCACCGTGACCCAGGCATTGGCGCCCTGCTGGCGGTCCAGCGTCACGGTCATGGGCTGGAAGTGTTCGCCGTCCAGCGTCAGTCCCTTGCGCAGCGGCTCGAACGCGGCATCGTCCGGATTTCCCTTCACCCGGGCGCGGTACTTGCGCAGCCAGCCGGTCGACGGCAGCTCGAGCCGACGCTTGATCTCGCCGTCGTTGGTCAGCAGCAACAGCCCCTCGGACGCGATGTCCAGCCGACCCACCGACAGCACGCGCGGCATGTCCTCGGGCAGGGCGTCGAACACGGTCTCGCGGCCCTTCTCGTCGCGGGTCGTGGTCACGAGGCCCGCGGGCTTGTGGTAGAGCCACAGGCGCGGGGCGGCCGGCGGCTCCAGCGCGTTGCCATCCACCGCGACACGGTCGGACGGCGTCACGTTCAGCGCGGGGCTGTCGATGATCTTGCCGTTCACCGTCACGCGGCCGGCCGCGATCATTTCCTCCGCGCCGCGCCGCGAGGCGAGTCCGGCGCGCGCGATCACCTTGGCGATGCGGTCGCCGGCGGGGCTGTTTTTCTCGGGGCTTGCCATGGCCGAGCGATACGGCGATGGACGAAAGATGCAAAGCCCCTTTCTGAGCCACATGGACCAGGCGCTGGACGAGGCCCGCCGCGCCGGGGAGCGGGGCGAGGTGCCTGTTGGCGCCGTGGTGGTGGCACCGAATGGCCGGGTCCTGGCCGCGCGCGGGAACGAGACGCGGGCGCTGAACGACCCGTCCGCCCATGCCGAGGTGCAGGCCATCCGCGCCGCCTGCGCCGAACTGGGGGCCGAGCGGCTGCCGGGCTGCGATCTTTACGTCACGCTGGAGCCCTGCGCGGCCTGCGCCGGGGTGATTGCCGCCGCGCGCATCGCCCGGCTGTATTTCGGTGCGGCCGATCCGAAGTCCGGCGGCGTGATGCATGGCGCGCGGGTCTTCGCCCACCCGCAGGCCCACCACGTGCCCGAGATCTACGACGGGATCGGCGCCGCGGCCGCCGAGACGCTGCTGCGCGACTTCTTCCGCGCCCGCCGCTGACGGGGGCGGGCGCGCGGCGGTGGTCTGCCTTGCTCAGTCCAGTGGCAGGCCGACGTAATTCTCGGCGATGGCCCGCGATGCGGCCTCGGATGAGGACAGGAAATCGAACTCCGCCCGCTGCATCCGCTTTTCGAAAGGCGAGTTCTCGGGGAATTGGTGCATCAGCGTCGACAGCTGCCACGAGAAGCGTTCGACCTTCCACACCCGCCGCAGGACCGTTTCGGAATAAGTGTCGATATGGTGGTCGTCCCCGTCGCGGAAATGGGCGATCAGCGCGCGCGACAGGATGCGGATGTCGGCCACGGCCAGGTTCAGGCCCTTGGCGCCGGTGGGCGGCACGATATGCGCGGCATCGCCCGCCAGGAACAGGTTGCCGTGGCGCATGGGCTCGGCCACGAAGGATCGCAGCGGCGCGATGGACTTCTCGAACGACGGCCCGGTTTCCAGTTTCGACGCGGCATCGGGACCCAGCCGCAGCGCCAGTTCCTCCCAGAACCGGTCGTCGGACCATTCGTCCACGTCGTCGGACAGGTCGCACTGCACGTAGTACCGGCTGCGCGTTTCCGACCGCATCGACGCCAGCGCGAAACCCCGCGCGTGGTTGGCATAGATCAGCTCGTGGCTCACGGGCGGTCGTTCGACCATGATGCCCAGCCAGCCGAAGGGGTAGACTCGCTCGAACGTCTTCAGCACGTCGGCGGGGATCGATTGCCGCGAAACGCCATGGAAGCCATCGCAGCCAGCGATATAGTCGCATTCGACGACGACCCGCGCGCCGTCATGGGTGAAGGCGACCTTCGGCCTGTCCGAGGTGATGTCGACCGGCTTGGCGTCGGGCACGTCGAAGTAGAAGACCTGACCCTCCTCGAAGCGCTTGTCGAACAGGTCCTTCGTCACCTCGGTCTGGCCGTAGACGGTTACCGATTTGCCGGTCAGCGCCTTGATGTCTATGCGGTGCCGGTCGCCGTCGAAGGCCAGGTCGAAGCCTTCGTGCGGCAGCCCCTCGCGGTGCAGGCGGTCGGCGACGCCGGCTTCCTCCAGCGCGGTGACGGTGCCCTGTTCCAGCACGCCCGCGCGGATCCGGCCCTCGATATAGGCGCGGTCGCGGCGGTCGATGACGATGGTGTCGATCCCGGCATTGGCCAGCAGTTGCGACAGCAGCAGACCGCTGGGCCCCGCGCCGATGATGCAGACTTGGGTCTTGACCGTTTGCGTCATGGGTAGGTCCTCATAGAACGGTTGTCAGGAACAGGGTCAGCGCCGGCACGAGGATCAGGATCGCCACGCGCACCAGCTCGATCGCGAAGAAGGGCGCCACGCCGCGGAAGATCGTGGCGATGCCCGTGTCGGGCGAGAACGACTTGATGACGAAGACATTCAGGCCCACGGGCGGCGTGATCAGCCCCAGCTCGACCACGATCAGCGCGAGGATCCCGAACCAGATGCGCAGGTCGGCATTGCTCATCCCGAAGGCCGCGGTGTCGGCGGTGACGTAATCGCCGCCGTTGATCTGGATCAGCACCGGCCAGAAGAACGGCACGACCACGAGGATCATCGACAAGCTTTCCATGAAGCAGCCCAGCACGATAAGGATCACCAGCATCGCCACCAGGATCAGGTAGGGATCGAGCGTCGAGGCCGCGGCCCAGTCGCTCATCGCGGTGGGCAGGTTGGTGCGCGCGAAGAAGCCCTTCAGGATGTCGGCGGCGAACAGGATGAAATAGATCATCGAGGCCGTCTTGGCGGTCGCCAGGAGCGCGGCCTTCAAGCGCCCCAGCGTCAGGCCGTCATCGTTCGACAGCGCGCGCAGCAGGATGCCGTAGACGAGGATCAGGAACACGCCGACCGCCGCCGCGGGCGTGGGCGTGAACAGTCCCATCCCGAGCCCCAGGATGATGGACCCGAAGATCAGCCCGACGGGCAGAAGCCGGCGGATGGCGTGGCGCACCTCGGCATCGGTCATGGCGGCGGGCGTGGGCGCGAGGTCGGGATTGCGGGCCAGTCGAAGGCGGATGACCACAAGGAAGAAAACGACCGCCAGCAGGCCCGGCACGATGGCCGCCTGGAACATGTCGATGATCGAGGCCTCGACCACGATGGCGTAGATGACCAGCGCGACGGATGGCGGGATCAGGATGCCCAGCGTTCCGCCCGCGGCCAGCACGCCGGTCGACAGCCCTTCGTTGTATTTGAGCTTGCGCAGCTCGGGCAGGGCCACCCGGCTCATGGTCGAGGCGGTGGCAATGGACGATCCGCTCACGGCCCCGAACCCGGCGCAGGCCAGGATCGTCGCCATGGCCACGCCGCCCCGGATCTTGCGGGTCAGCGCGCTGAGACCCTGGAACAGGTCGCGGCTGAGCCCCGTCTCGGCGGCGAGGAACCCCATCAGCACGAAAAGCGGCACCACCGACAGGTCGTAATTGGCGACGCTGTTCCACAGCGCCGTCTTGAACTGCAGCAGGTAGGGGCCGAACTTGATGAAGGGCGACGCGAGGCTCAGGACCCACGTCCCGGCGATGCCGGTGATCAGCATCGCCAGCGCGACCGGGATCCGCAGCATGATCAGGATGAACAGCGCGACGATCCCGTAGGCGCCGATAAGCTCACGCTCCATCCTGCGCCTCGCCGGTCACGAAGGTTTCGAGAAAGGCGGCGATGGCCCACAGCACGCAGGAGACGACGGCGAAGGGCATGAAGATCCAGACCGGCCATCCCAGCACGGCGGTCTCCACGTTGTCCGACCGGGTTTCCAGCGTGCCCTGGACCAGCATCACCGCCATGGTGCCCGCGACCGCGATGACCAGAAGGCCCGACAGGACCGACACGACGCGGTTCGCCAGCGGCGGCGCCTTCTGCATGAAGATGTCCACGGCGGCGTGACCGCCGTGGAGCTGGCAATAGGGAAACATGGCCAGAGCGGCGACGCCCACCAGCATGGTCACCGCGTCCTCGTAACCCGGCAGGCCGGGGACGTTGCCGCCCCAGCTGCGCGCCACGGTGTTGGCGGTGAAGCCGATGGCGTTCACGGCGGTCGCCAGGACGATCACCAGGAGCAGCACGCCGCCAAGCAGCGCCCACAGGCTGATGACCCGCGAAAGCAGGGTACCCACGCGCATGTTTCCCCCTTGGTCGGGCTGGTTACTCCGAGTGCTCGGCGACCGCGGCCTTGGCCTTTTCCAGCAGGGCGGCGGCGTCGATCCCCTGTCCGCTCGCCTCGTCGACCCAACGCTGGGCGACGGCGGCGAAGGGCTCTTCGAACGCGGCGGTGGCCTCGGCGTCGAGGGCGACGACGCTGTTGCCCGCGTCCCGCGCCATCTGCTTGCCCACCGGCTCGATCTCGTTCCACGCCGTGCCCATCTCGGCGGCCAGCGCGGCGCCGGAATGATCGTCGATCACCTGCTTCAGGTCATCGGGCAGCGACTCGTAGGCGTCCTTGTTCATGGCGAACAGGAAGGTCGAGGTGCCGAAACGCGCGCCTTCGTTCAACTCGACCGAGGCCGAGGTCAGCTCGGCCAGGCCCAGCGGGATCGCCACCTCGAACGGGACGAGCCCCGCGTCGACGGTGTTCTTCGACAATGCCTGCGGCAGGGCGGGGACCGGCATGCCCACCGGCTCGGCGCCCAGCGCCTCGAGCACCCAGGCGCCCGTGCGCGACGGGCTGCGGACCTTCAGGCCTTCGAAATCGGCGGCCGACTCGACTGTGCCGTTCGCCAGGTGCAGCGCGTTGCCGGAATGGACGTGGACCAGGATCGGGTGCACGTCTTCGAAATCGGCGGCCAGGTCGTCCATCATGTCCTGGATGGCAAGGTTGGTCGCACGCGCGTCGCCCACGTGAACGCTGGGCAGTTCGAACACCTCGGTGCGGGGGAAGGTCCCGGGGGTATAGCCCGGCAGCGTCCAGACGAGGTCGGCCACGCCGTCGCGCACCTGGCTGTAAAGCTCCGGCGGGGCACCGCCCAGCGACATGGCCGGGAAGATCTCGAACTGGATGCGCCCCTCCGACGCTTCTTCGACCGATTGGACCCACGGCTCCAGCAGGACGGTCTGCGTGGGCGCGGCGGGGCTCAGGAAATGGTGGATCGAGAACGTGAAGTCCTGCGCCTGCGCCCCGGTGGACAGCGCGAGGGCCGCCAGGGTGGACGAGGTGCCTGCAAGAAGTGTGGCCAGTCGTGACATGAAATCCTCCCGATTAGTGTCAGCTTGGCTCATACCATAGCGGTTCGGGCGTGTAACGATATGGACCGACGAAACAATCTCTTGCACTATCCGATCATGTCGAGCCCAATTGATCCAGATCAAGGACACGCGCATATGTCGCCCGGTCGTGCCGTTCCAAGCTTTGAGTTGTACGGCGAATGGCTGTCCGGCAGGCATACCGATCCCATCCACCACGAAACCATCCGGGAACGCAGCAGTCAGCACGACTGGACAATTCGACTTCATCGGCACCGGGCACTGGCGCAGGTTTTCCTGTTCCGCACCGACACCGTGTCCTTCCGGGTCGAGGACGCGGCGCGCAGCACGGCCGAGCCGCATATCCTGTTCGTCCCGCCGGGCATCGCCCACGGCTTTCGCTTCAGGGAGGACGTGGATGGCGACGTGCTGAGCTTTCGCGTGGACGAGCTCGGGCCGGCCGTGTCGGACCTGCTGCGCCGGCCGGCGCTGAAGGCGGCGGGCATCCTGCCGCAGGCCGCTTTTCCCGATTTCGCGCACACCGCGTCGCTTTTCGACCAGGTCCGGCACGTCTATCACGGCATGGCTCCGGGGCGGTCCGACCTGCTGGCGGCGCTGACGCAGCTGATCCTGGCCTACGTCTCGGGCGGCCTTCGCCAAGTGCAATCCGTCGGCGCGATCAGCCGGACCGACGGCCCGACCCGGCACGAGGCGCGGGCCGAGGCTTTCTGCGCGCTGGTCGAGACGCATTTCAACGAGGATCTGGCGGTCGGCGACTACGCGGCGATGCTAGACATCTCGGCCCCGCATCTCACGCGGCTTTGCCGCGCGGCGCTGGGCCTTTCGCCGAACGAACTGGTGCGCCAGCGCCGCCTGCTCGAAGCGATGCGGCTGCTGGAATATACGCGGCTGTCGGTTGCCGAGATAGCGCATCGGTCCGGCTTCCAGGATCCGGCCTTCTTCAGCCGGACCTTTCGCCGTGCGCAGGGCGTGCCGCCCACGAGCTACCGCGAACAGCGCGACCGGTGACGCGCGCTCAGGCCGGTTCGGGCGTGGCGCGGGTGTCCTCGCTCCGCTCGTCCTCGCGGTCCCGTTGCAGCAGGTCGTACAGCACCGGCGTCAGGAACAGCGTCAGGATCGACGCGGCCATGAAGCCGCCGATGATGACGATGCCGATGGAAAACCGGCTGGCCGCGCCTGCGCCCGACGACAGCACCAGCGGCACCGCGCCCAGCACAGTGGACATCACCGTCATCAGGATCGGCCGCAGGCGCACGGCCGACGCCTCGATCACCGCCTCGCGAACGTCCTTGCCGCGGGCGCGCAACTGGTTCGCGAACTCGACGATCAGGATGCCGTTCTTCGCCATCAACCCGATCAGCATGACCATGCCCACCTGCGTGTAGATGTTCACCGCCTCGCCCAGCACGAACAGTGTCACCAAGGCCCCCGCCGCGGCGAGCGGCACCGAGAGCAGGATGACCACCGGCTGAATGAAGCTTTCGAACTGCGCGGCGAGCACCAGGAACACGATCAGGATCGCCAGCCCGAAGGTCAGCGCGATACCGCCCGAGGTCTCCTGGAAGCTTTCGGCCTGCCCGGAATAGGCGATCTGCATTTGCGCCGTCAGAGCCTGCGGCAGGCTCTCAGCTGGTCCTCGTAGCGCACGGCGCGGCGGGCCACCCGGTCGGACACTTCCAGCAGCCACGGCTTGGCGTTGTAGCTGCCGCGGGAATAGCCGGTGCGCCCCTCGTGATAGGCCAGGTACTGGTTGCGCGCGTCGCCGCGGCTGATGCCGAGACGCTTGGTGGTCTGGTCCATGTACCAGCCCATGAAATCGGTCGCGTCGTCGATGTCGTCGCGCTTGGCCCGGCGGCGGCCGGTCTCGGCCTTGTATTCGTCCCAGGTGCCGTCCAGCGCCTGGCTGTAGCCATAGGCCGAGCTCTGGCGGCCCATGGGGATCACACCAAGCGCATAGCGCAGCGGCGTGCGGGCGTTGCCGATGAACTTGCTCTCCTGGTGGATGGTCGCCATCTGCACGGGCACAGGGATGCCGTAGCGCCGTTCGGTGCGGCGCATGGCGCGCAGGTAATGGGGCCGTTCGTCCACGATGGCGCACGCGTTGTCGAGGTTTCGGGGCGCAGTCCGTTCGCTGCTGCCGCATCCCGCGACGAACACCAAAAGGATCAGGGCGCGGAGGGATCTGCTCATCTGCCGCTCGTTTGTTGTTTTGTGCCTGTTTTTCTTTTCAAGTTAGCCCAAACGCGCCGCCCGATAAACAGGGAAGGCGCCCGGTCAGATCACGAAAGCGAGGACCAGAGGCAGCGTGAGCACGCTGAGCGTCGTGCTGACCACGACCAGCGACGCCACCGCGTCGGCATCGGCCCCGTATTTCGCCGCCAGCAGGTAGGACGTGACCGCCACGGGCGTGGCGACCTGCAGGATCAGCACGGCCAGTGCCACGGGCGGCAGTCCGAACCATGCGCCGGTGGCCCAGGCCAGCCCGATGCAGGCCACGGCCTTCAGGACCGACAGGACCAGCGGCATCCCCAGGCTCTTGGGGCTGAGACGCGCCACGGCCACGCCCAGCGTGATCAGCATGAGCGGGATCGCCAGCTGCCCGATCAGGTCCAGCGTGTTGGTCAGGAAGGTGGGCGTCTGCCAGTCCTGCCACAGGAACAGCGCGCCCAGCAGCGTGCCCCAGACCAGCGGTTCCTTCAGGGCCTTCAGGGGCGACCCGCCGCCCGCCACCATCCAGATCCCGATGGTGAAGGAATAGATCGCCATGATGGCGAAGACGACCACTGCATAGCCCAGCCCCTCGGCGCCGAAGGCGAACAGCGCCAGCGGCAGGCCGAGGTTGCCGGTATTGCCGAAGATCAGAGGGGCGAGATAGGTCCGCATGTCCAGACGGAACACCGCCACCAGCGCCAGCATCGCGGCGGTGACCGCCGCGTAGGCCACGACCGTTGCCAGCGACAGGGTGGTCAGCGCGGCGGGCGGGATCTCGGTCTCCATCAGGGCCACGAAGATCAGGCACGGGATCGACAGGGTCATCGCCATGCGGGTGACGAACTCGATCTGGTAGTCGAAGCCCATCCGCACCCAGACGAAACCGATGATGGCCAGGAAAAAGACGGGCGCGACGACTTCGCCCACTGTCAGGATCAAATGCACAGTGTGTTTCCCCCGAAACCGCCGTCATTGTTTGCCAAAACCGGGCACCTTCCGTATGTTGACCACCGGAGGGCCAGATGCTGAGTACACGTGCGCGTTATCACCTTGGGCAGATCGTCCGCCACCGGAAACATCCGTTCCGGGGGGTCGTTTTCGACGTCGATCCCAAGTTCAACAACACCGAGGAATGGTACGAATCCATCCCCGAGGAAGCCCGTCCCGCGAAGGACCAGCCCTATTACCACCTGCTGGCCGAGAACGAGCAGAGCTATTACGTGGCATACGTGTCTGAGCAGAACCTGATCGCGGATTACTCGGGCGAACCCGTGGGGCACCCGGACCTGCCCGACCTGTTCGGTGACATCGAAGACGGCACCTACCCGCTGCAATTCGCGATGAACTAGGCCTGCTCGACCGGCAGGCCGGCGTCTTTCCACGCGGAAAAGCCGCCGTCCATCTCGGCCACATTCTCGACACCCATGTCCTGCAACGTCTTGGCCGCGAGGGCCGAGCGCCAGGCCGACGCGCAGAACAGCACGATGCGCTTGTCGGTGGCGAAGTCGGGCTTGTGATAGGGGCTTTCGGGATCGACCCAGAATTCCAGCATGCCGCGCGGCGCGTGCACCGCGCCGGGGATGCGGCCAGTCTTGGCCAGTTCGCGCACGTCGCGGATATCGACCAACAGGGCGCGCCCGGCATCGGCCTCGGCGCGGGCGTCCTCCAGGCTCAGCGTGGTGACCTGGCCCTTGGCGGCGCGCACAAGGTCGGCGACGGGGGTGATCGGCATCGGGTGTCTCCTCAGTAGCCCAGGGCGCAGCCATCCTTGCGCGGATCGGATGCGCCTTCCAGCACGCCGCTGTCATCGATGCGAATGGTCTGCGCGCCGCCGATGGCGACCTCGGGGCGACTGACGGCGTGGCCGCGGCGGGCCAGCTCGTCATAGACCTCGGGCGAATAGCCGTTCTCGACCTTCATGTCGCCCGCGTCGCTGAAGCTGCGCGCGGTGTCGATGGTCTGCTGCGGGTGCATCCCGAAATCGGCGATGTTGCTGACGAAACGGGCGTGGCCGTTGGCCTGGTAGGCGCCGCCCATGACGCCGAAGGGCATCAGCAGCTTGCCGTCCCGCTTCAGCATCGCGGGTATGATCGTGTGCATGGGCCGCTTGCCGCCTGCGGCTTCGTTCGGATGCCCTTCCGCGAGCGAGAAGCCCGAGCCGCGATTCTGCATCAGGATGCCGAACTTGTCGGACGCGATGCCCGAGCCGAAGCTGTTGAAGATCGAGTAGATCAGCGACACCGCCATGCGGTCGCGGTCGACCACGGTGATGTAGATCGTATCCTTGTGAACGTTCTCGGACACCCGCGCCGGGGCCTCCATCGCACGCTCCATGTCGATGAGGGCCGCCAGCTTCCGGGCCGTGTCCATCGACAGCAGGTGGTCGGTGCGGGTCATGTGATCGGGGTCGGCGATGAAGCGGTTGCGCGCGTCGTAGGCCAGCTTGGACGCCTCGGCCTCGACATGGGCGCGGTCGGCGCCCAGCGGGTCCATGGAGGCGATGTCGAAATGGGACAGGATGTTGCACAGCAGGATGGCCGCCGCGCCCTGTCCGTTCGGCGGATGCTCGACCAGCTCATAGCCGCGATACTGTCCGCTGATCGGGGTCACGTAGTCCGACGTGCAGGCGGCGAAATCGTCCAGCGTGTGGGTGCCGCCCATGGCGCGCAGGCTGTCGACCATGTCCTCGGCGACTTCGCCCTCGTAGAAGGCGTCGCGCCCGTCCATGGCGATGCGGCGCAGCACCTCGGCCTGTTTCGGCGAGCGGAACAGCTGGCCTGGCGCGGGCGCCTTGCCGTCCAGAAGGTAATCGTCGCGCGCCACCCCTTGCAGCGTGTCGACCGCCAGCCCCCAGTCGAAAGCCACGCGCGGAGCCACGGGAATGCCGGCCTCGGCGTAGTGAATGGCGGGGGCCAGACATGCCGCCAGCCCGGCGCGGCCGTGATCGGCCGACAGGCGGCAGAAGGCGTCGATCGCGCCCGGCACGGTGACGGCGTGGGGGCTGGTGGCGGACAGGGTGTCCATGCCCTGCGCCCGAAGATCCGCCGCCGACAGGCCGGCCGGGGCCCGGCCCGAGCCGTTCAGCGCCACGATCTCGTCGCTGTCGCCGCGCTTGACCAGCGCGAACAGGTCGCCGCCGATGCCGGTCATCTGCGGCTCGGCGATGCCCAGCAGCACGGCGCCGGCGATGGCGGCGTCCACGGCGTTGCCGCCGGATTCGAGGACCTGGATCGCGACCTTCGAGGCCAGCGGGTGCGACGTCGCGCACATCCCGTTCGTGGCATAGACCGCCGAGCGGCCCGGCAAGTGAAAGTCCCGCATCCTGAAGCACCCCTACGTTGCGTCATGTTCGTGTCGCGGGCAATCTAGCCGCTGCGACAGGAATGACCAGACGGGCTGTCCCGACACGATACGGTTTGCGCTACCGGTCCGCCGCGCCGCGCGCTTCGGTGCGCTTTGGCGGCCGGGCTCATGCGGCTTGCACGACCGGCAGTCGGAAGCGCAGGCGGTTGCGCCGCCCCGCGCGGACGTAGTCCAGGTCACTGACAAGCGACTTGATCAGCAGCCAGCCGAACCCGCCCTGGGGCGCGTCGGCCGGTTCGGGTCTTGGCGGGTCGGGCACAAGCCCCCGGGGCAGGGGCGCGCCGTCGTCCAGGGTCTGGCAGGACAGCGCGCCGTTGCGCAGGTCGACCCGAAGCTCGATCCGCCCGGACGGCACGTCCGCGTAGGCGTGTTCGACGATGTTGTTCATGACTTCCGCCAGGACCAGCTCGAGCGACTGGATCGTGTCGCGCGACAGCCGCAGCGGGGCCAGCGCACCCAGCGTCACCGCGAGCGCCGCACGCACCGTCCGGGGCGAGCCGTCCAGCACCACCCGTACGCCATCATCGGAATAGGCGCAGTCGATGGGTCCCTCGCGGACCGGCCTGCGCCCCTGGTCAGACGGCATGGTGATGAATGGCCTGCGCGGGGTCGGCCGCCGGCTCCTCGGCCCCCGGTGCGCGGGCGTGGATCGTGAACAGCGTGTCCATCCGTGTCAGCCGGAACACCTGTGCCACGGCATCGCGCAGCCCGGCGAGTTCCAGGACCTGGTGCGGCGGCATCATCTTGTGCACGCCGATCACGGCGCCCAGGCCCGAGCTGTCCATGAAATCGACGCGGGCGAGGTCCAGCACGACCCGGCCCCGCGCCCCGGCGCTGGCCGCGCGCACCGCGTCCTTGAATTGCACGGCCACGGCGGCGTCCAGGCGACGTTCGCGAACCCGCAGCACGGTGGCGTCCTCGGTCTGGTGGGTGTCGATGATCATGCGCTCCGCGCCCCTTGTTGTGCCCCGGACAAAGCTAGGGCACGATCCTTAAGCCTTCGTATAGACCGACCCAGAGAGAGACCGCCCCATGCGCGACATCGCCATCACCGCCGCCCGCCGTACGCCCATGGGCGGCCTTCAAGGGGACTTCGCCACGCTGTCGGCGCCCGAGCTCGGCGGCGCGGCGATCGCCGCCGCGCTGGACGATGCCGGGCGACCCGCCGTCGATGCGGTGCTCATGGGCTGCGTGCTGCCTGCGGGGCAGGGGCAGGCCCCCGCGCGGCAGGCGGGCTTCGCCGCCGGCCTCGGCGAGGAAGTTCCGGCGACGACGCTGAACAAGATGTGCGGCTCGGGGATGCAGGCGGCGATGAACGCCTTCGATACCTTGTGCGCGGGCGGCGCCGCCACGCTGGTCGCCGGCGGGATGGAGAGCATGACGAACGCCCCCTACCTGCTGCCCAAGATGCGCGGCGGCGCGCGGCTGGGCCACGGCCAGGTGATCGACTCGATGTTTCTCGACGGGCTCGAGGACGCCTACGACAAGGGCCGTCTCATGGGCACCTTCGCCGAGGATTGCGCCGAGCATTACCAGTTCACCCGCGCCGCGCAGGACGACTTCGCGCTGGTCTCGCTCGACCGGGCCTTGAAGGCCGGCGAAAGCGGCGCCTTCGACGCCGAGGTCACGCCGGTCACCTTCCGCAGCCGCAAGGGCGAGGTCACAGTGCATCGCGACGAGCAACCCCAGAGCGCGCGGCCCGACAAGATCCCGCAGCTGAAGCCCGCCTTCCGCGAAGGCGGCACGGTGACGGCGGCCAACGCCTCGTCGATTTCGGACGGGGCGGCGGCGCTCGTGCTTTCGGCCGACCCCGACGCCACGGCCCGCGCCTATATCCGCGGCCACGCCACCCACGCGCAGGCCCCCGGCTGGTTCACCACCGCGCCGGTCCCGGCGACACGAAAGCTCCTGGACCGGCTGGGCTGGTCGGTGTCGGACGTGGACCTGTGGGAGGTGAACGAGGCCTTCGCGGTCGTTCCCATGGCCTTCATGCGCGAGATGGGCGTCGATCACGACCGGCTGAACGTGAATGGTGGCGCCTGCGCACTGGGCCATCCCATCGGCGCCTCGGGCGCACGGATCCTCTGCACGCTGCTGTCCGCGATGGAGGCGCAGGGCGCCCGGCGCGGCGTGGCCGCCATCTGCATTGGCGGTGGCGAAGGCACCGCCATCGCGATAGAGCGGCCCTGATCGCGCCGGATACAAGGCGTTTCTTGTCCGTGAGGCCCCATGCCCGATTACGACCTGCTGTCGAAAACCATCGCGTCTCTGACCGAGGGCGAAGATGACGCCGTCGCGCTGATGGCCACCGTCGCCTGCGAGGTGCACCATGCCGACGAGCGGTTCGACTGGACCGGTTTCTACCGCGTGGTGGCCCTGGACCTGCTGAAGATCGGGCCCTACCAGGGCGGCCACGGCTGCCTTGTCATCCCGTTCGACTCGGGCGTCTGCGGCGCCGCCGCCCGCTCGCGCGAGGTGCAGCTGGTCGACGATGTCGAGGCGTTTCCCGGCCACATCGCCTGCGCCTCCTCGACCCGGTCCGAGCTGGTCCTCCCGGTCTTCAACGGGGCGGGCGACGTCATCGCCGTCTTCGATATCGACAGCGACCTGCCGGCCGCCTTCACGCGGGACGACGCCGACCGCCTGGGCGCGATCCTGGGGGACGTGTTTGGCCGGCTCTGACTACGCGCCACCGGTCGATCCGATCGAGATCCTGCACCGCGACGACGACCTGCTTGTCGCGGTGAAGCCCGAGGGCCTTCTGTCGGTGCCGGGGAAGGGCCCCGCGCTGGCCGATTGTCTCGAGGCGCGCTTGCGGGCCGACGATCCGGGCGTGTTTCTGGTTCACAGGCTGGACCGGGACACCTCGGGCGTCATGGTCTTCGCCCGAAACCCCGCGGCGCAGCGGCACCTGGGCCTTCAGTTCGAGCGGCGGCACGTGGAAAAGCGCTACGTCGCGCTTGCGGCGGGGCAGGTCGCGGACGCCGAAGGGGTGATCGACCGCCCGCTCATGGCCGACTGGCCCAACCGCCCCCGCCAGATGGTGCACCCGGACGGCAAGCGCGCGGTGACCCGGTGGCAGGTGGCGGCGCGCCACGCCGGCCACACCCGGATGATCCTGCACCCGGAAACGGGCCGGTCGCACCAGTTGCGCGTGCACCTGGCCGATCTGGGGCATCCGCTCCTCGGTGACCCGCTTTACGATGGTCCGCCCGCGCCGCGCATGATGCTGCATGCCGAGGCGCTGTCGCTCTTCCATCCCAGCGGCGGCGCGCGGCGAACCTTCGTCGCCCCCACACCGTTCTGAGCGCTCAGAGGAAGTCGGCGACCGCCTCGACCTCGGACTGGGGGATCTCGTGACCGCCGGGATGCCAGGCCAGCAGGCAATCCGCCTTCTGCGCGGTGAACCAATCGGCCAGCGCCTGCGTCAGCTCGGGCGGGCAGATCGGGTCCTGCCGCCCCGCGGTGATCAGCACGCGCGTCATCGCCATGCGCTCCTGCGGGTCGGGCACCCAGGGGATCAGCGGGTGCATCAGGACCAGCGCGTCGAAAAGCCCGGGCCGCTGGAACGCCACCGAGGCCAGGATATTGGCACCGTTGGAATAGCCCAGCCCGGTGACATGCTCGGCGCCGGTGCGTTCGCGTTCGGCCAGCACGAACTCGGTCATGGCGGCCGTGCGCTTGGCCAGGTCATCCATGTCGTAGACACCTTCGGCCTTGCGCCTGAAGAACCGCTGCGCGCCGCCCTCCAGCACGTCGCCGTTGGGCGACACGACGTGCGCGCCCGGCACCATCGCCTGCGCCGCGCCGTGGAATTGCCCGGCCGTGCCGCCGGTCCCGTGGAAGGTCAGGATCAGCCGGTTGGTGTCGCCGTCGTGGCGCAGAGCGTCGTAAGGCATCGCTATCACTCGATCGGTTGCAGGTGGCGCTCAAGCCGTTCGCGCAGGTACTCATGCTGCGACGGCAGTTTCAAGGCTTGGCCCAGATGCGCGGTGTCCTCGTCGCGGTCGAAGCCGGGCTCGTTCGTGGCGACCTCGAACAGGATGCCGCCCGGCGTGCGGAAGTAGATCGCCCAGAAATAATCGCGGTCGATCACCGGCGTCACCTGGTAGCCTGTGTCCAGAAGGGCCTCGCGCACCTCGAGCTGCCGCGCGCGGTTGTCCACCGAGAACGCGATGTGGTGCACCGATCCCGCGCCCTGTCCGGCGATGGGCGCGGTCGGGTGTTCCTCAATGTCGATCACGTTGGCGGTGCCATCCGGCACGATCATCCGCGTGGTGGCGCCGCGCGTCTCGACCGTGTCGTAGCCCATGAAGTTCAGGAGCTCGACGGTGGCCGCGCGGTCCCGCACCCGCATGGATGCCGAGTGGAAGCCGCGGATGGCTGCGTCTTCGGGCACGTCCGCCCCGGTCCAGGGCGTGCGGGCATCGTCGCCATCCTCGACCAAGGCGAAGAGGTCGCCGTCGGGGCCGGCGAAGCCGATCCGCGTGGCGCCGAAATCGTCCGTCTCGCGGCTGGCTTTCACGCCGCGGGCGCCCAGGCGCTCGCCCCAGTAGGACGCGACGCCCTGCGGGATGGTGAAGACGGTGGTGCCGACCTCGCCCGTGCCGCGCTGGCCGGGCCGCGCGCCGGGAAAGGGGAAATAGGTCATCACGCTGCCGGGGCTGCCGGTCTCGTCGCCGTAATACAGGTGATAGACGTCCGGCGCGTCGAAGTTCACCGTCTTTTTCACCCGGCGCAGGCCCAGGGTATCGGTGAAGAACGCGTTGTTGGCCCGGGCGTCCGAAGCCAGGGAGGTCACGTGGTGCAAACCGTTGATCTGGGACAGCATGGCGACTTTCCTCGTGTGATGTCGATTGCCAGGTAAACTAGGGGCGAAGGCTCGCGCACGAAACGCGGATCTGGGCGCAGGTTCTGTGCGAATTTGTGTATTCGGCATCCGGGTTGGCGTCGAACGACCGTTCCGCGTCCGCGGCAGATCGCGGAATGGGCGGTCCTTTCGCCGAAACCCCCTTGGTGCCGCGCCGCCCGTGCATAAGTTCAGGGGTAACGAATTAACAGAAGGAGGACCCCATGGCCCTGCGCATCGGCGATACCGCCCCCGACTTCACCGCCGACACCACCGAAGGCGAGATCCGTTTCCATGACTGGATCGGCGACGGCTACGCCATCCTGTTCAGCCACCCCAAGGACTTCACCCCGGTCTGCACGACCGAGCTTGGCATGATGGCCGGCATGGCCGACGAGTTCGCCAAGCGGAACGCCAAGATCATCGGCATCTCGGTCGACCCGGTGGACGACCACCACAAGTGGAAGGGCGACATCAAGAGCCTGACCGGCAACGAGGTCTCCTACCCGATGATCGGCGATCCCGACATGAAGATCGCCAAGCTCTACGACATGCTGCCGGCCGAGGCCTCTGGCGAGCCGGGCAACCGCACGCCCGCCGACAACCAGACCGTCCGCACCGTCTTCATCGTGGGGCCCGACAAGAAGGTGAAGCTGTCGCTGACCTATCCCATGACGACCGGGCGCAACTTCGACGAGATCCTGCGCGCGCTCGACTCGATCCGTCTGACGGCCGAGCACAAGGTCGCCACGCCCGCCGGCTGGACCCAAGGCGGTGACGTCATCCTCACCGCCGCGGTGAGCGACGAGGAAGGCGAAAGCAAGTACGGCGGGTTCGACAAGAAACTGCCCTACCTGCGCACGACGAAGCAGCCGGGCTGAACCGGGCACCAAGGCGGCGCCCTTCTCCGGGGTCGCCGCCATGCAGATCCCCTCGAAGACCGGGCGTGCGCGCCCGGTCTTTTTCGTTGGTGCCAAGGCAGGTGTGCCCCGTCGCGAAGGCCGCCCGCCGCACGGATCCAAGGTCGACGGCCCCGGAGTGCGCTTCTCCCCCACATCACTGGTCTGCAAATACTCATGTCGCGCGGCCGGCCACCGGGCAGGCCTTGACTCTGTCGCGCTGCGGGCGCCTCAAGCGGGCATGAGCCAACATCCCCTCTACGGCCTGGCGCTGGCCCTCGCGGCCGCGCTGCTGATCGCCCCCGACACCCTGTTCATGCGGCTGTCGGGGATGAACGGCGTGCAGATGATGGCCTGGCGCGGGCTTCTGACAGGGCTCGCCATGGGATGCGCCTGGATCCTGCTCAGCCGCGACCGTGCGGGCGATCTGCGCGCGCTGGTCACCCCGCTGGGCGGTCTCGCGGTGCTGTGCCAGGCGGTCAACGCGCTGTTCTTCGTTCTGGGGATCGCGATGGCGCCGGTGGCGGTGGTCCTTTTCGCCGTGGCGACCGTGCCGATCTGGTCGGCCATCCTCGGGGCGGTGTTCCTGGGCGACAGCGTGGGCCGGGCGACGGCCATGACTTGCGCCGTGGTGCTGTCGGGGATCGGCCTGTCGGTGTTCGCGGGCGGCGAGGGCGACGGCAGCGGCAGCGCGGTGCTGGGCGCGGCCTGCGGGCTGGCGGTGTCGGTGTCGCTGGCGGGCAGCTTCACCGTCTACCGCGCGGATCGCAGCCTGCCGATCCTGCTGACCATCGGCCTGGGCGCGACCCTGTCGGGCTGCGTGGGCTGGCTGTTGGCCGAGGACCTGGCCGCCGCCCCCCTGCGCATGGCCGCGATCGCCTTCACCGGTCTCGTGATCCTGCCGGTGTCGTTTTTCCTGCTGTCACTGGCCAGCCGCTACACCGAGGCCGCGAATGTGAGCCTCTTCCTGCTCCTGGAAACGGTGCTGGGTCCGCTGCTGGTCTGGGCCGTCATCGGCGAGCCGGTTCCGCCGCTCAGCCTTCTGGGCGGCGCCGTCGTGGTCGCGGCACTGGCGGTCTACCTGAACCACCGGCGCCGCAAGGCTAGAGAATCATCAGCCTGATCCCGTAGGCCACAACGGCCAGCGCCGCCACGCTGGCCGCCCAGATCAGCACGAACCACCCGATCTTCTTCAGCATCAGTGGTATCCGTCGCCGACCTTCAGCTTGCCGCGGAACACCCAGTAAGCATAGGCCGTGTAGGCCAGGATCAGCGGCACCAGCACGATGGCGCCCACGAACATGAACAGCTGCGAGCTATAGGGGCTGGCGGCGTCCCACAGCGTGACCGAGGTCGGGATCACGTAGGGCCACATGCAGACGGCTAGGCCCAGGAAGCACAGCCCGAACAGCCCCAGCGTGATGAAAAAGGGCGCCCAGTCGTTGCGCTCGTCGAACAGCTCCTTGGCCAGCCACAGGGTCAGGCCCACGACGAGGATCGGGATCGGCGACACCTCGAGGATCTGGGGCCACGAGAACCAGCGCTCGAAATAGGCCGGTTCCAGGAACGGGGTCGCCAGGCTGACCGCGCCGATGAAGCCCATCGTTGCGAAGCCGAAGACCCGCGCCAGCACGCGCACCTTGTGCTGCAGTTCGCCATCGACCCGCCAGTTCAGCCATGTCGCGCCCAGCAGCGCATAGCCGCAGACAACCGCGACGCCGGTCAGCAGGGTGAAGGGCGTCAGCCAGTCCCACCAGCCGCCGCCATAGGCGCGGCCGTCGACCTCGATGCCCTGCAGAAGCGTGCCCAGGATCATGCCCTGCGTCAGCGCCGCCACGGTCGACCCGCCGATGAAGGCCGCGTCCCAGAACCGTTTCGAGAACTTGTTGCCCGCGCGCCAGCGGAACTCGAACGCCACGCCGCGGAAGATCAGACCCAGCAGCATGGCGATGATGAGCGGATAGACCGCCGGCATGATGATGGCATAGGCCAGCGGAAAGGCCGCGAACAGGCCGCCGCCGCCCAGGATCAGCCAAGTCTCGTTGCCGTCCCATACCGGCGCGACCGTGTTCATCATCAGGTCGCGGTCCTCCTTCCTGGGGAAGAACGGGTAAAGGATACCGATGCCCAGGTCGAACCCGTCGAGCACGACGTAGACATAGACGGCGAAGGCCAGAAGAAGGGCCCAGGCGACGGTCAGGTCGAAACTGATCTCCATGTGCTTACTCCGCGGGTTGCTGGTTCTTGCCGGGACCGGTCAGGTCGGCGGGGGTGATCCCGCCAGTCCGGATCGGACCCGGCTCGGTCCGGACGCCGCGCTGGCCGCGCTCGGGCGGGTTGCCCATCAGCTTCAGCAGGTAGACGACGCCGGCGCCGAAGATGGCGAAATAGATCAGGACGAAGGCGATCAGCGAGGCTCCCACCGCCTGCGCGCCCAGCGGCGACACCGCGTCTGCGGTCAGAAGCTCGCCGTAGACGACATATGGCTGGCGCCCGACCTCGGTGGTGATCCAGCCGGCGATGACGGCGACCAGGCCCGACGGCCCCATGACCAGCGCCGCGCGGTGCAGCATGCGGTCGTAGAACAGGTTTCCGCGCCAGCGCGCCCACAGCGACCAGAGGCCGATCCCCACCATCAGGAAGCCGATGCCGACCATGACGCGAAAGCTCCAGAACACGATCCCCACCGGGGGCTGCATCTCGCGCGGAACGGTGTCGAGCCCGTCCATCGACGCGTCGAGGCCTTTCTCCAGCATCGGGCCGCCCAGCCGGGGAATCGAGATCTGGTAGTCGATCCGCTGCTCTTCCTGGTTGGGGATGCCGAACAGGATCAGCGGGATGCCGTCCTCGTGGCTTTCGAAATGCCCCTCCATCGCCAGCACCTTGACGGGCTGGTGTTCGTAGGTGTTCAGCCCCTGCTCGTGGCCCGCGACGATCTGCAAGGGCGCGACGATCGCGGCCATCCACATGGCCATCGAGAACATGGTGCGCACGCCCGCATTGTCGGTGCGCCCGCGCAGAAGGTGATACGCGCCCACGCCGCCAACGATGAACGCGGTGGTCAGATACGCCGCCGTCAACGTGTGCGCGAGGCGATAGGGGAAGGACGGGTTGAAGACGATTTCCCACCAGTTTTCCGGCAGGAACTGGCCGTTCTCGCCCATCGTGAAGCCCGCGGGCGTGTGCATCCAGCTGTTGACCGACAGGATCCAGGTGGCCGAGATCGCGGTGCCCACCGCCACCATCAGGGTGGCCACCATGTGCAGCTTGTCACCGACCTTCTCGCGCCCGAACAGCATGATCCCCAGGAATCCGGCCTCGAGGAAGAATGCCGTCAGCACCTCGTAGGCCATGAGCGGCCCGACCACGGGCCCGGCGAGATCCGAGAAGACCGACCAGTTGGTGCCGAACTGGTAGGACATGACGATGCCCGACACGACGCCCATGGCGAACGAGATCGCGAAGATCTTCAGCCAGTACTTGAACAGCCGCAGGTAGGCCTCGTTCCTGGTCCACAGATACATCCCGTTCACGACAGCCAGGTAACTCGCCAGCCCGATCGAGAAGGCGGGAAAGATGAAATGGAACGCGACGGTGAACCCGAATTGAATCCGGGCCAGCAACGTGGCGTCCAGGCCGAACGAAAAATCCATGGGGACAGCTCCACTTGTGTTGCCCATGAAACTACTGCCCGTCGGTCCAAAGTCCAATGCGACGCAATGACTGCGACGTCGCGGCATCTGCCGCCCCCTTGAAACGCGAAACGGCCCGCGGAAGACCGCGGGCCGTCTGAGATCATCGGTGCGTGGCGCAGGTCAGCCCATCTTGGGGTACAGCACCACGGGCGTGTCGATCGGGGTCTGGTCGTACAGCACACGGATATGCTCGTTCGTCAGGCCGGCGCAGCCATTGGACACGGCGCGGCCGATCGTGCCGGGATCGTTGGTGCCGTGGATGCGCAGGAACGTGTCGCCGCGGCCGGGCTGGAACAGGTAAAGCGCGCGCACGCCCAGCGGGTTGTTGGGGCCGCCGGGGATGCCGTCTTCCTCGTACTGGGCGTATTTCTCGGGCTCACGCTCGACCATGCCGGGCGTGGGTTTCCAGGACGGGTTCGCCTTCTTGGCGCCCACGTAATATTGCCCCGGCTCGTACAGGCTGTCGCGGCCAACGCGGCACGCATATCGCACCGCGGTGCCGTCGGCACGCGTGTGGTACAGCCGGAAGTGATTGGGGAAGACGTGGATTTCGTTGGCGGGCAGCGGCACCCGCATCTGCACCAGCGTCGGCGGCGGAATGCCCGCTGCCTGCGCCTCGGCCCGCAGCCCGAGCGCCGAAAGGCCGAACGCGGCCAGCCCGGTCGTGATGAATTCGCGTCTGTTCATTGCCCACCTCTGGAAATAATCGGTTTGCGCCAAAGATACAGGCGATTTTGCGTGCGACAACCACGATGACACCGGCGTGACCGCGATTGGCGGTCAACCCGGACCGGCAAGCCGCAGTTTGTGCGCCATGGCGATGGCCTTGTCCACCCAGAGCCGCCTTTGCTTGGCCAATCCGTAGGTGGAGCGTCGCTGTGTCTTGTCGGCGCGCTGGGTGCGCGCATCAATGTCGCTGGGATGATCGCCGGCACGGAACAGCGGCGGCCAGACGCTCAGCCCCCGGCCGGTGCGGGTCTGCCAGTGGCGGTAGTGATTGTCGACCGGGCAGGTGATGTGGGCGGAGTCCGCGACAAGGCGCGCGGCGGCGTCCCGTGTCATCAGGATCGCGGTCCCGAGCATTGGGAAGTAATGCGCCCGCAGGACCGTGCGTCCCGCCACCTCGGCGAAGGGAGTCGAGATCTTGCGCTTATGCGCGCCCAGGTTCACCAGCTCCCACGGGGGAGCGTTGTCGCCGGACAGCCAGTCCAGCACCGGACCCATGGCCTCGACCGCGCCATCGGTCAGCGTGAAATCGTCCTCGAGCACCAGCCCGAGCGCATGGTCGCTGTCCAGGAACGCCTGCGCCGCCTTGGCGTGGCTCAGGTGGCAGGCGATCTCGCCCCCCGTCATCGACCGCCCCATGTAGCGGCGGGCGGCGGCGTCATCGTAGGCGTCGAAGGTGCTGACGGGCAGGCCGCGACCGTCCACCGCCGGCACGCGCAGCCAGTCCAGCCCGAGTGTCTCGAGCTGGGCCACCGCAGCCTGCCGCCGCGTGTCCGAGCCCTCGAGGTTGATGAGAAACGCCCCCACGGTCATCGTAGCGTCCGGACCTCGGCTTGCGGGGTCCTGAAAAGGCGCATGTAGGCGTCGCAGACCGCATCTTCGGAAAACATGGCCTCGAGCCGTTCGCGCGCCGATATCGCCATCTTCCTGGCGGCGTCGCGGTTCCCGAGAAGGCGCGACAGGGCGGCGGTGGTGCCGTCGACATCGTCGATATCGGCCATCAACCCGTCCTCGCCGTCGCGCATGAACCACGCCGGGCCCTCGCAGCGGCTGGAGACGCTCGGCACACCGGCCTTCCACGCTTCCAGCAGCACGTTGCCCAGCGGCTCGTGGCGCGAGGGCAGGACGAAGGCGTCGCCCGAGGCGATATGGTGTATGGGCTCGTCCACCCAGCCGACGAAGCGGGTGCGATCGGCAATCCCCAGCTCGCGGGCCAGCTGCTCCAATGCCTCGCGCTCCTTGCCGTCCCCGACCAGCCACAGCCACGCCCCCGGGATCTGCGCCACGGCGCGCAGCGCGATGTCCATCCCCTTGCGCGGCACGAACCGCCCGCCCGTCACCACCAGCGGCGCGTCCTCGGGGGTGTCATGCCGTGCGCGGGGAACGGGCTCGGGCGTCACCCAGCGGGGGAAGTTCGAGATCGTGGCCAGCCCGCGGTCCCAGCCCAGCGCGTCGCAATGGGCGGTGATGCCGGGTGTGTTCCCGACGATCATGTCGCAATGGCCGAAATGCTTGAGGTTCGCGGGATAGTCGCCCAGCCGCACCAGCCGCGTGCCATCGAAGTTGCGGGGTTGCAGCTGCGATGCGCGGGGCATCCACGACATCACGGCGTCGGGGCGAAACTCAACGATGTGACTGTCCAGCTTGCGCCGCGTCAGCCAGCGGGTCAGCGAGATACGGCGGAAATTGTCGTATTCCACGGGACCCAGCGCGGCGATGGCATCGCCCCAGCTGCGGTCCGGCCGGATGAAGAACCGCTGTTCCACGCCGCGCTGGTCGAAGGCCCTGGCGAGGTTCACGAAGAACCGCTCGGCCCCGCCCTCCTTTCCGAAATGCAGGTGTATGATCCTCATCCGTCGGCGCGCTCGCGCTCGAAAAGGATGTTCTTGTGCATGACGGTATGATGGACGAAGCCCTCGCGGACCAATTTTTCGATCATTTCATCCGTGGCCTCGGTTCCCACGATGTGCGGGTGCGTCTCGACGAGGAGCGCCCGCACACCGGCGGGCAGGGGATCTCGCAGCAAGTCGATCTCGGCCCCCTCCACGTCCATCACGATGACGTCGGGCTCAAGCGACGCCAGAAGATCCGAGAACGCGACCGCGGGCACTTCGACGCGTGTTGCCCCCGCTTCCCTGTCGATGATCGAGGAAGAGACGAGATTGGTGTCGCGGTAGAAGACCACCGGCTGGCCGTCCTTGGTGACTGCCTTGAACGTCAGGTCCGAGGCCATGTCGTTCAGTCGACGGTTCTCGTCCAGGATCGGTTTGAGCGTGTCGTTCGCCTCGAAGGACGATACGTTCTGCGCGCCGGCAAGGCGTGCCGCCAGCAGCGAAATGAACCCGACGCCCGTGCCGATCTCGAGAACCTTCTCGCCCGGCTTCAGACCTTTCTGCAAAAGTTCGGCTTCGGCCAGCTCGTAGGTGCCTGCAAGAATGGCGCCGCAGACCGATCGCGGCACGATCGTCTCGTCCACGCACAGCCTGACACCGAAGCGTTCCACGTGCTTAGTGCCGGTCAGTCGACCGAAGACGCGCCGAAGGGATCGCAGCGCCGGTTTCGGTCGCGGCACGTTTTCGATGAATACGGTGTGACCGGCGATCTCACGCGGTTCTCTCGTCATGCTATGGGTGCCTCCTGGAGACGAACCGCCGGTGCCGGTCCCGCTGAAGTGTGGTTGATCGAGAGAAGCCGAACCGTGCGTCCGTCTATCCTCGCGCCGTTGCCATGCCATACGCAACACGGCAGGGCGACAGTAGGATACTCGGTTACTTCTTGGCCACCAGCATCCAGCCGGGAGACACGGCGCAGATGCGATCGCCCCTTTGCCGGCGTAGACGGGTTGGCGGATGGTGATTTTCGCGTAGAGCCAGTCCTTCAGATGCTGAAGATGGAATTGGCCACGCGGCCAGATCCCCCGATGCCCAAGGATCGACCCAGCCGAGGTGTAGCGCCCCCAGACCAGCGGTTGAAGGTTCAGGGCTTCGAAGCCGACGCGGCGGCACGTTTCCTGCCACCAGCTCGGCGTGGCGCGGGTGAAATCATCGGGGTGACCGTGGATGCGGAAGATGAAGGGCACGGTGATGACCGCGCGCCCGCCTTTCTTGAGCACACGGAAGATCTCGTTCATCGAGGCGACGGGATCATAGATGTGTTCAAGGGTATTGAAGCAAACGACGCAGTCGAAACTGCCATCGTCGAAGGGCAAAGGCTCGCCCGGTTTGACGATGTGGGTCGGCTTAATGCCGGGATCGATATTCGCGGACTTCACGCTGTCCGCATTCTTCAGCAGGCCGGTATAGGGCGCCTTGTTGCCGCCGCCGTAGTCCAGCACATCGCCCGAAATGTCGGTCGAGCCGATGGCCTCGTATTCCAGCACGCGCAGGCAGGACAGGCCGGGATGGTCCCGGTAGAGCGCCCGCCACCGCGACAGCGTCGGCGTTGGCGGCGGAACATACGTGTATTCCATGTCTCGGGCCCTCGTGACCGGCACCCCCGCGGGGAGGCGGGGGTGCCAGCAAGGTTACGGCAGGGATCAGTCGGCCGCTTCTTCTTTCTTCAGCTCTTCGCCGGTCTCCTGGTCGACCATCTTCATGGCCAGGCGCACCTTGCCACGGTCGTCGAAGCCCAAGAGCTTCACGAAGACTTCCTGGCCTTCCTTCAGAACGTCCGAAGGATGGTTCAGGCGGCGGTTCTCAATCTGGCTCACATGCACCAGGCCGTCGCGCTTGCCGAAGAAGTTAACGAAGGCGCCGAAATCGACGATCTTGACCACGGTGCCCTTGTAGACCTTGCCTTCCTCGGGCTCGGCCACGATCGAATGGATCATGTCGTACGCCTTCTGGATGGCCTCGCCGTTGGCCGAGGCGATCTTGATGATGCCGTCGTCGTTGATGTCGACCTTGGCGCCCGAGGTTTCCACGATCTCGCGGATGACCTTGCCGCCCGAGCCGATCACTTCGCGGATCTTGTCGGTGGGGATCTGCATGGTCTCGATACGCGGCGCGTGCTCGGAGAAGCCCGAAGCCTCGCTCAGCGCCTTGTTCATCTCGCCCAGGATGTGCAGACGGCCCTGGCGCGCCTGCTCCAGAGCTTTCTCCATGATCTCGGGGGTGATGCCCGCGACCTTGATGTCCATCTGCAGCGACGTGATGCCGTCGGCGGTGCCGGCGACCTTGAAGTCCATGTCGCCCAGGTGATCCTCGTCGCCGAGGATGTCGGTCAGGATCGCGTATTCACCGCTGTCTTCCAGCACCAGGCCCATGGCCACGCCCGCGACCGCCGATTTCAGCGGGACGCCCGCGTCCATCATGGAAAGCGAGCCACCGCAGACCGACGCCATCGAGGACGAACCGTTCGATTCCGTGATCTCGGACACCACGCGGATGGTGTAGGGGAAGTCGGTGGCGGCGGGCAGCACGGCCTGAAGCGCACGCCAGGCCAGCTTGCCGTGGCCGATCTCGCGGCGACCCGGAGGGCCCACGCGACCCACTTCGCCGACCGAGTAGGGCGGGAAGTTGTAGTGCAGCAGGAAATTGCTGCGATACGTGCCCTGCAGCGCGTCGATCATCTGCTCGTCGTCGCCGGTGCCAAGGGTCGTGATGACCAGGCCCTGCGTCTCGCCCCGGGTGAACAGGGCCGAGCCGTGCGTGCGCGGCAGTATGCCGGTTTCGGCCAGGATCGGACGCACTTCGTCGGTGCGGCGGCCGTCGATGCGCTTGCCCGACTTCACCACGTCACCGCGCAGAACGGCGGATTCCAGCTTTTTCAGGGCCGAGCCGAGGTTCTCGTCCTCGAGCTGCTCCTCGGTCAGGCCGGCCTTGATGTCTTCCTTGACCTTGGCGACCGCGTTGGTGCGCTCCTGCTTGTCGGTGATGGCATAGGCGTCGCGCATCTTCTGCTCGCCCGCGGCCTTCACGGCGTCGTACAGAGCGCTGTAATCCGGCGGCTGGAAGTCGAAGGGCTCTTTCGCGGCGTCTTCGGCCAGGTCGATGATCAGGTCGATCACCGGCTGGATCTGCTCGTGCGCGAATTTCACCGCGCCCAGCATCTCGGTCTCGGTCAGCTCGTAGGCCTCGGACTCGACCATCATGACCGCGTCCTTGGTCCCCGCCACGACCAGGTCCAGGCGCTGATCGGGGTTGTTCTTGAGATCGTGCATGTCGTCGATCTCGGGGTTCAGGATGTATTCGCCCCCCTCGAA
Organism: Palleronia pelagia; assembly: GCF_900110115.1. GTDB lineage: Bacteria > Pseudomonadota > Alphaproteobacteria > Rhodobacterales > Rhodobacteraceae > Palleronia > Palleronia pelagia. The sequence continues at coordinate 241,427 of NZ_FOCM01000002.1, read as the reverse complement.
GCCCACGCGGCAGCCGGCGATCGGACCCATGAAGGGCGCGCCCGACAGGGTCAGCGCGGCCGACGCGGCGATCATCGCCACCATGTCAGGGTCGTTGACAAGGTCGTGGGACAGCACGGTGCACATCACCAGCACTTCGTTCTTGAAGCCGGGCGCGAACAGCGGGCGGATCGGACGGTCGATCAGGCGCGAGGTCAGCGTTTCCTTTTCGGTCGGGCGGGCCTCACGCTTGAAGAAGCCGCCGGGCACCTTGCCCGCGGCATAGTATTTCTCGTTGTAGTGCACGGTCAGCGGGAAGAAGTCCTGGCCGGGCTTCTGCTGCTTGGCGAAGGTCACGTTGGCCATGACGCTGGTCTCGCCCAGCGTCGCGATGACCGAGCCGTCGGCCTGGCGCGCGACCTTGCCGGTCTCGAGCGTCAGGGTCTCTTCGCCCCACTGCATATGTTTTTTCGTAACGTTAAACATCTATCGTATCCTATCTGGGCCGGATCTGCCGGAGCGTTCCCCGGTGGCCCTGTTTCGTGGCGGCCGTATTGCCGCCGACCCCTGTCTCATCGTTTTCATGCGCCGGGGTCATGGCGTCACGTCTCAGATGCGCGCGCCTTACAGGAAAATGCACGTGGTTGCTAGGTGGGGCGGGCGGATGCGCCGCAGGGCGCAGGTGGGTCCTCCAGCCCGTTAACGATTGTGTCGCGGTCGGGCACATTACGAAGGAAACCTGAATTATCTCCACCATATTGCCGCAATCGCATGTGAAGAACTCACAGTGATTTAACCGAATGTATAAGCCCGCCGGGTATCCGTGCCAGCGTAAGAAACCAAATCCGAACGACGCAGGGGCCTGAGAGCAGAGCAGATGGCAACCGTTTACGATCTCTTCGAGGTCACGGGGATCTCGGAAAACACGACGTACTCGTTGGCGCTCGGAAACCTGCTGGGCGTGGTGAACAGTGCGTCGGCGACGGATCTGGACGACGGCGAATTCGATATCGGCGACGATTTCGTCATCGACGGCACCACCTATACCATCGACCGCATCCAGGAGCCCAGCAACAGCGGCCGCTTCACCGAAGGCGACGGAACCACCAACTCCTTCAATCCTCAGAGCGAAAGCAATCTCGACGCGGTTTTCCTGACCGTTTCGAACGGCGGTGACACACGGTACTTCATCATCCCGTCGGATCGCTACGGCGACATGAATGTCGAGGAGATCCGCACGGGCGGGCTTACCGATGTTGGCGGAGACGACGCCGCGCTTGTGTCGACCACCGACAACAACGTGCGCGCCGTGTGCTTCGCCCGTGGCACCCGCATCTTCGTGTCCGCCGGGATGGACCGCCCGGTCGAGGAACTTCGCGTCGGCGACTGGGTGCGCACCGCGGATCGTGGCTTCCAGCGCGTCATCTGGATCGGCAAGACCCGCATCGACGCGCCGACCCTGCGGAAGAATCCCAAGCTCGGCCCGATCCGCATCCGCCGCGGTTCCCTCGGCCCGGGGCTGCCCACCCGTAATCTGACCGTGTCGCCGCAGCACCGCGTTCTCGTGCGGTCCCGGATCGCCGAACGCATGACCGGTTCGTCCGAGGTGCTGATCGCCGCCCGCCACCTGGTCGGCCTGGACGGGATCAAGCAAGCCGGCATCGGGAAAGGCGTAGATTATTACCATATCCTGCTGGAACAGCACGAAATACTCTGGGCCGAGCGGGCCTCGTGTGAAAGCCTGCTTCTGGGACGTGAGACTCTCAAGACACTGGGCGAAGACAAAGTGTCCGAGATCCGGACGAGCCATCCGTCGGCGCTGACCACCGCCGGGCCCGAGCAGGCGGCGCGGCCTATCCTCTCCTCCAAGAAAGCCCGGCGCTTGGCATGGCGCCACGCGAAGAATCAGAAGTGGCTGATCGAACCGCTCGCTCCCGCGGCGCCCCCGAAGCTTGCCGTGCCGGAGTTGCCAAGCGTGGAGGCGACGCGGCGCGACCTCAACCGCCCGTCCACACGGGCCAGGGCAGGGAGCCGGGCGGGGCATATGCCGGCCCGCAGGGGTATTGCCTGACGCGACGCCCGCCGATCTGGCAAGCATCGCGTCCGAGCGGTGGGCCGAGGGATAGCTTCCAGGCACCTGCACAAGCATTCCCGAGCATCGTCCATCGACGAAAAAGGGCCGCGTCATCGCGGCCCTTCGGAAGTCATTGGCTGACGCGCGCGTCTTAGCGGCGGATGCCCAGGCGCTTGATCAGGTCCTGGTACCGGGCCTCGTCGCGGGCCTTGGTGTAGTCCAGCAGCTTGCGGCGCTGGGCGACCAGCTTGAGAAGGCCACGGCGCGAGTGGTTGTCCTTCTTGTGGGTCTTGAAGTGCTCGGTCAGCGCGGCGATCCGGGTGGTCAGGATCGCGACCTGCACCTCGGGCGAACCGGTGTCGCCGCTCTTGGTGCCGAATTCCTTGATGAGACGCTGCTTTTCGTCTGCGGTGATCGACATCGGGTATCTCCTTCTTCAGATCTGGTTTGACGGCGCAGGCCGGGATGTCGTCCAGCAAGGCCCAAGGGCTCCGCACGCATCGATGCGGATGCGCGCGCTTAAACCAATCGGCAGGACATGAAAACCCCTTGTGCACGCCAGTCCCGGTGCTTCCTTCAATTTTCCCCATTTCGACCCCGCGCGGATCGCAATCGGGCGGCAGCATGGGGAGATAACAATCCCGGCAAGACGGAGCGGTCGGCATGTCTATGGTGTTCCTCACGGCGGCGGCCGCACTGTTCGTCCTTTCGATGATGGACCTGCGTGGTGCGCTGGGCGAGGGCGGCGGTGCCGTCGCTGGTCGCTTCCAGCGGTTGCGTCTCCTGATCGTCGACACCATGGGTGACCTGCGATCCCGCCTTGGCAGGCGCAGAGGGCCGGGTGCCGACGGCGCGGCCGAGGCCTGGGACGCTGACGCCGATGGCGACGACGGCCAGACCCTCGACGGGCTGTTGTCGAAGCTGGCCCCGTCTCCCGGCGTCACGGTCGAGGAAAACCGCGTTTCCCGAGAGGAGCTGCAAACCGACCTCGCGTGCGAGATCGGCTCGCTCCGGACGATGCACGACACGCAACGGACAGCCGCGCCGGCGAACGGACCCGCGCAGGCGACAGGACTAGCGCAGGCAGGAGGTCCCGCCTGTCCGCTTGCCGGCGGCATCTGGGTCGACGGCACCGAGGCCCGTGCGCCGGTCATCGATGATTTCGACCCCGACGAAGACCAGCTTGTCATCGTCTACGATCCCCATGCCTCGGCCTATCCCCGGATCTCGGTTCACGCGGTCGACGGCACGGAAGACGTTCTCGTGCGCCTGGACGGACAGGTGATGATGCGCGTGATCGGCGGGGCGGGCCGGGTCGATCCGGACGAAATCGAGCTCATCGGTTCGGATCTCGCTGCCGAGTTCGCCGCCGACGACGAGACCCGCGACGCCGCCTGAACCGCGCGCACTAGTCGTCCCCGAAGAAGTCCATCGCCGCGTCGATGACCTGGCCGGGCGCTTCCTCCATGGTGAAGTGCCCGCCATCGCACTCCGCCAGCGTGATGTCCTCGGCCCAGTCGTTCCACAGGCCGGCCGGATCGCCCGTGCGCGCCGGAAAGCCGCTGCGACCGTGCAGGAACAGGACCGGCGCCGCGATTCGCCGTCCGGCCGCGCGGTCCGCGTCGTCGATGCGCCGGTCGGTCGTGGCCCCCGCGCGATAGTCGGCGCACATGGCCGCGAGCCGCTCGGGCGCCGCCATCTGCGCGCGATAGGCCTCCAGCGCCATGTCCGAGAACGGCGACAGGTCGCCAGTCGCCGACCAGCTGGCCAGGGTCCAGTCCAGGTATCCCGCCGGGTCCGCGCCGATCATGCGCTCGGGCAGGGGGCTGGGCTGCGCGAGGAAGGTCCAGTGATAGGCCGCCATGGCGATCTCGGCCGTCCACATCGACCAGAAACTGCCGGTGGGCACGATCTCGACCACGCCCAGGCGGCGCAGGCGATCCGGATGGTCCAGCGCGAATCGGTAGGCCACCCGCGCGCCGCGGTCATGGCCCAAGACATGGGCCCGCTCGATCCCCAAGGCGTCCAGCAGACCGACGATATCCGCCGCCATCGCGCGCTTGGAATAGACCGTGTGGTCCGCGTCGTCGGAGGGCGCGTCGCTGTCGCCATAGCCCCGCAGGTCGGGCACGATCACGTCGAAGCGCGCCGCCAGCGCGGGCGCCACGCGGTGCCAGGCCTGCGACGTCTCGGGATAGCCGTGCAACAGCACAAGGGGCGGACCCGAACCAGCCCGCGCCACCGACAGGCTGACCGTCCCGCAGTCAACGCGGCGACGGTCGAACGCTTCGAAATCGGGCGGGGCGTTGGACATGAGCTTAACCTTGAAAGTGAATTTCTTCTCACACCCGACGGTAATCCAGCCACCCTAGGGTGTCCCGGACAATCGGGGCGGAAGGGGTGATGAAATGCTGGCAGCTTTGGTTCTGGCCGGTCTGGCGGGGGCGATGGCGCTTCCGGACGTGCTGTCCGTTGTGAAGGCGAGGGGCGATGACGACGCGAGCGATGACCAGTCCTCGCCCGAGAATGACGTGGTGCAGGCGCCGGAAGGGGGCGGCGACCTGCTGGATTATGTCGCGCCACGGCTTTCGGCGCCGGTCGGGCAAGACCCGGCCCGTGTGGGTGTGGCGACGACCCTGCACGTGGATGTCGGGTCGGGCACGCATCTGGTCGAAAACCTCGTGCCCGGGATCGACAGCGTGACGCTGTCGCTGCCTGACGATGTGTCGGCCCTTGTTCTGTCGCCGGCCACGGAAGATGCCGATGCGACCCTGTCGTGGCAACAGGACGGCGGGACTATCGCGCTGACCTTCCAGGGGTTCGAAACCGTGCCCGTCGACAGCGTCTCGGTCGCATTCGAAGGGCAGGCGGGGGCGGTGTCCCTGTCCGATCTGTTGGCCGCGCAGGCCGAAGAGGCCGCGATCGTGACCGCGCCCGATACGCCGTCCGGCTCCGCCGATGCCCCGGCCGGGGATACGCCGCCCGTCGCGCCCGAGGATCCCGAGACGCCCGCGACGCCACCTGACCCGGTCGACGACCCGGGCCAGGTCGTGGCCCCCGAAGATCCCGAGGCGCCGTCGCGCCCCGATCCGGGCTGCGATGACTACGGCGTTGTCCTGTCGCCGGACGAGGATCCGGAAGATTACCTCGACAGCGGTCCCGACGACCTGCCGCCCAGCGCCAGTGTCCTGCGCGTGTCCGATTTCACGCCCGGCGATGACCTGCTGCGGATCGAAACCGACGCGGCCGGCCCGCTGTCGCTCCGGCCCGCGCCCGATGGCGACGGGACGATGGTTTTCGTGGGCGACAGCTGGGTCGCGACCGTCGCGGGCCCGCAAGACGGCCTTTCGATCGATGATATCGTGATCGCGCCCCTTTCGGGGCAGGCCGCCTAGGCTACCAGGACTGCGGCGCAACGCCGTAGCCGATGTAGAGCGGGTGCTTCGGGTGGCCGGCCTTGCTGAGGCCCAGGTGATGCAGCGCGTGGCCCCGGTCGCGCAGAAGCCGCTCGACCGCGGGGCCGCGATCCAGCAACGCACCATGGGTGCCCCAGGCGCAGATCACGCGGTCGGCCCAGTCGGCCCCTTCGAGGATCGCGGCGTCGTTCTCGGGGCCGACAGGATCATCCACCTTGCGCAGGCCCTTCGGGTCGGTGCTGCGCCACGCGAAGATGTTGCACACCCGGAAGGCGCCGAAATCCTGCGCCCGTGCGCGGCGCTCGCAACGCTCGACCGTGGGGTCGTTCTGCACCTCGGTCGCGGTCGACGGGTTCAGCATGACGAACAGCGCGCGCGGCCCGTCGGTGTCCCAGACCCGGGTTAGATCCCAGCGATAGCCTTCGCAGTCGGAATAGCGCGCGACGCTGGCCGCGTCGCCTTTCTGGTGCGACCGCTCGATCATGCGCCCGCGTCGGAACGGTTCAGCACGCGCGACGGCTGGAACTGCCCCGCGCGGTAGGTGCCGATGGCCAGCGCCTGCCCGCGGTGGGCGGCCCAGCAGGTCTCGCCGAAATCGGCCTGGGTCGACAGCACGTCGCAGGGGTTGCCGTTCTTCAGTCGCGGCACGGCGATGGCGCCGATCTGCACCGAGGGCACCTGCTCCAGCCCCGCCTCGACGGGCAGCAACAGGTCGTCGATCTGGGGCGTGCGGCCGAGGCGCTGGATCTCGTCCAGCGTCACCGCGTGGTCCAGCGTGAAGGGCCCCGACCACAGCCGGCGCAGTGCGGTCACGTGCGCCCGGGTGCCCAGGGATTCGCCCAGGTCGCGGGCGATGGCGCGGACATACCCGCCCTTGCCGCAGACCAGTTGCAGATGCGCGCTGTCGGGGTCGGGCCGATCGGTCAGTTCAAGGCTGTCGACGTAAAGCGGGCGCGCGGCCAGCTCCATCTCGACGCCCTCGCGCGCCAGGTCGTAGGCGCGTTCGCCCTCGACCTTCACGGCGGACACCTGCGGCGGCACCTGCATGATGTCGCCGGTGAAGCCGGGCAGGGCGGCGCGCAATGCGTCGTCGTCGGGTCGCGCATCGCTGCGGGCCACGACGTCGCCGCCCGCATCGTCGGTGCTGGTCGCGGTGCCGAAGCGCACCTGGAAATCATAGGCCTTCAGCGCGTCGGTCAGCAGGGGCAGAACCTTCGTCGCCTCGCCCAGCGCCACGACGAGTATGCCGGTGGCGTCCGGGTCCAGCGTGCCGGCGTGTCCGGCCTTCTTCGCCTCGAACGCCCAGCGGACCTTGTTCACGACATCGGTCGAGCCGGTGCCGGCCGGCTTGTCCACGATGACGAAGCCCGAGATATCGCGCCCCTTGCGCCTGCGTGCCATGATCTACTCCGCCGGTTCGACCGTTCCGATGATCGGCCCCATGGGCAGGCCGAAATCGCTGCGCCCGCCCGCGCGGTCGTAAAGCCGCGAGATGTTGCCGTCGAAATAAAGTGCGTTGCGCGCGCCCAGCCCGTCGCGGAACAGCCGTCCGAAATGGTGGAAATTCACGGGCTGGTTGGAAATCGCCAGCCACGCTGTGCGGCCGTCCTCGCTGACGCCCGCGCCGTTGCGCACGTAGCGGCTGTCGCTGTCTTCCAGGAATCGCGGGTGAAGCTCGCCATCGATCACCAGCATGGGGCCCGACTGCGTCGCGTCGCGGCACTCGGGCGGGTTGGCCGCATAGGCGCGGCTTTCGACGATGCTGGCCGCGCCTTCGCGCAGGCACAGCACGCCGTTGGGCAGCAGGCCGAAATTGCCGGGCCCGTCCGAGGTGACCACGCGCATCACCTCCTGCCCGTCCTCGACGTAGTGGCCCACGGGCGCGCGGTCGGGGTGATACATGCCCGCGTTCATCGCCACGCCCAGCCGCGTGCCCTGCGGCTTCAGCTTCCGGTTCACGGCGGAAAAGCTGCCCAGCGGCACACCCTTGTCGTCATGCAGGAACAGGCGAAGGGTCTCGCGCGACAGGTCGATCTCGCAGACCGTGAAACGCGCCTTGTCGAAGCGCACGTCCTCGCAGGTGGCGGCCGCGGCGCCACCCGGCAGGCCCGCCCAGGCCACCGCGCACAGCCCGGCCCAAAGCCTAGTCTTCATCGTCGCCATCCAGATCGCGCCGCACCTCGTCGCGGGCGAACAGCTCGCGCGTGGCATCCATGCGGTCGAAGGTCTCGTCGATCAGGAACCGCAGGTCGGGCGTGTATTTCATCGTCATCTCGCGGCCCAGCGCGCGGCGCAGCTCGGATTTGTTGCGCTTCAGCGCGGCGATGGCTTCGGGGCGGTTGTCGCCGCCCAGCGGCAGGCAATAGACCGTGGCGATCTTCAGGTCCGGCGAGGTGCGCACCTCGGTCACCGTGACCGACATGCGGTTCAGCTCGGGGTCGTGGATATCGCCGCGATTCAGCACGTCCGACAGCGTGCGCCGGATCAGCTCGCCCACGCGCAGCTGACGGTTCGAGGGCCCGGGCCCATCGGAGAACTTGTTTCGTGCCATGGCTCGCATCTAGGCCCGCGCGCCCGGCCACGCAACCCGGACGTTGCACCCGTTGCCCGTGCGCGGTAGCGGTTTTCCGCACGCGACCGGACGGGAAGGAGACCCACCATGCGCATCGCGATCACCGGCGTCTCGGGGCGCATGGGGCGAATGCTGGTCGACACGGCCGCCACCATGAAAGGTGTCGAGGTGACGGGCGCCACCGAGCGTCCGGGCAGCGACTGGATCGGGCATGATCTGGGCCAGGCGCTGGGCGGTGCGGCCAGCGGCGTGACCGTGATGGACGACCTGGCGCAGGCGTTGGAACAGGCCGATGTCGCCATCGACTTCACCGCGCCCGCCGCCACGCTGGAGCACGCCAGCATCTGCGCCGACATGGGGCGCGCCCTGGTCATCGGCACCACCGGGTTCTCCGACGACGAGCTTGCGGCACTCGCCCCCTTCGCCGCGCGCGCCTGCTTCGTCCGCGCCGGCAACATGAGCCTTGGCGTCAACCTGCTGACCCGCGTGGTGAAACAGGTCGCCGCCGCGCTGGACGAGGCGTTCGATATCGAGGTCGTCGAGGCGCATCACCGCCACAAGGTCGACGCGCCCTCGGGCACCGCGCTGATGCTGGGCGAAGCGGCGGCCGAGGGGCGGGGCGTGCGCCTCGCCGATGTGGCCGACCGGGGCCGCGACGGGATCACGGGCGCGCGGAAGCCTGGCGATATCGGCTTCTCGGCCATTCGCGGCGGGTCGATCATCGGCACCCATGACGTGATCTTCGCGGGCGAGGGCGAGACCATCACCCTCAGCCACGTGGCGACCGATCGCAGCCTGTTCGCGCGCGGCGCGCTGAAGGCCGCGCTCTGGTGCGACGGAAAGCCGCCGGGCGCCTACGACATGTTGAGCGTGCTGGGTCTGGAATAGGGCCGCTCCGGGCCTAGGCTTCCTTTGCGTCAGGTCAAAGGAGCTTGCCCCATGCTGCGTGCCAGTCTGATCGCCGCCGCCCTTGTCGTCACACCGCTCGCCGCCGCGTCGTCGACGGACGAACGGATCACCACCCGCGCCGAATTCGTGGACCGCGTGGCGAACCGCAACCTCAGCCGGCTGGGCGTCGGCGTGCGCGTGACGCCCGGCGGCCAGATCGAGGGCAGCGCCTTCGGCACGCCGGTCACCGGGTCGTGGGACTGGCGCGGCAACCGGTTCTGCCGTGAAATGAAGTGGGGCGATCGCAGTTGGGGCGACAGCTGCCAAGCGGTCGTCATCCGGGAAAACCGGGTCTATTTCCAGCCCAGTTCGGGCAGCAGCGTCTACCTTTACATGCGCTGAGGGCGCGGCATCGCCTCAGAAATCGATGGCGATGCCCTTCTTCTCCCAGTCGCCGTAGCGCACGGGCTCGGGGCCGTCGCGGCCGCCAAGCTCGGGCGGCAGGTCCTGTGCCTTGGCCTTGCGGCGGCGTTCCTCGGCCTCGGCAAGGGCGCGTTTCGCGGCGTCGGGCAGGTCGTCCTGGGGCATCGGTCCGGTTCCGGTTGCGTCATCCATGATCCATAGCTAGGCCGCGACAGGCCCCGGCTCAAGAGCTGCGGGCGGTCCGTTGCAACGGGGATGACGACATGGCCGAGATCGACGGGGCGCGCGCCGCCGCACTGGCGCTGGTGGGTGACGTGACCGAGCACGGCCGGCTTATGTCCGAGGTGCTGGAGCAGCGGACCCGCGCACTGGAAGCCCCCGACCGGGCCCGCGCGCAGCGGCTGGCGATCGGTACCCTGCGCTGGATGGATCGCGCCGACCGGGCGCTGGGCCCGTTCCTGCGGATGAAGCCTTGGCCCGAGGTTCACAACATCCTGCGGCTGGCGATCTACGAGATCCACGAAGGCGGCACCCCGCCCCACGCAGCAGTCAGCGCCGCCGTCGACCTCGTCCGCGCGAGCGCGCGTGGCGCGGGGCAGGCGGGGCTGGTCAACGGCGTGCTGCGCAACGTCCAGCGCGCGGATGCCTGGGCCGCGCTCCCGGTGCCGCGCCTGCCCAAGTGGCTGCGCAAGCCGCTGCTCAAGGCCTACGGCAAGGCAGGGGTCGCGGGCATGGAGGACGCCTTCGCCGCGAACCCGCCGCTGGATCTGAGCGTGAAGGAAGATGCCCCCGGCTGGGCCGAGCGGCTGGGCGGGCAGGTGACCCCCACCGGATCGGTCCGGCTGCAACCCGGCGCCCAGGTTACCGCGCTGCCGGGATACGACGATGGGGCGTGGTGGGTGCAGGACGCCGCCGCCGCGCTGCCCGCCCGCGCGCTGAACCCGCAGCCGGGTGAGCGGATACTGGACCTCTGCGCCGCCCCTGGCGGCAAGACGCTTCAACTGGCCGCAGCGGGCGCCGAAGTCACCGCGCTCGACATTTCCGGGACCCGCATGGCCCGCGTCGCCCAGAACCTGTCGCGCTGTGGGCTTTCTGCCGAGGTGGTGGTGGCCGACGCGCTCACCTACGCGCCCGACCGGCCCTTCGACGCCGTGCTGCTGGACGCGCCGTGCTCGGCCACTGGCACGGTCCGCCGCCACCCGGACCTTCCGCGCGCCAAGGCGGCGCAGGATTTCGCGCCGCTGATCGCCTTGCAGGCAGCGCTGCTGGACAGGGCGGTGACACTGACCGCCCCGGGGGGGCGCATCGTCTACTGCACCTGCTCGCTCCTGCCCGAGGAGGGCGAGGCGCAGGTCGACGCGGCGCTGTCCCGACATCCCGGCCTGACTCTGGACCCCGGCGCGCTGGCGCTGGACGGCATCGCGCCCGACTGGATCGGGCCGCAGGGATTGCGGCTGCGCCCGGATTATTGGCCCGAGATCGGCGGGATGGACGGCTTCTTCGTGGCGGTCTTCCGCGTGGCGTGACGCGCGCCGGGATGACAGCCGCGCCGCGCGGCCCTAAGCTGCGGTCGAAGACCCATGAAGGGCCAGGCACGGGCAGCCGATGACCGACATTCGACAGACACGGGCTGACCGCCTGCACGCGCGGCTTGCCGGGCTCGGCCGCCGCGCGCGGGCCTTCGAGCATGAGCCGCTGCCGCCCGGCACCGGCATCGCCGAGCGTGGCGCGCAGATCGTCGCCGGGCATTTCCTGTTCCGCGGCTACCTCGTCGAGGCGGCCGAAACCTCGGTCTGGGATCTGCCGCTGCCGGACGACCCGCTGTTCGAGGCGGACCTGCACGGCATGGCTTGGCTGGACGACCTGGCCGCGCAGGGCACGCGCAAGGCCGATGTTCTGGCACGCGACTGGGTGCATGACTGGATCGCGCGGTTCGGGCGCGGCCGCGGTCCCGGCTGGCGGGCGGACCTCGCCGGTCGCCGGGTGACGCGCTGGATCCAGCATGGCGAGATGCTGCTCGACGGCGTTCCGCCCGCCACGCGACGCCGGTTCTTTCGTGCGCTGTCGCGGCAACTGACCTTCCTGTCCCGCCGTCAGCGGTCGTTGCCGATGGCCGCCCCGCGGCTCGAGTCGCTGATGGGGCTGCTGGTCGCGGGCCTGCACCTGCGCGGGGCTGGGCGGCACCTGTCCCGCGCCACGACGGGCCTCGCCAACGCCGCCGAGACCCTGATCGACGCCGAGGGTGGCATCGCCAACCGCAACCCCGAGGATCTGGCGATCGTCTTCGGGCACCTGGCCGCCGCCCGCGTCGCGCTGGCCGAGGCCGAGCGGCCGGTGCCGCAAGCGATCACCGACGCGCTGGTACGCGCGGCGCCCGTGCTGCGCTGCCTGCGCCACGCCGATGGCGGGCTTGGACGGTTCCACGGCGGCGGACGCGGCCAGCCCGGGCGGCTGGACCGGGCGCTCGCGCAGTCGGGCGTGGCGGCCAGCCCGCCGGGTGACCGCGCCATGGGCTTCGCACGCCTGTCCCACGTCCGCGCCACGGTGCTGATCGACGTGGCCGCCCCGCCCGAGGGCCCCGGATCGGCCGAGGCCCACGCCTCGACCCTCGCGTTCGAACTGACATCGGGCCGCCGTCCGGTCATCGTCAGCTGCGGCGCGGGCCGCAGCTTCGGCGAGAAATGGCGCCGCGCGGGCCGGGCCACGCCAAGCCACAGCACGCTGGCGCTGGACGGGTATTCCTCGGCCCGGCTGGGCGCCTCGGGCGACGGATTGCTCTCGGACGCGCCCCGCGACGTGCGGATGGAACGACGGCGCAGCGACCGCTCCACCGGGCTCATCGCCGGGCATGACGGCTATGTCGCCGATTTCGGGCTGACCCACGTGCGCCAGCTCTACCTCGATACGAACGGCCGCGCGCTGCGGGGTGAGGACGTGCTGGCAACGGTCGAGCAGAGCGACGAGGCGATCTTCGACCGCGCGCTGGACGCGACCGAGACCGGCCATCTGACCTTCCGCATCCGCTTCCACCTGCATCCCGACGTGGTGGTCCAGCCCGGCGACGATCCCAAAACGGTGCTGCTGCTGCTGAAAAGCGGCGAGCTCTGGTCCTTCCATCACGGCGGCGCGGCCGAGATGCGGGTCGAGCCGTCGGTCTATCTCGACAGCGTGTCACTTTCGCCGCGCGCGACCAGCCAGATCGTCCTGGCCTCCAGCGCCGCCGATTACGCCACACGGGTCAGCTGGACCCTTGCAAAAGCGCGCCAAACACCCGATGCGGTGCGCGACACGGTGCATGACGACCAGCCCGTCATAGCCTGACCGCAAGAAGGAGCCGCCCCGATGCCCGATCTCGTTCCCCTGAAACGCGCGCTGATTTCCGTCTCGGACAAGACCGGGTTGCTGGACCTGGGCCGCGCGCTGGCGGACCGGGGCGTCGAGATCCTGTCCACCGGCGGGTCGGCCAAGGCCCTGCGCGACGCGGGCATCGCCGTGCGCGACGTGGCCGAGGTGACGGGCTTCCCCGAGATGATGGACGGCCGCGTGAAGACGCTCCACCCCATGGTCCACGGCGGCCTGCTGGCGCTGCGCGACAACCCCGACCACGTGAAGGCGATGGAGGATCACGGCATCGGCGGGATCGACCTGCTGGTGGTGAACCTCTACCCGTTCGAGGCGACCGTCGCGCGCGGGGCCGACTGGGACGAGGCGATCGAGAATATCGACATCGGCGGTCCCGCAATGATCCGCGCCGCGGCCAAGAACCATGGCTTCGTAACAACCGTTGTCGATGTCGAGGATTACGCCGCCCTGCTGGTCGAGCTGGATGAGAACGGCGGCCAGACCAGCGCCGCGTTCCGGCGCACCCTGTCCCAGCGCGCCTATGCCCGCACCGCCGCCTACGACGCGGCGGTGTCGAGCTGGATGGCCGACACTACCGGTGAGGCCGCCCCGCGCCGCCGCGCCGTGGCCGGCTCCCTTAAGCAGACCATGCGCTACGGCGAGAACCCGCACCAGGCGGCGGCGTTCTACACCGATGGCAGCGATGCGCCCGGCGTCGCCACCGCGACCCAGCACCAGGGCAAGGAGCTCAGCTATAACAACATCAACGACACCGACGCCGCGTTCGAGCTTGTGAGCGAATTCGCGGGCGAAGATCCGGCCTGCGTCATCGTCAAGCACGCCAATCCCTGCGGCGTGGCCCGCGGCGAAACGCTGGCCGAGGCCTACGCCCGCGCCTATGACTGCGACCGCGTGTCGGCCTTCGGCGGGATCGTGGCGCTGAACCGCCCGCTGGACGGTGCGACGGCTGAAGCCATCGCCCAGATCTTCACCGAGGTCGTGATCGCGCCCGGCGCCGATGACGACGCCCGCGCTGTCTTCGCCGCCAAGAAGAACCTGCGCCTGCTGACCACCGACGGGCTGGCCGACGCCCGCGCCGGGGGCCGGGTCTGGCGTCAGGTCTCGGGCGGCTACCTGGTGCAGGACAAGGACGTGGGCCAGATCGCGCCCGACCAGCTGCGCGTGGTGACGAAGGTCCAGCCCACCGACGCGCAGCTCAATGACCTGCGCTTTGCCTGGACCGTTGCGAAACACGTCAAATCCAACGCCATCGTCTACGTGAAGGACGGCGCCACCGTGGGCGTCGGCGCGGGACAGATGAGCCGCGTGGACAGCACCCGCATCGCCGCCCGCAAGGCGCAGGACATGGCCGAGGCGCTGGGCCTGTCGGCGCCTCTGACCCAAGGCTCGGTCGTGGCGTCGGACGCGTTCTTCCCGTTCCCCGACGGTCTGCTGGCGGCGGCCGAGGCCGGCGCGACGGCAGTGATCCAGCCCGGCGGCTCCATGCGCGACGACGCGGTGATCGCCGCGGCGGACGAGGCGGGGCTGGCGATGGTCTTCACCGGCATGCGGCATTTCCGGCACTGACATGCGCCGGCTCTGGATCACAGCGGCGATCACCTTCGTCCTCGACCAGGTGGTGAAGCTGATCGTCGTGCAGGGCCTCGACCTTGCGCGCGTGGGCGCCATCGACGTCATCCCGCCCTTCCTGAACCTGCGCATGGCGTGGAACCGGGGGATCAACTTCGGTCTCTTCGCCGGCGACAGCGACGCGGCGCGCTGGGTGCTGATCGCGCTGGCGCTGGTGATCTCGGGCTGGGTCCTGCTGTGGATGCGGCGCGACCGGCCCGGTCCACTCGCCATGGTCTCGGCGGGCCTGCTGGTGGGGGGCGCCATGGGCAACGTGGTCGACCGGCTGATCTACGGCGCGGTTGCGGACTTCCTGAACATGTCCTGCTGCGGGATCGAGAACCCGTATGCCTTCAACGTGGCCGACATCGCCATCTTCGCCGGGGCGGTGGGGCTGGTTCTGTTCACCGGCGGGAAGAAGACCCCGTGACGGGCCGGACGTTGTGCGATATGCCTGCCGGGGACGAGCGATGAAGGGGGCGCGCATGCGCGGTCGGTTGATGCGGGGTCTTTTTGCGGCTGCCATGGCGGCGGGCCTGTCGGCCTGCGGCGGTCCGCCCGATCTCATCACGCTGACCTCCGACAGCCAGGGCCCCGACGAATTCGCCATCGTGCCCAACAAGCCGCTGCAGGCGCCCGAAAGCTTCAACGCTCTGCCGCCACCCACGCCGGGCGGGACCAACCGCTCGGACCAGACGCCCGAGGCCGACGCGATCGCCGCGCTGGGCGGGCGTCCGCAGGCGGGGCAGGTGCAGGGCGGCGCGCTCATCGCCCGCGCGACGCGCTTCGGCGTGAACGGCGACATCCGCCGCACCCTCGCCTCCGAGGATCTCGCCTTCCGCGAGGACAACGACGGCCGGCTGCTGGAACGGCTGTTCAATACCTCGATCTACTACAAGGCCTACGCGCCCCAGTCGCTGGATCAGCACGCCGAGCTGGAACGCTTCCGCCGCCAGGGCGTGCGCACCCCCGCCGCCCCGCCGGAAGAGCTGCAGTAACACCGCGGCCGGGGCGAATGGTCACAACGGCGTAAGGCCCATTGCGGCGCCCGCCGGCGTGCATAGTTTCTTGCGCAACCATTCGCCGAAGGAGCCGCCCTTGATGCTGCGCAAATCTATCCTGTCCATCGCCACGCTGCTGGGCCTGGCCCAGGCCGCCCACGCCGCCGACGTGTCCAGCTTCACGCTCGACAACGGCATGGAGGTGGTCGTGCTGGAAGACCCCCGCGCGCCCGTGGTGGTGCACATGGTCTGGTACCGCACCGGCGCCGCGGACGAGCCGCCCGGCGTCTCGGGCGTGGCGCATTACCTCGAACACCTGCTGTTCAAGGGCACCGAAAAGCTCGAGCCGGGCGAATTCAGCCGCGTGGTCGCCGCGAACGGCGGCACCGACAACGCCTTCACCGGCCAGGACTACACCGCGTATTTCCAGCGCGTCGCGTCGGACCGGCTGGGCCTGATGATGGAGATGGAAGCCGACCGGATGCGCAACCTGCAACTGGACGGACAGGACATCACCACCGAGCGGCGGGTCATCCAGGAAGAACGCCGCCAGAGGACCGAGAACGATCCCGGCGCGCTGTTCGGCGAGCAGCGCAGCGCCGCGCAGTACCAGAACCACCCCTACGGCATACCGGTCATCGGCTGGATGCACGAGGTCGAGGCACTGGAGCTCCAGGACGCGCTGGATTTCTACGAGACCTATTACAGCCCCAACAACGCGATCCTGATCGTGGCGGGTGACGTGACCCCCGACGATGTGCGCACCCTGGCCGAGGAGCATTACGGCCCGATCCCGACCAACCCGGACCTGCCCGAGCGCACCCGCCCGCAAGAGCCGCCGCAACTGGCCGAGCGTCGCCTGACCTTCGAGGATCCGCGCGTGGCGCAACCTTATGTCATCCGCACCTATCTCGCGCCCGAGCGTGACCCGGGCGACCAGCGCACGGCCGCCGCGCTGACGCTGCTGTCGGACGTGCTGGGGCAAGGCCAGACCTCCGAGCTGTCGCGCCGGCTGCAATTCGGCACGGGCGAGGCGCTGTATGCGTCGGCCTTCTATGGCGGCACGTCGCTGGACGACACGACCTTCGGTCTGGTCGTCGTCCCCGCGCCGGGCGTGTCCCTTGAGGATGCCGAGGCCGCGCTCGACCGCGAGCTTGCCGATTTCATCGAGGACGGCGTCGATCCCGAACAGCTCGACCGGATCAAGATGCAGATGCGCGCCGCCGAGATCTACGAGGCCGACAGCACCCAGTCGCTCGCCCGCCGCTACGGCGCGGCCCTGACCTCGGGGCTGACCATCGAGGATGTCGAGGCGTGGCCGGGCATCCTGCAATCCATCACCGGCGAGGAAATCGTCGAGGCCGCACGGCAGGTCTTCGACCGGCGCAACGCGGTCACGGGCTACCTGACCACGCCGCAGGACACCGCGCCCGCCGCCACGGCGACCGCGCCCGATCCGACCCCGGCGGCGAACGAAACGGTTCCGCAAGACCCGCAGGAGATGACCCAATGATGATGCGTATCGCAGCCTTCGCCGGCCTCCTCTGGGCCGCCGCCCTGCCGGTCTCGGCGGCCGTCGAGATCGACGAGGTGACGTCGCCCGGCGGCATCGACGCCTGGCTGGTGCAGGAGGACTCGATCCCCTTCACCGCGCTGGAAATCCGCTTCAAGGGCGGCACGATCCTGGACCCCGAGGGCAAGGAAGGCGCCGTGAACCTGATGATGGGCCTGCTCGAGGAAGGGGCCGCCGAGATGGATGCGCAGGGCTTCGCCGCCGCGCGCGAGGAACTGGCGGCATCCTTCGAGTTCGACGCCTACGACGACGCGGTCAGCATCTCGGCCCGCTTCCTGACCGAGAACCGCGACGAGGCGGTGGCGCTGCTGCGCGCCGCCCTGGTCGAGCCGACCTTCGACCAGGTGGCCGTGGACCGGGTGCGCGACCAGGTGCTGTCGAACATCGCCAGCGACCTGAACGACCCCCGCACGATCGCCTACCGCGCCTTCAGCGACGCGGCCTTCCCTGACCACCCCTACAGCCGGCCCAACGACGGCACGCGCGACAGCGTGGCGACCCTGACGCGGCAGGACATCGTCGACGCGCACGCGGCCACCCTTGTCCGCGACCGGCTTTACGTGGGCGCGGTGGGCGACATCACGCCCGAAGAGCTGGGCACGCTGCTCGATGACTTGCTGGGCGATCTGCCCGCGACAGGCGGCACACTGCCCGAAGACGCCGCGTATTCGGCCGAGCCGGGTGTTAGTGTCATCGACTACGACACCCCGCAATCGGTCGTCATCTTCGGCCACGAGGGCATCGACCGCCACGATCCCGATTTCTTCGCCGCCTACGTCGCCAACGAGATCTTCGGCGGCGGCGGCTTCAACTCGCGCCTGATGGAAGAGGTGCGCGTCAAGCGCGGCCTGACCTACGGCGTCGGCACCGGGCTTCAGCCCATGGATTACGGCGCGCTGATCCTGGGGCAGGCCAGCACCGCGAACGAAAGCGTCTCTGAAACGGTCGAGGTCCTGCGCGACGAATGGGCCCGCATCGCCGAGGGGGTGACCGAGGAAGAACTCGACGCCGCAAAGACCTACCTGACCGGGGCCTACCCGCTGCGCTTCGACGGCAACGCGCGCATCGCCGGCATCCTTGTCGGGATGCAGATGGACGGGCTCGGCGTCGACTACATCGCCAGCCGCAACGACAAGATCGAGGCGGTGACGCTGGATGATATCGCCCGCGTGGCCGACCGGATCTACCGCCCCGAGGACCTGCGCTTCGTGGTGGTTGGCCAGCCCGAGGGGCTCGACGCCACCAACTGATCCAGGCGCGCCCCGGCCGTCGCGCCGGGGCGCGGTCGGGCGGCGCGGGCCGACCCGCCATTTCCTGTTGATAAGCCCAGATCCCCCCTGTGCAGGTGGGGCGAGGCCATGCTACCACTGGTGGCATGACGTTGCATGACCCCAAGATAGGCGCGGATCGCCCCAGAATTCGTCAACTGGACGATGGAGCGATCAATCGCATCGCCGCCGGCGAGGTGGTCGAACGTCCCGCCTCGGCGGTGAAGGAACTGGTCGAGAACGCGCTGGATGCCGGGGCCACGCGCATCGACATCGCCTATGCCGATGGCGGCAAGACCCTGATCCGCGTGACCGACGACGGCTGCGGCATGACGCCCGAGGATCTGCCGCTGGCCCTGGCCCGCCACGCAACATCGAAGATCGACGGGTCGGACCTGCTGAACATCACCTCGTTCGGCTTCCGGGGCGAGGCGCTTCCCAGCCTCGGCGCCGTGGGGCGCCTCACGATCACCAGCCGCGCGGCGGGGTCCGATGGCGCCTGTATCGCGGTGGCCGGCGGGCGCGCCGAGCCGGTCCGCCCCGCCGCCATCCGGTCGGGCACGGTGATCGAGCTGCGCGACCTGTTCTTCGCCACGCCTGCCCGCCTGAAGTTCATGCGCACCGACCGGGCCGAGGCGCAGGCGATCGCCGACGTGGTCAAGCGCCTCGCCATGGCCGAACCGACGGTCGCCTTCACGCTCAGCGACGTGTCGGGCGGCGGCGAGGGCCGCGTCGTGTTCCGGGCCGACGCGGGGACCGGTGACCTATTCGGTGCACTTCGTACACGGCTTGGCCGCATCCTCGGCGCCGATTTCGCCGACAACGCGCTGACCATCGATGCATCGCGCGACGACGTGGCGTTGACCGGATATGCCGCCCTGCCGACCTATTCTCGCGGACAGGCGACCCATCAATACCTGTTCGTCAACGGCCGTCCTGTCCGGGACAAGCTGCTTTTCGGTGCGCTGCGCGGGGCTTACGCGGACTTCCTCAGCCGCGATCGACACCCCGTCGCGGCCCTGTTCGTCGAATGCGATCCGGCCCGCGTCGACCAGAACGTCCACCCCGCCAAGACCGAGGTCCGGTTCAAGGATCCCGGCAATATCAGGGGGTTGATCGTCTCGGCCCTGCGGCACGCACTGGCCGAGGCGGGCCACCGCGCCGCGACGACGGTGGCGGGCGCGGCGCTGGGCGCCATGCGCCCCGAGCCGCCCGCCGCGGTGCCGCGCGTCTACCAGATGGACCGCCCCAGCGTGCCGCGACCGGCGCCCGCGCCGGGCTTTGCCGAGACCCAAGGCAGCTGGGCCCGCGTCGATCCCGACCCCGGGCCGGTCATCGAGGACGAGACCCCGGCGCAAAGCTTCCCGCTGGGCGCGGCGCGGGGGCAGGTCCACGAAAATTACATTATTTCCCAGACGGATAGCGGGATGGTCATTGTCGATCAGCACGCCGCGCACGAACGGCTGGTCTACGAGAAGCTCAAGCGCCAGATGGCCGAGAACGGGGTCGCCTCGCAGGCCCTGCTGATCCCCGAGATCGTGGACCTGTCCGAGAATGACGCCGCGCGCCTGCTGGACCTGGCCGACGGCCTGTCGCGCCTGGGGCTCGAGATCGAGGCGTTCGGCGGCGGCGCGGTCGCCGTGCGCGCCACGCCCGCGATCCTGGGTGCCGTGGACGCGCAGGCCATGCTCCGCGACATCCTGGACGAGCTCGACGACCTGGGCGACAGCCTGTCGGTGCAGGCCCGCATCGAGGCGGTGCTCAGCCGGGTGGCCTGCCATGGCTCGGTCCGCTCGGGCCGGCGCATGAGTGCGCCCGAGATGAACGCTCTTCTCCGCGAGATGGAGGCGACGCCCCATTCCGGGCAATGCAACCACGGACGCCCCACCTACGTGGAATTGCAGTTATCCGACATTGAACGGCTGTTTGGACGCAGATGACCCGCGCAGAGCTTGACCTTTTGCTACAAAATCCGCTGACCCTGCCAGTCGCTCTCGGCGCCTGCCTGCTGGTTATTCTGCTACTGCTGGTGGTCACGCTTGTCCGTGCCGGGCGCAGCGCGCGACAATCCGAGGCGCTGACCGCCGAGCTTGTCCGCATGGGCCGCGACGTCCAGCAGCTTGGCGCGGGTCAGGCGCAGTTGTCGGGCAACCTGCAACTGGTCAGCGACACCCAGTCCAAGGCCCAGCTGAACCTGATCCAGACGGTCGAGGGACGGCTGAACGACGTGCAGTCGCGCATGGCCGACCGTCTGGCCGAGAACGCGACGAGGACCAACCGCGCGCTGTCCGAGATGCAGGAGCGGATGCGCGAGACGCTGCACGGCCAGACCGAGAAGACCACCCATTCGCTGACCCAGTTGCGCGAACGCCTGCAGGTCATCGACAAGGCGCAGGACAATATCACCAAGCTGTCGGGCGACGTGCTGAGCCTTCAGGACATCCTGTCGAACAAGCAGCGTCGCGGCATGTTCGGCGAGATCCAGTTGCAGGACATCGTGTCGAAAGCGCTGCCCGCCGACAGCTTTACCACGCAGGCGACCTTGTCGAATGGCAAGCGTGCGGATTGCCTCGTCCACCTGCCGAACCCGCCCGGGCCCATCGTCATCGACGCCAAGTTTCCGTTCGAGTCGTTCGAGCAGCTGGCCGCCGCCGAGACCAAGGATGACATGACGCGTGCTCTGCGTGCCTTCGGGGCGGCCGTACGCAAGCATATCAAGGACATCTCGGACCGCTACATTATCGAGGGCGAGACGGCGGACGGCGCCATCATGTTCCTGCCCTCCGAGGCGATCTATGCCGAGCTGCACGCGCGTCTGCCCGAGGTCGTGCGCGCCGGGTTCGAGGCGCGCGTCTGGATCGTGTCGCCGACCACCTGCATGGCCACCCTCAACACCATGCGCGCCATCCTGAAGGACGCCCGGATGCAGCAGCAGGCCGGCGCCATCCGCAAGGAGCTGGCCCTGCTCAACGCCGATTGCGAGCGCCTGGTGGCGCGGGTGGGCAACCTCGACCGGCATTTCCAGCAGGCGCGCAAGGACGTGGACGAGATCCTGATCTCGGGCGAAAAGGCCAGCAAACGGGCCGATCGCCTGCATCATTTCGATTTCGCCGAGGTCGAGGAGCGCCCCCTGGTCGCGTCGCCGCGCGAAGGGGTGAACTGACACGATGTCACAGCTTGCTTATATGGCTGTCCTTTGACCACATTTGAAACATATGGACCGTCCATGCCGTGCCTAAACGTGAAAAGACATCGACCCAGCCGGAGATCCCATGCCGTTCGAGCCATCGACCGACCTGCCCCGACGCATAGCCATCATCGGGGGCGGAATCTCGGGGATGGCCGCGGCCTATCTCCTGAAGGACCGTCATAACGTCACGCTCTACGAGGCCGAGCCCCGGCTTGGCGGACACGCCCGCACCGTCATGGCCGGCAAGCGCGGTGACCAGCCGGTGGATACCGGCTTCATCGTGTTCAACAAGGTGAACTACCCGCATCTCGTGTCGCTCTTCGACGAGCTCGACGTGCCCGTCACCGAAAGCAACATGTCCTTCGGCCTGTCGGCCCGGGGCGGGCGGCTGGAATACGGGCTGGCCGATCTCCGCACGGTTTTCGCGCAACGGCGCAATGTCGCGAACCCGGCCTTCCTGCGGATGCTGCGCGACATCGTGCGGTTCAACAAGCTGGCCCGCGATACGGTGACGCCGGACATGACCATCGGCGCCCTGATCGAGCGGCTTCGCCTCGGTGCCTGGTTCCGCGACTATTATATCCTGCCGTTCTCGGGCGCGATCTGGTCCACGCCCTGCCGAGGCATCCTGGACTTCCCCGCCGAGGCGCTGGTGCGCTTTTTCGAGAATCACGCCCTGCTGGGCTACGAGGGGCAACACCAGTGGTACACGGTGCAGGGCGGGTCGGTCGAATACGTCCGGCGCCTTGAGGCCGCGCTGACGCGGGCGGGGGTCGAGCTGCGCACCGGGGCGCCCGTGGCGCAGGTCCGCCGCGACGCGGCCGGCGTGCACGTGGACACGCATGGCGCGGGATCGGACCATTTCGACGAGGTCATCTTCGCCACCCATTCCGACCAGGCGCTGGCGCTGCTGGAAAAGCCCACCGCTCCCGAGCGCGAGGCGCTGGGTGCCGTGCGCTATCAGCCCAACCACGCGGTGCTGCACGCCGATGCGTCGGTGATGCCGCGGCGGCGGGCGGTTTGGTCCAGCTGGGTCTACAAGGAGCCGCAGACCGGCCCGGCGGACCGCATTGCGCTGAGCTACTGGATGAACTCGCTGCAACCGATCCCGCAGGACGACCCGATGTTCGTGACGCTGAACGGCGGCGACGGGATCGATCCGGGGCTGATCTATGACGAGGTCACGTTCAGCCATCCGGTCTACGACCGTGCGGCCCTGCGTGGGCAAGCGCAGATCCGCGCCATGAACGGCGCCAATGGCACGTGGTTCTGCGGGGCCTGGATGCGCAACGGTTTCCACGAGGACGGGTTCGCCAGCGCGGTGGACGTGGCCGAGGCCATGGGGCAGCGGGACAACACGGCCGTCGCCGCGGAATGAGCCGTGTGGACCATATCGTCGGGCGCACCTTCCACGGGCGCCGCGGCGCGGTGCGCAACGCGTTCACCTACGGGATCGACTATGTCGCGCTCGACGCCGAGGCATCGGTGCGCGGGCCGGGACTTTTCACGCGCAACGGTGCCGGCCTGATGAGCCTTCTGGACCGCGACCATGGCGGCGCGCCGGGCCAGGGGCGCGGTGCGGCCTGGGTGCGCGACGTGCTGGCGGATCATCCGCTGGGCCCCTATGTGGACCGGATCGAGCTTCTGACCCAACCGCGTGTGCTGGGCCACGTTTTCAACCCGGTGAGCTTCTGGTTGCTGCGCGATGCCGAGGGCGGCCTGCGCGGCGTGATCCCCGAGGTCACCAATACCTTCGGCGACCGCCACAGCTATCTTTGCCATCGCGACGACATGACGCCGATCGGGCCGCGCGACACCCTGAACGCGCGCAAGATTTTCCACGTCTCGCCTTTCCAGGACGTGGCCGGCGGCTATGCTTTCCGGTTCGATATAAGCGCCACAAACGTGCGCATCGTCATCGACTACCGCACCGACGGGGGCGAGGGGGTCCTTGCCACGTTGGAAGGTGTGCGGCGGCCGCTCACCAATCGGTCGATCCTGGCGGCCTGCCTGCGGCGGCCGTTCGGGTCGCGGCGGGTGCTGGGCCTGATCCACTGGCAGGCGCTGAAATTGTGGTGGAAGGGAGCCGGCTACCGGTCACGCCCTGTGCCGCCCACGCAAGATGTCAGCCCCTGACGGGGTGGCGGGTCGCCGCTTGCGGCCCCGGGCGCGAGGAACATTCCGACCGCTCGATTGTAGGAAAGACACGGACACGAAGCAGACAGACAGCCGCCACGACCGGGCCGCACGCCAGACGAAAGATGAGACATGGACATCTTCATTTACATCTCGATCCTGGCCGTCTTCCTGTTGGGCGCGCTGATCCTGCGCGCGAATTTCGTCGCCTTCCGCGGGCAGAACATCTCGGACTACGAGGGGTTGGGCCCCGAGATCGACCTGCGCCGCCACCTGGACGGACCGCTGATCTGCGAGGGCGTGATCTTCGGACCGACGGGGCGGGTGGCCTCGCGCTTCACCGCCGCGATGCGTGGCGAGTGGGAGGGTGACCGCGGCGTCCTGCACGAGGATTTCAGCTACGACAGCGGCGCACGGCAGTCGCGGGCCTGGCATCTCGAGCTTCAGGGCGACCGCTTCATCGCCCGCGCCGACGATGTCGAGGGCGAGGGCAAGGGCCAGGTCGGCGGACCGGCCGTGCGCCTGAGTTACCGGATCGTGCTGCCGAAGGATGCGGGCGGGCACAGGCTGGACGTGGTCGACTGGATGTACCTGTCCGAGAACGGGACCATCATTAACCGGTCGCAATTCACGAAATACGGGTTCCTGGTGGCCGAACTGGTGGCCACCATTCGCAAGGAAGAGGAATGATGCGGGACTTCAACAAGAAACGCTATTGGATCGTGGGCGCCTCGGAAGGGCTGGGGCGCGAGGTTGCAAAGGCGGTCAGCCGCGCGGGTGCGCATGTGGTGTTGACGGCGCGCAGCGCGGACCGTCTGCACGAGCTGGCGGACGAGATCGCCGGCCCGTCCACCGTGGTGACCTGCGACGTGACCGACGACGACGACGTGGCGCGCGCGGCCAGCGAGGCGGGAGAGCTCGACGGTCTGATCTGGCTGGTCGGCGCCTACTGGCCGCAATCGGCGACGGAATGGACGCCCGAGCAGGTCACGACCATGTTCGACGTGAACCTGACCGGCGCCGCAAGGGTGTTGGGACAGGTCGTGCCCGCCATGGTCGCGCGGGACGCCGGGCACATCGTGCTGACCGGGTCGCTGTCGGGCTTTCGCGGCCTGCCGAACTCGATCGGCTACGGCGCGTCCAAGGCCGGGCTGATGGTGCTGGCCGAGTCCATGTATGCCGACCTGCGCCAGACCGGTGTCGACGTGCAGCTGGTGAACCCGGGCTTCGTGCGGACGCGGCTGACCGACAAGAACGACTTTCACATGCCCATGATGATGGAGCCCGAGGACGCGGCCCGCGAGATCATGGAGCACATGCACGACGACACGTTCGCCAAGAATTTCCCGCGCAGCTTCGGGGCGTTGTTCCGGGTGGCGAATTTCGTGCCGGACTGGATGTATTACCGCCTGCTGGGCTGAGGCGCGCGCGGCGCCTCATGCGAGGTGATCGACCTCGCCCAGGTGCTGCGCCAGGTCGTCCACGCGCGACAGGAACCGCTCGTAAAGTTTTGGGTCCGACGGCGCGGCGTGCACGCCGGGCGCGATGTCGCCGGCCTGGACAGCGCGGATCGCCATGGCCACCGGGATCGACACCAGCCGCGCCATGGCGCTGCCGCGCGCGTCGCCCCAGGCATCCATCACGTGGGTCTTGTGGTAGACCGTCTGGCCGTCGCGCTCGGCCCGCAGGTCGACGCACATGACCACGCGGTCTGGCTCGCCCTCACCGTAGGCATGCTCGGCCCAGAAGCCGTCGGACATTTCCTTCAGGCGCGCGTCGCCCGCGGGACCTTCCAGCGTCTCGACCTCGGCGAAGACCGGCGCCCACGCGTCCGACCAGCCCTGCAGCCGCAGGGTGCCGCGCACGAAGGTTCGCGTGTTCCAGTCGGGATCGAAGCCGTACTGCGCCATGAAGGGCAGGCTGTCGCGATTGGGATAGACCTGAAAGGTCTCGGGCGTCGGCAGCGGTGCCTCGTAATCGCCGATGGCGTCCCAGGGCCGCGCGGCGTCGAAGGGGGCGCCGTCCTTCAACGACCGCGAGGGCGAGCGCAGCGCCTTCAGCACGCCCAGCGGCGACCAGCTGAACTTGTAGCGGAAATCGTTGGGCACCTTGGGGATGCCGCCGCAATAGCTGAGAAAATGCAGCGCGTTGACGGGATCGAACGCGTCGCTGGCGCGGTAGTCGTCCATCAGCTTGTGCGCCAGGAGGTGGTCGATCCCGGGGTCGAGCCCGATCTCGTTCATGAGCGTGACACCGGCGGCCTTGGCCCGGTCGTCAAGTGCCCGCATCTCGGGCGCGATGTAGCTGGAGCTGACGAAATGCGCGCCCCTGGCGATGGCG
The DNA here is from genome assembly GCF_900110115.1 of Palleronia pelagia. Lineage (GTDB taxonomy): Bacteria > Pseudomonadota > Alphaproteobacteria > Rhodobacterales > Rhodobacteraceae > Palleronia > Palleronia pelagia. Next base: position 215,596 of record NZ_FOCM01000002.1, on the reverse strand, counting down.
AGCTCGGCCAGCGCCACGTGGAAGTCGCCGGGCAGCATCGACACCACCACGTCGCCGGGCGCCAGCGCAGCGCCGATGGCGTCCATGTCGAAGGTCTCGATCCGGTCGGTCAGGTCGCCGACCACCGCCACCGCCTTGTCGCGCGAGCGGTTCCAGACGGTCACGTCCGCGCCCTCCGAGATCAGTTCGCGCAGGCCGGGGATCGCGGACAGGCCGGTGCCGCACCAGTGAATGGTCATCGCTTGGGGCTCCTGTTGGGATTTAGGTATTTGGGGAAAGATGAAGTTACGGACGGTGCGCGAGGAAGGTCTCGCGCGCGCGGGCCCAGACCGGGTCGGTGTCGATGCGGGGTAGGGCGCGCAGGGTCGGCAGAAGCTGCGCGGCGTAGTCCTGCGAAGCCTCGACCGGCAGCATCGAGGGCAGGTTGTCGATGGCCATGACATCCAGCGGCGGTGAGTCGTGAACCCTGAGCACCGGCGCGTCCCAGGTGGTGGTGCGGTCGTAGACCTTCACGGGCGAGAAATCGGACGTGGGGTCGCAGGCGATATCGCCGATCACCGTCAGGCGGCGCGGCGCGGTCTTCGCGTCCGCGGGCACGAAGACGGGGCAGCCCGGCGCGGCGAGGATGCAGTTCAGGAACAGGTGGTGGTGCAGGATCTCGGGGAAAGGGCCGCCACGGGCGGTCTCGGCCATGTCCCAGCGGGTGACGGGCGCGCGCACGGCGGTGCAGAAATCCGACGCGCCGGAGCCCACGCGTCCCTTTGCGCCGATGACCAGCACGGTGGGGAAGCTGGCCGTCGCGTCCTTCAGCTGCGTCCGCACGTCGTCCGCCAGGGCATCGGCGTCGGAATAGCTGCGCGCGGGCGGGCAGGGCGCGCCCTTCTGCTGCGCGGCCCAGGCCATGAGCGACACCGCCGCCCCCGCGAAGCCCGCCCAGTAGCCGAAGGCGGCGACGCGTTTGCCCGCGTCGTCGACCAGGTATTCCAGGTCGTAGAGCGTGCCGCCCCCGGCCTTGAACCGCTCGAGCAGGCGACGCCCGTCGGCCTGCCCCTTGTAGGCGTGGCCGAACATGATGTGGCGGTGACCGAGCGGCGTGCCGTCGTCGGGCAATTCCTTCAGGCCGAAGATGATGGCGTCCGCCGGCGCGTGGGGCCAGCTGCCCTCGGGCGCGATCTCTGCGCCCGCGTCGCGGTAGCCGTCGATGGGAATGGCGCGGGTGCCGCTTTCCTCCACCGTGACGCGCAGGCCTGCCCGGACCAGCTCGGCCGCGCCCTCGGGCGTCAGGCCCACCCGGTCCTCGTTCGCGCGCGGCTCGGCGCGGACCCAGAGATGCGTCATGGCGGGATCTCCTTCAGTAATGGGTGCGCGCGTGGGCGCGGTCGTCGCGGTCCAGGTGCGGCGTGGCGTTGAAGCCGGCCAGAAGCATCTGGTCGCGGCGGATATGGAAGCGGTGGATCGACGTGTTGTGGATCGGCATCAGCACGTGGGCCAGCCGCGTGGCGTCGAGCTCGAGCACGTGTCGCAGGGCCATGCCGATGACCCCGCCCGAGGTGACGCAGAGGGTTCGCCGCCCTTCGGCCGCCGCCTCGATCAGGACCGAGGTGATGCGCGCCTCGAAGCTGGCGAAAGTTTCGGTCCCCATGATCTCGGCCGCGTGCCAGGCGCGCATGACCTGCGGCGCGTGGTCGAAGAACCCGTCGGCGTCCGGCATGGGCACGCCGTGCACATCCTCGAGCGCGCGGCCCAGGGCGAAATAGTCCATCTCGTTCAGGCGCGGGTCCTCGGCCGCCTCGACCCCCATGGAGGCGGCCGTTTCGCGGTGGCGCCGCAAGGTGCCCGACAGCACCGCGTCGAAGCCTTCGCCCTGGTCGCGCAGCCAGTCGCCCAGCCATTCGGCCTGGCGGAACCCCAGGTCGCTCAGCCGGTCGTATTCCTCCTCGGTCGCGGCGTGGGAATTGGCCTGGCCGTGGCGGACCAGAACGATTTCGCCCATCGGGTCGTCTCCTTGCCTGATGAATCCGGCGATAGCCGCTTTCGGCGCGTGGCGCAAATGGGCGTGAGACGTCGCATTCGGGGGCATGACACACCGGCATCCATCGCTAGGGTGGGGCGGCGCGCGACAGGGGGGACAGCATGGCCGATCCGGTGATCTTCAAGCTCGACGGACAAACCGTCACCGCCCGGCCGGGCGAAACCATCTGGCAGGTGGCCAAGCGGCAGGGCACGACCATCCCGCACCTGTGCTACAAGGACAGCCCCGGTTACCGGCCCGACGGCAACTGCCGGTCCTGCATGGTGGCGATCGACGGCGAGCGGACGCTGGCCGCGTCCTGCATCCGCACGCCCGAGGACGGCATGGAGGTCACCACCCAGGGGGCGCGCGAAACGCAGGCGCGCCGCATGGTGCTGGAGCTGCTGACCGCCGATCAGCCGGACCCGGCCGAGGCGCACGATCGCGGCTCGCACATGCGTGAGGTCGCCGACCAGGCCGAGGTCACCGACAGCCGGTTCCCCCCGCTGGACGCGGCGCACGTGCCGCTGCTGGACGACAGCCACGTGGCGATGCGCGTGAACCTCGACGCCTGCATCCAATGCGGGCTGTGCGTGCGCGCGTGCCGCGAGGTGCAGGTGAACGACGTGATCGGCATGGCGGGACGGGGGCACGCGGCCTACCCGGTCTTCGACATGGACGACCCCATGGGCGACAGCACCTGCGTCGCCTGCGGCGAGTGCGTTCAGGCCTGTCCCACGGGCGCGCTGATGCCCGCCAGCGTGCTGGACGACCAGCAGCGCGGCGACAGCAGCGACTTTGACACCGAGGTGAAATCGATCTGCCCGTTCTGCGGCGTCGGCTGCCAGGTGTCGATGAAGGTGAAGGACGGACGCATTGCCTACGTGGACGGCATCGACGGCCCCGCGAACGAGGGGCGGCTGTGCGTGAAGGGGCGGTTCGGCTTCGACTACATCCACCACCCGCATCGCCTGACCAAGCCCCTGATCCGCCGCGAGGATGCACCGGACAAGGGGCTGAACGTTGATCCCAGCAACCCCTGGACCCATTTCCGCGAAGCGACGTGGGAGGAGGCGCTGGACCGCGCGGCCCACGGGCTGGGCGACTTGCGCAGCTACTACGGCGGCCGGTCGGTGGCGGGTTTCGGCAGCGCCAAGTGCACCAACGAAGAGGCGTACCTGTTCCAGAAGCTGATCCGCCAGGCTTTCGGCCACAACAACGTGGATCACTGCACGCGGCTCTGCCACGCGTCCTCGGTCGCCGCGCTGATGGAGAATGTGGGATCGGGCGCGGTGACCGCCGGCTTCCGCGAGATCGAGAACGCCGAGGTCGCCATCGTCATCGGCGCCAACCCGGCCGAGAACCACCCCGTCGCGGCCACTTATTTCAAGCAGTTCGCCCAGCGGGGCGGAGAGCTGATCGTGATCGACCCGCGTGGGCAGGCCATGGCGCGCCATGCCAGCCACATGCTGCAATTCCGGCCGGGCACGGACGTGGCGCTGCTCAACGGCATGATGAACGTGATCGTCGAGGAAAAGCTCTACGACCGGCAGTATATCGAGGGTTTCACCGAGGGCTTCTTCGAGTTCCGCGACCACATCCGGGCCTTCCCGCCCGAGCGGATGGCCGAGATCTGCGGCATCGACGCCGAGACCATCCGCGACGTGGCGCGCACCTTCGCGCGGGCGAGCCGGGCGATGATCTTCTGGGGCATGGGCGTCAGCCAGCACGTCCACGGCACCGACAACGCGCGGTGTCTGATCTCGCTCGCGCTGCTGTGCGGACAGATCGGGCGGCCGGGCACCGGCCTGCACCCGCTGAGGGGGCAGAACAACGTGCAGGGCGCCAGCGACGCGGGGCTGATCCCGCACGTGATGCCGAACTATCAAAGCGTCGAGGACAGCGAGGTGCGCGAGCTGTTCCGGCACATCTGGGGCGGCACCGAGATCGACCCGACGCCCGGCATGACGGTGGTCGAGATCATCGACGCCATCTACCGCGGCGAGATCAAGGGCATGTATATCCTGGGCGAGAACCCGGCCATGTCCGACCCCGACGTGGAACACGCCCGCAAGGCGCTGGCCCAGCTCGACCACCTGGTCGTGCAGGACATCTTCCTGACCGAGACGGCGAACTTCGCGGACGTGATCCTGCCGGCCGCCGCCTTCCCCGAGAAGCGGGGCACGGTCACCAACACCAACCGGCAGGTGCAGATGGGGCGCGCCGCGGTGGATCCGCCGGGCGCGGCGCGGCCGGACTGGGAGATCGTCGTCGACATGGCGAACCGGCTAGGGCTCGACTGGGATTACGACGGGCCGCGCAGCGTCTTCGACGAGATGAAGATGTCCATGCGCAACCTGCACCACATCACGTGGAACCGGGTCGAGAGCGAGGGCTCGGTCACCTTCCCGGCCATGTCGCGCGACGATCCGGGCCGCTCGGTCATGTTCGGCGAGGGCTTTCCGCGCCGCGCGGGCCGCGCCAAGTTCACACCCGCCCGCGTCACCCCGCCCGCCGAGGCGCCCAGCGAGGATTACCCGATGATCCTGATCACCGGGCGCCAGCTGGAGCACTGGCACACGGGCGCGATGACGCGCCGGGCCTCGGTGCTGGACCAGATCGAACCGGCGCCGACCTGCTCGATGCATCCCAGGACCCTCAAGCGGCTGGGCGTGGAGCCCGGCGGGCAGGTGCGTCTGACCAGCCGGCGCGGCAGCGTGACGGTCGATGCGCGGGCCGATCGCAACGTGGCGGAAGACTGCGCCTTCCTGCCCTTCGCCTATGTCGAGGCGGCGGCCAACATCCTGACCAACCCGACGCTTGATCCGTGGGGCAAGATCCCCGAATTCAAGTACTCGGCCGTCCGGGTCGAGGCGGCGTCGGACAAGGCGGTGGCGGCCGAGTAGGCGCGCCGGGCCGCCCCGACTGCGACATTCTGGCGCGGTAAGCCATTGGCTGGTCAAGCATTTCGCCTTCAAGGGGTGCGGAAAAATTTGTTCGCCGCTTTGGCGACAACATGCCGAAGCTGTCGATTTCCTCAGGAAATCGGCGGCGGTATTCCGCGCCCTGTTGCGTGATTGCACGGCCACCCAAAAGCTCCGAACAATCTGGGCGCACGCGTTGAACCAACGCGAGTGCAGATCATTTTCCGGGCTCACGCGGCGCCTCCCGCCGCGCGGTTTCTTACTGGAGTTCGTCAGATGACATACACCCAAAGCATCGCCGTTTCGGCCGCGCTTGCCGCCCTGCTGGGGTCGGCCGCGCACGCCCAGACCACCACCTTCGACAACACCGGCCTGCGCGGCGACAGCGCCGTCGAGGACGCGAACGAGAACCTCGCCGAGGATATCGAAGACGATTTCGACCGCCAGACGCGCAGCTTCGGCAACGAGGGCCGCGCCCAGGGCTTCACCGGCTCGGTCGCGCTGCGCGCCACCGCCGATACCGGCGACAGCCAGCAGGACAACGACGACTCGCTCGATCTCGGGCTCGGGTCGAACCTCGGCTATGTCTGGGGCCCCAACGGCGTCGAGCTGGGCCTCTACTATGCCTATTCCGAGGCCGACGGCGACACGGACGAGAACAGCCTGCTCTACAGCCTGCAGTACACGCGCGATATCAACCCGCAGCTCTATGGCTTCGCCAAGCTGCAGGGCACCTATGACGGCGAGACCGACCGCCCGAACACCGCCAACACCTTCGAGCGCGAGAACGACGTGTTCCTCGGCTTCGGTGCCGGTTACCGCGTGATCGACACGGCGCAGACCCAGTGGTCGATCCAGGCCGGTCCCGGCTATCGCTTCGCCAGCTTCCGCGACATCGGCGCGGTCGTGCCGGGCGCCGACAACGACGACATCAACGAGGCCGCGTTCTCGCTGTCGTCGGAGTACCTGCAGCGCATCAACGAGCGCGTGTACCTGACCAACGACACCGACATCATCGCGTCGGACTCGGACACCGTGCTTTACAACGACCTGGGCCTGAACGTGTCGATGACCGACGTCCTGGCTCTGCGCACCTCGGTGCAGTCGGAGTATCACACCGATCCCGCGCCCGGGAACAAGTCGACCGAGCACCAGTTCGGCGTCTCGCTGGTCTACACCCTGAACTGAGCCACGCGCGCAGTTTCGACCATTCAAGGGGCGGCCCGTCGCGGGTCGCCCCTTCGCATTCGCAGCATCTGTGCCGCTCTGCGGGATGGCGCGTGCCGCTGGCCGGTCGTGTCGGAAAAGGCGCAGCCGGATACTTGACCCGGCCCATATTTTCGGTCGCAATGCCCCCAACGCCGCAAGCAATAGCGGCGAGGGAGGACATCGTCGTGACTGAGACCGCCGTCTCGATTCCCGCGCTTCTGGCGCGCAACGCCCGTGATCTGGGCGAAAGCCCGGCCTATCGCGAGAAGGAATTCGGGATCTGGCAAAGCTGGACCTGGGGCGAGGTCTCGGAAGAGATCGAGGCGCTGGCGCTGGGGCTCATGGACCTGGGTCTGGCGCGCGGTGAACTGGTGGTCATCTCGGGGCGCAACCGTCCCGCGCTCTACTGGGCGATGGTCGCGGTGCAAAGCGCGGGCGCGGTTCCGGTGCCCATCTATCAGGACGCCGCCGTCGACGAGATCGCCTACCAGCTCGAGCATTGCGGCGCGGTCATGGCGATCGTCGGCGACCAGGAACAGGTCGACAAGCTGCAGGAGGCCACCTCGGCCGAGGGCAGTGCGCTGCGGCACATGGTCTACCTGGATGGGCGGGGCCTGCGGAAATACGACCACGAGAAGCTGACCTCGTATGCCGACGTGCAGAAGGCGGGCCGCGACGCGCGCAAACGCCTGGGCAATGAATTGCAGTCGCGCACCGACGCGCTGGGCTACGACGATACCTGCGTCATGCTTTACACCTCGGGCACCACCGGGCGGCCCAAGGGCGTGGTGCTGTCCAACCGCAACATCATCGAGACGGCGAAGGCGTCGGTCCAGTTCGACAACCTGACCCACCGCGAGGATACGCTGGCCTACCTGCCCATGGCCTGGGTGGGCGATTTCATCTTCTCGATCGCGCAGGCCTATGTGGCGGGGTTCTGCGTGAACTGTCCCGAAAGCCCCGACACCATGGCCGTCGACCTGCGCGAGATCGGGCCGACCTACTACTTCGCGCCGCCCCGGGTGTTCGAGACGCAGCTGACCACCGTGATGATCCGGATGGAGGATGCGACCCGGATCAAGAAGGCGCTGTTCGATTACTTCATGGCCCACGCCAAGCGTGTCGGCCCCGATATCCTCGACGGCCGCGAGGTGGGCGGCTGGGACCGGCTGAAATACCGGCTGGGCGAGCTCATGGTCTACGGGCCCCTGAAGAACACGCTGGGCTTCAGCCGCATCCGCGTGGGCTATACCGCGGGCGAGGCCATCGGCCCGGAGATCTTCGAGTTCTACCGCGGTCTGGGGATCAACCTGAAGCAGCTCTACGGTCAAACCGAAGCGTCGGTCTTCATCACCCAGCAGCCCGACAACGAGGTGCGCTCGGACACGGTGGGCGTCGCCTCGCCCGGGGTCGAGATCCGCATCGACGAAAACGGCGAGGTCTTCTACCGCTCGCCCGGTGTCTTCGTGGAGTACTACAAGAACCCCGAAAGCACGGCCGAAACCAAGGACGCCGACGGCTGGGTCGCCACGGGCGACGCGGGCTTCTTCGAGGAAGGCAGCGGCCATTTGCGCATCATCGACCGCGCCAAGGACGTGGGCAAGCTAGCCACCGGCCAGATGTTCGCGCCCAAGTATGTCGAGAACAAGCTGAAGTTCTTCCCCAATATCCTTGAGGCGGTGGTCTTCGGCGCCGGGCGGGACCAATGTGTCGCGTTCCTGAACATCGACCTGAACGCCGTGGGCAACTGGGCCGAGCGCAACAATATCGGCTACGGTTCGTACCAGGAGCTGTCGCAGCATCCAAAGGTGCTCGAGATGATGCGCGGCCACGTGGCCGAGGTGAACGCCAGCGTCGCCGAGGACGAGATGCTGTCGGGCTGCCAGGTCCATCGTTTCGTCGTGCTGCACAAGCAGCTCGATGCCGACGACGGCGAGCTGACGCGCACCCAGAAGGTCCGCCGCAAGGTCATCGGCGAGAAGTTCGAGGACATCCTCGATGCGCTCTACGGTGGCAAGGGCGAGATCTACACCGAGACCGAGGTCACCTACGAGGACGGCCGCAAGGGCAAGATCAAGGCGACGCTCAACATCCAGGACGCGGAGGTCTTCCCCGTGGGCGGAGCGATGCAGGAGGCGGCGGAGTGAGCAGAAAGCTAGATTGGGAGGATGCTAGATCCAATCGCTTGCTCGCCAGCCGAGGGTATCAGCGTGTTGGACCAGAAGCTTTGACTGAAAAAGAACGCCATGCATTGGAGGAAGGAGCTGAAAGAAATTCAAGGAAGGCTGCTCGAATGGTTGATGATCTTAGATCTCGAAGCAATGAGATAGTTCCCGTCGATGCGCCTAGGCAGATCTCAAACCTGGAGTTTCTTTACCGTCAGCTCGACCCGGAGCAAAAACGCTCAAAGAAATATGGTAGATTCTTAAAGTCGCAGATTGCTTCACTGAAGGTTCCTGCGGGCCGCGTTGGTTCCGAGCAACTCGTCAAAAGAGCGAAAGTCACGCGATGAAAGACACCGCCGAAAGCTACGTCACCGAGGACGGCCGGACGATCGGCGAGGTGATCCTCGATTTGCGCGGCATCACCCTGCGTTTCGGCGGGGTCGAGGCGATCAAGAACATCAGCTTCGACATCCGCAAGGGCGAGATCCGCGCGATCATCGGCCCCAACGGTGCGGGAAAGTCATCGATGCTGAACGTCATCTCGGGCTTCTACAATCCGCAGGAGGGCGAAGTCTGGTTCCGCGGCGAACGCCGCCCGCCGATGAAGCCCTACCAGGTCGCCCGCGCGGGCGTGGCGCGCACCTTTCAGAATATCGCTCTGTTCGAGGGCATGACCGTCCTCGACAATATCATGACGGGGCGTCTCAACGACATGAGCGCCGGGCTTCTGGCGCAGGCCATCTGGAAGGGCAAGGCCGAGCGTGAGGAGATCGAGAACCGCGAGCGGGCCGAGCGGATCATCGACTTCCTCGAGATCCAGCACATCCGCAAGACCCCCGTGGGCCGTCTGCCCTATGGCCTTAAGAAACGGGTCGAGCTGGCCCGCGCGCTGGTGGCCGAGCCGGACCTGTTGCTGCTGGACGAGCCCATGGCGGGCATGAACGTCGAGGAGAAGGAGGACATGAGCCGCTACATCCTCGACGTGAACGACGAGCTGGGCACCACGATCGCCCTGATCGAGCACGACATGGGCGTGGTCATGGACCTGAGCGACCGGGTCGTCGTGATGGATTACGGCCGCAAGATCGGCGACGGCACCCCCGACGAGGTGCGCGGCAACCAGGAAGTCATCGACGCCTACCTGGGGGTCGCGCATGACTGAGGTCTGGACCGCGACCGGGACGAGCCGCGTTGCATCCGTATCAATCCCCAAAGGAGATACGAGATGAGCGATCTGAGCTGGCACAAGAAGACATTGGCCGACGCGCTGGGCGCCGATCAGGGTCTGCCCGACTGGGTGGGCGAGATGGTGTCGAAATTCGGCCCCGAGGACCTGGACGGGCTGCGCAAGAACGAGCGCGAGGCGGTCCTGTCGGCGCTGGGCCGCGTGGCGCGGCAGTCGCGCGACGCGCGCCAGGCCGATATCCACGACGGCGGCGAGAACCGCCCGGCCTTCGTCGAGGGCGACATCGACTGGGGCCTGCGCGCCGCGCGGGCCGCGCTCGAGGCGCAGCCGGCGGGCGAGCGGTCCGAGAAGGCGAACGAATTGCTGGGCGACTGCACCTGCCCGGCGGCGACCGGACCCAACCCCGGACGCGATGCGTCCACGCCGGGGACCGACAAGATGTGACGCGAGACAGGGCGCGGCGGCCACGCGTCGCCGCGCCCGGCAAGACCCGCCGCAGCCCCTGACAACAATGGGGCGCGGCGCCAAAGGGAGGAGGGGCGAAATGCCCGATCAGCTGTTATTCGCCATCGAGGTCACGCTGAACGGCCTTATGGCCGGCGTTCTCTACGCGCTTGTCGCGCTGGGCTTCGTGCTGATCTTCAAGGCCAGCGGCATCTTCAACTACGCGCAAGGGGTGATGGCGCTTTTCGCCGCGCTGACGCTGGTGGGGATCATGGATGGCCAGGTCCCGTTCGAGCACCTGATCAACGCCGTCTTCGGCACCGATATCCACGGCTTCGGATGGGAGGTGCCCGCGCTGCTGGCGATCCTGCTGACCATGGTCGTGATGATCGCCTTCGCCTGGGCGGTGAACTGGATCGTGCTGCGCCACCTGGTCGGGCAGGAGCCGATCATCCTGTTCATGGCGACCATCGGCCTGGCCTATTTCCTGGAAGGGCTGGGCGACATGATGTGGGGCGCCGACATCAAGACGCTGGACGTGGGGCTGCCACAGGGCATCAATACCACCATCGACGAAGCCACGTTCAACATGTTCGGCTACGGCTTCTTCATCGACAACCTGGACATCACCGCCACGATCATCGCCGCCGTGCTGGTCGCCGTACTGGTGGCGTTCTCGCAATACACCAAGCAGGGCCGCGCGCTGCGCGCCGTGGCCGACGACCACCAGGCCGCGCTGTCGGTGGGCATCTCGCTGAATTTCATCTGGGTTCTGACATGGTCCATCGCGGGCTTCGTGGCGCTGGTCGCGGGGATCATGTGGGGGGCGAAGTCGGGCGTGCAGTTCTCGCTGAGCCTCATCGCGCTGAAGGCGCTGCCGGTGCTGATGCTGGGCGGTTTCACCTCGATCCCCGGCGCCATCGTCGGCGGGCTGATCATCGGCGTGGGCGAGAAGCTGTTCGAGTTCCTCGTGGGTCCGCTGGTGGGCGGCGCGACCGAGAACTGGTTCGCCTACGTGCTGGCGCTGATCTTCCTGGTGTTCCGGCCGCAGGGCCTGTTCGGGGAGCGGATCATTGAACGTGTGTAGCGCGGCGCGGGCCTTGACCGAGAGGGGGCTCTGCCCCCGCCGCTGCGCGGCCCCCCGAGGTATTTCGGGAAAGATGAAGATCGGCGGACGCCGCGTGGCCCGCGACATGGGAAGGGAGGGTGCGTGATGCTCTATCGTGAGGCGGGCGACTTCAAGACGACCTACCGCGAGGACGGGCAGACCTTCCCGATCCGGCTGGACCGCACGGCCTATTTCGCGATCCTGGCGGTGGCTGCGCTGTTCGTGCCTTTCGTCATCAACGACTACTGGCTGAACGCGGTGCTTCTGCCGTTCCTGATATACGCCATCGCGGCCATGGGGCTGAACATCCTGACGGGATATTGCGGGCAGGTGAGCCTGGGCACCGGCGCCTTCATGGCGGTTGGGGCCTATGCCTGTTACAAGCTGATGACGGCGTTTCCCGACATCAACATCGCGATCCACATCGTCCTGTCGGGTTTCATCACCGCCGGGGTGGGCATGCTGTTCGGGCTGCCGTCGCTCCGGATCAAGGGGTTCTACCTGGCCGTGGCCACGCTGGCGGCGCAGTTCTTCCTGGTCTGGCTCTTCAACCGGGTGCCGTGGTTCTACAACTACTCGGCCTCTGGGCAGATCAACGCCCCCGAGCGCACGCTGGCGGGCTTCCGCATCACCGGGCCCGAGACGCAGGCCTGGGCCGTCTACCTTTTCTGCCTGGTCTTCGTGGTGGCGTCTGCCTGGATCTGCCGCAACCTCACCCGCGGGGCCATGGGGCGCAAGTGGATGGCGATCCGCGACATGGACATCGCGGCCGAGATCATCGGCGTGAACCCCCTGCGCGCGAAGCTGAGCGCCTTCGGGGTGTCATCCTTCTTCGTCGGTATCTCGGGCGCGCTGTTCTTCAGCGTCTACCTGGGCGCGGTCGAGGTGGGCGAGGCCTTCGGCATCAACAAGTCGTTCCTGGTGCTGTTCATGGTCATCATCGGCGGATTGGGATCGATCCTGGGAAGTTTCCTCGGCGCAGCCTTCATGGTGCTGCTGCCGGTGCTGCTGAAGAACGTGCTGGTGGGCGGGCTGGGCTGGCCGACGGACCTGGCGGCGCACCTGGAATACATGATCGTCGGCGGGCTGATCATCTTCTTCCTGATCGTCGAGCCGCACGGGCTGGCGCAGCTGTGGCGCATCACGAAGGAGAAGTTGAGATTGTGGCCGTTCCCGCACTAGGCTCGGTCACCGCCCGGGAACCCGGGCCAAAAGAGACGTCCGAACTCCGGGCGCAACACTGACGGTCCCGCGCAACGGGACTTGGGAGGAAGACCAAATGAAGAAGACCCTGACAACCCTGGCGCTGGGCGCCACACTGGCCGCGGGACCCGCGCTGGCCGAGCTGACCTTCCCGTCGCTCAGCTATCGCACCGGGCCCTACGCGGCGAACGGCATTCCCTTCGCCGACGGCTACGCAGACTATTTCGCCATGCTCAACGAGCGCGACGGCGGCATCGGCGGCGAGCGCATCAACATGATCGAGTGCGAGACCGGCTACAACACCGAGAAGGGCGTCGAGTGCTACGAGGCCACCAAGGGCGAGGGCGCGCTCGTCTACCAGCCCCTGTCCACCGGGATTACCTACCAGCTGATCCCGCGAGTCAGCGCCGACGGCATCCCCATGCACACGCTGGGCTATGGCCGGACGAGCGCGTCGAACGGCGAGGTCTTTCCGTGGGTCTTCAACTATCCCGCCACCTACTGGGACGGCGCGTCGGTCGCCATCAAGTACCTGCTGGACGAGAACGGTGGTGACCTGAGCGGCAAGAAGATCGCGCTGGTCTACCACAACTCGGCCTACGGCAAGGAGCCGATCCGCACCCTGACCGAGCTGTCGGAAGAGCATGGCTTCGAGCTGCTGGAGCTGCCGGTCGACCACCCCGGCCAGGAGCAAAAGTCGCAGTGGCTGCAGATCCGCCGTGAGCGCCCCGACAACGTGATCATGTGGGGCTGGGGCGTGATGAACCAGGTCGCCATCCAGGAGGCCGTGAACATCCGCTATCCCATGGACCAGTTCATCGGCATCTGGTGGTCCGGGTCCGAGAACGACGTGCGCCCGGCGGGCGAGGGCGCCGATGGCTACAAGGCGCTGAACTTCCACGCCGTCGGATCGGATTTCGAGCTTTACGACGACCTCGAGGAATACGTCTGGTCCAAGGGCAACGCGGCCGGCGCGGGCGATCAGCACGGCACCGTGCTGTATAACCGTGGCCTTTATGCCGCGATGATCGCCGCCGAGGGCGCGCGCAAGGCGCAGGAGATCCATGGCACCAGCGCCATCACCCCCGCGATGATGCGAGACGGGCTGGAGCAGCTGGAGATGACCGAGGAAAGCATGGCCGAGCTGGGCCTTGCCGGCTTCGGCCCCACCTTCAGCGCCTCGTGCGAGAACCACGGCGGGTCCGGCCGCGCCGCGATCAACCAGTGGAACGCGAGCGAGGGCAAGTGGGAGGTCCTGACCGACTACATCCAGTCGGACCAGGAGCTGATCGCGCGGCTCGTCCAGGAAGACTCGATGGCCTACGCCGAAGAGAACAACATCGAACTGGCCTGCCAGTAATCGGCGTATGCGCGTCGCTGAAACATGCGATCACGGCCGGAGCGGCGCACGCTGCCCCGGCCTTTTTCGTCCGTCGGTCGGAGCGCTTCTGCTGGGCCTTGCCCTCGGCGGGTGCAGCTTCGAACGGGCGCCGCCCCGGATGTGCGGCCCGACGGCCGTCGATCGGGCCGTCGCGCCGGTATCGCAATCGACAACCGATCCCGCGCTGATCGCCCCGCCGCCGGACGGTGCGGGGGGAATGTTGATCACGATGGGCGAAGCCCGCGCGCGCGTGGCCGACACGATCCGCGACCGGGCTGCGACCACAGGCGATCGGACGCCGCTGACTCTGCGCGTGCTGGTCCTGTCGGCAGGCGGGCAGTACGGCGCCTACGGCGCCGGGTTCCTGACGGGTTGGTCTCAGAACGCGCGGACGCCGCGGCCCGCCTTTGATCTTGTCACGGGGGTGAGCGCAGGTGCGATCCTGTCGGTGGTCGCGCAGGCCGGTCCTCGATTCGATCCGCTGCTGTCCCCTTGGAACGGGCTTGACGAGCCATCGGTCCTGCGCCGCATTCGCGGCCCGGGCCTGTTGCGCGCGCCCGCATTGTCGGACCCCGCGCCGCTGGAACGGCTGATCCGCACGCAGCTGAGCGATGATCTTATCGCGGCGCTGGGTGCGCGCGATACCGATGGCGCACGCACCCTGATCTCGGCCGTCGATCTGGAAAGTACACGCGCGCAGGTCTTCGATCTTGGCGCGCTGGCCGGATCGAACCTGCCGATCGATCGCAAACGCGATTGCCTGACTGAGACTCTTCTGGCCTCGGCCGCCGTTCCGGGCCTGTTCCCGCCGCGCAATATCGACGGGCGACTGTATTACGACGGCGGCCTTCGCGACCAGCTGTTCCTTGCGTCGGTCGACGCGGCCCGGGACGAGGTCGCGCGCGAAACCGGGCGTCAAGTCACGGTCGAGGCGCGCGTGGTGCTGAACGGCGCGCTGGACCTGCCTGACGGCCCGGTGCGAGATACGCTTCCCGATTATTTCCTGCGCGCCTTCCGGATCCTCGGGGACGAGGTGCTGCGCAATTCGGTGTCGCGCGTGATCGACTTCGCCGCCAAGCGTCCCCACTGGCGGCTGAGCGGCGTGGTCGGTCAGGTCGACCTTGCCGCCTGCGGCGACAGCGCCCTGGCCTTCGACGCTTGCGTCACGGGCGCGTTGTTTCGCCAGGGCCTGGCGGATGGCCGGGCGGTGCCCATCGACTGGCTCGGGCCCGCGGAGCTCGGGGCGCTTGCGCTCAGCCCCGGCGCCGGGACAGAGTAAGTAGTCAGGAGAGGAGAGCTACGCCAATGTCACATACCCAGACCTTAAGCCGCGAGGCGGCCGGGGAGGACGGCGACGACGCCCTGCTCGAGGTGCGCAATATCGAGGTGATCTACAACTCGGTCATCCTGGTGCTGAAAGGCGTGAGCCTGAAGGTGCCGAAGGGCGGGATCACCGCGCTTCTGGGCGGCAACGGCGCGGGCAAGACCACCACGCTGAAGGCGATCTCGAACCTGCTGAAATCCGAGCGGGGCGAGGTCACGAAGGGCCAGATCCTGTATCGCGGCGAGCGGGTGCAGGACATGCTGCCCTCGGACCTGGTGAAGCGCGGCGTCATCCAGGTGATGGAAGGCCGCCACTGCTTCGAGCACCTGACCATCGAGGAAAACCTTTTGACGGGTGCCTACACCCGTGGCGACGGGCGCACGAAAGTCGAGGAGGACCTGGAGCTGGTCTATACCTATTTCCCGCGGCTGAAGGAACGGCGGAAGAGCCAGGCCGGCTACACCTCGGGCGGCGAGCAGCAGATGTGCGCCATCGGCAGGGCGCTGATGTCGCGCCCCGAGACGATCCTGCTGGACGAGCCGTCCATGGGTCTTGCGCCCCAGCTGGTCGAGGAGATCTTCGGCATCGTCAAGGATCTGAACGAGCGCGAGAGCGTGAGCTTCCTTCTGGCCGAGCAGAACACCAACGTCGCGCTGCGCTTCGCCCACCAGGGTTACATCCTGGAGTCGGGACGCGTGGTGATGGACGGCAAGGCGTCGGACCTGCGCGAGAACCCGGATGTGAAGGAGTTCTACCTCGGCATGTCCGACGAGGGCCGCAAGTCGTTCCGCGACACGCGGTCCTATCGCCGCCGCAAGCGCTGGCTGTCGTGAGGGGCGGGGGCGCGCCCCCCGATCTCCAAGAGGTATTTTCGGAAAGATGAAGGGACGGGCAGGCGCGTTATCGGATAACGGTGGCGCGTCTTTGGCTTTCGGGCGCCCATGGCCCATGTGGAGGAGACGATGATGACCGATCTGGAATTCAGGAGCGTCGAGGCGCGCGCCGCCGACCTGGCCGAGGCGCTGCCGGCGCAAATCGCGCGGGCGCAGGCGTTGCCAGGCAACGGCGCGTTGGCCGATGTGGCCGTAGCGGGAGTGACCGATGCGGCGGCGCTGGCCGCGCTACCCGTCCTGCGCAAGGCCGATCTTGTGGCCGCCCAGCAGGCCGCGCCACCGCTGGGGGGATATGCGGCGCCGCTCGACCGCTTCACCCATGTGTTCCAGTCGCCGGGTCCGATCTACGAGCCCGGGCGCATAGACGGCGACTGGTTCCGCCTTGGCCGGTTCCTGCGCGCTTGCGGCGTGGGCGCGGGCGACGTGGTGCAGAACTGTTTCGGCTACCACCTGACGCCCGCGGGCATGATGTTCGAATCCGGCGCGCGGGCGGTGGGCGCCATCGTCCTGCCGGCGGGGACCGGCCAGACCGAGCTGCAAGTCCGCGCCGCCGCGCAGATGGGCGTGACGACCTATGCCGGCACGCCGGATTACCTGAAAGTGCTTCTCGACAAGGCTGACGAGCTGGGCCTGCATCTCGGGATCGACAAGGCCGCCGTGTCGGGCGGTGCGCTGTTCCCGTCCCTGCGCGAGGCCTATGCAGAGCGGGGGATCGCCTGCCTGCAGTGCTATGCCACGGCGGACCTGGGCAACATCGCCTACGAGAGCCCGGCGATGGAGGGCATGATCGTGGACGAGGGCGTAATCGTCGAGATCGTCACCCCCGGCACCGGCGACCCGGTGCCCGAAGGCGAGGTGGGTGAGGTCGTGGTGACCACGCTGAACCCCGATTACCCGCTGATCCGGTTCGCGACCGGCGACCTGTCGGCGGTGTTGCCCGGGCAAAGCCCCTGCGGCCGCACCAACATGCGCATCAAGGGCTGGATGGGCCGCGCGGACCAGACCGCCAAGATCAAGGGCATGTTCGTCCGCCCCGAGCAGGTGGCCCAGCTGGTCGCCAGCCTGCCCGAGGTCGACCGGGCGCGCGTCACGGTCACCCGGATGGGCGACGCCGACGCGATGGAAGTCGCGCTCGAGACCGCCGAGCCGCGCGAGACCGCCACCTACGAGGCGGCGCTGCGCGACATCCTGAAACTCCGCGGGACGGTGCGCATTGCCGCCCCGGGCGACCTGCCGCGCGACGGCAAGGTCATCGACGACCAACGCGACTACGAAGGATAGACCATGGCCCCCTGGCGCCTGCTGCCGCTGCTTCTGACCCTTGCCCTGATGTTGCCTGCCGCCCTGCGCGCGCAGGAGGCCGGGTTGCTGGTGGGCAATGCCCGCTACGACCTGGCCGAACCGCTGCGCCGGGGGGACGCCATTCTAGACGCGCGCGACGCGCTGCGGGGCGCGGGGCTGGATCTGCAGGTGCTGGAAGATGCCGACCGGGACAGCCTGTCCACAGCGCTGCGCCAGCTGGAACAGCAGGGCCGCCGCGCCGACGGTGTGCTGGTCGCGCTGTCGGGCCGCTTCGTCAGCAGCCGCGACGAGAGCTATTACCTGCCCATCGAGGCCGAGGGCGCATCGCTGATCGACACGGCCCTGTCGGCAGTGCCGCTGTCGGCTGTCATGGGGCTCTTGTCGAACGCGCCGGGTCGCGCCGTGCTGGTGCTGGCGACGGATGATCGCGGCACGTCCAGCGGGCTGGGCCTGTCGCCGGGTATCGGGCGGCTGGACATCCCGCAGGGCGTCACCGTCATCCGCGCCACGCCCACGGCCGCGCGGGACATCCTGCGCGACACGCTGGCCCGGCCGGGCGCCGGCATCTCGGCAGGCGTGGAGGATGCGGGCGGCACGGTGCAGGGCTTCGCGCCCGGTGGACTGTCCTTCCTGCCCGAGCGAACAAGCCGCACCATCTCGATCCTGCCGGCGCAGCAGGGCCCCAGCGGGGCCGAGCGCGACCTGTGGGAGCAGGCCCAGCGCGCCGACAGCGAGGCAGGATTCATCGAGTACCTGATGGCCTATCCCGATGGCGCCTTCGTCGACCGCGCCGAGGACCGGCTGGACGACATCCGCAACGACCCCGACCGCTTGGCCCGCAGGGCCGAGGACGCGCTGGGCCTGAGCGCGTCCGAGCGGCAGGCGATCCAGCGGGACCTTGTCCTGCTGGGCTATGATACACGGGGCATCGACGGCGTGTTCGGTCCCGGCACGCGCGGCGCCATCCGCAGCTGGCAGGGCCGCGACGGGCGGACGGTGACAGGCTATCTCGACCGCGACCAGATCGCCGCGCTGGACGCGCAGGCCGCCACCCGCGCCGCCGAACTGGAGGAAGAGTCGCGCCGCCGCGCCGAACTGCGCGCTGCCGCCGAGGAGTCGTATTGGGCCGAAACCGGGCAGGGCCGCAGCATCGACGGGTTGGAGGCGTTCCTGTCGCGCTATCCCGACGGCAATTTCGCGGACGAGGCGCGCCGGCGGCTGGACGACATGCGCGGGGCCGAGGCCGACCGGGCCGAGCGGCAGGCCTGGGAGACCGCGCGCGCGCGTGACAGCGCGGCGGGCTACGCCGATTTCCTCGACCGTTTCCCGCAGGGCCGGTTCGCCGAGACGGCCCGCAACCGCCTGGACCAGCTGCGCGGGCAGGGGGCGCAGGCGAATTCCGAGGCGGAAGCGGCCGAGGCGCAGCTGGGGCTGACGTCGATCACCCGGCAGGCCATCGAACAGCGCCTGGCGGCCGAGGGGCTCGATCCCGGCAGGGTCGACGGGCAGTTCGACGAAAACACGCGCCGCGCGATCCGCCGCTACCAGGCGCAGGTGAGCCTGCCGCAGACGGGATACCTCAACCAGATCACGGTCGTCCGCCTGCTCGCCGACTCCGTGCGCCGGGTGCTGCAATGACCGGTGAAAGCGACGTGCGCACCGCCGCCGAGGCAATGGAGGACGCCATGCTGCCCCGCGCGCATGCCGTCCACAGCGACCCCGAGGCCGAGGGCATCGAGGACGCCCCGCTGCCCGCGGCGGTCACCGAAGGGCCGCGCAAGGCGAAAAGCCCGGCGGAATGGGCCTACCAGCGGATGATCCTCTACATCCAGAAGTTCGAGGAGCAGCTGGACGAAACCCACGAGGTCGCCATGGCCTTCGCCGGCGACGCGGCGGGTGTCATGCGGATCGAGGGGATGGGCTATTTCGACCCGGACATGGTGACGTTCTACGGCACCGACCCGACCGGGGCGCGCACGCAGCTGGTGCAGCATGTCACCCAGCTGTCGGTCATGCTGCGCGCGTTGCCCAAGGCGCGTGCGGACGCGGCGCCCCGGCGCATCGGCTTCCAACTGGCCGCCGATCTCGGGGCCGCCGCGCCGGCCGAGGGCTAGGTCGGCGGGATCGGTCCGCCGGGACGATTTCGCACCATGACAGCCCGTCGTGAATCGTCTATCATCCTGCCGGTAGCCAAGAGACGGAGCGCAGACATGGCCAAACATTCCCACGGTTCGATGGATATTTCCGAGCAGGAGAAGACCTTCAACGGGTTCGTCCGCTGGACCGTCCGCACGGTGGTGGTGATCATCGTCGCGCTGATCCTCCTGGCCCTGATCAACGGCTGATCTCGATGATCCGACAGTTCGTGGCGCTGTGCGCCCTCGCGCTTCTGACCGCCTGTGGCGGGGCCGACACCTTCGCGCCCGCTCCCATGGTCGAGGTCCAGCGGCGTGCCTACGTCCACGACGGCCCGGCCGAGATCACGCTTTATACCGTGATCAAGACCGAGTCCGGCGAAGGCCAGCACACCGCGCTGCTGATCAACGGCTCGCAGCGGGTTCTGTGGGATCCGGCCGGGTCATTCCGACATCCGCACGTGCCCGAGCGGGGCGACCTGCATTACGGGATCACCGAGCGGATCCGGAAGGTCTATGTCGACTATCACGTGCGTGACACGCACCACGTCATTGCGCAGACCAAGTCGGTGTCTCTGGCCCAAGCCGACCGCCTGATCGCGCTGGCCGCCGCCCACGGTTCGGCCAACCGGGCCACCTGCGCCCGCTCGACCAGCGGGATGCTGCGCGAGGTTGGTTTCGACGTAGGCTCGACCTGGTTCCCCAACGCGCTGCGGGACGATTTCGGCGCGCTTCCGGGCGTGACCTCGTTCCGGTCGGACCAGAGCAACGTGGACACGAGCCACGGCGTGACCTTCGACCCCGACTTCCAGCCGCCCGAGAACTTCTTCCTCTGATTCGCTGGTGGCTGACCGGCTCCGTCGGTCAGCCCAGCAACCACAGGAAGGTATAAAGCGACACGGCCCCGGCCGCGATCGCGGCCAGCATGTTGCGGGTGACCAGCGCCACGCCCAGCGTGAACAGCGCGGCCAGACCCCGGGCCGGGTCGAACTGCCCGTCGGTCGCCGCGGGCGACAGCACCAGCGGCGCGATGATGCCCGGGAACAGGGCGACCGGGGTATAGCGCAGCAGGCGCAGCACGAATTCCGGCAGGCGGCGCGACCCGATCAGCCCCAGGAAGGAAAAGCGGATCAGGTACGTCCCGGCGCCCAGCGCGAGGATGACGATCCAGACCTCGGCGCCGTTCATGTCCGCCGCTCCGACCAGGTTTCGACCAGTGCGCCGGTGACCATGGCCGCCCCACCGGCCAGAAGCAGACCCACGCCCGCCGGCAGGCCGGCGAAGGCCAGGCTCAGCACGATGCTGACCAGCGCCGCGCCCACATGGGCGAGCGTCCGCAGCATCGGCCCGAGCATGGCGATGAAGGTCAGCGGCAACGCGAAATCCAGCGCCCAGGCCTCGGGAATGCTCGCGCCCAGCAGGGCACCCGCCAGCGACGAGACATACCAGAGCGGAACGATGGGCGTCGCGATGCCGAAGAACAGCGCGAGCTTGGCGCGCAGGTCCATCTCCGGCCGCTGATCATAGGTCGCGCTGGCCGCCGCGAAGGTCTGGTCCACCAGCAAGTAGGCGGCGCAGGCTCGCTGCCACAGCGGCGCGGCCCCCAGATGCGGCACCAGCGCGGCCGAGTACATCGCCATCCGCAGGTTCACCGCCAGCGCGGTCACGATCACCAGCCAGGTCGCCGCGTCCTCGCCCATCAGCGACAGGGCGGTGAACTGCGCCGCGCCCGCGATGACCAGCGCCGAGAATCCCATGGTCGCCCACAAGTCCAGCCCGGCCTCGGTCGCCACCACGCCGAACAGTGCGCCGAAAGGCACGATGACCAGGATGAAGGGCAGCCCAAGCAAAACACCTTGCCCGAAGGCCGATTTCGCGGTGGTGGCGCCCATGCGGACCTCTTATCCTGATCGTCCAAACGAAAGGGGACTTGGCCCGGACATGCGCGAAGATCAAATGACATCTGGTGATGGCGGCTATCTCATCGCACCCGACCCCGACGCTGCACGGCTGACCCGCGCTGTACGCGGCGTCGATCACGAGGGCCGCGAGCAGGACATCGCGGTTGTCGAGGAACGGCCGCTGACCATTTACCTCAACGGGCAGGAGATCGTGACCGCCATGACCATCGGGGACTACCCCGAGTACCTGGCGCTGGGATTCCTACGCAACCAGGGCATGCTGCGCGACGGTGAGGCGGTGACCGGCGTCGATTACGATGACGAGCTCGAGGTCGTCGTGGTCCGCACCGACCGGCCCACCGATCACGAGGAAAAGCTGAAGAAGAAGACCCGCACCAGCGGCTGCGCCGTGGGGACCGTGTTCGGCGACATGATGGAGGGTCTCGAAGGGCTGCGCCTGCCGCAGGCCGAGGTGCGTACAAGCTGGCTTTACGCGCTGGCCGACCGGATCAACCGGACCCCGTCGCTTTACCTTACCGCGGGGGCGATCCACGGCACGGTGCTGTGCCGGCAGGATCGGCCGCTGGTCTACATGGAGGACGTGGGCCGCCACAACGCGGTGGACAAGGTGGCGGGCTGGATGCTGCGCGAGGGCGCGGACCCGGCCGACAAGATCCTCTACACCACCGGGCGGCTGACGTCCGAGATGGTGATCAAGTGCGCCCATATGGGCATCCCGGTGCTGGCCTCGCGCTCGGGCTTCACCGCCTGGGGCGTCGAGATCGCGCAGCAGGTGGGACTGACCCTCATCGGCCGGATGCGCGGCCGCCGCTTCATGTGCCTCGCGGGCGAGGAGCGGCTGGTCCGCGATGCCGACGCCGCCGGTCCCGACGAG
Organism: Palleronia pelagia; assembly: GCF_900110115.1. Lineage (GTDB taxonomy): Bacteria > Pseudomonadota > Alphaproteobacteria > Rhodobacterales > Rhodobacteraceae > Palleronia > Palleronia pelagia. Next base: position 193,515 of record NZ_FOCM01000002.1, on the reverse strand, counting down.
GATCGCCGCCACCAGCGCAAGGGCCGCGACCTGTCGGAGGAGAAAACGTGAGCTTCTGCCAAGGTATCTTGCCTGACCGCGCCGGAGCGATCCGTTGACCGCGCCCCTCGGCGTCATTCTCGCGGGCGGGCAGGCCACGCGCATGGGTGGGGGCGACAAGGGCCTTCTGTCACTGGGCGACCGCAGCATCCTGGACGAGGTGATCGCCCGGCTGGCGCCGCAGGTTTCGGGGATGGCGTTGAACGCCAACGGGGACGCGGCGCGGTTTGCCGACCTCCGCCTGCCGGTCCTGCCCGACAGCGTGGCGGGGCATCCCGGGCCGCTGGCGGGTGTTCTGGCCGGGCTGGACTGGGCGGCGGGGCAGGGGGCCGACCGGATCGTGACCGTGGCCGCCGACACGCCGTTCTTCCCGCGCGACCTCGTGGCGCGGCTCGCGGCGGCAGCGGAAGACGTGCCCATCGCGCTGGCCGCCACGCGCGAGGGCGACCGCGTCTATCGCCACCCGACCTTCGGGCTCTGGCCCGTTGCCCTGCGCGACGACCTGCGTGCGGCGCTGGCGGACGGCGTGCGCAAGGTCGTCATGTGGACCGACCGGCACGGCTGCGGACAGGCGCTGTTTTCGACCGATGGCGGCGATCCATTCTTCAACGTGAATACACCCGACGACCTGGAGCAGGCCCGCGAGATGGCATCTTGAAACTCTACGGCATCACCGGCTGGAAGAACGCGGGCAAGACCGGGTTGATGGAGCGGCTGGTGGCCGAGTTCACTGCCCGCGGCCACGCGGTCTCGACCCTGAAGCACGCCCATCACAGCTTCGATGTCGATCATCCGGGCCGTGACAGCCACCGCCACCGCGAGGCCGGCGCGCAGCAGGTGCTGCTGAGCTCGGGCACGCGCTGGGCGCTCATGTCCGAGCTGCGCGGCGCACCCGAGCCGCCGATGGAGGAGCTGCTGGCCAAGCTCGCGCCCGTGGACCTGGTTCTGGTCGAGGGCTGGAAACGCGACAGCCACCCCAAGGTCGAGGCCTGGCGGCCCGAGCCGGGCAACCCGCTGATCGCGCCCGGCGACCCCACCATTCGCGCCGTTGCGGCCGGCGGCCCGGTCGAAGTGACGGACCGGCCGGTCTTCGATCTGAACGACACCGCCGCCATCGCCGATTTCATCGCGGGCGAGGTTGGGCTTTGACGGGTTTCGACACGTTCGTGGTGGTCGACTGGTCTGCGGCCAAGGGCGTCCGCACGCCAGGCAGGGACGCGATCTGGGTCGGGATCACCCGGTCCGGTCGCGACGAGGAGCCGCGCCACTTTCCCACCCGGCGCGACGCGGAGTCCTGGCTGGCCGATTTCCTGCGGGCCGAGATCGCCGCAGGACGTCGCACGCTGGTGGGGTTCGATTTCCCTTTCGGATATCCCGAGGGTTTCGCCCGGGCCGTCTGCGGCAGCGCCGATCCGCTGTCGCTGTGGGATTGGCTGGCCGACCGCATCACCGACGATGACCGGGGCGAGAACAACCGCTTCGACGTGGCCTCCGCGATCAACCGCATGTTTCCCGGCATCGGCCCCTTCTGGGGCAAGCCGCAGGAAGACGGCTATCCCGACATTCCCTATCGCGGCACGCACCGCGACGGGCATGGCATGGCAGAAAAGCGCGTCTGCGACCGCGCGGCCGGCGCGTCGTCCAGTGTCTGGCAGCTGTTTTTCAACCCGACGGTCGGAAGCCAGGCCCTGATGGGGCTACCCATGCTGTCGCGCCTGCGCCGGATCACCGGGGTCGCCGCCTGGCCGTTCGAGGACTGGGGCGAGGCGCGTGCCGTGCTGGTCGAGATCTGGCCAGGGCTGATCGAGCCGGCGGTCAAGGCGGCAGGCGACGGTATCCGCGATGCGCACCAGGTGCGGCTGCTGGCGCGGGCGCTGTCGCGTCTGCCGGCGGAAGAACTGCAAGCCATGATGCAGGTGCAGGCGCCGGAGGAGGGGTGGATCCTTGGTGCGGGCCATGGCGAGCGTTTGACCGCTTTGGCCGCGAGTTCCCTGCGGCCGCCGCCCCTTTCGAACGATTGCTTCGCGCTGCCGCCGGGCGTCGACTGGACTCCGGTGAACGACGCGCTGGCGCTGCTGCGGGACCGGCTGCGGCCGGTGACCGGCATGGAGACCGTTGCCGTCGCGCAGGCGGATGGCCGCATCCTGGCCGAGACCGCTCTGGCGCGCCGCGCCAACCCGCCGGGCGCGAACGCTGCTGTCGATGGCTACGGCTTCGCCCATGCGGCCACGGGCAAGGGGCCGCAGACCCTGCCGCTGGTCGACGGCCGGGCGGCGGCGGGGGTGCCCTATGCGGGGACTGTCCCCAATGGGCACGCGATCCGCATCCTGACCGGTGCGTTGCTGCCGGGTGGCGTGGACACGGTGGTTCTGGAGGAAGACACCCGCAGCGATGGCGCGGCGGTGGCCTTCAACGGCCCCGTCAAGCGCGGCGCCAACACGCGCCGCGCGGGCGAGGACGTGGCGGCGGGCGATGAAGCCCTTCCCGCCGGGCACCCGCTGCGCGCGCCCGACCTTGCGCTGCTGTCGGCCGTGGGGCTGGCGGACGTGCCGGTGCGCGAGCGGCTGCGTGTGGGCGTCCTTTCGACCGGCGACGAGCTTGCCGCGCCGGGCAGCACCGACGACCCGGGCCGCACCTACGATGCGAACCGGCCCATGCTGCTGGCCATGGCCGCGCGATGGGGCCACGCGGCGGTGGACCTGGGCCATGTGGCCGACGATCGGACGGCCCTGCGCGACCGGCTGGACGGGGCGGCGGCGGATGTCATCCTGACCTCGGGCGGCGCGTCGGCGGGGGACGAGGATCACGTCTCGGCCCTGTTGAGCGAAACCGGCAGCCTCACCGCCTGGCGTGTCGCGCTGAAGCCGGGACGCCCCCTGGCGCTGGGCATGTGGGACGGCAAGCCTGTGTTCGGCCTGCCCGGAAACCCGGTCGCCGCCTTCGTCTGCGCGCTGATCTTCGCGCGGCCGGCATTGTCGGTCATGGCGGGCGGACCGTGGCCCGAACCGCTGGCGCTGCAGGTGCCCGCCGGGTTCACCAAGCGAAAGAAGCCGGGGCGCCGCGAATACCTGCGCGCGCGCCTCCGGGATGGGCGGGCCGAGGTCTTCGCTTCGGAGGGGTCCGGACGAATCTCGGGGCTCAGCTGGGCCGATGGTCTGGTCGAATTGCCCGACGGCGCGGTGACCGTGACCGAGGGCGACCCGGTGCGGTTCCTGCCCTATGCTGGGTTCGGGCTGGGCTGAGGCGCGTCGCCGAAGACATCCTCGAAGCATTGGCGCAGCGCCACGTCCACGTCCGCCATGCTGACCGGCAGGCCCAGGTCGACAAGCGAGGTGACGCCGTGCTCCTTTATCCCGCAGGGCACGATACCGTCGAAGTGGCTTAGGTCCGGCTCGACGTTTAGGGACAGCCCGTGGAAGCTGACCCATTTGCGAAGCTTCACGCCGATGGCGGCGATCTTGTCCTCGGCCGGCGCGCCCGTGGCGGTGGGCGGCTTGTCGGGGCGGGTGACCCAGACCCCCACGCGCCCCTCGCGGATCTCGCCCCGCACGCCGAACCGGTCGAGCGTGGCGATCACCCACGCCTCGAGCTGGGCCACGAAGCGACGCACATCTTGCCCGCGCGCGCCCACGTCCAGCATCACGTAGACCACCCGCTGGCCGGGGCCGTGATAGGTATACTGTCCGCCGCGCCCCACTTCATGCACCGGGAACCGTTCGGGATCACGCAGGTCTTCGGCCCGGGCCGAGGTGCCGGCGGTGTAAAGCGGTGGATGTTCGAGCAGCCAGACCAGCTCGGGGGCCTCGCCCGCGCGGATTGCCGCGGCGCGTGCTTCCATGGCGGCCAAGGCCTCGGCGTAGTCCACCGGACCGTCGCTGATTTTCCATTCGACGCGGGTCATGGCGTGACAGAAGGGGCAAACCATGCCCTTTTCAAGCGCTCACCCGAAGTGAAACGCAAAAACGGTGCTAAACTGACGGCGAATCGGTCGGTGGCCACGTTGGTCGCGTATGTTTCGTCCGATCAGCCGCATTTTCCAGAGGAGCATTCGATGAAACATCGCCCCATCATTTCCGCCATTCTCGCCGCTGCCATCATCGGCGTGCCCACCACCCGCGCCAGCGCGGATGCAGGCGATTTCGTCGCCGGCGCCATCATCGGCGGAGTCCTTGGCCACGCCGTGCGCAACCAGCCGCAGAAAAAGGTCTACCGTTCGACGAAGTCGACCAAGAAGGTCTATCGCCCGACGATCCCGGCGACCCAGGCCGGACGACAGATCCAGACCTCGCTGAACTATTTCGGCTTCAATGCCGGCGGCGTGGACGGCCAGCTTGGCCGCAAGTCGCGCGACGCGATCTCGCGCTATCAGGCCTACATGGGCTACCCGGTGACCGGGAACCTGACCACGTTCGAGCAGGATCTCCTGATCAGCTCGTATAACCGGGCGCAGGCCGGCGGCTACGCAACGCAGCAGCAGATCGCCGCACAGGTGGACGGACCGCGCGGGCTGCTGAAGGTGTATCGCGCCGAGATGGCGGGCGGCACCACGGTGCAGCCGGGAACCACCATGGTCGTCGCGCCGACCCCGGTCGCGCCCGCGCCCGCGCCGGTGGTGCCGCAGACCCAGATGGTGGCAGCGCCCGCGCCTCAGCCGGTCGTCCCGGTGGCCCCTGCCGCCGTGACGGCAGCCGCTGCCCCGGCCGCCGCCGCGACCGGGCCCCTGCCCAGTCTTTTCGGGGATGACACAACGCCGAAGGCCGCGCTGTCCGAGCGGTGCCAGGCCATGGGGCTGGAGGCGGGCACGAGCTTTGCCTTCACGCCGTCCGACCGCATCACCAACCCCGATTTTGCCATGTCGCAACAATTCTGCGTCGCGCGGGCTTTCGCCATCTCGTCGGGCGAGGCGTTGGCCCAAAGCCTGGGCGCATCCGAGGACCAGGTCGCGTCGCTTTGCGACGTCTACGCCGAGCGGCTGGCCCCCTTCGTGGCCGCCGTCGAGGTGGCGAACCGCGACGCGGTGCAGACCATGGCGACGGGCTTCGTGGCCGAGGCCGGCCTGCCCGAGGCGCAACTGGCAGGGACGGCGCAGGTCTGCCTCGGTCACGGCTACGCCTCGGGTGACAGCGCCATGGCCATGGGCGCAGCGCTGCTGCTGGTCGGCACGGGGCAGGAAGCCTACGGCGAAATCCTGGGGCACCACCTGCATGCCGGCGAAGGCGTTGCCGAGAACGCGTCCCGCGCCGAGCAATGGTTCGATGCCAGCCTGTCGGCCGCCGAGACCGACCCGGTCTTCGCGCCCAGCCAGCCCGACCGCCTGAAGGTCATGTCGGCGGTCCTGTTTCCCGATCGCGCGGTGACGGTGCCCGCCTCGGCAACGTCGCTGCCCACCTTCTCGATCACCGAGTAAACGGTGATCGGACGCGGCGCGCAGGGCAACATCGCGCCGCGTCATTTCCGGTGAAACCCTCTTCACAAGGGGGACGCGACCCGTTACACCCGCGCCACCCGGCCACCGAGAGATGCGGTAGTGGCGGAATGGTAGACGCGCAGCGTTGAGGTCGCTGTGGGGTAACACCCGTGGAAGTTCGAGTCTTCTCTACCGCACCATCTCTCGGGGCCGGATCAGCCTGACATCAGCACCCGTTCGGCCAGGTCCGGAAACTGCGCCCAGTCGCCGAAGGCGGCGGCGTGGGGCAGGGCCTCGGGCGGGGTGTGGCGATAGCCTTCGGTGAACAGGACGAACGGCACATCGGCCGCCCGCGCGGTTTCGCAATCGGTTTCGCTGTCGCCGACGTAGAGGCATGTCTCGGCTCCTAGGGTTGCCATTGTGGCGTGCAGCATCTCGGGGTCGGGCTTGCGGGTGGCCAGGCTGTCGCCGCCGAACATGGCCCGCATCCGTGTATCGAGCCCGAAATGCGCCGCGACGAATCGTGCGGGGCCGATGGGTTTATTGGTGCAGATCGCCATGGTGTGACCCCGGGCCGCAACCGTGTCGAGCGCCTCGAGCGCGCCAGGATAGGGCTGCGTCAGGGCGACGGCGGTCTCGTAGCGGTCGAGAAAATCGGCCAGGATCGGGTCCTGCAAGCTGTCGTCCAGGTCCAGCGCCGCGCGGGCCCGGCTGACCAGGACAGGCGCCCCGCGGCCGATGAATCCGCGTGCCTGCTCCAGCGAAACCGAGCGTTCGTACGGTGCCAACGCGGCGTTCAGGGCCGCGTGAATATCGGGCGCCGAGTCCAAAAGTGTCCCGTCAAGATCAAAGATGATGGCCGCCACGATGCCCCCCGATGGCTTTTACATTCGCGGCAAACTAACGCATGGCCCGGGTTAATCGACCGGGAATCCCGCGAAATCGGTCGATTTTACCGGGTTTTGTGGCGTTTTGAGAAAACTCGGCACCACTTGCTTGCATTGCGGGGCAGCGTTCGGTTTATTTCGCGACAAGATCGCGACAATGACGATCAATACGGGGAGAAACCGGTGCCAGACGGGACAAACAGCGAAGCTTTCGTTGCGTTCGATCGCGTGCAGAAAAGCTATGACGGCGAAACACTGGTCGTCAAAGACCTGAACCTAGCCATCGGCAAGGGCGAGTTCCTGACGATGCTCGGACCCTCGGGGTCGGGCAAGACAACCTGCCTGATGATGCTGGCCGGGTTCGAGACGGCCACCCATGGCGAGATCCGGCTGGACGGGAAAGAGATCAACAACATCCCCCCGCACAAGCGCGGGATCGGGATGGTGTTCCAGAACTACGCGCTTTTCCCGCACATGTCGGTGGGCGAGAACCTGTCCTTCCCGCTGGAGGTCCGCAACATCGGCAAGGCCGAGCGCGAGCAGAAGATCAAGCGCGCGCTGGACATGGTCCAGATGGGCGACTTCGCCGGGCGCCGCCCCGCGCAGATGTCGGGCGGCCAGCAGCAGCGCATCGCGCTGGCCCGCGCGCTGGTGTTCGAGCCCGAGCTGGTCCTGATGGACGAGCCGCTGGGCGCGCTGGACAAGCAGCTGCGCGAAACCCTGCAATTCGAGATCACGAACCTGGCGCACGAGCTGGGCATCACCGTGGTCTACGTGACCCACGACCAGACCGAGGCGCTGACCATGTCGGACCGGGTCGCCGTGTTCGACGACGGCCGCATCCAGCAGCTGGCCGCACCCGACGCGCTTTACGAGCAGCCGCAGAACAGCTTCGTCGCGCAGTTCATCGGCGAGAACAACACGCTGCGCGGGACCGTCACCAAGCTGAGCGGCGATCAGTGCGTGGTGAAGCTGGACGGCACCGGCGAAGAGATCGACGCGCTGCCGGTCAATGTCGGCAAGGTCGGCGACAAGACCGTCGTCTCGATCCGCCCCGAGCGTGTCGAGTTCAACCCCGATCTCGGGCCCGATGCGCATACGCTCGACGCCGAGGTCAAGGAATTCATCTACATGGGCGACGTGTTCCGCACGCGGCTGAAGGTTGCCGGGCGCGACGATTTCATCGTCAAGACCCGCAACCGCGCCGACCAGGTGCGACTTTCGCCCGGCCAGAAGGTCAAGATCGGCTGGCTTCCACAGGATTGCCGCGCGCTGGACGCCTAAAGCATCCGGCGCCGTGGCCAACCTTCGATCCACGCCCGGAGACGGAGGTGCAACGAACCAAACGGGCAACTCATCAAGGAGAGATCCATAACATGAAACTGAAGACAATTCTTCTCAGCACCGGCATCGCAGCCACCGCTGGCGCCGTGTTCGCCGCGGGCCACGAGACCATGGCCGACGAAATGACCGTCGTGTCCTGGGGCGGTGCCTACCAGAACAGCCAGCAGAAGGCTTACACCGAGCCCTATGTCGAGATGAACCCCGACGTGAGCGTCACCTGGGACGAATCCTCGGCCGAGGCCGTGGCCAAGCTGCGCGCCATGAACGAAGCCGGCAACATCACCTGGGACCTGGTCGACGTGGTGGCCTCGGACGCCATCCGCCTGTGCGACGAAGGCCTGGCGATGGAAGTCGACCATGACGAGCTGCTGGCCGAAGCCCCCGACGGCACGCCCGCCAGCGAAGACTTCGGCGACCTGATCGTCAGCGACTGCTTCATCCCGCAGATCGTGTACTCGACCACCGTCGGCTATCGCAACGACGCCGAAGGCTGGACCGGCGAGCCGGACACCATCTGCGCCCTGTGGGACCAGGAGAACTTCCCCGGTCAGCGCAGCCTCGAGCGTCGCCCGATCGGCAACCTGGAATGGGCCCTGCTGTGTGACGGTGTCGCCAAGGAGGACATCTACGACGTTCTCGAGACCGAGGAAGGCCAGGACCGCGCCTTCGCCAAGCTCGACGAGCTGAAGGACAACACCATCTGGTGGACCGCCGGCGCCGACACGCCGCAGCTGCTGGCCGACGGCGAAGTCGTCATGGGCTCGACCTATAACGGCCGCCTGTTCAGCCTGATCGCCGAGCAGGACCAGCCGGTGTCGATGCTGTGGGACGCACAGGTGTTCGACCTTGACGGCTGGATCATCCCCGCCGGCCTGTCGGACGAAAAGCTGGCCCGCGTGAAGGACTTCCTGAACTTCGCGACCGACACCCAGCGTCTGGCCGACCAGTCGAAGTACATCAGCTACGGCCCCGCGCGTCAGTCGTCGGCCCCGCTGGTGAGCACCCACGCCGAGCTGGGCATCGAGATGGCGCCGCACATGCCGACCGACCCGGCCAACAGCGAGAACACCTTCCTCTACAACTACGAGTGGTGGGCTGACTATCGCGACGACCTGGACGCCAAGTTCCAGGCCTGGCTGTCGCAGTAAGCTTGATCCTTGCGAAGGGGCGGCGCGGCCGCCCCTTCGTCCCACATCCCCGAGCTTATCCGCGATGATCCGACAGGGGTCATTCCGGATGATCTTGTAGCGCGGCAGGAGGACGGACATGCCCAAAGGCTATATAATCGGCCATATCAAGGTCACCGATCCCGAGGGTTACCCCGAGTACGTTCGGCGCGACACGCCGATCCTCGAATCCCACGGCGCGCGCTTCATCGTGCGTGGCGGCGAGTCCGAGACGCCCGAGGGCACGGACATGGGCCGGCACGTCGTGATCGAGTTCGACAGCTACGAAGCCGCCAAGGCCGCCTATCACGACCCCGAGTACCAAGAGGTCGCCGATATTCGCCGCCGCTGCGCCGAGAGCACCATCATCCTTGTCGAGGGGACCTGAGCCATGACCAGCGCGACCGATCCCGACGCCTATACCGGCGCAACGCCCGACAACGCCATCCGTGACGCCGACCGTGCCGAGAAGGGCCCGGTTCTGGCTGCCGACGGCACGCCGCTGAAGGCATCGCTGGCCCGGTCACTGCGGGTGCAGAAACTGCGCGCATTGGGACTGATCGCGCCGCTGCTGATCTTCATCCTCGTCACCTTCATCGCGCCGATCGCCGACATGCTGTTCCGGTCGGTCGAGAACCAGATCGTGTCCGAGACGCTCCCGCGCACGGTGCAGGAGCTCGAGCGCTGGGACGGTGAAAGCGTCCCGGACGAAGAGACGTTCCGCGCGCTCGCCGCCGACCTGATGATCGCGACCGAGCTGAAGAACCACACCCGCCTCGGCAGTCGCCTGAACTACGAGACGACCGGCATCTCGTCGCTGTTCCGCCAGACGGGCCGCGACATGGACGAGGTGGGCGAGGTCTATCTGGACCAATTCGTCGAGCTGGACGAGGCCTGGGAAGAGCCCGAGACCTGGATGACGCTGATGGCGTCCGACGACTGGCTGACTGCGCGGGACCAGTGGGCGACCGACAAGGAAGAAGCCGAAGCGGCGCAGGACGCGGCCACCACGGCCGAAGAGGCCATCGCGCTGGAATTCACCACGCCCGAGCCCGATTTCCAATTGAACCAGATCTCGCAGGAGGCGCTGCCGCGCACGGCCTCGATCTATCGCCAGTTCGCGCAGGTCATCCAGTCCGAGGACGAGGACAGCCCGGCCGAGGAAGAGCCCTGGGCGATCGTCTACCAGGCGCTTTACGAGGACCTGACCGCCGGCCGCGGCGAAGGCTACGACGGCGAGATCGCCGGCCTTCTGACCGAGGCGCGCGAGGCCGTCGGCAGCTTCGAGGAAGTGCCGGTCCGCGAGTTCTTCCTCGAGGAAGTCGACGAGGACTGGGCCGACCCGGAAGTCTGGGGCACAATCGAGGCCTTCTCGTCGCCCTATACCGCCGGCTACTTCCTGGCGTCGGCCGACTTCCAGCTGACGCCGCAGGGCATCGAGCGGCAACCTGAGGACCAGCAGATCTACGGCCTGTTGTTCCAGCGGACCATGTTCATGTCGCTGACCATCATGTTCAGCTGCATCGTGCTGGGCTACCCGATCGCGTTCCTGCTGTCGAACCTGCCCGTGCGCACCTCGAACCTGTTGCTGATCCTGGTGCTGCTTCCCTTCTGGACGTCGCTGCTGGTGCGGACCTCGGCCTGGAAGGTGCTGCTGCAACAGCAGGGGGTCATCAACGATATCCTGGTCTGGATCGGGCTGGTGGCCGACAACAACCGGCTTGAGCTGATCAACAACCAGACCGGCACGATCATCGCCATGACGCATATCCTGCTGCCATTCATGATCCTGCCGCTCTATTCGGTGATGAAGACGATCCCTCCATATTACGTGCGTGCGGCCAAATCGCTTGGCGCCACGCCCTTCACGGCCTTCCGGCGGGTATACTTCCCGCAATCGGTGCCGGGGATCGGCGCGGGCTGCATCCTCGTCTTCATCCTGGCCATCGGCTACTACATCACGCCGGAACTGGTGGGCGGCACGACCGGCACGTTCATCTCGAACCGGATCGCCTACCACATCTCCAGCTCGCTCAACTGGGGTCTGGCGGCGGCGCTTGGGTCAATCCTGCTCGCCCTCGTGCTGGTGCTTTACTACCTCTACGACCGCATCGTCGGCATCGACAACGTGAGCCTGGGATAAGGAGAGAACACCATGGAACTTCCCCCCTATGCCACGACGGGCGAGCGGATCTGGTTCTATACCTTCCGCGTGATCTGCGGCCTGATCTTCTTCTTCCTGATCGCGCCGATCCTCACGATCATCCCGCTCAGTTTCAACGCCGAGAACTTCTTCACCTTCACGCCGGGCATGCTGGCGCTGGATCCCGATGCCTATTCAATGCGGCACTACGAGGATTTCTTCACCAACAGCCAGTGGCAGACGGCGCTGCGGAACTCGATCCAGATCGCACCCGCCGCCACACTGCTGTCTGTGAGCCTGGGCACGCTGGCCGCGGTGGGCCTGTCGCAAAGCCACGTGCCGGCCCGCCGGGCCATCATGGCGATCCTGATCTCGCCCATGATCGTGCCGCTGATCATCTCGGCCGCCGGGATGTACTTCTTCTACTCGCGCATCGGCCTGCAGGGCACCTGGATCGGCGTCGTGCTGGCCCACGCGGCCCTGGGCATTCCCTTCGTCATCATCACGGTGACGGCGACGCTGGTGGGCTTCGACAACTCGCTGACGCGGGCCTCGGCCAACCTGGGCGCGGGACCGGTCCGCACCTTCTTCAAGGTGCAGATGCCGCTGATCCTGCCGGGCGTGATCTCGGGCGGCCTGTTCGCCTTCATCACCTCTTTCGACGAGGTCGTGGTGGTGCTGTTCGTCGGATCGGCGGGACAAAAGACGCTGCCTTGGCAGATGTTCATCGGCCTGCGCGAACAGATCTCGCCCACGATCCTGGCGGTCGCCACGATCCTCGTGGTGATCTCGATCGCCCTGCTAACCACGGTCGAGCTGCTGCGCCGCCGGTCGGAGCGCCTGCGCGGGCTGTCGCCCAGCTGAGGGCGCGATCTGCCCAAAATGAAGAGGCCCGGCGCGCACGAATCGGCCGGGCCTTTTTTCTTCGGAAAATGCGGCGCCGGGACGATCTCTCAGCCGGTCCGGAGCCCGTTCACGGATTTCTGGCATCTGGCCGACAGGTCTTTCAGCATCTCGGACATGTCTTCGGGCACGGGATCACCGCTGGCGCTGACCCAGTCTGCCATCTGCGCGGTGAGGGCGGCAAAGCGCGTCAGCTCGTCCAGGGCCGCCGCTGCGGTCTTGGCGCTGATGTCGATCTCGCAGGTCTCGGGGCCATCGGCGGCGACAAGGCGGCTGATGGCCAGGACGGTCTCGTAGTCGTTGCCGCTGCCCAGAAGCGGACAGATGTCAATTTCCCATTCGCCGCCGTCGAAGTTCAGCCGGTGGGTCGAGCTTTCGCCCATGAAGGCGCAGGAGACGGCCATCTCGATGGTCGTGCGGTCGGCGCCGGTCCACATCTCGGACCACTTCTCACCGCAGAGCGCCGCGCCGTCGGTCGCCTGCAGCAGCTTCACGCCCGAATCGTTGATGGCGGTGATGCGGCCCTTGCGGTCAATCACCTTGACGCAGAGGTCGGGGCGGGCGGCCAGCGCGGCCAGGGAGGCATTGCCGAAATTTCGGTTGGCGATATTCGGAAGGGCGACGTCATCCATGGTGTAAGGTCCCAAAACTCATGTAACTCGGCCTGTCATGAGCTTTCTGCAGATGGGCCTGTCGGAAGGCGCTGCCTTCCTGTCCTGATCCTGCCGCGCAATTCCCTGCCGGGAAATGTCGACTGTATCAGTGAGCCAGAACTCTCATCCGATCGTGGCGTGCTTGGGGCGAAACCAAGGATTCTGTCGCAGTTTGGTGGGCGCTACGGAAGAATCAGAAGCCACAGCCAAATCGACAGGATCGACAGCGCCGTACCGATCAGAACGCCCGAGGCCGCCGTGCGCCGGGCCGCGCCATAGATGTTGGCGAAGATATAGGCGTTGACGCCGGGCGCCATCGCGCCGGTGATGACCGCCGCGCGCAGGGCTTCGGGGCCCAATCCGAAGAGCAGCCCCAGACCCAGCGTCACCGCCGGATGCACCACCAGCGAGGCGAGGCAGACCAGCCCGATCAGCCGGAGGTCGCCCTCGGGCTTGTAGCGGTAGAGAATGCCGCCCAGGCCGAACAGCGCGGCGGGCAGCGCGGCCCGAATCATCATCTGCAGCGCGTCATCCAGAACCTTGGGCAGTGAAATTCCCGTCAGGTTCACCACGAATCCAAGGCCGATCCCGATGACCAGCGAGTTGTGGAACATCGCGTTGCCGACCTTGCGCCCGAGCCCCACCAGGGTGGTCTGCTTGGCCCGCACCAGCTCCATCGCGGTAACGCCGAGCAGGTAGCAGAACGGCGCGTGAATCGCGATGATGGCGTAGTTGAAGCGCAGGCTCTCGGCGCCGAAGGCGCGCTCGGCGATTGGCAAGCCCAGCAGCACGGTGTTCGAGAACAGCCCGCAGAACCCGATGGCGACCGCATCCTCCCAGCCGCGCCCGAAGAAGCGCGCGCCGAGGACACCCAGCAGGAACCCCGAGGCGGCGCCCACGTAGAAGCTTGCGAGGATCGGCCAGGTGAACTCGGCGCCGAGGTCAAGCGTGGCAATGGCGCGGAACAGCAGGCAGGGGATGGCGAAGCCCTGGGTGAACTTCATCAGTCCATCGACCGCGCTGTCGGCGAACAGCCCGCGCCACACCGCCAGGTAACCCGCCCCGATCACCAGGAACACGGGCAGGATGACGTCGAGAAGGGCGCTCATCCCCCTTGCGCCAGGACAAGGCCGTCATGGGCCGGGATGACGTGCTCGGGCGTCTCGTCCAGCACGGTCCGGTAATCCAGGTCCACGTGCATGTTGGTCAGGACGGCCCGGCGGGGCGCCGCGCGCTCGATCCAGTCCAGTGTGTTCGCGAGGTGCGAATGGCTGGAATGGGGCTCGCGCCGCAGGGCGTCGATGATCCAAGTGTCCAAACCGCGCAGCTGCTCCCAAGCAGCGGGGGGAATGTCCGAGACGTCGGGGAGGTAGGCCATGTCGTCGATGCGGAATCCCAGCGCCTCGATCCGCCCGTGCTGCACGCGGATCGGCTCGAACGTGATCGGGCCGCCCGCACCCTCGACAGTGACCGGGCCGTCGATCGGGTTCATGTCGAGGATCGGCGGATAGCTCGACCCCTCGGGCGTCTCGAACGCGTACTGGAACCGGGTGTAGAGGCTGGCCGTGGTCGCGGCATCGGCCCAGACCGGCAGTCGCGCCCGCATGTTGAAGACGATCATCCGCAGGTCGTCGATCCCGTGGCAGTGATCGGCGTGGGCATGGGTGAACACGACGCCGTCCAGCCGCGCGATACCGGCATCCAGAAGCTGTGACCGCAGGTCCGGAGACGCGTCGACCAGCACCTGCGTTGTGCCCTCTGCGCCTTCGCGTTCGACCAGGATGGAACACCGCCGCCTTGCATTGCGCGGCTCGTTCGGGTCGCAATCGCCCCAAAGTCCGCCCAGACGCGGCACGCCGCCGGATGACCCGCAGCCAAGGATCGTGACGCGCAGATCGCTCATGCCTTGCCCCACGCGGCCGCCTTCGCGAAGAGCCGGTCGAAATTCGCCTCGGTCGCCTTGGCGAAATCGGCGTAGTCCAGCCCGAACACCGCGGCCCCCACGCGCGCGGTATGGGCGGTATAGGCCGGCTCGTTGCGCTTGCCGCGATGGGGCGGGGGCGCAAGGTAGGGGCTGTCGGTTTCCACCAGGATCCGGTCCAGCGGCGCGGCTGCGAAGATGTCGCGCAGCTCCTGCGATTTCTTGAACGCGGCGATGCCGGACATGGACAGGTAGAAGCCAAGGTTCAGCGCGGTTTCGGCCAAGGCCGCCCCGGAAGAGAAGCAGTGCATGACACAGGAATAGCTGCCGACCGCGTGCTCCTCGGACAGGATGCGGGCCATGTCGTCGTCGGCGTCGCGGGCGTGGATGATCAGCGGCAGGCCGGTCTGTCGCGCGGCCTCGATATGGATGCGCAGGCTTTCCTGCTGCACCGCCGCGCTGTCGCCGGTGTAATGGTAATCCAGTCCCGTCTCGCCGATGCCGACCATCTTGGGGTGGTTGGCGAGCGTCAGCAGGTCGTCGACGCTGGCCATGGGCTCGGACGCGGCGCTCATGGGGTGGGTGCCCGCGGCCCAGAAGACTGGATCATGCGCCTCGGCGATGGCGCGGACCTGGTCGGCCTGCCGCAGCTTGGTGCAGATGGTGACCATCCGGGCCACGCCCGCCTCGCAGGCGCGGGCGACGATGGCGTCGCGCTCGCCCTCGAAATCGGGAAAATCCAGGTGGCAATGGCTGTCAGTGATGGTGGTCATCGGGCCCCGTGTCCGTCCTACGGGCGGCTAGTTAGCGCGAAAGGATCGCGCGGCCCGTGTCGTTCAGCGTGAGGCCCGTATCGAGTATGAGCGTGGAGGGGTCAAGGTTCACCGCCCGCCCATGTGCCAGCCGGGCGGCAACGCTCTGGTGCAATGTCGCCCACTCCCGCGCGGCCCAGGGGTCGGGCGACAGTCGGGCCAGCATGTCCGCTTCGCCCTTGGCCGCCTCGGCCTCGGGCGGGGCACCGGCACCCGCGCGGGCCAGACGCGCGATCAGCAGGTCGATGAGCCGCACCAGCGTGTCGAGCTTCGCCAGCCCCGCGTTGCCCGCAAGCCCCTGTGACAGCGCCACCAGCCCCTGCCGGTCCATGTCGGGACACCCGCGCATCAGTGCCACCAGCCGCGCGTAGGTGGCCGGCCCGTTCTCGTGCAAAAGGCGTGCCGCTTCGCCCACCGATCCCTCGGCTAACTGCGCCATGACCATCTCGGGTACATCCGTCTGCAACCCCGCCTGTTCGAGCGCGGCGCCCAGGTCCGCGGGACCCAGCGGCGCACAGCCCAGCGTCCGGCAGCGCGACCGGATCGTCGGCAGCAGCCGCGCGGGCGCGTGGCAGACCAGCAGGAAGGTGGTGAGGGCCGGGGGCTCTTCCAGCAGCTTCAGGATGGCGTTCTGGGTCGCCACGTTCATCTGGTCGGCGCTGTCGATCAGCACCACCCGCCGCCCGCCATCCGCGGCCGAGAGATGCAGGAAGGATTTCAGCTTGCGCGCGGTATCGACGGTGATGTCGCGGCGCGGCGTGCCGGTCTGCGGGTTCACGGTGGGCCGCATGAGGAACAGCCGCGGCTCGCCCAGTGACGCCACGCGCGCGACCACGGGGTGATCTTCGGGCGTGTCCAGGCTGTCCGGCGCGGCGGGTGCGAACATGCCGCCGTCCCCTTCGGGCTGCGACAGCAGGAACCGCGCGATGCGCCAGGCCAGCGTGGCCTTGCCGATGCCACGCGGCCCGGTCAGCAGCCAGGCGTGGTGCAGCGTGCCCGCGTTGTAGGCGTCGAGGATCGCGGTCTCGGCCCTGTTCTGGCCGAACAGCCGCGCGGTGTGGCGCGGGTGGGGGACGCCCTCGACGCGGTCGGGTTCGTATTGCTCTTCCTCGCTCATGGCAGCGCGGCCCAGACGTCCTGCGCCACGGCCTCGGCGGCGCGGTCCCCGTCGATGACGCGGAAGCGACCCGGCGCCTCCTTTGCCAGGGCGAGAAAGCCCGCGCGCATCCTTGCCTGCATCTCGGCGCCGAAGCTCTCGAACCGTTCCTCGGCGCCCTGGCGCCCCAGTGCGCGGGCGAGGCCGGTCTCGGGGTCCATGTCGATCAGGAAGGTGCGGTCGGGCTCGATGCCGATCATCATGTCGTGGAGCGCGTCGACCTGCGCCCGCAGATCGGCCCGCGACAGCCCCTGGTACATGCGCGTGCTGTCGGCGAAGCGATCGCAGATCACGGTGGCGCCGCGCGCCAGCGCGGGCCGGATCAGCCGTTCCAGGTGGTCACGCCGCGCGGCGGTGAAAAGCAGCAATTCGCATTCGGCCGACCAGCGGTCGGGATCGCCTTCCAGCACCAGGCGGCGGATCTCCTCGGCGCCGGGCGACCCGCCCGGTTCACGTGTGAGCACGACCTCGCGCCCCTCGGCACGCAGCCGGTCGGCGAGCATCCGCGCCTGTGTGGATTTGCCCGACCCGTCGATGCCCTCGAAGCTCAGGAACAGGCCGTCCTGCGTCACTGGGGCGTGACGGCCGCTGCGGCGTCGGCGACGGCTTCTTCGGCGGCGGCCGCAAGCTCATCCGCGCCGGTCGCGCCCAGCAACTGGCGGAAAAGCACGCCGGCCGCCGTCTTCAGCCGCGGAACGAAGCCCGCCGCGGACACGGCCCGGTCGGCCAGGAGCGGCATCTCGGTGTCGGGAAGCCCTTCGACCTTGATGACCAGCGTGCCGATCTGCTGGCCTTCGGCGATGGGCGCCTGGATCGGACCGGTGAATTTCGCCTCGGCCACCATGCTGTCCTGAGACAGGGCGGGGATCAGCATCTCGGCATCGTTGGCCGCCACGAGACCCACCTGCGCCGTGTTGCCTAGCCAGACGTCCGCCATCGCCACGGACTGTCCCTTGGACACGACCTGGCGTTCGACGAACTGGCGGAAGGCCCAGCTGACCATGCGCTCGGCTTCCTCGGCGCGCGCCTTCTCGGAGTCGAGACCCGAGATCACGAAGACCACGCGCCGGTCGCCCTGGGCCGCCGAGCCGACCAGCCCGTAACCCGCTTCCTGCGTGTGGCCTGTCTTCAGCCCGTCCGCGCCGATGCCCAGCCCCAGGAGCGGGTTGCGGTTGTTGTGGTTCGCGGGAACGCGCCCGTCATATTCAAAGGTCTTCTGTGCGAAGTAACCGTAGAGATCCGGAAACTCGGTGATCAGCCGCGTGGCAAGGATGCCCAGGTCGTGCATGGACATGCGATGGTTCGGGTTCGGCCAGCCCGAGGCGTTGGCGAAGGTCGACTGGGTCATGCCCAGGTCACGGGCGCGCGCCGTCATCTGGCGGGCGAAGGCGTCCTCGCTGCCGGCCAGGCCCTCGGCCACCACGACGCATGCGTCGTTGCCCGACTGCACGATGATGCCCTGAATCAGCTCCTCGACCGTGGGGCGGTCGTTCTCGGTCAGGTACATGGAGGACCCGCCCAGCGCGGCGGCGCGCGACGACACGCCGAAGCGCGTGTCCATGCTGACGCGCCCGTCGCCCAGGGCCTCGAACAGCATGTTCAGTGTCATCAGTTTCGACATGGACGCGGGCGGCAGGGGCACGTCGGCGTTCTTCTCCATCAGCACCGTGCCGGTGCCCACGTCATAGACCCAGGCGGATCCGGCGCGGGTGTCGAACTCGGCCTGCGCCAGGGCGGCGCCGGCCATCATGATGGCCGGAACGGCCCAAAGGATCCGGAACAGGCGTGTCATCTGGTGGCCCTTTCGTAGCGGCGTTTAACGAGTCGGAAACCGGTGTATCAGCCCGACACGTAATAGGCATCCTCGAAGCCCAGCTCTTTCACTTTCGCGAGAACGGCGGCACGGTCGGCGCTGTTGGTCGCCGGCTCGACGATCACGCGGTAGAACGTCTTGCCCTGGGTGGTCTGCTCTTTAACCGTCGGCACGACCCCGATCCCGCGTAGGGATTGCGCGGTGTTCTGGGCGTTGTCCTGCACGCTGAAAATGCCGATCTGGATGAAGGGCTTGTCAAGGCTCGAAACGGGGCGCACCGGCGCCGTCTCGGTCGGCTGGCTGGCCGGCGCCTCACTGGCGGCGGGCGCGTCCAGCGACTGGGCCGCGATCGTGTCGGGGGCCGACAGGCTCTCGGTATCGGCCTCGGCCGCGTCCGTCTCGGGGGTCACGGTGGTCTCGGTCGTCGCCGGCTCGGCCGAGGACTCCTCGCGCCGCAGCGCGGTCACGTTCAGCGTGGTCGGTGCACCCGCCAGCATGCCAAGCGCCTCGGCCGCGTCCGAGCTGACCTGCAACCGGGGGCCCGGGTTCTCGCGCTCGCGGCGGAACAGGGCACCGATCACGAAATTGCCATTGCTTTCGTTGCGGATGATCACGCGCTCGGGTTCGTCCACGTCGGGATGGGCCACCCAGACGCCGCCCAGCGACGGGCGCCCGTCCCAGAGGCCCGGCTCGGTCACCTGGAACACTTCGGGCGCCTCGACGTCACGCTCGACCAACTCGGTCGTGCGGGATCCCGGAGCGTCGCCGTCACGTCCGCCGCCGAAGGGACCGTCGCCGCCAACGCATCCCGCCAGGGCCAGAGCCGCAATGGCAAGGGAGAGCGGTCGGAAAATGGATCGCGTAAGATTCATGCCTGTCCTCGACCCGGCGGCACGCGGCCGCCCGAGATGTCTTGATTGCTGCCCGGTTGGCCCTTGTCGGGCCTTTTGTCGTTGATGATAGCGGCTCCGCCCCGCGCTGCAAAGCACTTCGCGTCCGCCCGCGCGATTTCACGCCGCGACCCTTCCCATCACGCCGCCGAGGCGCTAGCACGTCTGCGTCGGAGGAGTGGCAGAGTGGTCGATTGCACCGGTCTTGAAAACCGACGTAGGTGAAAGCCTACCGTGGGTTCGAATCCCACCTCCTCCGCCATTTTTGCAAGGCCGCCTTAAGGCTCTGTAATATATATAAATTCACAGAGTGCCGAAATTACTACCACACACGCCTACCACACACGTTGGCCACATACGGGGCGCTCTCTGAGTGGGAGGGTTTCCAAGACCGGTGGAGGCCCCTCTGGCACCAGATGGAGGCTTGAGGCGAGCTACAAGGCGGCCTACCGCGCCGTATAGGTCTTTCTGAGTAGCCGGATACATGCCACAAAGAGACAACTACGGTATGCAACTGCGTCCTTGCCGGGCACTAAGTGGAGGAGTGAAGCCTTGCAAACCTTTGAGCGATCCACAGAGATGGATCTTTTACTGGTATCCGGAGCTCGGCCGATTCTTCTGGAAAAAACATTGAAGAGTTTTTCAAGTAATGTCTTAAGTAATTTCCGGCTGACCAACATCTTCGTGAACATCGACAGATTTCAAGGCGGTGAGAGGGAGGTGTCTCAAGCTGAGGAGATTGTGCTCGGCTTCTTCCCAAATGCGATTATTCGCAAGCCGGAAATGCCATCATTTACTAGTGCTGTAAGCTGGTTGTGGCAGTCAGTTCGCTCCCCCTTCTGCTTTCATTTGGAAGATGATTGGATCGCAGAAACCCAAATCTCCGAAGACATGGTACTACCATATTTTTCGACTGAAGTCCGGCAGGTTTCCATTTTGACTCGAGAGAAGAATTGGTCGCCTCAGGTTCCTTTTCACTGCAAGTGGAGGCGACGCAAATTTCTTGGTCTCAACTTTGGACGCGAATATCTCGCCAACGAGCCAGTATTCACAACCAGCCCCTCATTCCTCGAGCGAGATTTTGCAAGGGCGTGTGGGTCTATGATGGACGTTTCGCTAGATCCGGAAAAGCAATTGTACGATGGAAAAAACGTAGAGCTCCGAAATTTCACCAGTAAGTTTCGTAACAGGATTATCTCTGACAGCGGAAAATTCTTGATTAAAGATATTGGCCGCGCCTTCAGGGAGGAGAGCGGCCTGAAAAAGGAAATAGTTGACGGTAAAAGTTCCTGGGTCGAAAATTGACTGCCAATACTCTATTTATAGGCCAGCCTGCACCATGAATGTCTTCAAAAGGTTTCTGATCAGGGCGGGAGCGCGCATGATCGGCAATGAACCGAAAGAGTTTATTCGGCTGCTCCAAGGCCATGAAGTATCGAGTGTCTGCTTCGATACCAAGTGCGGCCCTGTTTTTGTCCCTGCAAACTCTCGCTCTATCATCGAAAGCTTCATCAAGGGGCATTATTACGGCTCAGAAATTGTGGATAATTTTCTAGGCTTTGAGACAGGATCCGACAGGATTGTAAACGTTGGCGCAAATGTCGGTACAACGGCAAGACTTATTGCTCACTCTGGGAAGTATCAAAGAATTGATTGCTTTGAGCCTCACCCGCAGAACTTTTCTTTGCTACAGGTGAATCTGCTGGGCTATGAGGGCATGTCGGCCCATATGGCGGCGGTGGGAAGTGAGGAGGGAAAACTTCCTCTCAACATTAATCCAATGAGTGTTGGCAGGCATTCGTTTAAAACGGATTTCGGTCAAGGGTTCATTGATGTTCCCGTTGCAACACTTGATGATTTCCTAGAGGGAGATGAGCTATTTGATTTATTCATAGATGTTGAGGGGTGGGAGATTGAAGTTCTGCGTGGTGGGGAGAGAAGTCTTGGTAGATGCAATTTGTGCGCGATTGAGTGGAATGCTCAATCTCATACGATTGAGGAGCGAAAAGAGTTGTTAGATTTGCTGCGCCGATCTGGCTTTACCAGGGCGGTCAATTTGACTGATCCCAAGAAGGATTTTCAGATCGAGGACATTGCAAAGCCTCTGAGGCAACTTGACATAGCATTGCTTCGGGATTGACGGTTATCGACCTATGGGTTGCCGTGTAGTTTCGTCGTCAAGACGGGTAAAACTCAGGTATAGAGTGGTTTGCCCCGATTTTACATTTTTTCGGATTTAGAGGCGTGTGTGCGTCGATGTTGCTCCCATTTATAGGATCTCAGAGGGACCCTGCCACTGAGACCGACCGATTGATACTGAATGCTATCGCCTAAGCAGCACTTGCTTGCAGGATCCGGTATAGACTTGCCCGCGAGATGCCCACCTGCTCACAGACCTTAGCTTTGCTCATACCCGAAGCAAGAAGTGCTTTCACGCTCTCGGCCTTAGCCATGGCTGTCGGTTTCCTGCCAGTGTACTTTCCCTCAGCCTTGGCTTTGGCAATGCCCTCCTTCTGGCGCTCCAGCATCATCTCCCGCTCGAACTGTGCCACAGAGGCCATGACGTTCAACATCATCCTACCAGTGGCAGTCGTTGTATCTACCTGCTGGCCGCCCATCGAAAGAATAACCAGACCTGCTCCCTTGGTCTCCAGTGTCTCTAGGAGTTCGCCCAGGTGGCGCACTGATCTTGCAAGTCGGTCCAGCTTGCAGACCACTAGTTTGTCCCCCTGCCTGAGCGACCTGATAGCGGCTTCAAGCTGCTGCCTCTCTCCCACAGAAGAGACCTGCTCCTGATAGACCTCGTCACAGCGGTGGGACTTGAGGTCTCTAATCTGGGCCTCCAAGCCAGCTCCCTGTTCTACCGTTGATGTTCTCGCGTATCCGACCAGCATCCCGCGCTACCTTCTCATAAGACTCTTAGATTGATTTGATATTTGCATCATAAGGGTCTCCCGGCAAGGCTTATGAGACAGTTTTTGCGAGAATCTGTGAGCCTAGGTCTATTGAGACGTTCTGCTCACTCTGCGACGGCTCGATATCGAAGCTTCGGGAAGAGCCTCCTGCCAAGAGGTAGCCCCGATAATTCAGTGCCAAAAGTCCACTGAACATGCCGCCTCCTCCGTGGAAATCATAGCTCCGAGGGAATGAGCCAGGCAGTCCAACATCCAATGAAGTTACACCACACCCTACTCCCTCCCAGACGGCTTTCGCCCAGTTTTATTTTTGGCCAAACGCGTTACGGATTCGCAATATTTTGTGCCTCAATCGTTCGGCGCATACCATATCGTCCTCGCTGTGTAGCGTAGCTGCAAATGGGGCAAGCGGGTTGTTAGGATAAGTGTAGTGGATTGCTTCACCTCGAGGGGGATGGTGGCTCTTCAAACTTCGTATCATGTTGCGGATCGACTCACGCGGCCCGCTATAAGAGGTGACGACTATAGTCAGAGTTACCCCTATTCGCTCTTTCTTTGTTCTTGTTGGCCTTTTGTTCAGCGCTATAGTTACCACTGTTGGTTTTATCTATAATAATATATATTACTTGCCCAAGTCTCCTTCTTCAAGAGGCTCTATTAAGCACCTTTTTGATGGGGATTGCGTATGGATAATCCAGAGTTCTTTTTCATCTCTCAGGACGTCAACCCTGACCATGAGGCTACCAATGATCTAGTGTGGGAGCTGCTAGAAACCTTACATCAAAGAGGTGGCCTCCCTCTTGGCAAAGATAAGGGTGCAACCCTCAATAGACATAGAGCGTGCCTGGCTGCAAACTTCTTGAGCGCTGTTCGTAGGATGCAAAAGACTGGAAAAAGGAACTTCATTTTCAGGGGAAACCGTAACCACTGGCACAATCGAACACAGATCGGGTCAAAAGTGATTCTGCGTTTCCGTAAGGCTCTGGTCGAAAGCGGTGTGCTCATCAAGGTGCGCGGCCACTACAATGACAGCGATGGATTTGGCTTCGATAGCAAGGCAGAGCTTTTTGAAGTCTCTGAAAGCCTCTTGTGTAAAGTTGCCTCAACCGAATTGTCTTTCACGAATTGTAATTACCTCAACCCAGTGACAGCGACAGTAAGGCGCAACAAGAGCAAGGACACACAAACGGTTGCTGTCGATGAGAGCTCTCCGATTTATCAGCAGTTCATAGAGTTGCGCGACTGGCATGCGGCCATGCCGTTGGTGACCCCTGAGGGTGCTGAGTTGGGATACGGCAAAAGGTCATTCAATTCCTATGATCAAGACGTGGGTGGGCGCTATCAGTGCGCCTACACCAATGAGCCAGCAACAGAACGGGCAAAGTATACTCTAAACGGCGAGCGTATTGTTGAGGTTGATGTAAGTGCCTGTAACCCAACGATCCTAACTGCAATGACCGGCAAGGTGCATCCGAGTTGGTGGGAGCGAGAGGTATTAAATCCCTACGAAACCTTGATCACTGAGGATTTTACAAAGACCGAAATCAAGGACATGATTGTTCGATTGATAGGTGCAGGGAAAGCAAGGAAGCAGGCGGGTTTCCCTGACTATGAGATGGGGCTGGCAGAAGTGTCATCAAAGAACAGCAAGGGGGAGCCAACGCGATTTAGGGGAACTAAACGCTACAAGGAATTGCTGGAACATCTTCGGAGAATGTTGCCATGTCTTAATGACCTGAAGCGCGATGCCTTGGATAGCAACACCCTCAGTTTTCATGAGAGCGAGATCATGACGCGATTAGCTCATGGCCGCATGTACATGGGGCGGCCCACCTATATACTACATGACGGGGTCATTGTGCCAGAGAGTGAAGCTCCAGCGGTAGCGCATCAACTTCGGGTTACCTTTGAGGGCTATTGTGATAGCATGGGGTGGCCGCTTCTTATACGACCTTCAGTCACTCAAGAGCGTGGGAAAGAAACGGTTGCGAACCGATTGCCGATGTTCATAACCGAGAGGTCCTGATTGACAGACTAAGCGAGTGCAAGGGGGTGGTGTACCCGGTAGGCCTTGGACCGGCCTAATCTGACGATTTTTCCCATGCTCCTGCTTACTTTGCGTCCTAGGTCCAGCTGAGGTTTTTCAGCCAGATCCCTTAGTCCCATTTCAATTTGCCAAGCGCCTCTTCTAACACTTCGAAGGTGACACCCCCTGAGTACAATCCGTAGCTCATCGTCTTGAGGTCATGACCTAGAAGTCTTGCGGTCACGTTCTCTGGCACTCCTGCGGTCTCTAGCTGGGTGGCAACACCCTTCCTGAGGGAGTGAAATACGTAATCACGGGCATATCCTTTCTCAGTTTTCAGTCTGCCAAACTGCTTGCCAATGGCGTTGGAACGATCACCGTACTTGTTTAAGGTCAACCCAGACAGCAAATACATATCGGTGCTTTGACGCTTGAGTTGCGCCACCAGCTTTATGATATGCTGATGTATTGGTATCTCTCTGATGCCTGCAGAAGTCTTCGCGTCTTCGATCTCGAAACGATCTTCGCTGACGTTTTCCAGCTTGAGTGAGCATAGCTCCTCTATTCTTGCTCCGGTGTGTGCGCCTAGCTGGATTAGGGCTGAGAGCGCCTGAGAGCGTCGCTGAGAGGCTTGAAGCAGTCTTTGGTAGTCGTAGGGCGTGAAGTGCTTTCTGCGCCCCTGAACGTCCTTTTTCGTCTTCTTGCGCGGCGCGCTGGGCACGACCTTCTCAAAGGGTTCCGGCGTGTCCATCCCGTGATGCCGTTCCAGGTAAGCCCAGTATCCTCGACATGCTGATATGATCCTTCTTGCAGTAGCGCCCGATAGGCCCGCCTCTGTCATAAGGTCTTTTTCTACCCAGTCGATGACCGCCAGCCGCGTTACGTCACCGGAGTATGGAAACCTCTCTGCGAACCGGCGTACGTCTGCTGCCTTCATATCCTTGGTCTTGGGGGTGCCATCGGTCTTGGCGACATACTCGTCAATGTGCAGCGCCAAGGTTGTCTCGCACCCGTGGATGGCTGCAGCAGCCTCCCTCAAGCCGTCGTCTTCAAAGAGGTCGCCCAAGCCTTCTTGGTAGAAAGCGATCTCCTGCTTAGCCCAGCCTTGCTGGCGCAGGTCTTCAGCCTGCACTTGTAGAGCCTTTATAGCGTCCTCTGACGGCAGCCCGTTGCGCTGGGCTTCAAGTAGCGTTTTCCATGTGGCGACTACGCCTAAAACCAGTCTCTCAGCCTCTGTCTGGCTCTCTGTCTGCAGAGACTTAACGAAGCGTGGCTTGCCCCTGAACTTGGGCCTCAGGCTCTTGGGTATCTCAAGAACGGCATACCAGACTCGGCGTCTTTTCTGCAGGTATCTTGGCAAGGCTGCCTCCCATAAAACCACACACGATTACCACACACGTTTGGGCCTGTAGAGGCCTAAAGTTAAGTAGAGAAAGCGTGAAAGCCTACCGTGGGTTCGAATCCCACCTCCTCCGATTTCGCGGGATTACGATAGGATTCACAGCAATAACCGATGGCTACGATTCCCCTTAGAATCATGCGTTTGAAAGTCTCGGTCGGACACTTTGCTCCCGCTTTGTATTTGCTTTGATCGTGTTCTGTTCAGTCGCAACCGAGTAGTAGCGAGAAGAAATGGCGGGTGGGCGTGCCGAAGTTGCCCGGCCTCCGACACGCCCCGAAGAAACGCAGCCACGAGCGCGGCCGCGCGGCCGGCGAAAACTCAAGCCAGCCTGGTGGGCCCCGAGCGGGTTCGCCGCCATCCCCACCGCCGCGCTCGATCCGGCCCACAGTCCGGCGTCTCCCGCGGTCCCCGCGCTTATCGGGTCCGGGTCCCCATCAAGTCTGCCGTGCCAGCTATTCCGCGTCGGCCGGCATGACGGAGTCCAACTCGGCAATCGTCTGAAACTCGGACAGGAATTCGGGTCGCGTCTGCATGAGGTAACGAACGACCCTGGCGTTCCCGAGCAGCCTGCTGACGTAAGCCTTGATCACGGTCAGATGCAGGTGATCCTGGCCGTACGTGTCCTGGATCGAGGCGATGCCCTCCTGCAGGCGGGCCAGCTCCTGTTCCATCCGCGCCATCGCCTCGGGTGTGATGCCTTTTACCTTCTTCGGCTTGGACGACTCGACAAGCTGTGCCTGTGGCGTGCCGGCGAGGATCGCCTTCACGTAGGCGACGGAGTAGTTGTTCGCGTTGACCAGAAGCTCGGCAGCCTCGATCTGGCGCATGGTCTTCATCTTGCGAAGCGCGTCGAACACGGCGCCCGTAGCAGGCTTGTCTTTCAGGATGGCAATGGCTTCCTCGGAGATGCCATCGAGCAGCTTGATCTTCTTCTGGATGCTGCGCGTGCCGAGATCGAGCGCGGCTGCGATCTTCTCCTCGGGTACGCCGCGCTCGATCGCCTTGCGGATCATCCTGTGCTCCTGGATCGGCGCAAGGCGGCTGACCTGCCGGTTGTAGGTGAACGCCTCATCGTCGGTGGACACGAGGCATTCCACCTCTTGCACGCCGTCATCCTTCAAAGCCTCGATCCGCAGGTGCCCGTCGAGCAACAACCAGGTGGCGGATTTGTCGGGGTTCGGGACGACGACTGGCGGTTCGACGATCCCGATCTGGGCGATGGAGGCGACGATCTGCCGGTACTTTCGGCTGGATTTTGCGCTCTTGCCGAGGGTTCGCAGGGGCAAGATCACGTCGATCGGCAGCGTGACACAGTCGTCTTCGAAGCCGTGATTGACGCTGGCCGCGCGTTTGTCCGCACCCCGTTTCATGACAAGGGTCCGTCGGTAACCGCCTGCGCGAGATCGGCGGGCATCGTCTCCAGACCCTCGGCCCGCAGCAGCGTCATGAAGTGCTCGTCCGCGCACAACTTCCGGAAGGCCTCCCGCACGAACATGAGTCGGCTCTGCGCGAGTTCGGCCTTCTTGATCAGCAGTTTCTGACGTGCCGCCTCCTGCTGATAGGCTCGGACAAGTCCCTCGCTGGTCAGCGCGCGTTTCGCCACCCTCCGCCCGAGCGCATTGCTCTTGATCTGGGGCCCGCGGAGCTCGCGCTGCTGGATCAGGCGGCGCACAAGCGTCAGCTTCCGGCCACGCAGCTTTTTCTGAGTGTAGGCGTCCATCAGCGCCTTCTGCGCGCCCTTGGCGTCGGTCTTGGAGATCTGGATGGCGAGGTTGAGCGGCAGCAGTCCAGTCTCCACGGCGGAGACGAGGCGCTCCTCGCCCTTCTCCAGCAGCCCGGCGATCATGTTCACGTATTCGTAGGAGACCCCGATCTTCTCGCCGATCTGGCGGTCGTTGTAGCCGCGTTCGCGAAGCGAGCCGATCTCGCGCATCAGATCGATCGGGTTGTGCTGCCGCCTTGCGCAGTTCTCCACGAGGCTCATGACGAGGCAATCGCTCTCGTCGGCCTCGATCACGATGGCCGGGATGTTGTCCTGCTTGAGTTCGATGAAGGCCTCGAGGCGGCCCTGACCGCAGACGAGGTCATACTCCTGCGGGTCCGTCCCGGCGCGCGGCGCCACGGTGATCGGTCGCTTCAGGCCGATGCGCGAGATGTTCTCCACCATCGCCTCGAAGGTGCGCCGATTTCGGACGCGGGGGTTGAGGATCCGGATCCGGTCACAAGGGATCAGGGTCACCTGCTTCTGGCTGGTCGGCTCCATGTCGTCGGGCATCACGCCACCTCCGCGATCCTGGCCCGCGAGGCGAGCGCGTAGAAGAAATCGAGCGTGTTGAACCGGTACGCGTCCAGCGCGAGCCCATTCTGCTCGGCGAATTTCAGCTTCCCGAAGGTCATGTCGATGCTGGGCAGCACGTAGTAGTCGCGCGGTACCTCGTTCACCTCGTCCATGCGCACGGCGATCGTGATGTCGGGAACCAGGCCGGTGTCGAGACGGATGCGCCAGCGCAGCGAGCCGGCCGCCGTCGCCGTGCAGCGGGCCAGCACGATGGACACGGTGAACTCGTCGTTGACGCGAATAAGGTCGGTATCCGGGTCCTGGACAGCCCGCCCGCCGTGCCGCGTGACCCCGGCGATGATCTCGGCCACCACCTGCGGATGCGCCTGTCGCAGAGCGCGGTTGATCTCGATATAGCTGTAGTCGCGGTCTGGCTCGTAGCCGATCAGCCGGTAGGCGCGGAGCAGGCTGCCGAAGCGGCTGCGGTAGGCGCTCGAGGACGGAAGATCATCCTCCTCGTCGATGATCAGCCCCGAGAGCATGCCTTGCCGCTTGAGGATCGCGCGCAAGGCATCGAGAAGTTCTTCGTCGGAGAAATGGCGGCTGCGGGCGTCGACGATTTCCCGAGCCCGCAGGAAAAGGGCCTTGTCGACGATAGCCGGGAACGCGCCCTCCGCTCGGATCCACATATCCCGTGGGTTCACAACACGGCGCTGCTTCAGCTTGAACGACACCTTGTTGAAGACGTTGTTCCCGATGTACTTTTCGTTGGTCAGCACCTGATGGACAGTCGCCCGGGTCCAAGGCCGATCAAGATCGGTCCGGTGTCCTTCCCCGTTGAGGACCTCCGCGATCTCGCTCTCCGGCCGCCCCTCGTTGACGAACATCTCGTACATGCGCTGAACGACCCGCTGCTCCTCCTCGGGGCCGGGCACCAGGATCACGCGGTCGGTCTGGAGGCTTTTTTGCTCGCCGCGCGACAGCTCGCCCTTCGGATTGCCATGCTCGTCGATCAGCACTCGACGCAGGCCGTATCCGGCGGCACCGCCCTGGCGATAGCCGAGTTCCACCAGGCGGCACTGCCCGGCGAAGACCTTCACCGACAGCTCGCGGCTGTACTCGCCGGCCATGACCCGCTTCACGGTTTTCAGGAGGTTCGAGCCGATGCTGCCGTCGTTCTCGAACTGCTCGCCGCAGTAGTGGACCCGGATCCCGGCGCGGGAACAGACGTGCTCGTGATAGGCGCCCTCGTCGGCATCCTGAAACCGGCCCCAGCGGCTGACATCATAAACGAGGATCGCCTTGAAATCGGCCTGGCCGGATTGGACCTCGGCCATCAGGTTCTGCAAGGCCTCCCGGCCATCGAGCCGCAGGCCGGATCGCCCGGAGTCCTCGAAAGTTCGCAGGATCGTCAGGCCGCGGGTTTCGGCATACTTGCGAATGACGTCCAGCTGATTTTCGGTCGAGTATTTCTGGTGGTCTGTCGACATCCGGACGTAGGCGACAGCTGGGACGTCTTGTTCGGCCGCCGTGCTACCCGCTCCTGTGTTGCCGCTTTGACCTGCCATTCACCGTGCCCCTGTTCACAGCGCGAAGCCCCGGCAAGCCCGTTGCGGGTGCCGCGCTGTGCCTCGGCGGGCGGCGAGGCGCATTGGCCCTCTCATGCGTCCATGCGCCGGCGTTCCGGTTCTGCCGTTCATATTCCTCACCTTCGGAAGTGCGGATGCCCGCCGCAGCTTTCCAGACCGGCCCGTCACGGGCGCAGACGGATTCTGCGGTTTTCATGTCTCTCCAGACATTTAGCGGAGAAACACATGAAGATGCGGGTGAAGATGGGCACAGTTGTGCCGAAGATGGGCACATTTGTGCACCCCGAGGATGTTCCGGGCGATTATCGCGCGGCCGTGGCGATGGCGTTGCACGCGGAACTCGGATCGACCCACCGGGCGATCAAGTCCGCCATGAGGTGGACTGGGGCCAGCGAGAGGACGGTGAAATACTGGTTCGCAGGCGAGCGTGGGCCGAGCGGCGAGCACCTGGTGTCGCTCGCGCGGCATTCGGACGTTGTGCTGGTTCTGTTGCTGACGATGGCAGATCGCCTGGTTCTCGAGGATGGAGAAGGGTAGGCAGGACCGCCACCCGGCGAGCGTGCCCCTTGTTTCGTGTTCGATATTGGTTATCTTGAACACACACGACCTAGGGAGAGCGCCATGTCTCGGACCACCACCATGACCGTGCGCGTCAGCGGCGCGCTCAGCGAGTTCGTCGCGACCAATGTCGGCGAGGACGGCGCCTATGAGAACGTCAGCGAGTACATCCGCGATCTGATCCGTCGCGACAAGGAGCGCGTCGAGCGTGAGGCGTTCGATCGGCTGAAGGCCGAGTTGAACCGTGCCTTCGCCGCGCCCGAGGAGAGTTACAAGCCCCTGACGGCCGCCGAGGTGATCGTCCGGAACCGGATCTGAGCGCATGGCGATCCGGATCCAGGAGGCGGCGTCCGTCCGTCTCGACGAAATCTATCGATACACGCGTGACACGTGGGGCGAGGCGCAGGCCGAGACCTACATCACGGGCTTGTTCGCCGCGTTCGAGCAGATCGAAACGCGCGGTGTGCATTCGCTGGCCGTGCCAGCCGAATTCGGAGTGGAGGGGTATTTCTTGCGGTACGAGCGACATTTCGTGTATTGGAGGCACCTGTCGAATGGCGATATCGGCATCGTCACAATCCTTCACGAGCGGATGCACCAGATTGATCGTTTCAAGGAGGATTTCTTCGGATAGAGCTCGACAGACGGCGTCGCGCTGACCATCCTCTGTGGCCATGAACTGGCAATGGCGGACATAATGCTCTTGGTTTGTATCTGTTTTGATCATGCTTTGTTTCTCAATGAGCGCAAGCAAGCGTAGGCACGGGTGTTGAACAGAACCTCCTTGGATTCGCCGATTTCAGAATGGATCCCGACCGCTACTTCCAGCAGAGTTTTCAGGCGCTCCCTTCGCTCCGCCACGAAATTTGATAAATACATTTAAATTCAGGAAGGTGTACTTAAGGTGGCTTACCGCGTCCCCCATTTTGACCGCCAAGCCGAAGCTTGATGCTTGCCGACGTGTAACCTTGACCCTCAACACATGGCTCGCCAACGTGGGAGCATGACGTGCAGAAAGCTAAGAGCCATTGGCAACGCGATAGTTGCTATGACAACCTGCGCTCTTTCCTTGGCCCCGCCGCCGTTACCGGCGCAGCAGATCTCAGGGAACGAGTCATATCGCACATGCACCGCTCAGGATGATCTGGTGTTCGCAGGGTTTTGCGTCGGATACGTTGTTGCTCAGGTGGAAGGGCAAAGCTGGGGTGCTATGCTGGCGTTGAGAGGAACGATGCCCGACGCTAGCGTATCAGACCTTAATTCGGCCATTTCTTCGAGCTTGACGCACTGCACGCCGTCAGAGGCGTCCAACGAGCAGCTGGTTGCGGTAGTGGTGAATTACATGGATGAGTTCCCGGAGCTACGACATGAGTCAGCCCGGTTGATAGTATGGCGCTCGCTGCAAAACGCCTTTCCCTGCCCAGAGTAGCAGGGCACGAGACTTTCACTTTCACTTGCACGGCGACGCACCCCTGGTCGGATTATCCACGCGACTAGTCACGAGCCGTCCATAGGTACGTATGCATGCCGGTTTGCTGCTGGTCGAGTCCATGTACTATATCCGCATCCCGACCAAGTCTTTCGCGAATGGAGCCTACGTTGCGGGTTGCTCCTATCGTGGCGTTCGTTCTGTGACCGATAGGTGACGCGGTGAAAAGCGCTTAGAGCTAAGTTTGAAGGTTCGGCGTTTGTCGATGCAGGTTTTGTTTGGCTGACATGGAGTGAAATCGTGAACCTGATTACGCTTCTCGGAACTGACCTAGCGGTGGCTGCGCCCGCTCTCACCAGCGCGTCTGAAACTCTAATGTCCGGCAGCCGCTTGCACGAGCTGTGCTCGGCTCACCAAGATCAGCTAAGCACTGGATATTGCCTTGGCTACATAATCGGCCAAATCCATGGTCAGATCTGGGGCGCTCTCATAATGCAAGGTCACGCGACACCAACAGATCCGACTCGCAACACATATGAGGTTGCTCGGATGATCGGTATTTGCCTTCCGGGTCGTGTTGAAAGCGCGCAGATGGTCGAGGCTGTCCTTGAGGTGTTGTCGCAAGGCCCGGAGAAAGGCGAGCAAGAGGCTGGCGAACTGATATGGGAGACATTGCGGGTGCAATACCCGTGTGATGAATGACGCAATCAGCCAGAAATGCTCAAGCGCGCTAGACGACTGAGCATATCGGCGCAGGCCAAGTCGCACTGACCTGAGACCCGATCTCCCTCCATTCTTTGGGAGAATCCGTCGGTTGGTATCTGACCTCAAGCGGCCTTGGATTCCAGTCTCGATGTCAATGCAAGTTCCTGCGGCGTGAGATTGCACAGGGACGCCACCGCCGTGTCGGCGGACGCTGCGACGCGCGCTCAGTGCGAGCTCGTGTACCGGTAGTCGAGATCGCCTACGTTCAGCGAGGGGTTGTTCACCCTCTCGATCGACGTGACGGAAAAAGTCGTCATGACGATGTAGGTCCCAACCGCGAGGACCGCCGCGATTGTCGTTCCGGACAGGAAACCGATCATTTCGAAGCCCTCCCTTCGACCTCGTCGAGCCACAGGTCGTGGTGTTCCCGGGCCCAGTTGCGATCGACCTCGCCGTTCCACATGGCCCAGAAGGCGCCCTGCATGCCGACGCTGCCGATATAGATGTGACCGATGAAGATCGCGATCAGCAGCACCGCGAAGACCGCGTGCAGCAGCATCATCCAGCTCATCGCTTCGAGCCCGAGGAAGTAGAACGGGAACAGCAGAAAGAAGCCGGTCACGATCATCGCCCCACCGCCGAGGATCGCCGACCAGAAGATGAGCTTCTGGCCCGCGTTGAACTTGCGGGCCGACGGATGATCGGGCGTGTCGCTGAAGAACCCGCCACCGCGCTTCAGCCACGCGATGTCGAGTTTCGAGGGAATGTTCTTGCTCACCCACATGACGAACATGATCGCCAGGCCCAGGACGAAGGGCGTCACGAAAAGCGCATGCCCCCAGGTCGCCAGCCAGCCGACCGCCCCAAGAAAATCGTGGCCGAAGGGACGGATCAGGGTGTCGCCGTAGGCGATGGAGATGCCGGTCAACGCCAGCAGGATGAAGGACGCCGACGTCATCCAGTGCGTCGCGCGTTCGACGATGTTGAAGCGCTTGACCTTCTTGCCGGACTTGCCTTCCGCGATGGGCACCCGCCCGCGGATCGCCAGGAGCAGGGCGAGCATCAGGGAAAACCCGAGGATCGCGAAGGCCCCGATATGCGTCGCCACGTCGGCCAGGCCGAAGCGCCAGTCGCGGGCGAAGGGACGCTCGAACAGGTTGGCGTTCACGTAGGGCAGGGACGAGACGCCGATGACACGGTCCGACTGGCGCAGGATGGCCGAGGTCTCGTCGCTGGGAATACGCCAGCTTTCGGTCAGGATGCTCTCCGGGTCGTCCATCTCGACACTGTCCAGCAGCACCTCGGGCCCGATCTTGAAGGTCTCACCGGGGCCGTCGGGCGACGGGCCGGTCAGGAAGCGTTCGTTCTGCAGGCGCGTGCGGTTCTGCAAGAGCTGCGATGCCAGGGCGCTGCCGCCGTTTTCCTCGGCATTGACGCCCCATCGCACCTCGGGGGAGGTCCGGTTGAAGCCGTCGAACAGCATCCAGACCTGCACCGCCAGCGCGATCAGCAGCAGCACGGCCGCGATGGCGCCCGCGATACGGTAGCCCGTGAAGTCCTGCCCGCGCACGCGGACCGGTTCGTTCTCGTAGACGCTCATGACCGCTCCTCGGGATAGTATGCCGTCTTCCAGCCCCAAGCGCCGGATCCGTAGCCGCGCGAAATCACGCGCTCCTTGAAGATCTCGCCCACGACCTCGGCGTCTCCGGCCAGCAGCGCGCGGGTGGAACAGACCTCGGCGCAGATCGGCAGCTTGCCCTCGGCGATCCGGTTCGAGCCGTATTTGCGGTATTCCTCCTCGGATCCGTTCTCTTCCGGGCCCCCGGCGCAATAGGTGCACTTGTCCATCGTGCCGCGCGATCCGAACAGCGTGGATTTGGGGAACTGCGGCGCACCGAACGGACAGGCGTAGTAGCAATAGCCGCAGCCGATGCAGGTATCCTTGTCGTGCAGCACCACGCCGATATCGGTCTGGTAAAGGGTCGAGACGGGGCAGACCGCCACGCAAGGCGCGTCGGTGCAGTGCATGCACGAGATCGCCACCGACTTCTCGCCGGGCTCACCGTCGCCGATGGTCACGACCCGGCGGCGCACCATGCCCCAGGGCACTTCGTGCTCGTTCTTGCAGACCGTCGCGCAGGCATTGCACTCGATGCACCGGTCGGTGTCGCAAAGGAATTTCAGTCGGGCCATATTGCCATTTCTCCGGTTGGTCGGATGCGGCACAGGGAGCACTTGGTTTCCTGCATCTGTGTCACGACGTCGTATCCGTAGTTCCAGATCGTGTTCGCCGCCTCGCCCGAGACGTAGGGGGCGGCGCCTTCGGGATAGTTCCCGGTCAGGTCCTCGCCCATCCACATGCCGGCGAAGTGGAATGGCAGGAACACCGTCCCCGAGCCGACGCGGCGGGTCACGAGGGCCGCCACGCGGATCGCGCCCAGCGGGTTCTCGATCCAGACGAACTGTCCGTCCTTGATGCCCGCCGCCTCGGCGTCCGCGGGATTGATCTCGGCGAACATCTGCTGCTGGAACTCGGCCAGCCACTTGTTCGACCGCGTCTCGTCGCCGCCGCCCTCGTACTCGACCAGGCGGCCGGAGGTCAGGATCAGCGGGAATTCGTCGGCGTGGTTCACTTCCTGGATCGACTCGAACAGCATCGGCACACGCCATTTTCGCCGGTCCGGGTAGGTCGCGTATTCCGGAAGAAGGTCGCGGCGGGTGGTGTAGAGCGGCTCGCGATGCAGCGGCACCGCGTCGGGGAAGTTCCAGGCGACCATGCGCGCCTTGCCGTTGCCGTAGGGGGCCAGGCCGTGCGCCAGCATCACGCGCTGGATCCCGCCCGAAAGGTCGGTCTTCCAGTTCACCCGCGCGATCTTGTCCTGCAGGCTCAATTCGCCCTCGGGGTCGCTGCCCGGGTTGTTTTCCAGGTAGGCCTCGATCGCGGTCAGGGCGTTCTCGGGATAGTCGGGGAAGCGTTCCGGCACCGGCGCACGATCCTCGCTGTTCGAGCTGTTACCGCCACCGGCCTGCCAGGCCTCCTCGATCTGGCCGCTCTCGGATCCGCCGGACAGGGCGTCGAAGGCGCGGATCGGGTTTTCGCCCCGGCGCGCCAGTCTTTCGGCCTCGCGCTCGAGGTCGCGGAAGGCGGTCTGTGCCTCGTCCTCGGGCATGTCGAGCAGCCGGAGCGAGAACCGGTCGGCCCCGACCGCCGCGATGACGAGCTTTTCGCGCGAGGTCAGTTCCGACGCCCAGCCAAGCGCGTCGAGCATGCCAACCGTGCCTTCGGGATAGCCGTCGCGGATCTCGGACCCGACGGTGAAGCTGTCCTCGGCCAGCAGGTTCGCGCCCTCGTGTTCCACGCCCCAGCGCGCGCGGAACGGCAGGCCGCCTTCCGTCACGGGTTTAGATGTGTCGTAGAGCAGGGGCGTGCCGCAATGACTTTGCTCCGGCGTGCCCCAGGCGGGCCAGGGCAGGCAGTAGTACTCGCCCTTGACCGGTTCTTCCTTGCCGAGCAGCGTGATGCTGTCGAACTTCTCCTGGTGCTTCATGTGAAGCTTCAGCCGTTCGGGCGACTGGCCGGTGTAGCCGATGGTCCAGGTGCCCTTGTTCAGCTCGCGCAGGATGTCCTCGGCCACCGGCTCGGTGCCCTCGACCGCGATGTTGCGGAACATCCGGTCCTCGAAGCCCAGGGCGCGGGCCAGCAGGTAGGTGATCTCGTAGTCGGTCTTCGACTCCCACAGCGGTTCGAACACTTTGTCGCGCCACTGCACCGAGCGGGACGAGTTCGTGACCGAGCCGTGCATCTCGGCGGTGGTCGCGGCGGGAAGCAGGTAAAGCCCGTCGGTCTTTTCCGACATGATTGCCACCTGAGTGGGGTGCGGATCGATGACGCAAAGCAGTTCGGCGGTATCCAGCGCCTTGCGCTGGTCGGCCCCGCGCGTGATCGAGTTGGCGGCGTGGCCCCAGAAGATCATCGCCTTGACCGGGTGCGGCTGGTCGAGCGCTTCGGGGTCCTCGGTGATCGCGTCCATGTAGCGCGACAGCGGCATGCCGGGACGCTCCATCAGCTCCCGGTCCACGAAGCGGGATTGCAGCCAGTCGTAGCTTTCGCCCCAGACCCGCGACCAGTGCTTCCACGCGCCCTGTTCCAGGCCGTAATAGGCCGGAAGCGTGTCGCAGGCGACGCCGAGGTCGGTCGCGCCCTGCACGTTGTCGTGGCCGCGGAAGATGTTCGCGCCCCCGCCCGAGACGCCCATGTTGCCAAGGACGAGCTGCAGGATCGTCGCCGCGCGGGTCATGGACGACCCGATCGAGTGCTGCGTCAGGCCCATGCACCAGATGAGTGTTCCGGGCCGGTTCTCGGCCAATGTGCGCGCAAGGTTGCGAAGCTGTTCGGCGGGGATGTCGGTGACACGCTCGACTTCCTCTGGCGTCCACTTGTCGGCCTCGGCGCGGACTTCTTCCAGGCCGTAGACGCGCTGGTCGATGTATTCCTTCGCCTCCCAGCCGTTCGCCAGCACCTCGCGCACCAGGCCCATCAGAAGGGCCACGTCCGATCCGGGACGGATGCGGACGTATTCGTGGGCGTGGGCCGCGGTGCGGGTGAAGCGCGGATCGACCACGATCATCTTCGCGCCGTTTTCCTTCGCGTTCAGCAGGTGCAGCAGCGAAACGGGGTGGGCTTCGGCCGGGTTGCCGCCGATGATGAAGATCGATTTCGACTTGCGGATGTCGTTGAAGGTGTTGGTCATTGCGCCGTAGCCCAACGTGTTCGCCACGCCGGCCACGGTCGTCGAATGGCAGATGCGCGCCTGGTGATCGACGTTGTTGGTGCCCCAATAGGCGGCGAACTTGCGGAACAGGTAGCTCTGTTCGTTCGAGAACTTGGCCGATCCCAGCCAGTAGGCGCTGTCGGGGCCGTACTCGTCGCGTATCGCCATGAGGCGCTCGGAGATCTCGGAGATCGCCTGCTCCCAAGAGATCCGGACCCATTCGCCGCCCTCTTTCTTCATGGGATACTTGAGCCGCCGCTCGCCCAGACTGATCTCGCGCATCGCCGCACCCTTGGCGCAGTGGGTGCCCTGGTTGATCGGGCTTTCGAACGACGGCTCCTGGCCCAGCCACGCGCCATTCTCGACCTCGGCCCACATGGAACACCCAACCGAGCAGAACTGGCAGATGGTCTTGTGGTAGGTACGTCCCGTCGGCACCGGCGTGGACTGGTCCTGCGCCTGCACCAGCCCCGCGGGCGTCCCCGAGGCCGCCAGCCCGCCGATGGTCAGGCCGGCGCCGCGTAGGAACCCCCGCCGATCTATGCCCGACGTGTCGACGGAAGGGGGAACCTTGCGGGTCGGGCGGGCGGTGGTCTTGCGCTTCAGCATGGTGGTCTCGTCTTTCAGCCCTTGGCGCTGTCGTAGTAGGCGCGGATATGCGGCGTGTCCTGCAACCGGACTTGCCGGTGATCGGTGATCTCGGTCGGCGCTTCGGCCCGCGCGGGTCCCGAGGCCGCCAGCGCGGGCGCGGCCGCCCCGGCCATCAACAGCGACCTTCGGGTCAGGCCATTGCGATCATTGTCTTTCGCGGATGTCATGGTGCGGTCCCCTTCCGATGCCGGGAGCGCGACGTTTCGGCGCACTTGCAAGGGAAAGACATGGCGGTTCCCAACGGTTCCAAAATTCATCGGCAATTCTGAAAATCGAGGGAACCCATTGCCGGCCCGCGCTTTCTGCAACAGCAATGAAGACGGCCGGGTGATGACAATACTTTCCGAAATTCCGGCACGGATGCGTCGACCGTCCAGCGGGCATCGCATTGTTATTGCGATATTTTCCCTGGGGCTGCTCGCCGGGTGCATGGACAGCCCCGATGTGAATTTCCTCGATCCCGAAGGCTATGTCGCCCAGCAGCAGCGCGTGCATTTCTGGCGCATCGTCGCTTTGATGGGCCTGGTGGTGGGGCCGATTCTGGTCCTGACCCCATTAATCGCATATCGATACCGTTTCAGCGGAAATTCCACATACACGCCGGATTGGCATTTCTCGTGGATTTGGGAAGCCGCGATTTGGGGCGGGCCGATCGTGATCGTCACGATCCTGAGCTATTTCCTCTGGCAGAACACCACGGCCCTGGATCCGTTCGAGCCGCTGCCCATCGACGGTGAGCCGGTGCGGGTCCAGGTCGTGGGCTACGACTGGAAATGGCTGTTCATCTACCCCGACCACGGCATCGCCACCCTGGACGAACTGGTGTTCCCCGAGGGCCGCCCGCTGAACCTGGAACTCACCTCGGAGACAGTCATGCAATCCTTCCACATCCCCGTTCTCGGGGGGCAGGTCTACGCGATGGAAGGGATGGTTTCGAAACTGCACCTCGCCGCGGACCGTCCCGGTGTGTTCCGCGGGCGCAACACGCAATACAACGGCCACGGCTTCCACCGGCAGCAATTCGTCGCCCGCGCCCTGCCGGAGACCGCCTTTTCCGCCTGGCTCGACACGACGTCGTCCGAGGCCCGGCCGTGGAGCGACGCGGTCCACGACCGCATCGCCGAAAGATCGACGCTGCAGGAGATGACCGAGGCCGATGATACCGGCGCCGCCTTCCGCGACGTGCCCGCGGATCTCTTTTCCGGCATCGTCGGGCCCATGGACCGCGACCCCGACTGGCGCAGCCGCGATCGGCGGGACGCGTCCGTCGATGCCGGCCCGGCCGACGGATCCGCCGCGACCGCGACAGGCCAGGCCCCGGATCCCGCCCGATGAGCCTGACCGATTTCATCGACGCCCTGACGGGCCGCATGACGCTCGAGGCGCTTCCGTTCTGGAAGATGGTCCAGAACCCGACGCCGGAAAACATCGTCAACGGCGCGATCGCGACCAGCGTCGCCGCCATTCTCGTGCTCGCGGCGGTCGCCGTGCTGGCGGTGCTGACCTATTTCCGGCTCTGGCGCACGGTCTGGTTCGATTGGCTGACCACCGTCGATCACAAGAAGATCGGCATCATGTACATCGTCCTGTCGTTCGTGATGATGCTGCGCGGCGTGGTCGAGGCCAATTTCATGCGGGCCAACCAGGCCGTGGGCTTCGACGGGGGCTTCCTATCGGCGGACCATTTCGGCGAGCTTTTCACGACCCACGGCACGATCATGATCTTCTTCGTGGCGATGCCGTTCCTGTCTGGGGTCATCAACTACGTCCTGCCGCTCCAGATCGGGGCGCGGGACATGTCGTTCCCGGTCACCAACGCCATCGGGCTGGCGCTTACGGCGTCGGGCGCGATGCTGGTGATGGCGTCGCTGCTGTTCCTGCCGTTCTCGATCGGCGGCTGGACCGGCTATCCGCCGTTCACGGGCAAGGAATATAGCCCCGACGTGGGACCGAACTACTGGATCTGGGCGGTGACGCTGTCGGGCCTGGGCACCACGCTGACCGGCATCAACGTGGCCTGCACGGTCTACAAGAAGCGCTGTCCCGGCATGGATTTCTGGAAGATGCCGCTATTCGTCTGGGCCTCGGTAACCACCGCGATCCTGATGATCTTCGCGCTGCCGCCGCTGACGGTGGCGACCGCCATGCTCGCGCTGGACCGCTACCTGGACTTCCACTTCTTCACGACCGATGCCGGCGGCATTCCGATGCTGTACGCGAACCTCTTCTGGCTG
Organism: Palleronia pelagia; assembly: GCF_900110115.1. Classification (GTDB taxonomy): domain Bacteria; phylum Pseudomonadota; class Alphaproteobacteria; order Rhodobacterales; family Rhodobacteraceae; genus Palleronia; species Palleronia pelagia. The sequence goes on along the minus strand of NZ_FOCM01000002.1, from coordinate 153,822 downwards.
TTCGGCCATCCCGAGGTCTATATCCTGGTCCTGCCCGCCTTCGGTGTCTGGTCCGAGGTCTTTGCCACCTTCTCGGGCAAGACGCTCTATGCCTACCGGACGCTGGTCTGGGCGACGCTGTCCATCGCCGTGATCTCGTTCCTGGTCTGGGTGCACCATTTCTTCACCATGGGGCAGAGCGCCGGCATGAACGCGGTTTTCGGCATCGCCACGATGCTTGTGGGCGTGCCCACCGGCGTGAAGATCTACGACTGGCTGCTGACGATGTATCGCGGGCGCGTGCGGATCACGACGCCCATGGTCTACGCGCTGGGCTTCGTCATGCTGTTCGTCATCGGTGGCGCATCCGGCATCCTGCTGGCCAATCCGAGCATCGACTACCAGGTCCACAACTCGGTCTTCCTGGTGGCGCATTTCCACAACATGGTGATCCCGGGCACGCTGTTCGGGATGCTGGGCGCCTACAGCTTCTGGTTCCCCAAGGCGTTCGGGTTCATGCTGGACGACTGGTGGGGCAAGCTGGCGGCATCGCTCTGGATCGTGGGGTTCATGCTGGCGTTCTTCCCGCTTTACGCCGTGGGTCTGTTGGGCCTGCCGCGCCGGTCGGTCGCCTATTCCGAAGCGTCCTATACGCCCTATACCGTGGTCGCCATGCTGGGGGCGCTGGTCGTGCTGGCCGCGCTGGGCGCGATGTTCTGGCAGCTTTACATCAGCATCCGCAACCGTGACGCGCTGAACGTCTACGCGGGCGATCCGTGGGACGGGCGCACGCTGGAATGGTCGATCTCGTCGCCGCCGCCGGTCTACAACTTCGCCGTCGGTCCCGAGGTCTTCGCGCGCGATGCCTTCTGGGAAGAGAAGCGGGCCGGTCATGCCTACCAGATCCCCGATCAATGGGAGGATATCGAGCTGCCCGCCAATTCCTGGCTGGCGCCCATCCTGTTCTTCTCCAGCTTCACCCTGACGTTCGGACTGGTCTGGCACATGTGGTGGCTCGTGATCCTGTCGCTTCTTGTCGTGGTGGGAGCGCTTGTTGCCCGCAGCTTCGTCATCGACCGTGAGCGTGTCATCCCGGCAGACGTCGTCCGCGAGGAGCACCTGCGCTGGCTCAAGGCCGTGCGCGAGGCGCCGAGCGCGCCGCGCGAGCTCGAGGTCGCGCCGGGCAACTGGGGCCGCCCGCAAAGCGAAGCGGGGGTTCCGGAATGAGCCAGGCACGTCATCCCGGCCTGAAGCTCGGCCATGAACACGATCCCGGATCGGGCGAGGTCGAGGCCCTCGTTTTCGGCTTCTGGATCTTCATGATGAGCGATCTGCTCATCTTCGGCTGCGTCTTCGCCACCTATGTCGTCATGCTGCCGCAGGTCGCGGACGGCCCAAGCGCCGCCGAGCTGTTCCACCTGCGCGGACCGCTGATCGAGACCACGCTGCTGCTGGCCTCCAGCGTCACCATCGGATTCGCCTTGCTTGAAACGAAGCACCGCGCCGACCAGCGCCGCACCACGCTATGGCTGGCGGTGACCTTCCTGCTGGGGGCGGGGTTCCTCTTCAGTTCCACGCATTCGCTGCTCGGGCACCTGGAGAACGGCGCGGGCCCGTCGCGCAGCGCTTTCTTGTCGGCCTACTGGCTGCTGGTCCCGCTGCATGCGCTGCATGTCGCCGTCGGGTGTCTCTGGATCGCCGTGGCGGCGGCACAGGTCTGGATACGCGGGTTCGACTGGGTCACCACCGGCGGCCTGCTGCGCTTGTCGATCTACTGGCATTTCCTGGACATCGTCTGGATCGGCATCCTGTCCGTCGTCTACCTGGGAGCGATGATATGAGCCATATGGACAAGATCGACGAGTCGGGCGGCCAGATGGAAAGCCGCGCCGACGAGCAATCATCCTATCTCAGGGGCGGCATCGCCAGCGTCGTACTGACGGTGATCGCGGTCCTTGCCGTGGTGTCCGATGTCCTGCCGGACTGGGCCGCCTGGACCACCATCGCCGTGGCCGGCATCCTCCAGGCGGTCGCGCAGCTTCACTGGTTTTTGCATATCCGTCTCCACGGCCAGGCGTGGGAAGACCTGCAACTGATCTTCTTCACCATCCTGATCCTGGTCCTGATGGTCGGCGGCACGATCTGGGTCATGGGCGACCTGTCCGCGCGCATGATGTGAAGCGGGCCCCCTTGTTTTTGGGGATCACCTTGTCAGCGAAACCTTGCTCTGGGCAGAACAGCTTGTTGATCAGACTTGGGAAGACTGAACGTTCGGGTCTTATCAGGGGAGCTTCGAATGAGGCGTGGCAGGGGGTCTTGTCAGAGTAAGTTCGCTGAGGCGGGGCAGGGCGGTGGCTAGTCTTCGGTGATGATCAAGCTTTCGCCTTTCCGCTACTTCAAGACCAGCCCGGAGATCATCCGGCTGGCGGTGATGCTGTACGTCCGGCCCCTCTGTCGCTTCGCAACGTCGAGGATCTGCTGAATGAACGAGGCATCGATGTCAGCCACGAGACGACCCGCTACAGGTGGCTCAGGTTCGGGCCGATGTTCGCCTCGGAGATCCCCAAGCGCGAAACCAAGGCCATGACGTCCAGCCGCTGGTGCTGGCACCTGGACGGGATCTTTGTGAAGATCAACGGCGATCAGCCCTATCTCTGGCGCGCCGTAGGTCACGGAACCGCACCGCCGCTCCTGCCGATTGGCGCGGTCTCTGTACGGGATAAAGGACAGCACCTCTGTCCTGACAGAGACTAGTTCGCATTCGTCTGACAGCACCAGTCGAAGGGGTGATCCGCGACAGGCTTGGTGTCTGGCAGGTGGTATTATTTGTGGTATCTTTTACTCAATTTGTAAGGAAAACTATATTTTTCATCATACTAAGACTTACATGTGGAGGAAGCCTCCTCCGCCAATATGCCATGCAGATTTTCAGACAAGAGATTGAAAATGAAAAATTCTGTCATGGTTTCGGCAGTCGGGCCCCGTCTCCGATGTGCTGAGGACGGGGCCGGAGGGGATTTTCAGGTGTGGTTCGGGCCGTCGTCGCGGCCGCGGCCCTTTCCGCCCTTGTCGTCACCGGGTGCGTCGTCTGCGCCACGGCCCTTCCCGCCTTTGCGGCCGCCCTTGTCATCGTTCATGTCATGACCGGGGCCGTCATCCGCGCCGCGGCCACGACGGATCTTGACGATCTGGGCATCGCCGCCCGCAGGCAGATCGATGCCGGGCAGCGACAGGTGCGGCGCCGCCGGCGCGGCGTCAGGGGCAAGAGATATCGCGAAGGCAGTCAGAATTGCGGCGGTGAAGCCGGTTTTGAGAATGGTTGTCATCGGGTGGTCCTCCTTTGGGCCAAGGCTCGGCGGCCTGGGCTGGACCCATCTGGCACAACCATGTCCGCCCTGACGACGGGACCCGGACCCCTGCCGCTCAGGCTCGGACCTGCGGAACCGGACCGCTCGACCAGGTGCCGGGAAAGCCTCGGACCTTGGTCCGATGGGGCTTGATTTCGGTATCGCGCCGCCGCCTTCTGACAAGGGGACTTCAGGATGTCGGACGTGGCGACCACAGAGCAGGATTTCAATCCGGCGCGCGGTGCGGGTCTCGCCGCGCCTCTCCCGCGTTGGCTCGCCGCACGGCCGCTGCACCACCGCTTCGCGCTGGCGGGCAGCCTCGTCACGCTTCTCGGCATGGCCGTGATCGGCTCCCTCGTCAGCACGAGCATCGAGACCAGCGTGGTCCGCAATTCCGCCATCTCCAGTGCCGTCTACATGGAGAGCTTCATCGCACCGATGTCGCAGGAACTCGCCGGTTCGGAACGCCTCTCGCCCGAGACCGTCGCACGCATGGACACCCTTCTGAAGCAGCCGCCTCTTTCGGAACGCGTGATCTCCGTAAAGATATGGCGACCGGACGGGCTGCTCGCCTTCAGCAGCGATGCGGACCTGATCGGCCGGACCTTTCCTCCGAGCGAGGATCTCATCGAGGCCTGGCAGGGGGACCTGAATGCGTCCTTCGATGAGCTGGAGGGCGCCGAGAGCCAGCGTGAACGTCAGGCCGGCGTGCCCTTGCTCGAGGTCTACAATCCCATCCACTCCATTCTCTCCGGCAAGATCATCGCCGTCGCGGAATTCTACCTCGACGCAACCGAGCTCGAGGCCGACCTACGCGCCGCACATGCCCGCGCCTGGGCGGTCGTGGCGCTGGTGACGGGCATGACCTTCCTTGCGCTGTTCGGCATTGTCCGGTCGGGCAGCCGCACGATCGAGGACCAGACCCGGCGCCTTACCGCGCAGCTGTCGGAACTCGCCCGCATCTCGGCTCAGAACGAGGCGCTGCGAACGCGGGTCGAGGGCGCCTCGCAGCGCGTGAGCGAGACCAACGAGCGGTACATGCGTCGGGTCAGCGCCGAGTTGCACGACGGCCCGGCACAGGCGCTGGCGCTGGCCTCCCTCCGGCTCGACGCCCTGATGCGGCGGGCCGGCGTGGCGCCGGGCGACCCGGAGGCACAGATGCTGCGCAACTGCCTCGGTGAGGCGCTGCGGGACGTGCGCGACCTTTGCAGCGGGCTGACGCTGCCAGAGCTCGAAGGGCTGTCGGTGGTGGACACGATCGACATCGCCATCCGAGCCCACGAGCGCCGGTCCGGTGTCGCGGTGGCGCGCGCGTTCCGTCGAGAGCCGGTGCTTGTGCGGCCCGCGCCGCATCCGTTCCTGATCTGCATCTACCGCTTCGTGCAGGAGGGGCTGATGAACGCCTTTCGCCACGCGCCGGGCGCAAGGGTCCGGGTCGAGGCGAGCACGGAGGCGGGCCGAGCGGTCATCCAGGTGCAGGACGACGGCCCCGGTTTCGACACCGCCGCGCGCACCCCCGGCGGTTTGGGGCTTCTGGGGCTGCGCGAACGGGTCGAGAGCATCGGCGGCCGGTTCGACATCGAAAGCCGTTCTCAGGGCGGCACGCGGCTGACCATGACCCTGCGCATGGACGCACCCCGTTGACTGCGAAGATCCATATCGTCGTTGCCGACGATCACCCGCTCTTTCGCGGCGGTGTCGTCATGACCCTGCAGGAACACGGCGGTTTCGTCGTTGTCGCGCAGGCAGGCACGGCGGACGAAGCTGTCGCCGCCGTCGAGGCGCACATGCCCGAGGTCATCCTGCTCGACATCTCGATGCCGGGCTCAGGTCTCGCCGCCGCGTCCGAGATCGCGCGCCGCTTTCCGGCCGTGGCCATCGTCATGCTGACCGCCTCGGAGGCTGATGAAGACCTGCTGACTGCGCTGAAGGCGGGGGCACGCGGGTATGCGCTCAAGGGCGTCAGCGAGGACGAGTTGACGGGGATCCTGCAGAGCGTGGCCGGAGGCGCATCCTATGTTCCGCCCGCGCTGGCCGGCCGCGTTCTAGCGGCGCTTCAGGACCGGCGCAGCGCGACTTTGCCCGAGGTCGAAGATCTGACGGATCGCGAGGCGGAAATCCTGCGCCATGTCGCCCACGGACAGAGCAACAAGGAAATCGCCCGCGCGCTCGACCTGCAGGAAAAGACCATCAAGCACTACATGACCAATATCCTGCAAAAGCTGCAGGTGCGAAACCGTGTCGAAGCCGCCATGAAGGCGCGCGATCTTGGCTTGTCCTGACCTCGCCAGCCATATGCGGTCGATCTCTACTCAGCGGGCAAAGATTTAGGTTCGATACCGAGCCGACTGCCCTTAATCCTCTGATGGCGAAAGTCTCACTGAGCAAGCGAAGCGAAAGCCCGGTTTGTCCGCAAACCCCTGGAATGTCAGTAAATCGTGCTGGCCTGCCTCCGCTTCACCGACGCGATCTGTAGATGGCGAGATGATCGAAGGGGGGGGCGAGATCCGAGCGGCTGCCACGACGGCTCGATCCATCGACGCGACCGAGCCCCTCTACGAGGCGCGGAGCCTCCACCTTTCGCTCGGGTATCTACAGAAAAAGCTCGGAAACTTACCGTCGGGCGCACGCTGTGGTACACTTTGCAGGAGCCGCCAGGGGGAGGACGGCATGCTCAGGTCTATCGGATTGATCGCCGGACTTTTGGCGGCCACCGCAAGTGTGGCAGGCGAGAAAGAGACTCTTTGTCAGACGGCAGGTCTCGTCGTGAAGGGCGAGACAACAGAAGCTCGGGACCGCATCTGCCATATTGCAGCACGCGAGATTCCAAAGCTCGCGGCCTGCAACGTCGCCGTGCCCGAGGGGGTCACGATCAAGTTCGAGCATACTTTGCCCGAGGGTTGCATGGGCATCTTCCATTGCGGCGAAGCACTCATCAGCTTGCTACCGCCAGACCTCATGGCCGAATGCCGCGCACCGGAGCGAGCCTTTGTCGACGTGCCGGATAGGCCCTTTTTCGATAGCGTGGTGGTGCATGAGTTGACGCACGCCGCCTACTACACCGTAGAATGCCCGTTCAAGGATTGCCTGGCGACGGCTGAATACGCCGCCTATGCGATGCAGGTCCGGTCACTGCCTCCAGATGCACGCGAGGCGTTCGAGGCGACGTCAGCTTATGATCAGCGCATCGCGCGGGATGAGCTGAACGCGATTTTTTACGCGTTCGCCCCCGACCGCTTTGCACAGAAGGCTTGGCTTCACTTCACTCAGCGAGACGACGGCTGCGAGCTTATAAGACAGATCATGGACGGCGCGGTATTCTTCGACTGGGAGCGTTTTTGACAGGCGCGCCAGCAATTCGTCGCAGCGTAGCTAAGGCGATGATTGAGCGGAAGATCGCGAGTGGATCGCAATCACGACGCGCCACTCTCCAGCGCGAGGAGCCATCGGGATACTTCGTCGCGGGCCCCCGCCATTCGCCAGCGCCAGACGGTATCGCGCGAGACGCCAAGTCCTCGCCCGAACTTGCGGCACGACAGCGGTTCTTCGACCGGGTCCAGCATGTTGCGAACCACTTCGATGAACAGGCCGGGCCGGTGGATGCGGGATACAGGCGAGCCCGTCCGTCCGGCCCAGGTCCGCCCGCAATTCTTGCACCGCCGGCCTCCGCGCCCGCTGCAACGGTCATATATTGGCCACGGGTCCTTAGCCTCGCGGCCGAAATCCGGGAGCCGCCTGAGCGAATCGCGATGTTGTAGGAAGCTGGCGGTGCCTGTATTCCGGCGACCGTGAACCGGCCAATGAAAGCTGGGGTTTGCGCGCGCGGTCAAATCATTCACCGGAGAAGTGTTTGCGATTTTCCACTCTCATCGCGTTGATCTGCGTGCTGTCGGCGGTCGGCCTGACCTACGAAATCGCGGCCGGCCGCGTGCTTGCGCCGTTCTTCGGCACGTCGCTCCTGACCTGGACGGCCGTGATCGCGGTGGTGCTGGCCGGCTTTTCCGTGGGCAGCGCCTGGGGTGGCCTATTGGCCGAGCGGCCCCGCCCCGAGGCCCTGGCCCATGCCCGCCGCGCGCTGATCTGGACCGCCGTGCTAGCGGCGCTGTCGCCAACGCTGCTGGCGCTGGTCTACGCGCTGGGCCTGCGCGGCACCTCCGGCATGCTGCTGAGCGTCGTGGTCGCGTTCTTCCCCGCCTCGGTGCTGGTCACGGTGCCATCGCCCCTGCTGGCCAAGCTGGCCGTCGAGGCGCGGCCGGGGCGCGAGGGATCGTCGCTGGGGCTGGTGTTGGCGGCAGGATCCTTGGGGGCCATCGTGGGGGCAATCGTCGCCGGGTTCGTCACGCTGCCTCTGGTGGGTTCGTCGGCCACCTTCGCGGGCTGTGGCGCGGTGGCGCTGATCTGCGCGGCGCTGCTGCGGGCGCCGGATGCAAGGCCGGACCTCGGCGCGCGGGCGGCCATGCTGACGGCGGCGGTGGTGGTGGCGGCCAGCCTGATGACCGGACCGCTGTGCCGGTTCGAGTCCGGGCTGTCCTGCATCGACGTGGTGCGCCGCGGCGCGACCGTCAGCCTGGTCTCGGATCGCACCCAGCAGGCGGCCGAGCGTGATCTTGCCCCCGGTGCCGATCCGGCCGAAGCTCTGACGCTGGAATATACCCGCTGGCTTTGGCAGCGGATGGCGCAAGACCTGGGCGCGGCGCCGTCGGTCCTGTTCATCGGCGGGGGCGGCTACAGCCTGCCCACGACCTTGCTGGCGACCCGCCCCGCGGCCACGGCCACCGCGGTCGAGATCGATCCGTTGGTCACCGAAGTTGTGCGCGACCACCTGCCGCGCGCCGGAGCCATGATCGACGCGGAAGGGCGGGGCGACATCGCCGAGCCAGCGCCGGACGGCAGGCTGCGCGTGGTTCACGAAGACGGCCGCGTCTTCCTGAACGAGACCGACAGGCGGTTCGACGCCGCGGTGATCGACGCCTTCTCGTCCGGCTCGGTCCCCGCGCATCTTGCGACGGTCGAGACCTACGCCCGGCTGCGCGACATCGTGGATGGGCCGGTCTACGTGAACCTGATCGACCGGCCCGATGGTGATCTGGCACGGGGGGTGCATGCGATCCTGGCGCAGCTTTATCCCCACGTGCAGGCAGCGCAGGGGCCGGTCAGCGGGCGCGGACTGGCCAACATCGTTCTTGCGGCGACCCGGACGCCGCAAGAAGAGCTGGACGCGCCGCCCGAGGGCTACGGCCCTGTCACGCTGTCGGATGCGCGCGCCTTCACCGACGATCGTGGCTGGGTCGGGCACCGCTGAGCCGCGTCAGCGCGCGCAATTGACCTGATCCGCGCGCCGTCCCATCGTCCTGGTGACGCTACGGAAAGGACGGCCATGGCCCAACGTTTCATCCCGCTCTGCACGGTCGCCCTGGGCGGTGCACTGGCGACCGGGGCCGGCGCGCTCGACCTGCGCGCCACCGGAACCTACCAGCTGAACCGCCCCGCCAGCCTGGAATACGACCCGACATTCTGCGGGCTGTGGATCGCGAACGAGGGGCCCGAGGCCATCCTCGTCACGCTTCAGGGGGACGAGTTGCGCCGCATCAGCAGCGATCTCTACCGCATCAAGGCCATCGCGATCGAGGGCGATAACCTGATCGTGGGCGACGGGCTGGGCCGGTTGCAGCGCCTGACCAAGGACGGCGCGCCCTTGGCAGCACCTTTCCGGCTGGGCGGCGGCGCGTCGGATACCGAGGGCATCGCGATCGACGCCGCCGGAGACATCGTGACGGTCGAGGACGACCCCGAGCGGCTGACCTGGTTCACGCCGGACGGCGCGTTGCGCATGCGGATCGACACGATGGATTTCGACCCGCCGATCAGCGAGGCGCAGGGCATCGCCATCGACCCGCGGACCGGTCACCTGCTGATCGTGGATGACTGGGAAGGCTCGAACAGCCTTTACGAGTTCACGGCGGACGGAGAGCTTCTGGGGCAGGCGAGCCTGATCGAGTACGGGACCGACCCCGAAGGCATCGCGATCCGGCCGGGCTCGGACCAGTTGTTCGTGGCCTTCGACGGCGGCGCGCGCATCGTCACGTTCGACTACACGCCGACCCTGCCCGAGGGCGCCGAGCCCCTGCCGCCCGGGGCCGACTGCATGCTGTTCTGAGCAAGGCGCCGCACCTGTCGCGGCCTTTCAGGCCGGTGCGGGCCCCAGCGTATCGCGCCACTTGATCGGGGCTTCCAGCCGGACCCGTTCGCCCGCGCTGTCACCGCCGCGCATGTCCAGAAGCAGGCGGGCGGCGCGGCGGCCCATTTCGCGGTGGGGCACGTGCACGGTGGTCAGCGCGGGGGTCACGATCTCGCACAGCTCGATATCGTCGAAACCGGTGATCGACACTTCGCCCGGCACGTCCAGCCCCATTTCGCGGGCCTGCCGCAGCGCTCCGGCGGCCAGCACGTCGTTGCCGCACAGCACGGCGGTGGGCCGGGGCGTCTGCCGCATCAGCCGGTCGAAGGCCGCTGCCCCGTGGTGAAAGCTGTACTCGGTCTCTTCCAGGGGCATGGCGGCGGGGTCCAGTCCCCGGGCGGCCAGGGCGGAGCGGGCGCCCTCGACCCGCAGGCGGGCGCGGTCGTTGCCGTTGGTCATGGCCGAGATGAAGGCGATCCGACGATGGCCCCGGTCCAGCACTTCCGCCGTCAGGGTGGCCATGGCCGCCCGGTTGTCGAAACCGATGGACGACCGGGGTGCGTCGGGGTCGAAGGCCCAGGTCACCACGTGGGGGATCTGGCGCCGCTCCAGCATGGCGTAGGACTCGGCCGTCCGGTCATGGCCGATCAGCAGCAGCGCATCCGCGCCCCGCGCGATCAGCGACCGGATCTGCTCTTCCTCGGCGGCCGGCCTGTAGCCCGAGCTTGCCACCAGCAGGGTGACGCCCTCGTCCGTCAGCACCTCCTGGAAGGCCTGAAGCCCACGCGCGAAGATCGCGTTCTCCATGGTGGGAATGATGGCACCGAACGTGTTGGTCCGCCGCGCCGCCAGCGCCTGCGCGCCGAAATTCGGCGCATACCCAAGCTCCTGCACCGCTGCCATGACACGCGCGCGCGTCACCGCCGACACCCGCTGCGGCGCGTTCAGGCAGCGCGATACCGTCGCGGTCGAGACGCGCGCGCGCTCGGCCACGTCTTCCAGAGTCGGCACGGGTTTCGATTGTGGTCGGCGGGACGTCACGAGGGCAGGTCCTTTCCGCAATCTCTCGCCACGTGCGATGGAACAGTCGGATCAATGCCGGTCACGAGACATGCGTCGGGCGCTCATGTAAAGGCTTGCCGGATGAAATGTAAGCGCTTACACTTCTCCAGAATCACATGCTTTTCGGGGAGGAGAAGCGGGTGGCCCTTTTGATTTCGATACTGCTTTTTGCCGTCTTCGCGCTGGACGTGGTCCTGGGCGCGACGTCGGGTGCCGAATTCCTGAGCGACGTGCAGGCGATGCTGCTGCTCTTCGCCACCTCGATCGCGTTCACGGTCGCCATCCTGCGGCGCGAACGCGAGGCGGGGAAACGCAAGCCATAACGACCAAGCTGTTCATAGGGAGGAACACCATGAGGAAAGAACTTGGACTGGCGTCGGAAGAGCGGCGCAATTTCCTGAAACTCGCGACGACCGGCAGTTTCACCGCCGCGCTGGTCGCGGGGGCGGGCGGCATGCTCTGGTCGTCCGAGGCCGCAGCCCAGACCGCGCAGGAGGAGCGCGCGCGGGAAGAGGCGGCCGAGCACACCATGACGCTGGCCACCGCCTACGTCCTCGGCGCCTCGCGCAGCTACCCGATCATGCAGCTGGACCTGAAGGAAAACATCCAGAACGCCACGGCCGGCAAGGTCTACGTCAAGCTGGCCCCGGGCGGGCAGCTGGGCGCGGGCGGCGCGCTGGCCCAAGGCGTGCAAAGCGGCACGATCCAGTGCGCTCAGCACTCGCTTTCTAACTTCGCACCCTTCGCCAGCGCGGTGGACCTCATCAACCTTCCCTATTTCTGCGGCTCGAACCAGCGCTTCACCAACCTGGTGACGTCGGACGCGTGGAAATCCGAGGTGCACCCCAAGATCGAAAGCTCGGGCTTCAAGGCGCTGTTCTATGTCGTCATCGATCCGCGCGTCGTCGCCATGCGCAAGGGCGGCGCCGGGCCGGTCCTGACCCCCGGTGACCTGGCGGGCGTGAAATTCCGCGTGCCGGGCAGCCAGATGCTCCAGCAATACTACCGGATGGTGGGCGCCAACCCGACCCCGGTGGCGTGGGGCGAAACCCCGTCGGCGATCAAGCAGGGCGTGGCCGATGCGCTCGATCCGTCGGTGGGCGCGCTGTATGTCTTCGGCTTCAAGGACATTCTCAGCCACGTAACCTTCACGCAGGCCGTGCCGGACAGTCAGGTCTACTCGGTCAACCTTGAGTGGTTCAACAGCCTGCCATCGGACGTGCAGATGGGGATCGAGTGGGCGGGCGAGATGACCGCGCACCAGAACCTGGCCAAGGTGCCGTCGGCCCGCGCCCACGCCATGGCCGAGCTCGAGAAGTCTGGCGTCGAGTTCCACACGCTGAACGACGACCAACTGGCCGAATGGCAGGACGCCGGAGGCTACCAGCGCAGCGAGTGGGACGAGTTCAAGACCGAGCTTGCCGGGTCGATGGAGACGTTCACCAAGCTGGAAGAAGCCGCGGGCACCATGGGCAAGTATTACGTCCACGACGCCTGACGGCAGCGACTGACCCGACCGGTGCGCGGTCCCGTCGCGCGCCGGCAGACGACCCCGAATTCACCCCAACGCCAGGACCACCCGGTCGGGCGCGACGATGGTCGCGTGTCCCGAAACGAAGGAGGCTTGCATGTCCCGCATCCTGTCCGAGCTGAACCGGAACGCCGAAAGATGGCTGCTCCTGGTTTTCTACGTGATGCTCGTCGCGACCATGTCGATCGAGGTGCTGCGGCGCGAGTTGCTGTCCTACTCGTCCATCTGGGGCGAAGAGATCGTCCGCTACAGCTTCATCTACCTCGCCTGGATCGGCGCCGCCGCGGCGGTGAAGGAGCGGGGGCACATCCGCATCGACGTGCTGATGCAGTATGTCGGGCCGCGGGTGAAGGCGGTTCTCTACATCTTCGGCGACCTGGTGATGCTCGGGGTGTCCTTCATCGCGCTCTACTACTCGTATGAAACGGCGCACGTGGCCGCCAAGTTCGGCAACGTGACCCACGGTTTGCGCATCGGGCAGGTCTGGTTCCTGGCCGCCGTGCCCATCGGCTTCTCGCTGGTGGTGCTGCGCCTCATACAATCGCTGATCCGCGACATTCGCGACCTTCGTGACGGCCGGCCCGTCTACGAGGGCGACAAGCTGTTCGACTGAGGAGGACGTCATGCTCTGGCAACAAATGGGCGCCCAGACGGTCGAGCTCGGCTGGGATTTCTACGGCCCGATCCTTCTGTTCGTCTTCCTCGTGGCGCTGGCGGTGCCGGTCTGGGCGGCGATCGGTGCGGCGGCCAGCCTGATGCTGGTGTGGTCCGGCGCGCTGCCGCTGGACCTAGTGGGCGAGAAGCTGTTTTCGGGCATCGACGCCTTCGCGCTGACGGCCGTGCCGCTGTTCATCCTGACGGGCGACGTGCTGGTGCGCACGGGCCTGTCCCGCAAGTTCCTGGACGTGGCCGAGGCGCTGACACAGTTCGCCAAGGGCGGCTTCGGCTCGGCCACGGTGCTGGTCTGCGGCATGTTCGCCGCGATCTCGGGCTCGGATGCGGCGGGCGCGGCGGCGGTGGGGCGCATGACCATCGACCGGCTGGTCGAAAGCGGCTACCCGCGCCCCTATGCCTGCGCTCTGGTGGCCGCGGGCGCCTGCACCGGCATCCTCATCCCGCCGTCGATCGCGTACATCATCATCGGGCTCGTGCTGGGGATCTCGGTGTCGACGCTGTTCCTGGCGGCGGTCATCCCCGGGCTGGCGATCCTGATCTCGATCCTTGCCACCAACATCATCATGAACCGCCTTTACGGCTGGGAGGGGGGCGGCAATATCGGCGCGGGCGAGTATTTCCGGCGGCTGGGATCGTCGCTGAAATCCGGCTGGTATGCCTTCATCGTGCCCGGCATCATCTTCTACGGCATCTTCTCGGGCCGGCTGACGCCGACCGAGGCGGGCGCCACGGCGGTCGTCGTGACCATCATCATGGGCTTTATCCTGGGCACGCTCAAGCTGTCGGATTTCCCGGCGATGCTGGTCAGTTCGGCCAAGGTCAACGGCGTCATCCTGCCTATCATTGCCTTCTCGATCCCGCTGGCCGAGGCGCTGGCGATCATCGGGGTGCCGCAGGGCTTCGTCGCCGTGGCCACGGGCGTCAGCGACGAGCCCTGGGTGCTGATCCTGATGATGATCGCCATCCTGATCGCCTCGGGCTGCGTGATGGAGACGACGCCCAACATCGTGATCCTGGCGCCGATCCTGAAGCCGTTGGCCGACAATATCGGCATGAACGAGATCCAGTTCTGCATCATGATGATCACCGCGCTGGGGGTGGGGTTCATCACGCCGCCGCTGGGGCTCAACCTTTTCGTGGTCGCCGGGCTGACGGGCGAGTCGATCCTGAAGATCGCCTATCGCGCGATCCCCTTCGTGCTGTTCATGCTGCTGGTCACGCTGCTGATCGGCTTCGTGCCCGCGATCTCGACCACGTTCCTTCCCGAGATCTACAAATAGGAGACGTCCGATGGTGCGCGAATACCTGAAGAAAGCCACACTCACCTCGCAAAGCGATGCCGGCGAGACCCAGGCCATCGTGCGCGGCATCCTCGACGACATCGAGGCGGGCGGCGATGCAGCCGCGCTGGAATACGCGGCCAAGTTCGACAAGTACGACGGCAACGTGCTGCTGACCGACGACGAGATCGCCGCCGCCATCGCTCAGGTGCCCGAGCGGCTGAAGCGCGACATCGATTTCAGCCATGCCAACGTGAAACGCTTCGCCGAGGCGCAGAAGAAGACCGTCGCCAATTTCGAGACCGAGGTGCTGCCGGGCCTGATCGCGGGGCAGAAGGCGATCCCGGTGAAGGCGGCGGGGTGCTACGTGCCCGGCGGGCGCTACAGCCATATCGCGTCGGCGATCATGACGGTGACCACCGCCAAGGTCGCGGGCTGCAAGCACATCGTCGCCTGTTCGCCGCCGCGTCCGGGCGTCGGCATCGCGCCGGCCATCGTCTATGCCGCGCATGTCTGCGGCGCCGACAGGATCCTGGCCATGGGCGGGGTGCAGGGCGTGGCGGCGATGACCTTCGGCCTGTTCGGGCTGCCCAGGGCCAACATCCTCGTCGGGCCCGGCAACCAGTTCGTGGCCGAGGCCAAGCGCATCCTTTTCGGCCGGGTGGGCATCGACATGTTCGCGGGCCCCACCGACAGTCTTGTCCTGGCCGACAAGACCGCCGATCCCGAGGTCGTGGCGGTGGATTTGGTGGGGCAGGCCGAGCATGGCTACAATTCGCCCGTCTGGCTGGTGACGGACGACCGCGGAGTCGCCGAGACGGTGATGAAGCGCGTGCCCGAGCTGATCGAGGAGTTGCCCGAGCTCAACCGCGACAACGCTCGCGCGGCCTGGCGCGACTATGCCGAGGTGATCCTGTGTCCCGATCGCGAGGACATGGCCGCGACCTCGGACGAGTATGCACCCGAGCACCTGACCGTGCAGGCGGCTGACCTCGACTGGTGGCTGGACCGACTGGAATGCTACGGCTCGCTGTTCCTGGGCGAGGAGACGACCGTGGCCTTCGGCGACAAGGCTTCGGGCACCAACCACGTACTGCCCACCAGCGGCGCGGCGAATTACACCGGTGGTCTGTCGGTCCACAAGTACATGAAGATCGTCACCTGGCAGCGGTCCACCAGGGAAGGGGCCAAGCCGGTGGCCGAGGCGACGGCGCGCATCTCGCGGCTGGAAGGGATGGAGGGCCACGCCCGCACCGCCGATATCCGGTTGAAGAAATACTTCCCGAACGAAACCTTCGATCTGACGGCGGAGGCCTGAGAAATGGCCGCGCCCGATCTCTTCGGCGTAGCGGGCCGCGTGGCCCTGGTCACCGGCGCAAGCTCGGGGCTGGGGCGCCGCGCGGCCGACACGCTGGCGGGCGCGGGCGCGAAAGTCGTGGGCGTTGCCCGCCGGCGCGAAGCGCTTGGGGACTGGCAGGCCGAGGGGCCCGAGGCGCGCGTCGCCGTGGCGGGCGACGTGGCCGCGCGCGCGGATTTCGATGACCTGGTCGAGCGGATCCGTGCGCCCTTCGGCGCGCCGGAGATCATCGTGAATGCCGCGGGCCTCAATACCCGGCAGGCGGCCGACGACGTGACGGCCGAGGGTTGGGACGCGACGCTGGCGGTGAACCTGTCGGCGCCGTTTTTCCTGGCGCAAGCCTTCGCACCCGAAATGCGAGCAAAGGGCTGGGGCCGGATCGTTAATTTCGCGTCGCTGCAGTCCTTCCGCGCCTTTCCTGGCGGTATCGCCTACGGCGCGTCCAAGGGCGGGGTGGCGCAGCTGACCCGCGCCATGGCGCAGGCGTGGTCGGGCCATGGCATTACCGCCAACGCCATCGGCCCGGGCTTTTTTCCCACCGAACTGACGGCAGCGGTGTTCGACGATCCGGAACGCGCGGCCGGCAACGCGGCGCAGACCTGCGCGGGCCGGAACGGGCGGCCCGAGGACATGGATGGGCCACTGCTCTTTCTATGCTCCGACGCATCGGCTTATGTGACCGGGCAGATCCTGATGGTCGACGGGGGGTTCACCGCGAAATGAAAGCTTTGGTCTATCAAGGTCCCGAGGATCTGGTCTACCGCACCGTGTCCCCGCCACACGTGGCGCACGGCGCGCAGGTCGTCCACATCCAGTCGTCGGGGATCTGCGGGTCGGACATGCACGCCTACCTGGGCCACGACGAACGGCGCCCGCCGCCGCTGATCCTTGGTCACGAGGTGTCGGGCGTTACCGATGGCGGGCGGCGGGTCACCGTCAACCCGCTGGTCGGCTGCGGCGTCTGCCGGGCATGCCAGTCGGGGCGCGACAACCTGTGCCCCAACCGGCAAATCATCTCGATGCCGCCGCGCGAGGGCGGCTTTGCCGAGGCGGTGGCGCTGCCGCCTGACAATCTGATCGACATTCCCGACACGCTCAGCTTCGACCAGGCCGCGCTGGCCGAGCCCATCGCCTGCGGCTGGCACGCGGTGCGGCTGGCGCGCGAGGCGGGCGGCAGCGCGCCCGCGCTGGTCATAGGCGGCGGAACCATCGGTGTCGGCGCGGCGCTGTGCCTCGCCGCGCAGGGCGTGGACGAGATCACGCTGGTCGAACCGTCGGTCACGCGGCGCGACTACCTGGCGCGCCACGTGGGGATCGATGCGCTGGACGCCGCGGCGCTGCACGACACGCCGCGCTTCAACCTGGTCGTCGACGCCGTGGGCATCGCCGCCACCCGCGCCATGGCGTCCAGCCACGTGCGCCCCGGCGGGGTGATCGCCCATATCGGGCTAGGCTCGGCCGAGGGTGGGCTCGATATCCGGCGGATGACGTTGCAGGAAATCACCTTCATCGGCACTTATACCTACACCGCCGCCGACTTCCGCGCGACCGTCGCGGCCATGGGCGAAGGGCGGCTCGGGCGGCTCGACTGGACCGAGACGCGGCCGCTGGCCGAGGGCGCGCGCGCCTTCAGCGATATCCGCGCGGGCACCGTGGCCGCGCCCAAGATCATTTTGAAACCACAACTTCCCGAAGGAGACTGAAATGGCCGAAATCCCCCATCTTCTGGTGCACGCGCACGACGACAACGTGGGCGTCGTCGTCGTCGAGGGCCTGACCGCGGGCACCGACATGCTGTGCTGCGTGACCCACGACAATTCCACCTTCCGCCTGAAGGCCGAGGCCGACGTGCCCATCGGCCACAAGATCGCCCTGAAGGATTTCAAGGCGGGCGACACGGCCATGAAATACGGCGAGGACATCGGCAAGATCGTCGCCGACATCCCCAAGGGCCACCACGTCCACACCCACAACTGCAAGACCAAGCGCTGGTAAGCCGCGCGGCCGCCCCGGCGGCGCGCCATCCCGAGAGGACACTGATATGGCATCGAAATATTCCAACATGACCGTCAAGGCCTACCGGCGCGAGAACGGTCGCGTGGGCGTGCGCAACCACGTCATCATCCTGCCCGTCGACGATATCTCGAACGCCGCCTGCGAGGCGGTGGCGAACAACGTCAAGGGCACGCTGGCCCTGCCGCACGCCTATGGCCGCCTGCAATTCGGCGAGGATCTGGACCTGCATTTCCGCACCATGATCGGCACCGGCGCGAACCCCAACGTCGCCGCCGTGGTCGTCATCGGGATCGAGCCGGGCTGGACCAAGCGCATCGCCGACGGCATCCGCGAGACCGGCAAGCCCGTGGCCGAGTTCAGCATCGAGCAGAAGGGCGATTTCGAAACGATCCGCGCCGCGAGCTGGGCCGCCAAGGAGTTCGTGCACAAGACGACCGAGTACCAGCGCGAAGAGGTCTCGATTTCCGAGCTGTGGGTCTCGACCAAGTGCGGCGAAAGCGACACGACCACCGGCCTCGGATCCTGTCCCACGGTGGGCAACATGTACGACAAGCTGCTGCCCGAGGGCATCACCGGCTTCTTCGGCGAGACCTCCGAGATCACGGGTGCCGAGCACATCTGCAAGACCCGCGCCATCACCGAGGAAGTGGGCGAGCGGTGGTACAAAATGTGGAAGGCCTACCAGGACGACGTCATCTTCGCGCACCAGACCGATGACCTCTCCGACAGCCAGCCCACCAAGGGCAATATCGAGGGCGGCCTGACCACGATCGAGGAAAAGGCGCTGGGCAACCTCGAAAAGATCGGCCGCACGTCGCAATATATCGACATCCTCGGCCCAGCCGAACGGCCGAACTCGGGTCCCGGCCTCTACTTCATGGACAGCTCCTCGGCGGCGGCGGAATGCGTCACGCTGATGGCCGCGGGCGGTGCCGTGATCCACACCTTCCCCACGGGGCAGGGCAACGTGGTGGGCAACCCCATCGTGCCGGTCATCAAGATCACCGCGAACCCGCGCACGGTGCGCACCATGGGCGAGCACGTGGACGTTGACGTGAGCGGTATCCTGCGGCGCGAGATGACCATCGACGAGGCGGGCGACGCGCTGATCGACAGCATCTGCCGCACCGCCAACGGGCGCTTCACCGCGGCCGAGGCGCTGGGTCACCGCGAATTTTCCATGACCAAGCTCTATCGCAGCGCTTGATCCCGCGGGCGGTCGCCCCCACACGCGGGGGCGACTGCAACAGACCTTACGGATGACCCGATGCCCGACCCGATCCGCCTTGGCCTTGCCGAGGCCACCGAGCTTCTGACCCAAGTCTTCGCCGCCTGTGGCTGCACACCGGCCGCCGCGGTGTCGGTGGCCAGCGCGCTGGTCGCGGCCGAGGCCGAGGGGCAGTCGGGCCACGGCTTCAGCCGCGTGTCGGACTATGCTGCCCAGGCGCGCAGCGGCAAGGTCGTCGCCGATGCGCACCCGGTCCTGGAGCGCGCCGACGGCACGGCGCTGACCGTCGACGCGGGCTTCGGCTTCGCCTATCCGGCGCTGGACCTGGCGCTGACCGCGCTGGTCGAAGCCGCGAACACCCACGGCACCGCCTCGGTCGCGATCCGCAATTCGCACCATTGCGGCGCGCTGTCGGTGCAGGTCGAGAAGATCGCGCGGGCCGGGCTGGTGGGGCTGATGGTCGCCAATGCGCCCGCCGCCATCGCGCCCTGGGGCGCGCGCACGCCGATCTTCGGCACCAATCCCATCGCCTTCGCCGCGCCGCGCGCCGGGGGCGCCGCGCCACTGGTCATAGACCTTTCGCTGTCGAAGGTGGCGCGCGGCAAGGTCATGCATGCCCGCAAGTCCGGCCAGCCGATCCCCGAGGGATGGGCCTTCGACTCCGATGGCAATCCCACCACCGATCCCGAGGCCGCGCTGGCCGGCACCATGGCCCCCATCGGGGGCGCGAAGGGCACGGCGCTTGCGCTGATGGTCGAGGTGCTGGCCGCGACCCTAACGGGCGCCAACGCCTCGCGCGAGGCCGGGTCGTTCTTCACCGCCGATGGCGAGCGCCCCGGCACGGGGCAGTTCCTGCTGGCGTTGCGCCCGGGCGATCCGGGCGGGTTCGCGGAGCGGCTCGAGTCGGTTCTGACCGACATTGCCGCGCAGGAGGGCGCCCGTCTGCCCGGCACCCGCCGCGCCACCGCCATCGCCCGGGCCGAGGCCGAGGGCATCGACGTGCCCGCCGCCTACGTGGACGAGGCGCGCGCGCTGGCCAGCAGCCATGGATGACGCCGTAAGAAGTTCGCGTCTCGCCGCGCTGCAGGACCGGGCGCGCGTGGTCTTTCCGGGCCTGCTGGTTGCGCTGCTGATCGCGCTGGCGTCGAAATTCGTGTCGGAGCATTACGGCGCGCCCGCCATGCTTCTGGCGCTGCTATTCGGGATGTCGTTGAATTTTCTCGGGACCGAGGATCGAACGCGCCCGGGCGTCGAATTCGGTGCGCGACAAGTACTGCGTCTGGGGGTGGCCCTTTTGGGCGCAAGGATCAGCGTCGAGCTGTTGTCGAGCCTGGGGGCGACCGTGGTCCTGCTGGTCGTCGCCGGGGTGCTGCTGACCATCAGTTTCGGGATGCTGTCGTCGCGCATTTTCGGCTTCCGCTACCGCTTTGCCTTCCTGTCGGCCGGAGCCGTGGCGATCTGCGGCGCGTCGGCGGCCATGGCCATCGCCGCCGTCCTGCCGCGCGATGACCGGTCGGAACAGCGGCTGATCTTCACCGTGGTGGGCGTGACGCTCCTCTCGACGCTGGCGATGATCGTCTATCCGATCCTCGCGCAGGCCATGGGTATGAGCGACCGTATCACCGGCATCTTCATCGGTGCGACCGTCCACGACGTGGCGCAGGTCGTCGGCGCGGGCTTTTCCGTCAGCCAGGAGGCCGGGGATACCGCGACACTGGTCAAGCTGTTGCGCGTGGTCATGCTGGCGCCGGTCGTGCTGGTCACGACGCTGGTGGTCCGCTCGGTCGCGGGGGCGGAACCGGGGGAGGGCAAGCGCCCGCCGCTGGTGCCGGGCTTCGTTCTGGGCTTCATCGCGCTGGCCGTGCTCGCATCGCTTGGCGCCATCCCAGCGCCAGTGGTCGGCGCGGCCTCCACGGCCTCGGGCTGGCTGCTTCTGGCCGCGATCGGGTCGGTGGGGATGAAAACCATGCCGAAGGACATCATGAACGTGGGCGCGCCCGCGGCCCTGTTCCTCGTGGCCGAGACCGCCTTCCTGGCGGTCTTCATCCTGCTGGGCCTGACGGTCCTGACCGGATCGGCGCCCGGCTGAATCCCTGCGCAAGGAGGCATCGCAGATGTAT
The DNA here is from genome assembly GCF_900110115.1 of Palleronia pelagia. Taxonomy (GTDB): domain Bacteria; phylum Pseudomonadota; class Alphaproteobacteria; order Rhodobacterales; family Rhodobacteraceae; genus Palleronia; species Palleronia pelagia. Next base: position 133,049 of record NZ_FOCM01000002.1, on the reverse strand, counting down.
GGCAGTATCCTGATCGCCGTGGCGCTGGACCACGAAGAGCTGGTCCCCGGCAAGATCGCCCTGGCCCGAAGGCTTCTGGCCGACGGGGGACACATCACGCTTCTGACGGTGCTGGAGAACGTGCCGGGCTTCGTGGCCGAATTCGTGGACATGAAGCCTGAGAACCACCTGCGCGCGAAGGTCCTGCAACGGCTCGAGGCGGCCCATGGCGGCGCGCCGGATATCAAGGTCGCGGTCGAGACCGGCAAGTCGGGCGTGGTGATTTCCCACTATGCCGAAGCGCAGGGCACCGACCTCATCATCGTCGGATCGCACAAGCCCGGGCTACAGGACTACTTCCTCGGCTCGACCGCCGCGCGGGTGGCGCGGCGTGCGCCATGCTCGGTCATGATCTTCCGCGGGGACTGACAAATTGACGAACTGGCGGCACAGGCCGTCCGCGGTCTAGTTGCCGAAGTTCAGGCCAGGCGTGGAGTCGCTCTCGCTGGCCTCCGGTTCCGCCTCGCCGCCGCTCGTGTCTCCACCGCTGCCGCCGAAGTTGAACCCGCCCGTCGCGTCGCCGCTGGTTCCGGCGTCCTCCGCGCCGCTGCTGCTGTCGCCGGAGGTCTCGCCGCCGGCCCCACCGAAGTTGAAGCCGCCGTCACTGCTGCCGGACCCACCGGACGACGTGCTCCCGCCGGACGCCCCGCTCTCGCCGCTCGACGCGCCGCCCCCGAAGTTGAAGCCGCCGGTCGCGTCGTTCGAGCCGTCCGACGAGCTGCTGTCGCCGTCCCCGCCGCCGCCGCCGAAGTTCAGCCCGCCGGTGGGATCACCGCTGGGGGCCGGGGCCGACTGGCGCGCGGCTTCGCGGTCGGACTTGTAGTGGGTGACCAGCGACGGGACCGAGATCACCAGGATGATCAGCAGGAAGTTGATCGCGATGAAGGGCAGCACGCCCTTGTAGATCTCGTTGGTGCGGATGCGCGGCATGGTCTGGCCGGTCTGCTTGTCCTGCCAGTCCTCGGTCGGCGCCACGGATCGAAGGTAGAACAGCGCGAAGCCGAAGGGCGGTGTCAGGAACGAGGTTTGCAGGTTCATCGACAGGATCACGCCGAACCAGATCAGGTCGATGCCCAGCGTATCGGCCACCGGCGCCAGCAGCGGCACCAGGATGAACGCGATCTCGAAGAAATCGAGGAAGCATCCCAGGATGAAGACCACGACGGTCACCACGACGAGGAAGCCGAACTGGCCACCGGGCAGGCCCAGCAACAGCTCTTCCAGCCAGACCTGTCCGTTGACGCCGTAGAAGGTCAGGCCGAAGACCCGCGCGCCGATCAGGATGAACAGCACGAAGGCGCTGAGCTTGGCCGTCGCCTCGACCGCCGAGCGCAGCATGGGGAAGGTCAGCCGCCGCTTGCCGATGGCCAGCAGCAGCGCGCCCACCGCGCCCATGGCACCGCCCTCGGTCGGCGTCGCGATCCCGAGGAAGATCGTGCCCAGCACCAGGAAGATCAGGGCCAGCGGCGGGATCAGGACGATGACCACCGTCTCGGCCAGGCGCGACAGGAGGTTCAGGTTGAAGAAGCGGTTGGCCAGCGCGATGCCGTAGCAGATCAGCACCGAGAAGGCCGAGGCGAAGACGATCCGCGTGGCATTCGCGTACTCGGTGAACAAAACCCACATCCCGAGGTAGTAGAGCACCACCGACAGCACCGCCATGACGACCAGCGACAGGACGCCCGAGCCCAGCTTGCGTTCTTCCGGGGGAAGGGCCGGGACGGCGTCGGGTTTGATGAACGTCAGCAGCAGGATGTAGGCGCAGTAGGCCGCGATGATGATGAGCGCCGGATAGATCGCGCCCAGGTACATGTCGCCGACGCTGACGCCCAGCTGGTCGGCCATGACGATCAGCACCAGACTGGGCGGCACGATCTGCGCCAGGGTGCCCGCCGCCGCGATGGTGCCCGTGGCGGCGGGCGCATCGTAGGAATAGCGCTGCATGATCGGGAGCGAGATCAGGCCCATGGCGATGACCGACGCCGCCACGACCCCGGTGGTCGCCGCCAGAAGCGCGCCCACCAGCACCACCGCGAAGGCCACGCCACCGCGCAGGGGGCCGAACAGCTGGCCCACCGTGTCGAGCAGGTCCTCGGCCATGCCGGATCGTTCGAGGATCAGGCCCATGAAGGTGAAGAACGGGATCGCCAACAGCGTGTCGTTCGACATGATCCCGAAAACCCGTTCAGGCATCGCGCGAAGAAGCGGCCAGAACAGGTTGATTTCGTTCGAGTAATCGGAAAGCCCCACGCCGACCACGAAGTAGAACAGCCCGCCCGCGGCAAGGGTCAGCGCGACCGGGTAGCCGAGGATCAGCATACCCATCACCGAGATGAACATGATCGGGGCGAGGTTGTGTGCGATAAGCTCGATCATGGCCTTACCCCCGGTTTCCGGCTTCTTTCGCCGCGGGCGGCAGGTCGTCTTCCTTCTGCGGCGGATCGGGCAGGTCGAGATGACCGGTCAGCATCGCGGCCTTCTTGATGATCTCCGACACGCCCTGCGCCGCGAGCACGATGAACCCCAGCAGCACCCAGATCTTGGCGGGCCAGCGGACCAGCCCGCCCGCGTTCGAGGATTGCTCGCCGCTGGTGTAGGACGACACGAAGAATGGCCAGGCGAGGTAGACCATCAGCACCGCGAAGGGCATCAGGAACAGGATGTGACAGATCAGGTCGATCCGGACCCGGGCGCGCGGGCTCAGCCGCTGCGACAGCACGTCGACGCGCACATGCTCGTCCTCGCGCAGGGTCCAGGCGGCGCACATCATGAAGACCGCGCCGAACAGGTACCACTGCGCCTCGAGCCAGGCATTGGACGATACATTAAGGGTTTTCCGGATGATCGCGTTGCCGGCCGAGACTAGGACGGCGACGAGGATGAGCCAGGCGAAAGATCGGCCGATGATGCCGTTCACGCGGTCGATGGCACGGGCGATCCCCAGCAGTCCGGACATCAGCGTCTCCTCCCAATTCGTCCGCGCCTGCGCGCGTTTGCCGGGAAAAGGGTGGGCCGCGTCCCGGCTGCGTCAAGGGCGCGCGGGCGGGCACTGGCGCGGGACCGCTGCCATCGCGGATTGCGGGGATTCCGGCTGGAAAGGCGCGGGCCTGACCCTAGGTCGATCGCCATCAATCGAAGCAATTCGCAAGGGAGAGAGCTATGGATCGTCGTCGTTTTCTGAAGACGGCCACGCTGGGCAGCGCGGGGGCCACGGGCCTTGCCGCACCGGCCATCGCACAGGAGAATCCGCAGATCAGCTGGCGGATGACATCATCCTTCCCCAAGTCGCTGGACACCATCTACGGCGGCGGGGCGGACGTGGCGCAATACGTGCGCGAAGCCACCGACGGGGCCTTCGACATCCAGGTCTTCGCGGGGGGCGAGATCGTCCCCGGCCTGCAGGCCGCCGACGCGGTCCAGAACGGCACGGTCGAGATGTGCCACACCGCCGCCTACTACTACGTCGGCAAGTCGCCGACCTGGGCGCTGGGCGGCGTGATCCCCTACGGCCTGAACAACCGGGGCATGAACGCCTGGCTGTATTACGGCGGCGGCCTGGACCAGCTGAACGAGTTCTACGGCAAGAACGGCCTGCATTACCTGCCCGCCGGCAATACCGGCGCGCAGATGGGTGGCTGGTTCCGCAACGAGATCAACAGCCTGGCCGACATGGAAGGCCTGCAGATGCGCATCGGTGGCCTTGCGGGCCGCGTGATGGAGCGCGTGGGCGTGGTGCCGCAGCAGGTCGCGGGCGGTGACATCTACCCGTCGCTGGAGCGTGGGACGATCGACGCCGCCGAATGGGTCGGCCCCTACGATGACCAGAAGCTCGGCTTCTACCAGGTCGCGCCCTATTACTACTATCCCGGCTGGTGGGAGGGGAACCTGACCCTCTGCTGCTTCGTGAACCAGGAACAGTGGGACGGTCTGCCCGACCGCTACAAGGCGCTGCTCCAGAGCGCGAGCCGCGCCGCCAATACCGAGATGATGGCGGAATACGACTACAAGAACCCCACCGCCCTGCGCGAGCTTGTGCAGAACGGCGCGCAGCTGCGCCGCTATCCCGACGAGGTGCTGAACGCGACCTATGACGCGGCGATGGAGCTTTATTCCGAACTGCGCGAGAGCGAGCCCGACTGGGGCCCGATCTACGACAGCATGATGGCGTTCCAGGCCGAGCATTTCTTGTGGCAGCAGGTGTCGGAATCGACCTTCGCCCAGTTCATGCAGGCCAAGCAGAGCGCGGGCGAACTGCCGGCCCAGCAGCAGTAAACCGCGCCCCTGCGCGCGACACCGGCCCCCGGCGCGACTTGCGCCGGGGGCCTTTTTGTTCCTATCGCTGTCGGGGTCACAGCTGGAAGGAACGCGCCATGAAACGATCCCGCATCAACCAGATCATGGCCGAGGGCGACGCGATGATCTCGCGCCACGGCTTCACCCTGCCGCCCTTCGCGCGCTGGTCGCCGGAAACCTTCCGCGACCGGGCCGATGCGGCCGCCCACGTGATCGACAGCCGCTGCGGCTGGGACATCACCGATTACGGACGGGGCGATTTCGACGGGATGGGCCTGTTCCTGTTCACCCTGCGCAACGGCATCCTGTCCGACCTGCAGGGCGGTGGCGGCATGTGCTACGCCGAGAAACTGCTGATCTCGCGCCGCGACCAGCTCAGCCCGCTGCACACCCATGTCATCAAGGCTGAGGACATCATCAACCGGGGCGGCGCGACCCTGGCCGTGCAGCTTTACGGGTCGGACGGCGCGGGCAACCTGGCGCGCGACCGCGGGGGCAGGGTGCTTTGCGACGGCATCGCCCGCGATTTCGCCGCCGGCGAGGTGCTGACCTTCGCGCCGGGCGAAAGCATCACCCTGCGTCCCGGCGACTGGCACGCCTTCTGGGGCGAGGGCGGCGACGTTCTGATCGGCGAGGTCAGCACGGTCAACGACGACGAGACCGACAACATCTTTGCCGAGCCCATCGGCCGGTTCTCGGAGATCGAGGAAGACGAGCCCCCGGTCCACCTACTGGTCAGCGATTACGCCCGCTGGCTGTGATCGAGGTTCTGGAAATCGGTGCGAAACCTGTCAGGGTGGCGCCGAAACACGCGGGGAGGAAAGCGTAACCATGTCACTTCTTTCGGGAAAATTCGCCATCGTCACGGGGGCCGCGTCGCCGCGCGGGCTGGGCAAGGCCACGGCCAGGGCCTTTGCCGATCACGGCGCCACCGTTGCCATCCTGGACCTCGACGAAGGGAACGCGAAGGCCGCGGCGGCCGACCTGGGCGACGGCCATGTCGGGATTGCCTGCAACGTGACCGACAAGGCCGCGTGCGAGGCGGCGGTGGCGCAGTTGCTGGATACCTGGGGCCGCATCGATGTCCTGGTGAACAACGCAGGCATCACCCAGCCCCTGAAGATCATGGAGATCGAGCCCGGCAATTACGACGCGGTGCTGGACGTGAACCTGCGCGGGACGCTTTACATGACGCAGGCCTGCATCCCGGCGATGCGCAAGCAACAGGCGGGCAGCGTCGTCAATCTCAGCTCGGTTTCGGCACAGCGGGGCGGGGGTATCTTCGGCGGACCGCACTATTCGGCCGCGAAGGCTGGCATCCTGGGGCTGACCAAGGCGATGGCACGGGAACTGGCGCCCGACCAGGTGCGGGTGAACGCCATCTGCCCGGGCTTCATCGACACCGACATCACCGCCGGCAAGCTGACCGACGAGATGCGCGCGCAGGTGCTTGCGGGCATTCCCATGGGCCGGGCGGGAACGGCCTCGGACGTGGCGGGCTGCGCGCTGTTCCTGGCCTCGGACCTGTCGGCCTATTGCACCGGGACCGAGGTTGACGTGAACGGCGGTTCGCTCATCCACTAGGGCGTCAGCCACCTGTCTTTTGCAGCAGCGCGATGAGTTCGTTGAACTTTTCGCGCTGCTCTTCCGCGTCACCGGACGCGATGGCGTCGGTCACGCAGTGCCGCGCGTGGTTCTCCAAAAGCAACCGCTCCACCCCTTTCAGGGCCGACCGCACGGCGGCGGTCTGCGCGAGGATATCGACGCAATAGCGGTCGTTCTCGACCATCCTGGCGATACCGCGCACCTGGCCTTCCAGCCGGGCCAGCCGATCCAGCGTCTTTTGCTTGTTTTCCTGCATCCTGGTCCATCCCCGGTCTGCTGCCTGTTGCATATACCTATAGGGGGTATATGTATGCGACAAGAGAGAGTGCAACACGACCGCGAAGGAGATCCCCGTGAAGGACCTGACCGATACGCCCGAGGTCGACAGCCCCGACACCGCCCGCAACAAGAGCCGGGGCGCCGGCAAGACCGCCGCGCTCTACCGGATGGCCATGCCCGGCCACCTGTGCCCCTTCGGCCTGAAGTCGAAATCCCTGCTCGAGCGGAAGGGCTACACGGTCGACGACAACCACCTGACCAGCCGTCCGCATATCGACGCCTTCAAATCAGCGCATGGCGTGCAGACCACGCCGCAGGTCTTCATCGACGGTGAGCGCATCGGCGGATACACCGAGCTGAAGGAACATTTCGGCCAGCGCGTGCTGAAGAAGGGCGAAACGACCTATCGTCCCATCGTGGCGATCTTCGGTTCAACCTTCCTGATGGCGCTGGCGGTGGTGCTGAACCTCTACGAGGGCTTCCCGATCCTGACGTTGGCCAAGTGGTTCTTCGCGATCTCGATGGTGGCGCTGGCGATCCAGAAACTCCAGGACGTGGGCGGCTTCGTGAACGGATTCTTGGGCTACGACCTGCTGGCGCGCCGCTACGTGCCATACGGCTATGCCTATCCGTTCCTGGAACTCTGGGCCGGCGTGGGGATGATGGCCCTCATCGGCACCGGAAGTGCGCTGATCTGGGCGGTGGCGCCCGTGGGCCTGTTCATCGGCACCATCGGCGCGATCAGTGTCATCAAGGCGGTCTATATCGACAAGCGGGAACTGACCTGCGCCTGCGTCGGCGGCGGATCGAACGTGCCGCTGGGCTTCGTATCGCTGTCGGAAAACCTCATCATGATGCTCATGGGCGTCTGGATGCTGGGCGCCTGGGTCGCGGCGTCGTAAACGGCACGGCAAGGGGCGCGCTTTGGCTTGCCGAGCGCGCCCCCCCGAGATGACAAGGCGCAAAACGCCCACCCTTTCGGAGCCTTGCGCCCACATGACATATGCCCTTCGCGTCCGCTGCCCCTCGACCCGCGGTATCGTCGCCGCCGTCTCAACCCTGCTGGCCGAACAGGGCTGCAACATCATCGACAGCGCCCAGTTCGATGACCAGAAGACCGGCAATTTCTTCATGCGCGTCAGCTTCGTGTCCGAGAAGGGCGCCAGCGCCACGGATGTCGAAACGGCCTTCGCCCCGGTGGCGAAGAGCTTCGACATGGAGCTCGAGATCTTCGACGAGGCGATCAAGCGCCGCGCGATCATCATGGTCAGCCGCTTCGGCCACTGCCTGAACGACCTGCTGTATCGCTGGCGCATTGGCGCGCTGCCCATCGACATCGTGGGCGTGATCTCGAACCACCTGGATTACCAGAAGCTGGTGGTGAACCACGACATCCCGTTCCACCACATCCGCGTCACGCCCGAGAACAAACCGCAGGCCGAGGCGCGGATCATGGAAGTGGTCGAGGATACGGACGCCGAGATGGTGGTCCTGGCCCGGTACATGCAAATCCTATCGGACCGCATGTGCCGCGAGATGTCTGGCCGCATCATCAACATCCACCACTCGTTCCTGCCCAGCTTCAAGGGCGCCAACCCCTACAAGCAGGCGTTCGAGCGTGGCGTGAAGCTGATCGGGGCCACCTCGCACTACGTCACCGCCGACCTGGACGAAGGCCCGATCATCGAGCAGGACACGGTGCGCGTCACCCACGCCCAGTCGGCCGGCGACTACGTTTCGCTGGGTCGCGATGTGGAGGCGCAGGTGCTGGCCCGCGCGATCCACGCCCACGCCCATGGCCGCGTCTTCCTGAACGACGACAAGACGGTCGTTTTCCCGCCGCAGCCGGGATCCTTCGTGTCCGAGCGGATGGGCTGAGCCGGGATCAGTCGAAGATCACGACCTGGCGCACGGCCTGCCCTGCGGCGAGCCGTTCGAACCCCTCGTTGATCTCGTCGAGCCGCAGCCGGTGGGTGACCAGCTTTTCCACCGGCAGCTTGCCCTGCATCATCATGCGGGCGAAGCGCGGGATATCGCGCACCGGCACGCAGGATCCCACGTAGGATCCCTTGAGCGTCCTTTCCTCGGCCGTCAGCGATACCGGGGGCAGCGCCATCCGCGCGTCGGGGTGGGGCAGGCCGGCCGTGACGGTCGTGCCGCCGCGCCGGGTGATGTCATAGCCGAATTGCAGGGCAGGGGCCGCGCCCGCCAGCTCCACCGCCAGGTGGACGCCGCCGCCGGTGATCTCGCGCGCGGCCGCGACCGCGTCCGGCGCGGCGGGGTCGATGGCGTGGGTGGCGCCCAGCTCCAGCGCCAGCGCGCGTTTTGCCGGGTCAAGGTCGGCCGCGACGATCTCGCCCGCGCCGGCCGCCACCGCGCCCAGAAGCCCGGCCAGCCCGACGCCGCCGAGCCCCACGATCGCGCAGGCCTCGCCCATGCGCAGCGCGCCCGAGTTCAGCACCGCCCCCACGCCCGTCAGCACCGCGCAGCCCAGCAAAGCGGCGCGGTCCAGCGGGATCTCCTTGTCGATCCTGACGCAGGAGTTCTCCGACAGCACCGCGTGGGTCGAGAACGCCGAGACGCCCAGGTGGTGGTGGATCTTGTCGCCCTCGACCGCGATCCGGCGGTGGCCACCCAGAAGCGTCCCCGCCGCACCGGCCGCCGCGCCCGGTTCGCACAGGGCAGGGCGGCCCTCGGCACAGGGCACGCAGTGGCCACAGGACGCGATGAAGACCGTCACCACGTGGTCGCCGGGCGCCAGCCGCGTGACGTGGGGGCCGACCGCCTCGACCACGCCCGCGCCCTCGTGACCCAGCGCCAGCGGCGTGTCGCGCGCGCGGTCGCCGTTGATGACCGACAGGTCCGAATGGCACAGCCCCGCCGCCGACATCCTAATCCGCACCTCGCCCGGTCCGGGCTCGGCCAGCTCGGCTTCGACCAGCTCCAGCGGGCGGCTCTCGGTATAGGGCCGCGCGGCGCCCCGTTCGCGCAGGATCGTGATGGTCGTCTTCATGGCCCCTCCCGTGGCTCGCCTCGCGGGCATGAAGCCACACTGCCGGCCCCACGGCAATGTCGGCAGAGGGGGCGGAGCCCGTCTCCGAATTTTCCAACATTTCGCCTTGCACCCGCTCGCGCGGGGCAGTATCCCGCCCGCAACGCGCTGGTAGCTCAGTTGGATAGAGTATCTGACTACGAATCAGAGGGTCGGGGGTTCGAATCCTCCCCAGCGCGCCACTTTCCTCTACGAGACGAAATTGAACCCGCCTTCCGGTAGGGTCCGCGTGCCCGCGCTCTTGTGGCGTCGGTATCTCGGTGAAAGGCGGCCACAATGCTGACCGCCCAGCCGCCCTGCCGCGTCTTGGTCAGGCGCCCGGGACCACGCAGAGCATTTCGTAGAGCAGGTTCGCCCCGATCAGCGCGGTGTTGCCCGTGGGGTCGTAGGGGGGCGAGACCTCGACCAGATCGGCGCCCACCAGGTTCAGCCCGGCCATGCCGCGCACGATCTCCAGCGCCTGCCAGGTGCTGAGACCGCCCAGCTCGACCGTGCCGGTGCCGGGGGCGAATGCGGGGTCGAGGCTGTCGATATCGAAGCTCAGGTAGACCGGCGCGTCGCCCACCGTCTCGCGCACCTGCGCCATGAGGGGGGCGAGCGATTTCATCCAGCACTCTTCGGCCTGCACCACCGTCCAGCCCTTGTCGCGGCCCCAGTCGAAATCCTCGGGCGCGTAGCCGGTCCCGCGCAGGCCGATCTGGAACACCTTGTCGTTCTGCAGGCAATCCTCCTCCCACGCGCGGCGGAAGGGACAGCCATGGGCGACGGTTTCGCCGAACATGTGCTCGTTGATATCGGCGTGGGCGTCCACGTGGACCAGCGCCACGGGTCCGTGGCGTTCGCGGATCGCGCGCAGGATCGGCCAGGTCAGCGTGTGATCGCCGCCCAGGGTCAGCGGCACTGCGCCTTGGCCCAGGATCCCGCGGTAATGCTGGGCGATGATCTCCACCGATTTCTTCAGATCGAAGGTGTTGATCGGCACGTCGCCGATATCGGCCACCTGCATCCGGTCGAAGGGCGCGGCGCCCGTGGCCATGTTGTAGGGCCGGATCATCCGGCTTTCGTCGCGGATCTGGCGCGGACCCAGCCGGGTGCCGGGCCGGTTCGACGTGCCGATATCCATGGGCACGCCGACGAAACAGGCGTCGAGCCCCGCCGCATCCTGTTGCGCGGGCAGGCGCATCATCGTCGCGGGGCCGCCGAAGCGGGGCATGTCGTTGCCGCCAAGCGGCTGGTTATAGGCGCTCATGCGTCCTCCATTGCGATCATCCGGGCCAAGGGGCGCATCTGCGCCGCGATGGACCTGCGCAGCTCTTCCAGGGTCATGGCGTCGTTCTTCACGAACTCGATGAAGGCCATGTTCAGGTTGTTGAAGATCAGCTCGCCCAGCGGCACGGGGTCGATCCTGGGCCGCACCTCGCCACGGTCGCGCAGCCGGGCGATGAGGGCGATGACCTGCCCGCGCAGCTTGTCGTCGAGATCGGCGTAACGGCGGCCGTTCGGCGTGTCCGGCGCCTCGATCGAGATCGCCATGGCGGTGCGCCACATCTCCTTGCTGAGGTATTTCAGCGAGTGGTCGTAGTATTGGTGGATCAGCGCCAGGATCGCCGCCTCGACCCCGCGTGGCGGATCTTCGACGATGCCCTGGCCCATGGCGACGACCTCTTCCACCTCGAGCGCGACGGTGGCGATCAGGATGTCGCCCTTGGCGTGGTAGTAGTTGTAGACCGTGCCGACCGACACGTCCGCACGGTCGGCCAGGTCCTCGAGCCGCACGGCACGATAGCCCCGGTCGCGGAACAGCGTCACCGCCGCGTGAAGGATTCGCCGTTCGCGATCCGCCTTCTGCCTATCTCGTAAGCCCGTCACGGGATCTCTCGGTCATTCTGAAACAGAACTCAAAAATAGTGTTGACTACAAAAATGAGGCTGTTCAAGTTTTTTCTCAGGAGCCGCCGAAAGCGCGGTCGAAAGAACCACAGGGAGACGCGAATGACTGCCAAGATTCTTTTCCGATCGGTGGCCACGACCGCGCTGGTCGGCGCCGGCACCGCCGCGACCGCGCAGGACGAACTGAACGCGCTGGTCTGGTGCGACCACACAGACCCCGCGCTGATCGAACCCTTCGAGGCCGAGCACAACGTCACGGTGAACCTGCGCGAATACGAAGGCACCGGCGCGGCCCTCGCGCTGCTGGAGCAATCGCGCCCCGGCGACTGGGACGTCCTGGTGATCGACGGCATCGACGTCTTCCGTGCCATCGACGCGGGCCTTCTGGCCGAGCTGCCGACGGACGAATTGCCGACCGACGCCTTCTTCCCCGAAGTCGTGATGTCCGAGAACAACGGCCGCGACGGCGCAATCTACGCCGTGACCGAGAAGTTCGGCTACAACACGATTTCCTACAATTCGGACGCGGTGGACGCTGCGGACATGGAAAACCTGTCGAGCGTCTGGTCCGAGAAATACGACGGCCGCATCTCGATCTACGACTACTACCTGCCGGTGATGGGCCTTGCCGCGCTGGAGCAGGGGATCGACACCGCCGCCATCGACGCCGCTGCGCTCGAGCCCATCGGCGAGACGTTGTCGCAGATGCGCAGCCGCGCGGCCTCGGTCGCGGGTGTCGTCGCCGCGCAGACGGCGCTGGCCACGGGCGAGGTCGATATCGTCGTGGGCGGTGGCGAATGGCTGACCGCCGTTCTGGCCGAAGAGCGGCCCGAGCTTACATGGACGATCCCCGAGGAAGGCGCCGTGCGCTGGACCCAGTCCATCGGCGTGCTGGCCGACAGCGAGAAGACCGACCTGGCGACCGAGTTCGTCAAATACATCGTCAGCGCCGAAGGACAGGCGCGGCTGGCGACCTCGTCCTGCTTCTGGGGGATGCCGGCCAACGCCGAGGCGGGCGATTTCCTGAGCGACGCGCAGAAGGACGTCCTGCGCTGGGACGACCAGGCCGACTACCTGGCGCGCACGCAGCTGTATCCCGCGCCCGACACCGATCTTGATATCGAGATGCAGGATCTCTGGCTGAACACGCTCCAGCAGTGAGCGCAGGATCCGACCAGGCCAGGGGCTGGGGCTTCGCGGCCCCGGCCTTGCTGTGGACCCTGGCCTTCTTCGTCGTGCCCTTCGTCGTCATGGGCGCGATGAGCCTTGCCACGCTGGACGGCCGCACGCTGGTCTGGGGTCTGCATCTCGACAACTACGCCGAGCTGGCCAGCAAGGCCTACCTGGCGCGGGCGATCTTCGTGTCGCTGGAAATCACCCTGACGGTCACGGTGGTGTCGATCCTGCTGGCCTATCCGCTGGCCTGGATCATCGCCTTCCGGGTGCCGCAGCGCTGGCAGCGGCTGGCGCTGCTGCTGGCGATCCTGCCGTTCTGGACCTCATACGTCGTGCGGTCCTACGCGTGGCTGCTGGTGCTGGCGCGCGAGGGGGTGGTCAACCAGACGATGCTGGGCCTGGGCCTGATTTCCGAGCCGCTGACGCTGGCCAATACCCGCTTCGCCACTGTGACCGGCTTCGTCCACTTCTTCGTCATGCTGCTGACGCTGACGATCTATGCCAACCTGGTGCAGCTTTCGCCGAACTATCGCCGCGCGGCCATGGACCTGGGCGCGAGCGCCTTCCAGACCTTCCGCCACGTGATCCTGCCGCTGACCCTGCCGGGCATCATGACCGGCGCGTTCCTGACCTTCGTGCTGTGCATCGGCGACTATATCACGCCGCAGATCCTGGGCGGCAATACCGAGCTGACGGTGCCGCAGGTCATCATGGTGCAACTCGGGCGCCGCGCCGACTTCCCGCTGGCCGCCGCGCTCGCCATCGTGCTGATGGGCATCGTGACGCTGGCCTACCTTGCCATGGCCCGGTGGCTGCGGCTGGATCGGCTGTGATACGCCACGTCCTTCCCTGGGCCTACGGCCTCGCGGCCTTCGCCTTCATCTACCTGCCCGTGGGCGCGCTGGTGCTGTTCTCGTTCCAGGACGGTTCGCTGCCGGTGCCCCCCTTCGAGGGGCCCAGCCTGCGCTGGTACGCGGACGTTCTAGGCGATGACGATCTCGTCGCGGCGCTACTCCATTCGCTGACGGTCGCGCTGGGCTCGGCCGCCGTCGCGGTGGCGCTGGGGTTCGGCGCGGCCTACGGGCTGGCGCGGCACCACCTTCCGGGCTCCGCCGTCCTGCGGGGGCTGCTGATCGCGCCGTTGACCGTCAGCTACCTGATCGTGGGTCTAGGTCTTCTGATCGTCGTGCAGCGGGTCGGGCTGGGCCTGTCGCTCTGGACCGCGGGGATCGGGCACGTGGTCATCAACCTGCCGCTGTGCTTCGCGATCATCTATGCCTCGATGGGCGCGCAGCAGCAGAACGCCGAGCGTGCCGCGCGCGACCTGGGCGCGGACGAGGCGCGGGTCGTGTTGCTGGTCACCATCCCGATGCTGGCGCCCGCGATCCTGGCCGCCTTCTTCCTGTCGGTGACGCTCAGCTGGGACGAGTTTATCATCGCCTTCCTGCTGACCCGCTTCGACGTGACCCTGCCGGTCGAGATCTGGTCGATGCTGCGCTCGGGCCTGTCGCCGCGGCTGAACGCCATCGGCAGCCTGGTCTTCCTCGTCTCGGTCGCGGCGATCCTCGTCATCGAATTCACCCTGTTCAGGAGGCGTCGCAAATGACCGCGCCCGTCACGCTCGACCGGATCGGACACCGCTACGGCACGGTGCAGGCGCTGCACGGCATCGACCTGACGATCGAGGCGGGCGAATACATCACGCTGCTGGGCCCGTCGGGCTGCGGCAAGACCACGCTCCTGTCGATCCTCGGCGGGTTTCTCGTGCCCAGCGCGGGCAAGGTCCTGATCGGCGGCAGGGACGTGACCGCCGTGCCGCCCGCCAGGCGCCCCACGGCCACGACCTTCCAGGACTACGCACTGTTCCCGCATATGAGCCTGCGCGACAACGTGGGCTTCGGGCTGCGCATGGCCGGCGTGGGACGGCGCGAGAGGGATCGGCGCGCCGAGGAAAAGCTGGACATGGTGGGCCTGAAGCACTCCGCCGGGAGCCGCCCGCACGAACTGTCTGGCGGCCAGCGGCAGCGCGTGGCGCTAGCCCGCGCGCTGGCGGTCGAGCCGGACGTGCTGCTGCTGGACGAGCCTTTGGGCGCGCTGGACCTGAAGCTCAGGCGCGCCATGCAGGACGAGTTGAAGAACATCCAGCGCCGCGTCGGCACCACCTTCGTCCATGTCACCCACGACCAGGAAGAGGCCATGGCCATCGCCGACCGGATCGTCGTGATGAATGCCGGCCGCATCGAGGACGTGGGCCCGCCCGCGCGGATCTATCGCCGCCCTGACAGCCTGTTCGCGGCCGAGTTCATGGGCGAGATGAACCGCTTCCCGGGGCAGGGCGGGGCCGACGCCATCACCACGCCGTTCGGGCGCATCGCGCAGCAGGATCCGCCGGCGGGAGAGCTTGTGCTGTGTGTCCGGCCCGAGGCGATCTGCCCCGGCGCGGGGCAGCTGGCCATCGGGCCGTCCCGCGTGCTGGACGCGGCCTTTTTCGGGACCCATTGCCGGGTCCACGTCCAACCCGAGGCCGCCCCCGAGCTGACGCTGATCGCGCACCTGCCGCCCACGAACCTGCCCGAGCCGGGCGCGATGCTGGACCTGTCGGCCCGCACCGATGATCTGAACATCTTCCGAAAGGAGTGAGCCATGGACCGCGTCGCCGCCCGGGACTGGTACGCCACCGAAACCAGGTCCGACGACATCACCCTGATCCACGAGCCCTTCATCCAGCCGTTCTTCCGCTGCAACATGTGGCACGTCCGCGGGCGCGACCGTGACATGCTGGTGGATAGCGGCATGGGGGTCGTGTCGCTGCGCGAATGGGTGCCGCTGGTCACCGAGCGCGACCTGACGGCGGTCGCCAGCCACACCCATTTCGATCATATCGGCTGCCACCACGAGTTCGCCGACCGGGTGGTTCACCGGCTCGAGGCGGATATCCTCGCCGATCCCGACAATGCCCGGACGCTCGCCGATCCCTACGTGACCGACGATATTTTCGACCGGCTGCCGCCCTTGCCCTACAGCTCGGACACCTACACTGTGAAGGGCGCGCGGGCGACGCGGCTGGTGGATGATGGCGACGTGATCGACCTGGGCGACCGGCATTTCGAAGTCATCCACACGCCCGGCCATTCCCCCGGCGGCATCGCGCTGTGGGAGGCTGCGACCGGCACGCTGATTTCGGGTGATATCGTCTATGACGGCCCGCTGATCGAGGATACCTACCACGCCGATGCCGCGGATTATCATCGCTCGATGGTCCGGCTCTACGACCTGCCGGTGCAGGTCGTGCACGGCGGCCATTTCGCCAGCTACGGGCGTGCGCGCCACCGCGAGATCATCGGCACCTGGCTGAAAGAACGGGAGAAGGCCTGAGCGGCCCTCTCCGGGTCGCGGGCCCTACTTCTCGGGGATCAGCCCGCGCGGGCTGAAACGCAGCACCAGCAGCAGGACGAGGCCCATGGTGAACAGCCGGATATGCGCGGTCGAGGCCAGCAGGTGGTCGCGCAGCGCGCTGCCTTCGGGCAGCGGCGATGCGATCACCGACATGAGCGCCTGGCCCACCGGTTCGACCTGCACCCACAAAAGCCAGATCAGGAACCCGCCCAGCACCGCGCCGAGGTTGGACCCGGAGCCGCCGACGATCACCATCACCCAGACGAGGAAGGTGAAGCGCAGCGGCTGGTACGAACTTGGCGTCAGCTGACCGTCCAGCGTGGTCATCATCGCGCCGGCCAGTCCGCAGACCGCGCTGCCCAGGATGAACACCTGCAGGTGGCGGCGCGTCACGTCCTTGCCCATGGCCCGCGCCGCCGTTTCGTTGTCGCGGATTGCGCGCATCATGCGTCCCCAAGGCGACGCCAGCGCAAGCTGCGCCAGCACGAAGACGATCAGCAGGACGATGGCCAGCAGAATGCCGTAATTGGCCTTCACCCACAGCCCCGAGGCGGTCACGGGATCGAGGCCGAGCGACATCGCGCGCTCGGCGAAGGTGTCCGACTGCTGCAGGTCGACCTCGTATGGCACGGGCCGCGGCAGGCCGATCACGTTCTTGACCCCGCGCGACAGCCAGTCTTCGTTCTTCAGGACCGCGATGATGATCTCGGCGATGCCCAGGGTGGCGATGGCGAGGTAGTCCGAGCGCAAGCCGAGGGCGATCTTGCCGATGATCCACGCGGCGCCGGCAGCCAGCAGACCGCCCACGGGCCAGGCCACTATGACCGGCAGTCCGAGCCCGCCGAGATATCCGGTCGACGCCGAGTCGACGCTTTCGATCGCCTCGACCGCCGGGTCGAAGACCGCGCGGTAAAGGAAGAAGCCGACGAGGATGATCGCGGTGACGGCCACGCCCCGCGTCCGGCCCGACAGGGCCCGCCACGCGAAAATTGCCGCCGCGATGCTGCCGGCGCCCAGCAGCAGCCCGAGGATCACGCGCCCGCCGCCCGCGGCCCAGGCCGCGCCCACCGGCGGCATCGACACCAGGACGGCCGCAAGACCCCCCAGCGCGACGAAGCCCATGACGCCCACGTTGAAGAGGCCCGCAAAGCCCCATTGCAGGTTCACCCCCAGCGCCATCACCGCCGAGACGAGGCCCATGTTCAGGATGACCAGCGCCGTGTTCCAGCTTTGCACCACGCCTGTCAGGACGATCAGCGCGGCGACAAGGCCAAACAGGCCGATATTGCGTGCCGTCTCGCTCATACCGATTTCCCCCGGAAAAGGCCCGTGGGCCGGAACAGAAGCACCACGACAAGGATCATGAAGCTCACCGCGAACTTGTAGTCGGTGGACAGAAGCTGAACGAGCCCGTCGGGCGCCATTTCGTCGGGCAGGGCATAGGTCAGCACCCGTTTCCAGGCGTAGGTTATCGTCACCTCCGAGAACGCGATGACGAAGCCGCCCGCGATGGCGCCCAGCGGGCTGCCCAGCCCGCCCACGATGGCCGCCGCGAAGATCGGCAGCAGCAGCTGGAAATAGGTGAAGGGCTTGAACGACTTGTCGAGTCCGTAGAGCACCCCAGCCAGCGTGGCCAGCGCGGCCACGATGATCCAGGTGACCCGGACCACGTATTCGGGGTTGATGCCCGAAAGCAGCGCCAGGTCCTCGTTGTCGGAAAACGCGCGCATGGACTTGCCGGTGCGGGTGCGGTTCAGGAACCAGAACAGCAGCATCACCGCCGCGATGGCGACGACCAGCGTGATCGCCTGGCTCGACCGCAGGCCAAAGCCTTCCTCGAGTCCGGTCCATTCCTTGAAGTCCCGCACGGTGAACAGGAACCGCGCGCCGTCGTCGAAATTGCGGTCGTCGGGGCCGATGATCAGCCGGGTGATGCCGTTGTAGATGAACATCACGCCCATGGACACGATCACCAGGATCACCGGGTTGGCCTTCTGCGCGCGGTAGAAGCGATAGACGGCCCGGTCGGTGCCCAACAGGAAGGCCGCCGTCACGGCGATCCCCAGCGGCAGCGCCAGCAGCGCCGTGGGCAGCGGGCCCAGCGACACGCCCAGCGCCTGCAGACCCCAGGTGAACAGGATCGTCGCCATCGCCCCGAACGCCATCGAGTCGCCATGGGCGAAGTTCGAGAAGCGCAGGATGCCGTAGATCATCGTCACGCCCAGCGCGCCCAGGCTCAGCTGCGCGGCATAGGCCGTGGCCGGCACGATGACGAAGTTCATCAGAACCATGAAGGCGTTGATCAGGTCCATCTTCAGTCTCCTGTGGCGACGGGGGCGAAGGTACAGCTGCCCGATTGGGTCAGGGCGCGCATGCCGCCATAGACGACGCTGTGTTCGGTGAGGACCGCGTCCCCGTCCGAGCGGACCGAGAACAGGGCGGTCGAGAGCCGCGGGTCGGACAAAGTCTCCGGCGCGGGATCCGCGAGGCGGAAATGTGCGACGAAGCGCAGACCGTCGCGCCAGGCGAACCCGGGGATCTCGACAAGCGGGGCAGTCGCCTGGGCGGGTTGGTCGGGCGCGCGCGCCTCGGCACGGTCGAGATCCCAAATCAGGGCGATGCGTTTGGGCTCCGGAAACCAGCCCTCGCTTTCGGAGCGGTCGAGCAGACAGTCCAGCGACAGCATAGACACGGCGGGAAACGGGTCGGCGACCGATGTCAGCTCGCGCGCCAGCCCCGGCGCCGCGGCGAACGCCACCAGCAGCCCGAGCACCATACGATGTGGCCCTCGACGCATCATCAGCCCCCCAGGAAGCTCCGGCGCACCTCGGCGTCGGCCAGCAGGTCCTTGCCGGTGCCGGTATGCGCGTTGGCGCCCTGCACGAGGACGTACCCGCGGTCGGCGATCTCCAGCGCCTGGCGGGCGTTCTGCTCGACCATCAGGATGGGGATGCCGGTGCGCGCAACCTCGATGATGCGGTCGAAAAGCTCGTCCATGACGATGGGGCTGACGCCGGCGGTGGGCTCATCCAGCATCAGCACCTTCGGCTCGGTCATCAGCGCGCGGCCCACGGCGACCTGCTGGCGCTGGCCGCCCGACAGCTCGCCCGCCATCTGGCGGCGCTTGTCGCGCAGGATCGGGAAGAGGTCATAGACCTGCTCCATGGTGCGGCGGATGTCGTCGCGGCGGATGAAGGCGCCCATCTCGAGGTTTTCCTCGACGCTCATGGACGGGAAGATGTTGCTGGTCTGCGGCACGAAGCCCATGCCCGCGCCCACGCGGTCCTGCGGCGACAGGGCCGAGATGTCGGTGCCATCCAGCACGACGGATCCCTGGCGCAGGTCCAGCATCCCGAAGATGGCCTTCATGGCGGTGGACTTGCCCGCGCCGTTTGGGCCGACGATGACCGCGATCTCGCCCGGGTTCACCGCGATGGTACAATCGTGCAGGATGTCCGGTCCCTTGCCGTAGCCGCCCGACATGTTGCGCCCGGCGAGGAACGCGTTGTCCGTCGCGGGCGTGGTCTCGCCGCTGGTCTCGTGCGCGGGGCTGAGCGTGCTGCCGCCGCGCGGATTGACGATGCTGGCGTCCTTGTTGCCGCGCCCGCCGTAGCCTGCGTCGCTCATGCCGGCACCTCGGTCTTGTTCTTGAGACCGGTGCCCAGGTAGGCCTCGATCACGTCCTCGTTGGCCTTGATCTCGTCCAGCGTGCCCTCGGCCAGGACCTTGCCCTCCGCCATGCAGATCACCGGATCGCAAAGGCGGCCGATGAAATCCATGTCGTGCTCGATCACCACGAAGGTATAGCCGCGCTCGGCGTTCAGCCGCTGGATCGCGTCGCCGATGGTGTTCAGCAGGGTGCGGTTCACGCCCGCGCCGACCTCGTCCAGGAACACGATACGGGCGTCGACCATCATGGTGCGGCCCAGCTCCAGGAGCTTCTTCTGCCCGCCCGAGACCTGTCCGGCCTTGTGGTCGGCCAGGTGCTCGATCGTCAGGAATTCCAGCACCTCGTCGGCCTTGGCGCGCAGGGCGCGTTCCTCGTCGGCGATGCGCTTGCGCCCGAACCAGGTGTTCCAAAGCCGCTCGCCCGACTGGCCCGGGGGCACCATCATCAGGTTCTCGCGGCAGGTCATGGACGAGAACTCGTGCGCGATCTGGAAGGTGCGCAGCAGGCCCTTGTGGAACAGCTCGTGCGGGGGCAGGCCGGTGATGTCCTCGCCCTCCATGGTCACGCGGCCCGAGGTGGGGCCGAGCACGCCCGCGATGACGTTGAACAGGGTGGTCTTGCCCGCGCCGTTCGGGCCGATCAGCCCGGTGATCGACCCCTTCGCGATGGAAAGAGACGCGCCGTCGACGGCGTGGAAGCCGCCAAAGGTCTTGCGCAGGTTTTCGACCACGATCATTCGGCTTGTCCCCATAGCCATCGGGCGGATGCCATCGGGCCCGCCATCATTGGCGGTGTGTTTTATCCGCTCTGGCGCGGTTGTCCATCAATTAGCCGGTCTCCCCGGTCCCGGGCGGGGATGACAAGGTGGCACGGCCGGCCCTAGGCTCGGCGCCACGCCCCATTGCCCGAAAAGGATGCGCCCCATGTTCGACCTGGTCCTTCGCAACGCCACGCTGCCCGACGGACGGCAGGGCCAGGACATCGCCGTCACCAAGGGCCGCATCGCCGCGATCCAGCCCGGCATCACCGCCGAGGCGGGGCAGGTCATCGACGCCGCCGGTCAACTGGTCAGCCCGCCCTTCGTCGACCCGCATTTCCACATGGATGCCACCCTGTCGCTGGGCCTGCCGCGCATGAACCTGTCGGGGACGCTCTTGGAGGGCATCGCGCTCTGGGGCGAATTGCGGCCCATCGTGACGCGGGAGGAACTGGTCGAGCGCGCCATGCGCTACTGCGACCTGGCGGTGACCAAGGGCGTGATGGCGGTGCGCAGCCATGTGGACGTGTCCGACCCGCGCCTCGTGACGGTCGAGGCGCTGCTCGAGGTGCGCGAGCGGGTGGCGCCCTACCTGGAATTGCAGCTCGTGGCCTTTCCGCAGGACGGGTATTACCGCGGCCCCGACGCGGCAGAGGCGCTGGGCCGCGCGCTGGACATGGGCGTGGATATCGTGGGCGGCATCCCGCATTTCGAGCGCACGATGGAAGACGGCGCCGCATCGGTCGAGGCGCTGTGCCGGATCGCCGCCGACCGGGGCCTGCCGGTCGACATGCATTGCGACGAGACCGACGATCCCCTGTCGCGCCATGTCGAGACACTGGCCGCGCAGACGGTGCGCTTCGGGCTGCAGGGGCGGGTGGCCGGATCGCACCTGACCTCGATGCACTCGATGGACAACTACTTTGTCTCGAAGCTGCTGCCCCTGATCGCCGAGTCGGGCATGGCGGTCATCCCCAACCCGCTCATCAACATGATGCTGCAGGGGCGCCACGACACCTATCCCAAACGCCGTGGCCTGACCCGCATCCCGCAGATGATGGAGATGGGGATCCCCGTGGGGCTGGGGCAGGATTGCGTGATGGACCCGTGGTATTCCATGGGCACGGGTGACCTCCTGGACGTGGCGCACATGGCCGTGCACGCGACGCAGATGGGGTCGGTCGCCGACAAGCGCGCGCTGTTCGACGCGGTCACCGTGAACTCGGCCCGGATCATGGGGCTCGAGGGCTACGGGCTGGAGGTCGGGTGCCACGCGGACATGGTCCTGCTGCAGGCCCGAGACCCGGCCGAGGCGATCCGCCTGCGCCCCAATCGCCTGAAGGTTATCCGGCGCGGCCGCGTTGTCGCCGAGACCGCGCCCGAGCAGTCGCGCCTGTCGCTGGAGGGCCGGCCCCCGCTGATCGTCCCGGCCGCCTATGCCCCGCGCCAAGCCGATTGACCAAACGGTCAGGATTTGCCCAAATAACTGGCAGGGCGCGTTTTTGTTCGGCACTCGCACCGGGCCCCGCGCTTGACAGGCCGGGGGTGCCGGGGCCGACTGCGCGCACCAGCGCATCCATGCGCGACATGCCCGGACCGGATCCGGGCCAATAAGGGGAGATTTCCATGACCAGATTGCCGATGAACCGCCGCCGCCTGCTGGGCACCGGGGCCGCCGCGCTGGGGGCCGCGACGCTGGCCACGCCGGGGCTGCTGCGCGCGCAGACCCGCGTGAAGGTCGCGGGCATCCACGCCTCGCCGGTCGAGAACGCCTGGAACTCGGTCCTGCACGCCGCGATGGTGCAGGCCAACGAGGAAGGCGTCATCGACTACACCTTCTCGGAAGGCGTGTCGGGCACCGACTATCCGCGCGCCATGCGCGAATATGCCGAGGCGGGCAACGTCCTGATCGTGGGCGAATCCTACGCGGTCGAGCGCGAGGCGCGGCAGGTCGCGGGCGACTATCCCGACACCGCCTTCCTAATGGGGTCGTCCGGCGAGGCGGCGGGCGACAATTTCGGCGTCTTCGGCACCTGGAACTGGGAGGCCGCGTACCTGTGCGGCATGCTGGCCGGCGCCATGACCGAGACGGGCCAGGTGGGCACCGTCGGCGCGATCCCGATCCCGGAAGTGAACATGCTGATCAACGGCTTCGCCGATGGCGTGAAGGCGGTGAACCCGGACGTCACCCACTCGGTCAGCTTCATCGGCACCTTCTTCGACCCGCCCAAGGCGCGCGAGGCGGGGCTGGCGCAGATCGACAGCGGCGCCGACATCCTGTTCGGCGAACGCATCGGCACGGCGGACGCGGCGGAAGAGCGCGGGATCCGGGCGATCGGCTCGCTCATCAATTACACGCCGCGCTACCCCGAGACCGTCTTCGCCAACGCGCTGTGGTCCTTCCGCCCGCTGATGGACGCCGCGCTGGCCGACGCGGCGGCGGGCAACCCCACCGGCAAGACCTACACGCCGCTGAGCCTGATGGAGGATGGCGGCAACGACATCGCCTATGTCGAAGGCGTCGCCCCGGCCGAGGCCGTGGCGCGCATGGAAGAGGTCCGCGCGGCCATCAAGGCGGGCGAGTTCGAGGTGCCGCGCAATTTCGACGAGCCGGCCTGATCGGCTTGTCACTCCGTCCACGGATATCCGAGCCAAGTTG
The DNA here is from genome assembly GCF_900110115.1 of Palleronia pelagia. Classification (GTDB taxonomy): domain Bacteria; phylum Pseudomonadota; class Alphaproteobacteria; order Rhodobacterales; family Rhodobacteraceae; genus Palleronia; species Palleronia pelagia. Next base: position 110,234 of record NZ_FOCM01000002.1, on the reverse strand, counting down.
GGGCGCCCGGCAGCGGGCGCCCCTTTGGTGCCTGCGGACATGACCCGCGTGCTCGAGCTTCGGGGCATCACCAAGCGGTTCGGTGCCGTCACCGCGAACGAGGACGTGTCGCTGCATCTCGACCAGGGCGAGATCGTCGCGCTGCTGGGTGAAAACGGCGCGGGCAAGACGACGCTCATGTCGATCCTGTTCGGCCACTACACCGCGGACGCCGGCACCGTGCGGGTGGATGGCGCCGAGCTGCCGCCGGGCCGATCGCGCGCCGCCATCCAGGCGGGCGTGGGAATGGTGCACCAGCATTTCGCGCTGGCCCCGAACCTGAGCGTGCTCGACAACATCGTCACGGGGACCGAGCCGCTCTGGCGCCCGGTTTCGCGCCGGTCGGCGGCGCGGGCCAAGCTGGCGGGCCTGATGGACCGCTTCGGCCTGACCGTGGACCCCGACTCCCTGGTGGCCGACCTGTCGGTGGGCGAATGCCAGCGGGTCGAGATCCTGAAGGCGCTCTATAACGACGCGCGCATCCTGATCCTGGACGAACCCACCGCCGTGCTGACCACGCAGGAGGCCGAGCGCCTGTTCGCCACCCTGCGCGAGATGACGGGGCAGGGGCTGTCGCTGATCTTCATTTCCCACAAGCTGAACGAGGTCATGGCCGCCGCCGACCGCGTCGTGGTCCTGCGCGGGGGGCGCGTGGTAGCCGAGCGCGCGACGGAAGCGACGTCGAAGGACGAGCTGGCCGAGCTGATGGTTGGCCGCCGGGTCGAACGGCCGCGCCGTCCGCCCGCGACGCCCGGGCCCGTGGTGCTCGAGGCGCGGGACCTGCGGCTGTCGGGCCGCGGCGGCGCGTCGCTCAACGGTGTCAGCTTCGCCCTGCGATCGGGCGAGACGCTGGGCATCATCGGTGTCTCGGGCAACGGCCAGACGACGCTTGCCGGCCTGGTGTCGGGACTGTACGCGCCCGATAGCGGTGCCCTGCTGGTGAAGGGGCGCGAGATCACCCGCCACGCGGTCCCCGACGCCATTGCAGCCGGGATCGGACGTATCCCCGAGGATCGCCATGCCGAGGGCGCCATCGGCGACCTGAGCCTGTGGGAAAACGCGGTGCTCGAGCGGATCTGGTCGCCGGAATTCTCCCGCCGCGGCCTTGTCCGCCGCCGGGCGGCGCGCGCCGCCACCGCCGAAATCATAAGGGGCTACGACGTGCGCGGGGCGGGCGTGGACAGTCGCATCCGCCTGCTGTCGGGGGGCAACATGCAGAAACTGATCCTCGGACGGGCGCTGAGCGCGGATCCCGACATCCTAGTGGCCGCGCAGCCCAGCCGCGGGCTGGACGAGGGTGCCATCGCCGCCGTCCACGCGCGGCTGCTCGAAGCGCGGGCGCGCGGCGCCGGCGTTCTGCTGATCTCCGAGGACCTGGACGAGGTTCTGGCGCTGTCGGACCGGGTCCGGGCCATCGTTGGCGGCCGCCTGTCGCCCGCGATCCCGTCCGACGACGCCGATGCGCGGCGGCTGGGGCTGATGATGGCCGGCGACTGGGCCGCGGCCGGGGAGGACGCCCATGCGGTTTGAGCGGCGCGAACGCCCGTCGCGCGCGCTGAGCGTGCTGGCGCCGCTGGGCGCGATCGTTGCCGCGTTGCTGGTGGCGGGTGTTCTCATCGCCATCGCGGGGGCCAACCCGCTGACCGCCTACGCGCTGATCCTCGACGGTGCCTTCGGCTCGCGGCTGGGCTTTTCCGAGACGCTGACCCGCACCACGCCGCTGATCCTGACGGGGCTGGCCGCCGCCGTCGCCTTCCGCGCGCGGGTCTGGAATATCGGGGGCGAGGGGCAGTTCTACCTGGGCGCGCTGGCCGTCGCCGCCATCGGCATGGTGCCCGCGCTGGCCGGGCTGCCGTCGCCCCTGGCCATCCTGGTCTGCGCGGCGGCGGGCGCAGCGGCGGGGATGGTCCTGTTACTGGTGCCGCTGGGCCTGCGCCTGCGCTTCGGCGTGGACGAGGTGGTGACCACCCTGCTGTTGAACTTCGTCGCGGTGCTGTTCGTGTCGCTGATGATCGAGGGGCCGATGAAGGATCCGCTGGCCTTCGGCTGGCCGCAATCGGTGCCGATCCCCGACAACGCCATCCTTCCCACGCTGATGGACCGCACGCGGCTGCACGCGGGGCTTCTGATCGCGCTGGCGCTGGCCGTCGCGGTCTGGTGGGTGCAGGCGCGCAGCGTCTTCGGGCTGGGCGCGCGGGCCGCCGGGCTCAGCCCCCGCGCCGCCGCCTTCGCGGGTGTGCCGCTGGCGCGGACGCTGCTGCTGGTGGGGTGCCTCTCGGGCGGGCTGGCGGGCCTGGCCGGCGCGGTCGAGGTCATGGGCGTGAAAGCCTACGTCACCACCGACCTGTCGCCGAACTATGGCTACTCGGGCATCGTGATCGCCATGCTCGCCAATCTGAACCCGCTGGGCGTGATCGCCGCCGCGCTGTTCTCGGCGGTGATGTTCGTGGGCGCCGACAGCATGAGCCGCGCGCTGTCGATCCCGTCCTACATCGCCGATGTCACCGTGGCGCTGTCGCTGCTGACCATGCTCGTGGCGATCTTCCTCACCCAGTACAGGATCCGGCGATGAGCGTGATCTTCGACATCCTCGCCGCCGTCGGCCTGTGGGAGGCGGTCCTGCGTATCGCGACGCCGCTGATCTTCGGCACGCTGGGCGTGTTGCTGTGCGAAAGGGTGGGGGTGCTGAACCTGGGGATCGAGGGGATCATGACCTTCGGCGCCATGGTGGGCTGGCTCACCGTCTATTCCGGCGGGGATCTCTGGACCGGCATGGCCGCTGCGGCGCTGGGCGGGGCGGCCTTCGGGCTTCTCCACGCGATCCTGACCGTGCCGCTGGGCCTGTCGCAGCACGTGACCGGCCTTGGCATCACGCTGTTCGCGTCGAGCTTCGCCTACTACGTCTTTCGCCTTGCCGTGCCGGTCGCCACCTCGCCCCCCACGGTCGAGCCGTTCCGCCCGTTGGACGTGTTCGGCCTGGCCGACCTGCCCGTGGTCGGCCCGGTCCTGTTCGGCCAGACGGCGCCCACGTACCTCGCGCTGGCGCTGGTCGTGGTGCTGGCCTGGGTGATCTATCGCACGCCGCTGGGGCTGGCGCTGCGCATGGCCGGGGAAAACCCGCACGCGCTGGACGCGCAGGGCGTGGACCCGATCCGGCTCAGGATCTGGGCGATCATGGCGGGATCGGCGCTCATGGCGATGGGGGGTGCGTTCCTGACGCTCGCGGCCTTCAATTCGTTCTTTCCCACCATGGTGCAGGGGCGCGGCTGGATCTGCGTGGCGCTGGTGGTCTTCGCCTCGTGGCGGCCGGGCCGGGCGTTGCTGGGGGCGCTGCTGTTCGCGTTCTTCGACGCGTTCCAGCTGCGGCTTCAGACGGTCGTGGACGGCGTGCCCTACCAGTTGTTCCTGATGGCGCCTTACCTGCTGTCGATACTCGCGCTGATCGTCATGGCGCGGCGGGCGCGGGTGCCGCAGGCGCTGATGCAGCCCTATCGGCGGGGCGAACGCTGACGGCGCCGGGTTTTTCGGCAGGGCGCCCATTTTGGCAGCATTTTCTTGACCGGCGGTCTGAGAAGCCGCAGCCTCGCCGGGCGGGCTCTGGCCATCGCGCGCGTCTCTGGCATCACTCGGGCGCCAACCATACGCGGACGGCAAACCGTCCCGCAACGACCAAGGGGAAAACACATGCTGCACCGTACGATCCTGGCGATGGGCCTGCTGGGCGCCACCGCCGCCCACGCGCAGACCGACCTGCCATTTGCGCTGGACTGGAAATTCGAGGGCCCCGCCGCGCCCTATTTCGCCGCCATCGACCAAGGCTTCTACGAGGAAGCGGGCCTGAACGTCACGATCGAGGCCGGCTCCGGCTCGCTCGACGCGATCCCGAAGGTGGCGACCGGCGCGTTCCCGGTGGGCATGGCCGACATCAACAGCCTCGTGCGGTTTCTCGACCAGAACCCCGGCGCGCCGGTGATCGGCGCCATGATGCTCTATGACAAGCCGCCCTTCGCGGTGATCGGCCGGGCCTCGCAGGGGATCGACGGTCCGAAAAGCCTTGAGGGCAAGGTTCTGGGCGCGCCGCCGCCCGACGGCGCCTGGGCGCAGTTCCCGATCTTCGCCGCCGAGAACGACATCGACGTGGACGCCATCACGGTCGAGCCCGTGGGTTTCCCCACGCGCGAGCCCATGCTCGCCGAGGGCGAGGTGGACGCCATCACCGGCTTCAGCTTCACCTCCTACCTGAACGCCGCCCGCCTGGGCGTGCCGGAAGATGACTTGGTCACCCTGCTGATGGCCGATTACGGCGTGGACCTCTACGGCAACGTCATCCTCGTCAATACCGAGTTCGCCGAGGCCAACCCCGAGGTGATCGAGGGCTTCCTGTCGGCCACCGCGCAGGGCTGGGCCGCCGCCGTTGCCGACCCCGCCGGCGTCATCCCGTCGTTGATCGAGCGGAACCCGGCCGCCGATGCCGAGCTCGAGCAGCGCCGGCTGGAGCTGGCCATCGACGCCAACGTCCTGACCGACGCGGTGCGCGAGAACGGCTTCGGCGTCATCGACGACGACCGCTTCGCCAGCGCGCTGGAGCAGATCGGCACCACCTACGAGTTCCAGTCCGAGCCGGACGCGTCGCTGTATTTCACCGACGCCTACCTGCCCGAGGGCGGTTTCTCGCTGACCGAGTGAGCGCGTGACCGACGATCCGCTCATCGACATCCGGGGCGTGCGGCACACCTTCCGCACCGCCTCGGGTCCGCTCAAGGTGCTCGACGGGCTCGACCTGTCGGTGCCCGAGGGCGGGTTCGTCGCCGTGGTCGGTCCGTCCGGCTGCGGCAAGTCCACGCTGACCCGGCTGGTGGCCGGGCTGATGATCCCGGACGAAGGCGCGGTGCGCGTCCATGGCGCGCCCGTCACCGGCCCGCGATCGAACGTGGGCATGGCGTTCCAGAATCCCGTGCTGCTGGAGTGGCGCAGCATCCTCGACAACGTGCTGCTGCCGCTCGAGATCGTGCCCACCAAGCTGAGCAAGCCCGAGCGCGAGGCCCGCGCCCGCCGCCTGCTGGCGCTGGTGGGGCTGGAAGGGTTCGAGAACAAGCGCCCGTCCGAGCTGTCGGGGGGCATGAAGCAGCGCGCCTCGCTCTGCCGCGCGCTGATCCACCAGCCCGAGGTCCTGATCCTGGACGAGCCCTTCGGCGCGCTGGACGCTTTCACGCGCGAGGACCTGTGGCAGACCATGCACCGCGTGAAGGAGGAAGAGCCCTTCACCGGCGTGCTGATCACCCACGACCTGCGCGAGTCGATCTTTCTGGCCGACCGGGTCGTGGTGCTGTCGGGGCGTCCGGCGCGCACGCAGTTCACGCTCGAGGTGCCCGATACCGGGCGCCGCACGCTCGACCACCTCTACACCCCCGAGGCCGCCGAGATGCTGAATACCCTGCGCCACCAGATCGAGATCGCGCAGGGACGTGCGCCCGCCGCGCAGGCCGCGGAATGAGCGCGCGCAAGATCCTCGTGCCGCTGGCGGCCATGGTCGTGTTCCTCGCGCTGTGGGAGCTTCTGGTCTGGGTCATGGGCTGGCCCAACTACAAGATGGCGTCGCCGTCGGACCTGATCCCGGCCTTCCAGCGCTACTGGGGCCTGTTCCTGGAAATGGGATGGCAGACGCTGTGGCGCACGGTGGTCGGCCTGCTGCTGGCGGTGGTTTTCGGCGTGGCGCTGGGCATGATCATGGGCTTCTCGCGCACCATGCGCGACGCGCTCTACCCCCTGCTTGTGGGGTTCAACGCGGTCCCGAAGGCCACCGTCGTGCCGATCGTGGCGCTGATGTTCGTGGGATGGCACGATTTCAACACCGTCCTGATCGCCTTCATGATCAGCTTCTTTCCCATTGCGGTGTCGGTCAGTATCGGCCTGTCGACGCTGGAGCCTGAATACCGCGACATCCTGCGGTCGCTGGGCGCGTCGCAGGCCACGATCTTCTGGAAGATCGCCCTGCCCAAGACGCTGCCCGAGTTTTTCGGCGCGCTGAAAGTCTCGGTCACGCTGGCCTTCATCGGCACCAACCTGATGGAGATCGTGTCGCCCCACGGGCGCGGGCTGGGCGCGCTGTTCGATTCCGGCAAGACGAACTCGGACTACCCGCTGATGTTCGCGGTGCTGATCGCCTTGGCCTTCCTGGGCATCGTTCTCTACTACATCGTCGTCGCGCTCGAGCGGATCTTCGCGGGCTGGGCCGACCGCACGGTCTGACTTGCGGGCCGGGCGCGCGTCCGACAGGTTGGCGGCGCCGCAACACCGGAAGGCCGCCCCATGACCGACACAGCCGCCATGCCCATCGCCATCGTCGGCGTCGGCAAGATCGCCCGCGACCAGCACATCCCGGCCATCGCCGCCGACGACCGGTTCACGCTTGCCGCAACGGTCAGCCGTTCGGGCGGCGTCGAAGGTGTCGAGAATTTCGAGACGGTCGAGGATCTGCTGGGCGCGCGGCCGGACATCCCGGCGCTGTCGCTCTGCATGCCGCCGCTGCCCCGTTTCGCGGCCGCGACCGCCGCGCTGGCCGCCGGGCGCCATGTCATGCTGGAAAAGCCGCCCGGCGCCACGGTGGCCGAAGTCTTCAAGCTCGACCGGCTGGCCCGCGCGCGCGGGGTCACCCTGCACGCCACCTGGCATTCGCGCTGCGCCGATGGCGTCGCGGCCGCCCGCGCGTGGCTGCGGGACCGTCAGATCACCCGCCTGCGCATCGACTGGCGCGAGGACGTGCGCAAGTGGCACCCGGGGCAGGACTGGATCTGGCAGGCGGGCGGTCTGGGCGTGTTCGACCCGGGCATCAACGCGCTGAGCATCATGACCGAGATCCTGCCGCACCCGCTGCACCTTTCGGGGGCCGATCTGCACTTCCCCGAGAACCGCGAGACGCCCATCGCCGCCGACCTGCGCTTCGCCGGGCCCGGCGGAATCGACGCCAGCGCGGGCTTCGACTGGCGCGAGGAGGACGGCGAGGTCTGGGAGATCACCGTCGACACCGATGCGGGCGAGCTGCGCCTCGTCGACGGAGGCGCCCGGCTGCTGATCGACGGGACCGAACAGCCGGTCGAGGGGCCGGGAGAATACCCCGCGCTCTACCACCGCTTCGCCGAGCTGATCGAGACGGCGCAAAGCGACGTGGACCCCGCGCCGCTGATTCACGTGGCCGACGCCTTCATGCTGGGCAGGCGCATCGTGGTCGAGCCGTTTCACGATTGAACTTGCCGCCTGTCCGGGCTTCTGAGGAACCAACCCGGCGCAAGGACCCTTTTGGTTGCAAGCATCCAACGCAAAAGGGGCCCCCATGCAAATCACCCTCACCGTGAACGGTGCGGCGCGCGAGGTCGATATTGATCCGCGCACCACGCTGCTCGACGTCATGCGCCATCACCTCGACCTCACCGGCTCGAAGAAGGGCTGCGATCACGGCCAGTGCGGCGCCTGCACGATGCTGGTCAACGGCCGCCGCATCAACGGCTGCCTGTCGCTGGCCGTCATGCATGACGGAGACGAGATCACCACCATCGAGGGCCTGGGCGACCCGGGCAACCTGTCGCCGCTCCAGGCCGCCTTCGTGCGCAACGACGGCTACCAGTGCGGCTATTGCACGCCCGGTCAGATCATGTCCGCGAAGGGCATGTACGACGAGTTCAACAAGGGCTGGCCGTCGCATGTCAGCGACGATCTGACCGCCGAGCCCAACTTCTCCACCGCCGAGATCAAGGAACGGATGAGCGGGAACCTCTGCCGCTGCTCGGCCTATCCCGGCATCTGCAAGGCCATCGAGGAAAGCGCCGAAGAAGAGGGTCTGACCACAAGAAAGGCCGCGGAATGAAAAGCTTCGACTACGTACGCGCGTCGGGCATCGCCGACGCACAGGACACCGCCGGGCGCATCATCGCCGGCGGCACCAACCTGATCGACCTCATGAAGCACCAGATCGAAACGCCGCCCAAGCTGGTGGACGTGACCCGTCTGGAAATGACCGAGATCGAGCAATCCGCCCATTCGCTGCGCATCGGCGCGCTGGTCACAAATTCGGACCTCGCCGCCCATGACACGGTGCGCCGCGACTACCCGGTGTTGAGCCGTGCGCTGCTGGCCGGTGCGTCGGGGCAGCTACGCAACAAGGCGACGACGGGCGGCAACCTGCTGCAACGCACGCGGTGCCCGTATTTCTACGACACGACGCAGCCCTGCAACAAGCGCGCGCCGGGCAGCGGCTGCCCGGCAAAGGAGGGGATCAACCGGATCCTTGCCGTGCTGGGAACGTCGCCAAACTGTATCGCCACGCACCCCTCGGACATGGCGGTGGCCATGCGGGCGCTGGACGCGCGGGTCGAAATCGAAAGTCCCAATCGTGGGACCGAGATGCTGACCCTCGACGAGATGTACGTCCTGCCGGGCGATGACCCGTCCAAGGAAACCGTGCTCGAGGCCGGCGACCTGATCACGGCCGTGCACCTGCCGCAGCCCCCCAAGGGCAAGCAGACCTACCGCAAGGTGCGGGACCGCTCGTCCTATGCCTTCGCTCTGGTCAGCGTCGCGGGGATCGTCGATGTCGAGGACGGCAAGATCACCGAGGCCGCGCTGGCCTTCGGCGGCCTGGCGCCGCGCCCCTGGCGCGACGGCGCGGTCGAGGACGTCCTGGTGGGCGAAGCACCGTCCGATGCGCTTTTCGACAAGGCCGCCGATGTCCTTCTGCAGGACGCGCAGGGCTTCGGCGAGAACGATTTCAAGATACCGCTCGCCCGCCGCACGCTGAAAGCGGTGCTGGCCGAGCTGACGGGGGTGACCCAATGACCGAACATCTGAAGATGGACCAGGTGCAGCCGCACCTTCTGGACGAAACCGGACAGGGCGTGCTGAGCGTGCCGATGCCGCGTCCCGAAGGCCCGCTGAAGGTGACGGGCCGCGCGCCCTACGCCGCCGAGTACAAGGCCGAGGGCATGGCGACCGGCGTGATGGTCCGCGCCGCCATCACCAAGGGTACCTACGCCGTCGACACCGCGTCGGTCGAGGACATGCCGGGCTATCTGGGCGTGTTCACCGACAAGATGGTGCGCAACGCGGCACAGGGCACCATGGGCACCAACCCGGCGCAGATGGGCGACAAGATCCTGTATCTCGGGCAGCCCATCGCCGTCGTCGTGGCCGAGACCTTCGAGCAGGCGCGCGACATCGCCGCCGTGCTGAAGGTCGACTACACCGAGGACGACGACGCCGTTTGCGATTTCGACGGCGTGAGCGACTGGCCCGACAGCGACAAGCCCGACCAGGGCGACCTGGACCAGGCCATGTCCGACGCGACCTTCACCGTCGACAGCATGTACACGACCAAGCCCCACAACTCGGCCGCGATGGAGCCGCACGCGGCGCTGGCCGAGTGGGACGGCGACAAGCTGACGCTGCACGGGTCGTTGCAGATGCTGGGCTACAACCGCGACGAGGTGGCGGATTCGCTGGGCATCGACGCGAAAAACGTGCGCCTGCTGGCACCCTATGTGGGCGGCGGCTTCGGCTCCAAGCTGGGCATGTCGCCCGATTGCGTCGGCGCCGCGGTCGCGGCCAAGGCGCTGGGCCGGCCCGTCCGGGTGGTCCTGAGCCGCAACAACGTGTTCGAGATGATCGTCCTGCGCACCGCGACGCGGCAGCGCCTGCGTCTGGCCGCCGACAAGGACGGCAAACTGCTGGGCCTGGGGCAGGAGAACTGGCAGTCGAACCTGCCCGACGAACCCATGGCCGAACCCGTCGACCTGGCGACCCACTTCCTCTACGGCGGCGAGAACCGCCGTTACGGCCAGCACGTGGCGATCCTGAACCGCCCCGCGTCGGGGTCCGTGCGCGCGCCAGGCGAGGCCGTGGGCATGCTCGCGCTGGAAAACGCCATGGATGAGCTGGCCGAGAAATCGGGCATCGACCCGATCGAGCTGCGGTTGCGCAACATCCCCGAGAAGCACCCCGAGACCGGCGTGCAATACTCTGCCCGTTCGCTGGCCGAGGCGCTGACCGAAGGCGCCAAGGCGTTCGGCTGGGACAAGCGGCAGAAGGCCGGCACGCGGCGCGAGGGCGAGTGGTATATCGGCATGGGCGTCGCCTCGGCCGCGCGCACCAACATCCTGATGGAAAGCCGCGCCAACGTGACGCTCAACCCCGACGGAACGGCGCTGGTGCAGACCGACATGACCGATATCGGAACGGGCACCTACGCCATTCTCGGCCAGATCGCGGCCGAGATGCTGGGCCTCGATCCGCAGAAGGTGACCGTCGAGCTGGGCGATACGGACCTGCCGAAAAGCTCGGGCTCGGGCGGTTCCTGGGGCGCGGCCTCGGCGGGCTCATCGGTGTTCCTGGGCGCCAAGGCGATCCGGCGCAAGCTGGCCGAGCGGCTGGGCTGCGATGTCGAGGCACTGCGGTTGCAGGACGGCGTCGCCACCGGTGGCAACAACCGCCGCCCGCTGGCCGAGCTGATGGACGCGCCGATCACCGAAGAAGGCCATATCGAGCCGGGCCAGACCGACGAGGACTTCCACCAGGCCGGCTACGGTGCGCATTTCGCCGAGGTCGCCGTGAACGCGGTGACGGGCGAGGTGCGCGTGCGCCGGATGCTGGCGGCCATGGCGGCCGGACGGATCCTCAACCACCAGACCGCGACCAGCCAGGTCTGGGGCGGGCAGATCTGGGGCATCGGCACCGCGCTGACCGAGGCGATCGAGCACGATCCGCGTACGGGCCACGTGGTGAACAACGACCTGGCCGAGTACCACGTGCCGGTGAACCTGGACGTGGGTGACCTCGAGGTGATGTTCATCGACGAACGCGACGACGCATCGAGCCCGATCCAGGCCAAGGGCATCGGCGAGCTGGGGCTTTCGGGCGCCGGGGCTGCCGTGACCAACGCGATCTACAATGCGTGCGGTGTGAGGGTGTACGACTATCCGGCGACGCCCGACCGGATCTTCCCTCACCTGCCCTGAGCCATGACCGGGCCGCCCGCCGATCGGGCGGCCCGCTTTTTTCTGTGCCCTGCGATCCCTTTGGACGGGTGGTGCCTCGGTCCGGTGGACGCCCCGCGGCAAAGCGGCTAGACAGCGCCGACCGCCTGCAAGCAAGGGACCACGCGTGAGCCGGGCCAGCCGCCGCACCAATTCGCCCTACAGCGACCGCGCCATGTTCGCCCGCTTCTGGCGCGATTACCTGCGGCCGCATACGCGCATGGTGATCCTCGCCGCGATCCTGATGACGATCGAGGGCAGCACGCTGGGCGCGCTGTCCTACATGCTGAAGCCGGTCTTCGACCTGGTCTTCGTCGCGGGCCGCGAGGATGCGATCGTCTGGGTCGGCCTCGGGATCATGGGGCTGTTCGTGCTGCGCGCCGTGACGGGCGTGGCGCAGAAGGTCATCATGACCCGGGTGGCGATCCTGACCTCGACCAAGATGCAGGACGACCTGCTGGGCCATGTCCTGACGCTCGACAATGCCTTCTTCCAGAAGATGCCGCCGGGCACGATGATCAGCCGCGTGATCTCGGACGCCGAACAGACCCAGGGGCTGTGGCAGGCGCTGATCCTTGGGGCGGGCCGCGACGTCATCAGCCTCGTGTCGCTGTTCGTGGTCGCGTTGCTGATCGATCCGGTCTGGACGGTGGTCGCGATGGTCGGCACGCCGCTTCTGATCCTGCCGAACATTTTGCTGCAAAGGTATCTGCGCCGCAAAAGCGCGCGGTTGCGCGACATCACCGCCGACCGGACCACCCGGCTGGATGAGGTGTTCCATGGCATCACGCCGGTCAAGCTGAACGCGCTGGAGGCCTACCAGACGCGCCGCTTCACCAAGCTCACGGGCGATTTCGTCCGCGCGCAGGTCAAGACGGCCGCGGGCGCCGCCACGCTTCCGGGGCTCATCGACATCGCGGTCGGGCTCGGGTTCTTCTGCGTCCTCGTCTACGGCGGGCAGGACATCATCGACGGCGAGAAGACCGTGGGCGATTTCATGTCCTTCTTCTCGGCCATGACATTGGCGTTCCAGCCGCTGCGCCGCCTGGGGTCGCTCGCGGGCACCTGGCAGCGCGCGGCCGCCAGCCTGGAACGGGTGTTCCAGCTGTTCGACACGACACCTACCGTGGAGGCGCCCGGCGCCACGGCGAAACGTCCCGACCTGCCGGACACCACCATCCGGTTCCACGACGTCGCGCTGTCCTACGGCGACACCGACGTGCTGCGCGGCGCCGCGTTCACGGCCGAAGACGGGTCGACCACCGCGCTCGTGGGGCCATCGGGCGCGGGCAAAAGCACAGTCTTCAACGTGCTCACCCGCCTGGCCGAGCCCCAATCGGGCCAAGTCACGATCGGCGGGATGGATATCCGCGACATGGAGGTCGGCGGCCTGCGGTCCATGATTTCGGTGGTGACGCAGGACGCGATCCTGTTCGACGAAACCATCCGCGAGAACATCCTGCTGGGCCGCACCGACGTGTCCGACGACGCGTTGCAGGCGGCGCTGGACGCGGCCTTCGTCACCGATTTCCTCGACACCTTGCCGCAGGGGCTGGACACCCCCGCCGGGCCGCGCGGATCGGCCCTTTCGGGGGGGCAGCGGCAACGCGTGGTCATCGCGCGGGCGCTTCTGCGCGATACACCCATCCTGCTTCTGGACGAGGCGACATCGGCGCTGGACACCGTGGTCGAGAAGAAGGTCCAGAAGGCGATTCAGTCGCTGTCACAGGGCCGCACCGTCCTGGTAATCGCGCACCGGCTGTCCACGATCACCGCCGCCGACCGGATCGTGGTCATGGACGCGGGCCGCGTGGTCGAGACGGGGACGCACGACGATCTGCTTGCCGAGGCAGGGCTTTACGCGCGACTTCACTCGCTCCAGGTCGAGCGGAAATAGCCCGCTTGCACCCCGGCGTGCGGCCCGCGTAACGTGACGCGACGCCCCTAGCGCAAAGCCCTGGCCCCCGATGCTCACACTTCCGCTCGATCCGGCCATCCAGGCAATTCTGGCCTTCGCCGTCGTGATCGTGATGTTCGTGCTGTTCGCGCGCGAGACCTATCCGACCGAGGTCGTCGCCATCTCGGGCGCCGCGATCATGTTCGCGCTGGGCCTTCTGCCCTACGAGGCCGCGCTCGAGGTGTTGTCGAACCCCGCGCCCTGGACAATCGCGGCGATGTTCCTGATCATGGGCGGGCTGGTGCGGACGGGGGCGTTGCAGGCCCTGACGGAACTGGCCGATGCGCGGGCCGAGGACAACCCGCGGACCGTTTTGATCCTGCTGCTTATCGCGGTCGCGCTCGGGTCGGCCTTCATGAACAACACGCCCGTGGTCGTGGTGATGATCCCGGTCTTCGTGCAGCTGTCGAAGCGCCTGGGCGTGGCGCCGTCCAAGATCCTGATCCCGCTCAGCTATGCCGCGATCCTGGGCGGCACGCTGACGCTGATCGGCACGTCGACCAACCTGCTGGTGGACGGCGTCGCGCGGGCGCAGGGGCTCGAGCCGTTCTCGATCTTCGAGATCGCGCCGCTGGGTCTGGTGCAGGTGGCGATCGGCGGGACCTTCATGGCGCTGGTCGGACGCAGGCTGCTGCCCGAGCGGCACAGCCTTGGCGTCATGCTGTCGGACCGGCGGCAGATGAAGTATTTCACCGAGCTCGCCATCCCCGAAGGCTCGGGGCTGATCGGCCGCCCGGTGCTGGAGGTCGAGCTGTTCAAGCGCGAGGGCGTGCGCGTGGTCGACGTGCTGCGCGGGGACGCCTCGCTGCGGCGCGACATGAACGGCGTCGAACTGGCCGCGGGCGACCGCGTGGTGCTGCGCACCCAGATGTCGGAGCTCCTGAGTCTCCAGCAGAACCGCGACCTGCGCAGCGTCGACCAGCTGGGCTCGGTCGAGACGGAAACGGTCGAGGTCCTGATCACGCCGGGCTGCCGGATGATCGGGCGCAGCCTGGGCGCGCTGCGCCTGCGCCGCCGATACGGCGTCTATCCGCTGGCCGTGCACCGGCGGAACCAGAATATCGGCCGCCAGCTGGACGAGGTCGTCGTGCGCGTGGGCGACACGCTGCTTCTGGAAGGCAACGGCGCCGATATCAGCCGGCTGGCCCAGGACATGGAGCTGGTGGACGTCTCGAAACCGACCGACCAAGCGTATCGCAGGCAACGCGCGCCCTATGCTGTGGGCGCGCTGGCGGTGGTGGTCGTCCTGGCCGCGCTGGGCGTGGCGCCGATCCTCGGGCTGGCCGTGATGGCCGTCGCCGTTGTCCTGCTGACCCGCTGCATCGACGCGGACGAGGCGTTTTCCTTCGTCGAGGGCCGGCTGCTGGCGCTGATCTTCGCCATGCTCGCCGTGGGCGCGGGGCTCGAGGCGTCGGGCGCGGTGGCCATGCTGGTCGGCTGGCTGTCGCCTCTCTTCGCCGACCTGCCGCCCGTGCTGGTGCTGTTCTGCGTCTACGTCCTGGCCAGCACGCTGACCGAGATGGTGTCGAACAACGCGGTGGGCGTGATCCTGACGCCCATCGCGATCCAGCTGGGCACGTCGCTGGGCATCGACCCGCGCGCGCTGGTGGTGGGGGTGATGTTCGCCGCCTCGGCCGCGTTCTCGACGCCCATCGGATACCAGACCAACATGCTGGTCTATGGCCCGGGCGGCTACCGATTTTCCGACTACCTGCGCGTGGGGATCCCGATGAACCTGCTTCTGGCCTGCACGGCCACCCTGACCATCCCGCTGATCTGGCCGCTGTGATGCGCTGGATCGTCCTTCTCGCCTGCCTCGCCACGGCCGGATGCGCCACCGGCTCCGCGCCCTCGGCATCCGGCGGGGCCGGGGTGCGGCCCGTGGCGGTGACCCTGTTCCGCGACACGGTCACGGCACGGATGAGCGACGGGGGTCTCTGCACCGGCGTGCGCGAGGGCCGGGCGGGGCCGTGGTCCACCACGCTGGCGGGCTGCCCCCAGACCTGGCCGGTCGCTGTCCTGCGGCCGACCGGGCGGCCGCGCCTGCCGCTGGCGCCCGCCGCGGAGGCGCCCTGGGTCACGATCACCCCGCCGGATCGCCCCGCCCTGGGCTTCGGCCCGCGCGTGGGGTCTTGATGCGCCCGGCCCTCGCGGCCTATATCCCTGCCGATCCAGGATACATGATGAGGTAAGCCATGGCGGGCCATTCCAAATGGGCCAACATCCAGCATCGCAAGGGCCGCCAGGACGCCGCCCGGTCGAAGCTGTTTTCCAAGCTGGCAAAGGAAATCACCGTGGCCGCCAAGATGGGCGACCCGGACCCCGACAAGAACCCGCGGCTGCGCCTCGCGGTGAAGGAGGCGAAATCGTCGTCGGTGCCGAAGGACGTGATCGACCGCGCCATCAAGAAGTCGCAGGGCGGAGACGCCGAGAACTACGAGGAAATCCGCTACGAGGGCTATGGCCCCAACGGCGTGGCGATCATCGTCGAGGCGATGACCGACAACCGCAACCGGACGGCCTCGACCGTGCGCTCGACCTTCTCGAAGAACGGCGGCAACCTGGGCGAGACGGGCAGCGTGTCCTTCATGTTCGACCGCAAGGGGCAGGTGATCTACCCGGCCGATGCAGGCGACGCCGATGACGTGATGATGGCCGCGATCGAGGCCGGCGCCGAGGACGTGGAAAGCTCGGAGGACGGCCACGTGATCTGGTGCGCCGACACCGACCTGAACGAGGTGTCCACCAAGCTGGAAGAGCAACTGGGCGAATCCGAGACCACGAAGCTCGTCTGGCGGCCGCAGACCACCACCGAGATGGACCTGGACGGCATGCATAAGCTGATGAAGCTGATGGACGCGCTGGACGATGACGACGACGTGCAGAACGTCACCGCCAATTTCGAAGCCTCGGACGAGGTGATGGAACAGCTCGGCTCGGAGTGAGCCGCCCCGATCGCTGGCGCGATGCGAGAGGCGCTGCCTCTCGCGCTCTCCGAGGTATTTACCGAAAGATGAAGGGGCGGGCCGCGGGTCCGCCCCTAGTCGTTCCGGAAGAAGGGAACGATGAAGGCGATGCAGGCCAGCAGGAACAGCACGCTGCCCGCGAGCGCCCAGGGGCTGCCGATGCTGGCCACGATGAAGGCGCAGGCCGAGCCCACGAAGAGCAGCCAGCCGATGAAGTCGATCTGACGGTTGGTGATCCTGCGTCGTCCGTCGTCGTGGCGGTGGAAGGCGAGCTTTTGCGGGCCGCGGGGCTTGCGGCTCATTTCAGCTGGCTGTCCTTGCTGCCGCGCCGGTTGATGCCGCCGCGCGCATTGTAGCTGCCGTCACGTTCCTGCTGGCAGTCGATGCAGAGCTGCACGCCGGGTTTCGCCGCGCGCCGGGCCTCGGGGATCGGTTCCTCGCATTCGGCGCAGTGGGTGCGGCTTTCGGCCTTCGCCCGTGCCTGCGCCGCGCGCATGCGCTGCAATTCATCCGAGATCGAGGCTTCGATCTGTTCGTTCACGGCCCCGTCGCGGGCCCATCCGCCTGCCATGGCTGATCCTCCTGTCGCGGGAGCGAAACGCGCCGCGCGCGCGCCCGTTCCGCTCACCCCACGCTTGTCGCCCCTCGGCCTTGGGTCTAGCAAGGGCGAATGAACGCCCTCCTGTCCGGCTTCGCGCTGGGCTTTTCCCTTATTCTCGCCATCGGCGCGCAGAACGCCTTCGTCCTGCGCCAGGGGCTGAGACGTGCCCATGTGCTGCCGGTTGTCCTGACCTGTGCCCTGTCCGACGCGGTGCTGATCACGGCGGGCGTGGCCGGGTTCGGCGCGCTGGTGCAGGCCGCGCCCTGGATTACCCCGGTGCTGAGCTGGGGCGGCGCGGCCTTCCTCGTGGTCTACGGCGCGTTGGCCATGCGCAGCGCCATCGCGGGCGGGGCGGCCATGCGGCTGGACGACGGGCCGCGTGAAAGCCTGCGCTCGGCGGTGCTGACATGCCTCGCGCTGACCTGGCTGAACCCGCATGTCTACCTGGACACCGTGGTCCTGCTGGGGTCGGTCGCGGCGGGGTCCGATAGCCGCCTGCTGTTCGGCGCGGGCGCGGTGACGGCGTCCTTCGTGTTCTTCTTCGGCCTGGGCTACGGCGCGCGGCTGGTGGCGCCGCTTTTCGCGCGGCCGGTGGCGTGGCGCGTGCTCGACGCGCTGGTGGCGGCGGTCATGTGGGCCATCGCGCTGAAGCTGGTGTGGCCATGAGCGGCGGTCAGAACCGGCCCGTGGCGGGCGCGCTGTGGATGCTGGTCACTGGCCTGCTGTTCGTGGCCGTGACCGCCACGGTCAAGCACCTGGGCGACCGGGTGCCCGCGCCCGAAGCGGCATTCCTGCGCTATCTGCTGGGGCTGGTCTTCCTGCTGCCGATGCTGGGCGGGCTGCGCCAGGCCCGGCTGGGCCGGCGGGCGCTGACGCTGTTCTCGGTGCGGGGGCTGGTGCACGCACTGGGTGTGATGCTGTGGTTCTATGCCATGACGCAAATTCCCATCGCCGAGGTGACGGCGATGAACTACGTCTCGCCGGTCTACGTCTCGCTGGGCGCCGCGCTGTTTTTGGGCGAGCGGCTGCGCTGGCCGCGCATGGGCGCGATCGTCGTGGCGCTGATCGGCGTGCTCATCATCCTGCGGCCCGGTTTCCGCGAGGTGAGCACCGGCCACCTGGCCATGGTCGGCACCGCGATTTTCTTCGCCGGGTCCTACCTGATTGCCAAGATCATGTCGGACGAGGTGGCGCCGTCGGTGGTGGTCGCCATGCTGTCGATCTTCGTGACCATCGGGCTGGCGCCCTTCGCGGTGGCGGTCTGGGTCTGGCCCACCTGGTCCGAGCTGGGCTGGCTGTTCCTGGTGGCGACGCTGGCCACCACCGGGCATTTCACCATGACGCTCGCCTTCCGCGCGGCGCCCATCACGGTGACGCAGCCCGTCACCTTCCTGCAGCTGATCTGGGCCACGGCGCTGGGATACTATGCCTTCGGCGAGGGGCTGGATGCTTTCGTGGTCCTCGGCGGCGTGATCGTCATCGCCGCCGTGCTGGTCATCACCCTGCGCGAGGCGCGGATGCGCGCGGTGCAGGAGCCGGCCCAGACGCCCTAGGCTCGGGCGTGGCCAGCGCGGTGTCCTCGGGCGCGATGAACCGCGCGCCAAGGCGCCGCAGCCAGTCGTCGGTCAGGGCGCGGGCCGTGTCGCCCGTGTCCTGCGCGCGGGGATAAAGCGGCCGGTCGCGGTCGGTGGCCACCGGCAGGTCCCACCCGTCCGTCGTTTCCATGAAGCGGGCCACGCCCGCGGGGCCGAACTGGTCGAGGAAGCCGCGCACCACCACGTCGAGATAGCTGAGCAGGATTGGGCAGGGCGTCTCGGCCCCCGTGGCGTCGGGGATCGCGTAGACCGCCACCTGAGCCGCGGGGCCGAGGTCATGCTCCAGCCCCAGAGCGTCCAGCCGGTCGTAGCCCCGTTCGCGATGGTCGAGCGCGGCCCAGTCGGCGCCGGGCACCGGCGCCACCAGCCCGTCGATCGCGTGGCCCGGCGCGCGATGGGCCGTCAGGAAGGCCGCCGGGCGCAGCCGCGTGGCCCGCCAGCGCCGCCGCCAGCCGGGCAGGCGGGCGCGTGCCACGGGGCCGTAGTTGTGCGAGCCGATGTTCACCAGGCTGCCGTAGCCGAAGAAATAAGGGTCGTTCATGGGGGCCGAGCTAAGCGCGCGCCCGGGTCTTGGCAAGGGCCGCGGAATTGTGGCATGAGTCATGATAGCGACGGGAGACACTGGATCCCAGGGCCGAAGGAGCAACCGCCCCGGTAAACTCTCAGGCAAAAGGACCGCCGCTGACAGACACTCTGGAGAGTCCCCGGGCCACATGCCGGGGCGCCGAAGGGATAGCGATCTCAGGCGCAAGGACAGAGGGGGCATCTTCGCTGGGCGCCGCGCGCCCGTTTGATGCCGGAGGGGCCGATGGCCGACCAAGACCTGAAGACCACGCCGCTGCACGCGCTGCACGCCGAGCTGGGCGGCCGCATGGTGCCCTTCGCGGGCTACGAGATGCCGGTGCAATACGCCCCCGGCGTCATGAAGGAACACGTCCACTGCCGCAGCCATGCGGGCCTGTTCGACGTGAGCCACATGGGGCAGGTCATCCTGCGCCCCGGTTCGGGCGACGTGGTCGATGCCGCCCGCGCGCTGGAGTCGCTGGTGCCGCAGAACTTGCTGGGGCTGGCCGAGGGGCGGCAGCGCTACGGGCTGTTCACGAACGAGGCGGGCGGGATCCTCGACGACCTGATGATCGCCAATCGCGGCGACCACCTGTTCCTGGTCGTCAACGCCGCCTGCAAGGCCGACGACATCGCCCACATGCGCGCCCGCCTGCCCGGGGACGTGACGGTCGAGGAGATCACCGACCGCGCGCTGCTCGCGTTGCAGGGCCCCGATGCCGAGGCCGTGCTCGAGTCGCTGGCGCCGGGCGCGGCGGGGATGTCGTTCATGGATGTCCGCACGCTGGCCTCGGACTGGGGCGATCTGTGGGTCTCGCGCTCGGGATACACGGGCGAGGACGGCTTCGAGATCTCGGTCCCGGCCGACCGGGCCGAGGCGTTCGCGCGCGCGCTGCTGGATCACGACGCGGTCGCGCCCATCGGGCTCGGGGCGCGGGATTCGCTCCGGCTTGAGGCTGGGCTTTGCCTTTACGGAAACGATATCGACGCGAGCACGACGCCGATCGAGGCCAACCTGCTTTGGGCGATCCAGAAGTCGCGGCGGCCGGGCGGCGAGCGGGCCGGCGGTTATCCCGGCGCGGACGTGATCGGCGCCCAGATCGACTCCGGGGTCCAGCGGCTGCGCGTGGGGCTGCTGCCCGAAGGGCGCGCGCCCATGCGCGCCGGCACGCCGATCTTCGCCGACGAAGCCGACGCCGATCCCATCGGTGCCGTCACATCGGGCGCCTTCGGCCCGTCGATAGAGCGGCCCATGGCCATGGGCTACGTTTCGATTGACCATTCCGACGTCGGCACCAAACTCTGGGGCGAAGTGCGCGGCAAGCGCCTTCCCGTAACCGTCCAGTCCATGCCGTTCCGACCGGCGACATACAAAAGGTAGACCCGATGAAATTCACCGAAGAGCACGAATGGCTGCGTCCCGAGGATGACGAGGCGGATGTCGTCACCGTCGGCATCACCGAGCACGCGGCCGAGCAGCTTGGCGATCTCGTCTTCGTCGAACTGCCCGAGGAAGGCACCACCGTCGCCAAGGAGGACGAGGTCGTGGTGATCGAGTCGGTGAAGGCCGCCTCCGACATCATGGCGCCCGTCGATGGAGAGATCATCGAGGTCAACGCCGCCCTGGTCGAGAACCCCGCGCTAGTGAACGAGGACCCTCTGGGCGCCGGCTGGTTCTTCAAGATGAAGGTCGCGGATATCGGCGATCTCGACCAGTTGATGGACGAAGCCGCCTACAAGAAATTCATCTGAGCGGCCCCGATTTTTCCTGCGAAAAATCGCCCGCGTTCGACGGAGACACGATCATGCCGTTCCAGCCTACGGATTACGACCCCTATGACTTCGCCAATCGCCGCCATATCGGGCCCTCGCCGTCCGAGATGGACGAGATGCTGGGTCTGCTGGGGGTCGAGACGCTGGATCAGCTGATCGACGAGACCGTTCCCAAGGCCATCCGCCAGTCCGAGCCGCTGTCTGGTGAGCCGCTTTCCGAGCGGGAACTGCTGTGGCACATGCGGCAGGTGGCGAAGAAGAACCAGGTCTACTCGACCATGATCGGGCAGGGCTATCACGGCACGGTCACGCCGCCCGCGATTCAGCGTAACATCCTGGAAAACCCGGCCTGGTACACGGCCTATACGCCCTACCAGCCCGAGATCAGCCAGGGCCGGCTCGAGGCGCTGCTGAACTATCAGACCATGGTCTGCGACCTCACCGGGCTCGACATCGCGAACGCGTCGCTTCTGGACGAGGCCACGGCGGCGGCCGAGGCCGTGACCATGGCGCAGCGCGTTTCGAAATCGAAGGCGAAGGCGGTCTTCGTCGACGGGAACTGCCACCCGCAGAATATCGACGTCATCCGCACCCGCTGCGCCCCGCTGGACATCGAGGTGATCGTCGGTGATCCCGCGGACATGGACGCCGGCGCCGTCTTCGCGGGCGTGTTCCAGTACCCCGGCACCCATGGCGGGCTTACCGATTTCACCGATGTCATCGCGGCGCTGCACGACAAGCAGGGTCTGGGCATCGTCATCGCCGATCCGCTGGCGCTTACCGTGCTGAAAGAGCCGGGCGCCATGGGGGCCGACATCGCCGTGGGCAGCACCCAACGGTTCGGCGTGCCCATGGGCTATGGCGGGCCGCACGCGGCCTACATGGCCTGCAAGGACGCCTACAAGCGCGCCATGCCGGGGCGGATCGTAGGCGTCAGCATCGACGCGCGCGGCAACCAGGCCTTCCGTCTGAGCCTGCAGACGCGCGAGCAGCACATCCGCCGCGAGAAGGCCACGAGCAACGTCTGCACGGCGCAGGCGCTTCTGGCCGTGATGGCGAGCTTCTACGCCGTATTTCACGGCCCCGAAGGCCTTAAGGCCATCGCGCAGCGCATCCACGCCAAGACCGTGCACGTGGCCGAAACCCTGCGCGAGGCCGGGTTCGACGTGCAGCCCGAGGCCTATTTCGACACGATCACGGTCGAGGTCGGCGCGCTGCAGGGGGCCATTTTCGACGAGGCGGCGCGCCAGCGCATCAATCTGCGCCGCGTGGGCAAGACCCGGTTGGGCATCACCTTGGACGAGACCACGCGGCTGGAGACCATCGGCCGCCTTTTCTATTCTTTCGGAATCGATCGCGACCCCACCGTGCCCGACCGTCTGCGCCTGCCGCTGGCCCTGCAACGCGAGAGCGCGTACCTGACCCACCCGGTCTTTCACATGAACCGGGCGGAAACCGAGATGATGCGCTACATGCGGCGCCTGTCGGACCGCGACCTGGCGCTGGACCGCGCGATGATCCCGCTTGGCAGCTGCACCATGAAGCTGAACGCGGCGGTCGAGATGGCGCCGATCACCTGGCCCGAATTCGCCATGCTGCACCCCTTCGCCCCCGCCGACCAGGCCGAGGGTTACGCCGAGATGCTGACCGACCTGTCGAAGCGGCTGTGCGAGATCACGGGTTACGACGCCATGTCGATGCAGCCCAATTCCGGCGCGCAGGGTGAATATGCCGGCCTTCTGACGATCATGCGCTATCACCAGGCCAACGGCGAGGGCCACCGCAAGGTCTGTCTCATCCCGGTGAACGCCCACGGCACGAACCCCGCCAGCGCACAGATGTGCGGGATGAAGGTCGTCGTGGTCAAATGCACCGAGCGCGGCGACGTGGATGTCGAGGATTTCCGCGCCAAGGCCGAGGCGGCGGGCAGCGACCTGGCCGCCTGCATGATCACCTATCCCTCGACCCACGGCGTGTTCGAGGACACGGTGCGCGAAGTCTGCGAGATCACCCACCGCCACGGCGGGCAGGTCTACCTGGACGGCGCGAACCTGAACGCCATGGTGGGCCTGTCGAAACCGGGCGAGATCGGCTCGGACGTGTCCCACCTGAACCTGCACAAGACCTTCTGCATCCCCCACGGCGGCGGGGGCCCCGGCATGGGACCCATCGGCGTGAAGGCGCACCTGGCCGATCATCTGCCGGGCTATGACCTCGAAGGTGCAGGCGCGTCGGGCGCGGTGAGCGCGGCGCCGTTCGGCTCGGCCTCGATCCTGCCGATCAGCTGGGCCTACTGCCTGCTGATGGGCGGCGCGGGCCTGACCCAGGCGACGAAGGTGGCGATCCTGAACGCCAACTACATCGCCCGGCGGCTCGAAGGGGCCTACGACGTGCTCTACCGCGGGCAGAACGGCCGGATCGCCCATGAATGCATCATCGACACCCGGCCCTTCGACAAGTCGGCCCACGTGACCGTGGATGACATCGCCAAGCGCCTGATCGACAACGGCTTCCACGCGCCCACCATGAGCTGGCCGGTGGCCGGCACCCTGATGGTCGAGCCCACGGAGTCCGAGACCAAGGCCGAGCTCGACCGGTTCTGCGATGCCATGCTGTCGATCCGTGACGAGATCCGCGCCATCGAGGATGGCGGCGATGCCGAGAACAACCCGCTGAAACACGCGCCCCACACTGTCGAGGACCTGGTGGGCGACTGGGACCGGCCCTACAGCCGCGAGGAAGGGTGCTATCCGGCGGGCGCGTTCCGCGTCGACAAGTACTGGCCCCCGGTCAACCGCGTGGACAACGTCTATGGCGACCGCAACTTGATCTGCACCTGCCCGCCGCTGGAGGACTACCTGGAGGCGGCGGAGTAGGCGCACCGATCCGGGCGGCGCGCGGGTTTCCGTCCGCGCGCCGTGAGTATTTCCGGACCAGTGATGCAGGGGCGTGGTCCTTCGGGACGCACGCGCGGCCTATATGTCGGCGAAGTGGCTGGCATTGCGTTCCTCGCCCAGGGCCTCGACCACCGACTCCTTGGCGTCGCCGGCGGACGTTGCGGCCATGTGCCGGGCCGGTGCGACCGCGGCGATGCGGTGCATATCCTCGATCATCAGGATGCCGTCGCGGGCGTAGCTGAGCGCGCGGGCCGACAGCGCCATGGCGGCATCGGACACCGACGGATCGCGATGCTTTGCAAGCGTCGCGTAGGCCCGCTGCACCGACAGCTGAACCTCGACGAAGGTGCGCCCGTCGCGGGCGATGGGATCCAGCGTCGCCAGAAGGGTCGTTGCCCGATCCATCGGATGCACGAACACGCGGGGGGCGCTGGGCTCCTCCATCTCGGTCTCTTGCGGATGGGTGGCCATGAGCCTGGCCAGGCGACCGATGACATCGATGGCGGTGCGCGGGTCGTTGATACCGGGCGAGAGCGCGCGCATGGCGATCTCGGACAGTACGATCAGGCCTTGGTTCGCGTCGTTATCGGGCGTGCGGCGGTCACCGATCACCACGGCTGCCGCGAGGGTCGACGCGAGTTCTTCGTCGAGCGTGTCGATCTGGACAAGCCCGAGCGGCGCGCCTTCGTCGACCCAGTCGCCCGGGCCGACCGCCAAGTAAATCGCGGCGCCCCGGTCGCGGGCGATCCGGTCCAGCGCGGCGGTGTCGATATTCTGCACGAACCCGAAGCCCTCGGCGTGGAAGGCCGGCGCGTCCTGGGGAATTTCTGTCTTTCGAATGTCCCGGCCGCCCAGGAACGGCGCGTCGCGGCGGGACTTCAGGCAGGCCCGCGCGCGTTCTTCCACCCGATCGATCGTCGCCTCGACCGATCCAAGCCCCGCCAGGTGGGCCACCCAGCGCAGAACGGCGATCACCACGAAGATGATGACCCCCACGGACACGACATAGATAAAGGGCACGTCGCGGGCCTTGATGAAATCGATATTCAACAGAACGGTCAGCGCGAGCGCGTAGATGAAGGCGCCGATAAAAGTGGCGATCACCGTCTGCGTGCGACTGTCCTCCTGCAGCAGCCGGTGCGCGCGAGGGGTGGCGTTGGCATCGGCGGCCAGGTGTGCGCTGACCATGATCGACAGCGAGAACGTGGTCACCGTCAGCATGGAGTTCGTCAGGATCGACAGCAGCGCGTCCAGCGCCTCGGCCGATACGGACAGCGCACCCGGCAAGGGCAGGGACGGCACCAGCGGCGCCACACCGGCGACGACAACCGCCAGCGCGGACAACAGGGCCGCACGGACCCAGAGGCGGCGGGCGAATTGGCGGAAGGACCAGAGGATTTGCGTGATCATCCGTTGCCAGATAGCGCGCCCTGCGCCGCTTGACACGGCCGGGGACATGAGCCATTCACCGCCGCAGTGGGGCCGTAGCTCAGTTGGGAGAGCGCGTCGTTCGCAATGACGAGGTCGTCGGTTCGATCCCGATCGGCTCCACCAAACTCCCCCTTCGCGCCGGCCCGCATCGACGCCCCTGACCGGGCGAACGAACTCTTTCGACCGGAGCCGAACCATGCGCACCCCCCTGATTTTCGACGGCCACAACGACGTTCTGACGCGGCTTTGGTCCTCGGGCGCAGGCGCGGCGGGCTTCGGGAGCGACGCGGGCGCCATCAACGCACCGGCCGCGCGAAAGGGCGGGTTGGGCGGCGGGTTCTTTGCGCTCTGGGTGCCGTCGCCCCCCGACGGATCCGACAGCGCGGCGGCCATGCGCGAGCAGCGCTATGACCTGCCCCTGCCGGGGCCGGTCGCGCAGGACACCGCCATGGAGGTCGTCACGGCGCAGGCGGCGATCTTCGACGCGCTGGTCGAGGCGGGCGAGCTGGTGGCCTGCCGCACGGTCGAGGACCTGCGCGCCGCGCTGGCGGGCGACGGCGGCCTGGCCGCCATCCTGCACCTCGAGGGGGCCGAGTGCATCGGTCGAGACCTCGCGGAGCTGGATCGGCTGCACGCGCGCGGGTTGCGGTCGCTGGGCCCGGTCTGGTCCAGGCCCACGACCTTCGGACACGGCGTGCCCTTCCGCTTTCCGTCGACCGGAGATACCGGGCCGGGCCTGACCGAGGCGGGCAAGCGGCTGGTCGCGCGGTGCCATGAGCTGGGCGTGTTGGTGGACCTGTCGCACATGACCGAGGCGGGGTTCTGGGACGTGGCGGGGCTGGAACGGCGTCCACTGGTCGCCACCCATTCCAACGCCCACGCCATCTGTCCCAGCGCGCGCAACCTGACGGATCGGCAGCTGGACGCGATCGCCGACAGCGACGGGATGGTGGGGATCAACTTCGGCACAGCCTTCCTGCGCGAGGACGGCAAGCGCACGGCCGAGACCGGACTCGATCCGCTTTTGCGCCATCTCGACCACCTGATCGGGCGTCTGGGCGAGGATCGCGTCGGCTTCGGCTCGGATTACGATGGCACGCTGGTGCCCGAGGCGCTGACCTCGTCGGCCGACCTGCCGGTGCTGCGGGAGGCATTGCGCGGCCACGGGATCGACGATGCGCTGATGCAGAAGCTTTGCCACGAGAACTGGCTGCGCGTGCTGGATCTCTGCTGGCGCTAGGTCGCGGCACGGCTCGACGGGAAAGGGACGCAGCTCAGCGCAGGTGCGCGTCGAGACCGTGCAGCATGGCGAGGCAGGCGGACAGCTGGTCGCGCGCGATGAACTCGTCTGGTTTGTGCGCCTGGGCGATATCGCCGGGACCGCAGACGACGGCGTCCATCCCGATGGACTGGAACAGCCCGGCCTCGGTCCCGAAGGGGACCACGTCGCTGCCGTTCGCGCCGGTCAGGGCCTGGGCGATCTCGGCGGCCGCGTTCGCGCCGCAGGGGGTCAGGCCGACCACTTCGCCGATGGTGCGGGTTTCAATTTTCGAACCTTCGTGCACCGATTTCATGGCCGGAAGCAGGACATCGTTGCAGTAATCCCGCATTTCTCCGGTGGCGAAGGCCTGGTCCTCGGGGTTGACCGGCCGCAGCTCCCAGTCGACCTCGGCATGGTCGGCGATGACGTTATGGGCGATGCCGCCGCGCAGGCCGCCGACCTGGAGCGTGCTGCCCGGCGGATCGAACCGGCTATCGACCGGGGCGCGGGCGGCCAGTTCGCCCCTCAGGTCCAGCAGGCGGGCCACGAAGCGGGCGGCGTATTCGGTGGCCGAGACGCCGAGGCCCGGGTTCGACCCGTGGCCCGCGAGCCCGTGGAAGCTGGTCGTGTACTCGCAGCAGCCCTTGTGGCCGTCGATCACCCGCATCGACGTGGGCTCGCCGATGATGGCGAGGGCCGGGCGGATGTCCCAACCGGACATCTCGGCCACGAGGGCACGCGCGCCAAGGCAGCCGACCTCTTCGTCGTGGGTGAAGCAGAAATGCACCGGGCGCCGCAGCGTGCCCTGGGCGTAAAGCGGCGCGAGCGCCATGCAGGCCGCGATGAAGCCCTTCATGTCGCAACTGCCGCGGGCGTAGAGCAGCCCGTCGGCCTCGGTCAGCGCGAAGGGGTCGGTGGACCACTCCTGCTCGGTGACCGGGACCACGTCGGTATGGCCCGACAGCACGATGCCGCCCGAAATGTCGGGGCCGATGGTGGCGAACAGGTTGGCCTTGGTGCCGCTGTCGTCGGTCATGATCCGGCAGCGCGCGCCGGCGTGGTCCAGCCGGTCGGCGAGGTGGCCGATCATCGCCAGGTTGCTGTCGGACGAGACCGTGGGAAACGCCACGAGGTCGGCCAGGTGCGCCTCGCAGGTGGCGAGGTCGGTCATTTCGCCACCAGGGTCCGCGGCACGTCGGCCAGGCATTCGGCCGGACCTTCCTCGCGGATGACGATGGTCTCGGTGATCTCGAGGCCCCAGTCCTTCATCCACAACGCGGGCATCAGGTGGAAGGACATGCCAGCGCGCAGCGGCGTCAGGTCGGCCTCGCGCAGCGACACGGTGTGCTCGCCCCAGTCGGGCGGATAGCTGAGCCCGACCGCGTAGCCCACGCGCCCCTGCCGGTCGATGCCCGCCTTCGCCAGCTCGGCCTTCAGCGCCACGGCGATGTCGCAGGCCCGGTTGCCGGGGCGCGCGGCGTCGAGCGCGGCCTCGATCCCGCGCTGCACGGCGGCCTCGGCATGGCGCATCTCGGACGGGGGATCGCCCAGGTAGACGGTCCGGCACAGCGGCGCGTGATAGCGGCGATAGCAGCCCGAAATCTCGAAGAACGTCGCCTCGTTCGCCTGGAAGGGGCGTCCGTCCCATGTCAGGTGCGCGGCGGCCGCGTCGGGCCCCGAGGGCAGCAGCGGCACGATGGCCGGGTAGTCGCCCCAGGCGCCCTCGACCCCGATCAGCGCGTCGCGGTAGATGTCGGCCACCAGTTCGTTCTTCGGCAGGCCCACCGCGACCCGGTCCATGATGCCGTCGATCATCTTGGTCGAGATCGCGGCGGCCTTGCGCATGAAGGCCAGCTCCTCGTCCGACTTCACGGTGCGCTGCCAGTTCACGAGGTTCGTCGAATCGACCCAGGCGGCATCGGGCAGGGCGCCGCGCAGCGCGTCCATGGCCGCGGCGGTGAAATAGTAGTTCTCCATCTCGACGCCGATGCGCGCGCCGCCGTATCCCAGATCCGCCAGTATCGCGGCCAGGTGCTGCATCGCGTGCCGCTCGTCCGACTGCACCCAGTCGTCGGAGTAACTCAGCACGCGTTCGTCGGGGATCCAGCAGGTGCGGTGCGCGCCGAAGCTGTCCATGTGCCGGCCCCACCACATCGGGTCGGCCTCGAGCTGGATGATGACCCCCTGGTGGACGTAGAAGGACCAACCGTCATAGCCGGTCAGCCACGCCATGTTGGACGGGTTTGTGACGAACAGCACGTCCACCCCGTCGGCCGCCATCTGCGAGCGCACCAGCGACAGCCGCCGCTGGTATTCCGAGACCGAGAAGGCGGGGGCGTAGTTCGGCATCGGCGGGACCTTTCCTTGGCGCGTTCGGCACAGCGCAAAACCAATCGGGCCCCGCGGTCAAGGGGGCAGGGGTTTCAAGTCGCGTGCCGGGGCGGTAAGCCCTGCCTTGACGCCACATGCACGAAAGGGACCCCGCCATGGATGACATCGGCCGCAACGACCAGCTGGCCCAGTGGGACCGGGATTACTTCATGCACCCCTCGACGCACTTGGCGCAGCACGCGCGGGGCGAGGCGATGGGCCGCGTGATCCGGGGCGCATCCGGCGTCCATATCGAGGATCGCAACGGCAACCGCCTGCTCGACGCGTTCGCGGGGCTCTATTGCGTCAACGTGGGCTACGGCCGGCCCGAGATCGCCGATGCCATCGCCAAGCAGGCGAAGGAGCTCGCCTATTACCACGCCTATGTGGGCCACGGGACCGAGGCCGCGATCACGCTGTCGAAGATGGTGCTGGAGCGCGCGCCCGACCACATGTCGAAGGTCTATTTCGGGCTGTCGGGCTCGGACGCGAACGAGACCAACATCAAGCTGGTCTGGTACTACAACAACATCCTCGGCCGGCCCGAGAAGAAGAAGATCATCTCGCGCTGGCGGGGCTACCACGGCTCGGGCCTGATGACCGGGTCGCTGACCGGGCTGCCGCTGTTCCACGACAAGTTCGACCTGCCGCTGTCGCCGATCCTGCACACCAGCGCGCCCTACTACTACCATCGCGACGACCCCGATCAGAGCGAGGAAGAGTTCTCGGCCCAGTGCGCGGCCGAGCTGGAAGAGCTGATCGCGCGCGAGGGCGCCGACACCATCGCGGCCTTCTGGGCCGAACCGATGCTGGGCACGGGCGGGATCGTGCCGCCGCCGAAAGGCTACTGGGAGGCGATCCAGCCGGTGCTGGAGAAGCACGACATCCTCCTGGTGGCCGACGAGGTCGTGACCGGCTTCGGCCGCCTCGGGTCCATGTTCGGATCCGAGCATTACGGGATGCGGCCCGACCTCATCACCATCGCCAAGGGGCTGACCAGCGCCTACGCGCCGCTGTCGGGGTCGATCGTATCCGACAAAATGTGGAAGGTGCTCGAGCGGGGCACGGACGAGAACGGCCCCATCGGCCACGGTTGGACCTACTCGGCGCACCCGGTGGGCGCGGCCGCGGGGGTGGCGAACCTCCAGCTTCTCGACGATCTGAACCTGATCGAAAACGCCGGCACCGTGGGCGCCTACCTGAACCAGCGCCTGTCCGAGACCTTCGCCGATCATCCCCACGTGGGCGAGGTCCGGGGCGAGGGCATGATCGCCGCTGTCGAGTTCGTCGAGGACCGCGACCGCCGCAAGGCCTTCGATCCGGCGAAGAAGACCTGCGCCAAGGTCGCGACCGAGCTTCTGTCGCAGGGCGTCATCGCGCGGGCCATGCCCGGCGGGGACATCCTGGGCTTCGCGCCGCCCTTCTGCCTGACCCGCGAGAACGTGGACGAGATCGTCGACAAGACCGCCAAGGCGGTGCGCGCGGCGGGCCTTTAAGGCCCGTTCGTGGCCCCGGCGGCCGATCCGCTGTTCGAGCCGCTGGTCCTGCCCTGCGGCGTCTTGCTGAAGAACCGCATCGCCAAGGCGGCCATGTCGGATTCGCTCGGCGACGGGGCGGGGCGGCCCACCTCGGCGCAGGGACGGCTGTACGAACGTTGGGCCGAAGGCGGCGTCGCGCTGTCGATCATCGGCGAAGTGCAGGGCGACCCGTTCGCGGCGGAGAAGCCCGGCAACCTTGTCCTCAATGGCGAGTCCGATCTCGAAGCCTTCGCCGCGCTGGCCCGTCGCGGCAGTGACAACGGCGCGCAGATCTGGCCTCAACTCGGGCACGCGGGGGCCATGGCCCATCCACCCATCGGTCGAGCACGGGGTCCCAGCGCGTTGGACCTGCCCGGATTGCGGGCGGAGGCGCTGTCGGGCGAAGCCATCGCCGCGCTGCCCGGACAATTCGCCGAAACGGCCCGGCTGGCCAGTCGGGCGGGATTTGGTGGCGTACAGGTGCACGCGGCTCACGGGTTCCTGCTGAGCCAGTTCCTTTCGCCCCTCTTCAATCGACGCGAAGATGCCTATGGCGGCCCGATCGGCAACCGGATGCGTCTGCTGCTGGAGGTCGTGCACGCGGTCCGCGCGGCAGTGGGTCCCGATCTTGCGGTGGCCGTGAAGCTCAACGTCACGGATCGGTTGGAGGGCGGGCTCATGCCCGATGAGTCGCTGGAGGTGATCCGCGCGCTCGACACCACGGGGATCGATCTTATCGACCTGAGCGGGGGGACCTATTTTCCCGGCGCCGTCTCGGCCTCGGACAGCGGCGGGTCCGGCCCCTATTTCGTCGATTTCGCTCGCCGTGCCCGACGGGAAACGTCGGTGCCGCTGATGGCCACCGGCGGGTTCAAGACCCGCGCGCAGGCGCGGGATGCTGTCGCCAGCGGCGCGGTCGACATGGTCGGGCTGGCCCGGGCGCTGGTCGTCGCGCCGGAACTGCCGAACCGGTGGCAGGCGGGCAGGGACTTGGAACCTGCCTTTCCGCGCTTCACGGATCCGCCCGAAGGCGGCGTGACCGCGTGGTACACCATGCGCCTGACCGAGATCGGCGAGGATCGCGAAACCGACACGCCCGGCGCGTTGCAGGATGCGATCGACCGCTACGAGGGGCGCGATGCCGCGCGGGTTGCCACCTGGCGCGACCGTTTCGGGGCGCCGGGCTAGGCGCCGCCGGCCACCCGATCGCATTCGGCCTGCGGCGTGCGGCGTGCGGCGCGTCAGGTGATCCGGGTCCCGTCGCCGTCCCGCACAAGGTCCCCGTGCATCGCGACAAGGTGCGTGTGAACCCTTTGCAGGCTGGCGGGGCGATAGGGGCGGAAGCCCTCGGTCTTGGCGTCCGCGATCCAGCGGTCGTGCACCGACGCGTGGACCTCGTCGAGCGCCGAAGGGCCTTCGCGATCCAGCGGGCGCATGCGCATGACCGCGTTCAGGGCGCCGGTCGGGGGCTTCGAGGTATTGCGCAGCGGCCCCATCGGATTCTGCGACGCCTTGATCCGGGCCAATGCCGGCGCGTCGAAGGCCAGCCCGGCCTCCCGCGCACCTTCGATGATCCATTCCAGCCCGATACACGACAGGTCGATGATGTCGCCGCCCCCGCCGACCGACCCGTGGTCGCCCGCGAAGAACTGCTCGAGGTAAGGCGTGCCCGCGCCGCTTTCGGCCTCGGCATTCAACTCGGCGAGGTTGTCCCACCGGGTGGGAGCAAAGGCGCGCCGGCGTTCGTCCAGTGCCACCGCGTGCCGGGCGCTCTGAACCATGCTGGACAGGTTCGCGTCGTGGAACCTGTACTTGCTGGCGGTCCAGCGGCCCAGCACCGCCACCGACGCCGGCACCCCCAGCGCGCCGACCGAGTCCCAGACGCCGAGGTAGCGGATCCGCAGGATCGGCGCGTCCGGCATGCCTTGGGAAAGACGCCACGCATGCTCGGCTTCGGAGGTCACGACCCGCCGGGAGATGCCCGCGCGAAAGGCGTGGCTTTCCTCGGTCGCCGGGTGCGTGGTGTCGTCATCCATCGTGCGATAGCGCGCGACGGCCTTGGGAATCTCGGGCATGGCATCGCGGTCGATGATGCCGGTCGAGCGGATGAATCCCGTCAAGGACCGCGCCGTGTAGGCCCCGCGGGAGAAGCCGAGGATGAAGATCTCGTCGCCCGGCTCGTAGAGGAAGACCAGGTGGCGGTAGGCCTCGACGATGTTGGACATGAGCCCGAGGCCGAAGGCGCCCCCCAGCAGTGAATCCATCTTCCTGAGCCATGGCGTCGGGCCGCGACCGGTGCCGACACCCTGGACGTAGATCGGAACCTGGACGGTCCCGGCCTCATCCTTGAGCCGCATGGCCTGCGAAAACCGGACCACGTTGGTTGGGGTTATGCTGTCGGACCGGTTCCAGGTCCCGTCGCATAGAATGACGATGCGTTTCATCGTGGTTCTCCTGAAAAGTGTTTGCTCAAAAGCGGCGTGTATCGGCCGAAAAATAGTGGCCGCCGCCTCCGTCAGCCTCATCCGATGCGGGGCGCAGATCAACCCGGAATTGATCGACCGTCCCGCCTGTCGCGGCGGGCAGAAGGCCTACCTGGCCCGATCGAGGTGCAATCCCGTCTCGACCCCTCACGTCGAGACAGCGGTTGCGAAGCCGGGACCGCGGGCGCCGCGCGGCTCGCTTGCGGCGCGGGCCGACCGCCGACCGGGCCAGTCGACTTGCCCCAACTGACATGCTAGGTGGACCAGAAGGTTACCAGTGGAGGAAATGCGCGACATCATGCCAGAACTCGATCCAGACCGCCTGTTCCCGGCCGATGCCCGGACCCGCGACATCGCGCGCCAGCTGCATGCGGGCATCGCGGACCGCCCGATCCTCAGCCCCCACGGCCATTGCGACCCGTCCTGGTTCGCCGAGAACGCACCGTTCAGCGACCCGGCGCACCTGTTCGTGGTGCCCGACCACTACATCTTCCGGATGCTGGTGTCGCAGGGTGTGCAGCTGTCGGACCTGGGGGTGCCCCGTGTCGATGGCGGGCCGGTCGAGACCGATCCGCGCAAGATCTGGCGTCGGTTCGCCGCGCATTACCACCTGTTCCGGGGCACGCCCACGCGGCTGTGGATCGACCACGCGCTGTCCCATGTTTTCGGCGTCGACGCGCCGCTCGAACCCGGGACGGCGGACGCGATCTACGAGCAGGTGGATGCCTGCCTGTCGAAGCCCGAATTCCGTCCGCGCGCCCTGTTCGAGCGCTTCAATATCGAGCTTCTGGCGACCACCGACAGCGCGCTGGACGACCTTGCGCAGCACGACCGCATCCGCGAGGCCGGCCTGCCGGGCCGCGTGATCCCGACTTACCGGCCCGACGCGGCGATCGATCCCGAATACGAGGGCTTCGCCGAGAACGTCGCGCAACTGGGCAATCTGACAGGGTGCGATACCGCCTCGTGGGACGGCTATCTCGAGGCGCATCGCAGCCGCCGCGCGTATTTCCGTGCGCGCGGGGCCACCGCCACCGACCACGGCCACCCCACCGCCCGCACCGAGAGCCTGGATGCCGACGCCGCGGCGCGGCTGTTCCGCACCTGCCTGTCCGGCGAGGCCACGGCCGAGGAGGCCGATGCCTTCCGCGGCCAGATGCTGACCGAGATGGCGCGGATGAGCGTCGAGGACGGCATGACGATGCAGATGCACATGGGTTCGCACCGCAACCATTCGGGGCCGATCATGCGCAGCCACGGGCGCGACAAGGGCTTCGATATTCCCCTGCGCACGGATTTCGTGCGGGCGCTGAAGCCGATGCTCGACACCGTCGGGCTTGAGCCGAACCTGCGCATCATCCTGTTCACGCTGGACGAAACCACCCTGTCGCGCGAACTGGCGCCGCTTGCCGGGGTCTACCCGTCGCTGCTGCTGGGACCGCCCTGGTGGTTCTTCGACAGCCCCGAGGGGATCATGCGCTTTCGCCAGCTGACGGGCGAAACGGCGGGCATCTACAACACCGCCGGTTTCAACGACGACACGCGGGCCTTCTGTTCGATCCCGGCCCGCCATGACGTGTCGCGCCGGGTGGACTGCGCCTGGCTGGCCGGACTGGTGGCCGATGGACGGATCGGCATGAACGAGGCAGAGGAAATGGCAGGACAATTGACCACCGATCTCGTGAAGAAGGCCTACGGGCTATGAGCGCGCGCCTGGCCCGCAGCCGCCCCGCCCCCGAAACCGGCATCGTGCATTTCGGCCTGGGTGCCTTCGCCCGCGCCTTTGCCGCGATCTTCGTCGAGCAGGCGATCGAGACGCATGGCGGCGACTGGGGCATCGTCGGCGTCAGCCTGCGCTCGCCCGACACCCGCGACGCCCTGAAGCCGCAGGACTGGACCTATACCGCGGTCGAACTGGGCCCCGACGGCGAGACGCCGCGCCACGTGCAGGTGCTGTCCGACGTGCTCGTCGCCCCCGAGGCGCCCGGGGCCGTGTTCGACGCGCTCGACAAGGCGAACCTGGTGACCCTGACGGTGACCGAGAAGGGCTATTGCCACGTGCCGGCCACCGGAAAGCTGAACCGCGACAATCCGGACATCGTGCAGGACCTGTCCGACCCGGCGCGCCCGGCCTCGGCGCTGGGCTATATCGCCCGCGCGCTGGACGCCCGACGCAAGGCCGGGCGCGCGCCCTTCACGGTGATGAGCTGCGACAACATCCCGTCGAACGGCAACCTGCTGCGCGGGCTTGTCCTGGACCTCGCGGCCGAGATGGACGCCGGGCTGCGCGACTGGATCGCCGAGACCGTCGCTTTCCCCTCGACGATGGTCGACCGGATCGTTCCGGCCACCACCGAGGACGACATCCGGCATATCGAGGGCCTGATCGGCGCCCATGACGCGGCGCCGGTCCGGCACGAGCCGTTCCGGCAGTGGGTGATGGAGGATCGCTTCTGCGCCCCGCGTCCCGATTTCGGATCCGTCGGGGCCGAGCTGGTCGAGGACGTCGCCCCCTACGAGCACATGAAGCTGCGCTGCCTCAACGGAACGCACTCGTCGCTGGCCTACCTGGGCTATCTCGCGGGCGCCGAAACCATGTCGGACACCGTCGCGCGGCCGCCCCTGGCCGCCTATGTCCGCCACCTGTGGGACAACGAGATCACGCCGGTGCTGACCGCGCCGCCGGGCGTCGACCTGTCGAACTACACCGCGTCGCTGTTCGACCGATTCGCCAATCCCGCGATCCATCACCGGACGTGGCAGATCGCCATGGACGGCTCGCTGAAGCTGCCCCAGCGCATCCTGGATAGCGTGCGCGAGAACCTCGACGCGGGCCGCACGCCCGAAGGTCTGTTCCTGGCCATCGCGGCGTGGATGCAGTTCTCGTCGGGCAAGGGGCTCGACGGAGCGCCGATCGAGGTCAAGGACCCGATGGCCGACCGCCTGGCCGCCTGCTGGGACGGGACCACCGACCCGGACGAGATCGTGGGCCGCTACCTGGCGCTGGACGAGATCTTCGACCCGGCCTTCGCGGCGCGGCCCGAAGTGCCCGAGGGTCTGGCCCACGCGCTGCGACATCTGCGGGCCGACGGCGCCGAGGGCGCCGCCGGAGCCGTCGCCGGCTGACGAATCGTCGGCCTGACCGGAGGGGTCAGGCCGACAGGCCGACCTTGTCGTGGCTGAGCGCCGCGATCACGCCGCGCAGTTCGGCCAGGCCACGCAGCCGGCCGATCGCGGGATAGCCCGGCTGGGCGTTTCGCCCGTGGTCGTCCAGCAGGTTCTGCCCGTGGTCGGGCCGGAACGGGATCTCGGTATCGCTGCGCCCGGCGTCACGACGGCGCTTCTCTTCGCGCAGGGCCGCGGCGACCAGCGCCACCATGTCGGTGGCTCCGCCCAGGTGCTCGTCCTCGAAGAACGAGCAGGGCAGGGTGTCGGAGTCCCGCGACACGTTGCGCAGGTGCAGGAAATGTACGCGGTCGCCCAGACGCTCCATCATGCCCGGCAGGTCGTTGTCGGCCCGCGCCCCGAGCGACCCGGAACACAGCGTGACGCCGTTCGCCGGCACGTCCACCGCGTCCAGCATGGCGCGGTAGTCGGCCTCGGTCGACACGACGCGCGGCAGTCCCAGCAGCGGGAAGGGCGGGTCATCGGGGTGACAGCACAGCCGCATCCCCAATCTCTGCGCCACCGGCGCGACCTCGGACAGGAAATCGACCATATGGGCGCGCAGCCGTTCGTCCGAGACCGTTTCGTAGGCCGCCAGGTGGCCTTTCACGTCTTCCATGGTGAAATTGTCGGCGGCCCCCGGCAGGCCGAAGACCACGTTCCGGGCCAGGGCGGCCCTGTGGTCGTCGTCCATCTCGGCGGCCCGGCGCGCGGCGGCCTCCGCCACGTCCTCGGGGAAGCTTTCGGCGGCGCCCGGGCGTTCCAGCACGTGAATATCGAACGCTGCGAAGTCGATCAGGTCGAATCGCATGCAGGTCGCGCCGCTGGGGCGCGGCCAGGCCAGGTC
Organism: Palleronia pelagia; assembly: GCF_900110115.1. Classification (GTDB taxonomy): domain Bacteria; phylum Pseudomonadota; class Alphaproteobacteria; order Rhodobacterales; family Rhodobacteraceae; genus Palleronia; species Palleronia pelagia. The sequence goes on along the minus strand of NZ_FOCM01000002.1, from coordinate 73,747 downwards.
GGTGCGGGTCCAGTCGAGCACCGGCATGAAGTTGTAGCACACGGTCTCGATCCCCGCTGCCGCGAGGGCCTCGAGGCTTTGCTTCCAGGCTGCGACATGCTCGCGCCACGGGCCGCTCTGCCGCTTGATATCCTCGGACACCGGGATGCTTTCGACGACTTCCCATGCAAGGCCGGTGGGGCTTCCATCGGGGTGGTGGGCGATCTCGTTCTGCCGGCGCGCGATCTCGTCGCTGCTCCAGGCCGTGCCCGTGGGTACGTGGTGCAGGGCCGAGACGACCCCCTCGACGCCCGCCTGTGCCATGTCGGCGGGGCTCACCTGGTCCTTGGGTCCGAACCAGCGCCATGTCTGCCGCATCGAATGCCTCCCTCTTGTCAGCCTTTCCCGATTTATGGGCGAGTGGCGCGCGGATCGAAAGAGAAATCGTATTGACTAGCATGTTAGTTGGCATAGGCTGTGCGCCGGGAGGAACGAATTGATGATCGACCCGAACGTCGCATCGCATGAGCTACCGGCAGCCGAGCGCATCGACCCGCGCCAGGCGGTCGGGCCGCAGCTGTGCGGCGTCATGCGCGATCAGATCATCCGCGGCGAACTCGCACCGGGGAGCCGTCTGCTTCGAACCGAAATCGCGACGAAGTTCGGGATCAGCCGCCAGCCGGTCAGCGACGCCTGCGCGCGCCTGGCCGAGGAAGGCCTCGTCGATATCCTGCCCCAGCGCGGCACCTTCGTGAGCCGAATCAACGTCAGCGCGGTCCTGTCCGCCCGGTTCGTCCGCGAGTCGGTCGAGGTCGAGATTGTTCGCCGCCTGGCGGCCGAGCGCAGCACGGCCATGCTGGACGAATGTGCCCGCCTGCTGGAAGAGCAGCGCCGCCAGATCGACACGCCGGACCAGCTGCCGTTCATGGCGCTGGACGAGGCGTTTCATTTCCACCTGTCCCGGTCGGCGGGTCAGGCCGCCGCCTGGCGCATCCTGCAACCGCTGAAGACCCAGATGGACCGCCTGCGCCATATCTCGGCGCGCGAGCTGCCGCGCCGCCTGCTGATCGAGCAGCACGAGACATTCGTCGACGCGATCGGGCGGCGCGACCCCGAAGCCGCCGTCGCGGGCATGCGCGATCACCTGCGACAGATGCTGGACGACCTGCCGGCGCTGATCGAAAGCCATGCCGACTATTTCGACACGCGGGGGGCGGTGCTGTGACGCTGGATGCCTCTGCCTTCACCACCGCGTTCCTGCCCCGCTGGCTGGACCGCGTGACCGACGACGAAAACGGCGGCCTCCTGGAATGGCTGGACGACGAGGGTCAGCCCGACATCGAAGGGCCCCGTACGACGCTGGCGCAGGCGCGCTGCGCTTTCGTCCTGTCGCATCTTTATCTCGCCACCGGCGTGCCGCGCCTGAAAGACGGCGCGATCCACGCCTGGCGCTTCCTCGACAGCCACCTGCGCGACGCGGACGATGGCTACCGGGCCGCTGTGGCTGCCGACGGCGCACCGATGGATGATGCAGCCAGCGCGACCCGCCGGTCCTACGATCACAGTTTCGTCCTTCTGGCGCTCGTCACGCTCGAAAAGGCCGTGCCGGGCACCGTTCCGCCGGACCGGGTGCCGTCGCTCTGGGCGTTTGTCGAGACGCTGACCGACCCGGCCACCGGGGCGCTCTGGGAAGACGACGCCATGGAACGGGACGGGGCCGGGCCCGGGATGCGCCGTGGCCAGAACCCGCAGATGCACATGCTCGAAGCCGTCTTGCAGGCCTACGAGATGACGGGCGATCCCGTCTGGCTCGACCGGGCGACCGGATATGTCACGCTGGCTCGCGATCACCTTGTCGATCCTGACACCGGCGCGATCCGGGAATGGGTCGGTGCCGACATGGGGCCGCTCGCGGGTGCCGATGGCGGGCGGCGCGAACCCGGCCACCAGTTCGAATGGGCCTGGCTGCTCCATCGCTATGCCGAGCTTGGCGGCGAGGTTCAGGTGGCCGGGATGGCCGATGCCATGATCGGCTTTGCCGAGGCGCACGGCCTCCGCCGCGATGGCCCCATGGCCGGCGCGCCGTTCGACGCGCTGGATCCGGCGGGCGCGGTGCGCGAGGACACTCACCTGCTGTGGCCCATCACGGAGGCCGGCAAGTATTACTCGGCCCGGCACCTGGCCACCGGCGACAGCGGCGCCGCCGAAACGGCCAACGCGCTCTGCCGGCTGATGTTCGACCGCTATTTCCCGGCCGGCCCCGCGCCGCGCTGGCATAACAAACTCGACGGGCGGGGGACGCCGATCCAGCCGATCGCGCTCAGCCGCCTCGTCTACCACGTTGCGCTGTTCCTGACGGAAGGCGCGCGCGCCGGTCTCTGGTCATTGGCCGGGACCGAATCGCCCGATACCATCATGCATAGGGAGGAATTCACATGATGAACCGACTGACCTCGACCGCGCTGACCGGCGCCCTTGTCCTGGCTGCCGGTGCGGCCGCAGCCCAGGAGTACACCCTGGGCCTGTCCACGTCGCAGCCCACGTCCGACCCGCTGACCCAGGCCATGCTGGCCGCGGAAGAGCGTATCGAAGAGCGTACCGACGGTGCGGTCGACGTGACCGTCTACCCGTCGTCGCAGCTGGGCGAGGACAACGACGTTCTCGAGCAGATCCGCAACGGCGCCCCGCTGGCGGTGCTGGTGGATGCCGGCCGCCTGGCCCCGTTCAAGTCCGAGCTGGGCATCCTGTCGGCGCCCTACCTGGTCGACGACTACACGCAGTACGAGGCCATCACCACGTCGCCCGTTTACGAAGAGTGGGTGGACGAGCTGGCCGAAAGCTCGAACCTGCGGCTGCTGAACTACAACTGGTTCCAGGGCACGCGACAGGCCTTCACCCAGAAGCTGATCGAAAGCCCCGAGGATCTCCAGGGCGTTCGCATGCGGACCATCGACGCCCCGATCTGGGTCGCCACCATCAACGCGATGGGCGCGACGGCCGTGCCGATGGCGTGGACCGACGTCTATTCCGGCCTGCAGCTGGGATCGATCGACGCCGCCGAGGCGCAGCTGACCGGTGCCGAGGGCATCAATCTGCAGGAGGTGACCACCAACGTGGCCTTCACCAACCACATCCAGCTGTTCACCGGCCTGGTCGTGTCCGAGGAGTGGTTCCAGGGTCTGCCGGAAGACATCCGCAACATCGTCGACGAAGAACTCGACGCCGCGGGCGTTGAAGCGACCGAGAACACCGTCGCCGCGCTGGACGCGGTGCAGGGCCGCATGGAAGAGGCCGGCGTGTCGTTCAACGAGGTCGACCTGGCCCCGTTCCGCGAGGCGACGCTGGGCGTCTACGAGGAAGTCGGCCTGACCGACGCCCGCGAGGCGCTGCAGCCCTACCTGCCCGGCGGGTCGGAATAAGGGGGCGCGCCGGGATGTCTGACAATACCGGGGATTCCGGCGCCCATCGCGACGGCGGCCAAGACCAAGGGTCGCCGTCCGCCGCGACCGGGCGGCGCGGTGCGGGCGCGGTCCTGTGGTCGATCTACGATCGGCTGGAGACCGTCCTGACACTCGTCGCCCTCTCCGCGACCATCCTGACGGTGCTGATCGCCGCCGTCGGGCGAACGGCGGGCATGCCCGTCCGCTCGGCGCCGCAGCTTGCGCTGCTGTTCCTGATCTGGGCTATCATCCTGGGCGCGGATATCTGCCTGAAGAAGGGCGAGCACATCCGCGTGTCGGTCATCGCGGATTCGGTGCCGAGCGTGATCCGCAGGATCCTGGCGGCGCTGCACCTTCTTCTCATCGTGCCGTTTCTCGTTTTTCTCGCGTGGTACGGGTTCGACCTTGCCGCCGGCAACTGGCAACGCCAGCTCGGCGCGACGGGCCTGAGCTACGGTCTCATCACCCTTGCGCTTCCCGTCGGCAGCCTGCTGTTCCTCGTCTCGATCGCGCGGCGGTTCTTCAGCTATGGTCTCGACGCGACGCTGGAGCCGCAGGACCACCATCTCGAGTCCCCCCTATGACGTCGATCCTCATTCTCTGCGCCGCGCTGACGCTGATCTTTCTTGGCATGCCCGTTGCGTTTTCCATCGGCATCAGCGGGACGGCATATTTCCTGCTGCCCTCGACGGTGCTGCCCGACAGCACAGCGGTTCAGCGGATCGTGGCCTCGAGCCAGTCCTTTCCACTGCTGGCGGTGCCTCTCTTCATCCTGCTGGGCAACCTGATGAACCGAGCGGGCATCACGCCCCGGCTCATCGACCTCGCCATGACGCTGGCCGGCTGGATGCGCGGCGGGCTGGCACAGTCCACTCTGATCCTGTCGGCGCTGATGGGCGGCATCTCGGGCTCGGCCGTGGCCGACGCGGCGATGCAGGCGCGCATCCTCGGCAAGCCCATGACCGAAGAGGGCTACGATTCAGGCTTCACCGGCGCGCTGCTGTCGGTGGGCGGGCTGATCACGGCGACGCTGCCGCCCTCGCTGGGTCTGATCCTTTACGGCTACCTGGGCGAGGTTTCGATCGGCCGGCTGTTCATCGCCGGCGTCGTGCCGGGTGTTCTGCTGACCATCGCGCTGATGGCCACGACCTGGGGCATCTCGGTGCGCCGCAACTACAAGCCCGCGCGCACCACCTTCCCGACGCTGGCCGAGGTCGGCCGGGGCTTCTACCGCAGCTTCTGGGCGGTGATCTTCCCGATCTGGCTGCTGGTGGGGATCCGATTCGGCTTCTTCACACCGTCCGAGGCCGGCGCCTTCGCCGTGGTCTATGCCCTGATTGTCGGCGGGCTAATCTACCGCGAGCTCACATGGCGCAGCATCTACGAGGCGATGATGGAAAGCGCGCGCGATATCGGGATGATCATGCTCATCATCCTGTTCTCGGGCGTCTTCGGCTTCGTCATCACCTTCGAACGCGTGCCCCAAAGCCTGACCGAATTCACGCTCAGCGCGATCGAGGATCCCACGGTCCTGCTGTTCGTGGTCTCGGGCTTCCTGCTGGCGCTGGGCATGTTGATCGAGGCCACCGTCTTGGTCATGCTGCTGACGCCGATCCTGGTGCCGGTCATCACGGCGGCCGGAATCGACCCGGTGCATTTCGGGCTGATCATGATGACCCTCGTCACTTTCGGGGGCATGACCCCGCCAGTGGGCGTGTCCATGTTCACGGTCTGCGGGATCCTGAACGCGTCTTACGTGGGGTATTCCATCCGGCTGATCCCGCTGGCCTGTGCGGTCATGGCGGTGGTCGTGGCGATGATCCTGTTCCCGAACCTGGTCCTGTTCCTGCCCGCCCTGTTGATGTGATGCGTGACCGATCTGTTCCAGCAGAACAGGTCCGCCCCGGCCGCGGACCCGCCTTGCGCGATGTAGCTTAAGCTTTCCGGCTGTTTCGCCGGCCCAGAAACACCCAGGCGCAGGCGAACATCAACGTCATGGACAGCAGGAACGGCGCACCCGGCAGGTAGAAGGGCGTGCTGTCGGCGGTCGCGACCCAGAAGACCTGCGTCATCAGCAGCGGCGACACGATCATGGCCAGTGCCCCCGCGCTGGTCAGAAGACCCTGCAAACCGCCCTGGCTGTTGTCCGGTATGGCGCGGCTCATCAACCCCTGCAGCGCGGGCGTCACCACGGCCCCCAGCGCGGTCAGCGGTGTCAGGATCAGCGCGATGGTCCCGTTGGCCACGAATGCCAGCGCGATGAAAGCGCAGGTGTTGAAGGCCAGCCCGTAGATCACCGTGCCCCGGTCGCCCAGCCAGCGGAGCACGAAGCGGATCAGGAACCCCTGCACGATCGCCAGCGAAATGCCGAACATCGCCAGCGAGACACCCACCATTTGCGGATCCCAGCCGAAGCGCGCCTTGGCAAAGTAGGCCCAGATCGCCGGGTAGACGAAGAAGGCGACCTGGTAGAGGAAGAACATCAGCACCAGCCGGCTGACCCCCGGCGTGCGGCCCAGATCCAGCAGCGCGCCCAAGGGGTTGGCCCGGGCCCAGGCGAACGGGCGGCGGATGCGGTCGGTGACCGTTTCGGGAAGGATGAAATAACCGAAGACCAGGTTCAGCGCGGCCAGCGCGCTGGCCATGTAGAACGGCGCGCGCGTCCCGTACTCGGCCAATAGCCCACCGATCAGCGGCCCCAGCACGAAGCCCACGCCGAAGGACGCCCCCACCATGCCGAACCGGGCGGCCTTCTGCTCGGGCGTCGAGATGTCCGCGACGAAGGCCGTGGCCGTCGACTGTGTGCTGGCCGCGATGCCGCCCACGATCCGGCCCGCCAGCAGGATCCAGATGCTGCCCGCCAGCGCGATCACCAGGTAGTCGAGGCTCATCACCAGCAGCGACATCAGCAGGACGGGGCGGCGGCCGAAACGGTCGGAGAGCGTGCCCAGCAGCGGCCCGAATAGGAACTGCATCACCGCGAAGGACGTGGACAGGATCCCGCCCCAGATCGCGGCCTGGGCGAGGTTCCCGCCCGACACGTCCTCGATCAGGTCCGGCATCACCGGAAGGACAAGACCGATCCCCATCGCGTCGATCACCAGCGTGATCATGATGAAGGTCAGTGGCAGGCGGCTGTCCATGGGCGCTCCGGTTGCGACCGGGTCCGTCCGGTCGCGCGCCTCTTGGCCCTCGGGCGGTACGACTGTCAATCCGCGCGCCCCGCCAGCGCGGCCAAGCGTCGCGCCAGATCACCGGGCGCGGCGAAGAACGGCGAATGTGCCGTCGCCATGGTCTGAACCTCGCCATCGGGGAAATCGGCGGCCATCTGGCGCTGGAACCCGGCCGGGATCGCCCGGTCGTCGTCGCAGACGATATAGCTGCGGGGCACGTCGGGCAGGCGGGGCAGGGCGGTCGCCTGCGGCGCGGTGGGCTGCGGGGTCAGGTGCGCGCGGGCGAATTCGACCGTGCCCGGCGGGCAGTCGTGGTAGAACAGCGTCTCGACCCGGTCGGGGTCGAAGGTGAAGCTGGCACCATCTTCGGCGCGGCGGATATGCGGCACCAGAGGCTGGTCGGGCCAGTCGCCGCGCATCTGCGACAGGCTGCGCCCCGGCGTGGGCACGTAGGCGCACAGGTAGACGAGCCGCGCGATCTTGTCCGGCGCCGCCAGCGCGGCGGCGGTGATCGGGAAGCCGCCCATGGAGTGGCCGACCAGCGTCACCGGCGTGTCGATGGCCTCGACGATCCGCGCCGCGTAGGTGTCCAGCGTCACGTCGGCGGGGGGCGTGCGGTCCGCGCCGTGTCCGGGCAGGTCGATGGCGCGCGCCGGTTGGCCCAGGGCCTGCAGTTCGGCCAGCGTGTCCCGCCAGCACCAGGCCCCGTGGCATGAACCGTGGATCAACAGCAGTTCAGACATGGCCTGTCGCCGTGATGAAGTCGTTGAGCACGCGGGCGTATTCCTCGGGCTTTTCCACGCAGGGCAGGTGGCCCGCGCCGCGGATCAGGTGAAACTGCGATCCGGGGATCAGGCCCACCGTCTCGCGCACCAGGTCCGGCGGCGTGCTGTCGTCCTCGGATCCCGCGATGCCCAGCGTGGGCAGGCGCAGCGACGCGGTGGGGGTGTAGAAATCGGTATGCGAGATCGCGGCCGAGCAGCCGCCATACCCGTCGGCCGGCGTCCGGGTCAGCAGGTGGCGCCATTTCATCACTTCGGGCGTGGCGCGGAAGGCGTCCGAGAACCAGCGCTGCATCACCGCGTCGGCCAGCGCCTCGACCCCGCCCATCTTCAGCGTGTCGATGCGGTCCTGCCAGATCTCGCGCGTGCCGATCTTGGCCGCGGTGTTCGAAAGAACCATGGCGCGCACCTGGTCCGGCCGCTTGACCGCTAAGCCCTGCGCGATCATCCCGCCGATGCTGAGCCCCACCAGCAGGCAATCGCGCACCTCCAGGTGATCCAGCAGCCGTTCGAGGTCGGTGACCAGCTGCCCCATGGTGTAGGGCATCTTCGGGCAGTCGCTGAGCCCGTGGCCGCGCTTGTCATAGCGGATGATCCGCGCGCCTTGCGGCATTATGGGCAGGATCGCGTCCCACAGCCGCATATCGGTGCCCAGCGAATTGGCGAAGACGATGGCCGGGCCATCGGCTTTGCCGGTGTCCTCGTAGTGGACATGGAAGCCGTCGAGTTTCGCGATGGGCATGGAACGTATCCTTTGCGATTGTCGGATAAGGTCAAGTCTCGGCGTGAAATCGCGCGCGGGACGGACCGAGACGTTGGAAAAGATCAAGCATCGCCGAAGCGCTCAAGCGCCGTTGCGAAGGTCTCGGGGTCCACGTTGCCCCCGGACGCGACGCAGACGACCGTGTTGCCGTCTACCTGGTCGGACCGGAACAGCGCGGCGGCCAGCGCGATGGCGCCGCCGGGCTCGAGCACGATCTTCAGCCGCTTGAAGGCCACCGCCATGGCGCGCAACGCCTCGTCGTCGCTCACGGTCAGGCCGGGGCCGCAGAGACGGTGCAGGATCGGGAAGGTCAGGTCACCGGGCGCGGGCGTCATGACGGCGTCGCAGATGCTGCCGGACTGCCTGTCGTTGCGCTGGATCGTGCCGGACCTGAGCGACCGCGCCACGTCGTCGAACCCCTCGGGCTCGACCGGGCGGGCGCGCAGCCCCGGCGCCCGGCTGTCCAGCGCCAGCGCGACTCCGGATGTCAGGCCCCCGCCGCCGCAGCAGACCAGGACGTCGCCCGTGGCGTGGGGCAGGTCGGCGGCGATCTCCAGACCGACCGAGGCCTGACCGGCGATGACCTCGGGGTGGTCGTACGGCTTGATCAGCGTCAGGCCACGCGCGTCGGCCAGCGCTGCGCCGATCTCCTCCCGGCTTTCGCTGTCGCGATCGTAAAGCACCACTTCGGCCCCGAAAGCGCGGGTGTTGGCGACCTTCAGGGCTGGCGCGTCGGACGGCATGATGATCACCGCCGGCACGCCCATGCGGCGCGCGGCCAGGGCCACGCCTTGCGCGTGATTGCCCGACGAATAGGCCAGCACGCCGCGCGCGCGGGTCGCATCGTCCAGCGCGCTCAGCGCCGACCACGCGCCGCGGAACTTGAAGCTGCCGGTGTGTTGCAGGCATTCGGGCTTCACCAGAACGTGGCGGCCGGCGATCTCGTCGAGGAAAGGCGAGGACAGCAGCGGCGTGTGCCGAACGTGCCCGTCGAGCCGCCGGGCGGCGGCCAGAACCGCGTCGATATTCACAGCAGCGCCCGCCAGGCCGCGATGGCCTCCAGCGCCTCGGGCTCGTCCAGGAAGGGAACGTGCCCGCGTCCGGGCACCTCGGCCACGATCATGTCGGGCCGCCGGCGGCGCATCTCGGTCAGTGTTTCGGGGCTGAGCAGGTCGGAATTGGCGCCCCGGATGCAGGCCAGTGGCAGGCCCGCCATGGCGTCGAACAGGGGCCAGAGGTCCGGCGCCGGCTGCGCGCCCGCGGCCTTCACCGCCTCCGCCAGCGCGGGATCGTAGTTGATGACCAGCCCGTCCTCAGTCTGGTGATAGTGCTTGCGCACCTCCTCGGCCCATCGCGTCTCGGGCACGCCTTCGAACCCGGCCATCAGGCTCGCGCGCATTGCGGTCGCCTCGGCATGGGTCTTCTGCGGAGGGTTTCGGCCGATATAGGCCATGATGACGTCCAGCCCCCCGGTCGCGATCTCGGGTCCGATATCGTTCAGGCAGACCCCCGCCACGCGGTCCTTCGCCGTGGCCGACAGCATCATGGCGATCAGCCCGCCCCGCGACGTGCCGAGGATGGCGGCGCTTTCAAGGCCCAGGTGGTCGAGCAGTTCCAGCGCGTCGCGCGCCTCGAGCGGGACGGTATAGGTCTCCGGCGCGGCCCAGTCCGACAGTCCCCGGCCGCGGTAATCCAGCGCGATCACCCGCGCGCCGTCCAGGTGCGGCGCGACGTAGTCGAAATCGGTGGAATTGCGGGTCAGTCCCGACAGGCAGAGGATCGGCTGACCTTCGCCCCTGTCGGAATAGTGCAGCCGCAGCCCGTCGGACGTCGTGAAGTCAGGCATCTGCCGCGATCTCCGGTATCGTTGTGAGATCCGACAGAACATGGGCGGGCCGCCCCGGCAAGCGATCCAGCGGCGCGCCGGCGCGGTTCACCCAGACTGTGACAAACCCGTAGGCGGCGGCGAACCCCGCGTCCCAGCCGTTCGACGACACGAACAGCACCTGCTCCGGCGTGCAGCCGAAGCGCTGGCCGACCATGTCGTAGACCGCGCGGGCCGGTTTGAAGACGCCCACCTCCTCGACCGACAGGACGGCATCCAGCTGTTCGCCGATCCCGGCCGAGCCGACCGCGCCCTGCAACATCTCGGGCGCGCCGTTGGACAGGATGGCGGTCGCGAGGTCGCGCTGCTTCAGCTTGGCCAGCATGGCGGGCACCTCGGGGTAGGCCGAAAGCTCCCAGTAGAGCGCCAGGAGCCGCTCGCGCAGCTCGGGATCGTCCGCCAGGCCGGCCGCTTCGAGCGCCCAGTCCAGCCCGTCCTGCGTGACCTGCCAGAAATCCGTGTGCGTCCCGGCGGCGGCGCGCAGCCAGCTGTATTCAAGCTGCTTCAGCCGCCAGTCGCGGGCGATGTCGCCCCATTTCGCCTTTAGCGCGTCACGGCCGGGCTCGTCTGCCGCGTCGCGGGCGGCGGCAGAGACGTCGAACAGCGTGCCGTAGGCGTCGAAGACACAGGTCGTGATGGGCATGGCGGGCCTCCCTCGGGTTGGCGCGACGGTGCCACAGCCCCCGCCGGGGGAAAAGGGCCGGCGGGGTCAGGCCCGGTCGGACGCGGGCAGGATGACCCCTTCGACCAGCGCGTGCAGGCGGCCCAGATGGCCGGTCATGGTGGCGGGACGCGAGATGTCCGATGTCATGACCACCACCAGCCGCCGGTCGGGCACCACGTAGATCATCTGCCCGCCGTAGCCGCGGGCATAGCGCACCTGCACCCCGTCCACAGTCCAGAGAAACCAGCCATAGCCATAGGCGTGCCCGGGAATGTCGGCGGGGGCGGTGTGGCGCCACGACGCGTCGACCCATGCCTCGGGGACGATGCGGGTGCCGTCCAGTTGCCCACCGTGCAGGTAGGCCTGCCCGAACCGCAGCATCCCCCGGGGCGACACACGCATGTCGTTGCCGCCGAGATAGTTTCCCTGCGGATCGCGCGTCCAGGGCGGCAGCGCCAGGTCCAGCGGATCGCCGAGACGCTCCTGCGCCAGGCGGTGCAGGTCCGTGTCCGCCGCGTTGGCCAAAGCGGTGCCGAGGATGTGGGTGTTGGCTGTGGAATACAGCCGCTCGGTCCCGGGGTCGGCCACCATGGGCGCCGACAGCGCGTCGTAAATCCAGTGGTCGCCCGCGACCCAGCCGCCATAGGTCGACCCGGCGAAGGGCGTCAGCCCCGATTGCATGGTCAGCAGGTGCCGAAAGCTGATCTGGCGCAGACGATCATCCCCGCGGCGCGGGATCACCCGGCCCAGGTACGGGGCGACGGGCGCGTCGACCGACGGGATCTCGCCCCGCTCCAGCGCGATGCCGCACAGCGCCGAGACCAGCGTCTTCGACACCGACTTGACGTTAACTGGCGTGTCGAGGTCCGGCCCGCGGAAGGTCTGGGCCACGGCCAGCGCGCCGTCCTGCGAAATCAGAAGCGCGTGCAGCTGGTCGAGACCGCGCGCCAGCGTCGCGGCCGGCGCGAAGGCGGAGTCGGCCCGTGCCGCGCGGGGGGCCAGAATGGCGGCCGAAAGCGTTGCAAGCGCGTCTCTTCTGCTGAAAACGGGGTCTTTCATGGACCTTTTTTGCCATTTTCGCGTTTTTCGCGCCACTGCCGGTTTACAGACCGGGTCAGTTTTCCCATGTGTGAGGAGAGCCACATGAGCACCCGCCGAGATTGGCGGCCTCGACGAAATTTCCCCTTACATCGAAGGAGAACGACATGAGCCAAGCGAAGGCAGGCGATACCGTATCCATGCATTATTCCGGCGCCCTGGCGGACGGGACCAAGTTCGACAGCTCGGAAGGCCGCGATCCGCTGGAATTTCAGCTGGGCACCGGCCAGATCATCCCGGGTCTCGACGAAGCGATCACCGGCATGGAAGTCGGCGACAAGAAGACCGTGACCGTCGCCCCCGAGAACGGCTATGGCCCGCGCGACCCGAGCCGCATCCAGGCCGTCCCGCGTGAGCAGATTCCCGATCACATCCCGACCGAGCCGGGCACCCAGCTGCAGATGCAGACCCCGGACGGGCAGACCATCCCCGTCGTCGTGGCGCAGGTGTCGGACAGCGAAGTGACGCTGGACGCCAACCATCCGCTGGCCGGTCAGGAACTGACCTTCGACGTCGAGCTCGTTGACATAAAGGCCGCCTGAGGCAGCCGGGTCGGACACTCTCGATCCAGACGCAAACAGGCCGCCCCTCGGGGCGGCCTGTTTCGTTTCGCGCGGTATCCCGCAAATCAGATGTTGTCGGATTGCGGCATTCCCAGCACGTGATAGCCGCCGTCCACGTGGATGATCTCGCCGCTGGTGCAGGCGCCGTAGTCCGAAGCAAGGTACACCGCCGTGCCGCCCACCGCCTCGAGCGTGGCGTTATCGCCCAGGGGCGCGTTCTGCGACGTGTGCTTGAACGTCTTGCGCGCGCCCCCGATCGCCGCGCCCGCCAGCGTTTTCATCGGGCCGGGCGAGATGGCGTTCACCCGGATGCCGTCGCGGCCCAGGTCGTTGGCGAGATAGCGCACCGAGGATTCCAGCGCTGCCTTGGCCACGCCCATCACGTTGTAGAACGGCGTGACCTTGTTCGACCCCTGGTAGGTCAGCGTCAGCACCGTGCCGCCGTCGGGCATGAGCTCTGACGCGCGGCGGGCCACGTCGATGAAGGAATAGCAGCTGATCGACAGCGAGTTCTGGAAGTTCGCCCGCGTCGTGTTGATGAAGCGGCCCGTCAGCTCGGACTTGTCGGAATAGGCGATGGCGTGGACCACGAAGTCCATCCGGCCCCAGCGGTCCTTCAGCATCGCGAAGGCCGCGTCCATGCTGGCGTCGTCGGTCACGTCCACGTCCACCAGGATGTCGCTGCCCACCGACTGCGCCAGCGGCTCGACCCGTTTGCCGAAGGCTTCGCCCTGGTGGGTGAAGGCCAGCTCGGCGCCCTCGTCGGCCATGGCCTTGGCGATGCCCCAGGCGATGGAGCGGTCGTTCGCCACGCCCATGATCAGGCCGCGCTTGCCCTTCATCAGGTCAGCCATGGCGCCTACTCCTTGAACTTGCTCAGTAGCATCGACCCGTTCGTTCCGCCGAAGCCGAAGGAATTGGTCATCACGGTATCCAGTCCCGCGTTCTCCACCAGCTCGGTCGCGATCTCGCCGGGGCGTATGGCGGGATCCAGTGTCTCGACGTTGATCGACGGCGCGATGAAGTCGTTCTCGAGCATCAGCAGGCAGTAGATCGCTTCCTGCGCGCCGGTGGCGCCCTGGCTGTGGCCGGTCATGGACTTGGTCGAGCTGATCGGCGGCGCGCTGCCGTCGCCGAACGTGCGGCGCACGGCCTCGACCTCGCCCACGTCGCCGACGGGGGTCGACGTGCCATGGGCATTGATATAGCCGACGCGATCCTGGTCGAAATCCTTCAGCGCCAGCTTCATCGCCCGCTCGCCACCCTCGCCCGAGGGCGCGACCATGTCGTGGCCGTCGCTGGTGGCACCGAAGCCCGTGACCTCGGCATAGATCTTCGCGCCGCGGGCCTGAGCGTGTTCCAGGCTTTCCAGGACCACCATGCCGCCGCCGCCCGCGATGACGAAGCCGTCACGGTTCGCGTCGAAGGCGCGGGACGCCTTCTGTGGCGTGTCGTTGTACTTCGCCGACATCGCGCCCATGGCATCGAAGAGGCACGACAGCGTCCAGTCGAGCTCTTCCCCGCCGCCGGCGAACATCACGTCCTGCGCGCCCAGCTGGATCTGCTGCGCGGCCATGCCGATGCAGTGCAGCGAGGTCGAGCAGGCCGAGGTGATCGAGAAGTTCATGCCCTTGATCTTGAATGCCGTCGACAGGTTGGCACTGACCGTCGAGGACATGCACTTGGGCACCGCGAAGGGGCCGATGCGCTTGGGGCTGCCCTTTTCCAGAACCGTCTGGTGCGCGCTGAGCATGGCGCTGGTGGACGGCCCGCCCGACCCGGCAATGAGACCGGTGGACGGGTTCGACACCATGTCGTCGGTCAGGCCCGCGTCGGCGATGGCCTGCTGCATGGCGATATGGGCATAGGCCGCGCCTGGCCCCATGAAGCGCAGCGTGCGCTTGTCCACATGGTCGGCCACGTCGATCTTCAGGGTGCCGGCGATCTGGCTGCGAAAGCCGTGTTCGACCATTTCGGGGCTGGCCTCGATGCCCGACTGGCCGGCCTTCAGCGCGGCGGTGACTTCCTCGGCGGAATTTCCGATGGGCGAGACGATGCCCAGCCCGGTGACGACGACGCGTTTCATTGGCAGGTCTCCGATGTGGGACGGGGCATTGCGACGCTCCTCGTGATGGGGATCAGGATTCCGACAGCGCGACCTTCATGCCGCTCACCTGGTAGATCAGCTCGCCATCGGCGTGAACCGTGCCGTCGGCCACGCCCATGGTCAGGCGGCGCGACTGCACGGCCTTGGTGAAGTTCACGTTGTAGGTCAGCATCTTGCGGTCGGGGCGGACCATGCCGGTCAGCTTGACCTCGCCCACGCCAAGGGCATAGCCGCGGCCGGTCCAGCCGCGCCAGCCCAGGTTGAAGCCGGTCAGCTGCCACAGGCCGTCAAGGCCCAGGCAGCCCGGCATGATCGGGTTGCCGGGAAAGTGGCATTCGAAGAACCACAGGTCGGGATGGATGTCGAACTCGGCAACCACGTGGCCCTTGCCGTGCTCGCCGCCGTCGCCCGAGATGTCGGTGATCCGGTCCATCATCAGCATGGGCGGCTCGGGCAGCTGGGCGTTGCCGGGGCCGAACAATTCGCCCCGGGCGCATTTCAGCAAATCGTCGCGGTCGAAACTGGTGGGATAGGTGGTCATGCCGGATGGCCCCCCTCGGCCGGATCTGGTCGTGCTGCGGTTTCACCGCGTCTATCACCGCCACTTTGGCGCGCGCAAGGGCAGGCCACCGCCATTGCCGATTGAAACCACGGGGTTTTCGCCTGTATAGACGAGCCATGGACAATCGTGACCTTACCCTATCCGACACGGCGCTCCAGACCGGGGCCGACTGGCTTGCCGGCGCGGCGCTCCGGCCCACGCGACAGCGCGTCTCGCTTGCCGCGCTGCTGGTGGGCGACGGGCGGAACCGGCACGTGACCGCCGAAAGCTTGCACGACCTCGCCCGCCGGGCAGGGGAGCCGGTGTCTCTGGCGACGGTCTACAACACCCTGCGGGCGTTCTGCGACGCGGGTCTCATGCAGGAAGTGAACGTCGAGGGGTCGCGGTCGTATTTCGACACGCGCACCGACGACCACCCGCATTTCTTCTGGGAGGACGAGGCCCGGCTCAGCGACGCGCCCGCCGACCAACTGACCATCGCACGCCTGCCCGACGCCCCCGAGGGGATGGAAGTCGCCTCGGTCGAGGTCGTCATCCGCCTGCGCAAGCGGGGCTGAGCCGCCCGCTCAGAACCACTGGCCGGGTTCGATCAGCCCCAGATCCAGCAATTGCTGCGATTCCCAGTCGAAGCGCACCGAGTTGTGCCATGTGAAATGGCTGACCGCCCAGCGCGACCCGGGATTGGTGCGCAGCGCCTTCGCGGCCCGGAAAGAACAGATCGCCGCCGTCAGGTTGTTGTGCCACGGGCAGGCGTAGGTGTTCATCTCTTCGTCCGTCAGCGTGTGATCGGGGCGCAGCCGCAGACCCGGCTTGGCGCGGAAGATCCCGATCCGGTCAATGCGGCGGCTGTCCTCGGGCACGTGTTCCTCCAGCCGCCAGCGTAACCCGCCGAAGAAATTCAGCTGCCGCTCCTTCGGATGGTTGTGGTTGGCGGGGTCAGCTCGCGCGGTCGCGTAGTATCCTGATTGGTCCAGATGCGCGTCTTCATGCGAAACCCCGTCCGGATTGGCGACGAGGTCCGCGGCGTAGAGATCGACCACGTAGGTCAGCATCGCGTCGCGCCGTTCCTCCGCGTGGAAGGCCAGAAGTTCGGCCACCGAGCGCGTTTCGCAGAAGGGATAAAAGAGGTATTCCGCGTTGTAGGCGTAGTGGATCCACTGTCCCGGCGCCGCGTCGATAACCGCGTTGACCGCGGCGACAGTGGCTTCGCGGCCGCCCGGGCGCCAGCCGACCCGGAGGACGCCGTCGGGCGGGGGCGCCGCGGGATGCACGTGGTCGGGCGCCATCAGCACGATCGAGCTGAACCCCAGCCGGACCATGTGTGCGAGCGTGGTGTGCAGTTCGACTGCATCCTCCGCAAGACAGACCGCGACAGGTCCCCCACGGCTCAGATCCGGCGGCGCGCTGCGGAAATGGTCGAGATCGCGATAGTCCTGCACGATTGCCCTTCTTCGTCGTCCACACCCACATTGCGCATCTGCCGGCATTTGCAAAGCGTCGAAGGGCCGGCGTTGCCTGTCAGGCGGCGCTGCGATAGAGCACGCCCAACCCATTCGCTCCGATCGAGGCGTTCGCCCATGTCCCAGTCGCGCAAGCTGTATATCAAGACCTATGGCTGTCAGATGAACGTCTACGACAGCGAACGCATGGCCGAGGCGCTGGGCGGGCAGGGCTATACCCAGACCGACACGCCCGACGACGCCGACATGATCGTGCTGAACACCTGCCACATCCGCGAGAAGGCGGCCGAAAAGGTGTATTCCGAGCTCGGACGGTTCCGCCAGTTGAAGGCCGACAAGCCCGACCTGAAGATCGGCGTGGCGGGCTGCGTCGCGCAGGCCGAGGGCGAGGAGATCATGCGCCGCCAGCCTCTGGTCGACCTCGTGGTCGGACCGCAGAGCTACCACCGCCTGCCCGCGCTCGAGGCCAGGGCGCGCGCCGGCGAGAAGGCGCTCGACACCGATTTCCCCGAGGAAGCCAAGTTCGACGACCTGCCGGCCCGGCCCAAGGCGACGCGCGGGCCGACCGCCTTCCTGACGGTGCAGGAGGGCTGCGACAAGTTCTGCGCCTTCTGCGTCGTGCCCTATACCCGGGGCGCCGAGGTCAGCCGCCCCGCCGCCCGCGTCCTGGACGAGGCGCGCGGCCTGGTCGAGCGTGGCGTGCGCGAGATCACCCTGCTGGGCCAGAACGTGAATGCCTACCACGGCCACGATGGCGGTCTGGCCGGCCTTGTGCTCGACCTTTCGGCGATCGATGGGCTGGAGCGCATCCGCTACACGACCTCGCACCCCAACGACATGGACGACGCCCTGATCGCGGCGCATGGCGAGATCGGCAAGCTCATGCCCTACCTGCACCTGCCCGTGCAGGCGGGCTCCGACCGGGTCCTGAAGGCGATGAACCGCAAGCACACCGCCGAAAGCTACCTGCACCTGATCGAGCGGATCCGCGCCGCACGCCCCGATATCCTGCTGTCGGGCGATTTCATCGTCGGCTTCCCCGGCGAAACGGAAGAGGACTTCCAGGCCACGCTCGATCTCGTGGCCGAGGTCGAATACGGCCAGTGCTACAGCTTCAAATATTCGCCGCGCCCGGGCACGCCCGCGGCCGAAAAGGCCCACGTGGACGAGGCGACGAAGGACGACCGCCTTCAGCGTCTGCAAGCCCTGCTGAAATCGCAGCAGCACGCCGTGCAGGACCGCATGGTGGGCCGCGAGGTCGGGGTCCTGTTCGAGAAGGCGGGGCGTGAGCCGGGACAGATGGTCGGCAAATCCGAGTATCTGCATTCCGTGTTCGTCGACGCGCCGAACGCGCGGGTGGGCGATCTGGTGCCGGTGACCGTCACCGCCAGTGCGCCGAATTCCCTGGCAGGACGCCTGCGCGCGGCGGCCTGACGCGACACGGACGTCCATCTCGCGCACCGCTCCACGCCAAGGATCCAATCGTTGCAAGTGGCGCCCATCGTTGCGGAATTAGCGACGGTGGGCTTTTTTATTCGTCTTCACAAAGACCTGAAAGGGGGTATGGTCGAACCCGATACGGGGGATGTCGGCCAATTCGCTGCGGTCCGACAACGCATTTCAAGAAACAAGGAGGCAGCGGTGACATCTTTTTTCTCTAACCTTGCACGCCTGACGCTGGTCGCGGGGCTGGCCATGGGCAGCGCCGTCTGGGTGGGTGGCCCGGTCGAGGCGCAGCAGCGTGCGGTCGGCACGATCTGGATCGACCCGGACGGGTGCGAACACTGGGTGCGCGATGACGGCTGGGAAGGCTATGCCTCGAACCGCCTGACCCGCAAGGGCACGCCGGTCTGCCACGAGATCGAGACCTGCGGCGTGATGAGCAGCGATGTGCTCTTCGCCACCGACAGCGCGCGGATCGGTGCCCAGGGCCGCAAGATGATCGCCGAATTCTTCCAGAAGTCGGGTAGCCGCGCCTACACCATCATCGGCCATACCGACAGCCGCGCCAGCGACGCCTACAACCTGCGCCTCAGCTATAACCGCGCGAACGCGGTGGCGCGCGTCGCGGCAGGCGTCGGCGCCGCCATCAACGATATCCGCGGCTACGGCGAGCGTCAGCCCGTGGCATCGAACCGGACGGCGGCGGGCATGCAGAAGAATCGCCGCGTCGAAATCCTGTGCATTAGGTGAGCGCCATGACCAAGACACCTTTCATCATCCTGGCCGGCGTGCTGGCCCTCGCCGCTTGCGGGCCGAAGACCAATCAGACCATCGACCGCGGCTTCGATTCGAAAAGCCTGCAAAATCTCACCAAGACGCCCGGTATCTGGGTCGATGGCGACGGCTGCGAACACTGGGCCATCGACGATGGCATCGAGGGCTACCAGACCAACCGCCTGGACCGTTATGGCAAGCCGGTCTGCGGCCTGCTGCCGCCGTTCACGCTGCACGGTCCCGACGGCGTGGGCTCGCCCGTGCCCGACCCGATCTAGGTCACGCGACTTTCCTGGCAGACAAGCCGCGCGGGCGTTCGCTTCGCGCGGCTTTTTCGTTCAAATGCGTGGCCGTCGCGGCGAACGGCACCACTTTCCCTTGCGTGGGCGCCCTGAAGGCCCCACCATATCTACATCATAACCGCCATTTCGGAGGACTGTTTGGCCCTTCCCCCCAGCCAAGCCACCGCAACGTCCGACATTGCCCTGGCCAACCGCCCCGGCGAAACGTTGCTCGAATTTCCAGACAATCGCCTTCTGATCGACCTTTGCGGCCAGTTCGACGCCAACCTGGCGATGATCGAGCAGGCGCTCGAGACGCAGATCGTGCGCCGCGGCAACCAGTTGATGGTCATGGGCGACCCCGATGCAACGGCGCGCGCCGCCGATGTATTACAGGGGCTTTACCAGCGGTTGGAGGCGGGCAAGACCGTCGAGCCGGGGGACGTGGACAGCGCCCTGCGCATGGGCCCGGTCGAAGACGACACCACCGCGCCGGACGCGCAGATGGAGATGTTCCAGCGCGGCCCGATCGAGATCAAGACCCGCAAGAAACTGGTCGAGCCGCGCACCGACGCGCAGAAGGCCTATGTCCGGTCTCTGTTCGACAATGAACTGGCCTTCGGCATCGGGCCGGCGGGCACCGGCAAGACCTACCTCGCCGTCGCCGTCGGCGTGAACATGTTCATCAACGGGCAGGTCGATCGCATCATCCTGAGCCGCCCGGCCGTCGAGGCGGGCGAGCGGCTGGGCTTCCTGCCAGGCGACATGAAGGACAAGGTCGACCCCTACATGCAGCCGCTCTACGACGCGCTGAACGATTTCATGCCGGGCAAGATGACCGCCAAGCTGATCGAGGAAAAGCGGATCGAGATCGCGCCGCTGGCCTTCATGCGCGGGCGCACGCTGTCGAACGCCTTCGTGGTGCTGGACGAGGCGCAGAACGCCACCGGCATGCAGATGAAGATGTTCCTGACGCGCCTGGGCGAGGGGTCGCGCATGGTCATCACCGGCGACCGCACGCAGATCGATCTGCCGCGCGGGCAGGTCTCGGGCCTGTCGGATGCCGAGCGGCTGCTGAAGCAGATCCCCAAGATCGGGTTCAACTATTTCACCTCGCGCGATGTCGTGCGCCATCCGCTGGTTGCCGCCATCATCGAGGCCTACGAGGCCGATGGCTGACACCTCCGCTTCCCGGTCCGATGCCGACACGCAGGGGGACCCCGCGCTTCTGGTGGACGTCGTGCTCGAGGATGCCCGTTGGAACGCCATCGGGCTCGAGACGCTGGCCGATACCAGCGCGCGGGCCGTGCTGGACCACCTGGGCCTCGGACACGGCTGGGAGATCAGCCTGCTGGCCTGTGACGACGACCGGATCCGTGTGCTTAACGGCGATTTCCGCGGCAAGGGCACACCGACCAACGTGCTGTCCTGGCCCTCGGACGAACGCGGCGCCGATGCGTCCGGGGCCATGCCCGATCCGCCGGATCCGACAGACCCCGAGCTGGGCGATATCGCCATCGCCTTCGACACCTGCGCGCGCGAGGCCGAGGCGGGCGGGCTTGCCTTGGGCGACCACGCGACACATCTGATCGTCCACGCGACGCTGCACCTGTTGGGCTTCGACCACGAGGACGACGCCGATGGCGACCTGATGGAGCGTCTCGAAACCGAAATACTTGCGCGACTGGGGCTTCACGATCCATATGCGCCACAGGATGCGACCGACGGAAAGGTGAGATGACCCACGCAGACGACACGGGCGGTGGCCGGCAGGCCCCCGAACCCGACGACGAAGAGAGTTCCGACAAGGGTTTTTTCGGACGGCTCTTCGATGCTTTCGCCCCCTCCGAGGACGAGGAGGACGACGGCTCGCCGCAATCGCGGACGCCCCCCGGGCTTCTGAACCTGCGGCGGATGCGGGTCGAGGACGTGGCGATCCCCTCGGTCGAGATCGTATCGGTCCCGGTGGAGATCACGCTGGAAGAACTGGTCGACGTCTTCAAGGAGTCGGGCCTGACCCGGCTTCCCGTCTATGACGGCACGCTCGATTCGCCGCTGGGCATGGTGCACCTGAAGGATTTCGCCCTGCGCCACGGCTTCGGCGGACACACGAGCCATGACCTGCGCGAGATGATGCGCCCGCTGATCTACGCGCCGCCCTCCATGCCCATCGGGGTCCTTTTGCAGAAGATGCAGACGGATCGGATGCACATGGCGCTGGTGATCGACGAATATGGCGGGGTCGACGGCCTCGTGACGATCGAGGACCTGATCGAACAGGTCATCGGCCAGATCGAGGACGAGCACGACACCGAGGAAGACAAGTTCTGGACGGTGGAGCAGGGCGGCAGCTACCTGGCGCAGGCCAAGACCCCGCTGGACGAGTTCGAGGACGAGATCGGGATGCGGCTGGTCGACCCCGAGGAAGAGGAAGAGATCGATACCCTCGGCGGGCTGGTGGTGCTGTTGACCGGCCGTGTGCCCACCCGGGGCGAGGTTATCCCGCACCCTGCGGGCCCCGAGTTCGAGATCATCGACGCCGACGCCCGCCGGCTCAAGCGTCTGCGCGTCCGGGTGCCCGATACCACGGATGAGTGACGGCGCGGCGCCGACCCGCGTGGCAACCGGGCGGTGGGCCTATCCGCTCGCGGCGCTTGCCGGCGCGGTCGCAGGACTGGGGCAGGTGCCCTTCGCGCTTCCGCCCGTCGCGCTGGTCGCCCTGGCGCTTGCCGCCCGTATCGCGTGGCGCGCGGCGGGCCCGCGCCGCGCCGCCTGGGTCGGGCTGGCCACCGGCACCGGCTATTTTGCCGTCACCCTGCATTGGATCGTCGAGCCGTTCTTCGTGGACGTGGCGCGCCATGGCTGGATGGCGCCCTTCGCCCTGGTCTTCATGGCCGTGGGGTTCGGCGCGTTCTGGGCCGGGGCCTTCGCGCTGGCGCGCTGGCTTGGCGGTGACCGGGGGCGATTCGTGCCGGCCTTCGCGCTGTCGCTGGCGGGGGTCGAGCTGCTGCGCACCTACCTGCTCACCGGCTTTCCCTGGGCCTTGCTCGGCTATGTCTGGACCGAGACGGCCGCTGCGCAACTGGCAAGCTGGATAGGACCGCACGGCCTGACGCTGCTCACCGCGCTGGCGGTGGGTATCGCGGCGGTCGCGTCCGGCTGGCTGCGGCCCGCCATGGGCCTCGTGTCGCTGTGGGCGCTGGTCATGCTGGGTGGGATGCTGGTTCCACCCGCGCCCGAGGCCACCGCCGACGCGCCGGTGCTGCGCCTGGTGCAGCCCAATGCGCCGCAGGATCGCAAGTGGGATCCGGACCACGCGCAGACCTATTTCCGCCGCCTGCTGGACGCCACCGCGGATCGCGGTGTCGGGTCGCGTCCGGACCT
The DNA here is from genome assembly GCF_900110115.1 of Palleronia pelagia. GTDB lineage: Bacteria > Pseudomonadota > Alphaproteobacteria > Rhodobacterales > Rhodobacteraceae > Palleronia > Palleronia pelagia. The sequence goes on along the minus strand of NZ_FOCM01000002.1, from coordinate 51,389 downwards.
GGTCGTCTGGCCCGAGACCGCGATTCCCTACAGCATCACGCCGGGCCACCCGGCGCTGGACTTCGTGGCAGACGCCGCCGGGGGCGTGCCGGTCGCCTTCGGCGTGCAGCGGATCGACGGCGCGCGGATCTACAACTCGCTTCTCCTGCTGGGGCCCGAGGGCGGCATCGAAGACACGTACGACAAGCACCACCTGGTGCCCTTCGGCGAGTTCATCCCGCTGGGCAGCCTTGCGCGCTACCTGGGCCTGCGCAGCTTTGCCGCGCAGGACGGCTACGGCTACTCGGCGGGGCCGGGCCCGCGGCTAATGGATTTCGGCCCCCTGGGTCGCGCGCTGCCCCTGATCTGCTACGAGGCGATCTTTCCGCAAGACGTCTCGGGCGCGCCCGAGCGGCCCGACTGGCTGTTGCAGGTGACGAACGACGCGTGGTTCGGCACCTTCGCCGGCCCGCAGCAATCGCTTGCGCAGGCGCGCATGCGCAGCATCGAGCAGGGGCTGCCCATGGTGCGCGTGGCCAATACCGGGATCTCGGCGGTGATCGACGCGCGCGGGCGGGTTCTGGCATCCCTGCCGCTGGGCGAAACGGGATTTTTCGATCATCCGCTGCCGCCGGCGGGCGCGCCCACGGTCTATGCTCGCACCGGCGACTGGCCCTGGGTCGCGCTTGTGTTGCTGGGTCTGGCGGCGTCGGCCGTGCTCGCACGACGCGAAAGACAGCTTGATCGGCAGCTGTCAACCGAATAGGGGCATTGGAACCCGAGGGTGCGCAACGGCTTCCTGACGCGTATCCCATGACCTTAATGGAGCAATTCATGCCACGGCAGGACTATATCTTCACCTCGGAATCCGTTTCCGAGGGGCACCCCGACAAGGTGTGCGACCGCATCTCCGACGCTGTTCTGGACGCCTTCCTGGCCGAAGAACCCGAGGCCCGCGTGGCGGCCGAGACCTTTGCGACGACGAACCGCGTCGTGATCGGCGGCGAGGTCGGACTGTCTGACAAGGCCAAGCTGGACGACTACCTTGGCCGGATCGAGGGGATCGCCCGGGACTGCATCCGCGACATCGGCTACGAGCAGGACAAGTTCCACTGGAACACCTGCGAGGTGACGAACCTGCTGCACGCCCAGTCCGCCCATATCGCGCAGGGTGTCGACGGCTCCGAGGACAAGGACGAGGGTGCGGGCGACCAGGGCATCATGTTCGGCTACGCGGTCGAGGACACGCCCGAGCTGATGCCGGCGCCGATCCACTACGCCCACCAGATCCTCAAGCGCCTGGCCGAGGTCCGCAAGGACGGGACCGAACCGACGCTGGGTCCCGACGCCAAGTCGCAGATCTCGCTGCGCTACGAGAAGGGCAAGCCGGTCGAGGTCAGCCAGATCGTGCTGTCCACCCAGCACGCACACGACACCCAGACCAGCGACGATATCCGCGCAATCGTCGAGCCCTATATCCGCGAAGTCCTGCCCGATGGCTGGCTGACCGATGCGACCGAGTGGTGGGTGAATCCCACCGGCGTCTTCGTCATCGGCGGACCCGACGGCGACGCGGGCCTGACCGGGCGCAAAATCATCGTCGACACCTATGGCGGGGCCGCGCCCCACGGCGGCGGTGCGTTCTCGGGCAAGGATCCCACCAAGGTCGACCGCTCGGCCGCCTATGCCGCGCGCTACCTCGCCAAGAACGTGGTGGCCAGCGGCATGGCCAAGCGCTGCACCATCCAGCTGAGCTATGCCATCGGCGTGGCCAAGCCCCTGTCGATCTATGCGGACACCTACGGCACCGGCGAGGTCCACGAGGAGCAGATCGAGAAGGCCTGCTATGCCTGCATGGACCTGACCCCGCGCGGCATCCGCGAACACCTGCAACTGAACCGCCCGATCTATCAGCGCACGGCGGCCTACGGCCATTTCGGCCGCGCGCCCGAAGCCGATGGCGGCTTCTCGTGGGAGCGGACCGACCTGGCCGACGCGTTGAAAAAGGCGGTCTGACCGCCTGACGGGCGCCCCGCGGCGGCCTAGCCGCGGCCGTGGGGCGCCTCCCAGTCCAGCACCGGGTTGATCGGAATGATCCGGTGCGGATTAATGTTGTCGTGGCTGTAGTGATAATGCTGCACGATGTGGTCGAAGTTCACCGTGTCGGCCACCCGCCCGCCATCCGGCGTCCGCCACTGGTAAAGTTCGCGCGTGTAGGCCCACAGGTTGGGATAATCCACGATCCGGCGGCGGTTGCACTTGAAGTGCAGGTGGTAGACCGGGTCGAACCGCACCAGCGTCACGAACAGGCGCCAGTCGGCTTCGGTGATGCGGTCGCCCAGAAGGTAGCGGTTGTTGGCCAGAACCCCCTCGATCCAGTCCAGGCTGTCGAACAGCGGCACGACCGCGTCCTCGTATGCCGATTGCGACGTGGCGAAGCCTGCCTTGTAGACCCCGTTATTGACGGTTTCGTAGATCCGTTCGTTCACCGGCTCTATGGCGTCGCGAAGGTCCTCGGGCCAGTAGTCGTCGGTATTGCCGGTGATCCCGTCGAAGGCCGAGTTCAGCATCCGAATGATCTCGGACGATTCGTTGCTGACGATGGTCTCGCGTTGCAGATCCCACAGGATCGGCACGGTGACGCGGCCCGTCGTCTTGGGGTCCGCGCGCAGGTAGATGTCTCGCGCGAAGGGCAGGCCGTAGACGGTGTCGCCGGTGGCACCGGGGTAATCGCTGTCGAAGCTCCAGCCGTCGCCCAGCATGTGGGGATGCACCACCGACACGCCGATGATGTCCTCGAGCTGCTTGAGTTTGAGGAAGGCCAGCGCCCGGCTGGCCCAGGGGCAGGCGTAGGAGACGTAGAGGTGATAGCGGTGCGGTTCGGCCCGGAAGCCGCCTTCACCCGTGGGGCCGGCGCTGCCGTCGGCGGTGATCCAGTTGCGGTAGTCCGAGCTCGAGCGCTTGAATTCGCCACCCGTGCTCTCGGTGTCGTACCATTGGTCCGTCCAGATGCCGTCCACCAGCTTGCCCATCGCGCGTCTCCTTCCAAACTGCGTTGATCTGACACCTAGGACGCGCGCGGCCCGCAGACACCGCGGAGCGGCTGCGCGCCCGCGCACATCTGCGCGCATTCGTCTTTGCAACGCCCCCGCACGGGGTGTAAGGCAGTCGCGACGACGCCCCAAACCACGCACGGTCGGGGCCGGACAGGTGACCGTCACGCGGCCCGACCCAGACCGGGGGGCCGGGGCGGTATCGTCAGGGTATTCCCGGCGCGCCCGAATGGCCCCGCCCCGAACAGGAGCCCGCCCATGCGCCTTGCCATCTTCCTCGCGATCCTGCCCGTCCCCGCGCTTGCCCATGTGGGGCATCTCGGGCCGCTCGCGGGTCACGATCACTGGGTCGCCGGTGCGGGCCTTGGTATCGCAATCGGGATCGGCCTCTGGCAGGCCGCGAAGGAGCGCAAGCGCGGCAAGTCCGAGCCGAAGGCGGAACCCGAGGAGAGCGAAGAGGAGCAACCGGCGTGAGCCGGACCGGCGTCATGATCTGCGGCCACGGCTCGCGCAGCCAGTCGGCCGTCGACGAGTTCGCGACCCTGGCCGAGAAGCTGCCCGCCCGGCTGCCGCGTGACTGGGCCGTCGATTACGGCTACCTCGAATTCGCCAACCCGGTGATCCGCGACGGGCTGGACCGCCTGCGCGAGGCCGGCTGCGACCGGATCCTGGCAGTGCCCGGGATGCTGTTCGCCGCCATGCATGCCAAGAACGACATTCCGACGGTGCTGAACACCTACGCCGCGCAGCACGGGATCGAGATCCGCTACGGGCGCGAGCTGGGCGTGGACCCCAAGATGCTGGCGGCCGCCGCGGGCCGCATCCGCGATGCCGTCGCCGCCGCCGATGCCGAACACGGCAAGCTCGACCTGCACGACACCTGCCTGGTGGTCATCGGGCGCGGGGCCTCGGACCCCGACGCGAACGGCAACGTGGCCAAGATCGCGCGAATGCTGCACGAGGGCATCGGCTTCGGCTGGCACGAGGTGGGCTATTCCGGCGTGACCTTCCCGCTGGTCGAGCCGTGCCTGCAGCACGTGGCCAAGCTCGGCTACAAGCGCGTGGTGGTTTTTCCCTACTTCCTGTTCTCGGGCATCCTCATCGACCGGATCTACGGCTTCACCGACCGCGTGGCCGGCGCGCATCCCGACACGCAGTTCGTGAAGGCCGGCTACCTGGGCGACCACGACCAGGTGCTCGCCACCTTCGCCGAACGGGTGCTGGAGCTGAACACGGATCACCCGATCCCCAATTGCGGCATCTGCCCCTTCCGCGAGCAGGTGCTGGCCTTCGAGGGCGGGCGCCATGCCCATGTCGCACCCGCCGAGCGCCTGACCGCCGACCACCCGGCCGCGGGGCCGGTGCCGCCACCCACCTGTGTGCTGTGCAAGTACCGCACCCAGGTGCTGGGCTTCGAGGCCGAGGTGGGCGCGGTGCAGGAAAGCCACCACCACCACGTGGAAGGGCAGGGCGCCAGCGCGCCGGGCTCGAACGTGGCCGACTGCGCGCTCTGCGACAGCTTCTGCACCGGGCTTTGCCGGCTCGAGGCGCAGCATCACCACGATCACCATCACCACCATCATCACGGCGACGGCGATCATCACCACCATCACCACGCCGAGTATCCCCACGCCAATCATCCCTGGGGCCCCGAAAGCGCGCGCCGGACGAAGGCCTGAGCGGCTTCATCTTTCCCCAAATACCTCCGCCGGAGGCATCCGACCTTTCCAGAAAGCGATCCCGTTGCGCCCCTACGAAAAAGATCCCGGCCGCATCTACGCGCAAAGCTTCGCCACCGTGCGGGCCGAGGCGCGGCTGGACCGATTCCCGCCCGGCATGGACGCGCTGGCCATCCGCCTGATCCACGCCTGCGGCATGGTCGAGGTGGCCGACCGGCTGGCCTTCTCGGACCGCGCGGTCGAGGCCGGGCGCGTCGCACTGGCCGCCGGCGCGCCGATCCTGTGCGATTGCGAAATGGTGGGGGCGGGCATCATCCGCCGCCGGTTGCCCGCGGACAACGACGTGGTGGTGACGCTGAACGATGCGGGCGTGCCGGACCTGGCCCGCAGCCTCTCGACCACGCGTTCGGCCGCGGCGGTGACGCTCTGGCCCGATCTTCTGGACGGCGCCGTGGTGGCGATCGGCAACGCGCCCACGGCGCTCTTTCAGCTGCTCGAGCTGCTCGACGCGGGCGCGCCGAAACCCGCCGTCATCCTGGGGTTTCCCGTGGGCTTCGTCGGAGCGGCCGAATCGAAGGCCGAGCTGGCCGCGAACCCGCGCGGCTGCGATTTCGTGGCGCTGCGGGGCCGGCGCGGCGGGTCGGCCATGGCGTCGGCCGCCGTCAACGCACTGGCCGCGGGGCTGGAGACCGACACCCATGTCTGAGCCCTGGCTGCATATCGTCGGCATCGGCGAGGACGGCATGGCGGGCCTTTCGCCGGCCACCCGCGCCGTGGTCGAGGCCGCCGAGATCATCGTCGGCGGCGACCGCCACCATCGACTGTCCGACGCCGTCACGGCCGAGCGGGTCAGCTGGCCGTCGCCCTTCGACGCGCTGATCGACATGCTGCGGGGCTATCGCGGGCGCCGGGTCGTGGTGCTGGCCACGGGCGATCCGCTGTGGTTCTCGGTCGGCGCGCGCATCGGGCGCGCGATCCCGGCGGGCGAGATCCTGTACCACCCGCAACTGTCGGCCTTCCAGCTTGCCGCCGCGCGACTGGGCTGGAGCCTTGCCGATGTCGAGACGCTGACCGTCCACGGCCGCCCGGTCGAGCAGATGATTGCCTTCATCCAGCCCGACGCGCGGCTGCTGATCCTCACCACCGGGGCCGAGACGCCGGCCCGCATCGCCGCCTTCCTGGCCGAGCGCGGCTTCGGCGCATCGCCCATGACCGTGCTCGCCAACATGGGCGGCGCGGACGAGGCGCGGTTCGACGGGACCGCGGAAAGCTGGGACCACGAGGTGCCCGCCTTCAACACGCTGGCCGTCGACTGCGTGGCCGCGCCCGATGCCGCGTTGCTGCCCCGCGTGCCGGGGCTGGACGACGACCTGTTCCGCCACGACGGCACCATGACCAAGCAGGAGGTGCGGGCGCTGACCCTGGCCAAGCTCATGCCCATGCGCGGCGCGCTTTTGTGGGATGTCGGCACAGGCTGCGGGTCGGTGGCGGTGGAGTGGATGCGCGGCGCCCGCTATGCCCGCGCCATCGGGATTGAGCCGCGCGCCGACCGCCGCGCCATGGCCGCCGCCAACGCGCTGGCGCTGGGCGCGCCGCGGTTGGAGCTGATCGAGGGCGAGGCGCCCGCGGCGCTGGACGGTCTCGACGCGCCGGACGCTGTGTTCCTGGGCGGCGGGCTGTCGGCCGAGGTCTTCACCGCCGCCTGGGCGCGGCTGAAGCCCCTGGGCCGGCTGGTGGCCAACGCCGTGACGCTGGAATCCGAGGCCGTGCTGATGGAGCTGCATGCCCGCCACGGCGGACAGCTCGTGCGTCTGCAGGCGGCGCGGGCCGAGCCCGTGGGCCGGTTCCGCGGCTGGCGTGCGGCGATGCCGGTGACGCAGTGGAGCCTGATCAAGCGATGAGCGGGTTGCGGGCCGGGCGACAAGGTATTTGTGGAAAGATGAAGCCGGGCCGGGGCGCGTCCCGGGCGCGTGTCGCGCTGGCCCGCGGGGCCGTGCGATGAGCGGCGTGCTTTACGGGGTCGGTGTCGGGCCGGGGGACCCCGAGCTCGTGACGCGCAAGGCGGCACGGCTGATCGCCGGCGCGCGCGTCATCGCCTACCCGACGCTGGCCGGCGCGCCCAGCTTCGCCCGGGCCATCGTGGCGGACCTGATCCCCGGGGACGCCGAGGAAATCGTCATGGACCTGCCCATGCGCGCCGCGCGAGAGCCGGCACAGGCGGTCTACGACGACGGCGCCGCGCGGATCGCCGCCGCGCTGGAGGCGGGCCGCGACGTGGTGTGCCTGTGCGAGGGCGACCCGTTCTTCTACGGCTCGTTCATGTATCTCTACGCCCGGCTGCGCGACCGCCACGCGGTCGAGGTCGTGCCCGGCGTGAGCTCGGTCATGGCGGGCGCGGCGCGGGCGGGGCTGCCGCTGGCCGCACGCAACGAACGGCTGACCGTCCTTCCGGGGCCCTTGCCCGAGCCCGAGCTGCGCGCCCGGATCGACGGGGCCGAGGCGGTCGCGATCCTGAAGGTGGGCCGCCACCTGCCCAAGATCCGCGCCGTGATCCGCGACCTGGGGCTGGAGCCGCGCGCGATCTATGTCGAGCGCGCGACGCTGGCGGCGGAACGGATCTGCCCGCTGTCCGAGGCGCCGGAGAAGGCGCCCTATTTCTCGATGATCCTGCTCAACAAGGGGGATGACCCGTGGCTGTGACACCCGTGGTCCTGGCGCTGTCGCGCTCGGGCGAAAGCGTCGCGCATCGCGTGGCTGACCTGCTGGGCGCGCCGGTACATGGCCGTGCGGGCCGGGTCGACCGTGCCGATGCGTGGTTCGACAACGCGCTGGACCACGCGCGCGACCTGTTCGCCGCCGGGCATCCGGTGGTGGGTGTCTGCGCCAGCGGCATCCTGATCCGCGCCGTCGCGCCCCTTCTGTCGGACAAGCGGGCCGAACCGCCGGTGCTGTCGGTCAGCGACGACGGCGCCGTGGTCGTGCCGCTTCTGGGCGGGCACCGGGGGGCCAACCGGCTGGCGGCGCGAATCGCCGACGGTCTGGGCGCGCGCGCTGCCGTGACCACGGCGGGCGACCTGGCGCTGGGCGTGGCGCTGGACGCGCCGCCGCCGGGCTACGTGCTGGAAAACCCCGAGGCCGCGAAGGACGTCATGGCGCGGCTGCTGGCGGGCGAGGGGGCGCAGGTCACGGGCGACGCGCCCTGGCTGGCGGACCTGCCGCGCGGGGACGGGCCGGTGGTCGCCTGTTCCGCCGCACCGGTCGAGGCGGAGCTCGTGTTCCGTCCGCAGGTGGCGGTCCTGGGGCTCGGGGCATCGCGCGACTGCCCGGTGGACGAGATGGCGGCCCTGGTGGACCGGGTCCTCAACGAGGCGGGCATCGCGCCGGGGGCCGTCGCAGCGGTGGCGAGCTTGGACCTGAAAGGGGACGAGCCGGCGATCCTGGCGGTCGCACGGCGGCTGGGGCGGCCCCTGCGCCTGTTCGACGCCGCGGCGCTGGAGCGTGAAAGCCCGCGCTGCGCCAACCGCTCGGACGTGGTGCTGGCCGAGATCGGGACGCAGGGCGTGGCCGAGAACGCGGCGCTGGCCGTGGCCGGCGCGGACGCGACGCTGGCCGTGGCGAAGCAGAAGACCGCCCACGCCACGGCGGCCCTGGCGCTGGCGCCCGCGCCGCTGGTCGACCTGCCCGGACGGGCGCGCGGGCGGCTGTCGGTCGTGGGCATCGGACCGGGCCAAGCCAGCTGGCGCACGCCCGAGGTCAGCCGGCTGTTGGCGGAGGCCGATACGCTGGTGGGATACGGCCTTTACATCGACCTGCTGGGCCCGCTGGCGGCGGGCAAGGAACGGCACGATTTCCCGCTGGGGGGCGAGGAGGACCGCTGCCGCCACGCGCTGGAGCTGGCCGGGCAGGGGAACAACGTCGCGCTGGTTTGCTCGGGCGATGCCGGGATCTATGCCATGGGGGCGCTGGTCTTCGAGCTGATGGACCGGACCGACAAGGGCGTGAGCGACGCGGCCCGCAGGGTCGAGGTCGTCTGCTCGCCCGGCGTCTCGGCCTTGCAGGCGGCGGCTGCGCGGGCCGGCGCGCCATTGGGTCACGACTTCTGCGCGATCTCGCTGTCGGACCTGCTGACCCCGCGCGAGGACATCGTGAAACGCCTGCACGCGGCGGCCCATGGCGATTTCGTCATCGCCTTCTACAACCCCGTCTCGAAGCGCCGCCGCACCCTGCTGACCGAGGCGCGGGACATCCTGCTGGATCACCGCCCGGCCGATACGCCGGTGCTGCTGGCGTCGTCGCTGGGCCGTCCCGAGGAGGAGATCCGGTATCGCCGGCTGGACCAGCTGGACGTGGACGAGGTCGACATGCTGACGGTCGTCCTGGTCGGATCCAGCCAGTCGCGGCTGGCACGCCTGGGCGAAGGGCCGCGCATGTTCACGCCGCGGGGCTATGCCCGCAAGGTCGGGCTGTGAGGCGGGCGTTCGGCATCAGGTATTTCAAGAAAGGTGAAGCGCGATGACGGTCTATTTCATCGGCGCCGGGCCCGGTGATCCGGAGCTTCTGACCCTGAAGGCGCAGCGGCTGATCCGGGCCTGTCCGGTCTGTCTTTATGCCGGGTCGCTGGTGCCCGAAGCTGTGGTGGCCGAGGCGCCCGAGGGCGCGCGCGTGCTGGACACCGCGCCCATGACGCTGGACGAGACCCACGCCGAGATCCTGGCCGCCCATGGCCGGGGACAGGACGTGGCGCGGGTGCATTCGGGCGATCCGTCGCTTTACGGCGCCATCGCCGAGCAGATCCGGCGGCTGAAGCGCGACGGGATCGACTACCAGATCGTGCCCGGCGTGCCGGCCTATGCCGCGGCCGCGGCCGCGCTGGGGCAGGAGCTGACGGTGCCGGGCGTGGGCCAGTCCATCGTGCTGACGCGGATGAGCATGAAGTCGACCTCGATGCCCGAGCACGAGACGCTGGAGACTTTCGCGCGCTCGCGCACCACGCTGGCGCTGCACCTGGGCGTGCGCGCACTGCGCGAGATCGAGCGTCAGCTGGTGCCCTACTACGGCGCCGATTGCCCGGTGGTCGTGGCCTACCGCGTGGGCTGGCCCGACCAGCTGTTCCTGCGCGGCACGCTGTCGGATATCCGCGAGAAGGTGCGCGCGGCGAAGATCACGCGGACGGCGCTGATCCTCGTCGGGCCGGTCATGGGCGAGGTCTCCGATTTCGAGGACAGCGCGCTTTACGATCCGGCGATGCCGCACGTCCTGCGACCGCGCGCCGCGAAGGGATGACCTAGGCGTAAAGTGTTAGTCTCCCCGGGACTTGCCGTAACGACAAATCGATCCAACTCTGGTATACAATTTTCCGGGGGGAACGGTAATGAGTGCATACCTACCTGAGGATCTGGCGCCCGAGCAAATCATCGGCCGCGCCCGGCTGATTGCCCGGCAGCGACGTTTGTCCGTGGTGTCGAACGGCCGGCGCATCCCGGTTCTTCATCTTTGGAAGGGCGGTTTCGCGGTGGCGCCCGACATGGCGCGGCACCTGCGTGGCCTGGTCGAGCTTTACGAAGGCGAAAAGCTTCTGGGATGGTGCTTGGTCAGCTCGGGCACGATCGAGGCGGATGCCCACAGGTTCGATTTCAAGCGCTTCACCGCCTGCGCGGAGAACGCGCCGGTGGATTTCGTGCGCATCCTGCCGAAACCGCCGACCAGCGATATTCACATCTGATCATTTGCGCGGCCGTCGATCAGCACGGCCGTGCCCAACCCGCCCGCCGCCGCGATCGCGGCGAGGCCGAGGCCGGGCGCGCACGCCAATTCGTGCACCAGCCGCACCAGGTTGACAGCGCCCGAGGCCCCGATGGGATGCCCGCGGGCCAGCGCCCCGCCGCCGACATTCATCCGCTCTTCCGGAAGGGACAGCGCGCGCGCGGTGGCCATGGCCTGCGCGGCGTAGGCCTCCATCAGCTCGATCCGGGACAGGCCGCCCGGCCCGATCCCGGCGCGGTCCAGCACCTGCGCGATGGCCGCGTCCGGCGCAGCGGCGGGGTTGGCGGGATCCGCCCCCAGCGTGACACCCTCCGCGATGCGCGGGGCCGTCGGCGCATCGTCCGAGCGGACCAGCAGAACGAAGGCCGCGGCGTCGGCGGCCACGGCGCTGTTGGCGGCCGTGATCTGGCCCACCAGGGGCTGCGCGCGCGCGGCAATCCGCGGGGTGAGGGCGCGGGTGAAGCTGTCGCGGTCGAGCCCGGCCATCGGCACGAGTTCGGGCGAGCGCGGGGGCCGGGCCATGGCCTTGGCATGGCTGCCTGTGGCGAAGGCGTCCATCTCGTCCCTGCTCAACCCCACCCGGGTCGCGAGCGCATCGGCGGCCGCGGCGAGGTCGGGGTCGGGAAAGCCCGCGGGCGCGAAGGGCGGCCGGTCGTAGAAGCGGGGCGCGTCGGGCGTGCCGGTGGCGCGCAGCGGTCTGCGCGAATAGCTCTCGGCCCCGCCCGCGATGACGCAGCGCGCCGCCCCCGAACGGACCAGCGCGGCCCCCAGCAACACGGCATCCAGACCGCCGACGCATTGACGGTCGATCGTCAGACCGGCGACCCGCTGCGGCAGGCCCGAGGCCAGCGCGGCCAGCCGGGCCGGGTTGCCGCCCGCGCCCAGGGCGTTGGCGCAGATCAACTCGTCCACGTCGTCGGGTCCGCACCCCGCGCGTTCCAGCAGGGCGCGGATCACCGGCGCCGCGATCTCGTGCGGCTGAAGCCCCGCCAGGGCGCCGCCGCGCGGCGCCACGGGGCTGCGGCAGGCCGACAGGATGGCGACGCCGGTCACGCCAGCGCGGCGAGAGTGTGCGCCAGGCCGTCGAGGTCGGGCTTGCCGGACGGCAGGCGGGGCAGGGTGGGCACCGTCACGACCCTGTGCGGGGTCCCGGCCGCGCCCACGGCGCGCCGGCAGTCCGCCAGCAAGGCCGCGTCCAGCGACGGATCCGCCTCGCCCTGCCGCACCGCCACCAGCCGCGCGCCGCGCCGCGGGTCGGGCACGGCCACGACCGCCACCGGCGCCCCGGCCCGGTCGGCCAGGAACTGCTCGGCCGGCTCGGGGCTGACCAGCCGGTCGGCGACGTTCACCCGGCGCCCCGCGCGCCCCGTGACGACGAGGCGGCCGTTTTCCATGCGCCCGAGCTCGCTCACGGTGACGAAGCCGTCCGCGTTGCGTCGGGTCAGCGGGTCGGCGCCCGCGTCATAGCCGTCGAAAAGGTAGGGCGAGCGCACCCAGATCAGCCCGTCGCGCAGGCGCAGCTCGACCCCGGGGAAGGGCGTTCCGTCCACCGTGACGAAGCTCAGCTCGGACGCGCCGTAGAAGGTGCTCAGCCGGGCCGTGGGAAACGTGCCGCGTGCCGCCTCGGCCTGCGCGGCGGTCAGGACCCCGCCGCCGACGATCAGCCGGTCGAGCGTCGGAACCGCGCCCCGGCCGGCGAGCAGTCCAAGCTGCGTCGGCGTCGTCCAGAGATGCGTGGCGCCGTGGTCGCCGAGCGCGCGCAATTGCGCGTCGGGCCGCATACCCTGCAAACCCAGCAATCCCGCGCCCAGCCCGGCGGCCTCGGCCAGCGCGTAGAGCGTCAGGGAGTGGCCGACATGGCCCAGCGTCGCCACGACCGAGCCGGGCCCGACATCGAACAGCCCCGCGTTGACCTCGAAGCTCGCGCGCCAGCTGGCGGCACTGCGGCGGATGACCTTGGGCGCGCCGGTGGTGCCGCCACTGGCCACCCGGATCCACCGCCCGTCGCCGCCCGTGTCGCGCAGCCCGTCCGGCCCCGCGGTGATGTCGCGCCCGGCGGCCAGCGCGTCCAGCAATCCGCCGTCATCCCCGGCGACCAGCCGCGCCGCGCGGTGACGCTCCAGCCTCATTCGATGGGATCCATGAGCGCGTCGCGCTGGGTGCAGTCGCGGATCACGTCGTCGCCGCAGCGGCGCGGCTCGAGGTCGCGCGTGAGGCAGATGCGCACCTCCTGGATGCGGCGGTCGCGGCAGGTTACGGTCAGCGCGTCTGGAAAGAGGCCGGGGTTGTCCTTCAAGAACGCCTCTTCCACCACGCGGGCGGGCAGGCGGACCGGCGTGTCGAGCCGCCGGAACACCGCCGGTATCTGCACGGCGTCGAAGGCTTGGCGCGCCCGGTCGAAATAGTCGCGCGGTGCCAGCCCGGCGCAGCGGCCGTGTTTCTTCCACTGGTACCACGCCGCGCCGGGGGCGCCCATGATGTCGGCCATGGCGGCGGTCTGGGCACGGCTGGGGTCGGCTTGCGCTGTGTTGCAATATTCGGGATAGCCGCGGTCGTATTGCGGCCACAGCCCGTGCAGCACCCATCCGAAATCGGCATCCGCGGCGCATTGCGGCGATCCGCGGTCGTCGCCTTCCAGCGCGCACCAGCTGGGCGACCAGGACAGCGCGAGAAGGTAATAGTCGAACGCCCCGGCGCGATCCTGCGCGGTCGCGGGGCCGGATGACAGCAGGATCGCGGCGGCGAAGACGTGAAGAAGGCGTATCATTTGGGGTCTTTCCACGAAGGCACGGGCCGACTATATGCACCTTGAGTTCCCCGACAATGCGAACTTGGGCCCTGGGGGCCCGGCCCCTGATCCGGGCCACGGGGAAGACATGTCTGAGATGAGGAGCGCCAAGCGATGTCCGAAAAGCCGATCATGGCCAAAGCCACCGCCGTCTGGCTGGTGGACAACACGACGCTGACCTTCAAGCAGGTCGCCGATTTCTGCGGCCTGCACGAGCTCGAAGTGCAGGGCATCGCCGACGGCGACGTGGCGGCCGGTGTGAAGGGCTTCGACCCCGTCGCCAACAACCAGCTGACCGCCGAGGAGATCGAGAAGGCCGAGGCCGACCCGCTCCACAAGCTGAAGCTGAAGTTCAACCCGTCCGCCGTGGGCGAGGAAAAGCGGCGCGGCCCGCGCTATACCCCGCTGTCGAAGCGGCAGGATCGCCCGGCATCCATCCTGTGGCTGGTCAAGTTTCACCCCGAGCTGGCCGACAGCCAGATCGCCAAGCTGGTGGGCACCACCAAGCCGACGATCCAGGCCATCCGCGAGCGCACGCACTGGAACATCAACAACATCGAACCCATCGACCCCGTCGCCCTGGGCCTGTGCAAGCAGACCGAGCTGGACCAGCAGGTCCAGAAGGCCGCCGCCAAGAAGGCGCGCGAGGGCGCGGTCATGTCCGACGAAGAGCGGCGCAAGCTGGTCTCGACCGAGCAGTCGCTGGGTGAAGACAACGAGCCCAAGATGCCGTCGGCGATCTCGGGGCTCGAAACCTTCAGCCTGTCGGACACGGGCGAGGAGCTGGAAGAGGAAGACGACCGCGACGTGGCCGACGCCGACAGCTTCTTCAACCTGCCGAGCGAAAGCGGCTCGGACGACGAACAGCCCTGATCGGCGCACGACATTCTGTATGAAAAGGGCGGCTTTGGCCGCCCTTTTTCGTTTCGCGATCCGCCCGATTCAACCTGCGGTATTGGGCGTTTCCACCAGATCGTCTGAAATCATCAACTTCCGTGATTTTTCCGCCACTTTTTTGGCGGAGTTCACGCGATGGCTGACGTGATGCTCGCCCGCGTAAGTCTCGCCATGCGATTTATCCGGCCAAGATCCCGCACCAAGCGGGACAAGGGACCGCGCATGTCGGGCCCGCACTGTTGAGGTTCAGAGCAGCGATCAACCGCGACACGTTCGCGGCGACCATCGGCCTGCGCTGAAGGTGCCCCAGGGCGCCGTGGGAAGAGGGTCGGGCTGGATGAACGGTATCCGTATATCATTGGCATGTCTCGCGCTGGCGGGCGCGCTTGCGCTGTCGGGCTGCATGCCGACCGCGTTGTCGTCGAACCGGACGATACAGCAGCGCATGGAAACGACGCAGTATCGCATGGTCGATACGCAGCGCGCGTGGCTGCACGTGCCGCAAGGGCTTCTGACGCTCGAGCGGGACCTTCAGGGTGTGCGCGAACAGCGCATCGCGCTGCCCAACGACACGTCGCTGTCGGGCGACAATTTCGTGCTGTTGCGCACCCGCGGCGGGGGCGCGCTGCGCGGCGCGCGGTTCGACCTGGAGCGCTTCGTGGAGCTGTCGGGCGGTGCGCCCTATCCGTTCCGGAGCCTGAGCAACCGCAACATGCGCACCGGGTCGGATGCGCTGGGCGCTTTCTTCTGGACCGAACAGGCCATGGGCCCCGGCGTCACCTGCGTCGCCGCCGTCCGCAGCCTGGACCGGGCGGCGCGCCCGCTGCCCGGCCGCGCGGCGGCGGTCGACGTGATGATGCGCAACTGCGTACGGGGCGACGCGCGTGCCGCGCTCGCGCCGATCCGGGCCGAAACCCTTTCGGCCACACCGGCGGCGGGGGCGGGGGCCACCGGCGCAGCACCGACCCTGCGCAACCGCTCGCCCTTCGCGGCGCCGACCGGGGGCTGAGCCATGGCGTTCTTCAAATCCAACCGGCAGCTTCCGATCGCCGAAGCGGCGTCGGTCAGCCTTTGGGTCCTGGTGGGTGCCATCGGCGTGATCCTGGCGTCGATCCCGATCTCGACCTGGGCCCAGGCTCTTCTGGGGGTGACGGGCGTGCTGTGCGTCGTGTTGTTGCGCCCGATGGCCGACCGGGCCGCGCCCCGCTTCGCGCTTCTGGCGATCGCCGGGGCGCTGGTCCTGCGCTACTGGATCTGGCGGGTGACCGAAACGCTGCCGGGGCTCGACGCGCCGTTGTCCTTCACCTGCGCCATGCTGCTGCTGATCACCGAGACCTACGCGATCCTGGTGTTCTTCCTCACGACCTTCATGACCGCCGATCCGCTGACACGACCGGTGCCGCCGACCGTGCGGGTGGATGAGCTGCCCACCGTTGACGTGCTGGTGCCCAGCTATAACGAGCCGGCCGCGATGCTGAAGGTGACGCTGGCCGCGTGCCGGAACATGCACTACCCGGCCGAGAAGCTGCGCGTGGTGCTGTGCGACGATGGCGGCACGGACCAGCGGGTCAACAGCGAGGATCCCGCGACGGCGCGGGCGGCGGCCGCGCGGCGGGCCGAGCTCCAGGCGCTTTGTGCCGATCTCGGGGTGCTATATTCCACCCGGGCCCGCAACGAACATGCGAAGGCCGGGAACATGTCGGCAGCGCTGGCCCTGCTCGACGGGGACCTTGTCGCCGTGTTCGATGCCGACCACGTGCCCAGCCGCGATTTCCTGGCGCGGACCGCGGGGTATTTCCTGAAGCACGACGACCTGTTCCTCGTGCAGACCCCGCATTTCTTCCTCAACCCCGATCCGATCATGCGCAACGTGGGCACGGTCAGCCACTGCCCCCCCGAGAACGAGATGTTCTACGGTCATATCCACCGGGGGCTGGATCGCTGGGACGGCGCGTTCTTCTGCGGCTCGGCCGCGCTGATCCGGCGCGACGCGCTGGACAGCGTCGGCGGTTTCTCGGGCGAAACCATCACCGAGGACGCCGAGACGGCGCTGGACATCCACGCCTCGGGCTGGCGGTCGATCTACGTCAACCGCGCCATGATCGCCGGGCTTCAGCCCGAAAGCTTCGTCAGCTTCATCCAGCAGCGCGGGCGCTGGGCCACGGGCATGATGCAGATGCTGCTGCTGAAGAATCCGCTGATGCGCCGCGGCCTGAGCGTGACCCAGCGCCTGTGCTACGTGAACTCCATGAGCTTCTGGTTCTTCCCTCTGGTGCGGATGGTGTTCCTGCTGGCGCCGCTGGCGTACCTGTTCTTCGGGCTCGAGATCTTCGTCGCCACCCGGGCCGAGGTCGTGGCCTACATGGCGACCTATGTGGCCACGTCCTTCATCGTGCAGAACGCGCTGTTCAACCGGACGCGGTGGCCCTTGATGTCCGAGCTCTACGAGACGGCGCAGGCGCCCTATCTCAGCCGCGCGGTCCTGCGCACCTTCGCGAAGCCGCGCGCGGCCCGGTTCAACGTCACCGCCAAGGACGAAACCCTGGACGAAACCGCGATCAGCCCGATCGCCGCGCCGCTGTTCTGGCTGTTCGGCCTGCTGGCGCTGGGCGTCGTCGCGGCGGGCGTGCGGTATTCGCTCTATCCCGGCGACCGCGAGGTGCTGCAGGTCGTGGGCGGCTGGGCGGTGTTCAACCTGGTGCTGGTGGGCGCCGCGCTGGCCTGCGTGCGCGAGACGCAACAGCGCCGGGGCGCCCCGCGCGTCAAGCTCGACGAGCCTGCCATCGTCGCTTTGGCGGGGCATCCGAACCGCAAGATGGCCGCGACGGTCATCGATGGCTCCCTGTCGGGCCTGTCGCTGGAGATCGCCGGTGGCCCCGACATAGCGCCCGGCCAGGTGGCCGAGGGGGCACCGCTGCGCGTCCTGCCCGCGCTGGTCGAGGCGCCGTCGCTGGCGCACCCGATCTCGGGCCATGTCCGCTGGTCCCGCCGCGAGCGCGGCAAGATCGCCATGGGCATCGCCTACGACGAGAACCAGCCGACCATCGTGGCCGAGACGGTGGCGCAGATGATCTATGGCAAATCAAGCCGCTGGGCCGCCATGCGCGATCATTACTTCCACGAGAAGGGCTTGCTGGGCGGTATCCTGTATATCCCGCGGCTGTCGCTGCGCGGCACCGTGTCGGCCTTTGCCGCGCTGGCGGCCGAGCCGGGGCGCCGCCGCCGCGCCGCGCAGCGGGCACTGCACTCGACCATCGCGCTCGAGCCGCCGGCCCATATCGTGGCTTTCGCCGGGTACGAGGATTTCGCGGCCACCGGTCAGACCGTGCCCTTCGCGCCCGAGACCGATGACGACCTGGTGGCCGAGCCTGCCGCCGCCTTTGCCGGGTTGCGCGCCAACGGATCCGGCGCCCAAGGGATGGAGCGCGGCCAATGATCCTTCGCTCGCACACGATCATCTTCGCGGCCCTGGCGGCCTGCACGCTGGCCGCGGCGCCCGGCATTGCCCCGGCCGAAGAGGGCGGCATGATCCGCATCCCCGACCTGACGGCGGTCGACGAGACCGCGCCGGCCACCGGCAATATAGACGTGGTCGCGGGCGAGATGGACCTGCCTTCCGCCGCCGCGGCGCGCATGCAATTCCACCGGCCCGCCACCGGGCCGGTCCCCGTCGCGGTCGAGGCCCGCGAACCGATCCTGTCGCCGCTGCTGTCGCCCATGCCGATCCTGCCCGGTCAGACCCGCCTGCGGCTGCAGGGTGAATTTCCCGAGGCCGAGTTCACGTTGTTCCTGCCCCAGGGCACCCCCCGGGGACAGCTGGTGCTGGACCACGAAAGCGGTGTGGATGTCCTGCCCGACAGGTCATCGATGGAAGTCTTCGTGAACGACGTGTCGGTGGGCACGTTCCCCTTGGGCAAGTCGTCCGGCGACGCGCCGGACAGCCTGGCCGTTCCGTCGAACGTCTGGCTGCCCGGCGCGAACCGCGTCCGCATCGCGCTGTCGCAGGTGCACCGCATCTATTGCGGGCCCGAGGCGGCGTTCGACCTTTGGACCGATCTCGACCTGGCGACGTCGGGCGCGCTCATCGACGAACGGCCGACGATCTCGGGGCCCGCGGACTTCGTGGCCGCCGTGGCGCGCGACGCGGCGGCGGGACGCGCGATCGAGCTGCGCGATCCCGGTGGCATCGCCGAGGGGGTCGCGGCCACGCTGGACATCGCGGCTTACCGGCTCAGCCGGATGATGGGCGGTCACACCTTGCGCTACGCCGAAAGCGGCGGCTGGCCGGTGGTCGCGGCGCCTGCGGAAGGAGACACGCCCGATGGCGCCGAGGACACAACGGATGCGGTCGAGCCGGCACCTGAAGCACCCTCGCACGCCCGCATCACCCTGATCCACCGTGGTGCGCTGGCCATCGATGACGGCCGCCCGGACATGGAGTTCCGTCGCGCCGGCGACGGGGCCGAGGTGCTGGTCCTGCGGCTCGACCCGCAATCGTCGAACCAGCACGTGGACGCCGCCTTGGGCGTGGCGTTCGATGAGCTGATGGCCCATGTCCGGGAAGACGCGCCCGGTCTGTCGCCGACCAGTGGCCTTGCGGTGGGCGCCGGGACCCTCATGCGGCCCGGCGGGCCGGTGCGCCTGTCGGATCTGGGCATGCAGACCATCCGAACCTCGTCGCATTACTTCCATCGCAGCCAGGTCTTCACCCTGCCGCGCGACTGGTTGATCCTGACCGCGCAAAAAGCGGTGCTGCACCTCGACTACGCCTACGCGCGCAAGCTGCCGAATGAGGCCAAGCTGCTGATCAAGGTCAACGGTGAGACGGTCCGCCTGCTGCCGCTGGTGGACGAAGGCGGCGTGTTGATCGAACAGTTCCCGGTCAAATTCGGCGCCAACCTGCTGCGCGAAGGGCCGAACCTCCTGCAGTTCGAGGCGCTGATCCCCGGCGCACCGTCGGATTTCGCCTGCCCCGAGAACGCCTTTCCCAAGCTCGAGATCCGGGGCAGCACGACGCTGACCGTTCCCGCCTCGCCGCGGATGCGCGTGCCGGACCTGCGCGGGGCCACCGCGGCGCTGAGGGCGGGGAATTTCGACCTGTCCTCTTCGGGTGCCGAAGATCTGTCGATGGCCGACCGGCTGTCGCTCGTCACCGCCCTCGGGATGCCGTCCGAGGGTGCGGCGCACCTTACCGTGCTGAGCGCCGACGCCCTGCCACGTCTTCCCATGGGGGATTATACCTTCTCGCCGCTGGCCCTGCGCGACGTCCTGACCAAGTCGCCCATCGTCGAATTGCCGCTGCCGGCGTATGACGCCCGGATCGGCGAGGTGCCCGACGACAGCCCCTTCATCGGTCCCGCCACCGGTTCCGAGCCGCCTCGCACGGCCCGCCTGGCCGGCCTGTTCGGGCAAGCGGTGGGCACGGTCGCGGCGAACATCGCCGCCGTCCAGGCGCGGCTGCTGCCGGACGCCGATGCCGACGCCGATGCCTGGCTCGACGCGCAGCGTGGGCAGGCGATCCTGTTGCAACTGGACGTGACCCGGCCCGACCGCCTGTGGCTGGTGCTGGGCCCCCGGACGGATTTCGCCCACGTGGCCGCGCGACTGGCGGCGGGCCGGCGCAGCATCGCGGGACCGAACGGCCAGATGGCGGTGCTGGGCCATGACGACACCTGGCGCAGCTGGGCCGACAGCCGCCGCATGCCCGAGCTGCGCGAGCGTCTGACCCTCGCCAACTTCCGGCAGGTGGCCGGGAATTACGCGTCGTGGCGCCCGCTCTATTTCACCGCGGCGCTGTTCGGCGTGGCGCTTGTCTTCGCGGCCCTCGCCCTGCGGCTGGTCGTCCTGACGCGGAGGCCGGATTGATGCTGCGGCGCGATCTGCTGGCTGGCCTGGCGGCGTTGCCGCTGGCCCGTAACGGCCTTGCCCTGGCGGCGTCCGGGGCGGGCGACCACCCGCTGGCCCGCGCCTGGGCGGCGTGGAAAGCGGCGCATCTGGAGGCATCGGGCCGGGTGGTCGACGGCCTTCAGGGCGGTGCAAGCCATTCCGAGGGGCAGGGCTATGGCATGGTGCTGGCCAGCGCTCTGGGCGACGAGACGGCGTTCGACGCCATGCTGGACTGGACGCTGGCGCACCTGGCCCTGCGCGACGACGCGCTGCTCTGCTGGCGCTGGCTGCCGGACGCGGCCACGCCCGTGCCCGACCGCAACAACGCGTCGGATGCGGACCTGTTCTTTGCCTGGGCGCTCATGCGCGGGGCCGACCGGTTCGACCGGCCCGCGCTGGCCAGCCGTGCCGGGGCGAGCGTCGCCGCCCTGTCGGCCCGCTGCATCGCGCCCTGGCCGGGACAGGAGGGGCGACTGTTGCTTGTGCCGGGGGCCGAGGGCTTCGCCATCGACGGCGGCCACGTGATCAACCCGTCCTATTACATGCTGCGCGCCATGCAGGAGCTGGGCGCGCGGTTCCGCGACGCCCGGCTGGTGGCGGCGGCGCGGGACGGAAACGAGTTGCTCGCCGACCTGGCGCGGCTCGGTCCCGTGCCCGACTGGGTCGAGGTGACCGCCGAGGGCTTGGGCAACGCGCTGCAATTCTCGTCCAACGCGGGCTACGAATCGCTGCGCGTGCCGCTCTGGATGATCTGGTCGGCCCGACCGGATCACCCGGCCGTGGCGCGTGCCTATGCGCCGGGTTCGGCCCGCGCGGTGCCCGACGGGCTGACGGCGACGGTCGTCGACGGGAAGACCGGTGCCGTGCTCGAGACCTCGGCCGATCCGGGCTACCGCGCCATCGCCGCGCTGACCGCCTGCGCGGTCGATCGCAACATGGGCTCGGCCATGCCGCCCTTCGACGCCGCGCAGCCCTATTACCCCGCCACGCTGCACCTTTTCGCCTATCTCGCCCAAATGGACGTGCTTCCCGAATGCTTCCCCATCTGATCCCGCACCGTGCCGCCCTGCTGGCCCTCGCCCTTGCCACCGTGTCGCCCGTGGCCGAGGCTCGCGATCTTCCCGCCGCCGAGCTGCGCGCCCTGAAATACTACGTCGAGACCGGCGACCGCAGGTCCGCCAGCGCCGAGCTCGCCCGGCTGAAGGCGCGTTATCCCGATTGGACGCCGCCCAACGACCTGACCCGGATCGGCAGTGGCGCGTCGGCGGCCGACGGCCCTGGCGACGAGGCCAATCGCGTCTGGCGGCTGATCGAGATCGGCAATCTCGAAGCGGCCCGCGGGCGTCTCGACCACCTGAAGGCGGTCCATCCCGACTGGCAGCCGCCGGCCGAGATGGAGGAGCTGTTGTCGCTGGCCGAAACGCAGGCCGCGTTCGACGGTGCCATCGCCGCCGGCGACGCCCCCGCCGCCATCGCGGCGGTCCGGGCGAATCCGTCCATCCTGCGCTGCGACCGGGTGAACAACGCGTGGCAACTGGCGACGATGCAGCACAAGACCGGCGACACGGACTTGGCGCTGGCCACCTATCGCGGGGTCCTGGGCAGCTGCACCGATACCGGCGTGCTGGTCGCCACGTTGCAGAAGGCCCATTCCATCGGCACCCCGGCCGACACGCGCACGCTGGCCGAATTCGCCCGCGCCCGCCGTCCCGCCGCGCGGGCCTCGATCGACACGGCCGAGAGGCAGCTGATGGGGGCCGGCGACGCCACCGCGCCCGCGCCGGCCCGGACGGCCACGGCCCGGCCCGCCAGTCGCGCCGTGGCGGCGCCCTCGACCCCGCCCGCTCGGACGGTGCCGGTCGCGCCGGAGGCGGGCGCCACCCGGCCAAGGGGCGCGCTGCCCGACACGGGCGACGCCCGGGTGGCTTCGGTGCGTGACGCGGCGCGGGCCGGGGCCTGGGCGCAGTGTCTCGACCGCTCGACGGCGCCGCGCTCGGTCGACGTGCTCTACGAGCGCGGCTGGTGCGCCTATAACCAGAACCGATCGCTCGAGGCGCTGGCGGCCTTCCGCACCGCCTCGACCTCGGGGCTCGACGCCGTCGTCCGGCGGGATGCACGGTTCGGCATGATCCTGGCCTTCCTCGCCAACCAGATGACCGAGGATGCCGCCCGGCTCGCGGCGACCACCGACCTGACGGACGAGCAGCGGTTGCAGGTCGAGGCGGTCATCCTGGACCAGCGCGGCGTGCGGGCCTTCCAGCAGGACGATTTCCGTGGCTCGATCACGTATCTCGACGCGCTCGAACGGCTGACCGGTGGCATCCGCCGCGATCTCGCGATCATGCGGGCCTATGCGCACCTGAACGCGGGCGACCGGCGCACGGCCTATCGCCAGTTCGAAGACCTGCACGACCAGCTGGCCACGCCCGAGACCCGCAAGGGCCTGAACGCCGCCCGGGGCTGATCGCCGGTCCCGACGCGGCGGACGGAAATGGGGCGCGTTGCGCCGTGCCGTGCGGGGCGGCGCAGCATGTCGGGTTGACGTCGGCCCGGCGGGCTGAATATCTCGCGCCGAAGCTTGAGCAGGCGGGCGCATGAACGACATCTGGGCCGGGATCGCGTCGGCGATCCGGCTGATCCTTACCGCCGACGCGAACCTGGTCGAAATCTCGCTCAGGTCGTTGCAGGTCACGCTCAGCGCGCTGGCCATCGCCTGCCTGATCGCGCTGCCGCTGGGCACGTTCCTGGCGATCCAGCGGTTCCGGTTCCGCCGTGGCGTCATCGCGGTGCTGAACGCGCTGATGGGGCTGCCGCCGGTGGTGGTCGGCCTCGTGGTCTATATCCTGCTGTCGCGCGCCGGGCCCTTCGGGGTGCTGAACCTGCTATTCACCCCAACGGCCATGGTGATCGCGCAGGTCATCATCATCACGCCCCTGATCGCGTCGATCACCCACCAGGCCATGCGCGATCTCTGGGCCGAGTATCACGACCTGCTGATCTCGCTGAACACCGGCAAGCTGCAGCGCGTGGCGACCCTGATCCGCGACGGGCGGCGGTCGCTGATGACGGCGGCGCTGGCCGGGTTCGGCCGCGCCATCGGCGAGGTGGGGGCGATCATGATCGTGGGCGGCAATATCGAGCATCACACCCGCGTGTTGACCACCGCCATCGCGCTGGAGACCGGGCGCGGAGATTTCGCCCTGGCGCTGGGCCTTGGGTTCGTCCTGATCGGGCTGGCGCTGGGGGTGAACCTGCTGACCCACTGGCTGGGCCGAACCGAGGTCGAGGGCAGATGGTGAGCCTGTTTCCCCTGACCCTGACCGAAGGCCTGGTGCGCCGCCGGGGGCGGGTCATCATGGGGCCCGTCTCGCTGACCGTCGAGGGGCGCGGGCTCACGGTGCTAATGGGGCCGAACGGGGCGGGCAAGTCGACCTTGCTGAAGGCGCTACACGGGATCGAGCGGTTGAGCGCGGGCCGCCTGGGCCATGGCTGCCCCTCGGACCAGTCCCACGCTGCGCAGGCCTTCGTGTTCCAGACGCCGGTGGTGCTGCGCCGCTCGGTCGCCGCGAACCTGGCCTATCCGCTGAAGCTGCACGGGGTCGGCCGCGCCGAACGCGCCCGGCTGATCGAGGACTGGTCCGCCCGCATCCGCCTGTCGGACCGGCTGGACCAGCCCGCCGCGCGCCTGTCGGGCGGCGAGCGCCAGAAGCTCGCCACTGCCCGCGCGTTGATCCGGTCGCCGCAACTGCTGTTCCTGGACGAGCCGACGGCCAATCTCGACGGCCGTTCCACGCGCGAGATCGAAGACCTGTTGCGCGCGGCCCGCGACGGCGGCACAAGGATCGTCATGGCGACCCATGATTTCGCACAGGCACGGCGTCTGGCAGACGACGCCTGGTTCATGATGAATGGCCGCATCGTCGAAACGGGGCCATCGCCGCAGTTCTTTGACACACCCACGCGGTCGGAAACCCGCGCGTTCCTCAGGGGGGATATCCTGGAATGAAAGCCTTTCTATCAATTCTTCTGGCCGTTTGGGCCGGGGTCGCCGTCGCGCAGGACCGTACCATGCGCATGGCGGTGACCACGTCGTTCGAGAACTCGGGCCTGGCGGATGTCCTGCTGCCCGCGATCGCCGAGGATACGGGGATCGAGGTGCAACTGCTGGTCGTGGGCACCGGCCAGGCAATTCGCCTGGGCGAGGCGGGAGATGTCGATGCCGTCCTGGTCCATTCGCGCCCGGCCGAAGAAGCGTTCGTCGCCGCCGGCCACGCGCCCTACCGCCGCGAGATCATGTATAACGACTTCGTGCTGATCGGGCCCGAGGCTGACCCGGCGGCCATCGCCGACACCGGGACGGCGGCGGAGGCCTTGGCGGCCATCGCGTCCACCGGTGCACCCTTCGTCAGCCGCGGCGACGACAGCGGCACCCACAAGGCCGAACTGGCGCTTTGGGACGCGGCCGACGTGGCGCCGCGCGGCGACTGGTACCGTCCCGTGGGCGCGGGAATGGGCGCCGCCCTGAACACGGCCGCCGGAATGGATGCCTATATCCTGGCGGACCGCGCGAGCTGGCTGAACTTCGCCAACAAGGGCGATCTCGCGCTGCTGTTCTCGGGCGACCCGGTGCTGTTCAACCAGTATGCCTACCTGCCGGTGAGCCAGGACGAGCATCCGGACGTCCGCGCCGACCTGGCGGCCGAGCTGGAGGACTGGCTGGTCTCCGACACCGCGGCCGAGCTGATCGACGGCTACCGCGTCGCGGGCGAGCAGCTGTTCACCTTCAACGCCTCGCCGGCCGAATGAGGACAGGGGTTGCGCTCATCGCGCTGAGTCTGGCGCTTTCGCCCGCCACGCCGGGCGTCGCGCAGGGCCTGCGCGACTGCGACACGTTCGAGGCCAATGCGCGCAACCTCGTCTTCCCCGTGGACGCCAACACCCGCAGCTTCGCCAATGGGGCCGTGCGTTTCATCACCTTGGACACGGGCGGCGAGCCCGCCTGCTGTTCGACCCATCTCATGGTGCTGCTTCCGGACCCGGAGGAGCCGTTCGATATCTGCCGATTGATCTCGCACCGGGACAGCCTGGGCTTCACGGGCCTGTCGCTGGACCGGGCGGATGTCGGCTATGACCCCGCGCGGGGGCTTCGGGTCGCCATCCCCGGCGTGGTACAGGACGGCTCGGGCCCACGGCCGCTGACCCTGACGGTCGGGGTGAACCAGCAGACCGGCGTCGTCACCGCGGATATTGCCCCGCGATGATCCTGGGCGTGGGCACAGACCTGGCGAATATCGACCGGATCGCCGGCACGCTCGAGCGGTTCGGCGACCGCTTCCGCAACCGCGTTTTCACCGAGACCGAGCAGCGCAAGGCGGAACGCCGCGCCGACACGCCCGGCACCTACGCCAAGCGCTGGGCCGCGAAAGAGGCGTGTTCGAAGGCCCTTGGCACCGGGCTGCGCATGGGCATCGCGTGGAAGGACATGGCCGTCAGCAACCTGCCCACCGGCCAGCCTGTGATGCATGTCACCGGCTGGGCGGCGGATCGCCTGGCCGCCATGACCCCGCCGGGGCACGAGGCGATCATCCACGTGACGCTGACCGACGATCACCCCTGGGCACAGGCCTTCGTGGTGATCGAGGCGCGGCCCATCGGCGCCTCGGCAACCACCTGAGCGGACCGGCTGGCGCCAATGCGAGAGGCGCTGCCTCGCGCGCTCTCCGGCGCATTTCGGAACAAGGGGGAGGGGGCGGGGCCGCCGCGTGACGGCGGGAACCGGGCCCGGGCACCCGCGTTCGTCGTGGCAATCAGGACAAGGATCACAGCAATGGCCGAAACCGAGCCGACCGAGGCCGAAACCGCGACGCTGGCCCGCGCCATCACCCGCGCGCAAGGCCTGACCGAGCGCGGGCAGGGCGCGCCCATCGTGGCCGCCGTGATGGATGGCGACAAGGTCATGGCCTGGGGTGACAACGAGGTCCACGTGGACCAGGACCCCACCCGCCACGCCGAGATCGTGGCCATCGCCCATGCCTGCGCGGACCAGGGCCATCCGGACCTGTCGGGCAAGACGCTGATCACGACGTTGCAACCTTGCGAGATGTGCCTGGGCGCGCTGCGCTTCGCCGGGATCTCGCGCGTGGTCTTCGCCGCGGGCCGGCCGCGCGTGAAAGACGGGTATTTCCAGTTCCACGGGCTGGAACTGGCCGATTTCGCCGCCGCCTGCGACGGAGATCTGGACTGGGCCGGTCACGTGATGGAAGACGATGTGCTGAACCTTTACGGTGCGCGCGAGGCCTCGGCTTGACACCCCGCGGCAGGCCACTCATGTAGCGGCAGCTTGCGACGAAGGGGGCCCCCATGGCCAAGGCCGAAAAGACCGACGGCATTCTCGAGACGGTCAAGACCATTGTCTACGCGCTGCTGATCGCGGGGATCTTCCGCACGCTGTTCTTCCAGCCCTTCTGGATCCCGTCGGGGTCGATGAAGGACACGCTGCTGGTGGGCGACTTCCTGTTCGTCAACAAGATGGCCTACGGCTATTCCGAGCATTCCTGCCCGTTCTCCATGTGCAAGTTCATCGACGGCCGCTGGCTGGGCTCCGAGCCCGATCGCGGCGACGTGGTGGTGTTCCGCCACCCGGTCACGGGCAGCGATTTCATCAAGCGGCTGATCGGG
This sequence comes from Palleronia pelagia, assembly GCF_900110115.1. GTDB lineage: Bacteria > Pseudomonadota > Alphaproteobacteria > Rhodobacterales > Rhodobacteraceae > Palleronia > Palleronia pelagia. The sequence continues at coordinate 24,666 of NZ_FOCM01000002.1, read as the reverse complement.
CTGCCGGGCGACACGGTGCAGGTGCAGCAGGGCGTGGTGTACATCAACGGCGAGGCCGCCCCGCAGGAGCCCGCCGGCGAATTCGTCGAGACCTACGAAAAGCAGGGCCCGCTGGGCAACCTGCCGCAATGCTCGAACGCGGGCGTCGCGCTGGGGTCGGACTGCGTCAAGCAGCGCTATAGCGAGACGCTGCCCGGCGGCGTCACCCACGACATCCTCGATATCCGTGAGGCGAGCCTCGACACCACGCCGGTCTATACCGTCCCCGAAGGCCATTATTTCTTCATGGGCGACAACCGCGACAACTCGACCGACAGCCGGGTTAGCCCGTCGGCCATGGGCGTGGGCTTCGTGCCTTACGAGAACCTGATCGGCCGCGCCGACCGCGTGATCTTCAGCTCGGCCGGGCGGTCGATGCTGTTCTTCTGGACCTGGCGCGCCGACCGCTTCTTCGAAGAGATCATATGAAGCTGTCGGCCGAGCAGACCGCGTTCGCCGAACGGCTCGGCCACCACTTCCGGGACCCCGAGCTGCTGATCCGCGCGCTCACCCACAGCTCGATCGGCTCGCCCACCCGGCCCGACAACCAGCGGCTGGAATTCCTGGGCGACCGGGTGCTGGGCCTCGTCATGGCCGAGGCGCTGCTGACCGCGGATCCCGACGCGCCCGAGGGGCAGCTGGCGCCGCGTTTCAACGCCTTGGTGCGCAAGGAAACCTGCGCCGCCGTGGCCCGCGATTGCGACCTGGGCGCCGTGCTGCGACTGGGCCGGTCCGAGATGATTTCGGGCGGGCGGCGGAAAGAGGCGCTGCTCGGCGACGCGATGGAGGCCGTGATCGCGGCGGTCTACCGCGACGGCGGGCTCGAGGCGGCCCGCAAGATCATCCTGCGGCATTGGTCAAAGCGGCTTGAGACGGTCGAGGCCGACAGCCGGGACGCCAAGACCGCGCTGCAGGAATGGGCGCAGGCGCGCAAGCTGCCGCCACCCAGCTATGTCGAGGTCGGGCGCAGCGGTCCCGATCACGCGCCCGTCTTCACCATCGAGGCGCGGCTCGAGACCGGGCAGAGCGCGCGGGCCGAGGCGCCGTCGAAGCGCGGCGCCGAGCAGCAGGCGGCCGCCGCCCTTCTGGACCGGCTGGAGTGAGCGACACCCGCGCCAACCTGCTCGGGGCGGCATTCATGGTGCTGGCGATGCTGGGCTTCGCCATCGAGGACGCATTGTTCAAGGCCGCCACGCGCAGCGCGTCGGCGGGGATCGGCACGCTGATCTTCGGGACCACGGGGCTTGTCCTGTTCCTGCTCTTGTCGGCCCGGGCGCGCGAACCGGTCTGGTCGGCGGATTACCTGTCGCCGGTGATGCTCTGGCGCTCGGGCTTCGAGATCGGGGGGCGGCTATTCTACGCATTGGCGCTGGCCTTCGCGCCGCTGTCCACGACCTCGGCCATCCTGCAGGCCGCGCCGCTGGTGGTGACGCTGGGCGCCGCATTGGTGCTGGGCGAGCGTGTGGGGCTGTCGCGCTGGGTCGCCACGGGCATCGGGTTCCTGGGCGTGCTGCTGATCCTGCGGCCCTTCGGCGAAGGCTTCAGCCCCGCGTTGCTGTTCGCCGTCGGCGGCATGATCGGCTTCGCCGGGCGGGACCTTGCCACGCGCGCCTCGACACCGCGGCTGTCGCGCTGGCAATTGGGTGTCTCGGGCTTCGCCATGGTGGTCATCGCGGGGGCAGTCATCACGCTGACCGAAGGCGAAAGCCGCCTGCCGGATCTGCCCGGGCTGCTGGCCCTGCTGGCGGCGGGATCGGTGGGCGTTGCGGCGTATACATCGCTGACCGGCGCGATGCGCACGGGCGAGGTGTCGGTGGTCGCGCCGTTCCGCTATGCCCGGCTGATCTTCGCGCTGATCCTGGCGGCGGTGCTGTTCGGCGAGCGGCCGGACATCGCGACCTATGTCGGTGCCGTGCTGATCGTGGGCAGCGGCATCTTCACGCTGGTGCGCTCGGGCCGTCAGAAGACAGCGTGATCGCCACGCGCGTCGCTGGTGCCAGTGGCGGCCAGCCGGGCGTAGTGGTCGCGCAGGGTGTCGTTGCCGGTCTCGGGCGTGGCGTCGGCGTCATAGCGGCCGGTGACCGGGTCCCAGACCAGCATCGACTCGGTCGCGTAATAGTGCCCGATCCGCGCAAGCTCGGCCTTGGTGCGCAGGCGGGGTAGGGCGGCGGCGCCCGCGTCCAGCAGCCGCGCGGCCCCCGACAGGATCCGCGGCGACACGCTGCGGAAGCGGGGCGTGCGGCCCAACGCATCGAATAGCATGTGACCCTGTTCGCGCGGGGTAATCGCGGGTCCGGGGCCGCCAATGGGGAGGATGCGGTTGCGCTTGTCATGGTCCGACAGGCAATCGGCCATGAACCGCGCAAGGTCCCGGTCGCTGATCGGCTTGCACGCCGTCAGCCGCCCGTCGCCGAAGAGCAGAAACGGCTTGCCCGCGCGCAACCGGTCGATCTGCCCCGACAGCGATTTGAAATAGGCGGTGGGCCGCACGATGGACCAGTCGAGTCCGGCGGCCTGCCAAGCCGCTTCGGCCCGGAGCTTGGCGTGCTGAAAGGACAGGTGTGGCTTCTGCACGCAGATGGCCGACAACAGCACTGCCCGTTGCGCCCCCGCGTCACGGGCCGCGTGCAGGGCGTCGACGGTGGCGCGGTGGTCGATGGCCTCGGCCTCGGCCGGAACGCCGGTGCGCGAGGCGAGGCAGGACACCACCGCGTCGACTTGCGCGCCTGCCAATCCGTCGCGGCGGAGCGACGCGGGGTCCTCCACCCGGGCCACCCGCGCATCGACCCCGGGCGGCGCCGATACACCGGGCCGGAGCGGGCAGATCACGTCGTGGCCGCGCGCCACCAGCTCGGACGCCACCGTGCGCCCGATGGTGCCGCTGCTGCCCAGAAGAAGAACCCGCATGCCCGCCATGGCCGCAGCCTAGGGGGCGCCGCCGGCCGGGCCAAGCGTTCTGGCAAAGGCGACCGCGATGGGATAGACCGCCGCCTTGACCCGATAGGAGACACCCACATGACCACACGCGCCGGCTTTGTCGCCCTGCTGGGCGAGCCCAACGCGGGCAAGTCCACGCTGCTGAACCGCATGGTGGGCGCCAAGGTCAGCATCGTGACCCACAAGGTGCAGACGACGCGCGCCCGGATCCGCGGCGTCGCGATGGAAGGCGACGCGCAGCTGGTCTTCGTCGACACGCCCGGCCTGTTCCAACCGCGCCGCAGGCTCGACCGCGCCATGGTCGCCGCCGCGTGGTCGGGGGCGGCGGATGCCGACATCGTCGTGTTGCTGGTCGAGGCGCATCGCGGCCTGACCGACGGGGTCGAGACGATCCTGTCGGCCCTGGAAGAGCGCGAGATCAGGACGCCGGTCGTGCTGGCCATCAACAAGATCGACCGGGTCGAGGCCAAGACCTTGCTGGGCCTGACGGCGAAGCTGAACGAGCGCTACGACTTCGCGCAGACATTCCTGATCTCGGCCGAGCGCGGCAGCGGCACCGATGATCTGAAGGCGTGGCTGGGCGGCGCGCTGCCCGAAGGGCCCTGGCTCTATCCCGAGGACCAGATCGCCGACCTGCCCATGCGGATGATCGCCGCCGAGATCACACGCGAGAAGCTGACCCTGCGCCTTCACCAGGAACTGCCCTACCAGCTGACGGTCGAGACCGAGGGCTGGGAGGAACGCGACGACGGCTCGGCCCGGGTCGACCAGGTCATCTATGTGGTGCGCGACGGGCACAAGGGTATCGTGCTGGGCAAGGGTGGCGAGACGATCAAGGCCATCAGCCAGGCCGCGCGGGCCGAGCTAACCGTGTTCACGGGCCGCAAGGTCCACCTCTTCCTGCAGGTGAAGGTCCGGCCCGGCTGGCTGGACGAGGCCGAGCGCTATACCGAGATCGGGCTGGATTTCGGCGATGGCGCCTGAGAGCGACGGATTTCCCGTGATGGTCCGGGGGCGGTCTTGGCCCGGCTGACCGCCGATTTCTGGGTGCGCGCCTATCTGCGGCGGCTGGCGGTCGAGGACATCCCGGCCTTCGTCACCGCGCGCGGCGACGATACCGCCGGCGCGGTGCTGGTCGTGGTTGCCACGCTGGACGGGCAGGCGCGCGCCTTCCAGCGCAGCTTCGACCTCGAGACCGGCGCGCGCATGTGGATGGAGCTGACCAGCGGCCCGGAGGCCGACGTGGCCGCGTCGGTCGCCAGCCAGCGGCGCATGGATCCCGACCTGTGGGTGATCGAGGTCGAGGATCGGCAGGGGCGCCACCTGCTGGATCAGCCGGGGCTGGAATGATCGAGTGGCGCGAGGAGGGCCTGGTTTTGGCCGTCCGCCGCCACGGCGAATCGGGCGCCATCGTCGACGCGCTGACCCCCGATCACGGCCGCCACCTGGGCGTTGTGCGGGGCGGGGCCGGCCGGCGGCTCGCGCCGCTTCTGCAACCGGGCGCGCAGATGGCCTTCACCTGGCGCGCGCGGCTCGAGGATCACCTGGGCAACTACACGGTCGAGCCGGTGCGCTCGCGCGCGCATCTCATGGGCGACGCGCTGGCTCTGGCGGGACTGACATCGGTCACGGCGCTGCTGGCCTTCGTGCTGCCCGAGCGCGAGGAGCAGCCGCTGCTCTACGCCCAGAGCACGGACCTGCTGGACCGGATGGGCGACGACGCCGACTGGCCGCTGTCCTACCTGTTCTGGGAGGTCTCGCTGCTGGAGCAGCTGGGCTTCGGCCTGGACCTCACCTCCTGCGCCGCCACCGGCAGCCGCGAGGACCTGGCCTACGTGTCGCCGCGCTCGGGCCGGGCGGTTTCGCGGGACGGGGCGGGCGACTGGGCCGCGCGGCTGCTGCCGCTTCCGCCCTGCCTTCTGGGGCAGGGACCGGCCAGCGCGACCGAGCTCATGCAGGGTCTCGCCATCACCGGCCATTTCCTGGGGGAACGGGTGGCGCCCGCCTTGGGCGAGCGTCCTCTTCCCGCCGCCCGCGCGCGCCTGGTCGAACGGCTGGAGCGTCAGTTCCTGGCCTGAAACACCATCTCGGTGCCGCCGGGGTCCGACAGGATCAGGGTCGGCCCCGACACCTCGGCCAGGGTCACCGCGCGCAAGGCTGCGAAATACGCGGTCTCGAGCGCAAGGTCGGGGCAGGCGCGTTTGGTCGCGCGGATGGCTCCGAATTCGATCCACGGGTAGGGCACGGTCTGCGCCGCGGAAAACGCGTTGCAGGGCCCAGTGCCGGTGACGCCATCCTGGCCGGGAAAGCTCAGCGTCGCATCGGCCCCGAAGGGCGCCCCGTTCAGGCTTTGCAGGACGTAGGCGTCGGCCGGCGCGTAGCGCGCGACGCTTTCATCGCGCTGGCATCCCGCCGCGACCGCAAGCGCGACTCCGAACGAAAGCGCCGCCCCCAGCTTCATCTTTCCAAAAATACCTATGGCGATACCCGTCAATCCGCGTCGGCGGGGCAACGGCAGCGACGCGCCTCAGCCAACGCGGCCGCGCACCCGCGGACCCCGAGCGGCCCGGCCGTCCCCCTCACCCCAGAAGCCGGCGCGCGATCACCTGCGCCTGGATCTCGGCCGCGCCTTCGAAGATGTTCAGGATCCGTGCGTCGCACAGGATGCGGCTGATCGGGTATTCCAGCGCGAAGCCGTTGCCGCCGTGGATCTGCAACCCGTTGTCGGCCGCCGCCCAGGCCACGCGGGCGCCCAGCAGCTTGGCCATGCCCGCCTCGAGATCGCAGCGCTTGCCGGCGTCCTTCTGGAAGGCGCTGAAATAGGTCAGCTGGCGGGCGACCGCGATCTCGACCGCCATCATCGCCAGCTTCCCGCTCACCCGCGGGAAGGCGATCAGGGCCTTGCCGAACTGCTTGCGGTCGGTGGCATAGCGCATGGACGCGTCCAGCGCCGATTGCGCCACGCCGATCGCCCGCGCGGCGGTCTGGATGCGGGCGGACTCGAACGTCTCCATGAGCTGTTTGAAGCCCTGGCCTTCCTCGCCGCCCAGCAGGTTGTCGCCCGCCACGCGGAAATCGTCGAAATTGACGGTGTATTCCTTCATCCCGCGATAGCCGAGCACCTCGATCTCGCCGCCCGAGATGCCAGGGTCCTGCCACGGGGCGTCGTCGGTGCCGGGGGTCTTCTCGGCCAGGAACATGCTGAGGCCACGGTAGTCGCTGGTGCCCGGCACCGTGCGGGCCAGCACCGTCATCACATGCGTGCGCGCGGCGTGGGTGATCCAGGTCTTGTTGCCGTTCAGCACCCAGTCGTCGCCGTCGCGGGTGGCCTTCGTGCGCAGCGACCCGAGATCCGATCCGGTGTTGGGTTCGGTGAAGACGGCCGTGGGCAGGATCTCGGCCGAGGCTAGACCGGGCAGCCACCTTTCCTTCTGCGCCTCGGTGCCGCCGCAGAGGATCAGCTCGGCCGCGATCTCGGAGCGGGTGCCAAGGCTGCCCACGCCGATATAGCCGCGCGACAGCTCCTCGCTCACCACGCACATGGAGGCCTTCGACAGGCCGAAGCCGCCGTATTGCTCGGGGATGGTCAGGCCGAAGACGCCCAGCTCGGCCATCTCCTGGATGACCTCCATCGGGATCAGCTCGTCCTTCAGGTGCCATTCGTGGGCGTAGGGCTCCACCCGGTCGACGCTGAAGCGGCGGAACTGTTCGCGGATCATCTCGAGCTCGTCGTCGAGGCTCGAGCGGCCGACGGTGATCTCGGCCGACTGCTCCTGCATCAGGGCCACCAGCTCGCTTCGGGCGGACTGGGTGTTGCCCTGGCGGCTGAGCGTCGTGACCGCGTCGGTGGCGAAGGCGGCCAGATCGTCGGCCCCGAGCTCCAGGTCCTGCGGGCGCAGCATTTCGCCCTGGCTCATGGGCAGGCCGCCCGACATCTGCGACAGGTATTCGCCGAAGGCGACCTGGAGGATCAGGCGCTCGAGCGGGCGCAGATGCCCGGACGCGTCCAGCCGTGTCGCCCAGTCGTGCATCTGGTGCAGCGCCTGCACGTAGGTCGCGAGCCAGGCCAGCCCGTGCGCCGCGGTCTGGTTGGCTTCGATCAGCTTGGCCGAGACGCGGTCATTCTCGGTAACGCGCGCACGCAGACGGTCCTTCGCCGTGGCCAAAAGCGCGTCGGCGGCGGGCAGGGCGTCGGCGGTCAGCGACAGCAGGTTCTCCAGCACGGCGCTGGGGGCGGTCAGATCGGTCAGGTCCTGTCCGTCATGGGGCATCGTGGGTCTTCCTTATGCTGCAGTTGCGAAGGGGCCTAGCCCGCCGACGTCCGACGCGCAAGAAGATTTCAAACGGATCACCGCTTTTGCACGAAAATGACGCAGCGACTTTGTTGCGTCGTTTTCACTGGCACCCCGACACGGGCTGCGCCTAAGTCGCGCCATGGATGCCCTTACCGACCTGCTCAGCCCCTCCGTGCTGCTTTACGCGGCGTGCGTCACCCTTGTCGCCGGGTTCGTGAAGGGCGCGGTGGGCTTCGCGATGCCTCTGGTGATGATCTCGGGCATCTCGGTCCTTGTCGAGCCCCGGCTGGTGGTGGCCGGCATCGTGCTGCCGATCCTCATGTCGAACGGTTTGCAGGTCCTGCGCGCGGGGCTGGGGCCGGCCTGGGACGCCATCGTGGATTATCGCCGCTACATCCTGATCGTCTTCGTGATGATCCTGATCTCGGCGCAGTTCGTGACGGTGATCCCGGCCCAGACCATGTATCTCGTGCTGGGCATCCCGGTGGTGGTCCTGTCGGCGCTGCAACTTCTTGGCGTGCGGTTCAGGATACCGCCCCACCGCCGGACCCTGGCCGACTGGGGGCTTGGGTTGGCGTCCGGCACGCTGGGCGGGCTGGCGGGCACCTGGGGGCCGCCGACGGTGCTGTACCTGCTGGCGCTCGACACGCCCAAGGCGCGGCAACTGTCGGTGCAGGGGGTGGTCTACGGCCTTGGGTCGGTCGCGCTTTTGGCCGGGCACCTGCAATCGGGCGTGCTGAACCGCGAGACGCTGCCGTTCTCGCTCATGCTGCTGGTGCCCGCGGCGCTAGGTATGTGGGTGGGGTTCCAGCTGGGCGACCGGCTCGACCAGGAGAAATTCCGCAAGATCACCCTGATCGTGCTGATCGTGGCCGGGCTGAACCTGATCCGGCGCGGCCTGATCGGCTGACCGCCACCGTCCCGCATGAAACAAAGGGGACCGCCGGTGGCGATCCCCCTCGGAAAATCACGGATCTTTCGGCGCTTATCCCAGCGCGATGGCGCGCACGTCGTCGTCGATATGCGTTTCGTACTGGGCGAAGTTGTCCGAGAACATCTTGACCAGTTTCGCCGCCTGCGCGTCGTAGGCCGCGCTGTCGTCCCAGGTGCGGCGCGGGTTGAGCAGCACGTCCGGCACACCGGCGACCGAGGTCGGCACGTCGAAGCCGAAATTCGGATCCTTGCGGAACGGCGATTTTTCCAGCGACCCGTCCAGCGCGGCCGACAGCAGCGCGCGGGTGGCCTTGATCGGCATCCGCTGGCCTTCGCCGAAGGCGCCGCCGGTCCAGCCGGTGTTCACCAGCCAGCAGGTCGCGCCGTGCTTGGCGATCTTCTTCTTCAGCAACTCGCCGTAGACCTCGGGGCGGCGCGGCATGAAGGGCGCGCCGAAACAGGTCGAGAAGGTCGGTTGCGGCTCGGTCACGCCGCGCTCGGTCCCGGCCACCTTGGCGGTGAAGCCCGACAGGAAGTGATACATCGCCTGCGCGGGCGTCAGCCGCGCGATGGGGGGCAGCACGCCGAAGGCATCGCAGGTCAGCATGATGACGTTCTTCGGGTGCCCGCCCAGAGCCGTGTCCGAAGCGTTCGAGATATAGTTCAGCGGGTAGGCGCAACGCATGTTGGCCGTGAGGCTGTCATCGTCGAAGTCCAGGTCGCGCGTGTCGGGATCAAAGACCATGTTCTCGATCACGGTGGCGAATTTCTGGGTGGTCGCGAAGATCTCGGGCTCGGCCTCCGGGTCGAGGCCGATGGTCTTGGCGTAGCAGCCCCCTTCGAAGTTGAAGGTGCCGCGGTCCGACCAGCCGTGTTCGTCGTCGCCGATCAGCACGCGGGCGGGGTCGGCCGACAGGGTTGTCTTGCCGGTGCCCGACAGGCCGAAGAAGACGGCGGTGTCGACGGGATTGCCCGGCGCGTGGTTGGCCGAGCAGTGCATCGGCATGATGCCCTTCTCGGGCAGAAGGTAGTTCAGCAGGGTGAACACCGATTTCTTGTTCTCGCCCGCGTACTCGGTGCCGCCGATCAGGATCAGCTTGGCGTCCATGTTGATGGCGATGACCGTGTCGGACCGGCAGCCGTGCTTCGCGGGGTCGGCCTTGAAGCTGGGGCAGTTGATGATGGTGAAATCGGGCGTGAACTCGGCCAGCGCGTCGCGGTCGGGCCGGCGCAGAAGGTGACGGATGAAAAGGCCGTGCCAGGCAAGCTCGGTGATGACCCGCACGTCCAGCCGGTGCGCGGGATCGGCCCCGCCGAAAAGATCCTGCACGAAGTAGTCGCGGCCCTTCATGTGCTCCAGCATGTCGGCGTGCAGCGCGTCGAACTTGGCGGGCTCCATGGGCGGGTTGTTTTCCCACCAGATGCTGTCCTCGACCGACGGGGTGCGGACGACGAACTTGTCCTTGGGCGAGCGGCCCGTGTGCTTGCCGGTGGCCACCAGAAGGGTGCCGCCCTGGCCGATCTTGCCTTCGCCCCGACCCAGCGCGGCTTCCATCAACAGGGGTTCGGTCAGGTTGTACTGGACGGACCCGAGCCCGGTGATGCCCTGATGCTCCAGCGTGTGGTCGGGGTTGCAGATGCCGTCGGTCATGGTCGCTCGCGCTCCGTCATTCCGACCGGCGGGCTGCCGGCCAGGGGGGCTGTTAGCATAACAGAATGGCGCGAGATAGTGACAGCATTGAAAGTTATCGATAACAAGACGCGGTTTAGCGCAATCAAATTGCGCGGCTTACGCCGGGGAAGGGGTCAGTCGTCCCACTGCGATAATTTAGCCATCATTAACGACTTTCCTGCCAGATCTCGGGGAGGATAAGTCGGTGATTCGCGAAATTTGTTGCCTTGGTCGGACCAAACCGGGATTATGGCGGAAAATAAGACAATAATTCGACCAGGCAAAAATCGCGCAGTATAAGGACACATCCCATGTCGAAGATTGCATTGGTGGATGACGACAGGAACATCCTGACGTCCGTCGCCATGACGCTCGAGGCCGAGGGCTTCGAGGTCGAGACCTACAATGATGGCCAGCAGGCGCTGGAGGCCTTCAACCGCAAGCTGCCGGACATGGCCGTTTTCGACATCAAGATGCCCCGCATGGACGGAATGGATCTGTTGCAGCGCGTCCGCCAGAAGACCGCGATGCCGGTAATCTTCCTCACATCCAAGGACGACGAGATCGACGAGGTCCTGGGCCTGCGCATGGGCGCCGACGACTACGTGAAAAAGCCGTTCAGCCAGCGCCTGCTGGTCGAACGCATCCGTGCGCTCCTGCGCCGGCAGGAGGTGCTGTCGGGCGAGGAGGTGACCGAGGTCGAGGCGAGCCAGGTGATGACCCGGGGCGAGCTGAAGATGGACCCGGCGCGCCACGCCGTTACGTGGAAGGGCAAGGACGTTTCGCTGACCGTGACCGAGTTCCTGCTGCTGCAGGCGCTGGCGCAGCGTCCCGGCTTCGTCAAGTCGCGCGACCAGTTGATGGATGTCGCCTACGACGACCAGGTCTACGTGGACGACCGGACCATCGACAGCCATATCAAGCGCCTGCGCAAGAAGATGCGGTCGGTCGACAACGATTTCTCGGCGATCGAGACGCTCTACGGTATCGGCTACCGTTACAACGAAGAATAGAGCCATGACCATGGCGTCCGAGGCAGACCTCCCGCAGAAGGGCAACCAGCAGGCAAAGGTCGTGCTGGGCGAGGACTGGGTGCGCGCGGACGCCACGGCCGAACGCGAGCTTCGGACCAAGCACGACCGCCGCGGCCTGCTGTCGATGAACCGCTCGCCGCTGGCGCGCAAGATCATCACCTTCAACTTGCTGGCGATCATGGTGCTGGTGGCGGGTGTGCTGTTTCTGAACCCGTTCCGCGACTCGCTGGTCATGCAACGCGAGGCGGCGCTGGTGAACGAGGCGGCGCTGGTGACCTCGGCCTTCGAGGCGCAGCTTTTGCAGGATCCCGACGCGCGGTTCGGCCTCGGGCTGGATGCCAAGGCCACTCTCGAGGCGATCAAGCTGAACCCCAACTCCGAAGCCTTCGTCTTCGACCGGGACCAACGCATCATCGCGACCACACGCGAATTGCCCACGCGGGAGGCCATTGCCGTGCGTGGGGTGAACGAGGACAACCGCCGTACCGTGATCTCGGACGCGCTCGACAGCGTCTGGACCAGCGTCGCCTCGCTTCTGTCCAAGGAGGATCCCGCGCAAGCCGAGGCCGAAACCGAGCGTCTGGCCGCCAACCTCGTGGCGCGCACCTATCGTGGCGAGACGCAGGTTGAGACCGGACTGGTCCGCGACGGCCGCGTCATCTTCGCGGTCGCCTCGCCCATCGTGCAGGGCGACGAGATCCTGGGCGTGGTCGGCCTGACTTCGGGCGCGGGCGAGATCGACCGTCTGGTCCGCGCCGAGCGCGAGCAGGTTCTGCAGATGTTCGTGATAGCCATCCTGGTCAGCATCGGCCTGAGCCTCGTGCTGGCCTCGACCATCGCCAACCCGTTGTCGGACCTCGCCGCGGCGGCCGAGATCGGGCGAGACAAGAACGCCCGCACGGTCCGGCCCTCACGCATCCGCATTCCCGATCTCAGCGCCCGTCCCGACGAGATCGGTCGGCTGTCGGGAGCGCTGCGCGGGATGGTCGCCGCACTATATGACCGGATCGACGCCAACGAACAGTTCGCCGCAGACGTGGCCCACGAGATCAAGAACCCGCTCGCCTCGCTCCGCTCGGCGGTGGGCAGCCTGCGCTTCGTCAAGAAGGAAGAGCATCGCGACAAGCTGCTGGACGTCATCGATCACGACGTGCGCCGGCTGGACCGGCTGGTCAGTGACATCTCGAACGCATCGCGGCTGGACAGCGAGCTGGTGAAGGAGGAGGAAGAGTGCTTCAACCTCCTGGCGATGCTCAGCAATATCGCGGAATACCTTGGCCGCGAGGCTGCCGAGAAGAAGGTCGAGTTCATCGCCGACCTGCCCAAGGATCCGATCATCATCGACGGGCTGGAAAGCCGGCTGGCACAGGTCTTTGTGAACCTCCTGACCAACGCGATTTCCTTCTGCGACGAAGGGGACGCCATCCGCGTCTGGGCACGGCGTCGAGACAATCGCGTGCTGGTGGTGGTCGAGGATACCGGCCCCGGCATCCCGGAAAGCGCGCTGGGCAAGATCTTCAATCGCTTCTACTCGGAACGGCCCGAGGGCCAGTTCGGCAACAACTCGGGCCTCGGCCTGGCGATCTCCAAGCAGATCGTTGAGGCGCATGGCGGCGTGATCTGGGCCGAGAACATCCAGCCCACGGATGCCGACCCCACGTCCGAGCCCCTGGGCGCGCGCTTCGTGGTCGGCCTCCCGGTCTGATGACGGGCGATCCCGCGCCGGTCCATGCCAGCGCGGTGGCCCTCGGGGGGCGGGGTGTCCTCGTTCTGGGCGCGGTGGGCGCGGGCAAGTCCAGCCTCGCGCTGGCGTTGATGGCCCATGGCGCGCGCCTTATCGCCGATGACCGCATCTGCCTTGCCCCGCGTGACCAGCGCCTCTTGGCCTGGGCGCCGAAGACCCTTTTGGGCCGGATCGAGGCGCGCGGCGTCGGCATCCTATTTGCCGATCCCGCACCGCCCACGCCCATCGCGCTGGCCGTCGACCTCGACCAAGCCGAAGCTGACCGCATCCCGCCAAAACGCAGCTGGGCGCACTGCGACATCGCGGTCCCTTTGATCCTCGGGCGTGCGAACCCATCTCTGCCTCATGCGATTCTGCAATGGATGAAGGGCGGACGCGCTGACGATCCCTGACGCGGATTTCCTAGCGCAAGCGCATCACATATCCGTCTGGCCTCTCGCAGCTGCGGCGAAAGCGCTTGCGGATCCTGTGTCCGGGGTGTCAAATTTTACAAGGGAGCTTGAACGCCGCGCGTGGAAAGATCGCGGCACAGGCAAAGGGTTCACGCCTTGATCGGCATCGTCATCGTCGCCCATGGTGGGCTTGCTCAGGAATTCTTGTCCGCCGTCGAGCATGTCGTCGGCCGGCAATCCGGCGTGCGCGCGATCTCGATCGAGCCCGAATGCGACCGCGGAAGAAAGCAAGCCGAGATCTGTGCCGCCGCGGATGAGGTCGATTCAGGTGACGGCGTCGTGGTGGCGACGGACATGTTCGGCGGTTCTCCGTCGAACCTGTCGCTGCTGGCTTGCAACCCCGATGACCGGCGCATCGTCTACGGCGCCAACCTGCCGCTGCTCATCAAGCTCGCGAAGTCGCGGCACCTGAGCGTGGGCGAGGCCGTCAGCGCATCCCTCATGGCTGGCCGCAAATATATCGACTCCATGTCCGAGCCGCAGCCCGACCTGCGCATCGCCGGGGGCAAGCGGTGAATGGCGACCCGCAGCCTTGAAATCATCAACGAGAAGGGCCTGCACGCCCGCGCCTCGGCCAAGCTGGTCGAAACCGTGGAAGGCTTCGACGCGCAGGCCCAGATCCACCGGGATGGTCAATCGGCCGCAGGCGACAGTATAATGGGGCTCTTGATGCTGGCGGCGTCACGCGGCACCACGATCGAGGTGGAAACCACCGGACCCGAGGCCGACGCGTTGGCCGATGCCATTGCCGCCCTTGTGGCCGACCGTTTTGGCGAGGGTATGTGACGCCAGCTGGGAGGAGCGAGAGCGCCGCGATGACCAATTCCCTGGCCTTCAAGCGGGCCGCCCGACTGGGCAAGCCTGATACGCCTCCGCCCGCATTAGCCGGGCAGGGCGATGGCAGCAGCCTGTCGGAACAGAGCTATGACCGCCGCCGCCTGAGCTATGCCACGACCTTTCCGCACCCGGTCCAGCGCCGCATCATCCAGAGCATGGAGTTCTGCACCGGCAAGCTGCGCCTACTGCGCCTGATCCGCCGGTTCGAGGCCATTGGCGTGCCGCACGGCCAGCCGTTCTGGGCGCAGGCCCTCGGGGTCATGGGGATTTCGCTGGAGACACCGGACGAGCAGATCGATCGCATTCCGGCGTCTGGCCCGCTGGTCATCACCGCGAACCACCCCCACGGGTTGGTGGACGGCATGGTCCTGGCCGAGCTCATCGGGCGGCGGCGCACCGACTACAAGATCCTGACCCGCTCGCTTTTGACCGGCGTGGTCGAGATCGACCGATTCATGATCCCGGTGCCCTTCGCCCACGAACCGGACGCGTTGCAGCAAAGCCTCGAGATGCGGAAGGCCGCCATGGCGCACCTGGCACGTGGCGGCTGCGTGGTGCTGTTCCCATCGGGCGTGGTGGCGGCGTCGGAAACGGCGTTCGGCCCCGTGGTCGAGCCGCCCTGGAACCCCTTCACCGCCAAGATGATCCAGCGCTCGGGCGCCGCCGTGGTCCCGGTCCGCTTTCCCGGAGCCAATTCGCGCGCCTACCAGGTGGCGGACAAGCTGTCGCCGGTTCTGCGGCAGGGGTTGCTGCTGCGCGAGGTGGTGCGCGCACTGAACAAGGCGCAGCGCCCCGTCGTGGGGCACCCCATCGCGCCCGAAACCGTCGCAGCGCATGCGGGCGACGGGCGACGTTTCATGGCCTGGCTGCGCGAGCATACGCTGTCCCTGGGCGAGGACTAGGCCCGTCCGGCGCGGATCAACGGGTCGGGACCGGCTCGTCCCCGCGATAGTCGTAGAAGCCCCGGCCGGCCTTGCGGCCCAGCCATCCGGCCTCGACATACTTGGTCAGAAGCGGGCAGGGGCGGTATTTCGTATCGGCCAGCCCGTCGTGCAGCACGTTCATGATGGCAAGGCAGGTGTCGAGCCCAATGAAATCGGCCAGCTCCAGCGGGCCCATCGGATGGTTCGTGCCAAGCTTCATCGCCTTGTCGATGGACTTCACGTTGCCCACGCCCTCGTAAAGGACATAGACCGCCTCGTTGATCATGGGCATCAGGATCCGGTTGACGATGAAGGCCGGGAAATCCTCGGCGGTCGCCGCGGTCTTGTCCAGCCGCTCGACGACATCCTGGCAGGCCTTGAACGTCTCTTCGTCGGTGGCGATGCCGCGGATCAGTTCCACCAGGCTCATCACCGGGACGGGGTTCATGAAGTGGAATCCCATGAACTTCTCGGGCCGGTCGGTCTTCGACGCCAGCCGCGTGATCGAGATCGACGAGGTGTTCGAGGTCAGGATCGTCTCGGGCTTCAGGTGCGGCACGAGCTCGGCGAAAATCGCGTCCTTCACCGCCTCGCGCTCGGTCGCAGCCTCGATCACCAGGTCGGCCTGTCCGAGTTCGGCGAGGGTGCCGGTGGTGCTGATCCGCGCCATCGCGGCGTCGCGGTCCTCCTGGC
Organism: Palleronia pelagia; assembly: GCF_900110115.1. Lineage (GTDB taxonomy): Bacteria > Pseudomonadota > Alphaproteobacteria > Rhodobacterales > Rhodobacteraceae > Palleronia > Palleronia pelagia. The sequence continues at coordinate 9,107 of NZ_FOCM01000002.1, read as the reverse complement.
TAATCTTCTCGCGCGCGACCTGACGATCCATGTTGCGGCCGATCAGCTCGACCGCCGCGGTCAGCGCATCGCCGTTCACGTCGTTCATCACCACGTCATAGCCGGCCAGCGCGCAGACATGGGCGATACCGTTGCCCATCTGTCCGGCGCCGATCACGCCCACCCGTTCGATCGTCATGTCGCGAGATCCTTGTCCGCTGAATTGGCTGGCGCGACCTTATGCGCGGCCCACGCGGCGATGCAACCCGACAGCGCGGGCCGCCCGATAGCGCGAATTGTCCAGTTAGCGTTTTTCCAACTTCCTCATGCGATTTCTCCCGCCGGGTGAGTGAAACGAGATGCGTCGGGGGATGTCGCGATGGCGATCGAAAGACTGGGCCAGGGGCCCTTGGACTATGCTGTGTGCACCTATGGCGCGTCGCGGCTCAGGTGCCGCGGGCCGCGGCGCCACCTGGACGGGGGCGACTACGTCGCCGTGCTGGGCGGGATCGAGACGTTCGGCCGCTTCATCGAACAGCCCTATCCCGACCTGCTCGAGGGCGCGCTGGGGATGAAATGCGTGAACCTTGGCGTGCCGCACACGGGGCTCGACGCCTGGCTGGCCGACGAGACCTTTCTCGACATTTGCGCGGGCGCGCGCGTGACCGTCATCGCGGTGCCGGGGGCCCACATGCTGCGAAACCGGTTCTACACGCTGCACACTCGACGCAACGACCGGGTGGTGCGCCAGACCGAATTTCTCGAGCGGGTCTATCCCGACCTGGACCTGTCGCAGAACTTCTTCGTGCGGCACCTGCTGGCCGATCTGGCCGCCAAGTCGGAACGGCGTTTCGCGCTGATCCGGACCGAGCTCCAGTCGCTGTGGGTTTCACGCATGAACCAGCTTTGCGCGCGGATCGGCGGCGACGTGGTGCTGGTCTGGCTGGGGGAGCGGTCACCCGATGCGGGCGGCAATCTTCCGGACGACGGCGACCCGCCGCTTGTCTCGCGCGAGATGCTGCGGGCGCTGCGTGGCCGGATCAAGGCCACGATCGAGGTGATCGACGCCTCCGACACGCGAGAGGCGGCGCTGGAGGCCAAGGTGTTCGCACCGCACGAGGCCGAGGCGGCGCAGCGTGTGCCGGGGCCCCTTGCCCATGTGCGGGTGGCGGAGAGCCTGGCGCGCGTCCTGCGCAGCCAGCTGGATCTGAAAGGACCCGCCGGTCCAAGGCTCCAGCGTCGGTCTGCCTGAAACGAAAGGGGCCCGCCGCGATGCGACAGGCCCCTCGGTCCGGCTGTTGCCTGTCTGGGCGTTACAGCTTGCTTTCCAGCTCGGGCACCGCCTCGAACAGATCGGCAACAAGTCCGTAGTCTGCGACCTGGAAGATCGGCGCTTCTTCGTCCTTGTTGATGGCGACGATGATCTTGCTGTCCTTCATGCCGGCCAGATGCTGGATCGCCCCCGAGATGCCGACCGCGACATAGAGGTCGGGCGCGACGACCTTGCCGGTCTGGCCCACCTGCCAGTCGTTCGGAGCATAGCCAGAGTCGACCGCAGCACGCGAGGCGCCGACGGCGGCGCCCAGCTTGTCGGCCAGCTTCTCGATCATGGCGAAATCTTCCTCCGAACCGACACCGCGACCGCCGGACACGACGATACCGGCGCTGGTCAGGTCGGGGCGGTCGGATTCGGCCACGTGATCCTCGACCCATTCCGACAGGCCCGGCGCGTCGCCGGTGGCCACGTCCGACACCTCGGCCGAGTTGCCGGTGCCCGCCGCGTCGAAGGACGAGGTGCGGATCGACACGACTTTCTTCGTGTCCTTGGACTTCACCGTCTGGATCGCGTTGCCGGCGTAGATCGGACGTTCGAACGTGTCCGCATCCACCACGCCCGAGACGTCGGTGATGACCATCACGTCCAGCAGCGCTGCGACGCGCGGCAGGATGTTCTTGGCGTCCGTGGTGGCGGGGGCGACGACGTGGTCGTAATCGCCAGCCAGGCTGACAATCAGGGCGGCGGTCGGCTCGGCCAGGCGGTGACCGTAGATCGCGTCCTCGGCGACCAGCACCTTGGCTACGCCGTCGATGGTCGCGGCTTCCTTGCCCGCGTCGGCGGCCTCGGCGCCGCAGCACAGAACGTGGATATCGCCCAACGGCTTGCAGGCGGCCACGGCCTTGGCGGTGGCGTCCATGTTCAGCGTGCCGTTGTCAACTTCACCCAAAAGCAGAACAGTCATCAGATCACCCCCGCTTCGTTCTTCAGCTTGTCGACCAGCTGGTCGACGGATTCCACGATGATGCCGGCCTTGCGCTCGGGCGGCTCCGCGGTCTTCACGATCTCGAGCCGGGGGCTGACGTCGACGCCGTAATCGTCCGCCGTCTTCTCATCCAGCGGCTTCTTCTTCGCCTTCATGATGTTGGGCAGCGAGGCATAGCGCGGCTCGTTCAGGCGCAGGTCGACCGAGACCACGGCGGGCATCTTGACCTTGATCGACTGCATGCCGCCATCGACCTCGCGCTTGACCAGCGCGTGGTCGCCATCGACCTTGATTTCCGATGCGAAGGTGGCCTGCGACCAGCCCAGTAGGGCCGCCAGCATCTGGCCGGTGGCGTTCATGTCATTGTCGATGGCCTGCTTGCCGCAAAGCACCATGCCCGGCTGTTCCTCGTCGACCACGGCCTTCAGCAGCTTCGCGACGGCCAGCGGCTCGATATCGGTGTGCACGTCATCGGCGGCGGTGATCAGGATCGCGCGGTCGGCGCCCATGGCCAGGGCGGTGCGCAGGGTTTCCTGCGACTGCTTCACGCCGATCGAGACGACGACGACCTCTTCGGCGTCGCCGGCCTCCTTCATGCGGATCGCCTGTTCCACGGCGATCTCGTCGAAGGGGTTCATGGACATCTTCACGTTGGCCAGGTCCACGCCCGAGCCGTCGCCCTTGACCCGCACCTTGACGTTATAGTCGATCACCCGCTTGACGGGGACGAGAATTTTCATCGGTCATCCTCCATTCGTTTGGCGCAGACCCTAGACCCTTGGTTCGGGCGAAGACAGAGGGAAAACGACGCATTTCCGCCGTTTGACGCAGTGTTCCGGCCGCTGATCCGTGTTGTGTGGAACAGCCCGCCCGCAGAGCGGCGCGTCGTGGCTCAGCGGTTGGCACCCGGCTTCCACAGGATGTCCTCGCGGCCGTCGTCATTGGCGATGCGCGCAGCGCAGAAACACCAGTCCGACAGGCGGTTCAGGTACCGCACCGCCGCCGGGTTCACGTTTTCCCGCGTCGCGAGCTCCATGGTCAGACGCTCGGCCCGGCGCGTGACGGTGCGGCACAAGTGCAGATGCGCCGACAGCGCGCTGCCGCCCGGCAGGATGAAGCTGCGCAAGGGCTCCAAAGCGTCGTTCATGGCGTCGATCTCGCGCTCCAGCCGGTCGGTCTGGGCGTCGGTCATCCGCAGCGGCGAGTATTCGGCCTCGGCGTCCTTCTCCATGTCCGGACGGCAAAGGTCGGCGCCCAGGTCGAACAGGTCGTTCTGGATGCGCGCGATCTGCTGGGCCACCTCGCCGGTCGCGTGCAGCCGCGCGAGGCCGAAGGTGGCATTGACCTCGTCCACCGTGCCGTAGGCGGTGACGCGCGGGCTGTGCTTGGCGACCCGGGTGCCGTTGCCCAGGGCGGTTTCGCCCGCGTCGCCGGTGCGGGTGTAGATCTTGTTCAGTACGACCATGGTTCAGCCTCCCGTGCGGCGGAAGAAGACGAAGATCAGGATGATCACCACGGCGATCCCCTGCGCGTAGATCCGCCAGCGCATGTACTTGTTGGATTGCTTGGCGGAATCGGCACCGCCCTTTCCGAATGTGCTGATACCCTTCAGCAGGATCGCCAGCACCACGAGCACGGCGATCACGACGAGAATGAAAAGCGGATCACTGAACATGGGATCTCCGTCTGTTATCCAAGCCGTGCCACTTAGCGGGCCGCGCCGCGAAGGCGACCCTGCGCAGCCCGCGCGGTGGCCGCAACCCTAACCGCGGGCGCAAAGCGCGTCCAACGCGGCGCGCGGCAGCAGCCGCCGCGCGGCGGCCATGAGGTGGGTGGGCACCGTCACCTTGTAATGCGACCGTGGCCGGGGCGTGGTCAGGGCCTTCAGCAGCACGCGCGACACCGCGCCCGGCGGCAGCTGGAACAGATCGCCGCCCGACGGCTCGTAGAGGCGTTTCAGCAGGCTCCGCTCGTATTGCGCGCGCCGCGACGACGACTCCCAGTCGATCCAGCGTTCGAAATGCGGGATGGAATTGGCGCGGATCCGCGACGCGATGGGCCCCGGTTGCAGGGTGATGACGTGGAGGGGCGTGTCGCGCATCTCGATCCGCAGGGTGTCGGTCAGCCCTTCCAGCGCGTATTTGCTGGCCGAGTAGGCGCCGCGCCAGGGCAGGGGGACGAAACCCAGAACGCTGGAGCACTGGACGATCCGCCCGTGACCCTGGCGGCGCATGACGGGGATCGCGGCACGCGTCAGGTGATGCAGGCCGAAGACATTGGCCTCGAATACGGACCGCAGGGCGTCCGTCGGAAGGTCCTCGACCGCGCCTGGGCAGGCGAAGGCCGCGTTGTTGTAAAGCGCGTCGAGCGTGCCGCCTGTGCGCTCCAGCACACCGGTGAGGGCGGCGTCGATACTGGCACTGTCCGACATCTCGATCTGGGCCGTCTCGACCCCGGCAGAGCGGAACCGCGCCGCGCTGTCTTCGTCGCGCACGCCCGCGAAGACGCGCCAGCCCGCGCGATGCAGAGTCATCGCGGCATCGAGCCCGATTCCGCTGGAACAGCCGGTGATGAGAATGCTGCGCACCATGGTCGCCGGTCCCCGCTCAAAGAAAAACCCGCCACCGGAATGGGGCGGGTTCGTCTGCGGCGCAAGGGGTGGTGTCAGCCCTGCTCGGGCTGAAGGAAGCGGCCGAAGATATAGGCCTCGATCCCGCTGTCAGGGATGAAGATGCGCATCCAGCCGTCCGGCGTTTCCGAAAGCACCTCGACCCGCTGGTCGCGGACGACCTGGTCGACCACCTGGTTCGCGGTGGACGGGCCGGAGCGCACGTTGACGCGGTTGCCGGTCACAACGTGAAGATCCTGTTGCGGCAGCATGGGCTGCAGGCTGGCTGTCTGGATGGTGGCCAGTTCTTCCGGTTCGGGTGCTGGGGCGTTCGTGGCGGCCAGTGCGCGTTCTATCGCACCGCGTTCATCGTCGAGCGCAAGACGCGTGGTCTCGGCGGGCTCGGCCACCTGGGCCGCGGCGCTGAAATCGGGATCGTCGCTGCCCATCGGACGCTCCACGTCGCGGCCGGCCACGGCCATGGTCACGCCAATGCAAAGCAACAAGCCAAGGCTCAATCGAATCATGGAATCGCCCCCTTCAAATCACCACAAGGTTACCATGAGATAACTGCGCAACTGAGAAAAAGTTCGCCGATCGCGCGCGATTTGGCGTCTTTACCAGACTTCCGGCGAAGGCTATCCCCGAACCATGAGCGACGATCCCGCCGATCCCGAAGACATTCCCACCCCGGATTCGCTGACCGAGTCGCTGTCGCGCGCGATTGGCGAGCGCTACCTGACCTATGCACTCAGCACGATCATGCACCGCGCGCTGCCCGATGCGCGCGACGGGCTAAAGCCGGTCCACCGGCGGATACTGTTCGCGATGCGTGAACTCAGGCTCGGGTCCACCGGCGGTTTCCGCAAGTCCGCCAAGATCTCGGGCGACGTGATGGGCAACTATCACCCCCATGGCGACGCGGCGATCTACGACGCGATGGCCCGGCTCGCGCAGGAATTCAACGTCCGCTACCCGCTGGTCGACGGGCAGGGCAACTTCGGCAATATCGACGGCGATAACCCGGCCGCCAGCCGCTATACCGAGGCGCGGATGACCGCGGCGGCCGAGGCGTTGCTGGAAGGCCTGAACGAGAACGCCGTCGATTACCGCGAGAACTATGACGGCACGCTGACGGAACCTGTCGTGCTGCCCGCGTCTTTCCCGAACCTGCTGGCCAACGGATCCTCAGGCATCGCCGTCGGCATGGCGACGAACATCCCGCCCCATAACATCGTCGAGCTGTGCGATGCGGCCGTCCACCTAATCAAGACGCCCGACGCGCGCGACGACACGCTGCTGAACTACGTGAAGGGGCCGGATTTTCCCACTGGCGGCGTGATCGTCGAAAGCCCCGAGAGCATGGCCGAGACCTATCGCACCGGGCGCGGCGGCTTCCGCCTGCGGTGCAAGTGGGAGAAGGAGGACCTGGGCCGCGGCCAGTGGCAGATCGTCGTCACCGAGATCCCGTACCAGGTGCAGAAATCCAAGCTGATCGAGAAGATCGCCGACCTGATCCAGACCAAGAAGCTGCCCATCCTCGCCGATATCCGCGACGAGTCGGCCGAGGATGTGCGCGTGATCCTCGAGCCCAAGTCGCGCAGCGTCGATCCCGAGATCCTGATGAACATGCTCTACAAGCAGTCGGACCTCGAAACGCGCTTCGCGATGAACATGAACGTCCTGATCGACGGCCGCACGCCCAAGGTCTGTTCGCTGAAGGAAGTGCTGCGCGCCTTCCTCGACCACCGCCGCGACGTGCTTTTGCGCCGCTCGCGCCACCGGCTCGAGAAGATCGACCACCGGCTCGAGGTGCTGGAAGGCTTCATCATCGCCTTCCTCAACCTCGACCGGGTGATCGACATCATCCGCTACGACGACGACCCCAAGCGCGCGCTGATGGCGCAGGACTGGGGTACCATTCCGCCCCGCGCCACGGACGAGCGGGATTACGTGTCGCCCCTGCCCGGGGACGGCGAGACCGACCTGAGCGAGGTGCAGGCCGAGGCGATCCTCAACATGCGGCTGCGCGCCCTGCGGCGGCTGGAGGAGTTGGAGCTTCGGCGCGAACGCGATGCCCTGCTCGAGGAGCGTGCGGCGCTCGAAGACCTGCTGGCCACGCCCGACGTGCAGTGGGCCCGGATCACCGACCAGCTGCGCGAGACCAAGAAACAGTTCGGCAAGGATTACGAACGGGGCCACCGCCTGTCGCGGATCGAGGAGGCGGTCGAGGTCGAGGACGTGCCGATCGAGGCCATGATCGACCGCGAGCCGATCACCGTGGTGTGCAGCCAGATGGGCTGGATTCGCGCCATGACCGGCCATATCGACCTGGGCCGCGAGCTGAAGTTCAAGGACGGCGACGGACCGCGTTTCATCTTCCACGCCGAGACCACCGACCGCTTGCTGCTCATGGGGTCGAACGGACGGTTCTACACCTTGCCCGCCTCCGGCCTGCCCGGTGGTCGCGGCATGGGCGAGCCGGTGCGCCTGATGGTCGACCTGCCCAACGAGGCGCAGATCGTCGAGCTGCGCATCCACCGCCCCGGCGGCAAGCTTCTGGTCGCGTCCTCGGCCGGCGACGGATTCGTTCTGCCCGAGGATGACGCCGTGGCGCAGACCCGTGCGGGCAAGCAGGTGCTGAACGTGCGCGCGCCCGCCACCGCGCTGCTGGCCAAGCCCGTGAGCGGCGATCACGTCGCCACCGTTGGCGAGAACCGCAAGGTCCTGGTCTTCCCGCTGGACGAGCTGCCCGAGATGGCGCGCGGCAAGGGCGTGCGGCTGCAGAAGTTCAAGGATGGCGGCCTGTCGGACGCCACCACCTTCACCCTGTCCGAGGGCCTGTCGTGGCGCGACCCGGCCGGTCGGACCCGCACCGAGACCGACCTCGCCGAATGGACGGCCAAGCGCGCGGGGGCGGGCCGGATGGCGCCGCGTGGCTTCCCGCGCGACAACAAGTTCACCTGAAGGAGCCGCCGATGATCCTCCGCCTCCTGGCCCTCGTCGGCCTCGTCACGCTTGCCGGCTGCGCCGCGAATTCCCTCGATGAGACGCCCGAGGCGCTGGGCGACTTCCGGCTGGGCTACAACATCGTGCAGGCCCGCGACGTGGAGCAGGGACCGTTCTCGCGCGAGGCGACGAAGGACGAACTGACCACCGCCCTGGCCGACGCGGTCGAGGCGCGGCTGGGCCGCTATGACGGCGACGGGCTCTACCATCTCGGGATCGCCATCGGCGGCTACGTGCTGGCGCTGCCGGGCCTGCCGGTGATCTACACCCCGAAATCGGCGCTGATCTTCGAGGTCAACGTCTACGACAACGCCACCCAGCAGCGTCTGAACGCCAAGCCGCACCGCATCACCGCCTTCGAAGGGGTCGAGAACATCGCGCCCATCGTCGGGTCGGGCCTGGTGCGCGGCAAGGAAGAGCAGCTGGAAAACCTGGCCACGGACGGGGCGCGCGCGCTCGAGAACTGGCTGATCCGCAACGCCGAATGGTTCACCCCCGAGCCGGGGCAGACGCGCGTGGAATTCGACCGCGACGCGCTGGATGCGCAGGCGCAGGCGGCCATCGCGGCGCGGCCCTGACGGGGCGCGCCGGGCCGGTCGGACCGGCCTTGCAATTCCGCCTTTCGGTCGCTAATCAGCCCGCGTCAATCCACCCGGGCCAAGCCCCTGTCGCGGCCCCCATTTTACACCAGACGAGGCGCTGACTTTCATGGCGAAGGCAAAGTTCGAACGCAACAAACCGCACGTGAACATCGGGACCATCGGTCACGTTGACCACGGCAAGACGACGCTGACCGCGGCGATCACGAAGTATTTCGGTGACTTCCGCGCCTACGACCAGATCGACGGCGCGCCCGAGGAGAAGGCCCGCGGCATCACGATCTCGACCGCGCACGTGGAGTACGAGACCGAGGCCCGCCACTATGCCCACGTGGACTGCCCCGGCCACGCCGACTACGTGAAGAACATGATCACCGGCGCCGCGCAGATGGACGGCGCGATCCTGGTGGTGAACGCCGCCGACGGCCCGATGCCGCAGACGCGCGAGCACATCCTGCTGGGCCGCCAGGTCGGCATCCCCGCGATCGTGGTCTACATGAACAAGGTCGACCAGGTGGATGACGAGGAGCTGCTGGAGCTCGTCGAGATGGAAATCCGCGAGCTGCTGTCCTCCTACGAGTATCCCGGCGACGACATCCCGGTCATCCCGGGCTCGGCCCTGGCCGCGATGAACGGCGAGAACCCCGAGAT